>CP037918.1:2382500-2745378 GCA_019356535.1 Chromatiaceae bacterium | reverse complement strand
GATCCGAAGCGTGCCTGTGAGCGTGTCCGGTCGGGTGTGCCGCCGGTCGTGTTGTCGTGAAGGAAACAGCCCATGAAATGGGCCCGAATGGCGTCCGATTCTAGCGCCAGAAGTCCGGGTTATCCACAGGTTGTCTACAATGTTGTGGACAACGAAGGGCTTTCGGCTTGCTGTGCCTGGGGTGGGACGGCTTTTCCTCGGCAGCTCGTTTGACAAGGCCCGGCTATTCGCGTATGTTTCGGCGCCTTTCCCGGTCCGGGCGGCGCGGTTGTCGACCAGCGGACTGGGCTCTGTCATTCAGGCATTCGGGGTAAACGGCCATGAAACGTACCTTTCAACCGAGCAATCTGAAGCGTGCACGTACCCACGGCTTCCGCGCCCGCATGGCGACCCGTGCCGGCCGCAAGATCATCAATGCCCGTCGTCGCAAGGGGCGTGCCCGCCTGGCACCCTGATCGACGGCACGTAGGACATGCAGACCGCCAGGGCCGGGGACGGGCGTCCGTCCCGGGCCTTTTCGCGTGACCGGCGCCTGCTGAACGCGGCCGATTTTCGTCATGTCTTCGCCGACCCGGCGCGATCGTCCGATCGCTATTTCACCGTGTTGGCCCGCCCTGCCCGAGAGACTCGATCCCATTCCCGACTGGGCCTGGCGATTGCTCGCAAGCAGTTACGCCGTGCGGTCGACCGCAATCGCATCAAGCGCCTGATCCGCGAACATTTCCGCTTGCACGTGGCCGGTGGGCAGGAGGACCCGGCGTTGGACTATGTGGTGATGGCACGGGCCGCCGTCCGAGATACTGCCGCCGAGACCTTGCGTCGCTCGCTGGCCGCGCACTTCGCGCGCCTGCAAGGCCGCCTCGCCAGGCGGCCCGAGTGACATCAGGGCGTGTGCTGGCTTACACTTCGCGCCTTGCGGCCCGCAGTGGTGGGCGCGACGACCCGCTAATCGAGATTTCGGATCACCACCCCTATGGATAACATACGTCTGTTGCTGTTCATGGCCCTGGCCTTTGTCTCCCTGATGATCTGGGAGGCCTGGCAGGAGGACTACGTACTGCCCCAGCAGCAGGCCGCGCAACAGGCCACTGGCGGGAGTGATGTCAACGCCATGCCGGAAACGCCTGACGAGAATGTGGCCACGCCGGTTGTGGGCGATGCGGCGGCGGGGGCGCAAGCGGCGAGAGGGCGCCTGGTGCGGGTACATACCGACACCCTCGATCTGTTGATCGACTCGCAGGGCGCGACCATCGCCGAGGCGCGACTGATCAAGTATCCCGTCTCGGTGGACCAGCCGGATGTCCCTACCCGCCTGATGAGCCGCGATCCCGCCGATTTCTTCATCGCCCAGAGCGGTCTGATCGGCGCGTCCGGCTCGCCTGCGCCCACGCACAAGGTGATCTTTCAGACCACGCAGACCGAGTACCGCATGGGCGAGGACGAGGACAGCCTGAGCGTGGATTTCACCTGGACTTCCCCCGAGGGGGTCGAGGTGATCAAGCGCTACATCTTCACGCGTGGTCGTCACGCTTTCCGTCTCGAGGAAATCGTGCGCAACGGCTCGGAGCGGGAATGGAAAGGCCGCGAATACCGCCAGCTGCAACGTGGTGAACCGCAGCAGACGGGCAATGCGCTGATGGTCACCTTCACCGGTGGCGCCATCTGGACCCCGGAAGACAAGTATCACAAGGTCACGTTTGACGAACTGGCCGAGGGCCAGCCCGACCTGGACGTCAAGGACGGCTGGTATGCCATGATCCAGCACTATTTCCTGGCCGCCTTCGTGCCGCCGCGTGGCGAGACCTGGCACTACTATGGCAAGGGCGTCGGCGAAGGCCGCTACGTGATCGGTGCTTATACCCCGGTGAAGAGCGTGGCCCCTGGAGCGGAGGCTACCTTCGGCGGCACTGTGTTCGTGGGTCCCAAGCTGGTCAGCGAACTGGAGACCGTGGCCGAGGGGCTGGACCTCACCGTGGACTACGGCTGGCTGGTGTTCCTGGCCAAGCCCATCCACTGGATTCTCGAGGAGATCAACGCCTTCGTTGGCAACTGGGGTTGGACCATCATCATCTTCACCATCCTCATCAAGCTGGCCTTCTTCAAGCTGTCCGAGACCAGCTACCGTTCCATGGCGCAGATGCGCAAGCTGGGGCCGCGCATCCAGGCCCTCAAGGACCGCTACGGCGACGACAAGCAGCGCATGCAGCAGGCGATGATGGAGATCTACAAGAAGGAGAAGATCAATCCGCTGGGCGGTTGCCTGCCCATGCTGGTGCAGATCCCCTTCTTCATCGCACTCTACTGGGTGCTGCTGGAAAACGTCGAGATGCGCCAGGCGCCGTGGATCCTGTGGATCAAGGACCTGTCGATCAAGGACCCCTATTTCGTGCTGCCGGTGATCATGGCGGCGTCCATGTTCGTGCAGCAGAAGCTCAATCCGGCACCGCCCGATCCCATGCAGGCCAAGATCATGATGTACCTGCCGATCGTGTTCGGCGCCATGTTCGCCTTCTTCCCGGCAGGCCTGGTGCTCTACTGGGTGGTGAACAATATCCTCTCGATCGCCCAGCAGTGGGTCATCACCCGCCGTATCGAGCAGGGCGCCAAGACCTGAGGGCGTGACCGGGCAAGCGACCGACACCATCGCCGCGATCGCCACCCCCCCGGGGCGTGGCGGTGTCGGCATCGTGCGTATCTCCGGCCCGCAGGCCCTTGCCATCGGTCAGGCGATCAGCGGGCGCGACCCCGAGCCACGCCGGGTTCTGTTCGCGACCTTCCGCGATGCCGAGGGCCGGCCTCTGGACCAGGGCCTGCTGCTCACCTTCCGCGCACCGCATTCGTTCACCGGCGAAGACGTGGTGGAACTCCAGGGCCATGGTGGCCCGGTGATCATGGACCTGCTCCTCGAGCGCTGCCTGCAACTGGGCGCGCGCCTCGCCCGTCCCGGCGAGTTCTCCGAGCGCGCTTATCTCAACGACAAGATCGACCTGGCCCAGGCCGAGGCCATCGCCGACCTGATCGACGCCGAGACCCGCGCCGGCGCACGCCTGGCAATGCGTTCGCTGACGGGCGAATTCTCGCGCCGCATCGAGGCCCTGCGCGACGCCATGATCGGTTTGCGCCTGTATGTAGAAGCGGCCATCGACTTCCCCGAGGAGGAGATCGACTTCCTCGCTGACGACCGGGTGGCGCAGGATCTGCACTCGCTGATCGAGCGCCTCGCGCAGGTGCGCCAGAGTGCCGAGGTCGGCCGGGTGATGCGCGACGGCATGACCCTGGTGATCGCCGGCCGTCCCAATGCCGGCAAGTCCAGCCTACTCAACGCCCTGGCCGGGACCGAACGGGCCATCGTCACCGAGGTGCCGGGTACCACGCGGGACACCCTGCGCGAGCAGATCCAGATCGGTGGCATGCCGGTGCATCTCATTGACACCGCCGGGCTGCGCGAGACCGACGACCGGGTCGAGCGCATCGGTGTGGAGCGTGCGCGCGCCGAGCTGGCCGCGGCCGATCGCATCCTCTGGGTGTATGACGGCGCGGCGGACCCGGGCCATGCCGGCTTTGAACGCGCCGAACTGCCGGAGGGCGTGCCGGTGACCCTGGTGCACAACAAGGTCGATCTCAGTGGTGCGCAACCGGGGCTGGTCGAGCAGGATGGCCAGGTGGAGGTCCGTATCAGTGCGCGCCAGGGCCTGGGACTGGATGCCCTGCGCAACCACCTGCGCGCCTGCATGGGGCTGGATCGCGGCAACGAGGGCGAGTTCATGGCACGTCGTCGTCACCTGGCGGCGCTGGAACGTGCCGCTGCCCATCTCGCCGATGGGCAACGAGCGCTGGAGAACGGCCTGGCCGGCGAGCTGCTGGCCGAAGATCTGCGCCTGGCCCAGCAGGCGTTGTCGGAGATTACCGGCGAGTTCAGCGCCGACGACCTGCTCGGCGAGATCTTCTCCAGCTTCTGCATCGGCAAGTGAACGGGCGGCTGCGCATCGGCGTCTTCGATTCGGGCATCGGTGGCCTGAGCGTGCTGCGCCATGCCGTCGCCCACTTGCCGGCGGACTATCTCTATGTCGCTGACTCGCGGCATGCGCCCTGGGGCGAGGCCGATCCCGATTGGGTGCGTAGCCGCAGCCTGGCGATTGCCCGGCATCTGGCTACGGAGGGCGTGGACGCGCTGGTCATCGCCTGCAACACTGCGACCGCGCTGGCCGCCGAGGCGGTGCGAGCCGCCCTGCCCTGCCCGGTGGTGGCCATGGAACCGGCGATAAAGCCGGCCGTTGCGCAGAGCCGCAGCGGACAGATCGCCGTGCTGGCCACCCGGAGCACCCTGGACAGTGCCCGCTACCGCCAGTTGCGCGCCCAACATGCGGCCTCCTTGCAGGTACACGAACTGGCGCCCCATCACTGGATCACCGCTGTGGAACAGGGGCGACAGGGCGATCCGGCTTTCCGTGCGCGCCTGCGCCAGGACCTCGCTCCCCTGGTGGCGGCGGGCGTGGATACCTGGGTGCTGGCCTGCACCCATTTTCCGCTGCTGCTGCCGCAATTGCGTGCGCTGCTCGGCGAGTCGACTATCCTGATCGACCCCGCCCCGGCGGTCACCGCGCAACTGGCGCGTGTGCTGGGCCGGGAAGCCTCGCCACAGGCCAGTCCGGCGTTGGTGCGTTTCCTGACCTCGGGTGACCCGGCCACCCTGCGGGTGCAGCTCTCGGGCCTGGGCCTGCGCGGCACCGTCACCTCGTTGGCGCTGGCGGCGGCAGGCGCAGCCGACGTAACTGGCGACGCAGGGCGCGCAGCCGTTCGCGGGAAGGGTGTGTCCTGCCGTAGCGCAGAGTGATATAGCCGCGTACGAAAGCGTCGATGTCCGCGCCTTGTTCCGGCCAGCGCGCCCGGGCGCGTTCGCCGGCTGCCAGCGGCCCGGTCCAGTCGGGCAACGCCAGTCCCCCGCGTTGCAGACGCTCCCGAAACTGTGTCCACAGCTGTTGCGCCGGATCGCCGTGCCGGCGCCGGGGCAGTCGGGCCAGCAACCAGAACAGCCCGGCGAACAGCATGCCGCCGCCGGCTGCCAGCAAGGCCGACACATAGCCGCCGGCCTGCGCCAGACCCAGCCAGGCGAGCAGCGAGCGCTGGGTGCCGGTGTCGAAGCCCAGCACCCAGCGGTACCAGCCAAGGTCGATGGCATCCAGCAGCCAGCGGCCCTCGCGCGTCAGCCCGGACCACCAGCCGGCGCTGGCGCCCAGGAACACCACCTGTCCGTCGCCCGCCGAGGCCGCGCCGTCGATGCCGCGTTCCACTCGTTGCGGGGCCACCGCGGCGGTCGGGTCGATGCGCGTCCAGCCCTTCTCCGGCAGCCAGACCTCCACCCAGGCATGGGCGTCGGATTGGCGCACTATCCAGTGATCGGCCAGCGGGTTGTAGCTGCCCCCCTGATAGCCGGTGACGATCCGCGCCGGGATGCCCGCCAGGCGCATCAGAACGGCAAAACTGGCGGCATAGTGTTCGCAGAAACCGCGCCGTGAGGTGAACAGGAAGTGCTCGACGGGATCACCCTGGGCCACCCCGGGGGAAAGGGTGTAGAGGAAGGGCTGTTCGTGGAAGAAGCGCAGGGCCTGCTCGACCACACCGACGTCGTCCCCGGGGTGGGCCCTACGCCACTGCATGGCCAGTGCACGGGTGCGTGGTCCGACCGCTTCTGGCAGCTGCAGGCCCGCGTGCCGTTCCTCCGCAGACAAGACAGGCAAGGCATAGCGAGTCCAGGAGGCGAAGCCGAAGGTGCGCCGTTCGTGCAGTGGCGTCGCCAGCCGTGTCTGCCAGTCGGCATCCACGGACAGGGGCGCGGGAACCTGCGCCGGCAGGTCGAGGGGAAAGACCCAGCGACGGTGGCTCGGCTCCTGGGTGATCTCGTAACGCACGCGCGAGGCCGGGTCCACGTGCAGGGCGGGGGGGCGTCCGCGCGGGTCCCGGCGCCACCAGGTGCGACCGTCGAAGTGCCAGAGTACCGGGCCGCGCCAGTACAACGCCTTGCCGGGTGGTGTCTGATCGAGGAAGCGCACCCGGAAGGCGACCGTGTCGGAGCGCGCCAGCCGACCGATCGCACCCAGGCGCATCTCCCCGGAGATGCCGGTGCGTGCCCCCGCGCCGTCGAGTTCGATGCGCCACAGCGGGGCATCCAGGCGCGGGAAGAACAGGAACAGCAGCACCGCCAGCGGGCCGGCCCCGAGGGCCAGTAGGCCGGTGCTGCGCACCACGGCACGCGGCTGCGGCTGATCGCGGGAGAGGCCGGCCTGCAGGGCTAGCAGCACCAGCGCGAGGCCGAACAGGTACAGGGCGAAGCCCAGTCCCTGATCGAACAGGAACTGGGTGAGGATCAGGAAGTGTCCGAGCAACAGGCTCAGGTAGAGGTCGCGCCGGTGTCGTGATTCGAGTTGCTTGAGCCCGAGCATCACCAGCAATAGCGCAGAGCCGGCGACATGACCGCTACGCACTGGCAGGCTCCAGAGCACCACGCCCAGCCCGGCCAGGGTCAGGGTGATCAGCAAGCCACGGCCGGGCAATATCCTGGGCTCGGCGATGGCTGCCAGCCGCCAGAGCAGGGTGCCGGAAAAGAAGACCACCGGCCAGATCCCCAGGTGTGACAGGTGCGGCAGGCCAAGCGCGGCCAGGGTCGCCAGCAGCCCGGCCATCAGTGCCGGCGACGGGGGACGTGTGGCCAGCGGGTCCTGGATTTTCACGCCGGGGGCTCCTGCGGCAGCCCGTGCAGGGCCAGGGCACGCAGGCAGGCGTCGCGGTGCGCCACGCCATGCGCGGGGCCCAGGGTCTGGCCGGGCAGGCGCAGCGACCAGGGTCGGACGCCGCGCGCGGCCTCAAGGACCTCGGCGGTCATGCGCGAGAGCCGGGTCTCGGTGTCCGCCAGAGCATGGGCCGCCCAGTCGATATGCAGCGGATGGTCGCGCTCGGGGTCCGAGAACAGCTTGGTCATCAGGCCGCGTTCGCGGGCCAGGCCCTTCCAGTCCACCCGCGCCAGCGAGTCTCCGGAGCGGAATTCGCGCAGGCCCTGCCATTCGTCGTCGCCGGTAGCTTGGCGTTCCTCATTTTCCGTACCGGGGCTGGGATCCGCTGCGGGGCGTGGATAGACCAGAACCGGGGCCTGAACGCGGATCACTGACCACGCCAGGAACAGGCCCAGGGGGTAACGGGTGGCGATCACCAATTCGCCTGGCAGCGTCCAGCCGCGCCGCTGGGTAACAAAGGACAGCTGGATCACGTGTTGTCGCTCGTCCAGGTCGTGCAGCACGGCCTGTTCACCCAGTTGCCATACCACGCCAGGGCGCGCTTGACCATCCAGCCGCAGCCGGAGTTGGGCCGGTTGGCCGGCGAACACCGGCTCCGGCGGCAGCACCGCGATGCGCAGGCCATGCAGATTGCGCCAGGTGAGAAAGAGCGCGGCCAGGCCGATACCGCCCAGCAGGAAGGTGAGGAGATAGGCGGGATTGTTGGCATAGTTGGTCGCGGCGACGAGCATCAGCAGAGTGGTCACCCCGTACAGCCAGCCGAAGCGGGTGGGCAGGATGTAGAGATGCCGGGCATCGATCGCCAGTGGCTGTCCCGGGCGCAGCGACAGCCGGCGCAGCAGCCGGTCGATTCCACTCACGGCACGGGCACGCCTTCGATCAGACCGCGTGCACTGTCCACGCCGTCGATGCTCCCCAGGCGGTGATCCACCACCGCGCCCAGCACCGCCTGCACGTGGTCTGGCAGTACCCGGGTTTCACCGTGCAGCAGGGCCCAGGCCCGGGATGCCGCCAGCAGGCCGAGGCCGGCGCGCGGTGACAGACCCGGTTGCCAGGGGCCGGCCTCGCGACTGAATTGCAACAGGGCCTGGACGTAGTCGATCAGTGCCGGTGCGACATGCACCCGTGCCGCTTCCTCCTGCCAGGCGAGCAGGGTGTGGTCGTCGGCCAGCGGAAGCAGTTCTTCCAGCTGTTGGCGTCGATCGCCCTCGGCAAGCAGGCGGCGCTCGGTTTGCGGGTCGGGGTAACCGATGCGCAGACGCATCAGGAAGCGGTCGAGCTGGGATTCGGGCAAGGGATAGGTGCCGATCTGGTGCAACGGGTTCTGGGTGGCAATCACGAAGAAGGGATGGGGCAGCGGCCAGGTATGGCCATCGGCGGTGACCTGGTGTTCTTCCATGGCCTCGAGCAGGGCGCTTTGAGTCTTGGGCGTGGCGCGGTTGATCTCGTCGGCCAGCAGCAACTGGGTGAAGATCGGTCCCTTGTGAAAGTGGAAGCTGCCATCCTCGCGGTCGTAAACCGACACCCCGAGGATATCCGCCGGGAGCATGTCGCTGGTGAATTGCACGCGCTGGTATTCCAGGCCCAGCAGGCGCGCCATGGCATGCGCCAGGGTGGTCTTGCCCACGCCCGGAACGTCCTCGATCAGCAGGTGACCCCGCGCCAGCAGGCAGGTGAGGGCCAGTTCGATGACCTCGTGCTTGCCGACGATGATCTCGCTCAGCGCTTCAACCACGCCGCGCAGGCGTTCGGTCGTGGAGCCGTGATCGTTCACAATTGCCCTCGATAGGGGATGGTGGGAACACCAAGAAAGTTCATGGCGAGCATGCTGTCCACATCAGGATGCTGCCAGTGTAGCGCAGCTCCCGGCGCCCTCTTCCGTCCATCCGCCGACGATGCGAAGCGGTTCACTCCGCGAGTCGATGGCGGCCTCGATGGCGCGCATCCGGGGTGTATCCTCGTCGATCTCGTCAATGACCACATGGCGGAGCCGACCCTGCATGTCCCCCAAGTAATGGGTGGGCCAGTAGCGATTGCCCGGGGCACGTCAATAGGCCATGTCCTTGTCCGTCAGCACCGGGTGCTGCAGCCCGAACTCGGTGATCCTGGCCACCACCCGCGGTGAGGGTCAGAACGGCACGGCGCCAAAGTCCGCACGGCCTGTGCCGTAGATCCGGACGCTATTCCGCTAGAATAAAGGGCTTACCGTCCTTCGAGCGCACTGTTACAGCCATGTTCCATGCCGAATCCTTCGATGTGATCGTCATCGGCGGCGGCCACGCCGGCACCGAGGCCGCGCTGGCGTCCGCGCGCATGGGCGCCCGCACCCTGCTGCTCACCCACAACATCGACACGCTGGGGGCGATGAGTTGCAACCCGGCGATTGGCGGCATCGGCAAGGGGCATCTGGTACGCGAGATCGACGCTCTGGGCGGGCTGATGGCGCAGGCGGCGGATCGCGCGGGCATCCAGTTCCGCACCCTCAACGCGCGCAAGGGCCCGGCGGTGCGCGCCACCCGCGCCCAGGCCGATCGCGCCCTGTACCGCGCGGCGGTGCGCCGGGCGCTGGAGAACCAGCCGAATCTCGCGCTGTTCCAGCAGGCGGTCGACGACCTGATCGTCGAGAATGACCGGGTGGTCGGTGTGGTCACCGCCATGGGACTGAAATTTCGCGCGCGCGCGGTGGTGCTCACCGTGGGTACCTTTCTCGGCGGGCGCATCCACATCGGGCTGGAGAACTACCCGGGTGGACGTGCCGGCGATCCGCCGGCCAATGCGCTGGCGGCACGCCTGCGCGAGCTGCCCTTCCGCGTGGAGCGCCTGAAGACCGGCACCCCGCCGCGCATCGACAAGCGTTCGGTGGACTTCAGCGTACTGGAGGCCCAGCCCGGGGACGACCCGGCGCCGGTGTTCTCCTTCCTCGGCCGGCGCGAGGATCATCCGCTGCAGGTGCCCTGCCACATCGCGCGCACCACTGCGCGCACGCACGAGATCATCCGTGGCGCCCTGGACCGCTCGCCCATGTACGCGGGGGAGATCGAGGGCGTGGGCCCGCGCTACTGCCCTTCCATCGAGGACAAGGTGGTGCGCTTCGCCGACAAGGATTCGCACCAGGTCTTCATCGAACCCGAAGGCCTGGAGAGCAATGAACTGTATCCCAACGGTATCTCCACCTCGTTGCCCTTCGATGTCCAGTGGGAGCTGGTACGTTCCATGAAGGGCCTGGAGAACGCCCGCATCACCCGCCCGGGCTATGCCATCGAGTACGACTTCTTCGACCCGCGTGACCTGAAGGCCTCGCTGGAGACGAAGTTCATCGAGGGCCTGTACTTCGCCGGACAGATCAACGGCACCACCGGCTACGAGGAGGCCGCGGCGCAGGGCCTGCTGGCCGGGGCCAACGCCGCCTTGCGGGTGAGCGAACGCGAGCCCTGGTGCCCGCGCCGCGACCAGGCCTATCTCGGCGTGCTGGTCGACGATCTCATCACCCGCGGCACCCAGGAGCCCTACCGCATGTTCACCTCGCGTGCCGAGTATCGCCTGATGCTGCGCGAGGACAATGCCGACCTGCGGCTCACCGAGATCGGTCGCGAGCTGGGGCTGGTGGACGATGTCCGCTGGGCCTTCTTCGAGCGCAAGCGCGAGGCCATCGAGCGGGAGCAGCAGCGTCTGCGCGATACCTGGGTGCGCCCCGCCGAGCTTGCCCCGGAACGCGCGCGAGAGCTGCTGGGCGACGAACTGCGCCGTGAGACCCGCGCCCTGGAGCTGATTGCCCGACCGCAGAGCAGCTACGCGGCGGTGTGTCAGCTGGTCGGTGAGAGTGACATCGACCCGGACCTGCGCGAGCAGGTCACCGAGCAGGTGGAGATCCAGGCCAAGTATGCCGGCTACATTGATCGCCAGCGCGACGAGGTGGAGCGTGCGCGCCAGGCCGAGGCGGTACGCCTGCCGCCCGACCTTGATTACCACCAGGTCAAGGGCTTGTCCGCCGAGATCACCGAGAAGCTGGCACGCCACCGCCCGGAGACGCTCGGCCAGGCCGGACGCATCCCCGGCGTCACCCCGGCGGCGCTGTCGCTGCTGCTGGTCCACCTGAAGAAACGATCCGCCTGAAGGAGAACTGCGTGCTCATCGTCCTTTCGCCCGCCAAGAAGCTCGACTACGACACCCCGGCGCCGACCGAAGATCACACCCTGCCCGAGCTGCTCGAGCACAGCCAGCCGCTGATCGACATCCTGCGCAGGCTCTCGGTTGAGGAGATCGCCGGCCTGATGAAGCTCAGCGACAAGCTCGCCCGCCTCAATCACGAGCGCTACCAGGCCTGGACTACGGACATCACCCCCGAGAACGCCAAGCAGGCGCTGTTTGCTTTCAAGGGCGATGTCTACACCGGGCTCAATGCCGATCAGTTCGAGCACGACGACATCGCCTTCGCCCAGGACCACCTGCGCATCCTCTCCGGGCTGTACGGGGTACTGCGACCGCTCGACCTGATGTTGCCCTACCGGCTGGAGATGGGTACCGCGCTGGCCAACCCGCGTGGCAGGAATCTTTACGATTACTGGGGTGAGATCATTACCGACAGCCTCAACCAGGCGTTGGCGGCACAGGGTGATGATGTGCTGGTGAACCTGGCCTCCAACGAATACTTCAAGGCCGTGTGCCCGAAAAAACTGGCCGGACGCATCATCACTCCCCAGTTCAAGGAGCGCCGCGACGACGGCAGCTACAAGATGATCGGCATCTACGCCAAGAAGGCGCGCGGCCTGATGAGTCGCTATGCCATCGTCAACCGCCTGCAAGATGTCGAGGCGCTGAAGGACTTCGACTATGCGGGCTATGCCTTCAACCCGGCGCTCTCGAAGGGTGATACCTGGGTGTTCACCCGCGGCTGAAGCAAGCTCCAGGCCGTTACGGAAGAATTCAGCTCATTGCTGCCTGAACGCGCGATGGCCAGGTTATTTACGCTGCGCCCGCTTGCGCGCCGGCCGGTCCAGGCAGCGATCGAGCCAGCCATCGAGCGCGGGCCAGTCCTTGAGCGACAGGCGTGCCGGTCGCGCCCAGCTCAACACCGCGGCAACGTTGAGATCAGCCACGGTGAAGCGCGTGCCGGCCAGCCAGTCGTGCTCGCCCAGTGCCTGGTCGAGCACTGCAAAGGGCTGGCGCAGGATGCCGCGATGGCGCGTGGCGCGTTCGGGGTCGCGCCGTTCCTCGGGCAACAGGCGCTGGTGCATCAACACCGTGAGCAGGGAATCTTCGATCTCGCTCATCACCCAGAAGGACCATTGCCCGGCGCGTCCCTCGTCTTCGACCGTGTCGGGCCAGAGTCCGATGTCGGCACCGTAGCGGCGGGCCAGGTAGAGATTGATGGCCATCGATTCCCACAGCACCAGCTCGCCATCGACCAGGGTGGGGATGCGGCCGTTGGGGTTGAGTTGCCGATAGGCCGGTGCGTCCAGTGCTGCGCGGTCGCGGTAGTCGATCGGCTCGTGACGGTATTCGAGGCCCAGTTCCTCGAGCATCCACAGGCAGCGGAAAGTGCGGGAAGCGGTAACGCCATAGAGGGTGATCATGAGACTGGTCCGGCAGCGGGGGATTGCCTGATAATACCAGCATGAAACCGCTTCCCGACGCCGATCCTGCGCGCTGGGGCCGGCAGCTCGACCAGGGGCTGCAGGCGCTGGAGCTGGATCTCGATATGTCCTCGCGCCAACGGCTGCTCGCCTATCTCGCTTTGTTGCACAAGTGGAACCGCGCCTACAACCTGACTGCGGTGCGCAACCCGGACGAGATGGTCTCCCGTCACCTTCTCGACAGCCTGTCCATCCTGTCCTGGGTACGTGGACCACGGGTGCTGGATGTGGGTACCGGTGCCGGCCTGCCCGGCATTCCCTTGGCGATCGTGTGCCCGGACAGGGACTTCGTACTGCTCGACTCCAACGGCAAGAAGACGCGCTTCGTGCAGCACGCTGTAATCGACCTGGGCCTGGATAATGTCGCGGTGGTGCAGGAGCGGGTCGAGCGCCTGAACGACCCGGCCGGTTTTCACACCATTACCTCACGCGCCTTTGCCGACCTGCACCAGATGTTGCGTCTGACGAAACACTTGCGTGCGCCCGGCGGCTGCTGGGCGGCAATGAAGGCCGGGCTGGAAGAACTGGAACGCGAACCCCTGCCCCCAGGGCTGGTTGCCGAGGTCATCCCGTTGCACGTGCCGGGCATCGAGGGGCGGCGGCACCTGGTGCGGGTGTGCGAGGCCTCCTGAGGTTCGGACTGTCATTGATGGTCAAGTCCGTGTTCTCTGGTCTATGATGGCCGGTCCGGCCAGGGCAATCACAACCGGTACACCGCCATGGGACGAATCATCTGTGTCGCCAACCAGAAGGGGGGCGTGGGCAAGACTACCACTGCCGTCAACCTGGCCGCCTCGCTGGCGGGCATGGGGCAACGGGTGCTGCTCATCGACCTCGATCCCCAGGGCAACGCCACCATGGGCTGCGGGGTGGACAAGCACGCACTGGAAGTCTCGGCGCTGGAGGTATTGCTGGGCGAGGTGCCAGCGCGCCAGGCCATCGTGCGTGGCGCCGAGGGGCTGTTCGCTGTGCTGCCTTCGAACAGCGATCTGACTGCCGCCGAAGTGCGCCTGCTGGATGCGCCGATGCGCGACAAGCGCCTGCACCTGGCGCTGGAACCGGTACGTACGGAATACGATTACATCTTGATCGATTGTCCGCCCTCGTTGAACATGCTCACCGTCAACGCGTTGGTCGCGTCCGACGGCGTACTGGTGCCGATCCAGACCGAGTACTATGCGCTCGAAGGATTGTCCGCGTTGCTCGACACCATCGAGCAGATCCGTGCGCATCGGAATCCCCGTCTCGAACTGGAGGGTATCGTGCGAACCATGCACGACCCACGCAACAACCTGGCCAACGAGGTCTCCTATCAGCTCATCGGGCATTTTCGCGACAAGGTGTTTCGCACCATCATTCCGCGCAACGTGCGCGTGGCCGAGGCGCCCAGTCATGGTCTGCCGGTGATGCTGTATGATAAGCAGTCGCGCGGTGCGGTCAGCTACATGGCGCTGGCCTCCGAGCTGACCCGCCGGCATCGAACCCAACCCGTTTCGGCACAGACCTGATCATGGCAAAAAAGAGAGGCCTCGGACGCGGACTGGATGCGCTACTGGGCGCAACCCGTGAGGTGGAAACCGACACCCCGCCGGTGCCCGAGCATGCTGCGGCGACTCCGACCCAGCGACTGCCGGTAGAGCAGATACAGCGAGGCCGTTACCAGCCGCGCCGGCATTTCGACGAGGACAAGCTGCGCGAGCTGGCCGATTCCATCGCTGCGCAGGGCATGGTACAGCCGATCGTGGTGCGTCCGGTGGATGGAGGCCGTTACGAGATCATTGCCGGCGAGCGCCGCTGGCGCGCCGCCCAGCTTGCGGGCCTGGCCGAGGTGCCGGTCGTGGTGCACGAGGTGGACGACCAGACCGCCATGGCCATGGCGTTGATCGAAAACATCCAGCGCCATGATCTCAACCCACTGGAAGAGGCGTCTGCCCTGCACCGCCTGCTCAACGAGTTCGGCCTGACCCATCAGTTGGTGGCACAGGCGGTCGGCAAGTCGCGCACCACCGTGACCAACCTGCTCCGACTGCTGGAGCTGGCGCCGGGCGTCAAGGAGTTGGTTGAACAGGGCGAGCTCGAGATGGGTCACGCTCGTGCCCTGCTGGCACTCAAGGACGGGGCGGCACAATTGCAGGCGGCGCGCGAAGTGGCGCGCAAGGGGCTGTCGGTGCGCGAGACCGAGGCCCTGGTGCGGCGGCTCAACGACCCAAAGAAAAAGACCGCGGTCGCGCCGGTTGCGGAAGACCCTGACATCCGCCGCCTGCTCGACGACCTCACCGAGCGTTTGGGCGCGCGGGTCACCCTCAAGCAGGGCAAGGGCGGGAAGGGCCGTCTCGAGATCGCCTACAATAGCCTGGATGAGCTCGAAGGCATCCTCGCCCATATCAAGTAAAGCCCTTCATCCTTGTGATGCTTTACCTGTTCTCCAAGGAGCGTACCGCGTCTCCGCCTGCGCACTGCTGGCGCACTGGTGGACGAGCCGCCCTATGACCGTGCAGTCCAAGTGATTTTTTATCAAACTATCGTTTGACCTTATTACAGGATCTGCTTATACTGCGCCCCGCTTTGACGAGCCGGAATCGGGTACCTGGCAGACCACAGCATGCACAACACGGATGCCCGACGCGCCAGGCGCTTGGTGCTGGCCCAGGCGGTCGTCACGTTAGCCATTGCTGGGCCTGCAATCCTGCTGGGATGGCAGATCGCGCGGGATGTGTTGATCGGCGGCAGTGCCGCCACGCTGGGTAGTGCGGTGTTTGCCCTCTGGGTGTTCGGCGCCTACCGGGCGCAGGAGCCAGGCCGACTGGTGGCGCGTTTCTATGGCGGCGAACTGGCCAAGATTCTGACCGTCGCTACGGTGTTCGGCCTGGCGGTGGCCTGGCTGGAGGGAATCAACCCGGTGGCCGTATTCGGCGCCTTTTTGATCGTACAGGTTTTACCCCCGCTGCTGGCGAACCGTATCGCCCGCTGAGAGACAGACAGATGGCTGGTAACGAAATCACCTCCGCGGAATACATCAAGCACCACCTGACCAACCTCACCTTTGGCAACCATCCCGATCACGGCTGGATGCTGGCGCACACCGCCGAGGAAGCGAAGGAAATGGGCTTCTGGGCCATCCATGTCGACACCCTGTTCTGGTCGCTCAGCCTGGCCTCGCTGTTCGCCTTCTATTTCTACAAGGCAGCAAAAAAGGCCAGTGCGGGCGTGCCCAGCGGCCTGCAGAACTTCGTCGAGATGATCGTTGAGTTCGTCGACGAAAGCGTACGCGGCTCCTTCTCTGCCAAGAACGACCTGGTAGCCCCTCTGGCGCTGACCATCTTCGCCTGGGTGTTCCTGATGAACCTCATGGACCTGGTGCCTGTGGATCTGATCCCCTGGATCAGCAGTGCGCTCGGTATCCACTACATGAAGGTGGTGCCCAGCACGGATCCCAACGTTACCTTTGCCATGGCCTTCGGCGTGTTCTTCCTGATCATCTTCTACAGCATCAAGATGAAGGGCGTGGGCGGCTTCGTGGGTGAGCTGACCGGCATGCCGTTCCAGACCAACAATCTCCTGCTCAAACCCTTCACCACGGTCATCAACCTGATCCTGGAGGGCGTAAACCTGCTCGCCAAGCCCATCTCGCTGTCGCTGCGTCTGTTCGGCAACATGTATGCCGGTGAGATGATCTTCATCCTGATCTCGCTGATGTACGGCGCCGGATGGGTAATGGGCATCTTCGGCGGGGCCCTGCAACTGGTATGGGCCATCTTCCACATTCTGGTCATCACGCTGCAGGCGTTTATCTTCATGACGCTGACTATCGTGTACCTGGATATGGCGCACGCCGAACACCACTGATTTCGAACCGATCTTCAACTACTCACCTGATTGATACTTACAGGAGACAATCATGGAAATGGCACAAGCCCTGCTCATCATCGCAGCTGCACTCATGCTCGGCCTCGGCGCTGTCGGCGCTGCCATCGGTATTGGCGTGCTCGGCGGTCGCTTCCTGGAAGGCGCCGCGCGTCAGCCGGAACTCATCCCGATGCTGCGTACCCAGTTCTTCATCGTCATGGGTCTGACCGACGCTGTTCCCATGATCGCGGTCGGCCTGGGCATGTACGTGATGTTCGCGCTGTAAGGACGATCCTCGCAGTACATGTAATCCACACTCGTCTGAACGAGGTTTCGGGATGAATATCAACCTGACACTGATTGCCCAGCTGGTGTCCTTCGCGGTGTTCGTTTGGTTCACCATGAAGTTCGTATGGCCCCCGCTGGTCAAGGCGATGGACGAGCGCAAGGCAAAGATCGCTGACGGTCTGGCAGCTGCAGAGCGCGGCCAGCACGAGCAGGAACTGGCGCGCGAGCGCGCCAAGGAATACCTGCAGGAAGCCAAGCAGCAGGCAGCCGAGATTACGGCCAAGGCCGAGAAGCAGGCTGCCCTGATCGTCGAAGAGGCAAAGACCAAGGCCCAGGAAGAGGGTGCGCGCCAACTGGCCGCAGCCCAGGCCGAGATCGAGCAGGAAGTGAACAGGGCACGCGAGGAACTGCGTAGCCGTGTGGCGGAGCTGGCAGTGGCCGGCGCCGAAAAGATCCTGCGCCGCGAGATCGACGCCGATGCGCACAAGGACATCGTCGAAGCGGTCGCCAAGCAAATTTAAGGCAGAGCCATGGCTGGAGACGCAACAACTATCGCCCGCCCCTACGCCGAAGCGGTGTTTCAGCGCGCGGTCGAGACCGACAAGCTCGACCTGTGGTCGGAAATGCTGGAGCTGCTGGCTACTGCTGCAGCCGACCCCGCGCTCGCTGGCGTGCTTGCCGGCCCCGGCTTGAGCCGAGCGCAAAAGGCCGAACTGATGCTCGAGATCGGCGGCGGTCGGCTCAGCGAAGAGGGCCAGAATCTGGTCCGCCTGCTCGCCGAGAACAACCGTCTGGGCGTGCTCCCCGAAATTGCCGCACTGTTCGCGCAGCGCAAGGCCGAGCACGAAGGCACCGTCGAGGTCGAGCTGACCACCGCCTACCCGCTCAAGCCGGCACAGGAAAAGCTGCTGGCCGAGGCGCTGAAGGCGAGGCTGGGACGCGAGGTGCACATCGCCAGCCACGAAGATCCCGAACTGATCGGCGGCTTCCGCCTGCGCGCCGGTGACATGGTCATCGACAGTTCCGTGGCCGGGCAGCTCAACCAGTTGGCGCACGAATTAGGACTTTAACAGGGTACGCAACCATGCAACTGAACCCCTCTGAAATCAGCGAGCTGATCAAGAAGAAGATCGAGAAATTCGATGTTTCTGCCGAGGCTCACAACGAAGGTACCGTGGTCAGCGTGACCGACGGTATCGTCCGTATCCACGGGCTGGCCGATGCCATGTCCTACGAGATGCTGGAGTTTCCCGGCGGCGTATACGGACTTGCGCTGAACCTCGAGCGCGATTCGGTCGGCGCCGTGGTGCTGGGCGACTACAAGGGTATCTCCGAAGGCGACCCGGTCAAGTGCACCGGCAAGATCCTTGAAGTACCCACCGGCCCCGAACTGCTGGGTCGCGTGGTGGACGCCCTGGGCAATCCCATCGACGGCAAGGGCCCGATTGAAGCCAAGACCTCCGCGCCTATCGAGCAGATCGCGCCTGGCGTCATTGCCCGCCAGTCAGTAGACCAGCCGATGCAGACCGGCATCAAGGCTATCGACGCCATGGTGCCGGTTGGCCGCGGTCAGCGCGAGCTGATCATCGGCGACCGTCAGACCGGCAAATCGGCGTTGGCGATCGACACCATCATCAACCAGAAGGGTACTGGTATCAAATGCATCTACGTGGCGGTGGGCCAGAAGAACTCCACTATCGCTGCGCTGGTGCGTAAGCTCGAAGAGCACGGCGCCATGGAGCACACCATCATCGTCGCCGCGCCAGCCGCCGAATCGGCTGCCCTTCAGTTCATTGCGCCCTATGCCGGTTGCACCATGGGCGAGTATTTCCGCGACCGTGGCGAGGATGCCCTGATCGTCTACGACGACCTGACCAAGCAGGCTTGGGCCTATCGGCAGGTCTCCCTGTTGCTGCGTCGTCCGCCGGGCCGTGAAGCCTATCCCGGTGACGTCTTCTACCTGCACTCGCGCCTGCTCGAGCGCGCCGCGCGAGTCAGTGCCGAGTATGTCGAGAAAGTCACCAACGGCGAAGTCAAGGGCAAGACCGGTTCGCTCACCGCCTTGCCGATCATCGAGACGCAGGCCGGCGACGTGTCCGCCTTCGTTCCGACCAACGTGATCTCGATCACCGACGGCCAGATCTTCCTCGAGTCGGACCTGTTCAACGCCAATATCCGCCCCGCCATCAACGCCGGTCTGTCGGTGTCGCGTGTGGGTGGCGCGGCACAGACCAAGATCATCAAGAAGCTCGGCGGCGGTGTGCGTCTGTCCTTGGCGCAGTACCGCGAACTGGCGGCCTTCTCGCAGTTTGCCTCCGATCTGGACGAGGCCACCCGCAAGCAGCTCGAACGCGGCCAGCGCGTGACCGAGCTGATGAAACAGCCCCAATACAGCCCGCTGTCGGTGGCGGAGATGGCGATCTCGCTGTTTGCCGCCAACGAGGGCTACCTCGATGACATCGAGGTCAACAAGGTGGTGGACTTCGAGGCCGCGCTGCATGCCTACATGCATGCCAACTATGCCGACCTGATCAACAAGGTCAACGAGACCGCCGACTGGAACGACGAAATCGAAAAGGCCTTCCATGACGTGCTGAAGGACTTCAAGGCCAACAGCACCTGGTAAGCGGACCGGTCGCCGGCTTCGCCGGCGACCACGGCTCCAACGAACGAGCGAGAAGACAGATGGCAGGCGCGAAAGAGATACGCACCAAGATCTCCTCCATCAAGAGCACCCAGAAGATTACCAGTGCGATGGAGATGGTCGCGGCGTCCAAGATGCGGCGCGCACAGGATCGCATGGACGCCTCGCGTCCCTATGCAGAAAAGATGCGCCAGGTGATCGGGCACATGGCCCTGGCCAACCCCGAATATCGGCACCCCTTCATGCAGGCGCGCGAAGTCAAGCGCATCGGCTATATCATCGTGTCGTCCGATCGCGGACTGTGTGGCGGTCTCAACACCAACCTGTTTCGCAAGATGGTGCGCGAGATCCGCGCCGAGCGCGAGGCCGGTCGTGAGATCAGCTACTGTCTGATCGGCAACAAGGCGCTGGGTTTCTTCCGTCGCGTCGGTGGCAATGTGCGCGCTCAGGTCACCCATCTGGGTGATCGCCCCGAGCTGGAAGCCCTGATCGGCCCGGTCAAGGTCATGCTGGATGCCTACATGGAAGGCGAGATCGACGAGATCCGCCTGGCCTACAACGTGTTCGTCAACACCATGACCCAGCAACCGAGCATCGAGAAGCTGGTGCCGCTACCCGAGGGCGAGGACGCCGAGGAACTCAAGCATCACTGGGACTATATCTACGAGCCGGACGCCAAGCAGGTACTTGATGCGCTCCTGCAGCGTTACATCGAGTCGGTCGTCTACCAGGCCGTGGTCGAGAACGGAGCCTGCGAGATGGCCGCGCGCATGGTCGCCATGAAGTCGGCTACCGACAATGCCGGCAACCTCATCGACGAGCTGCAGCTGGTCTACAACAAGGCGCGTCAGGCTGCCATCACCCAGGAGATCTCCGAGATCGTCAGCGGCGCTGCCGCGGTGTCGTGAACCTAGATTTTTGAATTATCGGTCGCGGTACTAACTGCGAAAGATTGAAGACTGAGAGGATACGCCAATGAGCACGGGTAAGGTCGTCGAGATTATCGGCGCGGTGGTGGACGTTCAGTTCGAACGCGATGCCATGCCGAAGATTTACGATGCATTGAAGATCGAATCAGCGGGTCTGACCCTGGAAGTCCAGCAACAACTGGGCGACGGCGTGGTGCGGACCATCGCCATGGGCTCCACCGACGGCCTGAAGCGCGGTCTGGAAGTGGTGAACACCGGTGCGCCCATCAGCGTGCCGGTCGGCCAGGCCACCCTGGGACGCATCATGGACGTGCTCGGTAACCCGGTGGACGAGGCCGGCCCCATCGCCACCGACGAGCGCATGCCCATCCACCGCGACGCACCCAAGCTCGAGGACCAATCCACCGAGACCGAGATCCTCGAGACCGGCATCAAGGTCATCGACCTCATCATGCCCATCCAGAAGGGCGGCAAGGTCGGCCTGTTCGGCGGTGCCGGTGTGGGTAAGACCGTGACCCTGATGGAGCTGATCCGTAACATCGCGGTAGAGCACTCCGGCTTCTCGGTGTTCGCTGGCGTCGGCGAGCGGACCCGCGAAGGTAACGACTTCTACCACGAGATGTCCGAGGGTGGCGTGCTCGACAAGGTAGCTCTGGTCTATGGCCAGATGAACGAGCCGCCCGGCAACCGCCTCCGCGTGGCGCTCACCGGCCTGACCATGGCCGAATACTTCCGTGACGAAGGCCGCGACGTGCTGATGTTCGTGGACAACATCTACCGTTACACGCTGGCCGGTACCGAGGTATCCGCGCTGCTGGGCCGCATGCCCTCCGCGGTAGGTTACCAGCCGACCCTGGCCGAGGAGATGGGCGTACTGCAGGAGCGCATCACCTCCACCAAGACGGGTTCCATCACCTCTTTCCAGGCCGTGTACGTGCCGGCGGACGACCTCACCGACCCCTCCCCGGCTACCACCTTCGCGCACCTGGACGCCACCCTGGTACTGTCGCGCCAAGTGGCTGAGCTGGGTATCTACCCGGCCGTGGATCCGCTGGACTCCACCTCGCGCATCCTCGACCCGCACGTGGTTGGCCAGGAGCACTACGAGGTGGCCCGTGGGGTGCAGGGCGTGCTGCAGCGCTACAAGGAGCTGAAGGACATCATCGCCATCCTCGGTATGGACGAACTGTCCGAAGAGGACAAGATGATTGTACAGCGCGCGCGTAAGATCCAGCGCTTCCTGTCGCAGCCGTTCTTCGTGGCCGAGGTGTTTACCGGCGCGCCCGGAAAGTACGTGCCGCTGAGCGAGACCATCGCCGCCTTCAAGGCAATTCTGGCCGGCGAGTACGATCACCTGCCCGAGCAGGCCTTCTACATGTGCGGCACTATCGACGAGGCCGTGGCCAAGGCAGAGCAGATGAGCTGAGCGGCAATCGCGCCGCGCGGTTCACGCACCAGGAGCTAGCATCATGGCAATGACCATACATGTCGATATCGTGAGCGCCGAGGGCCAGCTATTTAGCGGCCAGGGCGAGATGGTGTACGCCCCGGCGGTGATGGGCGAGATCGGCATCGCGCCGCGTCACGCGCCGCTGGTCAGTCCGCTCAAGCCCGGCGAGGTACGGATCGATCCTGGCCAGGGTAAGGAGATGGAGCACTTCTACGTCTCCGGCGGGCTGATCGAGGTGCAGCCGTTCAAGGTCACGGTGCTCGCCGATACGGGCGTGCGTGCCGCCGATCTGGACGAGGCCGCCGCGTTGGAGGCCAAGCGCCGTGCCGAGGACGCCTTGGCCAATCAGGCCGCGGACATGGATCTGGCCCGTGCACAGGCCGAGCTGGCCGAGGCCATCGCCCAGCTGCGAGCCATTGAGCGTCTGCGCAAGCGCAAAGGGAAGTGAGCGGGCTCACTTCCTGAGCTGATGAAACGGGCCTCGCAGTTTCGGCTGCGGGGCCTTTTTGCTGTGTGCTGTCGCGCCTGCATCGTCGTGACCGGCTATAATCTACGACCCGCACCGCCAATCCGTAGCACCGGAACACATTACATGAGCGAAGAGATCATCCAGCCCGGAAAATACGTCGGGATCACCTACAGCATCGTGGATGACGAGGGGCGAGTCGTTGAGCAGCACGACCTGCCCATCGGGTTCGTCTATGGTAGCGACACTGAGTTGGTCGGCGGTCTCGACCACGCCGTGCTGGGGAAGAAGGTCGGCGACGAGGTGGAAGTCCAGCTCGCGCCGGAGGATGCCTATGGTCCGCACGACCCCTCGCTCACCTTCACTGACGACATCGAGAACGTCCCGCCCGAGTTTCGTCGAGTCGGTGCCGAAGTGCCGATGCAGAACGAGGCCGGTGAGGTAAAGACCTTCTACGTCTCAAAGATCGAGGACGGCAAGCTCACCGTGGACGGAAACCACCCGCTGGCGGGTAAGCACCTGACGATCCACGTGAAGATCGTCGAGGTGCGCGATGCGCGCCCCGGCGAGGACAAGGTCTCGGGGATCCACGCGGTGCAAGCACCCACTCACCCCACCGTCAACTGAATCAGTGCAAGTCGAGGGCCCAAGGATGACACTGGGCATCGTGATACTGGCCGCGGGACAGGGAACCCGCATGAAATCTCGTCTTCCCAAGGTGTTGCACCGCCTGGGGGACCGTCCTCTCCTGCAACACGTGATCGATACCGCGCGGGCGCTCCAGCCAACGCGTATTATCGTTGTCCATGGCCACGGCGGCGATCAGGTCCGTGAGACCATTATGGGTGACGATCTGTACTGGGCCGAACAGGCCGAGCAGCTGGGTACCGGACACGCCGTGGCGCAGGCACTGCCTCATCTTGCCGGGATCGAACAGGTGCTGGTGCTCTATGGCGATGTACCGCTGATCCGCACCGAGACCCTGCAAGGTCTGCTGGATGTGGCCGGCAACGGATTCGGCCTGCTCACCGTTAACCTGGAGGACCCGACCGGCTATGGGCGTATCTGTCGTGACAGCGCCGGCCGGGTCGAGCGCATCATCGAGCAGAAGGATGCCACGCCGCAGCAGCTGACCATCCATGAGGTGAACACCGGGATCATGGTCCTGCCGGGTCATCGTCTCGCCGACTGGCTGGGGCGACTGGGCAACGACAACGCCCAGAGCGAGTACTACCTGACCGACGTGCTGCCGATGGCTGTTGCCGAGGGCCTGTCCGTGGCGGTGGCCCAGCCGACCGACCCGGTCGAGGCCGAGGGCGTGAATGACCGAGCCCAGCTGGCCGCGCTCGAGCGAGCCTGGCAGCGGCGTCAGGCCGATGCCCTGATGCGCGGCGGCCTCACCTTGCGCGACCCAGCGCGATTCGACCTGCGCGGGACCCTGCGTCACGGCATGGATTGCGAGATCGATATCGACGTGTTGATCGAGGGCGAGGTCGAACTCGGCGAGGGTGTACGTATCGGCCCGCATTGCGTGCTGCGTGACTGCCGCATCGACGATGGTGTCGAGGTGCAGGCACATTGCGTGATCGAACAGGCCCGCATCGGATCCGGCTCGCGCGTTGGTCCCTTCTCACGCCTGCGCCCCGGGGCGGAGCTCGCAGGCGGTAACCACGTCGGCAACTTCGTCGAGATCAAGAACGCGACCATCGGCGAGGGCTCCAAGGTCAATCATCTGAGCTACGTGGGCGACGCCGAGCTCGGCTGTGGCGTGAACGTCGGTGCCGGCACCATCACCTGCAACTACGACGGCGCCAACAAGCACCGTACCCTGATCGGTGACCGAGCCTTCATTGGCTCGAATACCGCGCTCGTGGCCCCGGTGACGGTCGGCAAGGGGGCGACCATCGGTGCGGGTTCGGTAATCAGCAAGGACGCTCCCGAGGAGCGCCTGACCCTGACCCGCGCCCGCCAGACCACCATAGAGGGCTGGAAACGGCCCGAAAAGAAAAGCTGAGCCGGAGAGAACCATGTGCGGCATCGTCGGTGCCATCGCCCAGCGTGACGTCACCCCCATCCTGCTCGAGGGCCTGCGCCGACTCGAGTATCGCGGATATGATTCAGCTGGTCTGGCGCTCTGTCCTGAACCTGGGCGTCTGCAGCGCATGCGTGCGGTGGGTAAGGTGGTGCAGCTCGAGCGCCTCCTCGAAGGGGCCGGGATGCACGGTAGTCTGGGTATCGCGCACACTCGCTGGGCGACCCACGGCATGCCTGCTGAACGCAATGCGCACCCGCACATGAGTGGCGAGCGCGTGGCCATCGTGCACAACGGCATCATTGAAAACCACGCGGAATTGCGCGCCGAATTGGCGTCACGCGGCTACGCGTTTCACTCCGAGACCGACACCGAGGTCATTGCCCACTTGCTGGCCGACCTGCTGGAGCAGGGCCTGCCAGTGTACGAGGCGGTGCGCCAAGGCGTCGCCCGCCTGGTCGGTGCCTATGCACTGGCGGTGATCGATCCGCAAGATCCCGAGCGCCTGGTGGTGGCACGTTCCGGCAGCCCGTTGGTGATTGGTCTGGGCGTGGGCGAGCAGTTCATCGCCTCCGATGTATTCGCCCTGCTGCCGGTGACGCAGCGTTTCATCTTTCTCGAAGAGGGCGATATCGCCGAGATCACCCGGGAGGAGGTACGTATCCACGATGCCGCGGGCGAGCAGGTGGAACGTGAGGAGCGTCTCTCGCAGCTGTCCACCAGCACCACTGACAAGGGGCCCTACCGGCACTACATGCTCAAGGAAATCTTTGAGCAGCCGGGGGTGATCGCCGAGACGCTCGAAGGCCGGGTGCACAAGGGGCGCCTGCTCGACGAGAGCTTCGGGCACGTGGCCTCGGCGTTGCTCGATCGCACTCGCGCAGTACACATCATCGCCTGCGGCACCAGTTACCATGCCGGGCTGGTGGCGAAATACTGGCTGGAAGAGGTCGGTGTGGCGGCGCATGTCGAGGTCGCCAGCGAATACCGCTATCGCAAGGTGGTAGTGCCCGAGGACTGCCTGTTCGTGAGTGTCTCGCAGTCGGGCGAGACCGCTGACACCCTGGCCGCGCTTCGCGCGGCGAAAGGCATGGGTTACATCGGCAGTCTGGTGGTATGCAATGTGCCCGAAAGCTCGCTGGTGCGCGAATCTGACGTGGCGCTGATGACCCGTGCAGGTCCCGAGATTGGCGTGGCTTCGACCAAGGCCTTCACTACCCAGCTGGTGGCGCTTCGCCTGCTGACCATCGCCCTGGCGCGGCGCCGCGGCCTGGACGCCAAGGCCGAGCGGGCGCTCGTCGAGGAGCTCGAGGCCTTGCCGCGCCAGGTTGAGGTGGTGCTCGAGCTGAGCGATGCCATCGCGGAGATGGCCAACGCCTTTGCCGACCTGGACAACGCCCTGTTCCTCGGGCGTGGGCCCTTCTATCCCGTGGCCCTGGAGGGTGCGCTCAAGCTCAAGGAGATCTCCTACATCCATGCCGAAGCCTATCCCGCCGGCGAGCTCAAGCACGGCCCGCTGGCGCTGGTGGACGAGCGCATGCCGGTGGTCTGTGCCTTGCCCGACGATTCCTTGCTGGAAAAGGTGCTGTCCAATCTGCAGGAAGTGCGTGCGCGAGGTGGCGAGCTGTTCTTGTTCAGCGACCGCCATGTGGAGATCCCGCTGGACCGCTACCAGAATCTCACCCTGGACGATATCTGCCCGGGCACGGCCCCCATCGTGTACAGCGTGCCCTTGCAGTTGCTGGCCTATCATGTAGCGGTACTCAAGGGTACCGACGTGGATCAGCCTCGCAACCTGGCCAAGTCGGTCACGGTGGAATGAGCCATGGGCTCTGCTCTGCCTATTTGGACTGCACCGCACAGAAGCTTGCCAGCAGTTCGGTGGGGCGGAAGGGCTTGGTAACGAGGTCGGCATAGCCGGTGCGCTGGACCTTGTCAGAGGTCCTGGTCGTCCTGCGAACCGGTCGCGGGTGTTGGCCCCGGGGCCTTTTGCTGCCCGTTGGTCTCCGTTGGCCCCACCCCGCATGCAGCGAAGTCGTCGCTAGACCCACCTGGCAATGGACGGCGTCCGGCCCCGATCCGTGCGCCCCTTTCCCGCCTGTGGGGAGTGTCGGGAGCGGCGGGCATGGCGCCGGTACCCGGGAGTTCGACGGCTTTGCTCCCTAGCCACCCCTGACGGCGTGCTCCTATCGGAAGGGCCGCATACGGTGATTTTCGACGACGGCCAGGCCGTGCCACTGTCTGCTCCGGTACAATGACGCAATGGATGTCACACCAATCATCGAAGGTCTCAACGAGGCACAGCGCGAGGCGGTCACCGCGCCGCCCGGCAGTATGCTGGTACTCGCCGGTGCCGGCTCGGGCAAGACTCGGGTACTGGTGCACCGCATCGCCTGGTTGTTGCAGGTCGAAGGCTTCTCGCCCTGGAACATTCTCGCGGTGACCTTTACCAACAAGGCCGCGCGCGAGATGCGCGGTCGTATCGAGGACCTGCTCGGCCAGCCCGCCGGCGGCATGTGGATCGGCACCTTCCATGGTCTGGCGCACCGTCTGCTGCGCGCGCACTGGGAAGATGCCAGTCTGCCGCAGGGTTTCCAGATCCTCGACGCCGACGACCAGTTCCGCCTGGTACGCCGTATCGTGCGCGAGATGAACCTCGACGAGCACAAATGGCCGCCACGCCAGGTACAGTGGTTCATAAACCACAACAAGGACGAAGGGCTGCGCGCCGAGCACCTCGACGACGGAGGCGATCCCTACCAGCGCCAGTTGATCGCCATCTACCGCGAATACGAGGCAGCGTGCCGGCGTGCCGGGGTGGTGGATTTCGCAGAATTGTTGCTGCGTGCGCACGAGCTGTGGCGCGACCGGCCGGACGTGCTCGCACACTACCGCGAGCGCTTTGGTGCGGTGTTGGTCGACGAGTTCCAGGACACCAACGCCATTCAGTATGCCTGGCTGCGCCTGCTCGCCGGCAACGATGACCGGCTGTTCGTGGTCGGTGACGACGATCAGTCCATCTACGGCTGGCGTGGTGCGCGGGTGGAGAACATCCTCGACTTCCAGAAGCACTACCCCAATGCCCGGCTGGTCCGCCTGGAACAGAATTACCGTTCGACCGGCAACATCCTGCGCGCGGCCAATGCGGTGATCGCCAACAACCCTGGCCGCCTGGGCAAGGAATTGTGGACCGAGGGCGCCGACGGCGAGCCGATCCGCGTCTATGCTGCCTTCAACGAGACCGACGAGGCGCGCTTCGTGGTCGATCGCATCGCCGAAGCGTGCGAGCAGGGGTTGGCTCGGCGCGATATCGCCATCCTCTACCGCACCACCGCGCAATCACGGTTGTTCGAAGAGGCACTGATCCAGGCCGGCATCCCCTACCGCGTCTATGGTGGTCTGCGTTTCTTCGAGCGTGCCGAGATCAAGGACGCGCTCGCCTACCTGCGCCTGTTGACCAATCGCCACGACGACCCGTCCTTCGAGCGCGCGGTAAACCAGCCACCGCGCGGCATCGGCGCCAAGACGCTGGAGGCGATCCGCAACCATGCTCGTGACTTTGGCTGCTCGCTGTGGGCAGCCAGTGAGGATCTGCTGCGCGGTGGTGCCATGAGCACGCGCGCCGCCGGTGCCCTGCGCGGTTTCCTGGAACTGATCGAGGAGATCGCCGCCGAGACGGCCACACTCGATCTGGCCGAACGGGTCGAAACCCTGCTCACGCGCGTGCGCCTGCGCGAACACTTCGAGAAGTCGCGCGATGGAAAGGGGCCGGATCGCATCGAGAACCTCGAGGAACTGATCAATGCGGCCCGCCAGTTCGAGCTCCCCGAGGCTGAGGCGGAGATGGGCGAGCTCGACGCTTTCCTGGCGCACGCCTCGCTGGAGGCTGGCGACAACCAGGCCGACCAGTGGGAGGACGCGGTGCAGCTGATGACCCTGCACTCGGCCAAGGGCCTGGAGTTCCCGCTGGTGTTCATTGGTGGCATGGAAGAGGGCCTGTTCCCGCACAGCATGTCGGCCGAGGACCCAGCGCGCCTCGAGGAGGAGCGCCGCCTGTGCTACGTGGGCATGACCCGCGCCATGCAGCGCCTCTGGTTGACCCATGCCGAGAGCCGGCGCCTGCATGGCGAAGAGACCTATCCCCTGCCCTCGCGTTTCCTGCGCGAGATCCCGCCCGAGGTGGTCGAAGAGGTGCGTGCTCGCCCACAAGTGAGCCGGCCCTGGCAGCCCGCCGGGGGACGGCTGGACGCGGCGCGCGAGGTCACCGGTTTCGCCCTCGGCCAGCGGGTCAGTCACCCGAAGTTCGGCGAGGGCGTGGTGCTCAATGCCGAGGGCCAGGGCAATGGCGCGCGCGTCCAGGTCAACTTCGAGGCGGCCGGCACCAAGTGGCTGGTGGTCGCCTACGCCAACCTCAGTCCGCTGTGAGTTCCTCGCGGGGCCTCTCCCTGGCCCTCCCTGCACGCAGGGAGGGAGACCAGGCGTTCGGTCACGGCGCCTTTTTTCCTTGCGACCGAACGGTCCGTCCCCCGCTTGCAGGGAAGGCCCGGAGGAACAGGGCCGGGCATTTCCTCAGAACCGCCCCTCCCCCGCTTGCGGGGGGGGTTGGGAGGGGGTCGTGATCCCGCCGCCACTGGGCCTGTACGTCCACATCCCCTGGTGCCTGCGCAAGTGCCCCTATTGCGATTTCAACTCTCACGCGGTCGCAGGCGAGCTTCCCGAGAAGGCGTATGTCGATGCCTTGCTTGCCGACCTGGCTCGGCAGGCGCCGCAGGTCGCCGGGCGTCCGGTGCAGACGGTCTTCTTCGGTGGGGGCACTCCCAGCCTGTTCTCGGGGGAGGCCATCGCGCGGTTGCTCGAAGGCATCGCCGCGACTGTCGACCTGTCGCCCGACGCCGAGATCACCCTCGAGGCCAACCCCGGCGCCGCCGAGGCCGCGCGTTTTTCCGATTATCGCGCAGCCGGGGTGAACCGCCTGTCGATCGGTGTGCAAAGCCTCGATGACCAGTATCTGCACGCGCTCGGCCGCGTGCACAATGCCGACCAGGCGCGGGAAGCGGTCGAACAGGCGCGTGCGGCCGGCTTCGACAACCTCAACCTGGATCTCATGTATGGCCTACCGGGGCAGGACAAGGACGGCGCCTTGGCCGACCTGCGCGCGGCGCTGGCACTGTCACCCGAGCATCTGTCCTGGTACCAGCTCACCCTCGAGCCCAACACCTTGTTCCATGCCCGACCGCCGGCGCTGCCCGACGGCGATACGGTTGGCGACATCATGGAGGTCGGACTGGCGCTGCTGGCCGGGGCCGGATTTCACCAGTACGAGGTCTCGGCGCATGCGCGTCCGGGGCGAGCGGCGCGGCACAATCGCAACTACTGGACCTTCGGCGACTATCTCGGCATCGGCGCCGGAGCGCATGGGAAACTCAGCGGGCCCGATGGCCGGGTGCGGCGCTACAGCCGGCCTCGCCATCCGCGCGATTACCTGGCTGCTCCCACAGCGCCGGGAAGTGAGCGGCTACTATCGGCAGATGACCTACCCCTAGAGTTCCTCATGAACGCCCTGCGGCTCTACTCGGGGGTGCCAGCGAGCCTGTTCCGCGAGCGCACTGGCCTGTCGCTGGCGGTGATCGAGGCGCCGCTGGCGCAGGCCCGCGCACGTGGCCTGCTCGAGAACGACCCGGCCGTGCTGCGTCCCACCGAGCTGGGTCGGCGCTTTCTCGATGACCTGCTGTTGCTGTTCGAGGTCGGCGCATGAGTGGTCTGGAGGCGGCCAGCGTCTGCTGCCCCTATTGTGGTGAGCCACTGGAGTTGTGGGTGGACCGCTCTGTCGGTGAGCAGCGATACATCGAGGACTGCGCGGTCTGCTGTCGACCCATCGAACTGTGGTTACGCCAGGAAGGCGATGAATGGCGACTGGAGGTGCGACGTGACGACGAATGATGCGTATCGACCCATCACCTGCGCGGCACACAGCGAGCTGGAGCTGCTGGTGATGCGCAGCTTCCGCGGGTGGGTGTACTGGCTCGGGGATGCCGGCGAGACCGCCTGCGAGGGGCAGTTGCTGGACATGCGTGTGCGCGATGGCTCCGAATACCTGGTGCTCGATACGCTTGGGGGGCGCTGCGAGGTGCGTCTCGACCGTTTACGCCGGATTGCTGATTCCGTGGGTCGGGTCTGCTGGCGACAGAAAACCGACGGTCCGGACTAAGATTACGCAATCAATTGATTGAAAATAGGAAGTTCCGGAGGCCGGCATCCCGAAACGTGTCTTTTTATTTGCGAAGACAAGACCCCGTCGCTATGCTAGCTTAACCTCTGCAAACGGGCAAAACTGCCATGTATCGGCGGCCCGAAGCAAAACTTGAGGGTAAGCGGCATGAAAACGACAGATATCGCGGGAAAGGACTTCGCCGAGTGGGTCGCGCTGGCCGAGAACGACCCGGCGGCCTTCGAGAAACTGCGCCTGGCGGCCATCAATGCCTATATCGAGAGCGTGCCAGATGAACACCAGGCCCGCCTGCGCCGCCTGCAATGGCGTATCGACCAGGAGCGCCGGTTGGCGCGTACTCCCATGGCTGCCTGCCTGCGTCTCTCGCGCATGATGTGGGACAGCCTGCTCGGCCGTGGCGGCTTGCGCGACCGGCTCGATGGTTTGAGCGGCCTGTTGCAGGGCCGGGAGGCGGACGGCGGTCAGCGCGCCGAGGTGCTTTCGTTCGCGCGTGTTGCCGAGTAGCGCGAGGCGCGCTGTTGAATCTGCCCCGCTTTCGGGGCGCCGGCCCTTGCAAGAAGCTGCGCGCTGTAGTAGATTACGCGGCCTTTCGCCCAGCCTGCCGGTTTGGTGGTGCTGTCGGCAACACCCCAGCAACAGAGTTTTGGCCGAGTGGCCGGAGACGGAAATGAAAGCGGACATCCATCCCGATTATCACGATGTGAAGGTGACCTGCAGCTGCGGCAATGCCTTCAACACGCGCTCGACGTATGAGAAGGACGAGCTGAACGTGGAAGTGTGTTCGGCCTGCCACCCCTTCTACACGGGCCAGCAGAAGATCATGGACACGGCTGGCCGTGTGGACAAGTTCAAGAAGCGTTTCGGCCGCTGAACCGACGCCTGCTGGCCGCTGCCGGTGGTCGCGCAATATTGATAAAGCCAAGGGCGCCCTCGCGGCGCCTTTTGCTATTCTGTACCTTCTCTAGTACACGCTATTGCTGCGGGAGCCCCTCATGACCCAGTCCGCCGATCCGCAAGACGCCGACTTCGAGATCAACCAGGCCGCGCTGATCTATCATGCTGAACCCCGCCCGGGGAAGATATCGGTCGAGGTGACCAAACCGGCCGAGACCGCGCGTGACCTTTCGCTGGCCTACACCCCGGGAGTGGCCGAGCCGGTGCGGCGCATTGCCGAGAATCCCGAGGATGCCTATCGCTATACCGCCAAGGGCAACCTGGTGGCGGTGATCACCGACGGCACCGCGGTGCTGGGCCTGGGTCGGGTTGGCGCCTTGGCCGGCAAGCCGGTGATGGAGGGCAAGGGGGTGCTGTTCAAGCACTTCGCCGATATCGATGTGTTCGACATCGAGGTGCAAGCCGAGACGCCGCAGGAGTTCATCGACACGGTGCGCCGCATCGCGCCGACCTTCGGCGGTATCAACCTCGAGGACATTGCCGCCCCGCACTGCTTCGAGATCGAGCAGGCGCTCATCGAGCAGCTCGACATCCCGGTGTTCCATGACGACCAGCACGGCACCGCCATCATCATCGCCGCCGGCCTGCTCAATGCCCTGGAGTTGCAGGGCAAGTCCCTGGGCGAGGCGCGCATGGTGGTTCTTGGGGCGGGCGCGGCCGGGATCGCTGCGGTGCGCCTGCTGGTCGCCATGGGCGCGCATCGTAACAACATCCTGGTGGTCGATCGCAAGGGTGTGATTCACACCGGGCGCGAGGACCTCAATCCCTACAAGTTCGGGGTGGCCGCCGAGACCGATCGCCGCACCCTGGAAGACGCCATGGAAGGGGCCGACGTGTTCATCGGGGTTTCCGGTCCCGACCTGGTCACCCGTGGCATGCTTGCCTCCATGGCTGAACGCCCGGTGGTGTTCGCCCTCTCCAACCCGGTGCCGGAGATCCGCCCCGAGGTCGCGCGCGAGGTGCGCGACGACCTGGTGATGGCCACCGGGCGGTCTGATTACCCGAACCAGGTCAACAATGTGCTGGGCTTCCCCTTCATCTTCCGCGGTGCGCTGGACGTGCGCGCCAGCCGCATCAACGAGGCCATGCAGATTGCTGCAGCCCAGGCCTTGCGCGAGCTGACCCACGAGCCGGTACCGCAGTCGGTGCTCGATGCTTACGACCTGGATTCCCTGGCGTTCGGCCCCGACTATATCCTGCCCAAACCTTTCGATCCGCGCCTGCGCGAGGTGGTGCCGCCGGCGGTGGCGCGTGCCGCCATCGAAACCGGTGTGGCGCGCGGCGACTGGCCGGCGCACTACCCGGCGCTGTAAGGGCGATTTACCACGAAGGACACGAAGGTTTTTCAGCAAGGAGTTTCGCATCCTTTGCGACCTTCGCGGTGGATGTGTCATCCTCAGCCCGGGTGGTTCATTGAAGAATCTCATCCCGGTCTGCTGGCCGCCTGCTAGGTTTGAAGGAAACGGCGTATCGCGCCGGTCTTGAGAGCAGGAGGTGCAGCATGCAGAAGGTTGCCATCGTGGGCGCGGGGCGGGTGGGCGAGACCACCGCGCAGGTGCTGGCCGAGCAGGAAACCTGCCGCGAAGTGGTCCTGATCGACACCCGCGAGGACGCGCCGCAAGGGGTGGCGCTGGACATCGCGCAGACCGCACCGCTGTTCCGCTTCGACACGCGGGTGACCGGTAGCAACGACCCGGCCGCGATGGCCGGGGCCGATCTGGTCGTGATCACCGCCGGGGTGCCGCGCAAGCCGGGCATGTCGCGCTCGGACGTGCTGGACGTAAACGTCAAAATTATCGACGGTATCGTCGACGATGTGCTGCGTCATGCGCCCGATGCGATCATCGTCATGGTCAGCAACCCGGTGGATGTGCTCACCTGGCGTGCCTGGACGCGCACCGGCTGGCCGCGCACGCGGGTGCTGGGTCAGGCCGGGGTGCTGGATGCCTCGCGCATGGCCGCCTTCATCGCCATGGAGACGGGGTTCTCGGTGCGCGACATCACCACCATTGTGCTCGGTGGCCATGGGGATGCCATGGTGCCGGTGGTGCGCTTCTGCACCGTCAACGGCATTCCGGTAAGCCACTTCATCGACGAGCGTCGGCTAGAAGAGATCGTGCAGCGCACCCGTGACGGCGGCGCAGAGATCCTCTCCCTGCGCAAGATCTCCAGTGCCTACGACGCGCCCGGCGCGGCGGTCGCCGAGATGGTCGATGCCATCGCCCGCAATCGCCGGCGGCTGTTGCCCTGTGTGGCCATACTGGAGGGTGAGTACAACGAGCGTGACATTGCCATGGGGGTGCCTTGTGTACTCGATTGCAACGGATTGGCGCAGATCGTGGACTTGGGCCTGAATGCGCAGGAGCAGGCGGCCTTTGCTGCTTCGGCCGCCGGGGTGCGTGCAGACATCGACCGCCTGCCGCCGCTTCAGAGACGTTGACGAGAGCCCTCTCGCGGCCTTCCTCAAGTACGGGAGAAGCCGCGAGGGGCCCCGGAAGTGGGCGAGGGACTGTGATAGGCTTCGCCGTCCGCAAAGAACCGTGGAGGATTGACATGGCCGACAAGAAAGCCTGGCTGAGCTTCAGCGATCGTGAGGACAAGATCGAGCTGGCGGTGCATTCCGGCACGGTGGGTCCGGATGTGGTGGATATCTCTAGCTTGTACCGCGATGCCGGCGTGTTCACCTACGACCCCGGCTTTCTGTCCACTGCCAGTTGCAGAAGCGCCATCACCTACATCGATGGCGACGAAGGCATCCTGCGCTATCGCGGTTACCCCATCGAGGAGCTGGCGGAGAAGTCGACCTTTCTCGAGGTGTCCTACCTGTTGATGTACGGAGAGCTGCCGACCCGCGAGCAGCTCGACGAGTATGTCAACACGATCACCCACCACACCATGATCAATGAGTCGCTGCTGCGGTTCTTCGAGGGTTTCCACTACGACGCCCATCCCATGGCCATGATGGTGGGCGTGGTCGGTTCACTGTCTGGTTTCTACCACGACTCGATCGACATGAACGACCCGCAGCACCGTGAACTGGCGGCGCACCGGCTGGTGGCGAAGATGCCGACCATCGCCGCGGCGGCCTACAAGCACAATGTCGGGGAGCGGGTGATGTACCCGCGCAACGATCTGAGCTACGTCGGCAACTTCCTGCAGATGATGTTCGGTCGGCCCTGCGAGGCCTATTGCGTGGATCCATTGGCCGAGCGTGCGCTGGATCTGCTGTTCATCCTGCATGCCGATCACGAGCAGAATGCCTCCACTTCCTCGGTGCGCCTGGTTGGCAGCTCCGGCGCCAACCCCTTCGCCTGTATCGCCGCGGGTGTGGCCTCGCTGTGGGGGCCGGCGCACGGCGGCGCCAACGAGGCGGTGCTGCGCATGCTCGAGGAGATCGGCGACGCCAGCCAGATCGACAAGTACCTCGACAAGGCCAAGGACAAGGACGACCCCTTCCGCCTGATGGGCTTTGGCCACCGGGTGTACAAGAACTACGATCCGCGCGCGCGCATCATCCGCGAGGTCTGTCTGGAGGTACTCGAAAAGCTGGCTGACAGCAATAACCCACTGTTCGAGCTGGCGCGGCGCCTGGAAGAGCGTGCCCTGCACGACGAATATTTCCTCGAGCGCGGGCTGTACCCCAACGTGGATTTCTACTCGGGCATTATCTATCGTGCTCTGGGCATCCCCGAGAGCATGTTCACCGTGATGTTCGCCATCGCGCGCACTGCCGGCTGGGTGAGTCACTGGATGGAGATGTGGGACGACCCCAGGCACCGCATCGGCCGTCCCCGCCAGCTCTACATCGGCGCCGACCGACGCGAGTACGTGCCACTGGAGGAGCGCTGAGCGCGGCCCCCTGCAGCGTCAGAACAGGTCCAGCGGCTGGGGGCTGCCTGCCGGCTCGGTGCTGCCGGGAGGTGCCAGTGGATCGGCGGCCGGTGTCCCCCCGGGCTCGTTGCCCTTGCGGAAGGCCTCGAAAATGGCATCGGGCGCGTCCGCCGGGGCACGTTGCCCGGTTTTCGGGTCGATGCGCACCACGACCATGTCCTCAGGCATCTCCGGTGGTCGATCAGGAGTGCCGGCCAGCACTTCGCGCATGTAGTCGATCCAGGCCGGCAGGGCGGCGCGACCGCCGACCTCGCCACGGCCGAGCTTGCGGTTGTCGTCGAAGCCGACCCACACGTTGGCCACGATCGACTGATTGTAGCCGTTGAACCAGGCGTCGCGCTGGTCGTTGGTGGTGCCGGTCTTGCCGGCGATGTCCTCGCGGCCCAGCACCCGCGCGCGCACGGCCGTACCCTGGCGGATCACGTCCTGCATCATGGAGTACATCAGGTAACGGTTCTGCGGCGTGAGGGTGCGCGGGGCATGGTCCAGGCCCTCGCCGTCCAGTGGTTCAGGCACTTCGGTATAGGGGCAGTCGGGGCAGGCCTCGAGCGGTTGCGCCTCGAACACCGTCTCGCCGTTGCGCACGATGCGCGCGATCAGGTAGGGCTGCACTAGGAAGCCGCCGTTGGCCAGCACCGCGTAACCGCGAGCCATCTGCAACGGGGTCACGCTGGCGCTGCCCAGGGCCAGCGACAGATCGTGCGGCAGGCGGTCGGGGTCGAAGCCGAAGCGGCGACTGTAACGCAGGGCATAGTTCACGCCGATGCTGCGCAGGATGCGAATGGATACCAGATTGCGGGACTTGGTCAACGCCCAGCGCAGGCGGGTCGGCCCGAAGAACTTCCCGGAGTAGTTCTCGGGCCGCCAGGCGCCCTCCAGTGCCGGGTCGTCGAACACCACCGGGGCGTCGTTGACGAGCGTCGCCGGGGTGAAGCCCTTCTCCAGTGCCGCGGAGTAGATGAAGGGCTTGAAGCCCGAGCCCGGCTGGCGCTTTGCCTGGGTGACGCGATTGAACTTGCTGCGGAAGTAGTCGTAACCGCCGACCAGGGCAAGCATGGCGCCATCGCGGGCGCGCAAGGAGATCAGCGCGCCGGAGACCTCGGGCAGCTGGGTCAGGCGCCAGTAGGGCCTGCCTTTGCGATCCTGTTCCGGTCGCACCAGCACGATGTCACCGACGGCGACGACCTCGGCTGCCGTGCGCGGGGGCTTGCCGAGGCGTTGGTTCTCGAGTTTTTGGCGTGCCCAGTCCAGGCCGGCCCAGGGCAGTTCGATCTCCTCGCCGCCTTCCAGGTAGGCGATCGCTCGCTGTTTCTCCACCTTCAGCACCAGTGCCGGCCGGGTCTCGCCGACATGCGGTTGCTTGGCAAGCAGGGCATCGCGCGCCTCGGGCTCACCGGGAATCGCATCGACGTGCGTCAGCGGTCCACGGTAGCCGTGGCGTTCGGTATAGGCGTGCAGGGCGCGTCGCAGGGCGCGATTGGCGGCGGTCTGGGCCTTGCCGTCGATGGTGGTGTGGACCTCGATGCCGCCGGTGTAGGCGGCATCGCCGAAGCGCTCGACCATGCGTGCGCGTACCAGTTCGGCCACGTAGGGGGCCTCGACCTGGATGTCCGGGGCATAGCGCCGGGCGGTGATCGGTGCATTCACCGCTGCGGCGTACTCCTGTTCGCTGATGTAGCCCAGCTCACGCATGCGTCCGAGCACGTAGTTGCGGCGCGCCAGCGCGCGCGGCGGGTTGGACAAGGGGTTGTAGGCTGAAGGTGCCTTGGGCAGGCCGGCGATCATGGCGATTTCGGGCAGGGTCAGCTCGTCGAGGCGCTTGCCGTAGTACACCTGGGCGGCGGCGGCCACCCCGTAGGCGCGGTGCCCAAGGTAGATCTTGTTCAGGTACAGCTCGAGGATCTCTTCCTTGCTCAGTTCCTGCTCGATGCGCAGGGCGAGGAAGATCTCATAGAGCTTGCGCAGGTAGGTCTTTTTGCGCGACAGGTAGAAGTTACGCGCCACCTGCATGGTGATGGTGCTGCCGCCCTGGGCGCGCTTTCCGGTGAGGATCAGCTTGATGCCAGCGCGCAGCAGGCCGCGCGGGTCCACGCCCGGGTGGCTGAAGAAGGCGGCATCCTCCGCGGCGGTGATCGCTTCGATCAGTTGTGTCGGCAGCTGTTCGTAGTGCACGGGCGTGCGTCGCTTCTCGCCGAATTCCGCGATCAGCTGGCCGTCGGCGCTGTACACGCGCAGTGGTACCTGCAATCGGACCTCGCGCAGTGCCTCGATGTTCGGAAGGTCCGGCTCGATATAGAGGTAGGCCGCAACCACGGCGATCGCGCCGGCAATGGCGCCGACAAGCGACAGGATGAGGCCGTACTTGAGCAGTTTCTTCAGCCAGGACATGCGTTTTGTCACAGATCAGGATGAAAGCCGGGCAGGACGGGGGCGGTATATTAACATTGCCTCCCTGTCGCGCGTTGTTGTGAGCGCGAGACGTGAGCAACGTCGGGTGCTGAAAGTGGAAAGCTGGCGCCATTTCACAAAAAAATGGCTTTGAGCTATATACTTAAGTCAAATTTTTAAAGAAAATCCTTCGAAGAGCCGCTACACTCGGGCCACCCATGCCCGGTGGGTCATCCAGAGGAAGCTGGAATCAACTACTGATGGGATTGTTCTCCAGAAAGAAGCCCCTCTTGCTGGGGCTGGATATCAGCTCCACGGCCGTCAAGCTACTGGAACTCAGTCAGCACAGCGGACGTGGCGGCGTACGTTACCGCGTCGAAAGCTATGCGGTGGAGCCATTGCCGCCTTCTGCCGTGGTGGAAAAGAACATTGCAGATGTCGAAGCGGTAGGCGAAGCCATCCGCAAGACGCTGAAGCGCGCCGGCACCCGTACCCGGCATGCGGCGGTCGCGGTCTCCGGCTCGGCGGTCATCACCAAGGTGATCACCTTGCCGGCCTCGATGTCCGAGCGTGAGATGGAGACCCAGATCGAACTCGAGGCCGATCAGTACATTCCCTACCCGCTCGAAGAAGTAAACATCGATTTCCAGATCCTCGGCCCCTCGGAGAACAGCCCCGGGATGGTCGATGTGCTGCTGGCCGCCTCACGCAGCGAGAACGTCGATGCCCGAGTCGAGGCACTGGACCTGGCCGGGCTCACCTGCGAGGTGGTGGACATCGAGGCCTATGTCATGGAGCGCGCCTGTGGTCAGCTCGCCGACCAATGGCCCAACGGCGGCGAGGATCTGGTGGTAGCGGTGGCGGACATCGGTGCGACCACGACCACCCTTGATGTGCTCTATGACAATCGCGTCATCTATACCCGTGAACAGAACTTCGGCGGTCGCCAGCTCACCGAGGAAATCCAGCGTCGCTACGGCCTGTCGATGGAAGAGGCCGGCATGGCCAAGCGCCAGGGCGGCCTGCCCGACAACTACATTCCGGAAGTGCTCGAACCCTTCCGCGAAGCCATGGTGCAGCAGGTCCACCGTTCCATCCAGTTCTTCTACTCGGCCAGCAACCACAATGCGGTGGACTTGATCGTGCTGGCAGGTGGTTGTGCCTCGGTGGCCGGCATCGAGGAGCTGGTGCAGGAACGCCTGGGCATCGAGACCATGATCGCCAATCCCCTGGCCAACATGTCGGTGGGCCCCCGGGTCAAGCCGCAGGCCCTCAGCAACGATGCCCCGGCGATGATGATCGCCTGTGGCCTTGCACTGAGGAGCTTCGACTGATGGCGAATATCAATCTACTCCCCTGGCGCGAGAAACTGCGGGCCCAGCGCAAGCGCGAGTTTGGCATGGCGGTGCTGTTGTCTGTGCTGGTTACAGGTGCCGGCCTGTTCTTCTGGCATCGCTACAACGAGGGGTTGATCGAATACCAGGAGCAGCGCAACAACTACCTGCGCCAGGAGATTGCGCGGGTCAATCAGCAGATCAAGGAGATCCGCGACCTGGAAAAAACGCGTAAGCAGCTGATTGCGCGCATGAAGGTCGTGGCCAGCCTGCAGAGCCAGCGTCCCCTGGTGGTCCATCTGTTCGATGAGCTGGTCACCACCCTGCCCGACGGCGTCTATCTTGATTCCGTGGTGCAGCGTGGCAAGACCATCACGGTGCAGGGCAAGGCCGAATCGAATGCCCGCATCTCGGCCTACATGCGCAACATCGAGGCCAGCCCCTGGCTGGACAAGCCGGTGCTGCGCGTCATTCAGCAGAAGGGCGGCCAGCAGGGCGCGGCGGAATTCTCGCTGACCATGCAACAGGTGGTGCCCAAGGCGGAGGGCGGCAAGCCATGACGCTCGACGAGCTCAACGAACTGGATTTCAGCAACATCGGCGAGTGGCCAACCCTGGTCAAGGCCATCACGACCCTGCTGCTGTGTGCGCTGATCGCGGTGGGCTGGTATTTCTTCGATATCGAGGACCAGTACCTTCAGCTCGAGCGGCACAAGCAGACCGAGCAGGAACTGCGCCAGCAGTTCGAGATCAAGCAGGCCAAGGCGGCGAACTTGGATGCCTACAAGGCCCAGCTGGCGGAGATGCAGGAATCCTTCGGTGCCATGTTGCGCCAGCTGCCCAACAAGACCGAGGTCGCGGGTCTGCTGGTCGATGTCTCGCAGACCGGACTGGCCGCCGGACTCGAGTTCGAACTGTTCCAGCCGCAAAAGGAGATCCCCAGGGAATTCTATGCCGAGTTGCCGATCAAGTTGCGGGTACGCGGCCGTTACCATGAGTTCGGCGATTTCGTCAGCGGCTTGGTGTCCCTGCCGCGCATCGTGACCTTGCACGATTTCAGCATCCGTCGTGCCGGTGGCAAGAATGTCGAGCCGGGCAAGCGGCGGTTGATCCTGGAGGCCACCGCCAAGACCTACCGCTACCTGGACGAAGAGGAGGGCAGTTGATGCGCTGGCTGGCAATTTTCGTCTCGGCTGGTCTGCTCGCCGGTTGCGCGAACCGGGACTTGTCCGACCTCGAAGCCTACGTGGCCGAGGTCAAGGCGCGGCCGCCGAGTGGCGTCAGTCCGCCGCCGCAACCGGCCGAGGTCGAGACCTATCTCTACGTCGCCGGCGATCGTCGTGATCCCTTCATCCCGGACGCCAGTCCCGAGGAAGAGGCCGAGGCAGTGACCGACAGTGGCATTCGCCCCGATTTCAATCGGCGCAAGGAAGAGCTGGAGGCCTATCCGCTGGACAGTCTGCGCATGGTGGGCACCCTCGAAAAGGACGGCCGTACCTGGGCACTGGTCAAGACCAGCGATGGAACCATCCACCGGGTGACCAAGGGCAACCACATGGGCAAGAACTATGGTCGTATCGTCGATATCACGGAAGACAAGATAAGACTGGTGGAACTGGTAAAGAATGGTTCCGGATATCAGGAGCGCGAGGCTGCGGTCAGCCTTGCCGTCGAAGGCGGGTAATCAGGAGAGTTTCATGTCATCCCTCACGCAACAGACACGTCGTACGCTGATCTGGCTGACCATTGTCTTGGTCGGCTGGTCGGGCGTACTCTGGGCCAATGAGCTCCGCGACATCAGTTTCGTGACCCTGTCGGGCAATCGGGTCCAGGTGGTCATGACCCTGGCTGAGCCCATTGCCGCACCGTCTTCCTTTGCCACCGACAACCCGGCGCGCATCGCCATCGATCTGCCCAATACCAGGAGTCTGCTCAAGCGCAAGGTGACGCCCATTGGTGTCGGGGTGGCACGCAGCGTAGCGGCCATCGAGGCCGCCGATCGCACCCGGGTGGTGGTCAACCTGGTCGAGTCGGTACCGCACCAGATCCGTTCCGAGGGTAACCGCGTGCTGGTCGATATCGGGGGGGGCGGTGGCGTGGCCACCATACAGGCCGCAGACCGTGGTACAGCGAGCGCGGCCGGCCAGACCCAGGTTGCCGGGGGCGCCCAGGTGCTCAACATCGATTTCCGACGCGGCCCCGAGGGCGAGGGCAAGGTCCAGATCCGGCTCAGTGACCCGTCCATCGTGGTGGATATGCGCCAGGAGGGCCAGAAGGTCGTGCTCGACCTGCTGGACACCGGCCTGCCGGCCGAACTGGCCCGGGTATTCGACGTGAGGGATTTCGCCACCCCGGTCACAGAAGTGGTGGCCCGGCCCCAGGGAAAGAATGCCCGGCTGGTGATCGCCACTCAGGGCGAGTTCGAGCACTTGGCCTATCAGGCCCAAGACACCTACACGATCGAGTTTCGCGCCTTGACCCGGGCAGAGGTCGAGGAGCGGCGCGCGCGCCACAAGGTATACGAAGGTGAACGCTTGTCGCTCAACTTCCAGGACATCGAGGTGCGTTCGGTGCTGCAACTGCTGGCTGACTTCACCGGCCTGAACATGGTGGTCAGCGACAGCGTCGGCGGGCGTATCACCCTGCGCCTGAAGAACGTGCCCTGGGACCAGGCCATGGACATCATCCTCAAGACCAGGGGTTTGTCCATGCGCCGCAACGACAACGTCATCCTGGTGGCGCCCACCGAGGAGATCGCGGCGCGCGAGAAGCTTGAACTTGAGTCGCGGAAGCAGATCGAGGAACTGGCACCGCTGCGTTCCGAGCTGATTCAGGTGAACTATGCCAAGGCCGCCGACCTGGCCGCCCTGCTCAAGTCCAAGGAGAACAAGCTGCTCTCCGAGCGGGGCAACGTCACCATCGACGAGCGCACCAACTCGCTGCTGGTGCAGGACACTGCCGCCAAGATCAGCGAGATCCGTGAGTTGATCAGCAATCTCGATGTGCCGGTGCGCCAGGTGCTGATCGAATCGCGCATCGTCATCGCCAACAATGATTTCGCCAAGGACCTGGGGGTCAAGCTGGGCCTGAGCGGACGCAACCAGCTCAGCACCACCGACAATACCCTGCTGGTCGGCGGCGGCCTGGCTGGTGACCTGAATACCACGGGAATCACTGGCGTCCCCATCATCTCGACCGGCGGCACCAATGAGAACCTGCTGGTCAACCTGCCGCAGACCCTGGCGGCGGGCAGCGGCGGTGCCATCAACTTCGTGCTGGGCAAGATCGGTTCGCACCTGCTGCGTCTGGAGCTCAATGCCATGCAGCAGGAGGGCAAGGGCGAGATCATCTCCAGTCCGCGGGTGATCACCTCCGACCAGAACAAGGCGATCATCAAGCAGGGTGTGGAAATCCCCTATCAGCAGGCAACTTCCGGCGGTGCGACCGCTGTGGCCTTCAAGGAGGCCGTGCTGCAGCTCGAGGTGACGCCGCACATCACCCCGGACGACCGGGTAATCATGGATCTCAAGGTCAACAAGGACAATCCGGACTTCACCCGCTCGGTACTGGGTGTGCCGCCGGTGGACACTCGGGCCCTGGAAACCTCGGTACTGGTGGACAACGGCGAGACCGTGGTGCTTGGCGGCGTGTTCGAACGTACCAAGTCGCGCAACATCGGTCGGGTACCTTTCTTCGGCGACCTGCCCTATGTGGGCTGGGCCTTCAAGCAGGAGCAGGTGAAGGATCAGAACAGCGAACTGCTGATCTTCGTCACCCCACGCATCCTCAAGGACACGCTTTCGCTGCGTTGATCTTCATGTTCCGACGGGCCGTGCGGGCGGCTTCACGCTTGCCTGCGCGGTCCGTTTCTGGCATATCTGTCTGATGGCAAGACCGAACCGTATCTTTCTCATCGGCCCCATGGGGGCGGGCAAGACCACTGTTGGCAAGACGCTGGCCTCGCAGCTCGGCCTGAACTTCATGGACACGGACCAGGAGATTCAGCGCCGTACCGGCGTGGACATCGCAACCATCTTCGAATACGAGGGTGAGGAAGGTTTTCGTGACCGCGAACAACGGGTGATCGACGATCTCACCCGTATTGATCAGCAGGTGCTGGCCACGGGTGGCGGTGCGGTGCTGCGACCGGCCAACCGGGACCGCCTGTCGGCGCGTGGCATTGTGGTCTACCTGGCCTGCTCGCCCGAACAGCAGTACGACCGCACCTATCGCGATCGCAAGCGCCCCCTGATCCAGACCGAGGATCCGCTGGGTCGCCTGCGCGAACTGATGGCCGAACGTGAACCCCTGTACCGGGAGACTGCTGACTACACGGTGTCCACCGAGGGGCGTTCGGCGGGGGCGGTCGCCCGCGAGATCATCGACCTGGTGACCTGAGCCGCCAGGTGGCTGCACCGAGGAGAGCCTGCGAGCATGTCGGCCGTACGCAACCTGCAAGTCGATCTGGGCGAACGTGCCTACCCCATCCATATCGGGGAAGGCCTTATCGGCGATCCGCGCTATCTGACGCCCCATGTTCGGGGGAGCCAGGTCATGGTGGTCAGCAACGAGACGGTTGCGCCTCTGTACCTGGAGCGTCTGATGCCGGCGCTCGAAGGTTTCCAGACGGCCACGGTCATCCTGCCCGACGGCGAACAGTACAAGAACCTCGATATCCTTGACCGCATCTATACCGCCCTGCTCGAGGCGCGTTTTGATCGCAGCTGCACCCTGGTCGCCCTCGGTGGCGGTGTAGTGGGAGACATGACGGGCTTCGCCGCGGCCACCTACCAGCGCGGCGTGGACTTCATTCAGGTGCCCACTACCCTGCTCTCACAGGTCGATTCGTCGGTCGGCGGCAAGACCGGCGTCAATCACCCGTTGGGCAAGAACATGATCGGCGCCTTCCACCAGCCACGTGCGGTGATCGCCGATACCGCGACGCTCGATACCCTGCCGGATCGTGAGCTGTCTGCCGGCCTGGCCGAAGTCATCAAGTATGGATTGATCAACGATGCCGATTTCTTCGCCTGGCTTGAGCAGCACCTGCCAGCGCTCATGGCGCGCGACAAGGCGCTGCTCGGCGAGGCCATAGAACGCTCCTGCGCCGACAAGGCGGCGATCGTCGCCGCCGATGAGCGTGAGGCCGGGCAGCGCGCCCTGCTCAACCTGGGTCATACCTTTGGGCATGCCATCGAGACCGGCATGGGCTATGGCGAGTGGCTGCATGGCGAGGCAGTCGGCGCAGGCATGGCCATGGCGGCCGAGATGTCGCGTCGTCTCGGGTGGTTGGACGAGCGCGACCGCGAGCGCATCGACCGCGTGCTCGAATTGGCGCGCCTGCCGAATCGGCCTCCGGAAACCTTGGGGCCGGATCGCTTCCGCGAGCTGATGGCGGTGGACAAGAAGGTGCTTGGCGGAAAGCTACGCTTGGTCCTGCTCAAGGGCATAGGGGGTGCGCTGGTTACTGCCGATTTCCCACCGGCAGTACTCGACGCCACCCTGTACTCCTTCGTCCATGACTGAGGTCAGCGACTATTTCGACACCCCCCTGCGGCGCGAGCGCATGCAATTGCTCGTGCATCTGGTCGCCAATGCCGAGGCCACACCCTACCTGCGAGCCCCTTCCGGGGCCGGCAAGACCCGCTTCCTGACCGAGCTGCAAAAGAGCCTGACGGCGGAGTATCAGGTGGTGCCACTGGTTGCCGGGGGGGCCTTCGCCCTGCGTGACCAGCTCGCCGAGGCGCTGGGGCTCGATGCCGTGGATGCCGGCTGGCCGGCTGTTGTCATGGATCGGCAAGACGACCGCCCGCTGTTGCTCCTGGTGGACGATGCCCAGGCCCTGGGGCTGAGCGATATCGCCGACCTGCTCGATCTCGCCGGTGTCGGCGTGCGCCTGCTGCTGGCGGGCTCGGGCGAACTGGCACAAGCGGCGGGAGACTGGGAGATCCAGTTCGTTGATCTGCCCCCGTTCAGCGAGGCCGAAACCCGGGCCTTTCTCCAGCAGCGGGCAGGTGCGGCCCTCGACGACTCGGTGGTTCGCGCACTGCACCGTGCCGCGGGCGGGCAACCCGGTCCCCTGCTCGACGCCCTGGACGGCTTGTCGGGGCCGGGTGGGGGAGCGCGGGATCGGAGTGGTCGGCCCTGGCCGTGGATCGCTGCCGCGCTGGGGGCGCTGGTGTTGCTGGGCCTGACCTGGATCTACCAGGAGCGTATCAATGCCTGGTTCGAGCCGGCCCCAGACACCTCGTCGCCAACTGCCGTTCCGGAAAGCGTGGTTACACCGGAGCGGTCTGTGCCACCTGTCGCCGAGGCGCGTGAAGTCGGCCAGCCCCAGGGTGTCGGCGAAGCGGTCGCGCCCGTTGCCACTGCAAGCGATATGACAGCGGCCGCTGCGGCGCCCTCCGTATCGGTGCCGCAGGCGAGGCCAGACGCTGCGAACGTCAAGGCAGAGGACAATGACCCGATTCTCGATGCCATCATCGACGAAGCCATTCGCGCTGCTGCGCAACCGCCAACCGAGGCCCCGTCCGCGCAAGCCGCGGTGACGGCCACGGAGCAGCCGGCTGCCGCTGCGCTCGCTGCGGCGAGCGACGAGTCGAGCAAGCCGGCACCCGAACAATCGGTCGCTGCACCTGTGCAAGAACAGGCCGCCAATGCCCCGGCGAGTGCAGTGCCGGCAGCAGCGGCGAAGCCGGTGCCGGTCACCTCCAGCGCTTCACCGGCACCTGAGGCGGAAGTGAAGTCAGCGGACGCATCGCCTCGCCCGCCGGCTCGCAAGGCGCCGCGCACCGGCCGTGCCTGGTTGCTGGCCCAGCGTCCCGATCACTGGACCCTGCAACTGGTGGGTTCGCGTGAACGCGCCTCCATCGATGCCTTCCTGCGGCGGCATCACATCGCGCTGCCCCATGCGGTGTTCGAGCGCAAGCTCGACGGTCGCCCCTGGTATTCGCTGGTCGCCGGCAGCTATCCCTCCCGCGAAGCCGCGGTGGCCGCGCGCTCGCGCCTGCCCGCCGCCATTGCCCGTGGCGGCGTCTGGCCGCGAACCTTCGCCTCCATCCGTGAGCAGATGCAACGGGTTCCTCGATGACCGGCAGGAGCCCCGTCCCCGGCTGAAGGAAAGCGACCGGAGAGCTTCTTCACCGATACGCTGAAATCATTGACAATGACGCTGATCAACTCTCTCTCGCATGCGTTGCAGTTATGATTCTGTAAATCAAGCATGGACACGTTGACATAATTGACTATGACTGGATTCCGGCGTACATGGAAGTGTAACTGCGGGGAATTCCCCATGCGCATCGCCGCCCCCGGATTCACTCTCATCGAACTGCTGGTCACGGTAGCCATGATGGCCATCGTCCTGACCCTGGGGGTGCCGAGTTTCAAGGAAGTAATCAAGAACAACCGCCTGACCGCAGTCACCAACGAACTGGTCAACGTGCTCACCCTGGCCCGCAGCGAAGCGATCAAACGCGGTGTCCGGGTCACGGTATGCAAGAGCGCAGGAGCCCGTTGCGCGACTCGTGGCAACTGGGAGCAGGGATGGATCGTGTTTACTGATGAAAACAACGATGCCGCCTACGACAGCGGAACGGAAACCCTGCTTCGTGCCCATGAAGCCATTTCCGGTCAGGTCACCATGACCGGAAACGCCAATGTTGCAAACTACATTTCCTATGTCGCCAGCGGTCGCAGCCAGTTGACCGGCGGCGGTTTTCAGGCGGGCACCATCAAAATCTGCGATGACCGCAGCGGCAAGGTGGGCAAGGAAATCGTGTTGTCTTCCACGGGAAGGCTGCGCCTGAAGACCGGGGTGACCTGCCCATGAGGACCGAAGCCGGCTTCACCCTCATCGAAGTTCTTGTTGCCGTGCTGGTGTTGTCCATCGGCCTGTTGGGCCTGGCCAAGCTGCAGACCCTCGGTCTCCATGCCAATCATGGCGCCGACCTGCGCACCCGGGCCAGCCTGCTCGCCTATGACATCGCCGACCGGATGCGCTCCAACCGGGCGGCCTTTGTCGATGCCAATGGCAACTATGTCGATCCCCCCGCTGACGATCTCACCGACAACATCATATGCGAATGGAATGGTTCGGCCGTAACCGACTGTGATCCAGCGGAGATGGCTCGGTTCGACTTGAAGAAGTGGCGGGAAGCTCTGGCGGCCAAACCGGATGGCACCGGTCTGCCGGATGGCACCGGCACCGTCTGCCTGGACGCCACTCCGGACGACGGGAAAGATGACAACAACAATGGCAGGATAGACCCCGAGGAATACGCCTGTGATGGTGCGGGTAGCGTCTACGCCGTCAAGATCTGGTGGACGGAACTGAACGAGAAGACCGGCACACCTGTAGCCAGACGTTTTGTGACTACCTTCCAACCATGAACAGCAATGACAAGCAGCGCGGCATTTCCTTGGTCGAGATCATGGTGGCCCTGGTAGCGGGGCTGATCATGATGGCCGGCGTTATCCAGATCTTCGTGGCCAACAAGCAGACCTACCGGATCAACGAGGCGGTGGCCAGGATTCAGGAAAATGCGCGGATTGCCTTGGAAGTACTGTCCCGCGACATGCGTATGGCCGGATATCTGGCGTGTGCCGGTCCAACCGCCATACTGACCAATACGTTGAACGATACCTCATCCTTCCTTTATGACTATGGCACCGCTATTCAGGGATTCGAAGCTACCGGTGATACCGGCTGGAATCCACCCGTAGATGACAGCATAACCAGTCCCGTGAAGGGGAGCGATATTGTGACCATACGGGGGAGCTTTGGAGAAGGTGTGGCCATCATAAAGCAGCCAAAAAACAACAAAGTAAAAGTTGTTAACGCGTCATATTTCTCTGATGGTGATATCGTTGCCGCCAGCAACTGCGCCTATGTTTCCATATTCCAAGTCACTGGCGTGGATGGCAGTTCCAATGTGGTGATCCATGACAGCTCCGATAATAGCGACGTCACGGATGATCGTAGCTGCGGTAGCTCCGAGAGCGACAACGACTCCGAAGGCGACAACGACTCCGAAGGTGACAACGACTCCGAAGGTGACAACGACTCCCAAAATGAACACTCTATCGGTCCCGGAAATGCCACCAAGGATCTGGGTGCCTGTTACGCCGGCACGGGTGAGTTATTCAAAGTCGTAACCCGTACCTTTTACGTGCGTACCAATCCAGCCGGCATTCCGGCCTTGTATCGCAAGGATGGCAATGCAGCTGCGGAAGAACTGATCGAAGGAGTGGAGAATATGCAGGTACTTTACGGCATAGATGCCGATAGTGACGGTACCGCCAATCGGTTCGTTCCCGCCGATCAGGTTACCGATTGGAGTCAGGCTGTCAGTATGCGCATCAGCCTGTTATTACAGTCGATCGAGGACAACATTACAACCGCTCCGCAAACTTATAGCTTCAACGGTGCTGAGCTTACCTCTACCGATCGCCGTCTGCGGCGGGTCTACACCACCACCATCGGCCTGCGCAACCTTCTGCCATGAGGAGTCACGGATGAAAGCATCGCTCAATCATCAAACCGGCGCTGCTCTCATCGTTAGCCTGCTGTTGCTGCTGGTGATGACTTTGCTGGGGGTTTCCGCCATGCAGGGGAGCGTGTTGGAGGAGAAGATGGCGGGGAATTTTTTCGAGCGTGAAAAAACTTTCCAGATCGCCGAGGCGCAGCTGCGCAGTGCCGAGGCGGTGGTAAGGGCGATGGACATCGACCTCAACATTCCCGCTAATGGGTGCACCAATGGGATTTGTGCCGAACCCGATCTCCAGGCGAGAACGCCGCGTTACCGCGATTCCAGCTATTCTGCCTGGTCGGAATGGTCACCCTCCCCCCTCAATGCCGCCTATGAAAGCCGTTATCTCATCGAATACCTGGGCAAACCGGCCGGTATTCACAGCCTGAGAGTCAGCGTCGCCGCCCAGCGCAAAGGTCAACCCGGTGCTTTGGTGGTTCTGCAAAGTGTCGTGCGTCGCCCTTGAATTTTTAGGAGGACCGTTGGCCATGACCCCGAATCGTCGCCCCCGCATCCTGGTCCTGTGGTTGATTGCAACGCTGATCAACCCATTCCCTTGGTGGGGCATTCCCGTCGTGCGGGCCGACACCGTAACGGTTGCTCCGAACCTCATGGTGATTCTGGGCAACAGTTTCTCCATGAACCGGGAGATGGACGATATTCACTATCCCCGTTACACCCGGGACAATTCCAACAAGCTCCTCGTCGATGTCGATAGTGGTAATTCGCCTTGTCCTCTGGCTGTGGATGAAGATGATCCACTTTATCCCGATATCCCCCGATTCGATGATTACGGGTGCGACGACGAGGGAACGACTACCGATACCGGGCGGGGGACGATGGCCCCTTACCGCCTGCTGGGAGATCAACCCACCTCAAAGTTCTACATTGCCAAGCAGACTCTCTACAATCTGCTCGATAGCGACGTAAGCGATGGGATCAACTTCGGCTTCGCCACTTTCCGCCAGGCCTTTGGTCTGGAGATGGCCACCAGTGTCGTAACCACGAATGCCACGTGGCCTTACGTTCACCCGGATAATGAAAACAGTATTCTCACGAACTGGACCGATAGCGACAAGAATACCTTCGGCCGAGACGAGAAGAATTTCCGCAATGTACAGTGGTGGCGGATCTGGTTGGATTACAATAGTGACAACGCCTTGTTTGGCAAGGAGGCCAATACCGGAAATGACCGTTGGGAAAACGGCCTGATCCAGTCTTTCATCTCAGTCCCTGGTGGCAAAGGGTTGCCAGCCAGCGTGCAATACCGCCGTTTCCCCTCCGGGCAAGGGGGGGTGACGTGTGGGGAATCGACCTGCGGGCAACGCAGTCGTCACTATTATCAGGGGATGGATCTCGCAGACTATTGCCGGGACAGCTCGAGTGGGACTGAGCGTTGTTGGTTCGGATCGGGAGGCGTCGACGCCGGACTGCAAGCGAACTATCCCCGCAACCCTGAAGACCCACCAAAACACGATTTGTGTTACACCTTTTACAATTCTCAAGGCAACTTTTTCCAATCAGCCTGGGTGGCGGACAAGGATTTCCGTCAGGTGTTTGCCGACCGCTGGTCTCCAGAAGTCCGGACCTATATCTACCTCAACCACAAGAATTTCGACGGCAACGGCAATATTTCCAGCACGGCATGGGTCGACACCTGCTTCAACGGCGCTAATCGGGAGTTCCGCTATGCGCAATCCCGCATCAGCAATCAGTTGAAGTATCCAGACGGCTCGAAGCGGTTTGCCTATTTCAGTTATATTCCAGATATCTTTGAAGGGGCTGATCCCGATACCTTGAACCAACCTGTCGGTAGCTTTACCGGCTGGTCGGGTGCGGCCAGTTACGATTTCTCCACGAATACTTACAGCGCCAGTTATCCTGCCGGTGTCGCCAGCGCTGCGGCCACAGCGATGGGTAGCTGGAGGAAATCCACCGCCGACCACATGGGCGTGTTTCTGGATCTTCCCGATCCCAACGCAGGCTATACCGATCAGCGCAATACCATTAAAGAGTGGGTCAACCCCGCCCACCCTCAGATGGACCCGTCCGGGGAAGAATACAATCCTGCCACCCAGACCCTGCAAACTCCTTCCGGTGAAAAGCGCTCCATCTCTCCTAGCATCCTGCCCGGTGGCTATAAATCCACCCAAAGTCCCATTTATGATTCATTGATGGACGCAGCGGCCTACTTCCGCGCTTACAAAACTGTGGATTCCTACGATGCTTGCCGCAGCAACAATATCCTTCTGATCATCGATGGCAAGGAAGACGGCCATTACAGCTATGACGGTAGCGGCAATAAGGTCTTCGCCAATCCGGCAGCAGCGGCGAGGAAGTTGTACAACGAACTTAACGTCAAGGTTCATGTCGTCATCATTAGTTCCAACAGCGGCAATATCCAGCAGGCCGATGCCATCGCCGCCGCCGGCGGGACAGGTCAGGCCTATCATGTCAGCAACGCCCAGGATTTGACCAATGCCATGACAGCGGTGTTCACCAGCCTGCAGGGCACGGTGGTGACCGCAGGCGCCAGCGTGGTGCCTTCCGTCAGCGGCACCAACGCCGATCTGGTCTATGTTCCGGCGAGTGACTTCACCACAGGGGGCCGTCAGGGACATTTGTACGCTTACCACATTGCCGCTAATGGCCAGATCGGCGATTTGCAATGGGATGCGGCAGCCCCTGACCTGATGACAGTCGCGCTACGTACCGCCCACCTGCAAAGCAACAAAACCGATGGCGATATTTGTCTGTTCAACGACAGCGACTGCGTTGCCGACAGCGATCTGCAAGCTACGGGGGGCACGCCGAGCGCCAGCGACATCCGCAGCTATACGCTCGATCCAAACTATAACAATGGTGCTTATCTGTCTGGGCGGCAGAGTGGAAGTCTCGTCGGTACCATTTCCACCCGTGCCATGAAGCCATTATATGTGGACCGCCCCCGTTCCGAGCGTCTCGCCGATCGCCCCGACTTCCGTGGCTATGTACAGGCCAATGCCAACTGGCGACCTTTGCTGCTGTTTTCCAGCGACGATGGCTTTCTTTACGCCGTTGACGCGAAAACTGGCGCCCTTGAATGGGGTTGGATGCCCCGTCCCTTGCTGGGAGAGTTGAAAAATTACGCCGGTTTTCAACAAGGCAAACCGATGGATGGCGGTTTGACCCTAGGTTATTCCAAAGGAGATGGTAACTGGAAAACCTACTTGGTCGGCACTGCCGACAGCGGCGCGCTGCACTATGTACTGCGCATCGCTCCCGATAACCAAACGCCCGTGTTGAACAAGCGCATCGCCGTCGATCAGCAGAACGGCGCTTCCAGTCCGCACGCTGCCAGTCCGGCGTTGTGGAATGACAGCAATGGCGTGGGATATGCCTTTTATGTGACGAATCCCACCACTGGCAATGCCAGAGTGTCCCGCGTGAGGCTTCACGACGGTTATTTGGCCCCCCAGGTCTTGCCCTCCAAGGCCAGTAGCAATGTTGTCGTCTCTGATCGGTTGGGAGCGGTGCTCGTTGGTCTCTACGACGGCAGGATCGTCACTCTCGATGCTGCCAACCTCGGCGCGCCAAGAGAAATCACCACTGCCACTAATGGAGGGGCTCTGGTCGGTGCGGTCACTTGGGTGGGGACAGGATCCCTCTATGATGGCACTACATACCTATGGGCTACCACCGATGCCAATCAGATCGCTGTTTACCGGTGGGAGCCCCAGTCGAGCACCTGGAAAATCCAATGGACCACCAAGGCGGGTGGACCCTCCACCAATGGCTACGACTACAATAGCAATAACAGTGACGGACGTCCTGTTGAGTACACTTCCGACCCTGGGAGTAATGGCGCCGGTCCTCGCTGGTTGCCGGCCGACGCCCGCATCACCGATGCCTCGGTAATCGATAGCGCCAATGGCGTTCTATTGGTACCGGGTTCTCAGAGCCAGAATCAGCAATTATCCTGTGGCAGCGGTAATGCCAAACTGTATTTGTTCCGTCTCAGTGATGGGAAATTTCCTACAAGGGCCTACACGGATACCGGACAAGAGATTGTAACCGACGATGTGGAGGTGGGTGAGGGAGAGGCTTATACGCCCACTATCACGCGCCGTCGTGATGGCACTCGATTGATCATTCCGGCTGCCCAGCAGAATACCGAAGGTGAAGCCAAGCCTGCCCATGCCTTGGTGGGTGCTGCTCCGTCGGGTAGGCGGGTAAGTTGGCGTGAAATCATTTTTTGACGGGGATTATGGCCATGCGGAGATTGCAAAGACTGACGGGAATTTTCGCCATAACGGCGGCCGGGCTTTGCATGGCCGGGGAGACAGAAAGCCATTTCGAGCCGCGACCTGGTTCCCGGCCGGTGACGACAGGCATTGTCGAGTCCCCATTGCCTCGGCCATACAGACCTTCGTGGATTGCCGAGCCACCCACTCATTCACCTATGCCCGGCTATCGTCCAGGCCCTGATCTCACGGCGGTTCAGTCGCGCCAGCCTCAATCGCATCGAATGGAGAAGAGGCGATGACATGGAAAACGGCAACGGGCTTCACGCTGCTGGAGCTCATGATCACCGTCGCAATCATCGCCATCCTGGCGGCGATCGCCTATCCCGGCTACCTCGACCAGGTGCGCAAGACCCGCCGTAGCGATGCGGTGGCAGCATTACTGAAGACGGCCCAGGTGCTGGAGCGGTGTTATACCGAATACAATGCTTACGACAACACTAGCTGTCCGGCGGTGGATGACTCGGACGGCACCAAACTGGCCAGCGTCTACGCCAGCACGGATGAAGGCTATTACACCCTCGGTGCCACCGTCCTCAATGCCAGCGCCTTCACCCTTCAGGCGATCCCCAACGGCGACCAGGCCAACGACAAATGCCGTACCCTGACCTACAATCATATCGGCATCAAGGGCGTCAGCCAGGACGTGGACGGCGATGGTGCGGTGGGCGACAGGGATGACATAAGAGCCTGCTGGTAATCTCAGCTCTCGGGCGGCTAAAGCTCTCTCAGGGGCTGTCGGGGTACCTCGTTTCTGCCGTAATGGCTTGCCGACAACCCGCTGGATCACCTCCAGCCGGTCCGCCGCTTTCAGCGTCATCGCATGGCCTCCGCTGCCATTGCCCCTCCCGAAGCCAAAAGGGGGGCATGACGGCGTCAGGGTGACGAGCTTCCGCAGGGGGTGGCCCTAATATAAGGGATCGATTATCCTAGAGGGTTCGCGGGCCAGTCAGCCCGCTCGGCCGGCCTGTCCGGCCGGCCTGTCCGTCCCTCCCGGACATGGATTCCGCCCGGGCCGTCACAAGAGGCGGCCCGCTGTCAGCATGCAACGATAGAGGTTGGCGATGAGTTACAGTACCCTGCCGCCACAACAGGGCTTGTATGACCCTGCAAACGAACACGATGCCTGCGGCGTCGGCTTTGTCGCGCACATCAAGGGCAAGAAGAGCCACGAGATCATCCGCCAGGGCCTGACCATCCTGGAGCGATTGCATCACCGCGGTGCGGTGGGAGCCGACCCGCGCGCCGGCGACGGTGCCGGATTGCTGATGCAGATCCCCGATGCCTTCTTCCGCGCGGTAGTGGACTTCGAGCTGCCACCCGAAGGCGAGTACGCGGTGGGTATGCTGTTCCTGCCCCGCGAGGACGCCTCGCGTGCACGCGCCGAGCAGATCGTCGAGGAGTACATTGCCGCCGAGGAGCAGCGCCTGCTGGGCTGGCGCGAGGTGCCGGTGGACAACAGCGGCCTGGGTTACAGCGTGCTGCCCACCGAGCCGGTGATCCGCCAGGTGTTTGTGGGCCGCGGTGACAACTGCGCTGACCAGGATGCCTTCGAGCGCAAGCTGTTTGTAATCCGCAAGCAGATCGAGAACCGGGTTCGTGCGCTGAATCTCGAGGGCGGCGACGCCTTCTACTTCACCTCCTTCTCCTCGCGCACCCTGGTCTACAAGGGCATGCTGCTGGCCGGCCAGGTCGGCGAGTACTACCGCGATCTCAACGACGAGCGCATGGTCTCGGCGCTGGCGCTGGTACACCAGCGCTTCTCGACCAACACCTTCCCGACCTGGGATCTGGCCCATCCCTTCCGCATGATCGCGCACAACGGCGAGATCAATACCGTGCGCGGCAACGTCAACTGGATGGCCGCGCGCCGGCACTCCATGGCCTCGGAGATTCTGGGTGACGATCTGGACAAGATCTGGCCACTGATCCCCGAGGGGCAGTCGGATACTGCCTGCTTCGACAACGCGCTGGAGCTGCTGGTGATGGGGGGCTATTCCATGGCGCACGCCATGATGATGCTGATCCCCGAGGCCTGGTCGGGCAACCCGCAGATGGATCCGGCGCGACGCGACTTCTACGAGTACCACGCGGCGCTGATGGAGCCCTGGGACGGTCCGGCGGCAGTGGCTTTCACCGATGGCCGCCAGATTGGCGCCACCCTCGACCGTAACGGCCTGCGTCCGGCGCGCTACCTCATCACCGACGACGACCTGGTGGTCATGGGCTCGGAGATGGGCGTGCTACCCATTCCCGAGGAGAAGATCGTCAAGAAGTGGCGTCTGCAACCGGGCAAGATGCTGCTGATCGACATGGAGCAGGGGCGCATCATCGACGACACCGAGATCAAGGCCGAGCTGGCCGCCGCGCGCCCCTACCGCGAGTGGCTGGAGCGCACCCAGATCCGGCTCGATGAGCTGCCCGAGGCCGTCGGCGTGATGCCCCCCGACGAGGACACCCTGCTCGACCGCCAGCAGGCCTTCGGCTATACCCAGGAAGACATCAAGTTCCTGCTCACCCCCATGTTCATGACCGGCATGGAGGCGGTGGGGTCGATGGGTGCGGACAATCCGCCCGCAGTGTTGTCGAGCAAGCCCAAGCACTTGTCGAACTATTTCAAACAGCTGTTTGCGCAGGTCACCAATCCGCCGATCGACCCGATCCGCGAAGAGATCGTGATGTCGCTGGTGTCGCTGGTCGGCCCGCGGCCCAACCTGCTGGACCAGACCTCGGGCGGCGAAAGCATGCGCCTGGAGTGCCGCCAGCCGGTGCTCACCAACGTGGACCTGGAGCGCATCCGTAGCCTGGAAGACACCACCAAGGGGGCCTTCCGTACCTGCACTCTGGACATGACCTACCCTGCCGAGCAGGGTGAGCAGGGCATGGAGAAGGCAGTCACCGCCCTGTGTCGTGCCGCCGAGAAGGCTGTGCGCAACGGCCACAACATCCTGATCCTGTCCGACCGCGCGGTGGACGCTGACCACATCGCCATCCCGGCGCTGTTGGCCACCTCGGCGGTGCACCATTACCTGATCGAGCAGGGCCTGCGCACCGAGTCCGGCCTGGTGGTCGAGACCGGCGCTGCTCTGGAGGTGCACCATTTCGCCACTCTGGCCGGCTATGGCGCCGAGGCGATCAACCCCTATCTCGCCTTCGAGACCATCCAGGCGCTGTTGCCCGGCATCGACGGGGCGCCCGAGCTCGAAGAGGCTTGCGAGCGCTACATCAAGGCAGTGGGCAAGGGCCTGTTCAAGGTGATGTCCAAGATGGGCATCTCCACCTACCAGTCGTACTGCGGCGCGCAGATCTTCGACGCGGTGGGCCTGTCCAGCGAGTTCGTGGACAAGTACTTCACGGGGACGGCGACCACCATCGAGGGCATCGGCCTGGACGAGGTGGCTGCCGAGGCCGTGCGCTGGCATCGCAATGCCTACGGCAATGCGCCGATCTACCGCCGGCATCTCGATGTGGGCGGTGATTACGCCTTCCGCATTCGCGGCGAGGATCACGTCTGGACGCCCGAGACCATCGCCAAGCTGCAACACGCGGTGCGCGCGGGCGACGCCCGCACCTACGAGGAGTACTCGCGCCTGGTCAACGAGCAGAATGAACGTCTGCTCACCCTGCGTGGCCTGATGGAGTTCCGCTTCGCCGACGAACCGGTGCCGCTCGACGAGGTCGAGCCCGCCTCCGAGATCGTCAAGCGTTTCGCCACCGGGGCCATGTCCTTCGGCTCGATCTCCTACGAGGCGCACTCCACGCTGGCGCGCGCCATGAACGCCATCGGCGGCAAGTCCAACACCGGTGAGGGCGGCGAGGAGCCCGAGCGCTTCAATCCGTTGCCGGATGGTTCGCCCAACCCCGAGCGTTCGGCCATCAAGCAGGTCGCCTCGGGGCGTTTCGGGGTGACCACCGAGTACCTGGTGAATGCCGACGATATCCAGATCAAGATGGCCCAGGGCGCCAAGCCCGGCGAGGGCGGCCAGCTGCCCGGCCACAAGGTCAACCAGCAGATTGCTCGGGTGCGTCACTCCACTCCCGGCGTGGGTCTGATCTCGCCGCCGCCACACCACGACATCTACTCCATCGAGGATCTGGCGCAGCTGATCCACGACCTGAAGAACGTCAATCCGAAGGCGCGGATCAGCGTCAAGCTGGTCTCCGAGGTGGGTGTGGGCACCGTGGCCGCGGGTGTGTCCAAGGCGCATGCCGATCACGTCACCATCGCCGGTTACGACGGTGGCACGGGCGCCAGCCCGCTGACCTCCATCAAGCACGCCGGTAGCCCCTGGGAGATTGGCCTGGCCGAGACCCAGCAGACGCTGGTGCTCAACCGCCTGCGTTCGCGCATTGTGGTGCAGGCCGACGGTGGCATGCGTACCGGGCGCGATGTGGTGATCGCCGCCCTGCTCGGCGCCGATGAGATCGGCTTCGCCACCGCGCCGCTGATCGCCGAGGGCTGCATCATGATGCGCAAGTGCCACCTCAACACCTGTCCGGTGGGCGTGGCCACGCAGGACCCGGAGCTGCGCAAGCGCTTCCGCGGCAAGCCGGAGCATGTCATCAACTACTTCTTCTTCGTCGCCGAAGAGGTACGCCAGCTGATGTCCAAGCTGGGCTTCCGTACCTTCAACGAGATGGTCGGCCAGATGGATCGTCTGGACATGCGTCGCTGCATCGACCACTGGAAGGCGCGCGGCCTCGACTACAGCCGCCTGCTGCACAAGCCGGAGCTGGCCGAGGGCGATACCTACTACTGTTCCAAGGAGCAGGACCACGGCCTGGCTGCAGCGCTGGACAACCGCCTCATCGAACTGGCCAAGCCGGCACTCGAAGAGGGCAAGCGCGTCGAGATCGACATCGACATCGAGAACACCAATCGCACTTTCGGTGCCATGCTCTCGGGTCGGGTGGCCGAGCGCTATGGGCATGCCGGCCTGCCGGATGACACCATTGTCATCAACGCGCGTGGCACCGCCGGTCAGTCCTTCGGCGCCTGGCTGGCGCACGGGGTGACCATCCGTCTCGCCGGCGAGGGCAACGACTATGTCGGCAAGGGCCTGTCCGGCGGCAAGCTGATCATTGCCCCGCCCGAGGAATGCGGCATCGAGCGCGCCGAGGACAACATCATCGTCGGTAACACTGTGCTGTTCGGCGCCATCAGCGGCGAGTGCTACTTCCGCGGCGTGGCCGGTGAGCGCTTCGCGGTGCGCAACTCTGGTGCCACTGCGGTGGTCGAAGGTGCCGGTGATCATTGCTGCGAGTACATGACCGGTGGCATCGTGGTGGTGCTGGGCCCGACCGGGCGCAACTTCGCGGCCGGTATGTCCGGTGGCATCGCCTACGTGTTCGACGAGGTCGGCGACTTCGAGACCCGCTGCAATCTGGCGCAGGTCGAGCTCGAGCCCGTGACCGAGGAAGACGATGCGCTCGAGGCGCTGGGCCACCAGGGCGGCGACCTCGAGACCCACGGCCGGGTGGACGTCTCGCACGACATGACCCGCTTCGACGCGATTCGGCTGCGCCAGCTCATTGAGGATCACCTGACGCATACCGGCTCGGCGGTGGCCAAGCGCATCCTCGACGACTGGGAGAACAGCCTGTCGAAGTTCATCAAGGTGATGCCGGTGGAATACCGCCGCGCACTCCGCGAGATGCAGGAACAGCAGCGCCAGTCGGCGGCTTAATCAGCAACAGGATCAACCGCAAAGGACGCGAAGAACGCGAAGTTTTCATTGCTTTCAAGCCCCTCGCGTACTTTGCGCCCTTGGCGGTTCAAACGACTCAGGTAGAAAACAATGGGCAAGCCAACCGGTTTCAAAGAGATCCCGCGCCAGGACCGCAGCTATGCGCCCGTGGCCGACCGCATCCGGCACTTCGACGAGTTCGTCATCCCGCTCAGCGAGGAACAACTCAGCGCCCAGGGCGCGCGTTGCATGGATTGCGGCATCCCCTTCTGCCATCAGGGCTGTCCGGTCAACAACCTCATCCCCGACTGGAATGACCTGGTCTATAACAGCGACTGGCGCGAAGCGCTCGAGATGCTGCACTCGACCAACAACTTCCCTGAAGTCACCGGCCGCATCTGCCCGGCGCCCTGCCAGGAGTCGTGCACCCTCAACATCACCGACGAGCCGGTGACCATCAAGAGCATCGAGTGTGCCATCGTTGACAAGGGCTGGGAGATGGGCTGGATCAAGCCCCAAGTCGCGGCACGCAAGACCGGCAAGCGGGTCGCCGTGGTCGGCTCCGGGCCGGCCGGGCTGGCCGCCGCCCAGCAGCTGGCGCGCGTCGGTCATCACGTGGTGGTCTACGAACGCGAGGATCGCATCGGCGGCCTGATGCGTTACGGCATTCCCGACTTCAAGCTCAACAAGAAGCTGCTCGACCGACGCATCGCGCAGATGCGTGCCGAGGGAGTGGAGTTTCACATCAACCGTCACATCGGCGTGGACATCCCGGCGCGCCAGCTCATCGACGAGTTCGATGCGGTGCTGCTCGCCGGTGGCGCCGAGCAGCCGCGTGACCTGCCGGTGCCGGGCCGTGATCTCGAAGGTGTGCACTTCGCCATGGACTTCCTGCGTGCCAACAGCAAGGTGGTGCAGGGCGTGCCCGGTGCCGAGAAGCACCTGATCTCTGCCAAGGACAAGGACGTGGTGGTGATCGGCGGCGGGGATACCGGTTCCGACTGCATCGGTACTTCGGTGCGTCACGGCGCACGCTCGATCACCCAGATCGAGATCATGGATCGCCCGCCCGAAAAAGAAGACAAGGACCTGGTCTGGCCCGACTGGCCGCACAAGCTGCGTACCTCCACCTCGCAGGAAGAGGGCTGCGAGCGCATGTGGAACGTGCTCACCAAGGAATTCCTCGACGACGGCAACGGACACGTGCGCGGCCTGCGCTGCGTCAAGGTGCGTTGGGAGCGTGACGAGCAGGGCCGGATGCAGATGCACGAGATCGAAGGCTCCGAATTCGAACTCAAGGCCGACCTGGTGACGCTGGCCATGGGCTTCGTCCACCCGGTACACGAGGGTATGCTCGAGGAGCTGGGTGTGGCGCTGGATGCGCGCGGCAACGTTGCCGGCAGTACCGAGGGCAAGCGTGCCTACCGTACCTCCATCGATGGTGTCTTCGCTGCCGGCGACATGCGTCGCGGCCAGTCACTGGTGGTCTGGGCCATCCGCGAAGGCCGCCAGGCCGCTCGTGCCATCGATGAATACCTCATGGGGCACTCCGACCTGCCGCGTTGACCGGGTGGAGCCGCAAAGGACGCCAAGGTCGCTCGGTTCTCTCCCCCGCGGGGGAGAGTCGGGATGCCCGGCAACAGACCATGACAACCTTCTTGGCGCCCTTTGCGCCCTTGGCGGTGAAAACTTATGACTGAACTGAAAAACGACCGTTTCCTGCGCGCCCTGCTACGCGAACCCGTGGACATGACCCCGGTGTGGATGATGCGCCAGGCCGGTCGTTACCTGCCGGAGTACCGCGCCACCCGCGCCAAGGCGGGCAGTTTTCTCGACCTGTGCAAGAATCCCGAACTGGCCTGCGAGGTGACCATCCAGCCGCTGGAGCGTTTCCCGCTGGATGCAGCCATCCTCTTCTCTGACATCCTCACCATCCCCGATGCCATGGGTCTGGGACTGTACTTCGGCGAGGGCGAGGGGCCGAAGTTCGAGCGTCCGGTGCGTGACCGTGCCGCCATTGAGGCGCTGGGCGTGCCGGACATGGAAGACGACCTCGGCTACGTCATGGACGCGGTGCGCACCATCCGTCGCGAGCTCGATGGGCGGGTGCCGCTGATCGGCTTCTCCGGCAGTCCCTGGACCTTGGCCACCTACATGGTCGAGGGTGGCAGCACCAAGAACTTCGCCCGCTCCAAGGGCATGCTGTTCGACGCTCCCGAACTGATGCATACCTTGCTCGGTAAGCTGGCCGACGCTGTGACGGCCTATCTCAACGCGCAGATCGCGGCCGGCGCCCAGGCGGTGATGATCTTCGACACCTGGGGCGGCACCCTGACACCGCGCGACTACGCGGCCTTCTCCCTGGCCTACATGCAACGCATCGTCGATGGCCTCAACCGCGAGGCCGAAGGCCGCCGTGTGCCGGTGATCCTGTTCACCAAGGGCGGCATGGGCTGGCTGGAAATGATGGCCGACACCGGTGCCGACGCCCTGGGGCTCGACTGGACCATCGACATCGGCGACGCGCGCCGTCGCGTCGGTGATCGCGTGGCGCTGCAAGGCAATCTCGACCCCTGCACCCTCTATGCCTCGCCCGAGGCCATCCGCCGTGCGGTGGCCGAGATCCTGGAGAGCTATGGCAAGGGCTCGGGGCATGTCTTCAACCTGGGCCATGGCATCCATCCCGAGATTCCGCCGGAGCACGCCGCCGCTATGGTCGAGGCGGTGCATGAGTTGAGTCGGGCTTATCATCTGGAAACGATCCGAGAATGAGTACGGCCCGCAATGCACCCTGTCCTTGTGGCAGTGGGCGCAAGTACAAGCATTGCTGCGGAAGATCGGCGCCCTCGAACGCGGGGCGAGCGGGCGAGGCGCAATTGGCGCAACAACTGCAACAAGGCTTGCAAGCCGGAAGGTTCCCGGATGTGCGCCGTTTCACCCAAGACCTGATCAGCAGGGGGCAGGGAACTCATCTCGTCTATCGTGCGCTGGCCGATGCCTGTGCAGGAGAGCAGGACTTCCTCGCAGCCTATGATGCCTATCGAAAGGCACTTTCGCTCAAACCGGCGGATTTCGTCACCCTCTACAACACGGGCACGGCAGCCTTGCGGCTCGAACGTTTTGATGACGCAGTCCAGTACCTGCGCAAGGCGCTCAAGAAACGGCCCAGGGATCCGCAGGTGATGACCAGCTATGGGGTTGCATTGGCACAGCTGGGGCGGTACGCCGAGGCACAACAGAATTTCCAACATTTGATCGGCATTCATCCCGAGCATGTGGATGGCTACATCAACTTGGCTGTCCTGCACAGCGTGACAGGCGAGTTGGAGATTGCCGAGCAGATGCTGGACAAGGCCGAGCGGATCGCCGGGCCTACGCTCCAGACAGTGCTCAATCGAGGCCTGCTCGCTGTCAAGCAGGGGCGTCCTCAGGATGCCATCACGATCTATCGGCGGCTTTTGTCCGAACGTCCCAGAGAGCCCTTCTTTCTGGAGAATCTCGAAGCTGCACTGGCAGCGCACGGCGATTGGGAAGGCGCAGCCGAGGTGGCTGGCACCCTACGGGCTCTCGATCCGACAAACAAGGGTGCACTCTGCCGACAGGCCCTGGCTACCGCCAAGGGTGGAGATCTCGAACAGGCGTTGGCTTTGCTGTCTCCCTTGCGGGATTCGGGCGATATCGAGATCGAGACGACCTTTGCCCAGTGTTATTCGGAATTCGGATTGATCGAAAAATCCGTGCACTGGTATCGCAAGGTGTTGGACAAGGCGCCATTGAATCCAGCGGCAAACTCGGCAGGCACCTTTTTGCGTCACTACCTGCCTGGCGAACGAGAAGAGGAACTGGTGGCCACCGCGCGACATTACATGGCTGATGTCGAAAGCCGCACTGCCCCACGAATCAGGCGCCGCCGTGGGTGCGTCCGGGCTCGGGATGGGCGTATTCGCCTCGGGTTCGTCTCGGCTGATCTACGGCGTCATTCGGTTGGCTATTTCATGAAGCCGGTATTCGAAAATCTCGATGCTTCGCGTTTCGAGGTGTTCGTCTATGACAACAGCCGCTCGCAGGACGACATGACGGCCAGCATGCAGCAGCATGTGCCGCACTGGCGTTTCATCGAGTCGGTGGATGATGCCAAGGCGGCATCCCTGATTGCTGCTGACAAGATCGATATCCTGGTGGATCTCTCCGGTTTGACCGCAGGGCACCGCCTGCCGTTGTTTGCCTATCGGCCTGCACCCTTGCAGGTGACCTGGTTGGGCTATCCGGCAACCACCGGCCTCTCGCGCATGGACTACCGCATTGTCGATGCCTATACCGATCCGGAGGGGTTGACCGAGCAGTGGCACACGGAAACCCTGTGGCGTCTGCCAGAGGTCTTCTCCGTCTATTCGCCTCCGACAGAGGCCCCACCTGTAGCACCCACACCGGCGAAGGAAAAGGGTTACGTTACCTTCGGAACATTCAACAATTACAACAAGCTCAACGACGAGGTACTGGATCTGTGGGCCGATATCCTGCTTCGCGTGCCGGATAGCCGGGTGATGTTGAAGTCGTTTGCCTTCAAGCACGCGCAGACACGGGAGCACGTGATCTCACTGTTCGAGAGTCGCGGTATCGAGCGTGAACGTGTGTCGGTTCTGGAGCCGGACAAGGGGCTGGTGGAGCACTTGTCGCGCTATGGTGAGCTCGACATCGGGCTGGATCCCTTTCCCTATTGCGGCACCACGACCACCTGTGAGGCCCTGTGGATGGGGGTACCGGTCGTTTCGCTGACAGGCCAGACCCATCGAGCGCGCGTCGGTTTCAGTCAGTTGAGCAATATCGGCCTTCCGGAGTTGGCGGTACCGGACAAGGAGGCCTACATCGAAAAGGCGGTCGAACTGGCAGATGATCTCGAAACGCTGGATGCCTTGCGTGCGGGAATGCGCGAACGCATGCGGCAGTCGCCGTTGACCGATGCCCCGCGCTTCGTCCGCCATCTCGAAGAGGCATTCGAAGCAATGTGTCGCGGCTGATGATGTCCCCCGTCCATTGTTGCCCGGGTTCTGCTATTTGGTGGCAATCATGTTCAGGCTGATGGGGGCTCCATAGGGCTTGTAGCTGCTGGTATCGTCGAACAGCCCGAATTCAGCTACGCGCTCGACCCGGGAAAACCCGGCTTCCGAGAGGTACTGGGTCAGGAACTGCTGGTTCCAGCCAAAGTAATGGAAGTCATAGGGATCGACCTGTCCGCCAAACATCATGCGCATGACGTGGAACTTTACCTCTGGCGGCGCCAGGGGCGCTATGAAGGTGTGGCACAGGATATCCAGGTCGGGCACCGAAACGTAGAAGCGGCCCCCTTCTTCAGGATACGGTGGATACCCTTGAGGGTTGGCAGGGCCTGAGCTTGGTTGACATGTTCCAGCACGTGGCTCGCGTAGACCTCTTCGCAGCTTTCATCCGCAAACTGTGACAGGTCGGTGATGTCGCCGACATAGTCGACACCGTCAAATTTCTGGGCATTGAGAATCTTCCAGCCGGCCTTTACCTGCTTGCCGCCTATGTGCAGTTTCATGTTGGAACCTCGAACGATGGCTGATGAGAAGTTGCTGATGGGCGGAAGAAGATAGCATATTGAGGTCAGGCGCCCCTTGCGCTTCAACCCTGTGAGATGTTGCTGCCGTACTGAAGCCTGGCGCCTTGAAATCTGGTGTTACGCCGACTGTTGCATCGTAGACCGATTCAGAGGTAATAGACCGACTTTGTCATCACCTTCGATGCCAGCTTCATCGCCAGTTTCACTGGTGCGGGCAATTCGGCTCCGCCATGGCGCATGGCCTTCTCGCCGTGTTCGATCTCGTCGATCTTCATCTGCTCGAGGATGGCGCGCGAGCGGTGGTCTTCGGGGGGGATCTCGCTGAGGTGGGACTGCAGGTGGGCCTCGACCTGGCGTTCGGTCTCGCCGACAAAGCCCAGGCTCCAGCGGTCGCCGGCCAGCCCGGCCGTTGCGCCGATGGCGAGTGAGCCCGCGTACCACAGCGGGTTGAGCAGGCTGGTGCGTCCTCCCAGTTCCTTGATGCGTTGCTGGCACCAGGCGAGATGGTCGTTCTCCTCGTCGGCTGACTGCTCCATGGCATCACGCACCTGCGGATCGCGCGCGGTGAGTGCCTGCCCCTGGTACAGCCCTTGGGCGCACACCTCACCGGTATGGTCGATGCGCAGCAGGCGGGCGATGTGGTCGCGCTGGCGCTCATCCAGCTCGGTCTCTTCGATGTTTTCGGCCGGGTTGGGACGGCCGGTGACTTTCGGCTGGCCGAACAGGGTGCGCAGGGCCTGGTCGAAGCTCAGCAGCAGGGTGTCGGCGGTGTTGTAGTGTCGATCGCTCATACGGGTGATTGTAGCGGAAATGGTGCTTGGCCCGGATGTTTTGCCGGTATTCCGGGAGCCGGTGCGGCAACCGGGCCGGACGATGGCGCGTGCTCAGGCCTGCTCGAGTTGCCGTGCCAGCAGTTCCACCGGGTGCAGGACCTCGATCTCCAGCCCGTGCGCCCGTGCGCCTTCTGCCAGATGCAGGGCGCAGCCGATGTTACTGGTGAGCAGCAGTGCGGGGCGTTCGCGCAGCAACTGGTCGAGCAGGGATTGGCGCAGTCGTTCGGCCTGTGCGCGCTGGGTCAGCAGGTGCATGCCGGCCGCGCCACAGCAGTCGCCAGGCTGGCCCAGCGGCCGCCAGTCGGTGTCCGGCAGGCAGCCCATCAGACGCGGCAGATCGTCTCCCCGGCGCAGGCCGTTGGCCAGGGTGCAGGGGGCATGCAGGGCTACCCGGGCGTCAACAGGGGCGAAGCGCAGGCTTGATTCCGGCAGCTCCCGGGCGAGGCGCGTGACGAGGTCCTCGGGGCCAAGCTCGGGCAGGGTCTCGTGCAGTTGTAGGGCGCAGCCGCTGGCGATGGCGACCATGCCGTCGAGGTTCGCAAAAGCCTTGCGCAGTGCATCGGCCTGGCGGGCGGCGGTTGCCGGATCGCCATGGTGTGCGGCCAGGGCACCACAACAGGTTGCCGCGGGCGGGATCACCACCTCGTGACCCAGGGCGTTGAGCAGGCGGATCGCCGCATGCAGCGCGCCGGCCTGCTGGGTGCCGGTCACACAGCCGGTGAGGAGGCCCAGGCGGCTTCGCGGGGTGCCTGGTGGAGGATAGTGGCCGGAGGCAGGTGCTGAACCGCCGCCTGTCAGGGCACGTGCCAGCCGGGCCCGGCTTCCCGGTAGTGGCAGGTTGCGGGCCAGGGCGAGCCCCAGGCGTGCCAGCGGGCGATCGAGCGAAGGGACGGTCTGACGTGGCCCCAGTTCATTGCGTGCGGCATCGATAATGCGACTGAACTTTACGCCAGAAGGGCAATGCACCTCGCAGGCGCGGCACAGCAGGCAGCGCTCCAGGTGCTCGCGCAGGGTGGCGTCGGGCGCCAGCATGCCGCGCAACAGGCCGTCGGCCAGGGCGATACGGCCGCGTGGTGAATCGGCCTCATCGGCATACAACCGATAGGTGGGGCAATATGGCAGGCACAGGCCGCATTTCACGCAGTGATCTGCAGCCTGCAAGGCGGCGTCGCGGTCGTTCATGGTGTTGGGGGCAGTTGCAGGGCGCACCAGTATAATGGCTGAATCTACCCAGCGAGAGCGAGATACAAGATGAGCCGCTACCAGTACCATGTCTTTTTCTGCACCAACCAGCGCGATGATGGCCGGCCTGCGTGCAACGATTGCGGTGCGCGCGAGGCCCGCGAGTACGTCAAGCAGCGCTGCAAGGCGCTGGGTATCCACGGGGTGGGCCGTGTGCGTATCAACACCGCCGGCTGCCTGGATCGCTGCGAGCAGGGACCGGTGATCGTCGTCTATCCCGAGGAGACCTGGTACACCTACGTCGATCAGCGTGATCTGGACGAGATCATCGAGGAGCATCTGCGCCACGGCCGGCGGGTGGAGCGCCTGCTCATCGACCGTGACGACTCCATCTGAGGCACCCGTCCGGTTTGTCGGATGTCGCTGAAGACCGGCGCGCGATGTGAATTGGTTCTCTTGACTGCCGCACAGGAATATCAGAAACTTCTCACATACTGATTCATCGAGTCAGTTCCCCTCCATCCTCCTTTGGTGGTTACATTTCGCGTGGCACCCCCCCGCCACGCGTTTTTTTTGCGTTGTGGTCAAGCGGCGCGAAAGTGCTTGTCAATTGACGCCAGGGGCGCTAATATTCGCGCCCTTTCGTGAAACCACTTGAACCCGAGTCCTGGTGGCCTGCGCACAGGCCCCGCTGGAGCAGGAAAATGAAAACCACGGTCAGCGCCAAACCCGCAGAAGTCCGCCGCGACTGGTACGTCGTGGACGCCGAAGGCAAGACCCTCGGCCGTCTCGCCTCCGAGATCGCGCGTCGTCTGAAAGGCAAGCACAAGCCCATCTTCACGCCGCACGTGGACACCGGCGACTACATCGTCGTGGTCAACGCCGAGAAGATCCGGGTCACCGGCAACAAGATGAAGGACAAGATGTACTATCATCACACCGGTTACATCGGCAACCTCAAGTCGATCAGCCTGGAGAAGCTTTTGCAGAAGGCGCCCGAGCGCGTGCTTGAGACGGCCGTTCGCGGCATGCTGCCGCGCACCCCGCTGGGCCGCGCCATGATGAAGAAGCTGCGCATCTTCGCCGGCCCCGAGCACCCCCACCAGGCCCAACAGCCCAAGCCGCTGGATATCTGAGAGAGTCGTCATGGCAATGCAAGCGAACTACGGAACCGGTCGTCGCAAGACCTCCACTGCCCGCGTCTTCCTGTCGCCCGGTAGCGGCAAGATCACCGTCAACGGCCGCGCACTCGACGAGTTCTTCGGCCGCGAGACCGCACGCATGGTGGTGCGCCAGCCGCTGGTGCTCACTGACAACCTGAACAAGCTCGACGTCAAGGTCACCGTCAAGGGTGGCGGCAACACTGGCCAGGCCGGTGCCATCCGTCACGGCATCGCCCGCGCCCTGCTGGCCTACGACGAGTCGCTGCGCGCCCCGCTGCGCCAGGCCGGTCTGCTGACCCGCGACGCCCGCATGGTCGAGCGCAAGAAGGTGGGTCTGCACAAGGCGCGCAAGCGTCCTCAGTACTCCAAGCGCTGATCGCGTCGCGCCGAATTTTCACAAGCAAGGGCCCCGAAAGGGGCCTTTTGCGTTGGCGCACTCTTTCATCCTCCCCCGGGGGTGTGGGGGCACTGAGAGTATATGAGTTGTGGCAACACCTCCGCTCTGCCTCTTTCCCGGCTTGTCGGGCCGTCCCCTCGAACTTCACGGAGTGCTCCGTCGTGGAAGAGCCCGGAATCTCGGCATTCTTCGCTTTTTGCATCACAACGGTGACCCAAGTCATTGAATCTAAATAGTGTTGCAAAAAGCCAACAGGCGACGCGGCGGCGTGTTTTTTTTGCAAAAGAGGACTTGCAATGTGTTGCACGTCACACTACCATTGCCCATGCAAATCAACCCTTCAACCATTTGCGGGAGTTCTGACATGAACAAGAAGCTTATCGCTGCTGCCATCGCCGCCGTCGTGGCCGCGCCGGCTGCTGTAGCCGCCGACACCACCCTGTACGGCAAGGTAAACGTCTCCATCCAGGCCAACGACAACGGTGATAAGGGCGACAACTACACCGTCAACAGCAACGCCTCGCGCATCGGCATCAAAGGTTCCGAAGACCTGGGCAACGGTCTGAAGGCCATCTTCAAGTACGAGATGGGCTACGACGTCACTGATGGTGGCGCAAAAAATGATGTCAAGGATGCTAATGGCAACACGATTGGCACGACGAGTGGTACCCCCATTTCTGCTCGTAACGCCTACGTTGGCCTGTCCGGCAGCTTCGGTACCGTGCTGGCCGGCCGTCACGACACCCCGGCCAAGGTCGCTTACTACGCCTCTGGTACCGACGTCCTGGATGGTACCCCTGCTGACCTCAACGAGCTCGGCTTCACTGAAAAGCGTGCTGACAATGCCATCGCCTACATCTCGCCTAACTTCTCCGGCGTGACCGTGGCCGCCGCCGTGGTGCCGGGTGAGGGTACCGGTAAAACCGCTGCCACGGATAACCCAGCCAACGGCTTGGCCGACGCCTACTCCTTGGCCGTGATCTACGGTGGTGGCGGCCTCAAGGTCGGTATCGGCTATGAGGTCTTCAGCGGCGACGTGAACAATGCAGCCAACAGCACCGCTACTAACCTCGTTGACCAGAAGATGTGGCAGGTGGGTGCCAGCTACACCTTCGGTGACTTCACTGTGGGCGCCCAGTACGAAGACAAGAGCGATATCGATGGTGTCGCCGGCGACGATCACACTATTTGGGCTTTGTCTGGCAAGGCTAACTTCGGCAACAACTACGTCGCGGTCACCTACGGTGAAAAGGATCCGAGCGGCGCAAACAACACGGTCAAGCGCTTCGGCATCGGTGTGGGCCACAAGTTCAGCAAGCGCACCCAGGTGTATGCAGCTTATGCCAACCAGGATAACGCCGGTACCGCAGACACCAGCAATTTCGCACTGGGCATGATCCACACCTTCTGATCGCCTGATCGGAATCGGTGACTCTCGACGGGGCCTTCGGGCCCCGTTTTTGTTGCCCGCCGTAATTTGGGGTCAAAGTAAAAATTCGATTTTGGAGAGACGGCCTCTGCCGGCCCATGAGTTACTACTCTGAGCTCAATTATCGGATCAGATTTTTCCTACAAGCACAGACGTGATTTCCTGATGACGGCAAGAGATACAGGGACGACAATGGTTCCGCCGTCAGGGATGTGCGGCTCGGGCGGGGAGGCCCGGGGCAAGGAAGCGGTCTCCAGGGATCGGAGGGTTGTGACTGGCGGTAATGCCCGCCCCCAGGGAAGGGGGCGGGTTTTCCTTGTCGTGAAGAAAAAACCTTCCGCGCTCAGGGCTCGATGACCTTCGGGCCTTCCGGGGTGCCGAGGATGAGCACGTCGGCACCCCGATGGGCGAACAGGCCTACGGTGACCACGCCTGCGATCTGGTTGATGGTGGTTTCCAGGTGCGCCGGTTCCATGATCTCGAGGTTGTGCACGTCGAGGATCAGGTTGCCGTTGTCGGTGACGAAGTTCTCGCGCCACACCGGGTTGCCGCCCAGCTTGACCAGCTCGCGCGCCACGTAGCTGCGCGCCATGGGGATGACCTCGACCGGCAGCGGGAAGGTGCCCAGCACGTCCACTAGCTTGGTCTCGTCGGCGATGCACACAAAGCGCTTGCTGGCTGCGGCGATGATCTTCTCACGGGTGAGTGCGCCGCCCCCGCCCTTGATCAGTTGCAGGTGACGGTTGGACTCGTCGGCACCATCGACGTAGATCTCCAGTTCACCGACAGCGTTGAGGTCCAGCACCGGGATGCCGACGGCCTTGAGCCGTTCGGTGGAGGCCTCGGAGCTGGATACGGCGCCTTCGAAGCGGCCCTTGATGGGGGCCAGCGCGTCGATGAAATGGTTCACGGTCGAGCCGGTGCCGATGCCGATGATGCCACCGTCGGGCAGATACTCCAGCGCGGCCTGGGCGGCGAGCTTCTTCATTTCGTCCTGGTTCATGGTGTGTGTCCTGCCTAAAGGAGATGGCGTGGAAAGTTAGCATTATACGGGCAGGCCTGCCATGCTGGCCTGGGTGGCGAACTCCAGCGAACCGTTATGCCGTATCATTGGCATCTGTCCGCCACGAACAGGGACCTCCCATGCCCCGCCGTTATATCGAAGAGATCCTGCGTGCCCGAGTCTATGACGTGGCACGCGAGACTCCCCTGGAGCCGGCACGTCGCCTGAGCGACCGCCTGGGTTGCAACATCCTGCTCAAGCGCGAGGACGCGCAACAGGTGTTTTCGTTCAAGCTGCGCGGCGCCTACAACAAGATCTACAGCCTGGACAAGGCGGCGCGCGCCAAGGGGGTGATTGCGGCATCGGCCGGCAATCATGCGCAGGGGGTGGCACTGGCCGGTCGCGAGCTGGGTGTATCGACCACCATCGTCATGCCCATCACCACGCCGGGCATCAAGGTCGATACGGTACGCCGCCTGGGGGGCAAGGCGGTGCTGCATGGAGACTCCTATGACGAGGCCAATGCGCATGCCTTGAAACTGGCCGAGGAGAAAGGGTTGAGCTTCATTCATCCCTTCGACGACCCCAAGGTGATCGCCGGCCAGGGCACCATTGGCATGGAGATTCTGCGTCAGCATGCCGACCCCATCGAGGCGATCTTCGTGCCGGTTGGCGGTGGTGGCCTGATCGCCGGCATCGCGGCCTATGTGAAGTATGTGCGCCCCGAGATTCGCATCATCGGTGTGGAGCCCGAGGACGCCCCCACCTTGCATGCAGCGATGCGTGCCGGCCGGCGTGTGAGCCTGAAGCAGGTTGGCCTGTTTGCCGATGGGGTGGCGGTACGCCAGATCGGCAAGGAGACCTTCCGTGTGGCGCGCAAGCTGGTGGACGAGGTGGTATTGGTGAGCACCGACCAGATCTGCGCAGCGATCAAGGACATCTACGATGACACCCGTTCGGTGGCCGAACCGGCCGGAGCGCTCGCGGTAGCGGGTATCAAGCAATACCTGGCCGACCACGATCTGAAGGATCGGACCCTGGTGGCCCTGCTCAGCGGCGCGAACATCAATTTCGATCGCCTGCGCCATGTTGCCGAGCGTACCGAGATCGGCGAGCAGCGCGAGGCCCTGCTGGCAGTACAGATCCCTGAGAAGCCCGGCGCCTTCCTGCGTTTCTGCCGCGTGCTTGGCCGGCGTGCCATCACCGAGTTCAACTACCGCTATGCCGATGACCACGAGGCGCAGGTGTTCTGCGGCGTGGAGCTGCGCGAAGGTGCACAGGAAAAGGAGCGCCTGCTTGCGCACCTGCATGACAAGGGGTACTCGGTGGTGGACATGACCGACAACGAGACGGCCAAACTGCATATCCGCTACATGGTGGGCGGGCATGCGCCCCAGGCGGCCGATGAACGGGTGTACCGTTTCATGTTTCCCGAGCGTCCCGGGGCCCTGCTGGATTTCCTGTCGGGATTGTCACGCGGCTGGAACATCAGCCTGTTCCACTATCGCAACCACGGGGCTGCCTATGGTCGCGTTTTGGTTGGCATTCAGTTGGCAGCGGGTGAGCGCAAGGCTTTCGAGTCCTACATGAAGAAACTGGGCTACGACTACACGGAAGAGACCGACAACCCCGCCTACCGTTTGTTTGCCTCGGGCGGTTGAGTTGCAGCCATCCACGAAAAAGGCCCGGCATCATGGCCGGGCCTTTGGGGTTTGAGCGGCAGCGTCTGACAATCAACGCTTCTTGCGTGGTGTCACCTTGCGCGGGCGGGGTGCCGCCTTCTTGCTGGCCTTTTTCTTTGCAGCCTTCTTGGCGACCTTCTTTTTTGCCGCCTTCTTGGTTACCTTTTTCTTTGCAACTTTCTTGGCCACCTTCTTGGCGACTTTCTTCTTTGCTGCCTTTTTCGTCACCTTCTTCTTGGCGACCTTTTTCGCGGCCTTCTTTTTTGCCGCTTTCTTTGCAACCTTCTTCTTGGCTGCTTTCTTGGCCACCTTCTTGGCGACTTTCTTCTTTGCTGCCTTCTTGGTTACCTTTTTCTTTGCCGCCTTCTTGGTTACCTTTTTCTTTGCGACTTTCTTCGCCACCTTCTTGGCAACCTTCTTGGCTGCCTTTTTGGCGACCTTCTTGGCAGCAACCTTTTTCTTGGTTGCAGCCTTCTTCTTGGCGGCTTTCTTGACTGCCATCACTCCCCTCCAGTGGTACAGGTAGATTCGACCTTCGCAAGAGTATAAACAACGAAAGTGAAAATTCCAGATTTCCCGTCTTGTCAAGCGGTGTTTACGGCAGACGCTGTCGGCACCTGGAGTATGCAGGCGTGTGATCGCTGCATTCTCCAACGAGCGAAGCGGCTTTGATGGCTACCGGCTCAGGATGAACAAGCGACACAAGCTGTCGGTGTCACGATCATGTGTGGCGTGACATCCCAGGGCGCGACCGGCAGGTCTTTGCAGCGTTGCGCATCGTGCGCTAGCCCGATCAGCTGCGGGCGGCGCAGTGGCCGACGCCCGCGGGTGAATGCCAGGGTGCGATCGTAGAACCCACCGCCCATGCCGAGCCGATGGCAATGGCGATCGAAGCCAAGCAGCGGCATGAATATCAGGTCCATCCATTGCGCACCGCGCCGCAGCGCGATGTCACAAGGCGGTTCGGCGATACCAAAACGATTCCGCACCATGGGCATGCCGGGTGTCCAACGCATGAACCACAGGCGGCCAGGCAGAAAGGGGTGCAGCACCGGCAGGTAACAGGACTTGCCCATCAGGTGCGCGAGGTGCAGCAGCGGCATGGGGTCGATCTCGCCCTTGCTGCCCACATAGCCTGCGACATGGCGGGCGCGCTGAAAAGCCGGCAGCCGGATGATGCATGCGGCGACCGCCAGCGAGGCTTGTCGCACGGTCTCCGGGGCGAGGCTGAGGCGCCATTGCCGTAGCTGGCGACGCAGGTCATCGAGGTCACAGGGTTGGGTTGGCTGAGACATGATGGCGCGTGTTGGAATGAGGAGGCATCCCCCGCCTGTGCCGATGCCGGCCGTGATCCTTGAACCGAGAGGTTCAAGAGGGACCGAAACGTGGCCTCAGGCTTTCCGCTCAGTGGCGGACATGCACACCAGCCGCCGTGCAACGATCCCGAAGTGCGTAAGCATAGGCTCAAAGGAATAACTGGCCTGCTGTCGTACACCGCAGGGGATGCCTGTAGATCAGACTAAACCCGGAAAGCCGGAAGCACAAGACGCAAAACCGACGCCATTACCTGGGTTTATGCTGCAGGTCGGGCTTCAGCCTGCCAGCAGGGACTTTTTGTTGGCCTGAAGGTTGACGCTCAGAGAGGGCGTGTCTCACGGTGGGGTGAGCGTGTGCCTGACAGATCAGCTTGAGGGTCGTCCCACGAACCCGGTACCCCAGCCGCGGGGGGCTTGGAACAAAAACAACCTGGCACATATCGTGGGCCGGAAGCCCTGCCTGAGGCGACAGAGTTCGCGCCATCATCAGAGCTCGAGCTGCGCGCTGTCGTTGAGGGCGATCTCGATGCGTTCACGCAGGGCGCGGATGCGCTTGTTGGCGGTGCTGGCCACGGCGTCGGCATGGTGTTCACGCGCCAGCAGTTCGTGGGCGATGTTGAGCGCGGCCATGACCGCAATGCGGTCGGTGCCGATCACCTTGCCGGTGCCGCGGATCTCCTTCATGCGCGCATCGAGAAAGCGCGCTGCCTTGAGCAGGGCCTCTTCGTCCTGGGGTTCGCAGCCGATGCGGTATTCCTTGCCAAGGATGGTGACGGCCACGGCGTTACGCTTGCTGCTCATGAGGCGGTCTCGATGGTCTTCAGGCGTTCGATCAGGGATTCGACGCGCGCCCGTGCCGCGGCGTGATTGTGCATCAGTCGGTCGCGCTCGGCGGAGAGCTGTTCCAGCTCGGCGCGCAGGGTCTTGTTCTCGTCCTTCAGGTGTGCGCAGGCACGGATCAGTTCCTCGACCCGTATCTCGAGGGCGCGCAGGTCCTGTTCCTGGATGGGGCTGTCGCTCATGGTCCCGATTCTAGACGGCTTTGCGCCCGGTCGCATCCTGCGGCTTGCAGGTTATTGCCGGGGTTCGCACTGGCCCCATGCTAACATTCATTCCTTCGATGCAAGCAACAGGGTCGCAGCGTGTCCGCCACTGAACTTCCCGATTACCTGGTCACCTTCGACGCCATGCGTCGCGTGGGTCTGAGCTTCTCGCCCAGCGAGGCGCAGGGCATCGCCGCCGGCCTGCTCGCCGGCGATGTGCCCGAGCCGGAGCGCCACTGGGCCGACACCCTGTACGCCGATTTTGCCGAGGGTGATGCGCTGGCCGGAGAGGCGCGTGCCCTGCTCGATCGCCTCTACCGGGCCACCGAGGCACAATTGGCCGATGCCGGTTTTGCACTGGAGCTATGGCTGCCCGGCGAGGCGGTAGCGGCCGAGGGCTATGACGTGCCCGAGGGGCTGCGTGACTGGGTGCAGGGTTTTCTCTACGGCTTCGGTCTGGTCGGTGAGCAGGCCAGCCGCGAGCGCCTGAGCGACGAGGGCCGCGAGGCGCTGCACGACCTGTACGAGATCGGCCGCCTGGCGGTGCCCGAGGGCACGCTCGACGAGGAAGAACAGCAGGCGCTGGCCGAACTGGAGGAATACATCCGTGTGGCGGTGATGACCCTGCACGCGGACATGCACCGGCGCGAACCGACTGTCGAGGTGTCGCATGAGATCCACTGAGTTCGCACGGCGCCGCCGTCAGCTGATGCGCATGATCGGAAGGGATGCCATTGCCATCCTGCCCACCAATCACGAGCAGGCGCGTAACCGTGACGTGCACTATCCCTTCCGCCCGGACAGCGACTTCTATTACCTGACCGGCTTCTCCGAGCCCGAGGCGGTGGCGGTGCTGATGCCGGGCCGCCCGCAGGGCGAGTACCTGCTGTTCTGTCGCGAACGCGATCCCGAGCGCGAACAATGGGACGGGCGGCGTGCCGGGCTCGAAGGCGCCGTGGCAGACTTTGGTGCCGACGACGCCTTTCCCATCGACGATCTGGACGACATCCTCCCTGGCCTGCTCGAGGGTCGCGAGCGGGTGTACTACGCCATGGGCGCCAGCAGCGACTTCGACCAGCGCGTTTCCGGCTGGCTCAAGCAGCTGCGCCAGCGCTCGCGCGCCGGGGTGGGGGTGCCAACCGAATTCATCGCCCTGGATCACTACCTGCACGACATGCGGCTGTACAAGAGCCGCAGCGAGATCGCGGTGATGCGTCGCGCGGCAAGGATCTCGGCTGCTGCGCACCGTCACCTGATGAAGACCTGCCGCCCGGGTCTGCCCGAGTACCGCCTGGCCGCCGAGTTCGCCTACCAGTGCGCGCAGCATGGTGCCACCGAGCTGGCTTATCCCAGCATCGTCGGTGGCGGTGACAACGGTTGCATCCTGCACTACGTGGAGAACGCCGACCCGCTGAACGACGGCGACCTGGTGCTCATCGACGCTGGCTGCGAGCTGGAATGCTATGCCTCGGACATCACCCGTACCTTCCCGGTCAACGGCCGCTTCAGCGAGCCGCAGCGCCTGCTCTACCAGCTGGTGCTCGACGCTCAGCTTGCGGCCATCGACAAGGTACGCCCCGGCAACCACTGGGATGATCCCCATCGCGCTGCGGTACGCGTGCTCACCCGCGGGTTGATCCGCCTGGGCTTGCTCAAGGGCTCGCTGGCACAGAACCTCAAGAAGGAGAGCTACCGCAAGTTCTACATGCACCGCACCGGCCACTGGTTGGGACTCGATGTGCATGACGTGGGCGACTACAAGGTGGATGGTCACTGGCGCGTGCTCGAGCCCGGCATGGTGCTCACCGTGGAGCCCGGGCTGTATATCCCGAGGGGCATGAAGGGCGTGGCCAAGAAATGGCAGGGTATCGGTATTCGCATCGAGGACGACGTGCTGGTGACCCATGACGAGCCGGATGTGCTCAGCCGCGATGCGCCCAAGACCATCGACGAGATCGAGGCGCTGATGGCATGAACGACGCTCCGGCCCACGATCTGCTCATTGTCGGCGGCGGCCTGGTCGGCGCCAGCCTCGCCATCGCGCTCGCCGGCCGGGGGCTGCGCATCGGCCTGGTCGAGGCGCACCCGCCGGGCGACCCGGGCCAACCGGCCTACGACGACCGCGCCATCGCCCTGGCTCACGGCTCCTGCCGCATCTTCGAGGGCATGGGTGTGTGGGCCGATATGGTGGCCTCTGCCGAGCCAATCTGCGAGATCCATGTCTCCGAGCGCGGGCGTTTCGGCTTTACCCACCTCTCGGCGAAGGAAGAGGGTGTGCCCGCGCTGGGGCATGTCGCCACCGCGCGCGAGATCGGCCGCGCTCTGCTCGGCGCCTTGCGTGAGGCCGAGGGTGTGGACTGGATTGCCCCGGCGCAGGTGGTTGCGGTGCGCGCCGATGTCGATCGCGCGTGCATCACGGTCGAACAGGATGGCAAGCGCAGCGATCTCGAGGCCGCCCTGCTGGTGGCCGCCGACGGCGGGCGTTCCTTCGTGCGTGAAGCGTTGGGTCTACCGGTGGTGCAGCGTGACTACGGCCAGTCGGCGGTGGTCACCAATGTGACCCCGGAGCGGCCCCATCGCAACGTCGCTTTTGAGCGCTTCACCGAGGAGGGGCCCATCGCCTTGCTGCCGATGACCGGGGGCCGCTGCGCGGTGGTCTGGACGGTGCCCGATGCGCGGGTGGAATCGGTACTGGCGCTGGATGATGCGGCTTTCCTTGCCGCTTTCCAGGAACGTTTTGGTTATCGTCTGGGACGTTTCCTGCGCGTCGGTCGGCGCGATGCCTATCCGTTGCAACTGCTGCGCGTGCGCGAGGCGGTGCGCGGGCGCGTGGCGCTGATCGGCAATGCCGCGCATACCCTGCATCCGATTGCCGGCCAGGGCTTCAACCTGGGTCTGCGCGACGTGGCCGCGCTCGCCGAACTGGTGCTCGAGGCGCAGGCGCGCGGCGAGGACATCGGCGGCGATGCCGTGCTCGCCGGCTACGAGGCCTGGCGGCTGGACGAGCAGCGCAAGATGGCGCAGGCCACCGACGGCTTGGCGCGGCTGTTCGCCAATCCGCTGCCGCCGCTGCGCCTGGCGCGCAATCTCGGCATGCTGGCGCTGGACCTGTTCGCGCCCGCTCGGCACGCGCTGGCACGCACCGCCATGGGGCTGGGCGGACGGCTACCGCGCCTGGCCCGGGGGCTGCCACTGCGATGAATGAGCCTTTCGACATCGCGGTGATCGGCGGCGGCATGGTCGGTGCAGCGCTGGCCCTGGGGGCGGCGCGCGCCGGTTTCCGCGTGGCCCTGCTCGAGCGTGCCGAACCGGCACTCGACTGGCCGGCCGACAGCCACGACCTGCGCGTCTCCGCGCTCACCCGCGCCTCGGAGACGATGCTGCGCAAGCTGGGTGCCTGGGAAGGCATGCGTGTCTGTGCCTACGAGCGCATGCGTGTCTGGGATGCGCGCGGCTTTGGCGAGATCGCCTTCGATGCCGCTGACATCGGCGAGCCGAACCTGGGGCACATCGTCGAGAACCGCGAGATTGTTGCCGCCCTGTGGCGTGCTATCACGCAGCGGCCGGAGATCGAGGTCGTGATCGGGCAGGAGGTCGCGGCGCTGGAAGAAGACGGCCCGACCCTGCGTCTGGGCGATGGCCGGGTGCTGCGCGCGCAACTGCTGGTCGGCGCCGACGGGGCACGCTCACGGTTGCGTGAACTGGCCGGCATCGGCCTGAGCGCGCGTGACTACGATCAACACGCGGTGGTGGCTACGGTGCGCCCTGAGGCGGGCAACCGGGCCACTGCCTGGCAGCGCTTTCTGCCCGCAGGCCCGCTGGCGCTGCTGCCGCTGCGCGATGACCTGTTCTCCATCGTCTGGTCCACCACCCCGGCCGAGGCGGCGGCGCTGGTCGAAGCGGCGCCGGAGGACTTCGCACGGCGTCTCACTCTGGCCTCGGAGCGTTGCTGTGGCGAACTGGCGCTGGTCGATCCGCAGCGCGCGGCCTTTCCGTTGCGCCTGCAACGCGCGACCACCTATGTGCGCCCCGGCGTCGCCCTGGTCGGCGATGCTGCGCACGTCATCCACCCCCTGGCGGGGCAGGGCGTGAACCTCGGCCTGCTGGATGCCGGCGCCCTGCTCGACGTGCTGGGCGATGCGCGCTCGCGCGGGGAGCCGCTCGGAGCGCTGGGCGTGCTGCGCCGCTACGAGCGGGCACGCAAGGGCCACAACCTGGCCGTGCAGATGACCATGGATGCCTTCAAGCACCTGTTCTCCAACCGCAATCCTGCACTGTACCTAGTACGCAACCTCGGCCTGGGTCTGGCCGACCGCATCCCGCCCCTGCGCCGCCAGTTCGAGCGCATTGCCCTGGGTCAGGGCATTGAACTGCCTAGTCTGGCGCGCGACGAGAGCGATAGCTGCCGCTGAGCCTCGGGCGTTTTCGAATGGTGCGAGGGGCCACAGAGGACACAGAGCACCCGGAGCTCAGGAAGTTCGGAACAAGCGTACTTTCGTCTCCCCCATGCGTGGGGAGGCCGGGAGAGGGTGCCCCCTCCTGACCTCCCCCGCAAGCGGGGGAGGGACTTTTGTTCGGAGGTGCCTCTCTGAAGGTGGTGGTACGCGAGGCTTCAGGGACTTCGTGAGCCTCGCGGGTCTGAAGCCACGGCCAGCGCAAGGCAAACTCTATGTTCTCGCGCCCTCTGTGGCAGATCAAAGATTGAAAGGAGAGTGCCCTGTCCGGGCGCTCAGCGGCCGGGCATGGCCAGCCAGTCGTCGAGGCGCTGGTGGGCCTCGTCGATGCCCCAGCGCTTGAGCGAGGAGAAGGTCTGGACGCTGAAGTCGGTGCCGAATTCGCGCAGGGCCTCGCGCACTTGTGCCAGCGCGGCATCGGACTGGCGGCGATTGAGCTTGTCGCACTTGGTGAGCAGGACATGCACCGGCAGCGGGATGGCATTGGCCCAGGCCAGCATCTGCACGTCGTAGGGCTTGAGCGGGTGGCGGGCGTCCATCACCAGCATCAGGCCGCGCAGGCAGGCGCGTCGCTCCAGGTAGTCGGCCAGCGCGCCCTGCCAGTCGCGCTTGAGATCCTGCGCGACTTTTGCGTAGCCATAGCCCGGCAGGTCCACCAGGCGGCGTTCGGGCAGCACTTCGAAGAAGTTGAGCAACTGGGTGCGCCCAGGGGTGCGGCTGGTGCGTGCCAGACCGCGATGGTCGCACAGGGTGTTGATGGCGCTGGACTTGCCGGCATTGGAGCGGCCGGCAAAGGCGACTTCGAAGCCTTCGTCGGCCGGGGCCTGGGTCAGTTTCGCGGCGCTGGTCAGGAAGCGGGTCTGGCGATAGCGGGGATTCACGCCCGATTCCACTCTCCCGATTTGCCGCCGGACTTGTGCTCCAGTCGCACCTGGTCGATCTGCATGCCGCGGTCGACCGCCTTGCACATGTCGTAGATGGTGAGCAGGGCGGTCTGCACTGCGCACAGGGCCTCCATCTCGACACCGGTCTGGCCGCGGGTCTCGGCGCGTGCCTCGGCGCGGATCAGTGACGCGGCCTCGTCGGAGGTGAAGTCGACGCTCAGGTGGGTGAGCGGCAGGGGGTGGCACAGGGGGATCAGTTCGGCGGTCTTCTTGGCGGCCATGATGCCGGCAATGCGCGCGATGCCGAGCACGTCGCCCTTCTTGTGCCCGCCCTCGAGGATCAGGCTCAGGGTGGCCGGCTGCATGCGGATCAGCCCCGAGGCGATGGCTACGCGGTGGGTTTCGGCCTTGTCACCCACATCCACCATGTGGGCCTGGCCGCGGGCGTTGAAATGGGTCAGTTCGTCAGTCATGCGTTGGCAGTGACGCGATCACGGTACTCCAGGCTCTTGGGTACCTCGCGTACTTCAAAGGTCATGGTATCCAGGTCACCCAGCACCCAGGTGGCAGGCGCAGTGCCCACGCCACCGATGGTGCCAGGGTTGACCACCCAGGTGACACCGCCCTGGCAGTTGACGATGTCGCGAATCTCGATCTTGTGGCTGTGGCCGCAGCATACCAGATCCCAGTCGCCGGTAGCGGCCATGGCATAGGCGTAGTGCGGATAGTGGACGATGAAAATGCTGCGCCCGCCCAGCTCGACGCCGGCGTCCATGCCGTGATAGTGCACCAGGCTGCCGGGTTTGTGTGCCAGCTGCGTGAGTGCGTGCAGGTCGCCAGTGTTGTTGCCGTGGATGACATGCACCGGCAGCGCGTGCTTCTCGAGACAGCGCAGGGTACTGGGGGCGACCAGGTCGCCGGCGTGCAGCACTGCCTCGGCGCCAGCCGCGCGCGCGTCGGCCACCGCAGCGTCGAGCAGCGGGATGTGGTCGTGACTGTCGGAAAGGATGCAGACCTTCATGTTCAGAAGGCTGGCTGGTCCGGTGTGTTCCGGTAGCGCTCGACGCTGTCGAGGATCTCCTGCTTGGCTTCCTCGACGCCCACCCAGCCGTCGATTTTCACCCACTTGCCTTTTTCCAGGTCCTTGTAGTGGGCGAAGAAGTGCGCGAGGCGGTCGAGCGTTTCTTCCGGCATGTCGCGGTAGGAGTGCACGTTGCGGTATAGCGGGGTGAGCTTGTCCACGGGCACCGCGAGGATCTTGGCATCGATGCCGCCGTCGTCCTCCATGCGCAGCATGCCGATGGGTCGGCAGCGGATCACCGCCCCGCTCTGGATCGGCAGGGGCGCGACTACCATCACGTCCACAGGGTCGCCGTCCTGCGACAGGGTGTGCGGCACATAGCCGTAGTTGCAGGGATAGAACATGGCGGTGCCGAGGAAACGATCCACGAACATGGCGCCGGTATCCTTGTCCAGTTCGTACTTGACTGGGTCCCGGTGCGCCGGGATTTCGATGATGACGTTGATCTCGCTGGGGACATTGTCGCCGGGTTGCACGCGGTCGAGGTTCATTAGGGGCCTCTTACAAAATGAGCGTTGACGAAAAGCGACAGTATACCTCCGGTGACACAAAAAACCCCGCCACAGGGGCGGGGTTGTGTGGGGTGGGTGCGGATCAGAGCAGGGGTACGATCAACAGCGCCACGATGTTGATGATCTTGATCAGTGGGTTGACCGCGGGGCCGGCGGTATCCTTGTAGGGGTCGCCAACGGTATCTCCGGTGACTGCCGCCTTGTGTGCGTCCGAACCCTTGCCCCCGAAGTTGCCGTCCTCGATGTACTTCTTGGCGTTGTCCCAGGCGCCGCCGCCGGTGGTCATGGAGATGGCCACGAACAGGCCGGTGACGATGGTGCCGATCAGCAGGCCGCCCAGCGCCTTGGGTCCTAGCAGCAGACCGACCGCCACCGGCACCGCGATGGGCAGCAGCGAGGGGATCATCATCTCCTTGATGGCCGCCTTGGTGAGCATGTCTACTGCACGCGAATAGTCCGGCTTCTGGGTGTGATCCATGATGCCGGGCATTTCGCGGAACTGGCGGCGTACCTCATTGACGATGCCGCCGGCGGCGCGGCCCACCGCTTCCATGGCCATGGCGCCGAACAGGTAGGGCACCAGACCGCCGATGAACAGGCCGATGATCACCATGTGGTCGGACAGATCGAAACGCAGGTTCATGCCGGCCGTTTCGAGGGTGTGGGTGTAGTCGGCGAACAGCACCAGTGCCGCCAGGCCGGCCGAGCCAATGGCGTAGCCCTTGGTCACCGCCTTGGTGGTGTTGCCCACGGCATCCAGCGGGTCGGTGATATTGCGGATCTTATCGTCCAGCTCGGCCATCTCGGCGATACCGCCGGCGTTGTCGGTGATGGGGCCGTAGGCATCCAGCGCAACGATGATGCCGGTCATCGACAGCATGGCGGTGGCGGCGATGGCGATGCCGTACAGTCCGCCCAGCTCGTAGGAACCCCAGATCGAGGCGCATACTGCCAGCACCGGCAGGGCGGTGGACTTCATGGACACCCCCAGCCCGGCGATCACGTTGGTGCCGTCGCCGGTGGTGGAGGCTTGGGCGATGTGACGCACCGGGCTGAACTCGGTGGCGGTGTAATACTCGGTGATCACCACCATGGCAGCGGTCAGCGCCAGGCCGATCAGTGCCGCGTAGTAGAGGTTCATCGCCGAGATGCCCTCGATGTCGCCCATCATGCTGCGGGTGACGAAGAAGAATCCGATGGCGGCGATCACCCCGGAGACGATCAAACCTTTGTACAGGGCAGACATGATTTTTGTGTCGCCTTCCTTCGCCTTGACGAAGAAGGTGCCGATCACCGAGGCGATGATGGACACGCCGCCGAGCACCAGTGGGTAGAGCACGGCGTTGTCGGTACCGATCAGCAGGCCACCGAGCAGCATGGTGGCAACCACGGTCACCGCGTAGGTCTCGAACAGGTCGGCGGCCATGCCGGCGCAGTCGCCGACGTTATCGCCGACGTTGTCGGCGATAACCGCTGGGTTGCGCGGGTCGTCCTCGGGGATGCCGGCCTCGACCTTGCCCACGATGTCGGCCCCCACATCGGCGCCCTTGGTGAAGATGCCGCCGCCGAGACGGGCGAAGATGGAGATCAGCGAACCGCCGAAGGCCAGGCCGACCAATGGGTGCAGGGGGTCCTCGACGCCGCTGGCCTTGAGGATGGCGTAGTAGCCGGCCACGCCCAGCAGGCCCAGACCAACCACCAGCAGGCCGGTAATGGCGCCGCCGCGGAAGGCGACCTGCAGGGCGGCGTTCAGCCCCTGGTTGGCCGCCTCGGCGGTACGCGAGTTGGCGCGTACCGAGATGTTCATGCCGATGTAGCCGGCCGCACCCGAGAGAGTGGCGCCGATCACGAACCCGATGGCGGTGGGCGCCCCCAGGGTAGCGAACAGCACGATGGTGAGCACCACGCCGACGATGCCGATGGTGGTGTACTGGCGGTTGAGGTAGGCAGCGGCGCCTTCCTGGATGGCCTGAGCGATCTCGCGCATGCGGTCGTTGCCGTCCGGCCGCGACAGGATCCATTTCACCGACATCATCCCGTAGGCGATGGCGAGCGCCGCGCTGACGAGTGCAAAGAGCAGGGCTGTATTCATGTATCAGGTCTCCTCGGGCAGGGCTTATGGTTTTGTTGTGGCCATGAACAACGGGCAAAGCGGTAGAGGGGTCACCTGATTTTAGAAATAACCCTGATAAAAGTGAGAAAAAGTTTCCAATGCCGGTATCAGGCGATTTGCTGATCTTGGCAGTTTTGTCAAGGATTGATGATGGGCGCGCTGTGCTTTGCCCATCCTACGGGGGGCTGTCGAAACTTGCGTAGGAAGGGCAAGGGCCGGAGGCTTTGCCCATCGACCACCTTCGACCCGGTCGGGTCTTCCCGGGTGGCGGGATTACAGCCCGACCCGGCTGTAGTCGGCGGCAGGGTCGAGTTCGAAATGGCCTTCCAGGTCGAATTCACGAAACAGCTGCGCCACGGCACCCGGGCCGTGTACGCGGGCGACCTCGCCGAGGATCAGGCGCACCGCGTTGCGGTTGTAGCCGCTGGTGAAGAGCATCTGCTGTTCGATCAGCTCGCGGGCGCGCGACAGTTGCATGGTGGCTCCTCAGCGTTGGCTGTTGACGCGAAAGGTCCAGAGGTGGTTGGCGGTGAAGTTCCACACCAGCACCAGGCCGGTGGTGATCACCTGGGACAAAAGATAGTACAGCCCGAGGAGGCTGGTGCCCAAGTGCATCAATGCGGTGTTCAGCGCCAGTCCCGAGAGCGAGACCAGGGCGTATTTCGGGGCCGCGTGACGGTGCTGTTGGTCACTGGCGAACACCCAGTGGTATTTCATCAAGTAGTTGGCGATCGCCGCCAGGCCGTAGCCGATGGCCGAAGCGAGGACCGCCGACAGGCCGCCCAGTTCGCGCAGGCCGATCAGGATGAGGTACTGGATGCCGGTGGCGATGGCGCCGGTGCCGGCAAAGCCGATGAACTTGCGGATCAGGTCGGGCATCGGCGCAGTGTAGCGGGAGCCTGGCCCAGACGGCAAAAGGCCCCGCACGGAGGCGGGGCCTTTGCTGCGAATTCAGGCCGGAGCCGAATTACTTGGCAGCGGGAGCGGCCGGAGCAGCGGGGGCTGCCGGGGCGACCGGAGCAGCCGGAGCGCCGTAGCCGTAGGGGGTGTAGTAGGGCTGGTCGTAACCGTAGCCGGCCCAGTTGCCGTCGGTCGAGCCGTTGCCCTTGAAGTCGCCAGCGGTCTTGCCACGGCCCTTGAAGGTCATGGAGAAGGTGGCTTCACCTTCGGCGTTGCCGTTGCCGACGAAGTCGCCGTTGCCGTTGTAGGCGCTGTTGCCGGAGGTGTTGGCGGAATCCCAGAAGGCAGCGGCTTGGGCGGAGGCGATGATGGCAGCGATGGCGATGATCTTTTTCATGGTGTTGTTCTCCTGAACGTCTTTTTAGCGGGGTTCTGTTTCGACGGTGCTGCTGTCGATGTGAAACAGTATATAAGCATTTTCTTAAATGTCAATATGCTTTTCGAAAAATCTGGCGTGGGCCCCTTCGGCCGATTCTGACGCGTCGCCTGGACGAAGCACGGCAGTCGACAATGATGCAATCGAGAATCATTCTCGAATCGCTTGACATGCCTGTAAGTGGGAATACAATTGCGACTCATTCTTATTTCCATGAGCAAGCAGCACGAGGTATGTCATGCGCAAGTTGTTTCTGGGCGTATTGTTCTGTTCTCTTCTGGCGCCGGTGGTCGCTCCTGCCGATGAGGTGGTCGTCTACTCGTCACGCAAGGAACACCTGATCAAGCCCCTGTTCGACCGCTATACGCGCGAAACCGGGGTGAAGATCACCTGGCTTACCGACAAGGCCGGTCCCCTGATTCAGCGTCTCAAGGCCGAAGGTCGTCGTACGCCCGCAGATCTGCTGCTCACCGTCGATGCCGGCAACCTGTGGGCCGCTGCCGAGCAGGGTGTGCTGCGCGCCATCGACTCGCCGGTGCTCGAACGTGACGTGCCGGCGCACCTGCGCGACCCGGAAGGTCGCTGGTTCGGGCTGTCGAAGCGTGCGCGCACCATCGTTTACAGCACCGAGCGGGTGCGGCCCTCGGAGATCACCACCTACGAGGACCTGGCCGCCCCCAAGTGGAAAGGCCGTCTGTGCCTGCGTACATCCAAGAAGGTCTACAACCAGTCGCTAGTCGCCAGCCTGATCGCGCACCATGGCGAGGCCGAGGCGGAGCGTATCGTGCGCGGCTGGGTGGCCAATCTGGCGGCGCCACCCTTCTCCAACGACACCAAGACCATGCAGGCCATCCTCGCCGGGCGTTGTGACCTGGCCATTGTCAACACCTATTACTTTGGTCGCCTGCAAAAGAAGAATCCGGATATCGCCCTGGCGCTGGCCTGGCCCAACCAGCAGGGCAATGGGGTGCACGTCAACGTCTCCGGCGGCGGGGTGACGGCGCATGCCAAACATCCCGAAGCCGCGCAGCGCCTGCTCGAATGGCTCGCCTCCGAGGCCGCGCAGCACGACTTTGCCGCCATCAACCTCGAATACCCGGTCAACCCCCGGGTGGAAGCGGCCGACGCGGTGAGGGCCTGGGGGGCGTTCAAGGAAGACAGCCTGGACGTAGCCGAGTACGGTCGTCTGCAGGCCGCGGCGATCCGCCTGATGGATCGTGCCGGTTACCGCTGATCTGCTGGCGGGACTTCCCCGCCTGCCAAGGCCCTCTCCCCGCTTGTGGGGAGGGCCGGGTACGGGGAAACGAGACAGGGAAAACCGGAGACCCCGCTGGTCATGAAGCGTATCGCCACTTCCCCGATCACGGGCGAACATGCCCGCGAAGGCGCCGCCTGGCGTTGGGCTGCGCGCGTGCTGGCCTTGCTGGTGCTGGTGCCGCTGGCGGTGCTTTTCTCCAGCTGGGTGTACCTGGAGCCCGCCCTGTGGCGTCACCTCTGGCAGACGGTGCTGCCGGCGCTGCTCGCCAATACCGCGGTGCTGGTGTTGGGCGTGAGTACCGGCACCCTGCTGCTGGGGGTGCCTCTGGCCTGGCTGGTGGCGCGCTGCGAGTTTCCCGGGCGGCGCTGGCTGGACTGGGCGCTGATGCTGCCCTTCGCCTTACCGCCCTATGTGCTGGCCTTCGTGTTCCTGGGGTTGCTCGATTTCGCTGGCCCGGTACAGGGGACGCTGCGCGCGCTGTTCGATCTTCCCCAGGCCTGGGCGCTCGAGCTGCGCAACGGCTTTGGTGTGGCGGTGGTGATGACCCTGGTCTTCTATCCCTACGTCTACATGTTGGCGCGGGTGTCCTTCCTGGGACAGGGTGCCAGCGCCTACGAGGCGGCCCGTGTGCTGGGCCTGGGGCCCTGGCGGGCCTTCTGGCGGGTGTCGCTGCCGATGGCGCGACCCGGTATCGTTGCCGGCCTGAGCCTGGCGCTGATGGAGACCCTGGCGGATTTCGGTGCGGTCGCGGTATTCAATTACGACACCTTCACCACCGCCATCTACAAGGCCTGGTTCGGCTTCTTCGACCTGCACGGTGCGGCACAGCTGGCCTCTATCCTGTTGCTGCTTGTGTTCGTCGCCCTGCTGGCCGAACAGCGGGTACGTTCGCGGGCGCGCCATGCCGAAAGCGGCCGTTCGGCCAGCCCCCGTATCCATCTGCGTGGCGCGCGGGGGGTGGCGGCAGCGCTGTTCGCGGGTACGGTGTTCGCCCTGGCCTTCGCGGTGCCGGTGGCACAGCTGGCGGCCTGGGCCTGGGAGACCCGGGGGCAGCTCGACAGCCGTTATCTGGACCTGCTGTGGCATACCCTGATGCTGGGCGGGTTGGCCGCCCTGTGTACCGTGGCCGGGGCCTTCGTCCTGGCTTATGTGCGGCGACATCATGGCGACGGCTTCACGCGTATCGGCGTACGTATTGCGACTCTGGGTTATGCCCTGCCGGGATCGGTGCTGGCGGTTGGGGTGATGCTGTCGCTCAGCTGGCTCGACGACCGCCTGGCCGGACTCTGGGCGATGCTGTCCAGCGGCAATCTGCAATGGACACTTGCCGGCGGCCTGCCCGGCCTGCTGCTCGCTTATTTTGTGCGTTTCCAGGCGGTTGCCTTCGGTCCGGTGGACGCCGCTCTGGTGCGTGTCCGTCCCAGTCTGCGCGAGGCGGCGCGCAGCCTGGGAGCCACCCCGCGCGAGGTGGTGCGACGGATCTATGTGCCGCTGCTGCGTCCCGGCTTGTTGACGGCCGCGCTGCTGGTGCTGGTGGACGTGATGAAGGAGATGCCTGCCACCCTGCTGCTGCGCCCCTTCGGCTGGGACACCCTGGCGGTGCGCATCTACGAGTTGACCTCCGAAGGGGAATGGGAGCGTGCCGCGGCCCCCGCGGTGGCGCTGGTGGCCGCTGGCCTGATACCGGTGATCCTTCTGGTGCGGCGGTCGGGACGGTGAGGTTTGCGGCGCGCGTTGATGCGGCGGTGTCGTGGCTGCTATAGTCCCGCTTCCGGCCTCAAGCCGCGTGGGAGAGACCGCCGCAAGGCGGCGCCGAAGGCGCAAGTTCCGCCCGGAATCGCTCAGGCAAAAGGACCACGGCAGGCGGAGCTTCGTGCTCGGGCCAGGCTCTGGAGAGCGGCGCGCGCAAGCGGCGCCCACCGACGGGGTAAACTCTCAGGTGACCGGACAGAGGGGCGGATGGCAGTGACTACCGAATGTCGTAGTGACGGCCATCCGCCTTTTTTGTTGACCGGAGATAACGATGGGTGCTGACAAGAAGACCGTGCTGAATGCCGTGCACCGCGAAATGGGGGCACGCATGGTGCCCTTCGGTGGCTGGGACATGCCCGTGCACTATGGTTCGCAGATCGACGAACACCACGCGGTGCGTCGCGACGCGGGCATGTTCGACGTCTGCCACATGACAGTGGTGGACCTGCATGGCGAGCGGGTGCGTGATTTCCTGCGCTACCTGCTGGCCAACGATGTGAACAAGCTGCAAACCCCGGGGCGGGCGCTGTATTCCTGCATGCTCAATCCCGAGGGCGGGGTGATCGACGACCTGATCACCTATTACCTGGCCGACGATCACTTCCGCATGGTGATCAATGCCGGCACCACCGAGAAGGATATCGCCTGGCTGCGTGAGCAGGCTCCGGCCTTTGGGGTGCGGGTCGAGCCGCGTTTCGATCTGGGCATGATCGCGGTGCAGGGTCCGAACGCCCGCGAGAAGGCCGGCCCCCTGCTGCCCGAGGGGCTGCGCGAGGCGGCTGCCGCGCTCAAGCCCTTCCATGCAGCCACCGACGGCGAGTGGTTCGTGGGACGTACTGGCTACACCGGTGAGGACGGCTACGAGATCGTGCTGCCCGAGGCACAGACCGAGGCGCTGTGGCGGGCGCTGGCCCAGGCCGGGGTGCGGCCCTGTGGACTGGGTGCGCGCGACACCTTGCGCCTGGAAGCGGGTATGAACCTCTATGGGCAAGACATGGACGAGACGGTCAGTCCGCTGGCCGCGGGGCTGGCCTGGACCGTGGCCATGAACGACGAGCGCGATTTCATCGGTCGCTCCGCACTGGAGGCGCAGAAGGCCGCCGGTGGCATTCCGCGCTTCGTTGGCGTGCTGCTCGAGGGGCGCGGTGTGCTGCGCGGCCACCAGAAGCTGTTCGACGGCGAGCGCGAGGTCGGCGAGATCACCTCCGGTGGCTTCTCGCCCACCCTGGAGCGATCGATCGGCTTTGCGCGCATCGCGGCGGACGCTGGTGAGGCATTGACCGTCGAAATCCGCGGAAAACAGTTACCCTTGCGGGTGGTGAAACTGCCCTTTGTCCGCCACGGCAAGGCGCAGATCGAGATTTGACCCCGCCGGTCGCGGGACAACCAGAGGACTGAGAAATGAGCAACATTCCCAGCGATTATCGATACACCAAGACCCATGAATGGGTGCGCGACGAGGGCGACGGCGTGGTGGCCGTGGGCGTCTCGGATCACGCCCAGGAGTTGCTGGGCGACCTGGTGTTCGTCGAGCTGCCCGAAGTGGGTGCCGAGCTGAGCGCCGGCGAAGACTGTGCCGTGGTCGAGTCGGTGAAGGCCGCCTCCGATGTCTATTGCCCGGTCGCCGGCGAGGTGGTGGAGATCAACGAGGCGCTGGTCGATGCCCCCGAGACCATCAACAGTGATCCTTACGATGCTGGCTGGATGTTCAAGCTCAAGGTGGCCGACCAGAGCGAGGTCGAGGGCCTGATGGATGCCTCGGCCTATACCGAGCATTGCGAAAACGAGGAACACTGACCGGTTGCTGTACCGGCCGAGGTAGCGCCATGCCCTTCATACCGCACACCGAGGACGACGTACGTCAGATGCTCCAGGCCATCGGCGTGGACAGCATCGACGCGCTGTTCGACGAGATCCCCGAGCACCTGCGTGCCGGCGACCTGCCGGGCATCCCCGAGGGGATGTCCGAGATGGAAGTGGCCGCGCTGGCCGCTTCGCGCGCGCGTCGCGATGGTCAGGCCCTGTGTTTCATCGGCGCCGGAGCCTATGACCACCATGTGCCGGCGGCGGTGTGGCAGATCGCCACCCGCGGCGAGTTCTACACCGCCTACACCCCCTATCAGGCCGAGGCCAGCCAGGGCACCCTGCAACTGCTCTACGAATACCAGAGCATGATGGCCTCGCTGATGGCCATGGATGTGTCCAACACCTCGCTCTACGATGGTGCCTCGGCGGTGGCTGAGGCTGTGCTGATGGCGGTGCGCGCCAACCGCAAGTCGAAGTCGAAACGCATTCTGGTGCCGCGCAGCCTGCATCCGGCTTACCGCAAGGTGGCGCACAGCATCGTGCGCAACCAGGGCATCGAACTGGTCGAGCTGCCTTTCGACGCGGCTACCGGCACCACCGATCTTGAAGCGCTCCAGGCCCACGCGGGCGAGGACTTCGCTGCCCTGCTGATCCCGCAGCCCAACTTCTTTGGCATGCTCGAGCCGGTCGATGCGCTCACCGACTTTGCGCATGCCAACGGCATGTTGGCGGTCGCGGTGGTCAACCCGCTGGCCATGGCCTTGCTCGAGCCGCCGGGGCGCTGGGGCGAGCAGGGTGTGGATATCGTCACCGGTGAGGGCCAGCCACTGGGCGCGCCGCTGTCCTCGGGTGGGCCCTATTTCGGCATCCTCTGCTGCAAGCAGGCTCTGGTGCGGCAGATGCCGGGTCGTCTGATCGGGCGCACCGTGGATCTCGACGGCAAGCCGGGGTTTGCACTCACCCTGCAGGCGCGCGAACAGCACATCCGTCGTTCCAAGGCGACCTCCAATATCTGCACCAATCAGGGCCTGTTGGTGACTGCCGCGACCATCCACATGGCCCTGCTGGGCGCCGAAGGGCTGGCGCGCGTGGCCGGTACCTGTCACGCTAACACCCGCGCCCTGGTCGAGCGTCTGAGCACCATCGCCGGGGTCGAGCCGGTCTTCGAAGGTCCCTTCTTCCACGAACGGGTGCTGCGCTTGCCGCTACCGGCGCAGGATGCCCTCAAGACCCTGGCCGCCCACAATGTGCTCGGAGGTTTCGACCTCGCCGACGATTACCCCGAGTTGGGCGATGCCATCCTGGTGTGTGCCACGGAGCAGCGTACTGCCGAGGACATCGAACACTATGCCACCCGCCTGGAGCGGGTGGTTACGACCCAGGGTCGGGCGAAGTGCCCGATCGAACCGAAGTTCGATAACAAATAGGAAAGGAGAGAGCGCCATGGCCGAGATCACCCTGCAGGGCAACCCCATCCACACCAGCGGCGAACTGCCGGCGATCGGTAGTACCGCGCCCGACTTCTCGCTGACGGATGGCGAGCTCAACGACGTGAGCCTGAAAGACTTTGCCGGCAAGAAGAAAGTGCTGAGTATCGTGCCCAGCCTGGACACTGGGGTGTGCGCCACCTCGACCAAGGTGTTCAACGAGCGCCTCGGCGGCCGTGACGACGTGGTGGTGCTGGTCATCTCGGCCGACCTGCCGTTCGCTCAGGCGCGTTTCTGCTCGGCCGAGGGTACCGACCGGGTGAAGACCCTGTCGATGATGCGCGACAAGCACTTCGCCAAGGACTACGGGGTGCTCATCAACGACGGGCCACTGGCCGGTATCACTGCGCGTGCGGTGCTGGTGCTCGACGAGAACGACCGTGTGCTGCATGCCGAGCTGGTGCCCGAGATCGCGCAGGAGCCTGACTACGACGCGGCCATCGCCGCCCTGGGCTGAGGGGGCCCTCCCCGGTCCTCCCCGCAAGTGGGGAGGGGGAAAGCTTCCTCGAGTCCATTCCTCCCCGCGAGCGGGGAGGGGGAAAAGAAGTCTCCTCGATCCACTCCTCCCCCGCGTGCGGGGGAGGCCGGGAGGGGGCGTGAAACGATCAAGCGACAGACGATGACAGACGAGACGCCACCGATGCTGATATTCGAACACTCGCGCGCCGGTCGCCGGGCCTTTTCCCAGGCGCCGGCTGCGCCCGTTGCCCTCGACGACATCCCGCCGGAGTTTCTGCGCAAGGATCCGCCGCTGCTGCCCGAGGTCTCGGAGATGCAGGTGGTGCGCCACTACACCCGGCTGTCGCAGAAGAACTTCTCCATCGACACCCATTTCTACCCGCTGGGTTCGTGCACCATGAAGTACAACCCGCGCGCCTGCAACAGCCTGGCCATGCTGCCCGGCTTCCTCGGTCGCCATCCCCTGGCGCCTGAGAGTCACAGCCAGGGTTTCATGGCCTGCATGTTCGAGCTGCAGGAGATCCTGCGCGAGGTCACCGGCATGAGCGCGGTCTCGCTGGTGCCGGCAGCCGGCGCGCAGGGCGAGTTTGCGGGCGTGGCCATGATCCGCGCCTACCACGACGCGCAAGGCGACACCGCGCGCACCGAGATCCTGGTGCCCGACGCGGCGCACGGCACCAACCCTGCCACTGCGGTGATGTGCGGCTACAAGGTGCGCGAGATCCCCACGGACGCCAACGGCGACGTGGACATCGAGGCCTTGCGTGCGGCCGTCGGCCCGCAGACCGCAGGCATCATGCTCACCAATCCGTCCACCGTGGGCGTGTTCGAGCGCAACATCGAGCAGATCGCGCACATCGTGCACGAGGCCGGTGGTCTGCTCTATTACGATGGCGCCAACCTCAATGCCATCCTCGGCAAGTGCCGGCCGGGCGACATGGGCTTCGATGTCATCCATATGAACCTGCACAAGACCTTCTCCACCCCGCACGGCGGTGGCGGGCCGGGCGCAGGTCCGGTGGGCGTGTCCGAGCGGCTCCAGCCCTTCCTGCCGGTGCCCATGGTGGCGAAGGATGGCTATGGCGACTACTACTGGCTGACCGAGAAGGAGCGCCCGCAGAGCATCGGCAAGCTGATGACCTTCGCCGGCAACGCGGGTGTGTTGCTGCGTGCCTGGGTCTATGCCCGCCTGCTGGGGCGTGCCGGGCTGATCCGCGTGGCCGAATACGCCACGCTGAACGCCAATTACATGGCCACGCGTCTGCGCGAGGCCGGCTTCGAGTTGGCCTATCCCGAGCGCCGTGCCACTCACGAGTTCATCGTCACCCTCAAGCGCCAGGCCAAGGAACTGAAGGTGAATGCCATGGACTTCGCCAAGCGCCTGCTCGACTATGGCTATCACGCACCCACCACCTACTTCCCGCTGCTGGTGCCCGAGTGCTTCCTGATCGAGCCGACCGAGACAGAGGCCCGCGAGGAGCTCGATGGCTTCATCGCCGCCATGCAGGCCATTCAGCAGGAGGCCGAGACCGAGCCCGATACTGTCAAGGGGGCGCCACACACCCTGCCGGTGCGCCGGCTCGACGACGTGCGTGCGGCACGCGAGCTGGACTTGAAATGGACCCCGGCGGGGGAGGGTGTCTGAATACTTCGACAACCGCGGCCTGGCGCGCGCCTGGCGCGCCCTGGGCTATTCGCTGGCCGGGCTGCGCGCGGCCTGGCGGCACGAATCGGCCTTCCGTCAGGAACTGCTCGTTGCGCTGATCGTCATCCCGCTGGGCCTGTGGTTGGGGCAGGGTGGGGTGGAGAAGGTTCTGCTCGCCGGCAGTTGGGTGCTGGTGTTGATCGTCGAGCTGCTCAACTCGGCTATCGAGGCAGTAGTCGATCGTATCGGTCAGGAACGCCACGAGCTGGCCGGGCGCGCCAAGGACCTGGGCTCGGCCGCCGTGCTGCTGACCATCCTGCTCGCGATATTGATCTGGGGGCTGATCCTGCTGCCGGTCTGAAAAGTAGGAACCACAAAGGGCACAAAGCTGCTTACATGAATGCTTCGTGCCTTTCGTGTCCTTTGCGGTTCAACCTCGCACCTCCGTGCTCTCCTCTGAAGGGGGAACCACAAAGAGCGCAAAGAACACAAAGTTGCTCAAACGAGCGCCTCGTGCCCTTTGCGTCCTCTACGGCTTAATCTCATACCTCCGTGCTCTCCATGGTATGCCCCGTGCAAGGTTTGAAACGTCCTTGCCTCAGTACATCTTTGTGCTCTTTGTGTTCTTTGTGGTGACCCCCCGAGCACGGCCTCGAGACATCCCTGCCACGAGCCCCTTGGCGTTCTTTGCGCCCTTCGCGGTTCAACTTCACACCTCCGTGTTCTACCAGATGCTCCGTGGTATCCCTCGTGTCCAGGTTGGAAACGTCCTTGCCTCAGTACATCTTTGTGCTCTTTGTGTTCTTTGTGGTGAACCACCCGAGCACGGCATCGAGACATCCCTGCCACGAAAATCTTGGCGCTCTTCGCGTCCTTTGCGGTTTTCCTCGGTCACCCTGTTTTCATGAAGGCACAAAAAACCCGCGACGGCGGTCGCGGGTTCTGGTGACAACCGGGGTGTGGTCAGTTGTACAAGTAGCTGGGGTTGCCGGCGTTGGCCTGGGCCTTGGCCTGTGCCACGGCCATCTTGCCCTGGAATTCGGCAGCCTTGGCCATCTTGATGGCGGCATCCAGCTTGCCGGCCTTGGCCAATCCCTTGGCTTTTTTGAGCATCTTGGCAGTGTCGCGCCATTCGTTCTTCATCTTGGCAGCCTCCTGGCGTGCGGCCTCGGCGGCGGCATAGGCCTTGTCGAAGTCGGCCTGGGAAGCAGCGAAGCTGGAGCCGGCCAGCATCAACGCAATGGCGGCGGCGGTGAGAGTCTTCTTCATCATCTTCTCCTTTGCTCCTTTTTCGAGCATGGCCCAGAGGGCCGGTGGTCACGTGGGCGCTGAGGCACCCGTTTGTTCTTCTACCTGCCCCTCGGCAGGTGTTGATCATATAAGTTAACATCCCGTGCCGTTGTTTTCACCATCCCCCAGGGAGTCAAACCATGTCGGCACTGATCTGCGGATCCATGGCCTACGACACCATCATGGTGTTCCATGACCGTTTCAAAAATCACATCCTGCCCGAGCAGGTGCACATCCTGAATGTCTCTTTTCTGGTGCCGGAGATGCGCCGCAATTTCGGTGGATGTGCCGGAAACATCGCCTACAACCTCAAGCTGCTGGGCGGTGAGGGCCTGGCGATGGCCACTGTCGGCGAGGACTTCGCGCCCTATGCGCGCTGGATGGACGAGCAGGGCCTGTCACGTGCGGGTCTGCGCGAAGTGCCGGGCGAGTTCACCGCTCAGGCCTTCATCACAACCGATCAGGACGACAACCAGATCACCGCCTTTCACCCCGGGGCGATGAATCATTCCCATCTCAACAGGGTGAGCGATCACTCCGGTGTCAGCATCGGCATCGTGTCGCCGGACGGGCGCCAGGGCATGATCGAGCACGCCGAGCAGTTTGCCGAGGCGGGCATTCCCTTCATCTTCGATCCGGGGCAGGGTATGCCCATGTTCGACGGCGAGGATCTGATGCGCTTCGTCGGGCAGGCCACCTGGTTGGCCTTCAACGATTACGAGGCGCGCTTGATGGAGGAGCGCACCGGGCTGTCGATCGAGCGCCTGGCCGAACGGGTCGAGGCGGTGATCGTTACCCTCGGGGGCAAGGGTTCGGTAATCCACACCGGCGGGCGTGTCATCGAGATCCCGCTGGCCAAGGCACGCGAAGTGGTCGATCCCACTGGTTGTGGAGACGCTTACCGGGCCGGTCTGCTGTATGGCCTGATGAATGGTCTGGACTGGGAGCTCACCGGGCGTATCGCTTCGCTGATGGGGGCGATCAAGATCGAGTCGCGCGGGCCGCAGAACCACAGCTTCAGTGGTGAGGAGTTCGCGGCGCGCTTCCGCGAGAGCTTCGGTTTCGATCTTTGATCCGTGGCGGATCGTGGCGGGGAGGCCAGTAACGAGGCCTGTCCCCGGGCCGAACCGTGATCAGAGCGCGATCCGGCTGGCCAGGTGCGGTACGGAGCGCTCCAGTCTGGAGGCCGGGGCGTTGCTGCCCCAGCGCACGGCCAGGGTGACGTGCCGGGCCAGCGGTGCGATGCGTTCTCCCGGCTCGCCGACGACTGCCACGGCGCCCCAGTCGGTGGGCAGGATCTCGCCGTCGAAGTGGGCATTGCGCACCGGCAGCACCCGGCCGGGGCGTTCCCCGGGCATCAGGAGCACGGTGACCGGTCCCTGCCGGCCCTTGAGGACCAGGTGGATGCCGGTACGGTTGCGCATCAGGCACTCGGCGGCGAACGCCACCTCGCCGATGCGCCCGTTCAGCGTGGCGCCGAAGCGAGCGAACACCTCCTGTACGCGGGCGACCGGCGTCGTCTCCGAGACGTGCAGATGCGTGGCCTCGTCCTCGATGTGGTCGATCACGCTCTGTGCCAGTGCCATGTGGCTGCGATCCATCCGGTCGGCGTACAGCGAAACCATGCTCAGGGTCACTGCCAGCATGACACTGGCAACTGCTGCCAGCCAGAAGGGACGGCGGCGGTCGGCACGTTGCTGTATGCGTGCGGCCAGACGGATGCGTTCGGCCAGTTCCGGAGGCGGGGCGGGGCTGTGCAGCAGGTCGCGCAGCGCGGCCTCGCGCGCGCGTGTGCGCTGCGAGAAGCGGGCGCATTCCTTGCACGTTGCTTCGTGCTCGAGCTGGGCCTCGGTTGCGGCATAAGGGTCCTGCAGCAGCTCGCGGCGGAACTCAAGGCAGTTCATGTAACTTCTCCTGCGCGTCGTTCTTCAGCATATCCGCCAGCTGCTTGCGTGCGCGAAACAGGCGGGTGAGTACCGTGTTGGGTTTGAGCTCCAGCATCTGGCCGATCTCCTTGCAACTGAAGCCCCCGATGATCTGCAACAACAAGGGTTCGTGATACTCCGGTGCCAGGCGGACCAGTGCTCGACGCAGGCTGAAGGCCTCGGTGCTGGTGTCATAACCTCTGACCGGGACCTCGGGCAGTTCGTGTGGGTCGCGCACGCCGGGGCGCTGACCTTCGTACAAGCGGGCGTGTTCGTTGTGCAGGATGGTGTAGAGCCAGGCGCGCGCGCTCTGCACGTCGCGCAGTGTCTGCTGCGAGCGCCAGGCTCGCAGAAACGTTTCCTGCACCAGATCCTGAGCCACCTCGGGATTGCGGCACAGCCCCATCGCGTAGCGGTAGAGTTCCGGTGTCAGGGCCCCGACCAGGGCATCGAAATGTCGGCTGAGCTGTCCCATGTCATACCAGACCGACAGAGCGACCGCTTCATTGCATCTTTCCCATCCGCAGAAGGCGTGTCCGGGAGCGGCAAAAAAAGACCCGCCGGGGGCGGGTCCACGACCTTGGAGGTGAAACGCTAGTCTCAGGGTTTGATGTAGATATAGCCTTGCTGTTGCAGGCGGGCCAGTTCGGCCACGCCGCTGTCCACGATCTCGTCCGGCTCCACGCCATAGAGGTCGCTGTCGACATCGACCCCGCGTCGGCGCAGGGTGGCCCCGCAGATCTCGAAACGTACGCCCTGGTCCTTGAGAGTGTCCACCCAGGCCATCATCTGGCCGTCGGCATTGGCGCGCGGGAAGTTCTTCAGGTGGCCGAGCGCCTCGGGTAGCAGGAGCATGGAGAGCCCGTTGCCGTGCAGTACCACGCGGATGTCCAGGTGATCGGCACCCTCGGCATCGATATGGTTCTGCACCGTGCGCAGGGCATAGGCCTGGTGCGCCGGGTCGCTGTCGTTGATGTGATAGACCACGCGCAGGCGGTCACCGGCGATCGCGGTCGCCACACTCAGCACCGGCAACAGCAGCAACAGCCAGGGCAGCTGTCGGGTGAGCCTGGACATCGGCATCAGACCCGGATGTAGCTCCAGCCTTCCTTCTGGCGCTTGACCACGTGGCTGACGCCGGAGTCGATGATCTCAGCTTCAGGCACGATCTCGACCTCAATGCCCTGTTTGACCTCCAGGCGCTGGATGGTGTTCTTGCAGGCAACGAAGGTCAGGTTCCTGTAACGCTGGGCCAGGTGACGGATGCGCTCCTTGTAGTGGCTGAGACGCTCGCGCAGGAAGGCCAGGCCTTCGCCGTTGCTCACGATCTCGACCCGCAGCGGTTTGCCATCGGCCTCGTAGGCAGCCAGCATCTGTTCCACGTCGTCGAGCAGTTCGCCGGCAGCGGTCTGGTCGGGTGTGGTCAGGTGGAAGACGATGCGCGTCTCTTCGCTGTCGGCGGAAGCCGGTGCCTGGCCGCGCCCTTCCGGGTCGAGTACCACCAGCCGGTCCTGTGCCTGGGTCTCGTTGCCCACCAGCCAGCCTCCCAGCAGGCCCACCGCCAGCATCAGCAGGCTGGCGGCGAGCGTCAGCCAGTGCCGGCTTCCTCGTGCGATCTTGCAGGCGACAATCCCCGGTGGGTTGGCGTAGGCCAGCTGGAGCTGGCTTTTCAGATTGTTCAGTTCGCACACCTCGCGCGCCAGCGCCGAATCCTGCTGGATGGCCTCGAGCACCCGCACCCGTTCCTGCGGGGTGAGCTCGCCGTCGACGTAGGCGTTGAGGTCAATGTCACTGTTATTGGTCATGACGCGTTCCTTTTCCTGAGAGGGACCACGACCCGGTCGTTGAGATGGACCTGAGTGAGCAGCTCGCGCAGGCGCCCGCGGGCGCGCGAGAGGCGGCTCATCACGGTCCCGACCGGGACATCCAGGATCTGCGCGGCGTCGGCGTAGCTGAAGCCGGCGAGATCCACCAACGTGATGATCTGGCGGTGATCATCGTTGAGGGCGGCGATCGCTTCGCGGGTGTGCTGCACCAGCTGCGAACGGTCCGCGGCCTCCTCCGGGGTCTCCTCGGTGACAGGTTCGGTATCCTGACCGGTATCCTCGCGCTGCCGTCTGAACTGGTCACGGAACAGGTTGGCCATGATCCGGGTCAGCCACACGGCCAGGCGCGTCTCGTCGCGCAGGCTGTCCAGCTTATCGAGTGCCCGGGCCAGCGTTTCCTGGACCAAGTCTTCGGCCATGTGCTGATCGTGCGACCAGGACCACGCCAACCGGTACAACCGCTCGCGCTCTTCGCAGATGGCGTTGCGCAGGCGGCGGGTGCGGCCCAGTCGTTCCAGCAGGGAAGGGGTATTTTTCTTCTTCATGTGCGCAAAGACGGGCAGGCGCCGGCTTTATTCCCTGTGCCAGGAAAGCTTACGGGACAGGTTACACTGTCAGTATGCAAGCGCTCTACCAGGCAAATGACGAGATCGAGGCCCAGCTGCTGTGCGACTGGCTGGGCGCGTCGCACGTCCGCGCGACCGTGCTGGGGCGTTACCAGTCGGCGGCTGCCGGCGAGCTGCCGGCACTGCAGTTCCCCATGGTCTGGGTGCTGGAGGACGACGACGTACAGCGAGCGCGGCAGTTGCTCGAAGAATTCCTTTCGCGCCGTGCCGGCGCCCAGCCGGGCGTGCCCTGGTGTTGCACTTGCGGTACCGAGGTAGAGGCCGGCTTCGATCTGTGCTGGCACTGTGGGAGGGGCCGTTCGGAATGAACGACTTTGCCGCGCGCCTGCTTGCCTGGTTCGATGTGCATGGCCGTCACGACCTGCCCTGGCAGCGACCCGGTGATCCCTACGCGGTGTGGGTCTCCGAGATCATGCTGCAACAGACCCAGGTGGCCACCGTGATTCCCTACTACCAGCGCTTCATGGCGCGTTTCCCCGACCTGGCCAGCCTGGCTGCGGCATCGGAGGACGAGGTGCTGGCGCACTGGTCGGGACTGGGCTACTACGCGCGGGCGCGCAACCTGCACCGTGCCGCGCGTCAGGCCGTGGCCGAACACGGTGGTCGCCTGCCCGAAGACATCGACACCTTGCAGACCCTGCCCGGCATCGGACGTTCCACCGCCGGAGCCATCCTGTCGCTGGCGCTGGGCCAGCGGCACGCCATTCTCGACGGCAACGTCAAGCGGGTGCTGGCTCGGCACCACGCCATACCGGGCTGGCCGGGACAGGCGGCGGTGGCGCGCACGCTCTGGAGCCTGGCCGAGGCACTCACGCCGGATGAACGGGTGGCCGAGTACAACCAGGCGATGATGGACCTGGGAGCGACCCTCTGTACCCGTAGCCGACCGGCGTGCGAGCGTTGCCCGCTGGCCGCCGACTGCGCGGCCCGCAGGCAGGGACGCCAGGCCGATTTCCCCGGCCGCAAGCCGCGCCGCCCTCTGCCGGAGCGCAGGGTGCAGATGCTGCTGGTACGCGATCCCGAGGGCCGGGTGCTGCTGGAGCGACGCCCCGCGGAAGGGGTCTGGGGGGGGCTTTGGAGCCTGCCCGAGCTGCCCGCGGATGCCGATCCTCTGGCCTGGTGTCGGGGCCAGGGCTACCATCCGATCGGCACGGCACGCGCACTGCCATCACGGCGCCATACCTTCAGCCATTTCCATCTCGAGATCTTGCCGCGCGAAATCCGCCTCGAGAAAGCGGGATGCGGGGTGGCCGATGGCGATAGACTGCGCTGGTACCATTCCCGCGAGCTGGCAGCGCTGGGACTGGCCGCGCCGGTTGCCCGCCTGCTGCGCGAGATCGAACAACCAGAGACAGGGGAAACACCATGGGTAGAGTCGTCAACTGCGTGAAACTCAAGCGTGAGGCTGAGGGCCTCGACCGCCAGCCCTACCCGGGCGAGCTGGGTCAGCGCATCTTCGAAAACGTCTCCAAGCAGGCCTGGCAAGAATGGCTGCGCCACCAGACCATGCTGATCAACGAGTACCGCCTGAGTCCCATCGATCCCAAGGCGCGCAAGTTCCTCGAGGAGCAGATGGAGAAATACTTCTTCGGCGATGGTGTCGATACCCCGCCGGAATTTCGTCCGCAATAGAAACCTCTCCAGACCGAATGTTCGCGGCGGGGACGTCACTCCTGCATGTAGGAGGTCCGTTCCCCGGCCCAACCATTCGCTAAAGTCTCCGCATTTCCTGCCGTTACCGGCAGCAGGTGACGGCCGTGTCTGCGCGGTCGTTGGTCTTGTGTACCCTGTTGCGAGGGCAAGGATATGAAAAGACAGGCAGGTTTTACGCTGATCGAACTGGTGGTGGTCATCATCATCCTGGGCATTCTGGCCGCCACGGCACTGCCCAAGTTCATGAACGTGCAGGACCAGGCCCATCAGGCCGCGGTGGCTGGCGTGGCGGGCAGTTTTTCGGCCGGCGTGGCGATGGCCCATGCCCAGTGGCTTGCGGAAGGTGGTGACGGTTCCAAACAGCTTACCGGCTTCGGGTCCGGTGATATTCGTACCAACGCCTCGGGGTGGCCCGTCGCTATCCGGGGGACTGATACGTTGGGATCAGACTCGGATTGTGTGGGGATATGGAAGGGGTTGATGCAGAATCCACCGTCGGTCGATGTTGATGGTGTCGGCAAGCCCGACTACTGGGCCAAGGCAGATACAGGGGCTCAGACCTGCACCTATACCTACCGGGGCGATACGACGACCACAAGAAAATTTGTGTACGACGCGAATGACGGTACCGTCGTTGTCACCAATCCCTGACCATCCTTTCCCGGGGCGGCGTCACCATGGCCGGCGACGGGGTCGAAAGTGCGAACGGCGCTCACCGGGGATTCACCCTGCTGGAGCTGGTCGTGACCCTGTCGATACTGGGGGTGCTGGCCGCTGTGGCCTTGCCTCGCTTCTTCGCCACCGACCGTTTCGCCGCCATGGGGCACGCCGACGCGGTGCTCTCGGCGGTGCGCTTCGCCCAGCGCACCGCAGTGGCCACCGGCTGCGATACCCGCATCCGCGTGGGCGCCGACGGCTTCGATCTCTGGCAGCGCGCCACGAGCTGCACTGCGGGTGATTTCACCAGGGCGCTGGCCCGGCCCGGTGGCGAGCACTGGTCGGGCCACACGCCGGCCGGGGTGTCCAGCGGCGCGCTGGATCTGTATTTCGACAGTGGCGGGCGGCCCTGGCAGACGACCACCGGCCAGCCGTTGCGCAGCGTGCAGACGGTCACCATCGGTGACCTGGTGCTGCGGGTGGAACCGGTCACCGGGTTTGCTCACCGATGAACGGTAGCATTGCTCCCCGTCGGCGGATGTGTGGTGCCACCCTGGTCGAACTGGTGGTCTCGGTGGTGGTGCTGTCGGTGAGCATTACCGGCATCCTGATGGTCATCGCGCAGACCGTGCAGCACAGTGCCGACCCCATGCGCCTGACCCAGGCCAATGCCATCGCCCAGGCCTACATGGAAGAGATCCTGTCACGTGCCCCCACCGACCCCGCGGGCGGCGATACCGGTGGGCCCGAGGCCGGCGAGCAGCGCGCCACCTACGACGATGTCAACGACTATGACGGTCTCTCGGACCAGGGCGTGATCGACCAGAACGGTCAGCCGGTGGCCGGGCTTGCGGCCTGGCGGGTGAACGTCTCGGTGCGGCCTGGCACCCTGGAAGGGGCGAACGGACAGCGCATCGAGGTGCGGGTGAGGCATGCAGCCGATGCCGATTTCACCCTGAGCCTGGCGGCCTGGCGGTTCGAATGAGGTGCGGTATGGCACGGTGGCAAGGGCAAAAGGGGTTCACCCTGGTCGAGCTGGTGGTGGTGCTGGTGCTCACCGGCATCCTCGCCGGGCTGGCCTCGCGCTTCATCACCGCGCCCATCGAGGCCTACGTGGCGGTGAGCCGGCGCGCCGAGCTGGTCGGTATAGCGGAAATCGCCATGACACGTCTGGCGCGCGACGTGGCCCAGGCCCTGCCCAACAGCCTGCGTGTCGGCTGTGGCGGGCGTTGCGTCGAGCTGTTGCACGTGGTCGCAGGCGGCCGTTACCGCAGCGCGCCGCCGGGAGATGTGTTGTCCTTCAATCCTGCCGATGCGGATCAGCGTTTCGCGGTGATCGGTCCACTGGACCTGGCCGAGCCCCCGCTCACCGGTACCGATCCGGCCGACTGTCGTGCCGGCCGCGCGGCCTGTGTCGCCATCTACAACACCGGCTTTCGCGGGAGCGACGCCTGGGCTGGCGACAACATCGCCACCTTGCGGGCCATCGAGACCGCGCCGTTGCACATCCGTTTCGACAACGGTGGTTTCGCCGGGGGGCAGCGCGCCTTTCCGGCCCCTTCGCCCGGGCGACGTTTCTTCCTGCTGGACGGCCCCCTGAAGTATCTGTGCGACCTCTCGGCGGGCACGCTCACCCGCTATGCCGGGTACCCCATCGTGGCCGACGAGACGGCAGTGGACAGCGCCGCCGAGCTGATGGTCCTGGACAACCCGGCGGAGCCGGCCCTGCTCGCCGATCATGTTACCGACTGTCGCTTCGATTACCGGACGGGGGCGGCCGCGCGCAACGGGGTGTTGCAGCTGTACCTGGTGATCGAACAGGACGGCGAGCGGGTCGCGCTCAGCCAGCAGGTGCAGGTGGTGAACCGGCCATGAGCGTCAGGCAGCACCAACGGGGCTTTTCATTGATCGGCACCCTGTTCGTGCTGGTGGTGGTCAGCCTGCTGGGGGCCTACATGGTGCAGATCGGCAGTGCCCAGCACCTTCAGGTGGCGATGTCGGCGCAAGGGTTGCGTGCGCAATATGCTGCCCATAGCGGGCTGGAATGGCTGGCGCATCGCCTGCGCCGCGACGGCGCCTGTCCCGCGCTGGCGGGGCCATTGTCCATCGAGGGCTTCAGCGTGCGCATCGCGCGCTGCGATGCCTGGCCGGTGACCGAGGGCGCCTTGCACTACACCGTCTATGACGTCACGGTCACCGCCGAGCGTAATGCCTTCGGCCATATCGATTATGTCTCGCGCACCCTGCGCGCCACACTGGAGGGCCCATGAAGACTTGTCTCCTGGGGGTGTTGTGGTTCCTGTTGTTGTCGTTGCGGCTGGCCCACGCCGATGCCGGAAGTTGTGCCCTGCTCTGGCCCAGCGGTCTGCAGAACACCAGCGACGAGGGGAAGATCGAATTCAAGGACCGCGGTCAGTTGCTCGGTGATTCCGATGGCTTGCTGGATACGGGGAAAGTGAAGAACAAGGGCCGTGTGCCCAGTTGCGGCAATACCGATTGCCAGGCCTCGGGCAGCCTGGCGCCGGCCCCGGCGGCCCCTGCCTTTCAGCGCAGCAGGAGCAGGCTCAAGATCCGAGTGCCTGCCGGCGCCAGCTTCCGGCTCGGCAGTGATGGCAACGCCGACTACAAGGAGGTGAAGGTCGGCAGGCGTGCCCGCCTGGAAGTCGATGCGGCGTTCACCCGTTATCGTATCCGCAAGCTCAAGCTGGATAAGCAGTCGGTACTGGTCCTGCGTGCCGGTGTGGACTACTGGATCGAGAAGCTGGAGGCAAGGGAGAGGGCACGTATCCTGGTAGAGGGTGCGGGTACTGCCCGCCTGTACGTGCGCGACAAGCTGAAACTGAGAAAGGGCGTGTTGATCAATGCGCCCTCGGTCGGCCACGGGGGGGACCCGGCGCGCCTGTTCATCCTTGCCTACGACAAGGTCGAACTCAAGGAACGGATTACGGTGTCGGCCTTCCTGCACGGGGGCGACGAGGTCAAGCTGGATAAGCGGATACAGTGGTTCGGCGCCATCTCGGCGCAGGACGACATCGAGGTGAAGGGCCGGGTGAGCTACGATGCCGCGGCTCTGGCCGACCTGGATGTGCCCGGGATCTGCACCGGTGGGACGGCCCCGGTGACCGCCGAGGCCGATGGCTTCAATTGCGTGCAGCCGGGGCAGGATGCGATCACCGGGCGGTTGCTCACGCGCCTGGCAGGCGTCGGTTTCAGCCTGGATGTGATCGCATTGCGCGACAGTGACGGCGACGGTGCAGCCGATGCGGTGGCGGGTGATTACGCCGCCGACGACGAGCGCCGTGTCAGCGTCGAACTGGTGGATGCCTCGGGGGGGGGCGCCTGTGCCACCCTGCCGGTAGTCGCCGGCAGCACGCAGACCCTAGTGTTCGAACCGGCCGATGGCGGACGCGTGCGCAGCCGCACTTTCCGCGTGGATCGTGCCTGGCGCTCGCTGCGTTGCCGAGTGCGCGATGACAGCGGTGACACCCCGCTGGTCGCCTGCTCGGCCGACCGCTTTGCCGTGCGACCGGCGGGTTTCGTGCTCGAGGCCCCGGCACTGGACAACGCGACTGCCTCCGGCTTGCCCAAGGCGGTCGCCGGCGATGCCTTCGCGCTTGCGGTGAGTGCCGGCCCTGGCTATGACGGTACCCCGGCGCTGAGCGCCGATCCGGTCGAGGCGCATGCCGGCGCGGTGGCCAGCGGCCGCCTGCAAGGCGGGTTCGCACCGGCCGATCCGGCGAGCGGGCGTGCCGCCGGCAGCGACTTCCGTTACGACGAGGTGGGGGCTTTCCGCTTCCGCCCCGGCGCCATCCGCGACAGCGATTTCACCGCTGTGGATGCAGGGGGAGACTGCCTGGCCGGTAGCAGCACCACCCAGGCGGACGCCACCGGGCGCATTGGTTGCGACATCGCCAATGCTGACTCTTCGGCCTGGATCGGGCGTTTCGTGCCGGCCAGCCTGGTCGTGTCGGTGAACGACCCGGGGCGCCTGGCGAACAGCTGCGGCGGCTTCAGCTACATCGGCCAGGCCATCGGCTACGAGCTGCCGCCCAGCCTGCGCATCGAGGCACGCAGTCGCGCCGGGACGATCACTCGCAACTACACCGGCGACTACATGAAACTGGACGTGGCCGGGCTGGCATTTGTCGAGCCTGTGGCCGACGCCTCGGCGCTCAGCGCCGACGGGGGCAGCCCGCTGGCACTGACCATGCAGGCCGGCTCGCGGCTGCTGGTGGACAACGGAGACGGCAGCCTGACTTTGTCACTGGTGGGAGACCGTTTCACTTACGCGCACGACGCCCTGGCGCAGATCGCACCTTTTACCAGTGATATTCGCCTGATCCTGCAATCGGTCACCGATACCGATGCTGTGACCTCGGGCCGCATCGACCTGGCAATTGCACCGAATGGCGTGCCGCTGCGCTATGGCCGTTTGGCGCTGAGCAATGCCGAGGGGCCGGAGTTGCAGACTTTGGCGGTGCCGGCACGCGTCGAATACTACGCAGGCAGCGCACTGGGTTTCCTGGCCAATGCCGATGACCATTGCACACCGGTCGGCCGTATCGTGATCGAAGACGTCGATGCCGACGACAGTCTGGCTCCGGCCGACACCTGCGTGTGGGACAGCGCTGGCCTGAGCGGCGCGGCAGCTTGCGCTGATCCCGGCGAGTCCGCCTGGCAGTTGCGCGCCACGCCCGAGCAGGCGGATTTCAACCTGCACCTCGCACCGCCGGGTGTGAACCACGCCGGCGTGCTGCGTCTGCGCATGGTGGCCCCGGCTTGGCTGAGATACGACTGGAGCGGGGTGGGTGATGTCGACCCCACGGCGCTGATCAGCTTCGGGATCCGCAGCAGCAGCTCGGACATCATCTACCTGCGGCAGAAATGAGGCGATGCCTCAGGGGTGCGCAGCGGAGGACAGGTCCCAGAGGGGCAGGAACACGCCCAGTGCCAGCACTGTGACCATGATGCCGATGATGACGATCACGATGGGTTCGATGAAATCGGACAGGCGTTTGAGATCGAATTCGACCTCGGCCTGGTAGTGGCGCGCGGTCTCGGCGAGCAGCTCGTCCACCGCACCGGATTCCTCGCCGACTGCCAGCATCTGCAACACCAGGGGGGTGAACAGGCCGGTGGCTGCGGCGGTGCGGGTGATGCTCTCGCCCTTTTCGATGCCCTTGCGCATTTCCTGGATACGCTCGGCGACATGCACGTTGTCGACCACCCCGGCGACTACCTTCAGCGCCTGCACCAGCGGCACACCGGCACTGAGGGTCATGCTCAACGACTGCGCGAAGCGACCCATCACTGCCTTGTGCACGATGGGGCCGGTCAGCGGCATGCGCAGCAGCCAGCGTGCGCTGAGGCGGCGGCCTTGTGCGGTGGTCAGCCACTGGCGCATCACCACCAGGGCGCCGATGCCGCCGAACAGCAGCAGCGGCCATTGGGTGCGGAAGAAGTCCGAGGTGGCGATCAATATTCGGGTCATCAGTGGCAGCTCGGCGTCGTAGCGCGCAAAGGCATTGGCGAAGGCCGGGATCACCCAGATATTGATGATCACCACCGCCACCGCGATGGCGCCGAGCACGATCAATGGATAGCGCAGGGCGGTGCGCACCCGCTCGCGGGTCTGCTTTTCCATCTCCAGGTGTTCGGCCAGGTGGGCGAAGGCTTCTTCCAGTCGCCCCGTGCTCTCGCCCACGCGCACCATGGCGATGAACAGCGGGCTGAACAGGGCGGGATGCTGGGCCAGCGCCATGTTCAGTTCCAGACCTTCCTGCAACTGTGCCAGCACGCGTGAGAGTGCCTGTTTGAGACGCGGGTTGCGTGCGCTCTCGGCCAGCCCCTTGAGCGCGCGCAGGATGGGGACGCCGGCCTTGAGCAGGGTGCGCAGCTGGCGGCAGAACATGACGATCTCTTCGGCGCGCACCGGCGGTTCCAGCAGCCTGCGGAACTGCTGCAGCACGTCGGTGCGCGGGCCGTCGCCGGGTTCGATACGAATGGGGATCAGGCCGCGATCGCCGAGCAGGGCGGCGACCTCGCCGGCCGAGTCCGCCTCGAGGCTGCCGCAGACCTTCTCGCCGTTGCGGTCGCGTGCCTGGTAGTCGAACAGCGCCATCTCAGTGCTCCTGGCCGCCGCTGATGCGCATCACCTCGGGTAGGCTGGTGATTCCCTGCGCGGCCAGCTGCAGGGCACGCTGCGACAGGGTGACAAAGCCCGGTGTCTCGCGCGCGGCGCGCGCAAAGCCATCGATATCCTGGCGGCGCAGGGCCTCGAGCAGGCTACCGCGGATCTCCAGCAGTTCGTAGACGCCGATCCGCCCGCGATAGCCGGTGTGATTGCAATGGTTGCAGCCCTCACCGCGACGCAGGCCGGCAAGCTCTGTGTGCGGGTGATTGGCCTCCAGCCAGACCCGTTCGTGTTCGTCTGGCGTACAGGGCACGGCGCAGTCCGGGCAGATCCGGCGTACCAGGCGTTGTGCCAGCACGCCCTGCAGGGCGGTGGCCATCAGGTAGCCCGGCGCACCCATGTCGAGCAGGCGGGTGATGGTGTCCACCGAGCTGTTGGTATGCAGGGTGGAGAGCACGAAGTGACCGGTGATGGCCGCCCGCAGGCCCATCTGAGCGGTCTCGAGATCGCGCATCTCGCCGACCAGGATCACGTCCGGGTCCTGGCGCAGGGCGGTGCGCAGCACGCGCGCGAAGGTCAGGCCAATCTGCTCGTGTACCTGTACCTGGTTGACGCGCGGCAGGCGGTATTCGATGGGGTCCTCGACGGTGATGATCTTGGTCTGTGGTGTGTTCAGTTCGTTGAGAGCGGCGTACAGGGTGGTCGTCTTTCCGCTGCCGGTAGGGCCGGTGACCAGCAGCAGGCCGTGTGGCTTTCGTATCAACTCGCGTACCCGCTCTCCCACCTCGGCAGGCATGCCCAGCTGTTCCAGCGAGAGGGTGCCGCCGTTCTGGTCGAGCAGGCGCATCACCACCGCTTCGCCGGCGGCCACCGGCATGGTCGAGAGACGTACATCCAGGTGTCGCTGGCCGACGCGCACCTGGAAGCGACCGTCCTGTGGCAGGCGCTTCTCCGAGATGTCCAGGTCGGCCAGCAGCTTCAGGCGTTGCACCAGCGCCGGGGCGATGCGCACCTCGTTCATCACCTGTTCCTGGAGCACGCCGTCGATGCGCATGCGGATGCGCAGCAGTTTCTCTTCGGGTTCGATGTGGATGTCCGAGGCCTTGGCGTGCAGGGCGTCTTCGAACAGACGCTGCAACAGGCGGAACACCGGGGCCTCGTCCACGTCGGACGATTGCAGCATCTCGTCGAGATCGACATCGGCCTGGCTCAGCTCTTCGTGCAGCTCGCCGGCCAGGTCGCTCAGGTCGCTCTCGCCCCGGTAGAGCCGGTCCAGCGCCTCGAGGAGCTGGGATTCGCGGACCACGGCCTGGCGCACCCGCTTGTGCAGCAGGCGCGCTACCTCATCCTGGGCGAACAGGTCGGTGGGATCGGCCATGGCCACCAGCACGTCGCGCTCGTTCTCCTCGAGCAGTAGCACCCGGTAACGACGGGCAATGGTCTCGGGCAGCTTGCGCGCGATCTCGGGATCGACCTGCTGCTTCGAGAGATCGAGCAGGGGGATCTGCAGCTGGCGCGAGAGGAACTCGAGCAGGCGTTGTTCGGTCAGGTAGCCCAGCTCGATAAGGGTTGCCCCCAGCTTTCGCCCGCTGCGCTTCTGCGCGCTCAGCGCATCCTGCAGTTGCTCTTCGTTGATCACCCCATGGTGCACCAGCAGGTCGCCCAGGCGCATCTTGCGCAAGGGGTTGGTGGCGATCGGTGCCTGCGTGGTCATGGGTGGTCCTCCAGGCGTCGGCGCGCATAGTCGCGTACCGCAGCGGTCAGTTCGGGGGCGGTCAGCACACGCTGCCAGGCGACGCGTGCCAGCGTGGGGTCGTGTTCATCCAGGCTCAGTGCCAGACCCAGCCAATCGCGGGCCTCGGCGCCGGGCAGCGCCGTGAGGCGCTGATACAGGCGACCGGCACGAAGGCTTTCGCCCTGTTGCCGGTAGAGGGCGGCGACCAGGCGCATCGCCTCGCGGTCATCAGGGTGGCGCGCCAGCAAGGTCTCGAGGTCACGCAAGGCGGCGCCTGTCTGGCCTCGGTCGGCCAGCAGGCGGGCGCGCAGCAAGAGCAACTTGTCGTCGTACCCGAGGCGGGTGAGGCTGCGTTCGATCTGCGCAAGCGCCTCGTCGCGTCGCTCGCCTCGCAGCAGTAGTCCCACCAGCAACTGGTGGGCCGCGCGGTCGGACGGGACCGCGCGCAGCCGCTGTTGCAGGCGCTCCTCGGCGAGGCTGAGTTCGCCGTGTGCGATCAGCCGGCGGATCTGTGCCAGGGGGGCGGGCGCCGGGGTCTTGCGCAGTTGCGCCGGCGGGCGGGAGGCGGCCTTTGTCTTCTTGGGTTTGGGGCGGTGGGCCGGCCGGGGTGGTGTCTCTGCCATGCTGATGTGTAACGGCAGGTCGTCCGCCGAGGGCGTTTTCGGCGCCGCTGGCGCCGGGGGCTGCGCGGGTGCCTTGGCCTTTGCCATTTTCGGTGTGCTCGACGACTTGTCCGCTGATGGCTTTTCGCGGGGAATGGCGACCGGGGCCGGAGGCGTCGCGGATTCCGGTGTCACCGCCTGAACCTGTGTTCGTGGCTCGGCCGAGGGCAGCATCGGTACCGGGGCAGGGGCCTGTCGGGCCTGGGGCCACCACCAGAGTGCCAGCCCGCCGGCGAGTATCAGCCCGCCGGTGGCGAGCCAGGCAAGCCGGCGCCGCCGGCTGGCGCCGGGTGCCGCTGCCGGGGGCGTGGCCGCCAGCCGCAGGGGCGGCTGTGTCGCATCGGGCCGGGGGCGCTTTTCCAAGTCGCGCAGTACCTGGTTGAGCAGGCTCATCATCCGATCCCCGTGGTCCAGAGCAGGCCGGCCATGGCCAGCGAAGCGCCGAGTGCCGCGACCCAGCCGCGTCCCCGTGCCCAGGGCAGGCGCCGTGCCAGGCACTCGGTGTCGGCGATGGCGCGTCGCAGGTGACGGCTGCGCGGTCGTCGGCAACCTTCACCATAGGCAGCGAGCAGGGTCTTGTGGGCCAGGATGTTGACCAGCCGGGGGATGCCGCCACTGACCCGGTGCAGGCGGCGTGCCAGCCCCGGGCTAAACAGGGATGCCCCCTCGTGGCCCGAGACCGCGAGGCGGTGCGCCAGGTAGCCGCCCACCGCGTCCGCGTCCAGCGCTTCGAGCCGGTAGTGGAAGGTGATGCGTTGCGCCAGTTGCCGAAGCTCGGGGCGGGTCAGGCGGGCATCGAGCTCCGGTTGGCCCAGCAACACCACCTGCAGCAGCTTGTGCTTGCCGGTCTCCAGGTTGCCGAGCAGGCGCAGTGCCTCAAGGCAGTCATGCGACAGGGCCTGAGCTTCGTCGATGATGAGTATCACCTGGCGGCCGGCACGGTGTTGTTCGAGCAGGTGCCGGTTGATTGCCTCGATCAGGTGATGCTGGCCGGTGTTGCGTGGCAGCTCCAGACCCAGCTCGGCGGCCAGGGCGTGTCGCAGTGCCGCCGGGGTGATCGCCGGGTTGGGGATGTAGGCTGTGACGAAGTGCTCGTCGGCCTCCAGGGCGTCGAGCAGCATGCGGCAGAGCAGGGTCTTGCCGGTACCCACCTCGCCGCTGAGCTTGATGAAGCCCTCGCCCAGTTGCAGGGCGGTGAGCAGGGTCTCCAGTGCCTCGAGGTGACCGCTGTCGGCATAGAAGTAGCTGGTGTCCGGGGTCAGCGAGAAGGGAGGCTCGCGCAGGCCGAAGAAGGCTTCGTACATCAGAACACCTCCTTGCCGTTGGGAGCACGGCCCAGCCTATCGATGCGCCGCGCTGTGGCCGAGATCTCCTGGCGCCAGGCTGCCGGGCCGTCGATCACCAGTGGGCGCAGCAGGATAACGAGTTCGCTCTTGCGAGTCTGTTCGCGGCGGTGGCCGAACAGCGAGCCGAACAGCGGCAGGTCGCCGGCGCCGGGCACCGAGGCACGCTGGTCGTGGCGGCTCTCCTGCATCAGGCCGCCGATCACCACGATCTCGCCGTTGCGCGCATAGACAATGCTGTCGGATTCACGCACTCGTGATTGCGCCAGGGGCAGGGTCTGGGTCTTGTTGTCGATGGTGAAGGTCTTGGACTGGTCGGTGACTTCGCTCACTGAGGGGTGGATGTGCAGGGTGACGCCGCCGCGGGTATCGATCTGTGGGGTCACGTCCAGGGCGATGCCCGAGAAGAAAGGCGTGAGCGTCACGTCGGGTGTCGAGGTGGTGGTGGCACCGGTGACCGTGGTGGTGGACACGTCGGTGACAAAGAACTCGTCCTGTCCCACCTTGATGACGGCTTTCTGGTTGTTCAGCGTGGCCACGCGCGGGCTGGACAGCACCTGGACGTGCCCCTGCGATTTCAGCAGTTCGATGAAGGCAGCGAAACTGCCGGTCTTGATCGCCGCGCTGAACACCCCGCCGAAGGCCTGTGCCGCCAGGCTGCTGATGGCGCCGTAGGCTGCGGGGTCGAGGTTGCCGACATTGCCGCTGATGCCGCTGACGCCTGAATCGAGCACGCTGCCGCCACCGGTCTGGCCTATGGTCAGCAGGCCGCTGTTGGGCAGGCCGGCCAGCTTGCCCCAGTCGATGCCCGAGCGGTAACCGTCGTCGAGCTGCACCTCGATGATCTTGGCCTCGATGATCACCTGGCGTTGCAGGGTCGATTGCAGCGAGCGCAGGTAGGCTGCGACCTCGCGTTGCTCGGCGGGCATGGCGCGTACCACCACGATGCCGGACTGCGGTGAGACCACGACCGAGCGGCCCTCGCCGTCGCCGACCAGAGTGCGCAGCCCGCTGCGCAGTTCGCTCCAGAAGTTGCTGCTGCTCTCGGTTACCACCTTGGACGAGGGTTGGGTCTCGATGCCGCCGCCATTGTCCACGGTATCGCCGCCCCCGCTGTTCTGGGACATCTGCCCCGAGCCGACGCGCATCTCGGAGTTGCCGTTGCGCTTCACGTTCAGGTAGTTGATCTGGTAGATGCGCGATTGCAGGCGTATCGGCAGCACATGGAAGCCCGAGGCGGTCTGCTCGTATTCGTAGCCATAGACATTGCGCAGGGTTTCCATCACCTCGTCGATGGTCACGTTCTTCAGATCGAGCGAGATCTTGCCGCCGACATCGGGGTGCACCACCATGTTCCATGGGGTGCCGGCCACCAGGCCCATGAAGAACTCGCGCGCCGGGGCATCAACCACCTGGATGTCGAAGCGTTTTTCCTGCTCCTCCGGCTGACCCAGCTCGATCTTCAACGGTGGCATCAGGGCGGCAGTGACCTCCGGGGGCGGCGCCGGAGGTTTGGCCTGGGCCGCCGTCTCGCTCTCCTTCAAGGCCTGGCGGATGTCGGGCAGGGAGGCCTGGTGACGCGGGGCCGGGGTCTGGCAGGCTGCCAGCAGCAGGGTGATCAGGGTGATCGACAGTCGTCTCATCGGGTGTTCTCCTCTGCCGCGCGCTTGAAGGCGGCCTGGCGCAGATACAGGCGTTGCGGCCCCTGCGGGCCTTCGAGTGCGACCCCACTTCGGTCGATGGCGGTGATGCGCCAACTGCCGATGCGATCGCCGACGCCGAGGGGCCGACCATCGATCAGGGCGCTGTAGCGTGTGCCGCGGGCGATCAGTGCCTGCAGGCGCGGCAGGGCTAACCGTGCCGGCGCGGAGGCGTCCTTGACGAGGGCCGGGCGCGGCGGGCGGGTTGGGTCGAACAGAGTCTGGGCGCCGGTCAGAGCAGGGGCGGCGAGTGCGATCAGCAGGGTTGTCATGCGCTTGCTAGACACCGATCCAGTCCTCCGAAAGGCTCAGGGTATGCAGTTCCAGGCGCACCCGGTTGGTGGGCCAGTCCTCGGTCTCCAGGTGGAAGCCGTCCCAGTGGATGCCGGCCGAGAGCGACTCCAGCCGTTCCAGATAGCGCAGGATGTCCAGGTAGCCGCCACGGAATTCCAGCACCAGATCGTGCGCGAACAGCGGCATCTTGAGTTGCTGCTGGTCGTCGCCCAGCGGGCGGGTGCGCAGCGTTTCGAGGCGGATCAGCTCGAGCCCGGACTGGTGCGCCAGCATCTGTTGCAGCAGTGCCGCCATTTCCTCGGGGGTGATCAGCCGCTGCGACAGGTGGTCTAGCCGAGCCTGCGAGGCGGCCAGGTCGCGGCGTAGCTGCGCCAGGCGCTGGCGCAGGCGTCTGTCGGGGGCATTGTCCGCCTGATGGACGAGCGCCTGCTGGCGCTTGCTGATGTCGTCCAGGGCCCGGTGCTGGGTGGCCAGTGCCTGCCGGGCGTGTTGCAGATCGCGTTGAGCACTGTCCAGCAGCAGGTCGCCCCCCTGGAACAGCAGCACCGCCAGGGCCAGCGCGATCAATCCGCGCTCGCGCAGGCTGAGCCGGTCGAAACGGGCGAACAGTTGGCGCGGGTCAGCCGGCATGCTGTCCGTCCTCCCGGGGCAGGCCACGCAGTTCGAAGGTGACCGGTCCCTGGGCGTCTTCGGCATCGCGTGTGATACGTGCCTGGCCAAAACGCAAATCGCCAAAGGCCGGCTGTTTTCCCAGGGTGTGCAGCATGCGTGGGACCGCGGCCGGCTCCAGTGCCAGACCCTTGAGATCGATTCGGCCCTGCGGGGCGCCGATGCGGATCTCGCGCAGCCACAAGTCCTGCAGCGGTTTGCTTGCCAGCCCGCGTAGCAGTGGCGAATACCCGGGGGCGGCTGCGCGCTGGCGGGCATCGAGCAGGGCGATGGTCTGCTGCAGGGTGGCCCAGCGCCTCTCCAGCTGCTTCACCTGGGCCTGCAGGGTGGGATCGGGCCGGTTGGAGGGTAGCCTGGCCTGTAATTCGGCCAGCTGCTGCTGGCGCGCCTGCACCTGTGCCTGCAATGGCTGGAGCTGTTGTTGCAGGGACCAGGCCTGCCAGCTGAGCCAGCCCCAGCCGCCAAGGATCGCCAGCACGCCCAGCACGGCGGCAGTGGCCAGCACCGTGGCGTTAAGGGGGTGGCGTACCGCCATCGTCGGGCGGTACAGGTTGATGCGCTGTTCAGGAGGGCTCAGGCAGCGCATGGCATCTCCCTGAAGGCGGCGCCCATGGCGAGCAGCGACTGGCGTTGTTGCTGTTCATCATGGTTCTCCAGGCCCTCGATCCTGTCGAGTTCGAAGCGGGCCACCGGTACCGACAGGTACACCGCAGCAGACAGCACGAAGGCGGCTTCCACTGCTGGCGAAGTGCCGAGTACCTGCAGGCTGTCCACTGGGCCGGTGGCATAGAGGCTCTGGTAGTAGTCGAGGGAACGTTGCACCTCGAGCAACAGATCGTCCACGTCCTGTGCGGCGGGCTCCCCCCCCTGGAACAGACCGGCGGTGAGCTCGATCTGCCGGCTCAGCCAGATGCGGTCGCCATTCAGGATCTCGATCAGGGCCATGCGTGGCGCCAGGTACAGCCAGGCGTGGGGGCGGTCGTCCAGGGCATGCATCACCAGGTCACGCAGTGCCATTTCGGGGATGTCGATGGCACGCAGTTCGGCACTGTTGGCGGCCACGGTGATCTCGTCGAGACGCTGTGGTGGTGCGCACACCACGCAGCTCAGGCGTGGTGAGCCCGCGCGCTGACTGGGTGGCAGTTCGAAGTGGTCGATCACCGCCTCGTCCACTGGAAAGTCCACCATATCGCGAATGCGCCAGCGCAGGGCCTCGGTCAGCTCTTCGGGTGGCAGCTCCGGTGGCTCGAGCTGCAGCAGGGCATAGTCGCTGCGATCCAGTACCACGGTCAGTGGCGTGCGTCGCCTGGCGCCTAGTTCGCGCAGCACCGTCGCGATCTGCTCACCGCGCGTATCGCCTCCCTTGGCCTCGGCCAGCGCCTCGACGCGTACCTTGTCGCCAGGCAGCGCGCGCAACAACGCCCCGCGCGCGCCGTCGTGGTGCAGGCTGATGCCCGCGTAGCAGGACGCCTCTTGCCGCCCCAATCGCAACCGCTTGAACAAAGTGGGACCCTCCGTATCGCCCCGGTTTGGTGCCGATTGGCGTAGGAATTAACGGCGGGAAGCAGGGGAACTTTAGGGGTTTGCTTTAGCGACTTGCTTGACGTGGCCTGGCAGAGCCGGTTAAATACGCCGCCTTGCGACCGCAGAGGTCGCAGCTACGCCCAGGTAGCTCAGTTGGTAGAGCAGGGGATTGAAAATCCCCGTGTCGGCAGTTCGATTCTGTCCCTGGGCACCATACAAGACAAAGACTTGCCAAACAGCGCCTCGGAGATCCCGAGGCGTTTTTGCGTTCAGGATCCCTTGGAGAACGTCAGCGATCTATTCTTGTCGCTGTTTTCCGGCCACAACACCCCACATCCGGCATGTTGGCCGGGTCTGTTTGGGGGGGGCAAAAAGCTTGCGAACGCGGGCTTGGGGGGCGAACAAGCGATGCATTCCCCTCCCCGACGTGTGGGGGAGGGGTTTGATCGGAGGGCGCGGGGGGCTAGGGCTGGACCCTGCCGTCAGCGCAGCAGTTCTGCAGCGCGGTAGCGCGGGTCGTTCCAGCAGCGGGGCAGGGGTTCACCCGAGGGGAACAGCAGGTTCTCCTTGGAGAAATGCTTCGGGTCGGGCATCTCTTCGCCGGCGTTGTAGCGTCCGACCAGGGTTTTGTGGAAGGGGTCGAACAGATCGCGCAGCGAGAGTACCTCGACCAGCTCGCTGGAATCTTTCTCCTTGAGAAACATGATGCGCCTCCGCGTTTCGTTCGGGCCTGCACTAGAGATGGTGGCTGTTCGCCACTTTGCAATGGCGTGGTGGGTTTACAGTGGCGTGCAGGCACAGCAGACCCGGTTGCGGCCGGCGGTCTTGGCGCGGTAGACCTGGGCGTCGGCCTCTTCGATCAGGCGTCTCGCCGCCGTGTCGGGATGCGTTTCGGGATCGCCGCGCAGCGTGGCGACTCCGATGGAGACGGTGACCGGTATGGCCACGCCATCGGTGGTAATGACGGGTTCGGCGGTGACGGCAGTGCGGATGCGCTCGGCGAGCAGGCCGGCGTTGTGCAAATCAGTCTGCGGCAGCAGCACGGCGATCTCCTCGCCGCCGTAGCGTGCGGCCAGGTCGGAGCTGCGGAGCTGGTCGCGGATACGCTTGGCCAGGGCGACCAGTACCTGGTCGCCGGCGGCATGACCGTGCTCGTCGTTGATGCGCTTGAAATGGTCGGCATCGATGAACAGGCAGGACAGGGCCAGGCGATGGCGGCGTGCGCGGCTCACCTCCTCGGCCAGGCGGGTGTCCAGGTGGCGGCGGTTGTACAGGCCGGTCAGCCCGTCGGTCAGTCCGCTCAGGCGCAGACGCTCGCGGTTCACCGCGTTCTCCAGGCACACAGCGGCCAGGCGCGCCAGGTGGTCGAGAAAATCGGTGCCCTGTCCTGAATGAAAGCGCTGGGGATCGCTTGCGCCCAGGTGCAAGAAGCCCGAGAGCCCGTCGGGCTGGCGCAACGGGAGCAGGGCCTCGCTGCGCAGGTTGGCTGGTGCGGGAAACGGCTGGTGGCGGCGCACCCAGGGGCCGAGCCAGGGTCGATGCAGGTTGGGGTAGCGATCGAGCGCCTGCTGTACCTCGCGTTCGATGAACAGGTGGGGAATGTTGCAGGCCGGCACGCCCAGCGCGGCGAGCAGTTCCTCAAGCACGCCGTAGGGGTCGAACAGCACCAGGCGCACGCTCTCCAGGTTGAACGAGCTGCGCAGGCCGATGGTGAGGCGCTCGATCAGGTCGGGCAGATCCTGGGCGCCGAGCAGTGCCAGTTCGCGCTCCTGGAAGCGCCGCATCACCCCCTCGTTGTAGGCCGCATCCGAGGTGAGGGTATGCAGCAACTGGCGCAGGGCCTGGTTTTCGGCCTCGAGTTTTTCAGTCCGGTCCATGGGGTATGCGGGCATGGCCATGGCCCTACAATCGGCAGCGGCCCGCGGGACTTTAGGGGGCTGAATTCGGAAATGTGCAATCCAGGGAGGGAGGCATCATGAAGCGAATCTGTTGGCTGGTCTTGTGTGCTGTGCTGTCGCCGGTCTTGGCCGACATCTATCGTTGTCCGGGGCCGGTCTACCAGGACCATCCTTGTTCGGGAGAGGGCGAGCGGGTGCCGGTCGAACACAGGCCCCTGCACGCTGTGGCCAGGCCCGGGATTCGCGAGAGCGAGCGGCGCTGGCTGGCCGAGCGTGAAAGGGCGCGCCGCAAGCGGGCGGTCGGCGAGAAGTCGCGAAGCGTTGCCCCTGCTGGTCGGCGGACGGACGCGGCTGAGCGTCGGTGCTGGCAGCGGCGCCAGCGTCTGGAGACGGTACGCCGGCACCTGCGCCGGGGCTACCGGCCGCTGGAGGGCGATCGTCTGCGTCACGAGGCGCGCCGGCTGGAGGGCTACCTGTCCCGCTTCTGCGACTGAGCCGGTTCCACAGAGGTCTGCCGACGGGTGCGTGCGACCCATTGCAGGAAGTTGGGTTCTTCAAGATAACCCTTGCTGGCCACGTAGTTGAGCACGTTGCGAAGGCGCACGAACTGTACCACCGAGTCGATGCGGATGATCTCGTGGCCCTGTTCGTCGAAGAAGATCAGGGTCGGGGCGTAGAACAGCCCGAGCTCGCGTGCCCACTCGCGCGCGGTGGTGGCCTTTCCCTGGGGAGTAACCACCGCCGTGTCGGCGCGCATGTCGAGCTGAACGGCCTGGAAAGGGGCGAGGGCATCCAACACCGCCTGGCGCTTCAGTGGCTCGGTGTGCAGTACGTCGCAGGCGTGGCAGTCGCCCTGCTCGAAGAACACCACCAGTGGCATCGTCGCGGGAAACCGGCTGCGGTCCAGGTTGTAGGGTGGCGGGTCGAAGAAGGGCTCTTCGATCAGGGGTTCGCCCTCGAAGCGCAGGGTAGAATCGCCACGTGCCAGGTAGTCGGGAAAGCTCTCTTTCCGGTAATGATCGTCGGCCACGTATTCCAGTGCGGCGCGCAGTTGGTAGGGCGGGTAATAGCCACGCAGGCGCAGAGCGATGCGACCGTCCTCGTCGTAGAACACCAGTGAGGGCGTAAAGTTGGTATCCAGGGCGATGGCGTAGTCGCGCTGGCTCATGCTGCGCCCGTCGGGCAGGGTGACCTCCTCGGGGCTCCAGATGTCGATGGCGATCACCTCGAAGTGGCGTCGGATGTACTCGACGATGTCGGGCTCGCTGAAGCCGGTGTCCATCAGCTTCTTGCAGTAGGCGCAGCGTTGCTGGCCAAAATACACGATGATGCCGGCCTTGCCGGCGTCGACCGCCTCGCGCAGATCGTCCTGCAGATCGAGAAAGCTCTCCTTGAACCAGGTGGGATGGGTGATGACCTCTTCGAGCGGGGTGTCGTCAAAGCTGAATTCATCCCCGTTGCCGCCGAGAGCCAGTGCGGGCAGGAGCAGCAGGGTCAGAACGAGGAGACGAAGCGTCATCGTGTGCTACAGGTAGTGGCCCCAGTCCTCGTTTTCGTCGCCGAACACCAGGAAATGGGGGTTGAGCAGGGAGTCCTTGCGGTTGTAACGCAGGGGGCGGCCTTCGAGATCGGTGACAAAGCCGCCGGCAGCCTCGACGATGGCCTGTGCCGCGGCGGTGTCCCATTCCGAGGTGGGACCCAGCCGGGGGTAGATGTCGGCATCGCCCTCGGCTACCAGGCAGAGCTTGAGCGAGCTGCCCATGCTCATGATCTCGTGCGGGCCGACCCGTTCGAGAAAACGCTTGAGGCTGTCGCCCGCGTGCGAGCGGCTGCCGGCCACGCGCAGCGGGTAGCGGCGTTGTGCGGCGGCGCGGATGGGGCGGGCGGGCTCATCGCCTTCCTTCTTCCAGGCTCCCTGTTCCAGGCAGCCGTAATAGCTGGTGCGGGTGACCGGGACGTGCACCACCCCGCAGGTGGCGCGTCCCGATTCCACCAGTGCGATATTGACCGTGAACTCGCCGTTGCGCTTGACGAACTCGCGGGTGCCGTCGAGCGGATCGACCAGCCAGTAGCGCAGCCAGCGCGAGCGTTCTTCCCAGGGGATGTTGGCGGATTCCTCGGACAACACCGGCAGGCGGGGCTCGAGTTGCGATAGTTCCTGCACGATCAGGCGGTGGGCCGCCAGGTCGGCCTCGGTCAGCGGCGAGTTGTCGGCCTTCTCCTCCACCGCGAACTCGCGCGTATAGATGTCCATGATGGCCTCGCCGGCTTGGCTTGCGATATCGACGATACGTTGCAGATCGATGTTCATGCGTTCCTGCTTCCCGCGGGGTTCGTATGATCCGGGAGTGTGGGATAGAGTAGCCGTGACTGCAACCGGAGACACGCCATGCTCGACTGGGAGCGCATCGATACCGTCCTGTTGGACATGGACGGCACCCTGCTGGATCTGCATTTCGACAACCACTTCTGGTTGGAGTACGTGCCGGCGCGTTATGCCGCACGCCATGACATGAGCCTCGAGCAGGCGAAGGCCGAGTGCCTGCATCGCTACGAACTGGTGGCCGGCACCCTCGACTGGTACTGCATCGACCACTGGACCGAACAGCTCGGGCTGGACATCGTGCAGCTCAAGCAGGAGGTGGACCACCTGATCGCGGTGTTGCCGCACGTGCCCGAGTTTCTCGACCTGCTGGGCCGTGCCGGCAAGCGTCGGGTGCTGGTGACCAATGCGCATCACAAGTCCCTGGCGCTGAAGATGGATCGCACCGCCCTGCACCAGCGGCTCGATGCCCTGATCAGTTCGCACGAGATCGGCCTGGCCAAGGAGAACCCGGGGTTCTGGCCGCGTCTGCGTGAGCGTGAGCCCTTCGATCCCGCGCGCACTCTGTTCGTAGACGACAGCCTGCCGGTGCTGCGCGCCGCACGCGAGGCTGGCATCGGCCAATTGCTGGCGATCCGCCATCCCGACCGCAGCCAGCCGGTGCGCGAGATCGACGAGTTTCCCGCGGTGGTGGATTTCGACGAAGTGATCCCGGGCCTGGAGGCCTGGCTGGCGGGTCGGGAGGCGCGGCCGGTGTAGGGAGCTTGGCGGCTATAGAAACCCTATTACCTACCCATAAAATCTTGATATACCCTGCAATCCTAATATACTGCCCGACCCATTTTTGTCGCGGCAGGCCGGAGCCTGTCAGTCTGCAACCGGAACTCAGGAGCGCGCCATGCACAACGGCACCACCATTACCCAGTTTATCATCGAGGAGCAACGCAAGGTCGAAGGCGCCACCGGCGATTTCACCTCGCTGCTCAACGATATCGTCACCGCCTGCAAGGTGATCTCCAACATGGTCAACAAGGGTGAGCTGATCGGCGTGCTGGGCACCGCTGGCTCCGAGAACGTGCAGGGCGAGACCCAGAAGAAGCTCGACATCCTCACCAACGAGGTATTCCTGCGCTCCAACGAGTGGGCCGGCCATCTCTCGGCCATGGCCTCCGAGGAGATGGAGGATATCTACGAGATCCCCTCCCAGTACCCGCGCGGCAAGTACCTGCTCACCTTCGACCCGCTGGACGGTTCGTCCAACACCGATGTGAACGTCTCGGTGGGCACCATCTTCTCCATCCTGCGTTGCCCGGGCGAGAGTGTCTGCCCCAACCGTGATGCCTTCCTGCAGCCGGGCACCCAGCAGGTGGCCGCTGGCTATGCCCTGTACGGCCCCTCCACCATGATGGTGCTGACCACCGGCAACGGGGTGAACGGCTTCACCCTGGACCAGGACATTGGTGAGTTCATCCTCACCCACCCGAACATGACCATCCCCGAGGACACCCGCGAGTTCGCCATCAATGCCTCGAACATGCGCTTCTGGGAGGCCCCGGTGAAGCGCTACGTGGACGAGTGCCTGGCCGGCGCCGAGGGTCCGCGCGGCGAGGACTTCAACATGCGCTGGATCGCCTCGATGGTGGCCGAGGTGCACCGTATCCTCACCCGTGGCGGCATCTTCATGTACCCCATCGACAGCAAGATGAAGGCCAAGGGCACCGAGGGCAAGCTGCGCCTGATGTACGAGGCCAACCCCATGAGCTTCATCGTCGAGCAGGCCGGCGGGCTTTCCAGCACCGGTCGTGAGCGCATCATGGAGATCCAGCCGAAGGAACTGCACCAGCGCGTGCCGGTGATCCTGGGCTCGAAGAACGAGGTGGAGCGCGTGGTGGCCTACCACGCCGAGGCCGACCAGGAGGCCTCGGCCTGACATTCCGTCGCCGGGGCGGCCGTGCGTGCCGCCCCGTGTTCCTGCCTCAGTTGCCGGCCACGGTCATGCGTTCGATCAGCCAGGAGCCGGTATCGACCGCGCCGGGGATGTCGTTGTCGCAGCCGACCGCCAGCAGGCCTTCGAACATCTGCCGCAGGTTGCCGGCGACGGTGATCTCGGCCACCGGGTAGGCGATCTGCCCATCCTCCACCCAGAAACCGGCTGCACCGCGCGAGTAGTCGCCGGTGACGGTGTTACTTCCCTGTCCCATCAGCTCGGTGACCACCAGCCCACGCTGCATGCGCGCGAGCAGTTGCTCGAAGGTCTCGCCCGAGCTGTCGATGCGCGCATTGCGCACCCCGCCGGCGTTACCGGTGGTCTGCATATCCAGCTTGCGAGCCGAATAGCTGTCGAGAATGTAGCCCTGCAACACGCCGCTGGCGACGATGTCGCGCGGCTGCGTGGCCACGCCCTCGTTGTCGAAGGGGGCGCTGGCCAGACCGCGCGGCTTGTGCGGATCTTCGCTGATGCGTACCCAGTCGGGAAACACCGGCTCGCCCAGGGCGTCGAGCAGGAAGCTGGCCTTGCGATACAGGGCCGGGCCGCGGATGGCGTTGAACAGGGCGTAGAGCAGGCTGGGCGCCAGCTCGGCGTGGAAGATCACCGGGCACTCGGTGGTGTCGATCTTGCGTGCCCCCAGGCGCGCCACCGCGCGGCGTGCCGCGGTCTCGCCGATCGCCTCGGGCGCTTGCAGGTCCTCGGCGGCGCGTGCGCTGCTGTACCAGTAGTCGCGCTGCATCTCGCCGTCCTGCTCGGCGACGACGGCGCAGCTCAGGCTGTGCCGGGTCGTGGGATAACCGCCGAGAAAGCCGTGGCTGTTGCCGTACACGAACAGGCCGCGGCCGGTGTGCAGGGTGGCACCCTCGGAGTTGCGGATGCGTGTGTCATGGCCGCGTGCCGCGTCTTCGCAGCGGCGGGCGATGGCTGCCGCCTCGGCGGGGTCGATCTCCCAGGGGTGATCGAGGTCCAGGTCGGGGATCTTGTGCGCCATCAGCGCCGGATCGGCCAGACCGGCTGCCGGGTCCTCGGCGGTATGCCGGGCGATACGGCAGGCCGCGGCAACCGTCTCGCGGATCGCCTCGGGGCGCAGATCGGTGGTGTTGGCCGAACCCTTGCGCTGTCCGAAGTAGACGGTCACGCCCAGGCCCTGGTCGCGGGTGTGTTCGATGGTCTCGGTCTCGCCCAGGCGCACCGTGAGGTCCAGTCCCTGGCTCACCTGCACCCCGGCCTCCGCCTGGGTGGCACCCTGTTGGCGTGCCTCGTCGAGCAGTTGGGCGACGATGTTCTCCAGGGAAGCGATGTCGTGGCTCATGCGGCGGTCCCTCCGACGGTCAGCTCATCGATCTTGAGCGTTGGCTGGCCTACGCCCACCGGCACGCTCTGGCCGTCCTTGCCGCAGGTGCCTACACCACTGTCGAGTTGCAGATCGTTGCCGACCATGCTGATGCGGGTCATCACCTCGGGGCCGCTGCCGATCAGGGTGGCGCCCTTCACCGGGCGGGTGATCTTGCCGTTCTCGATCAGGTAGGCCTCGCTGGCCGAGAACACGAACTTGCCGGAGGTGATGTCCACCTGGCCGCCGCCGAAGTTCACCGCGTACAGGCCGTGTTCGACCGAAGCGATGATCTCCTGCGGGTCGTGCTCGCCGGGCAGCATGTAGGTGTTGGTCATGCGCGGCATGGGCAGGTGAGCGTAGGACTCGCGTCGCCCGTTGCCGGTGGGGGCTACACCCATCAGGCGCGCGTTCATGCGGTCCTGCATGTAGCCCTTGAGGATGCCGTTCTCGATCAGCACCGTCTGCTGGGTAGGGGTGCCCTCGTCGTCGATGCTGAGCGAACCGCGGCGCTCGGGCAGGGTGCCGTCGTCCACCACGGTGCAGGCCGGCGAGGCCACCTGCTCGCCGATGCGCCCGGAGAAGGCCGAGGTGCCCTTGCGGTTGAAGTCGCCTTCCAGGCCGTGTCCCACCGCCTCGTGCAGCAGCACCCCGGGCCAGCCGGGGCCGAGCACCACCGGCAGCAGACCGGCCGGGGCATCGGTCGCTTCCAGGTTGACCAGCGCCTGGCGCACCGCCTCGCGGGCATAGCCCAGGGCGCGCTCGTCCTCGAGAAAATAGTCCAGCCCGCGTCGTGCGCCGCCGCCGGCGCTGCCCTGTTCGCGCCGCCCGTCCTGCTCGACGATGACGCTGACGTTGACACGTACCAGCGGACGCACGTCGCCCGCCAGCCGGCCCTGGTCGTCGATCACCAGCACCGTGTCCTGGGCCGCGACCAGGCTCACGATCACCTGCTGCACGCGCGGATCGGCGGCGCGTGCCGCCTCGTCGAGTCGGCGCATCAGCGCCAGCTTGGCGGCTTCGTCCAGCGAGTCGATGGGATTGAGCGGGGCATACAGTTGCGGCAGGTCGCGCCGCGAGGCGATGGCCTGCCGGCCGCTCTGTCCGGCGCGGGCGATGGCGCGCGCCGTGCCGGCTGCCTCCAGCAATTGCGGCAGGTCGATGTCCTCGGTGTAGGCGAAACCGGTCTTGTCACCGGCCACCGCGCGCAGTCCCGCACCCTGTTCGATGCTGTGGTTGCCCTCGCGCACGATGCCGTCTTCGAGCACCCAGGACTCCAGCCGTGAGTACTGCAGGTAGATATCGGCGGTATCGATCTGCCGGCTGAGCAGCCGGTCCATGACCTGCACCAGGGCCTGCTCGCCCAGCCCGGGGGCGTCGAGCAGGGTGGCACGGGCGATGTCGAGGGAGTCGGTCATGCGTGCGTATTTCCTTATGGGAGCGTTGGACGAAGATAGGGGGCACAGGGGCGCAATGCAACACTGCGACGAAGGGGGATTCGACTGTTTGTGCCGGGAGTGGCTTCCGTTCGGGGGCATTCCTGGGGCGGGATGACAGGGTTGCCGGAGTTCCCCCTCCCGGCCTCCCCCGCAAGCGGGGGAGGAGAGGAGGGAGCGGCCGCAAGCGGGGGGGAGAGGATGGAGCTGCCGCAAGCGGGAGAGGAGTGGGCGAAGGTGTCGGAAGCGGGGAAGGGGTGGTTGGAGGTGTCGCTAGCAGGGAAGGGGCTATGGCGTTTCAAGTGGGCGTGTCGCCTGTTGTCAGGTGGTTTTGCAGGCAGCGCATCGCAGGCGCCGATGGTCCAGGCAGGGGAAGCTGCGCCGGGTGGCGCGCTGGAACTCGGGATCGATGGTGGCAATGGCGATGCCATTGCCGCGTTCCTGGCGGGCCAGCACGCTGCCCCAGGGGTCGACCACCATGCTGTGGCCCCAGGTCTCGCGGCCGTCGACGTGGAAGCCTCCCTGAGCGCCGGCGATCACCCAGGCCAGGTTTTCGATGGCGCGGGCACGTACCAGTACCTCCCAGTGCGCGCGGCCGGTCGCCGCGGTGAAGGCAGCCGGCAGGGCGAACACCTCGGCGCCACGATCGACCATGGCACGAAACAGCTCGGGGAAGCGCAGGTCGTAGCACACCGCCAGGCCGAGCCGGCCGATGGGGCTGTCGATGACCACCACCTCGTCGCCGGCTTCGATGGCATCCGATTCGCTGTAGTGCTCGTCGGAATCGGGCAGGGTCACGTCGAACAGGTGTTGCTTGTCGTAGCGTGCCACCTCGCGCCCCTCGGCATCGAACACCAGTGAGGCGGCGCGCCAGCGCCCGGCGTCCTCGCTCTCCAGCGGGATGGTGCCGCCGACGATCCAGATCCCCAGGCGTGCCGCGATCTGCGACAGGAAGTGCTGCAGGGGGCCGTCGCCCTGCACCTCGCGGTAGGGCAACACGTCGTGTCCCGAGGTGCCCAGGTAGGCGAAGTTTTCCGGCAGCACGGCCAGTGTTGCACCCTGGCGGGCAGCCTCCTCCAACAGTTTCTCGATGGTCAGCAGGTTGGCGTTGACGTTGGTGCCGGAGGCCATCTGGATGGCGGCGGCCTTGAGGGGAGTGGGGGGTGCGCTCATGTCGGGGGATGTTGCTTTGTTCTGTCCTGTGGCTGTGCCGGCAGCGAGTCGCCGGAGGGGCGCCCAGTTTATCAGGCTTGGCGAAAGACGGTGCTCAGTGGATGAAGGGCGGCTCGACCTCGGGCGGTGTGTCTTCCGCGGGTTTCTTGCCGGTGCCCAGCAGCTTTTGCAGGACGTTGCGCTTGGGACGTGTCTTTTCCTCGTCGATGGCCTTCTCCTGGGCCTCGGTCTTGCGCTGGGTGTCCTTGCCGCCCAGGGTGTTGATGAGGCGCGAGAGAGGCCCGCCGGATTTCAGCGGGGTGAGCTTGGGTTTGTCCCAGCTGCCGGTGACGCTGTATTCGAAGCGGTTGATCTGGTCGATCTCGTCGGACAGCAGGCGCTGGGCGATCAGGGTGGCCAGTCCGCCCACTGGTCCACCGGCGATGGTCCCGGCGATGGCCAGCGTACTGTCCAGCTTGGGGATGACTTGCACCACCTGGTCGAAGTCGCGCGCCACCAGACCGATGCGTCCGCCGATCTCGATGTGGCCGGAGGGGCCGTCCACCACCAGGTCGTGGGTGATCGCCTGGCCGTCGCCGAGTTCGAAACTGCCGACGATGCTGTCGAAGGTGTAACCCTTCTTGAGCACGTCGCCAAAGTCGAGACGCAGGCGCCGACTCAGGGCGTCCAGACTGAGCAGGCCGAGCACGCGCGCGATACCGGGATCGACTTCGGCCAGGCGACCATCGCGGATGTCGATCTGGCTCTGGCCATGCAGGGTGGCACGGTGGATCTGTGCCGGGTGGCCTGGCCAGTCGAGATTGAAGCGGATGTCGGCACGCGCATCGATCATCTGCCGGGGATAGCCCAGCCCAGCGAGAAAGGCCCCCAGGTCCTTGCTCTGGAAACGCCCGCCCAGATAGGTGTGAGCACGGCCCTTGCGCCAGGCCCAGTGTCCTCGCGCGTCGAAGGTGCCGACCGGTCCCTTGAAGTCGAGTTCGGTAATGTCGGTGCCGTCTGTTGCCGGTTGCAGTGCCAGGTGGGCGACGCCGAGGTCGGCCTGGTTGATGCGCAGGTCGGCACAATTGAAGACGAGCCGCGGCAGGGTGCGCGGATCGGGGCCGCTGGCCGGGTCAGGAGGTGGCGCCGAGGCGGTCTCCGGATCGAAACGGATGTGCAGCTGTTCGAGGTTGACGTGCAGGAGGCCGGGGTCACCCGGCGCGTAGTGCAGATCACCCGTGACCTGCGATGCCTCCAGCCGGCCATCGATGACGCCCCCGCCCTCGTGCAATGCGTGCAGGCGGGCCTTGTCGATCACCAGTTCGCCGAGAAGCAGGCGTCCGGCCTCGAGCTCGACCGACCAGGGGAGAGGCTGCTGACCGTCCTGAGCGAGGCTGGCGAACAGGTCGCGCCAGGCGCCGATATCCAGTGTCTCCACCTGAGCCAGTACGCGGAAACCGTTCTTGCGCGGCAGTCGCGCCTGGCCGCGGGCATAACGCAGCTCGCCGCGGCGGCCGTCCAGGCTGAAGCGGGCATCGAGGGTCTTGCCGTAGCGCAGGTGCAGCGGGCCGGGGGACTGGCCCAGCGGCAGGGTGATGGACAGTGCACGCGCCTGCGCGGCCTGCTTGCCCAGCGGTGCCGGCAAGTCCAGCCGCATGCCCTTGAGGTCGCTGCGCAGGCTGAGCAGCGTCGGGCGCTTGCTCGGCTGCTGCGCGGGGAGGTGGAGCTCGAGGGTGAAGTTGCTGGCGCCCGAGACCGGGCGCAGGGGCAGCGAGGGGAAGCGGCGCTGTAACAGGGCCGCGTCCCAGCGCGCGCGGGCGCGGATTCTGGTGCCCTTGGCTACCGGCTGGATGTCCAGGCGCAATGGCGCGCCGAAGGCCTGGCCGCGCAGGTTGCGTGCGCGCAGACCGCGAAGGTCGAAAGCGATCTCGCCCTTGAGCCGTTCGAGGTCGACCTGCCATTGGGGCAGATGCAGCCGGTTGCCGTGCAGGTGCAGGCGGCCGTCCACTTTCAGCTGTGCCCCCTTTGCCCCCAGCGGGAGGCGAAAGCCCAGGTCGAGGCGGACCGGGCCCTCGGCCCGTATCTGCTCCGCGATGTCACCGAACTGCTTGCGCAGGGCGGGTTCACGCAACAGGCGCAGCTCGTCAGCCAGTGGCCCTTCGATACGCCCTTGCACCTCGAGGGGGCTGATCGGGTTCAGGCTGGCCAGGCGGACGTGGGTGTCGAGCAGGCGGCTGTCATAGACCCGGCCTTCCGGCAGCTCGATGTCCAGGCTGTTCTGGTGAAACAGCAGTCGCGCGGCGACCTGGTGCAGGGCCGGCCAGCCGCTGCGGTAGTCCAGGTCCACCCCGGCGAGTCGGGCATCGACCTCGAAGACTCCATTGGCGTGCTTGTCGAACGGGAAGTCGGCCAGGGGGCCGACCAGCAGCAGGTCAGCGCGCTCCATTCGGCCACCTTGCAGGGCGCGGTCCAGCCAGGCCACCAGCTCGTCGCTCATGATGGCCGTGGGCAGGTAGCGGCCCGCAGCCTCGATCGGGCCGTCTTCGATCCGCGCACGCAGCGCCAGCCAGGGGGGGTGTCCTGGGTGTTGCCGTAGATCGAGCCAGAGGGCGCCGCGCAGCTCGGGCGTGGCCAGGTGCAGTTCGTCGGTGAACAGGCGCCAGCCCGCGGTCTCGCGTTGCCAGTGCAGCACGCCGCTCAGTTGCTGCAGCCGGTGCGGAGCGCGGAACAGTTGCTGGTAGTCCAGTTGCAGGGCCTTCGAGTCCAGCGCCAGTCGCGCCCGGTCGGGGGTGGCGGTGAGATGGCCGTCGAGTCCCTGGAAGCCGGGGAAATCCTGCCAGGCGTTTGCAGCGACGTCGCGCAGGCCGGTATCCAGCACCCAGCTGTCGGCCTGGCCCGGGGCAATCCGCAGCCGCAGCCCGTGCAGTTCGCCGCGCGGAGCCAGCGCCGCCAGGGCCTCGTCCAGTGCCGGGTCGGTCGGGCGCAGGTGCAGCGCCTGGGCGAGCAGGGTGACCGGCAGGCGGGTGGTGGCGATGTCGAAGATGGCCTGCTCGCCGGGCCGACGGCGGATGGCCAGGGCCGTGGTTTGCACCGGTTCTTCCGGGGCGGATTGCAGCGCGAGATCGTCGGCGAGGATGCGCCATTCGCCGTCGGGGGTTTCTGCGAAGTCAATGTCCCCCTCCAGGTGGTGCAGGGCGAATGCCCGGCCCGGCTGTTCACGGTTGCCCAGGCGCAGGCGGTGCGCCTCGACATGCCCCCGGGCAGCGACTTCACGCGCGTTTTCCCAGACCTGCCAGAGTTCGAGGTCGAGCTCGCCGCCCAGCAAGTGGTAGGGGGCGGGCAGGTAACCGCTGAGCAGGGGGCGCAGCGTCAGTGCCTCGCCCTTCAGGTAGCTGGTGCCGCGCCAGTTACGCCCGGCTGGGTAGCCGTGGATGTCGGCGGCGAAGTGCAGCTTGCCGAAGGGACTGTCCAATCTGCCGTTGAGATGCAGGCGCTGGCCGTTTCTGGCCACGTCCAGGGACAGGGGGTCGATGGTGATCGGTGGCGCACCGTGTCGGCGGTCTTCCCAGGTCAGGCGGGCGTTGCGCAGACGCAGATAGCGCGGTAGGGCAACCGCCGGTTGCCCGCCCTCACGTACCGGGAAGCCCTCGATGTGCAGCTGGCCGTCGGCCTCGAGGACCAGCTTGAGTTGCAGGCCTTCGATGGTCAGCTGCAGGGCGTCGAAGAGCTTGCCGCGCAGCAGGTTGGCGTGGTTGAGATCGAGCTCGACCTCGCGCAGGTGGACGCCGGTCGTACCCTCGCCAAGGCGCACATCGTAGAGATCGAGCCGGGGGCCAAGCCCCCACCAACTCGCTTCCAGGCGCGTGATCTGTACCGGCATGCCGGCCTGTTCGCTCAGCCAGCGGGCCAGGGGCTCGCGAGCGTACTCCAGGAAGGGGGTGGACAGGCGCACCAGCAGGGCCAGCAGGCCCCAGGCCAGGACCAGAACGATCAGGAAATTGCGGATCTGTTGGAGGCGTCCTTTCATTGCCGGTTGCGTGTGTCAGACCAGCACCACGTCGTACTGCTCCTGGGTGTAGAGGGCCTCGGCCTGCAGCTTGATGGGCTTGCCGATGAACTGCTCCAGCTCGGCGAGGTGCTGTGATTCTTCGTCGAGCAGGCGGTCGATCACGTCGGGCGCGGCGAGCACCAGCAGTTGTTCCACGTCGAACTGGCGCGCTTCGCGCAGGATCTCGCGGAAGATCTCGTAGCAGGTGGTTTCGGCGGTCTTGATCGAGCCCCGGCCACGGCAGGTGGGGCAGGTCTCGCACAACACGTGCTCAAGCGATTCGCGGGTGCGCTTGCGGGTCATCTCCACCAGACCCAGCGAAGACACCTCGGAGATCTGGGTCTTGGCGTGATCGCGGGCCAGGCAGCGTTCGAGCGCGCGGATCACCTGTCGCCTGTGATCGGGATCGCTCATGTCGATGAAGTCGATGATGATGATCCCCCCCAGGTTGCGCAGCCGCAGCTGGCGGCAGATGGCCTGCGCGGCCTCGAGGTTGGTCTTGAAGATGGTCTCCTCGAGGTTCCGATGGCCGACGAAGGCGCCGGTGTTGACGTCGATGGTGGTCATGGCCTCGGTCTGGTCGATCACCAGGTGGCCGCCGGACTTGAGCTCGACGGTGCGGCGCAGGGCCTTCTGGATCTCGTCCTCCACGCCGTAGAGATCGAAGATGGGACGCTCGCCGGGGTAATACTCGATCTGGGTGTCGGCGTCGGGCAGGAACTTGTGGGCGAACTGGCGTGCTTTCTCGAAGGTGGAACGTGAGTCGATGCGCACGCGTTCGACTTCGGGGCCGACCAGGTCGCGCAGCGCGCGCAGGCCCAGCGGCAGGTCTTCGTGCAGCACCTCGACCGCCTTGACGTTACGCGCCTTCTCCTTGATGGATTGCCACAGGCGTTGCAGGTAGAGCATGTCCTGGCGCAGGGCTTCTTCGTCGATGCCTTCGGCTGCGGTGCGTGCGATGAAGCCGGCAGGCAGTTCGGATTCGGCGGCGAAGCGGGCCAGGATTTCGCGCAGGCGCACGCGTTCGTCCTCGTCCTCTATCTTTTGCGAGACGCCTACACTGCGCATGTTGGGCATGAACACCATGTAGCGCGAGGGGATGGAGATGTTGGTGGTCAGGCGTGCCCCCTTGCTGCCCAGCGGATCCTTGACCACCTGCACCACGATCTCGCCGCCTTCGTGCACCAGCTCGGTGATCGGCTGTTCGCGCCCCGAGGTGTTATGGATGTCGGAGGCGTGCAGAAAGGCCGCGCGCTCCAGGCCGATATCGACGAAGGCCGCCTGCATGCCCGGCAGCACCCGGCAGACCTTGCCCTTGTAGATGTTGCCCACCAGGCCGCGCCGCGCGGCGCGCTCGATGATGATCTCCTGTACCACGCCGTTTTCGATGACGGCGACCCGAGTTTCGGGGGGGGTGACGTTGATAAGGATTTCTTCGCTCATGGATTCAGTTTAACGCCAAGCAGGTACGTGGCACCGGGAATAGCACCCCATCCCGGAAAATCTCCGATGATCCCGTTCCTGTGCGCGGGGCGGTGCGTCCTCGCCATCACCCTGGCAGGGGGCCGTAGCGAAACGGGGTTTATCCCCTGTGACCAGTGGGCAGGCCGGGAGTGCCCGTAATTCAGGGCCGGGGCAGGCCGGCGTCGGCCAGCAGTTGCGCGGTCTCGAACAGGGGCAGTCCCATGATGCCCGAGTAGCTTCCCTCGATGTGTTCGACGAACACCGCGCCCAGCCCCTGGATAGCGTAGCCCCCGGCCTTGTCCGCCGGCTCGCCCGTGGCCCAGTAGCGTGCCGCCTCCGCGTGCCCGATGGGGCGGAAGCGCACGCGGCTTGCCGACAGGGCCTGGCCTTGGTGCGCCCCGGCCAGGGCCACGGCGGTCAGCACCTGGTGTTCCCGTCCGCCCAGCGCCAGCAGCATGGCGATACCTTCCTCGCGGTCGGCAGGCTTGCCGAGGATGCGGTTGTCGAGGATCACCGAGGTGTCCGCGCCCAGCACCCGCTCACCGGGGTGGCGGCTGTGCACCGCCCGGGCTTTCTCCAACGCCATGCGGACCACGTAGTCGGCGGGGGACTCGCCCGGGTGCGGTGTCTCGTCGATGTGTGCGGGCTCGACGCGAAAATCCACGCCGATCTGGTGCAGCAGCTCGGCGCGGCGGGGCGATTGCGAGGCAAGGATCAACATCAGGCGCGATGATAGGGATGGTTGGCGAGAATGCTCCAGGCGCGGTAGAGCTGCTCGGCGACGATCACCCGCACCAGGGGGTGCGGCAGGGTCAGCGGCGAGAGTGACCATTGCTGTGCAGCCGCCTTGCGCGCGGCCGCCGACAGCCCCTCCGGGCCGCCGACCAGCAGGGCCACGTCGCTGCCCCCGGCCAGCCATTTCTCGAGCTGCCCGGCCAGCTGCTCGGTGGACCAGGGCCGGCCGTTCACCTCCAGAGCGATCACCCGCGCGCCCTTGGGGATGGCCGCCAGCATGCGCTCGCCCTCCTCGCGCACCGCGCGTGCGGTATCGGCGCCCTTGCCGCGCCGGCCCGGGGTGATCTCGACCAGCTGAAGGGCGCACTCGCGTGGCAGCCGACGGGCGTACTCGGCAAAGCCCTCCTGCACCCAGCGGGGCATACGCTCGCCGACCGCGATCAGGTGGATCTTCATGCGGGGGCAGGGCGCTCGACGCGCGGGACAAGGGACTCGGCCTCGATGAACACCTTCTTCACCTCGGGCCAGCGTGCCTTGATGGCGCGGTCGAGGCGCGCGATGGTGTGCTCGATGGCACCGGCATCCAGGTCGTCGCGGAAGTCGGCCGCCATGGTCACCAGCACGAAGTCCGGCCCCATGTGCATGGTCAGCAGTTCCTTGATGGCTTCGATCGCCGGCTCGGCCGAGACCAGTTCGCGGATGCCGGCGACCACCTCGCGGTTGGCGCTCTCGCCGATCAGCAGGCCCTTGGTCTCGATCGCCAGCCAGATGGCGGTGGCCCCCAGGATCAGGCCGATGACCACCGAGGCCAGGCCATCGAACCAGAGGATGCCCGTGAGCTGTGCGGTGGCGATGCCGGCCATCGCCACCATCAGGCCCAGCAGGGCGGCTGAGTCTTCGAACAGCACCACGAACATCGACGGGTCCTTGCCGCGTTGCACCGCCTCGATATAGCCCATATTCCCCTTGGTCTTGCTGAACTCGCGCAGCGCGAACCACCAGGCCCCGCCCTCGAAGACGATGGACAGCCCGAGCACGATGTAGTTGACCAGGGGGGTGGTGACCGGCCGGGGGTCGAGCATGTTGTGGATGCCCTCGTAGATGGACACCCCGGCGCCGACCGCAAAGATGAGGATGGCCACCACGAAGCTCCAGAAGTAGATCTCCTTGCCGTGTCCGAAGGGGAAGCGTGCGTCCGGCGGGCGCTTGGCGCGGTGCATGCCGTAGAGCAGCAGCCCCTGGTTGCCGGTATCCACCAGCGAGTGGATGCCCTCGGAGAGCATGGCCGAGCTGCCAGTGAAGGCCGCGGCGGCGAACTTGGTGATGGCGATGGCGGTATTGCCCGCCAGCGCGGCGAGGATGACCTTGGTGCTGGAGCCTGCCATGAATCCTGTCCCTGATAGACGGCCGGGGATTCTAGCAGCTGGGTGGCGTGGCCTCCCAGTCGAGCGTGGCGACGACCTGTTCGGTGAGCCAGGATTGCAACAGCAGGGCCGCCTCCCGGGGAACCGCCTCGGCAGCGAAGTGTTCGAGCAGGTGCTCGCACAGGGCGCCGAAGGGCTCACCGTCGCAGATGGCGTGCAGCACCTCGGCCTCGTGTGCCGGCAGGGCCCGGTAACGGCTGACCAGGCCGCGGCGCCATATCAGCCAGGTGGCAGGGGCGTCGGTCGGTTCGGGGGGCAGGGTCTCGTTCGCCAGTGCCTGCCAGATGGCGAAGCTGTTATAGCGCAGCGGCAGCAGGGTGACCGAGGGATGCAGGGTTGGACGCATGTCGGGCCAGGTCGCAGGAGGAATCCGTTCGAGCAGACCGGGATTGGGCGGGGGGCGGTCGGCGGCGTCGAAGCTGTGGTTGAAGGCGCGCTCGATGCGCTCGATCTCGCCGAGTACCGGCAGAGTGCTGAACGGCGACAGTTCGCCCAGCAGCTCCCCCATGTGCCGGCTGTAGCCCCGCAGGCTGGTGCCGTGCGAGCGATAGCGGTCGATGTAGGCGTCACTGAGGCGATCGAACAGGGCATCGCCGAGGTAGGCGTGCAGGCGGGGGTAGTCCGTCTCCAGTGCCTCTTTCAGGCGCAGGCGATAGCCAGTGGCATAGATACTGAGCCGTTCGGCAACGGAGGCGTCGGCGGTGGATTCGATGGCCCCGACGATAGGGCTGCCTTCGCCCAGCAGGTGCCCGAGAAAGGCCTGTTGCAGCTCACGCAGGCCGTCCATCAGGCGATGCCTCGCAGCGCGGTGTGCGATGTCTGCAACGCCGGGGCAGGCAGGATCTTGCCGGCAATGCGTTCGGCGATCGCCAGTTCGGCGCGCAGTTCGGGAAAGTCGGGGATGTCATCATCGCGTTCGATCATGGTGCTGACCGCACCGAAGCGTTGCAGGGCGTGGGCATACAGGTCCCACACCGGGTCGCAGACCGGGTGGTCATGGGTGTCGATGATCATGACACCCGCCTGGGCGTGACCGGCCAGGTGAAACTGCATCACCCGTTCTGGGCTCATGCCGTCGAGATAGTCCACCGGGTCGAAATGGTGGTTGTGCGCGCTGACGTAGATATTGTTGATGTCGAGCAGGATCAGACAGTCGGCACGGCGTGCGATCTCGTCGAGGAATTCCCACTCGGGCATTTCCGAGGCGTGATAGGTGACATAGCTCGACAGGTTCTCGATGAGGATCTGCCGGCCCAGGTAGTCCTGTACCTGCCGGATGCGCTCGGCGATATGCGCGATGGCCGCTTCGTTGTACGGCAGGGGCAGCAGGTCGTGACTGTTGGTGTGATCGACACGGGTCCAGCACAGGTGGTCGGAGACCCAGTGGGGCTCCACGCGTTCGGCCAGTGTCTTGAGCCGGGCCAGATAGTCGAGATCGAGTGGATCGGTGCTGCCGATCGACAGCGAGACACCGTGCATGACCATCGGGTAGTCGGCACGAATACGGTCGAGGTGGGCCAGCGGCTTGCCGCCAGGCACCATGTAGTTCTCGGACAGGATCTCGAACCAGTCGATATCTGGCTGGTGTTCTTCAATGTAGGTGTAGTGATCGGTGCGCAGGCCCAGGCCGAAGCCGAGAAAGGGGCGGGACATGGTTTGTTCTCCCGAATGGCCACCGCCCCGCAGGAACGGTGGCCGGGTGGATTACTCCTTCTTGGCCTTGCCGCCGATGGCCTCGCAGGCATGTTTCGACATGAGCACGAAACCCTGGCTCTGGCAGGAGACCTTGCCCTTGCAGGCATTGCTGGCGCTCTTGCAGTCGTTGTGTCCCTTGCACTTGTTGACGCCATAACAGTGCACTTTGCCACTGCTCGAGGCCATTGCCGTGCCGGCAAGGCCTGTCATCCCGGCGGCCGCCATCGCCAGCGCAGCGCCGAGACCGATACCGGCGGTCTTCTTCGATACTTTCATTGCTCATCCTCCTTAATGTGTGGAATCGGGTTCAGGAACCGATGGTTCCGCCCACCTCGGTGCAGGCGTGCGCCGACATGTTCACGAAGCCCTGACCCTTGCACGAGGCCATGCCCTTGCAGGCATTGCTGGCCGTCTTGCAATCGTTGTAGCCCTTGCACTTGTTCACCCCGTAACAGTGAACCGTTTGCTCGGCAGCGGCCATGCTGTTGGAGCGGGTACCGTATTCCGAGCACCCGCCAAGCATGCCGGCTGCCGCCACGGCCAGTACCATGCCGGCCGACGTTGTGGATAACCTCATGAAACCTCTCCTCTGTGTGTGATGGTGATCGTCCTTGTTGCTGGTCGAGATATGACCGGCTGAAGGGGGAAAAGATTGCAGAATGCCGGACGTCACCTCCGCCGTGCTCTTTCTGGCTGTGTGCTGGATCGATGGCGGCAGGCCTTGCAGCCAATCGGTCATGCAAACCTGACATTTGGTGCGTTCCCCGGCGTCGTTGGGCGTCGGCTTTTCCCTGGGAGACAATGGCCTAGGTGGATGACTGCGAGGTACGCGATGTGCTGATATGCGCCTGGCGTGCCGGCGATCTGGCCCCGCTCCACGAAGAGCATCGACACCTGGTCTTTCATGGGAATGAGCTTGAGCGGCGACAGCATGGGGAGTCGCCTTAGGCGGACAGTAGATCGACCTTGTAACGGATGCATTCGGCACTCTTCAGTCGGACCGCCGGGGATTGCAGTCAGCACGCCGTTATAGTCGTTTCAGTCGCTGCTTTCGTGGGATAGGCTGTGACAGGTCGTGGTAGCAGATGCGCAGGCGGCGGCGTGCGAGCAGGCCGTCTGCCAGCCGTCAGAAGTGCGGGCTGGGGACGCGCGTGTGGCGGTGGCGATCAGGCGGAAGCGGCGGTTCAGTTCATTGCCGGCGAGCTGCTGATGGGCGAGCAGCTCGTCGAAGCGGTCCATCGCTGCGCGGGGGGTTCTGCTATTCGTGTTCGCGCATCAGTTTTTCCGCCGCGTCGGGGTCCAGATCCCAGAGCTTTTCGAGCTGGTAGTAATCCCTCACCCGTGGCTGCATCACGTGCACGATGACGCCGTTGAGGTCGATCAGTGCCCATTCGCCTTCCTGCACGCCCTCTTCGCCCAGGGGGGGCTCGCCGGCCTGCTTGGCGCGGAAGGCGACTGCCTCGGCGGTGGACTTGACGTGGCGGTCGGAGTTGCCCGAGGCGATCACTAGGTAATCGGCGATCACGGTGCGTCCGCGCACGTCGATGACCACGATGTCGTGGGCCTTCATGTCTTCGAGGGTGGCGACCACCAGGTCGCGCAGTGCTTCTACCTGCATTTCGTACTCGATAGGGTTGGGTCTGCGCACATTCTAAACCACCCGGTAGAGACCCTGTTCGCGGATGTATTCCAGCACCGGGTCGGGCAGCAGGAAGGACGGATCGCGACCGGCGGCGATGCGCGCGCGGATGTCGCTGGAGGCGATGGCGAGCTGGGTGGCCTCGATGTGCGTCAGGCCGCCATGCAGGTGTTCCGCCAGTGCCTCCGGGTGACGCTGACGATCGGCGGTCAGCGCGGCCAGTGCGGGATCGTCGCGCAACGGCTCGCCCGGGCGGGTGAGCACGGCCAGGTGGGCCAGTTGCAGGATGCGCTCCGGGTCGCGCCAGCGTGCGAAACCCGCGAAGGCATCGCCGCCCAGCAGCAGGCACAGGGGGGTGTCGGGGTGTTCTGCGCGCAGCGAGGCGAGGGTGTCCACCATGTAGGAAGGGCCGCCACGTGCGATTTCGCGGTCATCGACGATGAACTGCGGGTGCCCCGCGACGGCGAGGCGCAGCATGGTCAGCCGTTGCTGTGCCGTGGCCTGGGGTTGTTCGCGGTGCACCGCCTGGCCCAGCGGCAGCAGGCGCACCTCGCGCAGCCGCAGCGCCTCAGCCGCGTCCAGCGCAATGCGCAGGTGCCCGTGGTGAACCGGATCGAAGGTGCCGCCGAGGATGCCGATCATGGCGCGATGCTAGCCCCCTCCCGGCCTCCCCCGCAAGCGGGGGAGGGGTTGCTCGGAGGTATGCATCGTGCCTCTGTGCGTCCCTCCAGCCTTTCCCGCAAGCGAGGGAGGGGGGTGGTGGCTCAGGTGCGGATGTGGCCGTCGCCCAGCACCACCCATTTCACCGAGGTGAGCCCTTCCAGCCCCACCGGGCCGCGGGCGTGGAACTTGTCGGTGGAGATGCCGATCTCGGCGCCCAGCCCGTATTCGAAGCCGTCGGCAAAGCGGGTCGAGGCGTTGATCATGACCGAGCTGGAGTCCACCTCGCGCAGGAAGCGCCGCGCCTTGGTGATGTTCTCGGTGATGATGCTGTCGGTGTGCTGCGAGCCGTGGGTGTTGATGTGTGCGATGGCGGCCTCCAGGTCCTCGACCACGCGGATCGACAGGATGGGGGCGAGGTACTCGGTGTCCCAGTCGGCATCGGTGGCAGGCACGCAGGCCTCGCCGAGGATGTCGCAGGTGGCCGGGCAGCCGCGCAGTTCCACGCCCTTCTCGCGGTAGGCCTCGGCCAGCGGGGGCAGGATGTCGTCTGCCACGGTGGCATTCACCAGCAGCGTTTCCATGGTGTTGCAGGTGCCGTAGCGCTGGGTCTTGGCGTTGAGCGCCACGTCGAAGGCCTTCTGCGGGTCGGCCTCGTCGTCGATGTAGACGTGGCAGATGCCGTCGAGGTGCTTGATCACCGGCACCCGGGCCTCGCGCGAGATGCGCTCGATCAGGCCCTTGCCACCACGCGGGATGATGACGTCGATGTACTCGGGCAGGGTGATCATGGCGCCGACCGCGGCGCGATCGGTGGTAGCGATGACCTGCACGGCAGCTTCCGGCAGGCCGGCCGCGCTCAGGCCGCGGGCGATACTCGCGGCGATCGCCTGGTTGGAATGAAAGGCCTCGGAGCCGCCGCGCAGCACTGTGGCGTTGCCGGACTTGAGGCACAGGGCGGCGGCATCGGCGGTGACGTTGGGGCGCGACTCGTAGATGATGCCGACCACGCCCAGCGGCACGCGCATGCGCCCGACCTGGATGCCGGAGGGACGGTAGTTCATGTCGAAGATCTCGCCGATCGGATCGGGCAGGGCGGCAATCTGGCGCAGGCCCTCGATCATGGCGTCGATACGGGCTTCGGTCAGCTCCAGGCGGTCGAGCAGGGCGGCGTCCAACCCCTTGGTGCGACCGGCTTCGAGGTCTTTCCGGTTGGCCTCGGCGAGCGCGTCGCGGTGAGCGTCCAGGTCGTCGGCGATGGCCTCGAGCGCGCGGTTCTTGGCCCCGGTGTCGGCTGCGGCGAGCACGCGCGAGGCGGCTCGGGCGCGCTCGCCCAGGTCGCGCAGGTAGGCGTCGATGTCGTCGATGGGCTGGGTCTGTTGCATCTGCGGCTCCCGTGAGACGGCACGAAAGCCCGCATTATAGCGCTCAATGCACGTTTCAGGCTGGCGCGCACTGGCCTGTCGACTGTGGTCACGGCGGTGCTCCCCCCTCGCGTGCGGGGGGGGCGGGGGGGACCACGCGGCATGACCCCGAATCGACACCTTCGTCATCCTGATCGGCATCCGCCCCTTATGTCATCCCGATGGGCGCTGAGGAGTGGAGGGCCCTCCCGCCCCCGGTGCCGATAGATTTCTTCACTCTGGCATCGGCAATGCCGATGTCTCCAGCCGAGTGGACAGGGAAGAGCGCGCCAGATTCGTCGCAGTCTTCGTCGATCTGTCCAACGCGACGCCGCTGCTACGAGTTTTCCCGGATAGTCGTGCCGGTCGTAGGAGGGATTCGATCAGAAATTCCCTGGCGACGCTGGCGCCGGTGACGCCGCCAGGCGTACCAGCCGAACAGATGCATCACCGGGCCGGCGAGCAGGGTGAACAGGTTGTGCCCGGCCTCGATACGCGCCAGTTCGTGGAACGGCCAGTCCCAGTGCTTGCGTGGCGCGCCTTCGTGCAGGCGGCGCAGGTCGCCGTTGCTGCCCGGGCTGGGCAGGTAGCCGTGGCGATAGGCGAAGTCCTGGACCAGGCTAGGCACCAGCAAGGGGCCGGTGGGCGGGATCAGAGGCGAGAACAGGCGCGGTGCCGAGGCGCCGTCGGTAACGAAGCCGGCCGGCAGTACGATGGATGTGCCGTCGGGCAGGGTGTAGGTCCAGTCCTGTTCGAGACGCCAGCGGCGGCGTGCGGTAAGCCAGGCGAAGGTGCTGCGTCAGAAACCGGGCCGACGGACCCGCGGCAGGCTGACCGGAACCAGTGTTGGCATGGCCTCAGGCATGGGCGATGCGTGCGGTGATGCGCTCCAGTTGCAGCCAGGGGTCGAGCGGGTCGGCGCCCTTGACCGCGCAATCGGCCTGCTGGCAGTCGCTGAGCAGGGCCAACCATTGTGCGGGCCGCAGGCGGGATACCGCGCGGCGCAGCAGCGGCTTGCGCTTGTCCCAGACCTTGGCGCGGGTCAGGGCATGGTCGATGCTCACGCCCTTGGCGCTGGCGATGGCGATCCCGGCGAGTTGGGCGATCTCGCGATGCAGGGCCCACAGCACCACGGCGGCGGCAGTGCCTTCGCCGCGCAGCCCTTCGAGGATACGCAGGGCGCGCGCGGTTTCACCACGCAGCGCGCTATCGACCAGTTCGAATACGTCGTAGCGGGCGCTGTCGGCGACCGCGCCGAGCAGGGCATCGGCATCGAGCGGTCCCGGGCCGTGCAACAGCAGCAGCTTGTCGATCTCCTGGCGGGCGGCGAGCAGGTTGCCCTCGACGCGGTCGGCCAGCAGTTGCACCGCTTCGCGGGTCGGTTGCAGGCCGGCGGCACGCAGGCGCTGTTCGATCCAGCGCGGCAGCTCGCGCGGACCGATCGGCCAGATCTGCACTACCGCGCCGAGTTTTTCGATGGCCTTGAACCACTTGGCGGACTGCTGCTGGCGATCGAGTTTGGGCAGGGTGAGCAGCAACAGGGTGTCGGGCGGGGGATCGGCGCAGTAGTCGGCGAGCGCCTTGCCGCCCTCGCGTCCCGGCTTGCCCGAGGGTAGGCGCAGGTCGATGATCTTCTTCTCGGCGAACAGCGAGACGCTGGCTGCCTCGGTGGTGAGCCCGTTCCAGTCGAAGCCGGGGCCGGCCTCGATCACCTCGCGCTGGGCGAAGCCGGCGGCGCGTGCGGCGGCGCGGATGGCATCGGCTGCTTCACCGCTCTGCAGGGGCTCGTCGCCGGTGATCAGGTAGACCGGCAGCAGGGGCTTGCGCAGGTGGCTCTCGAGCTGTTCGAGCCGCAGGCGCATGGCGTGTCAACGGGCGGCCAGTTGCTGGATCAGTTGGCGTACCAGTTCGCGGCGCATTTCTTCGCGCAGGCGGCGTTCCTCACGCTGGCGTGCCAGCAGCTCATCGCCTGGTTGCAGCAGGAGGCGGGTGACCCGCAGGGTCCGTTGCGGTGTGGTTTGACCGCCACTGCGCAGCGAATAGCGCAGCATCTCGCTGAGTTCGTACTCGGCGGCACGGTTGCGTGCGTCCAGGCTGAGCAGGCGGCGCTCGCTGCGCGCATCGGCGATGCGCAACACGCTGCCTGCGCCCTCTGCGCGTTCATCCAGGCGTACGCCGGCCTCGCGCAATTGGCGGCGCAGTTCGCGCCCCAGGTCCGAGTAGGGGGCCACCCCGACGAGCTGCAACGGTTGGGGCAGGTGGCTCAGATCAGTGTGAGTGCCGCGCAGATGGAAGCCGCAGGCGCTCAACAGCAGGGCCAGCACCAGCAACAGTGACAGGCGGTAGGCGGGAAAGCTCATGGCGGGCTCCTAGTTGGCGACGATGTTGACCAGCTTGCCAGGCACCACGATGACCTTGCGCACTGTCTTGCCTTCGATGAAGCGGGCGACGTTCTCGTTGGCCTGCGCCGCCGCCTCGATGCTCTCGCGGTCGGCCTCGGCCGGCACCTGAACGCGGCCGCGCACCTTGCCGTTGACCTGCACCACCAGTTCGATGGTGTCGCAGGCCAGTGCCTCTTCGTCCACCTGCGGCCAGCCAGCGCTGAGGATGTCTTCGCCATAGCCCAGTTCGCGCCACAGGTGGTGGGTGATGTGCGGGGCGATCGGTGCGAGCAGGCGCAGTACGATGCCGATACCCTCGCGCAGCACGGCGTTGCCGGCCGGGGTGTCGTCCAGCTTGTTGAGTACGTTGACCATGCTCATGCAGGCCGAAACCACGGTATTGAACTGTTGACGCTCGTAGTCGAACAGGGCCTTCTGCAGTTGCCGGTGCAGCTCCAGGCGCGCCTCGCGCACCGAGTCGTCGGGCGTGCCGGGCTCGCCGGCCGCGGCCAGGCGCGTGCCCAGGTTCCACAGCCGCTTGAGGAAGCGGTGCGCGCCCTCCACGCCGGCGTCGGACCATTCCAGCGACTGTTCCGGCGGGGCGGTGAACATGGTGTAGAGACGCACCGTGTCGGCACCGTAGCGGTCGATCAGTGCCTGCGGGTCCACGCCATTGTTCTTGGACTTGGACATCTTCTCGACCCCGCCGGGGATGACCGGCTGGCCGTCGGCCTTGAGCACGGCGCGCACCACCCGGCCCTTGTCGTCGCGCTCGACCTCGACGTCCGCCGGGTTGAACCACTCCTTCGAGCCGTCGGGGTTCTCGCGGTACCAGGTCTCTGCCACCACCATGCCCTGGGTGAGCAGGCGAGAGAAGGGCTCGTCGTTGTCGATAAGGCCCTCGTCGCGCATCAGCTTGTTGAAGAAGCGGGCATAGAGCAGGTGCAGGATGGCGTGCTCGATACCGCCGATGTACTGGTCCACCGGAAGCCAGTACTTGGCGCGCTCGTCGAGCATGGCCTGGTCGTTGTCGGCGCAGCAGTAGCGGGCGTAGTACCAGCTCGATTCGACGAAGGTGTCGAAGGTGTCGGTTTCGCGCTGGTCGCCGCTCGGCAGTTCGTAGAACTCGGGCATCTTCTTCAGCGGTGAGCCCGAGCCGTCCACGGTCACGTCTTCGGGCAGGCGCACCGGCAGCTCGGTGGCCGGTGCCACCGAGCCGTCAGCCTTGCGGATCACCGGGATGGGGCAGCCCCAGTAGCGCTGGCGCGACACGCCCCAGTCGCGCAACCGGTAGTTGACCTGGCGACCGCCCTTGCCGTGCTGTTCCAGCCAGGCGGCGACCGCGTCGAAGGCGGCCTCGGAGGTCAGGCCGTCGAAGGGTTCCGAGTCGGCGAGCACGCCCTTCTCGACATAGGCACTCTCCTCGATGCCGCACTCCTGGCCGTCGGGACAGAAGATCACCTGTTTCTTGGGGATGCCGTATTTCTCCGCGAACTCCCAGTCGCGCTGGTCGTGTGCGGGCACAGCCATTACCGCGCCGGTGCCGTAGCTCATGAGCACGAAGTTGGCGGCATACACCGGGATGCGCTCGCCGCTGATCGGGTGCACCGCGTCGATGCCCAGCGGATGGCCCTTCTTCTCCATGGTCTCCAGCTCGGCCTCGGAGACCCCGCCACGGCGGCATTCCTCGATGAAGGCGGCCAGTTGCGGATTGTTCTCGGCCGCCCGCTTCGCCAGCGGGTGTTCGGCGGCCACCGCCATGTAGGTCACGCCCATGATGGTGTCGGGGCGGGTGGTGAAGATCTCCAGGGTCTCGTCGGAGTCGGCGATGCCGAACACCGCGCGCACGCCCTCGGAACGGCCGATCCAGTTGCGTTGCTGGGTGATCACCGCCTCGGGCCAGCCGCCTTTCAGGGTGTCGAGCCCGTCGAGCAGCTCCTGGGCATAGTCGGTGATGCGCAGGAACCATTGCTCGATGTCGCGTTTCTCCACCAGGGCGCCCGAGCGCCAGCCGCGGCCGTCGATCACCTGCTCGTTGGCCAGCACCGTCTGGTCTACCGGGTCCCAGTTGACCGTGGCGGTCTTGCGGTAGACCAGGCCCTTCTCCATCAGGCGGGTGAACAGCCATTGTTCCCACCGGTAATAGTCGGGGTCGCAGGTGGCCAGCTCGCGGTCCCAGTCGTAACCGAAGCCCAGGCGCTGCAACTGGCCCTTCATGTAGGCGATGTTCTCGCGGGTCCACTTTGCCGGCGGCACGCCATTTTTTATGGCGGCGTTCTCGGCCGGCAGACCGAAGGCGTCCCAGCCCATGGGCTGGAGCACGTTCTTGCCGAGCATGCGCTGATAGCGGGCGATCACATCGCCGATGGTGTAGTTGCGCACATGCCCCATGTGCAGCCGTCCCGAGGGATAGGGGAACATCGAGAGGCAGTAGAACTTCTCGCGGTTCGGGTCCTCGACGGCCTTGAAGGTCTGGTGGCGCGCCCAGTATTCCTGGGCTTCGCGTTCGATTTCCTGCGGTTGATACGAGGCTTGCATAGGTCGGAGTTCGGGATGACGAAATTGGCCGCAAGGATACCGCAAAACGGCATTTCGCATGGCAGCTGCCGGCGTGTTTGCGCAGATCGACATCCCGCACGGCTTATGTCGCGTCCACTTGACAGATGTCAAATTCGCCCAGGCGCTTTTGCTCTAGCTTCAGTATTCAACGATACATTGATTGAGGTGGCGCCATGAGCGGGGTCGATCCTGAACGAAGAGGGCTGTTGCGGGGACGGCAAGCCGCACTGCCCTTCCCGCCCTGGGCGGCGACCGATTTCACCGAGCGTTGCAATCGTTGCAATGCCTGCATTCGTGCTTGCGAGAGCGGGGTGCTGGTGCGCGGTGACGGCGGCTTTCCTCGCATCGATTTCACACGCGCGGGTTGCCATTTTTGCGCCGCCTGCGTGGATGTCTGCGAGCGCGAGGCCTTTGATGTTCCCTTTACGAATGCTCCCTGGACGCTGCGGCCGCGGCTCGCCGATGGCTGCCTGGCAGCGCGCGGTGTCGTCTGTCGTGCCTGCGAGGATGTCTGCGAGGCGGCGGCGATCCGCTTCCAGCCCCAGCTCGGCGGTCGCGCCATTCTGCAAATCGACACCGATGCCTGTACGGGCTGCGGGGCCTGCGTCGCGGCCTGTCCTGTGGATGTGCTGATGATGGAGGAGGCGGCATGACTGAATACAACGTCTGCGGTGTGCTGGTGATGGCGCGCCCCGAGTGCCTGCCCCAGGTGGAGCAAGACCTGGCGGCGCTGCCCGGCGTGGAGGTGCACGCCCGTGGCGAGGGCGGCAAGTTGGTGGTGACCGTCGAGGGGCCCTTCGGGCGCGAGTGCGCCGACACCATCACGCAGATGGCGCTGGTCGACGGGGTCGTCTCCACCTCGCTGGTCTACCACGAGATCGACACCGAATCCGAAGACTATGAACCCCAACAGGAGTTGGCCCAATGAAACAGACTCGTCGTGAATTCATCAAGAACAACGCCATCGCTGCTACGGCCGCCGCGGCCGGGGTCGCCGTGCCCGGAGCCCGTCAGGCGCTCGCCGCCCATGGCGGCTACGACAAGGCTGCCATCCGCTGGGACAAGGCGGCCTGCCGCTTCTGCGGCACCGGCTGCTCGGTCCTGGTGGGCACTCGTAACGGCCGGGTGGTGGCCACCCAGGGCGACCCCGATGCGCCGGTCAACAAGGGGTTGAACTGCATCAAGGGTTATTTCCTGTCCAAGATCATGTACGGAAAGGACCGCCTGACCACGCCGTTGCTGCGCAAGAAGAACGGGGTGTACGACAAGGACGGCGAGTTCGAGCCGGTCTCCTGGGACGAGGCCTTCTCCATCATGGCCGAGAAGTGGAAGGCCGCGATCAAGCGCGACATGGAGCGCAACAAGGGCCTGCCCCCGGAGAAGATCACCTCCAGTGTGGGCATGTTCGGCTCCGGTCAGTGGACCGTCTGGGAGGGCTATGCTGCCTCCAAGCTGTACAAGGCGGGCTTCCGTTCCAACAACATCGACCCCAACGCCCGGCACTGCATGGCCTCGGCGGTAGGGGCCTTCATCCGCGCCTTCGGTGCCGACGAGCCCATGGGCTGCTATGACGACCTGGAGCATGCCGACGCCTTCGTGCTATGGGGTTCGAACATGGCCGAGATGCATCCCATCCTCTGGTCGCGACTGACCGACACCCGGCTCACCAAGCCCGGTTGCGAGGTGCATGTGCTCTCCACCTACGAGCACCGCAGCTTCGAGCTGGCCGACAACGGCATGGTCTTCAAGCCGCAGACCGACCTGGCGATCCTCAACTACATCGCCAACTACATCGTGCAGAACGACGCGGTGAACTGGGACTTCGTCAACAAGCACGTCAACTTCACCAAGACGCCGACCGACATCGGCTATGGCTTGCGTCCCGAGGATCCGCGCGAGAAGAAGGCCAAGAACCGCGCCAAGGGGAAGCTCACCAAGATCGACTTCGAGGAATACAAGAAGCTGCTCGAGCCCTACACCCTGGAGTACGTCTCCGAACTCTCCGGCGTACCCGCCGAGAAGCTGGAACGGCTGGCGAAGCTGTACGCCGATCCGGACAAGAAGATCGTGTCCTTCTGGACCATGGGCTTCAACCAGCATACCCGGGGCGTGTGGGTGAATGGTCTGTGCTACAACGTGCACCTGCTCACCGGCAAGATCTCCAAGCCGGGATGCGGTCCCTTCTCGCTCACCGGCCAGCCCTCGGCCTGTGGCACCGCGCGTGAGGTGGGTACCTTCGCCCACCGCCTGCCGGCCGATCTGGTGGTCAAGAAGAAGGCGCACCGCGACTTCGCCGAGAAGGTCTGGAAGTTGCCCGAGGGCACCATCCCCGGCAAGCCCGGCTATCACGCGGTATTGCAGAGCCGCATGCTCAAGGACGGCAAGCTCAACTGCTACTGGGTGATGTGCAACAACAACATGCAGGCCGGTCCCAACCTCAATAACGAGACCTACCCGGGCTGGCGCAATCCCGAGAACTTCGTGGTGGTCTCCGACCCCTATCCCACGGTCTCGGCGATGGCTGCCGACCTGATCCTGCCGACGGCCATGTGGACCGAGAAGGAAGGCGCCTATGGCAATGCCGAGCGGCGCACCCAGTTCTGGCGTCAGCAGGTGAAGGCACCGGGCGAAGCGCGCTCCGACCTTTGGCAGCTGGTGGAGTTCTCCAAGTACTTCAAGGTCGAGGACGTCTGGCCCGAGGAGCTGATCGCCAAGAAACCGGAATATCGCGGCAAGACTCTCTACGAGGTGCTCTACCGCAACGGCTTCGTGGACCAGTTCCCGTATGAGCCGGGCACTGTGAAGGACGACCGCGGTAACGTCTACGACAACGACGAGTCCGAGTACTTCGGCTTCTACCTGCAGAAGGGACTGTTCGAGGAGTACCGTCGCTTCGGGGTCGAGGGGCCGAAGAAGGGCCACAACCTGGCCGAGTTCGATGCGTACCACAAGGCGCGCGGCCTGCGCTGGCCGGTGGTGAACGGCAAGGAGACCCTGTGGCGCTACCGCGAGGGCTACGACCCCTTCGTCAAGGAGGGGCAGGAGATCTACTTCTACGGCAAGCCCGACGGCCGCGCCAACATCATCGCCGCGCCCTACGAGCCGCCACACGAGTCGCCGGACGACGAGTACGACCTGTGGCTGGCCACCGGGCGGGTGCTGGAGCACTGGCACTCGGGTTCCATGACCCGGCGGGTGCCCGAGCTGTACCGTGCCATGCCCGACGCGCTGGTGTTCATGAACCCGGATGACGCCAAGGCACGCGGTCTGCGCCGCGGTATGCCGGTGCGGGTGATCAGCCGCCGCGGCGAGATCACCCTGCGGGTGGAGACCCGGGGACGCAACAAGCCGCCGCGCGGGCTGGTGTTCATTCCCTGGTTCGATGCCAGTCGCCTGGTCAACAAGCTCACCCTGGACGCCACTGACCCGCTGTCCAAGGAGACCGACTTCAAGAAGAACGCGGTCAAGGTGGTCAGGGCCTGAGCGGTCGTGGAGCGGACGAGGGCATGATGAGCGGCAGGGGTGACAAGGGCTTCGATCCGGCGCGGCGGCGTCTCCTCACCGAGGGGCTGCGCAGCGCCGCCGGGGTGGCGCTGGTGGCCACGGTGCTCGGCGCCTGGCAGCGCCAGGCCCGGGCCCTGCCCGCCACCGCCCTCCGCCCCCCGGGCGCGTTGGATGAGGAGGCCTTCCAGGGGGCCTGCATCCGCTGCGGTCTGTGCGTGCGCGACTGCCCCTACGACACCCTGAAGCTGGCCAAGTTCGGCGACCCGGTGGCTTTGGGCACGCCCTGGTTCGAGGCGCGCAAGGTTCCTTGCGAGATGTGCGAGGACATCCCCTGCGTCACGGCCTGTCCCACCGGCGCCCTGGACCATTCGCTCGCCGACATCACTCAGGCGCGCATGGGGCTGGCCCTGATCACCGACCAGGAGGCCTGCATCGCCTTCCAGGGCCTCCGCTGCGAGGTGTGCTACAACGTCTGCCCGGTGCGTGGCAAGGCCATCACCCTGGAGCTGCAGCACAACCGGCGTAGCGGCAAGCACGCCCGTTTCATCCCGGTAGTGCATTCCTCGGACTGTACCGGCTGTGGCAAGTGCGAGGAAGCCTGCATCCTCGAGGAGGCGGCGATCAAGGTGCTGCCCATCCGGCTGGTCAAGGGCATGCTGGGGCGTCACTACCGCCTCGGCTGGAAGGAAAAGGAAAAGGCCGGTGGTGCCCTGGTGACCCCCGACGCACCGCACCAGTACAACCTGCCCGAGGGCATGCGCTACGACTATGAGGGCGAGGGGCTGATCCGTGAACAGCCGGCCGACTCGCCTTTCTCGGACAATCCCCTCGACACCCTCAACCGCAAGGGAGGCCTGTGATGAAGGCGGGTGAGATGCCGGGTCTGACGGTGCGGCGCGAGAAGGGCTGGCTGGCGGCCAATCGTTGGTTGCTGGCGCGTCGTTTCACCCAACTGGCCATCCTTCTGCTGTTCCTGGTCGGTCCCTGGTTCGGCTGGTGGATCGTCAAGGGCAATCTCTCCTCCAGCCTGACCCTGGACGTGCTGCCGCTGACTGATCCGCTGCTGCTGTTGCAGGTGCTGATGTCGGGTCACCTGCCCGAGACCATCGCCTTCGCCGGCGCGCTCATCGTGCTCGTTTTCTACCTGTTGGTCGGAGGGCGGGTGTACTGCAGCTGGGTGTGCCCGGTGAACATGGTCACCGATGCCGCCGAATGGCTGCGCATGCGCCTCGGTCTCAAGGGCGGGGCCAGCCTGTCGCGGCGCCTGCGCTGGTGGATGCTGGGCCTGGTGCTGCTGATGCCCGCGGTCACCGGCGCTCTGACCTGGGAGCTGATCAACCCCGTGTCGATGATGCACCGGGGACTGATCTTCGGCATGGGCCTGGCCTGGGCGGTGGTGTTGGGAATCTTCCTGCTCGACCTGTTGATCGCGCGTCGCGCCTGGTGCGGACACCTTTGCCCGGTGGGGGCCTTCTACGGACTGCTTGGGCGCTGGTCACTGCTGCGGGTCTCGGCGGTCAATCGCGCCGCCTGCGACGACTGCATGGACTGCTTTGCCGTCTGCCCCGAGAAGCAGGTCATCGCCCCCGCCCTCAAGGGTGAGGCGAAGGGGCACGGTCCGGTGATCGACGCCGGCCTGTGTACCAATTGCGGGCGCTGCATCGATGTGTGCGCCAGGGACGTGTTCCGATTCACCCAACGTTTCGACAATCACGTTCGACCGGCGACCGCCGGATCGACCCATCAGAGTGAGGTTTCGCCATGAAGAACCAAACTGCGAAGAAGCCCCTTCTCGCCGCCCTCGGCCTGTGCGCCCTGTTGCTGGGGCAGTCCGCGCTGGCGGTCGAGATCCAGTCCCTGCGCGGCGAAAACGCCATCGACGAGACCACCGAGGTGCCGGAGGTCAAGCGCTATAACAAGGACGGCCAGCCACTGCCGCGCAACTATGTGCTGCAGCCGCCGCTGATCCCCCACAAGATCGATGGCTACGAGGTGACGATCAAGCATAACAAGTGCCTGAGCTGCCACAGCTGGAAGAATTATCGCCGGCACCATGCGACCAAGATCAGCCAGACGCACTTCCAGAGCCGTGACGGCGTGGTGCTGGCCAATGTCTCGGCGCGCCGCTACTTCTGCCTGCAGTGCCATGTGCCGCAGACCAATGCCCTGCCGCTGGTGGACAACACCTTCGAGCCGGTCGAGAGCGTGAGCAGCTGGTAAACACGAGATACGAAGGAGCCTGAACATGGCCAAACGCAACATAGCCATCGGCACCCTGCTGGTCGGAATGGTCCTGGGGGTGATCTTCTGGGGGGGATTCAACTGGGCCATGGAACTGACCAATACCGAGCAATTCTGCATCTCCTGCCACGAGATGCGTGACAACGTGTATGCCGAGTACAAGGGGCGCATCCACGATCTCAACCGCACCGGCGTGCGTGCTACCTGTCCCGATTGTCACGTGCCCAAGGAATGGATCTACAAGATCAAGCGCAAGATCCAGGCCTCCAACGAGCTGTACCACAAGGTGATGGGCTCGATCGACACGCGTGAGAAGTTCGAGGCCAAGCGCCTGGAGCTGGCCCGCCACGTCTGGAAGACCATGAAGGAGACCGACTCGCGCGAGTGCCGCAATTGCCATGAGTATGGCTCCATGGACTACATGGCCCAGGGACGGCGTGCGCGGCGCGAGCATCAGGAAGGGCTGGACGCGGGCAAGACCTGCATCGATTGTCACAAGGGCATCGCCCACCAGTTGCCCGACATGTCCGAAGAGGATCCCAGCGCGGTACTGGCAGTCAAGCCGGAATAGACCGAGTAAGCCTCGGCCCGTCGCCCTTTGGGGCGGCGGGTTGATACCACAGGGAACACAGAGTGCACGGAGGTCGTGGCGGAGCCCGGCGAAGAGCGCGTTGGGATCACAACACAAGAACTCGGTGTTCTCTGTGCCCTCTGTGGTCAATTACCGATCGTGATCTCGAGGCGGATTTGTCGTCCTTTGGACTTCAGACGAGGAACAGGCTGGCCAGGCCCAGGAAGGCAAAGAAGCCCACCACGTCGGTGACGGTAGTCAGCAGGACCGAGCCGGCGAGCGCCGGGTCGATGCCGAAGCGCTTGAGCAGCAGCGGCAACACCGCACCGGAGAAGGCAGCGAACAGCAGGTTGATGACGATGGCCACGGCGATGAGCACCGCCAGGCGGGAGTCGTCGAACCAGACGCCGGCGATGATGCCGACCACCACCGCCCAGATGATGCCGTTGAGGATGCCCACGGCCATTTCCTTGAGCAGCAGGTGACGGGCGTTCTTGCCAGTGAGTTGCCCTAGCGCGATACCGCGGATGGCCAGTGTGAGGGTCTGGCTGCCGGCGATGCCTCCCATGCTGGCGACGATCGGCATCAGCACGGCCAGGGCGACGTATTTTGACAGGGTGTCCTCGAACAGACCGATCACCCAGGAGGCGAGGAAGGCGGTGAGCAGGTTGACCCCCAGCCAGACTGCGCGGCGCCGGGTGCTGGCGAGCACCGGAGCGAACATGTCTTCTTCCTCGGACAGACCGGCCTGGCCCATGAACTGGTGCTCGCCCTCTTCGCGGATCACGTCCACCACGTCGTCGACCGTGATCCGGCCGACCAGGCGTCCGTGCTCGTCCACTACCGGCGCCGAGGAGATGTCGTGGGTCTCGAAGTAGCGCGCTACCTCGGAGGCGGGCATGTCCACCGGCAGGGGGCTGAGTGCCAGGGTCATGACCTCGGCCACGGTGTCTTCGGGGTTGCCCGAGACCAGCTTCCACAGCGGCAGCACGCCCAGGTACTCGTCGTCGCGGTTGACCACGAACAGGGCATCGGTATCCGATGGCATGTCCTCGCCCAGGCGGCGCAGGTAGCGCAGCACCACATCCAGGGTGACCTCCGGGCGGACGGTCACCGTGTCGGTGTTCATCAGGCCGCCGGCCGTGTCCTCCGGGTAGGAGAGCATGGCTTCCAGGCGGTGGCGGTGCTGATCGTCGAGTGCGCTCATCACCTCGTCCACCACCGTTTCCGGCATGTCCTGGACCAGGTCGGTGAGGTCGTCGAGGTCGAGGTTCTCGGTTGCCGCCAGCCAGCTCGCGGCGTCCATGTCCTTGACCAGCTCGGCTTTCACCTCGTCGCTGAGGCTGACCAGCACCTCGCCTTCGATGGTTGGGTCGATCAGGCTCCAGAGGATGTCGCGCTTGGCCTGCGGAAGGGACTCGAGGAGATGCGCAATCTCGGCAGGGGTGAGGGTCTTGAGCAGGCGCTGTGCCGAGCGCATGGCCCCGGAGTCGAGGATCTCCTGCAGGCGCGCCATGCGCAGGTCTTCCGAATTGTCGGGGGCGGCGCTCATGGTATGCATGACTCCGGGGGAAACGCACCATTCTAGCAGGGAAGCCGGGTAGCCGCCCAGTCGCCACAGTTCGGCCCGGGGACGGGCCTCCTGCCCGTGGGAGCGGCGCCCCCGCCGCGAACATTCGGCCTTATTGCCAGTGGCCGAGCAGGCTGACCGGGTCCGCCGTGTCGATGTGCTCGAAGAAGTCGCGCGTGCGGCGGGTCAGTTCGCCGGCGTCCAGCTCGCGGATCTGTTGGCGGGCGTCGAGCAGGGCGGCCGGCTGCATGCTCAGCTCGTGCAGGCCCATGCCGATGAGCAGGGGGATAAAGCGTGGGTCGCCTGCCATTTCACCGCACATGCTTACCGGGATGCCGGCTTGCCTGCCGGCCTCGATGACGCGTGCGATCAGTTGCAGTATGGCCGGGTGCATGGGGTCGTAGAGGTAGTTGACCTCGTTGTCCAGGCGATCGATGGCCAGGGTGTACTGGATCAGGTCGTTGGTCCCGATGGAAAGGAAGTCGAGCGCGCGGGCGAACACCGGGGCGGCCAGTGCGGCGGCGGGGACTTCGATCATGCCGCCGACGGGGATGTTTCGGTTGTAGGGTGTGCCCTCGTTGTCGAGCTCGCGCATGCAGTGGCGGATCAGTTTGCGGGTTTGCTCCACTTCCCACAGGTTGGTGAGCATGGGCAGCATGATACGCACATCGCCGAGCGCAGAGGCACGCAGGATGGCGCGTAGCTGGGGCTTGAACAGTTCCGGTTCCTTGAGACACAGGCGGATGGCACGCAGACCCAGCGCGGGGTTGCGGCCGCTGTTGCCGTCGAGGGCGCCGGCAAGCGGCTTGTCGGCGCCAAGGTCCAGGGTGCGGATCACGATCGCGCATTCGGGCATGCCCTGGATGACCTCTTGGTAGGCGGCGAAGTGTTCCTCCTCGTCGGGCAGGTCGTTGCGGTTCATGAACAGGAATTCGGTGCGGTACAGGCCGATGCCGTCGGCGCCGTTGCGCACCGCTTCGGTAACATCACCGGCCAGTTCGATATTGGCCAGCAGGCGCATGTGCAGGCCGTCGCGCGTCGTGGCCGGGCGGTCGCTCTCCTGGCGTAGCAGGGCGGTGCGCTGGAAATCGGATTCGCGCCGGTTCTGGAAATGGGTGATCAGGGCTTCGTCGCAGTTGGCCAGCACGCAGCCGTTGTCGGTGTCCAGTACCAGTAGCTCGCCATGTTTCAGGCAGGCGCCAGCGCCGTGCGCGCCGATCACTGCGGGGATGCCCAGGCTGCGCGCGAGGATGGCGGTATGTGACATGGGGCCGCCGTGCTCGGTGACGAAGCCTGCCACCTGCCGGTTGTGCAGCAGAATGACATCGGCCGGCGACAGGTCCTCGGCGAGTACGATCTGCCCTTGCAGGTCGTCGGGCGCGTTGTCGTGGTGCGCCATCAACACCTTCTGGATGCGTTGCACCACGTGGACCAGGTCGTCACGCCGGGTGCGAAGGTAGGCGTCCTGCATCTGCTGGAATACCTCCACCAGGGTGTCGCAGTGCTGTTGCAGGGCCCATTCGGCGCTGGCCAGGCGCTGGCGGATCAGGTTCACCACGCCAGATCTCAGGGCGCGGTCCTCGATCATCAGCAGGTGGCTGTCGATGAACTCGTTGATCTCGCCCGGGGTGTCCTCGGGGATCTCGTCGCGGATTGCCTGGAGCTGTTGTGAGGCGGTCTCGATGGCCGCCTCGAAGCGCCGGACCTCGTCTTCGATCTGGTGCGGGCGGATCCAGGCAGGGGAGACACAGATCGGCCCGCGGCACAGGACGAAGGCCTCGCCGATGGCGATGTGCTCGCCGGCACCGACGCCGATGCCGACGCAGCCGATGATCACTCGGCCTCCCCGAAGCGGTCGGCGATCAGCGCCAGCAGGGCGTCCATCGCGGCCTGTTCGTCCGGGCCGCTGGTGCGCAGGCGGAGGGTGGTGCCCTGGTTGGCGGCCAGCATCATCACGCCCATGATGCTTTTGCCGTTGACCTCCTGGTCGTCCTTGAGCAGCGTGACCTTGGCGGCGTGCGCACTGGCCACCTTGACCAGCTTGGCTGCGGCACGCGCATGTAGGCCAAGCTTGTTGGGGATGGTTACTTCCTGCTCCAGCATGTCATGCTCCATTGCGTTGGCCGATGCCGCGCATCGCGCCCTGGATGGCGGCCTCACGCAGGCCGTCGAGATCTTCGTTGGGGTAGTTGAACAGGCGCACCAGCATGGGCAGGCTGAGCCCGGCAAGTACGCTCACCCGGCCGGGCTCGGCCAGGCGGCGCGCGATATTGTTGGGGGTGGCGCCGAAGATGTCGGTGAGGATCAGCACGCCCTCGCCCTGGTCGAGGCGGGCGAGCAGATCAGCGGCTTCGCGTTGCAGGCGTTCGGGGTCGGCGTCGTTGGGTACTTCGAGACAGCGGATGCGCAGTGGGCAGTCGGGCAGGATGCGGCGTGCGCTGGAGAGCATGGCGCTGCCGATCCCGGGGTGGGTGATGAGGAGGATGCCGGTGCTCATGCCAGTTCCCGGTGCCGGCACTGCACGTGGCGGCCCTGCTCTTTCAGGCTGTGACAGAGCCGTTCGACCAGGTACACCGAACGGTGCTGGCCGCCAGTGCAGCCGATGGCGATGGTGAGGTAGGCCCGGCCCTCGGCCTCGAAGCTGGGGATCCAGCGCTGGATGAAGTCGTTGATGTCGTAGAACATGCGATCAACCTCTGGGCTCTCCTCGAGAAAGGAGGCCACCGCCGGATCGCGACCGGTGAGCGGACGCAGCTCCGGGTGCCAGTGCGGGTTGGGCAGGCAGCGCACGTCGAACACGAAATTGGCATTGCGCGGCAGGCCGTGTTTGAAGCCGAACGACTTGAGCAGGATCGACAGTGCACCGGCCGGACGTTCGGCGACCCGCGCACGGATGATGTCGCGCAATTGGTGCAGGGTGGTGCGGCTGGTGTCGATCTGCAGATCGGCTGCCTCGTGCAACGGGGCGAGCAGCTGCCGCTCCTGTTCGATGGCGCCTTCCAGGTCGTCGTGTTCGCTGCTCAGCGGGTGGCGCCGACGGGTCTCGCTGAAGCGCTGGATGAGGATCTCGTTGTCGGCCTCGAGAAACACGAGTTCACAGGCGACGCCGTTCTCGCGCAGGTCGGCGAGTAGCCGCGGCAGTGCCACCAGTTGCCGGCATGGACTGCGCGCATCGATCCCTACCGCAGTGAATGGCGGAAGTTGGCCTCTCTGGCGAACCAGGTCGTGCGCCAGGGTCTCGAACAGGTGCAGCGGCAGGTTGTCGATGCAGTTGTAGCCCGCATCCTCCAGTACGTTGAGCGCGATGCTCTTGCCCGAGCCCGATAGGCCCGAGACAACGATCAGCTTGGGGGGGCTGGCGCTCATGGTGGAGATTATAGGGGTTGGGCCCGCTTGCGGTGAAACATCCCGTCAGGCGCTATCAGCTGATGTTGCTCAGGGCCTGTTGCTGGCGCTCGATGAATTCCTCGGTGGCATCGTAGCCTTGCAGGGCCAGCAGGTGGGCGCGTACCGCGGCCTCCACCAGGATGGCCAGGTTGCGACCGGGAGCGACAGGGATGGTGACCCGCGGGATGAGTACGCCGAGCACCTCGCGGGTCTCCTGGCGGGAGGCCAGCCGCTCCATGGTGGCCAGTTCCTGCTCGGTCATGGATTGCAGGTGCACGATCAGACGCAGGTACTTGTCATGCTTGATGGCATTGTCGCCGAACATGGCGCGGATGTTGAGTACGCCCAGGCCGCGTACTTCGAGGAAATCGCGCAGCAGGGGGGGGCAGCTGCCTCTGACGAGGTCCGGCGCGATGCGTGTGAACTCCGGGGCGTCGTCGGCGACCAGGCGGTTGCCGCGGCTGACCAGTTCCAGCGCCAGTTCGCTTTTGCCCACCGCCGGGTCGCCGGTGATGAGCACGCCCATGCCCAGTACCTCCATGAATACGCCGTGCAGGGTGGTCTTGTCCGATAGACGCAGGGTGGCGAAATACTGGAGATGGTCGAGCACGGTGCGCACCGACAGTGGGCTGGCCATCACCAGCACCCCGGCCTGTTCGGCACATGCGAGCAGGACCGGGTCCGCGGGTACCCCGTCGGCCAGCATCACCACCCGCGTGGGGCGGTGAAACAGGCGCTCGAGCATCGGTTCGCGGCCGTCTCCCAGGGCCTCGAGATAGCGTTGCTCGGCATGACCGATGACCTGTATGCGGTTGGGGTGGATGTCGCTCAGCGGACCGGCCACCAGGTAGCTGGCGGGGTCCAGGGTATCGTCCAGCAGGGCGCGGTCGAGTTCGAGTTCTCCTGCGATCAGTTGCAGCTGCAACTTGTCGTGCAGTGCCTCGTAGAGATCGCGGACGCGGACCTTATGCGGCGTCATGGGCCAGGCGGCGGGTCAGCAGGTCGAGCGCCTGTGCAGAGTCGGCGCGCCGCAACTGAGCACGCAAGGTCGGATCGTTGAAGGTGCGAGCCAGTTCGGCCAGCAGTTGCAGGTGGGCTTCGGTGGCCTCCTCGGGGACCAGCAGGGCAAATACCAGGTCCACCGGGTGGCCGTCGAAGCTGTCGAAGTCCACCGGAGAGGCCAGCCGCAGGAATGCGCCGCGGGTCTGGGTGATGTCAGGCATGCGTGCGTGCGGCAGGGCCACGCCGCCGGCCAGCCCGGTACTGCCCAGGCGTTCGCGTTCGAGCAGGCGCCCGAAGATGCGTTCGCTCAGTTTCGTGTCATGGGGCGCGAGCAGGTGGGCCGCTTGCTCGAGCACCCGTTTCTTGCTTGGCGAGGTGTCGTCCAGGCGTATGGACTCGATACCGAGGATGTCCGTGGTGGGCATGGGCTGACCGTCCGCGTGCTGGCTCGTCGTCAGTTTGGAATCTCGGCGGCCTCCAGGGGCGGCTGGTGGCCGTTGCCGCGGTGGCTCTTGAGCTTTTCCTTGTGCTTGATCACCTGCCGGTCGAGCTTGTCTACCAGAGCGTCGATGGCGGCGTACATGTCTTCGCTGACGGCCTCGGCGAAGATGTCGTTGCCCGATACGTGCAGGGTGGCTTCGGCCTTCTGTTCCAGCTTCTCCACGCTGAGGATCACGTGCACATTGGTCACATGGTCGAAGTGGCGGGTGAGTCTCGCCAGTTTTTCGTTGACATAGTTGCGCATGGAGTCGGTGATATCGACATGGTGACCGGTCAGGTTCAATTGCATGTTCCTCTCCTGTGTTGAGACGCCTAGGCCAGGCGCTTGCGTTCGTTCGACGGGGGAATGCCCATCGACTCCCGATATTTGGCGACGGTACGCCGCGCCACCTTGATGCCCTGTTCGGCCAGCAGGTTGGCGATCTTGTTGTCCGACAATGGCTTGCCCGGCGGCTCGGCGGCGATCAACTTCTTGATGACCGCGCGAATGGCAGTGGCCGAGGCCTCGCCGCCGCTGTCGGTGCTTACGTGGCTGGAGAAGAAGTACTTGAACTCCAGGGTGCCGCGCGGGGTATGCATGTATTTCTGGGTGGTGACGCGCGAGATGGTCGATTCGTGCATCTCGACCTTTTCGGCGATGTCGCGCAGCACCAGCGGTTTCATGGCTTCTTCGCCGTATTCGAAGAATGCCTGCTGGTGCTCGACGATGGCGCGCGCCACCTTGAGCAGGGTCTCGTTGCGGCTCTGCAGGCTCTTGATGAACCAGCGTGCCTCCTGCAGGTGGTTCTTGAGCACGACGTTGTCGTCGCTGTTGTCGGCGCGACGGATCATCGAGGCGTAGGTGGGGTTGACGCGCAGGCGCGGCGAAGCGTCGGGGTTGAGTTCCACCACCCAGCGTCCCTCGCGCTTGAGCACGAACACGTCCGGTTCCACGTAGGCGGGAGGCGGACCAGGGATGGCGCTGCCCGGGTGCGGGTTGAGCGAGCGGATGAGGGCCACCGCTTCGGCCAGCTCTTCGGGCGAAACCTTGAGCTTGCGCAGCATAGCTTCCTGGCGACCCTCGGTGAGCAGTTTGAAGTGGTGTTCGAGGATCTCCAGCGCCAGTTCGCGCGAATCGTATTCCTCGCTGAGCTGGCGCGCCTGGATGAGCAGGGCTTCGCGCGGGTCGCGCGCGCCCACGCCTGGCGGGTCGAAGGCCTGGATGCGGTGCAGCACGGCCTCTACCTCGTCCAACCCGGGATTGGCATCGGGGACGCTGGCGGCGATGTCTTCCAGGCTGGCGTGCAGGTAGCCGTCGTCGTCGATGCTGTCGATGATGGCCTCGGCGATGCGCAGATCCAGCGGACTGAAGTGGGTCAGCTCCATCTGCCAGGTGAGGTGATCGTGCAGCGACTCGTTGGCGCTGCGCTGAGCCAGCATGTCGTTGGCGTCCGCCTCGCTGCCGTTGCTTGTGGCCGGCAGGGTGATGTTGTCGTAGAGGTCGTCCCAGCTGGTGTCACCCGGCAGTTCCTCGGGGATGGTGGCGGTCTCGATCTGGATCTCTCGCTCGTTGTTGATGTCGTTGGTTGGATTGTCGCTCGCCGCGGATTCGAGGGGTTCGGTGGGGGATTCGGCAGATTCCTTCTGTGCGCCTTCCTCCTCGGTCTCGAGCATCAGGTTGGACTCGAGCGCTTCCTGGATCTCCTGTTTCAGATCCAGTGTAGACAACTGCAGCAGCTTTATCGCCTGCTGCAGTTGCGGGGTCATGGTCAGGTGCTGACCAATGCGGAGTTGGAGCGTGGGTTTCATTCAGTTGAAACTGCCAATGGATGCTGCGCCTGTGGCTTTTGTCTTCATTCTAGCTCCAATATCGCGCCCGGGTGCAATATGGAAATTCATCCAGATTGTACCGCTGCGAGCTCCGGGAGGGCTGATCTGGTGCAAAACATTCCCGTACAGCGAATCCGGTCTCACCCGATGGCCTGCAGGCGCCAGATGTCGGCATTGTACTCGGCGATCGTGCGGTCGGTGGAGAAGATGCCGCTGGCCGCGGTGTTGAGGATGCTCATGCGTGTCCAACGTTCGCGGTCCTGCCAGGACTGCTCCACCTGCTGCTGGGCATCGACATAGCTGCGGAAGTCGGCCAGGGTCATCCAGGGGTCGTGTGGGCTCTTCAGCGAGTCGATCAGGCCGTCGAAGATCCCGGGTTCCATGGCGTTGAAGTGCCCGCTCTCGAGCAATTGCAGCACTGCGGCCAGCTCGGGGTCGGCCTCGATGTACTGCTGGGGCTGGTAGTGAGGGCGCAGCGCGGCCACTTCGTCGGCCTGCAGGCCGAACAGGAAGAAGTTGTCTTCGCCCACCGCCTGCAGGATCTCGATGTTGGCCCCATCGTAGGTGCCGATGGTCACCGCACCATTCATCATGAATTTCATGTTGCCGGTGCCCGATGCTTCCTTGCCGGCGGTGGAGATCTGCTCCGACAGGTCGGTGCCGGTGCAGATCACCTCCATCTTGGAGACGTTGTAGTTGGGGATGAAGGCTACCTTCAGGCGCTCTCCTACCCGCGGGTCGCTGTTGATCACCGCGGCCACGTTGTTCGCCAGCTTGACGATCTCCTTGGCGCGTACGTAGCCGGGAGCGGCCTTGCCGCCGATCAGCACGCAACGCGGCACCCGCTCCTCGTCACCGGAGTGGATGCGGTTGTACAGGTGGATGATGTGCAGGATGTTGAGCAGTTGCCGCTTGTACTCGTGAATGCGCTTGACCTGCACGTCGAACAGCGCCGAAGGGTTGAAGTGCACGCCTGTGTGCTGTGCGACCAGTTTGGCCAGGCGCTGCTTGTTGTGATGACGGATCTCGCGCCAGCGTTCGTGGAAGCCGGTGTCGTCGGCCAGGGGCCGCAGGCCTTCCAGGCGCGTGAGATCAGCCTGCCAGCCGTCGCCCAGGCTCTCGGTGAGCAGGTCGGCCAGGCGTGGGTTGGCGTGCGCCAGCCAGCGCCGCGGGGTAACGCCGTTGGTCTTGTTGTTGAAGCGCTCGGGCCACATCTCGTAGAAGTCGCGGAACAACCCCCGGCGCAGCAGCGAGGAATGCAGCTCGGCCACGCCGTTGATCGAGAAGCTGCCGACGATGGCCAGCCAGGCCATGCGTACCTGGCGCACCGGGCCTTCTTCGATCAAGGACATGCGGCGCACCCGCTCCATGTCGCCCGGCCAGCGCGCGCGCACTTCGGCCAGGAACTCGGCATTGATGCGGTAGATGATCTCCAGATGGCGCGGCAGCAGCGACTCGAACAGGCTCACCGGCCAGCGCTCCAGCGCCTCGGGCAGCAGGGTGTGGTTAGTGTAGGCCATGCACGAGCGGGTGATCTCCCAGGCCTGCTCCCAGGGCAGGTGCTTCTCGTCCACCAGCAGGCGCATCAGCTCGGCCACGGCGATGCTGGGGTGGGTGTCGTTGAGCTGGAAGACGTTGAACTTTGCGAAGTCCTCGATCGGCCGCCCGCCCCACTGGCGCAGCACATCCTGCAGGCTGGCCGAGGTAAGGAAGTACTGCTGGCGCAGGCGCAGCTTCTTCCCGTTCTCGGTGGCGTCGTTGGGGTAGAGCACCATGGTGATGTTTTCAGCCTGGTTTTTCAGAGCCACCGCCTCGGCATAGTCGCCGGCGTTGAATTCCTTCAGGTTGAATTCGCTGGTGGCCGAGGCGCTCCACAGGCGCAGGGTGTTGACCACCTGGTTGCGATAGCCGGCGATGGGGATGTCGTAGGGCACGGCCACTACGTCCTCGGTATCCACCCAGCGTGCGCGCTGGTGGCCCTGCGGGGTGGTGAAGTGTTCCACCCGCCCCCCGAAGTGCACCGTTTGCGCGAACTCGGGGCGCTCGATCTCCCAGGGGTGGCCGTCGCGCAGCCAGTGGTCGGGCTCCTCGACCTGATGGCCGTTCTCGATGTGCTGGCGGAACATGCCGTATTCGTAGCGCAGGCCGTAGCCGATCACTGGCAGGCCGAGGGTGGCGCAACTGTCGAGGAAGCAGGCGGCCAGCCGGCCAAGGCCGCCGTTTCCCAGGCCGGCATCGGGCTCCTTGGCCTCCACGTCTTCGAGGCGGATGGCGAAGTGTTCCATGGCTTCGCGCATCGGTTCGGACAGTTCGCAATTGAGCAGGTTGTTGCCCAGTGAGCGGCCGATGAGATATTCCATCGACAGGTAATGGGCGCGTCGCAGTTGCGGGTCCTGGTAGTGTATCCAGGTATTGCGCCAGTCGGACATCAGGTGGTCGCGCGTGACGTAGGCCAGGGCGTGGTACAGGTACACCGTGTCGCAACCGAGAAAGCGGCCGAGGTGATAGTCGAGGTAGCGCCGGAAGTCCCGCGCGATGGTGTCGGCGTCGGCTGGCAAGGGGTCGATGGCCTGCAGCATGCAGAGTTCTTCACCCAGTTCGTTGTTCATGGTCGTTACTCCTTGTCCTGCAGGATTTCCCGGTACAGTTCGAGATAGCGTCGTGCGCTCTGTTCCCAGCCCAGCGGGCGCTGCATGCCGGTGTATTGCAGCTGGCGCCAGAGGGCCGGATCCTGGCGTGTGCGCAAGGCCTGACGCAAAGCCTGCTCCAGTGCCGGGGCGGTAGGTTCGTCGAACACGAAGCCGGTGGCGCTGCCCTCGGCCAGGGCGCGGGGACTGGCGTGTGTCACGGTGTCGGCCAGGCCGCCGGTGCGACGCACCACCGGCGGGGTGCCGTAGCGCAGGCTGTAGAGCTGGTTCAGCCCGCAGGGTTCGTAGCGCGAGGGCATGGCGAAGATGTCGGCGCCGGCCTCGAGCTGGTGGGCCAGGGGCTCGGAATAGCCAATGTGGCAGAACACCCGTGCCGGGAGGCGCTGGCGCAGCTGTTCCAGACGGGCCTGGTAGCGCCGCTCGCCACAGCCCACGATGGCGAAGCGCGCGGTGGTGTTGCGTACCAGTTCGGGAATCACCTCGAGCAGCAGGTCGATGCCTTTCTGGTGCACAAGGCGGCCGACGAAGCCAATCACCGGAGCGTGGGCGGCCGCAGCCTGGGGTTGTGCGCCCAGGGCCTCGAGCAGTGCCTTGCGGTTGAGGTGGCGGGCTTCCTCCAGGTCGCTTTCGCAGTCGTAGTTGGCGGCGATGAGCGGGTCGTGCGCCGGATCCCATACCCGGGTGTCGATGCCGTTGAGGATGCCACTGAGCTTGTGCCGCAGGTGTTGTAGTATGCCCGCATAGCCGTAGCCGTGCTCGGGTGTCTGAATCTCGCGTGCATAGGTGGGGCTGACCGTGTTGATGCGGTGGGAGAACACCAGCCCGGCTTTCATGGGCGAGAAGCGGCCATGGAACTCTGCACCGTCGATGGACCACCACCCGGCAGGCAGGCGCAGGGCCTCGAAGGTGGCATGGTCGAACTGGCCATCGTAGGCGAGGTTGTGGATGGTGTAGAGAGTGCGTGGCGACTGCGGCATGTCGTGCAGCAGGGCGGCCACGGGGCCGGTCTGCCAGTCGTTGGCATGCACGATGTCGGGCCGCCAGCCGGTTGACAGGGCATCCACGCCGAGTAGCGCCACGGCGCGTGAGAAGCGGGTGAAGCGCTGCGGGTTGTCGGGCCAGTCGTGGCCGTCGGGGTCGACATAGGGATTGCCCTCGCGGTCGAACAGCTCACCGATGTCCACCAGCCACAGTGGCATCTCGAAGGCCGGGTGCCGGGCGTGCACGATGCGCGCCTCGCTGCCGTCACCCAAGTCCAGCCAGCCGAGGATCTGCAGGTCCTCGACCTGGCGCAGCACCTCGCGGTAGGCGGGCAATACCAGGCGCAGGTCGGCCCCCAGGGCGTGCAGGGCGTTGGGCAGGGCGTGCGCCACGTCGCCCAGGCCGCCGGTCTTGATCAGCGGCCAGGCCTCGCTGGCGGCATACAGCACCCGGGGGAGGCGGACGGAGCGGGTCATGGCTGGCATGGTGCGTCTCCCTCAGGGTTCCGGTTCGAGGATCAGCATGCCCAGTGGTGGCAGGGTCAATGCCGCGGACCAGTCCTGCCCGCGCCAGGGCAGGGGTTCTGCCGCCACCGGTCCGTTGCCGCAGTTGGTGCCGCCGTAGTGGGCCGAGTCGGAATTGAAGATCTCATGATACTGCCCGGGGCCGGGCAGGGGCACCCGGTAACCCTCGCGCAGAACCGGGGTGAAGTTGAGCACGCACACCAGTACCTGACCGTCGCCCTCCCGGGTGAAGGCCAGCACGGAATGGTTGGCGTCCTCGCAGTCCAGCCAGGTGAAGCCCTCGGACTCGAAGTCGTGGCGGTGCAGGGCGGGATACTGGGCGTGCAGCCGGTTGAGATCGCGCACCAAGGCCTGGGTGCCGCGGTGGGCGTCGTGTTCCAGCAGGTGCCAGTCCAGTTCGCGCGCCTCGCTCCATTCGGCGCGCTGGGCGAACTCGCCACCCATGAACAGGAGCTGCTTGCCGGGGTGAGTGAACTGCCAGCACAGCAGCAGGCGCAGGTTGGCGAACTGCTGCCAGTCGTCTCCCGGCATCTTGCCGAGCAGACTGCCCTTCATGTGCACGACCTCGTCGTGCGACAGCGGCAGCACGAAGTTCTCGTGGTAGGCGTAGAGCTGTCCGAAGGTAAGCCGGCCGTGGTGATGCTTGCGGTGCAGCGGATCTTCGCGGAAATAGCTCAGGGTGTCGTTCATCCAGCCCATGTTCCATTTCATGCTGAAGCCGAGGCCGCCCATCCAGGTGGGGCGTGAGACCATGGGCCAGGCGGTGGATTCCTCGGCGATGCTCAGGGCCCCCGGAAAGCGACCGTGCAGCACCTCGTTGGTCTCGCGCAGGAAGGCGATGGCATCCAGGTTCTCGCGCCCGCCGTGGATGTTGGGCACCCAGTCGCCGGGCTCGCGCGAATAGTCGAGATAGAGCATGGAGGCGACCGCGTCCACGCGCAGGCCGTCGGCGTGGAACTCCTCCAGCCAGTACACGGCGTTGGCAAGCAGGAAGTTGCGCACCTCGTTGCGCCCGTAGTCGAAGATCAGAGTGCCCCAGTCGCGGTGTTCACCGCGGCGCGGGTCGGGGTGTTCATACAACGGTTCGCCGAGGAAGCGCGCCAGGGCAAACTCGTCGCGCGGAAAGTGGCCCGGCACCCAGTCGAGGATGACGCCGATGCCGTGGCGATGGCAGTGGTCGATCAGCCAGCGCAGGTCGTCCGGCTCGCCGTAGCGGGCGGTGGGCGCGTAGAAGCCGGTGACCTGGTAGCCCCAGGACTCGTCCAGCGGGTGCTCCATCACCGGCATCAGTTCCACATGGGTGAAGCCCAGGTCACGCGCATAGGACACCAGGTGCTCGGCGATCTCACGGTAGTTCAGAAAACCACCGTCCGCACGCCGCCGCCAGGAACCCAGGTGCAGCTCGTAGATGGACAGTGGCTGGTGTTGCCAGTCCCAGCGTTCGCGCGCGTTCAGCCAGTCGTGGTCGGACCAGGCGAAGGGCGTGTCGTCGGGTACCCGGCTGGCGGTCTCGGGGCGCAGCTCGGTGCGGCGCGCGTAGGGGTCGGCCTTGAGCACCAACTGGCCGGCCGGACCCAGGATCTCGTACTTGTAGGCATCGCCCGGGCGCAGGCCGGGCACGAACAGCTCCCAGACCCCCCCGGGACCGTGCAGGCGCATGGGATGGCGCAGGCCGTGCCAGGCGTTGAAGTCGCCGACCACGCTGACCCGCCGCGCCCCTGGCGCCCAGACCGCGAACAGGACGCCGTCGATGCCGTCGACACGGTGGCATCGCGCGCCGAGAAAACGATAGGCGTGGTGATGACGGCCTTCGCCGAACAGGTGCAGATCGCCGTCACCGAGCTGCGGGGCGAAGCTCCAGGGGCTGATCACACTGTGCCGCCGTCCGTCGCCGTGCTCGGTCCAGGCGATGCGGTAGTGGGGCGGCAGGCGCGCGGCCTCGGCGGGCCCCAGGCGGTATTCGAACAGACCATGCTCGCTGACGCGCCTCATCTCCCCCAGTTCGTCCAGCCAGGCCTGGCGCGCCGGAGGCAAGAAGGCGCGGACCACCTCGCCCTTGTCGTCCCGGTGCCGGCCCAGCACCAGGAAGGGGTCGTGCAGGCTGCCCTGATGCAGGCGGTCGAGAAGGGCTTCAACACTCATGGTCGCGTCCCGTCTCGTGCAGGCGTTCGCGCAGCCAGTCCAGGCGTGCCGGATCGATCTGTTCCCAGGTGACGCGCCAGCGCCAGTTGCCCTCGGTGGTGCCGGGGGTGTTCATGCGCGCCTCGCTGCCCATGCGCAGCAGGTCTTGCAGTGGCAGCACCGCCAGCTGGGCGCGGCTCGCCAGCGCGGCGCGGATCAGCAAGTCTGCCACGTCCTCGTCAGTCTGCCCCCCGAGCAGGCGATACACGAACTCCTGGGTCTCCGGGGTCTGTCGCGCGAACCAGCCGTGTACCGTGTCGTTGTCGTGGGTGCCGGTATAGACCACGGTGTCCGGCCCGATGTTGGCCGGCTTGTGCGGATTGTCCTCGTGGCCGTCGAAGGCGAACTGCAACACCGCCATGCCGGGCAGCTTGAAGCGCCGGCGCAAGGTATTGACCTCGGGGGTGATGATGCCCAGGTCTTCGGCGACCAGCGGCAGCTCGGGGAACTCGCCGTGCAGGGCATCGAGCAGGGCGGCGCCGGGCACCGGTTGCCAGAAGCCCTCGGCGGCGGTGGCGCTTTCGGCCGGGATCATCCAGCTCGCCGCCAGCCCGCGAAAATGGTCCAGGCGCACCAGGTCGAACCAGTCTAGGGCGCGGCGCAGGCGTTGCCTCCACCAGAGGAAGCCGTCGGCCTGCATGGCCTGCCAGTCGTAATGCGGGTTTCCCCAGCGTTGCCCGGTCTCGGAAAAATAGTCCGGCGGTACGCCGGCCACATAGAGTGGCTGGCCGTGCTCGTCGAGCAGGAATTGTTCACGCACCGCCCAGACTTCGGCGCTGTCCAGAGCCACGTACAGCGGCAGGTCGCCAAACAGGTGCAGACCGCGGCGTGTGCATTCGGCGCGGATCGCCAGCCAGCGCCGTTGCAGCAGGTACTGGTGGTCGATCTCGCGGTCGATCTCGGCCTGTGCCTCCTGGTCGAGGCGGGCCAGCGCCGCCGGCTCACGGTCGCGCAGCGGGGCCGGCCAGTCCTGCCAGGGGCGCTGGTCGTGGCGTTGCTTGAGCACGCGAAAGCGTGCGAAGTCAATCAGCCAGTCGCCCTCGCGCCCCACGAAGTCTTCGCGGGCCAGCTCGGCCAGTGGCAAGGTGGGGTCGGGCGCCAGCAGTGCTGGGTCGGCGGCGAAGGCCGAACAGCTCTGGTAGGGCGAGCCGGTGGCATCGGGGATGCCCAGCGGGAGCATCTGCCAGACCCGGGCGCCCGCACGGCACAGGCAGTCCAGCCAGCGCTCCACGTCACCGTCCAGCCGCCCGGAAGGCAGTGAGGTGGGATGTAGCAGGATTCCGGCCTGGTGTTCGCCTGCGCGCTCACTCATGGCTGCGGCGCATGGTACCGGCATTGGCCGCCTGACCGCCGCCGTGGGCGAGCGGGTGGGTCAGTGCCTCGGGGGGCGGCTTGCCGAGCAGTTCATAAAGATGCGTCAGTTGCTGGCGATAGAGGCGGTCGAAGGAGCGCACACTGTCGGACGGGTTGTCGTCGCTGAACCACCAGAACCAGTCCGAACCCTCGCAGACCGCCAGCTGCAGGCCGGCCTCGATCTGACGATGGGTATCAAGCTGACCGCTGGCGAGCACTTCGTCGTAGGCGTGCTTGGCCTCTGTCAGCAGGTCCCAGGCACGGTTCTTGGCGGGTTCGCCGATCCAGGTGGAGAAGGAGCCGTGCACCCAGCTGCCGGCGCACAGCCGCGGCAGTTCCATCTCCGGCACCTGGCTTTGGGCCTCGCCGAAGGTGGTGACTTCGATCAGCGGGTCGGCGGCCAGGCGCTGGTACAGCTCGCCGAGGAAGTGCCAGGCATTGTCGGGGTAGTACTCCCAGGCGTTCTCGCCGTCGAGGATCACGCTCACCACCCGTTCGCCGGCGCGCTCGCCCAGGTAGTTGCGAATATTGTGCAGGTGGTGGAGGAAATCGGTCACCGCATCCTCGCTGTTCCAGTGCTGGTACTCGAAGCCGATGCGGTCGGACAGGCCGTCATCGCGGAAGAACAGGCGGGTCGTCCCCTGGGGCAAGCGGTGTGGCGCGAACAGGGCATGGCGTGCCTCGGGGGTGTCGTGGGGCAGTCCCGAGAGGCGCCGGCTGTTGTGCCACACGCCTTCGCCCGAGGCAGTCCAGGCGATGCCTGAGCGGGTGAGTAGTGCCACTGCCGGCTCGCTGAGGCTGCCCTCGGAAAGCCAGACCCCCTGTGGGCGGCGGCCGAAGAATCGCTCGAACACCGCCAGGCCGTGCTCGAGCTGCCATTCCGCGCGTGCCTCGCCCCCGGGATAGCTGGGGTGTGCGGGCAGCGGGCAGCCTGGCAGGGCACAGTGCGCGCTTTCGAAATCGAACAGCAGTGGCACGATGGGGTGGCTCCAGGGGGTGGCCGACAGTTCGATCTGTCCGCTCTCGGTCAGCGCACGGTAGCGCCCGGGCAGGCCTTCGATGACCTCGGCGAACAGCGACAGCAGGGCACGCCGGTCGGCGAGATCGAAACGTCGGGCCTTGTGCATCAGGCCTTGTACGGTGGGATGTGCGCGCAGGGAATGGCCCAGCCAGGCCAGGTGGTACCACACCACCAGGTCGATGAAATACTGGTCGTCGAGGTAGTCCAGGAGGGGGAGATCATCCCCGGGGATCTCGGGGTAGCCCAAGGGGACAAGCAGCGCGCGGAATGCCGGGTGGGGGTCGATCATTCGTGGGGCATGGGCGCGCAGGCAACAGCGCAGCAGCGCCTGGCGCCGCTCAAGGTCTTCGGGCACCGGGCGCACCCCGGCAAGCAGTTCGAGCAATGGGTCGGGGATGCTGCTGCCGTGGTTCAACCAGGCCCGCAGCCGCTCGGCATAGTGTGCGAGCTGTTCAAGCAGCACAGGGGTGAAGTTGACCACCGCGCGCATCGCCGGGTGGGCCTCGAGATGCGCTGCCATGTCGCTGTAGTCCTTGAGGGCATGCAGGTACACCCAGGGCAGGGCGTAGTCCCCGTCGAGAGTCTCGCGGTACCAGGGCTGGTGCATGTGCCAGCAGAGTACGAAGCGCAGGCGGGGTGTGCTCATCTCATTCGCGCTCGAAGTGCAGGCGCTGGCCCAGCTGTCCGGGAGTGACCAGCACGATGCCCTCGTCGGTGACCAGGAAGCGCTGGCGGTCCTTCTCCAGGTCCACGCCGATTTCGAAGCCGTCCGGGATCCGAGTGCCCTTGTCGATGATGGCGCGCTTGATGGTGCAGTCCTTCCCGATGCTCACCTTGGGCAGGATCACGCTGTCCTTGATCAGGCTGCCGGTCTCGATCGTGGTATTGAATGAGATCACCGAGTGCCGCACTAGGGCGCCCGAGATGATGCAGCCGCCGGCCACCAGCGAGTCCACCGCCATGCCGCGCCGGTGCTCGTCATCGAAGGCGAATTTGGCTGGCGGACTCTGTGTCTGGTAGGTCCAGATCGGCCAGTCGCGCCGGTACAGGTTGAGTTCCGGCTCGATATCGCATAGCTCGATGTTGGCCTTCCAGTAGGAGTACAAGGTGCCCACGTCGCGCCAGTAGGCGGGCTGCCCCTGCTCGTCCACGAAGGGGTAGGCCACGGCGCGCGCTTCGCGGATCGCCTTGGGGATGATGTCCTTGCCGAAGTCGTGTTCGGACGTCGGTTCCTCGGCGTCACGGATCAGGATGTCGGCGAGGAACCCCATGGAGAAGATATAGATCCCCATCGAGGCCAGTGCCATGTCGGGGTTGTGCGGCATGGGTTCGGGATGCGCCGGCTTTTCGGTGAAGTGGGTGATCTCGAAGTTCTCGTCCACCGACATCACGCCGAAGGCGCTGGCCTCGCTCAGCGGCACCTCGATGCAGCCCACGGTGAGGTCCGCGCGGTGTTTCACGTGATGCTGGAGCATGCGGCTGTAGTCCATGGTGTAGATGTGGTCGCCGCCGAGCACCAGCACGTACTCCGGGTTGTGCCGATAGATGATGTCCAGGTTCTGGTAGATGGCGTCCGCGGTGCCCTGGTACCACTCCTGGCGCAGGCGCTGCTGGGCGGGGATGATCTCCACGAATTCGCCGATCTCCGAGCGCATGAAGCTCCAGGCGCGTTGCAGGTGGCGGATCAGCGAGTGCGATTTGTACTGGGTAAGTACGCCGATGCGCCGCAGGCCGGAGTTGACACAGTTCGACAGCGGGAAGTCGATGATGCGGTACTTGGCGCCGAAGGGCACCGCCGGCTTGGCGCGCCACTTGGTGAGGTTTTTCAGGCGCGAACCCACGCCGCCAGCGAGCACCAGCACCAGGGTGTTGCGCGTGAGATCGCTGGTCATGCGGGGCTCGACATAGTAGCGATAGAGCTTCTGTTGCTTGTTTTCATCCATCATGGTGTCAGCTCTCTTGCTAGGTGAATGACCCCCGCGAGTCCGACATCGGCCTGCTCGACCAGGCGTACCGGCGTCTCGCGTGCCACGGCCTGCATGCGCCCGCGGGCCAGAAAGCCCTCGAGGAAGGCATCGCCCGCGAACCAGTGTGCCAGGTGTTGGGCCACGCCGCCGCACAGCCAGACCCCGGCTGCCGGGCGGAACAGCAGGGCCAGGTTGCCGACCCAGTTGCCGAGGATGCGCAGGAACAGCGCGATCGCCTCGCGGCTGGTCGCGTCGCCGCTCTCGGCGTGTTGCTGGACCTGTTCTGCCGATAAGGGATCTTCTGTCGCGGCGAGAAAGGCGTGCAGCTCGCCCAGTCCCGGCCCGGACAGCACCCGTTCCCAGGAGACATGCCCGTGGCGCTTTGCCAGCCGGGCGTGCAAGGCGCGCTGCCCGGCATCGGCCGGTGCAAAATCAGCATGACCACCTTCGCTGGCCCGGGGCAGCGCGGCCTCGGCAATGTCTGCGTACCAGGCCAGGCCCAGGCCGGTGCCGGGGCCGGTGACCACCGCCGGGCCCCGGTCTGCCGGTGCTGCGGCGTGCGGGTTGAGCCAGCGTCCCTCGCTGGCGTGCAGTGCGCCTACCGCAGCACCTTGGAAGTCGTTGAGCAGGTGGATGTGCGCCCGTGGGCAGCAGGCGCGCAGGCGCTCCTGCTCCACCATCCAGCCAAGGTTGGTCAAATGCACCGGTGTCTCTCCCTTCGGGCCCGGCAGGGCCAGTACCATGTGATCGATGGTGGTCGTTGCTACCTGTTCGTCGCGCAGGAAGCGTTCAATGACCTGATAAAGGTCGGTAAAACCGGCATTGCGATAGCGTCGGGTACGGGGCTCCCCGCCGTCGAGCAGCGCCAGGCGGGTCCAGGTTCCCCCGACATCGGCGGCCAGCCGGCTCATGGCGCGGCCTCCAGCAGGCGGCGCTCGACCAGCACTCGCGCCTGCGGCAGGTTGGCGATGCGTGCCACCGGCAGCTCTTCGCCGGCGCGCCAGGCGCGCACCGCCTCCTCCTTGCCCTCGCCGCTGACCAGTACCAGCATCTGCCGGCAGGCCCGCAGGCTGGCGGGGCTCATACTGACCCGTTGTGGCGGCGGCTTCGAGGCGTTCTTCACCGGGATCACCGGCTGGTCTGGCCAGTGGTGTCCGGGAAACAGGCTGGCGGTGTGGCCATCCTCGCCCATGCCCAGCAACACCAGGTCGAAGGGCAGGGCAGGGGTGATGGTGGCGGCGTAACGCACTGCCGCGCCCTCGGGGCAGCCCTCGGCGGGAATGGGATGATGGCGACCAGCGTGTGCCGGCAGGCCGGTCGCGGCGACCAGGCTGGCATTGCGTTGCGGATCGTCCGCCGGCAGGCAGCGCTCGTCACCATAGTACAGGTGCCATTCGGCCAGCCCTTCGGGCTGTTCGGCGAGCAGCCGATAGGCGGCCAGCGGGGTGGTGCCGCCGGCGAGTACCAGCCGGAAGTGCCCGTGGTGGGTGATCGCTTCGACGGCCGCGGCACGGATCAGGCGCGCTGCCTCGACGGCCAGGGCGTCCGCGTCCTCGCAGCCTATCCAGGTGGTCATGATTCGGGATCCAGGCGGTTGCGCCAGTGGTGATGCGGCCGGTCGAAGATGCGTCCGACCTCGGCCGGTTCCCGGCTGCCCGCGGGGTAGCTGGCGATGTACTCACGCTCGGTGGCCCAGGCGTGCAGCACCGGATCGACCACCCGCCAGGCCCATTCCACCTCGTCGTAGCGCAGGAACAGCGAGTTGTCGCCCTCAAGCACGTCGAGCAGCAGGCCTTCGTAGGCTCCGGTCTGGGCATGGTGTTCGCAGCGGAAGGGGGCATCCAGGCTGATTTGCCGGGTGGACATGGTCATGCCCGGTTGCTTGACCGTGATCTCGATACGCAGTGACTCCTCGGGCGACATGCTCATGATCAGCCAGTTGGGTGGTGGGTGCTCGATGTGCGCGCTGCGAAAGAAGTGCTTGGGCGGCTGGCGGAAGCTGATGGCGATGGTGGACAGCGCCTCGGCCATGCGCTTGCCGGTGCGCAGGTAGAAGGGCACGTCGCGCCAGCGCCAGTTGTCCACGTAGAGCTTGAGCGCAGCATAGGTCTCGGTGACGCTGTGCGGGTCGACGCCCGGCTCTTCCAGGTAGCCGGGCACGGTCTCGCCGTCGATACGACCGGCGGTGTACTGGGCGCGGAAGGCGCAGGCGTTGACCGCCGAGGGATGGATGGGGCGAATGGATTTCAGCACCTTCACTTTTTCGTCGCGCAGGTCGTCGCTGTGCATGGATACCGGCGGCTCCATGGCGATCAGCGACATCAGTTGCATCAGGTGGCTCTGCAGCATGTCGCGCAGCGCCCCGGTGTTCTCGTAGAAGCCGGCGCGTGAGCCCACGCCCAGGGTCTCGGTGCGGGTGATCTGTACCTGCTCGATGTGGGTTCGGTTCCACAGGGGCTCGAACAGCAGGTTGGCGAAACGCGAGACCAGGATGTTCTGCACCATCGCCTTGCCCATGTAGTGGTCGATGCGGTAGGTCTGTTTTTCGCTCAGGTAGCGCGAGAGCTTGCGTTGCAGGTTGCGTGCGCTCTCTAGGTCAGAGCCGAAGGGCTTTTCGATCACCACCCGGCGCCAGTGCCCGCCGCTCTCGTCGAGCAGGCCCGCTTCGCCCAGCGATTCGACGATGCCGCCGTAGCGCGCCGGTGGCAGGGCCACGTAGAACACCCGGTTGTCCGGCCAGTCGCGGCCGTCCAGTATCTGTCCCAGCTGGCGGTAGGTGTCGGATGCGGAGAGGTCGCCGCGCAGGTAGTGCAGTCGTGTTGCGAAACGCTGCCAGGCCTCGGGGGCCAGAGGGGCCTGCGTGTGTGCCTCGAGGGCGCGGCGCACATCCTGCTGCCAGCTTTCGCGGCTGTGTTCGCTGCGCCCGTTGCCCAGGATCTTCAGGCTGGCCGGCAGCAGTCCCGAGGCGTCCAGATGGTAGAGCGCCGGGAACAGCTTGCGCTGTGCCAGGTTGCCGGTGGCGCCGAAGATGATCAGGCTGCAATCCTCACTCATCGAGGCATTCCTCGCGGGCATCCGCTGTCCAGTGCGTATGGAAGACGCCGGCACGGTCGCGACGCCGGTAGCTGTGTGCACCGAAGTAGTCGCGCTGGGCCTGCAACAGGCTGGCCGGCAGGTTGGCGCTGCGCCAGCCGTCGTAGAAGGCGAGCGCGGCGGACAGTGCGGGCAGCGGGATGCCGAGCTGCACGCCCAGGCGTATCGTTTCGCGCCACCCCGGGGTGGCTTCTTGCACCGCGCGACCGAAGATCTCGTCGAACAGCAGGTTGGGCAGCTCGGGATCGCGCGCGAAGGCGGCGGCAATATCGTTCAGGAAACGGCTGCGGATGATGCACCCGGCCCGCCACAGCAGGGCGATGTCAGCGAAGGCCAGGTTCCAGCCGTGGCGCTCGGAGGCGTCGCGCAGCTGCATGAAGCCCTGGGCGTAGGAGACGATCTTGGCGGCATACAGGGCGTCACCGATGGCCGTGATAGCCGCCTCGGCATCCCCCTCGAAGTCTGCCGGAGCCGCCCCGTACAGTGTGGCGGCGCGTTCGCGCTCGGCCTTGCGTGCAGAGAGTGCGCGTGCGAACACTGCCTCGGCGATCAGGGTGAGCGGCACGCCCAGTTTCAGGGCCTCGATCACGGTCCAGCGCCCGGTGCCTTTCTGCCCGGCAGCGTCGAGAATGCGCAGTACCCGCGGGGTGCCGTCGGGATCGCGCACGCGCAGAATTTTGGCGGTGATCTCGATCAGGTAGGAGGACAGGCGCCCCTGGTTCCACTCGGCGAACAGTGCGGCCAGGCGCTCGGTTTCCAGCCCGAGGCCGCGGTGCAGCAGGTCCCAGGCTTCGGCAATCAGCTGCATGTCGCCGTATTCGATGCCGTTGTGCACCATCTTCACGTAGTGCCCGGCGCCGCCGCTGCCGACCCAGCGGCAACAGGGCTCTCCGTCCTCGGTGCGCGCGGCGATGGCACGGAAGATGTCGCGGATCAGTGGCCAGGCCTCGGCATCACCGCCGGGCATGATGGCTGGACCGTGACGCGCGCCTTCTTCGCCGCCGGAGATGCCCATGCCGACGTAACGGATATCGTGTCTGGCCAGCTCGGCCAGGCGTCGCTCGGTGTCGCGGTAGAAGGAATTGCCGCCGTCGATGAGCACGTCGCCGGGTTGCAGGTGCGGCAGCAGCTGTTCGATCACCTGGTCCACCACCGGGCCGGCGGTGACCATCATCAGGATCAGGCGCGGTGTGTGCAGTGCGGCGCACAGTTCGGCGTAGTTTTCGCAGCCGATGAACTGTTCGTCGGGGTCGGTCTGTGCGACGAAGTGGTGTACCCGTTCCACGTGGTGGTTGTATACCGCCACCCGGTAGCCATGATCGGCGATGTTCAGCGCGATGTTGCTGCCCATCACGCCGAGTCCGACGACACCGATATTCGCGACCATGGGCCTGTCTCCACCGTTGCTGGACTCCCAAGCGTAGCAGGCGCCGGCGGTTTAGGGGGGGATTCTCAGAGGCGGAAGTGTTCGCCCAGGTACACAGAGCGCACCTCGGGGTCGGAGAGGATCTCGTCGGGTGCGCCCTGGGCGAGGATAGTGCCACGGTTCATGATGTAGGCGCGCTGGCAGATGCCCAGGGTCTCGCGCACGTTGTGGTCGGTGATGAGGATGCCGATGCCGGCCTCGCTGAGCTGGCCGATGATGCGCTGGATATCGACCACCGAGATCGGGTCCACGCCAGCGAAGGGTTCGTCGAGCAGCAGGAAGCGGGGCTCGGCGGCCAGGGCGCGGGCGATTTCCAGGCGCCGGCGCTCGCCTCCCGACAGGCCGGCGGCCGGATTGTCTGCCAGGTGGCGCAGTCCAAACTCGTGCAGCAGGCGGTCGCATTCCTCGCGGCGTTGTGCACGGCCCAGTTCGCGCCGCAACTCGAGGATGGCGAGCACGTTCTCGGCCACGCTCAGGCCGCGAAATACCGAGGGCTCCTGTGCCAGGTAGCCCAAGCCCAGGCGCGCCCGCGCGTGCATGGGCGCGTCGGTGACTTCCTGTTCACCGAGCAGCACCCGGCCGGCGTCCGGCGGGATCAACCCCACCAGCATGTAAAAACAGGTGGTCTTGCCGGCGCCGTTGGGGCCGAGCAGGCCCACCACCTCGCCGGCATCGAGGTGCAGCGAGGCACCGGCGACCACGTCGCGGCCGCGGTAGCGCTTGGCCAGGTCCTGGGCGGCGAGACGAGACACGGTTACTGGCTGGGCTGGATGGTGATGCGTACCCGTTGTTTGCCCTTGGCGGCGGCGCCGGCCCGCACCTTGTGCTTCACGCGGTCGTAAATGATGCGGTCGCTCTTCATGGTGTCGCCGTTCTGTACCAGCACGGCGTCGCCGATGAGGTAGAGGACCTCGCTGTTCACCACGTACTCGGCCTTGCGCGCGCGCGCCTTGATGCGGCCGCGGCCGGTGTCCTGCTCGAAGCGCACTGGCTGGCCCTCGGCGACGATGCGGTCGGGCTTGCGCTGGCGGTGGTGGATGGTGACGCGGTCGGCGCGCAGGTGCATGCTGCCCTGCCGCAGTTCGACGTTGCCCTTGTAGATGGAAATGTTGCGGCCCTCATCGATGTCCACGCTGTCGGCGGCCAGATCCACGGGCTGGCGGCGGTCGCTGTCCAGTGCCGAGGTCAGGCCGCTCCAGGTCAGCAGCAGGGCGAGCAGGAGGTGTTCAAGGTGGCGCATAGTATCCCTTCACGTCGGCTAGAAACTTGATGCGTGCCGGATGGTGGAACCAGGCCTGCATGCCGGTGGCATCCAGTCGGTCCCGCCGCGAATGTACCCTAACCCGTTCGTCGGTCTCCGCATAGCCCTGTTTGGGCTGGATGCGCAGGTTGCGGGTGTCGATGCGCATCGGGCGGACGCCTTTCCCCCCTTCGCGACGGATGTGCACCTCGCCGTCGAGCAGGATGAGGTCGCCTGCCGCCGAGACCCAGCCGGTCTCCGCGCGGATCTCCCAGGGCGGGGCATCGCGTGAGTGGAGGGTGAGGTGGAGGGCGCGCAGCCCGGTGGTATCGTCGTCGCTGTAGTGGCGCAGCTCGGCGGCACGCAGCGTGCGTGCCGGTCGTCCGTCCTTGCCCAAGGTGGTGACGTCCAGTTCTCGCAGGTAATAGTCCACGCGGCGTACGTTGGTGTGCAGGGTCGTCTGCCCGCTTGGAGCCTCGGGGCGCTCGGCCAGCCACCAGCTCAGGCCGGCGAGCAGCGCCACCAGGGTCCACACGAGCAGGGGGTGGCGCATCGGCTCAGGCCAGGTAGGCGTCGAGGGCGGCGGCGAGCTTGCCCTGGGCGTCCATCAGCAGCTCGCAGACCTCGCGTGCGGCGCCGCGTCCGCCGGCGTGGCTGGTGGTCCAGTGCGCATGTCGCCGTACCAGGGAGTGACCGTCGGCCACGCACACCGCCAGGCCGACCCGGGTCATTACCGGCAGGTCCACCACATCGTCGCCGACATAGGCGATCTGCGCGTCTTCCAGGCCCAGGCGCTGTTTCAGTTCCTCGTAGGCGTCGAGCTTGTTTTCGATGCCCTGGAAGACGTGTTCTATCCCCAGGCTGTGCATGCGAATGCGCACCACCTCGGAGGTGCGGCCGGTGATGATGGCGATCTTCACGCCGGTCTGTTGCAGCATTTTCATGCCGTGGCCGTCCTTGGAGTTGAAGGCCTTGTATTCCTGGCCGTCATCGCCCAGGAACAGGCTGCCATCGGTGAGCACCCCGTCCACGTCGAAGATCACCAGTTTGATCTGGCGGGCTCGTGCCTGTAAGTCCTGCATCTCGCTTCCTCCCTTGTCTCAGACCACGCCTGCTCGCAGCAGGTCGTGCATGTTGAGCGCACCGACCAGGCGGTCTTCGCCGTCGACCACCAGCAGGGCGTTGATCTGGCGGTCCTGCATCAATTTCAATGCTTCGGCGGCCAGTCGGTCGGCCTGGATACGCACCCCACCGCGGGTCATGACGTCGCCCACGCGCGCGTCGTGCAGGTCGTGGCGGGCGTCGAAACAGCGTCGCAGGTCGCCATCGGTGAAGACGCCGACCAGACTGTCATTGGCGTCGAGAATGGCCGTCATGCCCAGCCCCTTGGCGGTCATCTCCAGCAGGGCCTCGCGCAACGGGTCGGACTCGCGCACCACCGGCAGGCGTTCGCCCTCGTGCATCAGGTCGGAGACCCGCAGCAGCAGGCGCTTGCCCAGGCTGCCACCGGGATGCGACAGGGCGAAGTCCTCGTGGGTGAAGCCGCGCGCCTGCAACAGGGCGATGGCCAGGGCGTCACCCATCACCAGCGCGGCGGTGGTGCTGGCGGTGGGGGCCAGGTCCAGCGGGCAGGCTTCCTTCTCGACGCCCACGTCCAGGTGCACCTCGGCTTCGCGTGCCAGGGTGGAGCCGGGGTTGCCGGTGAGCGCGATCAGCGGCACGCCCATGCGCTTGAGCAGGGGCAGGATGGTCAGCACCTCGCCGGTCTCGCCCGAATTGGACAGCGCCAGCACCACGTCGCCAGGGGTGATCATCCCCAGGTCGCCGTGGCTGGCCTCGCCGGGGTGCACGAAGAAGGCGGGGGTGCCGGTGCTGGCAAGGGTGGCCGCGATCTTGCTGCCGATGTGCCCGGATTTGCCCATTCCGGTGACCACCACTCGGCCCTCGCAGTGCATCATCAGCCGGCAGGCGTGGGCGAAGTCCTCTCCGATGCGGCGGCGCAGGGCGGCGACCGCATTACGCTCGATGTCCACCACCTCGCGACCGAGTTCGATCATGCGTTCGCTGTCGTTGACCATGGTTCAGGCTCCGGGGAAGGTCGGCTGGCTGGAGAGATACAGCCAGGTCTGGTAGGCGAGGAAAACCGACAGCAGCAGGCCGCCCTCCAGGCGGTTGATGGTGCCGTTGCCGCCGCGACCCCGGCCCATGAAGAAGAGGGCTGCGGTCAGTGCCAGCATCAGCGGCATGTCGCGGCTGAGCACCGAGTCGCTCACCGCCGCCGGCGCGATCAGCCCGGGGACGCTGAGCACCGCGAGCATGTTGAACAGGTTGGAGCCGATCACGTTGCCCACCGCCAGATCGTCCTCGCCCTTGAGGGTAGCGGTGACGCTGGCGGCCAGTTCCGGCAGGCTGGTGCCGATGGCGACGATGGTCAGGCCGATCACCAGGTCGCTCACCCCCAGCGCGGTGGCGATTTCTACCGCCCCCCACACCAGCAGCCGCGAGCTGGCGATCAGCAACAGCAGGCCGAGGGTGGTCCAGGCGAGTGCCGCACCGGTGCCCATGTCGGCGGGGATCTCCTCGGCGAATTCGTCTTCCAGCGGCTCTACCGCGGCGCGTTGCCGGCCCAGGTGCACGATCCAGCCCATGGCGCCGACCAGCCCGGCCAGCATCATCAGGCCGTCGAGCTGTCCCAGCTGCCCATCGGCGAGCATCAGGTAGACCGCCAGCGAGACGCCGGCGAGCAGGGGGTACTCCCGCCACAGCACGTGCGACCGCACCGTGAGCGGCGCGACCAGGGCACTTACTCCCAGGATCAGGCCGATGTTGGCGATGTTCGAACCGACCGCATTGCCCACCGCCAGCTCGGGGTTGCCCTGCAAGGCGGCCATGATGGAGACCAGGATTTCCGGTGCCGAGGTGCCCAGGCCGACCACGGTCAGGCCGATCAGCAGTGGCGAGACGCCCAGGTTACGCGCCAGCGCGGCCGCGCCGATAACGAAGCGGTCCGCGCCCCAGATGAGCACGACGAAGCCGACAAGGATGGCGCCGGAGGCTAGCAGCATGGGGTTTCTCTACGAAATGATACGGGGGCGCATTTTGGCTGAAGCGCGGGGGGCTGTCCAAGGCCGGCGATTCACTGGGCCTTGATGCGGATCTTGCCGCAGCGCGTGCAGCGGTAGCGGGTCACCAGCCGTCCCTGCTTGCTGTCGAACACGCTCTCCTTGTCCACCATCCACTTGTGATGGCCATGGCGACACAGACTCTTGCCCTTGTGGCGTTCGCTGGCCTTGGGACGTTTGAAGGTTAGGATATCGGCCATCTCAAGCTGCCGGTGCGCGATATGAACATGGAGACCGATGATACCGATGATGCCCGCCTGTTGCTGGGCATGGTGGGCTGGCCGCATCCAGAGTGGGTGGAGGCCTATTTTCCCGAGGACCTGCCCGAAGACTGGCGTTTCACTTATTATGCCAACGAGGCGGGTTGCCTGTTGCTGCCCGCGACCGATTGGCAGGCGCTGGATGCCGAGACGATCGCCGACTGGTGCGAGGATGCCCCGGCCTTCTTCCGCTTCTGGCTGGAGTGGCCGGCCAGCGCCGATCCGGCCGATGCGCGGCTGGCTGCCTTTGGAAGCCATCTCGGCGGGGTACTGGCTGCGCCTGGCAACGCGGCCCCGGCGGGGCTGCCGGTGTGGCGGCCGGCCGGCGAGCAGGCGTGGCGAGGCCCAGGTGGGCAGCAGCTGGTGCGCTGGCGCGTCGCCGGCGAGGACTTGCGCGGCCTGCGTCAGCGCCTGCAGGCGCTGCCGGTACAGGTCCGGGCGCTGGTGCTCGAGGATGTGTCGCCGGCCCGGCTCGGCGAGCTGCGCACCCTCGTGGAACTGCTCGGCATTGCTTGACCCGGCAGGGATGGTTCAACAGAATGCGGGTTCAGCATTTGTTCAGGAACTTCTGATATAACGTCCGCCAACCTAGCGGCATGTCGCTCAGGGGTCCGTCGCAACGACTGATAGGGAAGGGGTCCGTGGAAAAGTCTCCGGCAGACAATCGGGAAGAACCGCTGGTGCGCATCCGCGGGCTACGCTTTCGCCGGGGTGAGCGCTGGATCTTCGATGGCCTGGACATCGATATTCCGCGCGGCGCCGTCACTGCCATCATGGGGCCTTCCGGTACCGGCAAGACTACCCTGCTGAAGTTGATCGGCGGCCAGCTCGTGCCCGACGAGGGCAGCATCGAGGTGGATGGGCAGAACGTCCATGCCCTGTCTACCGCCGAGCTCTACCGGCTGCGCATGCGCATGGGTATGCTGTTCCAGAGCGGGGCCTTGCTCACCGATCTGAGCGTGTTCGACAACGTCGCCTTCCCGTTGCGCGAACATACGCGCCTGACCGAGTCCATGATCCGCAAGCTGGTGCTGCTCAAGCTCGAGGCGGTAGGCCTGCGCGGTGCGCGCGACCTGATGCCTGCCGAGCTCTCGGGCGGCATGGCGCGCCGCGTGGCGCTGGCGCGCGCGATCGCGCTCGACCCCATGATGATCATGTATGACGAACCCTTTACCGGCCAGGACCCCATCTCCATGGGGGTGCTGGTGCAGTTGATCCGCCAGCTCAATGATGCTGCACGCCTGACCAGCATTCTGGTTTCGCACGATGTGGCCGAGACCCTGCAGATCGCGGACAGGGTATATGTCATTTCCGGCGGACGGGTGATCGAGTCGGGCACCCCGGCCGAGCTGGCCGAGAGTGGTGGCGAATGGACCCGGCAGTTCATCCAGGGCCTGCCCGACGGGCCAGTGCCCTTTCACTACCCGGCGCCGCCGCTGGCAGACGACCTGTTGCAGGGGGCAGTATGCTGAACCTGTTGGGAGACCTGGGCGCCTGGGGGCTGCAGGCGCTGACCCGGCTGGGACGCGCGCACCTGCTGTTGCTGGCCATGCTGCGTGGCCTGCTCGAGATCCTGCGTCGGCCCAGACTGTTGGTCGACCAGTTGTACTCGGTTGGTGTGCTGACCTTGCTCATCATCGGCGTGGCCGGGCTGTTTGTGGGTATGGTGCTGGCCCTGCAGGGATACAACGTGCTGTCGCGTTTCGGCGGCGAGACGGCACTGGGTTTCATGGTCGCCGCCTCGCTGGTGCGTGAGCTGGGGCCGGTGCTCACCGCCCTGCTGTTCGCCGGGCGCGCGGGTTCGGCGCTGACCGCCGAAATCGGACTGATGAAGGCCACCGAGCAGCTCTCGGGGCTGGAGATGATGGCGGTCAATCCGGAACACCGGGTGCTGGCGCCGCGCTTCTTCGCCGGCCTGATTGCGGTGCCGATGCTAGCGGCCCTGTTCAGCTGCCTGGGAGTGCTCGGTGGCTGGATGGTGGGCGGTGGCCTGCTGGGGGTGGACCAGGCAGCATTCTGGAACGGCATGCAGGACGGTATCGATTTCAATGACGACATCATCAACGGCGTGATCAAGTCGCTGGTGTTCGGCTTCGTGTGTACCTGGATCGCCATCTTCCAGGGTTACGATTGTGTGCCCACCTCCGAGGGTGTGAGCCGTGCCACCACGCGCACCGTGGTGCACTCCTCGCTCGCCGTGCTGGGCCTGGATTTCGTGCTTACCGCCCTGATGTTCGGTTGACCTGAGAGGAATTGACGTGAACCGCAAGAGACAAATCGAAATATGGGTCGGGGTGTTCATGGCGATCGGCTTCGCGGCGCTGTTTCTGCTTGCCATGAAGATCAGCAACCTGGGTACGGCCTACTCGGGTGAACTGTTCCACGTGACGGCACGCTTCGACAACATCGGCGGTCTCAAGGTGAAGGCGCCGGTCACCATCGCGGGCGTCGAGGTCGGGCGGGTGCAGGAGATCCGCTATGACCCGGACGATTTCCGCGCAGTGGTGGTGCTGGGCATCCAGGACCAGTACCTTGGCAAGATCCCGGATGACAGTTTTGCCAAGATCCTCACGGCGGGTCTGCTGGGTGAGCAGTACATTGGCATCGATCCCGGTGGCAGCGAGGACACGCTCAAGGAGGGCAGCGAGATCGGCATTACCCAGTCGGCGCTAGTGCTCGAGGAAGTCATCGGCCAGTTCATCTTTGGCAAGAGTCAGGAAGGAGCGGGAACGGAGTGATGAAGAAACGATGGCATGGTTTGCTGGCAGGGATGCTGTTGGCGATGATCATGGCGGTGTCCGCAGCCGAGGCGCGGATCGATCCGCAACAGGTGGTGCGCGGGACCGCGGAAAAGGTGCTCGCCGAGGTGTCCACGCGCAAGACCGAGCTGGAGGCCGATCCCTCCCGGCTCTACAGTCTGGTGAAGGACACCGTGGTGCCGCATTTCGATTTCACCGCCATGACCCGCTCGGCCATGGGGCGTTTCTGGCGTCGTGCTAGTGAACAGCAGAAGCGGCGCCTGGTCGCCGAATTCGAGGAGATGCTGGTGCGCACCTATGCCACCGCCCTGCTGGGGTATTCCGGGCAGACCATCGAATACCTGCCAGGCCGCTATGCCGAAGACGCGAAGAAGGTCGTGGTCGCCACGCGCATCCGCACGGCCGGTGGCCCGCCCATTCCCATCGACTACCGGCTGAAGTGGAACGAGAAACGCGGCGAATGGCTGGTCTATGACGTGGTCATCGACAACATCAGCCTGGTGACCAACTATCGCAGCAGCTTTGCGCAGCTGATTCGCGAGGGTGCGCGCAAGGCGAAGAACCCGGCGCAACGCATGCAGGTGGGCATCGATCACCTGATCGCCGCCCTCTCGGCCAAGAACGATGCCTCGGGCCAGAAGCAGAAAGAGCAGATCGCAGGATGAGTGAAGCGGCGGTACGCGACGCGGGTGAAGGGCGGCTCGAACTGAACGGGGTGCTGGACTTCGATTCCGTGCCGCGGCTGTGGCCAGCGTTGCGCGCCCAGCTGGGCCGGGGAGAGGTGCAGGTATTGTCGCTCGCCGGTATCGAGCAGGCGAACAGTGCCGCCCTGGTGTTGCTGCTGGAGGCGCGCGAACAGGCGCAGGCCTGCGGGCGCGAGTTGCGTCTGGAGTCGATTCCCGGCAACCTGCGTGAACTGGCCGAGCTCTCGGGCGTGCGCGACTTGCTGGGTCTGGATTGAAGTGCGGGCGCGACTTTTCCGGCGGTTTTTCATTATCATTGCCCCTTTTCGCGGTACGCGCGCCGTTTGACCTGACCCAGGGGCCCGATGCGTGGATAAACTGATCATCAACGGTGGCAGCACCCTCTCCGGCGATGTGCGCATCTCCGGGGCCAAGAACGCCGCCCTGCCCATACTCGCTGCCACCCTGCTGGCGGAGACGCCGACTACCGTGGGCAACATCCCGCACCTGCACGACATCACCACCACCATGGAGTTGCTCGGGCAGATGGGGGTGCGTCTGCTGGTGGACGAGAAGATGCGCATCGAGGCCGATGCCAGCGAGATCGTCAACCCGGTAGCGCCCTACGACCTGGTCAAGACCATGCGTGCCTCGGTGTTGGTGCTCGGTCCCCTGCTGGCGCGCTGTGGTCGCGCCGATGTCTCCCTGCCGGGTGGCTGTGCCATCGGTTCGCGACCGGTGGACCTGCACATCCGTGGACTCGAGGCCATGGGCGCCGAGATCCGTGTCGAGAACGGCTACATCCGCGCCCGCGCCAAACGCCTGCAGGGTGTGCGCCTGGTGATGGACATCGTGACCGTGACCGGCACCGAGAATCTGATGATGGCCGCCACCCTGGCCGACGGCGTGACCGTGATCGAAAACGCCGCGCGCGAGCCCGAGGTGGTGGATCTGGCCAACTGTCTGAATGCCATGGGGGCGAAGATCCGTGGGGCAGGCAGCTCGACCATCGAAATCGAGGGCGTGGATCGGCTGCATGGCGTGGAATACCAGGTGCTGCCCGACCGCATCGAGACCGGTACCTTCCTGGTGGCCGGCGCCATGAGTCGTGGCCGGGTGCGTACCCGTGATACCGACCCCTCCCTGCTCGACGCGGTACTCGCCAAGCTACGCGAGGCTGGCGCCGAGATCACCACCGGTGAGGACTGGATCGAGCTCGACATGAAGGGTGAACGGCCGCGCGCGGTGGACATCCACACCGCCCCCTATCCGGCCTTCCCTACCGACATGCAAGCCCAGTTCACCGCCCTCAATGCGGTGGCCGAAGGTGTGGGCACCATCACCGAGACGGTGTTCGAGAACCGCTTCATGCACGTGCTGGAGCTGCAGCGCATGGGCGCCAACATCAAGCTCGAAGGCAACACCGCTATCTGTACCGGGGTCGGTCGCCTGACCGGCGCGCCGGTAATGGCTACGGACCTGCGTGCTTCGGCCAGCCTCGTGCTCGCCGGTGTGGTGGCCGAGGGCGAGACCGTGGTCGATCGCATCTATCACGTCGATCGTGGCTACCAGAACATCGAAGAGAAACTGCGCGGCCTGGGTGCCGACATCCGCCGCGTGCCGGGACGCTGACCATGAACTTCGACGCCCCTGTCACTATCGCCCTGTCCAAGGGACGCATTTTCCGAGATACCCTGCCGCTGCTGGCGCGTGCCGGCATCGAGCCTGCCGAGGACGCGGACAAGACCCGCAAGCTGATCCTCGATACCAACCATCCGAACGTGAAGCTGGTACTGATCCGCGCCACCGATGTGCCCACCTATGTGCAATGGGGTGCGGCCGACTTCGGCGTCACCGGCAAGGACGTGCTCATGGAACACGGCGGCGAGGGCCTGTATGAGCCGCTGGATCTGGGCATCGCCCGTTGCCAGATGTGGGTCGCCGGCTTCCCCGGCGCCGATGTGCGTGCGCGCCGACTGCGTGTGGCCACCAAGTATGTGCGCGCGGCGCGCGACTTCTTCGGTGCGCGCGGCCAGCAGGTCGAGACCATCAAGCTCTATGGCTCGATGGAACTGGCGCCCATCGTCGGCCTGGCGGATCTGATCGTGGACCTGGTCGAGTCCGGCAATACCCTCAAGGCCAACGGCCTGGTGCCGCTGGAGTACATGCACGACATCAGCTCGCGCCTGGTGGTCAACAAGGCCTCGTGGAAGATGAAGCACGCCGACTGCCACGCCCTGGTCGAGCGCCTGCAAGAGGCGGTGGAGGCGGCGGACTGATTTTTTATCGACCACAAAGAGCACAAAGGACTCGAAGGAAACGCCGAACAAGGTTTCTCCCCCCGCTTGCGGGGGAGGTCAGGAGGGGGAGCCCCCTCCCAGCCTCCCCTATTTCATGGGGAGGAGAAGGTGCACTTTCAGTTTCCCGAGGGGGACCGGGGTTGCAACTGTCGAAGGTCTTGTGTGCTTCGTGGTCTTCATGGTGAAACCGAATTGAACTGAGGCAAGAGCCAATGGCCGAGATACACAAACTCGACACCTCCGACGCGGACTTCATGCAGCGCCTCGACGCCCTGCTGGCCTGGGACTCGGTCTCGGACGCAGGGGTGAACCAGGTGGTGCAGGAAGTCATCGCCGAGATTCGCGCACGCGGCGATGCGGCGCTGATCGACTACACCAACCGCTTCGATGGCTGGCAGGCGAGCACCGCTGCCGATCTCGAGGTGCCGCTGGAGCGCCTCGAACAGGCCTGGAACGCTATCCCCGCCGAGCAGCAGCAGGCGCTCAAGCACGCCGCCGACCGCGTGCGTGCCTATGCCGAGCACCAGAAGCTGGCCGGCTGGGAATATACCGAGGCCGACGGCACCCTGCTGGGGCAGACGGTCACCCCGCTCGACCGGGTCGGCCTGTACGTGCCCGGCGGCAAGGCGGCCTATCCCTCCTCGGTGCTGATGAACGCCCTGCCGGCCAAGGTCGCCGGCGTGGGTGAACTGATCATGGTGGTGCCCACCCCGGGGGGCGAGTTCAACGAGCTGGTGCTGGCCGCGGCCTTCGAGTGCGGGGTGGACCGGGTGTTCCGCGTCGGTGGCGCCCAGGCCGTGGCCGCGCTGGCCTATGGCACCGAGTCGGTGCCCGCGGTGGACAAGATCGTCGGCCCCGGCAACATCTATGTGGCCACCGCCAAGCGCACCGTGTTCGGTCAGGTCGGCATCGACATGGTCGCCGGGCCTTCCGAGATCCTGGTGATCTGTGATGGCAAGACCGATCCGGAGTGGATCGCCATGGACCTGTTCTCACAGGCCGAGCATGACGAGGATGCCCAGTCCATCCTGCTGTGCCCGGATGCCGACTTTCTCGCCAGAGTCGAGGAAAGCATCGACCGCCTGCTGCCCGGCATGCAGCGCCGCGAGATCATCGAAACGGCGCTGCGCACCCGTGGTGCCCTGATCCGTGTGCGCGACCTCGACGAGGCCGCCGAGGTGGCCAACCACATCGCGCCCGAGCACCTGGAACTGTCGGTGGAGAACCCGCGCGAATACGCGGAGAAGATTCGCCATGCCGGCGCCATCTTCATGGGCCGCCACACCTCCGAGCCACTGGGCGACTACTGCGCCGGTCCCAACCACGTGCTGCCGACCTCGCGCACTGCGCGCTTCAGCTCGCCGCTGGGCGTCTACGACTTCCAGAAACGCTCCAGCCTGATCCTGGTCTCGCCCGAGGGTGCCGACACCCTGGGGCGCACCGCGTCGACCCTGGCGCGCGGCGAGGGCCTGGAGGCGCATGCGCGTTCGGCGGAGTATCGTCTGAAGGATCGTGGTCGGCCCTGATGGGCACGGCCTGCGGCCTTTGCCCATCCTGCCCAGCCATCCCGGAGCTTCCTGCCGCTTGGTGATGGGCACGGCGCTGCGCGCCTTTGCCCATCCTACGTGTTCGGAATTGATATGAAATCCGGGAGGGTCTGTAGGATGGGCAAAGCGCAGCGTGCCCATCGAGGACTCACACCGGCGCACTCTCCAGTGCGATCCACAGCCCGCTGCCCAGGGTGAACAGGCCGATGGTGGCCTGCAGGCCGTTGTGGGCCCAGGTCAGGCGCCGGCCGGTGGCCTTGAGCGGCCAGGCGATGACCACCGAGACGGCGGCCATGCCGAGGATGGAGCCGATACCGAACACCAGCATGTAGAGCATGCCCAGCCAGGGGTCGTGCAGGGTCTGCAGGGTGAGCAGGATCAGCGCCGCCGAACCGGCCATGCCGTGCACCAGGCCGACCAGCAGGGCACGCAGCGGGAAGCCCTGAGGGTGCTCGTGCCGGTGCGCGTCCGTGTCGTGAGCGCGCTGTCCCTGGTGGGAATGGGCATGGAAGTGCACGGTGCCGTCGCTGTGGCGATGCACATGGAAGTGCACACGCTCGCGCCACAGGCGGCGCAGCACGTCGATGCCGAGCCCCACCAGCATCAGGCCGACGGCGAACTCCAGCCAGTGTGCCAGGCGTTCCGGCATCACCGTATCCATCCACAGCACCACCGAGCCGAAGAGGAACAGGGCGAGGGTGTGGCCCAGGCCCCAGGTAGCGCCCAGGCGCACGGTCTGGCGCAACGAAGGCGAACGGGTGGCCAGCGAGGCCACGGCGGCGAGGTGATCGCTCTCCAGGGCGTGGCGCATGCCGATCAGCAGGCTCATCAACAGGATGCTCAGGATGGTCATGGGAAGTCCTCAGCAGATTCTCGGGAGTTGTTCGCCAACCAGCAGATCGACGATGCGTTCGCCACCGAAGCCGGTGTGCAGGATCACGCTGCCGGCAGGTGACTCGGTTACCTCGCCGATGATGGCGGCATCGCGCCCGGCCGGGTGGGCACGCATGGCCTCGAGCACGGGCTCGGCGTCTTCGGGCGCGACGATGGCCACCAGCTTGCCCTCGTTGGCCAGGTACAGCGGGTCCAGGCCGAGGATCTCGCAGACCCCGCGTACCGTGTCGCGGATCGGCAGGGCCGTCTCGTCGATGTGCAACGCACTGCCACTGGCGGTGGCGAACTCGTTGAGGACCCCGGCGAGCCCCCCGCGGGTGGCGTCTCGCAGGCAGTGAATGTCGGGGCAGGCAGCGAGCATGGCCTCCACCAGGCCGCCGAGCGGCTGGCAGTCGGTCTCCACCGGGTTGTCCAGCGCCAGCTCGCCCCGGGCATCGACGATGGCCGCGCCGTGATCGCCGATCCAGCCGTTGACCAGGATACGGTCGCCCGGCCGAGCACGCGCCGCGCGGATGTCCACCCCGGCAGGGATGACTCCGATGCCGGCGGTGTTGATGAACAGCTTGTCGGCAGCGCCCCGGTGCACCACCTTGGTGTCACCGGTGACGATCTGTACCCCGGCCTCCTCGGCGGTGGCCTTCATGGAGGCGACTACCCGGCGCAGGGTGTCCAGCGGCAGGCCCTCCTCGAGGATCATCCCGCAGGAGAGGTACAGCGGGCGGGCGCCGCCGACGGCCAGGTCGTTGACCGTGCCGGTGATCGCCAGCTTGCCGATGTCGCCGCCGGGAAAGAACAGCGGATCGACGACGTAGCTGTCGGTGGTGAAGGCCAGACGGTCGCCGCGTGCGACCAGGGCATCGAGTTCCAGTCGTGCCTGGTCCTCGAGTGCGGCCAACAGGTCGTTGCCATAGCCGCCGACGAACAGCGTGTCGATCAGCTCGCGCATCGCACGCCCGCCGGCACCGTGCGCCAGGGTGATGGTACCGTTCATCCTGTCTTTCCTCGTTGTGCCTCGACGGCCAGGCGGCCGTACTGGTAGTAGGCGGCGCAAGCGCCCTCGGACGAGACCATGAGTGCGCCCATCGGTGTCTGCGGGGTGCACTGGCGGCCGTAGACCTTGCATTCCCAGGGGCGGATCACGCCCTTGAGCACCTCACCGCACTGGCAGGAGCGCGGGTCGGCGATCTTCAGGCTGGGCACCGGGAACTTGCGTTCGGCGTCGAAGTGCGCGTATTCCTCGCGCATGCGCACACCCGAGTGGTCGATCGAGCCGAGGCCGCGCCATTCGAAGAACTCGCGCAGCTCGAAGACCTTGGCCACCGCCTCCAGGCCGGCGCTGTTGCCTTCGGGCGGCACGATGCGCCGGTACTGGTTCTCCACCTCACAGCGGCCTTCGGCGAGCTGGCGGATCACCATCCACAGCGACTGCAGGATGTCGAGTGGCTCGAAGCCGGTAACGACGATGGGCTTGCCGTAGTCTTCGGCGACGAAGCGGAAGGGCGCTTCGCCGACCACCATGCTCACGTGTCCCGGTGCGAGGAAGGCGTCGATCTGCATGTCCGGCGAGTCGAGGATGGCCTTGATGGTCGGCACCGTGGTGATGTGGTTGCAGAACAGCGAGAAGTTGTCGATGCCCTCGCGCTCGGCCGCCAGCACGGTGAGCGCGGTGCTGGGCATGGTGGTTTCGAAGCCGAGTGCGAAGAAGATCACCTCGCGATCGGGGTTGGCGCGCGCCAGCGCCAGCGCGTCCAGCGGCGAATAGACCATGCGCACGTCTGCGCCCTCGGCCTTGGCCTGCAACAGGCTCTTCTTCGAGCCGGGTACGCGCATGGCATCGCCGAAGGTGGTGAAGATCACCTCGGGGCGCTCGGCCAGCGCCACGCAGTCGTCCACCCGGCCCATCGGCAGCACGCACACCGGGCAGCCGGGGCCGTGCACCAGCTCGATGGCCCCAGGCAGCATCTGCTCCAGGCCATAGCGGAAGATGGTGTGGGTGTGCCCGCCGCAGAATTCCATGATCTGCAACGGTCGCTCGTCTGCGCGCGGAATTTGCGGCAGCAGGGTCTCGATTTCGCGGATCAGGGCGCGTGCCTTGTCCGGGTCGCGGAACTCGTCGACGAATTTCATGATGTCTTCCCTCCCGCATGCCCGCGGCTGTCGGCGAGCAGTGTGTGTGTCAGATCCCAGAGGATGTGGTAACAGGCCACGTGCACTTCCTGCACACGGTGGATGGAGTCGGTCTCGACCACCAGGCAGTGGTCCAACAGGCCCGAGGCGCGCATCTCGCCGCCGTCGCCCCCGGCGAAGCCGATAGTCAACAGGCCCAGCTCGCGGGCGCGGGCGAAGGCGCGCATCAGGTTGGCGGAATTGCCGCTGGTGGAGAAGCCGGCCAGAGTGTCGCCGGCGCGGGCATGGGCCTCGAGCTGGCGCACGAAGACATGCTCGACGCCCACGTCATTGGCCACCGCCGAGCACATGGCGGCGTCCATGATCAGGTTCATCGCTGGCAGCGCGGGCCGCCCGGTGGTCACCGGGTGCTGGAACTCCACCGCCAGGTGGGCCGCATCGCAGCTCGAGCCGCCGTTGCCCATGGTAAACAGGCGCCCGCCTGCGCGGTAGCTGGCGGCCAGGTCGCGGGCACAGGCGATCAGCGCCTCGGTGTTGCGCGCGAAGAAATCCTGCTGGACCTCCATGCTGTGCATGGCCTTGCGGCGCACCGACTCGCACAGCGCTCCCTGCTCGGCCTGCGGCTCCTTGGTGCCGCCGGCGAGAAAGGGGTAGAGGGCGTCGAGGGTAGGGTTCATGCTGGCGCCTCACTGGCGCGCATGGTCGCAAGTTCGGCTTCCACCTCACCGAGCTGGTCGAGCAGCGCGAGCGTCTTGCGCGCCTCGGCCTCGTCGATGCGGCTCATGGCGAAGCCGACATGCACCAGTACCCAGTCACCGACGCAGGCCTCGGGCGGGTGCGCGTCGTCGATGATGCAGGCGATGTTGATTTCGCGGCGTACGCCGGCCACGTCCACCCGCGCCATCAGGTTTTCGTGATCGACGATCTCCACGATCTGTCCCGGAATGCCCAGACACATGATTCCTACCTCCGTTGCTCGCGCAGGCGCGCCGCCGCAATGCAGGCCTGGCCGAGCGCCAGTCCCCCATCGTTGGCAGGTACCTGCCGGTGAATGAGTACTTGCAGCTCTACCGCGCGCAGGCGCTCGCAGAGCTCCTCGGCCAGCAGCCGGTTCTGCAACACACCGCCGCTGAGCGCCACGCGCGCGATCCGCCGTTTCTGCGCCGCGGCGATGGCGGCCCGGGCGAAGGCTTCGGCCAGCGCCTCGTGAAAGCCACGCGCCAGCGGACCGGCCGGCACGCCTTGCTCGATACCCTCGATCAGTGCCGGCCACAGCGGCGCGGGGTCCAGCTCGAGCAGACCGTCGCGCTCGCGCGCTTCCAGGCGGCACGGGTGGCCGCGTTCGGCGGTGTGCGCGGCCTGTTCCAGCGCCATGGCCGCTTCGCCCTCGAAGGACTGGTGTGCCGGGGCCAGTCCGAGCAGTGCGGCCACGGCGTCGAACAGGCGTCCGGCAGAGCTGGCCGGTGGACTGTTGACGCCGCGTTCGATCATGCGCCGCAGGGTCTCGAGCGGGCGGCCGGCCAGCACCTCGGCGCGTTCGACCAGCGCTGGGGCTTCAGACAGCAGACGCGCGGCCAAGTTGCGCCAGGGTTCGCGCATGGCCTGTGCGCCGCCAGGCAGGGCGGCTGGACGCAGCCGCGCGATCCGCCGGAAGCCCCGGTAGTCGCCAACCAGCAGTTCACCACCCCAGCCGCTGCCGTCCTCGCCGTGACCGATACCGTCGAGCACGATGCCCAGCGAGGGGCCGTCATCCGCCGGCACGCCGTGCTCGGCCAGGCAGGCGGCCAGGTGGGCGTGATGGTGTTGCACGGTGATCAGCGGCAGGCCTTCGCGTGCGGCCTGTTCGCGGCCCCAGGCACTGCTGCGGTAGCCGGGATGGCCGTCGATGGCGATCGCCTCGGGACGGTGTGCGAACAGCGTGGCGAAGCGTTCGATCTGCTCCTGCCAGTCGCGCCAGGTGTCGGCCTGCTCCAGGTCTCCGATGTGCTGCGAAAGGATAGCCTGCCCCTCGCGCAGCAGGCAGAAGGTGTTCTTCAGTTCACCGCCGAGAGCGAGCAGCGGCGGGGCGTCCTCCAGCCCCGGCGGCAGGGGCAGAGGGGTGGGCGCGAAGCCGCGCGCACGGCGCAGGGGGGCGGGGGCGCCATCGATCAGGCGCAGCACCGAGTCGTCCACGCGGTTGACGATGGCACGGTCATGCAGCAGGAAGGCGTCGGCGATCTCGCCCAGCCTGGCGAGTGCTTCGTCGTTGTCGGTGCACTGGGGCCGGCCCGAGGCGTTACCCGAGGTGAAGACCAGTGGGGTGTCGAAATACCGCGCCAGCAGGTGATGCAGCGGCGAATGGGGCAGCATGAAACCCAGTGCGCCGCTACCTGGGGCGATGGCCTCGGGCAGCTGCTCGGGGCCGGGGTGTTCGAGCACCACGATGGGCGCAGCGCGGTCTTCCAGCGCGCGCTGTTCGGCGGTCGAGAGGGTGCGGTAGCGCGCGATCACCTCGAGGTCGCGCGCCATCAGCGCCAGCGGCTTGCGCGGCCGCCGCTTGCGTTGGCGCAGTGTCTCCAGGGTGTCACCGCGGGTGGCGTCGGCGACCAGGTGAAAGCCGCCGACGCCCTTGATTGCAAGGATCTGTCCCTCGCGCAGCCGACGTGCCGCCTCGGCGATCGGATCGTCGCAGGATTGTGCCTGCCCGGTGCAGTCGCTCAGCCACAGGCGCGGGCCGCAGTCAGGGCAGGCAATGGGCTGGGCATGGAAGCGTCGGTCGGCCGGGTCGGCGTATTCGGCGGCGCACTGCGGACACATCGGGAACTCGGCCATGCTGGTGTGTGCGCGGTCATAGGGCAGCTCGCGCAGGATGGACAGGCGTGGCCCGCAGTGGGTGCAGTTGGCGAAGGGGTGGCCGGCGCGGCGGTCGGTAGCGGAGAGCACCTCGGCCAAGCAGTCGGGGCAGGTGGCCACGTCGGGCGAGACCAGGGTGCGGATGGTGCCGCCCTCGCTGGGCACGATATGAAAGCCGGATGGCAGTTTGCCCGGCTCGGTGCCTTCGATCTCGATAGTGTCGATGCGTGCCAGCGGGGGCGGATCGCGGCGCAGCCGGGTGATGAAGTCGTCGATCTCGGCGGGCAGGCCGTGCAAGCGGATCGCCACGCCATCGCCGTCGTTGCGGACCTCGCCGGACAGGCCCAGGGTGCGCGCCAGCCGCCACACCGCCGGGCGGAAGCCCACGCCCTGCACAATGCCGCGCACGCGGATGCGCCAGATGGCCGGTCGGTCGGTGGCGGGGTGGCGCAGGGCGTTCATCTCAGTGCACCGTGCAGACCATACAGGGGTCGAACGAGCGCACCACATGCTGGATGGCCACGGCGTCATGTCCATCTGGCCCGACGGCCAGCCCGACGAGCGCCTGCTCCAGCGCGCCGGGAGTGCCTTCGGCGTCGCGCGGCGAGAAATTCCAGGTGGTCGGAGCGATGATCTGGTAGTTGAGGATGCGCCCGTTGCGCACGCGCAACCAGTGGCCCAGGCTGCCGCGCGCGGCCTCCACCAGCCCGGCACCCTCGGCCTCGTCGGGCACCGGGGCGTCGAGGCAGAAGGGCTCGCGCGGGCGCAGTGCCAGCACCCAGTCTTCCATCACCGGCACCAGGCGCGCCAGCTCCAGCAGGCGCGCGGCCACGCGGTTGCGCACATTGCCACCGCTCTGCGCGACCAGGGCGCGGATCAGCGGGTGGTCGTCGATCAGCTGGCGGGCGAGCGCGCCGGTCTCCATCACCTGGCCATCCAAACGCGGTGCCTTGCACCAACTGTAGGCTCCGGGCTTGTCGGCGGCCGGGAGGGTGGCGCCCTCGCGTGGATGGCTCGGGCCGTTCTGCGAGCGCATCCAGCTGTAGCTCACGTCCTCGCGGATGGCCGCGGGATCGAGCACGCCGCGTTCGCCATCTGCCCAGGTGCCGCGCGCGAACAGGTGGCCATCGGCCTGCGCGTAGGCGCCGAAACTCAGGAAACGGTCGGGGCCGCGGCCGATGGCGGCGAGATCCAGCGCGCCGGCCACCTGCAGGAAGCGCCCGAAGTCGCTGTCGGCGTGGCGCTCGGCCCAGTCGTCCAGCGCCTCGGGGGAATCCAGCGCAGCGACGGCTTCGAGTGCGTCGCCGAACAGCGTGGTCTCGAGAAACTGCCGGAACTGGCCGACGATCTGGCGCAGGCGGATGCGCTCCTGGGCCTCGATCGGGCGGGTCGAGCCGCCGGGCTGGAGGCTCAGGCTGTGCGGCCACTTGCCGGCGAGGATGCCGGTCAGGTGCAGGAAGGCAGCGCGCGCAGGCAGCACCTCGCGCGCGCAGCTGCCGGTCTGCGCGCGAAAGCGTTCCGCAATGGCCGCGTGCCAGGGATGATCGGCGTAGGCCTCGCGCGCGAAATCGGGCATGAAGAACAGGTAGAAATGGGTCAGGTGATCGGCCAGGTTCTCGCAGGCGAGCACCAGGTTGGTCGCCAGGCGGCCGTTGTCGGGAACCTCCAGTCCTATGGCCTCGCGCAACGCGGCGGCCGCGGCCACCGACTGCGAGACCGAGCAGATGCCGCAGATGCGTGGGGTGTAGACCAGGGCGTCGCGTGGATCGCGGCCGTGCAGGATCTGTTCGAAGCCGCGGAACAGGGGCGAGTTGACCCAGGCCGCACTGATGCGGCCGTCTTCGATCTCGACCTGCACCTCGAGATCGCCCTCGACACGGTTGAAGGGACCGTACAGTCGCCGGCTCATGGCCGCCCCCCCCGGCCGCCGGCAGGCGGCACCTCGATGTGCTCGGCCACCGCGTTGCGGCGCAGGCGTTCGGGGGTGGCGGCCTTGGCCAGCGAGGCCAGGGCCACGAACCAGGCCTTGGGCATGTCGCTGGGCAGGCCGATGGGAATGCCCGCCAGCTTGGGTGTCTCCTGGAAGGGGTGATCCGGGGTCTCGAAGGCCGGTGCAGTGCAGTTGATGCAGGCATACCCGCCTTTGAGGCAGGAGCCGTTGCCGTTCCAGGGACGGATGTTGCAATCGGCACGTGCCTGGGTCCCCAGGCAGCCCATGTGTTCCATCATGCAGCCTTGTTCGCCGGGCTTCTCGGCGCTGGCCTTGAACTCATAGTACTCGTTGCGCGGACAGCCGTGGTGTACCAGGTGATCGGTGTAGCTGCGTGGTCGGTGGTACTCGTCGAGTGCGCCTTCGTCCAGTTCGCCCAGCGCCAACTGCGCCAGGCTGTCGAGCACCCAGCCGGGATGGGTGGGGCAGCCGGCGATGTTGACCACCGGCAGGCCGCCGGGCGCCTGCCAGTCCTTGCCCAGCAGGCCGCCGGGCTGTTCGCCCGTGTATTGCAGGCCACAGGCCTCGCCGGGGTTGTCTCCGGCGGCGGTGATGCCGCCGAAGGCTGCGCAACTGCCGACGGCGACCACGTGGCGCGCCTGCTCGGCGAGTTCACGCAGCCAGTCGCGCATGGGGCGGTCGGTGCCGGCGAGCAGGTGGAAGCGGCCGGTGCCGTCCGGACCCTGCATCACCGAGCCTTCGAGGCAGAGGATGTCGAGGCGTTGTTCGCCGCGCGATATGCGTGCGAGCAGGTCGAGAAACTCTTCGGCACTGGCCTCGCTCAAGGAGGGGTGCCAGAGCAGGTCGATGCCTGAAAGTTCGAGCGCACTGTAGAGATCGGGTTGCTCGGCATTGAGCAGCGACATGCTGCAACCGCCGCAACCGCCGGACTGGAGCCAGAGCAGGGTGAGGCGCTCGCTCATGCGCTCGTACCTCCGTGTTCCAGCGGCAGCGAGAGCACGAACTCGGCGCCACCTTCGGGATGGTTGCGGGCGCTCAGGTCGCCGCCGCACTGCTCGGTGGCCAGGCCATAGCTGATGTACAGCCCCAGCCCGGTGCCCTTGCCGACCTCTTTGGTGGTGAAGAAGGGATCGAAGATATGCAGCAGGTGCTCTTCGGGGATGCCGGGCCCGTGGTCGCGAATGTGCACCTCGACGCGCTTCGACTGCCGGACCACGTGGATGTCGAGCCGCGGTTGTGCCAGTTCCTCCATGGCGTCGATGGCATTCTGCACCAGGTTGATCAGGATCTGGTGCACATGGCCTTCGCTGCCGTGTATCGGTAGTTCTTCGGGCATGTCGAAGTGCAGTTCGGGCGTGGTGCGTGTGGTCTTGGCCACCCAGGTGACGGCGTTCTCGACCAGTCGGCTCAGGTCGAACCAGCTGAAGCCCTGGTGATTGGGCGTGGCGAAGCGGCGCAGGTTCTGCACGATGGTACTGACCCGTTCGGCACCCTCGAGTGAGCCGTCGATCAGCGGGCCGATGTCCTTGAGCAGGCGGTCGATCTTGAGCTGCCGGCGCAGGGTTTCGACCTCGGCGGCGGGGCGGCCCTGGTGCACGGTATCCAGATAGCGTCGCAGGCGGTTTTCGTAGCGCTTGAGTGCGTGCATGTTGCCGAAAACGAAACTGATGGGGTTGTTCAGCTCGTGTGCGACCCCGGCCACCAGGCGGCCGAGCGAGGCCATTTTCTCGGATTGCACCAGTTGGCGCTGGGCATCCTTGAGGCGCTGGTGAGCGTCCTGCAGCTCGCGGTAGGCGCGGCGCAGCTCGCCAAGCTGGCGACCGGTGATGACCATGCCGGAGAGCACACCGTTGCTGTCGTAGCGTGGGCTGCAGTTGATAGCGATGGGTACCGGCTCGCCATCGGCGCCGAGCATCTCGGCCTCGCAGTCGGTGATGGCATGATCGCGTACCTTCTGCGGAAACTCGCGCGCCATATTCACCGATTCGCCGGTGAACAGGATGGCGATGTCCCGTCCGAGCAGCTCCTCGGCGCGCTTGCCGGTCATGTCCAGCATGGCCTGGTTGATGCGCTGGATGCGGCCGTTGATGTCGGCCACCACCAGTACGTCGGACATGGCAGTGAGCACCGAGTCGATGAAGTGCTGGGCCTCCTCGAGTTCCTCGTTCTTGTGTTCGAGCTCGATCTGGTAGTGCACCAGGTCGGCGTAAATCCTGTCCATGCGACGGATGACCTCGACCCAGGCCTCTTCGCCCAGGCCACCCGAGGACAGGGCCTGGTCGGCCAGCTCGGTGAAGGTGCTGCGGTCATCGGCTGGTTCGCTATGGTGCATCAGGGCTCACCTGCTTCCTTGCCTGGGGCCTGTTCGGCATCGGAGTCGAGCTGTTCGACCTTCTGCAGGCCGTAGCGCTCGAGCTTGCTGCGCAGGCCTACCCGAGACAGTCCCAGCTCCTGGGCGGCGCGGGTCTTGTTCCAACGGTGGCGGATCAGGGTTTCCTTGAGGATCATGGCTTCCAGGCACTCGATGCGTTCCTTGAGTGTGCCCTGCATACTGGTGAGCAGTGCCATGTCGGAGGCGGCCTCCTCGGGGGTGGCGCGCAGTACGTGCGGCGAGATGAGTTCGGCGCCCAGCCAGTCGTCGCGTCCCAGCACCAGCATGCGCTTGATCTCGTTCTGCAGTTCGCGCACATTGCCTGGCCAGTGGTAGGCCTGGAGGCAGGTCAGGGCCTCGTCGGTGAAACCCTTGACCTGCTTGCCGAGCTGCTCCATGGCCTCGGCGAGGATGTGATCGGCGAGCAGCGGGATGTCTTGCGGGTGTTCGCGCAGCGGCGGCATCTCGATGGTGAAGGTGGCGATGCGGTAGTAGAGGTCCTGGCGGAAGCGACCGGCGCGGACTTCTTCCTCGAGGTCGCGGTTGGTCGCGGCGATCACGCGCACGTCGATCTTGCGCCGGGTGTTGCTGCCGACCGGACGGATCTCCCCTTCCTGCAACACGCGCAGCAACTTGACCTGAAAGGCCGGGCTGATCTCGCCGATCTCGTCGAGGAAGATGGTGCCGCCGTTGGCGCGCTCGAGCAGGCCGACCCGGTCTTCCACCGCGCCGGTGAAGGCGCCGCGCTTGTGGCCGAACAACTCGGACTCGAGCAGGTCGTCGGGGATGGCGCCGCAGTTCTCCACCACGAAGGGATGGTCGCGACGCAGGCTATTGTAGTGCAAGGCACGTGCGCACAATTCCTTGCCGGTGCCCGACTCGCCGGTGATCAGTACGTTGACGTCATAGGGGGCGACGGTGCGGATCTTCTCGCATACCGCGTTGAGGCAGCTGTCGGCGCTGCGCACGATGCCCTGCACGTCGGCGAAGCGGGATTGCAGTACGCGTCGCTTGTCTTCGATGGCGCGCGCCAGGGTGCTGGGCTTGACCCGCAGCTCGATGGCCAGTTGCTCGTTCTGGCGTTGCAGGTTGAACATGTCTACCGCGTTGCGCAGCTTGAGCAGCAGATCCTCGGGGTGCCAGGGCTTGCTGATGTACTGGTAGATGCCGCTCTCGTTGATCGAGTCGATGATGTCGCCGCTGTCGGCGTAGCCGGAGATGATCATGCGGATCACCTCGGGCCATTCCTCGCGCACCTGGGCGAGGAATTCCACGCCGCTCATCTCCGGCATGCGCTGGTCGCACAGCACCACCTGCACCCATTCGCGCTCGAGGATCTGCCGAGCCTCGCTCACCGTGGTGGCGGTGAAGACGTCGAACTCATCTTCGAGGATGCGCTCGAGGGCCTCGACCGAGCGCGGTTCGTCGTCGATCACCAGGATGGTGGGCAGGGTTTCCATCTCAGGCCGAGCTTCCTGTCGGTGCGTGGCCGATCTGCCGCGCTTCACGTTGCAGGCGCAGCCAGCGGTACCAGTCGTCCAGGCCTTCGCCGCTGCGTGCCGAGACCTGGAGGACCTGGATGCCGGGGTTGATGCGCCGTGCGTACTCGATGCAGCGCGCCACGTCGAAGTCGAGATGCGGGAGCAGGTCGATCTTGTTGAGCAGCAGCAGCCCGGCGGCGGCGAACATGTCGGGGTACTTGATCGGCTTGTCCTCGCCCTCGGTGACCGAGAGGATGGCGACCTTGTGCGCCTCGCCCAGGTCGAAGGCGGCGGGGCAGACCAGGTTGCCGACGTTCTCGATGAACAGCACCGAGCCGGCCTCGGGGTCGAGATGCTCGAGCGCATGTCCCACCTGGTGGGCATCCAGGTGGCAGCCCTTGCCGGTGTTGATCTGGATGGCGCGCGCGCCGGTGGCGCGGATGCGCTCGGCATCGTTGGCGGTCTCCTGGTCGCCCTCGATCACGCTCATGGGGATCTCTTCGCGCAGATCCTCGAGGGTGCGGGTGAGCAGACTGGTCTTGCCCGCACCGGGACTGGAGACCAGGTTGAGCGCCAGCACCCCGCGCGCAGCCAGCCAGCCGCGGTTGGCCGCAGCGTAGCGGTCGTTCTTGGACAGGATGTCCTGCTCGATCTGCACCATGCGCGCCTGGCTGAGCCCGGGCGCGTGCGCGCGCGCCGGCCCCTGCCCGTAGTGATGGTGGTCGTGCCCGTGATGGTGATCATGCCCGTGATCGTGAGTGTGGTCGTGGGCATGGGGATGATGATGGGCGTGGTCGTGACCTTCGTCGTGGCGATGCTCTTCGCCCTCGATCCGGGTTTCGCCATCGCCGCAGCCGCAGACGGTACACATGGTTATTCCACCTCCAGTTCTTTGATGCGCATCTCGTCGCCGCCAGTGACCTGGATCTGGTAGCTGCCGCAGTCCGGACAGGGATCGTGGCGTTGGGAGATGCTGATGGTCTTGGCACAGGGCAGGCACCAACCCTGTCCCGGTGTTTCGATGATGTGCAATTGCGCGTGTTCGGCCAGGGTGCCGCGGGTGACCACGTCGAAGCTGAAGCGCATGGCCTCGATCTCGACGCCGGCCAGTGCACCGATCTCCAGCCAGACCTGCTTGACCCGGGTGTAGTGCTGGGCCTCGGCCTGGTCTTCGAGGACCTGCACGATGCCCTCGCACAGTGACATTTCATGCATGGGCGGCCTCCGGCAGCTGGTCGGGTTCGTCGATGCCGATGTCGAAAGCCACGCAGGGATCGATGGCGCGCACGATATGGGATGCCAGCCGGTATAGGGTCGTGCGGTCGTCGGTCTCGATGCGTGCCAGCCAACGCGCGGCCAGGCCGCGCGGATGGAAATTCCACTCGGTCGGCGCGAGGATGCGGTAGTCGCTCACCCGGCCGTCTGTCACCTTTGCGCGATGTACCAGCAGGCCGCGTGAGGTCTCGGCGCAGGCCAGTCCTGCGGTGCGGAACAGGCTGTCGTCCGCGCCTTCGGGGGAGGCCAGGCTGCGACACAGCCGCGCCAGCGTGCGCAGGCGGGCGGCCAGATGCCGTCCCAGCGGCGGCAGCGCGGCCTCGGGAGCGGCGGGTGGCTCCCCGGCGGCAGGGCCGGTGTAGCGGCAGCCGTCGTCCAGCGCGGGGCAGGCGACAAAGCGCGCGGCATCGGTGGCTGTGAGCGCCCGCGCCACCGCCCCCAGGTCGTCGCGGCGCAACGGCCGGAGTGTGGGCTCGGGGACGGCGGGCAGCGCCTGGGTGTCGCGCAGCAGGCGGGCGGGCAGGGTGCTTCCTTGCTGTGCCCAGGAGCGCAGTCCGGCGTCATCGAGCGCCAGAAAGTCGCTGGCCGGCATGCCGAGCACGTTTGTCTCGATCCAGGTGACCAGCTCGCGCCAGGTGTCGGTTTCGTGTGGTGCGGCGAGCTGGCGGCTGGCCAGGCCGAGAGCCGGGGCCAGCTCGCCGGTCGCCGGGGGCTGTTCCCCAGCCTCGGGCCAGTGCACGAACAGGTACAGCAGGTGCTCGCGCAGGTTCTCGATCTGCACGCGGCGCCGTGTCTCGGTCGCCGGGGAGCTGTCGGGGAACAGCGCGAGTCGGGCTGCCGCAGCGTGCGCCTGGCCACAGAGGGTGTAGAGCCGCGGCAGCAGGCTCAGTACCTCTTCCGGTGTGCGCCCCGTGAACAGGCGGGAAACTTCCAGCAGGCGCCCGGAGCGGAGGGTCACGCCGGTGACGCGGCGGCTGTCCCAGTGCAGTTGGCAGTGCAGGCGTTGGTCATGCAGCGCCATGCTCACTCTCCGCCTCCGAACAGGCCGCGCAGCATGTCACGGCGGCTCACCGGGCGCTCCAGGCGGCGTTCGACCACGGCCTCGACCGGTGTGGGTGTGGCCGCTTCGGGGGCCTCCTCGGCGGGGGCGAGCAGGGCCTCGAGTGCGGCCTCGGCGGTGTCCACCGCGGCCTCCATGTCGGCGAACTCGAACATGGGCGAGAACAGCGAGCAGCTCTGGTAGCGCCCCAGCCCTTCCTCGTGGCCGACGATGAAGTCGTATTCGCCAGCCGGAAAGCGGTGGCGCACGGTGCTGCCCACCGGCAGATCCTGCCAGCCGTCGCCCTCTTCGGGCAGCAGCACCAGGTTCATGAACCAGGGGGTGATGAGCACGCCGAGAAAGGCACCGTCGCGCGGGTGGAAGCCGACGGCCTGCACGCGCAGCCGCGGGTTGATCACCGGCACGCCGTCCATGCGTTGTGCCTGGATCTGCGTGAACACCCGCTCCAGTCCGCCCGCCAGGGTGTCGGCCATGCCGCTCATCGGTCCTCCAGGATCACCATGAATTGCTCACGGGCGCCCTCGCATTGCGGGCAGCGCCAGTGATCGGGGAGCTGACTGAAGGGGGTGCCGGGCGGGATCTGCCAGTAGTCGTCCCCCTCGGCGGGGTCGTAGACGTACCAGCAGACCTTGCACTCCATGCGCGCATCGTCGGGGATGCGCGTATCGTCGCCCATGTAGGATCCTTCGAAGGTTTTCATGCGTAGAGCTCCGCGATCTCGTTCACGCGCTCGGCCGAGGCCTCGATGTCTTCGGGAGCGGCCAGCGCTACTGAGGGGATGTCCACGATCTCGATGGTGTTGAGGATCAGCGCGTCCTGCGAGTTGTAGTACTTGATCCACCACAGGCCGGGGAAGGCGGTGCTGCCGATGCGGCAGTTGCCGTAGCCGCGCGAGAGGATGGTCACCGGTCCCACGCCCAGGCGTTCGCCGAGCAGGATCAGGTCCTCATTGGTGAGCGGCAGCAGGGTGAGGTTGATGACATGCGCCGGGGCGCCGGGCTGGTGCGAGGCGAGCTGGTCGCTGATCTCCACCAGCAGGGCAGGCGCGTTCTGTACGCCCTCGGGCAGGCCGTCGAGCGAAGTGTCGATGTGGCGGTCGTCTGCCATGCGGGCGCTGCGCACTGCCGCAGGGATGTCGGCGATCTCCAGGGCGTCGTCGAGCAGGCGGTCGTTGGCGTCGAGGGTCTGCACCCGCCACACGCCGGTGAGCACCGACTCCTGGATCTGGATGCGCTGCCCGTCCTGCCCGTCCTGCTCGACGGTGATGCTGACCTCGCCCTCGCCGAGAATCTGGGCAAGCAGGTCGCGCTCGCGTGCCCCCAGGGCGTTCATGTCGAGGCGGATTGCCGGGTCGCCACAGCGGTAGCGGCCGATCGCCGCCTTCAGGTCGAGCAGCAGGCGGCGCGCTGCCGGCAGGTCGGCGATGTCTTCGGGCTCGGGCAGGCTGACCAGATCATGCCGGAACATGCCGCGCGGCATGTCCATGAATTCGAACTGGTCGCCGTCGTCGGGTTGGCTGCCGGGGCCGATGCCGACCACGGGGATGTCGATGGGTTTCATTGGGTTCCTCCTCCGAGCGTTCGTCAGGCGCCGACCACCGGCACGCCCACCCCCGGCGGGCGGGTCGGCTCGGCGGTGAGCAGTTCGTTGATGCGTTCCAGGTAGACGTGCCAGTCCTGGATGCGGCTGATCGCGCCCAGGTAGTCACGGCCGCGCAGGAAAACCAGGGTCGGCCATTGGGTGAAACCGTAGCGTTCCTGCAGGGTCTTCTCGTCGGCGCGGGCCACGATGGTCGGATGCAGGCGCTCGCCATAGTGGGCGACCAGTTCGGGCAATACCACCGCGACATCCAGGGTCTCGGGGTATTTTTTGGCATCTTCGGTGAAAAACAGCACGTTCACTCGGTCGTCTGCGGGCAGGGCGTCGATGTCGACGGCGCCGAGCACCGGGTAACCGTAGTCGTCGATCAGGCGCTGGATCAGCGGTGGTGTGGCGGATTCGGCGTGGGCGGTGGCCGGGTTCATGAGTTCTCCTCGGTGGTCTGTCGTTGCACTTGCGCGGCCAGATGCGGCGGCAGCTCGGGTTCGCGGTCGATCAGGTCGGCGAACAGCGCGTCGATGTCGGCGGACTGGCCACGCATCACCTGTTCGACCGCCTCGATGGCGGCCAAGTTCTGGCGCGCGGTGGTTTCGTCGATGACCTCGCGCGCGGCGTCGAGAAAGGTCATCACCCAGGTGCCTGGCGGCTGTTCGCCGACCAGGGTGAGATCGATCTGGCGTTCCTCGCCCTGGTGGACGCAGGTCGCCTGCAGGCCCTCGCTGTGCAGGATCTGCATGGGGATACCGATACACATCAGTCGTCTCTCCGGTGATCTACACACACGCTCAGGCGCGGGCCGTCGAACTCGACGGGTTTGGGATCGAAACGCACGTCGTCGCGCGCGAGGATGCGCACATCGCCGAGACGTGGCGCGGCCTCTTCCGGCGGGCGGTCGCGCTCGTAGGGCTCGAGATCGATCTGCGGTGGGGTCAGGCGCGCATCCTCAGGCAGTGGGGTGGCGCGCGGGCGGGCGACGATGCCGAGCGCGTCCAGCCAGTCCAGTGCGGCTTCAATGGCCGGTTCGATCTGCGCACGAACCACAGGGCGCAGGCTGCCACCGTAGTCTTCAAGCTCTTCGGGCTGCACGCCAACCAGCAACAGGCGCTCGGGATAGTCCCCGAGCAGTTGCGCCATCGCCAGCACTTCCTGGAAACCGGTCTGGTGCAGGCTCATCTTCTTGGCGCCCATGAATTGCGGTACGGCTTCATCCTCGATGCATTTCAGGGTGCCCGGGGGTAGACCGTAGTCGATGGCGTCGAACACCACCAGGTAATCGGCGGCCTGCACGTGTTGGACCAGGTAGATGCCCTGGGTGCCGCCATCCATCAAGGTGACGTTGTCAGCGAAGGTGTAGCGCTGGTTGAGCATCTCGACCGCGCGTACGCCAAAACCCTCGTCGGCCCAGAGGATATTGCCGATGCCAAGGATCAATACCTGCTTGTCTGTCGGTTCGTTCATGTCGGTGGTCGCTTGCTTTACGGCGGGTGTGACAGAGTGGAAGCAAGAGGCGGGCCAATCGGGGCGAAAGCGCGCAGGCGACAGCTATTGTGTCGTTTTGGCCACGGCTGTTGGTCATTTTGACCCACTGGGTGGCAACAATGGTTCCGTCATATTGCCTCTAGTGGAAAGTTATGTTCCGGATTTGGCTCGGGTGGTCGTTGTTGGAAGGGCGCTTTCCACCGCAGGCCGGTGGCGGGCAGGCGGCTTGGCGAATTTGTCGCCTGATATTCCTGGGGGTGGTTCGCAAATACTTGTTTGTATTTGAATTTTCAATGTTGGCACGGATCGTGAAGGGGTTCGGCGACCCAAATGAGGGCACCGAATCGAGAATCCGGAGGAGTCCAAGCGATGACCGAGACCTTTTATGAAGTGATGCGGCGGCAAGGGATATCCCGGCGCAGTTTCCTCAAGTTCTGCAGTCTTACCGCCGCAGCACTGGGGTTGGGGCCGGAGTTCGCCGGCAAGATCGCCCATGCGATGGAGAACAAGCCGCGCATCCCCATTCTGTGGCTGCATGGCCTGGAGTGTACCTGCTGTTCCGAGTCGTTCATCCGCTCGGCCCACCCCTTGGCCAAGGACGTGATCCTGTCCATGGTCTCGCTGGACTATGACGATACCATCATGGCTGCGTCCGGGCACCAGGCCGAGGCCATCATTGAGGAGATCGTCGAGAAGTACAAGGGCAACTACATCGTGGCGGTCGAGGGCAATCCGCCGCTCAATGAAGACGGGATGTACTGCATCGTCGGCGGCAAGCCCTTCGTCGAACAGCTGCGTTACGCGACCGAGCACTGCAAGGCCATCATCTCCTGGGGGTCGTGCGCGTCCTATGGCTGCGTGCAGGCGGCCAAGCCCAACCCGACGCGGGCCACGCCGGTGCACAAGGTCATCACCGACAAGCCGATTATCAAGGTGCCGGGCTGTCCGCCCATCGCCGAGGTGATGACTGCAGTGGTCACCTACATGCTCACCTTCGAGCGTATGCCGGAACTGGACCGCCAGGGGCGGCCCAAGATGTTCTACAGCCAGCGCATCCACGACAAGTGCTACCGCCGGCCGCATTTCGACGCCGGCCAGTTCGTCGAGTCCTGGGACGACGAGGGCGCGCGCAAGGGCTACTGCCTGTACAAGGTGGGCTGCAAAGGGCCGACCACCTACAACGCCTGTTCCACCATCCGCTGGAACGAGGGGACCTCTTTCCCCATCCAGGCCGGGCACGGCTGCATCGGCTGTTCCGAGGACGGCTTCTGGGACAAGGGTTCCTGGTATGCCCGTCTGACCGATATCAACCAGTTCGGCATCGAGAGCAATGCTGATGCCGTGGGCGGAAGCGTGGCCGCCGTGGTGGGTGGTGCGGTTGCCGCCCATGCCGCTGTGAGCGCCGTCAAGCGTGCCGCCAACAAGGGAGAGGAGTGATTCTAATGAGCGTCATCAAGACACCCAACGGTTATACCCTGGACAGCAGCGGTCGGCGCGTGGTCGTCGATCCCGTGACCCGCATCGAGGGCCACATGCGTTGCGAAGTCAACGTGGACGAGAACAACGTGATCCGCAACGCGGTGTCCACCGGCACCATGTGGCGCGGCCTGGAAGTGATTCTCAAGGGTCGCGATCCGCGCGACGCCTGGGCCTTCGTGGAGCGTATCTGCGGCGTGTGCACCGGCTGTCACGCACTCACCTCGGTGCGTGCGGTGGAAGACGCGCTGGGCATTCGCATCCCCAAGAATGCGCACCTGATCCGCGAGATGATGGCCAAGACCCTTCAGGTCCATGACCACGTGGTGCACTTCTACCACCTGCACGCGCTCGACTGGGTGAACCCGGTCAACGCACTGAAGGCCGACCCCAAGGCGACCTCGGCGTTGCAGCAGAGCGTTTCGCCGCACCACCCGCTCTCCAGTCCCGGTTACTTCCGTGACATCCAGACGCGCATCCGCAAGTTCATCGAGTCGGGCCAGCTGGGTCCCTTCAAGAACGGCTACTGGGACAACCCGGCCTACAAGCTGCCGCCCGAGGCCGACCTGATGGCAGTGGCCCATTACCTCGAGGCGCTGGATCTGCAGAAGGAGTTTGTCAAGGTCCACACCGTCTTTGGCGGCAAGAACCCGCACCCCAACTACCTGGTGGGCGGCGTGCCCTGCGCGATCAACATGGATGGCGACCATTCGGCCGGTGCGCCGCTGAACATGGAGCGACTCAACTTCGTGCGCGCCCGCATCCAGGAGATGGTGGACTTCTGCAAGAACGTCTACCTGCCCGATGTCATCGCCATCGCCAGTTTCTACAAGGATTGGCTCTATGGCGGTGGTCACGGTGCGATCAACGTCATGGACTATGGTGCCTATCCCAAGGTCAACTACGACAAGTCCACCGACCAGCTGCCTGGCGGCGTCATCCTCAACGGCAACTGGGACGAGATCTACGAGGTCGACCCGCGCGACCCCGAGCAGGTACAGGAGTTCGTGGCGCATTCCTGGTACAGCTATCCCGACGAGTCGGTCGGCCTGCATCCCTGGGACGGCATCACCGAGCCGAACTATGAGCTGGGGCCGAACACCAAGGGCACCCGTACCAACATCCAGGAGCTCGACGAGAGCGCCAAGTATTCCTGGATCAAGGCCCCGCGTTGGCGTGGCCATGCGGTCGAGGTCGGCCCGCTGTCGCGTTACACCCTGGCTTATGCGCACGGCGTCGAGTACGTGCGCAACCAGGTGGATACCAGCCTGGCCGCCTTCAACCGCCTGGCGGGCACCGACCTGGATGTCAAGACTGCCCTGAACTCCACCATCGGTCGCACCCTGGCGCGTGCGCTCGAGGCCGAGTACTGCGCCGACATGATGGTGGACGACTGGAACGAGCTGATCGCCAACATCAAGGCTGGCGACACGGCCACCGCCAACATGGAAAAGTGGGATCCCTCGACCTGGCCGAAGGAAGCCAAGGGTGTAGGTACCGTGGCCGCGCCGCGTGGTGCGCTGGGGCACTGGATCCATATCAAGGACGGGCGCATCGAGAACTACCAGTGCGTAGTGCCGACGACCTGGAACGGTTCGCCGCGTGATCCGGCCGGTAACATCGGCGCCTTCGAGGCCTGCCTGCTGAACACGCCGATGGAACGCCCGGACGAGCCGGTGGAAATCCTGCGCAGCCTGCACAGCTTCGATCCCTGTCTCGCTTGTTCCACGCACGTGATGAGCGAAGACGGCGAGGAGCTGACTGAAGTCAAGATCCGCTGAGCGGCCAACCGACCGCGGCCCCGCAAGGGGCCGCTCGATGGAGGACAAGTCCATGACAAGCAATGCAGCCAGGGTACATTCCGAGCCGGCGGTGTATGTCTACGAGGCGCCGTTGCGCCTGTGGCACTGGATCAACGCGCTGGCGATCACAGTGCTGGCGGTCACCGGATATTTCATCGGCAGCCCGTTGCCCAGCATGCCGGGCGAGGCCAGTGACAACTTCCTGATGGGTTATATCCGCTTCGCCCACTTCGCAGCGGGCTACGTGGTGGCCATCGGTTTCCTGTTCCGCATCTACTGGGCGTTTGTGGGCAACGAGCCTGCGCGGCAGATCATTGTGCCCGCGGTGTTCAATGCGGAGTGGTGGAAAGGGGTGGTCCATGAGTTGCGCTGGTACCTCTTCCTGACAAAGGAGCCGAAGAAATACATCGGCCACAATCCACTGGCCCAGCTGGTGATGCATGTGATGTTCGTCTGGGGCATGGTGTTCCTGATCGTGACCGGCTTCGCGCTGTACGGTGAGGGTACGGGCATGGGGTCCTGGCAGTACGAACTGTTCAGCGCCTGGGTGATTCCCCTGTTCGGCCAGAGCCAGGATGTGCATACCTGGCATCATCTGGCCATGTGGCTCATCATCGTCTTCGTCATCGTTCACGTGTACGTCGCCGTGCGCGAAGACATCATGTCCCGGCAGTCGATCATCAGCTCCATGGTCAGCGGTTGGCGCAGCTTCAGGGACACCCGCAAGACCGAGGGTGACGAGTTCTGATCGACCTCCAGGGGGCTTTCGAAAACGTACTTTTCTCTCCCACGTGTGGGGGAGAGAGTGGATCGGAGGCTTCCAGGTGCGATCTCTTCCGGTCTGGCGCGATCTCTGATCGCGCCTTTTTTTCTGTCCGGCGTTCGGGCAGGGTAAACTGGCGCCCTCGATTCATCACCTAGCACGCCCCATGAGTGACACCATCGACAAGCTGGTCTCCCGTTGGATCCGCCCCGAGATCCGTGCCCTGTCTGCCTACCATGTACAGGATGCGGCCGGATTGATAAAACTGGACGCCATGGAGAATCCCTGGACCTGGCCGGAGGCCTTGCGCGAGGAATGGGTGGCGCTGCTGCGGCAGACCGACGTCAACCGTTATCCTGACCCGGCAGCGCACGCGCTCACCGAACGCCTGGCCGATACCATGGGGGTGCCCGAGGGCATGCGAGTGCTCCTGGGCAACGGCTCGGACGAGATCATCCAGATGCTGGGCATGGCGCTGGCCGCGCCGGGGCGCTGCGTGCTTTCGGTCGACCCCGGCTTCGTCATGTATCGCATGATCGCCACCTTCTGTGGCATGCCCTACGTGGGCGTGCCGCTGCGTGCCGATGATTTTGCGCTCGACCTGCCGGCCTTGCGCCAAGCCATGGAGGAGGAGCAGCCGGCGATCGTCTACTTGGCCTGTCCCAACAACCCCACCGGGAACCTGTTCGACGAAGCGGCAGTGCGCGAGGTCATCGAGGCCGCGCCCGGGTTGGTAGTGATCGATGAGGCCTATGCGCCCTTTACCGACGCGACCTTCATGGGGATGTTGGGCGAATACGACAACCTGCTGGTGATGCGCACCGTTTCCAAGATGGGGCTGGCTGGTCTGCGCCTCGGCTTTCTCGCCGGCCCGCCGGCCTGGCTGGCGGAGGTCGACAAGGTGCGATTGCCCTACAACATCAATGTGCTCACCCAGGTGAGCGCCGAGTTCGCCCTGCGTCACAAGGCGGTGTTCGACGAGCAGACCGCGCGTATCCGTGCCGAGCGCGCGCGCCTGGGCGAGGCGCTGGGGGCGCTGCCGGGCGTGACGGTTTTTCCCTCGGAGGCCAATTTCCTGCTGATCCGCACCCCGGCTGGCCACGCGAACGCCTGGTTCGAGGGGCTGAAGTCGCGCGGCATCCTCATCAAGGACCTGCACGCTGCCCACCCGTTACTCGAAGACTGCCTGCGCATCACCGTTGGTCGTCCCGAGGAGAATGCTGCGGTGGTCGAGGCACTCGGGGCCCTGGCCGGGAGCTGATCGGGTTCGCGGCATGGGCGCCGCTCCTGGGGGCGCGAGAGCGGCCCCGGGGTCGAAGGATTCCACGGGCATCCTCGCAGGCACAGGTGCAGGGTAGGGATTCGCGGACGCTGCCCCTCGGTTTTCGGGGAGTCGAACGGCCCTGTTCCGCTTACTCTTCCTGTGGTGGGCGTTCGGCCACTGTGGCTTCCAGTTCCAGCAATTGACCATCGCGCTCGATGCCCAGGGTCAGTTGCTCGCCGGGGGCGTGGCCGGCAATCAAATCCAGGGCCTGGGCGGCAGAGACCACGGGGTGGCCGTCGATGCTCACCAGCAGGTCGCCTGGCAGAATGCCCGCGCGGTCCGCCGGGCCGCCCTCGAGAACACCCGAGATGAGCAGTCCCTTGCGGTACCGGAAATTGAAGGATTCGGCCAGTGCCGGGGTGACTTCCTGGCCGCTCACCCCGATCCAGCCGCGGATCACGCGGCCGTTTTTCGCGATCTGCTCGAGCACGGTGCGTGCGATGCGTACCGGGATGGCGAAGCCGATACCATGCGAGCCTCCGCTCTCGGAGAAGATGGCGGTGTTGATGCCCACCACCTCGCCGCGGGCGTTGATCAGTGCGCCGCCGGAGTTGCCCGGGTTGATGGCCGCGTCGGTCTGGATGAAGTTCTCGATTGCCGCGATGCCAAGCTGGTCGCGGCCGGTGGCACTGACGATGCCCAGGGTCACGGTCTGGCCGACCCCGAAGGGATTGCCGATGGCCATTACCACGTCCCCCACCCGCAATTGCTCGGACTGGCCGAGCGTGGCGACCGGCAGTTTGCCGCCGGCGGCCTGCAACACTGCGAGGTCGGTCTCCGGATCCGTGCCGACGATGCGCGCGGGGAAGCGGCGCCCGTCACGCAGCACCACCTGGACCTCGCTGGCGCCCCGGATCACGTGATTGTTGGTCAGGATATAGCCGTTTTCGTCGACGATAACGCCCGAACCCAGGCTGTTCTCGCGCCGGTAGGTGGGCTGCCGCAACTTGTCGCCGAAGAAACGGCGGAACAACGGGTCTTCGAACAGCGGGTTGGGCTTGCTCCGGGTCACCTTGGTGGCGAACACGTTGACCACCGACGGTGCGGCGCGGGCCACGGCGTTGGCGTAGGAGGCCGCCCCCTCGACCGCCGCTGGGGGTGCGTTCTCGCTACGGGGGCTCAGCAGCTCGGGGCGCAACAGCAGCACGATGAAGGCCGCGGCCAGGCCGGTGGCGATGGATGTGAACAGAAAGGCGGCGACGCGATAGAGTTTCATCGGTGAAGGGCGGGCCTGTACCATGGATTTTGGCGACATAGGTTACGGAATCAGTCGCCGCCTGTCGCCATCATGGAGTGTCCTGACATATGAAGATCCGAGAACTGGCGTCGTGGTGCGACGATTATCTCGAAGTCGAACGGTATTCCGACTATTGCCCCAACGGCCTGCAGGTCGAGGCCGGCGAGCAGGCGCAGGTGGTGGTCAGTGGGGTGACCGCCAGCCTGGCGCTCATCGAGGCCGCCATCGAGCGCAAGGCCGATGTGCTGCTGGTCCACCACGGCTACTTCTGGAAGAACGAGCCGGCCCCGCTGACCGGTATAAAGGGTCGGCGGATACGCGCACTGATGCGTCATGGCATCAGCCTGCTGGCCTATCACCTGCCACTGGATGCCCACCCCGAGGTCGGTAACAACGCGGGCTTGGGGGCTGCCCTCGGGCTCCGCGGCGCGCCGCTGGAAGAAGGCTCTTTGGTGTGGGGGGCGGCCCTTGATCAGCCGCTGGAAGCCGCCGCGCTCGCCGGGCGGGTGGCCACAGCACTCGGGCGCGAGCCGCTTTGCCTGGGGCCGGAGCGTCCGATCCGGCGTATCGCCTGGTGTACCGGTGCGGCACAGGGGGCGCTGGTGGAGGCCGCCGAGGCTGGCTTCGATGCCTTCATCAGTGGCGAGGTGTCCGAGCAGACGTATCACCTGGCGCATGAGCTGGGGGTGCTCTACCTGGCGGCGGGGCATCATGCCACCGAGACCTTCGGGGTACGGCGGCTCGGCGAGGTGCTGGTCGAGCGCTTCGGTCTGCAGCATCATTATGTCGAGTTGGACAACCCCGTTTGATATCGATCAGTAACCACAGTCTTGACCGGGGATACGCCTTGGGCGAAAATTCCCGCCCAATCGGGGTATATCAGAATATTCTTAATCATATTCGGTCCGGGTCACCCCGCCTGCCTGTTCAGGCTTGGACCGTGGGGAGCGATTCATGAGTTCAGAAGGCGTAGACCTCAAGAAACGCCGCTTCCTCACTGCCACCACGGCAGTGGTCGGAGCGGTTGGTGCCGGGTTTGCTGTAGTCCCCTTCATTGCCAACTGGAATCCGTCCGAGCGGGCCAAGGCGGCCGGTGCGCCTGAAGAGGCGGACCTCAGCCGGCTGGAGCCGGGGGCGCTGTTGCGCGTGAAGTGGCGTGGCAAGGTCTGTTGGGTGGTGCATCGCACCGAGGAAAATATCAAGGATCTGCCGACGCTCGATCCGATGCTGTCCGATCCAGCCTCCGAAGTGCCGCATCAGCCCGAGTACTGCAAGAACCCGACGCGCTCGATCAAGCCGGAATACCTGGTGGCCGTCGGCATCTGCACCCACCTGGGATGCTCGCCGACCTATCGCCCTGAAATCGCGCCGGCCGACCTGGGGCCGGAGTGGAAGGGTGGCTTCTTCTGCCCCTGCCACGGTTCGCGGTTCGACCTGGCCGGCCGGGTCTTCAAGGGCTCGCCGGCGCCGACCAATCTGCACATCCCGCCGCACAAGTATCTGTCGGACGACAAGATCCTGATCGGCGTTGACCAGGAGGCAGGAGCATGAGCTTGATTAGCTGGATCGATGAGCGCTTTCCGCTGACCAAGGTGTGGAACGAGCACCTGGCTCAGTACTACGCACCCAAGAACTTCAACGCATGGTATTTCTTCGGTTCGCTCGCCATGCTGGTGCTGGTCAACCAGATCGCCACCGGTGTCTGGCTGGCCATGGCCTACAAGCCGGACGCCAACCTGGCCTTCGGTTCGGTCGAATACATCATGCGCGACATGGACTATGGTTGGCTGCTGCGCTACATGCACTCCACCGGTGCGTCGGCCTTCTTCATCGTGGTTTACCTGCACATGTTCCGCGGTCTGATGTACGGCTCCTACCGCAAGCCGCGTGAGCTGCTGTGGATCATCGGCCTGATCATCTACCTGGTGATGATGGCCACCGCCTTCTTCGGTTACCTGCTGCCCTGGGGGCAGATGTCCTATTGGGGCGCCCAGGTGATCGTCAACCTGTTCGCGGCGGTCCCCTTCGTGGGTGACGATCTCTCGCTGTGGATCCGCGGTGACTACGTCATTTCGGATGCGACCCTGAACCGCTTCTTCGCGCTGCACTTCCTGTTGCCGTTCATCCTCGCTGCGCTGGTGTTCATCCACATCGTGGCGCTGCACAAGGTGGGCTCCAACAACCCGGACGGCATCGAGATCAAGAAGGGTCCCAAGGGCAACCGCTGGAGCCCGGATGCGCCGGCCGACGGCATCCCCTTCCACCCGTACTACTCGGTGAAGGACATCTTCGGCGTAGGCGTGTTCCTGATCTTCTTCACCGCGGTGATCTTCTTCTGGCCCGATTTCGGCGGCCTGTTCCTCGAGGCGCCCAACTTCGAGCCGGCGAACCCGCTGAAGACGCCGGAACATATCGCGCCGGTATGGTACTTCACCCCCTTCTACGCCATGCTGCGGGCGGTGCCGCCGATGTTCAACTCGCAGTTCCCGGGCGTGGTGGTGATGTTTGCCTCCATTCTCATCATGTTCTTCCTGCCCTGGCTGGACCGTTCGCCGGTCAAGTCGGTGCGCTACAAGGGCCCGATCTTCAAGTTCGCGCTGGCGATGTTCGCTGTCACTTTCGTGGTGCTGGCCTATCTGGGTCTGCAGCCGGCAACGCCGACCAAGACGCTGCTCGCGCAGGTTTTCACGGGAGTGTACTTCGCGTTCTTCCTGCTGATGCCCTGGTACTCGAAAATCGACAAGACCAAGCCCGTGCCGGAGAGGGTGACCCAATGAAAAGAGTGATTGCTATTATTGCCCTGGTGTTGATGCCGGTCGCCGCTCTGGCCAGTTCGGGCGCGGGTCCGAAGCTGGAGTCGGCCAACATCGACCTGAGCAACGAGGCGGCCATCCAGCGTGGTGCCAAGTACTTCGTCAATTACTGCATGGGCTGCCATTCGGCTCAGTACGTCCGTTACAAGCTGTTCACCAAGGTCGGTTTGACCGAACAGCAGATCAAGGACAACCTGATCTTCAATGGCAGCAAGGTCGGTGCCCTGATGACCAACGCCATGCCCGGCGAATACGCCGCGACCGCCTTCGGTGCGCCTGCGCCGGACCTCACGCTGGAGGGGCGTCGTCGCAGCGCCGACTGGATCTATACCTACCTCAAGAGCTTCTACACTGATCCGTCGCGCCCGACCGGCGTGAACAACGTGGTGTTCCCCAACGTGGGCATGCCCAACGTGCTGTGGGAGCTCGAGGGTATCAAGGAACCGGTCTATCGCTACGAGGTGCACGAGGGCGGGCACATGGTCGCCGAGTTCGACTCCGAGGCTGAAGCCGAGGCCAAGGCCAAGGAGCTGGGCGGAGAGGCCCGCGTCGAGAAGGTGGTGGATCATTTCAACCCGGTCCGCCCGGGCAAGATGAGTGCGGGTGAGTTCGACCAGGTGGTGCGCGATCTGACCACCTACCTGGCCTACATCGCCGAGCCGATCAAGCTCGAGCGGCAGCGTATGGGTGTCTGGGTGCTGCTGTTCCTGGTGATCTTCACCGTGCTTGCCTACATCACCAAGAAGGAGTGGTGGAAGGACGTGCACTGATCGTCGCCAAGGGCTCCGGGGCGCTCCGTGAGGGGGCGCTCCGGGGGCGCCGTAGGCAAGGCGCACAGTTTGCTATACTGTGCGCCTTTTTTGTGGTCTGCGACACAGGCGCCGGCCGCCCGCCAGACGACAAGGAGATGCGAGGATGACCGTAGTACCCAGCAGAAGAGCCACAATGACCCTCTTTTCCGACCCGGCCAGCATCTACAGTCATCGGGTACGGCTGGTGCTCGCGGAGAAGAACGTCACCTGCGACATCGTGGATGTCGATCCGTTGGACCTGCCAGAAGACGTGGTGGATCTCAACCCGTACGGCACCCTGCCCACATTGGTTGATCGTGAGCTGGCGCTGTATGACTCGCGCATCATCTGCGAGTACATCGACGAACGTTTTCCGCATCCGCCCCTGTTGCCGGTCGATCCGGTGTCGCGCGCTACGACCCGCTTGTACATGTTTCGTGTCGAGAACGACTGGTATCCGCTGGTCGACACCATCCTCGCCGGGGGCAAGGCAGCCACCAAGGCGCGCAAGGAGCTGAAAGAGGGGCTGGTCGCCGCCGCCCCGGTGCTGGCAGCCAATCCGTTTTTCATGAGCGAGGAATACACCTTGGTCGATGCCACCCTGACGCCGCTGCTGTGGCGTCTGCCCATGCTGGGTATCGAGCTGAGTGGAGCGGCCGGCAAGCAGCTCAACACCTATGCCGCACACATGTTCAAGCGCCCCGGCTTTGCCCGCAGCCTCAGTGTGGCTGAGCGCGAGATGCGCGGCGGCTGATATGACCTCCAATCGACCCTACCTGATCCGTGCCCTCTACGAGTGGTTGGTGGACAACCGCCAGACGCCCTATTTTCTGGTGGATGCCGATCGCGAAGACGTGATCGTGCCGCGCGAATATGTCGAGGGCGGGCGTATCGTGCTCAACCTCGCACCGGGCGCGGTGCGTGATCTCGACCTGGGTAACGATTTCATCCGCTTCTCCGCACGCTTCTCCGGTCAGGCCATGGACGTGATCTTTCCGCCCAGCGCGGTGTTGGGGGTCTATTCGCGGGAAAACGGCCAGGGGATGCTGTTCCCGGACGAGGAGCCGTCCGGGCCCTCGGACGATACGCCTCCCGCTCCTCCCGGCGGTGGCCGGCCCGCCCTGAAGGTGGTCAAGTAGATCTTGCCTGGGCGTGCTGGAGGTCCTGGAGAAAGGGCAAGGGGTGCGGCGGGTGCGTAGTAGGGCCGCCCCGAGGGGCGAATATTCGTGGCGAGGATGCCGCTCCCTCAACAAGCTGTAGGAGGTTCGTCCCTGGGCCGAACCCTTTGCCGGCGCAAGCGCGGTTGAGGATGTGGATCACGGGCCCTTGCCGGGGCGGCGGAACGGGACCACCTTGCCGTCGGCACGCGGTGGCGTCGGCGTGGCCGGCCGCGGTTCCTCGGGCTCATCGACTACCACCTGCTCGATCTCGGTGCCTAGCAGGAGCAGCCAGGCAGTGTGCCGGCCGCTGCCCTCACGGCTGTAGTCGAAGCTGAACATGCGGCGGAAGCGCAGACCCTGCCGGGTCCAGCGCAATCCCATGCGTCGCAGCACTACGGTGCCGTCGAGAAACTGCAGGCCGCGCTTGCTGCACAATGCCTGCGCCAGCCGTGTGGCCAGCTCGCGCGCCCGCGCGCCGTCGGCCCAGAGGCCGGCGAGGATTCCGAACACGACGATCAGAAACAGGGCGGTTGCCATCCCGGCATTGTGTCACATTTGGCCGGTGGTCAACTCAGGCGGTCGAGACGCAGGCGTTCGCGGCCGTCGAACAGGCGGTGCGAGGCGATGAGCACCGCGCTGGCGGCACCCAGGGCGGTGCCCGCGGCGATCAGGAACAGAATCAGGATCTGGTAGCGCGCCGCCTGCAGGGGGTCGCCGCCGGCGAGGATCTGGCCGGTCATCATGCCGGGCAGGCTGACCACGCCGGCGGCCGCCATGCTGTTGAGAATGGGGATCAGCCCCGCGCGCAGGGCAGCGCGGCGGATATCGTCGATGGCCTCGGTGGCGCCTTCTCCGAGCATCAGCCGGGCCTCGATCTCGCCTTGCCGGTTCCAGGTTTCGCGTCCCAGGGTGTCCATGGCCACTGCGATGCCGGTCATGGTGTTGCCCAGCAGCATGCCCAGCAGCGGGATCAGGTACTGCGGGTGAAACCAGGGCTCCGGTTGCAGTATCACCTGTACGGTGATCAGGGCGATGCTTACCGAGGAGAGCAGCATCGACAGGGTACCGGTGCCATAGCCCCACCAGCCCTTCAGGCGCCGGCTTTGGCGCGACCAAACTTCATAGCCGGCGACCGCCAGCATGAAGCCGGTGACCGCCGCGATCAGCCAGGGCGAGAGGGTTTGAAAGAGCTGCTGCAACACCAGGCCCAACAGCGAAAGCTGAATGGCGGCGCGCGCGGCGGCTACCAGCAGGCGGCGTTCCACCCCCATGTGCAGGCGCCACGACAGGGCGCCGGCGAGCAATAGCAGGGACGCGGCCAGGCCGAGCTCGAATCCCCCGAGCGGAATCACCTGGCCGCTCATTGCAGCCTGCCCCCGACGAGGCGGTGTTCGGCATCGCCCACCCGAACACGTTGTGCCGGATCGTGGCTGACCCACAACAGGGGCGCCTGTCGTTCGCGGGCGAAGTCGCGCAACAGCTTCTCCATCTGTTCGGTATTGCCGGGATCGAGGTTGGCGGTCGGCTCGTCGAGCAGCAAGGCTTCGGGGTCACGCGCCAGGGCGCGCAGCACCGCCAGACGCTGGCGTTCGCCGGTGGACAGACGACGCACCGACCAGTCGAGCACGTCGCGCTCGAAGCCGAGCGCGGCCAGCCGGTCGTCGGCCCAGTGTGCGGCGTGCGGGCGTACCGTCTCGGCCCACCAGTGTGATTCGGGCGGGACATAGATCACCCGGCGTCGCCATTGCGGGGCCGGCAGCTGTTCGCGGACCAGGTCGCCCAGACGGACCCGGCCTTCGTTGGGGTCGAGATCGGCAATGGCGCGCAGCAGCAAGGTCTTGCCGCTACCCGACGGGCCGTGCAGGCAGTGGGTGTGGCCGCCGGGCACCCGCAGGTCCGTGACGTACAGGCCGGGGCGCTCCAGCCGTTCGATCCACAATTCGGCCATCAGCGGCGCACGTAAACCAGGTCCCACACCCCGTGTCCCAGGCGCAGCCCGCGTTGCTCGAAGCGGGTCAGTGGCCGGTCCTCGGGGCGGGGCACGAAGCGGCCGTCGGGCGCGGTATTGCGCAGCGCGGGGCAGGCATCGAGTACCTCGAGCATGTGCAGGGCGTAGTCCTCCCAGTCGGTCGCCGCGTGGAAGAAGCCGCCCGGTGCGAGCTTGTGCGCCAGCAGTTCCGCGAAGGCCGGCTGCACGATACGCCGCTTGTGATGGCGCTTCTTGTGCCAGGGGTCGGGGAAGAACAGGTAGACCCCGGCGAGCGCACCGTCGGGAATCATGTCGCGCAACACCTCGACCGCGTCGTGGCGCAGCACGCGCACGTTCTCGCTGCCCTGTTCCTCCAGCCGGCGCAGCAGGTGGCCCACGCCGGGGGTGTGGACCTCGATGCCCAGGTAGTTGCGTTCGGGGTGGCGCCGGGCCATCTCCGCCAGGGCATCCCCGTTGCCGAAGCCGATCTCGAGGTACACCGGCTGTTCGTTGCCGAACAGGGTGGGCAGGTCCAGTGGCTCGGGGCGGTAGTCGAGGCCGAAGCGCGGCCAGAGGCGCTCGAAGGCGCGTCGTTGGCCGGGGGTCATGCGTCCGGTGCGCAACACGAAGCTGCGCACCGGGCGGTGCGGACGGGGCTGCTCGCTCATTCAGTCGAAGAACAGGCCGTCGGTCGGCGAGGAGGCCGAGGCGAAACGCCGTGGCGCCATGCGCCCGGCCAGATAGGCCTCGCGCCCGGCCTGGATGGCTTTCTTCATGGCCGAGGCCATCAGTACCGGATCGTTTGCTGCGGCGATGGCGGTATTCATGAGCACGCCGTCGCAGCCCAGCTCCATGGCGATGGCTGCGTCCGAGGCGGTGCCCACGCCGGCGTCGACCAGCACGGGGACATTGGCATTCTCGACGATGGTACGGATGTTCAGTCGGTTGCGAATGCCCAGGCCCGAGCCGATGGGTGCAGCGAGCGGCATCACCGCCACACAGCCCATCTGTTCGAACTCGCGCGCCATGATGGGATCGTCGTTGGTATAGACCATGACCTTGAAGCCGTCTGCGATCAGTTCCTCGGCCGCCTTCAGGGTGGCGATCACGTCAGGAAACAGGGTCTTCTCGTCGCCCAGCACCTCGAGCTTGACCAGATCGTGGCCGTCGAGCAGCTCGCGAGCCAGCTTGCAGGTGCGTACCGCGGTCTTCGCGTCATAGCAGCCCGCAGTATTGGGCAGGTAAGTGAACTCGTCCGGCGGCAGTACCTCTAGGATATTGGGCTCGTTGGCATCCTGGCCGAGGTTGGTACGGCGTACCGCGATGGTCACGATCTCGGCGCCGGAGGCGTCGATGGCCGCCCGGGTCTCGGCCATGTCCTTGTACTTTCCGGTGCCCACCAGCAGGCGGGAATGGAAGGTCCGGCCGGCGATGACGAGCGGGTCTTGCGGGGTGTCGTTCATGGCGAGTCCTGCTTCAGCCGCCGCCGATGGCCTGCACGATCTCCACGCGGTCGCCGTCGTGCAGCCTGTATGTGACATGTTCGCTGCGTGGTACCAGCTCGTCGTTGACCTCGATGGCGATGCGCTTGTCGGTAAGGCCGAGCTGTTCGACCAGTTGCGCCAGCGTGAGGTCGTCGACGAGCCGTTCGGGCTGGCCGTTGAGGAGGATCTGCATCTCGGGGACGGTTTCGATGACGAAATGGAAATACGGGCCAATCTTACACTACTGAGACAACCCTAGGTAAAGCGACCCTCAGCGGGCCTCAGGGCGTTCGGCCACAAGGCGCGCTGGCGCAGGCATGGTGATTCCATGTCAAGCCAGCGCAACACCGTGGATGAACGCCCTGAGGCCCGCCCACGGGGAGCGCCCTGCCTGTCCCGGCTCTGTGTTGCGGCCCTTGCCAAGGGCCTGCCATTGCCTGCGGGCTGCGCCTTGATCCGGAACAGGCAGGGCGCTCTGAGTGTTGCTTTACCTAGGGTTGTCTCAGTAAGCTGCCGCGGTTCAAGGAGTGGGCGGATGTCACCCGGCCGATCGGAAGCCGGAAATCGAGGAGGAGGCGTGGCCAGACTTCACGAGAACCTGATTTCACCCGATCACGCGCGTACGCTGGATGGCCTGTTTGCCCTGCGTATCCGGCGCAGTCCGGACCGCCCAGCCTACGTGTACCACGACCGCGCGGCCCGGGAGTGGCGCCAGCTGAGTTGGCGCGACATGGGGCGGGCGGTGGCGCGCTGGCAGCAGGCCTTCGCCGGGGAGGCTCTGCAGCAAGGCGAGCGGGTGGCCTTGCAGCTGCGCAACTGTCCCGAGTGGGTGATGTTCGATCAGGCGGCGATGAGTCACGGCCTGGTCACCGTGCCGCTGTATACCGATGACCGACCCGACAATATCGCCTACATCCTCGAAGAGGCCGGGGTGCGTCTGTTGCTGGTGCAGGACGCCGGACGCTGGCGTCGCCTGGCGAAGGTCATCCCCAAGGAAGGCCCCTTGCAAAGGGTGCTGTTGCTCGATGACAGCGAGGCGGCGCGCGAGCTGGCCGCACAGGATGAGCGGGTCCGGGTGGTGGCCGACTGGCTGCCCGAATCGGCCGGTGAGCTGATGGTGCGCAAGGATCCCGATCCGCATGCCCTGGCCTCCATTGTCTATACCTCGGGTACCACGGGGCGGCCCAAGGGTGTGATGCTCAGTCATCACAACATGCTCTCGGTGGCGCATGGCGGTGTGACCATGCTCAATGTCTACGAGGAGGACAGTTTCCTTTCCTTCTTGCCCCTGTCGCACACCCTGGAGCGCACAGCCGGGTACTACCTGCCCATCATGACCGGGTCCACTGTCGCTTATGCGCGCTCGGTGGCGCAACTGGCCGACGACCTGCAACAGATTCGGCCCACGGTGCTGGTCGCGGTGCCGCGCATCTTCGAGCGGGTGCATGCCCGGCTCGGTGAACAGATGGCGAAACGCGGCGGCCTGGCGCCGCTGCTGTTCCGTGCCGCCACGCGCATCGGATGGCAGCGCTTCCTGCGCCAGCAGGGGCGTGGCGGCTGGACGCCGGGGCAACTCCTGTGGCCCTTGCTCGATCGCCTGGTGGCCAGCAAGGTGCGCGCACGTCTCGGCGGGCGGCTGCGCGCAGCAGTCAGTGGGGGCGCGGCGCTCAGCGACGAGGTGGCGCGGGTGTTCATCGCCCTGGGGATCCCCATCGTGCAGGGCTATGGCTTGACCGAGACCTCGCCGGTGGTCAGTGTGAACCCGCTGGAGAACAATATTCCGGCCAGCGTCGGCCTGCCGATCCGCGGGGTCAAGATACGCATTGGCGAGAACGACGAATTGCTTGTCAAGGGTCCCGGGGTCATGCAGGGCTACTGGAACAACCACAAGGCCACCGCTCAGGTCATCGGCCCGGACGGCTGGCTGCACACCGGGGACCAGGCGCGCATCGGCGAGACCGGGCACCTGTACATCACCGGTCGCATCAAGGACATCCTGGTGTTGTCCAATGGCGAAAAGATCCCGCCGGGCGACATGGAGATGGCCATCCAGCTCGACCCGTTGTTCGAGCAGGTGATGGTGGTTGGCGAAGGCAGGCCCTATCTGGCGGCTCTGATCGTGCTCGAGGCCGATCGCTGGCCCGGCTTTGCCCAGGACCTGGGGCTGGACCCGCTCGATCCCGATTCGCTGCGCGACGAGAAGGTACTAAAGGCCGTGCAGCGTCGGGTGCAGGCGGCGCTCAAGGATTTTCCCGGCTATGCCAAGATTCGCCGCGTGTTCCTCACGCTGGAGCCCTGGACCATCGAAGACGGCCTGATCACACCCACGCTCAAGGTCAAGCGCCCCAGAGTGATGGAACGTTACGCTGCCGAGATCGAGGCCCTGTACGATGGTGGGCCTGCCGGTTGAGCCGCGAATGTCGTACAATCTGTCGCACGCGGGTGTAGTTCAATGGTAGAACAGGAGCTTCCCAAGCTTCTAACGTGGGTTCGATTCCCATCACCCGCTCCATTTCTTCCTTTACCACAATGTCCTTGATTCGCCTGTTCGAGGTCCTGTTGGCCGCGGCCATGCCGGTGGTGGCGCTGGTGGTCAGTGCGCGCCTGTTGCTGTCGGCCGGGCGCGCAGTGGCGCGGCGGCGAGCCGGCGCGGCGCTGATGGCGCTGCTCGGTGTGGGGGGCATGCTGCTGGCAATGGCAGCCGTGCTGGGGCCGGCCTTTCTGCATGGCCTGGGTCAGGGGGGGGCGGAGGGCTGGCAGGCGCTGCTGTTGCTGGCGGGCCCGGTCATGATCATCTTCGGCAGTGGTCTTGCGTTGTGGCGACTGGCACAGGCGCTCGACCGCCGCGGTGCGCCGGGAAACTGAAGGTGGCGGGACGGTCGCTGCCGCCCCGCGGTGGATCGATCAGTGCACGCTGCCGAAGGACGGGTCCGTGGTGCTCGGCGGCAGTGGCAGGCCGGCGATCTTGCAAGCCTGGTAGATGGGGCCGTGCGGGAACAGGTGGTACAGGTAGCGCTTGCCACCCTGTTCGGCGAAGTGTTCGGTCAGCGCCTTGAGCACGCGCCGGGCGCTGCACGAGGCGCCACGGGCCTTGCAGTGGTGGCGCAGGAAGTGAATGACCTCCCAGTGGGCATCGCTCAGCTCGATGCCTTCTTCCTGGGCCAGCTTCATGGCCTTTTCCCTGGTCCAGTCTCCGAATCCTTCCGGCAGGTCCATGCGCTCGGTCATCAATGGGGATGTTGGTTGCATCGAAATCGTTCCTCCAGTCTCTCCGGGGCGTGTTTCGGGTATCGGCGGAAGCCGGTTTTTCACCCGGTGGTCGGGCCTATCTCGAAAGAGAGGGGTGACTCACCCTTCAGGTATAGACGTTGCGGAGGAAATTACCAAGTAACAAACTTGGTTATTTGTCGGATGGGCGGCATGCCCGGCCCGGCAAGGGGCCGGCAAGTGCCGGCTCAGGCGGGGTCTTTCGAGGGTTTGCCGGCCAGCGCCTCGCGCAGGTATTTCACCAGCGCCTCGGCGGTATCGGCGTGATGTACCAGCGAGTGGATCTTTCCGTCATGTCCGATGACGTAGATGATGGAAGAGTGGTCCATGGAATAGCCCATGGCGGAATCTTTCATCGGCACCTTTTCGTAGATCACCAGGTAGCGTTTCGCCACCTCGGCGATTTCCTCCGGGCTGCCGCTCAGGCCGACCGCACCGGGGTAGAAATAGCGCGCATATTCGCTGGCGATCTGCGGGGTGTCGCGTTCGGGGTCGATGCTGACAAAGATCGGCTGGATCTGTTCGCGTTCCTTCTCGTCGAGTGCTCGCATCGCCTGCGAGACCTTGGTGAGAGCGGTGATGCACACGTCGGGACAACGGGTGTAGCCGAAGTACAGGGCCACCACCTTGCCGCGGAAATCGCTCAGGCTGACCGGCCCCTTGTCGGATTGCAGGGTGAAGTCGCCGCCGAGGTGGGCATAGGGGGCCTCGCTGTCGTCCGGTGATTGCAGGCCGAACCACACGCCGAGGGCGATGCTGGCGAGGGCGACGAGGAGCAGGGGGAGCTGTTTCATGGATGTCTCGCAATTGGCAACAACCCCCATTGTATAACGGTTGGCGGACCGGTTTTGATGGTGAATGCGCCTTTCCTGGCCTCTGCTGCAGGTGAATATGTCGCCAGAGGTGGCGAACTGTCGGGGAGCGAGGAGGGGTCAGGCGCTGGGCTCGAAAGGTGTCTCGCAGCGGGTGCCGGTACAACGGTAGACCAGCAGTCGTCCTGGCTCGGCCCGCTTGCTGGCGAGGGCGGGCGGTAGCTGTGCGTTGTCCGGGATTCGGTATACCAGGTCCCCCGGAGCCAGCGATTCGGGCTGCCAGGCATCGAGAGACTCGGCACGGCCACGTGCGATGTGGATGGTCGGTGGATCGAGTGCCAGGTCCAGCGCGTCGAGCAGGCCGGTGGCTGTGTGAGGGGAATGGCGCAGCGAGTCGGCGGCGGCGAACACGCCCTCGGCGGCCTCCAGGTATCGCGGTTCTGCCAGCAGCCAGCCGAGCAGCAGCAGGGCGCGGGCGGCGATGGCATTGCCCGAGGGTAGGGCGTCGTCGCTGAAGGGGCGGGGGCGCACCGGCAGGGTCTCGTGATCGTCGGCGGTGAAGTAGAATCCGCCCTGTTCGGTGTCGGCAAAGTGTGTGAGCAGGCGTTCGGCCAGGTCGACGGCGAAAGCGAGATGGGTATCCGACCAGCGCGCTTGCAACAGCTCGAGGATGGCGTCGATCAGGTAGGCGTGATCGTCCAGGTAGGCGGGGAGCCTCGCCTCGCCGTCTCGGCTGGTGGCCAGCAGGCGCCCGTCTTTCCAGTGATATCGGTGCAGGAAATCCAGGGCGCGTGCGGCTGAATCGATCCATTCGGGGCGGTCGAGCAGACGGCCGGCACGCGCCATGCCGTGGATCATCAGCGCATTCCAGCTGGTGAGCACCTTCTCGTCCCGTCCCGGGTGCACGCGCTGCTCGCGCGCGGCAAACAGGATCTCGCGCGCGTTCCTCAGGTGACGCCGCACGGCGCGTGGGGGCAGGCCAAAGCGTTCTGCCAGGGCGTCGGTCGCGGTGGTCACGCGCAGGTGCCAGCGTCCCTCGAAGTTGGCCGGGCCATCGAGCCCGAAGCGTGCGGCGAACAGGTCGTAGGCGGGTTCGTCGAGCAGGCTGGCTACCTCCTCGCGGTCCCAGAGATAGAAGCGGCCTTCCCCGCCCTCGCTGTCGGCGTCCAGACTGGACCAGAAGCCGCCTTCTGGTGATTGCATCTCGCGCAGTACCCATTCGGCGGTACGCTCGCAGACATGCCGGAACAGGGGGCGCTGGTCGTCCAGTGCCCAGGCCTCGGCGTACAGCTCCAGCAGCGGGCCGTTGTCGTAGAGCATCTTTTCGAAATGCGGGATCTCCCAGTGCTCGTCCACCGAGTAGCGGTAGAAGCCGCCGCCGAGCTGATCGAAGAGGCCGCCCTCGGCCATGCGCTCGAGAGTGAAGAGGGCCATGTGCCGTGCCTCTCCGTGTCCGTGGTGCATGCCCTGATGCAGCAGGAAGGCGAAGGTCGCCGGGTGGGGAAACTTGGGGGCCTGGCCGATGCCGCCATGGGTGGGATCGAAATGCCGCGCCAGTTCGTGCAGTACCTGCTCTATGGTCTCGCGTCCCGGGCGTTCGCCGGCCGTGGTGGTCTCCAGGCGCGCCAGTGCCGCGCGCATGGCGTGATTCTGCTCGCCGATGGCTTCGCGCTGTTCGCGCCAGGCGCGGTCGATCGATTCGAGTACCTGCCGAAAGGACGGCAGACCGTGGCGGGACTCCGGTGGGAAATAGGTGCCGGCAAAAAATGGCGTGAGGTCATGTGGGTCGAGGAATACCGTCAGTGGCCAACCGCCGGGGCGCTGTGCCAGCAGCTGGTGGGCGTTCTGGTAGATGCGGTCCAGATCGGGACGCTCTTCACGGTCCACCTTGATGTTGACGAACAGCCGGTTCATCACCTCGGCGGTGGCGGGGTCCTCGAAGGACTCGTGGGCCATCACGTGACACCAGTGGCAGGCCGAATAGCCGATGGACAGCAGGATCGGACGGTCGCTGCTGCGCGCCTCGGTCAGTGCCTCCTCACACCAGGGCCACCAGTGTACGGGGTTGTCCGCATGCTGTTGCAGATAGGGACTGGTGGCGTCGGCGAGGCGATTGTGGCTCATGCCGTCATCATAGGCGCCGAGGAAGGGGGGAGAAACGTTGTGATTGCAGGGGTTTCTCGTGGGGCCGCCATGCCGCCGCCAGGTGCACGAACCTGCCGGCAGGCTTCACTCGGGCTTCGGGGAGGCCCTTTGCCTGGTGAGCTGCTCGGTGTTACCGAGCCAGATAGTCCGTTCGATGACGAGAGAATCCTTTCAATATGTCCCCAGGTCGGGTATTGCTATACAGGTTGCAGCCTTGGGTTTCGAGTGGGGGGCCGAGCTCCAGTTGTTCAACTCGAGTGCCACAACACGTTTTCCAGATTTCCCGGATTTGCCCCGGACAGAACAGTAGTTGGGTCGGGGGAAGGACTTGATCGGATCAGGCCATGCTCGACTTCCTCGCTGAACTGCCGCGCCTGCGTTGGCCCTGGCTGATGCTCGCCGCCACGGCGCTGGGCCTGGAGCTGGCCGCCCTCTACTTCCAGTACGGCATGGAGCTCGACCCCTGCGTGTTGTGTGTCTACGAGCGCGTCGCGGTGGCGGGCATTCTGCTCGCGGGATTGCTGGGGGCTCTGGCCCCGCGGGTGCTGTTAGTGCGTTGTGCGGCCCTGCTCTTGTGGGTGATATCCGCCGGCTGGGGGCTGCTGCTGGCATTGGAGCATGTAGGTATCCAGTGGGGCGAGGTGGAGATGCGTTGCACTTACCTGGCCGACTTCCCCTCCTGGGCGCCACTGGATGCCTGGTGGCCGGCGGTTTTCCAGCCCACGGGGTTGTGCGGTGACGTGCAATGGGCCTTGCTCGGCCTGAGCATGCCGGGCTGGATGGCGGTGATCTATGGCCTTTACCTGCTGGCCTGGCTGCTGGTGATCGGTGTCGGGTTGGGGCGAGTGGCACGACGCTGAGCTCGCCCTGATCTGGTACCCTTGCGGCCCTTCTGTATTACCGGATCGACTCATGTCACTGCCCGTCTTGCGCCTCAAGCCCCACCAGGACCGCCGTCTGCGTGCCGGTCATCTGTGGGTCTATTCCAACGAGATCGACACCGCGGCCACGCCGCTCAAGGGACTGGAGCCGGGCCAGCCGGTGGTCATCGAGAACGCGCGTGGTCGCTTCATCGCTCACGCCTATGCCAACCCGCATTCCCTGATCTGTGCGCGCATTACCAGCCGCGATCGGGAGCATCGGCTGGACCGTTCGCTGTTGGTGCATCGCCTGAAGATCGCCCTGGCCCTGCGCGCACGTCGTTATGCTGCGCCCTACTATCGGCTGGTGTTCGGCGAGTCCGATGGTCTGCCGGGTCTGGTAGTGGACCGTTACGGCGATCACCTGGTGGCGCAGATCGGCACCGCCGGCATGGAACGGCTGCGCGAAGACATTGTCGCGGCCCTGGACAAGGTGCTCTCGCCGGTCTCGATCCTGTGGCGCAACGACAGTGCGGTGCGTGAACTCGAGGGCCTGGAGCGTTATGTCGAGGTGGCGCACGGCCAGGTGCCTGACCGGGTGGTTGTCGAAGAAGGGGGCTGCCGCTTCGAAGTGTCGCCCTCCGAGGGGCAAAAGACCGGCTGGTTCTTCGACCAGGCGGCCAACCGCGATCGGCTGATGCCTCAGGTCGAGGGGGCGCGGGTGCTGGATGTGTGCAGCTATGTCGGCGCCTGGGGTGTGCGTGCGGCGCATGCAGGCGCGCGCGAGGTCGTTTGCGTGGACGCCTCTGCCCGTGCGCTGGAAGGGGTGCGCGAGAATGCGCTGGCGAACGGCGTGGCGGATCGTGTGCAAGGGCTGCAGAGTGATGCTTTCGATGCCCTGCGCATGCTGAAGGCCGAGGGCGAGCGTTTCGACGTGGTGGTGCTGGACCCGCCGGCCTTCATCAAGCGGCGCAAGGACATGAAGGAGGGCGCTCTGGCCTACCGGCGGCTGAACGAGGCGGCGATCAGCCTGGTCTCGCGCGACGGTCTACTGGTGACGGCGTCCTGTTCCTCCCACATGGGCCGGGACGAACTCCTGCGCGTGGTGCAGCAGGCCGCACGTCATGGCGATCGTTACCTGCAACTTCTCGAGAGTGGTCAGCAGGGCCCGGATCACCCGGTGCACCCCGCCATCCCCGAGACAGCCTATCTGAAGGCGTTTTACCTGCGGGTGCTGCCTGGCATGTGACCCCGGTCGTTTCACTGGGTGCGCGAATTGCGTGCCGCCAGGCGGCGGATCTCTTCGAGAATGCGTCGGCGATCGTGTTCTGGCAGGCCCATCCACAGCTCGGCGACTTCCCGCGCGTCGTCGGTCAGCGGCGTGGCCTTGTCGTCGCCGAACATCAGCCAGGCCGGATTGACTTCGAGCACCGCCGCGATCTGGTCGATCTTGCGCGGGCGCAGGCTCTTGCCGTTTTCGATCTTCTGAATTACGGCCTGGTTGGTCCCGGCCTGCACCGCGAGCTGTTCCTGGGTCCACCCCATCTGGCGCCGGCAGTAGCGCAGCCGTTCCCCCAGGGTGCGCAGATGCACGGGCGGTCGTTTCCTTTCGTTCATGCTCATCAGCCTCATAACCAATTCTCTCGTGGTGTCACGGGGTGTGTTGGGGCTAACGGCGGTACGGTGAAAAACTTGAGTTGTCAGGGGATTTAAGGAATTTGGATCAGGGCGTGGTCAGGGTGCGATAGAGTCGGAGGGTGGCAATGCGGTGGTCGATCAGGCGGATCGCGGCACGATAGCGGGGGGAGTTCAGGTCGTGGTAGTCGCGCTGGATGCGATCGAGTGGCAGTCCTTCCGCCAGTGCATCGATCGGCGGCATCAGGTCGTCTTCGGTAATGCCCGTGGCGATCAGTGTCTGCAAGGCGAAGGCCGTGTCGGGATGCACCGCGAGCGCACCGAAACGACTGCCTGCGCGATCGGCCGCCAGGTCGGCAAAGCTGAAGCCACTGCCCCCGACGGCATCGTCGACCTCCTTGTAGACGCCGGCGGTGTTGGCCAGGGCATCGTTGCCGCGTACGGCCAGCAGTGCCGAGATCAGAAAGTGTCTCGCCAGGTCGATGCGCCCTCGCAAACGTGCCCGGAAGGGCGGCAGCCTACGGGCGGGCGGCAGGCCAAGCAGAGGGGCGGCCTCGCCGGGGCGTGCCCAGGCAGCCAGTACCCCGAGCAGGGCGCGGTTTTCGCTGACCGCATCCCCGTTGGCCTGTGTACGTTCTCGTGCCAGGGCGAAGAGCGGGGGCAGAACCTGGACCAGGCGCTTCTCCAACGACGCGTCGCTCGTCTGTTGTCGCAGTTGCGCGATGTAGATGGCGTTCAAGTCGCGATCGGCATCGCTGAGCACGTCGTAGGCATGCGTTGCCAGTTCCGGGCTCCAGCGATAGCGCAGGTGCAGGCGACCATCCTCCAGCCAGAGCGTGTCGATCAGGCTGCGTGCGACGCGGTATTCCGGGCGGTGCGCAGCGCGCTCCAGAAGCCGGGCGAGCAGCCCGCGGGCGATCGGCTGGGGAATGGTGAAAGGGCCGGCTTGCATGCGCACCAGTACCGGATGCCGTTGCGGTGTCTGGAGTGTCAGCGCCAGGTTGAGCCAGGGGCGGCTGGGCAGGCCAGGGATGCGCAACGAGGCTTCGGCGCGTAGCCGGTCTTCTTCGATGGTCACGCGCACGCCACTTTCGAAATGGCGTTGCAACAGCAGGCGCGCAGCCATCTCCAGGTCGCGGGCGGTGAACACGAGCTCGCGTCGGTCTTCCTGGCTGCCGGCCTGTTGCTGGTGTTGGTGCAGCAAGCGGCGGGCCTGCAACAGGTCCTGATGCGACAACGGGGGGTGTTCGCTCACCAGGGGGGCGGGTGAGAGCGTGAGCCAGAACAGCAGGGCGGCGGCCAGGGGGCTGAGCAGGATCAGCCAGAGAGAAAGCTTCAGCAGGGTACGCATGGACTGTCCGTAGATCCTGGAGGCAGCCTAGCCGGTGAGCCGGGGCTTGTCCATTGGCAGCAAGCGGGCGGCTTCACTGATACACTTGCGCACCATGCAGTATCCCGCTTTCGATCCCGTCATCCTGCATCTGGGGCCCGCCGCGATGCGCTGGTACGGTCTGATGTACCTGCTGGGCTTCGCCGGGGCCTGGCTGCTGGGCCGGCGGTTGGCGCGGCGGCCGGGCAGCGTGATCGACGAGCGGCAGCTCGAGGATCTGATCTTCTTCGGCGCCCTGGGGGTGATTGTTGGTGGTCGGCTGGGCTATATCCTGTTCTACGATTTCGGCCGCTGGCTGGACGACCCGCTGGCGTTGCTGCGTATCTGGGAAGGCGGCATGTCCTTCCACGGGGGGCTGCTGGGGGTGCTGGTGGCAATGGCCTGGTTTGCCCGGCGCCAGGGGCTGCGCTTTCTGCAGGTGACCGACTTCATTGCCCCACTGGTGCCGATCGGCCTGTTCTTCGGACGCATCGGCAATTTCATCAACGGCGAGCTGTGGGGTGCGCCCACCGACCTGCCCTGGGGTATGCGCGTGTCTTGTGCAGGCCATCTCGACCTGTGCCTGAACAAGCTGGGGCTGCCGCCGGGTTCGCCCGAGACGCCACCGCTGCACCCCAACCAGCTCTACGAGGCCGGGCTGGAGGGGGTGGTGTTGTTCGCCCTGCTGTGGTGGGCGGCGCGCCGGCCATCGGGCATGGGCTTCCTGTCGGGCTCGTTCCTGCTCGGTTACGGGATGTTCCGTTTTCTGGTCGAGTTTGTGCGCATGCCGGACTCGCACATCGGCTACCTGGCCCTCGGCTGGCTGACCATGGGGCAACTGCTGTCCTTGCCGATGATCCTGTTCGGGCTGTACCTGGTATACCGATCGCGAAGGGTGAGTTCATGAAAGCGTATCTCGATCTGCTGCGTCACGTGCGCGAGCACGGTGTGTCCAAGGGCGATCGCACCGGTACCGGCACCCAGTCGGTGTTCGGCTACCAGATGCGTTTCGACCTGGCCGAGGGCTTTCCGCTGGTCACCACCAAGCGCATCCATTTCAAGTCGGTGGTCCACGAGCTGCTGTGGTTCCTGCGCGGTGATTCCAACATCGCCTATCTCAAGGAAAATGGCGTGCGTATCTGGGACGAGTGGGCCACCGAGGATGGGGAGCTGGGGCCGATCTATGGCTATCAGTGGCGCTCCTGGCCAACGCCGGACGGACGGCACATCGACCAGATTGCTCAGGTGGTCGAGCAGATCCGTCGCACGCCCGATTCACGGCGTATCATCGTCTCGGCCTGGAACCCGGCCGACCTGCCCGACGAGACGATTCCGCCGCAGGAAAACGTGCGCCGGGGCAAGATGGCGCTGGCGCCCTGCCACGCCTTGTTTCAGTTCTATGTCGCCGAGGGACGCCTGTCCTGCCAGCTTTACCAGCGCAGCGCCGACGTGTTTCTGGGCGTGCCCTTCAACATCGCCAGCTATGCCTTGCTCACCCACATGATCGCCCAGGTCACGGGGCTCGAGCCGGGCGAGTTCGTCCACACGCTGGGCGATGCCCACATCTACAGCAATCACCAGGAGCAGATCGCCCTGCAGCTCACCCGCGAACCCTATCCTCTGCCGCGTCTGCGCCTGAATCCCGCGGTGGATGACTTGTTCGCCTTCGGCTACGAGGACATCGAGCTGGTCGACTACCGGCATCACCCGCATATCAAGGGCGTGGTGGCCGTTTGATTCAGGCTTTAATTTATTTGGTTGATCAGGATCAGTTGACGGAGAACTTTCTTCCAATCAAAGCATCAGAAGGGACTAATCTTCTAATGCACGCAATGACTGGAGGTACCGTCATGAACACTGAGGCACTCACCATCGACTGCGGACAGATCCGCGAACTGGCCGAAGAGAACAGCCACGAAATGGAAGTTATCATCGAGATGCTGATCGAGGCCGAAGAAAAACTCTGTGAAGAGCTGGCCGCCTGAACGTCACAGGCGCACGAGGAGACCCGTCCCGGTCCGTCCGGGACGGGTCTGATATGATGATGGTATGCCTGCCGTCGTTCCCAAGTTGTCGATTATCGCCGCGGTCGCCGACAACGGCGTGATCGGTATCGATAACCGCTTGCCCTGGCGTCTCCCCGCCGATCTGGCGCATTTCAAGCGGCTCACTCTGGGCAAGCCCATCCTCATGGGGCGCCGTACCTGGGAGTCGCTGCCCGGCCTGTTGCCGCATCGCACGCACGTGGTCATCAGCCGTAACCCCGGCTATCACGCCGAGGGAGGGGTAGTGGTGCATTCGCTGGAACAGGCCATCGAGCAGTTTGGCGATGTCGGTGAACTGATGCTCATCGGCGGTGCCCAGCTCTATGCCCAGGCGCTGCCGCTGGCCGCGCGGCTCTACCTGACCGAGGTCCATGCCGAGCCCGAGGGCGATGCCTTCTTCCCCGCCTTCGATCGCGCCGAGTGGTCCGAGGTCGAGCGCATCGCAGGCCAGGTGGACGAGCGCAACCCCATTCCCCACCACTTCGTGACCTATCAGCGTTCGTCCCAGTAACGCTGCATCTCCACGTACAGGAAGGAGGCCGACCAGGTGATCAGCACCAGGCCGGTGAGCGCCTCCATGCCGGCGGTATAGCGCAACAGTCCGATCGGCTCGATGTCACCGAAGCCAAGGGTGCTGTAGGTGGTGAAAGAGAAATAGGCCGCGTCCAGCAGCGAGCCGTCGAAGTTGCCCTGCAGGTGTCCGAAATCTTCGCTGTGATGCATGAACCAGTAGCCCAGGCCGAAGATCCAGATCTCCACCGAGTGCGCCACCAGTGCCGCCAGCACGCCAAGCAGGATACGTGGGCGGTGATGTCGGCACAGGCGCGGAATGATGTCGGAGGCGCGGATCAGGAAGTCGTAGTGCAAGATCACCACGGTGGCGATCAGGGCCATGTTGAGCAGGGTGGCGGCCAGCAGGGCATTCATCGCCAGCTTGCGACTGCCTCGCGGAAGAACTCGGGCTGAGCGAAGGCCGCGCGATGGATCTCCGCGTTGTAGTAGCGAGTGGAAAAAGGTTTGTCGCGGGCGTCGGCCTCGCGGAACCCGGGCAAGGTGTCGGCCTTGCCGCCGATGGTCGCCGACCACCAGCCGGTGGGATAGATGGGCTGCGGGAAGAACAGGGTCTGCACCGCGCAGAAGCCCGCGGCCCGGTAGTTGCGATACATGCGCTCGAGGATGGGCAGGTGCGCCAGCGGTGACTCGCTCTGTTGCACGATGAGACCATCCTCGCCAAGGGCGCGGTGACAGGCAGCGTAGAATTCGGTGGAGAACAGCACCTCACCGGGGCCTATGGGATCGGTGGAATCAACGATGATCACGTCCAGCGAGTCCGGCTCCGCGTCCTTCATCCACTGGATGCCGTCGATGAACAGCAGCTCGGCGCGCGGGTCGTCGTTGGCCTCGCACAGCTCGGGAAAGAACTGCTCGGAGACCCGGGTTACCCGCTCGTCGATGTCGATCTGCACGCAATGCTCGACACCCGGGTGACGCAGTACCTCGCGCAGCGAACCGCAGTCGCCGCCGCCGATGATGGCCACCCGTTTGGGGTCGGGATGGGTGAACAGCACCGGGTGGGTCATCATCTCGTGGTAGAGGAAATTGTCCCGGGTGCTCACCATGGTGAAGCCGTCGATCACCAGCAGGTGCCCGAAGCCCTCGGTGTCGTAGACCTCGAGCTTCTGGAAGGCGGACTGCTCTTCGTGGAGCTTCTTGCGGACCTTCAGCGAAAAGGCCGATTGGATCTCCTCGTCGATCTCGGTGAACCAGTTCTCGTCGAGCGCCATGAATCTACCTCCGGTTGCGTTTCGCGCACCATAGCGAGCGACTGCCGGGGGTGCAACAGTACTGGTCAGCACGGCGTGCTGAGGGCAAGATGGACGCTGCCCTGGAGAAGACCATGAAATGGACGAAGCTGATTCTGCTGTGCCTGTTGTCGCTGTCTGCCATTGCGGAGGACGGTCGTGTCCTTGTGGAGCTGCCGCCCATGATGCGGGAACACATGCTGCACAACATGCGCGATCACCTGGAGACCCTGCGCGGGATCGTCGCCCGTCTTGGGCAGGCCGATTACGAGGGCGCCGCCGAACTGGCCGAAGGGCGCCTGGGCATGAGCGCCATGCAGGCGCACGGTGCCGCCCACATGGCGCCTTTCATGCCTGAGGGCATGCGCCAGGCCGGCACCGCCATGCACCACGCCGCCAGCCGGTTCGCCCAGGCCGCGCGCGATGCCGAGGTGCGTGGCGATCCGGCGACGGCCCTGCGCGCCCTGGCCGATGTGATGGCGCAGTGCACGGCCTGTCATGCGGGGTATCGGTTGCGTTGAGTGCGCTGTATCGACCACGATCCGCCTCACCTGCGACATGGAAGGGAAGGGCGGAGGGGCGAGTGTAGAAGCTCCGTCGACACGAAGTGGACGCAAGAGGATTTTCGAGGCATGGTGACCGGCGCTCAACTAGTAGATACAGCCGAATCGATCGAGACGTGGGCATGCGGTTTCCATTGGTGATTGGAGAATAACGAGGGGGAGTGTAGTGCGTGGGAGAAATGGGACACGATTTCAGGGGGTTACCTCCTGTGTCGACTTGTTCTGTGGTGCGGGAGGATTGACCCATGGTTTCATTCTGGAAGGGATTTCCGTGGAAGCGGGTATCGACCTCGACCCTGCCTGTCGCTATCCCTACGAAAAGAACAATGATGCGCTCTTCGTCGAGCGAGACATCACCGACATGGAATCGGAGGAGGTCGCATCGCTCTTCGGCAATGGCAAGATACGAATCCTCGCCGGCTGTGCTCCGTGTCAGCCCTTTTCGACCTACAGTCAGAGGTACGACACCCGGTCGGATCACAAGTGGGGTCTCCTCTATGAATTCGGTCGATTGGCCCAGGATATTCGCCCGGACATCGTCACGATGGAGAATGTTCCCTCGGTCGAGAGACACGAGGTCTTCGTAGACTTCGTCACCGAACTGAAGGAGTGCGGCTACCACGTCTGGCACGGCGTGGTCGAATGTGCTCGATATGGCGTCCCGCAGACGAGACGCAGGATGGTCCTGTTGGCATCACTTCATGGGCCGATCCGAATGATCGATCCCACCCATGCCAAACCGAGGACCGTCCGACAGGCCATTGAGGGCCTTCGGCCGATCCAAGCGGGCGAGAGCGCGCCGCGAGACAGGTTGCACGTGGCCTCGGCGTTGTCTGAGAAGAATCTGGCACGAATCAGGGCTTCCAAGCCGGGTGGCACTTGGCGAGACTGGCCCGAACATCTCATCGCCGAGTGCCATAGAACGGATACCGGAAGGACCTATCCCAGCGTCTATGGCCGGATGGAATGGGACAAACCGGCACCCACGATGACGACCCAGTGCTATGGCTATGGCAACGGCCGTTTTGGCCATCCCGAACAGGATCGGGCCATCTCACTGCGAGAGGCGGCCATTCTTCAGAGTTTTCCCCGGAACTACGAGTTCGTGCCACCGGGCGAACCAGTGAAGTTCACGCCTATCGGTCGCATGATCGGGAACGCCGTGCCTGTGGAACTGGGACGGGCGATCGCTCGCAGCATCTCCCGGCATCTCGTGGAATTCGACATTCGAGCACCTCGCGGTCGCTCGAGTACGGCCGCGCTCGAGAAGGAGCAGTCCGATCTCCGTGCGGTCGGATGATCGTGCGATAGGCTCGCCGTGACGATGGCGGGGAAGAAGGGACCGACACCCTCGTCGGAATCGGCCAGCCGGCGCATGGCCAACACGGGCCAGCGGGACACGTCCGCCGAGATGAAGATCCGCCGGCGGCTGCACCGAATGGGATTGCGCTACAGGGTAGACTTTCCGGTGCTCGAACGCCCACGACGACGCGCCGACATCGTCTTTACACATGCCCGTGTCGCCGTGTTCGTGGATGGGTGTTTTTGGCACGGTTGTCCCGAACACGGTACCTGGCCGAAAAGCAACGCCGACTTCTGGAGAGACAAGATCGAGACCAACAGAAGGCGTGATCGGGACACCGATGAACGATTGGCGGCTGCGGGATGGAAGGTGATACGGGTTTGGGAGCACGAGGATCCAGACGAAGCCGCTGAGAGAATCGCCTTGGTGGTACGGGGAGGGGAGGATTCGAAGTGAACGAAGACAGCGAAGCAACGGCACTGGATACCTACCGCTCGGTACCCGAACCCGGTCAACTCGTCGAAGTCCGCAGAAGGCAGTGGGTCGTGGCCGATGTCGATGCCGGCGCGTTCTCGGATCTCGGTGTCTCGTCTCAACACTACGTCACGCTCTCTTCCATCGACGAAGACGGTCTCGGTGAGACGCTCGAAGTCGTCTGGGAGATCGAACCTGGTGCTCGTATCATAGAACGGGCGGGCATGCCGCGGCCGACGGGATTCGACGACACCTCGACCCTGGAGGCCTTCTTGGACGCCGTCCGCTGGGGGGCGGCCACCAATGCCGACCGCGGATTCTTACAGGCGCCCTTCCGCAGTGGCGTCAGTATCGAGGAGTTCCAACTCGATCCCTTGGTCCGGGCCATCGACATGGCTCGTGCCAACCTGCTCATCGCCGACGACGTGGGTCTGGGAAAGACCATCGAGGCGGGACTGGTGATCCAGGAACTGCTCCTGCGGCATCGTGCACGCACCGTGTTCATCGTCTGTCCGGCCTCCCTCCAGGAGAAGTGGCGGGTCGAGATGCTCGAGAAGTTCGGGCTCGAGTTCAAGATCGTGAACACGGACTACGTCAAGGAGCTGCGCAGAGAACGCGGCATCCACGCCAATCCCTGGACCTCCTTCCCGCGTCTGATCGCCTCCGTGGACTGGATGAAGACCGGCGAAGGGCTTCGCCTCCTGCGTGAGATCCTGCCGGTCCACGCCAGCTACCCGCGGAAGTTCGACATCTTGGTGGTGGACGAGGCACACAACGTAGCGCCGGCGGGAGGTGGGCGCTATGCACTCGAGAGCCTACGCACTCGGTTGATCAAGCTGCTGTCGCCTCATTTCCAACACCACTTGTTCCTGACTGCCACTCCCCACAACGGCTACACCGAGTCCTTCACCTCGTTGCTCGAGCTGCTCGACGACCAGCGTTTCTCCAAGAACATCCTGCCCGACGAGAGACAGCTCTCGCGGGTCATGGTGAGGCGCCTGAAGACCGATCTGGTGGACGCTGAGGGAAACCCGTTGTATCCCAGGCGCAATCTACAGGCGTTGCCTATCCCATACACCCCAGAAGAGCGCCGTATCCACCGGCTGCTCGACGAATATTGCCAGAGTCGTGAGGAGACCTGTCGAGGAAAGGCCGGGATGGGGACCCGGTTCGTGAACGGACTGCTCAAGAAACGGCTCTTCTCCTCGCCGGCCGCCTTCGCCTCTACCCTGGAGAAGCACTACGCTACCCTGACGGGCGAGGCATCGAAGGAAGAGGTAGAGAGTGGACTCTTCGAGGAGCGTATTCTCCGCAAGGCGATCCAAAAGGCCGAGGAGGACTATGCTGACGACGCGCAAGTCGATCGAGCCCAGGAGGAGGCCATCGAGGTGGCGACTCGCCACAGTGCGCCGCTCACCGAGCGAGAGCGGGAGCTGATCGACGAGATGCGCCAGTGGGCCCAGCGGGAGAGCCATCGAGCCGATTCGAAGGCGAAGACCATCGTCGATTGGATTGAAGAGAACCTGAAGACCGACGGCGAATGGAACGACCGTCGAGTCATCCTCTTCACCGAGTACCGCACCACCCACCAGTGGCTGTACGAGATCCTGGCCTCCCAAGGCTATGGCGGCGATCGTCTCGCCATTCTCCATGGGGGTATGGACCAGGAGGAACGTGAAAAGGTGAAGGCCGCCTTCCAGACCCATCCCAAGGACGCCGAGGTTCGCATCCTGCTGGCCACCGACGCTGTCTCCGAGGGCATCGACCTCCAGAACCACTGCAATAGGCTGATCCACCTGGAGATCCCCTACAACCCCAACGTGATGGAGCAACGTAACGGTCGTATCGATCGCCATGGGCAGAAGGCGAAGGAGGTGTTGATCTGGCATCCGGTGGATGGTGGTGACACGGCCGATGACCCCGTCGGTGGCCACAGAGACGACATCATTCGTTCGCTCAGGAAACTGGATGCCATGCGGGAGGACATGGGGAGCGTGAACCCTGTCATCGCACCACAGATGGCGGGACTGATAGAGGGCGAGATCTCCGAGTTGGACACTCGCGAGGCGGAGGCGCGCATCCAGAAGACCAGGAAATATATCCGCGCCGAGCGCGAGCTGAAGGAACGCATCGCTAGGTTACGCGAGCGCCTGGACGAGACTCGCCACGACTTCCATCTCACCCCGGAACGGATACATCAGACTGTCGTCGTCGGCTTGGCATTGGCGGACAAGCCACCTCTGACACCCGTGGACCTCGACGGCGCGCCCAGCGGGACCGTGTTCGAGATGCCGGCACTCTCCGGTTCCTGGGCACGCTGTACCGAAGGGCTGGCTCATCCCCATACCGGCGTGATCCGGCCCATCACCTTCGACCACGAAGTGGCCAAGGGTCGTGACGACGTGGTCTTGGTCCATCTGAACCATCGTCTGGTGCAGATGTGCCTTCGCCTGATGCGCGCCGAGGTCTGGGCGCAGGACGACGTGAAGCGCATCCATCGGGTGGACGTGCGTTCCCTGCCTGACGACGAGCTGGAGACGCCGGCTGTGGTCGTCGTCTCCCGCCTCGTGGTCACCGGTGGCAACCATCATCGCCTCCACGAGGAACTGACCAATGCGGGTGGATACTTGAAAGACTCGGGGTTCAAGCGGGAACCCCGGGTCGGAACCATCGACCGATGGCTGGAGAAGGCCATAGAGGCCAAACCGCCCGAGACACTGTTCGCCGATCTCGCCAAGGCTTTCGAACGAGAGGAGGAGAACGTCCAGCGCGCCGTCGAGGCCCGCTCGTCCGAGCGCCTACGATATCTGATCAATACGCTGGAGAGACGCAAGCGGAAGGAGATCGACGACATCCAGGCCGTCCTCGACGAACTGGCCCGATCCATCCAGGCGGAGTTGGACAGGACCGAGGAGCCGGAACAGTTCGAGCTTTTCACGTCCGACGAACGCACCCAGGTGACCCGTGACCACGAGGCGTTGAAGATGCGTCTTGCACGGATTCCCGAGGAGAAGGAACGGGAGATCGAAGCCATCGAACACCGTTACCAGGGATTCACCGATCGGACCTTCCCCGTCGCCGTGATCTTCCTGGTACCCGAATCCATGCTGGCAGCAGGAGGCTAGAGCGATGCCATCAGTGAACTTCGAAGGATTCGTGATCGGCACCGAATACGAGCGCCCTCAGCTGGCGGAGTGCTGGGGCTATCGAAGTCATCATGCCATATCCCGAGGCGTGGTCACGCCAGCGGGTACCAGGTACATCGTGTTGTTCGTGACCAAGGAGAAGCAGGAGTCCCTGACACAATACCGAGACTTCGTCGAGGGCGATGCTCTCCATTGGGAAGGAGAAAAGAAGCACGGTTCCGACGATCGCATCGTCCATGCCCAGCGCAAAGGAGACGAGATCCATCTGTTCTACCGCGAACGCCATCACTCGCCGTTCGTCTACCTCGGGCCCATTACGCTGATCGACTACGAGCGCCGCACCGATACGCCGAGTCGTTTCCTGTTTCGTATCGAAGCGCTGTCCGGCGTGTCCGAGAGCGATCCCTTCGAGGACGTCGCGCGACACGAGAGGGAATCGAGAGAAGTGTAAGGAGGAGCCGATGGCTGATCACGAATGGCTGTCCCTGATCGAGGTCTCCGGCCCCTTCCTCGCGGTGCCGGTGCTGGAGAAGGCCTTCCCCCAGGGGCTGGACGGCCTCGACCCGAACAAGAAGCGGATGCTCCGCCAGGCCTACGACGAGTGGCGCGAGGCATTGGAGCTGGACGATCCACAACTGCCGGAACTCCACCGAGCCTGGATCGACCTGGTGCTGAAGCAGGGGTTGGAGCTGGGCGAGGACGATGAAGGAGACGTCCTGAGGCCGGCCGATCGGCTGCCCACCGAACTCGAATACCGTCACCCCGACTACGGTGTCACCCTGAGGCCCGACTACGCCGTGGTCGACGACCAGAAGGGCGACGAACCACTGATGCTCGTCACTGTCCACGAACCCGATGTGGATCTCGACGCCCCCGTGGACGACGCCTGGGCCGCCACCCCGGCGGAGCGTATGGTCCAGCTCTGCCGTGCAACCGAGACCCGTCTCGGCCTCGTTACCAACGGCGAACGCTGGATGCTGGTGGACGCCCCCGTCGGTGGCGTCACCGCCTACGCGAGCTGGTACGCCCGTCTGTGGGCGCAGGAGCCCGTCACTCTCCAGGCCTTCCTCGCCCTACTGGGCATCCGCCGATTCTTCACCGCCCGAGAGGAGCAGCTACCGGCCCTGCTGGACGAGTCGCTCAAGCATCAGGACGAAGTCACCGAGGCCCTCGGCGAGCAGGTGCGGCGTGCCGTCGAGGTGCTGATCCAGGCGCTGGACAAGGCCGATCTCGACCGCAACCGCGAACTCCTGCGCGGCGTCGAGCCTGCGGAGCTCTACGAGGCGGCGCTCACCGTGATGATGCGGCTGGTGTTCCTGCTGAGCGCCGAGGAGCGCGAGCTGATGGATGTGGTGAAGGACGAGCGGTTCGAGGCCTACTACGCCGTCTCCTCGTTACGCATGCAGCTCCGGGAGCAGGCCGGCCTCCACTCCGAGGAGATCCTCGCCCATCGGCGGGACGCCTGGTCGCGTCTGCTGGCCATCTTCCGGGCGGTCTATGGTGGCATCGAACACGAGGCGTTGCGGATGCCCGCCTTGGGTGGTTCCCTGTTTGATCCCGATCGTTTCCCCTTCCTGGAGGGCCGGGCCAGGGGCGCCAGTTGGCGGACCGACGAGGCCAGACCGCTGCCCATCGACAACCGCACCGTGCTGCTGTTGCTCGAATCCATCCAGACCTTTCAGGGGCGGACGCTCTCCTACCGCGCCTTGGATGTTGAGAACATCGGCTACGTCTACGAGGGTCTGCTGGAACGTACCGTCGAGCGCGCCAGGACCGTCGTGCTGGAGCTGACAGCCGGCAAGGGCGCCAAGAAGACCCTCTATACGCTCGACGAACTCGAACGGCTCCATGCCGGAGGCACCGACGCCCTCGTCGACGCACTCTCACCCGCCAAGGGGATCAAGCGTAACAAGACGGCCATCCAGAAGGATCTCGAACGGCCGGTGGAGGCCGACGACCTCGCCAGGTTGCTCACCGCCTGCCACAACGACCAGGAACTGTGCGACCGCGTCGCCCCCTTCTACCACCTGCTGCGCATCGACCGTTGGGGCTATCCGCTGGTCTACCCGGAAGGCGCCTACATGGTCACCACCGGCACCGACCGGCGGGAGACGGGCACCCACTACACCCCCAAGTCCCTCACCGAGGCCATCGTGAAGGAGACACTGGAACCGGTGGTCTACACCGGTCCGGCGGAGGGCAGGCCGCGCGAGGAGTGGGAGTTGAAGCCCCCCGCCGAGCTACTGGATCTGAAGATCTGTGATCCGGCCATGGGGTCGGGTGCCTTCCTGGTGCAGGTCTGCCGCTGGCTCTCCGAGCGGCTGATGGAGGCCTGGGAACGGGCCGAGGCAGAGGGCAAGGCCATCACCGTGGACGGGTGTGTGGTCGATAGCATCGGCTCGGCGGAGCCACTGCCCACCGATCCAGAGGGGCGCCTGATCACCGCTCGGCGCCTGATCGCCGAGCGCTGCATCTACGGTGTGGACGTGAACCCCATGGCCGTGGAACTGGCCAAGCTCTCCATCTGGCTGGTGACTCTGGCCAAGGGCCGCCCCTTCGGCTTCCTCGACCACAACCTGCGCGCCGGCGACAGCCTGCTGGGTATCCACGATCTCGAACAGCTTCGATTCCTGGAGATGGACCCCAAGGCCGAGGGAGGTGGCCGCAAGCTCTTCGCCCAGGCTATCGACGAAGCGGTCATTGAGGTCGTTGAATTGCGCAGGAAGTTGCGTCGTCGGGTGATTCGGGACATCCACGACGTGGAGATCATGGCCGACCTGGATCGGGAGGCTCGCCGGAAGCTCGAACTGCCCGAACTGATCGCCGATGCCCTGGTGGGCGAGGTGCTGGCCAATGGCGGAAAGGCGATCGATACGGCGGTGTTGTCCATCGAGGTGGGACGGGCCATCGAGGGAGACGAGGAGGCCATCGATGCCCTGAGGCGAAGGGCCAGGGAGGGGCTGTCGACCGATCTGCCGGCTGGCAAGCCGCCACGCTGGCCGATGCACTGGCCGCTGGAGTTTCCGGAGGTGTTCGAGAGGGAGAATGGCGGGTTCGATGCCATCGTGGGGAATCCGCCATTTCTCGGCGGAAAGAAGATTACGACCTTCAATGGCAGCTCATACAGAGAATATCTCGTCCAATATCTGGCAGAGGGCAACAAGGGGTCTGCCGATTTAGTCGCCTATTTCTTCCTTCAGGCCCATCGGATCCTTCGAGAAGGTGGTGATTTCGGGCTACTGGCAGTGAACACCGTAGCCGAAGGTGACTCGAGGCAGGTGGGGTTGGAGCGCCTGATCAGCGAGCTTGGGGCGACCATTTACGCAGCTTATCCCAATGAACCTTGGCCGGGGAAGGCCGCTGTCGTCACTAGTCGAGTACACCTTCGAAAGGGCCAATGGGAGGGGCAGGCCGAACTGTCTGGCAGACCGGTGCCATACATTTCTGCCTTCCTCTCGGATCAGGAGGAATGGACGCCGAAGCGACTGGCGGCCAATGCCGGCAAGTCGTTTCAGGGTTCCATCGTACTCGGCATGGGCTTCGTCGTGACCGAGGACGAGGCCATGGCGATGATCGAGCGCGATCCGAAGAATCGGGAGGTGGTCTTTCCCTACCTCAACGGCAAGGATCTGAATACTCACCCGGAACAGAAGCCCAGTCGGTGGGTGATAAACTTCTGGGACTGGCCGGAGGAGAAATCCAAAGAGTATGTGGAACCATATGCATGGTTGAAAGAGCATCTTTATCCTGAGCGTTTGGAGAAGTCCAAGCAAAAATCGTATCGTGACATTATGACCATGTGGTGGCAATTCTGGCGACTTCGTTCAGAACTCTATCATGCAATTGGTCGTGGCCTTGCCTTCATGCATCATCCGGACGATTGGATCCATGATGCGAAGTCGATGGAACGAGTATTAGTAATGACGCGTGTTACCAAATATGTTGCCCCTGCTTTTGTTGATGACTCCGTAGTTTTCTCTGAGCAGACTGTTTTATTCGCGACAGATTCAATGTGCGAGTTTTCGATTCTGAATACGACGCTGTTCGGAGAGTGGGCTGCACAACAATCTTCCTCAATGGGTGTGACTATGCGCTTCACGCCGACTGACTGTTTCGAGACGTTCCCTTTCCCGTCTAACGAGGATCGTTATGCCCTGCGCCACATGGGAGAGAGATACCATTCTCTCCGTGCCGAGATCATGCGAGACGATGAGGTTGGCCTAACCCAGCTCTACAATCGCTTTCATGATCCCGATGAAAGCGATTCTCGAATCGAAGAGTTGCGCGATCTCCATCGCCAGATCGACGAGGCCGTTGCCGAGGCCTATGGCTGGTCTGATTTGGATCTCGAACACGACTTCCATGAGGTCGGTTATCTTCCAAAGAACGACCGAATTCGTTTCACCATCTCCGAGAAGGCACGAATCGAAGTCCTACGCCGCTTGGCTCGGTTGAATAAAGAACGCTATGAGGAAGAGGTCGCCCAGGGATTTCATGCCGGCAAGAAGGCCACGAAGAAGAAAACGGCGCCGAAAAAGAAGAATCGAAAGGCCAAGGTCTACGAGATTCCATCCTATACCGAACGCGACATCCCCAAGGCCGCCGAACCCGAGTCGCCACAGATGGATATATTCAGCGATCCATCGGCATCGGACGGCAAGGGAAACCAATGGGGCAGTGAACCCATCGACCAGATTCTCGCCTGGCTAGAAGCGCATCCTGGCTGGCATGGCAAGAGAGAGATTGTCAATGGTTCTGGAATCGATGAAACTGACTGGAAGAAAGCCATTGATTGGTTGTTGGTGGAAGGATTCATCGAAAGGCAAGGTGAGCGGCGGGGTGCGCGATATCGGGCAACCAATGATGTGGCGGGGACAGCATGACGTCACTTTCGGCAGATCGGCCCAGCACTGATCCGAAGTACGATCTCTTCGGGCATGCTCCGTTCGCCGAGAGTCTGGCCGACAGCATTATGCTCCAGTCTGGTAAAGATCCAGAGGCCGATTGGAGGGATGATGAGAACTGACCGAGCAGGATCCAACGCCTGGCTGGCCGTCGACTGCGGCTTCAGGAATGACCACAGGCAGGCCCCCTTCACACTAGTCTTGACTGGCGAGCGCTCCCTGCATCGAGCCCTCACCGAGGGCGATTGGGTGCTCGTATCGAACTCCACTAGAGAGGTCGTCCGTGTCGGTCGTGTGTTGCGGATTGGTTCCGATGTGGAGAACACCACGATCTTCTTCGATTGTGTATGTGATGTCGATATTCCGGTGTCGCTTGCCAGTCTCGCGCTGGATCCGCCGGGCGGCAGTGTCAGGCGTATCCAATGGACCGACTTCGCCAAGGCCATCCCAAAACTCTGCGGCAAGACGCTGGCCGAGATCCCGCTGATCCAGGACCCAGCATACATCCGAGAGCTGTTGCAACTCGCCGTCACGGACGATCTGCTGGGTCCCGCCAATGGTCCCCACGAGCAGATCGTCGATATGAGTGTTCGCGACCGCTACTTGGTGGGCAAGCTGGCGCCCATGGAATCCAAGCGTGGAGGTATCGAAGGGTTGGAGGGGCCACTGGCGGCAGACGGCGAAGAAGGTGAACCTGGAGATCTCACCGTCCACGAAGGCCGTCACGACCCCGGTGCCGAATTCGATTCCACCACTGGCAAGGTGGATGCCGAATCGGAGGCAGCCGACGAGATCGACAGCATGAGCAACCAGTCTCTGGTGCCGTCTAGTTTTGGCATCACCTTCTGTGTCGACGGTGACGTCGAGCGCATTGAGGTGGAGGCGCGATGGGGGCGCTACGAGCGCGTCTACGATCATGAGATCACCAAGACCCGTGTGAACAAGGAGACGGGCAAGGAAGAGGAGATCAAGGCCAAGGTTTGGCAGCGTATTCCCTGCGGTGGGAAGTTCGTGTTGGATCTGAAGGAAGGCGCTATTCCCCATCGTGCACCCGACCCTGAGAACCCCGAGGTCCGTGTGCAGGGTACCGTGCGTGGGCGTAATGCCAACGGGGAACGGTTGGTGACGCTGTTCCTGGTGAACAGCCAACAGGAGCCGGAGACCAACAAGGACAGCGCTTGGTTGTTCCAGCCGGAATTGATCGTCCGTGCCACCGGGGATGCCCCTGATCCTGCCATCTTCAGGAAACGCCCCATCCTCGACGGGAAGGCCGAGGACGAGCGTGCTGCGCTGGAGATGGTCTATCGCAATCGTGTCGAGTTCGCCGTGGGGCACGGTGTCTCGGTGCACAGTGAGACCAGTTCGGAACGTTCCGACCGAGCCACCGAGATTCGGTCGGTGGTGATACCTCAGTATGAGCTGCCCGTGACCGAGACACCGGGCCTCGATCCGGAGGATCGCCCGGCGATGCGCCAGATGATCGAGGCGGGCCATCTCGACATGGAGCGGCTGGCGGAATTGGAACGAGGTGAACTCGTCGAGGCGTTGTCGATTCTCACCGACGACTATGGCGCTTGGATCGCCGAGCAGCGAACTCGCATCGGCATCGACGTCGTCGATCACGACGACCAGGCCGAGCTGGCCCTCGGTCGCTGCGAGACGATCCTGGAGCGCTTGAAGGAGGGGCTGTCGGTCCTGGAATCCAACGACGAGGCATTGGAGGCCTTTCGGTTGGCCAATCGGGCCATGGCCAGGCAACGCATCCACAGTATGTATGCTCTGGCCCGTCGTCGTGGGGAAAAGGTGAAACTGGGCGATTTCGACCAGCGAAAGAACCGCTCCTGGCGCCCCTTCCAGTTGGCCTTCGTCCTGCTCTCCATTCCGTCCTTGGCGGATCCCAACCACCCGGATCGTACCGAACCGGCCCAGGCCTATGCCGATCTGCTCTGGTTCCCTACGGGTGGCGGCAAGACTGAGGCCTACCTGGGGGTGGCCGCCTTCACCATGTTCGTCCGCCGTCTCCAGGGCGACCTCGGTGGCTACGACGGTAGCCGTGGGCTGTCGGTGATCATGCGCTATACCCTGCGGCTGTTGACCTTGCAACAGTTCCAGCGTGCCACGACCCTGATCTGTGCCATGGAGGTCCTGCGTCGGCAGATGCAGGCGGCTGGAGACGACAGACTGGGGCCCTCACCGTTCACCATCGGACTCTGGGTGGGCAATCGAGTCACGCCGGGGTCCACGGAGGAGAGTCACCGCTCGATCCAGGACATTCGCGATCCGGACAAGTGGGAGGCCGGGGCCTCCTCTCCTGCGCAGTTCACCAGTTGTCCCTGGTGTGGTTCCGAGATCGATCCCAAGCGTGACATCGAGGTGGACAAGGCGCGGTTGCGCACTTCCATCTATTGTGGCGACAAGAAGGGGCGGTGCGAATTCTCCAGGAGGGGATCGGCCGAACAGCCCCACCCGGGGATTCCGGCCCTGGTGGTGGACGAGGAGATCTCCCATCGCCCCCCGTCGATGATGATCGCCACCGTGGACAAGTTCGCCATGATGGCCTGGCGGGGCGAGACGCGGACGCTGTTCGGTATCGCCGATCGAGAATGCCCGCGACACGGAGTGCTCTGGCCCGATGCGTCCTGTACCGGCAATCACCAGGCGGACAGGCGAAACGGCTTGCCGGCCACGAAGGTGCAGCGAATCTCTCGCATCCGCCCCCCCGATCTCGTCATCCAGGACGAGTTCCATTTGATCAGCGGGCCGCTGGGGACGATGGTCGGCCTCTACGAGACGGCGGTGGACGAGCTCTGCACCTGGCGACTGGATGGCAAGACGATCCGACCCAAGATCGTCGCCTCGACGGCAACGGTGCGCAAGGCCAGGGAGCAGGTGGGCAACGTCTTTATGCGTAACGTCTCGGTCTTTCCGCCACACGGGTTGGACATCGAGGACAACTTCTTCTCGGTCCAGCGGCCCGTCGAGGCGAAACCGGGGCGCCGCTACCTCGGAATCTGTTCCCCCGGGGCCTCCCGTCCCTCGGTGTTGATCCGCGTCTATACGGCATTCCTCACGGCGGCGCAGGCTCTGTTCGACCGATTCGGGCCGGTGGCGGACCCCTACATGACCGTGGTCGGCTATTTCAATTCGCTGCGTGAACTGGGGGGTATGAAGCGGTTGGCCGAGGACGACGTACAGACCCGTGCCTACCGCGTCCAGATGAGCCTGGTGGAACGGCCGGGGTTGGCTCAGCGATCGGTCTCGAACATCCGGGAATTGACCTCCCGTGTCGCCAGCCGGGACATTCCCAAGTATCTGGATCAGTTGGAGGTGAAGTTCAAGGCGAACTACGACACGAGCGAAGGGCGCTGGGTGACGAAATGGGACAAGGGTGAGCTGCGTGCCATCGACGTGGTGTTGGCGACCAACATGCTCTCGGTGGGCGTGGACGTGAACCGTCTGGGCTTGATGGTGGTGAACGGCCAACCCAAGGGAACGGCCGAGTACATCCAGGCGACCAGCCGTGTCGGGCGTCAGTTTCCTGGACTGGTCTGCACCGTGCTCACTTGGGCGCGGCCCCGTGACCTCTCACATTACGAGACCTTCGAGCACTATCACGCGACCTTCTACAAGCACGTGGAGGCACAATCGGTCACGCCCTTCTCGCCCAGGGCCATGGATCGGGGGCTCACGGGTATGATGCTGAGCATCGTCCGGCTCGAGAACGACGACTTCAATCCCAACGATGGTGCAAGCGAGCTGGATCGGACGGATCGATCCGAGGTCGTACATGCGGTGGACGTGATCACGGACCGAGCATGGCAGGTGGCGGGTACCAAGACCAGAGACCTTGCCAAGAACGAATTGGAGGCACGCATCGACCTATGGGCCAAGGAGGCCAGTGTCGGCGGGCGAACACTGGCCTACGAGAAGAGAGGGCGGGGGCACGACACCAAGGTGGGATTGCTCGAACGCCCAGGGGTGAAGCCGTGGGGAGACTTCACGGTCCCCATGTCCATGCGGGAGGTGGAACCGGGAATCGCCTTGGTGATGAGCGCTGCCCGCATGGAGAGTGGGCCTAGATGGAGACCACGACCTGTGGCCGATGGAGCGGAGAATCCCAGCGAAAGTGCCGATCCGGAGGCTTCGCATGACTGACAAGACGCCGGTGGGGGAGATCAGGCCGAGCCAACTTCTCTGGACTTATGGACCTGGTGCGCTCATCGACCTGCCGAATCTCTCCGTGATCACCCTTGGAACCGATCGGTGGGAGAAGGAACGGTGCCTGCCGATAGAGGAGGCGCGATTGCTCTCGGCCGTGAGAAGCGTGTTGGGGCCGCAGGTCGACAGCCTGCGTATGCCGCCCTTGAAGAAGAGCGAGAACGGAGGTCGACGGACAGCCGAGGACTACATCGGTGTTCCCGTCCGACCGTTTCCTCGGTGGTTGCGTTGTGTGAAGTGTGGTCTGCTCTCCGAATACGATATCGGGTTGTTCGAGCTGAAAGAGGTGTGGAATCGGCCCGATCTGGCGCGTTTCGTCCACAAGGGCTGCACAGGTTCGAAGGGAGACAAGAGGCCGACGGATGCGGATGCAGTGCCTGCACGTTTCCTGGTGGCTTGCCGAAACGGACACCTCGACGACTTCCCTTGGCACTACTTCGTCCATCGGGGTATATCGGATTGCAGGGGGAGGCTGCGTTTCTACGAGAGTGGGGCGTCGTTGCAGACCGAGAACCTGTGGGTGAAGTGCGACCAATGTGGTGCGTCGAGGAACATGGCGCAGGCCTTCGGGCAGTCGGGCAAGGAGAACCTTCCCGGGTGTCGGGGCAGACACGCACATCTGGACACGTTCGACGAAGGATGCGAGGAAGAGGCGCGGGCCGTTCTGCTGGGTGCGACCAACAGTTGGTTCCCGGTCACCCTGTCGGCTCTCGCCATTCCATTGGTCGACGATCCCGTGTCCCAATTGGTGATGGACGACTGGGAGTCCTTCGAGGATCTCGAGTCGGTGGACGAGGTGAGGGTGGTCGTCAGGCAACTGAAGAAGAAAGGCATGCTGCCAGGGATCGAGAAGTATTCACCCGAGGAGATATGGAAGGTCATCGAGGATAGGAGGGGGGGGGCGTCCGATGAAATGGTGACCGAATCGGACATCAAGGGGCCGGAGTGGCAGGTGCTGACCACCCCGAAGCCGCCGACCGACTACCCGCATTTCATGAGTAGTCCCGTCGATCCGCCCAAGGGGTTCGAGCGGTATCTCTCCGGCGTGTTGTTGTTGGAGCGCCTCCGTGAGGTCAATGCGCTGTTGGGTTTCACACGGGTCGAGGCGCCAGAGGAGTCGTCCGATCCCGATGAGAGCGCGCCGATGGCATCCTTGTGTCGAGGGAAACCCCAGTGGGTGCCTGCCAATCAGGTGCATGGAGAAGGAATATTTCTGCGTTTCGACGAGACCATCGTGGAGGCATGGGAGTCGAAGGCCGAGGTGCAGGTCGTCGACAGGATGTTGTTCGACGGCCATCGTGGTTGGCGCAACGCCCGTAGGCTGAATCCGAACAAGGGCTATCCAGGGGTTCGCTATGCAATGTTGCACACCTTTGCACATCTGTTGATTCGAGAGTTGGCCCTGGAATGCGGCTACAACGCGGCGAGTATTCGGGAGCGCATCTACGCCGATGTGGGGGGAGAGGAGCCGCAAGCCGGGATTCTGATCTACACGGCGGCAGCCGACTCCGACGGCACCCTGGGTGGCCTGGTGGACCTGGGCAGGCCAGAGAACCTGGGACGTCTGATCGAACAGGCCTTGAACAGGGCGAGAGTCTGCTCCTCCGATCCGCTCTGTTCGGAGCACGATCCGAAGAACGATCGCAGTCTGCACGGTGCCTCCTGTCATGCCTGTAGTTTCGTGGCGGAGACGTCCTGCGAACGGGGGAACCGCTATCTCGATCGTTCTCTGTTGGTACCGACACTCGATCGGAACGATGCGGCATTCTTCGATTGATGAGCGACGGCAGAGAAAGGTTGATGGATGTCGTGATCATGCTCGTGGAGGGCATGCATCCGAGCCGTGTCGAGAGATTGGCATCTCTCGTCCGAGATACAGACGTCGAGAAGGGGAGGGTTCCCCCCGATTGGATCGGGGTCGTTCCCGAAGAGGAAGGGCGGCTTCTATTGGACAGGTGGCGAGCCACGGATGTCGGTCCTGACGAGTTGGCGGGTATGTTCATCGGTGCGAGCCATGCCTATCATGCGGGCAGATCCGAAGTCTCGGTGCAACTGGTCTGGACAGGCCCATCCACCAAACTGGTGGCGACTCGAAAGACCGAGCAGGTGCTGCTGGAGATCGTAGGATCAGCGAAAGAACGGATCTTCCTCACGAGCTTCGTGGCATATGAGGTCGAATCCGTCGTCGAAGCACTCTCTCGTGCGATCGACCGAGGGGTCGACGTCTCCATCCTTCTCGAGTCCAGTGAATGGCATGGGGGTGATCTGTCGGTGGATTCCATCGACGTCATGAGGAATGCTCTTCCTGGAGCCAAGCTGTACTATTGGAAGAACAAGAGCGAAGAGTTCTCCGGTGGAAGAGTCCACGCCAAGGTCGTGGTTGCCGACGCCAGTGTATGTTTCATCTCCAGTGCGAACCTGACCGGATATGCCATGGAAAAGAACATGGAAGCGGGTGTGCTCGTCAGAGGTGGTGATGTCCCAGGCAGACTCCATCGTCATCTCGAGGCCTTGGTAGCGATAGATATCGTTTCCATGGTTGGATAGACGGATCGAGAATTCCGCTTCTTTGTCGTTTCGGGGGAGGGGATACACGGAGCGAGAGCACACCCAACCGTTGGTGTCTCCTCGCTTTTTGAGAATTACGCCTGAAAGGTGATGAAAAGAAAGAGGAAATACCAAGACCTGATATGAATAGGGGGGCGACCGGGGGCGGCGCGAGGCCGACGTCAGGGGGAATGCCTGATCCAGAGCTGTCTGGACCGATGGGCTTGCGAGGAAGGTTGCCGCTTCACCAAGCAGGGTTTCCAACTGGAGGGGGCAAGCCGGGCGCTTGGCCACGCTGCAGAACTCGGTGGCCCTGGCCTGTTTGGCCAGGGCCTGCTGGTCGCCTGTTCAGAGCGCGTCGGTACCTTGATGGCTAAGGTCCGACGGCAAAAGCTGAAGAAAGACCTAACCGGGCTTCACTCCGCCGCCTGATCCGCAAACTCCTCCCTCAGCCGGCGTGCGGCCTCGACCAGGTTGTGCAGTGCCGGGTCGACCTCGGCCCAGCCGCGGGTCTTGAGGCCGCAGTCGGGGTTCACCCAGAGGCGCTCGGTGGGGATGCGCTGTGCGGCCAGACGCATCAGCTCGACGATCTGCTCCACGCTCGGGATGTTGGGCGAGTGGATGTCGTACACGCCGGGACCGATCTCGTTGGGGTACTCGAAGTCCACGAAGGCGTCGAGCAGCTCCATCTGCGAGCGCGAGGTCTCGATGGTGATGACATCGGCGTCCATCTCGGCGATCGAGGCGATGATGTCGTTGAACTCCGAGTAGCACATGTGGGTATGGATCTGGGTCTCGTCGCGTACCCCCGAAGCGGTGAGGCGGAAGGCGCGCACTGCCCAGTCGAGATACGTCTGCCAGTCGCGCCGGCGCAGCGGCAGGCCCTCGCGCAGGGCGGCTTCGTCGATCTGGATGGCGCGGATGCCGGCGGCCTCCAGGTCCAGTACCTCGTCGCGCAGCGCCAGCGCGATCTGGGTGCAGGTGTCGGCGCGCGGCTGGTCGTCGCGCACGAAGGACCAGTTGAGGATGGTCACAGGGCCGGTGAGCATGCCCTTCATGGGCTTGTCGGTGAGCGACTGGGCATAGGTGATCCAGTCCACCGTCATGGGCGCAGGGCGTGACACGTCGCCGAAGATGATCGGCGGCTTGACGCAGCGCGAACCATAGGACTGCACCCAGCCGAAGCGGGTGAAGGCAAAGCCCTCGAGCAGTTCGCCGAAGTACTCGACCATGTCGTTGCGTTCGGGCTCACCGTGTACGTACATGTCCAGGCCGTACTCGTCCTGCTTGCGCACGCACAGGGCGATCTCCTCGCGCATGCGCGCGACGTAATCGGCCTCGGGCAGGGTGCCGGCCTTGTAGTCGCGCCGCGCCTTGCGGATCTCCGGCGTCTGCGGGAAGGAACCGATGGTGGTGGTCGGGAACAGCGGCAGATCGAGCCGCGCGCGTTGCAATGGCCGCCGTTCGGCATAGGGGCTGCGGCGCGAGAGCATGGCGTCGTCGATCGTGGCCAGGCGTTCGGCCACTTCGGGCCGGTGGATGCGCTCGGAGGTGCGCCGGGCGGTCAGCGCGGCGCGCGCGGCTGCCAGCTGAGAGGCCACGCTGTCGGGGCCTTCTTCGATGGCGCGCGCCAGCACACCCAGTTCGCCCAGCTTCTGCTCGGCAAAGCTCAACCAGGTGCGCAGCTCGGCATCGAGCTGGTCTTCCGACGCCAGGTCCACCGGCACGTGCAGTAGCGAGCAGGAAGGCCCGACCCACAGGCGGTCGGCACCGACGCGTCCGGCCGCGCTCTCCAGGGTGTCCAGAGCGGCGTCGAGGTCGGTGCGCCAGATGTTGCGTCCGTCGATCAGGCCCAGTGACAGCGTCTTGTAGGGGGGCAGGCGGTCGAGCACGGCCTCGAGCTGCGAGGGCGCGCGCACCAGGTCCACGTGGATGCCGGCGGTGGGCAGCGACAGGGCCAGGCCGAGGTTGTCCTCCAGGCCGCCGAAGTAGGTGGTGAGCAGCAGCTTCACCGGTGCGGACTGCAGGCGGTTGTAGGCGGCCTCGTAGGCCTGTTGCCAGGCTACGGGCAGGTCGAGTACCAGTGCGGGTTCATCGATCTGCACCCACTCGGCGCCGAGCTCGGCGAGCTGGCCGAGGATCTCGTCATACACGGCCAGCAGGTCGTCGAGCAGTTCGAGGCGGTCGAAGGATTCGCCCTTGACCTTGGCCAGCCACAGCCAGGTGAGCGGACCGATCAACACCGGCTTGAAGGGGATGCCCTGCGCCTTTGCCTCGGCCACCTCGTCGAACAGCTTGCGCGAGGACAGTGCGAAACGCTGGCCCTTCACCACCTCGGGGACCAGGTAGTGGTAATTGGTGTCGAACCACTTGGTCATCTCGCAGGCGGCAGCGGGCTCACCGCTCGGCGCGCGCCCGCGGGCCATGCGGAAGTAGAGGTCGAGATCGATTTCCTTTCCGTCCCATCCGAAACGCTCGGGCACCACGCCGAACATCGCCGAGTGATCCAGCACCTGGTCGTAGAAGGAAAAGTCGCCGACCGGGATCAGCGCGATACCGGCCTCCTGCTGGCGCCGCCAGTGTGCGGCGCGCAGTTCGCGTCCCGTGGCCTCGAGGGCCTCGCGGTCGATTTCGCCGCGCCAGTATTGCTCGAGTGCGAACTTGAGTTCGCGGTGGGCGCCGATGCGCGGAAAGCCGAGATTGTGTGCCAGCATGTCATCCTCCCCTGGTGTGGTTGTTCCGATAACGGGTGCCGAGTATGCTGCGCGCCGGCCATGTATTCAAATTCATTATTCTCAAGCGGTCGATGAGAGTGATTCATGTTTATCGAACTTCGCCACCTGCGTACCCTGCAAGCGCTGTCCGAGACCGGTAGTCTCGCGGCCGCGGCGCGCAAGCTGCACCTGACCCAGTCGGCGCTGTCACACCAGTTGCGTGCGCTGGAGCGTTACTTCGAGGTGCCGATGGTGCGCAAGGGGACCCGGCCCTTGGCGCTGACCCCCGCGGGTGAGCGCCTGCTGGCGTTGGCGCGCACCGTGCTGCCCGAGGTCGAACGGGCCGAGCGCGAGCTGAGCGATCCCGAATGGTCGGCTTCGGCGCGCCTGTACCTGACACTGGAGTGCCATGCCTGCTACGACTGGTTGCTGCCGTTGTTGGCGCGTTTCCGCGAGACCTGGTCGGCAGTGGACATCGACATTCGGCAGGCACGCTTCGAGGCGCTGCCCGACCTGCTGACCGGGGAGGTGGACCTGGTGGTCACTTCGGATCGCTCGCGCCATCGTTCGCTGCACTTCGCACCGCTGTTCGCCTACGAGGCGCGCGCGGTGCTCGCGGAGTCGCATCCGCTGGCGCGTTTGCCGCGCATCCAGCCGCACCATCTGGCCGGGGAGACGCTCATCACCTACCCGGTGCCGGCCTCGCGGCTGGATGTGTTCACCCGTTTTCTCGACCCGGCCGGGGTGGCGCCGGCGGCGGTGCGCCAGAGCGAGCTGACCGCGGTGATCCTGCAACTGGTCGCCAGCCGGCGTGGCGTGGCGGTGTTGCCGGACTGGGTGCTGGCCTCCTCGGTGTGTCCGCCCGGCCTGGTGTCGCGACCGCTGGGGCGACGTGGGCTGCACGGCAAGATGTACGCTGCGCTGCGCGTAGCCGATGCCGAGCTGCCCTGGGTGCGCGATTTCGTGGCGCTGGCCAGCCGCTGAATGCTGCCGGATAATCAATCTTTTCGAGGTCTGCCGCATGCCAGCCAACATCCATCCGGTCGAGGAGAACTACGGCATCCGCTACTGGGGCGAGGGATTCTTCGGTATCAATGCCGAGGGACATGCCACGGTCTGCCCGCGCCTGCGCGACGGCGAAGAGCTGGATCTGCATCGTATCGCTCACGAGGTGCGTGCCGCCGGCCTGAGCTGGCCGGTGCTGCTGCGCTTCAACGATCTGCTACGTACCCGGGTGCGCCAGTTGTGCGATGCCTTTGCCGAGGCCGCGGAGGCACTGGGCTACGGGGGCGGCTATCGCGCCATCTATCCCATCAAGGTCAATCAGCAGCGCAGCGTGGTCGAACAGATAGCGGGCAGTGGCCGGGACGTGGGACTGGAGGCCGGCAGCAAGCCCGAGCTGATGGCCGTGCTGGCGGCGGCTGCACCGGGCAGTCCCATCGTGTGCAATGGTTACAAGGATCGCGAGTACATCCGCCTGGCACTGATTGGTCAGCGCCTGGGCCACCCGGTGTACATCGTGATCGAGAAGCCCTCCGAGGTGGATCTGGTGATCGAGGCCGCGCGCGACCTGGGGATCCGGCCGTTGCTGGGTGTGCGGGTGCGTCTGACCGCGGTGGCCGCGGGCAAGTGGCAGAACTCGGGTGGGGCGCGTTCCAAGTTCGGCCTGTCGGCGGCGCAGACGGTGGCCCTGGTCGCGCGCCTGCGCGAGGCCGAGATGCTCGATTGCCTGGTATTGCTGCATTCGCATATCGGCTCGCAGATCCCGGACATTGCCGACATCGGCCGCGGCATCGGCGAGGCGGCGCGCTTCTACGCGGAACTGCACCGGGCGGGGGCGCCGATCGAAATCGTCGATGTCGGCGGTGGCCTGGGCGTGGACTACGAGGGGACGGCGAGCCGGCACTTCTGTTCCATGAACTACAGCGTGCGCGCCTATGCGCGCGAGGTGCTCGAGGTGATCCAGCGGCGCTGCCGTGAGCATGGGCTGCCGGAGCCGATGATCTTTTCCGAGTCGGGGCGCGCGCTCACCGCACATCATGCCGTGCTGGTCACCGAGGTGATCGAGCGCGAGTTGCCCTCGGTGCCGCCGGATGGCGCGGCACGAGACGATGCCGCCCCCGTGGTGCGTGAGCTGGCGAGCCTGCATGCGCGGGCCGGTCAGGACCAGCCGTTGCTCATCTGGCAGGCCGCGCGACACCTGTTCGACCAGGCTCAGCAACAGTTCGAGCAGGGTGAACTGAGCCTGGTGCAGCGTGCCCATGCCGAACAATGGTTGTATGCGTTGGCCGAGGCGGTACGCAGCCGCCTGCGGCCCGGTTCGCGTCGCCACCGCGAGCTGCTCGATGAGCTCAACGAGATGCTGGCCGAGCGGGTGTTCTGCAATTTCTCGCTGTTCCAGTCGCTGCCCGATGTCTGGGCCATCGAGCAGATCTTCCCGGTGATGCCGCTGCACCGCCTGGATGAGGCCCCGCAACGTGCCGCCCTGGTGCACGATCTCACCTGCGATTCCGACGGCTGCATCGAACAGTATGTCGACCAGGATGGCGTGGAGACCACGCTTAAACTGCATGCCGACAACGGCGAGCCCTACCTGCTGGGGATCTTCCTTGTCGGCGCCTATCAGGAGATCCTGGGCGACATGCACAACCTGTTCGGTGACACCGACGCGGTAAATGTCGAGTTGGACGAACAGGGAGGCTACCGGCTGTCCGAGCCCGAGCGCGGCGACAGCGTGGACGAGCTGTTGCGTTACGTGCATTTCGAACCACAGCAGATGCTCGAGCGCTACCGTCACAAGCTGCGTGCGACCGGGGTGGGGGGGCGTATGGCCGACGGTTATTTCCGTGAACTCAAGGCCGGCTTGCACGGGGCCACCTACCTGACCGATTGATCGCATCCGGGCGCCGACTCTGTGGGCCTGTCGAGGATGGGCAGGAGCGGCGTTCTCGCCGCGAATTGTGCGATCAGGCAGAGACCTCCTCGTTGTCCCCGAGTATCTCGCGCAGTTTCTGTCGGGCGCGGAACAGGCGGCTGCCGGCGCCGGCCGGCGAGATGCCGAGCTGGGCGGCGATCTCCTTCTGCGAGTATCCGTGGATGATCTGCAACAGCAGCGGTTCGCGGTAGCCCTCGGGCAGGTGCGCTAGGGCGCGGCGCAGCACGAAGGCCTCAGTGGAGGTGTCGTACTCGTTGCGGCCGGCAGCCAGGTTCTCGGTGGGGATGGCTGATTGCGGCGGTTGGTAACGCTCGAAGCGGCGGGCGTTCTCGCGACGCAGGATGGTAATCAGCCAGCTCTTGGCGGCCTTGGGGTCTTGCAGGCGGTCGAGGTTCTTCCAGGCGCGCAGCATGGTCTCCTGCACCAGGTCGTCGGCAGCCGTCGGGTCGTGAGTCAACCAGCAGGCGTAACGGTAGAGATCGTTCAGCTTGGTGGTGATCAGGATCTCGAAGCGGGCCTCGCGGGAAGTGGTCTGGGGGCCGCGGTCGACGACAAGGGATGCAAGGGTGGCGACGTTGGCGCTCATGGCAGTGTCCTCTGCTCGATTCGAAAGGGTTTTGGTCTGAACGGTGCAGGGAGTGTGCCAGTTTGCAAGTTATGGATATTGAAGGAATTGTCGAGGGGGCTGGTCAGGGGAGTGAACGTTTCGTTACAACGTCTCGTTACAACGTGACAGGTGCGCCCTTCAGTCGCGGCGGGAGGGGCGGACCACCAGGCCGTAACGGGTGATCTTGCGGTCCAGCGCCGGGCGAGAGATGCCAAGGATCTCGCAGGCGTGCCCCTTGTGCCCGCCGGTGTGTTCGAGCACGCGCTGGATGTGTTCGGCTTCGACCTCGGCGAGCGAGCGCTGCACGGCGGTGTCGGTGGTGGCCGGCGCCGTTGTGCCTGTGGTGGCGAACTGAAGGTGTTCAGACAGGATGGCGCCGCTGCGCGCCTGCACCAGAGCCTGGGTGAGAGTGTTCTCGAGTTCGCGTACATTGCCCGGCCAGTCATGCTCCTGCAGGCTGCGGATGACCGCCTGGGACAGCAGGGGCGGGCAGGCGTGGTGCTGCACCGCGATGCGGTCGAGCAGCGATTGGGCGAGCAGCGGGATGTCTTCGGTGCGTTCGCGCAGGGGCGGCAGGCGGATCTCGATCACCTTCAGCCGGTAGGCGAGATCCTCGCGGAAACGGCCTTCTGCGGCGAGCCTCAACGGGTCGCGGTGGGTGGCGGCGATGATGCGCAGGTCCACCGGGATAGACTCGGTACCGCCTACGCGCTCGATCACCCGTTCCTGCAAGGTGCGCAGCAGTTTGGCCTGGAGGGGAAGGGCCAGTTCGTCGATCTCATCGAGGAACAGGGTGCCGCCCGCGGCCAGTTCGAACTTGCCGGGCTTGCGTCGGTCGGCGCTGGTGAAGGCCCCCTTCTCGTGACCGAACAGCTCGCTCTCGATCAGGGTATCGACGATGGCCGCGCAATTGAGCGCGACGAAGGGGCCGTTGCGCTTGCTGTGCTGGTGGATCAGCCGCGCGACCACCTCCTTGCCGGTGCCGGATTCGCCCAGGATGAGTACATTGGCGTCCGAACCTGCGGACAGTGCGATCTGCTTGCTCACCTCGAGCATGGCCGAACTGCGTCCGATCAAGGTGCGTGTCGGTAATCGTGGTGCCGGATGTTCCTCGCGCGAGGCACGGCGGCGCGCCAGTGCCTTGTCCACCGCGGTCTGCAGCTCGGCGGTCTGGATGGGCTTGTGGATGAAGTCGGCCGCGCCCTGCTTGATTGCCTCGATGGCCAGCTCCAGGTCGTGCCTGCCGGTCATCATGATGATCGGGGTGCCCGGCAGCGCCGCTTGCAGCTCGGGTAACAGCTCGATGCCCAGTCCGTCGGGCAGTTGCTGGTCGAGCAGGATCAGGTCATATCCTTGCGCAGCCGTCCGTTGCCGCGCCGTGGCGCAGTGGTCGACGAGCTGGACTTCTGCGCCTTGCTCCTCGAAGTACAGGGACAGCATTTCCCCCAGTGCGGGGTCGTCCTCGATGATGAGCAGCCGGGTCATGACGGTATCGATCGGGATGCGGGGTGGTGGCTGCCGTTGTGGGACGGTGGCCTCGTGACGTAACGTGGAACGCACCTAAAGTATTGCATGTCCGGGCCGATAGCGTCGGCACCTTGCACAATCCCGCGCTGGTCTCCCCTCGCGGACCGGCCGGGTTCCCGGAGCCGAGCATGGCGACAACGACCGATCTGACGACGACACGAGAGGGCAGCCGGGTGCTGGTGGTCGAGGACAGCCGGGCCATTGCCTCGCTGCTGGTCTCGAGCATCGACAGGATAGAAGGCGTGACACCGGTACACGCTGGCACCCTGCAGGAGACCCGGGCGCTGCTCGCCGAGGAGGCCGACGACATCTTCGTGGCGGTGCTCGATCTCAACCTGCCCGATGCGCCCCGTGGCGAGGTGGTCGACGCGGTGCAGGCGTACGGCATACCGGTGATCATCCTCACCGGCTCGCTGGACCCCGACAAGCGCCAGGCCCTGTTTCGCCGGAACATCGCCGACTATGTGAGCAAGCGCAGCCTCAGCGGCGTGGACAGCGTGGTGCGCTTGGTCGAACGCATCTGGGTGAATCGCGAACATGTCATCCTGGTGGTGGACGATTCCGCCGCCCAGCGCAACTACCTGCGGGTGCTGCTGCACAACCACGGCTACCGTACCCTGGAGGCGGCCGACGGCCAGGAGGGGCTGGACAGGCTGGCTGAGCATCCCGAGATTCGCCTGGTGATCACCGATTACAACATGCCGCGGCTCAACGGCCTGCAGATGCTCGAGGAGATCCGCCGCAAGCGCAGTGCCGACGAGCTGGCGGTGATCGCGATTTCAGGGGTCGGTGAGGCGGGTATCCTGCCCAGCTTTCTCAAGTCTGGCGCCAACGATTTCCTGGGCAAGCCCTTCGAGATCGAGGAGCTGTACTGTCGTATCGACCAGAACCTCGACATGCTGCGCCACGTGGCGCAGGCACGCGATGCGGCCAACCGTGATTACCTGACCCGCTTGTACAATCGACGCTATTTCTTCGAGCACGCCGAGGCCCTGCATGCACGGGCGCTGCGCGGCGAGATCCGGCTGATGGTGGCGATGGTCGATGCCGATCACTTCAAGTCGATCAACGACACCCACGGCCACCGCGTGGGTGACGAGGCGCTCAAGGCCATTGCTGGGGTGCTGCAGACCTTCTCGGGAAGGGATGGCTTCCCAGCCCGTTTTGGGGGCGAGGAGTTCGTGTGCATCCAGATGCTGGCCGAGGATCAACACCCCGGGGAGTGCCTGGAACGGTTGCGTGCGGCCATGGAGGCCATCACTCTGTTCACGCCGGAAGGGAAACACGTGCCCATCACGGTGAGCATCGGTGCCACCTGCAACCCTCAGGGGTCGATCGACCAGATGCTCGAGCTGGCCGATGAGGCGGTCTACCTGGCCAAGGCAGGAGGGCGTAACCAGGTGGTGGTGCTGGATGCCCCATGTGGTGAGGTCGGCAACAGCCAGCTGTTGCGCAGGGGCGCGTGCTGAGGCAGGCCAGGTTCAGCCTTCGGTGGTTTCGGGGAGTGTGCAGCCCTGGGTGTCCACCGGGCTCTCTCCCGGCGTGGCCGGGCAGCGATCGATGCCATCGGGCACGCCGTCGCGGTCGGCGTCCAGGGCGCAGCCAGCACGGTCGACCCGTGCGCCGGTCGGGGTGTGCGGACACAGGTCGCCCCTGCTCACGCCGTCTCCGTCCCCGTCCGGTGCGTCCTGCCTTTCATTTCCCAGTGATATTGGTTGGTCGGCTGGGGCATGTACCCGGTAACGGATCTCGAAGGTGATATCGTTGGTGTCGTGTGCATGAAAGCCGATGCCGCGGGTGCGCCGTGTCCATTGCCCCTGGACATTGCTCTTGAACGACAGGATCTCGATATTCGGTGGCACGATCCAGCCATAGCTGTAGCGGTCGAAATTGCCGGGGGCGTACCAGTAGCCATAGTGTCCGTGCGAATCCGGCTTCTCTGGCGCGCTCCGATACAGGTGTTCACCATCAGGGGTGGTGGACAGTTCACTGTCATTGAAGCGCTGGCGGTAGATCAGGCTGAAGCCGCCGCTGTTGAAGGCCAGGGTGTTGCGGTCGTGCAGGGTCTCGTCCCAGAGATAGTCCGGTGGGCTGACGTACAGCAAGTCCTCGCGGTGTACCGACTTGGGCAGGTGGAAGCGGTGGGTCTCGCTGTCCGAATGGATGCTGCGCAATAGCAGATAGCGCTCGCCGTCCGGCTCGAGGAACAGGAGGGTCTCGCTGACCACCCCGGCCTGCAACGGTGAGGCCAGAAACAGCAGCAGGGGCAGGCACAGGATGCGCATCAGCGCCGTATCAGCCCCCAGGCCAGCGCCGCCCAGCCGGTCAGGAAGGCGATGCCGCCGAGCGGCGTCAGCATGCCCAGCCAGCGCGCATCGGTGAGTGCCAGCAGGTAGAGGCTGCCGCAAAACACCAGGATCCCGAGCGTGAAGGCCTGGCCGGCGATGTGCAGGGCGCGAGATTCTCTCTCGCGCGCCAGCAGGCCCACCGCGAGCAGGGCCAGCGAATGGGTGGCCTGATAGTTGACCCCGGTGTGGAACACATCGAGCAGTCCGGGGCTGAGGACGTCGCGCAGGGCGTGTGCACCGAAGGCGCCGAAGGCCACGGCAAAAAAGCCGCCGAGGGCGCCGAGCAGCAGGAATGATCGGGATTCGCTCATGGTTGCCTGTGACCGGTCTTTAATTGAACAGCGGATGTTATCAGGCCGCGGGGCGGGTGGTCTGCGGCATACTAAGACAACCACAATCAAAGCCACGCTCAGCGGGCTTCTGGGCGTTCAGCCACAAGGCACGCCGGCGCAGGCATAGTCACTCTATGTCAAGTCGGCGTAACGCAGTGGATGGAGGCCCAGAAGCCCGCCCGCAGGGAGCGGCCCGGATGTCCCGGCTCTGCGTTGCGGCTCTTGGCAAGGGCCTGCCATTCCCTGCGAGCCGCGCCTTGATCCGGAACATCCGGACTGCTCTGAGTGAGACTTTGATTGTGGTTGTCTTAGTATTCGTGCCATGAAGCCGATTTTCTATATCTTGCTGGCCCTGCCGGTGGTCCTGGCCGCCTCTGCCCTGCTGGCCAACCGTCCCCCCTTGTTCTCACCGCCCGGCCCTTGGGCGCGGCTGAAGGTGTACCTGGGCAGTAACGTCGCCTGTACCGCGCCCGATCACCCTTTCCCCGAGCTGCGCGAGCCACGCTTCGCTGAACCGCCTGGCCTGTTGCAGGGGCGTGTGGAGGTGGCACTGGCGGCGCTGGGCTGGCCCTTCCGGCGCCTGGGTGAGGGAGTGCTCCATGTGCAGGTGAGCACGCCCCTATTGGGCTTCGTGGACGATATGGAGGTTCGTATCCTGCCGGATGGCGAAGGGACGCGCCTGTACTTGTGTTCGCGCTCGCGAGTGGGGCGCGCGGACTTTGCTGCCAACCAGCGGCATATCCGTGAGCTGCTGGAGATGCTCAGGCTCCAGGCAATTCCGCCAGTGTCTCGCTGACGATCTCACGCACCTCGGCGTCCGGGTCGTCGCGCAGGGGCGCGAGCCAGTCGCGTACCTCGGCGCGCTTGCTCAGACCCAGATAATAGGCCGCATCGGCACGCACCTGCGGCTCCGGGGCCTGCAACAGTGCCCGCAGCGCCGGCAACAGGGGGGCGAGTTGGTCGTGTTCGGCCAGTTCCTCGAGGAGGGCGCCGACACCGATGCGCACCCCCATGGGCACCTCCAGGTCGGCGATCAGGGTGGGCAGCACGTGCAGCCACTCGGGGTGGGTATGCAGTGCGGCCAGCGCCGCGTCGAGTCGCTGGTTCTCGATGAGTTCGCTCAGATATTCGGCCACGCCTTCACCGCGCGCGGCCCGCTCCACCCACTGCCGCAGCTCCGCAGGCGTGTGACTGCCCTGCAGGGTGAACGGGCCTATGCGCACCCAGGGCACCGAGCGCACCCCGGCGACCTGTGCCGCCTCTGGCCGAGCGGCGACATTCACCACCTCGAGGCGGCCCACGGTACCTTGCTCGACCAGCTCGCTCAGGGCCGCTAACGCTGCCGGGCAATGGGGACAGCCGGTGGCGATAAACAACAGTACATCGGGCGCTGTGGGGGCGGCTGGGGCTGGAGGCATGATGGCTTCCTCGGGGCAGGTTCAGAAGTAATGATTCGCTCGGTTCTACGCTGCCTGCTTGGATAAAAAACTCGGCTGCTCAGGTGCTTGGGTGTATCAGCATATGAAATAAAGGTGATTTATGCCATCTGCGGGTAAAACTGTTTGGCGTTTTATCCCCCCTCTCTCTATGTTTACTCACCCCGATGCCCCGCCTGGCCTGCGCCATTGGCTCCGGTCTGTGCGCGAGGTGGCCTGGTCCACCGGTTGCGACACGGGGCGAAAGATTTGGGACACCGCCCCAGGGGGTGACCCGAAACACCCATACACTGCAGTGTAAACCTCAGGAGAACTTTCGATGCCTACATTCGTACGTACCGACAAGTGCGATGGCTGTAAAGGCCAGGACAAGACCGCGTGCATGTACATCTGCCCGCACGATCTGATGAAACTGGACATGGACGGCTCGGAGACCGGCCACGCCATGAAGTCCTACAACCAGGAGCCGGAGCAGTGCTGGGAGTGCTACTCCTGCATCAAGATCTGCCCGCAGAACGCCATCGAGGCACGTCCCTACGCCGACATCGTGCCGCTGGGTGCCTCCGTGCAGCCGCTGCGTGGTACCGATTCCATCATGTGGACCATCAAGTTCCGCAACGGCACCATGAAGCGTTTCAAGTTCCCCATCCGCACCACCCCGGAAGGCTCCATCGATCCGTACGGCGGCAAGCCCAAGGCCGACCTGAGCAAGATCGCCGAGCCGGGTTTCTTCAACCACAACGAGCAGAACGGCTTCCGCGCCGGCGACCCGAGCGAGTTGATCTGCAAGTGATTGCGGGTTGAGACGAAGAATTTCTATCAGAGGTATTGAGTAATGGCTGAATTCGGAAATCCGGAAGTCATCGAAGAAGAAGTTGACATCCTCCTCATCGGCGGCGGCATGGCTGCCTGTGGCGCGGCCTACGAGATCGGTCCCTGGCTGGAAGTGGCCAAGGAAGCCGGCGTGGACATCAAGGTGAAGCTGGTCGACAAGGCCGCCATGGACCGCTCCGGCGCCGTGGCCCAGGGTCTGTCCGCAATCAACACTTACATCGGTCCCGAGCAGGATCCCGCCGACTACGCACGCATGGTCTCCAACGACCTGATGGGCATCACCCGCGACGACCTGGCCTATGACCTGGGCCGTCACGTGGACGAGTCGGTGCACCTGTTCGAAGAGTGGGGTCTGCCGATCTGGAAGACCGACGAGAACGGCGAGCGCCACAACGGCGCCGAGGGTCTGCCCGCGCTGAAGGACGGCGGCAAGCCGGTCCGCTCCGGTAAGTGGCAGATCATGATCAACGGCGAATCCTACAAGTGGATCGTGGCCGAGGCTGCCAAGAAGGCCCTGGGGACCGATCGCATCCAGGAGCGCGTGTTCATCGTCAAGCTGGTCAACGACAAGAACGACAAGAACCGCGTCGCCGGTGCTGTCGGCTTCTCGGTGCGCGAGCACAAGCTGTACGTTTACAAGTTCAAGGCCTGCCTGCTGGCCGCCGGTGGCTGCGTGAACATCTTCCGTCCGCGTTCGGTCGGTGAAGGTCAGGGCCGTGCCTGGTACCCGGTGTGGAACGCCGGTTCCACCTACGCCATGGCTGCCGAGGCCGGTGCTGAGCTGACCATGATGGAAAACCGCTTCGTGCCGACCCGCTTCAAGGACGGTTACGGTCCGGTGGGTGCCTGGTTCCTCCTGTTCAAATCCAAGGCCACCAACGCCTTCGGCGAGGTGTACATGGAGCGCAACAAGGAGATGCTGGACGACTACCCGCCCTACGGCCAGGCCCAGGTTCCGGCATCCTGCCTGCGTAACCACCTGATGCTCAAGGAAATGCGCGAAGGCCGCGGTCCCATCTGGATGGACACCGTGACCGCCCTGGCCAACCTGCGCGAAACCCTGTCCCCGCGCGAGGTGAAGCACCTCGAGGCCGAGGCCTGGGAAGACTTCCTCGACATGTGCATCGGCCAGTGCGGCATCTGGGCCGGTGAAAACATTGAGCCGGAGAAGAAGAACTCCGAGCTGATGCCCACCGAACCCTACCTGCTGGGTTCGCACTCCGGCTGCTGCGGCATCTGGACCTCCGGTCCGGAAGACGTCGGCGCGCCGACCAGCGAGGAGCACCCCGAGAAGGACAAGATCCCGTCGCACCTGCCGGAAGGCTGGAACTGGGGCTACCGTGGCATGACCACCGTGAAGGGCCTGTTCACCGCGGGTGACGGCGTGGGCGCTTCCGGCCACAAGTTCTCCTCCGGTTCGCACGCCGAGGGTCGTCTGGCTGCCAAGGCCATGGTCAAGTTCGTGATGGATAACAAGGATTGGACCCCGGAACTGGATACCGACGTGGACACCCTCATCGAGGAGATCTACCGTCCGGTGCGCAACTTCCTGGAGTTCAAGGACTACACCACCGCGATCGATATCAACCCCCACTACATCACTCCGCGGATGCTGCAGTTCCGTCTGCAGAAGATCATGGACGAGTACGTGGCCGGTGTGGCGACCTACTACACCACCAACGAGCACATGCTGGCGCTTGCTGAGCAGAAGCTCGAGATGCTGAAGGAAGACGCGCTGAAGATGCGTGCCAAGGACCTCCACGAGCTGCTGCGCGCGTGGGAGAACTATCACCGCATCCTCACCGCCGAGGCCCACATGAAGCACATCCAGTTCCGCGAAGAGTCGCGTTATCCGGGCTTCTACTACCGGATGGACAAGAACTTCGTGGACGAGGAAAACTGGAAGTGCTTCGTCAACTCCGTGTACGACAAGGAGACCAAGACCTGGACCTGCTTCAAGCGGGCTCACAAGGACTTGGTCGACAAGTCCAAGCTGTTCAAGTGATCTTGACGGCCGGACACGGCCGAGCCTGAAGGCTCAGGAGTCCGGGTGCTTTGGCGCCCGGACTTTTTACTTTCCAGGCGTTTGCCGAAAGGGCCTTGTCGGTCCCTTTCGGCAAACGCCGGGTCAATACTGGCGCGAAATCCTATAATTCGTAGTCTGATCGCGGCCCGGTGTCGCCAGGCTATATCTTATTTCGGCGCGGCAGCGCCGTACTGCATGAGAGGTAAGGTCGATGAGTGACGAGAAATTCGATATCCCCGAGGAACTGGCCAGCGCGACCCTGCCGACCCTGCTGACTGCCGAGAGCACCATCCGCTTCCGCTGTCACAAGGGCATCTCCTGCTTCAACGACTGCTGCCGTGCGGCTGACATCACGCTCGCACCCTATGACGTGCTGCGCTTGCAGCGTCGCCTGGGCATGAACTCCGAGCAGTTCCTCAAGAACCACACGGTGCCTTTCCAGCTTGAGCGTGATGGGGTGCCGGGCATCAAGCTGCGTACCGATGACGAGGGCGCCTGCCTGTTCCTCGATCCGGAAAACGGCTGTACCGTCTACGAGGACAGGCCGACCGTCTGCCGCTACTACCCGGTCGGCCTGCTCGCCCTGCGCCGCAAGGACTCCAACGTGGCTGAGCAGCAGTATTCACTGGTGGTCGAGGAGCACTGCAAGGGGCATGAGGAGGACCGCGAGCTGACCGTGGCCGAGTACCGCAAGGAGCAGGGAGTCGAGGAATACGACGAGTTCAATCGAGAGTGGTACGAGCTGATCCTCAAGAAGCGGTCCGGCGGTCCGGGTGTAGGCAAACCCAACGAGATGAGCCTGCAATTGTTCTTCATGGCCTCGTTCAACTTCGACATGTTCCGCAAGTTCGTGCTCAGCGACAATTTCAAGCGCACCTACGACCTGCCGCAGCAGACCTACGATGAGCTGGAACAGAACGACGAGGCGCTGATCAAGTTCGGCTACCGCTTCATGCGCCAGGTTCTCTTCGCCGAGATGACCATTCCCGAGCAGAAGGACGCCTGGGACCGCCGCGTTCAGGAGCGCAAGGCCGTTTGGCAGGCGCGCGCCGAGGCCGAGATCGCGCGGCGCAATGCCGAGATGGAAAAGGCCATGCGCGAGGAGACCCTGGGCGAGGACTGCAACACCGATAGCTGCGGCGACCGCGACTGAGACCCCGGGCGCAAAGGCAGAGGGGGTTACCACAAAGCCCACGAAGTATGATTCTCGATTACCTTCGTGCCCTTTGTGTTCTTTGTGGTTTTCCCCTCTGACTTGGTCCCGGCTAGCGTGTAGCCAGGTTGCGTGCCTCCTCCCACTGTTGGCGCTGTTTGCGGATCAGGTTCACCGCGTCCAGGTAGGGTACGGCACCGGCACGGCGAATGATCTCGCGTCCTTCGCGGCTGTGGGCAAAGGCGATGAAGCGTTTGACCTCCCGGTACTGCGAGTGCGCGGGGTTGGAGGTGATGTATAGCGGCCGATAGAGCAGGTACTCGCCGCTGCGGATGTTTTCGTAGGTGGGCGCCTTGCCATTGAGTTTCAGCAGCTTTACCTGGCGCTTGTGTGCGCTGCTCACGCCGGTGACGGCGATGGCGTTGGGGTTCTGTTCCACCGCTTTTTCCAGCGGTCCTGACGACTTGTAGACGTGTTCGGAGACGAAGGTCTTGTCGTAGTCGTTGAACACCAGTTGTCGCAGTGTGCGTCCTACCCCCGAGAACTTGCCCCGCCGGACCAGCAGGTCGATCGGACGGTCTGGCCCGCCGAGATCCTTCCAGTTGGTGATGCGTCCCTCGTAGACGGCACGCAACTGCTCCAGAGTGATGTTGGACACCGGGTTGTCGGGATGAACGATGACACTCAGGGCGTCCCACGCTACCGGGTTGAAGCGGGCGCGCATCTCTTCGCGGACACCAGGGATTCGCGGACGGCAACTGCCGCCGATGGCAACGCTGCGGTTGGCTACCCGGCGGATGCCTTTGGCCGCGCCGCCGCCTTCGAGATCGATGTGGATGCCGGTCTTGCGCTCCCAGGCCTGGGCCAGTTCGGCCATGAAGGCTTTCTTGGTGATGCCGCAGCCGGCCCAGTCGAGTGTGACGGTTTCTGCCGTGGCGGCTGCGGTCAGCAGCAGGCACAGCAAGATCGTGATGTAATGCCGCATTCTCTCATCCTCATGGTGTAGCAGGCCCGACTCTTGACGGTCGTTTGGCCCTGGGAGATTCTCCCGCGACCCTTGAAGTAGATGCAATATGGCGGGTTTTATTCCTTGCCTTCCGGTGCAAGGATATGAAAAAGCCCGCCGAAGCGGGCTTGTCGTGTGCCGGAGGGCGTTTGCCTTACTTGCTGGCGATGTCCTCGAGCTTCTTGGCCTTGATGATCTGCCCGTCGAGCGCAGCGTCCTCGGCGGAGCGGCCGTAGGCCACGCTGATGAGCTGGCTGTAATAGACCACCGGCATCTCGAACTTGGTGCCGAAACGCTCGTTGATCTGGTCCTGGTAGATCTCGACGTTGGCCTGGCACAGCGGGCAGGGGGTGGCGATCATGTCGGCGCCGTTGTCGTAGGCCGCCTCGATGATGCCCTTGATCATCTCCTGCGACTTCTCCGGTTCGGAGAACGCCAGCGCGCCGCCGCAGCACTGTACCTTTTTCTCGTAGGTGGTGATGGCCTCACCGCCCAGGGATTCGACCATCTTGTCCAGGTACATGGGGTTCTCGAAGGACTCGCCGGCAATGCCGAAGGGGCGGTTGGTCTGGCAGCCGACATAACCCGCGATCTTCACGCCTTCCAGCGGCTTCTTCACGCCTTCGGCCAGCTTCTCGTAGCCGATGTCTTCGACCAGCACCTCGCACATGTGGCGGATTGGTGTCTGGTTGGTCATCTTCAGGTTGGCCTCGGCGAGCACCGTGTTGGCCTCCTGGAAGAAGTTCTCGTCATCCTTGAAGCGCTCGGAGGCCTCCTTGGTGGCCAGCCAGCAGGCGGCGCAGGTGGCGACGATGTCCTGCCCGGGATTGTGCTGCTCGGACAGGGCGATGTTGCGCGCCGACAGGCTCATGCGCGGCAGCACGCCGCCGCTGCCATAGCCGATGGAGGCCGAGCAGCAGTTCCAGTCGGGGATCTCGTTGAGTTTGACATCCAGCTCTTCGCACATCGTCTCGATGGAGCGCTTCAGGTTCGACGAAGACGCGCCGTCCTGCGAGGAGCAGCCGGGGTAATAGGAATATTCGTACTTAGCCATGCTGATGCTCCATTACTTGTTGGCGTTGAGCTTTGCCAATTCGATCTCTTCGGCCTTCTTGATCATCTTCTGCAGGCCAGAGATGTCCTTGACACCATGGCCACCGAAGAACTCGGCCGGGCTCATGCGCTTGGCCTTCATCATGTTCATGCCGAGCTTCTGGTTGGCCAGGGCGTTCTTGATGCCCTGGCTGAAGCCGTCCTTGAAATACAGGGACAGGCCGAGCTTGAGCTCGTTGACCCGGCCGCGTTTCATCATGTTGTTCCAGAAGATTTCCGAGAACTGCGAGGTCGGCTGGTTCTTGGGGGCCAGGCCCAGGCGCTTCGCATAGGTGGCCAGGCCGTGCATGATGTGGGTGATGGGCAGCTCGCGCGGGCAGCGCACGATGCAGTTGTAGCAGGAGGTGCACATCCACATCGAGTCGGAGCTGAGCACCTCGTCACGCTTGCCGGCGCGGATCATCATGAAGATCTCCTGCGGCGGGTGCGCCCAGTGAGGGCCGAGCGGGCAGGAGCCCGAGCACACGCCACACTGCATGCACATCTTCACCCAGTGGCCTTCTTCCACGTTCGCCTCGACTTCCTTGAGGAAGTCGTTGCGATACTTCTCGACCATTGCTGTGTTCATATCGCTCATCGGTTGCGTCTCCCTCAAGGTCAGAACTTGAACGGGCTCAGGCCCACCCGCTCGATCACCTCTTCCATCTCCTTGATCAGGCGCGGTGCGCGCTCGATGTCGGTGATGGCCACCTCGTGCACCACGACACGGTCGGGCTCGAGGTTGAGGGTCTGCAGGGTGTCGCCGACCTTGCGCATGCGCTCTGCCGCCATGGTCGAGCCGCGCACGAAGTGACACTGGTAGTCGTCGCCGCGCTTGCAGCCCATCATGATGACGCCGTCATAGCCGCTGTTCATGGAGTCGGTGATCCAGGACAGCGAGACCGAACCCAGGCAGCGCACGGGGATCACGCGCGCCCAGGGGCTGATTTCCTGGCCGCTCATGGCCGCCTGGTCGAGCGCCGGATAGGCGTCGTTCTCGCAGGCCAGCACCAGGATGCGCGGCTTCTCCTCGAACTCGTCGGGGATCTCGACGTTCTTGAGCTGCTGGCCGACGGTGTCGATGGAGTAGTTGGCGAACGAGATCACACGCACCGGGCAGGCCCCCATGCAGGTGCCGCAGCGGCGGCAGCGCGACTCGTTGAACTGCGGGTAGCGCTCCTCGTCCTCGTTGATGGCGCCGAAGGGGCATTCCACGGTGCAGCGCTTGCACTGGGTGCAGCCTTCCTTGCGGAAGCGCGGGTAGGACAGGTCGCCGACGCGCGGGTGCACCGCTTCGCCGCTGGCGGCATGGACTGCCGCCTGGATGGCCTTCATGGCCGCGCCAGTGGCGTCATCCTGCGCCTGTTTGATGTCCATGGGACGGCGCACCGGGCCGCAGGCATAGATGCCGGTGCGGCGGGTCTCGTAGGGGAAGCAGATGAAGTGCGAATCGGTGAAGCCCCACTTCAGCTGCGGCAGGTCGGTGCCCTGGCGGTAGTCCAGATTGAGGATGGATTCCACGGTGACCGCGGTCTCCGAGGCCATCTCTTCCTTGGCCGCTTGCTGGTCTTCGTCGGACATGTCCTCGATCGACTCGTTGGCCGCATAGGGATCAGGGCCGGAGTTGGGCACCATGCCGATATCCAGCACCACCAGGTCCACGGCCAGTTCCACGTCCTCGTCGAGGATCTTGTCCTTGAATTTGACGGTGGCGCCGTTGCCGCCGCTGGTGACCTCGTTCACTTCACCCTTGGTGAAGATCACCATCTTCTGCTGGCCAGAGCGGTAGAAGTCCTCGCCGGCCGCTCCGGGTGTGCGCAGGTTGTTGTACAGGATGGTGGTGTCGCAGTCCTCGCCGTTCTGTGCCTTGAAGTACAGGGCCTGCTTGATCGACACCAGATCGCCGATGCCCGAGTGATAGGGCAGGTAGCCTTCCTTGTCGGCGGCCTGGCCGGCATTCTGCACGAAGGCCACCGACTTGACCTCCTTGCCGTCGGACGGACGCTTGATCGGGCCGTCGCCGGCCTGGCGTGCCAGCTCCTCGAGTTCCACGTTGGTCACTACGTCCGGGTGCTGATGGCCGTACTCGGGCAGGCTGTCGATGTCGAACGGCTTCCAGCCCGAGGCCTGGATGATGGCGCCGTAGTTCTCGGTGACCGTCTGCCCCGACTCGGTGGTGATGTCCGCCGAGAAGCGGCCCGGCGCACCCGAGGTGCGGGTCACTCGGGCGTTGAGGTGTACGGTGATCTTGTCGTTGGCCTCGACCTGGGCGATCAACTCGGCCACGTCGTTGTCCACCGGCTCGGGTAGGTGCGCGGTCAGGCTGTTGGGCGTGCCTTCGGGGGCGGCGCGGAAGGGGATGCGCTTGTGCCACTTGGCAGCCCAGCCGCCGAGCTGACCTTCCTTCTCGACGATGTGGCAGTGGAAGCCGGCCGCGGCCGCCTCCAGCGCGGCGGTCATGCCGCTCACACCGCCGCCGACGATCAGGATGTTCTTCACTTCGCCCTGTTCGCCGGAGGGCTCGGGGACCTCCATGAAGCGCACCTCGGCACAGGCCATGCGGATGTAGTCGTCGGCCATCTCCTGGGTGGTCTCCTGGTGCTCGTCGCCCTCGGGACGGGCCCAGATGACGCCCTCGCGCAGGTTGGCGCGGCTCATGGCCACGGTCGGGAAGTGGAAGGCCTCGACCTTGGCGCGGCGCGAGCAGGCCGCGATCATGATGTGGTTGGCGCCGTCGTTGTCGATGGCGTTCTGGATCATCGCCACGCCTTCCTTGCTGCAGAGCATCTCGTGCGTCTGGCACGACTGCATCTTGCCGTCACGGGTGGCGGTCATCTCGAGCTGCTTGACGTCCAGGCGGTCGCCGATACCACAGCCGGTGCAGATGAAGGCGGCAAATTTCTTTTCGTCTGACATGGATTAACCCTCCGCTCCTGCAACCCGGTTCACCACCTGAATGGCCTTCAGTGCGGCGCCGGTCGCGTGCTGAACTGCGCGGTTTACATCGAGTGCATCGGATGCGCTGCCGGCGGCGAACACACCGCCGTTGGCCGGATCCGGCTCGATGAAGCCCTCCCGGTTGATCACGATGTCCACGGGGAAGTCGGACTTGCTCACCGACGGTTCCATGCCCGTGGCCAGCACCACCAGATCGTGTGTGTTTTCGTAACGGTGGTAGCCCTCGGTATCTACCCCGCGGCAGATGGGATTGCCGTCCTTGTCGGTGATGATGTTGGCCACCTTGGACTTCACGAAGCTCACGTTGTCCATTGCGCGGACGTTCTGGTAGAAGTCCTCGAAGCGGTCGATGGCGCGGATGTCGATGTAGTAGATGGTGACCTGCGCGTCCTCGTAGGCGTCCACCACATAGTGGGTCTGCTTCAGCGAGGCCATGCAGCAGATACGCGAGCAGTGGAACAGGTGGTTGCGGTCACGCGAGCCCGCACACTGGATGAAGGCGATGTTCTTCGCCTCCTTGCCATCGGAGGGGCGGATGATCTTGCCGCCGGTCGGCCCCTTGGGGTCGGCCATGCGCTCGAACTCGACGTTGGTGATCACGTTCTCGAAGCGGTCGTAGCCGTAGGGCTGGATCTTCGCCGCGTCGTAGGGCTTCCAGCCGGTGGCCCAGATCACCGCGCCGCAGGGGAACTGGATTTCGCGCTCTTCCATATCCAGGTCGATGGCGTCGTACTTGCAGGCCTCCTTGGCCTTCTGGGCGTCATCGGTGCCGATGATGCGTGGGTCGAGTACGTATTGCATGGGGTGTGCCATGACGTGCGGCAGGTAGGCGCCCTTGCGCTTGCTCATGCCGTAGTCGAACTCGTTGTCGAACTCGGCCTCCACCACCTTGGCACATTCGCCGCAGGCGGTGCAGTTGTCGTTCACATAGCGCGGCGTCAGCTTCACCGTGGCGGTATAGGCGCCCGGCTCGCCCTCCAGCCCGGTCACCTCGGCCATGGTCAGCACCGTGATGTTGGGGTTCATCTTGATGCGCCGCTGGTTGATCTCCTGGCCGCAGGTCGGATGACACAGCTTGGGGAAATACTTGTACAGCTGGCTGACCCGGCCGCCCAGGAAGGGGCGCTTCTCGACCAGTACGACCCGTTTCCCGGTCTCGGCGGCTTCGAGCGCGGCCGTCATGCCGCTGATGCCGCCACCGACGACGAGAATGGTCTCGTTGGTGGCTACGACTTCCGTCATGGATATTCCTCCGTCGCGGATACTCAGAAACTCGGTCCGGCGGGCAGCCGGCCAGACCCGACGGGACACGGCGCACGGCACGTTTCCCTACGGTCTATCAGGAATCGCTAAAGATACTCCCCCCGACAGCTCGCGACCATGCGTGGAACAATCGAATTTTCCGATGTGCTGATAGAAGTAGCGTATGTATACCGGGAAGTGATTCCATGCACCGGGCCGGCTGGGGGGATGACATCTGGAGTCAGAGTAAAAGTTTGAATTTTTAATTGATTCCAGAAGGACTTGTCCCAAATTACCTGACCGCTATCCGCAATGCGTTTGATTCGGGGTCTTGCTCCCGATGCCCGTCATCCAGAGTGAGCGAATCCATCTAGCGGCACACCGCCATTTTCAGCATCGCCGTCCGGGTTGCGGTGCGGCCGACGGCGGTCGATGATGTCGATGGTCAGTCAGAGGAGGAGTGGCGCGTGAGCGAGCAGGTGCGGGTATTGCGACCCGAAGAGCACTACATTACCGAAGAGCCTTACTACGAGCCGGTCGGAGAGGAGATCGCGGTGTTCGAGGCGGCCTGGCGGCACGGCCTGCCAGTGTTGCTCAAGGGCCCGACCGGCTGCGGCAAGACCCGCTTCATGGAGCATATGGCCTGGCGGCTCAAACGGCCGCTGATCACCGTCTCTTGTCACGACGACCTGACCGCCTCCGACCTGGTCGGCCGTTTCCTGGTGCGCGGTGGGGAGACGGTGTGGGTGGACGGCCCACTGGCCGCGGCGGTGCGCGCCGGGGCCATCTGCTATCTCGACGAGGTGGTGGAGGCGCGCAAGGACACCACGGTGGTGATCCACCCGCTGGCTGACGACCGCCGCGAGCTGCCGATGGAGAAGCTGGGCGAGCTGTTGCAGGCACCGGCCGAGTTCTGTCTGGCCATGTCCTACAATCCCGGCTACCAGTCGGTGCTCAAGGAGCTCAAGCAATCCACCCGCCAGCGTTTTGTGGCGCTGGAGTTCGACTATCCCTCGGCCGAGCTGGAGGCGCGTATCGTCCAGCGCGAATCCGGGGTCGACCGGGAGCTCGCCGAGCGGCTGGTGAAGTTTGCGCACATGACCCGCAACCTGAAGGGTCAGGGGCTCGACGAGGGCGCCTCCACCCGCCTGCTGGTGCACGCGGCCAAGCTGATCACCGGCGGCGTGGACCCGGTGGTGGCCTGTCGTGCTGCGGTCTCGCAGGCGCTCACCGACGAGCCGGACATGCTGGTGGCGATCAACGAGTTGTCGTCCTCGCTGTTCTGAGATGGTCGCGCGCGCGCCACTCGCCTACGAAGCCATTCTGGCCGAACTGGACCGCTGCCTGGAGGTGGAATTCACCTTCCTGCACAGCGAGGCGCTGGCCGCGCCGATCGCCGAACTGCCGGCGGATGCCCAGCACTTCCTGCTCGACTGGACGCGCCGAGCCGCGGCCACCAGCACCAACCTGGCCTTCGAATTCGCACAGCGCGCGCTGCGGATTCTCGGAGAGGTGGAGCGCGAGGTGATCGCGGCCTGGTGTCTGCACGCGATGGACAGCTACGACCGTAGTGGCCTGCACGCGGCCATGTCGGTGATCCGCGATCTCGATGGATTTCTCGCCCTGGGCCATCAGCGTGCTGCCGGTGCCCTGTTCGAGTCCTCGGTGGGCGTGCTGGGCCATTTCGTGCAGGGGCTGGACGGTCGGCGGCTCAAGATCGAGCGCGACGAGGCGGCCTGGACCGATGGCGAAGTGCTCTACCTGCCCGAGATCATGGCCCATTTCGACAACCCCGAGGACAACTTCCAGCTGTACAAGGCGCACGTCGCCCAGCTCTGGGCGCAGACCCGTTGCGGCACGTTGAACACCGAGCTGGCGCCGCGTTTCGCGGCCCTGCCCGACCCGGCGCGCGCCCAGGCCCTGTTCCACCGTCTCGAGGTTCTGCGGCTGAACGCCTTCATTGCGCGCGAACTACCGGGGCTCTACCGCACCATGCGCCGCCTGTCCGAGACCCTGGGTGATGCCTCCCTGCCTGCCGAGTGGTGCGAGGCCGAACAGGCGCTCTGTGCGCCGGACGCTGGTGTGGAAGACACTCTGGTCTGGATGGAACGACTCTACGACGGCCCGCTGCCCGCGCCGCTCTGTTACCAGGGGCAATTGCGTCCCGAGGCCGCCTGGGCGGCACGGCAGGAGCGCCTGGCCCGCGACCGCGACTGGCTGCGACAGATGCTGCGCGTGGTCGCCGACGAGATCCTCGGCGAGCCGGAATCCCCGCGCGAGGCCTTGCCCGCCTTCGAGCTGAAGGAGCGGGAAGAGGCCCGCGAGGACGAGCTGCTGCCCTTCGAGATTGCCCTGCAGGACGCCCCGGTGCCGGTACCCGAGGCGGTGCGCGAACGGCTCACCTCGGTGATGCTGGATCTCGGTGAGATCCCCCCCGAGTATCTCACCCCCGCCGGTGACGGCGAATACGATCCCGATCTGTTCAAGGAAGAGGAGAACGACGGCCTGGATGTCTGGTCCGGCACCTACCACGAGGAAGGGGCCTTTTTCTACAACGAGTGGGACCGTGCGCGGCAGGCCTACAAGAAGGACTGGTGCGTGTTGCGCGAGATCGAGGTTGAACCGGCCGACACCAGCTTCTATCACGCCACGCTCGAGAAATACGCGGGGCATGTGCGCTCGCTGCGCCGCACCTTCGAGATCCTGCGCGGCGAGGACAAGTTGCTCAAGCGCCAGCGCCACGGTGACGACATCGACATCGACGCCCTGGTCGAGGCCTGGGGTGACATCCATCAGGGGTTGGAGATGTCTGACCGGGTGTTCACCCGCCAGCATCGCGAAGAACGCAACATCGCAGTGATGTTCATGGTGGACATGTCGGGCTCGACCCGCGGCTGGATCAACGAGGCAGAGCGCGAGGCCTTGATCCTGCTCGCCGAATCACTGGAGACCCTGGGTGATCGCTACGCCATCTACGGCTTCTCCGGCTGGACGCGCAAGCGTTGCGACGCCTATCGCATCAAGGACTTCGACGAACCCTGGAACGACACCGTGATCGGCCGGGTGTGCAACATCCAGCCCAAGGACTACACGCGCATGGGGGCGCCCATCCGCCACCTGGTACGCAAGCTGGGCGAGGTCGAGGCGCGTGCCAAGCTGTTGGTGACCCTGTCTGACGGCAAGCCTGACGACTACGATCTGGAATACCGCGGCGAATACGGTATCGAGGACACCCGCCAGGCGCTGTTCGAGGCGCGCCGTGAGGGCGTGCATGCCTACTGCATCACCATCGACCGCGAAGGCCCCGACTACTTGCCGCACATGTACGGTGCGGCCAACTACACGGTGCTCGACGACATCGCCCAGCTACCGCTGAAGGTGTCCGACATCTACCGCCGTATCACCACCTGAACCGCCTCCGACGCTTCACGGTGGAACCTGTGGGGGCGGCGTTCTCGCCGCGCATGTCCAGCAGCTTCAATACGGGGGGGCGTTCGATCGAAACCGGGCGGGGGTGGAGGCGGGCGTCTTGCCCAAGTGCGGCGGGCCATCTCGTGCGCCAGCATCTGCCGGTAGTAGACGACGGCACTGCTGCCGTTGGCGGCAATGTCGATGATGCGCCACCCCTTGCCCGGCTCATGCGCCAGGCGGAAATCGATGCGCGCCGGGTAGCGGTCGGGGTTGAGAATGGCCATGCCGATCACCGCCTCGCTGCCGTCCGGCGAGAAGCGCGCGGGCAGGAAGCGGACCTGTTGTCCCCGGTACAGGGTCAGGCCCTGGGTGAGACGGGTGAGGAACAGGCGCTTGATCTCCTCGGCCATGGCGCTGCGTTGTTGCGGGGAGAGCGTCAGGTAGAAGCGCCCTGCTGCTGCACGGGCCATGGCGTCGAAGTCGAACAGCGGCGCGATCTCGGTATCCAGAAAGCGTGCGATGGCCGAGGGTGCTGGGCGCGGTTCCTGGTTCATGAAGGCCATCAGGCTCTGTACACCGAGACGCAGGCGCTGTGCGGGATTGAGGGGCTTGGCGGTCGGTGCAGGTGCGGCGGTGGCCGGTACGGTCGGCGGAGTGGCCACCGGCGGCAGGGCGCTTGCGGTGCCGGCACACAGCAGGGCCAGGAGACACAGAATGCTACGCATGACGGGATCCTCGTGTTGGTCGCCTGCATCATGCCTCAGGTAAGGCGCCGAACACCAACAGTAGTCGCTGATAGGCTTACTAAGACAACCCTAGTCAAAGCCACGCTCAGCGGGCTTCTGGGCGTTCAGCCACAAGGCACGCCGGCGCAGGCGTAGCACTCCATGTCAAGTTAGTATCGGTCGGTGGCCAGTTCGACGATCGCGGCGTGCATGGCCTCGGGATCGGTGTACTCGACGGGGATGCGCCAGCACCCGCCATCGGGCAGTTGCAGGATCAGCGACGGAAAGCTGTCCGCACCCAGTTGCCGGGCCTCGGCAATCTCGGCCTCCAGTGTCTGTTGCGTGGTCGCTGCGTTGAGCCGTGCGGCGAAGTGCTCGCGGGACAGGCCGATCTCTCCAGCCAGCGCGATCAGGGTGTCGGCGTCTGCGGGATTGCGTGCTTCAAGGTAGTAGGCGTTCTGAATGGCCCGGATCATGGGCTCTTCGGCCGCTGGGTCCAGGCTGCGCGCGGCGATTACCGCACGGCATGCCGGCCAGGTGCTACGACGGGGCTGGCAGCGCGTCCAGAAGTCGAAGTTGAACTCGGTGCCGGGGATGCGCTGCTGGATGCGTCGCCAGGTGTCCTGAAGGTAGCGGCGCATCGCCTCGGGCATGGGCTCGTTGGTGTCGGGGGCCAGGCCGCCGAGCAGCTGGCGCAGGTGGATCGACGGCGGCAGCAGGTTGAGCAAGCGTTCGAAGGCAGGACGAAAGCCCCAGCACCAGCTGCACATGGGGTCGTGGACATGGACGAGCACGGGATGGTCGGACATGATGGCAAGCGTAATGGGACAACAGGGGCAGCATGGATCAGAAGTCGGGAAATGACAACGTCAGGCTGGCGCGGGGCATGGTGTTGCTCGCCTGGGCAGTGGCCTTGCTGTTCGGTGCCTGGCTGTTCCAGCAAGAACTCGATCGGCGCAACAATCCCAACCGCGATCTGTCCACCGAGCCGGGCATCGGTGGGGTGCGAGAGGTGGTGCTGTTGCGCAATGCGCAAGGGCATTACGTGGCCGACGGATTCATCGACGGTCATCCCGTCACTTTTCTGCTCGATACCGGCGCCACCATGGTGGCCATTCCCGAAGCGCTGGCACGGCGCTGGGGATTGCGTCTGCGGCCGGGGGGCTACAGTCAGACCGCCAACGGTATGGTCCCGGTGTGGCGCACCCGGCTCGCTTCGGTGCGCCTAGGGGCGATCGAGCTGCATGACGTGAGTGCGGTAGTGATGCCCTCGATGAGAGCGGAGGCCGACGTGTTGCTGGGGATGAGCTTTCTCAAGCGTGTGGAACTTGTGCAGCGAGACGGCCGGCTGTTGCTTCGCCTGCCGTAAAACGAAAGAACGCCGCGCGGGGCGGCGTTCCGGGGTGCGTCAAAAACAAGACGATCAGCTGTTGATCGTTTCCTTGAGCGCCTTCAGCGCGGTGACTCGCACTGTGGTGGATGCCGGCTTGGCCGGGATCTTCATCGGCTCGCCAGTAGCCGGATTTCGACCCATGCGGGCCTTGCGCGCAGGCTTCTTCACGCGGCGGATCTTGACGCCGGTGTTGGGGATGGTGAACTCGCCGGAGCCGCGGCGCTTCATGTGCGCGGTGATCAGGTCGCCCAGCTCGGAGAACACCTCGGCCACCTGTTTCTTCGACAGTCCGGTGGACTCGGCGATATGGGCGATGATCTGGGTCTTGGTCATCTTCTTGGTGATGGCCTTGATCTTTTTCGCGGGTGCAGCTGCAGCTGCCTTCTTGGCCGCCTTTTTCTTAGCGGCCTTTTTCTTGACTGCCATGTTTTCGACTCCTGCTGTTTGGTGGAAAAGCGCTCGAAACATAGCACAGAAGAAAATGGTGCTGAACAATACCGGGCGGTGTTTTTGCCGAGCGGTTCGCAAAAATTCCCCCTGTTAAGGGGTAACGTGTCACTCTTTCCCAACGAGTGGGGTGGCACGTTGGGGGAAAGTTCGGATCGAGTCTCTCCCCATTTGTGGGGAGGGGAGAAAGTACCTTTTTAAAAGGTTCTTTAAAGTAATAAAAAGTGGAGGCGGCCGATATTTGCGCGCCTTTTCTCGATGAGGTGGAACGATGGGTTGGATCCTGCAGGCAGCCCCGTTGCTGTCCGGTGCTGCGGGCGATTCCATTGGGACCATAGCCGGTGACCGGTCTCCTCAAGAAGGTGCAGTTCGCGGCCGATAGTCCCGGGTGAACCTGAATCCTGGAGTTGCTGCCTGATGGCGTCCGTCAACCCCCTGAAGTCTGGCGAGTACACCAGTCGCGATATCGCCATCCTGCGCAATGTCGTGCCTTTGCACACCTTGCCGGACGAGATCTTCAACGAACTGCTCGAGGACCTGGAAGTCGAGGAGCTGCACAAGGGGGGGGTGCTGTTCCGTCAGGGGGATACCGATCATGTCAGCTTCTACCTGCTGGAGGGCAAGGTGGCCCTTCTCACCGGCGAGAAGGTTACTGACATGCTCGAGGCCGGGTCCGAACATGCCCGCTTCCCGGTAGCGCACGTATTGCCGCGCAAGATGACCGCCCGCGCTGCCGGGCGCGTGCGCGTGGCGTGCCTCGACAGCCGTCGAGTCAGCGAACTGCTGGCACGTACCCATAGCGTCGATTACCAGGTCGATGAACTCGAGGAGGCCGATGCCGACGACTGGATGAGTCTGCTCCTCCGCAGCCGGGTGTTGCAGCAGCTGCCGGCATCCAACATCCAGCGCGTGATGATGAGTGTCGAGCAGGTGGAGGTGGCCAAGGGGCAGGACATCGTACGCCAGGGGGATCCGGGCGATTACTTCTACGTGCTCATTCAGGGCCAGGCAGTGGTGCGCCGCGAGCAGGACGGGGGCGAACTGGCGGAACTGGCGCGGCTGGGGCCGGGTGATGCCTTTGGCGAAGAGGCCCTGCTCTCCGACCGTCCACGCAACTCCACGGTCAGCATGCTCAGCGACGGCCAGGTGCTGCGCCTGGGCAAGCAGCAGTTCATCGAACTGATCCGCACCCCGCTGTCTACCCACATCGGTTTTGACGAGGCGGTACGCAAGGTCGATCAGGGCGCGGTCTGGGTGGATCTGCGGTCTCCCGAGGAATACGAGGCCGATCATTTCCCCGGCAGCATCAACGTGCCCGTGGAGTCTTTGCGTTATCAGCTCTCCAGCCTGGCGCCGGACCGCCACTACGTGCTCTACAGCAACAGTGGCGGTCGCGCCGGAGTGGCCGCCTTCCTGATGATCGACCAGGGCTTCGAGGTCTCGATACTGGAGGGCGGTCTCGATCGCCTGCGTGCCGAGCAGCCCGTGAAAAACCTGCCGCCTGCTCCCGAGGAGCCGTGTTCCTCACCTGAAGAGCCTTTGCAGGAGAGCTCCGAGCTACACCGCAGGGTGCTCGAGGCGGAGCAGCGCGCGCGCGAGCTGGAGCAGCGGCTGAAGGTCGCCGAGGCCAGGGCGCAAGAGGTCGAGCAGCAGAAACAGGAACAGCTCCAGGCGGTGAAGGCCGTGGTGGAGCAGGCGCGTGCGCGCCTGCGGGCCAGCGAACTGGAGCGCCAGGCCGCATTGGCCGAACGCCAGAAGGCCTATGAGGAGATGGAGGCTCTGACCTCGACACTGGAAAGGCTCGAGTCCGAGCGTGCCGAGCTGGCCGAACGCATGCGCGAGATCGAGGGGGTCGATCGGAAGCTGCAGGCTCGACTGGAAAAGGTCGAGCGCGAACTGATGGGCGAGCGCGAGCGTGCCGAGTCGACCAGTGAGGCCCTCGAAGCGATCGGCGAGCGGCTCCATGCGGTGCTGGAGGAACGCCAGGCTGAGCGTGACAAGCATGCGAGTGAGACCGGCGAGCTCAAGGAGGAGATCACTGCCCTGCAAATGGAGCTCGAACAGACCCAGCTGGAGCTTCAGGAGCTGCGCCTCGCTCAGCAGGAGACCACCGATGCAGAGGGCCGCATCGCCGGAGAGCTGAGTGAGTGGCGGTCGAAGTTCGAAGCCAGTGAGGCCGCAACCGCCGAGCTGCAACAGACCCTGGCCGAAGAGCGTGAGCAGTACGCGGCCTTGCAGGCGCAACTCGAGGTGTTGAACGACACTGTCCAGGTCCGCGATCAGGAAGTCGTACAACTGCGTGGTGAGCGTGACGAGGCGCTGGACTGGCAAGGGCGTGCCGAACAGGCCGAAGCGCGTATCGCCGAGCTCGAACAGGCTCTGCGCGAGACACGGCAGCGGTTGGTAGCGCCTGAAGCTCTGGAAGATGCCGAGACGCGCATCGCTGAACTGGAGCAGGCCCTGCAACAGGCCCGCGAGACCCTCTCGGCCCGGGAGGAGGAGATGGAGCGCTCGGCCGTCGAGGTCGCACAGCTTCGGGCCAGCCTGGAGGAAGTGGAGCAGCGGCTGGCCGAGGAGAGCGACGCACAGGGAGGGCAGGTTGCTGCGCTGGAAGCCGAACTGTGCGAGTTGCGCGAGGCATTGATGGCCTCTGCCGAAGAGGCTGAATCGCTGCGGGAACGCCTTGCCCGGGCGCAGCAGGATCTGCAACGGGATGAAGAGCACGAGGCGCAGATCGCGCAGTTGCAACGTCAGCTGGAAGAGACGCAGGTCGCGCTTGATCAAAAGGGCAGGAGCGAGGATAGTTTGCGGGATGAGCTGGCAAGGCTGCGTGATGCGGTGGCCGGGTTCGAGCGGGAAAGGCAGTCTCAGGCCGAGGCGCTGGCGGCGCGCGAGGACGAGGTACGGGAACTGCGCGGCGTGATGGAAACCTACGTGGAACAGATCACCCAGGCGAAATTCGGTGAGGTGGAACAGCTCGAGGCCCTGAAGAGCGAGATGGCCGTGTTGCGCGAGGAGTCCGAGCGCGAGATCGCCCACTTACGCGAGCAGTTGGCTGCGGCACAGAAACGGCTCGAACAACCGGACGACGCTTCCCGGGCAGAACGTTCCGGGGTCGCCGATCTCGAGGCCATGCGCCAGGAGTTGCACGATGTGCAGCGTGCGCTGGAAGAACGCCAGCATGATCTGGCCTCGGCCGAAGAGAGCCGGCAGTTGCTCGAAGACGCCCTCGAAGACGCCAATGCCGAGCTCGATCGTGTACGGCGCGAGCTCGACCGCCTGGTGGTGGAGGCCGAGGAAGCCGTGTTCCGTGCCGAAGAGGCCGAGAAGGCGCGTGCCCAGCTGCAGCAGGAACTCAAGCGTTTCCAGGAAGAGATCGAGCTGGTCAAGGTCGAGGACCTGCGCGACGAGCGGGTGCGTGGCGGCAAGGTGCCGCTGGATATCGATGCGGTATGGAATGGCACCTGGACCTCGCGCCTGATTTCCATTCTCATCGGCAGTGGCCTCACCCTGAGCCTGCTGGAGGGGTTGTCCTTGCTCGCCGGCCGCGGAGAACTGATCGGTGGCCTGCTCGAACTGCTCGGCAAATAGCACGACCGGAACTCCCATGGCCCGCATGCTGTGCGTGGGCATTGCCACGCTCGATATCGTCAGCACTGTCGAACGCTACCCGGCCGAGGACGACGAGGTGCGTGCCAGCGCGCAATCCTGGCGCACCGGCGGCAATGCCGCCAATACCGCGGTGGTGCTGGCGCAACTGGGCCACCGGGTGAGTTGGGCGGGCAATCTCGGCGACGGGCCGGGCAGTCGGCTCGCCGAACAGACCTTCGCCCGTCATGGGGTGGAGTACGTGCGGGCCAGTCGTGTGCGTGGCCATGATCTCCCCGTCTCCTGCATCACCCTTGCCGAGGGGGGCAGCCGCACCATCGTGCATTACCGTGATCTGCCCGAGTACACGGCAGCAGCCTTCGAGGCGATCGATCCGGGGACTTTCGATCGCGTGCATTTCGAGGGCCGGGCGGTCGATCAGCTCCAGGTGATGATCCGCCGGGTGCGAGAGGCTGGGGTGCCGGTCTCCCTCGAGGTCGAGAAGCCACGCGAGGGCATCGAGGCCCTGTTCGAGCAGGCCGACCTGCTGCTGTTCTCGCACCATTACCTGCGGCACCATGGCCATGCAGACCCCGCCGAATTCCTGCGTTCGCTGCCCGGTGGGGTGGTGGCCACCTGTACCTGGGGGCAACGCGGGGCCTGGGCGCGCGATGGCGAAGGGGCGGTTCGGCACCTGCCGGCGTATTCGCCGCCGGAGGTGGTCGATACCTTGGGGGCGGGTGACGTGTTCAACGCCGGGATGCTGCACGGCCTGGCTGTCTTCGACGACCTGGATCGGGCGTTGGCCTACGCAGTGCGTCTGGCCGGCGAGCAGTGTGGGCGGCCAGGGCTGGAGCTGGCGACATGAGCCGTTGGTTCGATGCCGGCCCGCTGGAGGCCATCCCGGACCCCGGGGCGCGGGGATTCGAGCACCAAGGCCAGGCCTTCTTCGTGGTCCGCAAGGATGGCGAGGTGTACGCCTACCGCAATCGTTGCCCGCATACCGGGGCGCCCCTGGAATGGCTGCCGCACCAGTTTCTCGACATGGACAACAGCTTCATCCAGTGTGCCATTCACGGGGCCCTGTTCCGGGTGCGTGATGGCCTCTGCCTGCGCGGCCCTTGCGTCAACCAGTCCCTGCAGTCCCTGCCGGTCGCGGTGCGTGAGGGACGCGTGCAAGTGGACCTGGCCACAGTCTGAGAGGCGACACTGCGGGTCAACGCCGGGACTGTGCTCTGACGAAACTGCCGGCATCGACCGTGAGCAGGTCGGCAGGCAGGCCCGGCTGCTCGAGTTCTGCCTCCCGGACTTGCAGCACAAAAGTCGGGGGGATGTGTGCATCCGGTGTGGTGGATGCCTCGCGGCCCCTGCTCTGTTCGGGGAGCTCGATCGGCTGGCCGGTGGCCATGTCGTATTGCGTGATCATGCTGCACCTCCAGGTTACTGCTTTCAGTGTGCTTGGCGGCACGCAAAAAGCGTTCTTGATCAAGAGCTCGGCATCGCTCGCGCGCCGTTTTCGCAGATCGGGATGGTGGTTTACACTGCCGTTTTCAATATTGGCAATCCAGCAACTGCTCATGGAATTGTCCGCGCAACTCTTCTCTTCGGCCCTGCTGTGGGTGTTGGGTCTGTTGCTGGTGCCGGTCTATGGTCTGGCCTGGCGCTGGGCCGATTTTGCGCGCCTGCAACGTGAGTCGGTCTCCGGCGCCTATTTCGGTGGTATCGTCACCCTGATGGTGCTCTGGCTGTTACGTACCGATATCCAGCCAGGCATTGTCTGGCACCTGGGGGGAATGGTGTTTCTCACCCTGGCCTGGGGTTGGTCGCTGGCGTTGCTGGGCGGCGCGGTGGCGCAACTGGCGCTGGCCGCGGCGGGGGTACACGACTGGGCGTCGGTGTTGCCCACGCTCTGGGTGCTGGTCGTGGTGCCGGCTTCCATGACCCAGGTGGTACTGGGGCTGGTGCGAGCCTTCCTCCCCAAGCATTTCTTCGTGTACGTGTTCATCAACGCCTTTTTCTGCGGGGCCCTGATGTCGGTGGTGATGGTCACCAGCACCGTGATCCTGTTGTTGCTCGCCGGGCATCCCTGGGCGGCGTTGCGTGACGGGGTGGTGTCGCTGGTGCCGCTGATGCTGTTTCCCGAGGCCTTCCTCAACGGTGCCATCGTCACCGTGCTGGTCGGTTTTCGGCCACAATGGATCTGGTCGTTCCGCGACGAGGAATACCTGAAGGGCTGACGGGGGAGATCATGAGCTGGTGGGGCAAGCTGGTCGGTGGTGCACTGGGCTACATGCTTGGCGGTCCTCTGGGGGCGGTGCTGGGCGTGGCCCTGGGGCACAATTTCGACAAGGGCCTGGCTGGTGTGCCCGATCAGGGCTTCGATGCCGGCGAGCGCGAGCGGGTGCAGACCGCATTCTTCACCGCGACCTTCAGCGTGATGGGGGCGGTGGCCAAGGCCGACGGCCGGGTCTCACCCGAGGAGATCCGTCTGGCCGAGTCGGTGATGGCACAGATGGACCTGTCGCCCGAGATGCGTCAGACCGCCATCCGCCTGTTCAACGAGGGCAAGAAGCCCGATTTCCCGCTCGAGGAGGTGGTGCGCCAGTTCCGCAGCGAATGCCACCGGCGCACCACCCTGATCCAGATGTTCCTCGAGATCCAGTTGCAGGCTGCCTTTGCCGACGGCCGCCTGGACACCGCCGAGGACGCCCTGCTGCTGCGCATCTGTCACCTGCTGGGCATCCCCGAGGCGGACTATCGGCGCTTGCAGGCCATGATTGGCGGCGCTGCGGGCGGGGCCTGGCAAGGGGGAGCCGGGCGCACGCAGTCCAATGCCGGTGAGCCGGATCTGGCTCGTGCCTACGAGATCCTGGGCGTGGATCCACAGGCCAGTGACGCGGAGGTGAAAAAGGCCTATCGCCGCTTGCTCAGCCAGCATCACCCCGACAAGCTGGTGTCCAAGGGATTGCCGGAAGAGATGATGCGCCTGGCTGCGCAGAAGACGCACGAGATCAAGCAGGCCTGGGAGCGCATCCGGCGCGAACGGGACCTCAAGTAGGTGGCAGGCATTCGGTCGCAGGCTTGAATGCGCCGGGGTGAGCACCTATCCTCGAAGTCTGTGTTTCGGGCGGACGGTTTGCCGGCTCGATCAGGCAATTTCCCGGAGGCGACATGAGCGATGGTATCGATCCGCTGGTTCTGAACATCCTCTACGCCTGCATGGGTGGCCTTCTCACCCTGCTGTTCATGTGGCTGGGCTGCAAGGTGTTCAGCCATATCGTCAATTTCTCGATCCCCGAACAGCTCTCCAATGGCAATCAGGCGGTGGGGCTGATGATCATGGGCATGTTCATTGGCATCGGCACGGCCATGGGGCTGGTGATCGGACTGGGACTCAACTGAGCGCACGGCCATGCGGCGTTCCTGGGCCTGGCTGCTGCTGATCCCGGTGCTGGCCTGGGCCGGCACCGAGAAGCACGTGGAACACCGCCATTGGCCGGATACTTACGACCGCCTGTTCCGCAAGTACACCAAGCACTATTTCGGGCCGCACGTGGACTGGCGGTGGTTCAAGGCCCAGGGTATCGCCGAGTCCGGCCTGAATCCCCGGGCGCGCAGTTCGGCCGGCGCCGTCGGCATCATGCAGATCCTGCCCTCGACCTACCGAGAGATTCGTCGCAAGAACCCGCTCATCCGAGACATCAGCGAACCGCGCTGGAACATCGCGGCCGCGATCTTCTACGACCGCCAGATCTACCGGAAGTGGAAGCGCAAGCTGGACCTGAACACCGGCGATCGCCTGAAATTCACCTTTGCCAGTTACAACGCCGGTTACAGCCGTATCCTCAAGTCCTACAGTCGGGCGCGCAAGCGGCGCGACAAGATCCGCCGCTGGGAGCACGTGGCCCCCTTCGCGCCGCCAGAGACGCGCGGCTACGTCGCGCGTATCCAGCGTCTGATGGATTTGGCGCCCTGAGTCCGCCCGGTTGCGGCGAAGGGCGGGATGGGGGCGGGGCGCGTTCCGCGTTTCCCTGGGCGGCAGCCGATATTTTCAATACCAGTAAGGCGGACGCGGGGCCATGGGCGGGTAGCCTGGCCAGGCCGGGGGATGCTGCGGGGGATAGCTCGGCCAGGCGGGAGGTGCCGGCCAACCCGGGGCTGGATGGGCAGGAGGGTATGCCGGTGGCCAGGTGGGTTGCCAATGCTGTTGCGCTTGCTGCCGGCGGACGGCCTCGCGTTGCGCACGGGCCTGTTTCCGTTGCTGTCTGGCCTGCTCCTGGCGCGCACGTCGCTGCGCCATGAAACGCTCGAAGCGTTCCCGCATCTGTTGCTGGTACTCCCGGGCGGCGATCGATGCCTTGGCCCGTGCATCGTCTGGCGGTGCTGTTGCTCTCCGGTCGGCAGCCTGTTCGATCACTTGCCGGTGCTTCTCTATCCGTTGCGGCATCGCGGCCTCGGCCGTTGCCTGTGAGGCGTCCGCTGGCCCGCTCCCAGGGGAAGGGGGCGCTGTCTGCGCCGGTTGGGGTGGGGGAGCAGGTTCTGCATGCGCTGCCTGGGCAGGCTGCTGGCGTACAGCCCAGGGCGGGGTCTCGGGCATCCGGTAGCCGTGTGTGCGTGCGCGCTGGCGCAGTGCCTGCCAGACCTGATTGCGATAGTCCTCGCGAGCCTGTCCCTGGAGGTTGGTCAGCTGTGCCTTGTGACGGGCCATCTCGGCCTCGTCCATGATACGGAAACGGTCATCGGCAACCGCTGCAGAGCCCAGCAGGGCGAGCAACAGGGTGAATCGGTGGAGCGGGTTCATGTGCGTTTCCCTTGGCCCGTGGGTGATGCAGGCCATTCTACTTCACACCGCTGTTCGCAGGGCCGCAGTTGATAGCCTGAAAAACGCTTTCTCGTCGTTGTCCAGCTACGCGGGCGTTGCCCGCGTAGGTAGTGGAGCGTGGGCTTGCCGCGCCCCTTTTTCGTCCTGCTAGAATGCCGGCGGAGTGTTTCACGGAATTTCTACATGGCCGACAAGAACGAGCAGGTGGCCATAGCCGACCTGATGCAGCGCAGCGGGGTCGGCTTCGGCACCAGTGGCGCGCGCGGGCTGGCCGCGTGCATGACCGACCGGGCCTGTTACGCTTACACCACCGCCTTCCTCCAGCACCTCGAAAAGCAGGGCATCATCCATCCCGGCGACGAGGTGCTGATCGGCGGCGACTTCCGCCCCAGCACGCCGCGCATCATGGCCGCCTGCCTGCGCGCTGCCTCCGACCTGGGCTATCGCGCCATCCACGGTGGCTCCTTGCCCACGCCAGCAGTTGCCAACCTGAGCCTGCGTCGTGGTATAGCCAGTCTGGTGGTCACCGGCAGTCATATCCCCGATGATCGCAACGGCATCAAGTTCTACCGGCCCGACGGTGAGATCCTCAAGGACGACGAGGCTGCGATCCGCGAACAGCTGGTGATGCTGCCGCGCTCCCTGTTCGACGAACATGGCATGGCATGTCAGCCCTTTGAACTGCCGCCGGTGGACGGTATCGCCTACCGTGAATACCTGGCTCGCTATCTCGACTTCTTTCCGCCCGGCTGCCTGGCGGGCGCGCGGGTGTTGCTGTATGCCCATTCCTCGGTGGCTGCCGAGCCGTTGCGCGAGATCCTAGAGGGACTGGGCGCCGAGGTCGCGGTTGTCGGTCGCAGCGAGACCTTCGTGCCGGTGGACACCGAGGCGATCCGGGCCGAGGACGTGGCGCTGGCACGCGAATGGGCTGCCGAGCACGATTTCGACCTCATCGTCTCGGCCGACGGCGATGGCGACCGGCCCCTGGTCGGCGACGAGTGCGGCGAGTGGCTGCGCGGTGATGTGCTGGGCGCACTGGTGGCGCGCTGGCTGCATGCCGACGCGGTGGTCACCCCGGTCTCCAGCAATACCCTGCTCGAGCGCAGTGGCTGGTTCGAGCGCACCTTGCGCACGCGCATCGGTTCGCCCTTCGTGATTGCGGGCATGCGCGAGCTGGCAGATGAGGGGGCGCGCCTGGTGGTGGGCTACGAGGCCAACGGCGGCTTTCTCACCTGGCACGACTTCGAATGCGAGGGGCGGGTCCTGCCCGCCCTGCCGACTCGCGACGCCGCCATCGCCATCATCGCAGTATTGCTGCTGGCGCGTCGCCAGGGGCGTCCCTTGTCGGCACTGACCGCCGACCTGCCTGCACGGTTCACCGCCAGCGACCGTCTGAAGGCCTTTCCCACGCAACAGGCGCAGGCGCGTATCGCCGCCCTCGCCGCCGGTGGGCGCCAGCGCATCGAGGCCGAGCTGGCCCCGCTGGGGTTGGGCGAACTGGCCGGGATCGATCACACCGATGGCCTGCGCCTGACCTTCGCCAACGGTGAGATCGTGCATCTGCGTCCCTCCGGCAATGCCCCCGAGCTGCGCTGTTACAACGAGGCGGCCAGTGCGGCGCGTGCGCGGGAGCTCAATGCCGCCTGCATGCGCCTGCTGGCCGACTGGCGATCAACCGAAGTGGCTTCCTAAAGTTCCCGGAGGGGGCGCCGCCAACAGGTGTCAACGGCCTGTCGGCCGCCGTGACCTACAGAGGAGGAAACATGCTGGACTACAAGGAACAGCGCTGTTATCCGCGCATGGACATCGACTGCCCGGCCAGTTTTGCCATCGAAGGCCAGCCTGGGCGGGCCGGTGCCATCGTCAAGAACCTCAGCGGCGGTGGGGTGCTGATGTGGCTGGAAAGGGCGGTGCCGCCGGGCACCGTGCTGGCCATCGAGATCAACCCGCCCTCGGACATCACTCCATCCATGAAGGCCCGGGTCAAGGTGCTGCGCTGCAGCCCGGTGGACGAGGCCGAGGGACAGTTCGCTGTGGGCTGTGCCATGGAGCAGATTCTGGAATAAGTGTAGGCTCGCCGTTTTTTCGGAGGGCGAAGATGGACACCGAACAGATCCTGCGTGCCGTGGTAGCGCTGATCGAGCGCGAGCCGCATGGCGCGGCGGCGCTGACCCTGTATGCCCTGGTCAATACCCTCGAATATCCGAAGGCGGGTTACCTGTTCAAGCTCGACAAGCTGCGTGACCTGGATGCCGAACAGCGGCAATTGGCCTATGCGCTGATGGAGCTGATGGCCACTGGTGAGGTCGGCTCCGAGGCCTGGACTCGCGCCAAGGCCGCGATGGACGAGTGCGTGCGTCGCGGTTGAGTTCAGTCTGTGTAAGGTTGCGCGTCGGACGGAAGTTGGAAGTCACCCGGGCGCACATATTCCAGTACCTCCGGCCCCTTGTCATCGATCAGGATGGACAGGCCGCGATCGGGATAGAACCAGCTGCGCGCCGTCTCACTGTCCGGTTCCGGCAGCCAGGCGGCCGGTGTGCCGAAACGCTCGAGGAAGAAGGCCGGGTCCAGCCCGCGGGTGCCGGGCACATAGCTGATGGCGGTCACCGGATGCTTCGCCAGTTCGGCCAGCGTCTCGTCGCGCAGCGGGAATTTCCAGTCGCCGGTGGGTGAGGCCTCGCGCTTGTCGGCCTGCTCGGCCAGGGTGCGCAGCACGTCCTCAGGGGCTTCCAGCTTGACCACCACCCGTGCGGTGAGCGGGCCGAAGTGCACTTTGCCGAAATAGACCTCCAGGTCGAAGCCGCCCTCCTTGCGCTGGAATACTGCCGCGCGCTCCGGCGGGCCGAACTTGGCGGTCGCATCGGCGAGCGTGGAGCGGCCGATGTCCAGGTCGAACACGTGCAGGCTGCCATCGTCGTTGACGCGGATCTGCCAGGGCAGGTCGGTGCGTGGGCTCAGCAGCTCGGGGTCGGGCTCGGGCGCGAACCACCACGACAGGCCGAGCACCAGGGCGACGATGGCGAGCAGGCTGAGCAGGGTCTTCACGCCGTGGGCACCTCGCGGTCACGCACCCCCAGCAGGTAGAGGATGCCGTCCAGCCCCAGGGTGGAGATGGCGTGGCGTGCACGTTCGCGCACCACGGGCTTGGCGTGGAAGGCGATGCCCAGGCCGGCGATCGACAGCATGGGCAGGTCGTTGGCGCCGTCACCGACCGCGACGGTCTGGCGCATGTCGATGCCGTGGGCCTGGGCCATGCGCCGCAGCAGCTCGGCCTTCTTCTCGCCGTTGACGATCTCGCCCTTCACCCGGCCGGTGAGTCGACCATCCTCGATGTCCAGCTCGTTGGCCGAGACGTAGTCCAGTCCCCAGCGCTGCTTGAGGTGTTCGGCAAAATAGGTGAAGCCGCCGGAGAGGATGCCCACCTTGTAGCCGAGTCGCTTCAGGGTGGTGATCAGGCGGTCGGCTCCCTCGGTGATCGGCAGCTCGCGGGCGATGCGCTCGAGCACCGAGACCTCCAGTCCCTGCAGGGTGGCCAGGCGGCGGCGGAAGCTCTCGTCGAAGGGGATCTCGCCGCGCATCGCCGCCTCGGTGATGGCGGCCACTTCCTCGTAAGTGCCGGCGGCGCGCGCCAGTTCGTCGATCACTTCGCACTGGATCAGGGTGGAGTCCATGTCGAACACCACCAGGCGGCGGTGCCGGCGGTAGAGGTCGTCGCGCTGGAAGGCCACGTCTACCTCGTCGTCACGGGTGATCGCCAGCAGGTCGCGGCGCAGGGCCTCCTCGTCGGCCACCTCGCCGCGCAGGGAGAATTCCACGCAGGCGCGCTTGCGCGGTTCGTCGGCGCGCAGCGAAAAGCGTCCCGACAGGCGGGTGATGCCGTCGATGTTCAGGCCGTGCTGTGCGGCCACCTGCGCCAGGTGGGCGATATTGGCCGCTTCGAGCTTGCGCCCCAGCAGGGTGGCGATGAAGCGCGGCCGGCCTTCGGCGGCGACCCAGTGCTCGTAGTCGTCCGCGGCGATGCTCGTGAACTCGGTGTGCAGACCATGCTGGTCGCCGATCTGTTGCAGCGCCCGGCGCATGGCGGCGTCCTCGGTTTCGGGTACCTCGAGCAGCATGCCCAGGTTGAGCCGGTCGTGGATCACCGCTTGACCGATGTCCAGCACGTTCACGCCGTGCCGCGCCAGCTGGGCGGTGAGCTCGGCGGTGAGCCCCGGGTGGTCGGGACCGGTGATGTTGAGCAGCAGGATGGGGTGCATCTCAGTCCTCGTTGCCGTGGTACAGGTAGGGCTCCAGCTTCGGCGGCATCTGCAGGTGGAAGCCCTGCTCGCGCAGGTTGCTCATCACCTGGTTCACATCCTCGCGCGCCAGGGGGCGTTCGGGGCTGAGCGTGAGCTGCATCACGAACACCGGCTCGCCAAAGCCTTGCAGCAGGGCGGCAGGCACCGCCTCGAAGTCGCCTTCGGCGGGCACATAGAGGTACATCTCGTCCTTGCGCGGACTCTTGTAGATCCAGCAGTCGAGGGTATCGGCCATGGTCGTCACGGGCAGGAAAAGCGTCATTATAAGGGGTTTCTGATATACGTGGGGCGAGCTTTGGCCGGTCAGTTCACGCAATGATCAAGGTTATGGGAACTATACTGGTGTCATGAAGGCACTTGTCATCCTGTTGTTGTCCCTGGTCCTGGTCGCCTGCGCCACCACGGTTCCGCCTGTCTTGCTGGCACCGGGGGAAGCGCTCACCGTAGCGCGGGCCCAGGATGAAGCGCAGGCCCTGCGGGGGCGGGTGGTGCGCTGGGGGGGCGAGATCCTGTCGGTGCGCAACCGGGGTGAGCACACCGAGGTGGTGGTGCTGCGTCGTCCGCTGTTCGACAACGCCGAGCCACAGCCCGAGGGGGGCGAGGCGAAGCGCTTCATTGCGCGTATCGAGGGGTTTCTCGACCCGGCCGAGTGGCACCCTGGGCAGCGCTTGACGGTGCGTGGCAGGCTCGATGGCGTGCAGGTATTGATGGTGGGCGACTATCCCTATGCACACCCCGTGGTGCGGGCCGAGACCTGGCATCGCTGGCCGCCGTGGCAGCCACCGCCGGAGCCGCCCTGGCACCACGACCCCTTCTACTGCGATCCGCTCTGGCCCAGGGGACCGAGACCGTATCCCGGGAGTTTCTGCTGGTGAGGCATACCGGTGCGTTGTGCCTTGTCGTGGTGCTTGCACTGGCCGCCTGCAGCACACCGCGTCTGCAACCCGATCCCGCCCTGCTGAAACAAGCTGCTCCGGCAGCACTGGCCAGTGGCAAGGTGCATGCGCCACGGCAGGCGCGGCTCGTGTGGGGCGGGCTGGTCCGCTCGGTACACAACCTGCGCGAGCGCACCCGGATCGAGATCGAGGCCTACCCGCTCGATGTCCGGGGGCGCCCCTTGACATCACTGCCGGCGACAGGCCGTTTCTTCGTGGAGGTGCAGCGCTTTCTCGAGCCCCGCGAATTTCCGCCGGGGCGGGTGGTCACTGTGCAGGGCCGTTACCTGGGGCTGCGTGATGGTCTGCCGCTCCTGAAGGCCGAACGTCTGGATGTCTGGCCTCCCGAACAACAGGGTTCAGGCTGGCGGCCAGGCATGAGTCTGGGTATTGGTGGCGGCAGCCGCGGGGTATCGGTCGGTGTCGGGCTGGGCGTGGAGATCGGTCTCTGACGCGGAGCTGGCAGGCCGAATGTTCGCGGCGGGGGCGCCGCTCCCACAGGCCACGCAGGAAGCCTGTCCCCGGGCCGAACGGGCCAGGGCAGGAAGGGCAATTCCCCGATGGGTACTCAAAGCCGCGCGCGCAGGATCTCGGCGACTTCCTCGTCTTCGAGGCGGATGGGATTGGTCTGCATGCTGCCGCCGCGGCAGTTGGCGACCACGCGGGGGATGTCGTCCTCGCGCATGCCAAAGGCCGACAGGCGTGGCAGGGTCAGGCGCTCGGTCCATTCGCGCAGTTGTTCGACCAGCCCGTCCTGCGCAGCCTGCGGGCTGCCGTAGAGGTGCTTGCCCAGCAGTACGCCGGCTTCGGCATAACGGGCCAGTGCCGGGTTGTGCGGATCACGCCGGCGCAGGACCTCGATATTGACCCGCGTGGCCTCGGCCACCAGGGTGCCGCAGACTACCCCGTGCGGGATGGGAAAGAAGGCGCCGAGCGGCGAGGCCAGTCCATGCACCGAACCCAGCCCGGCCTGGGCCAGGGTGATGCCCGAGGCCAGCGAGGCCCAGGCCAGGCGTGCACGGGCCTCGGCGGGCGCGCCGGCCGGGTCCTGCCACACATCCCAGAAGCCGTCGCGGAAGGCCTGCAGGCCGTTGGCCGCGAGCCCGTCGGTGAAGGGGCTGGCGCGCAGCGAGACCCAGGATTCGAGCAGCTGGGTGAAAGCGTCCATGCCGTTGGCGGCGACCAGGTCCGGCGGGCAGGAGGCCAGCAGTTCGGGGTCGACCAGTGCCAGCCGCGCCACCAGGCCCTCGTCGCGGAAGGACTTCTTGAAGCCATCCGCGCCACGCCGCGAGAGCACCGCGTTCTTGGTGGCTTCCGACCCGGTGCCCGCAGTGGTGGGCACTGCGATGAAGGGCACTGCCGGTCCCGGCCAAGGCAGGCCGCGGCCCACGCCCTCGAGATGGTCCATCACCGAGGTGCCGGTGCGCAGCAGGCCGGCGATGGCCTTGGCCGCATCCAGCGCGCTGCCCCCGCCGATGCCTACCACCACCTCGACGTCGTATGCACGGTGCTCGGCCACCGCCTGGTCCACCAGCTCAGGCGAGGGTTCGTCGGCCACTACCTGGTGCCACCAACGCACATTACGCTGGTGCAGGGCCTTTTGCAGGGCGAACCAGGCCGGGGTGTCCTGGAAAGAGTGTTTGCCGGTGACCAGCAGGGCGCGCTGTCCGAAACGCACGATCGCCTCGGGCAAGCGCTCGATGGCGCCGGGGCCGAAGTCGATGGCCGGCAGCCGGGCGACCTGGAAGGCGACGGGGAAGGGTGGCATCTCGTACATGGTCCGCATGATAGCCGAGGCGGCGTATCATGGGCATCCACCCACTGCGTTACGCCGACTTGACATAGAGTGACTATGCCTGCGCCGGCGTGCCTTGTGGTTGAACGCCCAGAAGCCCGCGGAGCGTGGCTTTGATCATGGTTGTCTTGGTATTTCGCCGAAGGACGAAGTGATGAGCGAGATCTTTACCCTCAGTGCCCTGTGGCGCTATCCGGTCAAGTCCCTGCGCGGTCAGCGTTGTGAGCGCCTGGCGATCGGCCCGCGTGGTCCCGTGCACGACCGCGAGTGGATGCTGGTGGACGAGAGCGGGCATTTTCTCACCCAGCGCCAGCAGCCGCGCATGGCGCAGATCGCTGTCGCGCTGGAGGACGATGCCCTGGTGTTCGATGCCCCGGGAAGGCCGTCGCTGCGCGTGGCCCGCGCCGGCACTGGCGAGCGCCTGCCCGTGCAGGTCTGGAACGATCGTCTCGAGGCCCAGGGCATGGACCCGGCAGCCGATGCCTGGCTGAGCGATTTTCTCGGTCAGCCCTGCCGGCTGGTGCACTTCCCCGACGATACCCGGCGGCCGGTCGATCCGCACTACGCGCAGGCCGACGACCAGGTGGGTTTCGCCGACGGTTTTCCGCTGCTGCTGATTTCACAGGCCGCATTGGACGCGCTCAACCAGCGCCTCGACGAGCCGGTGGACATGCGCCGCTTCCGTCCCAACCTGGTGGTCTCCGGCTGTGCGCCGCATGCCGAGGACGATTGGCGACGCATCCGCATCGGCGGACTCACCTTTCGCGTGGTCAAGCCCTGCTCGCGTTGCCCCATCCCCGGGCTGGACCCGGAGACCGGCGAGAAGCGCGGACGGGTACTCGAGACGCTGATGCAGTACCGGCGCGGCGAGGACAATAAGATCTACTTCGGGCAGAACCTGCTGCACGATGGCTGTGGCGAGCTGGCCGTCGGCATGCCGGTAGAGGTGCTCGAGTGAATGCGGCGGAAGAACCGTTGCGCCGCTGGGTCGAGCGGCTGGTGATCGGCGAGCGCCTCTGTCCCTTCGCCAGCGCGCCCTGGGCGAGCGGCCGGGTGCGCATCGCGGTGTGCGAGGCAGCCGACGACGACGGCATCTACCGCGCCTTCCTGCAAGAGGCCGAACGCCTGCTGGCCACCGACCCGGCCGAGCTGGAAACCACCCTGCTGGCGGTGCCCAATGCGCTGGGTGATTTCGCCGATTACCTGGACATGCTGGCGGTGCTGGAACAGGCCCTGGCCGAAGCCGGGCTGGAGGGCGTGTTGCAGATCGCCAGCTTCCATCCCGACTACCGCTTCGCCGACGAGGCGCCGGACGACCCCTCGCACTGGACCAACCGTGCCCCGGTGCCGGTGTTTCATCTGTTGCGGGAGGACAGCATTGCGCGTGCGGTGGCCACGCTGGACGATCCAGGCGTCATCCCGCGTCGCAACCGCGAGCGCATGCGCGAACTCGGTATTGCGCGTCTGCGTGCCCTGCGCGACGGTTGAGTGCCAGGATGAGCCCCTCCCCGGCCCTCCCCGCAAGCGGGGAGGGGGCGTACTTGTTGCGAGAACGAAGCCCCTGCCAGCGGGGAAGGCGCACCGCCGCTTTTCTCCTCCCCCGCTTGCGGGGGAGGCTGGGAGGGGGCTTTGCCTGGCGCACCCGGCAAGTGGGGCATGGTCTCTGCGTGATGTCTCCCGTGGCACAATGCGCCCTTTTCATTGACGGGAGCGGGCATGGACTTCAGCGTCGGTCAGTGGGCTGCGATCGTGCTGATCTTTCTCTGGTCGGGTTTCGTGCGCACCGGCATCGGCTTCGGTGGTGCGGCACTGGGCTTGCCGTTGTTGCTGCTGGTCGAGGATGAGCCCCTGCTGTGGCTGCCGATCATCGGTCTGCACCTGTTGTTCTTCACCTCGATCACGGCCGGTGGCCGCCTGCATCATATCGATTGGGGCTTCGTGCGCTGGTCGATGGGCTGGATGATCGTACCCAAGTTGGCTGGGGTGATTGGCCTGCTCAGTCTGCCGACCGATTGGATGGTGATCTTCGTGTTCGCGATCAGTTCGGTCTACGCGGTGAGCTGGATCGTGCAGCGCCAGATCGCACTGGATGCCCCCTGGTTCGACCGCCTGTTGCTGGTGCTCGGTGGCTACGTGAGTGGGGCCTCGCTGGTTGGGGCGCCTTTGATCGCGGCGGTGGCCATCCGCCGGGTGCCCATGACCCGCTATCGCGACACCCTGTTCGTACTCTGGTTCCTACTGGTGTGCATCAAGATGACGGCCTTCCTGGCGGTGGGGGTGGAGCTGCACGTCGGTTGGGCGGCGCTGCTGTTGCTGCCGGCTGGGGTAGGGCACCTGCTTGGCCTGCGTGCGCACCAGCACCTGGTGCATGGCGACGCGCGGCGCACCCGGCGGGTGCTGGGGATCGGCCTGCTGGCGGTGTCACTGGCGGGGCTGGGGCAGATGCTGTGGCCGTCTCAGTGACCGGCCCCGGGCGCGCCTTCCAGTGCCAGACCGAGGGCGCGCAACTGCTGCTCGGCCCGCGGGTCGCCGGTGGCCATCCAGTGCGCGTACAGGCGCAGGATCTCCTCATGGTCGGTGTCGCGGCGGCGTGAGCCAGCGGCGGCGAGCAGTTCGAGCATGCGCACGAAGCCCGCGGTGAGCTCGCGGTAGATATGGCGGTGCGAGGCGGCGCTGTCGGCCAGGTAGTCATAGGCTGCACTGCCCATGCCGATGAAGTACTCGCGGCGGATGCCCCAGCGTGCGTAGCGGTCGGGGAAGAAGGCCCCTAGGAACAGTGCCAGGTCGCCCAAGCGCTGCAGCAGCAGGCAGCGTTCGCGCTGGCTGGTGGCGGCCTGGGCTTCGCCGTAGAGCAGGGCCAGCGGGCGCTGGGTGAGGCGGCCTTCGTGGATCTCGAAGAAGTGTTCGCTGCGGCGGAAGCGGTGCAGCAGCTCGCCCAGGTACCAGAGGGTGTCTTCGTGGGGCGGAGGGCGCAGGCGCTCGGCATGGCGGTGCAGGCGGCGCCGGAAGTACTCGGGCAGGGATGTCTCGGTGCGGATGCGCGTCTCGTCGGTCATCGTGCCTCCTGGTGACTTCTCCCTCCCTCTCAGATAGGCCAGTCCATCGGAAAATTCCATCGAAAACTTTATGGTTTTGTGCCGCTTGTGCAGCCCTTGAAAACCCCGCGGGCGTTCCCATCTGGCTGCGTGCGACGGGTCGATCGGCCCGCGACTCCTGTTGATTCGGTTAGTGACCACAGTTCACCAAAGCTGAAGGAGTACGAGTTCATGAACATTCGTCCCTTGCATGACCGGGTCGTCGTGCGGCGCATCGACGCCGAGAACAAGACGGCCGGAGGCATCATCATTCCCGACAACGCGCAGGAGAAGCCTATCCAGGGTGAGGTGATCGCCGTGGGTGACGGGGCCATCCTGGAAGACGGCAGCCGCCGTCCGCTGGATCTGAAGGTGGGTGACCGGGTGCTGTTCGGCAAGTATTCCGGTACCGAGGTCAAGCTGGGCGACGAGGAGCTGCTGGTAATGCGCGAGTCCGACATCATGGCCGTGATCGAGGATGCGGATAAGGAGGTGAAGGCAGCATGAGCGCGAAGATCGTCAAGTTCCACGAGGAAGCCCGCGAGCGCATGCTCGCCGGTGTGAACACCCTGGCTGACGCCGTCAAGGTGACGCTCGGCCCCAAGGGTCGCAACGTGGTGCTCGAGAAGTCCTTCGGTGCACCGCGCGTCACCAAGGACGGGGTGTCGGTGGCCAAGGAGATCGAGCTCAAGGACAAGTTCGAGAACATGGGCGCGCAGATGGTCAAGGAGGTGGCCTCCAAGACCGCGGACGTGGCCGGTGACGGCACCACCACCGCTACCGTGCTGGCGCAGGCCATGATCCGCGAGGGCCACAAGGCCATCGCCGCCGGCATGAACCCCATGGACCTCAAGCGTGGTATCGACGCCGCGGTGAAGGCCGCCGTCGAGGAGCTGAAGTCCATCGCCAAGCCCTGCGACGACAGCAACAGCATCCGCCAGGTGGCTACCGTCTCGGCCAACTGGAACTCCGATGTCGGTGAGATCCTGGCCGAGGCCATGGAGAAGGTCGGCCGCGACGGCGTGATCACCGTCGAGGAGGGCAAGTCGCTGGAGAACGAGCTCGAGGTGGTCGAGGGCATGCAGTTCGACCGCGGCTACCTGTCGCCCTACTTCGTCAACAACCAGGAGAAGATGCACGTCGAGCTGGAGAAGCCCTACATCCTCCTGCACGACAAGAAGATCTCCAACATCCGCGACCTGCTGCCGGTGCTCGAGGAGGCCGCCAAGGCCGGCCGTCCGCTGCTGATCATCGCCGAGGACGTGGAAGGCGAGGCGCTGGCGACCCTGGTGGTCAACAACCTGCGCGGCACCCTGAAGGCCGCTGCGGTCAAGGCGCCGGGCTTCGGCGATCGCCGCAAGGCCATGCTGCAGGACATCGCCATCCTCACCGGTGGCACCGTGATCTCCGAGGAGGTTGGTCTGAGCCTCGAGAAGGCCAAGCTGCAAGACCTGGGTGAGGCCGCCCGCGTGGTGATCACCAAGGAGACCACCACCATCGTGGACGGCGCCGGCAAGAAGGACGAGATCGAGGCCCGGGTGGAGCAGATCCGCACCCAGATCGAGGAGACCACCTCGGACTACGATCGCGAGAAGCTCCAGGAGCGCGTGGCCAAGCTGGCCGGTGGCGTGGCCGTGGTCAAGGTCGGTGCCGCTACCGAGGTCGAGATGAAGGAGAAGAAGGACCTGGTAGACGACGCCCTGCATGCCACCCGCGCGGCGGTCGAGGAAGGCATCGTGCCCGGCGGCGGCGTGACCCTGGTGCGCATCGCCAGTGCGCTGCGTGACAAGGGTGTGAGCACCGCCAACAGCGACCAGGAGACCGGTGTGCAGATCGCCCTGCGCGCCATGGAAGAGCCGCTGCGCCAGATCGTCGCCAACGCCGGTGGCGAGGCCAGCGTGGTGGTCCAGGCGGTGCGCGAGAAGGAAGGCGCCTGGGGCTACAACGCCCAGACCGAGGAATACGGTGACATGCTCGAGATGGGCATCATCGACCCGGCCAAGGTGACCCGTTCTGCCCTGCAGAATGCCGCCTCCATCGCCGGCCTGATGCTCACCACCGAGGCCATGGTCGCCGAGGAGCCCAAGAAGGAGGCTGCCGCCGCGCCCGGAGGTATGGACGCTGGCATGGACTTCTGATCCATCCGAGGGTCTTGTCCTCACAACCGCCCCGGCATCATGCCGGGGTTTTTTGTGAGCGCCAGCCCGGATGTTTCACTGGCATCCCGAGAGCCGGCGGAATTCGCAGCCGCTGTGGCGCAGGTTTGGAGCGAAAGGGATAGCTGCGCTATCGCTTGAGTGAAAACCAAGCCACAGCGAGCGAGAAACCGCCGGAATCGGGATAGCACAACGCGGGGCACAAATGGTAACCGACGGTTGCTGTCTGTTTTTGCCATTTTTGCTCGATCATTTAGCATTTTGGACTTCAAGCGTTGTGCGGCCGGTGAAATATTCGGGCTAGGGGCGGCGGCCGTGATGCCGGCCCTGTTGGGCCTCACCGGGCGGGCAGCAGGCGCACCAGTTTGCCGTCGGCGGCGTCGGTGAGCACGTAGATCAGGCCGTCGGGGCCCTGGCGCACGTCGCGGATGCGCCCGAGCTGATCGGCCAGCATGCGTTCCTCGTGCACCACCCGATCGCCATCCAGGCGCAGGCGTACCAGCAGGCGGAACTTGAGCGAGCCGATGAACAGGTCGCCCCGCCATCGCGGGAAGCGGTCGCCGGTGTAGAAGGCCATGCCGGAGGGCGCGATGGAGGGCACCCAGTAGTGGATGGGCTGCGCCATGCCCGGCTTGCGGGTCCCCTCGCCGATGGGCCGGTCGGTGAAATACTCGCGACCGTAAGTGATCACCGGCCAGCCGTAGTTCTTGCCCGCTTCCGGGATGTTGAGTTCGTCACCACCCTGGGGGCCGTGCTCGTGGGTCCAGAGCTTGCCGGTGAGTGGGTGCAGTGCGGCCCCCTGCATGTTGCGATGACCGTAGCTCCAGATCGCCGGTTGCGCATCGGGGTGTCCCACGAAGGGGTTGTCCGGCGGTATGCCGCCGTCGTCGTCGATGCGGATCAGCGAGCCAGCGTGGCGTCGCAGGTCCTGGGCCGAGAAGCGGTTGCCGCGGTCGCCCAGGGTGATGAACAGGTGGCCCTGGCGGTCGAACACCAGACGCGATCCAAAGTGGCGGGTCTCGGCGGTTTTCGGCCGCTGGCGGAAGATCACCCGCACACCCTCCAGGCGGTGTCCTCGCAGCACGCCGAAGGCCACGGCCGTGCCGTGGCCCCGAGGCCCCTTTTCGGCGAAAGAGAAATAGACTCGCCGGCTGCGGGCGAAGTCGGGGGGCAGCGCCACGTCGAGCAGGCCGCCCTGGCCGTACGGGTGGATGGGCGGCAGACCGGCGATGGGCTTCGGGTGCAGGCGACCGTCCGCCTCGACCAGGCGCAGGCGCCCGATCCGCTCGGTGATCAGCAGGCGCCCGTCAGGCAGAAAGGCCAGCGACCAGGGATGGTCCAGTCCGGAGACCACGATCTGCCAGTCGACCCGGTGCAGCTCGGTATCGACCGGGGCGGCCGCGGCGCCCGTGGGGCGCAGCAGCAGGCAGGACAGCAGGGCGAAGTAGCGTAAGCTCATGAAGGCAGTCTAGCCCGGATGTTTCACCGGCACCCCGAGAGCCGGCGGAATTTGCAGCCGCTGTGGCGCCAGTTTGGCGCTCAAGCGATAGCCTGCGCTATCGCTTGAGTGAAAACCCAGCCACAGCGAGCGAGAAACCGCCGGAATCGGGATAGAACAACGTGGGAGACAAACTGTAACCGGCGACAGGCCTCCCTTTTGGCCATTTTTGCTCGATCATTCAGCCTCTTAGGGATGGAGCGTTGTGCGGCCGGTGAAATGTTCGGGCTAGGGTAAAGTCCGAACAACTGCTCCATTTCCCCTTCTTCTGGCCTTCGTGTGAGTAGGGGAGTCGAGCGGCGTCTCTGCTGGCTGCGGACTTGAATTTCTTCCCGAAGGCATCGATGCTGGAGGATATGATGCGCCCGCTTTTCCTGATCCTGACCCTGTTTCTGGTACTGGAGGTACCTGCCATGGCCTTCGAGATCTCGTCATCCGCGTTTCCTCGCGGTGGCAGTATTCCCGCCCGCTACACCTGCGACGGTGACGACGTCTCGCCGCCTCTCACCTGGCACGATGTGCCTGAGGGCACGCGCAGCCTGGTGCTGATCGTGGACGATCCCGACGCACCCGATCCGGCCGCGCCGAAAATGACCTGGGTGCACTGGGTGCTCTACAACCTGCCGGCAGACAGTACCGGCCTGTCCGAGGGGGTGGCGCCGGCCGACCTGCCATCGGGTACCGAAGAGGGCATCAACGACTGGAAACGCACCGGCTACGGCGGACCCTGCCCACCCATCGGACGCCACCGTTATTTCTTCAAGCTGTACGCGCTGAAAGTGGTGCTGCCCTTCACCGATCCCCTCACCAAGGCCGAACTGCTCGAGGCCATGGAAGGGCAGGTGCTGGACGAGGCCGTGCTGATGGGCACCTACCAGCGGTCTTGAGCGCTGCAACCTTCGGAGCGACCACGTAGCCCTGACGCAGACCGCGGGCCAGCGTCCAGTGCGTGGGACGATGCGAGGCTGTGCGCGGTGGATTCATCACGAAGATGATCGAGTGAGGCCGCCGAGGGCGCGAAGGGGCCAGGGAGATGGGGACAAGGGGCGCGGCAATTGCCCTGGCGCCGTCGCCAAGACCCTCTCTCCTTTCGCGGGAAGAGGGCCAGGGTGGGTCAGGCTGCCCCGGTTCGAGGCGTGGCGAGTTCAGTCGAAGGTTTTGACCTTTCCGCGCAGCCGCTTGTGCTGGCTGCGATGCTTCTTCTCCGTGATCCGCCGTTCCTTCGCCGCTCGCGTCGGTCGGGTAGGGATGCGTGTCTTCTGCACTCGGCCGACCTTGCGGATCAGTTCGGCCAAGCGTGCCAGGGCGTCCTCGCGGTTGCGCTCCTGGGTACGAAAGCGCTGCGCCTTGATCGTGATGACCCCGTCTTTCGAGATGCGCGTATCGCGTAACGCGAGCAAGCGTTGCTTGTAGAAATCGGGCAGCGAAGAGCGCCGGATATCGAAGCGCAGGTGGATGGCGCTGGAGACCTTGTTCACGTTCTGCCCGCCCGCGCCCTGGGCGCGGATACCGCTCAGCGTGATCTCCTCGTCGGGAATCAGCACTTTCTGGGAAATGCGCAGCGGCATCAGGTCGGCCTCCTGGCGATGGCCTGCACCACGGCCCCGGTGCCCCGGTGGCCCTTGCCTTCGACCACTTCCCGCTCGCATTCTGCCAGGTGTTCGAAGACCAGTCCCTGCAACTCCTCGCGCAGGCTTGCCGCGTCCATCATCAGTTCCGCCACCGGTGGGCCGCCGGTGCCGTGGTCGAGTTGCGCCGGTGTATAGGCCTCCAGCAGCAGTATCCCGCCGGGACGCAAGGCCCGCGGGATCGCCGCATGCACCTGGCGGCGCAGCGGCGGTGGCAGGTGCGCGAAAATGGACACGATACCGGCCCATCGCGCCGTGCCCAGGTCGTAGTCGGCCAAGTCGGCATGCACGCACTCGAGCATCACCCCGCGTTCGCGTGCCAGTCGCTCGGCCTTGCGCAATCCCGCGGCCGAGCTGTCAACGGCGGTGACCCGATAGCCCAGGCCAGCCAGGTGAACGGCATTGCGTCCTTCACCCTCGGCCAGGCACAGTAGCGGCCCGTTCGGTATCAGTCCGGCGTTGGCGGCCAGAAAATCGTTCGGTGCGGTGCCGTAAAAATAGTCATCCTCGCTGTAGCGCTGGTCCCACATGGCTCTCCTCCGGTACGGGGTAGTTCATAACGCATGCAGTGGGTTCTGTACGCAGAGGTCGCCGAAGTCAACATCCTGTACCCGCAGCCTGACACATTCCAATCAGGTTGGCCGGTAATCAAGGCAGGAATCAACTTGGGATCTCTCCTCTCTTGTGGATCCCGATGACTGGTCCGTTACCAACTTCCTATTTATCCCTGAATTCACGGAATAACTCCAATGCCTGAGGCAGAAGGGAGTCAGTTGCCCCCTACGAATGGGAGGTTCCGACACCAAACCCAGACAGACAGGCACATGAGGCGCTACAGGCACCTTACACAAGAGGAACGATACCAGATCTCAGCACTGAGCCAGCTGGGCTTATAGCCGGTGGAAGACTGCCCAAGAGCTGGGGACTCTCCCAGCACGGTCACTCGGGATTTATGATGCAACAACCATGGGCTCAACGGATACGAAGAAGAGCGGGCCCAACGCATAGCAGACCAACGACGACGGGACGCACGCAAGCACCAAAAGCGGATACCGGGGCTGATCGTCTGGATGAAAGCCCGATTAGGGACAAACTGGAGTCCGGAACAGATCGCGAGCCCACTGTGGGCGACAGGCTATCCTTAAATGGACCTACCGGCACATCGGGCGGGACAAGCAGGCAGGAATTCGCCTGTACAAGCACGTTTGTTACCGCCGAAAACGCTACCGGAAGCGTAATGGGAGCCAGGAGCGGCGTGGACGGGTCATCGACCGGATAGGCATCGAGGAGCGGTCACAGATCGTTGATGAGCGCTCTCGCATCGGCGGATGGGCGGGCGACACGATCCACGGCAAGGGACGATCGGTATTTGGTGGCACTGGTGCAACGCAAGAACCTCAAGATGATGATCCGGAAGGTGAATCGGGCAATTGCTGAACAGGCAGCACTGGCCATTGTTGAGCAGTTTGGTGCAGTCACCGAATTGGTGTAGACCATCACATTCGACAATGGCAAGGAGTTCGCCTACACGGGCGGATAGCAGAAGCCATGAAGTGCGATGTGTACTTCTCCCGGTTGTATCGCAGCCAGGAACTGGGCGCGAACGAGAACATGAACGGCCTGATCCAGCGGTATTTTCCCAAGGGGGGTGACTTCGACCAAGTGACGGGGGGAGATTGCCTAGTTGGAACGCAAATTGAACACGCGGCCAAGGACGCGTCTCGGCTACAGAGCAGCGTTCTGTGAAGGATCCGCTGTCACGATGCCACGCAGGTGGTTACGGTTATTTGGTGAATTTGGGGTCGCCTTGTAGGTACTACTCTCCAAAAAAGGAGGATCCAGAGGGGAGGGGTTGCGCTCTAAAAAGATACATGGCAAATTTCACCTTCGGTATTTGGAAGTACCGAGTTCAGGGATTATTGTTTTGCGTCAAAGTCAAGGAGGTGCGCAATGGATCGCAGAGTGATTTTTGGGCTTATCCCTCTCGTCATTTCATCTTACGCTTGCGCTGAAGTCGCAGATTCGTATGTTAAGTTGTCGGTGGGCGGAAATCGCATTGAGGCAGATAAATTGAAGTTTCACAACCCGAATGGGGTGGGGCTTACTTCTAATGCGACCTCTGGTGGCTACATACTGCTGAATAATGTATCTGGTGATGATGGCGGTCGGTCCATTAGTTTGAAATGGGGTTATCCGTTTTCAGACTCAAACATTAGATTGGAAATGGGGTATACAAAAAGGGGAGAGGTGAGTTTTACAGGCACCGCCGCCTTTGGCGGTAGGGACTTTCTTCAGGAGATTAACGTAAAGAGCGACAGCTTGATGTTGTTTGGATATTATGATTTCCTGAAGTCGGAAGCGTCAAGTTTTTATGTTGGCTTGGGTGTTGGGGCTGCTTTCAATAAGGCAAAAGGGTATCAAGGGAGGAATCTTGGTGGTCTTGGATATTTCCCTGGAAAGGAGAGCACGAACCTGGCTTGGGGTGCTGCTCTAGGTTATTCGGCGAAAATATCGGATAATATCTCTTTTGATGTGGAATATAATTACATCGATCTTGGCGAAGCTAATACAGGAACCACGGATGCATCTTTTGCCGCACTAGGAATGAATCCTAATGAGCGACTAGAAAGTGATTTGTTTAGCCAAGAGGTGACGGTGGGGATCAGGATTTTGTACTGATTTGATTGGCCATCGATTGCCGCTTGATGGCGGACGTCTTAGGACCTGCTGAATAAGTTGGGGGCGGTGAGGCCGCCGATCGAAGTACGTCAGTTCAAGATGCCCATCTCCCGTTATTGCCCGCTATCGCATAGATGGTTAGAGCGAATTGGCGCATTTTCGGCGTTGAGATCGCGGTTCGCGACTTGTTCAGGGGGGGCTTCCTATTTATCTTAGGTCTTCATATTAATACCGAGGTTGCCGCCAAAGCCGATATCCTGTTCCCGCAGTCTGACACATTGCATGTCCGCCTTCTGGTGTCTACATCAGTGATGCCATCAGGCGGGGGGGATCGCATGCTCCGTAACAGTGAGGCGACTTTCGAGGTGGGCTAGAACGACAGGGATCCGACGTGTGGGCGCAGCCCTTGCGAAACGCACTGCCTTATCGACATTCCGTCCCAGCACCGCCCGAAAGACAAAGATCAACGCGTTGAGGGCGAGCTGCTGGGATGCGGCAGATGCCTTGAGTTCCAAGGCAAGCTGTTCCAAGTATAGGCCTATCTGGTCCTATCCGTTTTTGCTGAATCCGGTTCCCGGTGCTCTGCCTTTTCCTCAGCCAAGCGCCAACCGGCTCTGTCCAAAGCCCTGAAGCGGAAAGTGCACGGGCGCTACAATCCTTTCGGGGTGTGGGAAACGGTAAGGGGGCAGAATCTTATAATTAAGGGGGAGGTGAAGCTGCTGTACAAGTGGTTGAATCGGAGAAGCCAGAGAAGAATCCTGGCCGAAGCTGAAGCGGGTGCTGGGACGCTTTGCATTGCCATGGCCTGCTATGGGGTTCGGTTGGGAAGTGAATCGGGGCGCGCGTAAAAGTACGCATTGCTACGCGGGTGAGGGTGTCTGAAGGGCTTGGTGCGGGAAAGCCGCACGCCCGGATCTGTGCTGGGGGGGGTAATGCGACTGAGGTTCCCGGCAGCGAGCTCAGTTAGGCAAATCGCGCGCGCTGTGGTGTGTTTCTTTCTTGCCGTTCTATCACCTCGCCGGGCAGGTGCTTGGCGAGGTTTTCAAGCGTCCTGTCTGTAATTCCTCGTATCTCCGACTCACGGCGACGCCGCTTCCTTCTCGGCGGTTTCAACGGCGTCGGCTGCGCGCAGCCATTCGAGTTCGGCCTCTTCGATCTGTTGGTCGAGAGCGGCTTTCTGTTTCAACAGTTCGGTGAGGCGGTCTTTGTTTTCGGCCTGATAGAGGTCGGAATCGGCGAGTTGTTCTTCCAGCGCGCGGCGCTGGTCTTGCAGTGCTTCCAGCGCCTGTTCGCAGCGGGCAAGGCGTTTTTTCAAGGGTTGCAGGCGGGCGCGGCGTTCGGCTTCGGCGCGTTTGCGCGCCTTGCGGTCTTCGGCGGTCTCGCGTTTCGGGGTCGCGGGGGCGGTCTGAGGTACGGGATTGCCGGTGTTGCGCCGGTGGTCGCTCAGCCAGGCGGCGTAGTCGTCGAGGTCGCCGTCGAAGGGGGTGAGTCGCCCGCCGCTGACCAGCGCGAGGCGGTCGCAGGCCGTGCGTAGCAGGTGGCGGTCGTGGGAGACGATGACCATGGCGCCTTCGAAGTCCTGCAGGGCGGTGGCCAGGGCCTGGCGCATTTCGAGGTCGAGGTGGTTGGTGGGCTCGTCGAGCAGCAGCAGGTTGGGGCGTTGTTGCACCAGCAGGGCAAGCACCAGGCGAGATTTCTCGCCGCCGGAGAACGGGCCGACCGGGGCCAGTGCCTGGTCGCCGGCAAAGCCGAAGCCGCCGAGGTAATCGCGTGCCTCCTGTTCACTCAGTGACGGGTCCTGTTGCAGCAGGTGCTCGACCGGGCTGTGTTCGGGGTGCAGTTGTTCGAGTTGGTGCTGGGCGAAGTAGCCGATGGCGAGGTCCTGTGCGGTCTCGCGTGCGCCCGTCAGCGGGGCGAGTTCGCCGGCCAGCAGTCGGATCAGGGTCGATTTGCCCGCGCCGTTGGGGCCGAGCAGGCCGAGGCGGTCGCCGGGGGCGAGCACCAGGCTGGCGTGCTCGACGATGGCCTGGCCGTTGTAGCCCGCGCTGCATTCCTCGAGGCGCAGCAGGGGGTGGGGCAGGCGACGCGGCGGGCGAAAGGTGAAATGGAAGGGCGAGTCGACATGCGCCGGGGCGATCTGCTGCATGCGTTCGAGCGCCTTCAGGCGGCTCTGCGCCTGCCGTGCCTTGCTGGCCTTGGCGCGGAAACGATCGACGAAAGCGCGCATGTGCGCGATTTCGCGTTGCTGCTTTTCGTAGGCCGCCTGCTGGCCGGCAAGCTGTTCGGCGCGCAGGCGCTCGAAGGCGCTGTAGTTGCCGCGGTAGAGGGTGGCGCGTTGGCGCTCGATGTGCAGGATGTGGTCGCAGACGCTGTCGAGAAACTCGCGGTCGTGCGAGATCAGCAGCAGGGTGCCCCGATAGCTCTTCAGCCAGCCTTCCAGCCAGATCACCGCGTCCAGGTCGAGGTGGTTGGTCGGTTCGTCGAGCAGCAACAGCTCGGAGCGGCACATCAGGGTGCGCGCCAGGTTCAGGCGCATGCGCCAGCCGCCGGAGAAGTCGGCCAGCGGTCGCCGTTCGTCGCCGGGAGCGAAGCCCAGCCCGGCCATCAGTCGCGCGGCGCGTGACTCGGCCTGGTAGCCGCCAATGTGTTCCAGTTCGGCGTGCAGGTGGGCGATGCGTTCGCCGTCGCCGCGTTGTTCTGCCTGTGCGAGCTGCTGCTGTAGCGTGCGCAGACTGGCATCACCGTCGAGCACGTAGTCGATCGCCGGCTGCGTGCTGGCGGGGATCTCCTGGGCCAGGTGGGCGATGGTCCAGTCCGCGGGCAGGCTGTGGTGGCCGCTGTCTTCCTGCAATTCGCCGAGGATCAGCGCGAACAGACTGGACTTGCCGGTGCCGTTGGCGCCGGTGAGGCCGACCTTCTGCCCGGGATGGATCTGGAAGGTGGCATCCTCGAACAGCAGGCGCGGGCCGCGGCGCAGGGTAAGATGGTCGAAATGCAGCATGCGCGGATTGTACCCCTCCTCGCTTGTCACATTCCCGTAACAAAGTGCCTGCAACATATGCGCCACAAGATGAACGACGTAACGAGGATTATTGAAATGAAACGCATGCTGTTCGGCAGTGCACTGGCCCTGGTGCTGGGCGCCCAGGCCCAGGCGGCCTCCCGCGATGCCATCCACATCGTGGGTTCTTCTACCGTCTATCCCTTTGCCACCGTGGTGGCGGAACACTTCGGGCGTGCCACGCGTTTCAAGACGCCGCGCATCGAATCCACCGGCTCGGGCGGCGGCATGAAGCTGTTCTGTGCCGGCGTGGGGGTGAATCACCCGGACATCACCAATGCCTCGCGGCGTATCAAGAAGTCGGAGTTCGCCAAGTGTCAGGCCAACGGGGTGAAGGAGATCGTCGAGATCAAGATCGGCTACGACGGCATCGCAATCGCCAACTCGCGCAAGGCTCCGCGTTTCGACCTGAGCCGCAAGGACCTGTTCCTGGCGCTGGCGCGTCAGGTGCCGGACCCCGCTGCACCGGAGAGCGGCAAGCTGGTGCCCAATCCTTACCGGACCTGGAAGCAGGTCAATCCCAGTCTGCCGGACGTGCGCATCGAGGTGCTCGGCCCGCCGCCCACCTCGGGGACGCGCGACGCCTTCGCCGAGCTGGCCATGGAGGGTGGCTGCAAGCAGTTCGCCTGGATCAAGGCGCTCAAGCACCAGAACAAGAAGCGCTACAAGGCCATCTGTCACGCTATCCGCGAGGATGGTCCCTACATCGAGGCTGGCGAGAATGACAACCTGATCGTCAAGAAGCTGGTGGCCAATCCGCGTGCGCTGGGCATCTTCGGCTACAGCTACCTGGAGCAGAATGCCGACCAGTTGCAAGGCTCGCTGGTGGATGGCGTGGCGCCCGAGTTCGAGTTGATCGCCGATGGCAGTTATCCGGTGTCGCGTCCGCTGTTCTTCTACGTGAAGAAGGCGCACGTGGGACGCATTCCCGGCATCCGCGAGTACCTGGCGGAGTTCACCAGCGAAAAGGCCTGGGGTGATGACGGCTACCTGGTGGACAAGGGGCTGATTCCCATGCCGGAAGAGGAGCGCCGCGCGTTTGCCAAGGCGGCGCGCGAGCTGACACCGCTGGCGTTGTGATCGACGGCCGCGCCCCGGGATGCCGGGGCGCGGCGAGGGGACGAGATGAGCCTGTCGATGCTGTTCTTGTTGTTGGTGGCGTACGCCCTGGCTGCTTACTGGCTGGGGCGTCGCGTCGTGCTGGGCCGGGTGGATGGCGATGCCCGGCGCCTGCATTCGTTGCCGCGTTATCACGGCTACCGGGTGGCGTTGCTGGCGGGCTTGCCGCCGCTGGTGCTGCTGGTGCTGTGGCTGGCCTTCGACCAGGTGGTGATCGGCCACCTCGTGATGCAGTCCCTGCCCGAATCGATGCGTGCGCTGTCCGAGGCGCAGCGCAGTTTGCTGCTCAACGACATCCGCAATCTGGCGACGGGCAACATCGCCTCGAGTGCGCCCGACCCGGCGCTGACGGCGGCGGTCGAGCACTACCGCCGCCTGTCACGCTGGTCGAACATGGCCCTGCCAGTGCTGTTGCTGCTGGTCGGCCTCGGCGGCCTGGGCTGGGGGCTGTTGCGCGTGTATCCGGGGTTGCGGGCGCGTGCCAGCGTTGAACGGGTGGTCCATGTACTGCTGCTGGCGAGTGCTTCGATCGCCATCCTCACCACCCTGGGCATCGTGCTCTCGGTGTTGTTCGAGGCCTTGCGTTTCTTCGAGAGCGTGCCGTTGGGTGATTTTCTGTTCGGCCTGGAATGGAGTCCGCAGATCGCCATCCGCGCCGACCAGGTCGGTGCCAGCGGTGCCTTCGGCATGGTGCCCCTGTTCGCCGGCACGCTCATGATCGCCGGCATCGCGCTGGCGGTGGCGGTGCCGGTCGGCCTGTTCTCGGCCATCTGGCTGGCCGAGTTCGCGGGCGCGCGAGCGCGGGCCTGGATCAAGCCGCTGCTCGAGATCCTGGCCGGCATCCCGACCGTGGTGTACGGCTTTTTCGCCGCCCTGGTGGTGGCCCCGCTGGTGCGCGGCCTGGGCGAGTCGCTGGGGCTGGCGGTCTCTTCCGAGAGCGCGCTGGCCGCCGGCCTGGTGATGGGGGTGATGATCATCCCCTTCGTCTCCTCCCTGTCGGATGACGTGATCACCGCGGTGCCGCAGTCGCTGCGTGATGGTTCGCTGGCACTGGGCGCGACTCCGGCCGAAACGGTGTTGCGCGTGGTGTTGCCTGCGGCGCTTCCGGGTATCGTCGGCGGCGTGTTGCTGGCGGCCTCGCGCGCTATCGGCGAGACCATGATCGTGGTGATGGCCGCCGGCGTGGGCGCGCGCCTGACCGCCAATCCGCTGGACTCGGTGACCACCATCACGGTGCAGATCGTCACCCTGCTGGTTGGTGACCAGGAATTCGACAGCCCCAAGACCCTGGCGGCCTTTGCTCTGGGGTTGGTGCTGTTCCTGGCCACCCTGTTGCTCAATGTGCTGGCGCTGTATGTGGTGCGCCGTTATCGGGAAGCCTATGAGTAAGAAAAAGAACAAGCCGCTGGTCAAGCGCCGCGCCATCCGCGAGGCGGTGTTGCACGGACTGGCGCGCCGGCGCCGGCGCGATCGCCTGTTGCGCCTGGCCGGTATTGGTGCCATCGTGCTGGGGCTGTCGTTCCTGGCCGTCATGTTGGTCAGCCTGGTGAGCCTGGGGAAGTCGGCCTTCTGGCAGACGCACATCCGGCTCGAGCTGACGCTGGACCCTGCACGTCTCGATCCCCAGGGCAACGGCTCGCAGGCGTCGTTGGCCGCTGGCGACTATGCGGGAGTGATCAAGCAGGCCCTGCGTGCGCGCTTCCCCGAGGTGCGCAAGCGTCGCGAGAAGCGCGAGCTCTACCGGCTGGTGAGCAGCGGCGCGGCCTGGGCCTTGCGCGACCAGGTGGTCGCGGATCCCGAACTGCTGGGACAGCGACGTGCCTTCTGGTTGCTCGCCGACGACGAGGTCGACCAGTGGTTCAAGCATGGTGAGGCGGGTGGTGTCCGCTTGAGCGAGCGCCAGCGCCACTGGCTGGAGTCCTTGCGCGCGGAGGGGGCCATCGACACCTTCTTCAACTGGGCGTTCTTCCGTAATGGCGACTCGCGCGAGCCGGAACTGGCCGGTATCCGCGGGGCACTCGCCGGTTCCTTCTATGCTCTGCTGGTGACCCTGGCGTTGTCATTGCCGCTGGGCGTGGCGGCGGCCATCTATCTGGAAGAGTTCGCGCCACGTAACCGCTGGACCGACTTTGTCGAGGTCAACATCAACAACCTGGCGGCCGTGCCGTCGATCGTGTTCGGCCTGCTGGGGCTGGCGGTGTTCCTGAACTTTCTCGACCTGCCGCGCTCGGCGCCGCTGGTCGGTGGCCTGGTGCTCACCCTGATGACCCTGCCGACCATCATCATCACCGGGCGTGCGGCGCTCAAGGCGGTGCCGCCATCGATCCGCGAGGCGGCACTGGGCATCGGCGCCTCGCGCATGCAGACGGTGTTCCACCACGTGCTGCCGCAGGCCCTGCCGGGCATGCTCACCGGCACCATCATCGGTATGGCGCAAGCGCTGGGCGAGACCGCGCCCCTGTTGATGATCGGCATGGTGGCTTTCATCGTCGATGTGCCGCAGGGCTTTACCGATCCGGCCACGGTGCTGCCGGTGCAGATCTACCTGTGGGCCGACAGTCCCGAACGCGCCTTTATGGAACGTACCGCGGCGGCCATCCTGGTGTTGCTGTTGTTCCTGGTGCTGATGAACCTGGTGGCTATCCTGTTACGCCGCCGCTTCGAGAAACGCTGGTAAGGAGAATCCAAGATGGCGATCGGCGATCGACGCGCCTTGTTCCAGTCGGTAGTGGAGACGGCTCTGGCCGCGGGTGACACCGCGCAGCCGGAGGTCGTCGAGAGTGCCCTGGGTACCCCCTTCCTCGAGCGCAAGGTCAGCCTGCGCGCACGCAACGTCAACGTCTTCTATGGTGAAAAACAGGCGATCAAGGATGTGTCGATCGATATCGGCAAGCGCCAGGTGACTGCCTTCATCGGCCCCTCGGGGTGTGGCAAGTCGACCTTTCTGCGCTGCTTCAACCGCATGAACGACACCATCGAGGGCTGTCGCGTGGAAGGCGAGATCCTCCTCGATGACGAGGACATTCATGCGCCGGAGATGGATGTGGTGCCGCTGCGCGCGCGGGTGGGCATGGTGTTCCAGAAGCCCAATCCCTTTCCCAAGTCGATCTACGAGAACATCGCCTACGGCCCGCGGCTGCACGGCCTGGCGGCGAGCCGCGCCGATCTGGACGAGCTGGTGGAGAACTCACTGCGCCGCGCCGGACTGTGGGACGAGGTGAAAGACCGCCTGGATGCGCCGGGCACCGGGCTGTCCGGTGGCCAGCAGCAGCGCTTGTGTATCGCGCGTGCTATTGCCATCCATCCCGAGGTAATCCTGATGGACGAGCCCTGCTCGGCGCTGGATCCCATCGCCACTGCCCGGGTGGAGGAGCTGATCGACGAGCTGCGCGAGCGCTACACCATCATCATCGTTACCCATTCGATGCAGCAGGCGGCGCGCGTCTCGCAACGTACCGCCTATTTCCACATGGGACGCCTGGTCGAGGTGGACAAGACCGAACGGATCTTCACCAACCCGGCGCACGAACTGACCGAGGCCTATATCACGGGCCGCTTTGGGTAAGGAGATCAGGATGTACGGCACGCTATCGAACGGCCATATCCTCAGTGGCTTCGACAAGGATATGCGCAAATTGCGCAAGCGGGTGCTCAAGATGGGCGGCATGGTGCGTGACCAGATGGAGCGGCTGCAACTGGCGCTGGGGCATGATTCCACCGAACAGGCGCGGCAGGTCATCGAGGGGGATCGTCCCATCGACTCGCAGGAGGTGAAGGTGGACAGCTTCATCGTCAGCCTGCTGGCGCGGCGCGCGCCCGTCGGCAGGGACCTGCGCTATGTGGTGGCGACTTCGCGTATCGTCACCGAGCTGGAGCGCCTGGGCGACGAGATGACCCAGATCGCAAGGGTGCTGTGCCAGGAGCCGCTGCCGGAGGCTGGTTGCGACGGGCACTCTCCCCGCGCCGAGGTGCAGCGTCTGATGGGGCACCTGATCGTACTGCTGGATACGGCGCTTCGGGTCTACGAGGAAGACGATGCCAGGCAGGCCGAGGTGATGGTGGCCGATGAGCTGCCCGAGCAGATCGATTTGCGTGATCGTTTGAAGTACCTTGTGGAGTGCGTGTTCGATAATCGGCAGGACGTGGCCGAGGCGGTGAACTTCATGCTGGTGCTGAGATCCCTGGATCGGGGCAAGCGCCATATCGACAATATCGCCGAGCACGTCATCTACCTGGTGACTGGAGAAGACGTACGCCATCAATGACCACCATCCTGTTCGTCGAGGACGAGGCCCCCATCCGCGACATGGTGCGCTTTGCGCTGTCGCGTGCCGGCATGGACATGCTCGAGGCCGGCAGCGTGAGAGAGGCCCAAGATGTGTTGCGTGTCAGGCGTCCCGACCTGGTACTGCTCGACTGGATGTTGCCTGAATGCAGTGGCATCGCCCTGTTGCGGTATATCCGGCAGAACGAGGCGCTGAGCGACATCCCGGTGATCCTGCTCACCGCGCTGGCCCAGGAGACCCAACGGGTGCAAGGGCTGGAGGCCGGTGCCGATGACTACGTGGTCAAGCCCTTTTCCCCGCCCGAGTTGATCGCGCGCATCCGCGCCGTGCTGCGCCGTGTTGCCGGCCGCGATATGGACGGCCGCTTGCGTGTGGGTGAACTGGTACTCGATCCGGCTACCCGGCAGGTCGTATGTAAGGGAAGCCCGGTGCCGCTGGGGCCGACCGAGTTTCGCCTGTTGCACTTTCTGCTGCAAAACCCGAACCGGGTATATAGCCGGGGCCAATTGCTCGACCGGGTATGGGGCGACGATGTCGCACGCGAGGAGCGCACCGTGGATGTGAGTGTGCGCCGGCTACGCAAGGCACTGGCCCCATTCGGCCTGGATGGATGCATCGAAACGGTGCGTGGCGCGGGCTACCGGTTGGTGTCTGGCGGTGCATGAGCAGTTTCGCGCCGAGCTCCTGAGGCTGCTGGCGGTTGCCGTTCTGGTCGGCCTGTTCGGCTGGGTGAGTGAGGCCTGGGTGCTGGCCCTGCTGGTCGGCCTCGGCGGCCTGGCGCTGTGGCAGTTGTACCAGGTCTGGCTGCTCGAGGAATGGCTGGCTGGTGGCGGTGGCGAGGATCTGCGCGGGGTCTGGCGATCGGTGGCCGAGCACATCGAGCGAGTGCGTTTGCGCGCGCGCCAGCGCAAGAAGCGTCTGAGCCGCCTGTTGCACCGTTTTCACGATACCCTCGAGACCATGCCGGATGCGGCGGTCATCCTCGACCAGCGCCTGCGCGTGCAGTGGTTCAACTCGGCAGCGCGCGAACTGCTGGAACTGGATGCCGGCGACTCGGCGGTCGGCCGCCCTCTGCCCGAACTGCTGGATGACCCGGTGCTGGCGGACTGGCTGCGCCAGGGGGCTGATGCCTCGCCACTGGAGCGCCGTATGGGGGCGGCGTGCGAACGCGAACTGGAGCTGCGGGTTGCCCCCTTTGCCAAGGATCAGTTGTTGCTCACCGCGCATGACGTGACCGAGCTCAAGCGCGTGCAGACGGTACGCCGCGACTTCATCGCCAATGTCTCGCACGAGCTGCGCACCCCGCTCACCGTGGTGGTCGGCTACCTGGAGATGCTCGCCGAAGAAGATCTGCCCGACGAGGTGCACAATGCTCTGGCTGCCTCGCTGCGCCAGGCCGAACGCATGCAGCAACTGGTCGCCGACCTGTTGATGCTCTCGCGTCTGGAGCTGGAAGAAGACAGCCCGCCACGCGAGCCGGTGGACGTGCCCGCGCTGCTCGAACACCTGGTCGAGGACGCCCGCCGGCTGGACGGTGACCAGCACCCTGTCACCTTGCATCTGCAATCACGTGCCGGCCTGCTGGGCAGCGAGAGCGAGCTCGCCTCGGCCTTCGGCAACCTGCTGTTCAATGCCATCCTGCACACTCCGCCTGGCACCCCGGTCGACCTGTACTGGGAAGTCGATGATGAGGGTGCGCGCTTCTGCGTGGTCGATAAGGGGCCCGGTATCCCGCAGGAACACCTGCACCGCCTCACCGAGCGCTTCTACCGCGTGGACAAGAGCCGCTCGCGCGCGCGCGGCGGCACCGGCCTGGGCCTGTCCATCGTGCGTCATGTGTTGCTGCGACACGACGCTGTCATCGAAATCGAGAGTCAGGTCGGTGAGGGGAGCCGGTTTTGCTGTATCTTTCCGGGCATGAGGATTGTGCCGGCCTGAAGCCAGATGGTTTCGATGCACCGATGCCGGTCCCTCTCTTGGAAGCAGCGGTCACGTTGTCGGAAATCCCAGTCACCCCTCCCGGAATCTCGGCCAACCTCTGACAGCTCGCCAAATTGGCCAGTCAAGAGGACCTCAAATGTTTTTGATGGCTTGATGTATGCAGGTGTCGCGTGCCATTGAGGCAAGATGAAGTCAGGTGTAGGGCGCGGAGTTAGACCCGGTCCATCCTCCGCAATCCGATCGCTTCGCTCATGTGTCGTGGTCCGATGGTATTACTCTCGTCCAGGTCGGCGATGGTGCGGGCCAGGCGCAGGATACGGTGGTAGCCGCGAGCCGACAGGCCCAGGCGTTCGATGGCGGTCTCGAGCAGGCGGCGGACCTCGGTGGTGAGCGCGCAGTGGCGCTCAAGTGCAGCGTGTTGCAGTTCGGCGTTGGTGCAGCCCTGGCGTCGTTGCTGGCGTTCGCGGGCGGCGATCACGCGGGCGCGCACTGTGGCGCTGGGCTCGCCGGGTGGGGCCCCTAGCAGGTCACGGGTCGGTAGGGCGGGCACTTCGATCTGGATGTCGATGCGGTCGCGCAGAGGGCTGGAGATGCGTCCCTGGTAGCGTGCGACGAGCTGTGGGGTGCAGCGGTCGCAGCGCTGGTCGGGTTCGTTGACATGGCCGCAGGGGCAGGGGTTCATGGCGGCCACCAGCTGAAAGCGCGCGGGGAATTCGGCGCTGCGTGCTGCACGCGAGATAACGATGCGGCCAGTCTCCAACGGTTCGCGCAGCACTTCGAGCACCCGATTGTCGAATTCGGGCAGTTCGTCGAGGAACAGCACGCCGTTGTGCGCCAGCGAGATCTCGCCGGGTCGCGGGATGCTGCTGCCGCCGACCAGGGCCACGCCGGAACAAGTGTGATGAGGTGACCGGAAAGGGCGCTGGTGCCAGCGATCGGGGTGGGGTTGCAGGCCGGCTACCGAGTGGATGGCAGCGGTCTCCAGCGCCTCCTGCTCATTCATGGGGGGCAGGATGCCGGGAAGGCGGGCGGCGAGCATGGATTTGCCGGTACCGGGAGGGCCCATCATCAACAGGTTGTGGCCGGCGGCTGCAGCGACCTCGAGGGCGCGTCGGGCCTGGGCTTGGCCGCGTACTTCAGCCAGGTCGGGGGGTGGCGTGGTGCCTTCGCCTTTCGCCGGTGGCGCAGGGACGTGGCGCGGAATGGGCTCGCGTCCCGCCAGGTGTGCGCAGACCTGCAGAAGATGCTCTGCCGGCAACAGTTCAGCGTCGCGCACCAGCGCGGCCTCGGCGGCGTTGTCGCGAGGGAGCACCAGGCGGTGCCCGGCGCGAGTAGCGGCGACAGCTGCCGGCAGTATGCCGCGCACCGGGCGGATCTGCCCGCCCAAGGTGAGTTCGCCGATCAGTTCGATCTCTGCCAGGGGAGCGACTGGTAACTGTGCGCTGGCGGCGAGGATGCCGATGGCGATCGCCAGGTCGAAGCGTGCACCTTGCTTGGGCAGGTCGGCGGGAGCCAGGTTGACGGTGATGCGCCGCGCGGGGAACTCGAAGCCGGCATTCTGCAGAGCGCTGCGTACCCGCTCGCGGGCCTCCTGCACGGCCTTTTCCGGCAGGCCGACGATATTGAAGGCCGGCAGGCCGTTGGCCAGGTGGGCCTCCACGGTGACCAGCGGGGCCTCGATGCCCACTCCGGCGCGGCACAAGGTGATGGCGAGTGACATGCGGCTTCCCTGCGTCGAGTGGTCTGGCTACCTTCCCTGGCGGCCCGTCGGGTTCAGTCCTTGTCGAGGCGCGCCTCGAGCTCGGCGACCCGTTTCTCCAGTGCTTCCAGCTTCTCGCGGGTGCGTGCCAGCACGGCCTGCTGGATGTCGAATTCGTCACGCGAGACCAGGTCGAGTCGGCGCAGCGCGGCTTCGAGCGCGGCGCGCAGGTTGCGCTGGAAGTCTTCCTGCAGGCTGGCCAGGCCGCGTGGCATGCCGTCAGCGACGCGGCGCGAGAGATCGTCGAGGATCTTGGGGTCGAGCATGATGACAGCCCTCGTGTTCGGTGGACTACAGGTTAGGCCAGGCGAGGTGGACTGTCCATTGGTCGAAGCTATCGTGACCATGGGGTATTTCTATTTATTCTCTCCGGAAGGCGCCATACTTGACTGGAATGGTCGTGACCTCATGTGTCCGGAGACAGCGATGAAGCTGCTGCACCCCCTTGCCTGCCCCAGAAGATCGGAAACATGAGCGACCAGGGGCCGCCCGGAGTGCTGGGCGAGCTGGTGGCACAAGCGGGCGTGCGTTTCAACGGTGGCCGGCCGTGGGACATCCAGGTCCACGACCCGGAGGTGTATAGCCGCATCCTGCGCCAGGGCTCGCTTGGCTTCGGCGAGGCCTACATGGACGGCCTGTGGGACTGTGTGGCGATCGACGAATTGTTCTACCGTCTGCTGGCGGCGCGCATCGACAAGCGGCTCGGTGGCCGGGTGCGCTTGCGCCTGTTCGGCGAGATCCTGCGCCACAACCTGTTCAATCTGCAAAGCCGGCGGCGCGCTTTCCAGGTCGGCGAGCACCATTACGACATCGGCAACGATGTGTTCGAGGCCATGCTCGATGCCAGCATGAGCTATTCCTGCGCCTACTGGGCGGAGGCTGCGGACCTGGAGAGCGCGCAACGCGCCAAGCTCGAGCTGATCTGCCGCAAGCTGGAGCTGCGGCCGGGCGAGCGCCTGCTGGATATCGGTTGCGGCTGGGGCGGGCTGGCGCGACATGCCGCCGAGCACCATGGTGTGGAGGTCGTGGGTATCACCGTCTCGCGTGAGCAGCAGCGTCTGGCGCGCGAGCGTTGCGCCGACCTGCCAGTGCGCATCGAGCTGATGGACTACCGTAACGTGCAGGGACGGTTCGACAAGGTCGTCTCTGTCGGCATGTTCGAGCACGTCGGGCCACGCAACTACGGGGTCTATTTCGACACGGTGCTGCGCCTGCTCGAGTCCCAGGGGCTGTTCCTGCTGCATACCATCGGCGTCGGCCGGACTGGCCTGCATACCGACCCCTGGATCGACCGCTACATCTTCCCCAACGGCCGTTTGCCCTCGCCTCAGCAGCTCGCCCGTGCCTTGGACGGACGTATGGTGATCGAGGACTGGCATAGCTTCGGGCAGGACTACGACCGCACCCTGATGAGCTGGTCGGCGCGTTTCGAAAACGCCTGGCCGCAGCTGGCTTCGCGTTATGGCCGGCGTTTCCAGCGCATGTGGCGTTACTACCTTCAGTCCTGTGCCGGCTTCTTCCGCGCGCGGCGAGGTCAACTCTGGCAGCTGGTGCTCAGCCATCCGGGGCGTTGCGCCATCTACCGTTCCTTACGCTGAGCATGCACCAATTATGCGCACCATTCTGGTGCGCCTGGTTCTCGAGCGTTCCCCGAATTGTGTCGTTGTGGTGCGATGGGCTGGGCTTCGATACCCATGTGAAACGCGAATTCTTCTTTGTAATTCAATGGGTAGCGCTTTTTGGTACGGCTTGTGCTTATTCCAGTGCATCGAACAATTTGTCGATACCTGTTCTTGAACCAAGTTGATGCCGGAAAGGCACGGGAGCAAGCTATGAAGATGAAGAAGGTTGCCATTGCAATGGCACTGGCCGGTATGGCTGTGGCAGGTGCGGCACAGGCCGAGCTGAGCGCCAATATCGGCGCGGTCAGCAACTACGTCTGGCGTGGTGTGACCCAGACCAATGACGGTGCTGCCATTCAAGGTGGTATCGACTACAGCCACGAGAGCGGCTTCTATGCCGGTACTTGGGCATCCAATGTGAACGGTGGCGAGGAATGGGACATCTACGCCGGCTTCTCCGGTGAGGTCTCCGGTTTCGGCTATGATGTTGGCGTCATCGACTACATGTACCCCAGTGCCAACTCCGATGCCGACTTTGTCGAGATTTATGGCTCGGTGAGCTTCTCTGTACTCACTGCTGGCATCAATTACACTGTGGCCAGCGATACCAGCGACACTGCAGGCGGTAACGAGACCTTCATCAAGGGGGACACCTACTACTACGTTTCGGCCAGCACTGATCTGGGTGATGGTTGGGGTGTGGGTGGTACCTTCGGCTACTACGACTTCGACGATGACGGAGTCGCTGGTACCAACACCTCCTACAAGCATCTGCAACTCGATGTGACCAAGAGTGCCGGTGATTTCGGCGACTTTACCTTCTCGGTCTCCAAGGCTGACAAGGAGAGTGGCGACGACAAGCCGATCGTCTTTGTCTCCTGGTCCAAGAGCTTTTAAGGCCATCCCATCCCACCACCCCGGCGGCCCGCCGCCAGGGTGACAGTCATCAGGAGAGATAACATGAAGCTGGTATCAGCCATCATCAAACCATTCAAGCTCGACGATGTGCGCGAGGCCCTGTCCGAGATCGGTATCGCCGGTATCACCGTGACCGAGGTCAAGGGCTTCGGCCGTCAGAAGGGCCACACCGAACTGTATCGCGGGGCGGAGTACGTGGTCGATTTCCTGCCCAAGATCAAGCTCGAGGTCGCGATCGACGATGCTCAGCTCGATTCGGTCATCGAGGCCATCACCAATGCGGCGGGCACCGGCAAGATCGGCGACGGCAAGATCTTCGTCTATCCGCTGGAGCAGGCCATTCGCATTCGTACCGGCGAGTCCGGTCCCGAAGCACTTTGAACCAGGCAGGGGGCTCTACACAATGGAAAATCAGATCTTTGAACTTCAGTACGCACTGGATACCTTCTACTTTCTCGTGATGGGCGCACTGGTCATGTGGATGGCTGCCGGTTTCGCCATGCTCGAATCCGGCCTGGTGCGCGCCAAGAACACCACCGAGATCCTCACCAAGAACGTCGCGCTGTATGCGGTGTCCTGCATCATGTACCTGGTCTGCGGTTACGCCATCATGTACGGTGGCGACTACCTGCTGAGCAGCATCGCGCTGGACGGTGCGCCGAATGCCGACGCGCTGACCGCCACGGTGCTGGAAGAGTCGAAAAAGGCCGGGTTCGACGGTGACTCCGTGTACTCCGATGCATCCGACTTCTTCTTCCAGGTCGTGTTCGTGGCCACCGCCATGTCCATCGTCTCGGGCGCCGTGGCCGAGCGCATGAAGCTCTGGGCCTTCCTGCTGTTCGCCGTAGTGATGACCGGCTTCATCTACCCGATGGAAGGCAACTGGACCTGGGGTGGCGGCTCGGTGTTCGGCCTGTTCAACCTGGGCGATGACTTCGGTTTCTCCGACTTCGCCGGTTCGGGCATCGTGCACATGGCTGGCGCTTCCGCTGCACTGGCCGCGGTGCTGCTGCTGGGGCCCCGTAAGGGCAAGTACACCAGCGACGGTCGCGTCGTGCCCATCCCGGGCTGCAACCTGCCGCTGGCTACCCTGGGCACCTTCATCCTGTGGCTGGGCTGGTTCGGCTTCAACGGCGGCTCGGTGCTCAAGTTGGGTGACATCGCCAGCGCCAACTCGGTGGCCATGGTGTTTCTCAACACCAATGCCGCGGCTGCCGGTGGCCTGGTCGCCGCGCTCATGCTGGCGCGCATGATGTTCGGCAAGGCCGACCTGACCATGGCGCTGAACGGTGCCCTGGCCGGCCTGGTGGCCATCACCGCCGAGCCCTCCACCCCGAGCCCGCTGGCTGCGACCCTGATCGGCGCGGTGGGCGGTGTGCTGGTGGTGTTCGCCATCCCCATGTTCGACAAGCTCAAGATCGACGACCCGGTCGGCGCCATCTCGGTGCACGGCGTGGTCGGCCTGTGGGGCCTGCTGGCGGTGCCGCTGACCAACAGCGATGCCACCTTCACTGGTCAGCTGGTGGGTGCCGCTACCATCTTCGTTTGGGTGTTTGCGGTCAGCTTCGTCACCTGGTTGGTGATCAAGGCGATCATGGGCATCCGTGTCAGCGAGGAGGAGGAGTACGAAGGCGTGGACCTGGCCGAGTGCGGGATGGAAGCCTATCCCGAGTTCACCGGCACCAAGGGCAGCGGCATCTGATCGCTGTTTCCCGGACCTTCGTTTGCAAGGGCAGGGGCTTCGGTCTCTGCCCTTTTTTGTGGTGCCGGCTTATCCCGCGCAACAGGAGAGCTGCGACACGTCCTTGCGGAAGGTCTGGGCGCACAGGCGGATGCCCTCGACCATGGTCAGGTAGGGGAACAGCTGCTCGCCGATGGCGTCCACTGTCAGCCCCGCATGGATCGCCAGCACGGCGGTCTGGATCATCTCGCCTGCCGCGGGTGCCAGAATCTGTGCCCCCAGCAGCACCCCGTCCTTCTCGCGCGCAACCAGCTTGATGAAGCCGTCGGTCTCGAAGTTGGCCTGGGCCCGCGGCACCTCGGCAAGGGACAGGGTGCGCGTGGTGACCGCGATACCTTGCGCGCGCGCCTGGCGCCCGTCCAGACCGGCGGTGGCCACTGCCGGGTCGGTGAACACCACTGCCGGCATGGTGCGCAGGTCCAGGCAGGCCTCGCCACCGGTCATGTTGATCGCGGCACGGGTGCCGGCGGCGGCGGCCACGTAGACGTATTGCGGCAGATCGGCACAGTCCCCGGCGGCATAGATGTTCGGCACGCTGGTTTGCAGGCGTTCGTCGACCGCGATGGCTCCTTGGGCATTGGTGCGCACGCCGGCGTTCTCCAGGCCCAGGGCATCGGTATCAGGGTGGCGGCCAGTGGCCACCAGCAGCTGCTCGGCCCGCAGTTCGCCGTCGTCCAGGGCGAGGCGGAAGCCGTCGGGGCCGTGGGAGATCGCGCGTGGCACACAGTGCAGCCGAATATCCAGGCCCTCACGGCGCAAGTAGTTGGCCAGTGCGAGGCCAATGTCCGGATCCTCGCGCGAGAGCAGGGTGGAACGGGCCAGCAGCGTCACCTGGCTGCCCAGGCGCGCCCAGGCCTGGGCCAGCTCGAGGGCCACCGCGGAGCCGCCGAGCACCACCAGCTGTTGCGGCACCTGATCGGCCTGCAGGGCCTCGGTGGAGGTCCAGAAGGGGGTCTGTGCCAGCCCCGGAATGTCGGGAATCTGCGGCCGCGAGCCGGTGGCGACCAGGCAACGATCGAAGGTCAGAGTCTGCTCGCCGCCCTCGTGCAGGGTGATCTGCAGCCGCTGCGGGTCGATGAAGCGCGCCCGGCCGTGCACCAATGTGATCTCGGGGTGTGCCGCCAGGATGTTCTCGTACTTTGCCTTGCGCAGCATCGCCACCGCTTCCTGTTGCTGGGCCAACAGGACTGGCCGGTCGATCACCGGCGGCTGTGCGCGGATGCCGGGAAAGGGGTGGTGGTTGATCCGCCAGGCGGTGTCGGCGGCGCGGATCATGATCTTGGAGGGGACGCAGCCCACGTTGACGCAGGTGCCGCCGATACGTTCGTCGGCCTCTACCAGTGTGACACGGGCGCCAGCCTCCGCCGCGCGCAGCGCGGCGGCGAAGGCGGCCGAGCCGCTGCCGATGATGGCAATGTGCAGGGGGGAGGTGCAGCCGTCAGTCATCGTTGCCTGCCTCGCAGGTCTTGCAGTGGCGACCGCCCGGTGGCGAAACCAGGTCCCAGATGGCGACCACCACCATCAGCACCAGGCCGACATAGAACATCCAGGTGCTCCAGTTGTCAGCCCAGAACAGGTAGAGGGTGGCCAGCACCATGGCAGGGCCGGCGATACCCGCCAGCAGGCGGTACCAGATCCGGTGGGACAGGAAGCCCAGCACGTTGGCGGCCAGCGCGATGCCGGCGAACACCGGCAACAGGGTATTGAGGGCCATGCCTTCGAAGCGGGAGAGACCGCCCAGTCCGAGTGCGGCACTCAAGGCGCCCAGGGCTGGAAAGCAGGAGGCGCAGCTGAGCGCGGCCAGTACCGAGCCGAACGCGCCGACGTTTTCGAACAGACGGGAAAACCACATGGTTCGTTCTCCTTGACTCATCGGTCCCTGGAGTCTAGAGCCTGTAGTAACTACAGCTTCAAGGGCCTTTTTCATGTCGCATTGCTTGAGCATCGGCGCCCTGGCGCGGCGCACCGGGGTCAAGGTGGAGACCATCCGCTACTACGAGAAGATCGGCCTGTTGGCTGCACCGGCGCGCAGCGAAGGCGGTCACCGGCAATACCGGGAGCCGGCGTTACGCCGCCTGGCCTTCATCCGCCGGGCGCGGGAACTGGGGTTCACCCTGGACGAAGTGCGCGAGTTGCTGGCACTGGCCGACGGCGGCGGCAGTTGCCAGGAGGTCAAGGGCGTGGCGCTGGCACATCTGGCCGGGGTCCGCGAGCGCATCGCCGATCTGCAACGGTTGGCAGGTAGTCTCGAGTCCCTGGTCCAACGCTGCGAGACGGCACCCGACGCGGCGGGACATTGCCCCCTGATCGACGATCTGTTTGGCGATTGAGTGGCTTACTGGATGCTGTGGGAGCGGCCTCCTCGCCGTGAACCAAGGGGCATCCGCGCCTCAATCGGTCTGTGACAGGATTTCCGACACCCGCTCGCGCAGCGCGGGCACCACCTCACGCTCGAACCAGGGCCGCTCGCGTAGCCAGCGGTGGTTGCGCGGGCTGGGGTGCGGCATGGGCAGTATCCCCGGCCAGTGGCGTCGCCAGTCGGCCACCACCTCGCCCACCGATGGCATGTGGCGGTCGCGGTACAGGTGCCAGGCGATGGCATGGCGTCCTACCAGCAGGGTCAGCTCGACCCGTTGCAGCTCGGTCAGCACGGCCTCGCGCCAGGTCGCGGCACATTCCGGGCGGGGAGGCAGGTCGCCCCCGCGGCCGGTCCCCGGGTAGCAGAAGCCCATGGGCACCAGGGCGATGCGGGTGACGTCGTAGAAGGTCTCGCGATCGACGCCCATCCAGTCGCGCAGGCGGTCGCCGCTGGGGTCGTTGAAGGAGATGCCGGTCTCGTGCACGCGCCGCCCCGGAGCCTGGCCCACCACCAGGATGCGTGCTTCGGGGTGGGCGTGGATCACCGGGCGCGGCGGATGCGGCAGGTCCCTGGCGCACAGCCGGCAGGCGCGGATCTCGGTCAACAGGGCCTCCAGCCCACCCATCTCAGCACTCGGCCAGTAGCTGGTCGATCATGCGCTGTGCCTGGCCGGCATAGCTGCCGCCGAACAGGTTGGCATGGTTGAGGATGTGGTAGAGGTTGTAGAGGGTCTTGCGTGTGGCGTAGCCCGGGTCCAGCGGCCAGGCGGCGCCGTAGGCGGCGTAGAAGTCGCGGCCGAATCCTCCGAACAGCTCGGTCATGGCCAGCTCCGCCTCGCGATCGCCGTAGTAGACCGCCGGGTCGAAGATCACTGGTTGGCCATCGGTGTCGAAGGTGATGTTGCCACCCCACAGGTCGCCGTGCAGCAGCGAGGGCTGTGGGTCGTGGTCGATCAGCGCCGGGAAGCGGTCGAGCAGCTGCTCGCCGCGGCGCGCCAGGTTGGGAAAGCCGTTGCGTCCGGCCAGCTCCAGCTGGAAGCCCAGGCGCTGTTCGCGCCAGAAGTGGATCCAGTCGTCACGCCAGGCATTGGGCTGGTGGGTGGCGCCGATGGTGTTGTCGCGGTGCCAGCCGAAGCGCTCGGCGCTGTGTCGGTGCATGGCGGCCAGCCGCTCGCCGGCCAGTGCTTGCCCCCGGCTGCCTGCGCTACCTGAAGCGATGTACTCCATGACGATGTAGCTCTGGCCATCGTGGGTCCCGGTGCAGAGAGGGCGTGGCACTCGGATAGTGCCGGTGTCCGCCATGGCCTTGAGGCCTTCGGCTTCGGCCTCGAACATGGCCAGGCGCTCGGCGCTGTTGGTCTTGACGAACCATTGCTGGTGGTCATCTGCCAGGCACAGGGCGGTGTTGATGCAGCCCCCGCCCAGGTGGTGGGGTGGCGCGGGTCGGAATCCGCTGTCGGTCTGCTCGCTGATGTGTGCGGCGATGTGCTGCCAGAGGCTCATGGGGTCAGATTCGCTCGCGCAGTGGGCTGGTGCGTGGGAAGTGCGCCGCGAGGAACTCCATCTGATCGGCCAGTATGTTACGCCCCTGCAGGTAGATGTACTCGGCATGGGTCGGGGTGAAGGGGATCGCCAGCAGCTGCATGCCGGCCTCCTCGGGGGTGCGCCCGGCCTTGTGCAGGTTGCAGCGGATGCAGGCGGTGACCAGATTGTTCCAGGTGTCCTGTCCGCCGCGGCTGATCGGGGTGACGTGATCGCGCGAGAGCTCGCGTCGCGAGAAGTGCTCGCCACAGTACAGACACAGGTGGGCGTCGCGCCGGAAAAGGGTGTCGTTACACAGCGGTGGGGCATAGCCGCGGTCGAACCGGTAGTGCGACTGCTGGTTGCCGTGGGTGGCGACGATGGAATGCAGTTGCAGCCGGCTGCGTTGCCGGGTGCCGGCATTGATGCCGCCGTGGATGGTCAGGATCGGCGAGCCCAGGGTGTAGGCCACCATGTCCAGAGCGTGCAGCTTGACTGCCTGACGGTAGTCGATCCATTCCAGCGGCATGCCCGAGGCATCGGTGCGCAGTATCTGTTGCGACAGGTCCGGCACGGCTTGATCCTTTCACCGAGTTTGCCTGTTTATGGCATAGACCCAGGTGTGGGATCAAGCACTTGGCGGTGCGGGGACAGGGGGGCGCTGTGTCATGGGCACGATCTCCCCTTCCAGGCCTTCTTGCGAGTAGGCATGGCTGCCCGGGGAAATTCCGTGATCTTCGGAAAACGGCCGGGAATTGGCGCCTTCGTCAACCCGGCCGGAGCCGAAGGCGGAGCGGAGGGATCTACGCCCCCGGTGCTGACAGATTTCGCTACTCCGGCATCGGTGAGGCCGCTGCCTCCGGTCGAAATGACAGGGAGGACCTGGCCAGATTCGTCGCAGTCTTCAGTCGAGCCCTCCAACGCGATCCTGGCAGGATCAGCGCCCGCGTCCCATGGGGCCACGGGAAAAGGGATGCCCGCCACGCAGCAGGCGGTCTCTTGTATGTTGTTGATATGACGGGGAAAATCGTCGCCAGCGTTCGCGCAGTTGCTCGCGCCGCTCGGGCGGCAGTTGGCGGAACTGATGGGCCCGCTCGCGCACCAGGCGGCGCTTGTCGGGCGGCAGCTGCAGGTAGCGGTGCAGCCGCTGGCGCAGAGCCTTGCGACGTTCCGGGGGCAGTTTGCGCCAGCGTTTGAGGTTCTTGCGCGCAATGCGGCGTTCCTCCGGCGTCATTTTCTGCCAGTGTGAAAGTCCCTTGAGCAAGCGTTCGCGACGTGCATCGGGCAGGTCGTCCCAGCGCTCGGCGAGCTTCAGTTCGCCCAGAATGCGTTGCTGGTCGGGAGCGAGCTGGTCCCAGTCCGGCGCAGCGGTGGCCAGCGCCGGGAGCCATCCCGGCAGTAGGAGGAGCAGAAAGGGCAAGATGCGTCTTTTCATTGGTCGGTCTGCCTCTGCAGGTATTCCCGGTAGCTGACGCTGCGTGGTCCGTCGTTCTCGGTCTCGGCTTGGCTCAGCGGGTCGATCAGGCGCCCGTTCTCGTCCTCGCCGAAGTCTGCCAGGTATTCCAGCAGCTCGACGCTGGGCAGGGGCTCGTCTTCGGGGGCGGAGTTCGCCTGTGCCGTCACCGCGCCGAGTGCGGCCAGCAGCAGCGGGAGATGACGGGTCATGCCGCCCCTCCCGGCCTTTCGTCTTCCAGTGATTGCGCGCTGAGCCATTCGTAGAACTCGAGTTCCTCTATGACTTCCAGTTCCACGCCCAGGGTGGCGACCTCGATCAGTTCGTCCGCCGCTGGTGTGTCCAGCGTGCCCTGCCGGTCCATGCCGGGCAGCAGCAGGACGGCGATCAGGGCGGCGCCCGCGAGGCCAAGGCCACCGCTCCACAGCAAGGCTTGGTGACGCGACCGGCGAGGGGTTGCTTGTTCTATGGCGTGGAAGCGGGCCTGTCGCAGGCGAGACAGGGTGGCACCGTCGAGATCGCGTGCGCGTTCGTCGAGGGCTCCGATCAGGGATCGTTGTAATCGGTCGTTCATGGCTGAAACTCCTGCAGCCGCTCACGCAGGCTGCCCATGGCGCGTGAGAGATGGGTCTTCACGCTGCCGTCGGAACATCCCATAGCGCGCGCTGTCTCGCGTACGTCCAGACCTTCCCACATGCGCAGCAGGAAGGCCTGCTGCTGGCGCAGGGGGAGATCGGCTACCGCCTTGCGCAGTCGCTCTGCCGCTGCCAGGCCATCGAGCTGATCATCTATCGGTCGCTGGCGAGTGTCTGGCGCCTGTTGCAACGGGTCGGTCTCGTCATCTTCGCTCCGGTGCAGCCAGGCCGTCCAGCGGTTGCGCACCTCGCGCCGACGTGCCCAGTCGCGGATGCGATTCTGCAGCACGCGGTGGAACAGCGGCGCCCATTCCGCCTGCGGTTTGCCAGAGTAGCGCTTGACGAAGGCAAGCATGGCGTCTTGTACCAGGTCAAGCGCCTCGTCGGGATCGCGCGTGGCCAGTTCAGCCATCACAAAGGCGCGGCGTTCGACCTCGCCGAGAAAGGCATCCAGGTCCCGGTAACGGGGGCTGGCCACGGGGGCATCGCTCACGATCGGGCTCATCCAGTGGGGGGCGGCAGTGAATGATGACATCTTGCGCAACGATCTCACAGGGGGACTATCGAAACACAACGCGGATCCGGGGGAATGGTTGACAGCCGTTTGTCAAGCCACTTATGCACACGTGAGCGGGGAGTGCCCGTGGCCGAGCTTCGTGAGGGTGGCGAGTGGTCCCTGGGGGAGATGGATGTCGTAACCTGTTGATTTAACGTCATCTTCCGGGCTGGTCATTTTTTTACCAGTCTGACAACGGGCGCGAGATGTCGGGGGGCGGGGGAGGATTCACAGGGTTCCTCCACAGAGTTATCCACAGGTTCTGTGGATTGTTTGGCAAGTGGCTGATTTTCAGGAAGAACCAGAGACAGTGAGGGGAAGCCCGAGGGGAGTGGATACAATGGCTCCATGAGCCAGCCCCTGTTGCGCATCGCCCTGCCGGTCCCCGGGCCCGGCCTGTTCGACTACCTGCCGCCACCCGGCCTGGCGGCCGAAGACTGCAAGCCCGGCATGCGGGTCGAGGTGCCTTTCGGGCCTTCGCGGCGCATCGGGGTGTTGGTCGAGCGGGGCAGCGACAGCCCGGTGCCGCGCGAGCGCCTGCGCCCGGCCTGTCGCCTGCTTGATCCGGCCCCCCTGCTGGATGATGCGCACCGGGATTTCCTGGCCTGGGTGGCCGCCTACTACCACCAAGGGATCGGCGAGGTGTTCGCCAGCGCCTTGCCCCTGCGCCTGCGCAAGCGCGCCGAGCCCCTGCCCCTGCAGACTCCAGGTTATGCGCTGGCAGTCGAGCCGGCCGAGGCCCTGGCGCAGGTGGCGCGAGCGCCGCGCCAGCGCGAACTGATCGAGCGCCTGGCCGCCGCGCCGGGGCGGTGCCAGTCGCGGGCCGTGCTGTGTGCCCAGGGTGGCGATGCGGGCGCGGTGATCCGGCGTTTGCTCGCCAAGGGGCTGATAGTCGAATGCGAGCTTGGGGATGCGGAGGCAGAAACGCCGCTCCCAGGCTCGCCGTTGCCGGTGCTCCATGCCGAACAGGCGGCGGCGGTACAGGCGGTGAGCGAGGCGCTGGGTGGCTTTGCGGCCTTCCTGTTGCAGGGCGTGACCGGTAGCGGCAAGACCGAGGTCTACCTGCGGCTCGCCGAGCAGGTGCTGGCACGTGGCGACTCGGTGCTGGTGCTGGTGCCCGAGATCGCGTTGACGCCGCAATTGGCACGTCGCTTTGCTGAGCGCCTGGGGGGCGGCGTGGCCTTGCTGCACTCGGGGCTCAACGACAGCGAGCGTGAGCTGGCCTGGCAGCGTGTGCGTCTGGGGAGTGACCGCGTGGTGCTGGGCACCCGCTCGACCGTGCTTTACCCGGTCGATCGCCTGGGGCTGGTGATCGTGGACGAGGAGCACGACACCTCGTTCAAGCAGCAGGAGGGCTTTCGTTACTCGGCACGCGACCTGGCGGTGATCCGCGCCTGGCGTGTCGGCTGCCCGGTGGTACTCGGCTCGGCCACACCCAGCTTCGAATCGCTGCGCAATGTCGAACTGGGCCGCTACCGGCGCCTGTGGCTGCGCCAGCGCGCTGGTGGGGCTCAGCCGCCGGAGGTCCGCCTGCTCGACATCCGTGACCAGCCCCTGCGTTCCGGTCTGAGCGATCCGCTGCTGCGCGAGATCGCTCAGACCCTGGCCGCGGGCGAACAGGTGATGGTGTTTCTCAATCGTCGGGGCTATGCGCCGGTCCTGGCCTGCTACGCCTGCGGCTGGGTGTCGGATTGTCCGCGTTGTGATGCGCGCCAGACGGTGCATCGGGGCCCGGGGCTGCTATGGTGCCATCACTGTGGTTCGCAGCGGCGCGTGCCCGTGCAGTGCCCGGCATGCGGCAGCCCCGAACTGCGTCCGCTCGGTCAGGGCACCGAGCGCATCGAACAGCTGCTGGCTGCCGAGTTTCCCGATGTGCCCCTGATCCGCATCGACCGCGACGCCACGGCGCGCAAGGGCAGTCTCGACCGCCTGCTGGCACAGGTGCATGCCGCCGGGGCGGCGCTGCTGGTCGGCACCCAGATGCTGGCCAAGGGACACCATTTCCCCAATGTGACCCTGGTCGGGGTGGTGGACGCCGATGGTGGCCTGTTCAGTGCCGACTTCCGTGCCCCCGAGCGCATGGCCCAGCTATTGGTGCAGGTCGCCGGTCGCGCCGGGCGCGGCGAGAAGCCCGGGCGCGTGCTGATCCAGACCCGTTATCCCGAGCATCCCCTGTTGCAGCTCCTGGTGCGCGAGGGCTATGAGGGGTTTGCCCGCGCCGCCCTGCGCGAGCGCGCCGAGGCCGGCTGGCCGCCTTTCAGCCACCAGGCCCTGCTGCGCGCCGAGGCGACGAAGGCCGAGCGCCCCCAGGCCTTCCTGCAAGGACTGGCCGACGCGCTTGCTGACGAACTGCCCGAAGGCGTGGAACTTTGGGGGCCTGTGCCGGCCCCCATGCAGCGTCGGCAGGGGCGCTACCGGGCACACTTGCTGGTGCAGGCGACCCGCCGTGAGGCCTTGCACCCGCTGCTCGATCGCCTGCTGGCAATCGCTCGGGCCCTGCCCGAGGCGCGTAGTGTGCGCTGGAGCCTGGACGTGGACCCGGTGGATGGCCTGTAAGGGGGCATTCCTTCGGCTCGGGGACGAGCTGTTCAGGGCTGGAAAAACGGCACAGCGTAAACGCTTCGGATAGGCTGGCTTTTGAGCCGCAAGGTCGGTTCCTGCTATCCTTTTACGTTTCCTTCGAGCAGCGGAAACCACCATGAAAGCCGAGATTGCCCAACTGGTTCGATCTGCCCTGCAGGCATTGGCCGAGCAGGGCGTGCTGCCTGCCGATGCGCTGCGCGACCCCGTGATCGAGCGTGCGCGTGATCCGAGGCATGGCGACTTCGCCACCAATGCGGCGTTGGTCAACAGCAAGGCGGCGGGGCTCAAGCCGCGTGAACTGGCCGAGCGTATCGTGACGGCCCTGCCCAAATCGCCGTTGATCGCCGAAGTGGCCATCGCGGGGCCGGGGTTCATCAATTTCCGCCTGGCGCGTGATGCGCATCTGGCAGTGGTGCCGCGCATCCTCGAGGCCGGCGAGGCCTATGGGCGTTCGGATCTCGGTGGCGGGCGCCGGGTGCAGGTGGAGTTCGTCTCTGCCAACCCGACAGGGCCGCTGCACGTGGGCCACGGGCGTGGTGCGGCCTACGGCTCGGTGGTGGCCGACCTGCTCGAGGCGGTGGGCTTCGCCGTGCATCGCGAGTATTACGTCAACGACGCCGGGCGGCAGATGGATATCCTTGCCACCTCGGTGTGGCTGCGCTATCTCGAACTGTGTGGCGAGGAGCTGGCGTTTCCCTCCAACGGTTACAAGGGGGACTACGTCTGGGACATCGCCGCCACCCTGCATCGCGAGCATGGCGATGCCTACCGGCACGCAGCCGCCGAGGTGTTCGAGGGGGTGCCCGCGGATGAACCCGCCGGTGGCGACAAGGAGGCGCACATCGATGCGTTGATCGCGCGTGCCCGGCAACTGCTGGGCGACAACCGCTACCGCTTCGTGTTCGAGCTGGGGCTCAACGTCATCCTCGACGACATCCGCGACGACCTGGAAAAGTTCGGTGTCACCTATGACGACTGGTATTCCGAGCGCTCGCTGGTGGAGTCTGGTGCGGTCAACAAGTGCATCGAGCGGCTGCGCGAGGCTGGTCACCTGTACGAGAAGGACGGTGCCTGGTGGTTCCGTTCCACCGATTTCGGTGACGAAAAGGACCGGGTGGTGGTGCGCGAGAACGGACAGACCACCTATTTTGCCTCCGACATTGCCTATCACCTCGACAAGTTCGAGCGCGGCTTCGAACGCGTGATCGATGTCTGGGGTGCCGATCACCATGGCTATGTGCCGCGGGTGAAGGCAGCCCTGCAGGCGCTGGAGCAGGATCCCTCGCGGCTGGACGTGTTGCTGGTGCAGTTCGCCATCCTCTACGAGGGCGGTGAGCGCAAGCAGATGTCCACCCGCTCGGGCGAGTTCGTCACCTTGCGCGAGTTGCGCAAGGACGTGGGTCGTGATGCGGCACGCTTCTTCTACATCATGCGCAAGTGCGAGCAGCACCTGGACTTCGATCTCGACCTGGCACGTTCGCAGTCCTCGGACAACCCGGTCTACTACGTGCAGTACGCGCATGCGCGCATCTGCTCGGTACTGCGCCAGGCGCAGGAGAAGGGGATCGATACCACGCCCGGCGAGGGGATGCAGCACCTCGAGCGGCTCACCGAGGCGCACGAGGAAGCCCTGCTCAAGACGCTGGCGCGTTATCCCGAGGTCGTCGAGTCCGCCGCGCTCAACGAGGAGCCGCATCAGCTCACCCAGTATCTGCGTGAGCTGGCCAACGATCTGCACACTTATTACAACGCCCACCAGTTCCTGGTCGAGGATGCGGCACTGCGCGACGCGCGACTGCGCCTGATCCTGGCCACCCGACAAGTGTTGGCGAACGGTCTGGGGCTGATCGGGGTGAGTGCGCCGGAGAAGATGTAAGTGTCACGCGACTACAAGCCGAGGCCGAACCGTGGTCGCAAGCAGCGCCGTGGGGTCCCCGGCTGGCTGTGGGCGCTGGCGGGCCTGCTGCTGGGCCTGTTCATCATGGGGTTGGTCTGGCTCAAGCTGGAGACCCCGGAACGGGCGCGTGAATGGATCGGCGGAGAGCCGGACGATCCTCCGCGCACTGCACCACGCAAGGAGGCGGTTACCCGCCCGCAGATCCCCGAGTACAAGCCACGCTACCAGTTCTATGACGAGTTGCGCCGCAAGGAGGTCGTGATCCCCGAGGAGCAGCTGGATGCGCGCAAGACCACCGACCCTACGGCTCAGTACCTGGTGCAGGTGGGGTCCTTCGCGCGCCCTGAGGATGCCGACCGCCTGCAGGCCGAGTTGGCATTGCTGGGTATCGAGACCCGGATCAGCAAGGTGCGCCTGGATGGCGGACGGGTGCGTTATCGCGTGCAGGCCGGCCCCTATCTGGGACGCTCGGCGCTCGACCGTGCACGTCGCCGACTCAAGCGCAACGGCTATCGCGACCTGCTGGTGCGTATCATTCGTTGAAGAGGCTCAGCGGCGGACCTCGGTGCCGCTGGCTACCTTGTTGATCCAGGCACGCACCGTGCTCACCAGCAGCTCATCCATGCCCCCGAAGAAGTGATCAGCGTCTGGGCTCTCGCGCCAGGTCCAGTTCTTGTTGCCGCGCAGGGCCAGGCGCCGCGCGCGTACCCCGGCCAGCACGCCGGGCAGGTCGCGTTCGCCATACAGTTCGAGTACCGGCAGGGTGATCTTCTTCAGGCGCGGAGTGAGTCCAGGTGTCTCCGGCATGCCGATGGCGACCCAGGCCTGGAGGGGGTCGGCCGGTTGCGACACGAGATATTCGGCGGCGGCCAGGTTGCCGAAGCTGTGCGCGATCAACACTACGTTCTGCATGCCCTGCTGCTTCAGCCAGGTCAGCGCGGCGGTGATACGTGGTGTCGCCTCGCCAATGGTGGCCTGCCATTCGGTCTCACCGGCCCCTTCGCTGGCCACCGGGAGCTGGATGGACAGGGTGTCCCAGCCGTGTTCGGGCAGAATGGTGCGCAGCGGGTGGATTACGTCCACCCAGTCGGGATTGGCACCGCGGCCGTGCAGGATCAGCGCCGCGCCACGCGCCGGGCTGCGCTCGGTGCGCTGGTGGATGGCCAGGAAAGGTTGGCCTGCCGCCTCGAGCGTCAGCACTTCGCCGTCGAGGATGGCGTCGCGGATCTGTTCGGCGATACGTTGCTCGCGTGCCGCATCACCGGCCCAGGCGGCGGGCAGCAGGCAGCAGAGCATCAACAGGCAGATGGTTCGGCGCATGGTCCCTCCCGACTGCACAGGATGGGCCTTTTGCGGTAGAGTGGCGGCCCAATTTTCGTCCGGCCAACGGACCGGACGCCGGAACTCAGTTTATCACCGGCCCGGCCGGTCAGGAGCAGAACCATGGCAGATTTCCAGATCGCACCCTCCATTCTCTCGGCGGACTTCGCCAAGCTGGGGCAGGAATGTGACGACGTGCTGGCATCGGGTGCCGACATCATCCACTTCGATGTCATGGACAATCACTATGTACCCAATCTGACCATCGGCCCGCTGGTCTGCGAGGCTCTGCGCAAGCACGGCATCACCGCCCCCATCGACGTGCACCTGATGGTCAGCCCGGTGGATCGCCTGGTCGGTGACTTCGCCGAGGCCGGCGCTACCTACATCACCTTCCATCCCGAGGCCTCGGAGCACATCGATCGCACCATCCAGATGATCAAGTCGGCCGGCTGCAAGGCCGGGTTGGTGTTCAACCCCGCCACCCCGCTGAGCTACCTGGACTACGAGCTGGAGAACCTGGACATGATCCTGCTGATGTCGGTCAACCCTGGTTTCGGTGGCCAGAGCTTCATCCCTTCGGCATTGGACAAACTCAAGCGGGTGCGCAAGATCATCGACGACTCGGGCCTGGACATCCGCCTGGAGATCGATGGTGGGGTGAAGGTGGACAATATCGCCGAGATCGCTGCGGCCGGCGCTGATACCTTCGTTTCGGGCTCCGGTATCTTCGGCAAGCGCAACGAATCCGATCCCAACAAGTACGACACCATCATCCGCGAAATGCGCGACGAGCTGGCCAAAGCCGGCTGAAGTTGCCATCACAAGGGCATCAGCGGCGGGTTCGTACCCGCCGCTTTTTTGTGCAGGAGAGAACCATGAGCATTCACAAGCCCGAGATGATCCTGATTGACGTGGACGGTACCTTGGTCGATTCGGTGCCCGACCTGGCCTATTGTGTGGACGAAATGATGCGCGCCATCGGCCGTGAGCCCTGGGGTGAGGCGCGAGTACGCGACTGGGTGGGCAACGGGGTCGAACGCCTGGTGCGCCGGGCGCTGATCGGTCGGCTCGATGGTGAGCCCGATGAGGCCGAGTTCGAACGTGCCTACCCGATCTTCCTGGATCTGTATGCCGAGAACACTTCGAAACGCTCCCGCCTTTACCCCGGCGTGCGTGAGGGCCTGGATTACCTCAAGGCGCAGGGATACCGCCTGGGTTGCGTGACCAACAAGGCCGCACAGTTCACCATCCCCCTGCTCAAGGACCTGGGGGTGTACGAAGACTTCGGCATCGTCGTCTCTGGCGATACCCTGCCGGTGAAGAAGCCCGACCCCGGCCCTCTGCTGCACGCGGCGCGGCACTTCGGCGTGGCGCCAGAGCGGTCGCTGATGATTGGCGACTCGGTCAGCGACGTAAAGGCTGCGCGCGCGGCCGGCTTCCAGATCGTGTGCATGAGCTACGGCTACAACCACGGCGAGGACATTCGCGACTACGGCCCGGACCAGGTGGTCGACTCCATGGTGGAGTTGCGTGACTTCCTGTAATGGCTGTTGTCGGGGAAACCTCCATCCGTCTCCACGGTTAGATGGGACCGGGTCGCGACCGAGGTCGCTCCGGCCTTTGCGCTGGATCAAGAGGGGGGCCTGGATCGGATCTGGATGACCGTAGATTCATGATAAGCTGATAAAGCTTATGTCGCGGTCGAGATCTGAACGAGACCCATCAACCGAATAGGGAGTAATCCAGATGAAGAAACAGGTACTGTTGCTTTCCACCCTGCTGGCCTCCGCCCTGGCCACGCCGGCCATGGCCGCCGAGGATGCCAGTGCTCTGGCTCAAATGAAGAACTGCATGGGCTGTCACCAGATCGACAAGAAAGTTGTCGGGCCGGCCTACAAGGACGTCGCTGCCAAGTATGCCGGTGACGCGGGTGCAGTGGACAAGCTGGTCGCCAAGGTCAAGAGTGGTGGCACCGGTGTCTGGGGGCAGATCCCCATGCCGCCCAACAACGTCACCGACGAAGAGGCCAAGAAACTGGTCGAGTGGATCCTAAGTCTGAAGTAAGTCGGATCCCGCGCCGGGGCGGCCGGCATCCTGCGAGGCGGGCCTTTCTGCCATTGGCGGAAAGGCCCGTTGCTTTTTGAGTGGGCCAATACCTTGAGCCGCCAGGTCGCGAACGGGAAATTCAACGCGAACAGTAGCGTGGCCCAGATGCAGTATCATCGAATCCGGGGGATAATGCGCCGCACCTCGTACTGTTTCCGGAGATTTCCCGATGTTGCGCACTATTCCCCTGTTTGTCGTCCCCCTGGCCATCTACAACCTGGTGATGCTGATTGGCGACGTACACGGCGCGCTGGCGGGCAAATTGTTCGCCGTCCACCTCATGTCCGGTGCGCAGTGGGTGTTCACTGTCCATGATGCCTTCGTGGTCGGTGGGGTGCTGGTGCTGTATTTCGAGATCTTCAAGTCCACCGGCACGGGGATGGCCTCGGTGCTGGACCATACCCTGTCGATGCTGGTGTTCATCGTCTTCCTGGTCGAGTTCCTGATGGTGGCCGGCTGTGGTACCTCGACCTTCTTTGCCCTGGCGTTGATGTCGCTGTTGGATGTGATCGCCGGTTTCACGGTATCCATCGTGGCGGCACGGCGTGATTTTGCCATCGGCGACTCGGTTCACTGAACGCATACGAAAAGGCCCCGTGCCGGAGCACGGGGCCTTTTGCTGCGAATTCAGGCCGGAGCCGAATTACTTGGCAGCGGGAGCGGCCGGAGCAGCGGGGGCTGCCGGGGCGACCGGAGCAGCCGGAGCGCCGTAGCCGTAGGGGGCGTAGTAGGGCTGGTCGTAACCGTAGCCGGCCCAGTTGCCGTCGGTTGAGCCGTTGCCCTTGAAGTCGCCAGCGGTCTTGCCACGGCCCTTGAAGGTCATGGAGAAGGTGGCTTCACCTTCGGCGTTGCCGTTGCCGACGAAGTCGCCGTTGCCGTTGTAAGCGCCATTGGTCGAGCCATTGTTGGAATCCCAGAAGGCAGCGGCTTGGGCGGAAGCGATGATGGCAGCGATGGCGATGATCTTTTTCATGGTGTTGTTCTCCTGAACGTCTTTTTAGCGGGTTTTTGTTTCGACGGTGCTGCTGTCGATGTGAAACAGTATATAAGCATGTTCTTAAATGTCAATATGCTTTTTCAAAAAATCCAGGAAGAGGGCAAAGGCCCTAGCTGCCACCACGGATATTCGGCCCGAGGAGGGGCCTTCTTCGAGACCTGCAGGAGCGGCGTCCTCGCCGCGAATGGCGTTCAGCCCTCGAGCATGGCCTTGAGATTGGCGAGATTGGCCATGCCGCGGGCGCGGCGTTCTTCTTCGCTGATCTTGACCCCGCGTCCTTCCTGTTGCAGGTCGTCAGCGGGCAGTTCCGCGAGGAAACGGCTGGGTTCGCAGCGTACCCGCTCGCCCGCGCGGCGGCGGTATTCGGCGGTGGTGATGATGAGCTCGCGGCGTGCACGGGTGATGCCGACGTAGGCGAGGCGGCGTTCTTCTTCGATATCGTCGTCCTCGATGCTGGTCTGATGGGGCAGGATGCCTTCTTCCATACCGACCAGGAACACCACTGGGAACTCCAGGCCCTTGGCCGCGTGCAGGGTCATCAGCGCCACGCGGTCGCCCGCCTCGTCCTCGTCCTGGCGTTCGAGGATGTCCATCAGCGACAGGTGGGCGACCAGTTCGGGCAGGGTCTCGCCCTTGTGCTCGTCGGCCTGCAGGCGTTGAAGCCATTCGACCAGGTCACGCACGTTCTCCCAGCGTCGCTCCGCGACCCGCTCGCTGCTGCTCTGCTGGTTCAGCCAGTCGCGGTAGTCCAGATCGTCGAGCAGCTGTTCGAGCAGGCTTGCCGGTGGCGTGTGTTCCGCCAGGCGCTGCAGCCCAGTGAGCCAGTTGTGGAACTCGCGCAGGCGCGCCAAGGGGCGAGCGGCGAGCTGCTGTTCGATGCCCAGGGTGTCGATGGCATCGAAAAGCGAGCCACCCCGCTCGGCGGCCCAGGATGCGAGCTTCTGTAGGGTGGTGTGGCCGATCTCGCGGCGCGGTGTGTTGATGATGCGCAGCAGGGCGGCGTCATCGTCAGGGTTGGCGAGCAAGCGCAGGTAGGCCATCAGGTCCTTGATCTCGGTGCGCGAGAAGAAGGCGGTGCCGCCACTGAGGAAGTAGGGGATGTTGTGGGTGCGCAGGGCCTTTTCGAAGGCGCGCGCCTGGTGGTTGCCGCGATACAGGATGGCAAAGTCGCCGTATCGGCTGCCGTGGCGGAAGCGGTGCTGGATGATCTCGCTGGCGACCCGGTCGGCTTCGGCCTCCTCGTCGCGGCAGTGGATCACGCGGATCGGCTCGCCCGGTCCCAGCTCGCTCCACAGGCGTTTTTCGAATATGTGGGGGTTGTTGGCGATCAGGGTGTTGGCGGCGCGCAGGATACGCCCGGTGGAGCGGTAGTTCTGCTCCAGCTTGATGACCGCCAGTTGCGGATAGTCGGCCTTCAGGCGCGCCAGGTTCTCGGGGCGGGCGCCCCGCCACGCATAGATCGACTGGTCGTCGTCCCCCACCACGGTGAAGGCGGCCCGCACGCCGGCCAGTAACTGCACCAGGCGATACTGGGCGCCGTTGGTGTCCTGGTATTCGTCCACCAGCAGGTGACGGACGCGGTTCTGCCAGCGCTCGCGCAGTTCGGCGTCCTGTTCCAGCAGTTGCACTGGGCGCAGGATGAGGTCGTCGAAGTCCAGCGCGTTGTAGGCACTCAGAGCTTCCTGGTAGGCGCCGTAGAGCGCGGCGTGGAAGGCGTCGAGATCATCCTCTGCCTGCGACAGGGCGGCTTCGGGCGAGACGAGTTCGTTCTTCCAGGCCGAGATGCGGTGGCGCGCCATCTGCAGCCGCTGGCGGTCCAGTTCGGTCTGTTTTGACAGCTCGCGCAGCAGTTGCTCGACATCCTGTTCGTCGAGGATGCTGAAACCGCGTCGTAGTCCGGCTGCGGCCAGTTCGCGGCGCAGCAGGTTGAGGCCGAAGGTGTGAAAGGTCGAGACGTTGAGTCCGCGCGCGTTGCGGCCGCTGAGCAATTGCTCGACACGCGATTTCATTTCGCGTGCAGCCTTGTTGGTGAAGGTCACGGCAAACAGGTGGCGCGGCGCTATCCCGGCGTGTTCGACCAGGTGGGCTATCTTGGCAGTGATGACCCGGGTCTTGCCCGAGCCAGCGCCGGCGAGCACCAGACAGGGGCCGTCGAGGTAGCGCACCGCCTCGCGCTGGCGCGGGTTGAGATCCTGCATCCGGGACTCAGCCCTTGTCGAACAGGTCTTTCTTGAGCCGGAACAGGGCGGAGATGTCCTCGTCGCCGTGGCCGGCATCCATCAGTCGTTGGTAGTTGACCAGAGTCATTTCGATCATCGGCAGGCGCAGCGCGTCTGCGGCCAGCATCTCCTGGCATATGCGCAGGTCCTTGTGGTGCAGGGCGACCCGGAAACCGGGTTCGAAGCGTCCGTCGCACATCGAGCGGCCCCGGTGTTCCAGGAACCAGTTGGCCGCTGCGCCGCTGCTCACCGCCTCGATCACCTTGTCCATGTCCAGTCCCTGGTGGCGCCCGAAGGCCAGCGCCTCGGTGACCGCGTGATTGATGCCGGCCACCATGATCTGGTTGACCGCCTTGGTCGCCTGACCACTGCCTACCGGCCCCATGTGCACCACCTTGCGGCTGATCGCCTCCAGCGCCGGCATGACCTGGCGCAGGACCTCGGCCTCACCGCCTACCATCATCACCAGCTTGCCCTGTTCCGCGCCCTCGCGGCCGCCGGAGACTGGGGCATCGAGAAAATGCACCCCGTGCGCACCGTAGAGTTCGGCGGCCTTGTGTGCAGTCTGGATGGCGACCGTGGATGTGTCGACGACCACATTGCCGGCCTGCAACAGCGGGGCGATACGTCGGGTGATCTCGAGCAGATCCTCGTCGGCGGAGACCGAGGTGATGATGAGGTCGGCCGCCTGCACCGCTGCCTGCAGGTGCTCGGTATAGCGGAAACCAAAGCGCTCTGCCGCGGCGCGTCCGCGCTCGGGGGTACGGTTCCAGGCGGCGGCCAGCAGGCCGGCCTGATGCAGGTTGGCGGCCATGCCGGCGCCCATGGCGCCCAGGCCGATCACGGTGGTTCGAATCATGGTCTCTCGGTGCGGCCAGCAGGCCGCCGTTCGCTGGCATAACTAAAGGGGTGGGCGGGGGCCCGTGTCCGGCTGTTATCCTAACCGCTTCGGCAAGGGGGCTCCATCCCCTGTTTTCTACGGGTAAGGATCATGAACCAGCAGACCGTCAAGCGTTTCACCCGCAACGAGGCCAGGAAGGAACTCACGCGAGAGAGCTGGCGCATCTTCCAGATCATGGCCGAGTTCGTCGAGGGTTTCGAGCGGTTGTGCCTGATTCAGCCCTCGGTGAGCATCTTCGGCTCGGCACGCACGCCGGTGGGTCACCCCTGGTACGCCAAGGCCGAGCAGACGGCGCGCCTGCTTTCCGATGCCGGTTTCTCGGTGGTCTCCGGCGGCGGGCCGGGGATCATGGAGGCGGCCAACAAGGGTGCGCAGGCCGGCAAGTCGCCGAGCATCGGCGTGAACATCGAGTTGCCGCATGAGCAGGAGCCCAATCGCTACCAGGACATCTCGTTGAATTTCCGGCACTTCTTTGCACGCAAGGTCATGTTCGTGAAATACGCATCAGCCTACGTGGTGTTGCCGGGTGGCTTTGGAACCCTCGATGAGTTGGCCGAGATTCTCACCCTGGTGCAAACCGGCAAGTCGCGACGCATTCCCATCATCCTGGTGCAGTCCGATTTCTGGGCCGGTCTGGTGGAGTGGTTTCGCAACACCCTGATTGCTGCGGGCACCATCAGTCCCGATGACATGGACCTGATCCAGCTGCTCGACGAACCGGCTGAGATCGTGGACGCCATCTTTGCGCACTACGAGTCGCGCAGTCTCGAGCCCTCCGAAGAGGAGCAGGAGATCTTGCTGGAACTGTAACGGGGACGATCCCTGATCTCCGTTACGCACTGCTGCCCCTCAACCCTTATACTCGGAGACCTGAATACAAAAGTCTTTGTAGGGAGTGCAGGTATGCGACCGGTGGCCAGGTGGTTGGGCGGCATGATGCTGGGGACATTGATGAGTGTGGCGTGGGCCGAATCCGGGTCGGCTCCCATCGAGGCGCCAGAGCCACCGCCGGAGCTGCATTCGGGCGAACCGCTGGAGCCCGAGGTCACCATCCGCGAGACCCGTACCAAAAAGATCTACGAGTACCGCCTCAACGGTCGCCTGGTCATGGTGCGGGTGCAGCCTCGCGTCGGACCACCTTACTACTTCGTTGATCACGATGGCGACGGCGAGCTGGAGTACACGCGCGACGACCCCACCAAGGGGCCGAGCGTCAACCAGTGGATCCTCTTCCGCTGGTAGGGGATGGGCCGCTTGGGGCAGCCCACGTTGTGATGTGCCTCAGACCGGGAAGAAGGAGTAGTTGCCCTCGAGGTACAGGTCGTCCGGGTTGATGCTGTCCACGATTTCTTTGCGATCAAGGAATTCGCCGATGATCGGGAAGTGGCCTTCGAGATACAGCTCCTCATTGGCTGGGTCACCGATCGGCATGGGGGTGCCCACGGTCACAGGGTCGGAGATGATGGGGAAGTGTCCCTCGCTATACAGGTCGTTCTCGAATGCCAGGGCGCTGCTGCTCAGGCCGATGAGGCCGGCGATGATCAGGGTTTTCATGATACGTTCTCCACAAAGCGTGATATCTGTACGGGCTTACCTATGAGACCGGCCGCCGGTCTTGCTTCTTTCGCCGCTGGCGAGATAAAGCCGTGGCCCTGGATCACAGATTGCCGTAGACATGAAAAAGGCCTCCCGGGGGAGGCCTGATGGCAGTCGCGAGACGCATGCGAAGCTCTGAACAACGCCTTCACCGCTTGAAGGGGCGGTCAGGAGGGTGACTCCCATGCATGGGGGAGGAGAAAGTACACTTTTCCAGAATTTTCCTGAGGCCCTTCCCTCATAATCCGCGTTCCGTCAGTCGCTGCATCAGCTTGCGCAGGGCCTTGCCCCGGTGGCTCAGGGCATTCTTGACATCGGCAGGCAGTTCGGCTGCGGTGGCGTTCTCGTCTGCCACCCAGAACAGTGGGTCGTAACCGAAGCCGTTCTCGCCCCGTGGTTCGCACAGGATGCGGCCTTCCCAGCTTCCTTGGCAGATCAGTGGGGTTGGGTCCTTTGCATGGCGCATGAACACCATCACGCACTGGAAACGGGCGGTGCGGTCTTCGTCGGGCACCCCGCGCAGCGCCTCGAGCAGCTTGCGGTTGTTGGCGGCATCGTCGCCGTGCGTGCCGGCATAGCGGGCGGAGTGGATGCCGGGGGCGCCTTTCAGGGCGTCGACTTCCAGGCCCGAGTCGTCGGCGATGGCCGGAAGGCCACTGAGGGTGCAGGCATGGCGTGCCTTGAGGATGGCGTTTTCCACAAAGCTCAGGCCGTCTTCCACGGCCTCGGGGATGTCCAGCTCGCCTTGCGGGACCAGCTCGATGTCGTGCTCGGCCAGCAGCTCGCCGAGCTCGCGCAGCTTGCCCTTGTTGTTGCTTGCAAGAACGACCTTCATGTCGTTGCCTCCCCCAGGGCCGCCCGCTGGGCGGCGATGATCTGTCGAATACCTTCATCAGCCAAGTCGAGCATGGCCTGCATTTGCTGGCGGTCGAAGGGGGCGCCTTCAGCGGTGCCCTGGACCTCGATGAAGCGGCCGGTCTCGTCCATCACCACGTTCATGTCGGTCTCGGCGTTGGAGTCTTCGGCATAGTCGAGATCGAGTACCGGCACACCCTGATAGATGCCCACCGACACGGAGGCGACGTGGTGCAGCATCGGGTCTTCGGTCAGTGTGCCATTGGCCAGCAAGTGATCGATGGCGTCGCGCAGGGCCACGAAGGCGCCGGAGATGGCAGTGGTGCGGGTGCCGCCATCGGCCTGAATCACGTCGCAATCCAGGGTGATGGTGCGCGGCCCGAGTTTCTCCAGGTCCACCGCGGCGCGCAGGGCGCGGCCGATCAGGCGCTGGATCTCCAGGGTTCGTCCTCCCTGTTTGCCGCGAGCCGCCTCGCGCCCCATGCGCTCGTGTGTGGAGCGGGGGAGCATGCCATATTCGGCGGTGATCCAGCCGCTGGAGGTGTCGTTCATCCAGCGCGGTTGGCGGTTTTCCACCGAGGCGGTGCACAGCACGCGGGTGTCACCGAAGCTGGCCAGCACCGAACCTTCGGCATGCTTTGTGAAATGACGGGCGAACAGCACGGGGCGCAGCTGGTCGGGAGCTCTGCCGCTGGGTCTCATGGGGCTTTCTCTGGGTTAGGGTTTCAGATTGGCGCGAACAGTAACGCCCGCAGCGCCCGATGAAAAGGGGGCGGCTCAGGGGAAGCTTGCGCTGCCGCTGCGGGGCAACATCTCGCGCAGCTCGCTGATGGTCGCTTCGAGTGGATCGGAACCCCGGCCTGCCGTGGTGCGCTCGGTGGGGTGGCCGGGTGGCGGCCCCCAGCGCAGGGCAATGGCGGTGATGTTGTCGCTGCGCGGCCGGCTGGCGGCGACATGACCGGCGCGTCGCAGGCCGGCGCCGAGGTCGTGCTCCGAGAGCAGGTTGATCAGGTCGTCCTGAGGGACCTGATTCCAGAGTCCGTCGGTACATAGCAGCAGGGTGTCGCCGTCCTGCAGGCTCATGGGGGTGCCGAAGCTGATCTTGGGTGGCTGATCCAGGCCACCGAGGCAGCGGGTGACGGCGGAGCGGCTCTTGCTGCTGGCAGGTGTCTGGCTGGTGGACTGCACCAGGCTGTGGTCGTGGGTCTGCACCAGGATGCTGCGTTCGCGGATCAGGTACAGGCGGCTGTCACCAACATGAGCCCACCAGGCCTTGCCGTACTGGATGATGGCCACCACGACGGTCGAGCGTGGACAGATCGGTGGGGTTTGCCGGTCGCCAAAGTTGATGATGGCGTGATGTGCGTGCTGGATGCACTCGTACATGAATCGGCGGGGGTCGCGGATGGGCTGTTCCACCCGGCGCAGCATGTGCTCGCAGGTATCGATGAACAGCTGGGCGGCGACCTCGCCCCTGGGGTGTCCGCCAAGCCCGTCGGCTATCGCCAGCAGCGTGGTGCTGCTGGACTCCAGTATGATGCTTCGGTCCTGGTTGTTCTGCCGGTCGCCAATCAGGCTAATCCTTTTTGCCTCATGGAACTTCTTGTTCATTGGACGATGTGCCTCCCTTCCCCTCCAGTCTAGGCACTGGTATCTCTCCCAGCAAGGCCTTGCGCAGTTCCAGGGCGCTTTGTGGACGCTCGCTCGCCTCCACACGCATCGCCCAGTCCACGGCTTCCAGCAGGTGCCGGGGGTAACGTCTGGCAAACAGCTCGACTGCCGGCACCAGTTCGTCCTTGGCGTGGCGTTCCACGGCCGAGGGAGGCGAGCGGCCCTCGATGCAGGCGCGCATACTCGCGCCGATGGCATACACGTCCGAGCAGGGGCCGACCTTCGCGGACGTATAGTACTGCTCTATGGGAGAAAACCCGGGGGTAATGACTTGCGCCTTCTTTTCGCCGACATCGTCCAGGTGATAGACCGCACCGAAATCGAGCAGCAGCGGATTGCCCCCCGGGCGCAGGTGGATATTGGACGGCTTGATGTCCAGGTGCAGGTTGTTGGTGGCGTGAATTGCATCCAGCGCATCGAGTAGCGGCGGGAATACCGTCATCAGGAAATTGGTGCTGAGATTGCCGTTGCGCTTCTTGATGTAGCGTCCCAGGTTCTTGCCCGGCTCGTAGTCCATTACCAGGTAGGCGGTGTTGTTGGCGAGGAAGCAGTTGCGTACACGCACGATGTTGGGGTGGTCGAGCTGGGCCAGGATGTTCGCCTCTTGAAAGAACAGGCGGCGCCCGCGTTCGAAACTGGTGTGCTTCTCCGGTGGGGTGACCGAGACGTGTCCGGTGCGTTCAGAACGACGGCCGAAGCGTTTGGGAAAGTACTCCTTGATGGCTACCTCGTCGTGGCTGTCCTCGTCTTCGGCCAGGTAGATCAGGCTGAAGCCGCCGCTGCCGATCAACTTGATGATGCGATAGCAGTCCAGGTGAGTGCCCGGGGGCAGGGCTTCGCGGGGAGGCGTCGTGGACATGGCAGTCAGTAGGGCAGCGATAAATCCTGTACGCTGAGGCTTCCTGACCCCTATCATACACAGTTTGCAATCGGCATTTCGTGAGGTAACGATGATTCGCAGCATGACCGCTTTTGCACGTCACCAGGTGCGTGATGCCTGTGGCGAACTCACCTGGGAGATCCGCAGCGTCAACCATCGTTACCTAGAGACGACAGTGCGTCTGCCCGAGGAATTGCGCGCCATCGAGCCGAGTGTGCGCGAACGGGTCGGGCAGCGTCTGGGGCGTGGCAAGGTCGAGTGCAGTCTGCGTTTTCGCCCTGGCGACGCGGTTGCCGGCGAGATCCGGGTCAACGAGCGACTGGTAACCCAGTTGTTGGATGCCTCGCAGCAGTTGCTCAAATTCCTGCACACCTCTGCATTGCCGACGGTCACCGACATCATGCAGTGGCCCGGCGTGCTAGAGACCGCGGAACAGGATTTCACCCCGGTGCAGCAGGCGGCCTTGCAGGCCCTGGATGCGGCGCTGGATGACCTGGTGGCCGCGCGCGAACGTGAGGGGGCGCGCCTGGAACAATTGATCCGTCAGCGTCTGGTCGCCATGCGCGAGCAGGTGGTTCGTGCCCGCGAGCGCATGCCGCAGGTCATCGAGGGTGTCCGCGAGCGCCTGCGCGCCCGACTTGCCGAGGTGGTCGAGACCCTCGATGCCGCTCGCCTGGAGCAGGAAATGGTCCTGCTCGCCCAGCGCCTCGACGTGGATGAAGAGATGGATCGTCTGGCCACCCACCTCGACGAGGTCGAGCGGGTGCTGGGCAGCGACGAGCCGGTGGGGCGTCGCCTGGACTTCCTGATGCAGGAGCTCAACCGCGAGGCCAACACCCTGGGGTCGAAGTCGGCAGATGCCGAGGCCACCGCCATCTCGGTGGAAATGAAGGTGCTCATCGAGCAGATGCGCGAACAGGTGCAGAACATCGAATGATCCACAGCGAACGGGAGCTCCGTGTCATGACCCGACCCAGCATCCTCTTCATCGTCTCGGCCCCCTCGGGGGCGGGCAAGACCAGCCTGCTGCGCGAGCTGCTGGCGCGCGATTCGGCGCTCCGGCTCTCGGTCTCGCATACCACCCGGCCGATGCGCCCTGGCGAGCAGGATGGGGAGCACTACCATTTTGTCGATGTCGAGACCTTTCAGCGTCTGGTGGCCGAGGAGGCCTTCATCGAGCATGCCCGGGTGTTCGACAACTACTACGGCACCAGCGAGGCCGGGGTGCGCGAACAGCTGGCCGCTGGTCACGACGTGGTGGTGGAGATCGATTGGCAGGGCGCGCGCCAGGTGCGGGAGCGTTTCCCCGAGGCGGTGTCCATCTTTATCGCACCACCGTCCATCGAGGCACTGCACGAGCGCCTGGGCGCACGTGGCCAGGATAGCGAAGAGGTCATCGAACGTCGCATGCGTGATGCCCGTGCCGAGCTGTCGCATTACGCCGAGTACGACTACCTGGTGATCAACGACCGCTTCGAGACCGCGCTGGAGGACTTGGCGCACATCGTCGCCGCAGAGCGCCTGCGCACCCAGCGCCAGGCCATGCGGCACGAGGTGGTCCTGCGCGCCATGCTGGGGGATTGATCCGCCATAGGGACGTCGCTTGCCGGGGCTTTCTCAACACCCAGACAGGGGCGACGACCTGTCTGGGCGGGTTGGCTGGCCGCAAACGGAGGTTCTGGGGTACAATCCGCCTTTGTTCCCTCGGAAACACGGTTTTTTGGAGTAGCACATGGCCCGTATCACTGTCGAAGACTGTCTGGAGCATCTGGACAACCGGTTCGATCTGGTCCTGATGGCCGCCAAGCGCGCGCGTCAGCTGGCCAACGGCGTCGAGCCGCTGGTGCCCTGGGAGAACGACAAACCGACCGTGGTGGCCCTGCGCGAGATCGCCGAGGGGTTGATCACCCGCGACATCCTGGAAGAGCCGGAAGAGAGCGAGGAGTCCATCGACGAGGAGCTGGCCGCGGCCCTGGCCGGGGAACTGGGCGCCTTCGAGGAGCCGCAGGACGAAGCCTGAGCCTGACCGGTGTCGCGCGACGCTGCCGATCCACCTCTGAAACAGAGTGGCGAGGAGGCCGCGCAGACGGCGGCCGAGCAGCGTTTCCTGGTCAGTGACCTGCTGGCCGAACTCGAAGCCCATCTCGATGCCGATCAGGTGCGCGAGGTCTATCGCGCCTACCTGTTCAGCGCCGAGGCCCACGAGGGCCAGAAGCGCCTCTCCGGCGAACCCTACATCTATCACCCCATTGCGGTGGCGCGCATCCTCTCGCGTATGCGCATGGATCACGAGTGCCTGATGGCCGCCCTGTTGCACGATGTCATCGAGGACACCGGCGTCTCCAAGGAGCGGCTGACCGAAGAGTTCGGCGAAGGCGTGGCCGAGCTGGTCGATGGGGTGAGCAAGCTGACGCACCTCAATTTCCGCTCCCGCGCAGAGGCGCAGGCCGAGAATTTCCGCAAGATGCTGCTGGCCATGACCCGTGACATCCGGGTCATCCTCATCAAGCTGGCCGACCGCCTGCACAACATGCGCACCCTGGGGGTGATGAAGCCGGCCAAGGCGCGGCGCATTGCGCGCGAGACCCTCGAGATCTATGTTCCTATCGCCAACCGTCTGGGCATCAACAGCATCCGCCACGAGCTGGAAGACCTGTGCATGGGGGCCTACTGGCCATGGCGCGACCGGGTGCTGCGTGCTGCGCTCAAGCGTCTGTCCGGCAACCGCCGCGAGCTGGTCGAGGACGTGCAGAAGGTCATCACGGCGCGTCTCGAGCAGGAAGGCCTGAAAGGCGAAGTCTGTGGCCGGCAGAAGCGGGTCTACAGCATCTACCGCAAGATGCGCGACAAGAAACAGTCGCTCAACGACCTGGCGGACGTGTTTGCCTTCCGCATCGTGGTCGATTCGGTGGACACTTGCTACCGCGTGCTCGGTGCGGTGCACAATCTCTACCGCCCCATGCCAGGACGCTTCAAGGACTATATCGCCATCCCCAAGGCCAACGGCTACCAGTCGCTGCACACCGTGCTGTTCGGCCCCCAGGGCATCCCTATCGAGATCCAGATTCGCACCCGCGACATGCACCGTGTGGCCGAGCAGGGTATCGCGGCACACTGGCAGTACAAGGGGGCGCCGGCCGGCAATCTCAGTTCGGACGCCGCCGCCGAATGGTTGCGTGGCCTGCTCGAGGTGCAGAAGAGCTCGGGCAACTCCATCGAGTTTCTCGAGCACGTCAAGGTCGACCTGTTCCCCGACGAGGTCTACGTGTTCACCCCGCGTGGCAAGATCATCGTGCTGCCGCGTGGCGCCACCGTGATCGATTTCGCCTATGCGGTGCATTCCGACATCGGCAACCAGTGCGTGGCTGCGCGTGTCGATCGCCAGCTCGCGCCGCTGCGCACCCCGTTGCGCAGCGGGCAGACGGTAGAGATCATCACCAAGCCTGATGCCCGGCCTAATCCCGCCTGGCTGAACTTCGTGGTCACCGGCAAGGCGCGTGCCACCATCCGTTCTTATCTGAAGCGCCTGGAGCAGCGCGAGGCTATAGAGCTCGGGCGACGGCTGCTCGAGCGTGAACTGGAGCTGCTGAGCGTACGCCTGGAAGATATCGGTGAGGAGGAATTGCAGGCGGCGTTGGGTGAGTTGGGGCATCCCGATCTTGATGAGCTGTTGCAGCAGATCGGCCTGGGCAACCGCATGGCCCGTCTGGTGGCGCGTCTTCTGGTGCTGCGCGATCACGAGGATGAGGGCGGCGAAGCAGCGGCCGGCTCACTGGTCATCAAGGGCAGTGAGGGGCTGGTTGTGAGCTTCGGCAAGTGCTGCGGCCCTGTCCCCGGTGACCCGGTGGTGGCCATCTTCTCGCCGGGCCGCGGCATGGTCGTGCACCACCAGAACTGCCCCAATCTGGGCGACTTCCGCCGCCAGGGGCAGAGCTGGATCGATGTGCAATGGGCCGATCAGGTCGAGGGCGAGTTCACCACCACTATCCGCGTGGACGCCGGCAACCAGCGCGGCCTGCTGGCAACTGTCGCCTCGGCCATCGCCGAGGCCGGCTCCAACATCGAGGAAGTGCGCAGCGAGGAGCGCGACGGCCTGAGCACCAGCCTGCGTTTCGCCATCACGGTGCATGACCGCAAGCACCTGGCCGCCATCTTCCGCCGTATCCGCGCCATCCCCGAGGTACTCAAGGTCTCGCGCATGATCGGCTGAGTGCCGGGAATCAGGCCTCGCGGCGTGCGCGCACGGCCTCGGCGAGCTGCTCGAGCACCGGCACCGAATCCTCCCAGGAGATGCAGGCATCGGTGATGCTCTGGCCGTAGGTCAGCTTGCGGCCGGGGACCAGATCCTGGCGGCCAGCGACCAGGTGGCTCTCGATCATCGCGCCCATGATGTCACGGTTACCGCGAGCGATCTGCCCGGCCACGTCGCGCGCCACGTCGATCTGTTTCTCGTGCTGCTTGCGGCTGTTGGCATGGCTGAAATCGATCATCAGGTTGGCGCGCAGCCCGGCCTGACGCATCTTCTCGGCGGCATCGGCAACCGATTCCTGGTCGTAGTTGGGCCGCTGGCCGCCGCGCAGGATGATGTGAGTGTCCTCGTTGCCGGTGGTGCGGAAGATGGCCGAGTGTCCCTTCTTGGTGAGCGACATGAAGACGTGCGGGCGCGCGGCGGCGCGCATGGCGTCGATGGCGATGCGTACCGTGCCGTCGGTGCCGTTCTTGAAGCCGATGGGACAGGATAGGCCGGAGGCCAGTTCGCGGTGCCCCTGGCTCTCGGTGGTGCGAGCGCCGATCGCCCCCCAGGCGATCAGGTCGGCGATGTACTGCGGGCTGATCAGGTCGAGGAACTCGGTGCCCGCCGGCAGTCCCAGCTTGTTGATGTCGAGCAGCAGCTTGCGCCCACGGCGCAGGCCCTCGTTGATATCGAAGGTCTCGTTCAGGTGCGGGTCGTTGATCAGGCCCTTCCAGCCCACGGTGGTGCGCGGCTTCTCGAAATAGACGCGCATCACGATCTCGAGATCATCGATCAGGTGGTCGCGCACGGCCTTCAGGCGTTGCGCATAGTCGATCGCCGAAGCGGGGTCATGCACAGAGCAAGGACCGATGACCACCAGCAGACGGTCGTCCTCGCCGCGCAGGATGCGGTGGATGGCCTGGCGCGATTCGGCCACGGTCGCCGCCGCGTCCTCGGTGATGGGAAACAGCTCGTGGATCACCGAGGGCGGCGAGACTTCGGTGATGCTCTGGATACGCAGGTCGTCGGTTTGGTACATGGCGATATTCCTGGAAGGTCGGCCATTATACGGGGCACTTTCCCCGGCATCCATGTGGTGATGTCCACGAAGGGATTGGCCCGTGTCTATGAAGAAGCACGTCGCTTTGCGCGTCGCGCCAGCCAGATCGCCAGTCCCTGGGCGTTGAGTGCGATGTCGCCGGCGAGCACTTCGTGGACCGTCTCGCGCGACAGTCCGGTATGCGCCTCGGCGGTCTCCACCAGCAGCTGGCCGACGGCCTCGCGCAGGCGCTGGTCACGGCCTGCCTCGCCCCGGGGTTCTTCCTCCAGGGCGATGCGCCGGTGCGCCTCGATGCTCTCGCGCAGCATGGGCGCCAGTGCCGCCGGATGGGGGTAGCAGCCATAGTGAGTGAGGCAGACGGCCTGCGGGTCGAGCGCCAGCAGACGCTCCAGGGTGCTCAGCCAGGCATCGGGGTCGAAAGCCACCGGGGTGGTGGTGGCGACGAGGAAGGGCGAGGGTTGCGCCAGTTCGCGGTAGCCCAGGCCGAAGGTGTCGCCGGTGAACAGATAGCCGCTGGTCGTGTCCAGGATGCAGCCATGATGATTGGCATGGCCGGGGGTGTGCACGAACAGCAGTTCACGCCCGCCCAGCGCCAGGCGCTCACCGTCGGTGGCGGCCAGGGTGCGTGCCTCGGGCACGGGCTCGAGTGCGCCGAAGTCGCGCGCGAAGGCGGCTTCGCCATACACGGCGGTGGCCCCGGCCTGCAGTTTCGATGGATCGACCAGGTGCGGCACCCCGCGCGGGTGGGTCACCAGAGTGGCGTTCGGGCAGTGTTGCATGAGCACGCCCGCACCGCCGGCGTGGTCGAGGTGCACATGGGTGGGGATGATCCAGCGCACCTGCTCGGGGCGAGCCCCGGTGGCGGCGATCGCCTCGAGGATCTGCGGCACCGAGTGCCGCGTGCCGCAGTCGATCAGTGCCAGCTCATCGCCATCGGCGATCAGGTAACAGGCTGCCAGTTGCGGGCGGTAGAGGCGGCAGTCGATCAGGGTGGTGTGGGCATCGATGTGTTCGTACAGTTTATCAGTCATTGTCGTGCGTCTCCTCGGCCAGGCGCTTGAGATCGCGCAGGCCGGCCTCGTAGTCCGGGCCCAGCATGCCGTCGAGCATCAGGCCCACGTAGCGGCCGAAGATGTCGTGGCCGAAGGCCGTCTCGAACTGCCAGCGCACCCGGCTGCGGTCGGGCTCGATCGGATCGATCAAAAAGCCGATCTGCGCCTCGCGTTCCTCACTGAAGCGCAGGCGCATGAAGATGCGCCGCGGAGGCAGGGTCTCTTCGATGGTCATGCTGCCGGCCGTGCCTTCTTCGCCGCTGTCCCAGCTCAGGGTGGCGCCCGGCCCGCTGGCCGGTTCCGAGAAGTGAAAGCGGGTGCCCACCCCGTGCCGCCGCCAGGGCGACCAACGCTGGAACTGGCGCAGGTCGGCGATCAGGGGATACACCTGTTCCGGCGGGGCGTCGATGAGGATCTCGCGCTCCACCCGCGCCCGGTCGGGCAGGAGCAGGCCGATGCCCATGAACAGCACGGCGAGCAGGAGCAGCAGTTTGAACAGCACGCGGACCATGTTCACGAGGAAACCTCCGGTGGGCGCCAGTTGTGCCAGACCAGTCGTGCGCCTTTGCCGTCGTGGGCGAAGCGGCTGATCGCGGCATTGTCCACCGTGGCACGATACCAGTTGGCGGGCGGGGCGGCGAGCACGTGGCCCAGGGTCGCGCGGATCACTCCGGCGTGCGCGACCACCAGCACCCGTTGTCCGGCGTGGCGGGCGGCGATGCGCTCGAAGGCTGCGGCCACCCGGCTGCCGAAGGCTGCCAGTGGTTCGGCGCCGGCGGGACGATTGTGTACCGGGTCGGCGTAGAAGGCGTGGTACTCGTCGGCGCGTTCGGCCAGTAGTTCGGCGCGGGTGCGCCCTTCCCAGTCGCCGAAGCCCACTTCGCGCAGGTCCTCGTCGATGTGCAGTGGCAGATCGTGTGCCTCGGCCAGCCATTGCGCAAAGGCTGCGCAGCGGGCCAGCGGAGAGCTGATGACCGCCTGCCAGCCGCCGAGCGCGGCGGTGGTGGTACGCATCTGCGCCCAGCCGGCCTCGCTCAGCGGGTCGTCGACACCGTGGCCACGGTAGCGGCTACCGCCCTCCGGCAGGCCATGGCGCAGGTAGTCGAGGAGGGTAGTGCTCATGTGAAACGCTTGCGCAGCAGGAACAGCAGGCCGAGCACCAGGGCCAGGCCGGCGCCGGCGATGCCCACCCGGGTCCAGTTGCCTTCATCCACTGCCTCGCCCACCAGCATGCCGGGCAGCAGGTAGGCAGGGGCCCAAGCCAGGGCCGAGAGCACATTGGCCAGGTAGAAACGCCTCGGCGGCATGTCCATCAGGCCGGCGACCAGGGGCACCAGGGCGCGGATGGGGCCGAAGAAGCGGCCCAGTACGACGCTTACGTCGCCCCATTGCACAAAGAAGCGGTGGGCCCGCTCGAGGTGGTCGGGGTGCAGTCGGAACCAGCGCCAGCGCTCGGCCAGGTAGTCGAAATGGCGACCGATGGCGTAGCTGATGCCGTCGCCGAGTATCGCGCCAGCTACCGCCCAGGCGAACATCGGCCAGAATTCGAGCACGCCCGAGCCGATCAGGGTGCCCGCGCCGAACAGGATCACCACCCCCGGCACCAGTATGCCGATGATGGCCAGCGACTCGGCGAAGGCCATGCCGAAGATCACCCAGCCGGCGTACTCGGGATGCCGGGCGACCCAGTCGAGCAGGGGGGCGAGCGAGTCGATCAAGCCAGCCGGGAGAGCACGCGGCCAGCCGCGTCGATGGTTGCCTGCAGGTCCTCGTCGCTGTGCGCCGAGGAGACGAAGCCGGCTTCGAAGGCCGAGGGCGCCAGGTACACGCCTTCTTCGAGCATGCCGTGGAAGAAGCGGCGGAAGCGCTCCTGGTCGCAGGCAGTGGCACCGGCAAAGTCGGTGACCTGGTCGGCCTCGGTGAAGAACAGGCCGAACATGCCGCCCACGCGGTTGGCGGTCATCGCGACCCCGGCCGCGCGCGCGGCCTCCAGGATGCCGTCTGTCAGACGTTCGACCTTGCCGGCCAGGGCCTCGTGGAAGCCGGGCGTGGAGATCAGTTCCAGGGTCTGGAGCCCGGCAGCCATGGCCACCGGGTTGCCCGACAGGGTGCCAGCCTGATAGACCGGGCCGAGCGGGGCGATGTGCTCCATGATGTCGCGGCGTCCGCCGAAGGCGCCCACCGGCATGCCGCCGCCGAGCACCTTGCCCAGGGTGGTCAGGTCGGGACGGATGCCGTAGTGCCCCTGGGCGCCGCCGAGGGCCACGCGGAAGCCGGTCATCACCTCGTCGAAGATGAGCACACTGCCATACTGGTCGCAGACCTCGCGCAGGGTCTCCAGGAAACCCGGTACCGGAGGGATGCAGTTCATGTTGCCGGCCACCGGCTCGACGATGATGCAGGCGATGCGTTCGCCCATCTCGGCGAATACTTGGCGTACCTGCTCGGCGTCGTTGTAGCGCAGGGTGAGGGTCAGTTCGGCCAGCGCCGCCGGCACCCCGGGCGAGGAGGGTTCGCCCAGGGTGAGCGCGCCCGAACCGGCCTTCACCAGCAGCGAATCGGAATGCCCGTGGTAGCAGCCCTCGAACTTGACGATGTGGTCGCGCCCGGTGAAGCCGCGCGCCAGGCGAATTGCCGACATGGTAGCCTCGGTGCCCGAGGACACCATGCGCACCAGGTCGATCGAGGGCACCAGCTCGCACACCTTGTCGGCCATGCGCGTCTCGATCTCGGTCGGCGCACCGAAGGACAGGCCGCGGCGCGCAGTCTCTTCGACGGCCGCCAGCACCTCGGGGTGGGCGTGGCCAAGGATCATCGGCCCCCAGGACCCCACGTAGTCGATGTAGCGCCGACCGTCCGGGTCGAAGATGTAGGCGCCGCTGGCGTGGTCGATGAACACCGGCTCGCCGCCCACCCCCTTGAAGGCGCGTACGGGGGAGTTCACCCCGCCAGGGATGTGTTGCTGGGCGTGCTGGAAGCGCTGGCTGGCGTCGCTCATGCGGTGATCTCCGAATGGGTCTGGAACAACTGGCCGATGCGCTGTGCCGCGGCGGTGACATCGGGGTGGCCGAACACCCCGGCGATCACTGCCAGCAGGTCGGCGCCGGCCTCGATCAATGACCGGCCATTCTGCGCAGTAATCCCCCCGATCGCAACCAAGGGGCAGGGCAATTCGCGGCGCGCCCGCTGCAGCAGCTCGGGATGCGCCTGTACTGCCTGCGGTTTGCTGCGCGAGGGGAAGAAGCGCCCGAAGGCGACGTAGTCGGCGCCTGCCGCGACCGCCTGTTCGGCGAGGTCGAAGCGATCGTAGCAGGAGACACCGATGATGGCCTGTGGCCCCAGGGCGGCGCGGGCGTCGGCCAAGGCGCCGTCCTCGCGGCCGATGTGCACCCCGTCGGCGCCGATAGTCGTGGCCAGGGCGACATCGTCGTTGATCAGCAGGGGCACCCCGTGTGCGCGGCACAGCGCCAGCAGGGCTTCGGCCTCGGCGCGCCGGCGTGCGTGATCCCGGGTCTTGTCACGGTACTGGATCACCCGCGCACCGCCGGCGATGGCCTGGGCTACCCGTTCGGTCAGGCGATCGCCGCACAAGGTGTGATCGGTGATGGCATAGAGCCCCTGGAAGGGGAAGCCGCGCAGCGTCTTCACTTCTCTGTCTCCGGCAAGCGGCGCGGCAGCCACTGGCCGTCGCCGGGGTGTTCGGCGTGTGCAAGTGTCTGCCAGGTCCAGGCCTGAGCCTGTTCGACCACGGGGGCGAGATCACCGCCCCGCGCCAGGCCGCAGGCACAGGCCGCGGCCAGGGTGCAGCCCGAGCCGTGGTAGGTGTGGGGCAGCAGCGGCCAGTTGAAGTCCTGTTCGCCTGCCTCTTGGAACAGGCGGTTGATCACCTGGTCGCCACGTGCCTCGTCGGCACCGGTGAGCAGGACTGCTCCCGCCCCCAAGCCCAGCAGCTCGCGGGCCGCGGTATCGGGTTCGGCGGTCATGGCCAGTCGCCGGGCTTCGGCCCGGTTGGGCGTGAGCAGGGTGGTCAGCGGCAGCAGGTGGCGGCGGATGGCCGCGACCAGGCGCTCGTCCGCCAGGCGCTGGCCGCCGCCGGCGGCCAGCACCGGGTCGAGCACCAGGGATACGGCCAGCGTGGCCAGGCGTTCGGCCAGCGGCGGGATCACCTCGGCGCTGCCCAGCAGACCGATCTTGATCGCCTGCGGGCGCATGTCGGAGAGCAGGCAGTCCAGTTGCCCCAGCAGATCTTCGACTGGCTGGATGTGCAGGGCGCGCACATTGGTGCTGTCCTGGGTGGTCAGGCAGGTGATCAGGCTGGTGGCGCGGCAGCCCAGCGCCTGGGCTGTCTCGATGTCGGCCTGGATGCCGGCGCCGCCGCTGGGGTCGTGGCCGCCGATGAACAACACGATGGGACGCTCTTCCATGCGCGCATGCTACAACATCGTCGATCGCGGCTTCTGGCAGAATGACCTGCACGGGAGGAGAGCTCGATGAAAGTCTACATGTGCGTGATCTGTGGCTATATCTACGACGAGGCCAAGGGGGTGCCCGACGAGGGCATTCCGCCTGGAACCCGTTGGGAAGATGTGCCGATCAACTGGCGATGTCCGGAATGCGGGGCCGGCAAGGAAGACTTCGAGATGATGGAGATCTGACGCTCGTGCCCGGCGGCCGGGCGTTGCCGTGGCGCGGGGATTCTGGTCTACACTCAGGCAGTGCAATGTCAAATGGCGCCGGGACGCCGGGCCGGGGAGGGACCATGTCTCCAGTCGAATCCGTCGGGCACCTGACCCGCATCGCGCGGGAGTACTGCGCCTTTGTCGAGGAGTTCGACAAGGCGCCGGAGGCCGACTCTGTCGCTTTCCTGGCGAAGCTGGCGCGCCTGCTGCCGCGACTGCACGCCGCTATCGAGGCCCTGGACGATCCCGGAGAGGCCGATGACCTGCTCTCGGACATCGACCCGGACTGCCGTTTTGCCCTGTTTTCCCGTCTGCGCCAGGCGCTTGGCGAACTCGACAGCTACTGGACCGAGTTCGACGTGGGTCGCGACTGGCAGGAGCAGAGCGGTAGCCTGGCCGATGACCTGGCCGACATCTACTGGGAGTTGAAGGCCGGCCTGGACCGACTGGACCAGGAACACACTGCTCTGCCGACCCTGCGCAGCTGGGGCAGCGGCTACCGCCGGCACTGGGGCCAGCACCTGGTGGATGCCGAGCGGCATCTCTATGGCCTGCGCGCGCGGCGCAGGCTGTGACGACGATGGCTTTGCCTTGGCTCGTTGCGGGTTTTGCTGCTCGGCGGGGGTGCTACAATTGGGACCGGTTTCCACTGGCTTCCCGAGGTAATAGCGATGAGCGCTGCAGCACTGACTGATTCCGAACTGTCCCTGACTCCGCCCGCGCAGGACAAGATGGCCGAGCTGATGGGGCAGGTCGAGGACAATGTCGAGGGCATCCGCGTGTTTGCCACGCCCGGCGGTTGCAGCGGCGTGAGTTTCGGCATGACCTTCACCGACCAGCTCAACGACGACGACCGGGTGCGCGAGTACGAGGGCGTCAAGGTGATCGTCGATCCGGCCACCCTGGAACACATCCGTGGGGTCGAGATCGACTTCGTGGGCGAAGGTGCCGAAGCGCGCTTCGTGTTCAACAACCTGCAACCCACGGGGGGCGGTTGCGGCACCTGCGGCTCGCAGGGCGGCTGTTCCTGACCCGCGGGCGCTTTTCCGTCCTCGAAACCCCGGCTCTCGCGCCGGGGGTTTTCGTCTTCAGACCGGCTTGAGTACCGCCAGCAGCACCACGCCGATCAGGATCAGTACCGGCAGTTCGTTGAACCAGCGGAACCACACGTGCGAGCGGCGGTTGCGGTCTTCGCGGAAGTCGGCCACCAGCTTGCCGCAGTAAAGGTGGTAGGCGATCAGCAGCCCGATCAGGATCAGCTTCAGCGTCAGCCAGAGCTGGCCACCCCAGGCCGCCCAGGCGTAGTCGTAGAGCATCCACAGGCCGAAGAACAGGGTGAACAGGCCGCCGGGGGTGGTGATGCCGTAGTAGAGCTTGCGTTCCATCACCTTGAAACGTTCGCGCGATATCTCGTCTTCGCTCATGGCGTGGTAGACGAACAGGCGGGGCAGGTAGAACAGCCCCGCAAACCAGGTCACCATGCCGATCAGATGCCAGGCCTTCAGCCACATGGCGGTCTCCTCAGTTCAGTGTGTCGAGTGCGGCCAGCAGGGCGTCGGCGTCCAGCTTGCCGATTAGTCGCTGGTGGACTCGCCCCTCGCGGTCCAGGATGATCAGGGTCGGTGTGCCGACGATGCCGCCGACCGCGGCGGCCAGTTCGCCGCGCGGGTCCAGTGCCAGCGGCCAGGGTGGCGCCAGGGTGGCGGCAGCCGCCATGATCGCCGGCGGTGGGTCCTGCGGGATGTTCACCCCGATCAGGCGGGCGTCGCGGGCCTCGATCGCGGGCAGCAGCTCGGCCAGTGCGGGCATGTCGGCCAGGCAGATCGGGCAGTCCACCGACCAGAAATCAAGTACCAGGGGGCGGCCTCGGAAGTCCGCCAGGTGCATCTGCCGGCCATCGGTGAGACTGAGGGTCAGCGACGGCAGGAGCGCGGGGCGGGTCGCCCACCAGATGGCGAAGGCCAGCGTGGCCAGCGCCGTCAGTATGAAGGTCGACCGGAACGGAACGCTGCGTCTGTTCATGGTTTGCCACGCTTGTCCTCGTAGAGTGCGCGCAGCACGTTGCGGCGCCGTTCCTCGAAGCCCTCGACCGGGGCCGGGTTATCCCTGCGCCCGAACCAGCGGCCCGCCGTGCGGCTGATGCGCTTGAGCGCGCGCCAGATCCTGGGCAGCAGCCAGGCCGCCGCCAGCAGGAACAGCAGCAGACCGGCGAGGAACCACCAGGGGTGGTTGAGCGAGGCCCATAGCCCGCCGATGACCACCAGGTCTTCGGTGATCGAGGCGGCCCAGTTGGTGATCGGCTCCGGTGAGGTGTTGATCAGCACCCGGGTGCCGGCCTTGGTAGCGTGGCTGGTAGCCGACAGCGTCCCGCCCAGCAGCAGCGCGGTCAGTTCGGCCGCCGGGCCGATGTCCAGGCCCTCGGCCGCACCGGCGGCCATGATGGCGCCGGCGGGAATGCGGATGAAGGTGTGAAGGGCGTCCCAGCCGGTGTCCACACCCGGCACCTTGTCGGCGAAGAATTCGACACAGTACATCAGGCCGGCAGCGAACATCACCGAGGGGTCGGTGAGCACCTCCAGCCCGGGCGGCAGCACCAACTGCCCGGTGCTGCCCATCCAGCCGAGCACCAGCACCGTCGCATACAGATTGATGCCCGAGGCCCAGGCGGCGCCCATCATCAGGGCGATGGTGTGCACGGCATCCATGGCAAAGGTCCCTTTATCGCGGCTCGTTGGCTGTTTTTGACTGCAGATCGCGACGGGAAGTTCGTTGGGTGCGATCCTTTTCGATAAAGGCCTGGGCCAGCGTGTGATACAGCGGGCGCGGGTTGATCAGGTGCGAGGCCCCGTAGGCGAGGAAGGAGGTGGCCAGCAGCGGCAGCAGCAAGTCGCGCTCGGCGGTCATCTCCATCACGATCACGAAAGCGGTCAGGGGCGACTGCACCACGCCGCAGAAATAGCCCACCATCCCCAGCAGTACCATGATCGACAGTGGGGCGACCGGCAGCCAGTGCCCCAGGTCGGCGCCTACGCCCGCGCCGGTGGCCAGCGAGGGGGCGAAGATGCCACCGGGGATGCCGGTGAGATAGGAGGCCAGGGTGGCGAGGAACTTACTCAGGCTGTACCAGGGGTCGTGCGGGGCGGTGCCCGCGAGGATGGCCTTGGCCTCGGCATAGCCGGTGCCGCTGGCGCTGTAACCGGATAGCCAGGCAATGATGGCCAGCAGCAGGCCGAAACCGAAGGCCAGGCGCAGTGGATAACGACGGGCCAGGGGGGCCAGGCGCAGGCTGCCGGTCACCAGCAGGGCGCCGAACAGGCCGCCGAGCAGACCACCGCCGATACCGCACACCAGTACCGCGCTCCAGATCGCCAGCGGCGGGGCCGCCTCGGTATGGATGTTGCCGAAATAGTGGTAGGGCCCGAGTACCACCAGTGCGGTCACCCCAGCGAGCACCACCGCCACGGTCACCAGGCCGCTGGTGCGTTGTTCGAAGCTGCGGCTCATCTCTTCGATGGCGAACAGGATGCCCGCCAGTGGGGTGTTGAAGGCAGCAGCCACGCCGGCTGCGCCACCGGCCAGGATCAGCCCGCGCTCCATGTAGTGTGGCGGAAAGCGTACCCAGCGGCCGAGACTGAACATGATCGAGGCGCCGATGTGGACCGAGGGGCCCTCACGGCCGATGGAGCCACCGGCCAGCAGCCCGGCGAGCACCAGCACCAGCTTGCCGATGGCGATGCGCAGCGAGAGGACGGCCGACTTGCCGGGGATGTGCAGGGCGGCGATGGCCTGGGGGATGCCGCTGCCCTGGGAGCCCGGAAACCAGCGGATCGTCAGCCAGGCGATCAGGGTCATGCCCAGCGGAGTGACTACCAGCGGCGCCAGTGGCCAGGTGTGGGCAAGGCTCAGGAAGGCGGCGTTGGCGTGTTCGGCCAGGCGCGCCAGCAGGGCGCAGACCAGGCCGATGAGCACCGCGCCCGCCCAGAACACCAGGCGTACCTTCCATGCCCGGGGCGAGAGCAGCTTGCGTGTGGATCGGCGCAGATGACGTCGCATGGTCCGTCGGGATGGTGGAGAAGGCGGCATCTTAACCGATCGTGACTGGCCTCGCGCCACTGCTATTTGGGGTTAGAATGCGGCTTCTCTAGCAAACACATCCGGTGTGAGACAGATGATCAAGGTGGGCATTGTCGGCGGTACGGGGTACACGGGCGTGGAGTTGCTGCGCCTGCTTGCCATGCATCCCGAGGTGGAACTGCGAGCGATCACTTCGCGCGCCGAGGCCGGCCGACCGGTGAGCGAGGTCTACGAGAGCCTGCGTGGCCACGTGGATCTGGCGTTCAGCGAGCCCGACCCGGCCATGCTGGCGGAATGCGATCTGGTGTTCTTCGCTACTCCCAATGGTACGGCCATGCAGATGGCCCCGGCCTTGCTCGATGCCGGGGTGAAGGTGATCGACCTGGCCGCTGATTTTCGTTTGCAGGACCCGGCGGTCTGGGAACGGTGGTACGGCATGCCGCATGCTTGTCCCGAACTGCTCGCCGAGGCGGTCTATGGTCTGCCCGAGATCCACCGCGAGCGGATCCGCGAGGCGCGCCTGGTGGCCAACCCGGGCTGTTATCCCACGGCGGCGGCACTCGGCCTGTTGCCGCTGGTCGAGGCCGGGGTAGTGGACAAGACCAGCTTGTTGGCCGACTGCAAGTCCGGGGTCAGCGGTGCGGGCCGGGGGGCCAATGCCGCCATGCTGATGGGCGAGGTGGGCGAGAGCTTCAAGGCCTACGCGGTGCCTGGCCACCGTCACCTGCCCGAGATTCGCCAGACCCTTGGCTGGGCCGCCGGCGAGGAAGTGGGTTTGACCTTCGTGCCGCATCTGGTCCCCATGATCCGCGGCATCCATGCCACTCTCTATGCCCGCCTGTCTGGCGAGCCTGGCGATCTGCAGGCGCTGTTCGAGCGCCGCTATGCCGGGGAGCCCTTCGTGGACGTGATGCCACCCGGTTCACACCCCGAGACGCGCAGTGTGCGTGGCGTGAACCACTGCCGCATCGCAGTGCACCGGCCTCAGGGCGGTGACGTGGTCGTGGTACTGTCGGTGATCGACAACCTCACCAAGGGTGCCGCCGGGCAGGCGGTGCACAACATGAACCTGATGTTTGGGCTGGAGGAGCATACCGGTCTGCGCCAAGTGGCATTGTCGCCCTGAAAAGGGGTGAGAAGCGGGCATACTGGATGTCAAAGGGGCAGTTCAAGACACCGCGGATCGTGCAGGCCAAGCGGCGCCCGCTCTGGCCTTGGCTGCTCGGGGTGGTGGCGCTCGCGGGCGTGGCCTGGCTGGCCTATCGCCAAGGACAGCAGCACGCCGGTTACCCTGTCAATGCGTCCGAGGCCAAGATCGAGGCGTTGCAGGCGCGGATCGGCGAACTGCGAGAGGAGTGCGACCAGCAGCGTGAGCTGGTGGCCCGTTACCAACGCGCCAGCCAGATCGACCGTGCGGCCGTCAAGGAGGTGCGCGAGGCCCTGCGCGTGGCGCAGGAAGAGCAGGCGAAACTGCGCAAGCAGGTGACTGTTCTCAACAGCCTGATCTCGGGCAAGGTCACCGCGCTGGAGATCTCGGCGGTCAAGTTGGTGCGGCAGGGCGAGAGCAGGGAATATGCCTTCAGCTTCCTGGTCTCGAAGCGGGACAAGGGGGGCGAACGGGTCAGCGGCCGGTTGAAGCTCAGGCTTTCGGGGCTGCTCGACGGCAAGGCGGTGGTGCTCGACGAGAAGCGGCTTGGCATTGCCCAGGGGCTGAAGATGGGATTCAAGCATTTTCAGCGTTTCGATGGAAAGCTGAAGCTGCCAGAGGGTTTCATCCCGCGGGAGCTGGTGATCCAGGGCTATCCGGACGGCAAGAAGTTCAAGCCGTTTGAGAAGCGCATCAAGTGGCAGGTATAGACGGGCGTCGCGGACGCTCGCGGAGGCAGCGGAATGGCAAAGAAACGTTTCAAGGCGCCCAAGGTGTCTACTGTCATCGGTCGGGGGACGGTGATTCGCGGTGACCTGGAGTTCGAAGGCGGTCTGCACCTCGACGGGCGGATCATCGGCAACGTCAGTGGTGTCGAAGGCGGTGGGTCCGCGATCACAGTCAGTGAGCAGGGAGCTATCGAAGGTGACGTGAGGGTCGATGTGCTGATCCTCAATGGCACGGTGGTCGGCGACGTGCATGCCAGTGAGCGCGTCGAACTGGCCTCGCAGGCGCAGGTGACCGGCACCGTTCATTACCACTTGCTGGAGATGGCCATGGGGGCCGAGGTCAACGGTCAGCTGGTGCGTGTCTCGCAAGAGGCGCCACGCCGGCTGGGCTATGACGGGGAGCAGGACGAGGCAGCGGCCACGGCTGAAGCCTAATACTTGACCAAATTGCTCGGAATACGCATACTTCCGGCTAACCCGAAGTTCGTCGGCAGGCGGCGGACGTCAGTGACAGGAATACCGAAATGAGTGAAGCAGCACAGCAATCCGAGGCCCCGCTGGTCTTTACCTCGGCGGCGGCAAAGAAGGTGGCCGACCTGATCGCCGAGGAAGGCAACCCCGACCTGATGTTGCGCATCTATGTGCAAGGCGGCGGTTGTTCGGGCTTTCAGTACGGTTTCACCTTCGACGAGAACATCAATGAAGGCGACGAAGTGGTCGAGACCGATGGCGTCAAGCTGCTCATCGACCCGATGAGCGTCCAGTACCTGATGGGAGCCGAGGTGGACTACACCGAGGGCTTGCAGGGCGCGCAGTTCGTGATCCGCAATCCCAACGCTACTACCACCTGCGGCTGCGGTTCCTCCTTCTCGGTCTGACGGGGTCTCGCCGACAGGCCAGGAGCCTCCACCGGTGCAGCCGGTGGAGGCTTTTTCGTTTTTCAGGCCGGGTAGATGGCGCCGAGGATGCGCGGACCGGCCGCGCCGGTGACTGCTGGCAGGTTGCCGGCTTGTCCGGCCAGGGCCTGGCGGGCCAGCCAGGCAAAGGCCGCTGCCTCCACCCAGTCGGGGGCCAGTCCCTCCACGGCGGTGGAGACCACGGGACAGGGCAGCAGCTCGTCCAGGCGTCGCATCAGCACAGGGTTGTGAACGCCCCCACCGCAGACCAGGACCTGCTCGGTACGGTTGTCGATGGTGGCGGCGATACTGCGGGCGGTCAGTTCCAGCAGGGTGGCCTGGACGTCTGCGGCGGCGATGGGCTCCGCAGGCAGCCGGGCATTGAGCCAGTCGAGCGAGAAATGATCGGTCCCCGTGCTCTTGGGGGGAGGTTGGCGGAAGTAGTCGTCGGCCAGCAGGCGCTCGAGCAGGGCCGGGCTGACTTTTCCCTTGGCAGCGAAGTGTCCGTTTTCGTCCATTGCCTGTCCCGTCTGTTGCCGGATCCAGGCATCCATCAGGCAGTTGCCGGGGCCGGTGTCGAAACCGGTAACGCTCTCGTTCGGGTTGCTCGGCAGGCAGGTGACGTTCGCGATGCCGCCGATGTTGAGGACGACGCGATGACGATCCGCCTTGCGGAACAGGGCCTCGTGGAAGGCAGGAACCAGAGGGGCGCCCTGGCCGCCGGCGGCCAGATCGCGGCGTCGGAAGTCGGCCACCGTGGTGATGCCGGTGCGCTCGGCAATGATGGCGGGATTGCCGATCTGCAAGGTTGAGGGCGGTCTGCCGCTGGGGCGGTGGGCTAGGGTCTGCCCATGGCTGCCGATGGCCTGGATCTCGCCTTCCAGCCCGTCGAGTACGACCAGGGCGGCCTCGGCCAGCACTTCGCCAGCGGCACTGTCCAGTTCGGCGAGTTCGCCGGCACTCAAGGGCACTTGGGCGGCGACCTCCCGCAGGCGTTCACGCAGCCTTGAGGGCCAGGGGTGGTGGTGGTTGCGCAGGAGTTCGACGCTACCATCCGCAAAGGTTGCAGCCACCGCATCGATGCCATCCATGCTGGTTCCCGACATCAGGCCGACATGGATTGCGGTGGTTGGCATCTCAGAGGCTGTTCTTGGCCACCATGCTCTTGGCGCGCAGTGAGGCCAGTTGTTGCGCCAGGGGGGCGGTCTGCCGCTTGAAGGTCGCCAACTGGTGCCGCGGCAGCGACAGCGAACGGGGCAGCTTCACGGTGAGCGGGTTGCGGTGCTGGCCGTTTACCCGGAACTCGTAGTGCAGGTGCGGGCCGGTGGCCAGGCCGCTTTGTCCGACATAGCCGATGACCTGGCCTTGGCGGACAGTACTGCCGGTGCGTACGCTGCGGCGGAAACGCGACATGTGGGCATAGACGGTCTGGTACTTGCGTCCGTGCTGGATCACCACCACCCGGCCATAGCCGCCTTTCCAGCCGCGAAACACCACCTTGCCATCACCTGTGGCCTTGACCGGTGTCCCCTTGGGGGCCGCGTAGTCAACGCCCTTGTGCGAACGCCACTTCTTGAGCACCGGGTGCCAGCGCTTGCGGGTGAAACGCGAGCTGATGCGGGCGAAGCGGATGGGGGTGCGGATGAAGGCGCGCCGCTTGCTGTGGCCCTCGGCATCGTAATACCCCACCTCGCCATCGTGTTCGAAGCGGAAGGCGGTATAGGTCTTGCCGCGGTTGACGAATTCGGCGGCCAGGATGGGGCCGTTGGCGTATTTCTCGCCGTCCACCAGTTGTTCATCGAAGACCACGCGGAACTGATCGCCGGCGCGGATCTCGAGGGCGAAGTCGATGTCCCATCCGAAGATCTCGGCCAGTTCCATGATCTGGCGGTCGGTCAAACCGGCCTTCTGGCCGTCCACGAACAGCGAGGAATGGATGGTGCCCGCGACCGTGGCGATCCGGTGCTCCACCTTTTTCTTGTCGAGTCGGGCCCGATACCCCGTGTCAGTCTGTGCCACCAGGAGGCGCTCTATCGGGCTGCGCGTGAAGGTCAGGCGCTGCAATCGGCCGTCGGGGCCCAGCTCGAAACGCAGTTCCTGTCCCGGGCGGATGCGCGACAGCGCCTTGGCCGGCTTGCCCGAGTGCAATACCTGGTGGACCACTGAGGGGCCCAGACCGTATCTCTTGAAGATGGCCGCCAGGGTCTCGCCACGGCGCACTCTGTGTACGATTTCGTGCGGGCTGCCGTGCTCGAGGGTGGTCGGGGCTGCTGTCTCGGCGGCTTCCACGATCTTGTCGTCGGAGATCTCGGCCGTGTCCTCGTTTTTCTGCGCCACGGCAGCGGGAGCCAGGGGGGAGGGGCGAGGTGGCGTGACCGGAACAGTCGGCGCCGGAGCTGCTTCCGCGGTCGTCTCGATACTGGAATCCAGTGTCACCACCAGCGGTTCATCGCCGCCATCCAGGGTGAGGCGCAACAGCCGCCCGGCGCGGTGGGTCACCAGCAGTCGGAGTCGCTGGCCAGGACGGATCCTGGCCAGTGCCCGGGCCTTGTGCCGGTCTTGGTCGAGGACGCGTTGCAGTGTGGCTGCGGGGATTCCGAGTCGCTTGAAGATGCCGGCCAGGGTCTCGCCACGTCGGATGCGATGCACGATCTCCCGTGTCTTTGTCGCAGGGGAGGTAATGACGGCGGGGCTCTTTAGTTGCCCACCCGTGGCCGGC
>CP037918.1:0-2375000 GCA_019356535.1 Chromatiaceae bacterium | reverse complement strand
TTCTTTGCGGCTCTCTTCCGCTTAAGCCGGGGCACGAGGACACGTGAAGCGAGTGAAACTCATTGGGCGATGGCTCTTGAGCGGCCTGCTTGGGTTGCCATTGCTGCTGTTTCTGTTAATCGGGAGCAATTTGTGGACCTTCTCGCGACTGAGTCATGAGCAGGCGGTGGCGGACATTCGCTTTCGGCAACTCGGGTCGGAGCGTTTTCTCGCGGTACTGACCACCCCCGACGGTCGACAGCGCCGCCTGCTCCTGGAAGGTGATCAGTGGCAGGTCGACGCTCGGGTGATCAAATGGCAATCTTGGGCAAACCTGCTCGGCCTGGATGCCATGTACCGGCTGGAGCGTCTGTCGGGACGCTACTCTCGAGCCGACCAGGCACGCCGGCGGGCGCCTTCGGTGTATGCGCTGGTGCCAGAGGCATCGATCGATCTTTGGGCCCTGACGGAACCGACTCTACACTGGCTACCCCTGTTCGATGCCGTTTATGGGTCGGCGGTGTATTTACCCATGGGCGACGGTCTGTCTTACCATGTGTTCATTTCACAAACTGGGCTGCTGGCTCGTCCGGCAGCGCCGTCGAAAGGGGGAGAGCAGGATTGAATATCACCTACCGCGTAACACTCGACGATCCGGGAACCCACGAGTTCGTCGTCGAATTCAGGGTATCGGGTGTGGCGGAAAGCCATCTCCACCTGGCCCTGCCGGCCTGGATCCCGGGCAGTTACATGATCCGCGATTTTGCGCGCAACCTGATGGACATGCAGCGCCTCGACGAAGGGCCTGCCCCGCGCAAGCTGGACAAACAGCGCTGGCGCATCGAGGGTGTCAATGGCGAGTTTTCGCTGTGTTACCGGGTCTATGCGCTGGATCTGTCGGTACGCGCCGCCTATTTCGATGACACGCGGGCCTATTTCAACGGTACCAGCCTGTTTCTGCGTGTCGAGGGAGCTGAGGACCAGGAGATCTCACTCGAGCTGATCGCTCCCGAGTGGCCAGGGGCAGAGGATTGGGCGGTGGCAACGACCCTGCCCGCAGTAGGCACCGACGCACGGGGCTTCGGTCGCTATCGTGCCGAGAACTACGCGCAATTGATCGATCATCCGGTCGAGATCGGCCGCTTTGAACGCGTCGCCTTCGAGGTCGAGGCAGTACCTCATGAGATGGTTTTCGTGGACGCGCAGGGGGCGGATATTCGGCGTATTGCGGCTGATGTGGCGCCGATCTGTGCCGAGCACGCGGCGATGTTCGGTGAATTGCCGATACAGCGCTACCAGTTCCAGACGCTTGCCACTCGTGACGGTTATGGTGGGTTGGAGCACCGTGACTCGACCAGCCTGATCTGCAAACGGTCGGATCTGCCCTGGCCTGGAACGGGCGAGGCCATCGACAAGGGCTATCGTCAGTACCTGGCCCTGTGCAGTCACGAGTATTTCCACCTGTGGAACGTGAAGCGCATTCGGCCGGCGTTGTTCGCCGAGGCGGATCTCTCTCGCGAGGTGCACAGCGAGCTGCTCTGGGCCTTCGAGGGCATCACCTCGTATTACGACGAACTGGCGCTCGCGCGGGCCGGGGTGATCGACCGCGACGCCTATCTGGACATGCTCGCGCCCTCGATCACGCGCTATTACCGTAACGCGGGCCGGCATCGCCAGTCGGTGGCCGAATCCAGTTTCGATGCCTGGACTCGCTTCTACAAGCAGGACGAGAATGCCCCTAACGCCATCGTCAGTTATTACAACAAGGGCGCCCTGGTGGCCTTCGGGCTGGACCGTCTGTTGCGCGTTCGCAGTGACGATCAGCTGAGTCTGGACGATCTGATGCGCCGGTTATGGCAAGAATACGGCCGCCCCGGGCGCGGCCTGCCCGAGCGTTTCATCGAGCGGGAGATCGAGACGTTGCTGGGGGAGTCCGTGGAGGATTATTTCACGCGCTACATATACGGGACCGAGGAGCTGCCGCTGGCCGAGTGGTTCTCCGATGTCGGCGTCGGCCTGCAGCTGAGGCCCGCGGCCTCGCTGGACGATACCGGAGGATACGTCGAGCAGCCTGCGAAGGAGGCCCACGGCCGGGCTGCGCTTGGTGCGCGCCTGCGTGAACGTGACGGCTGGGTGCGCGTCGAGCAGGTCTTTGCGGGAGGTGCTGCGGCACGCGCGGGCGTCACTCCGGGCGACCTGCTGGTGGCCATCGACGGTGAACGCTGTACGCTCTCCAACATCGATGAGCTGTTGCGGCGGCACGCCCTGGAAGATGAGGCCAAACTCACCCTGTTCCGTCGCGACCTGTTGCGCGAGGTGAGCCTGCCGGTGCTCGCGGCACCACGGGATACCGTCGATCTGTATTGGTTGGCCGACCGGCACCTGGACGAGCGGGTACGTCGCCGGCGCGACCGCTGGCTGGCCTCGGTGCGCGGGGCCTAGCCATATGCAGGACGGTATCTTGCCGCTGCTGGCAGATGGGCGTTTCCATTCCGGCGAGGCCCTGGCACGCGAACTCGGGTGCAGCCGCGCCGCGGTGTGGAAACGTCTGCAGGCCTTGCGCGAGCGCACCGGCCTGGAGGTCCAGGCGGTCACCGGCAAGGGCTACCGGCTGGCGCGTCCGCTCGAGCTGCTCGAGGAGAAGGCCATCGTCGAGGCCATGGGGCCTGTCGCCCGTGCCCGCCTGCGCGGACTGCACCTGTACGACGAGACGACATCGACCAATGCACTGGCTGCCGAGGGCCTGCGGGCCGGTGAACTGCAACCGGCAGCCTGGCTTGCCGAATATCAGACGGCCGGGCGAGGGCGGCGTGGACGGCGGTGGCACTCTCCCTATGGACGGAATCTCTACCTCTCGTTGCTGTATAGCTTCGATCTGCCGATGCAACAGCTCTCGGGTCTCAGCATCGCCATGGGCGTGGTGCTGGCCGAACTCCTGGCGCGTCATGGCCTGCATGATCATGGGCTGAAGTGGCCCAACGACCTGCACTGGCGCGGACACAAGCTGGCCGGCCTGCTGGTCGAGGCGATCGGTGAAACGGCCGGGCCGGTGCACGCCATCATCGGTATCGGCCTCAATCTCGACCTGGGCAACACCCTGCCCGACTGGATCGACCAGCCGGCGGGTGATCTGCGCATGGCGGGGCTGTCGCCCTCGCGCAATCGTCTGGCGGGCGAACTCATCGATGCCCTGCTGGTAGGGTGTTCGGAATACGCCCAGGCGGGGCTTCGCCCCTTTCTGCCGCGCTGGGAGGCCTTCGACCTGTATCGCGGCCAGCCGGTCCGGCTTTCCAGCGGGGCCGGAGAGTGGAGGGGCCTACTGCTTGGTCTCAGCGCGAATGGTGGGGTGCGATTGCAAACAGACGAAGGCGAACGGGTCTTTCACGGTGGCGAGTTGAGCCTGCGTGGGGAGGCAAGGTGATGAGCCGCTTGCTGGTCGATATCGGTAACAGCACCGTGGCCCGCGCCTGGATGGACAAGGGGTTGGAGATGCTGGGCACCCTGTCCAAGGGTGCCGGACTGCTCGACAACTTGCCTGGCTCGCCCGGCGAGGTCTGGGTCGCCAGTGTTGCCGATGCCGCTCGTACGGCCAGCCTGCTCGATCCGTTGCGCGAGGCCGGTATCCCGGTCGTCGAAGTGCGGGTGCCGGATCATGCGCGGTTGCTGGAGACCCGTTATCACCCGGCGCAGCTCGGGGTGGACCGCTGGCTGGGGCTGCTGGCCTGCCGTGCCCGCGGTTGGTATCCGGCCGTGGTAGTCGATGCCGGGACGGCCACTACCATCGATCTGCTGGACAGCGAGGGAGTACACCAGGGAGGCTACATCCTGCCCGGGCTGGACATGATGCGTTCCGCCCTGTTGGCAGGGACCGCCATTCGCCTGCGCGAAGCGCCGATCGATTGTGCTGGCGATGCGCTCCCCGTGGGCACCGCGGATGCCATACATTGTGGGGCTATCCAGGCGCAGGTCGCGCTCATCGAGCGGCTGTTCGTTTGCTTGGCGGCTGGCGGGCGTGTGGTGCTGGGGGGGGGCATGGCACCGAAGATCACCTCGCATTTGCGGTGTAGGTGGGAAATGATGGAACACATGGTCTTGCAGGGGCTGGCAGTGCTGGCCGAAAGGGGAGAGACATGCGCTGGCTGATCGCCCTGTTGCTGACCGCGAACGTCATGGCGGCCTTGTGGCTGGGGGTGGAACGTCAGGGCGATGAGCTGCTGGCGCGCCTCCCCGAGCCCGACATCGGGGATCTGCAGCTACTGGTGGAAGAACGTTCCGTGCCGAGCGAAGCCGTCGCTTCACATGATCCACCGACGAAGCGCGAGAAAACCAATTTACCGGCAATGGAGACGGCGGGGCAGGCGGTTGATCCAGTGCCGTCGGGTACCGCCAGGAATGGTTTGCTGGCTGACAATGGGGCGGAGTCCGAGCCAGACGTCTCGGACGAACTGCCTGCCTCTTCGCTTGCGACCAACGTCGTGATGCGCGTCCAGGGTGTGAAGGCGGCGGCCGACGAGGCTGAGGTGAAGGGGGCCGCCACCGATGCCGGGGACACTCAGAGCGGCGCACCTCAGGCCTGCTGGGAGCTGGGGCCGTTCGAGCAGGCGATCGAGGCCGAGCAGTTGCGGCTGCCTACCGGAATCCAGCGGGTAAAGATCGATCGCTCCCAGGTTCGTGTTCCGGCGGGTTTCTATGTCCTGGTGCCGCCCGCGGCGAACCGGGAGGCCGCCCGGCAAACAGTCGAGCGTCTCAAGGCCAAGGGCGTGCGCGATTCCTGGCTGTTTGCCTCGGGGCCGTTGCGCAATGCCATTTCGCTCGGCATGTTCAGCAAGAAGGAGAATGCCATGCGACGCAAGCGGCAGATCGAGAAGATGGGCTTTGCGGTCCGCCTGCAGCGCCGCGAGCGTGTGGTCCTGGGTCATGTCGTGCTGGTCAAGGGTCTGGACATTCCCGCCAATGTGCGTTTGCTAGACCGTCTGGCGGCAGGGCAGTTGCGCCGGGTGGATTGTCCCTGAGAGTGCGCCAAACCCCGCAAAGTGTCCGATTGCCAAGCCTGGCTGGGGCCGCCTACAATCTGTCGGAATGCTGGTGTAGCTCAGTAGGTAGAGCAGCTGATTTGTAATCAGCCGGTCGCGGGTTCGATTCCTGTCACCAGCTCCAGTATGTGACGGGTCGGCAAAGCCGGCCCGTTTTTTTGTGTGCGCTTTATACCCGACTATTTTACTTGGTTTTGATGTCCGGAAGCGCTATGATGCCGGTGAACCAATCCAATACAATCCAATAGAAGACAAGTAAGTCAGGAGTGAGCAATGAGTGTGGAACTGCCGGAACGTGATGGCGACGGCTATCTGATCGACATGAATCAATGGACCCCGGAGATCGGGCGTGCCATGGCCGAAGCCGATGGCGTCGAACTCGACGACGTCAAGTGGGGGCAGATCCTCAAGGCGCGGGAATACTTTGAGGAAGAGAACGTGGTGCCGCCCATCCGGAAGTTCGCCAAGTACATCAATACCGATAAGAAGGAGCTGTTCCAGATGTGGAAGACCGGCCCGATGAAGCCGATCACCAAGTATGGCGGTCTCCCCAAGCCGACGGGTTGCGTGTGACGTAGTCGCGCCACAAGCTGCGATCGCCGCAGACCCCGGAGCGCCCCGGCGCTTCGGGGTTTTTTCGTTTGGGCGGTATCCAGGCTAAAGGATGTCGCCGCCATGCCGATAGCCCCCGTGAATCCAGAACGTCCGCGATCCCCGCTCCGCTAAAGACGGGGGTCCGGCATATGCCAACCAGGGAGTTACAGCCATGGCCGCAAGCATTCTAGCCGTCGATGATTCCGCCTCCATGCGTCAGATGGTGTCCTTTACGCTCAAGGGAGCGGGTTACGAGGTTATCGAGGCCGCCGACGGCGTCGAGGCATTGAACATCGCCAAGACGCGCTCGGTGAACCTGGTGATCACCGACGTCAACATGCCCAATATGGACGGGATCACCTTGATCCGCGAATTGCGCAACCTGCCCAGCTACAAGTTTACCCCCTTGCTGATGCTGACCACCGAGTCTGGTGCGGACAAGAAGCAACAGGGCAAGGCCGCGGGAGCGACCGGCTGGATCGTCAAGCCCTTCAATCCCGATCAGTTGCTCAAGACGGTGGCCAAGGTCATCGGTTGATACGGCGCGCAACGCAACCGCGAGACGGGAGAGGGCATGAGCATCGATATGGCGCAGTTTCACCAGGTGTTCTTCGAAGAGAGCTTCGAAGGCCTGGACGTGATGGAGAACGGTCTGCTGAACATGGACCCGGGTGAAGCCGATCCCGAGGAGATCAACAGCATCTTCCGCGCCGCGCACTCCATCAAGGGAGGCAGCGGCACCTTCGGGTTCCACAATATCTCCGAGTTCACGCATGTGATGGAGACGTTGCTCGACGAGATGCGCGACGGCCGACGTCCCGTTACCGCCGATGCCGTCAACGTGCTCCTGGCCTCGGTGGATGTGCTGCGCGAGATGCTCACCGCCGCCCAGGAAGGGGTCGACCCTGACGAGGCGCGCATTGCCGAACAGCGTGCCGAGCTCGAGCGGGTGCTCAGCGGCAGTGATGAGGTCGAACCGACGACTCCGGCGACAGAGAAAGCCCCTGAAGTGCCAGCTGCCGAGGTGCAGCCTGTCGGTTGGCGCATCGTATTCCGTCCACACCAGCACTTGCTGCGCACTGGAAACGACCCCTTGCGCATCATCCGCGAAATCGCCGATCTGGGCGAGCTGGAGGTGGTTTGCGACATCTCCGACCTGCCGCCGATGAGCGAGTTCGAACCCGAGGACAGCTACCTGTCCTGGGAATTGCGACTTGACGCTCCGGTGGACAAGGCGCAGATCGACGAGATATTCGAGTGGGTAGAGGACGACTGCGATTTCGCCGTGGTGCCGATACTCCCCGAAGGCGCAGAAACGGTGCAGGCGGCCCCTGCCGAGGGGGCGAGTACCCCGGTGCCGGAACAGAAGAAGCCCGAACTCAAGGTCGCCGCCCCCCCGGTGGAGCGGCGCCAGAACCCTGATCGGCGCCAGAATCCTGACCGACGTCAGGGCGGTGACCGGCGCGCTACGGGCGCTGCCAAGAAAGGCGCGGGCGGATCCAGTTCCATCCGCGTCGATACAGGCAAGATCGATTCGCTGATCAATATGGTGGGCGAGCTGGTCATCACCCAGTCCATGCTCGGCATGTTGGGCGAGGACTTCAGCATGGATAAGCTGGGACGCTTGCGCGAGGGCTTGGCGCAACTGGAGCGACATACCCGCGAGCTACAAGAGAGCGTGATGCAGATCCGCATGTTGCCGATCAGCTTCACCTTCAGTCGTTTCCCCCGCCTAGTACACGACCTCAGCCAAAAGCTTGGCAAGAAGATCGAGCTGCGCATGAGTGGAGAGAGCACCGAGGTGGACAAGACGGTGATCGAGAAGATCGGCGACCCGCTGGTGCATCTGGTGCGCAACAGCGTGGACCATGGCATCGAGCCTCCGGAAGAACGCGTGGCCGCCGGCAAGCCCGAGACCGGCGTGGTACACCTGTCGGCCGAGCACCGGGGCGGCAACATTGTCATCGAGATACGCGACGACGGCAGGGGGCTGGCGCGCGACAAGATCCTGCAGAAGGGCATTGAGCGCGGTCTGGTGCGCCCCGAGGACAATCTTAGTGACAAGCAGATCTTCGAGCTCATCTTCCAGCCGGGCTTTTCCACGGCCGAGCAGGTCAGCGACGTGTCCGGGCGCGGCGTCGGCATGGACGTAGTGCGACGCAACATCAACGAACTGGGCGGTGCCATCGAGATCGATTCCGAGCAGGGCAAGGGCAGTACCATTACCATCCGCCTGCCCCTGACATTGGCCATCCTCGACGGCCAGAGTATCTGCATCGGCAACGAGACCTACATCGTGCCGCTGGTTTCCATCATCGAATCCATCCAGGTGCGTCCGCACATGGTGCGCCACGTGGCAGGCAAGGGCGAGACCTTCCGCCTGCGTGACGAGTACCTGCCCATCGTACGCATGCACGAGATTTTCGGCATCCCCGATGCACGCGCGACCCGCATAGAGGACGGCATCGTGGTGGTGGTCGAGGCCGGCGGGCGCAAGTGTGGTTTGTTCGTGGACGACCTGCTGGGCCAGCAACAGGTGGTGATCAAGTCGCTAGAGGCCAATTACGGCCGGGTCGAGGGCCTGTCGGGAGCCACCATCCTCGGTGACGGCTCGGTGGCCCTGATACTCGACATCCCCGGTGTGATGCGCCTTGCCAATGAACTGTCCGGCATGCCCGAAACCGTGGCCATGACCGCATAGGAGAACCCATGAGTGACGAAGTCCATCTCAGCCTGTTGGGGCAGGACCACGAAGATGATGCCCAGGGCAGCCAATATCTGAGCTTCATGCTGGCCGGCGAACAATATGCGGTGAGCATCCTTCGGGTGCAGGAGATCCGCGGCTGGGAGCCGGCCACCCGAGTACCCAACACCCCAGCGTACCTGAAGGGGGTTATCAACCTGCGCGGCAACATCGTCCCGGTCTATGACCTGCGCTTGCGCTTCGGCATGCCGGTGCGCGAATACACCAAGGAGACGGTGGTGATCGTAGTACGCGTCGGTGAAGGTGAGGAACAACGTTCGATGGGCCTGGTGGTCGATGCAGTATCCGATGTGCTGGTGGTGCAGGACGAGCAGATCAGCCAGACCCCCGAGTTCGGCGCCGCAGTGCCTACCGAGCATATCTGTGGCCTCGCCAGTGCCGGCGACGACATGGTAATGCTGCTGGACCTTGAATCGCTTGCCGGAGGGACGGCCGGCGGCGAGGAAAATGCTGCCTGATTTCGAGTGGGCATAAATATCAATCGACAACAAGGACAGCAGATGAAAAGACTGATGTCGAAAATGAAACTGGGAAGCAAATTGCTGCTGATGGTGGGGTTGCCGGTGCTGGTGATGACCCTGGTTGCCATACAGCTGGTGCTCGACTCGATCGATGAGGCGCAACGTGCCGGGTACATGGAAAAGTTACTGGTTCTGGCGGAGGCGGATGCCAGGTTGTTGAATGCCTTGCAGACTGAGGAACAGGTGAGCAATGCCTTTCTCGATAGCCGTGGAAAACAGGGTAAGAGCGCCTTGACCGAAGCGGTGGCCGATACGGACCGTGCGCTGGCCGAATACCAGGCCGCGCTCGATGCCCTCGGCGTCCCGGACTCTCTCCGCCTGGAGCGGCGTATTGCTGCCATCGAGGAGAGCCTGGCGGCGGCGTTCGACATTCGCCCCCGGGTCATGGCGGCCAGGACCCGGGCCTACAAGGTCCGGCACCTGTTCGAACCGGCCGAGCGTGCATTGCTCGATCTGTTGGGCATCGTTCCCTGGGAAAGCCCGGACAAGGGGGTAGCTGTCCAGTCCGAGGTGTTTTCCCTGCTCGAGCGCTTGAAGTGGCTGGGCCGTCGTGAGCAGGCCCTGTTGCAACGCGCCTTCGCCAACGATCAATTCATGGGGCGTGATTTCGTCACCTTCAGCCGCATCATGGGGCAGCGCAAGGAGCTGTCCTCCCGCTTGCTCGAGATGGCAGAGCCCGAGGTGATCGAGGCCTATCAGGCGGCAGTGGAGGGCGCGGATGGCAAGGCCGTGGAGGCAATGCGGCAAAAGGCCTTCGAGGCCTCCGACTACGGTGCTTTCGCCATCTCGCCAGAGGAATGGAGCACGGCCTCGACGCGGGTACTGAATGCGCTCGATGCTCTAGCCAAGGGGGTAGAGAAGCAGGCGCGCGAAATGGAACACCAGATGCTGGTAGAGGCCGACCGTGCCTTGTGGTCGACCGTCGGCCTGTTACTGGCAGCCTCCCTGGGCACGGGTTTCATCGGATTCGTGGTGTTGCGCAATGTACGCTCGGGAATATCGAAGGCGGTGGAATCTGCGTTACGTATCGCCGACGGCGACCTGGAGCAGCGGCTTGAGGCACATTCCGACGATGAAATCGGCGACCTGTTGCGTGCTCTGTCGCGCATGCAGAGCGAACTCAAGAAGCGGATCGATCGTGAGGCGGAGAGTGCTGCAGCCAACCTGCGTATCCGTCGTGCGTTGGACAATGTCTCTGTGCCGGTCACTGTGTCCAACGAAGAGAACGCCCTGATCTATTTCAACAAGGCTGCCGAGGCCCTGTTCCGCGAGATGGCGCCGGCCTGGCGCAAGACGGCACCGGACTTCGATGTCGACAAGCTGATTGGGCAGCCGTTGTCGCGCTACTTCCAGCAGGGCGAGTTCAAGCGGGCCTATACGGCCAAGCTCGAAAATGAACGGGTGATCGAAGGTGAGATCGCCGAGCGCCAGATGCGCCTGGTGGCCAGTCCAGTGTACGACGAGGACGGCAATTATCAGGGACGTGTCACCCAGTGGCACGATCGAACCGTCGAATTGGCCGAGGCCGAGGAAGAGCGGCGTCGGCTGGAGCAGGAGCGGCGCATAGCGGCCGAGAACCAGCGTATCCGCACTTCGCTGGACAATGCGAGCAGCAACGTCATGCTGGCCGACAATGACGGTCGCATCATCTATCTCAATCGCAATGCACGAGCATTGTTCGAAGGCATCGAAGACGATCTGCGACGCGAGCTGCCACAGTTCGATGCCAGGAATCTCGTCGGTGCCAGCATCGATCTGTTCCACAAGAACCCGGCGCATCAGCGCCAGCTGCTCGCCACTCTCAAGGATACTCACGTGGCAGACATCGAGGTGGCAGGACGGCACATGCGCATCACTGCCACCCCGGTAATTGACGAGGACGGTATCCGGCTAGGCACTACCGTGGAATGGCTCGATCGCACCCAGGAGGTGGCGGTGGAGCGGGAGATCGATACTCTGGTCGAGGCCGCACGCCGTGGCGACCTTGGGCTGCGCATCGTGCTAGAAGGCAAGCAGGGCTTCTTCCGCCAGCTCGGGCAGGGTTTCAATGCCTTGCTGGATGAACTCTCGGACGTGTTCGATACCATCGGCGACGTCATGAGTCGTATGTCTTCGGGGCAGCTCGATGTGCGCATCGAAAAGGAATACCAGGGCGCCTTCGGGCGGGTGCGTGACGACATCAACACCACACTCGAACGCCTGGCCGACGTGATCGAACGCCTGACGCGGATTGGCAGCGAAGTGGATACCGCCGCCAGCGAAATCTCCGCGGGCAACGCCAATCTGTCGGCGCGTACCGAGCAGCAGGCATCCAGCCTCGAAGAAACCGCTTCGAGCATGGAGGAGCTGACCTCCACAGTACGCAACAATGCCGAGAATGCGCGCCAGGCCGACCTGCTGGCGGCCAACGCACGGCAGTTGGCCGAGCGTGGCGGCGACGTGGTGCGCCAGGCGGTCGAAGCCATGCAGCAGATCGACGCCTCGTCCAACGAGATTGCCGAGATCATCGGTGTGATCGACGAAATTGCCTTCCAGACCAACCTGCTGGCGCTCAATGCCTCGGTCGAGGCCGCGCGTGCAGGCGAACAAGGGCGTGGCTTTGCCGTGGTGGCCACCGAAGTGCGCAACCTGGCCTCGCGTTCGGCTGATGCCGCCAAGGAGATCAAGGACCTGATTCGCGACAGTGTGGAGAAGGTGAGCGTGGGCTCCGAGTTGGTGAATGCCTCCGGCGAGACGCTGGGCGAGATTGTGGATTCGGTCAAGAAGGTAGGGGACATCGTGGCCGAGATCTCCGCGGCCAGCGCCGAGCAGGCGGCGGGTATCGATCAGGTGAATCGCGCGGTCACAGCCATGGACGAGGTGACACAACAGAATGCTGCACTGGCTGAACAGACGGCTGCCGCCTCCCAGGCGATGAGCGAGAACGCGCGTGAGATGCGCAATGTCTTGGCCTTCTTCAAGGGCGTGAGCGTGGCGAGTGCGCCTGCCAAGCCCGCTGCTCCTCGAGCGGTCGCGCCATCGACGCCATCACGGCCGGTCAAAGTGCCATCGCGCCAGCAGGTGAGCACGGTGGATGAAGAAGAGGACGAGTGGGAAGAATTCTGAGTCCAGGGGCTCTTCCACTAATCCAAGCTCGTAATCCCGGTGGCGGCCGCCACCGGGTTTTTTTTGTGCACAGCTAACGGAAGTTGCATGTCATGCGTTCCGAGCCGCCATCTCGCGTCGTTTGCCATGGGCCGTCTTTCCCTGGATTTGTTTGCTCAAGTTTCATGTGGCCATGCCGATGCAGAGGCACAGATGCCGCATGGGATGACGGCTTTCTTCACACAGTTTCGAGAGGCAGGCATGAAAATCAACGAGCCTTGTACCGACAGGGAGATCCCCTTTCCGGAAGACCAGATCCTCGTCAGCAAGACTGACGCAAAAGGTGTCATTACCTATGCCAACCCGGCCTTCATCAAGATCAGTGGCTTCTCTGAGGCTGAACTGATCGGGAGCAGCCACAACATCGTGCGCCATCCCGATATGCCGCGCGAGGCTTTTCGTGATCTATGGGACACGGTGCGCCAGGGTGACACCTGGACCGGGCTGGTGAAGAATCGGGCGAAGAACGGTGACTACTACTGGGTGAAGGCCAACGTCACGCCCATCCACCTGCCCGACGGCCGTGTGGAATACATGTCGGTACGCACCAAGCCTACCGAGGAAGAAAAGCGCGCTGCCGAGCGCCTGTATGCCGACGTGCGAGAAGGGCGCGCCAAGCTCCCGACCACCGAGAGCCAGATGAGCTTCTGGACCCTGGAGCGCATCCTCATGCTGGGAGGCGGCGGCATACTCGTCTCGGTGCTGGCCCTGTTCGCCATGGTGGCTTACGGCATGCCCGCCACCTGGCTGTACGGAGGTCTGTCGGCGGTGGTGGCATTCGGCCTTGCCACGGCCTGGTTGTTGAAGCGCCATGTAGTTGAACCGCTGGAGGCGGGTAGAGCCAAGCTGCACGAGCTGCTGCGCGACAATTATTTCGACTGGATGAGCGTGCGCCACAAGGGCGCGGTTGGGCGCATCCTGCAAGCGATCCGCTCGGCACAGGTCAAGATCGGCTTCGAAGTGCTCGACAACCGTCGCCTGGCCGACATCGGCCTGGTCACCCGTACCGCGGTGGACAACGTGAGCACCAATGTGATGATGGCCGACCCCGAGTTCAACATCATCTACATGAACCGCTCGGTGCAAAAGATGTTCGAGGAGGCAGAGGAAGATTTGCGCGAGGCGCTGCCGAATTTCGATGCCAGCGACATCCTCGGCAAGAACATCGATATCTTCCACCGTAACCCGGCGCATCAGCGCGCGGTGCTGGAGTCCCTGGACGGTCCCCACCACGCCGAGATCCATGTCGGCTCCCGGATCTTCGAAATTATCGCGAATCCGGTCATCAACGAGGCCGGAGAGCGCCTGGGTACCGTGATCGAATGGCGCGATCTCACCGAGATCCGGGCTGCCGAGGAGGCCGAGGCCCGTGCACGAGAAGAGGCGGAACAGCGGGCTATGGAGAACCTGCGCATTCGCACCGCGCTCGACAATGTCTCGAGTTGCGTGATGATGGCGGACAATGACAACCGCATCATCTACATGAACGAAACCGTACGTGCCATGTTCAAGGAGGCGGAGGCAGACATCCGCAAGGATCTGCCCGGCTTCGACGCCGACCGCCTGCTGGGATCGAGCATCGATGATTTCCACAAGAATCCTGCTCACCAGCAACGCATGCTCGAAGCGCTGGATCGGCGCTTGAATTCCGAGATCCGCATCGGCGGGCGGGTGTTCCGGTTTACCGCCAACCCGGTGGTCTCGGCCGATGGCGAGCGCATCGGTACCGCGGTGGAATGGATGGACCGGACCCGAGAGGTGGCGGTCGAGCAGGAGCTGGAAGGTATCGTCGCGGCGGCACGCAGTGGCAATCTCGATCAGCGCGTTGTGCTGGAGGGCAAGGAGGGCTTCTTCAAGCATCTGGCGATCGGCATCAATGCCCTGCTCGACGATCTCAAGCAGGTGATCGATGAGGTGGAAGGCAGTCTGCAGGCCATGGCCTCTGGCGACTTCAAGCGGCCCATGACGGGTAACTATCAGGGAGCTTTCGGGCGCATCAAGGAGGCGGTCAACAAGACCCTGATCCAGGTGTCGAATACCCTGTTGCAACTTCGCCAGATCGCCGATTCCATCAACGTGGCCTCCAACGAGATCACCGCCGGCAATACCAACCTTTCGGCGCGCACCGAGCAGCAGGCTTCCAGTCTCGAGGAGACCGCATCGAGCATGGAGGAGCTTACCTCCACGGTGCGCAACAACGCCGACAATGCGCAGCAGGCCAACCAGGTTACGGGCAGTGCACGTCAACTCGCGGAGAAGGGCGGCGAGGTCGTGAGCCGGGCGGTCAAGGCCATGGAGGATATCAACCAGGCTTCGGCCAAGATCGCCGAGATTATCGGCGTGATCGACGAGATCGCCTTCCAGACCAACCTGCTGGCGCTCAACGCCTCGGTCGAGGCCGCGCGTGCCGGAGAACAGGGACGTGGTTTCGCCGTGGTGGCTACCGAGGTACGGAACCTGGCCTCGCGCTCCGCCGAAGCGGCCAAGGAGATCAAGGATCTCATCCAGGACAGCGTGGACAAGGTCGAGGTGGGCAGCGAGCTGGTGAGCGAGTCGGGCGAGACCCTGTCCGAGATTGTGCAGGGGGTGAAGAAGGTGGGCGACATCGTCGCCGAGATCGCTGCGGCCAGTGTCGAGCAGGCGGCCGGCATCGATCAGGTGAACCGCGCGGTGACCGCCATGGACGAGGTCACACAGCAGAATGCTGCGCTCGCCGAGCAAATCGCCGCAGCTTCCTCTTCGTTGTATGAAAAGGCGCAGGAGATGGAGCGTGGTATCTCCTTCTTCGACGTGGCGCAGGATCCGGAAGCACTGGTTCGTGAACGGGAGCAAGCGCAGGAAAGCGGGCATACGCATGCCCATGATCACGACGCCACCTTCGATTTCTTTGCCGCGCGCACCGCGCACCTGGCCTGGCGCCAGAAGATCCGGGACTTCCTCGACGGGCGCAAGGCGCTGACCCATGCCGAGGCCGTGTCGCACCGCGATTGCGCCTTGGGTAAGTGGCTGTACAGCCAGGGCCTGGCGCAGTATGGGCACATCGACGAGATGCAGACCATGGAGAAGCGACACGAGCGCCTGCATGCGGTGATCCGCGAGATCATCGACCTCAAGGAGGCCGGCCGCAAAGAAGAGGCCGAGCGGCGCTACCGCGAGATCGAACAGCTTTCCGGTGAGATCGTCGGCCTGTTGCAGGTTGTCGAGGGCCGGGTATCCCAATGAACACGGCAGAGGATGCGGGCATGCAGCAAGTGGTGGCTGATGCCGTCGGTGGACAGTACCTGAGCTTCTGTCTCGGCGGCGATCTCTACGCAATCGACATCCTGCGGGTGCAGGAGATCCGCGGCTGGGAGCCGGTTCGGGCCTTGCCAGACATGCCAGTGCACGTGAAAGGCGTGCTGGACCTGCGCGGTACCATCGTGCCGGTCGTGGATCTGCGGATCCGTTTCGGTATCCCTGATCCGGCCTACGGTCCCACACAGGTGGTCATTATCGTCTCCCTGTCTTCCGCCGAGGGCGAGCGTCACCTGGTCGGCATGGTTGTGGATGGCGTCTCGGATGTCATCGACACGGCCAGTCACGAGGTGAAACCACCGCCGCGCGCCGTGGCCGGTGCGCAGGCCCCCTATCTCACCGGCATGGTCAGCGACGGTGAGCACATGATCGTCTTGATGGATGTCGATCGAATCTTTTCGAGCGAAGATTGGGCTCGGGTCACCGGCCTGGCGGGAGGCTGACACCATGTATTCCTTGGCGGTCATCAATCAGAAGGGTGGTGTCGGCAAGACCACCACGGCGGTCAATCTCGGCCACGCGTTGGCGTTACGTGGATACCGAGTGATGCTGGTCGATCTCGATCCCCAGGGCCATCTTTCGCCCTGCCTGGGGCTGTTCCGGGCGCCAGCGAGCGGTGTGGACCGGGCCTTGTTGCACGGCGAGACGCTGGAGGAGGTGGCGGTAGCTACCCGCGAACTGTTGCAGCTGGTGCCGGCTGGCAAAGGCCTGGGCGAGGTCGAGCGACTACAAGGTGGTATCGAGCGTGCCCGGCTGTTGCAGGCGGCATTGCAACGCGCCTGTCCCGATGTCGATTATCTGGTGGTTGATTGTCCACCTTCGGCCGGCCTGCTGGTGATGAATGCCCTGCTGGCGGTGGACCGTGTGCTGGTCCCGGTGGCGGGTGATTTCCTGTCGTTGACTGGCCTGGCGCGCCTGATGCGCACCTTGGGCAAGGTGGAGGCCCTTCGCGCCCGTCCCTTGCAACGCGAGATCTTTCTCAGCCGCTACGTGGCGCGACGGCGTCTCTCGCGCGAGGTGTCCGACAAGATCCGCCAGCACTTCCCCAACCAGTTGCTGCAATCCGTGATCAGTGAGGCGGCCGTGCTGGCGGAATGTGCCGGTGCGGGCAGAACCATTTTCGAGTATCGGGCACGCAGCCGCTCGGCGGCAGAATTTGCTGCGCTGGCCGAAGAACTCCTGGAGAGAGAGGTAAATTGCCATGAGCAGCAAGAAACCCTTGATGTCGCATGACCCCCTGGACGATATTGCCGACGAGATGCTGGGAGATGTCGCCGCAGTCCCAGAGGAAGTGGCCGAGGTCAAATCTACGGATGCGGCGGGTGATGGCGCCAACGACCGGCTGGTGTTACCCGAGAACCTGACCATCGGCGAGGTGGGGGATTATCACGAGGTGCTGCTCCGCCATCTTGATCGCGAATCGGCGATACGTATCGACGGGCAGGCGCTCCAGGTCATCGATGGTGCGGGTGTGCAGTTGCTGCTGGCCTTCGTCAAGGATGCAGTGGCCCGCTCGATGGCCGTGAACTGGATCGGAGCTTCTCCTCGCTTGCTCGGCTCGGCCAGACAGCTTGGGGTGAGCAAGGCCATGCAGCTCGATCAACTGGCAGACAAGCACTGATAAGGAGAAACTTGGGAATGAGTCAGACCATGCGACAGCCAGGCCCCTCAACCGCCATGGCGCCAGACCTGGACTGGAGCCAGATCACCGAAACGGTGCGCATGCTCAATCTTTCGGTGGCGCAGATCGCCATGGCCATGCACGAGGGCGAGGATTCGGTCGATGCGCTGACCCGTTCCTTTACCCACATGGTGGAGCGCATCCAGGCGATCAGCGAGCACGTCAAGGCCCTGCCCCCGGAGCAACGCGAGGTGGCCGAGGCTATCGCGGCGGACTGCGCCGATGTGCAGGGGGGGATACAGCAGAGTATCGTGGCCTTCCAATTCTACGACCGTCTCTCGCAGCGGCTGGATCACGTCAAACACGCGCTCGAGCAGCTGGGCGACCTGGTGGCCGATTCCCAGCGCCTCTACAACCCGGCCGAGTGGCGTGCCCTGCAGGAACACATCCGTGGGCGCTACACCATGCGCGAGGAGCAGGAGATGTTCGAGGCCCTGGTCGCTGGCGCCAGCGTCGAGGAAGCGCTGGAGCGTGTCAGGGCTCGCCTCCAAGAGGGCGACATCGACGATATCGAGCTGTTCTGAGCGGAGGGTTACGTGACGGCGCCGGCTCTACAAAGGGAATTTCGTTTCACCCAGCAGGACTTTGATTTCCTGCGCCGGCTGGCAAACCGGCATACTGGCATTGTCGTCAGCGACGACAAGTTCGACATGTTCTACTCGCGCCTGTCGCGGCGTGTTCGGGCCTTGGGCCTGCCGGACTTCGCAGCCTATTGCAATTATCTAAAGCGTGGAGATGACGAGGCTGAACTGACCGAGCTGATCAACGCCATCACCACCAACCTCACGGCCTTTTTCCGAGAGAATCACCATTTCGAGTATCTGCGCGATCATGCCCTGCCGGAGCGCATGCGAGCCAATGGTGAGCGGCGGATCAATATCTGGTCGGCCGGGTGCTCTACCGGCGAGGAGCCCTATTCCATCGGTATGGTGGTCGGTGAGATGGCTGACCTGAAGAGCTGGCAGGTCGATATCACTGCGACGGATATCGATTCTGACGTGTTGGCCAAGGCCTCACGTGGCGTCTATCGCATGGATCGGGTCGAGGGGTTGCCGAAGGAGCGGCTCAGGCGCTGGTTTCTCAAGGGGAAGGGCCGTTACCAGGGGATGGTGCGGGTCAAGCCCGAGTTGCGGCAACGTATCACCTTCCGCCAGCTCAACTTGATGCAACCGTGGCGGCAGGACCCCATGGACATCATCTTCTGTCGCAACGTCATCATCTATTTCGACAAGGAATCCAAGATCCGCCTGGTCGAACGTTTCGCCGACGTCATCAAGCCAGGAGGTTTTCTGTTCATCGGTCATTCGGAGTCGCTGTTCAAGGCCACCGACCGCTTCGAACTGATCGGCAAGACCATCTACCGGAGGGTGAAATGAGTATGCAGGCCAGGGTTCGGCCAGACCTGGGCAGCCCTTTGCCGGGCTTTTCCCATATCAAGCGTTACTGGGACCCGCAACGCCAGTGTCCTGCGGCCAAGATCCTCCCGGGCGAGTACTACGTCACCGTGCTCGACGAGTACATCACCACAGTGCTGGGGTCGTGCGTGTCGGCCTGTATCCGCGACCGTCGCCTGGGAGTGGGGGGGATGAATCACTTCATGTTGCCGTTGTCGGAAGACGGCAGCTGGGGCGGTGAAGAGGTGGTGAGCAGCGCCACACGCTACGGCAACTACGCAATGGAGCACATGATCAACGAGATCCTCAAGCACGGAGGCCAGCGTCGCAACCTGGAAGCCAAGATCTTTGGTGGCGGCCGGGTCATGCAGAATCTAAGTGACGTCGGGGAACGCAACATCGCCTTCGTGCGCGATTACCTGGAGACTGAGCGTATCGCCCTGTTATCCGAAGACGTGGGCTCCATATACCCGCGCAAGGTCATCTACTTTCCCCGCACCGGCAAGGCCCTGGTCAAGCGCCTGCGTGATCTGCACAACGACACGGTGATACAGCGTGAGACGGCCTATCGCGAACAGATCACGCATCAACCCGTGCAGGGTGATATTGAGCTCTTCTGAGCTGACGGGGAGCAGGTGAACAGGGACATGAAAAAGATCAAGTTGCTGATCGTGGACGATTCAGCGTTGGTGCGGCAGGTGCTGACCAGCATCTTCGAAGAGACGCCTGATATCGAGGTGATTGGCACTGCGCCGGATCCTTATATCGCACGCGAGAAGATCAAGAAGCTCAACCCGGACGTGTTGACGCTTGACGTCGAGATGCCGCGCATGGATGGGGTGACCTTCCTCGGCAACCTGATGCGCCTGCGTCCCATGCCGGTGGTGATGGTCTCCAGCCTTACAGAACAGGGGGCGGACGTGACCCTGCGTGCCCTGGAATACGGTGCGGTGGACTTCGTGGCCAAGCCGAAGCTGGATGTGGCCGAGGGGCTGGTCTCCTATGCCGAGGAGATTGTCCAGAAGGTACGCATGGCCGCCAGGGCGCGGGTGCGTCCACTGGAGAGGCGCTCTGTGCTGGACAAGGTCTCGGGTGACGACGTGGCGTCGCGTCAGTCAGTGGGTGCTGAGCTTGAGGCGCGCCCTCCGGCCCGACTATTCCGGACCACCGACCGCATCATCGGTATCGGATCGTCCACCGGCGGCACCGAGGCGATCAAGGAAGTGCTGATGCAGCTGCCAGCGGACATCCAGGCCGGCATTGTCATCACCCAGCATATCCCGGCGGCCTTCTCCGCACCCTTTGCCAGGCGGGTGGATGGTCTCACGGCCTTGTCGGTCTGCCAGGCTGAGGACGGCCAGCAGATTCGCCCAGGACATGCGTACATTGCACCGGGCGATCGCCACCTGATCGTCGAGCGGGACGGCGCGCGCTATGTCTGTCGGCTCAATGACGGCCCCCCGGTCAACCGCCACAAGCCCTCGGTGGACGTCATGCTGCGCTCCCTGGTGCAGAACGTGGGGCCCAATGCCATCGGCGTGATGCTCACTGGCATGGGGGATGACGGTGCCGAGGGCATGGGTGAGTTGAAGGCGGCGGGTGCGCCCATCATCGCCCAGGACGAGAAGACCAGTGTGGTCTGGGGCATGCCGGGCGAAGTGGTCAAGCGAGGCTATGCCGACGAGGTATTGCCCTTGGGGCGGATAGCGGCGCGCCTCATGGAGCTGGTACGCGGATGAGTGTTCAAGAATCAGGACGTTGCGCCGTTAAACAGGATGTTCGGGAAGGCGATCCGATGCGAGGTCGGTCATGAAGCCATTGCTCACTCATTTTCAGTCACATCGGATTACCTTGCTCGCGTCCCTGCTGTTGGCCTTGGGGATGGCACTGGCAGGTCCCTTGCTGCCTTACTGGGTGTGGGCGGTGATGTTCCCGATACTTATCATCGCGGGTGCGATGGCAGACGCCAGGCGCTCGTCTGTCACGGATGAAGGCGAGACACCGTCCGCTTCTTCCGATTCGGTACAGGAGGCGCTCGATACACTCACCGAGCAGGTGCAACAGGCCATCGGGGAGACAGGGGAAGCCATGCGTGATGAGTTGGCACGCATACAGCAACTGGTGAGCGAGGCGGTTACGACCTTGCAGACCTCTTTCCAGGGGTTGCATCAGCGGGTACAGGCACAGCATGAGCGCGTGTCTGCCTTGATCGAGCGACTGCACCACCAGAACGAAGAAGGGTCGGATGGTGGCACTCTCGGCTTTGTCGAGCAGACCGACAGGGTTCTCAGCTATTTTGTCGAGTATGTAGTCAACACCAGTGCAAACAGCATGGCCATGGTCGAGCGCATCGACGACATGGTCAGCCACATGACGCGCGCCAACAACCTGCTCAATGATGTGAAGGTGATCGCGGATCAGACCAATCTGCTGGCGCTCAATGCCGCCATCGAGGCGGCGCGTGCCGGCGAGGCGGGTCGCGGTTTCGCAGTAGTCGCCGACGAGGTGCGCAAGCTCTCGCTGCGCTCTGATCGCTTCAACGATGAGATCCGCGAGGTCATTGGGTGCTCCATCGCCGACATCAACAAGGCGCGGGAGATCATCTCTGATCTGGCCTCCCAGGACATGAACTTCGCCATTCAGTCCAAGCAGCAGGTGCAGCAAATGTTGGGTCACATCGAGGGGCTGAACGGTGAGATCGAGACGGCACTCGACGAACTCAACCGCATTGGTGCGGACATCAATCGCCTGGTGGGGGACGCGGTACGTTCCCTGCAATTCGAGGACATCGTGCGTCAGTTGGCTGAACACTCGACCGGCAACCTGCAGCAGCTGCAGGAGCTGATGAATGATTTTTGCGAGGGGGTAGTCGATCTTCGCCGCCTTGCCGAAGGTGAAGCGGAGGAAGAGATGGCGGCCCGGCTCGCGGATCTGAGCCGCCGTGTCGAGGCGGCTGGGCAACGATGGCAGGCCCGCGCGGCCGGCCCCGTGGTCCAGCGGAACATGGATGCGGGTGATGTGGAGCTCTTCTGAGGCAACGGTTTTCGGATGACAGGAGGGAAGACACAATGGCGGTAACCAGTACCCAAACCGGGGATACCGTGACCATCCAGGTGATCGGGCGTTTCGATTTCGCAACCCACCGGGACTTTCTCAACGCCTACAAGGACCTGCCCAGGGGGCAGAAGAAGTTCGTGGTCGATCTCTCGGGCACCGAGTACATGGACAGCTCGGCGATGGGCATGCTGTTGCAGTTGCGCGAGCATGGCGACAAGAGCCAGCCCGTGGAGCTGATCAATGGCAACGAGGGCATCCGCGAAATCCTCCGCATCGCCAATTTCGACAAGCTGTTCAAGGTCGCCTGACGGCGACGCGGGTTTCCGCTATCCTTCGCATCTTTACGCCGGCCGGGTAGCGCCCAGCCGGCATCGTCCTGTCAGCGGAGTCCGCCCATGGGTTTCAAATGCGGTATCGTGGGCCTGCCCAACGTCGGCAAGTCCACCCTCTTCAATGCCTTGACCAAGGCCACCATCGCGGCCGAAAACTATCCCTTCTGCACCATCGACCCCAATGTCGGCGTGGTGCCCCTGCCCGACCCGCGGCTCGACCGCCTGGCCGAGATCGTCCAGCCGCAGCAGGTGTTGCCGACCACCATGCAGTTCGTGGACATCGCCGGCCTGGTGGCGGGCGCCTCCAAGGGCGAGGGGCTGGGCAACAAGTTCCTGGCCAACATCCGCGAAACCGATGCCATCGCCCAGGTGGTGCGTTGTTTCGAGAACGACGACATCGTGCATGTTGCCGGGCGGGTCGATCCGCTGGCCGATGTCGAGGTCATCAACACCGAGCTGGCGCTGGCCGACATGGAGACGGTGGACAAGGCGCTGACGAAGGCGGTCAAGCAGGCCAAGACCAACGACAAGAAGGCCATTGCCTGGAAGGAGCTGCTCGAGCGCGTCCATGCGCATCTCGACCAGGGACTCCCGGTGCGCACCCTGGAGCTGACCGACGAGGAGCAGGCGGGGTTGCGCGAGCTGCACCTGCTCACCGCCAAGCGCACGCTCTACATCGCCAACGTGAACGACGACGGCTTCGAGAATAACCCGCACCTGGATGCATTGCGCGAGATGGCGGCGGCCGAGGGTGCCGAGGTGGTGCCGGTGTGTGCCGCCATCGAGGCGGAGCTCGCCGAGCTGGACGACGAGGAGAAGCAGGAGTTCCTGGCCGAGATGGGGCTGGACGAGCCGGGGCTGGACCGGGTGGTGCGTGCAGGCTACCGCCTGCTGGGATTGCAGACCTATTTCACCGCCGGGGTCAAGGAGGTACGTGCCTGGACGGTGCCCATCGGTGCCACTGCGCCGCAGGCCGCCGGTGTCATCCATACCGACTTCGAGCGCGGCTTCATCCGCGCCGAGGTGGTTTCCTACGAAGACTTCGTGGCCTGCGGTGGCGAGCAGGGCGCGAGAGAGGCCGGCAAGCTGCGGCTCGAGGGCAAGGACTACATCGTGCAGGACGGGGATGTCATGCACTTCCGCTTCAACGTCTGAGGTCGGATTGACAATCGCCGGGTCCTGGTGGAGAATCTGCCGCCTTCTATGGCAAGGTAGCTCAGCTGGTTAGAGCACCGCACTCATAATGCGGGGGTCGGCGGTTCGAGTCCGCCCCTTGCTACCATCTTCCCCGGCGCCCCTGGCGCCGCGACAGGCCCGCTTCGTGCGGGCCTTGTCGTGTCATCCCTCCGCGCACATGTTCGGCTGCTCCCAGCCGAAGGCGTTGCACAGGCGTTGCCAGTCGGGCTCGGGGCGGGCGTGCAGGCACAGGCGTTCGCCGCTGGCCGGGTGGGTCAGGCACAGCCGCTGCGCGGTGAGCATCAGGCGGTGGATGCCGAAGCGCTCGCGGAAGAAGCGGTTGTGGCGGCCGTTGCCGTGCGTGGTGTCGCCGATCAGGTGATGCGAGATGTGCTTGAAGTGCCGGCGGATCTGGTGCCGCCGTCCGGTCAGGGGGGCAACCGCGACCAGGGAGTAGCGTGAGGTCGGGTAACGATCGACCGGTTCCGGCAGCTCCACTTGGTGCAGGCGACGATAATGGGTGATCGCTGGTTGCGGGCGGCCATGCCCCTCCTCGTCGCGTATCGGGTGGTCGATCACTCCCTCTGGATCGGTCCAGCCGCGTACCAGGGCGCGGTACTCCTTCTCGACCTCGTGGCGTTCGAATTGCCCGGCCAGTGCCTGTGCGGTCGCCGGGTCGAGCGCGAACAGCAGCACCCCCGAGGTGGCACGGTCGATACGGTGCACCGGCCACACCCGGCGGCCAAGCTGGTCGCGTAGCTGTTGCAGGGCGAACACCCGGTCGCGTGAGAGCGGGCTGCGGTGCACCAGCAGCCCACTGGGCTTGTGGATGGCGACCAGGTAATCGTCGAGGTAGAGGATGGGCAGCGACATGGTGTGCCCATTGTGACACGTTGGCCGCCGGCTGGAGGATGCCGGGTATTCGCGCTATGGTTCGGTCATGTCGCTGCGTACCCGCATCCTGCTGTTTCTGTTCATCTTTGCCCTGGTGCCCCTGCTCATGGCGGTGGTCATCAACCTGCCGCTGGTGCTCGAGCGGGTGGACAGTTTCTATCGCCAGTCCTTCCTGCAGAACCTGCGCCAGGACTTCCGCGACCTTGATCAGCACCTGGCCAGTCGCGATGCCAACGTGCGCCTGCTCGCGCGCCTGCCCGAGCCGTCCTTGCTGGGAGACGAGGGGGCGGCTGCCTCGGTACGGGTGGATTTCGACCGCGCGCGCTACACGGCCTGGATCAACCGTATCCTCGACCAGGAACGCGACATCATCGAGATCCGTTTCCTCGATGCCGACGCGCGCGAGCGCTTCTGGCTGGCGCGCGACCCGGCCAGCAGCCTGTGGCAGGTCCCGCCGGACCCCTTGCCGCCCTTGCCCGAAGAGCAGTTGCAGGCCATTCGTTCCGGCATCGTGCAGGACGTGGCCTACAGCCCGGTGCGCGTACACCTGGATGCCGCCGATCCGCGCCGCATCGTCAACCTGCAGATGATGGGGCCGGTGCGCGCCAAGGGCGAGTACCGGGGCGCAGTGGTCATCACCATCGACATCAGTGATCTGGTGCGCCGTGATCGCCGCACTCTCTGGGTGCTTGATGACGGCAGCTACCTGCGCCTGCCCGGCATGGTGTTCCCGCCCGGCAATGCCTTTGCCGACCATCCTGGGCTGGAGGCCTTGTTCACACAGCGCAAGCCGGTGCTCTGGGAGAGCGCGGGGCGGCGCATGATCTGGGTGCCCATGTTCGTCACCGAGTCGGGGCGGCCACTGTGGGTCGGCCGCGAGGTGGATCTGGCCCCGCTGGAGGCTTTCCGTAGCGAGCTGGTCAAGCGTGTGCTGGTGATCGTGTTCGGGCTGATCCTGCTGTTGCTGATCGCCGCACGCATTCTCGCGCGCCGGGTTGAGCAGATCGGCAGCGAGCTGATCCAGGGCATCCGCACCACTCTCGAAAGTTCCAGCCCGGTGACCTTCGACTGGAGAGGTACCCGCGAGCTGGAGCAACTGTCCGCCGACCTGACCCGCCTGTCGCAACGCCATGCCATCCAGGCGCGGCGCCTGCAACGTTCGATGCGCGAACTGGAGCAGAGCAACCGCTACAAGTCGGAGTTTCTGGCCAATGTCAGCCACGAGCTGCGTACCCCGCTCAACTCCATCCTGTTGCTGTCGAAGATGCTCTCCGGCAAGGATTCCGGGCTGTGCGAGGAACAGCGTGAGCAGGCGTGGGTGATCCACAAGGCGGGCAGCGACCTGAAGAACCTGATCGACAACATCCTCGATCACTCGCGCATCGAGGCCGGCAAGGTGGTGGTGCATTGCGAGGAGGTCGAGCCCGAGCTGCTGCTCGAAGAGGTGCGCGAGCTGATGCAGCCGCAGTTCGACCAGAAGGGCCTGCGCCTGGTGGTCGAGCGGCGGCCAGGCACTCCACCGTCGATACGCAGCGATGCCGACAAGATTCGCCAGATCCTCAAGAATTTCATCTCCAATGCCCTGAAGTTTACCGACAGCGGTGAGGTGTGCCTGATCGCGCGCCCGGCGCAGGCGCCCCATGCCATCGAGTTGGCGGTGCGCGATACCGGCATTGGCATCCCTCAGGACAAGCAGGCACACATCTTCGAGGCCTTCCAGCAGGCCGACGGCTCGACCAGCCGGCGCTATGGTGGCACCGGCCTGGGGTTGACCATCAGCCGCCAGCTGGCGCGCCTGCTCGGCGGCGATTTGCGGCTGCGCAGTGCGCCCGGCCAGGGTTCGGAATTCTCGCTGTTGCTGCCTCTGAGTTGCGATGCGGAAGCCCCGGAAAGTGGGGTCGCGGAGGACGAAACGTCGATGGCGGAGGCGGAAGGGAGCCTCGCCGGAAATGAGCCGCCGGAACAGCTTGAGGCGGCAACCGCTCCCGACCTGCGCGGGCGGCGAGCCCTGCTGGTCGAGGCCGATGTGCGCACCCAATTGCGGCTGAGCCAGGCGCTCAACGGCTGGGGGGCGGCGGTGTCGCTGGCCTGCGATGCCGAGGAGGCGCTCGAAACCCTGGAGGAGAGCAGGGGAGTGGAATTGGTGGTGCTCGACCCCCACCTGGTGGACGAACGCCTGTGTGATAGGATCGGGGTGACACGGGCGGACGGCCCCGCGCCCCTGCTCGTGGTGCTGGGCGAGGTCCCGCCGGATAGCTGCGTGGCGGACCTGGCGGATGGCCGGGTGTTGCCGCGACCGCTGGACCTGGATGCCCTGCGCCAGCTCCTGCTCGCATGGAATCAGCCCGTGGAGAATCCATGAACAAGCCCTATGAGGGATTCAAGCTCCTCGCCGTAGACGACAACCCGGACAACCTGTTCACCCTGCGCACCCTATTGTCGCGGCACATGGGGGTCGAGATCCTCGAAGCACGGAGCGGGACCGAGGCGCTGGAGATCGCCCAGGCCCATCCCGACATCGACCTGATCATCCTCGATGTACAGATGCCCGAGGTCGATGGCTTCGAGACCGCGCAGCTGCTCAAGGCGCGCAAGAAGACGCGCGACATCCCCATCATTTTTCTCACCGCTGCCTTCAAGAGCGAGGAATTCCAGCAGCGCGGTTACGAGATCGGCGCGGTGGACTATCTGCTCAAGCCGATCGACGACAACCAGCTCATCAACAAGGTCAGTACCTATTTCCGGCTGATCGAGAAGGAGCGACAGCTCAACCAGATCCTCGAGCAGAAGGTGGCCGAGCGTACCGCCGAGCTGCAGAAGGCGAACCAGCACCTGCGCAAGATTGTCGAAAACATGGGCGAGGCGCTGTTCGTGCTCTCGCCCGATGGTCGGATCAAGGAGGCCAACCCGGCGGCGCAGCGCCTGTTGGGCTATTCCGAGACTGAGCTCCAGGGCATGTCCATCGGCGATGTGTTCGAGGAGGAGGGTGAGGAACAGGCCAACGCCTTCATGGGCACCTGGCTGGAGGCCTTGATCCGCAGTGGGGCGCTCAAGGACATCGAGGCGGCGCTGATCGATCGCAACGGCGAGCGGGTGCCCATCCTGTTCTCGCGCACCGCGATCACCAACGAGGTGGGCGCGATCGAGGGGATCCTGTGTATCGCCAAGAACATGCGCGGTTACCGCAAGGTGGACTGCGAAGATTGAACGTGGCTGCTATTATTCGTGGATTGGCATTCGCGAATATTCTCAAGAAGTGGTGGTCAAGATGAGTGAGCAGGAACCCGCCAAGCCCATGCCGGTGGATGAAGACCCGACCCTGGCGGCCAACGCCCTCAAGGCGCTGGCGCACCCGCTGCGCTGGAAGATTGTCTGCACCCTGGGCGACAAGGAGATGTCGGTGGGTGAGATCGTGGCGCATACCGGTACCTCGCAGAGCAACATCTCGCAGCACCTCGAACAGTTGCGCAACAAGAACATCCTTACCTCGCGCAAGGAAGCCAACCGCATCTACTACCGGATACGCAACGGCAAGCTGCTGGAGCTGATTGGCACCATGCGCAGCGTGCTTTGCCCGGCCAACCTCGACGACCGCTATCAGGGGCCAGAGCAGGACTGAGCCCGAAACCACGTGCGGCTCGAGGACCACTATCGCCAACGCCTGGCTCGCGCCGGGCATGCCCCCGACGCCCACCAGCTGGCCGCGCTCGAGGCCTTGCAGGCACTGGGCGAGCGCCTGCCGGTCGCGCAGCCGCCGGCATGGCGTCGGTGGATGGGAAAGCGCACCGCACCACCAAAGGGCGTCTATCTGTGGGGCGGGGTCGGGCGAGGCAAGACCTGGCTGATGGACCTGTTCTTCGAGCTCGCTCCCGAGCCGCGCCGCCAGCGCTGGCATTTCCACCGATTCATGCAGCAGGTGCATGCGCGCCTGGCCGGGCTGCGCGAGCGTGATCCCCTGCAACGGGTGGCCCGGGAGATGGCGCGCGAGGCACGCCTGCTGTGCCTGGATGAATTTCACGTAAGCGACATCGGCGATGCCATGATCCTCGCCGGCCTGTTGCGCGCCCTGTTCGCGCAGGGTGTGGTGCTGGTCACTACCGCCAATGTGCCGCCGCGCGAGCTCTACCGCGATGGTATACAGCGTGCCAGCTTCCTGCCGGCGATCGATCTCCTGGAGCAGCACCTCGAGGTGGTGGAGCTCGGTGGCGAACGTGACTTCCGGCGCGAGATCCTGGCCGGGGCAGCCGTCTATCATTGTCCTGCAGATGCCGCGGCTGATGCGGCGATGGCCAGCGAGTTCGAGCGCATGGTCGGAGAGGCGGCGCTCGACGGGCCGCTGGAGATCAATGGTCGCCCCATGCCTTGCCGACGTCGCGCCGAAGGGGTGGTCTGGTTCGACTTCGAGGCCCTGTGCGGGCCACCGCGCAGCCAGCACGACTACATCGAGCTGGCGCGTACCCATCACACCGTGTTCCTGTCCGGCGTGCCGCTGCTGGGGGCTTCGCGGGATGATCGCACACGGCGTTTCATCTTCCTGATCGACGAATTCTATGACCGGCGGGTCAAGCTGGTGATGAGTGCGGCGGCGCGTCCGGAACGCCTCTACCAGGGCGAGCGCCTGGCGTTCGAGTTCCAGCGCACCATCAGTCGCCTGTACGAGATGCAGAGGTCGGACTGGCTGGCGTTACCGCACCGGGGGTGAGCTGTTTGACGACCAGCGTATGGCCCTGCTGGCGTGCCCAGGCCAGGGCGTCGAGCCCGTGATGGTCTTGCAGGTGGGGATCGGCGCCGGCCTCGATCAGGGTCATGACCGTTCGGGTATGGCCTTCGCGTGCTGCCGCGATCAGCGCGGTGATCCCCTCGGTTTCTTCCCGATGATTCGGGTTTGCTCCATGCGCCAGCAGAAGATCCACCAGCTCGGTGTGTCCACGCTGCGCGGCCAGCATCAGTGGCGTGTAACCGCCCTTGTCGGTGGCCTCGACCGCGGCGCCGGCCGCAAGCAGTCGGCGTGCAGTCTCCACATGGCCGTTGAGTGCCGCTTTCATCAATGGGGTCCAGGCGCAGGCGTCACGCACGTCCACTCCCGAGGTAGTCTGCAGCAGGGTGTCTACACGTGCCACGTCGCCGGCCGCGGCGGCCTCGACCAAGGCCGGTGGGGGTGGTTCGGGGGTGTGAACTTTGCCCGGGTTGCAGGCGAACAACCACAGGGGCAGGAGAAAGGCGGCGATAAGAGCTATTCTGTACATCTGTATGGCCAGCAAATCTTGGAATACATGGTGAAGTACGATCCTAGCGTCGGAAGTCGCTGTTTTTCTCGCGCGATGATTTAGAGTTGCCGGTCATCTCGATATGTCTCTCGCCGTTCATGGGTATCGCAATACGCGTTGCTCGGGAGGGGGCGGTGGCGCGGGAAAGTCGCGCGCGGCCCAGGGTTGTTGGGCGATAGAATCAATCTATATTAGAGCAATCTAAATTTTGTCCCAGGGGTCATCATGAAGAGGATAGTGTGGATCTTGAGCCTGCCGGCGCTGTGCCTGGGCTGGCTGAATGCCATGGCCGGCGAGCTGCCGACCGCCGAGGCGGTGATGATCGAGGTGCCGCGGGTGTATCACCTCGACGGCGTGGTCGAGGCGGTCAACGCCAGCACCGTGGCGGCGCAGACAAACGGCCAGGTGAAGGAAGTCCTGTTCGACGTGGACGACCTGGTCGAGGCTGGCAGCGTCATCGTGGTCATCGATGACTCCCAGCAGCAGGCAGCGCTGGCCGCCGCGCGCGCCAGGCTGAAACAGGCACAGGCACAGCTCGCCGACGCCGAGAAGGAATACCAGCGCACCTTGCGGGTGTACCGGAAGAAGGTGGTGCCCAAGGCCACCATGGACAAGGCGCGGGCAGCGCGCGACCAGGCGCGGGCGGCGGTGGAGGCGGCGCGTGCAGCCGTGCGCCAGGCCGAGCAGCAGCTTGCCTATACCCGGGTCAAGGCGCCCTACACCGGCATCGTCACCCGGCGCCTGATCGAGGTCGGCGAGGTGGCCGCGCCCGGCAAGCCTCTGATGAGCGGCATATCGCTGGAGAATCTGCGCCTGATCGTGGATGTACCGCAATCGCTTATCGAGGCAGTGCGCCATGAGCGCGCGGGTGCGGTGCGCATCGGCGACCGCTGGGTCGATACCGAGAAAGTCACTATCTTCCCCGTGGCCGATCCGGTCACCGACACCTTCCGCGTGCGTCTGCAACTGCCGAAGGGGATGCCGGGTGTCTATCCCGGCATGTACCTGAAGGCGGCAGTCAGCGTTGGCCTCCGGCGCGTGCTGGTGGTACCGCCGCAGGCAGTGGTGTTCCGTTCCGAGGTGATCGGCGTCTACGTGGTGGATGCCAAGGGTCGGGTGAGCCTGCGTCACGTGCGCGTGGGCAAGCCGCTGGTCGATGGCCGTTACGTGGTGCTTTCTGGCCTGAGTGCCGGCGAGCGCGTGGCCACCGATCCCCAGGCCGCGGTGCGGCTGCTGATCGAACAGCGTCGGGGGCAGGTGCGTCATGAAGGATAGGCTGGGTATATCCGGTGCGATCGCTCGGCGTTTCCAGGCCACTCAGATCACGCCCCTGCTGGCGTTGGTCGGCGTGTTGATGGGGCTGTTCGCCATCCTGGTCACCCCGCGCGAGGAAGAACCGCAGATCAACGTCACTTTCGCCAACGTGTTCATCCCGTTCCCGGGGGCGGCAGCGGAAGAGGTCGAGAGCCTGGTGGCCTCGCCGGCCGAGCAGGTGCTCTCCGAGATCCAGGGCATCAAGCATGTGTATTCCACCTCCATGCCGGGCATGGCGGTGCTTACCGTACAGTACGAGGTGGGCGAGGATCGCACCGACGCCATCGTGCGCCTGTACTCCAAGATCTTCTCCAAGAGCGACTGGCTGCCGCCCGGCCTGGGTGTCGGACAGCCCATCGTCAAGCCCAAGGGCATCGACGATGTGCCCATCGTCAGTCTCACCCTCTGGTCGGACGATCCGACGCGTGGTTCCTTCGACCTGGCGCAGGTGGCGCACGCCATCGAGGTGGAGCTCAAGCGCGTGCCCGGCACCCGCGACATCTACACCATCGGCGATCCCGAGCGGGTGGTAAAGGTGACGCTGGACCCGCAGGCGCTCGCTTCGCACCAGCTCGACCCCGCCGACTTGCGTCGCGCCCTGCAGGCGGCCAACAGCACCCGAGACAACATCGAGATAGTCACCGAGGACGGCGAGATGCTGGTGCAGGCCGGTGTCTTCCTGAGTCACGCCGAAGACCTGGGTGGCCTGGTGGTTGGTGTGTTCGATGGGCGGCCGGTGTACCTGCGCGACGTGGCCACCATTCGCGAGGGCGCGGACACGCCGCGTAGCTACGTCTGGATCGGCGCCGGGCCGCATGCCCCGCAAGCCCTGGCCGAGGCCGGCGAGCGGCCCGCGGTGACCATCGCCATCGCCAAGAAGCCGGGTACCAACGCGGTGGATATCGCCGACGCGGTGATCGAGCGATTCGAGAAGCTCAAGGGTATCTATGTGCCCGACGGGGTCAATGTCGAGGTCACCCGCAACTATGGCGCGACGGCCGATGCCAAGGCGAAGAAGCTCATCAGCAAGCTGATCTTCGCTACCGCCTCGGTGGTGCTGCTGGTGCTGATCACCCTCGGTTGGCGCGAGGCGGTCATCGTTGGTGCGGCGGTGATCGTCACCCTGCTGATCACCCTGTTCGCTTCCTGGGCCTGGGGTTTCACGCTCAACCGGGTGTCGCTGTTCGCGCTGATCTTCTCCATCGGCATTCTGGTGGACGACGCCATCGTGGTGGTGGAGAACATCCACCGGCACATGAGCCTGGGCGGCAAGAAGCTGCTCGAGGCCATCCCGCAGGCAGTGGACGAGGTTGGCGGGCCGACCATTCTGGCCACCTTTACCGTCATTGCGGCGCTGCTGCCGATGGCCTTCGTGACCGGGCTGATGGGGCCCTACATGAGTCCGATCCCGATCAATGCCTCGATGGGCATGCTGATCTCTTTGGTGGTGGCCTTCGTGTTCACGCCCTGGCTGTCCAACCGCCTGCTGGCGCCAGTGGCGCACCGCCTGGCCGATCATCCGCGTGACGATCAGGCCGACAATGCGCTGAGCCGCTTCTTCGGGCGCGTCATGTCGCCCTTCCTCGAGGGGCGGCGTGGCTGGCGCAACCGCTGGCTGTTGCTGATTTCGGTGCTGCTGCTCATCGGCGGCTCGGTGATGCTGGTGGTCAACCGCGCGGTGGTGATGAAGATGCTGCCCTTCGACAACAAGTCGGAGTTCCAGGTGGTGCTGGACATGCCCGAGGGCACCACCCTGGAGCGTACCGCCCAGGTCCTCGGTGAGATGGCCGACTACCTGGCTACCGTGCCCGAGGTATCCGACTACCAGGTCTATACCGGCACCAGTGCGCCGATCAGCTTCAACGGCCTGGTGCGCCAATACTACCTGCGCGAGGGTGGCAACCTGGGTGACATCCAGGTCAACCTGATCGACAAGCATGCGCGCGAGCGCAAGAGCCACGAGATCGCGCTGGCTGTGCGCGAGCCCTTGCAGGCCATCGCCCGACGCTATGGCGGCAATGCCAAGATCGTCGAGGTGCCCCCGGGCCCGCCGGTGCTCTCGCCGCTGGTGGCCGAGGTCTATGGCCTGGACTACGCTGGCCAGGTGAAGGCGGCCAAGGCCATCCGCCAGGTGTTCGAGAGCACCGAGGACATCGTCGATGTGGACGACTCGGTCACCCACCCCTCGACCAAGGGCGTGGTGCTGGTCGATCGTGCCAAGGCGGCCAAGCTGGGCATCCCGCAGTCGGCCATCGTGGACGCGCTGGGCATCGTCCTGGGCGGCGAAGACATGACCTACATCCACGCCCCCAACCTGAAGTACGCGGTGCCGGTGCGGGTGCGCTACTCCGAGGGCGACCGAGCCGACCTGGACCAGGTGCTGTCGCTGAAAGTACGCAGCCAGACCAGCGGCAAGTTGGTGCCCCTGTCCGAGGTGGTGCGGGTCATCCCCGCAGAGCGCGAGCGGAACATCCACCACAAGGATATGCTGCCGGTGGTCTATGTCACGGGTGACATGGCCGGCGAGATCGACAGTCCGCTCTACGGCATGTTCGCCATCTCCGAGCGCATCAGCGAGGAACTGGGCATGGAACAGTGGTTCTTCAGCCAGCCGGAGAACCCCTACGACTACAGCATCAAGTGGGACGGCGAATGGCAGGTCACCTACGAGACCTTCCGTGACATGGGCATCGCCTACTCGGTGGGCCTTGTATTGATCTACCTGCTGGTGGTGGCGCAGTTCCGCTCCTACCTGGCACCGCTGGTGATCATGGCGCCCATTCCGTTGACGGTGATCGGTATCCTGCCGGGGCACGCCCTGCTGGGCGCGCAGTTCACTGCCACCTCCATGATCGGCATGATCGCGCTGGCCGGCATCATCGTGCGCAACTCCATCCTGCTGGTGGACTTCATCAACCAGCAGCTCGCCGAGGGCATCGCCTTCGAGCGCGCCGTGGTGCAGGCTGCCGCGGTGCGTGCCAAGCCCATTGCGCTGACCGCGCTGGCGGCCATGGCGGGAGGGGTTTTCATCCTCGACGACCCGATCTTCTCGGGCCTGGCGGTATCGCTGATCTTCGGCCTGCTGGTCTCCACCGTGCTCACCCTGGTGGTCATCCCGGTGGTGTACTACGGGGTGATGTGCAAACGTCTGCCGACACTGCTGGAGCGTTGCCGCACTGCCTGAGTGATCGGGAGAAAACCACAAAGCACACAAAGGACACGAAGGTTGTGGAGGCCGGGACGTGTCCAGGCCGTGCGTGGGGGGAACCGCGAAGGACGCCAAGGACGCTAAGGTTTCTGGAGGGGTAACCACGAAGGGCACGAAGGACGCAAAGGAACTTGATGAGCCCGTCCCTCCCCCGCTTGCGGGGGAGATCAGGAGGGGGGCTCGGTGCACTATGCCCGAGGGAGGGGATCAAGCGCGCCTTGCAGGTCGGCCTTCAGGCCGACAAGGGGAGGGGAGGTGTCGGGCTGAAGCCCGATCTACGTCCGATCTGCGACCTGATCCACAGAACGTCCTGCTTCGGTTCCCTTGGCGTTCTTCGCGTCCTTGGCGGTTTATTCCTTGCACGCCTTATACCCTGACAGGGTCGGCGACCCTGTCAGGGTGGGGGCTTGGGGGCCGTTCCTGAAAGACCGCCATTACCTTTGTGCTCTTTGTGCTCTTTGTGCTCTTTGTGGTTTTCCCTGGCTATCCCTCCCGGGTAGGGGGCGTTTCCGACGCGTGGCAGTGGTTCAGCCATCGTCGGGTGTGCGTGCCGGGGCGCGCAGGCGCAACAGGCGCACATAGGGCAGCAGCATGGACAGGAACAGGATGAGCATCGCCAGTTGCAGGTTCTCGCGCGCCAACCAGACCACCAGCGCGAAGCCGATGCCCATCGACAGGGTGCAGTCGATGGCGGTGCGCCGCAGCTGGCGGACACGTTGCGCATCCGTGCTGCGGAAGGCGGTGACCAGCAGCGGTACCAGGTAGTGCAGCGGGGCGTAGAAGGCGGCGACGATGAGCCAGCTCAAGGTGTCCACGCTGATTACCCGGTGAGCTGCTCGATGATGCGGAAGCCGGCCAGGTAGGTGCCGATGGCCGAGCCCAGGGTGCTGAACAGGAAGACCAGCAGGGTGCGCGAGACCCGGTTGCGCCACCAGCCCTGCCACTCGATGGTGTCGTGGCGCAGGCTGGCGAAGTCGCGCACCTGCGGCTTGCGCAGCATCAGCTCGGCGGCGGCGGTGACCATGCCGGCACCGATGGTGGGATTGAGCGAGGTGATCGGCGCGGCGATAAAGGCCGTGATGATGGTCAGCGGATGGGCCGCGGCAAACAGGCTACCGAGTGCCGAGAGACCGCCGTTGATCAGCACCCAGTCGCCCACCAGTTGCCATCCCAGTTCGCTGCTGCGGTTGAAGCCCAGCCAGAAACCGAACAGCACCAGGGCCACGATCACCCAAGGCAGCACCTTGGGCCAGAGAGGCCTGGGGGGCAGGGCCTCGAGGCGCGTGATCTCGGCCTCGGGGTCGGTCAGCCGCGGGAGCTGTTCGGCAATGCCCTTGAGGTGTCCGGCGCCGACCACGGCGAGGATGTGTCGCCCTGGGTGGCGCTGGGCCGCCAGCGCCAGTTTCGCCGCCATGTAGCGGTCGCGCTCGGCGATCAGCGGTTCGTAGAGATCCTGCCGGTCCTCGGCGAACTCGGCGAAGGCCGCCTCCAGCATGTCGCCTTCCTTGAGGCGCTCGATCTCCTTTTCGTCCACCTCCTCGCGCGAGAGCAGGCCAGCGAGCAGGCCGCTGAACAGGGTCAGGCGCTTCCACCAGCCCAGGTTGGCGGCGGTGCGCCGCAGGGTGGTGCCGATATCGCGGTCGATCAGCTCCAGGGGCAGGGCATGTGCCTCGGCGCCGGCCATGGCCGCGCGCATCTCGGCGCCCGGTTCGATGCCGTATTGCTCGGCCAGCCTTTGCTGGTAGGCGCCCATCGCCAGGTTGGCCGCGACCATCGCCGCCTTGCCCTCGCGGAACACCTGCATCAGGTCCATGTGCGCCAGCGCCTCGGGTTCGCTCAGCGCGTGGTGGCGGCTGGCACAGAGCTCTACGGCAATGACCTCGTAGCGGCCGGACTCGATGAGGTTGCGCACCGCCTCGGCGCTCTTGCGCGAGACATGGGCCGTGCCCAGCAGGGTGATGGGGGTATCGCCGATGCGGGTCTCGACCAGTGGTTCGTTGGTGTCGGGGGGAGAAGGCGACGGTTGGGACATCCGATGCTCCTGGGACGATTGGTCTGCATGATACCCGAACTGCCGTTGCGCGTTCTCGGTTACCATGGGGCCTTCGTCAGTCGAGGGAGTCGTCAAATGCTGCGGATGCGTTTGCCGGTGCTGTTGTTGCTCGCCTTGTCGCTGGCCGCCTGCATGGCCACCAACCCTTATGCCCCGGTGCCCAAGGAGCTGGCCCTGCGGGTGCGTGCCTACGAGGCCATCGCGCGCTGGGGTGATCTGCTCAAACTCTATGCATTCGTCGAACCCGGCACCCAGGTGGATCTGCCGCCGACGCTGGGCAAGGTCCGGGTCACTCATTACGAAGCCGGTGACATGCGCGAGCTGGCCGAGGGACGCTGGGCGCAGACTGCGGTGGTCGAATATGTGCTCACCGACCAGCAGGTGGTACGCAAGGTGATCGATCGCCAGGTCTGGCACAGCCCGGACGGCGGCAAGACCTGGTTCCGCAACCCCCTGCCACGCGAGCTGTTCCGTTGAGTACCGTCTTTGCCACGCCCGACCCGGCCATCGACTGGCTGCGTACACAGATCGCCGCCGGGCAGGGAGGTGACGTGTTGCTTGTCGGCTTCCGCGGCGATGTGCCGCAGGGCGCCTGGGCCGCGGGTCTGCGTGGTGAGCAGGATCATCCCAACTATGTCACCTTCGCCCGCTTTGCGTTGCACAAGCTGCACGAGTGCCAGGGTTACTGGCTGATGCTGCCCGCGGTGTTCGAGGGCTGTCTGGGCTACCGGCTGGAGCTGCGCTCGCGGCGCGCAGTTTGGTGCGGCGAGGTGTGGATGCCGGAGGGAGGCGATTGGGCGGCGCGAGGTGGTGACAACACCCCCCTGCTCGAGGATCTGCTGGTGCCCGGAGCGGCCTTGCCCGGCATCATGCGCCGCGACCTGGCGGCGCTGGCGGATCGCCTGGCGGTGGAGCCACCGGCGGTCTGAGTGCCGCCCAAGGCTCGTCAGGGCTACACCCTCTGACCAGGGGCCGTGCCCCTGTCAGGGTGAGCGGGTGCTGTCGGGGTGGGCGGGCTGGGGCGTGTCTTGCAGCAGCGGTTCGAGATAGGGGGCGATATCCGGTCCGTCCCAGGCAAAGGCGCCAAAGCCGCCGTGACGGATATGCCCGTCGCGGTCCAGCACGAAGGTGGTGGGAAAGGCATGCACCCCCCAGCGCTTGAGCGCCTCGCCCTGCTCGTCCAGCAGCACGGAAAAGCTCACGGGATGGCTGGCCAGGAAGTCGCGCACCCGCTCGGGCGGATCGCCCACTGCCACCGCGAGGATGGTCAGCCCCTGGTCGCGACGCGCCTGGTACAGGCGCTCCAGCGCCGGGATCTCCTCGATGCAGGGCGGGCACCAGGTCGCCCAGAAGTTTACCAGCACCACCTGGCCTCGTAAGGCGTGCAGGTCGAGTCGTCTGCCGTCCAATTGTGGCAGTGCCAGTTCCGGTGCGGGGCGAGGCGGTTCGTAGCGGCGCAGCAGCTCGTGGGCCTCGGCAGCACGCGGGGCCAGGTCCTCGCCGGCCATCGGTGCCGCTTTGGCTGGCAGGCCGCCCAAGGGGGTGAGCAGCTGCATTGCGGTGGCCAGCATGTCGGGCAGACGGGCGCTGGCGGCCTCTTCGGCGGGCGCCGTATCGTCGCGCAGATGGAAGGCGTCGCGCACCCCGTCGATCACCTGCCAGGATACCGGTGCGCCGCCCTGCTCGAGCATGCGGATTACCCGGCCGAGTCGCCAGAACCCCCCGGCATTGCGCGGTTGCAGGATATGGATGGGGACATTGCTGGCGGTGGTGATCGGCAGGTAGTCCGCCGCCTCACCGCCCTGCGGCGTGCGCAGGAACAGGCGCGGGCCGATGCTGATCAGCCCCGCGATGTTCGTACCCGAGCGGCCCGTGACCTGCAAGTGGCGCAGGGCGCGCAGGGCCAGTGCCGCGGTGCGCCCCGAGGCCAGCAGGAAGACCTGCTTGCCGGTGGCTGCTGCCTGCGCAATCAGCTCGGCGACCGCTGACGGCGGAATCGTGTTGAGACTGTAGCGACCGGGCGCCAGGAACCAGCCGGCATGCAGGTCGGGCAGCCAGACCTCGATGTGACGTGCCGCCAGTGCCTCGGCCAGTGCGCCCTGGCGCGGCGAAGGACCGAACTCCGAGGGCAGCCACAGCAGCAGGCGCGCCCCCTCGGCCGGGTAGATGCCCAGCGGCAGCTCGGTGCCGTCGTTCAGCGTGAGCACCTGTTCCTGCGGCAAGGCGATGGCCAAGGTGTTCAGGCAGAGGCCCAGCAGCAGCCAGGCCAGTGTCCGGCGGAAGCGGGGGCGTGTGGCGGGGCGACCTGCGGGAAGGTGGTTCGAGGGCATTTCCGGTTTCCGTTTTCGTGCTGCAAAAGAGACTTGCCATGAAAACATGAAAGACGACGAAAGCGGGATATGCTTCCGTCTCTACGCCGTGCCTTTTTCCAATAGGGCTGGACATGTCGTTTTCGCCTCCCCGGTCTTTTCGTGGTTCGAGATTCCCGGTACCGCACCGGCTGGTAGAATCAGGGTCTTCTCCATCCGAGGTGTTGCATGCGAATTCCCTTCAGCGAGTTGCCCGGCCGCCACGAACGTCATTACCGGCGGCGCCTGGACAATCCCCTGTTCGATCCTCCCGCGGTGGCCGAAGACGAGGCCCTGCTCGAAGTGCAGCGTCTGGACCACGAGGAGCTGCTGGCCTTCATCACCGAGCTGCGGCAGACAGTGTCACGCGCGGCGGCGCTCAAGCCACGTGAGGAGACCGAGGTGGTGCTCAAGCTCAAGGAGGACCTGGAGCGCCTGTACGAGACCGCCTGCGGACTGGCCGATGAGCAGGGGAGCAACAAGCAGGCGATCGAGCACCTGATCGGGGCCATCATGCAGACCGTCCGTGCCAATGCCGAGGGCGATACCCTGGCCATGCAGGAGCTGGCGATGGAGGAGCAGGCACGGGCGCTGCACTTCACCCTGTTGCAACAGCCGCTGGTGGCCGACCTGCTGCATCCCGAGTCGCTGATCGACCGCGAAGCGCTGGTACCTACCCTGTTGAGCGAGAGCGAGGAGGCAGTGGCCGCTGCGCTCACCCTGTTCGACGACACGCAGCGTGGCGAGCTGGCGCGCGAGGCACGCGCCCTGCTGGCCAGCCGCGATCCCGAGCATCGTCTGTCGGAGGCCCGGGCGCGCCTGGCGCAGATCGAGGAAGGGCTGCCGGCGCCGAACTGAGGACGATCAGTCGAGCAGCTCGATCTCGCCGCTGACCGTCACGCTCAGGCGCGCGCTGCCGGCCTCGATGGTCACCGGGCCTGTCCGCCGCGCCAGGGGGGCGTCGGCCGTCATGGCCTCCAGGCGTATCGGCACCGGTCCGGGACGTCCTTCGTTGACCGACAGACGCACCAGACGGTAGCCCTTCTTGCCGAGTGTGGCGGTGATGCGTTGGGCCCGGTGGGTGAAGCGTTGCAATGCCTGCCCGATCACCTCGTCGATGTGCTGGCGGCGTTTCTCTTCCGAGAGCCGGTAGCCCAGTGACTGCATCCGCAGGGTGGCGGATTGCAGCGCGCCGATCAGCTTGCCCAGCGTCTGGCTGTCGTGGCTCTCCAGACGGACCTGCTGGGTCACCCGCCAGCGTACGATCCGGCCTTTTTCGTACACCGGCTGGGTGCGGTAGTTGAGCGTGCTGACCTCGATGCCCGGGCGCTGGCGGGCCTTGTTCACAGCCTGTTGCACGCTGCGGTTGACCTCGCGTGCCAGTGCCACGGTGTCGAGGCCCTCGGCCTGCGCGAAGAGGATGGCGACCATGCGGTCGTTCTCCAGTTCGGTACTGGCCGCCTCGGACAGGCTGACCCGGTTGTACAGGGGGAGCTCGGCGAGCGCATCGACAGCGAACAGGAGCAGCAACAGAAAGAGCAGGGATGGGCGCATGGGGACTTCCGGTATCGCGGTGGTTCCGGGGTCTTTGGTCTGGCGCAGGGGGATTTGGTTCCGTGCCTTCCCCTGTGGTGGCCAGCGGACAGGCAAAAGGCCCGCATCCAGAGATGCGGGCCTTTGATCAGGTGCCGTGCCGCGGGGATTACTGGGCAGCAGGTTGTGCGGGGGCAGCCACTGGGCTGACGGATGCAGCGTAGGGCGTGTAGCCGTAGTAGTAGGGGGCATCGTAGCCATAACCGGCCCAGTTGTTGTTGCTGTCGCCGTTGCCCTTGAAATCGCCGCGGGTCTTGCCCTTGGCGGTGAAGGTCATGCTGAAGGTGGCCTCGGCCTCGCCGGTGGCGTTGCCGTCGAAGTCACCCTTGCCGTTGTAGCGACCGTCGGTGGCGCTGGTGCTGTTGTCCCAGCCCCAGAAGGCGGAGGCCTGGGCAGAAGCGATGATGGCAGCGATGGCGATGATTTTTTTCATGGTGCTCTCCGGATTTTTTTGCAAACAGTAGCGGTTGTCGGGGTCGACCGGTACAGCTTGTCGATGTTTGAAAGTATATAAGCAATTTCTTAAATGTCAATACCCGAGGCGCTGCGGGGGAATAAACGAAAAAAGCCCCCTCGTATGAGGGGGCAATGCCATCGCTATGGAGGAGATGGGAGAGCGGGTGCTTCTCAGACCGCTCAGGCTGCGTAACGTTCCTTGGCCTCGCGCGCGGCACGGGCCTCTTCGGGCGAATAGGCCGCGCCGGACCAGAGCATCTGGTAGGCGATCTCCTCGTTGCCGTTCTCGCATAGTTCAAGCACGTTGCGGAACAGCGGCTGGAAGGTCTCGCTGCGATGCGAGCGCTCATGGTCCTCGAAGCTGTTCCAGAAAGTCACGATCAGGGCCTCGCGGTCCTTCAGCGGGCTCTCCACGGCCTGGCCCACGGTCGAGCCCTCGTTGGAGATCTGTCCGCTGTTGAGTGCCACGAAGCCGCCGATGAAGCCGGTCTCGGAATGGTATGTCTTGACGTTCTCGCACAGTAGCGCCACGCGCTCCTGCAGGTCGTCGACCGTGTATTCCGGTTTCAGGACCACCCGGTTGATGGTGACCACGCCGTTCGGCGGAAAGTTCGGTATCAGGCTGCTCATGGCATACCTCCTTACATCAGTGCATCCGAATACTCTGACATTCTACCCCTGATAAGGTTCAGTGATGTGGGTATAGAAATCCCTGATGTTTCGGGGGCTGCGCCCCGTGGCCGGGGTTCAGTCGAGCATATCGAAGCTGACTTCGCCGGTCTCCAGAGAATAGTGCGCACCGACCACCATCAGACGTCCTTCGGCGATCAGGCGTTCGAGGATGGCCGAGCCATGCTGCAACTGGTTGACTGCGGCGCGGATGTTGGCGTGCACCGCGCGGTCGATCAGGCGGTCGCGGTCGTTGCGCAGCTCGGTATCCATCAGGGGTTCGACCGAGGGGCGCACGCGATCGACGATGGCGCGCAGGTTGGGGGAACGGTTCTCCGCGGGGCGTTCCAGTTCCTCGATGGTGGCGCAGATGGCGCCGCATTGCGAATGGCCCAGGACCACCACCAGCGGGGTGCCAAAACGCTCGGCAGCGAACTCGATGCTGCCGATCTGCGAGGGTGCCACGATGTTGCCCGCCACGCGGATCACGAACAGGTCGCCCAGGCCCTGGTCGAACACGATCTCGGCGGGTACTCGCGAATCCGAGCAACCGAGGATGATGGCAAAGGGCGTCTGGCCGCTGGTAAGCGACTGTCGGCGGTCAGCACAGCTCAGCGCGGGGGTTTGCGCCTGGCCGGCGACGAAACGGGCGTTGCCTTCCTGGAGTTTCTGCAGAGCTTCGAGGGCGGAAATCATGGTGTGTTCAGGAGTCTCTTGCGGCTGCCGGCGCAAAGCTACAAGGAATCGAGGGTGGATGCAAAACCTTGCATTGCCTCTCCCCAGCCCTCCCCGTGCGCGGGGAGGGGCGGCTTTCTCCGATTGCCGAAGGTTGTCACCCCTCCCCCGCTTGCGGGGGAGGTTGGGAGGGGGCGCTAGAGCAGGATGCGCTCGATACCCCCGGCCTTTGCTCGTTCAATGAAGGTCCGCTGCCAGTTCTCACCCAGGCGGGCGCGCGCCAGCTCGACCACGATGTAGTCGGTCTGCAGGCCGGTCTCGTCGGCATAGCGGGCCAGGCCCTGTTGGCAGGCGGGGCAGCTGGTGAGCAGCTTGACCTGGCCTTCGGCCTGCTCGCGCCCGGTCAGCTCGCGGATACCGGCGCGCAATTCCTCGCTCTTGCGGAAGCGCAGCTGGTTGGCGATGTCGGGGCGCGCGGTACCCAGGGTGCCGGCCTCGCCGCAGCAGCGGTCGGACAACCGGACCTCGGTCTGCAACAGACTGGCCGCGACCTTCACCGGGTCGTGCTGTTTCATGGGGGTGTGGCAGGGGTCGTGGTAGAGATACTGCACGCCGGGGGCATCCGGGGTGCTCACGCCTTTCTCCATCAGGTATTCATGGATGTCGAGCAGGCGGCAGCCGGGGAAGATCTTTTCGAACTCGTACTTCATGAGCTGGTCGATGCAGGTGCCGCAAGAGACCAGCACGGTACGGATGTCGAGATAGTTGAGGGTGTTGGCTACGCGGTGGAAAAGCACCCGGTTGTCGGTGGTGATGCGCTGGCCCTTTTCGTGCAGGCCGGCGGCGGTCTGCGGATAGCCGCAGCACAGGTAGCCGGGAGGCAGCACGGTCTGGGCGCCGACCTCCCAGAGCATGGCCAGAGTGGCCAGACCGACATCGGAGAACAGGCGCTCGGAACCGCAGCCGGGGAAGTAGAACACCGCCTCGGCGTCCTCGTCGGTGCGCGCAGGATCGCGGATCACCGGGACATGGGTCGGGTCTTCCAGCCCCAGCTCGGCGCGGTAGCTGCGCTTCGGCAGTTCCACGCGGATCGGCCGGCGCACCAGCTCGATGGCGATCTCGACCGGCTTCGGCCGCCCGGTGGTGGCCGCAGGCAGGGCGGCATTGCGGCGCAGCAGGCCGGTCTTCTCAGCCAGGGAGTGGGCCAGGTTGATGCCCTTGAAGCCCCACTCGAGCATGCCCTTGCGTAGCGCCTTGATGGTGCCGGGATGGGTCGCGTTGAGGAATTGCATGGCCGCCCAGGTGCCTGGGTTGAAGCGCTTCTTGCCGGCCTGTTCGAGCACCTTGCGCATGTGCACTGTGACATCGCCGAAGTCGATGTCCACCGGGCACGGCGGTTGGCACTTGTGGCACACGGTGCAGTGGTCGGCGATGTCGTTCATCTCGTCGAAGTGCTGTGCCGAGATGCCGCGCCGGGTCTGCTCCTCGTACAGGAAGGCCTCGATCACCAGCCCGGTGCCGAGGATCTTGTTGCGTGGCGAATACAGCAGGTTGGCGCGCGGCACGTGGGTCATGCACTTCGGTTTGCACTTGCCGCAGCGCAGGCAGTGCCGGATGGCATCGTTGAGGGCGCCCAGCTCGCTCTGCTCGAGGATCAGCGCCTCCTGCTGCACCAGGCGTAGCGACGGCGTGTAGGCGCCTTCCAGTCCGGAGCCGGGCATCAGCTTGCCGGGGTTGAAGCGCTGCTCGGGATCGACCCGCTGCTTGTATTCGACGAAGGCGGCGAGCTTTTCGGGTTCGAGGTACTGGATCTTGGTGATCCCGATGCCGTGTTCGCCGGAGATCACCCCGTCGAGCGACTGTGCCAGCGCCATGATGCGGTCGACGATGCGCTCGGCGCGGTGCAGCATGCGGTAGTTGTCGGAATGCACCGGGATGTTGGTGTGCACATTGCCATCGCCGGCATGCATGTGCAGGGCCACGAACAGGCGTTCGTTCTTGATCTCGGCGTGTGCTGCGCGCAGGCGCTCGCGCAGCGGGTCGCAGTCGCTGCCACGGAAGATCTCGCGCAACGGCTGCTTGAGCTCGGTGCGGTAGGAGACGCGCACGTCGCGGCGCAGCAGCAGGTCGAGCACTCGGTCGCCTTCGCGGATGCGTGCCCGTTCTTCTGCGTCGAGCACGTCGATGTCTCCGGCCGGGTCATCGAGCCGTTCGAGCAGGGTCTGCCAGCGGCGCTCGACGGCATCGAGCAATTCGAGGGCCAGGTCGAACTTGCCCGAGACGATGCCGCCCTCGTCCTCTGCAGGGCGTTCTTCGTGGAGGATGCGACGGAAGGCGAGGATGACCTCCAGCTTGTTGGCGATCGATTCCTCGATGTTGATGCGCTCGACGCCACGGCTGTACTCGGCCAGGCGCGGCAGCGGGATCACCACGTCCTCGTTGATCTTGAAGGCGTTGGTGTGCGCCGAGATCGCCGCGGTGCGTGCGCGATCGGCCCAGAAGCGGGCGCGTGCTTCAGGGCTGGCCGCGATGAAGCCCTCGCCCTCACGCGCGTTGGCCAGACGCACCACCTCGCTGGCGGTGCGGCCGAGCAGGGCCTCGTCGTCGCTCACGAGATCGGCGATCAGCACCATCTTGGGCCGTTCGCGGCGCGGTGCCTTGGTGCTGTAGCGCACCGCCTTGACGTAGCGTTCGTCGAGATGTTCGAGGCCTGCGATCTGCACCCCCTCGGTGGCCTCGACAAAGTCGGTGATCTCGACGATGGCCGGCACTGCGCGGGCCAGATCGTGGCCGAAGAACTCCAGGCAGACGGTGCGCACGTGCGCGGGCATGCGGTGCAGGATGAAGCGTGCCGAGGTGATCAGGCCGTCGCAGCCTTCCTTCTGCACGCCGGGCAGGCCAGCGAGGAACTTGTCGGTGACATCCTTGCCCAGGCCGGCCTTGCGGAAGGCGCTGCCGGGCATCTCCAGCAGCTCCGGCTCGCCACGCGGGGTGTGGCCGTCGGGGGCATAGCGCTGCAGCGAGAAGCGCACGGTTTCCTGCTCGTGGATCTTGCCCAGGTTGTGCTCCAGCCGGGTGACTTCCAGCCAGTCACCCTGTGGGGTGACCATGCGCCAGCTCGCCAGATTGTCGAGCGTGGTGCCCCAGAGCACCGCCTTCTTGCCGCCGGCGTTCATGGCGATGTTGCCGCCGATGGTCGAGGCGTCCTGCGAGGTGGGGTCGACCGCGAAGGCCAGGCCGTGGCGTTCGGCCAGCTCGGAGACCCGGCGGGTAACCACGCCGGCGCCGGCGCGCACCGTGGGCACAGGGCCTTCCACCCCGGGCAGCTCGACGTATTCCACGTCGGAGAGGAATTCCAGCTTCTCGGTGTTGATCACCGCGCAGTGCGCATCCAGTGGCACCGCCGAGCCGGTATAGCCGGTGCCGCCGCCGCGCGGGATCAGACTCAGGCCGCAGTCGATGCACGCCTGCACCACGGGGGCGACCTCTTCTTCGGTGTCCGGCGAGATCACCACGAAGGGCATTTCCACCCGCCAGTCGGTGGCGTCGGTGGCGTGTGAGACCCGTGCCAGGCCCGAGAAATCGATGTTGTCGCGGCGGGTGACCTTCGCCAGTGCCCGGCGCACCCGTGCGCGCAGCTGGGCGCGCTCGCCGAAGCAGTTGGCGAAGCGGTCCACCGCCTCGCGCGCGGCTTCGAGCAGGCGGGCCGCGTCGGCGTTGTCGTTCAGCCGCGCCTCGAACTGGCGCAGGCGGTGCGACAGCGCCTCGATCAGTGCGTTGCGCCGCTCGACGTTGTCGATCAGGTCGTCCTGCAGGTAGGGGTTGCGCTCGACCACCCACATGTCGCCCAGCACCTCGAACAGCATGCGTGCCGAACGTCCGGTGCGACGGCTGCTGCGCAGCTGCTCGATGAGCTGCCAGTTGGCCTCGCCCAGATAGCGGATGACGATCTCGCGATCGGAGAAGGAGGTGTAGTTGTAGGGGATCTCTCGGATGCGTTCCATGGAGGTGGACCCGGCCGGTCAAAGCCATATTCTACCGGATCGGCGGACGGTCGTACCGGTGGTTAGAATGCGGATTTCATCAACAAACCAGGATTTTTTCATGCCTTCCGGAGTCTTTCTCGATCTGGCCTCGCTGCACCCCGAGGATCTCGACCTGTCCGCGCTGCGGAGCCTGCTGGACGACTGGCGCGAATACCCGGCTACTGCGCCGGAGGATCGTCTGGCGCACATTGGGGAGGCCGAGGTGGTGGTGCTCAACAAGGTGGTACTGGACCAGGCCGTGTTCGAGGCCGCGCCGCGCCTGAAGCTGGTCTGCGTGACGGCCACCGGTACCAACAACATTGACCTGGCCGCGGCGGCAGAGTTCGGCGTGGTGGTGAGCAATGTGCGCGCCTATGCCACCGACAGCGTGGCGCAGCACGTGATGGCGGTGATGCTGGCGCACCACACACGGTTGTTCGCCTATCACGCGGCGGTGCGGGCCGGGGAGTGGAGCCGCAGCGCGCAGTTCTGCCTGCTGGATCACCCGGTGCGCGAGCTGCGTGGCATGACGCTGGGCATCATCGGCTACGGGGAGCTGGGGCAGGGCGTGGCGAGGCTGGCGGAGGCCTTCGGCATGCAGATCCTGATTGCGCAGCGCAACGCAGACGATACGCGCCCGGGCCGGGTGCCGCTGGATGCGCTGCTGGAGCAGTCGGACGTGGTGAGCCTGCACGTGCCGCTCACCCCGCAGACCGAGGGTCTGATCGATGCGCGGCGGCTGCGCCTGATGCGGCCGCACGCGCTGCTGATCAATACGGCGCGCGGTGCCGTGGTGGACAATGTGGCGCTGGCCGAGGCGTTGCGCGAGGGGGTGATTGGTGGTGCGGCGATCGACGTGCTGGACCGTGAGCCGCCGCCGCTGGACCACCCGCTGCTGGCGCCGGACATTCCCAATCTGATCCTCACGCCGCACACCGCCTGGGCCGGGCGCGCGGCCCGGCAGGCGGTGGTGGATCAGACGGTGGCCAACATTCGCGGTTGGTTGTCAGGTCAGCCACGCAACCGGGTTACAGCCTGAAGCGCGCGGTAAGTTGCTGCAACTCGTTGGTGAGCTGGGCGATGCGACTGTTGGACTCGGCGGCCTTGTGGGCACCTTCGGCCGAGACCTCGGCAATGCCCGAGATGCTGATTATCGAGCGGTTGATCTCCTCGGCCACAGCACTCTGCTCTTCGGCGGCAGTGGCGATCTGGGTGTTCATCTGCGAGATCTGGTTGACCGCCTCGGTGATCGCCTGGAGCATGTCGGAGGCCGCCTGGGCCTGACGCACCGTGTCGCTGGCCTGTTCGCGACTGAATTCCATCTCGGCGACTGCGACCTGGGTGCCACCCTGCAGGCGCTCGATCATGGACTGGATCTCGGCGGTGGACTCCTGGGTACGGCTGGCCAGGCTGCGCACCTCGTCGGCCACCACCGCGAAGCCGCGTCCCTGCTCGCCGGCACGTGCCGCCTCGATGGCGGCATTCAGCGCCAGCAGGTTGGTCTGTTCAGCGATGCCTCGAATGACGTCCAGGATCTGGCCGATGGCATCGGATTCCTGCTCGACCTGGCGGATAGCCTCGGCGCTGGACTGCACTTTCTCGGCCAGGGTCTCGATGCTGTTGCGAACCTGGCGCACCGCCTCGTCGCCTTCGCCTGCGCGTTGCTGGGCCTCGTCGGCAGCCGTGGCGGCGCGGGCGGCACTGTTGGCCACTTCCATCACGGTGCTGGCCATCTCCGTCATGGCAGTCGCCACGCTCTGGGTCTCGGACTGTTGCCGGGCCGCCCCCTCGCTGGTGTTGGCGGCAATTTCCGAGGCCTCGTGAGCTTCGTGGCGCAAGGCCTCGGTGTTGCGCAGCAGGGACTCGACAATATGGCGCAACTGATCACGCATTTCGCTCATGCCTTGCAGCATGTCGGCGATCTCGTTGCGCGTGTGGCATTTGATCTCGTGCCTCAGGTCGCCCTCGGCAATGGCCTTGACCATTTCCATGGCCTTGCGCAGGGGCAGGAAGGCGCGGGTCATGGCCCAGGAGATCAACAGCGCCATGCCGATCAGCACGCCCAGGCCGGTGAGTTGTTCTGCCCACAGGGTGAAGCGAATGTCGTTCGCCAACTCCGTGTTGTCGCGTTGCATCACCAGGCTGGCGACGTGTTCGCCCTGTTGGTTGTGGACCGGCAGTACCGAGGTGGCGTACACCTTGTCCTGGTCATCGATCGGGTAGAAGCCACGGACATCGATTGCGGGCAGTTGTCGTGCGTCGAATGTGCGTTGTGGATCACTGGAGAAGCGCACCTCGCCGTCGGTAGTGAGCAGCCAGACACTCATGCCTTCCTGCTCTTGCACCTCCACCTTCGTGAGGTGCGGCACCATATTCGCCAGTTGTATGTAATAGGCAGCAACGCCGGCCGGTTTGCCGCGCCGGTACAGCGGAAAGCCCGCCAGTAACACCGGTTGTCCGCCGATGTTGCCCAGGTCGCTCGCGACCGTGCGCTGGCTGGCGATTTCACGGAGCAGGCGGCGGACCCCATCGCCGAGGGGTGTCCCTCCCGAGTGCAGCAAGGGGGTACCCTGGATGTCGGCTACCACCAGACCGTCGATCTCGCCGCTGGCCTGGAGGCGGCGCGCGGTGGGCATCACCGCCTCGCGCAGGGCTTCCGTCTGTCCGTCGCGCAACGCCTGGAGCAAGTCGCGGTTACGGGTCAGCTCCCGGACCTTGTCGAGCATGGCCTGCCGATGGGTGTCCACCAGGATGTCCCAGGTCAGATCGGTGGCCTGCAGGGTGCTGTTCTTGGCTTGTTGCTCCAGCAGGTTGGTCAGGTGGCTCTGGCCGGTCCACAGTGTGGCAGCGATGATCAACAGGCTGACCTGGCTGAGAACCTGGAGCTGGGTCTTGAGGGTCCATCGTTTCATGACGGTATTCTCCGTGAGGATGCTATGGGGCACCGGGATGTGATTTATTCGATGGGATTGCCAGCTGCTTTCCAGGCGGGGAAACCGTCACGATAGTAATAGACCTTGCTCCATCCCCAGCTCACAGCCTTGGCACTTGCCTTGGAGCTGCGCATGCAGGACTTGCCATTGCAATAGAACACGACCGGCTCGTCTTTCTTGACCTCGGCCTCCAGGGTTTCAGGTGACAGTGTTTTCTTTACATCCAGGTGAATGGCGCCGGGAATGCGGCCGGCTTCCCAGTCGCTGTCCTTGCGGGTGTCGACGAAGGTCACTTCCCGGTCGAACAGTTCGCGCGCCTTGGCTGTGTCTATCGTGGTGGCGCCATCCACCGAGGTCGGCGAGACACCGGCAAGTGCCGGAGTGAAGGAGCAGGCCAGCAGGATGCTTGCGACGATTCCGGGCAGTTTCTTCATGAAGCTTCTCCTTTGGTCGATCATGGAAGGCCAGTGTTGCCCCATCCTGGGCGACCGGTCTTGCAGGTTGTTTCGGGAGAGCCCGGAAAAACTTTAGGGGAAATCCGGTCAAGGGAGGGCTGGTGCGTGGCGGGGGCGCTCCTACCCTCGACACCGGCCGCAGGAAGCCCGTCCCTGGGCTGAAGGAATGCTTTCTCCAACGCCTCCTTAGCGAGGATCGTCGTCTGTCTGCTGGCCGCCCATCAACGGCCGCATGGCCGAGAGCAGCTTGGCGAACAGCTGTGGGTTGTCGCGTTCCTCGCGTGCCAGCAGTTGCTTGAAGTGAGCGCGTTGCGTAGGTGCGCTGAAGCACGCGGGGCAGGAGTCGGGGATGATGGGCAGGCCGGCGTCGGTGGCAAAGGCCGCGGTCTGGGTCTCGCGTACATAGACCAGCGGGCGGATCACGCGGATGTCGCCGGCATCGTTCACATAGTGCGCCTTCATGGTGCCCAGCCGTCCCTGGTGGAAGGCCGACATCAGGAAGCTCTCGGCCAGGTCGTCCAGGTGCTGGGCCAGTGCCAGCACGTTGTAGCCGTGTTTACGGCAAGTGCTGTACATGATGCCGCGCTTCATGCGCGCGCAGTAGGCGCAGAAGGAGTCGCCCTGCATGCGCTGTTTCGCATCTTCCATGATGGGCTGCTCCTCGTAGTGCCAGGGCACGCCAAGGCGGTCGTAGTAGGCGGTCAGCGAGGAGGGGTCGAAGCCCTCTACCTCGGGATCGACGGTGATGACCCCCAGTTCGAAGCGTACCGGCGCGTGCGCGCGCAGGTGCAGCAGCACCTGCAACAGTGACAGCGAGTCCTTGCCGCCGGAGACGCCGAGCAGGATGCGGTCGCCCTCGCGGATCATCCCGTAGTCGGCGATGGCGCGACCGACCTTGCGCAGCAGGGCCTTCGGCGGCCGTGCCCAGGGCACCTCCTTCATGTCGTCGGGTCGAGCACCAGCTTGCCATGCACATGGCCTTGCTGGATGCGTTGGTGCGCCTCGCTGGCCTGTGCCAGTGGCAGTACGTCGGCCAGGTGGATGTGCAGGCGATCACTGTCGATCAGTGCGGCGCACTCGCGCAGGATCTCGCCGTGGTGCAGCCGCGGCGCGCGCAGGTCCATGAGCATCGGGGTGAGCATCAGGGTGAAGGCGATGATCAGGTTCTTGCTGCGCGCCTGTGACAGGTCGAGCTCATTGCCCGGGTCGAGCAGGGTGACCAGCCGACCGTAAGGCGCCATGGCGGCGATACTGTCGCGGAAGACATCGGGACCGACGCTCTCCAGGCAGACGTCCACTCCCTGGCCGCCGGTCTGGGCCAGTACCTGTTCGCTCGCCGGTCCTGCGCGGTAGTCGATGACCGCGTCGGCACCCAGTTCGCGGCACAGGGCCAGTCCTTCCTCGCTGCCGGCGGTGGCGAGCACGCGCGCGCCGCGGGTCTTCGCCAGCTGGATGGCGACATGGCCCACCCCGCCGGCGCCGGCCTGGATCAGCACCGTTTCGCCGGCGCTCAACCGTGCCTGGTCGAACAGCGCCTCCCAGGCGGTGATCAGCACCAGCGGGCCACCTGCGGCGAGGTGGAAGTCGGTCGATTCGGGCATGCGCTCGGCCTCGGCCTGCTCCATTACCGTGTATTCGGCGTAGTTGCCCGGTTCGCGACCCAGCCCGCCGTGACAGAACCAGACGCGGTCGCCGACCGTGAAGCGATCGACCTCGCTGCCAGTTTCGACCACTTCGCCGGCGCCGTCACAGCCGAGGACGGCCGGCGGTTCGGCCTCGTAGAACAGGCCGCGCGAACGGATCTTGGTGTCGATGGGATTCACCCCCGCACCCCGCAGTCGCACCTTGATCTGGGTGGGCGAGGTGATCTCGGGCTCGGGGATCTCGACGGCCTCGAGTACCTCGGGGCCGCCGACGGCGGTCATCTGCACGGCGCGCATGGGCAGTCTCCTCTTAAGGTTGTCATGGATCTTGCCTTATAGTGTCACTTTCTCTCACCTGCGCCAGTGTCCGATCTTGACCGATACCCTGCAAGCCCTGATTCATCACCAGGCCGAGCTCCGCGCCTGCCGTCGCTGTCCCGATATGCAGCCGCCGCCGGTGGTGGGCCAGCCCGTGCGCTCGCCGGTGCTGCTGATCGGCCAGGCGCCGGGTGACAAGGAGCCGAAGTTGCAACGGCCCTTCGCCTGGACCGCCGGCAAGACCCTGTTCAAGTGGTTCTCGGGCATCGGCCTGGGCGAGGCGCAGGTGCGCGAGCGAGTGTACATGGCGGCGGTGTGCCGTTGTTTCCCAGGCAAGAAGCCCCGTGGCGGTGATCGTGTGCCCTCTCCACAGGAGATTCGTCAGTGCCGCCATTGGCTGGAGCGCGAATGTGAGCTGCTGGCCCCGCAACTGCTGATCCCGGTCGGCAAGCTGGCGATTGCCCAGTTCATCGAATTCCACCGTTTGAGTGAAGTGATCGGCCAGCAGCACCGGGTGGACTGCTTCGGCCGGGAAGTGGATTGCATCCCCCTGCCGCATCCTTCGGGGGCCTCGACCTGGCACCGCACCGAACCGGGAAAGACACTGCTCGCGCATGCCTTGACGCTGATCGAGCACCACCCCGCGTGGCGCGGCTTGCAGGAAATCGCCGGGGACAGCGGCAAATCGATCTGAAGTGCGATCTACGGTTGTGGATTCGTGGATCGGACGGCAGGCCGATGAGGGGCACGGGCGGATGGCATCAGGTATCGATGGGTTCGATCACGGCGCGGGCATCGTGGCGGTCGATGCTCAGACGCAGCTCGCCGTATTCCTCGATGCGATCCGCGGGCGTGGGGTCGTCGGTGCAGGCGCAACCGGCGATCACCGATTGCAAGAAAACGCCCAGATGCAGGGTCACTCTTTTGTCATCGGCCCGGCGGCCCAATATCATGAAGCGCGGCCGGCCCACGATGTGGGTGCCGCGCGCGAGCAGGCGCTCCAGCGCCAGCCAGGCCGGGTCGGCGGCGGTCAGTTCCTCGTTCAGGATGGCGATCAGCTCGCCGTCGGGCCAGGCGGCCAGGGTCTCGGGCAGGTGCTGGGACATGGATCGAGCATAGCAGGACTCCGAAGATGAAAGACAAGGCCAATGACTATCTGTACCGCTTCCTGTTCGAGTCCTTCGGCGTGCGGGGTGGTTTCGTGCGTCTGGGTGCGAGCTGGCGGGCGATCCGTGAAAAGCACGACTATCCCGCGCCGGTGTCGCGCGCGCTGGGCGAGGCCATGGCGGCGGTCGCGCTGTTGTCCACCACCATCAAGTTCCAGGGTTCGCTGGTCATGCAGTTGCTCGGCGAGGGGGTGATCCGTTCCCTGGTGGCGCAGGCCACCGACCGCCGCACCCTGCGTGGCGTGGCGCGTTTCGATGATGCAGCAGACGAGTCGACACCCCTGGTCGAGGGGGCGCGTCTGGTACTTACCGCCGAGTCGCCCGGTGGCGAACGCTACCAGGGCATCGTGCCGGTGGAGGCGCATGGTGTGGCCGAGGCCCTGGCGCGCTATTTCGAGCAATCCGAGCAGCTGCCCACCCGCCTGTGGCTGGCCGCCGATGAGGAAGTGGCTGCCGGCCTGTTTCTGCAGCGCATGCCGGGGGATGGCGACGATGCTGAGAACTGGCAGCGGGTGGTGGTGCTGGCCGATACCCTCGGTGACGAGGAACTGCTGTCGCTGGACGTCGAGACCCTGCTGCATCGATTGTTCCACGAGGAGACGGTGCGTCTTTTCGAACCCGAGCCGGTGTCCTTCCGCTGCGACTGCTCGCGCGAGCGCGTCGGCGAAATGTTGAAGGCCATGGGTGAGGGTGAACTGGCGCAGATCCTCGACGAGATGGGCGAGGTCGAGGTGGCGTGCGAGTTCTGCGGGCAGCAGTACCGTTTCGACAGTGTGGACGTGGCTCGCCTGTTCCAGCCTGGGGCTTCCGACGCCCCGGAGGGGGTGCACTAGGAATCGAGGAGGGCGCGCGGCGAGGACGCCGCTCCCGCCGGCAGGAGGCCCGTCCCCGGGCCGAATCTCAAATCTCCAGTCTCACGCCACAGCCGCCCAGCCCGCAGTAGCCCTGTGGGTTCTTCGACAGGTACTGCTGGTGGTAGTCCTCGGCATAGTAGAAGGTCGGGGCCGGCAGGATCTCGGTAGTGATTTCTCCTCTGCCGGCGAGGTGCAATGCTCGCTGGTAGGCCGCACGGCTGGCGTGTGCCAAGGTGTCCTGCTCGGTGTCGAAGGTGTAGATGCCTGAACGGTACTGGGTGCCGATGTCGTTGCCCTGACGCATGCCTTGGGTGGGGTCGTGCGATTCCCAGAAGGTTCGCAGCAGCTCCAGGTAGGTGATGCGCTGCGGGTCCCAGATCACCAGCACCACTTCATTGTGGCCGGTCAGCCCGCTGCAGACTTCCTCGTAGGTGGGGTTGGGGGTGAGGCCGCCGGCATAGCCCACCGCCGTGCTCCAGACCCCCTCGAGTTGCCAGAAGCGTCGCTCCGCGCCCCAGAAGCAGCCCATGCCGAACATCGCCTGACACAATCCCTCGGGGAAGGGGGGCTGGATGGGATGACCGTTGACGTGATGCCGGTTGCTTACCGGCATCGGGGCATCGCGTCCCGGCAGGGCCTGTTCCGGGGTGGGCATCTCGGTCTTGCGGTGGCCGAACATGGGCACGGCCATCAGCGGATGGCCAGGCGGCGCAGCAGGGGCAGCGCGAGCAGCCCGTAGGTGGCGATGCCCGCGAAGTCGGCCAGCAGGTCGAGAGCACTGAGCTCGCGGCCGGGTACGAAGTATTGCAGCCCTTCGGTCAGCCCGCCGTACAGGGCCAGTGGCAGGTACTTGCTGGCATCGAAGCTGCGCTGTGGCCAGGCGAGGTCGCTGAGCAGTGCGAGCCCGAAGAAGGTCAACAGGTGCCACAGTTTGTCCATCTGGTTGAACACCGGGGGCTGCGGGGGCTGCGGACTGAGCAGGGCCCAGGTGGCGAACAGTAGCGCCAGTGCCAGCAGCAGGCGGGCGCCGATGGCGTTGCAGTTGCTGATGGCCATGCTCAGTCCCCTGCGGTCGTTTCGCGGTGGATGGCGCGGAAGCCGATGTCCTTGCGGTAGAACATGCCGTCCCAGTGGATCTGCGAGGCCAGTGCGTAGGCCGCCTGCTGGGCGGAGCGCACTGTCTCGCCCAGCGCGGTCACGCAGAGCACCCTTCCGCCGTTGGTGATCACCACGCCGTCGGGATTGAGCGCGGTACCGGCGTGGAATACCTTTCGGTCGGTGGTCTCGGCCTCGGGCAGGCCGCTGATCGGCAGGCCCTTGGTGTAGTTGCCGGGGTAGCCACCGGCAGCGAGCACCACGCCGAGGGCGGCGCGTGCATCCCAGGCGGCTTCCTCCTGGTCGAGCCGCCCCTCGAGTGCGGCCAGGCAGTGCGCCACCAGGTCGGACTGCATGCGCAGCATGATCGGCTGGGTCTCGGGGTCGCCGAAGCGGCAGTTGAACTCGATCACCTTGGGCGCGCCTTCGGGGGTGATCATGAGTCCCGCATAGAGGAAGCCCACGTAGGGACGACCGTCCTGCTTCATGCCAGCGATGGTGGGCAGGATGACTTCGTTCATGATGCGTTCGTGGACCTCGGGGGTCACCACGGGCGCCGGCGAGTAGGCGCCCATGCCGCCGGTGTTGGGCCCGGTGTCGCCGTCGCCGACACGCTTGTGGTCCTGGCTGGTGGCCATGGGGAGCACGTGTTCGCCGTCGGCCATGACGATGAAGCTGGCTTCCTCGCCCTCGAGGTATTCCTCGATCACCACGCGGTGCCCGGCCTCGCCGAAGGCGTTGCCGGCAAGCATGTCGCGGATTGCGTGCTCGGCGGTGTCGCGATCCATGGCCACGATTACACCCTTGCCAGCGGCCAGGCCGTCGGCCTTGACGACGATGGGCGCGCCCTTCTCGTCCAGATAGGCCAGCGCCTCGTCGACTTCGCTGAACACGGCGTATTCTGCGGTGGGGATGCCGTGACGGGCCATGAAATCCTTGGCAAAGGACTTGGAGCCCTCGAGCTGCGCGGCCTGCTTCCCGGGGCCGAAGCAGGGCAGGCCGGCGGCGGTGAAGGCATCGACCAGGCCGGCCACCAGCGGTGCCTCGGGGCCGACGATGGTCAGGCCGATTTCGTTCTCGAGCGCGAAACGCTTGAGGCCCTCGATGTCGTCGGCGGCGATGTCGATGTTCTTCATGCCGGGTTCGAGTGCGGTGCCGGCATTGCCGGGGGCCACGTAGACGGTGTCAGCCAGTGCGGATTGGGCAGCCTTCCAGGCCAGCGCGTGTTCGCGGCCGCCGCTGCCGATGATCAGGATGTCCATGGGTGCTCCCTTAAAGGCAAGGTGATGGCGGGAATTGTACCTGTCTCAGGCACGTTCGCGGGTGCCGATCAGGCCACGTTCGCTGCCTTCGACAAAGCGCAGGATCTCGGCCACCTCGGTGCTCTCGTCGGCCGGTTCACGCAGGGCCTCGATGGCCGATTTCAGCGACAGGCCCGAGTGGAACAGCAGCCGGTGTGCCTGCTTGATGGCGGCGCGCTGCGCCGCGCTGAAGCCGTTGCGGCGCAGACCGACCAGGTTGAGACCTACGTAACGCGCATACTGGCCGTTGGCCATGCTGAACGGCGGAATGTCCTGGCGTACCCCACTCACTCCGCCAACCATCACGAAGCTGCCGATGCGGCAGAACTGGTGTACTGCCACCAGCCCCGAGAGAAAACAGCGGTCGTGTAGGGTGACGTGCCCGGCCAGGGTGGCGTTGGAGGCGAGAATGTTGTGGTCACCCACCAGGCAGTCGTGGCCCACGTGCGCGCCGTTCATGAAGTAGTTGTGGTCGCCGATGCGTGTGCCCCGTTCATCCTTCACCCCGCAGCTGATCACGACGTGCTCCTTGAAGTGATTGTGATCGCCGATTACCAGCGGTTGGGCCTTGTCGGGGGAGAAGCCCAGGTCCTGCGGTTCGGCGCCCAGTACCACGCCGTGGCAGGCCCGGTTGCCGCGCCCCAGGCGTACCGTGGGGCCGATGCGCACCTGGCTGTCGAGTATACAGTCCGGGCCGATCACCGCGCCGTCCTCGATGATGCAGAAGGGGCCGATGTGCGCAGAGGGATGGATGTCGGCGGCATCGCCGACGATGGCTGTGGGGTGGATGTTGCTCATGGGTGTGTCCGGCTTGACCTGCTTTGCGGTCACTGAGAGTGCCGGGGATGGCACGATGGTTCAAGTAGGGGAGGATTCTTGTCCGCGAGGGGCCGTTTGTGGAAGTTGTCTTGCGCTGCGCACCAGCGGGGCGTAGCGCAAGGCAATGGTCGCAGGGATGCCGGGGCCATAAGGGCTGTCGAAGATCGAGACGATCTTGTGGGGAATGGGAAGTCCCAAAATCTTTCACGAGATCGAAACTCGCCTGTGATGCCCGCATGCGCTACTTCAGGCGTGGCAGAGCACCTGAGGATTTTCCTCGGCCGTACTGGCCATCTTCTCCAGGCTGTCGATCACCTGCATGCTCGCTTCCTCCATCCGTTGCAGCGACTCCACGGCCAGTTCATAGTCGCCGTTCTGATAGGCCTCGACAGCCGCCCGCCCATACTGATGGACCTGTTTGTGGGGTTCTTCCAGCGCGGAATAGCCCGGCAGAGCCGAGAAACACGACACCCCTTCGCCGTTGTAGTACCACTTGCCAAGGCGGCACAGGGCATGATCCACGATGCCATCGAGCTCCGGGGACTTCTGTCCGGCCACCATGCGGTAGATATTGAACTTGAATACCAGGTGATCCACTTTTGCCACCTCGACGAAGCTGCGTAGAGAAGACGAGGAGACGGTTTCCTCCATCTGTCGGCTGGCATCGATGATCTGTCCCATGGCCTCGACCATCACCTCTCCTGCGCTGGTCAGACTACTGGAGTTGCTCGCAAGCTCGTTGATACGCTCGGCCACCTCGCGTGCGCCCTGCTGAATACGCATTACCTCCTCGGAGATCTCCTTGGTCGCTTCACTGGTCTTGAGTGACAGGCTGCGCACTTCGTCGGCAACCACCGCAAACCCGCGGCCCTGCTCGCCGGCCCTTGCCGCCTCGATGGCCGCGTTCAAGGCCAACAGGTTGGTTTGCTCCGAAATGCCGTTGATCAGATTGATGATATTGCCTATGGCATCTGCGCGCTCATTCAGCTCTCCGATATGCGAAACCGTGTCGTTCATGGAGGACTCCATGCCATGCAAGGAATCCACCATGCTGGTAGAGCGCTGCCGTGCCGTGGCCGATTGGGCGGCAGATTCGATCGCCACCTTCTTCTCGGCGCGCAGCTTCTGGGCCATCCCGCCCAGGGTCTTTTGCTGCAGGCTCAGGCTGTTGCCAAAACTGTCAAGGGCCGAAAAGATCGACTCCAATAGCCACGCCTTGCGGTGATGTGCCTGTTGTTCTGCCAATAGGCGATCCGCGCGTTCCGATTCTGCTGCCAGCCGCTGTTGCAGCTCCTGTTTTTCCGCTTCCAGTGCGGCAACCTGCTCCTCCAGGCGGGAAATCCGCTGTTTGTTCTTTGTGAAAAAGACCATGATGGTCCCTCCTTTTTCAGTGGTCAGGTCAGGCTACAATTTGAAGTGTATTGTCAGGTTCTGCAGTTCGTTGGCCAGTTGACTCACCTGCTGAGTTGGCTTCATCCGCCTGCTGGGCGCCAACTGTGGTGTTTTCTGCGATACTGGAGATATTCACTACCGACCGGCTGATTTCCTCGGCGAGCGTACTTTGCTTTTCCACCGCGGTAGCAATTTGAGTGTTCATGGAAGAGATTTGCTCGACCGCCTGGGTAATATCCGTGATCAGCAGGTTGGCCGACGGTGCCTTGTGTGACACGTTTGCTCGCCTGCGAATGGCTTGCGTCCTTCACCGAGCAGAAGAACACCGCCGGTTCGTCTTTCCTGACTTCGGCGGCCAGCGATTCTTCCTTCACCACTACCTCACAAGAGGTTGTCATTCGGCGGCGCTGTGTTTATGAGCTGTTCTTCGGCCATCGAGGAAGAACCTTTAACGAAGTACAGACAATGCACCGGTAATTCGCCCACACACCACTCGGGCCCGTTGCCGAACCGTAGCTCGACCTTCAGGCCGACGTGTCGGGCTAAGGCCGGACCCACGCCAGCGGGGGGCATGGGCGTGCGTCCGTTCAGGACAGGCGGGGGGTTTTCGTCTGCCGTCGAGTGGTGCAACATTCGCCGGCGGTCGGCGTCGTGTCGACCGAAGCACCGGTCTTTATCCCAAGGAGCCAGTCTTGTTACCCCCCATTCCTGAAAGACTTGCCGCGGAACTCGCTGCCCGCCCGGCCCAGGTTGAGGCCGCCATTGCCCTGCTTGACCAGGGCGCGACCGTGCCTTTCATCGCGCGCTACCGCAAGGAGGCCACCGGCGGGCTGGACGACGGCCAGTTGCGCCTGCTGGAAGAACGCTTGGGCTACCTGCGCGAGCTGGAGGCACGGCGCGAGATGGTGCTGCGCACCATTGACGAACAGGGCAAGCTCACCCCGGAACTGCGTGCCGATATCCTTGCCGCCGAGACCCGCACCGCGCTCGAGGATCTGTATCTGCCCTACAGGCCGAAAAGGCGGACCCGGGCGCAGATCGCGCGCGAGGCGGGGCTGGCACCACTGGCCGAGCGTCTGCTCGAAGATCCCGGGCAATCGCCCGAGGCCGCTGCCGAGGCCTTCATCGACGCCGAAGCCGGCTTTGCCGATGTGCAGGCGGTGCTCGACGGTGCGCGCCAGATCCTCATGGAAGACTGGGCCGAGGATGCGCAACTGGTCGGGGAGGTGCGCGACTGGCTGTGGGAGAACGCCGAGCTCACCAGCCAGGTCATCGAGGGCAAGGAACGCGAGGGCGCCAAGTTCGCCGATTATTTCGATTTCGCCCAGCCGATCCATGCCATCCCCTCGCACCGTGCGTTGGCCCTGTTTCGCGCTCGTAACGAGGGCATCGTGCAGCTCGATCTGCGTATCGACGAGGCCGAGGACGGCAGCACTCATCCCGAACGCCTGATCGCGCGCCGTTTCGGCGTGAGCGACCAGGGGCGGCCGGCCGATGCCTGGCTGCGCGGTTGTGTGCGCTTCGCCTGGCGCGTCAAGCTGCTCACCCGGCTTGACCTGGAACTGAAGAACCGCCTGCGCGAGGCCGCCGAGACCGAAGCCATCCGCGTGTTCGCCTCCAACCTGAAGGATCTGCTGCTGGCCGCGCCGGCCGGGCCGCGTCCCACCCTGGGGCTGGACCCGGGGCTGCGTACCGGGGTCAAGGTGGCGGTGGTGGACGGCACCGGCAAGGTGCTGGCCACCGACACCCTGTATCCGCATCCGCCGCAGAAGCAATGGGACCAGGCCTTGTCGCGGCTGGCGGAGCTGGCGCGTCGGCACGGCGTGGAGCTGATCGCCATCGGCAACGGCACTGCCTCGCGCGAGACCGACCGCCTGGCCGGCGAGCTGATCGCGCGCCACCCGGAACTGCGCCTGCACAAGGTGCTGGTCAGCGAGGCCGGGGCCTCGGTGTATTCGGCCTCGGAGCTGGCCGCACGAGAACTGCCCGGGCTGGACGTGTCGCTGCGTGGCGCGGTATCCATCGCGCGTCGTCTGCAAGACCCCCTGGCCGAGCTGGTGAAGATCGACCCCAAGGCCATTGGCGTGGGTCAGTACCAGCACGATGTCAGCCAGGTGCAGCTGGCGCGCGCGCTGGACAATGTGGTCGAGGACTGCGTGAACGCGGTCGGTGTGGATGTGAACACCGCCTCGCCGGCGCTGCTGCGGCGGGTGGCGGGGCTCAACGAGACGGTGGCGGCCAACATCGTCGCCTACCGCGACGCACACGGCGCCTTTCGCAACCGGCGCCAGTTGCTCGAGGTGCCGCGTCTGGGCGAGAAGACCTTCGAGCAGGCGGCGGGCTTTCTGCGCATCCGCGACGGTGATGACCCGCTGGACGCCTCGGCGGTACATCCCGAGGCCTACCCCGTGGTGCAGCGCATCCTGGCGCAGACCGGGCTGGCCATCGACGCGCTGATCGGCAACCGTCAGGTGCTCTCCGGGCTCGATCCCGCGGCCTTCACCGACGCGCGCTTCGGTGAGCCCACGGTGCGCGACATCCTGGCCGAGCTGGAGAAGCCAGGGCGCGATCCGCGGCCCGAGTTCCGCACCGCGCGCTTCGCCGAGGGCGTAGAGCGGCTCGAGGACCTGAAGCCGGGCATGGTGCTCGAGGGCGTGGTGAGCAATGTCACCAACTTCGGCGCCTTCGTCGATGTCGGTGTGCATCAGGATGGCCTGGTGCACATCTCGGCGATGAGCGAACGCTTCGTCAAGGACCCGCGCCAGGTAGTGCGCGCCGGCGAGGTGGTGAAGGTCAAGGTGATGAGCGTGGATGCCGAGCGCCGGCGCATTGGCCTGTCGATGCGCCTGTCCGACGAGCCGGGGCGCGAGGAGGACGGCGCGCCGCGCGGCGAACGCAAGGCCTCCCGGCGTACGCAAAAGCCGCGCGAGTCCCGGGCGCCGAGCGGAGCACTGGCCGAGGCCTTTGCGCGCGCCAGGCAGAAGCGCTGATTCTTATCAAGGCCGTTGCCGGCGCAATCCCTCCTCCAGAGAGGCGGGGCGTCCGATGGTGTCGCTCGGCAGGTGGTCACGGTCGCGCTGTCTTCCACGTCTTCGGCGACTACGTTGAGGCGCAGGGAGTGAGCTGGCGTCAACCGGCTCTCGGCGGTCCGCCGGCTGGCGGCATTGTCCGTTATGAAAAGGGGGGCGGCTGGGTTCGAGGCAGATAAAGGAACTGATCGAGATCAAGGGCTCCTGTCCGGCGTGAGGCTAGACTCGGCGAACCTTCCCCTGTCGGAGCCTGCCCATGGACTGTGATATCGCTATCGTCGGTGCGGGGCCTGCCGGGCTCGCGCTGGCCCGTGCGCTGGCCGACACTGGTTTGCATACCGTACTGGTCGAGCGCCAGTCCCGCGAGCAAGTGGCCGATCCCGCTTTTGACGGGCGGGACATCGCACTCACCCACCTGTCGCGGAGGCTGTTGCGCCAGCTCGGGGCCTGGGAGCGTATCGCGCCGGCCGAGATTGCGCCGTTGCAATGTGCCCGCGTGCTCGACGGTGACTCGCCGCAGGCCCTGGGCTTCGGTGATGCGCGCGCCGATGCCGAACCGCTGGGCTGGCTGGTCTCCAATCACTTGATCCGCAAGGCGCTGCACGAGGCGATTGCTCCGCTCGGCCATGTGGAACTGCGCTGTGGCACGGCGGTCGAGCAGGTGGCCACGGATGTCAATGGCGTGCGCCTGGCACTGGCCGATGGCTCAGCGCTGCGTGCTCGCCTGCTGGTGGGGGCGGACACCCGATTCTCCGCGACCCGACGGCAGATGGGTATCGGTGCGGCCATGAAGGATTTCGGCCGGGTAGCCATCGTCTGCCGCATGCGGCACGAATTGTCGCACGAGCATACCGCCTGGGAGTGTTTCCACTACGGCCGCACCCTGGCGATCCTGCCCATGCCTGGCGATGCCTCCTCAATCGTCATCACCGTGCCGGCAGACCAGGCCCAGGCCGTCCTGGATCAGGAACCGGCGGCCTTCGAGGCTGAGGTGGCTCAGCGTTTCGGGCACCGCCTGGGCGCCATGCGCCTGGCCAGCAAGCGCATGGCCTACCCGTTGGTAGCGGTGCATGCCGACCGTTTCGTGGCCCAGCGTTTCGCGCTGATCGGCGATGCCGCCGTGGGCATGCACCCGGTCACCGCGCATGGCTTCAACCTGGGGCTCAGCGGGGTGGACCTGCTGGCTGGCGAGATCCGTCGCCAGTGGCAGCGCGGGGCGGACATCGCCAGCCCCGCCGCTCTGGCTCGCTACCAGTCCCGGCACCGCCTGGCTACCCTGCCACTGTTCCATGGTACCAACGGCATCGTCGGCCTGTTCACCGACGACCGCCTGCCAGCCCGCCTGGCGCGCAAGGCGGTGTTGCACCTGAGCGAACGCTTGCCGCCGGTACGCTGGGCCATCCGCCACAAGCTGGTCAGCCGAGAACATGTAGGAGGCCCCTTGCTGGCCCTGTTGCCCTGAAAGGCGCTAGCCCGGATGCTTCACCGGCATCCCGAGAGCCGGCGGAATTCGCAGCCGTTGTGGCGCCGGTTTGGAGCGAAAGGGATAGCTGTCGCTATCGCTTGAGTGAAAACCAAGCCACAGCGAGCGAGAAACCGCCGGAATCGGGATAGAACAACGCGGGGGACAAGCTGTAACCGACGATTGGCGTCTCTTTTTGCCATTTACTGGATCATTCAGCTTCTTAGGGCTAGAGCGTTGTTCGGTCGGTGAAATATTCGGGCTGGCATTCCCGGACATTTGTCGGCATCGAATGAAAAAAGGGTATCGGGAAAGCCGATACCCCAACCAATGCCCCCTTCTGTTGGACACTCGGGAGGGCACGCGGGAGTCACTCATAGCATGTCGTTACCCGATTGCTGGCATTCCTGGAGCTTGCGCCTTGCCTCGGCCTTGCGGCCCCGCGAATAGACGGGGCGCTCGGGGATGTCGGGGGCGCTCAGCACTTTCTTCAGATAGGGGATCGCCTTGTCACAGCGGTTCTTGTCGGCCCAGTATTCACCCATGAAGTAATTGGGGCCCAGGCCCTCGGGGTCGATGGACAGGGCCTTTTGCAGGTACTCCAGGGCCTGGTCGTCGTCGCCATACCCGATGAAGCCGCCTGGCACCTTGTGGTAGAAGACGCCCAGAGTGGTGTAGGCGGAGCCATCCAGGGCGCGCGGATCGATTTCCACGGCCTCGAGCAGCAGGTCACGGCCTTTTTCCATTTGCGGCATGGCCTTGAACAGGGCGCGCAGGCCGCCCAGGGCACCGGCGTAGCCACCACGCACGATGGCCTCCCAGATGCGTGGCTCGGCGCGCCCGGGATAGTGCTGGCGGAACCGCTGTGCCCGTATCATCAGGCTTTTGAAGGCGTCGAGTTTCTTGTCGCCTTCCAGTTCATAGTTGGCTTGGGCCCAGGCATGCTGTATCTGGCGCAATTCCTGGGTAAAGGCGTCTTCACCACTGGTGGCAGCGGCGACCAGGCCGGGAGCCGCCAGAGCGGCGATCAACAACAGATGTTTCATTGAGCTTCTCCTTTAGCGTAGGACCGCGCAATGCGGTTCTGTTTCTTCAAGGCGTTGTCCACGATACGGGGAAACAGGGCGTTGATGCGCACGAACAGGGATTCCGGAAAACCGATGAAGCGTTCCTTCCGTCTCTGTTCAATGGCCTCGATGATGGTTTGCACGACCTGCTCCGGCGGGTCCATGTGCATGCCGGTTGCCTCGCCCATGCGCTGGATACGCTCGTCGTTCATCGGCGTGCGTACCGCGCGTGGGGCGATGTAACCAACATGGATGCCGGTGTCGGCCAGTTCCCGGCGCAATGCCTCGGAGAAGCCCCGCAGCCCCGCCTTGCTGGTGGAGTAGGCGGTGAAATGGGCAAAGCCGATGGAACCGAAGATCGAGCCGATGTTGATGATGGCGCCATGCCTTTGCCGACGCATGGCCGGTAGCACGGCGCGGGTCAACCACATCGGCGCCAGCAGGTTGACGTGCAGCAGGCGTTCAATGGCCTGTGGATCTTCGTCCTCGTAGGCGCGGAACGACATCATGCCGGCCAGGTTGATCAGCATGTCCACGCCGCCGAGGAAGTCCTGTGCCTGGCTGGCCGCGGCCTCACAGGTTTCGGCTTGCGAGAGATCGACGGTGATGCCGGTCGCCCGCTGGGGTGCGAGTTGCGAGAGCAAGGCTTCCAGTGCCTCGCTGTTGGCATCGAGCAGCGCCAGTTGGCAACCGCGTGCGGCCAGTTCGGCGGCCAGCAGGCGGCCCATGCCGCCGCCGGCGCCGGTCAGGATGACGCGTTGTTCAGGCCACTGCATCGCTGTTCTCCTGCGCGTCCAGGGGAATCATGGGCAAGGAACGGAAAATGTCGCCGTAGAGCCGGTAGAACATTCGGGCGGCATGGATCACCGCCTGGCGATCTTCGGGGGCATCCAGGCGATTGACCAGATTTTCATAGAAGCTGATGTGTCCCTCGTCCAGCGAACCATGCGAGGTCAGGTAGCGGAAGGCCTCCTGTGGCAGATCGAGTGCGCGGCGGATGTTGTCCGCCGCCTGGGTCGCGAGGGTGACGCTGGTGCCCTCGAGCACCAGCACCATGCCGAAGAAGCCCACCGGGTTGCGCCGGTGAATGGTGTCCCAGGCGTAGGCGACCATCAGTTCGGTGGCGGGCAGCGGCTCGCCGTTGCGGACCGCCTCGGGGTCGGCGCCGGTGGTTGCCAGGTCGTCGAGGATCCATTCCTGGTGGCCCATTTCCTCTTCGATGTATTCGCCAACCGCCTCGCGCAGCCATTCCAGGCGCTCGGGCAGGCGTGCACCGGTGGCCATCAGCAGGGGGACCGTGTGCTTCACGTGATGATAGGCCTGAGCGAGAAAGGCCTGGTAACTCGCCAGCCCGAGCTTGCCGGCCGCGCCCTCGACGATGAAGGGAATGGTCAACAGCGCGTGACGTTCGCTGGCGGTGCTATCCAATAGTTCCTGGTAGAAGTTCATGAAGCCTCCTGGTAGCGCTGGGTGATACGGTCTGCATAGCGCCGCTGGATGGCATCGCGCAGCGGCAGTCCCGATGGGCCGAGCAGATCGTTGTCCGGGGTGAAGGGGGCGTCGGCCAGCACCCAGTCGCCGATGCGGGCATAGTCCGGCAACTGATGGTTGGCCTGGTCGATCGCTGCGGTGATGGTCTGTGGTGTGGCCTCCGGGGTGGCGACGATGATGGCGATGTTGAACGGTTTTCCTTCGCCCAGTACGCAGGCCTGCGCGATTGGTGCCTGTTCTAGGAGCTGTTGTTCCACCCACTCGGGTGACACGTTGCGGCCGAAAGAGGTGATGAAGATGTCCCTTTTCCGGCCCACGACATACAGGAAGCCCTCGTCGTCGAAGTAGCCGATATCACCGGTGTGCCAGTAACCGTCGGCATCGATCAGTGGCGTGTCCATACCCACATAGCCCTGGAACAGGGCACCCTTGACCAGGATCTCGCCATCGTCGGCAGTCCGCACGTCGGCATGCGGCAGGGGGCGGCCGACGCTGCCCCGTCGTTGCTGATCCGGGGTACACAGGGTAACGACGCTACTGCATTCGGACAGGCCATAGCCCTGGTAGACCGGGAGGCCGAGTCCTTCGGCCTCTGCCAGCAGCCCCGGAGCGACCACCGCGCCCCCCACGGCAACGAAGCGCAGGCTGGTAGGGAGAGGCTCTCCAGTGTGTTGCAGCTGCTGCACCAGGCCACGGAGCAACTGGGGGGTGAGGATCAGGCTCGAGGGACGCAGTTCCTGCAGGGTGTGCAGCAGGCGTGCCGGGTCGAAGTGGTTGCCACCGCTGATACCCACCCGTTCCAGCCCGGGGCAGAGCAGGGTGGCGCCCGCCATGATCGGGGTGTAGATGCCGGCGATGTTCTCCAGCAGGGTGGCATAGGGCAGGACCGACAGGTGACGGTCTTCGGTTCGGGCGTTGGTGGCCTGGCACAGCGAGCTGGCCACGCTTTCCATGGTGTCGAGGCCCAGGCGTACGCCCTTGGGGGCCCCGGTCGAACCCGAGGTGTAGGTGACCCGAGCGGTATCGCGCAGGTCGGGGGTATCCCCCCGGGGGGAGGTCAACGGAAAGGCCCAGAATTGTTGGTCGCCAAAGGCCGTGGGTCGGCCCGGTTCCGAGCGCACCGTAAGCGGGACGGACTCGGGTTCGGGGTGGTCGCACAGCAGCAGGTCGGCGCCACAGTCGCTGATGGCATGCTGGATCTGTGCCGGCGAGAAGAACTGGGGCAGTGGTACGCAGGGGATCTGTTCGGCGAGGCAGGCCAGGTCGGCGATCACCCAGAAGGGGCCGTTGTCAGCGTACAGGGCAACGGTCCGTGGTTGTCGTGCCTGCAGCCAGGCGCGCAAGGTCTGTACGGCCTCGTACAGTTGCAACCAGCTGAGATTGCCGTTGTTGCCGATCAGGGCGATGTCGTTCGGGCTGGCGAAGGCCTTGCCGGCCAGAGCTTGCAACAGTGGATTCATGAGCTGGCCTCCTGTTGCGGGCAGGCCTGGCGGCGCGAGCGTGCTGAGACCAGGCGTCGGTAGCCGTCTTCGATGCGGCCCACATAGACCCTCGGTTGGTCACGGTAGTAGTTTCCCCAGCGTCGGGCCTCGCCGGCTGGCAGCCGGTTGGGATCGGCTTCCGCCAGTTCCAGGGGATGCAGGCCAAGACGATGAAAGGCGTTGTACAGCCGGCGTACCCCGGTGAATACCACCCAGCGGTAACCCATGCCATGCAGGCAACGGGTGGTGGCGAGAATGGACAGCCGTGCCATGCCTGGCGTGGAGTCGGATAGGTTACCGACTTCCACGATCTGTTCGCGGTGGATCGGTTGGCCCAGGCGCGCGCTCAGAATCTGTTCGATAGGCTTGTCGAGGTAGTGCTCCAGAAAGAATTGCCCCTCGTGTCCTCCCCGGTAACCGACTACCGACTGATGCTGGTGTCCGTTGTCGCGGATATGCAGGAAATGCGGCAGGAAATGACGGATCTCGGCGGCGTAACGTTTCTGAAAGGTTTTGGCAACGAAGGCCTTGAGTCGCTCGTGTGTTGCGCTGCCTTCGTCGGCCAGTTGGACGTCGATCCATCGGGTTGCGGACGGATCGTTTTGGGGCGTCGTCGACCGGGGTAGGAGAATACGGGCCATATCCAGCCTCCAATGCATGGAAAATTAACCCATATTCTGAAGGGAGAAGCTGAATGCAGCCTGAAAGCCAAGGAGGTAAAGGATGAAGTGGGTCGCAAAAGGGGTGGGAATTGCCGCACGATACGGGCAATCGGCTGGAATCTACTTGTAAGACTCGGGCTCCCGCGTGGCCGGCAGCAGGCGGCCGTCGAACAGGACCGAGAAATAACGTGGGCGGCGGTCGGGCGCACGCAGGCGCACCAGGTAGTGCCAGTGCCCCTGGTGGCCGGGGATGGGCTTGAGCTCGATAGCGGTCAGGCGGAAGTCCTCGTCTCCCACTCGGCTACGCACCCGGTCCAGAGCCTGTTGCAGCGACAGCGGCACGGGTTGGCGCATGGGGTCCCAGGTGGGGATGCTGGCGAGTGCAGAGGGCGGCACGAAGGTCACCACCTTGACGTCGTCGATGTACTCGATCAGCTCCAGCGGGAACTCGATCATCTGCGCCTGTGCCATGGGCGTGACAGCGAGTGCCAGCGGAAACAGCAGCTGCGGCAGTCTCATGAGGGGCGCCTGTGATCCCCGATCAGTGACGGAAATGGCGCATGCCGGTGAACACCATGGCCATGCCGTGTTCGTTGGCGGCGGCGATCACCTCCTCATCGCGCATCGAGCCACCGGGCTGGATCACCGCAGCGATGCCGGCCTGGGCGGCGTTGTCGATGCCGTCACGGAAGGGGAAGAAGGCGTCCGAGGCCATCACCGAGCCCTTCACTTCCAGCCCGGCGTGCTCGGCCTTGATGCCGGCGATACGCGCCGAGTTGACCCGGCTCATCTGGCCTGCGCCCACGCCGATGGTCATGCCGTCTTTCGCGTATACGATGGCGTTGGACTTGACGAACTTGGCCACTCGCCAGGCGAACAGCAGGTCGCGCATCTCGTCCTCGGTGGGCTGACGCTCGGTGACCACCCGGGTCTCGCGCAGCAGTTGCAAGTCAGCCTCCTGCACCAGCAGGCCGCCGTTGACCCGCTTGAAGTCGAGCCGGTGTAGCGACTCTGCTGCCCATTCACCACAGGCCAGCAGGCGGATGTTCTGCTTGGCGGAGACTGCCTCGATGGCCTCGGCAGAGACCGTAGGGGCGATGATGACTTCGACGAACTGGCGGTCCACGATGGTCTGCGCGGTCTCGCCGTCGAGCTCGCCGTTGAAGGCGATGATGCCGCCGAAAGCCGATTCAGGATCGGTGGCATAGGCGCGCTCATAGGCCTCGAGCAGGCTTTCGCCCACAGCTACGCCGCAGGGATTGGCGTGCTTGACGATCACGCAGGCGGGCCCTTCGTCAAACTGTTTGACGCATTCCAGTGCCGCGTCGGTGTCGGCGATGTTGTTGTAGGAGAGGGCCTTGCCCTGCAATTGGTGGGCAGTGGCGACGCTGGATTCCTCGATGTTGCTCTCCACGTAGAAGGCGGCCTTCTGGTGCGGGTTCTCGCCGTAGCGCATGCCCTGCGCCTTGTGGAACTGCAGGTTGATGGTGCGCCCGAAGTCGTCGCGCGAGCCGTCGGGGTTGATCGCTCCCAACCAGTTGGCGATGGCGCCGTCGTACTGCGCGGTGTGTTCGAAGGTCTTTACCGCCAGCTCGAAGCAGGTGGCCTCGCTCACCTTGCCGGCGTTCTCGCGCATCTCCTGGATGATGCGGCCATAGTCCCGGGGATCGACCACCACGGCCACGTCGCGATGGTTCTTGGCCGCGGCGCGGATCATGGTAGGGCCGCCGATGTCGATATTCTCGATGGCGTGTTCCAGGGGACAATCGGGGGCAGCCACGGCCTGCTGGAAGGGGTAGAGGTTGACCGCCACCAGATCGATGCGGCCGATGCCGTGTTCTTCCATCACCTCGTCGTCGGTACCGCGGCGACCGAGGATGCCGCCGTGGATCTTGGGATGCAGGGTCTTGACCCGGCCGTCCATCATCTCGGGGAAACCGGTGTAGTCGCCGACTTCGATGACCGGTATACCGGCTTCCTTGAGCAGCCGCGCGGTGCCGCCGGTGGACAGGATCTCCACGCCGGCCTCGTGCAGGTCGCGGGCGAACTCGGCCACGCCGGTCTTGTCGGAAACGGAGATCAGGGCTCGGGTGATGGTGGGCATGTCGATTACCTTCAGACGCAAACGACGCGGCCGGATGGCCACGTAGATGATGATACGAAAACGGATCAGAGCAGATTGTACAACGCCAGCTTCTTGCGCAGGGTGGCGCGACTGATCCCCAGCAGTTGGGCTGCCCGCGTCTGGTTGCCACCGGTGTGCTGCATCACGCGCTCAAGCAGGGGGCGCTCGGCCTGGGCCATGACCATCTGGTAGAGATCGCTGGGCTCGGTGCCGTCGAGTTGTGCGAAGTACTCGTCCAGGGCTTGGCGGACCAGGTGGCTGAGGGGGGCACCCTGGCGGGATGAGTCGCCCCCGGCCGAGGGGGTGTAGGGGGCGGGTTCGTTGGCGATCAGGGTCATGCGGCTTCCTCCCAGGAAGGCAGGCTGGCGAAATGTTCATCGATCAGCCGGCGTTGTTCTTGCGGGGTACAGGCCTGGTTGATGCGCTGCCGGAAGGTGCTGCCGCCGGGCTGGCTGCGGCTGTACCAGGCGATGTGCTTGCGCGCGATGCGCACGCCATGTTCGGCGCCGTAGAAGGCGTAGAGTGCATCCAGGTGCCCCAGCAGGGTGTCGCGGATCCAGCTCGGCGGGCGGGGCGGCAGTTCTTCGCCGGTCTCGAGGTAATGTGCGATCTCCTCGAAGATCCAGGGCCGTCCCTGGGCGGCGCGGCCGATCATCAGCGCGTCGGCGCCGGTGGCCTCGAGCACCTGCCGTGCCTTGCGCGGGGTGTCGATGTCGCCGTTGGCGATCACCGGGATGCCCACGCTCTGTTTCACCTCGCGGATGGTGTCGTACTCGGCTTCGCCGGAGAAACCGCAGGCGCGGGTGCGTCCGTGGATGGCCAGTGCGGCGACCCCTGCCTCCTCGGCAATGTGCGCGATGCGCGGGGCATTGCGATGCTGGCGGTCCCAACCGGTGCGGATCTTGAGGGTGACCGGCACCTCGACCGCAGCGACCACTGCTTCGAGGATGCGTCCGACCAGTGCCTCGTCACGCAGCAGCGCGGAGCCTGCAGCCACCTTGCAGACCTTCTTCTTGGGGCACCCCATGTTGATGTCGATGATCTGCGCGCCGAGTCCGACATTGACGCGTGCGGCCTCGGCCATGGTGGCCGGATCACTGCCCACGATCTGGACCGAGATGGGGCCGGGCTCGCCGGCATGGTCCAGGCGGCGCTGGGTCTTGCGGCTGGCATACAGACTGGTGTCCGCCGTGACCATCTCGGAGACCGCAAGCCCCGCGCCGTGGCGGCGGCAGAGTTCGCGGAAGGGGCGGTCGGTGACCCCGGCCATGGGCGCGAGGATCAACGGGCGGGTCAGTGCGTGGTTGCCGATCAGCATGCGAGCAGGAGTCCTGGGGTTGGTTGTCTGCGCGCCCGCCTCGGGATGCCGGTGTGGCGGCCGGGGACGTAAACGACGGGCAATATTACCCCCCTGCCGGGGAAGTGCAAGCCGCGGGCCATGCGTCGCCGGGGGCTACAGAAAGTCGATCACGAAGCCCTGGGCGCGCGGGCCGGGATCCTTCAGGCGCAGCTCGATAGTGATCACTTCCCCCGGCAGGGCAGCGGGTGGACCGGACCAGTCTAGTGGAAGGTACTGTTCGGGGGTGAACAGGCGGCGCGCTACCAGCGTGCCGGTGCTGTCCTGCAGGGTGAGTTGCAGGCGCGGCAGTGGCTGGGCGAAGGGGGCATCGTTGCGGATCGCGAGCCACAGGCGGAGGAGCGCCGGCGGGCCGGCCTCGGCCTGCATGTTGCGTTCGATGACGGTGAAATCCTGCGGCCGGTAATGATCGGGCAGTTCGCAGTCTAGGATCGCGCACAGTTGCGTGGCCTGCGGCATGTCGATCCACAGGTCGCGCCGTATCCAGGTCAGTTGTGCGAGCAGGGTGAGTGAAAGCAACGCCACCAGCAGTTTCTGCCACCAGGGCGCGCCCTTCGGTGGTGGGGGATTCGGCCGGGAATCCTGGTCCAGAGAGGCATCGGTGGCGGTGGGCAGATCGTCGACCGCCATGGCATCCGGGTAGGGCGGCAGATCGTCGGACAGGGTGTGGGGGAGGGGGCCTTCTGGCCCCGGAGAGGCGGTCAGCTCGAGCGTTACAGTGGGGTCCCGTCGTTCCTCGTTGCCTGGTGATAGAGGAGTGCCCGGGGGGGCGAGAATCTCGTCCTCGACGAGGATGGAGGTGTCCGGTTCGCCCAGAGGAAGGGGTTCGGCTACTGCCTCGGAGCGGGCCAGGGGAGGCGGTGTGTCAAGCGCGTTCTGGAAGGCATTGAATACCTGGGTGCAACGATAGCAGCGCGCCAGTCCCTGAGACTGTTGCAGGATTTGCGGGTCCACGTCGTAGGCGGTACGGCAGTGCGGGCAGCGGATCCTCATGTAGTCTCCTCGTGGCGTCGGCCGTGCAACAGCACCCAGCCTTCGTGTTCCTGTGGTGGCTGGAACTCGATGAGGTCGCCATAGGCATCGGCCACCGCCTCGGCCTGTTCGGCGAGGATGCCCGAGAGCACCAGGTCGCCGCCGGGCCTGACCAGGCCGCCGATGCGCGGGGCCAGTTCGATCAGCACGTTGGCGAGGATGTTGGCCAGCACCAGTTGTACGGGCCGATCCTCGAACGCCTGGTCGTCACAGGCCGACAGCTTGTCGGCCACCGCATTGCGCTGCGCGTTCTCGCGCGTGGCCAGTACCGCCTGTGGGTCGTGATCGACGCAGTAGACATGGCGTGCGCCGAGCTTGAGTGCGGCGATGCCGAGGATGCCCGAGCCACAGCCGAAGTCGATCACTTCGCGTCCTGTCGGTGGATGGGCATCCAGCCATTCCAGGCACAGGGCGGTGGTCGGGTGGGTGCCGGTGCCGAAGGCCAGGCCGGGGTCCAGGTCCACGATCGCTGCCTCTGCGCCCGCGTCCACTGGCTGGCCGCCGGGACGGATCCACAGGCGCTCGCCGAAGCGCATGGGGGCGAAGCGGTCCAGCCAGGCCCGTTCCCAGTCACGGTCCTCGAGGATCTCGATCTCGAGGCTGCGTCCCGGCTCGCGTGCCAGTGCATCGTTGAGCGCGGCGCGCAGGTGGTCGATGTCGGTGTCGCCGGGGAACAGGCCGGTGACCCGGGTCGCGGACCACAAGGGGGTCTCGCCGGGCGCAGGTTCGAGCATGGGCTCGTCACCGGCGTCGCCCAGGGTCACCGACAGGGCGCCCAGGTTCTCGAACAGCAGCTCGACCAGCGGCGCCTGTGACTTGTCGACCGTCAGGTGGGTCTGGATCCAGGGCACGGCTCAGAGACCGAGCTTCTTTTCCAGGTAGTGGATATTGACCCCGCCGGCGGCGAAGTTGCCGTCCGCCATGATGTCGGCCTGCAAGGGAATGTTGGTTTTGATGCCTTCGATCACCATCTCGGACAGCGCCCCGCGCATGCGCGCGATGGCCACGTCGCGGTTCTCGCCGTGGGTGATCAGCTTGCCGATCATGGAGTCATAGTAGGGCGGAACCCGGTAGCCGCTGTAGATGTGGGTGTCCACGCGCACGCCCGGCCCGCCTGGCACGTGCAGGCGGGTGATGTCGCCGGGGCTGGGCATGAAGGTCTCGGGGTCCTCGGCGTTGATGCGGCACTCGATGGCGTGCCCGCGCACCACGATGTCTTCCTGGCGGTAGGTGAGCGGCTGGCCGGCGGCGATCAGCAGCTGTTCCTTGACGATGTCCACGCCGGTGATCATCTCGGTGACCGGGTGTTCCACCTGCACCCGGGTGTTCATCTCGATGAAGTAGAACTCGCCGTTCTCGTACAGGAACTCGAAGGTGCCGGCGCCGCGATAACCGATGCGACGGCAGGCCTCGGCGCAGCGTTCGCCCATCTTGGCGCGCAGTTCCTCGGAGATACCCGGCGCCGGTGCCTCCTCGACCACCTTCTGGTGACGCCGCTGCATGGAGCAGTCGCGCTCGGCCAGGTGGATGGCGTTGCCATGCTCGTCGGCCAGCACCTGGAACTCGACATGCCGCGGGTTCTCGAGAAACTTCTCCATGTACACGGTGTCGTTGCCGAAGGCTGCGGCCGCCTCGCTCTTGGTGAGGGAGATGGCATTCAGCAGCGCGGCCTCGGAATGCACCACGCGCATGCCGCGTCCACCACCGCCGCCGGCGGCCTTGATGATCACCGGGTAGCCGATCTCGCGTGCCAGGCGGATGGTGCGTTCCTTGTCGTCGTCCAGCGGGCCGTCGGAGCCGGGCACCGTGGGCACCCCGGCCTCTTTCATGGCCTCGATGGCGGTGATCTTGTCGCCCATCAGGCGAATGGTCTCTGGACGCGGACCGATGAACTTGAAGCCCGAGCTCTCCACGCGCTCGGCGAAGTCGGCGTTCTCGGAGAGGAAGCCGTAGCCGGGGTGGATGGCGGTGGCGTCGCACACCTCGGCGGCGCTGATGATCGCCGGGATGTTCAGGTAGCTGTCGGTCGACGAGGCGGGGCCGATGCATACCGACTCGTCGGCCAGGCGCACGTGCTTGAGATCGCGGTCGGCCTCGGAGTGCACGGCCACGGTGGCGATGCCCAGCTCGCGGCAGGCGCGCAGGATGCGCAGGGCGATCTCGCCCCGGTTGGCAATGACGACTTTGTCCAGCATGAGGCTACCCGATCACGAACAGCGGTTGGTTGTATTCGACCGGCTGGCCGTTCTCGACCAGGATCTTCTGTACCGTACCGGCGATGTCCGACTCGATCTGGTTGAGGATCTTCATCGCCTCGATGATGCACAAGGTGTCACCGGCCGAGACCTTGGTGCCTTCCTCGACGAAGGGCTTGGAGGTTGGCGAGGGTGCACGGTAGAAGGTGCCCACCATGGGCGAGCGGATGATGTGGCCTTCGGGTTCGGCCTCCTCGGCTGGGGTCGCACTGCTGTCTGCCGCTGCCGGTGCGGCGGCCGGGGCCGGGGCTGGTGCCGGCCCCGGCGCAGCGGCGGGCATGACCATCGCTGGCGCACTGCTGCTGATGCGGCTGATGCGGACCGACTCCTCGCCTTCGTGGATCTCGATCTCGGCCACGTCGGATTCTTCGAGCAGTTCGATCAGTTTCTTGACTTTGCGGATATCCATGACAGGTTCCTGGTTCGGTGTTGAAGGACTCACCCGACGCGCGCCAAGGCCGCGGCGAGTGCCAGCTCGTAGCCTTGCGCGCCGAGGCCGCTGATCACCCCTACCGCGATGTCCGACAGGTAGGAATGATGGCGGAAGGGCTCGCGCGCGAACACGTTCGAGAGATGGATCTCGATGAACGGGATGTCCACGCCGAGCAAGGCGTCGCGCAGGCCGATGCTGGTATGGGTCAGGGCCGCCGGGTTGATGAGGATGAAGTCCACGTCCTCCCGGCCGGCCTGGTGAATGCGATCGATCAGTGCGCCCTCGTGATTCGACTGGAAGAAGGCGAGTGTGTGTCCCTCTGCCAGGGTGCGCAGGCGTTGCTCGATATCGGCCAGTGTCGTCGAGCCGTAGGTGGCCGGCTCACGGGTGCCCAGCAGGTTCAGATTGGGTCCGTTGAGCACCAGGATGCTTGCCATGGAACGCGCTGCCTGTCTTGTCGAGAGGATATTTTGTTGTTATCTGTGCCGAAAAGGCGCTGAACTGCGTTCAATTCTGGGCGAGTCGCCCGGCCTTGTCCAGTCCGGAGAAGGGGGAATGTGCCCGGGTTCCGTAACCCGCCAGCACCGCGAAGGTCGAGGGCGGGCGCTCCGGGGCTCAGATGCGTTCCGGCGAGGCGTAGCTGCGGCGGTTGTTCTCGATGGCTTGGCGGATCACCGGCTCGATCTGTTCGCGGCTCACCCCGCCGGCAAAGCGCGCCAGGATGCGCCCGCCGGGCTCGACGACCACGGTGAAGGGCAGGCCGTCGAAGCGGTTGCCCAGACGTCGCGACAGGGTGATGGCCTCGAGGTCGCCCAGCAGCACGGGATATTCCACGCCATAGGTGTCGACGAAGTCGGCGACTGGCTCGCGGTCGTCGATGGCGATGCCGACGAAGCGCACGTTGTCGCGCGCGTACTGCTCCTGCAGATCGACGAACAGCGGGGTCTCCTCGCGGCAGGGCGGGCACCAGGCGGCCCAGAAGTTGAGCACCAGGATATTGGTCTGCCATTCGCTGCCATGGCGCAGGCGGCCTTCGAGGTCGGGGTAGGCGAACTCGGGCATCTGCTCGAGCACCACGACCTTGGTCGGTTCGGCGGGTCGCTCGGCCTGGCGCAGCATCTTGATGCCGATGCCGCTCAGTGCGCCGACCAGCAGGCCGGCCAGGGCGATGACGAGAATGCGGCTCGGTTTCATGGTCTGGATGCCTGCCTTGCACTGTCGAGCAGCGCTTCTACCGTGGGTTCGCCGACCAGGCGCAGTTCAGGCCGCAGACGGCCGGAAGGGTCCCAGAAGAACAGGGCCGGCGGCGCGGGCAGGTTGAGCCGGTCGGTCAGTTCGCGGTCCTGTTCGTCCTGGCGGGTAATGTCGGCCTGGAGCAGCACGAAGCCAGCCAGTGCCTGCTGCACCCGTGGGTCGGGGAAGAGTTCCTTTTCCATCACCTTGCAGTAGGTGCACCAGTCGGCGTAGAAGTCGAGCATGACGGGCTTGCCGGCAGCCTGCGCTGCGGCCAGTTCCGCCTGCAGCTCGTCCCAGCCGTGGATGCGCTTGAACGCCAGGTGGGCAGGGGCGGTCGGCCCCGCGCCGCTGCCGGTGAACAGGCCGCGCAGAGGCTGGGTGGTGTCGCGTCCACCAGCGGCCACGCCGATGATGAAGGTGGCGCCGTAGATCAGCAACACCAGGCCCAGGCCCTTCCACAGCCGGTACCAGCCGCTCGTGCCTTCGGGCAGCTGGCGCAGCGCGCCCATGTACACAGCGGTGACGATCAGCAGCGCGCCCCACAGCAGCATGATGGCGGATGTCGGGATATAGGTGGGGCTCATACGCTCGAGGAAGCTGAGTGCGAGTGCCAGCATGATGACTCCGCCGCTGGCCTTGACGGTATCCATCCAGGTGCCGGCTTTGGGCATCAGCGCACCGCCACCGGCACCCATCACCAGCAACGGCAGGCCCATGCCGGTGCCGAACAGCCACATGATGAGGAAACCGTGCAGCAGGCTGTCGGACGAGGCGGCAAAGGCCAGCATCGCCAGCAACACCGGGCCGCCGCAGGGACCGACGATCAGCGCCGAGACCACGCCCATCAGTCCCACGCCCACCACCGAGCCACCTTTCTGCTGGTTGCTCAGATTGTTGAGCCGACTCTGGATCGCCGCGGGCACCTGGATCTGGAAGAAGCCAAACATCGACAGGGCGAGCGCCACGAACAGGAGGATCGAGGGCACCAGCACCCAGGGCGTCTGCAGGGCTGACTGGATGCCCAGCGACTTGCCGACCAGTGCCATGGCGATGCCCAGCACGCCGTAGGTCAGCGCGATGCCCTGGGTGTAGGCCAGCGAGAGCTCGAAGGCGCGGAAGGGGGTGACCTTGTCGCCCTGGCCCATGATCAGCGAGGTGAGGATGGGGATCATGGGATACATGCAGGCGGTGAAGGCCACCAGCAGGCCGAAGCCGAGGCTAAGCAGCAGGCCGAACCCGAAGCCCGAGCCGTGCAGGCGGTCGAGCAGCGCGTCCTGTTCGTTGCGCGGTATGCTCGGCGGCGTGGCGGTGGTGACCGCGACGTCCCGGGACTGGGGGGGCGTCACCCGCGATGCCGTGGTCGGTTCCGGCAGTGCGCTGGTGACCGGCTGGGCGTCGCTATCATCAATGGCCGGCAGCAGTACGCGCAGGGTCTTCTTTTGCGGTGGGTAGCAGATACCGCGATCGGCGCAGCCCTGGTACGCGGTGAGGACCTCGATTTCGGTCTCGGCCGGGTTGTCGCGGATCAGGGGGATGTGCAGTTCCACTGCCTTGTGGTAGACCGGCACGTCGCCGATGCTGCCATCGGGCTTGATGGAATCCTGCTTGATGTCGGCTGGTGGCAGTTCGTACTCGCCGAGTCGCACGCCGTTGCCTCCCACCCGGACCTTGAGCTTGTCCTGGTACAGGTAGGTGCCGTCGGCGATCTGCCAGCGCACGACCAGAGTCTTGCCGTCCGGGCTGTCGGCCGCTACGCGGAAGGCCTGGTCGACTGGCAGGATGTCGTCTTCCAGGGCGCCCAGGCCGAGCTCGTTGCTCAGGGCGTCGAGCTGGTCGAGTGCCCCCGAGGGGGGCGGGCTGGCGGGGGAGGCGAGCGGTTCAGCCGGGGTGCCGGGAAGACGCGGCGCGGGCAGTGAGACCTCGTGAATCTGTGGCGGATAACAGATGCCGTGCTCGGCGCAGCCCTGGTAGCGCAGCTTCAGCGCCAGATGGTCCAGGTCGTCGGGAAAGGCGGTGACCGGGGTCTCCACGCGAGCGCTGCGGTGATAGACCGGCACCTGTCCAAAGATGGGGTCGTTCTTGGTCTCCGGCTCGGAGGTGGTCAGCTCGCCCAAGGTTACCCGCGGGTCGGTGGGGGTCACCCGGAACTTGTTCTGGTACAGGTAGTAGCCCTTGGCGATGGTCCAGTCCATCACCACCGTGCGGCCATCCTCGCCCAGCCGGGCCTGGACCTGGAAGGCCTGTTCCGGGCGCAGGAAGTCCTCCTGTGCCGGTACGCTCTGGACGAGCAGGAGCAGGGCGGGGAGCAACAGTCGGGTCAGTCGGTGCATGTCTGTATCCAGTCGAGGTATTCGATCAGGCCGCCAATCACCGGCAGGGTGAGGATCTCCGGCAGCTCGTAGGGGTGTTCGCGGCGGATAAGCGCTTCGAGCTCGGCGTAGCGCCGGGTGCTGGTCTTGATCACCATCTGGTGCTCCTCGCCGCGCTCGATGCGGCCCTTCCACGGATAGATGGACGTCATACGAGCGTGAATATTCACGCAGGCCGCCAGTTTTTTCTGGACAAGTTTTTCCGCCAGACGTTCGGCGCCTTCCCGTTCGGGGTGGGTGGTGAGCACGATCAGGACATCGTCAGGCATGGTTTTTCCGTGTTGTCTGCCCGCATATGGCCGATCCATTCTATGATACGGTTGTGCTGCCCGTCACACCGGAGTCCGCATGGTCCATCCCCTGTTGCTGTTTCTGGCGATCTTTGTGATCGCACCTCTGGTCGAGCTGTATGTGCTGATCGAGGTAGGGGCGCGCATCGGCGCCTTCTCGACCATTGCGCTGTCGGTGTTCACCGCAGTACTTGGCGGCTGGCTGGTCCGCCTGCAGGGCTTTGCCGTGCTCTACCGGGTGCAAGGGGCTATGGCGCGTGGTGAGGTGCCGGCGCTGGAGCTGCTCGAGGGCGCGATGCTGCTGCTCACCGGTCTGGCCCTGTTGCTGCCGGGCTTCATCACCGACGCAGCGGGTTTTGCGCTGCTGATCCCGCCGTTGCGGCGCGCGCTGATCCTCTGGTACCTGCGCAGAAACGGCACCTTGCGTCCCGGTCCGCCACCACCGCGCCCCCCGCCGTCGGGTGGTTACATCGAGGGCGATTTTCGTCGCGACGATTGATCGGCGTCGGATCTGGTCGCAGAATCCGACGGCATCACAGCCGGAGGATGCGCCATGCCCCTGATTCAGCCCTTCACCGGCTTGCGCCCGGTGGCCGGCCGCGAGGCCGAGGTGGTGGCCCCGCCCTACGACGTCATGAACCGCGAAGAGGCCAAGACCATGGCCGAGGGCAGGCCCTGGAGTTTCCTGCACATCTCGCGGCCCGAGATCGACCTGCCTGACGACATCGATCCCTACGATCCCGCGGTATACGCCAAGGGGCGCGAGAACCTGGACCGCATGATCGCCGAGGGGGTGCTGGCGCGCGATCCCCGGCCCGCCTACTATGCCTATCGCTTGACCATGGGTGAGCACCGCCAGACGGGCATCGTCGCCGCCGCCTCGGTCGCGGCCTACGACGCCGGCCGCATCAAGAAGCACGAGTTTACCCGCCCAGTGAAGGAAGACGACCGGGTGCGCCAGATCGACACCCTCGATGCCCAGACCGGGCCGGTGTTCCTGGTCTACCGCGCCGATCCCGAGGTCGATGCCATTCTCGCCGAGGTCGCTGCCGGCACGCCCGACATGGATGTGACCGCGGCCGACGGTGTGCGCCACGAGCTGTGGGTGATCGATGATCCACAACGGGTCGAGCGTCTCACCGCCGCCTTCGACACCATGGAGGCAGTCTACGTGGCCGACGGTCATCACCGCTCCGCTGCCGCCTCGCGCGTGGCCGCGGCGCGGCGCACGGCCAATCCGGCGCATACCGGCGAGGAGAGCTACAACTATTTCCTGAGCGTGATCTTTCCGCACGACCAGATGCAGATCCTCGACTACAACCGGGTGGTACGCGACCTCAACGGGCTGTCGACCGAGGACTTCCTGGCGCGGGTGGCCGAGCGCTTTGACTTCACTCAGGAGGATGCTCCGGTGCGTCCGCGTGGCCCCGGCGAGTTCGGCATGTACCTCGATGGTCGCTGGTACCGTCTGCGCCTGCGCGACGCGCACCGTAACGACGACCCGGTGCGCGGTCTGGACGTGAGCCTGCTGGCCGAGAATCTCATTGGGCCGGTGCTCGGCGTCTTGGATCCGCGGCGCGACGAGCGTATCGATTTCGTCGGTGGCATCCGTGGCCTGGAGGCGCTTGCGCGGCGCGTGGACAGCGGCGACTGGGCCGTGGCCTTCGCCCTGTATCCCACCGCCATCGACGCCCTGATGGCAGTGGCCGATGCCGGTCAGGTCATGCCGCCCAAATCCACCTGGTTTGAACCCAAGCTGGCCGACGGCCTAGTCAGTCACGTGCTCGACTGAGCGGATGAGGCGGGTGACCGTCAAGGACGCGAAGGACGCAAAGGTAGTCGAAGATTCGCGGCGAGGACGCCGCCCCTACCGGTGGGTTCGTTGTGGGGGTGTTGTCATAGGAGGCCTGTCCCCGGGGCCGAACGAGTCGTGACGCGCGAGCTGTTGTCGCAATGACCCGGGACGTCGGAGCAAGACCTGTCCCCGAAAGCCTTCGTGCGCTTCATGTCCGTCGTGGTTTTTTCTAGCCAGACAGCCTTTGTGCCCTTCGTGCACGAACCGATTACCTGAACTTTCGCCCGCTGCCTGTCTTGACTTTCCGGGATCCGCCCATACTATTGGCACTCACCTGAAACGAGTGCTAACAATCGTTGGCCGAGAATAATCCCTTCAGAGCTTTTGGAGACCTGATCCCATGAACATCCGTCCGCTGCACGACCGTGTCGTGATCCGCCGCAAGGAAGAAGAGACCACCACTCCCGGGGGCATCGTGCTGCCCGGCTCCGCCACCGAGAAGCCCATCCAGGGTGAGGTGCTGGCCGTGGGCAATGGCCGCATCCTCGAGAATGGCGATGTGCGCCCGCTGGACGTGAAGGTGGGCGACACGGTGCTGTTCGGCAAGTACTCGGGCACCGAGGTGAAGCTCGGTGACGAGGAGGTGCTGGTCATGCGCGAGGAAGATCTCCTGGGTGTGATCGAGGGCTGATCGCGCAAGATTCCCGCAAATTTCAAGATTTTCAAGCAAGATTCAGAGGAAACACAAAATGGCAGCCAAAGATGTACTGTTCGGCGACGACGCGCGCCAGCGCATGATGCACGGCGTGAACGTGCTGGCCAACGCGGTCAAGACCACCCTCGGCCCCAAGGGTCGCAACGTGGTGCTGGAGAAGTCCTTCGGCGCTCCCACTATCACCAAGGACGGCGTGTCCGTGGCCAAGGAGATCGAGCTGAAGGACAAGTTCGAGAACATGGGCGCGCAGATGGTCAAGGAAGTCGCTTCCCAGACCAACGACATCGCCGGTGACGGCACCACCACCGCCACCGTGCTGGCCCAGGCCATGGTGCGCGAGGGTCTGAAGGCCGTCGCCGCCGGCATGAACCCCATGGACCTCAAGCGCGGCATGGACAAGGCTGTGCACGCGGCTGTCGAGAAGCTGCGCGAGATCTCGGTGCCCTGCGCCGACAGCAAGGCCATCGCCCAGGTCGGCACCATTTCGGCCAACTCCGACGAGTCGATCGGCAACATCATCGCCGAGGCCATGGAGAAGGTTGGCAAGGAAGGCGTGATCACCGTCGAGGAGGGCTCCGGCCTGGAGAACGAGCTGGACGTGGTCGAGGGCATGCAGTTCGACCGCGGCTACCTGTCGCCCTACTTCATCAACAACCAGCAGAACCAGACTGTGGAGATGGAAGATCCCTTCGTGCTGCTGCACGACAAGAAGATCTCCAACATCCGCGACCTGCTGCCGGTGCTCGAGGCTGTCGCCAAGGCCGGCCGTCCGCTGGTGATCATCGCCGAGGACGTAGAGGGCGAGGCCCTCGCCACCCTGGTGGTCAACACCCTGCGCGGCATCGTCAAGGTGGCTGCGGTCAAGGCGCCGGGCTTCGGTGATCGCCGCAAGGCCATGCTGCAGGACATCGCTATCCTCACCGGCGGCACCGTGATCTCCGAAGAGGTTGGTCTGAGCCTGGAGAAGGCCGGTCTCAACGAGCTGGGCAATGCCAAGCGCGTGGTCATCACCAAGGAAGAGACCACCATCATCGATGGTGCTGGTGCCGAGGACGACATCAAGGCCCGTTGCGAGCAGATCCGTGCGCAGATGGAGGAAACCACCTCCGACTACGATCGCGAGAAGCTCCAGGAGCGCCTGGCCAAGCTGGCCGGGGGTGTGGCTGTGATCAAGGTCGGTGCAGCCACCGAGGTCGAGATGAAAGAGAAGAAGGCCCGCGTCGAAGACGCTCTGCACGCCACCCGTGCGGCGGTCGAAGAAGGCATCGTGCCCGGCGGCGGCGTGGCTCTGGTACGTGCCCAGCAGGCCGTGGCCGAGCTCAAGGGCGACAACGCTGACCAGGATGTGGGCATCAGCATCGCTCGTCGTGCCATGGAAGAGCCGCTGCGCCAGATCGTGGCCAACGCCGGTGACGAGCCGTCGGTGGTGTTCAACAAGGTGGCCGAGTCCGAGGGCAACATGGGCTACAACGCGGCCACCGGCGAGTATGTGGACATGATCGAGACCGGTATCCTCGATCCCACCAAGGTGACCCGTTCGGCGCTGCAGAATGCGGTCTCGGTGGCTGGCCTGATGATCACCACCGAGTGCATGGTGGCCGATGAGCCGCAGGACGAGGCCGCCGGTGGTGGCGCGCCCGACATGGGCGGCATGGGCGGCATGGGCGGCATGATGTAAGCCGTCCGGTCGTTCTGGCCCGAAAGACCCCGCGTCTGCTTGGCGCGGGGTTTTTTTGTGCCCGGGAATGCTGGTGTCGTTGGCGCTGGTGGATGTGGGGCGGCCTTCAGGCCGACAGCGAGTGGGGAGTCGGCTCATCCGCCCCACGGGAGAGGCGTGTAGGGGGCAATATCAGGCCCCATGGATCAGGCTACAGCCTCCTGACAGGTGGTGTCGCCGGCCTCGATCTCTATCACCGAGATGTCGTCCGACGGCGGGGCCAGGTTGGTGAACTCCAGGATCTCGGCCCTCAGGCGTTCGAGCGCGGGGCCTGATCCATCGACTTCGGTCAGCAGGGCCAGCAGGCGCTTGCGGCCCCACATGACGCCCTCGTGGTTCTCGGCTTCTATCAGGCCGTCGGAGTACACCAGCACACGGTCACCTGCGGTCAGGCAGTGACGGGTGCAGTGGTCGGTGAACTCGGCATCGCCGACCACCCCCAGCGGCAGGTTGTCGGCAGGAATCTCCTCGAAATAGCCATCGTGACGCCGGATGAGCACCGGCGGCAGGCCGCCGTTCCACAACTCCAGGCCGCAGCGTTCGGGGTTCACCTTCATGATGACGGCACAGCAGAAATAGCCGGTGGGTAGCAGGGTATTGAGCTTGCAGTTGAGTTCGCGGGCGATCAGCGCCACATCCAGTCCCTTTTCGGCCATGGTGCGGAATACCGTGGAGGCTGGCACCGCGCCCAGAGCGGCCGGCAGGCCGTGGCCGGTGAAATCGCCGAGGAAGACATAGGTCGAGCCGTCCGGGCCGCGCACCACCTGGATCAGGTCGCCTGATAGGGTGCCCATCGGTTGGTTCCAGGCATGGATGCCGGGGGGGTGCTCGTCGTTGGCCAGGGTCAGCTGTTCGAACACGTGGCGGGCGATGGACTCTTCCTGGGCCAGGATCTTGTGTTGCTCGAGCAGGTGACGGTTGGCTTCGGCCAGTTCACGGTGGGCCTGTTCCATCTCGTTGCGTGCGCTCAGTGTGTCGGCCAGGGTCTGGCTGTAGCGGTGGGCGATGCAATACAGTAGGACACCGAACAGGCCGAATAGCGGCCAGGCGACCAGGGCCTGCATGCCGTGTCGCCAGGTGTAGGAGAGCAGCAGGCTGCCCATCAGCGTGAGCAGGTAGCTGCGATAGTGGTCCACTCGCAGGACATGGCTGTTCAGGGCTGCGGTGGCAATCAGCGCCGGGCTCAGCAGGGTAAAGGACTGCAAGGCCAGTGGCAGGTTGTCCACCGGGTGGAGACCGAGCAGGCCCCAGAGTAGCCCGGAGACGATGCCGGAGTATTGATGGCGCCGTTCCAGGGTTGCCAGGCTGCAATCAGCGGGATAACACTTCCTGAAGTCGTCGATCAGCTGCACGCGCACCAGAGTGACGCCCAGAGTGCCCAGCAGCCAGGCCACCAGCCAGGGGGTGTATTGATAAGCGGCCAGCACTCCGAAGCTGAACAGCGCGGCGATGGCGGCAAAACGTGCCGCGGTCGCCGTCTGTGTCAGCAACAGGCGTAACTGCTCCGCTTGCGTCTCTTGCGCGGACGTAGTCATATTCATGTTGGGCTTAACGGCGGGAGTCGGCCGGGCTTGAGCCGTTTTTTCTTTCGGGACGGGGAGATGCACGAGGCGAACCGGCAGCGGCTGGAGCGATGGGAGCGCGAATGGCAGGCCTTGCCTGCGCGGCCGCCGCTGGACGAGACGCAGGAGCGCCAGCGTGCCTGCGTCTGGCTGGGGAGCGAATTCGCGGCACGGCGCATGCTGCGCCACCCCGAGGAGTTCGCGGAATTGCTGGCACTGGGCTTGCTGGGGCGTGCGCGCGAGCTCGACGAGATGGCCTCCGACCTGGCGCAGGCGCTCGCGGGAGTGGATGACGAGGAGGCATTGGGACGTGCGTTGCGCCGTTTCCGTCAGCGCGAGTTGCTGCGCATCGTCTGGCGCGACCTGGCCGATCTCGCCCCCCTGCATGAGACCTTGTCCGAACTGTCCGAGCTGGCCGAGCTGAGTGTCCGTTTCGGCCTGGACTACCTCTACCGCTGGGCGGTGGCGCGCGACGGCACGCCGCGTGATGCCGAAGGGCGGGCGCAGCAGCTGGTGGTACTGGGCATGGGCAAGCTGGGTGCGCGCGAGCTGAATCTGTCTTCCGACATCGACCTGGTCTTCTGTTTTCCGCGCCAGGGGCAGACCGACGGCCGGCGCCCGCTCGACAACCAGACCTTTTTCACTCGCCTGGCGCGGCGCCTGATCCGCCTGCTCAACGAACCGACCGAGGACGGCTTCGTGTTCCGGGTGGATATGCGTCTGCGGCCGTTCGGTGAGGCTGGCCCTCTGGTGGTCGGCTTCGATGCCTTCGAGCAGTACTTGCAAGGCCAGGCGCGCCCTTGGGAGCGTTATGCCATGGTCAAGGCGCGCCCGCTGACCGGTGAGCCTGCCGACCGCGAGGAGTTGGAGGCGCTGATCCATGCCTTCGTCTATCGCCGCTACATCGACTTTGGGGTGATCGAATCGATCCGTGACATGAAGCGCCTGATCGAGGGCGAGTTGGCGCACAAGGGGCTGGGTGACAACATCAAACTGGGGTCCGGTGGTATCCGCGAGATCGAGTTCATCGGTCAGGCTTTCCAGCTGGTGCGCGGCGGGCGCGAACCGGCCCTGCAGGTCCGCCCCATCCAGCAGGTGCTCGAACGTCTGGGCGATCTGGGCTTGCTGCCGGCCTGGGGCGTGCGCCAGCTGCTGGCGGCCTATGCCTTCCTGCGGCGCACCGAAAACCGCCTGCAGGCCTGGCGCGACGAGCAGACCCACGTGCTGCCGGACGATACTGCCGGACGGGAACGCCTGGCGATCTGCATGGGATTTCGCCACTGGGAGGACTTCGCGGCCGCACTCGAGACCCATCGCCGGCAGGTGCATTCGCATTTCGAGCAGGTGTTTCAGGCGCCGCAGGCCGAGACGGTCGACGCGGAGGCGCCGCTGACGCGGGTTTGGTTGGGGGAGGGGGAGCAGCGCGCTGCGGCGCTGCGTGAAGCTGGCTTCGAGGATGTCGAGGCCCTGCTCGCGGCGCTCGATGCCTTCCGCGAGGGCAGTGCGGTGCGCGTGCTCTCCGCCGGGGCCAGGGCCAGGCTCGATCGCCTGATGCCGCTGGCGGTCGCCGCGGCCGGGCACAGCGTCCGGCCCGACGCGGCGCTGCACCGGCTGATCCGCCTGCTTGAGGCCATCGTGCGCCGCACCGCCTACCTCGACTTGCTGATCGAGAACCCCATGGCCCTCTCGCAGCTGGTACGCTTGCTCGCCGAGAGCCGTTGGATCGGCTCGCAGCTAGCGCGCCTGCCCCTGCTGCTCGACGAGCTGCTCGATCCGCGCAGCCTGTATGCCCCCCTGCGTGCAGATGAGCTGGCCGTGGAGCTGGCGGCCCTGCTGCGTCCGGTGGTGGGCGATCTGGAACAGGAGATGGAGCGCCTGCGCCAGTTTGCGTTGGGCAACCGCCTGCGCGTGGCTGCAGCCGATATCGCCGGCATTATCCCCGTGATGGTGGTCAGCGACTACCTCACTGAAATTGCTGAGGCGGTGCTGCGGCAGACCCTCGAACTCGCCTGGCGCGACCTGAATGTGCGTCATGGCCGGCCACGCCTGCCCGAGGCCCTGGAGCAGGGCTTCCTGGTGATCGGCTACGGCAAGCTCGGCGGCATCGAGCTGGGTTATGGCTCGGACCTGGACATGGTTTTCCTGCATGGCAACGATGTGGCCTCGGCGATGACCGACGGGCCACGAGCGATCGCCAACGACCTGTTCTATGCTCGTCTGGGGCAGCGCATCATCCACATCCTCACCACCCGCACCCCCTCGGGCATCCTCTACGAGGTGGACATGCGTCTGCGGCCGAACGGCGAATCGGGGTTATTGGTCTCCTCCCTGCGGGCCTTCGAGCGCTATCAGCACGAGGACGCCTGGACCTGGGAGCACCAGGCCCTGGTGCGCGCCCGCCCGGTGGCCGGCGATCCGGCACTGGCCGAGGCCTTTGCGCGGGTGCGTCGCGAGGTGCTGTGTCAGGAGCGTGACCCCGAGGTGTTGGCGCGCGATGTGCGCGAGATGCGCCAGAAGATGGCGGCGCGCCTCGACCGTGGTGATGCCGAATACTTCGACATCAAGCAGGGACGTGGCGGCCTGGTCGATATCGAGTTTCTGGTGCAGTACGCGGTACTGCGCTGGGCGCATGCCCATCCTGCTCTGACCGAATGGACCGACAATGCGCGCTTGCTCGAGCGTCTGGGCGAGCTCGGCCTGTTCGACGCCGTGCAGGCTGAGCGCCTGTTCGGCATCTACCGGGTGTATCGCGCCATCGTGCATCGCTGCGCCCTGCAGGAAGTCCCCGCCCGGGTGTCGGCGGCAGAACTGAGTGAGGAGCGTGCCCTGGTGTGCGAGACCTGGGAAACAGTGCTCGGTGGGGAACAGGGGCGCCTCTGAACACGTCATGAACCTGGGGCTTGCTGCCGGAGTGCGCCATTTCTGCGTTGCGAATCTTCGTAATAGCCGGCTTCTCCTGCGATTCGCGCCTTGAACTGACTATTTCGACGCCAATCTCTGCGGCGCAGACCTGTTCAGAGGCTCCCAGACGGCATCATGTGCCGGCCACTCGGGAGTTGGCCGACGGCGCCTGGGCAGTTTCGCCTGAGCGGGGCCCACCCCAGCCGGTTTCCGGTTACAATGCCTGCGTTTTTCGCGCGGCCCGGAGTGGCCGCTCCCGAGCTGTTCACTATCCGGAGTTGACCATGCAATCGATGGCAGACCGCGACGGGGTCATCTGGCTCGACGGCGAGCTGGTCGAGTGGCGTGAGGCCAAGACCCATGTGCTCACCCATACCCTGCATTACGGGATGGGGGTGTTCGAAGGTGTGCGCGCCTATCATACCGAGCAGGGGCCGGCCATCTTCCGCCTGCAGGAACACACCCGCCGCCTGTTCGACTCGGCGCGCATCCTCAGCATGCCCATGCCTTTCGATGCGCAGACCATCAATGAGGCGCACAAGCTGGTGGTGCGTGAGAACGGGCTGGACTCGGCCTATTTCCGCCCCATGTGTTTCTATGGCTCCGAGGGTATGGGGCTGCGCGCAGACAACCTGCGAGTGCACTGCATGGTCGCGGCCTGGGAGTGGGGTGCCTACCTGGGCGAGGATAATATGAAGAACGGCATTCGCGTGCGCGTTTCCTCGTTCAGCCGGCACCACGTGAATGTCACCATGTGCCGGGCCAAGGCCAACGGCAATTACATGAACTCCATGCTGGCCCTGCAGGAGGCACTGAACTGCGGCTACGATGAGGCCCTGCTGCTGGACACCGACGGCTTCGTCATGGAGGGCTCGGGCGAGAACGTCTTCATCGTGCGCGACGGCGTTATCTATACGCCCGATCTCACCTCGGCGCTCGACGGCATCACCCGCAAGACGGTAATCCAGCTGGCGCAGGAGGCGGGTTATGAGGTGGTCGAGAAGCGCATCACCCGCGACGAGGTGTACATTGCCGACGAGGCCTTCTTCACCGGCACCGCGGCCGAGGTCACGCCGATCCGCGAGGTCGATGGCCGGCCCATTGGCAACGGCGGTCGCGGACCGATCACCGAGCAGTTGCAGAGCAAGTATTTCGACGTGGTGCATGGCCGCAGTCCCGAACACATGCACTGGCTCACCCTGGTTTGAGAGGCGACCCATGACCCAGACGGCGAAGAAGGAAAACGTGCAGAGCATTATCCAGGTGAAACGCAGCGAGCTGCCGCTGAGCTGCCCGCGCCCCGGTGAGGAGGTGTGGAGCATGCACCCACGGGTGTTCCTGCCCATCGAGAAGACCGGCGAGGCCGTCTGCCCCTATTGCGGGGCGCGTTACCAGCTGGTCGATTGAATCCCAGCCCGGTCGTCACCGGCACGGGGCCTTGGCTATTTCCGCCGATCCGACACGAGCGCTCGATCGCCTGTGGTGCCGGCTGGCCGAGCCGCGCCACTGGTTATTCTTCCTGCTGATCTACCTGGCCCTGCACATGGGCCTGCGTCTGTTGTTCAGCGACACCCTGCAACTGGATGACGCCGAGCAACTGATCCAATCGCAGGTATTGCGACTGGACTACGGTAACTTCCAGCCCCCTTTCTACACCTGGCTGCTCTGGGCGGTGTTCCAGTTCACCGGACCGCAGTTGTGGATCCTGTACCTGATTCGCTATGCGGTGATCGGCCTGACCTTCTGGCTCTGGTATCGCCTCAGTCGCTTGCTGTTCGACGAGCCGCGCTGGATCGTCGCCTCGGCCACCGCCTGGCTGCTGATTGGCGAGCTGGCCTGGAAGCTCCACCAGGGCTCCACCCACACAACTCTGCTCACCCTGGCGCTGGTGATGAGTCTGCACGCCATCGTGCTGCTGTTGCGCACTGCGCGCCTGCGTCATTACCTGTACCTTGGTCTCGCGGTGGGGCTGGGCATGATGGCCAAGTACAGCTACGCGGGGTTCGTGTTGCCCATGCTGGCCGCCGCGCTCAGTCTTCCCGAGACCCGTGCTCGGCTGTTGCGCTGGCCCATGCTCTGGTCGCTGGCCGCCGCATTGCTGGTGATGGCGCCGGCGCTGGCAGCACTGTTCTGGCCCGAGGCCCCAGTGGCCGAGCGCCTGCAGGGCGAGACCCGCTATCGCCCCGGAGGTCTGTTGCAGGGCGATCCAAGGCTGCTCGTCGAATGGCTGCGTGGCGCGCTGGGCTTCCTGGCCCCCTTGTGGCTGATCTACCTGGCGATATGGCGCTGGGGGCGGGCCGAGCCCAGGGCGACGATCGTGCGGCTGTTCGACCGCTTCCACCTAGGGGTGGCCGTGCTGGTGCTGGTGGCGGCGCTGTTCGTGAGCCTGGAGCATCTCAAGGTGCGCTGGCTGCATCCCTTCCTGTTGCTGGTGCCCTTCTGGTGGCTGTTGCATGCGCACCGTGCCAAGCCTCGGCGTCGTGCCTGGCCGGTCTTGCAGTGGATCACTGTCTCCCTTCTGATACTGGTGATCGTGGCGCGATTGTGGCAACTGCTGGCCACGCCGCACATTGGCCACAAGCCCTCCCGGGTGACGTGGCCAGTGACCGCCGCCCTGCGACAGGTGCCGCAGTCGGTGCTCGATGCCCCGGAACTCCATGTGGGCGATGTCTTTCTCGGCGCGCACCTGCGACTGTACACGGGGAAGGACGTGACCGTCGGCGAGCCGCCGGCAGGGAGGCATTGGCTGCGGGGTGGTCGCCTGCCGCCCGAGGCACTGCCCGGCGAGAGCGGCCGGGTGGTTGCGCGCAACGGCAAGGCGGAATATGGCGTGGCCTGGGGGCGGGAGGAGGCCCGGCGGGCGCCGCAGTAGCTCCTGCGCCCCCAGGCCGGGCTTTGGGGTTAGAATGCCTCCTTTGCAGATTCCTTCCGGCCACGACCGCGTTTCATGAGCTTTGCCCCTGACCGTCTCTCCCTGCCTGTCCGCCTGCTCGGGCAGTTGCTGCTGTCCGCGTTGACGGTAGTGGCGGTGCTGCTGCCCGATCACCTGTTCGGCCTGTTGTATCCCACCTGGCAGGTGCAGCCCTCGCCCAAGATCGTTGCCGCGGTGTTCCTGGCGGCCTTCCTGGCCTTGAGTGCGCGTACGCTCCGGCCCTACCGGGTGCTGCTGGTCTTCTTTGCCCTGTTGCAGTTGCCGCAGTTGTATCACTTCGTGTACTTCGGCACCTTCATCTCGCCGCAGGAGGTGAGCCTGCTGGGCAGCGAGCTGGAAGAGGTTGCCCTGTCGCTGGCGGGCATCTGGCCGGCCCTGATCTCCCCGACCCTGATGGTGCTGGGCAGCTATGCGCTCATGTGGTGGCTTGCAGGGCGCCTCTCTTCCCTGCGCCAGCGCATCCCCGCGAGCACCCTGCTGCTGGTGCTACTGCTCGGCGGCATTCTGCCGGTCAAGGCCTACCACAGCACGGGCTCCCAGGCCTTCTATCCCAATCCGCGGCATTACACGGTGAAGAACACGCTCTACGCCGTTGGCTGGTTCCTGGGCAAGGAACTGCCGAGGCGTTTCGCCGGGGAGCACCAGCAGCGGGAGTTTGCGCCTTACCGGGTGGCGCCTGCCCAGTCCGTGTTGCCGGCCAACGTGGTGCTGGTGATGGGCGAGAGTCTCAATCCCGATCACATGGGGCTATTCGGGTACGAACGTGATACCACGCCGCATTTCACCGCGCTGAAGGAGGAGCCTGGTTTCTATTTCACCCGGATCTACTCCGGTGGCGTGTCCACCAAGGTAGCGGTGCCGACCTTCTTCAATCTCAAGCGCGAGCCGGAGAATGTCCAGGCCATGTACCGGGGCGACGCCAACCTGTTCAAGCTGGCGAAGTCGCGCGGCCTGCGGACCTGGTGGCTGTCCACGCAGAATTCCAACCTGGCGACCTATGCCGATGGCGGGGCGGTAGATCATTTCGAGTCACGCGAGGACCACCTGGAGGAGATCGAGCGTCGCAAGGACGAGGTGTTGCTCGATCTGCTCGAGCAGGTGGATTTCACCCGTCCCAACTTCGTGGTCCTGCACGAGCGGGGCTCGCATTCGCCCTACGAGCGCTACCACACGGATGACTACCGGGTCTATCCCGAAGACAGGGCGGATCTCGACCAGTTCCGCATCAACAGCTACGACAATTCCGTCCGTTTCTCCGACGAAGTGCATCACCGCATTCTCGAATTGTTGCGGCAGCGTAGCACCCTGCCGACCTATGTGATCTTTACCGCTGACCATGGCGAACTGCTGGGCGACGAGATCGATGGCCAGCGTCTCTGGGGGCACTCTGTGCTGCATCCGAAGACGGCCACGGTGCCTTTCATCCTGTACGCCATCAATGGGGACCCCGGCGTGCTGGAGCGCGCCCGGACGTTGCCCTGGCCCACGCATTTTGAACTGGGTCGTTTCGTGGCCAGCCTGTTCGGCTACCGGGTGGAGGACCCGAATGCCGAGGAGGGCGTCTATTACGCCAACGGCAAGGATATCGCTGGCACCAGCGGTTACATGCGCATGCAGTTCGACCACCGGGGACGGCTGGCCGACTGGCAGGTGGTGCTGCCATGAGCCTGCGTATCACCCTGATATCGGCCGACTTCGCGCCCAACGTGGGCGGCGTGGCGGCACACGTAGTAGAACTGGGGCGTGCCCTGGTCGCCCTGGGCCACGAGGTGCACGTGGTGACGCGCCCGCTGGGTGGCATGCGCGACTTCCATGCCGAGTGGCGGGGCATGCAGGTGTGGCGACCACGCCTGCCGCGTGCTGAACCTTTCTACGGCTGGCTGCTGAATCGCTGGCTGCGGGGTTGGCTGAAGCGTTACCCGCAGGACCTGTTGCACGTGCACGGCATGCGTCCGCTGCGCGCCAGCCGGGGGCTGGGCCTGCCGGTGGTGTTCACCAACCACACCTCGGGCTACCTGCAACGCATCGAGCGCGGCGGCCGCGAGCTGGCCAAGATCCGTCGTCGCCTGGCCCATGTCGGCCTGGTACTGGCGCCCAGCGAGGAGTTGTGCGAGGCGACCCGGGCCGCGGGCTATGAAGGCCCGGTACGCTACATCCCCAACGGCGTGGATGTGCAGACCTTCACTCCCGGGTCCTCCGATCTGCGCGCCGGCTGGTCGGTGGGGGCGGACGAGACGGTGGTACTGCTGGCGCGCCGCCTGGTGGAGAAGAACGGTGTGGTGGTGTTTGCCGAGGCAGCGACACAACTGCGTGGCGAGCCGGTGCGCTTCGTGTTCGCGGGTGATGGCCCCGAACGCGAGCGTGTCGAGCAGATACTCGAACAGGGTGGTGTCAAGCGCCAGGCCATCCTGCTGGGCAGCGTGCCCAACCGGTTGATGGTCAATGTCTATCGTGCGGCCGATCTCTCGGTGTTGCCGTCGTTCAAGGAGGCGACCAGCATCACGGGCCTGGAGTCCATGGCCTGCGGCCTGCCGCTGGTGGGCACTCGGGTTGGTGGCATCCCCGACCTGGTCGAGGAAGGTGAGACCGGCCTGCTGGTGCCGCCTGGCGATCCGCAGGCGATGGCTGATGCGCTGCGCGAGCTGATCACCGATTCCGCGCGCCGCCGGGCGATGGGCGAACGCGCCCGTGCCCGTGTCGAGGCACACTTCGCCTGGGAACGCATCGCCGGGCGTACCGTCGAGGCCTATGCCGAGGTGCTGGGGGAGAGGCCATGAAACGGGTGATGCTGATCTTCGGCACCCGCCCCGAGGCGATCAAGCTGGCGCCGCTGGTGCAGGTGCTGCGCGCGCATCCGCGACTGGAACCGCAGGTCTGCGTCACCGCCCAGCATCGCGACATGCTCGATTCGGTGCTCACCTTCTTCGGCATCACCCCCGATATCGATCTCGACCTGATGCGCCCGGGGCAGTCGCTCAGCGAACTGGCCGGGCGCGCGCTCGCGGCGCTGGGTCCGGTGCTGGCGCGTGAGCGGCCCGATGCGGTGCTGGTGCAGGGCGATACCACCACCACCTTCTGCGGCGCACTGGCTGCCTTTCATGAACGTATCCCGGTCGGACACGTGGAGGCCGGCCTGCGCACTGGTGACTTTGATGCGCCCTTCCCCGAGGAAATGAATCGGGTGCTCACCACTCGGCTGGCGCGCTGGCATTTCGCGCCCACCGAGCGCAATCGCCAGGCATTGCTCGACGAGGGCGTTCCCGAGGCGGCGATCCATGTCACCGGCAACACCGTGATCGACGCCCTGCTGTGGGCGCGCGAGCGGGTTAACGTGCCCGAGGGTTTCGACCGCCCCTTCGTGCTGATCACTGGCCACCGCCGCGAGTCCTTTGGCGCCGGTTTCGAGTCGATCTGCCGCGCCATCGACGAACTGGCCAGGGCGCATCCCGAGCTGGACTTCGTCTACCCGGTGCACCTCAATCCGCAGGTACAGGAGCCGGTGCACCGCCTGCTCGGCGGGCAGGCCAACGTGCGCCTGATCGCGCCGCTGGCCTATCCCGAGTTCGTGGCGATGATGGACAGGGCGCTGTTCGTGCTCACCGACTCGGGCGGCGTGCAGGAAGAGGCCCCCTCGCTGGGCAAGCCGGTGCTGGTGATGCGCGATACCACTGAGCGCACCGAGGCGCTGGACGCGGGCGTGCGCCTGGTCGGCACCGACAGCGTGCGCATCGTCGAGGAGAGCGAGCGCCTGCTGAGCGACGCAGCGCACTACCGGCGCATGGCCGAGGCGGTCAACCCCTATGGCGATGGGCAGGCGGCCGGGCGTATTCTTGAGGTGCTGGATCAAGACATGAATGACGAGGGTACGTCGTGAGAATTGTCCATGTCGGCAATTTCAGCCTGCGCCGCCACGGCGCTGTCTACTACGCGGTCGAGCGTAAGCTGTCCAACGGTTTCATCCGCGAGGGGCATTTCGTCTACGATTTCGCCGACCGCGACATGGCGCGTCTGGAGAGCCTGTTGCGCTCCAAGCGGCTGGGGAGCCGGGCGGTCAACCGTGCCCTGCTCGAGACGGTGGACAATGTGCGGCCACATCTCCTGTTGCTGGGGCACACCGAGCTGTTCGATGAGGCCACCCTGGACCAGGCACGGCAACTGGCGCCGGGGCTGCGCATCGCGCAATGGAACGTCGATCCGATCTGGGGCAAAGCGGTCGATCGCCACCTGCGCGCGCGTCTGCCACATGTCGATGCCTTCTTCTGTACCACCGCCGGAAGCTGGATGGACCCCTGGCGCAATCTGGGCGCGAAGGTGCACTACCTGCCCAATCCTGTCGATCCGAGCATCGAGGTGCTGCGCAACGACGAGCAGGAGGAGCTGCCGCTGGACCTGGTCTACTGTGGCCACGACTACAAGGACGGCCCGCGCCGCGCCTTCCTGCAGGGACTGAAGGCGAGAGCCGAGCGCGCGGGCATCGCCTTCCGGCATTGCGGTTGCCTGGGAGCGCCTTCGGTGTTCGGCCAGCATTATCTCGACACCCTGGCGCAGTCGCGTATGGGCCTGAACTACAGCCGCAGCAACGAGATGCCCTGGTACTCTTCGGACCGCATTGGCCAGCTCACCGGCAACGGCCTGCTGACCTTCACCCAGGAGACCCCGGGCCTGCGCGAGCTGTTCAGCGACGAGGAGATGGTGTACTTCCGCGACCTCGACGACCTGCTCGACAAGCTGCGCTATTACAAGGCCAATGCTGCCGAGGCCCGCGAGATCGCCCGCCGCGGACGCGAACGCGCCCACCGCAGCTACAACGCGCAGCGTATCGCCCGGTTCATCACCGAGATCAGCTTCGAACAGCCGTTGAGCGAGGACTACGAGTGGGCGGAGGCGTGAACCGATAGCGGGAAAGCCGTGGTCAGGGAACCAGCCGTTTTCCGAAGACCGTCATTTCCCGGACAGCCATGGGGCTGACGGGGAAGGGAAGGCGAATGGGGCAGTGGGCTGACCGCCGGGCATGGTCGGGGCGTCAGCTGTGGTCAGCCATGCCCTCGAAAGGGAAGTTGGCAAAGCGATAATCGCCGCCCGGATTGTCCAGCGGCCGGTAGCCGATCCCTTCCATGAAGGCGGCCAGTGCGCGGGCCGCTTCGCCAGCGAAGGCTTCCACTTGCAGGATCACCTGGTTGTTGGCCAGCAGCTGCTGCATGCCGCGCAGTGCGGGCAGCTCGTGGCCTTCGACATCGATCTTGATGAACAGCCTCCGTCCCTGCCAGTCGAGCAGATCATCGAGTCGGGCCAGGCGGATGCGCTCGCGCCGTGTGAACACCGAGGGGTCGCGGCTGCCGTCGTCAGTGGCGAGCCGTGAGACGCCGGTGGAGGTCGGGTCGATATGGATCTCGGCCTCACCGGCCTGGTCACTGAGTGCGAACGGGTGGACCTGCACGCGTTCGCTTAGCTGGTTGACGAACAGGTTGCCGCACAGCTGGTCGTGGTTGCGGCTTACCGGTTCGAAGGCATGGATCTCGATCGGCGTGGCCAGACCCACGAACACGCTGTAGAGGCCGATGTTGGCGCCCACGTCGAGAAAGGCCTCGATATCGTGCTCGCGGACCAGGGCGATGGTCGAGGCGATCTGCTCGTCTTCGTAGGGCTGGCCGATCAGCAGGCGAGTGTCGATCCAGTTGCGGCTGTCGAGCAGTAGGCGGGCGCCGTGGCGGTGCACCAGCCGGTAGCGTGGGTACAGCAGCCGGTGCAGGCGTTTCTTGATGCTCCAGTAGATCTTCATGGCGGGGAATCCTTGCGACAGCCGACAGATCGCCATTGCAGGCGGTGTTTCTCCAGCATCTTTGCATTGCGCAGAAAGCGCGAGTAGGCGTGACTGAAGGCCAGCACGAAGCCATACAGCCCACCGGTGAAGTGGCGCTTGAGCAGCCAGGCCTTGAGAAAGTCCAGCGGAAAACCCAGCAGCAGGCGGGCTGCCAGCACGGGGTAGGGCTTGAGCGGCTGGGTGTCGGCCTGCAGGGTGGTGTAGCGGTTGAACTTGTCCACGTAGTGGTGCAGCCCGGGTGACGAGAAGTGGTAGCACGGTGCCTGCAACAGTCCGACTCCCGTGCCCTTGGGTGGAGTGATGGCATCCCAGGTGGGGTGGTCCGGAAAGCGCGCCACGCGACGATCATACAGTCGGATAAAATTATGGTATTCGGCAAGCCAACGAGGCTTGTTGTCTCCTGGGTAAACGGTCACCGTTTTGATGCGGTACGTAGGCAAGGGCGGTTCACCCTCGGCGAACAAGGTGCGGATCTCCTCGATCAGTTCGGGCGAGAGCACTTCGTCGGCATCCAGATTGAGCAGCCAATCATGACGGCACTGCTCCTCGGCGAAGCGCTTCTGCGGTCCGTAACCCGTCCAGTCGTGGTGGAATACCCGTGCGCCGGCCGCCTCGGCGATCTCGACGGTGCGGTCGGTAGAACCCGAATCGACCACCACCAGATCGTCGCTCAGCGCGCGTGCTACCTCCAGCACCGCGCCGATGCAGCGTTCCTCGTTGTGGGCGATGACGAAGACCGAGAGGGGGAGTGGGGTTGTGGGTTGGGTGTCGGGCATGGGCTTGTGATGTGCGAAAGATACGAAATCGTAACAAAAAGTGTTCTTTGCGCGTCACCGGAAGAAAAGCCCGGGTATAATCCGCAGACTCGTTGAACGGGGCAGGTTATTTGTGCCCGCCCGAGACTGGGAAGATTGCGATGGATGCGGTCTTCTGGTCGGAGGCTTGGGAGTCGGATCTCCGAGTTTCTCGAGGTGTCCTCAAGGAATTCCAAGCGTTGTACAGAGCAAAGGTTGCAGCCAGAGTGGGCAGCCGAACTGAGGAAACAAAGAGATATATACAGCCATGGTTTGGCGGGTGCAAGGGCGTCTGCGTCGGGTACGGCAGGCCAAGGCGATCAGGTGCCCAATGAGGTATTCTGCGATTGGCCACAGTGGCGGGACGCCACGTCGGGCGGGTGTTGTGGTAATTGGCGAACTGCTCGACGAAGAGAACAGTGGCCGTTTCATCTGGGCCGATTCCGCCTATCGCTCCCGGGAGCGGGAAGCGGCGCTCCGGGAAGCGGGTTGCCAGAGCCGCATTCACCACAAGGGACAGCGCAACCGGAAGTTGAACAAGCAGAAACAGTAGTCCAACCGCGCCCGTTCCAGGATTCGAACCCGGGTAGAACATGTATTTGGGCACCAGCACACGCTTAGTGGCGGTGGCTTCTGGGTATGGGTCAAGGGCAAGGTGAGAGCCGTTGTCAAGATTAGCCTGATGAACCTGGTCTACAGCAAGAGGCGGCTGGAATAGTTGCTCAGGGGTTCGTTTGCCAAAATGGCGGGATAATGATCAGAAAAGCCCTCCAAAGGGGGCAGTAACAAAGGAAAAAGCGGCAATTCTGGCCAGAATCTTGTTCATTTGCTGATCAGTCTGCACGTAATGAGGGTCGTTCTCACCCGAGTGGTGCACAAACAGCATTTTTAGATGTGCCATAGGGTCTTGCATAATAAATTACATTATGAATGTTAGAGAAATAAGGATTTTGGTTGTTATCGGAACTCGGCCGGAAGCCATCAAAATGGCCCCTGTTATAAATGACCTTGAAAAGGATGAGGGGATAGAAATCAAGGTATGTGTCACGGCTCAGCACAGGGAAATGCTGGATCAAGTTCTGGAACTGTTCCGGATTACACCTGACTTCGATTTGAGCGTGATGCGGGCCAATCAGGGGCTTGAGGAGGTTACAGCAAAAATCATTACCGGGGTTGGTGATGTGTTGTCTGAATACCCCCCGGATCGTGTGCTTGTGCATGGTGACACAACCACTGCCATGGCGTCCGCTCTTGCCTCCTATTACAAAAAGATCCCGGTAGGACATGTGGAAGCGGGGCTCAGAACCGGTGATATCTACTCTCCTTGGCCAGAGGAGATCAACAGGAAACTGATTGGTGGGATCGCCGACCTGCATTTTGCGCCAACGGAGCGCGCTAGGGCAAATCTGCTACGGGAAGGTGTTTCTCCAGAACGCATCCTGGTAACTGGCAATACGGTGGTTGACGCGTTACTTCATGTTTCCGAAAAGATCCGAGGAAATAGGTATTTGACTGCGAGAATTGATGAGACCTTTTCCTACTTGGACAAGGGAAAGCGCCTTATTCTCGTTACAGGCCACCGGCGTGAAAGCTTTGGGCGGGGATTCGAGGAGATCTGTGCCGCTTTGTCGGAGCTGGCTGATAGGGATGACATTGAAATTGTCTATCCGGTTCATCTGAATCCCAATGTTCGGAAGTCGGTATACGGCGTTCTAGGCGGAAAGCGCAATATTCACCTAATTGATCCGCTCGATTATCTGCCGTTTGTATATCTCATGAATCGGGCGTACCTGATATTGACCGATTCCGGAGGTATTCAGGAGGAGGCGCCGTCATTGGGAAAACCCGTGCTTGTCATGCGTGAAAAGACGGAAAGACCCGAAGCCATTGAAGCTGGAACGGTGGCGCTTGTGGGCGCAGATGCTGGACGGATTGTCGCCACGGCCACAGAACTGCTTGAAGATCGTGAAAAATACGACCAGATGAGCCGGCGCCATAATCCCTATGGCGATGGCTTGGCGAGCAAGCGTATTTTGAAGGGAGTGATCGATGCGCACACAATTTAGCAGGGTTTCTGTTATAGGGCTTGGTTATATTGGGTTGCCTACAGCGGCTGTAATCGCTGCGCGTGGCGTACGTGTGACTGGTGTTGATGTTAATGCTGATGTTGTCGAGGTTATCAACAGAGGTGGAATTCACATTGTTGAGCCCGAGCTCGACCTCATTGTCCATGCAGCAGTATCGACAAATATGCTGCGTGCCACGACGCGGCCTGAGTCCGCCGGGGCGTTTCTGATCGCTGTGCCGACACCGTTTAAGGAAGGACATGAACCTGACCTTTCCTATATTCGTGCGGCCGCCGATGCAATTGCGCCGGTGTTGGAAAAAGGCAATCTGGTGGTTCTCGAATCCACCTCTCCGGTTGGTACGACCGAGAAACTGGCACGGTGGCTTGCTGATGCACGCCCTGATCTGTCATTTCCACATGAAGTTGGGGAAGAGGCGGATGTCAATATTGCCTATTGTCCTGAGCGGGTGCTTCCGGGATATGTTGTCAAGGAGCTGGTGGAGAACGACAGGGTGATTGGGGGAATCACCGCCCGTTGCGCCGAGAGGGCCAGGGATCTCTACCAGATCTTCGTGGAGGGGGAATGTATTCTCACGGATTCCAGGACGGCCGAACTGTGCAAGCTTACAGAAAATGCGTTTCGAGACGTAAATATTGCTTTCGCCAATGAGCTTTCTTTCATATGCGACCGTCTTGGTATCGATGTATGGGAGCTGATTCGGCTGGCGAATCGCCATCCAAGGGTTAATATTCTCAATCCCGGTCCGGGTGTGGGTGGGCACTGCATCGCGGTGGATCCATGGTTTATCGTGAGTTCGGCGCAGAAAGAGGCACGACTGATCCGGACGGCTAGGGAAGTCAACGATGCCAAGCCGGATTATGTAGTTCAACAAGTGCTTCAGGCTGCCGGTGGCAAGAACTCCCCGTCTGTTGCCTGCCTTGGGCTCGCCTTCAAGGCCAATATCGACGATCTCAGAGAGAGTCCGGCTGTAACTGTGGTGTCGCGTATCGCCAAGTCCATCGACGGAAGGATTCTCGTGGTTGAGCCCCATGTGGAAACGCTTCCGCGATCACTCGCAGAGTGCCCTACTGTTGAGTATGTGGATATGGATACGGCGTTGGAGCAAGCTGATGTTGTCGTGCTTCTGGTTGATCATGATGAATTCAAGGAACTCGATCTAGCGTGTCTCTGTGGCAAGGTCGTAATCGACACACGAGGAATTTGGCGTTAAAACAGGGATTGAGAACTGGAAGACAGCTCGCTGTTGGAGAAGTTTCGGTGTTGGGAGCGCCCCAAAGATAAACTTAATGCTGCGCCGAGTTCGACCTAGTTGCTGGTAATGTGAGCGTTGTCGCCTTTCGGTGTTAAACGTTAAGACCGACAGGAGGTCTTGTTGTATTGTCGCTAAACAAGCGGCCGTTTCACTCGTTACTCGGGAGGCGACCTCCATATAGATAGGTCCCTAGAGCTCCACATAAATGGCGGTCTGCAAGTTAGTGATGACTTATAGTGATTTAAGGGTATTTAAAAAAAGTAGCTAAACTCTTGCGAGAGTGCATGGCTTTCTTATACGGGGCGCCGACTAATGGAAAACCGGTATGGCTGGTGGCTGATGCTCAGGTACCCCAGGCGGCCGGCACGGCTAAACCGGAGGCTGTCATCGACCTGGTCGAGGTGCTCACCGGCATCTATCGAGTGACCGAGGCCATGGGCAAGCACTGCGACACGAAGGGCCTCATGGAGGTCATGCGCAGCGCCAATACCGCGCCACACATTGCCCGGAATGCTACCCGCCGTATATCGGCGATTCATGGGCGCACCACGCGCCACCTGGGTTATCAGACCAGCCAGTCTATTCGAAAACGGATTGAGAAATGCTTCGGGTAGGCCAAGGCTATCGGTGGCTTGTGCAAGAGGCGGCTCGAGGGGTGTGAGAAGGTAGATCTCCACTTCATGCTTACCATGCCAGCCTACAGCCTGATTCAGATGCGCCCCCTGGGGTGGCGGCCTGTTGATCGCCAAGACCCGAAGGGTTGGTGTGACCGGCAAGCCGGATTTTGGGCAAATTTCGGTGAATGGGGCCCTCGCCATGATTTGGCCGGCGCTGGAACGCAAAGTCAGCATGCCCAGAGAGGGCTTCGCCTGACCACGAATCAAATTGTTTTGATCGAGACGAAGAGCCCCTGTTTCCGTTTGCGCATCTTTAATCCAGCGAACCAGGAGAATTGCTTACTTTTAGTGCCGTTTGCATGGGCCGCCTCAAGGGAGTGAGAAGGGTTATGTCCATACGGTGATGTACAACCTTGTGCTGCCTTTCTACGAAGTCCATGACCTGCAGGTCACGGTGGTCCTGAGTGGCAACATAAAGGAGTTTTCTGATGTGGAAAGGCTACGGTATGCGGCCTATCGTAAACGCAATGATATCTCGCTCCGAAGTGCCAAGGTCAGGTTCCCGCAGTTTAATGAATTCGCGAAGCGGATCAACCAAATGGCGCTTGAAGAGTTTTTTCGGGGCGGAGGACTACTATGATGGACCCATATCAGCATCAGGATCTATAGATGGTTGATTGCACTTCTACAAAGGCGCCAACGCCGTAATTTTAGCTATAGAAATCAAGGGGAGACACTGTAATAGGCGGTACAAAGGGATTCTGGAAAATCTTAGGAGGCTATGTTGGTTGATATTGAATTTACATGTCAGTGGCAGAAGGTGGGATATTCTAAGATTTTTATGTGTCCTCATAACGTTGGCCGAGGAAGATAAGATGGCGATTGACGTCCGAACACTTATAGCGTTTCTGTTTTGTGTAAATCTTGCATTGCTGACTATTTCAGGCCCATTTGTTACGAAATTGAGCGCTGTTCATATTCTTATTGCAGGGGGTTTTTTGTTGCAATTGGCTATCTCTGTGGTGGTTTATTTAAAGCATCGACCTTCTTTGTTGACTGTCGATATTGCAGTTTTAGTGTTCGCAGCTTATATGATTACAATGCCAATGTATTCGCTTTTAGTTGGGCACAGTTTGAATGATGTTATTCGTGGAACCATACCATTTTTGTTTTTGCCGGCAGCTTACTTTAGTGTTGTTTTGCTGGATTGGCGGCGCACTCGTTGGGTGTTGACGGCGCTATTCTGTGTTGGTGTATTTGTTGCAACTCTAGTTATTCCGTTTCTTATTCTGCGTAGTGCGGGGGAGCTGGAAAGTATTAATCGATTAACAGCATACTCCGATATGGCACATTTGCCTGCACTGATTATTTCCCTGGCATTGCTAAAGCTTGTGGTTCGAAATGTATTTTTTCGGTTTTTTCTGTTTGGCTTGTTGATTTTAGCATTATACGAAACCCAATCAAAAGGACAGTTAGGTATAGGTTTATTTGTGTTGCTGGCTGTGCCGTGGGCTCTAGGGTGGCGTATTAGTATGGAAAATGGGGACATGTGGGAATGGGCTGGCTACGTTTTATTGAGTTTCTTGCTGCTGTCGATTTTGATATTTTATGGTCCATCTCTGGATAACAACAAGTCCATAGACAATGTAGGTCTGGTTAAGAATAGGTATTCGGTGGAGAGTCTTAAAGGTAGTACCACTCTTCATCGCTGGGTGGAAATAAAAAAGGCGTATAATATTTTTTCTGAAAATATGGTTATTGGGGCTGGGCCCGGAGTGACCTTCAAGTTTTTAAGCCCGGTGTCAGGAGGGGTTGTTGAGCAGCGCTATATTCATAACCTGATTTTCTACCTGTTGGCGACGGGGGGGGTTGTCGGTTTCGTCCTGTACTGTGCTCAGTTTTTCTTTTCTTTAACGCTAGAGATTTCATTTCAGTGGAAAGAGGCTGCTCGTTATCTATACTTAGCTATTGCTGGCGCATTGATGTACGGAATGGTTAGTGCTACCTATAAATCTATACATATGAACGTGTTTGTTGGGGTTTTGCTTGGCGGTATATCAGTTTTACATCGCGCAGCGAACTGCGGAGTAAATTCCAATGATGAGTAGGCTGCTCTCTGTAGCTTTTTGGGTTGGATATTCAAAGGTCAGTGGTTTGGGGCGTGACGTGCTGCTGATCGCCTTGTTGGGCATAACGGCGGTTACCGACGCGGTATTTCTCGGTATGACTGTCGCCATGTTCTTTCAACTTACGGCGTACCAAGCCGGTATCAATCATCTGCTTGGCGACTCGGGTAATCGACGCGTAATTCGCTTGTTTGAGCATCGAGCAATAGGTATCACTCTGATAACAGCGAATCTCATTGTTTTGTGTATATATTGGATGTTGATTTATAGATGGGGTGTAGCCTGGTCGGTGACCGGATTCTTCTTGCTTCTAGCCCCCTTGGCACTATTCGTGGGACTGGGTACGGCTCTATGTGTGCTTGAAGGGGCAGTGGCGGCACAAGCTATTGTTATGTCTATACAGAATACATTAATCATCATTACAGTGGGTGCCATGTTCTTTTTTCAAGATACAGAACTCCTTGTTATGGGGTGGTTTTTTGCGCTAGGCGTTTCGGTATTGTTGGTGCCCTTTTTGAGAAAGCGATGGAGAGGTTTGGAGTTAGATGCAGTAGAGAAATTTGAAAGGAGCTCATATGTTGACGCGTACTCAGCATTCTTGATTCCTAGTTTGGGGTTAAGCGTAGGGCTAATTGAGCGATGGTTCTATTCAAATATGGAGGGGGCTTTAGCCTTCGTTAAAATTCTGGAAACCTTGGTTACTTCTATAATATTTGTTTGCCAGGTCCTCATTTATAATAAGGTGCTGGCTTCACTTAATAAGCGCATCCGAAGTCTGGAGATTATGGATAGCTCAAAATACGTTAAAGAATTACTAAAAAGCTTTCTTGGCTCCACATTGCTGGGGCTATTGCTATATGTTATTCTAACTGTTATTCTTAAATTTTCTCAGGAAGAATTTTTTCCGGAATTTGAATTGCCCGGCATTATGGATAGAACATCCTCATTTCTGGTTGTCGGCTACGGTCTCTATATGGTGGTGTGGATTCTCCGTGAGCATATGGAAAGGTTGTTGATGCTGTCTGGTATGGTCCGCCCGATAGTGATAGTGAGTATCCTGACAGTGATATTGACAACGGTATTGAATTATATTTGGAAGGATTTTTTGCCAATTTCAGTTTTGTTCATTAGTATCACTTTGGCACTCTTGAGGTCTTTATATATGATGGAGAGATTTCGTCGAGGGGTGCGGGCTAGTGTGCAATAAGATTCTTTGGATGTTTCTTTGGCCCGAATGACTGCCATTGAGATTTCGTATCGTTCCGCTAGCTGATGGTGTGATGTTTTTTGTTTTCCTATTGTTTTGTTCCCAAATGCCATCATCGATCAGAATAGGCGAAAATACGGTGTTTGGATATGGGGGTATGGGTGTTGTTATACATAAAGACTGTGTTATTGGGAAATCATGTCGTATTAGTGGCGGCGTGACGCTAGCAGTAGATATCCGCATTAAGGGTGTTCCTTCCATCGGGGATAATGTCTATATTGGGCAGGGCGCGAAGATACTCGGCCCAGTAACGGTTGGGAATAATGCTGTCGTAGGGGCAGATGCAGTGGTTATAAATGATGTGCCGCCTAACGCGGTTGCGGTGGGTATCCCTACTCAGGTGGTCGCTGAAGGTATTGATGCCACCCGGTATAACGAAAACTTTTTCGGTGGGTAAAAAACATGTGCGGATTGGCTGGATGTATTTCGTTCGGGAAGGAAGTTAACAAGGATGTTCTGGTGTGTATGACTGATATCATGGGCCATCGGGGTCCGGATGGCTCAGGGGTCTGGGTATCTGATTGTGGAAGAGTTGGGTTAGGTCATCGCCGCTTATCTATCATTGACTTATCGGATGCGGCAGCGCAACCGATGCATGATGAACAGGGTAGGGCCTGTATCGTATTTAATGGGGAAATATATAATCATCGGTCCTTGAGGGAGGAGTTGGAGCGAGATGGTGCGCAATTTTATACGGATCATTCTGATACGGAAACCCTTCTCCAGGGTTATATAGTATGGGGTATTAAGAGGCTTCTTGATCGCCTGATTGGTATGTTCGCGTTCGCGATTTTCGATCAGAAAAAAAAGAAGATTATATTGGTTAGAGACCGCCTCGGAATCAAGCCTCTTTACATTGCTAAGATCAATGGTGGGATAATTTTTGCCTCAGAGGCTAAGGCGTTGCTTGAGCACCCTGATGTACAGGCTCGCCTCAATTATGAATATTTTTATCACTACCTCTCCTTTAGGTCCGTGCCTGCGCCAGCGACTCTGTTCGATGGGATCCAGAAACTCGCGGCAGGCGAATTAATAGAGATAGATATTACAGCCCAGGCTATGGAGAGGATATCCTACTGGAATCCTCTGGAAATAGGTTCCGCAACACCACAATCTCTTGAGGAGGCAGAGGAAAGGGTAGAGGAACTACTTGCTAGCTCCTTGCGTTACAGGCTGGAAGCGGACGTGCCTATTGGGGTATTTCTTTCCGGTGGAGTTGATTCGGCTTATCTATTACGACTCGCTGCATCGCAACTCGGTGATGTAAATACTTATACGATCACTTATCCGGAGGACCCGAAATATGATGAAGGTGGTGAGGCGCGTAAACTGGCGCAGGAGGTAGGTGCACATCACCATGAGGTTCCTATTAGGCATGAAAGTTTTATACAAAATCTGGCGGCTATTGCTTATTATCAAGATGAGCCAATTGCAGCGCCTGTTTGTATACCGGTGTATCTGTTGGCGCGCGAGGCGAGGCGGACCGGTGTGCCTGTGGTTTTATCAGGAGAGGGTAGCGATGAGCTCTTTATAGGTTATGAAAATTGGTTACGGATTCGAGATCTTCAGCGCCTAGATCATTATATTCCAGACTTTCCGGGCCGCGCTATGCGGAGGGCGGTTGCTTCGCTCGCGCAGTATATACTTTCGCCAATTTCACGTTATCCAGAGTTTCTTGGTAGGGCCGCAAAGGGGCAGCCGCTATTTTGGGGGGGGGCAATGGATTTTACGGAACGAGGTAAAGAGTACCTGATCGGTTCTGCGGTGCCAAAATCAGGACTTGATACTTTTGATGCCGTGGTACGCCCGATTCGTGAAGAGTTTTTACGTCACCGTCCAGGCAGTGATATCACTGGATGGATGAGCTTTATGGATGTCAGATTTCGGCTGCCAGAGCTTATGCTCCCACGTTTGGATAAAATGTGTATGGCGTTTTCAGTGGAGGGTCGTGTGCCATTTTTGGATCACAGACTTGTAGAAATGGTAATGAACTTGCCGGAGCAGTTCAGATCTGCGCGTGGAAATGAAGGTAAGCTATTATTCAAATCTGTAGCGTCAAGAGTTTTACCTGAGGAATTTGTTTATCGTCGTAAACGTGGGTTCCAGGCGCCAGTAAAGGAGTGGAAAAATACAGAATTTGGGCGCCGCTACCTCCCAAGCTTGATCAAATTCGCCGCCCGGTCGGAATTATTCAATCCAGATGCGCTGAAATACCTGCTCGGGCAGGCTGGTGATCGCCTGTATTTTAGTTTGCTGAATTTTATGATGTGGTATCTAGTGTTCATCGAAAACATAATGGTTGATGACTTTCCTGATTTAGACGGGCGTCCTTGGCTTTCCGTTTCTCAGTAGTTTGTGCGGTCTGAGAGTTAAAGTAGATGTGTAAACCGGACATAGATCGATTAATAGTCGTTTGTGGTGTGGGGCGATCCGGCACGAGCTTACTTCAGAGTATGTTGAATGCACACCCTGAGATATGCTTTCCTCCAGAAACCCATTTTTTTAGGGAGTACGTGTCAGGAACATGGCGCAATTGGCGGCTTAGTAAAGTAGGTCCAGTTGAATTTGCAGATGTGCTGAGTAGCAATAAATATTTCAGTCGGCTTGGGCTGAGTGTGGACAAATTGATGGCGCCCTATGTGGCAGGAAAAAGGCTATTTGACGTCGCAGATGTTTACCGTCGTATGCTCTTTATGTATGCCTCTCGGCAGAAATGTCCGAGAGTAGGTGATAAGGACCCAAGAATCATCGACTATCTTGGATCGCTCGGTGCATTATTTCCCCAAGCATTGCTGATACAGGTTATTCGCGATCCTCGTGACGTACTGCTTTCTCGGATGAAGGCAAAATGGTCTTCTACGCGACCATGGTGGCTACATATTTTTATCTACCGGGCTCAATTGTTTATTGGTAGGCGTGTTGGTCGAAGGGTGTTTTGCGATAGGTATATAGAGGTGCGATATGAGGATCTTATAAGTAGACCAGAAGAATCTCTGAAAGAACTTTGTCATTTTATCGGCATCTCTTTCGATAGGTCGATGCTTGACTTTTCCGAGTCCGCATCGCGGCTCATCTCTGAGGATGAGATTCAATGGAAGAAGGAAACGCTGGGGCCCCTGTTGTCAAACAATACGGAGAAATGGCGAGGAGAACTTTCGCCTTGGCGTATTCGATTGACTGAAGCCATCTGTAGTGAGGCGTTTACGGATCTTGGTTATTGCCGCGCGTCCGAAGATATCCATGTAAATCCTGTGTTGCGGGCGATCATATTGGTAGTAAGGCCCCTCGGGTGGGCGTTTACGGCGGTATATCGGCTGCGACTTTTGGTCGGATAGAATAATGAATCAAGTTGATTGCACAGATTGTGGGCCGGTCCGGCCATTGCTTCTTGAAAGGGGGGTGTTGTATGCAAGTTATGGCTACGATCTTATGTATTCTGTGGATGAAGGAAGAAGTTTTTCGCGTCTAGCTAGTTATAACGTCTCGCGTCTAAAAAAGTATGTGGCTTATAGTCGGCACGCAGTGCGATTGTTTCGTGAAGGTTTTCATTCTATGGCGCGTGCAGATAATGGCACAATCGTTGCGGTCGTCCGAGGTGCAATTGTGCTGTTGGAGGCAGGGTTACACGAATTCAAATGCGTGCAAACTATAACGCGTGGGAGTAGGCCGCTAAATATCTGTTGGGTGCCAAGGAAGGGGTTTTATTTTGGCGAGTACTTCTCTAATCCTCGCAGAGACAGCGTTCGAATATATGGAAGCCCGGATGGTTGGAACTGGTCGGTAGTGTATACTTTTTCACGTGGGTCTATTCGGCATGTTCATGGACTTTATTATGACTATTATAGGGATGGGGTGTGGGTTCTAACTGGTGATAGTGATGATGAATCTGGTCTGTGGTTCACAGGGGATGGATTCAACACGCTGGACGTAGTTTTAAAGGGTAGCCAGAATGCAAGGGCTGTTGTTGTCGTGCCCACCGAGAGTGGGTTGATTGTGCCGATGGATAGCCCGATCACTCGGAACTATATCCAACGTTTGGATTTGAACACAGGGTCGTTTACTCGGCTGGCCGAGCTACCGGGAAGTGCGTTCTATGCTTCTCGTGTAAATGAGCTTATGTTAATATCAACAGTTGTAGAGCCTAGCGACATCAATACTGATTCGCGTGTGGCATTGTTTGCCGGTACCGAAGAAGGGGGGTGGCGCTGTATTGGTCGATATCCGCGCACGAGCTTCGGTCTGTTGGATCGTTACCTATGTTATCCAAGTTTGATTCTTGCTCCGGGAGATGCGAGTTCTCGTTGCGTATTTGCATATGCTATGGGAGTAAAGGATTATGATGGGCGGTGCCTACGTTGGTCACTAAATGATATCCAGAGTTCGATTGGATAAGTCGTGGCGTCAGTTGACTGGCAGTAACTGTGACATCAATGATCCCTATTCGGCTTCGAGGACACGTAGGGTTTTTCGCGTCGGAACGGCGCATTGATGATGGTCGGCAGCTTGTCCATGGGTGTAGTGGCTGACAGCCGACAGGGTGGTCAGGATCAATTTCGTCCATACGGCTGAGCGAGTGCCATAGATATGTGGCCGCCATTTGCAAGTTCCTTATCCATCGGCCATTGGTGCTGGGCTGAGCAAGGCCGTGATCTCACGCCGGTTGAGCTGCTCGAGCGTGGGCAGTGCGGCAATCAATCGGGTGTGGGTATCGGCATCAATGCTCTTGAATCCATTATGTAAGCCAGGTTTGTCGTTCCAGAAGGGGTCATGTTTGATCTGCCCCGTTGAATCGTCGTCGAGCCGGTCGCATTCCCACTGCAAGTAGCACAGGTTCGGGCAGAAGCGCATCTGTATGTCCTTGCGCGTAAACGCTAGTGGAGTGTCAACTAGGCCTTTATATCCTGCATGACCTTCTCCTTTGGTCGATTTGGTTTCGTACGCGAAGTGGTCCTAAACAGTTCTACAACACGGGCATCGGTTTGGTCGCCTTGGCTAATAGGCGAAATGCCCGAGCTAAGTCTCTTGTTTGGTTTGGATTGATTCTGACGGTGGAAATTTCGCGGCGAAGAGAGCTTCGCAGGGCCACGTTGAAGTGACCCCCTCCAAGTCTGCACAAGCTATAGTGCAGAAAGGAGGGCAACGTGGACAAGCAAGAAAACAAGATCAAGCGGTGGACAGCCAAGCGCAAGACGCAGGTCGTACTGGATATTCTCAAAGGCAAGACAACGGTCGCAGAGGTTTCTCGGCAACATGACCTTACCCCCGGTGATGTAGAGCGCTGGGTGGAAGAAGGCATTCAGGGCATGGAGAACAATTTCCGAACCCGCCCGCGAGACCTTCGGGAACAGTACGAGCGCAAGCTGGCGGAGGCACATGCGGCCTTGGGCGAGAAGGAACTGGAGCTCAAAGCGATAAAAAAGTGGCAGCGCCTGCTCGACGAGGAAGAAAGCTAGTCAAGTCGGTGCAGGCGGAGCTCAAAGCAGAAGGCCATGAGGTTTCCGTTGCTAAGCTCTGTCGATGGCTGGGGGTGAGTCGCAGGAGCTACTACTACCGGCCTGCGGTGAGGCAGCCTGTGGTTGACGAGATGAAAGCCGAGAAGGTGAAAGCCATCATTGAGCGCTTTCCGAGCTACGGTTACCGTCGCATCGCGTTTCTACTGGGCTGGAACCGCAAGGTGGTACAGCGAATCTGCCGACTCAAGGGGTGGCAGGTACGCAAGCGACCCAAAGGGCATCGTCCCCGGGTGAGTGCGTTGCCATCGGTTGCCCAAGCGCCGGATCAACGTTGGGCCACGGACCTGGCGCGGATCTGGTGTGGCCGTGATCGCTGGTGCCATATTGCACTGGTCATCGATTGTGCCAGCAGGGAACTGCTGGGATGGCGTTTGGCGGCCCATGGCAATGCCTGTACAGCGGAAGCGGCACTGGAAGAGGCGCTGATCCACCGGTTTGGTCATCTGGGACGCGTATCCGGGCCGTTGAAGCTACGCAGCGACAACGGCCTGGTCTTCACCTCCCATCGCTATACGGCCACGGTCAGGGGCTATGGATTGACCCAGGAGTTCATTACGCCATATAGCCCGGAGCAGAACGGCATGATCGAGCGGTTTATCCGCACCATGAAAGAAGAATGTGTATGGCATCACCACTTTGAGTCGATCAGCCATGCACGAGAAGTGATCGGGCGTTGGATACGCCACTACAACACCGAGCGGCCCCATCAGGCACTCGGCTACCAGGTGCCTGCGCAGATTGCTGCGTAGGGTGTGCAAAAACTAGGGGGTCATTACATGGTGTTCTACCTCATCTTAGGTGAGCGGCAGCCGATCGGGCAAATCGATTACAATGTGCCAGTTTGCGGGTTTGTGGAGTTCTCCGCGGACGACAAGGTCTCACATTCTTCGATCTTCACCAAGAACTGGGGCCGCTTGCCGGAAGGTGAGGTGACGTACAAACTCTCTGTTTAGACACTGGGCCAAGCACGGGCAGCCGTCCTGCTCTTGAAGGATTATCTCAGCGTGGGTGGCGCCTTGATCGAGGTGTAGGCCTCGCGACTGAGAGTTTACGTCCGAAGAACGGAGATGAGTCTCCGACAAAAGGCGGCGGCCGCGACCCCGCGGTGGATTTTCCTGGCGAGAAGCGCTCGCACGCCCCCCCCATGAATCAAAGGCCGATCCCGATACCTGGCTATTCCGTAAAAGTCAGAGGAAGGGGGCGCGGCTTTCTTATACGGGGCGCCGACTAATGGAAAACCGGTATGGCTGGTGGCTGCGTAAGCTTCCCCTGATCCCGGACAGGTGTAAAGTAGAGCTTTCTGGCCACCCCCAGCCAGGAGGTTCAGATGAGGAAATCACGATTCACCGAGAGTCAGATCGTGGCGATTCTCCACGAAGCGGATTCGGGGATGAAGGTGCGGGACATCTGCCGCAAGCACGGCATCTCCGATGCCACCTTCTACAACTGGAAGAGCAAGTACGGCGGCATGAGCGTCTCCGAGCTCAAGCGGATGAAGGAGCTGGAGGCTGAAAACGCCAGGCTCAAACGCATGTACGCCGATCTGGCACTGGAAAACCAGGCGATGAAGGATCTGATCGAAAAAAAACTCTGACGCCGCCCGAGAAGCGAGAGGCGGCGGAGTATCTGGTCAGGGAACATTCCCTTTCCATTGCAAGGAGCTGTCGTTGTGTAGGGCTTTCCCGGTCGGCGTGGTACCAGGAACCGGATCATCGGCAGGAGCAGGATTCTGAAATCATCGATGCGCTCAACGATCTGGTCGAGGCACACCCTCGCTGGGGATTCTGGAAGTGCTTTGCCCGGCTTCGGGCCAAAGGGCATTCCTGGAACCACAAGCGGGTGTACCGGGTGTATCGTGCACTGGGTCTGAACCAGCCACGCCGAACCCGCCGGCGGCTGCCTGCCCGGATTCGGGAACCCCTGGTGGTGCCCCAATACCCGGACCAGGTATGGTCTGCCGACTTCATGAGCGACACTCTGTATCACGGGACCCGTTTTCGCACGTTCAATTTGATTGACGACTTCAACCGGGAGGCGTTGTACATCGAGATCGACACCTCGCTTCGGGCGCCCCGCGTGGTGCGGACCCTGGAGCAGCTGAAGGCGCAGGGCCGCTGTCCCGAAACCATTCGGGTGGACAACGGCCCGGAATTTCTGAGCGACGACTTTCGGCGCTGGTGCCGGGACAACGGTGTCGTCATCCAGTACATCCAGCCGGGGAAGCCCAATCAGAACGCCTATATCGAGCGTTTCAACCGGACCTACCGGAATGAGGTGCTGAACCTGTATCTCTTTCGCAGCCTGGACGAGGTCCGGGAGATTACCGGTCGCTGGTTGATGGAGTACAACGACCTGCGACCTCATGATGCGCTGGGTGGGTTGCCGCCCAGCTTGTATGCCAAACAGGTGGCGGGAAACTCTACTTTTAAAATGTCTACTTGACGGGGAAGCTTACGGCTGATGCTCAGGTACCCCAGGCGGCCGGCACGGCTAAACCGGAGGCTGTCATCGACCTGGTCGAGGTGCTCACCGGCATCTATCGAGTGACCGAGGCCATGGGCAAGCACTGCGACACGAAGGGCCTCATGGAGGTCATGCGCAGCGCCAATACCGCGCCACACATTGCCCGGAATGCTACCCGCCGTATATCGGCGATTCATGGGCGCACCACGCGCCACCTGGGTTATCAGACCAGCCAGTCTATTCGAAAACGGATTGAGAAATGCTTCGGGTAGGCCAAGGCTATCGGTGGCTTGTGCAAGAGGCGGCTCGAGGGGTGTGAGAAGGTAGATCTCCACTTCATGCTTACCATGCCAGCCTACAGCCTGATTCAGATGCGCCCCCTGGGGTGGCGGCCTGTTGATCGCCAAGACCCGAAGGGTTGGTGTGACCGGCAAGCCGGATTTTGGGCAAATTTCGGTGAATGGGGCCCTCGCCATGATTTGGCCGGCGCTTGGTGGCGGAAATGGCCAAAAATCCGATCATTTTCAACAGCCTGTTAAGGGAGGGTTACAAAGGGGGGGGGGGGTGATAAAATCTAGATTGTAGTGGCCACAAAATAATAATAATGGAAAAAACTCTGTGGGGCGCTCACTTTCGAGGTCTACGCGTACGCGTATGGGTTGGGCTGGACGCCGAATGACATGATCGCTTCTGGAAAAATGAATTAGAAATCAGGTTGCGTGAAAAATCAAGAGCAAACCTGACAAAGAAGGTGATTATGACGGTTTGTGCCCGTGCATTGAGCACGGTGATCAGGGGTTGCAGGCCCAATTCTATTGTGGCCCGCGGACTGGTAGAGGTCAGCTGTTCCGTAATCGATGTGGACGCAAGACTGTGCAGGGAATTTTGACCCGGTATTTCAATACGGTTAGATACTTGACGTGGCGCCAGATTCTGGCGCGACTGTGGTTTCGCGTTTACAGGCCAGCACCTGATCTAGCGCCCCCTCCGCAGCGTCGGGAGGTAGTGGGAGAGTGGTTGCGCCCGATTTGCGGGAAGGAATCGCTGCGAGGGCGCTGGCGTTTCGAATTCCTGAATGAGGAACGTGACCTTTCATTTCCCGGGGATTGGAATCCGCCGGGTGTTCCCCGTTTGTGGGTATACAATCTGCACTATTTTGATGATCTGAAGTCCTGCAATGCCGCAGATCGTACTGGGTTGCACAGGGATCTGATGATCAGGTGGGCGGAAGATAACCCTCCCCCTTTCGGCACTGGCTGGGAGTCTTATCCAACGTCGCTGCGCATCGTGAACTGGATCAAATGGGCGCTAGCTGGCAATGAGTTGCCTCCGGTTGCGGACCATGGTCTCTCTGTACAGGCGAGGTGGTTGCGCCGCCGTATCGAGTATCACCTCTTGGGTAATCATCTGCTTGCCAATGCAAAGGCATTGATATTTGCTGGAACCTATTTTGACGGGCTGGAGGCAGATGCTTGGAGAAGGCAGGGGGAGCGGATACTTTGGGAACAGCTGCCGGAACAGATCCTGCCGGATGGTGGCCATTATGAGCGAAGTCCTATGTACCATCTGCTGGTGCTGGAAGACCTCCTTGACCTTGTCAATCTGTACAATGCCTACCAAAGACAGGTTCCGGCGCTTTGGCGGGATGTCGTTGAACGGATGCTCGCGTGGTCTGGCTTGATGCGTCATCCGGACGGCGAGATCCCGTTTTTCAATGATGCTTCGATCGGTATCGCGCCACCTCCGGAGGAACTCGATCGCTATGCTGGGTCACTTGGATTCGATGTGGGAAAGGGTGTCGAAAACGGGTGCCTTCTGGACAGCGGCTACTGCAGGATGACGAAAGGTGACGCCGTTCTTTTTGTGGATTGTGGGCCCGTCGGACCGGATTTCCAGCCGGGACATGCCCACGCCGACACCTTGAGCTTCGAGGTCTCGGTTCAGGGGAGGCGTCTTTTCGTCAATTCCGGCACATCAACGTATGAATGGGGGCCGGAGAGAGCCCGTCAGCGTGGTTCCGCCGCTCACAACACGCTTGTAATCGATGGTCTCGACTCCTCCGAAGTCTGGGCTGTCTTTCGCGTCGCCCGGCGTGCCAGGGTGAGCAGGCGGAGAACAGATTTCGGAGGCCCTCAATTTTTGATCTCGGCCCGGCATGATGGGTACAAAAGGGTGCCTGGCGCCGTTCTGCATGAGCGTACATGGCGGCTTGGCGATGGCGGACTGGAAATTTTGGATCGGGTATCCGGTCGAGGGCGACATCGTGTCGAACTGTTTTTCCATCTGCACCCTGGAGTGGAGATCCATGAGGACGGTGGGGTTATCCATCTGGCATGGAGCGGGTCGGGAACGAAAATCGCAATACTGCACCTTGATGCCGCAGTTCAAATGTCCGTGGAGAATTCTACCTATCATCCGGGATTTGGGAGAGCCATTCGGAGTCGGTGCATCGTGTGCCGAACGGAGGTGGAGCTACCTTGTCTCTTGACGACGCGTATCGAGTGGATACGCCACTGATACATCGATATGAGGATATTGTTCATAAGTTTTTATTTCCCGCCTGATCTGTGTGCGGGGTCCTTTCGCGCCGGGGCGCTGGTGCAGGCGTTGTCGGAGCGATTTGGCACGGGTGATGAAATCGATGTCATCACCACTTTTCCCAACCGGTACGCTTCTTACACGGCTGATGCGCCTGAACGGGAACAGCACGGTTCGGTCAGGATCACAAGGCTTCCCATCCCTTCTCATCGGAGCGGCATGATGGATCAGTCGATAGCGTATGCACGGTTTGCGGGAGGCGTATGGCGTGAGGTTGCGACGAGGCGATACGATCTTGTTCTCGCCACGACATCACGGTTGATGACGGGGTTTCTGGGAGCGGTGATCGCCCGCAGGATGGGGGTACCGCTGTATCTCGACATCCGGGATATTTTTACCGATACAATGGAAAACCTCATGTCTGGTCGGTTATTGAGCGGCGTGCTCCCGGTTTTTCGATGGATGGAGCGGTTCGCGATACGTTCCGCATCCCGGATCAACCTAGTGTCCGAGGGATTCTCCTCCTATTTCGAAACAATTACCGAGAAACACAAGTTCGTCTTTTTCCCCAACGGGGTCGACGAGGAGTTCATCGCCAATGATTTTCGCAAGGAAGCCTGTGGAGCCCTTCCCCAGATTCTCTATGCGGGAAATATCGGTGCCGGCCAGGGGTTGCACAGGATTGTTCCTCATGTGGCTAAGTGCTTGGAAAACGAATGCCGGTTCCTCATCGTGGGGGATGGCGGCATGCGTCGGGAACTCGAGGAGGGGCTGGAGAAAGCAGGCGTGGTGAATGTCCGGTTGCTCGATCCCGTACCTCGCTCACACCTATTGGAATTATACGCAGAGGCCGACTATCTGTTTCTGCATTTGAATGACCATAAAACGTTTCGCAGGGTATTGCCGTCCAAGATTTTCGAATATGCCGCTACGGGTAAACCCCTGCTTGCAGGTGTGGCCGGCTATTCGCGGGAGTTTATTCTTGACTATGTCGGTCACGCGGCGGTATTCGATCCTTGCGATGCCGAAGGATTTGTCCGTGCGTTCCGGAGCCTCTCTCCGGACATTGTTGATAGGGGGCAGTTCATACGGAAATTCCGAAGAAAAACCATTATGCAGGGGCTTGCAGAGGATATTCTTTCTGGTTAACCATCTGCCCCACCTAGCAGAGGACGTGGAAGGGGGCTATATGTGTTGTCAAAATCAATCGCTTACAAGTGTATCGGCGGGCTCTAGATGTTAAAGAGGGTATTACTCACCGGCGCAACGGGGTTCATCGGTTCCCATTTGTTGGTTTTGTTGCGGGGGCGTGGCGTTTGCGTGCAGGCGCTGGGGCGAAGTAGGCCGGAAGGTGTGGAGAGTTTTGCGCTTTGGGATCTGGCGGCAGAGGCCGGGCCGGATGTGTCGGAGCTGGAAGGCGTGGATGCGGTCTTTCACCTTGCCGGTAAGGCGCATGCCCTGTCCGAAAGGCGGCAGGACGAGGATGAGTATTTCCGTATCAATACAGCGGCCACAGAAAAGCTGCTGAAAGCGGCGCAACGGGCTGGAGTCCGCCGGTTCGTCTACATCAGCAGTGTGAAGGCTGCCGACGAAGATACACCCTACGCCCGATCCAAGCGCGAGGCCGAAAAACGGGTGTTGGAAGGAGGCCTCCTGCCAGCGGCGGTGGTGATTCGTCCGGCTATGGTTTATGGCAACACGGCCAAGGGCAATCTACCGCGCATGATTCGGTTGATTGAAAAGGGACGTTTTCCGCCGGTTCCTGAGTTCGGCAACCGGCGCTCGATGGTGCACGTGGAGGATCTTGTGCAAGCGGCCTGGCTAACCGCTGTCTGCCCCGAGGCGGCGGGAAAGATTTATACGGTCACTGACGGTTATGCCTATTCCACCCACCAGATCTACACATGGATCAGCGAAGCAGTGGGCAGACCGGTGCCATCCTGGCATGTGCCGGCGGTCGTTCTGCGTATGCTGGCGTATGCCGGTGATGCCGTGGGCAGGTTGCGCGGACGCCGTTTCATGTTTGATTCCGATACGTTTGGGAAGCTTGCCGGGTCAGCTTATTTTTCCAATGAAAAGATCGTACGTGAGCTTGGCTGGCGGCCGACGCGCGATTTACGCAAGTCACTGCCCGAGATGATTGGCTATCTGCGTGAGGCCGGGCGATGAGCGTTGCACTGGCCTTTCTGTTTTCATTGGTGTTGACGGGTTGGCTGGCCTCCAGGCGTGCGCCTCTTTCTATTCTGGACCACCCGAATGACCGGTCGTTGCATGTGCAGCCTGTGCCGCGCACGGGCGGCATCGCCATCGTGTCGGCAATGGCCGTGGGATATGGTTGGCTATGGATGCACGAAGCGCTGCCATCGGGCTTCGGTGCGGTGGCGCTGGCTGTGCTGTTCATCACCGCAGTGTCGTTGCTTGATGATTTGCAAAATCTTTCGCCTTGGGTACGGCTGGGCGCACACCTACTGGCCGCCATCGGGCTGGTTGGGCAGGGGGTGGTGCTGTTCGAGGGCTGGACGGGCATGGTCCTCAGCGTCTTGGGTCTTGTCTGGATGCTCAATCTTTACAACTTCATGGACGGCATGGATGGCTTAGCTGGCGGCATGAGCCTATCGGGTTTTGGTTTTCTCGGCCTGGCCGGCTGGCTGTCTGGGGATCTACAGTTTGCCGTGGTCTGTTGGACGATCGCGGCCGCCGCCGCGGGCTTTTTGATCTGGAACTTTCCGCCGGCGCGCATCTTCATGGGGGATGTGGGGTCAACTACCCTTGGGCTGCTCGCTGGGGTCTTGTCGCTTTGGGGGGGGCGGGAAGCGCTTTTTTCATGGTGGTATCCACTGCTCGTTTTTTCGCCTTTTATTGTCGATGCTACGGCAACTCTGCTGCGCCGCCTGCGAAGTGGAGAGAAAGTGTGGGAAGCACACCGCAGCCACTACTACCAGCGGTTGGTACAGATGGGGTGGGGGCATCGCAAGACGGTACTGTGGGAATATGGTCTGATGGCCCTCTGTGCGCTGGTCGCGCTCTGGGCGCTGCGGCTCCCGCCTATAGGACAATGGGGAGTGCTGGCGGCCTTGGGTCTGGTCTACGGGCTAGCCATGTTAGGAGTAGAATACGGGGAGCGGCGCGCCAAAGGGTTGTAGGATCTTTTATCCCCGGTTTTTTTACGCCATCTGCCTAAGGGACGACTGCGTTACGGAATGAGAGCGATAACGGATTTATGAAGAGAAAACTGCGTAACCTGCTGGACAAGGCGCGCAAGTCCTTCGTGGTAGCACTGGTGGACCTAGCGATGATCCCCTTGGCTTGGCTCGGCGCCTACTGGCTGCGGTTCAACCTCGGCCCCATCTCCCCGGAACTGGAAGCCCCCTTGTTGCGGGCGCTTTGGGTGCTAGTGCCGGTGCAGGGGGCCGCTTTCTGGTATTTCGGCCTCTATCGTGGCATGTGGCGCTTCGCCTCCATGCCCGACCTGCTACGCATCCTCAAGGCGGTGGGGGTGGGGGGGATATTCTCTTTCATCCTGCTCTTTCTCTGGACGCGCCTTGACGACATACCGCGATCGGTGCCCATCTTCTACACCATGCTGTTGGTGGGCATGCTCAGCGGGCCCCGTTTTATCTACCGGTGGTTGAAGGATTTCCACCTCTATACGCCGGGTGGTCAGCGGGTGTTGGTGGTGGGCGCTGGGCGAGCGGGCGAGATGCTGGTGCGTGACCTGCTGCGCGATCCAAGGCACGCCTACCAGCCGGTGGGCTTCGTGGACGACGACCGCGCTAAGTGGGGTTGGGAGATCCACGGCATCCGTGTGCTGGGCGGCTGCGACTGCATTCCGGAGCAGGTGACCGAGCGGGCGGCCGAGACGATAATCCTGGCCATTCCCTCGGCTACCTCAAAGGAGATCCGGCGGTTGGTGAAACTGGCCGAGCAGGCCGGGGTGCCGGTGCGCACCCTGCCGCGCATCGAGGACCTGATGTCCGGCCGGGTGGGCGTAAACGAGCTGCGGGAGGTTTCAATCGAAGACCTGCTGGGGCGGGAGCCTGTCTCCCTCGACTGGCCCGCCATCCATGCCGGTCTCGACGGGCGGCGGATCCTGGTGACCGGGGCGGGCGGGTCCATCGGTTCCGAGTTGTGCCGTCAGCTGGCCCACCTGGGACCGGCTGAGCTGGTGCTGGTAGATAATGGCGAGTTCAACCTCTACGCCATCGAGCTGGAGCTGTCGCGGGACTTTCCTGAGATGGAGCTACAGGCTTACCTCAGCGATGTGCGTGACGCCGCAGCAGTGGAGCGGCTCTTCGAGCGCCACCATCCCGAGGTGGTGTTCCACGCCGCGGCCTACAAGCACGTGCCGCTGCTGGAACACCAGGTGCGCGAGGCGGTGCGCAACAACGTGCTGGGCACCCGCGTCGTGGCCGAGGCGGCTGATCATCACGGCTGCGGGGAGTTCGTGCTTATATCCACTGACAAAGCGGTCAACCCTGCCAACGTCATGGGTACCACTAAGCGGGTAGCCGAGCTCTTCTGCCAGAACCTGGACGCGCGCTCGGGAACCCGGTACATCACCGTGCGCTTTGGTAACGTGCTGGGCTCCGCCGGCAGCGTGGTGCCCTTGTTCCGGGAACAGATAAAGCGGGGCGGGCCGGTAACCGTGACCCACCCCGAGATCGAGCGTTACTTCATGACCATTCCTGAGGCCTGCCAGCTCATCATGCAGGCGGCGGTGCTGGGTGAAGGGGGCGAGATCTTCGTCCTCGACATGGGCGAGCCGGTAAAGATCCGCTACTTGGCCGAGCAGATGATCCGTTTGGCAGGAAGGGAGCCGGGAGAGGAGGTCGAGATCGTCTACACTGGGCTGCGGCCCGGCGAGAAGCTCTATGAGGAGCTATTCCATGAAGGTGAGGCGCTGGGGGATACGTCTCACGAAAAGATATTTCTTGCACAATGTAGAAAGGTTGAATGGGAAGAGATTTGTTCATCGCTCGATGAGATGGAGGAGGGATGTAAGGCCTTCGATGACAACAAGTTGTTGAGCGTGCTGGGTCGGCTGGTTCCTGAAAACCGGTGGAGTGAGAGTAATAGACGTTGCGCCGGCAGCTAAAGCCCCTTGTCAACCTCCTCCCTCTCATGGGGGGAATGTGCACTTTGGGGAGCTTACCTAAAGTGGTATGACGGTCACAGAGGCCAAAGGTGCGGGCCGCACGTAGATGCCATTTGCGTTATGTTTGTTATTTAATAAGGAGCGTGATGGTAGGTGTTGTAATGGTTGTCGGTCTAGGTTACGTGGATCTTCTGTTGGCAGTGGCCTGCGACAGGCGGCGACCGACCTCGGCTTCGACCTGGACGAGCACAAGCTGGCGCACTACCGCCAGGGAAGCGATCCCAGCGGCGAGGTGACATCGGACGACCTGGCCGCGGCTACCCAACTGGAATACACCAGTGATCCGGCGCGCCAGCCGAGGCACGGCTGATCGTAGTGGCGGTGCCGACCCCCATCGACGATGCTCACCGGCCCGATTTCGGTCCACTGGAAAGCGCCTGCCGCACCGTGGGCGAGCACTTGCAGCCCGGCAGCGTGGTGATCTTCGAGTCCACGGTCTTTCCCGGTTGCACCGAGGAGGTCTGCGTGCCCCTGCTCGAACAGCACTCGGGTCTGACCTGGCTGGGGCGCGACGGGGCGACGGGCGAGGGTTTTCATGTCGGCTACTCGCCCGAGCGTATCAACCCCGGCGACAAGGTTCACCGGCTCGAGACCATCGTGAAAGTGGTCTCCGGCGACACCCCTGAGACATTGGCGCGGGTGGCGGCGCTGTACGAAAGCGTGGTGGAAGCTGGCGTGCATCGCGCCGCCAGCATCAAGGTCGCCGAAGCGGCGAAGGTGATCGAGAACACCCAGCGGGACCTCAACATTGCGCTGATGAACGAGCTGGCGCTGATCTTCCACAAGCTGGGCATCGACACCCTGGACGTGCTGGAGGCGGCGGGCACCAAGTGGAACTTCCTGCCGTTCCGCCCGGGCCTGGTCGGCGGGCACTGCATCGGCGTCGATCCCTACTACCTGACCTACAAGGCCGAGGCGGCGGGCCACCACCCGCAGGTGATCCTGGCCGGCCGGCAGATCAACGACGGCATGGGCAAGTACATCGCCGAGCAGACGGTCAAGCGCATGATCCAGGCCGGACGCGGCGTGTCGGGTGCCCGGGTGATCGTGCTGGGTCTGACCTTCAAGGAAGACTGTCCTGACCTGCGCAACTCGCGGGTCGAGGACATCCTGACCGAACTGGCCTCGTACTGCTGCGAGGTGCAGGTGCACGATCCGGTGGCCGACCCGGCCGAGGCACAGGCCGAATACGGTGTCGAGCTGTGTGACTGGGAAGACCTGGCCGAGGCCGACGCGGTGATCCTGGCAGTGGCTCACCAGGCCTATCGCGCGCTGGGGCCGGAAGACCTGGCCACCATCATGGCGCCCGGCGCGGTGCTGATGGACGTGAAGTCTGTCCTCGACCGCGAGCGCTTCGCACAAGCTGGAGTTGATCTTTGGCGACTGTGATAGAGGAGCAGAGAGAATGGTAATGCCTTATTCATTCCGACCGGAAGGATAGCTTATGCCGTATTGGATAAGTATCTGATTGCGAGATGAAATGGGTTCTTTCCTGACCCGTCTTGTCCTTCATTTCTTGCGCATCGTGGACTAGGTATGACGAATTCTCGTGATGGGCTTTTCAGTCGTGTGCATGACTGTGTGAATCTGCATGGTCATCCACTTCACGTTGCGATCCTTCTGGTCTGGATGGTCGCGATACCGATAAAGAACTCGATATACGAGGTATCCACGGCGATACTGGTGCTCCTGTTTCTTGTGGATGTGTTGCTGTTGGGACGACGGCGGGAATTTCTTGATGCCTTGGAGGCGTCAAAGCGATTTCTCCTTCCTTTCCTTCTGATTATGCTGTCCATGGCGCTGGCAAACGTAGGGGCCATGGTGCGAGGGGGGTATTGGTCTGCTGATGCGTGGTGGACCATCATGGAATTCTTCTACAGGTATGTGCTGTTGTTGGCGGTGCTGTTGTTTTTTGTGAGGAGCGGTCGTTTCAGTGTTGGGTGGATCATTGTTGGCGTGATGTTGTCCGCATGGGTGCAGATTGTGGGTGGCGCTATCGATATCCTCCAACACCAGGGTGTGATACGAACGCTCATCCGTTCGAATTTCTGGCCTCGCCTGATTGGCCTGGCGAGGGAGCCGAACGCCTTGGGGCTTTTTGCTGGCTTGTATGGGTTGGTGTTTGGGCTGGCCTTGCTGAGATCCCGTCAAGAAGCGAACTGCAGGGCTTTTTCTCCTTTTTTTGTTTTCTCTCTATTGTGTAGTTTGGTTCTGCTTGTCCTTTCATATTCGCGGTCTTCTTGGCTTGCGTTCATCGGGGCGTCTTTTCTTGTCGTTCTGCTCTATATTGCGCCTGGCAGTTTTTCCTGGAGGAGATTTCTGCTGTTTTCGTTTCCTGTCTTGGGTATTTGTGCGGCAGCTTATGTGGGTTCCGACAGGTTTCATTCCATCTTTGATATGGCGGCGAACAGCGACCGGTTGGGTATCTGGTCTGCCGTATGGAGCCTTGTTGTCGAACACCCCATATTGGGTTATGGGATGGGCGTGGACCTGGCTAAGCACTATCTATTGAAAGTGATTGATTTTTATGGGGCTCACAATGCAGAGCTGGAGATTTTGTTTCATACTGGTCTAGTTGGACTGATGGCTTGGTTATGGTTGTTTGTATCCGTGCTGAGGGTGGCCCGTCAGAAGGGAGGGTGGGTCTTGGCATTTCCGGTATTTTTTCTTGTTGTGTATCAATTTGGAGGCAGCCCTTTCTATGGGACGCAAGGTCTAAATGCTTTGGTGGTGTTCTTGTCTTTCATGCTGATGTCGGGGGCGGCGGGAAAGGCGTCTGAGAAGGCATGAGTGTGGAGGTGTTCCTGGTTTGGCCTGAGGCGTCGGTGTGGTCGGTGCAGGCTCTTCTGCTCAGGCTGCATGGCCTTGAGATTTCAGGTCCCATGGGGGCGTGGTGCGCGAAAGAGGTCTGATCGTGACGAAAACTGCCCTTTGCACGCCACCATGCGGGGTCCCCTGGGTATAATCCGCAGCTTCATTTCACGAGGCAGGCCGCTTGTGCCCGCCCGAGCCTGGGAAGATTGCGATGAAGGCGGTCATTCTGGCCGGAGGGTTGGGGACCCGGATCTCCGAAGAGACCCATCTGAAACCCAAGCCGATGATCGAGATCGGGGGCCGGCCCATTCTGTGGCACATCATGAAGATCTACTCGGCGCACGGTGTCGACAAGTTCGTGATCTGCTGCGACTACAAGGGCTATGTCATCAAGGAGTACTTCGCCAATTATTTCCTGCACATGTCGGATGTCGCCTTCGACATGACCCACAACCGCATGGAAGTCCACCAGCGCAATGCCGAGCCTTGGCAGGTGACCTTGGTGGACACCGGTGAGGATACCCTGACTGGCGGGCGACTCAAGCGGGTGACGCGCTAAGTCGAGGACGAGCCGTATTTTTTTCACCTACGGCGACGGGGTGGCCGATATCGACATCGCCGCACAGCGCCGCTTTCACGAGTCGTACGGCCGACTGGCCACGGTCATCGCAGTCTCCCCGCCGGAGCGCTATGGCGCCCTGCAATTGGCCGGTCCTGAAGAATCCGTTTTTCACGCGCTGGAAAATGCATGGCCGATCACTTCATCAAGTGGGCTTACCTGTGCTCGCGCATTCAATAACTGCCGATATGAACCGCCCCGTGTTTCCCGGAGACTCCATTTCTTGAGAGGATAGAGTCTATGGACACGAACAAGAGATATTCCCCTGAGGTCCGGGCGTAAGCTTCCCCGTCAAGTAGACATTTTAAAAGTAGAGTTTCCCGCCACCTGTTTGGCATACAAGCTGGGCGGCAACCCACCCAGCGCATCATGAGGTCGCAGGTCGTTGTACTCCATCAACCAGCGACCGGTAATCTCCCGGACCTCGTCCAGGCTGCGAAAGAGATACAGGTTCAGCACCTCATTCCGGTAGGTCCGGTTGAAACGCTCGATATAGGCGTTCTGATTGGGCTTCCCCGGCTGGATGTACTGGATGACGACACCGTTGTCCCGGCACCAGCGCCGAAAGTCGTCGCTCAGAAATTCCGGGCCGTTGTCCACCCGAATGGTTTCGGGACAGCGGCCCTGCGCCTTCAGCTGCTCCAGGGTCCGCACCACGCGGGGCGCCCGAAGCGAGGTGTCGATCTCGATGTACAACGCCTCCCGGTTGAAGTCGTCAATCAAATTGAACGTGCGAAAACGGGTCCCGTGATACAGAGTGTCGCTCATGAAGTCGGCAGACCATACCTGGTCCGGGTATTGGGGCACCACCAGGGGTTCCCGAATCCGGGCAGGCAGCCGCCGGCGGGTTCGGCGTGGCTGGTTCAGACCCAGTGCACGATACACCCGGTACACCCGCTTGTGGTTCCAGGAATGCCCTTTGGCCCGAAGCCGGGCAAAGCACTTCCAGAATCCCCAGCGAGGGTGTGCCTCGACCAGATCGTTGAGCGCATCGATGATTTCAGAATCCTGCTCCTGCCGATGATCCGGTTCCTGGTACCACGCCGACCGGGAAAGCCCTACACAACGACAGCTCCTTGCAATGGAAAGGGAATGTTCCCTGACCAGATACTCCGCCGCCTCTCGCTTCTCGGGCGGCGTCAGAGTTTTTTTTCGATCAGATCCTTCATCGCCTGGTTTTCCAGTGCCAGATCGGCGTACATGCGTTTGAGCCTGGCGTTTTCAGCCTCCAGCTCCTTCATCCGCTTGAGCTCGGAGACGCTCATGCCGCCGTACTTGCTCTTCCAGTTGTAGAAGGTGGCATCGGAGATGCCGTGCTTGCGGCAGATGTCCCGCACCTTCATCCCCGAATCCGCTTCGTGGAGAATCGCCACGATCTGACTCTCGGTGAATCGTGATTTCCTCATCTGAACCTCCTGGCTGGGGGTGGCCAGAAAGCTCTACTTTACACCTGTCCGGGATCAGGGGAAGCTTACGGAAGGCCTGGGGGTTGCCGCCGGGTGGCAGATAGAGGGCGCGCGCGCCGCTCAATCGAAATTTGGCGACATCGGCCGGGTCCTGTGCAGTGAGGTTCAGGTCAAAGGCGTGCGCAATACCGGCATTGCCGGTCCATTGCCCATGCCGGTGCTTGCCCCAGAATCGGTGACTGTCGTCGAAGCCGAAGTTGAGAGTGATGATGCCCAGTTCGCCGATGCGGCGGATGGTTTCAGGGTAGACCCAGCGGCCGGAAAGGTAACCAAAGAAATGCGTCAGCGGGCGTTTGGCATGGGCTCGCGCGACGCACTGGTAGAGTGCTTCGTTGAAGGCCGGTTTGCCCTTCGCGTACCAGTTGGGCGCGTGCTGGTCATAGCGCTCGCCCCAGTCCCAGGGCATGGTTTCGGCGACCTCGGCCCAGCTGTTGATCAGGCCGGCCTGCTCCCAGTTGTGGTGTTTGACCGCGATGAACACCCGCGGCGGTTGTTCGCGCAGGCGCTGGCGTTGTTCGGGTGTGAAGCGTTGTGCGAAGTGTCGGCGCAGAGTGGCCTCGAGATCCTGCTCAGGCAGCAGGCGGCCCAGCCAGCGGGCGCTGGTCTCCAGGCGGAGGAGCTGGATCAGGGCTCGGCGCACGGTGTCAGAAACGGAGTGGCGCGAAGGGGGCTGGGAGGTGGCAATCATTCACAGGCGCATCGAGGCCGGACCGGACGTAGGTGCTGTGCGTGGTGTTGCGGCCGACTGCGATTTTATCGGGGGTGAGTCGCATGGCGGGATTATAGCCTGAGGGGAGACGGGGAATGGGCCCCCTTCGGGCAGGAGCTGCGAAGGGTTCGGGCCGGGGGCGGCCTCATACAGGGCAGAAGCGGCGGCGTTCTCGCCGCGAACACTCGGCCCGAGGACGGGCCTCTACAGGTACTGCCGGGCAAGTGTACGGTAGAGCTCCAGGGTGCGTCCGGTCATGGCCTCCAGGGTGTAGTGGTGGTTCTCGGGGATCTCGGGCGGATCGTCCAGGATGGCGCCGACGGTATGGCGCAGGGCGTCTGGATCGCCGAGCGGGGTGCGCCCGGCGGGGAACAGGTGAGTCAGGATCTCGCCGACGCCGCCGTGGTCGTAGCCGACTACTGGGATGCCCAGGCTCAGCGCCTCGACCACGGTGCGGCCGAAGGATTCCGGTTTGGTGGAGAGCGACAGCACCAGGTCGCTGATGGCGTAGATCTCGCGGATGTCGCTGCGCGCTCCGGTGAAGCTGATGTGATGCGCCAGTCCCCGTTCGCGGACAGCCTGGCGCAATTCCTCGGCGTAGGCGCGGCGGCGCGGGTCTTCGCCGCCGACGATCAGGCCGTGCACCGGGCGGCCTTCGGCGACTAGAGAGTCAATCAGGCCGATGAAGTCGTGATGGCCTTTCAAGCGGGTGAGTCGCCCGGGCAGCACGAGCAGGCGCTGGTCGCGCGCCGCCGGGAACTGCGCAAGGAAGGCCTCGCGCCAGGTCGCGTCCGGGTGGTATCCCCGCGGGAATTCGGTGGGGGCCACCCCGCGCGGGATCAGGTGGATGCGCTCGGTCGGGCACTCGGGGTAGTGGCGTCGAATGTAGTCGCGGATGGTCTCGGAGACCGCGATCACCGCCTCACCCCGGGTCATGATGGCGCTGTAGCGTGAGACCGAGTACAGGCCGTGCACCGTACTCACGCGGATCGGCCGCCGGTACGATGGCAAGCCGCGCAGCGCCAGTTCCAGCAGCCAGGCCGGCACCCGCGAGCGTACATGCACGATGTCCACCTTCTGCTTGAGCAGCAGGCGCCGCAACGGGCGCACTTGCAACAGGGTGGCCAGGTGCTTGCGACCGACCGGCAGGGAGACGTGCTCGCTGCCCTCGGCCTCGAGTTGTGCTACCAGCCGCCCGCCGGCGGAGACCACCAGCGAGCGGTGGCCGGCGGCGACCAGGGCGCGGGCCACCTCGAGGGTGCCGCGTTCCACGCCGCCACCCTCGAGCGCGGGCAGCAGTTGCAGTACGGTCAGGCGATCGGCCATCGTTGCAGTATCGCTTCGGCGCAGCGCGCCGCCTCGTCCAAGGGGGGATGTTCGGCCAGCCGGCGGTCGCGCGCCCAATGCTCGAAGGGGGTGATCAGTCCGTCGGCGATCAGGCGGTCGACGCCCCTGCTGACCCGGGTATCGCGGCGCCGGGGTACCGCCAGCAGGCCTACCGGTGCGCCGCTGCCCAGCGCTTCGTAGAGCATGGAGACGCTGTCCTCGCTGACCCAGATCTGCCCGGCCTCGCGCATGCGCTGCTGGATCTCGCCGGGTGCGCAGCCGGCCCAGTGCAGCAGGCTGACATTCTCCAGCCCGTCCAGTCGCTGCAGGGTGTCCGGTGGGGTACGCGGCGAGTCGCCGATGACGAAACGCACCTCGGGCCGAGCCGTTACCACCTGCCGCACCTGCATGGCGATGGCGTCTGCATCCCAGTCGTGGTGGCGCGAGGGGCCGCCGAGCAGGATCAGCCCCGTGGCGGGATTGTGGCGTTCGCTCGGGCGCACTCCGTGCAGTACGCCGCGGGTGGCGATCACGTTGTTGCGACGCGGTGGTTGGTCGTGTTGCGGGATCAGGCAAAGGTCGAACCAGCGCAGTGGCAGCGAGGGTTTCATCAGTACCACGATGTGTCCGCCGCGGGCACGCCGCGCCGCCAGCGCCGGCAGGTGGGTGCGGTGGCCGGCGGCCAGGATCAGGTCGGGCGGTGGCAGCCGTTCCCCGGCGGGAAACTCGGCACGCCACCACTGGCGAATGGCGGCCCCTGTGTTTACAACCTCCAGGTCGTGCGTTTGTACAGCGGTGCGCTCGGCCAGAGCCTGGCACAGGCCCTCGATCTGGGTGCGGTGACCGCGTCGACCATCGAGCAGGCGCCAGAGGACGAGGGGAGACGAGTCAGGCATTGGTCGATTTCCTCGACGCCGGGGGGTAATGTCGATGGGGCGCGGAGATGGAGCCCATGGTGACAGGTGTACAGCCCGGGAGTTTCTGTTGCGAATGTGCGTATCTGTCGGCTGTGGGGGTGGGGAAAGGTGAAGCTATGCCTTTGGCCGCGTTGCCCACGAAACCGCCGGGGATGCGCTCGGGCAGGGCGTGGTAGGCGATCACCGCCAGGACGGCGATGGTGCGCAGGCCGTCGACATCGGGTCGGTAGCGGTAAGGCGCGTTGGTGCTCATCGGTCGTTGCCTAGTAGTCTGCCCAAGGCATTGACGACGTGCTCCGAGGCCTTGGGAGTCCAATGCGAGTCATCAATGTAGAAGGTGTCCAGTTCGCCGGCCTCGATGGCCTGGCGCAGGATGTCCTGGGTATCGACCAGCACGAAGCGGTGGGGCAGTCTGCGCCAGTGGGGGAACAGTGGGTCGGGCGGATAGTCGCCCTTGGCGATGTCTGGCCGGTAGAGTTCGTACTTGGTGACCACCGGCATCACGATCAGGCCGATGCCCTGTTGGGCCAGCTCGTCGGCCAGCGCCTCGAGCTGGTTGTTCATGCGTTGCACGGCATCGGCGTTGTTGCGCGACACGATACGCAGGGCGCCCGGGGTGTAGAGCAGGTCCTTGCCGTCGCCGATGCTGAAGCGGCGCGCGCGTAGCCGGGTACGGCAGGCCTGGGAAATGAAGGCACAGTCGTCCAGGTGGTACATGACACGATTCCACCAGTACTTGATGTTGCCGTCGTTGATCCAGGCCACATCGGGCAGGGCAAGCAGGTCGGGGATCGGCTGCGGTTCGCCGAAGCGGTAGTGGGCGATCAGCGCCGCGCGCGATGGCAGTCCCCGGGGGGGCGGGGTGTCGGCATAGCGCGAGACGATCTTGTACTGGGTCGATTCCAGCAGCACGTAACGCACGCCCCATTCCTGCAGCAGGCCGGCGCGCAGCAGGGCACGGACCAGGTCCATGTCGTTGTGCAGGCCGGGGAAGCCGCGCAGGTTGAGCACATTCCAGCCCCAGCGGCTGGCGATGAAGTCCTGGTACCAGGGATTGGGGCCGCCGGCGCCCCCATTGGAGAACGAATCGCCGATGGTCAGCAGGTCGATGCGTTGGTCCTGCAGATCGCCCGCCTCGAGGTGCCTTTTCGGCAGGGTGACCTGGGTGCGCCGGGGGTGCACCAGGTCCGAGATATAGCCCAGGCGTGCCAGGTTGCCGGTGACGATGTCGTCCTCGCGCTGCAGCAACTGGCGCACGGCAAACTGCCAGGTGAGTGCGTGCAGCAGCACGAACAGGGCGATGGCCGAGACGAAACCCAGGACGAACTGGCGGGGCGAGATGGGACGCATGGTTCAGAAGTTGAAGTACAGGAACTCGCTGACTTTCGACAGGTTCATCAGGATGGCCATGAACACCAGGGTGACCAGCACCAGACTGGCCGGTGTGGTGCGGAAGTCGCGCATCCATTGCTGGGAGTTGCGCAGGCGCAAGGTCACCAGGAAGGCGCCGAGCAGTGCCACGTAGGGGGTGCGGCCCAGCGTCGTATGGCCGAACAGGGTGGGGGCCATGTCGGCGAGTGCCTGGAAGGGGGCCAATCGCAGCAGCTTGTCGGAGAGGGTGATGCCTTCCAGTCCGACCATGCCGCGCAGGACACGCAAGGCATCGTCCCAGCTGTTGGCACGGAAGAATACCCAACTGGCATTGATGAAGTTGAAGGTGACAAACCAGGCGAGCCAGTCGGGCAGGCGCCCGCCGAGGTATCGCCAGACACGGTGTATCACCATGGCTGCCCCGTGCAGGAAGCCCCAGAACACGAAGGTCCAGCCCGCGCCGTGCCAGAGGCCGCCGAGCAGGAAGGTGATCATCAGGTTCCTGGAGACACGCGCCAGGGAGCCGCGTCCGCCGCCCAGCGGGATGTAGACGTAATCACGCAGGAAACGCGACAGGGTGATGTGCCAGCGCCGCCAGAATTCCTGGATGTCGCGCGCCTTGTAGGGGCTGTCGAAGTTGAAGGGCAGGCGGATGTTGAACATCAGGGCGGCGCCGATCGCCATGTCGCTGTAGCCGCTGAAGTCGAAATAGAGCTGGAAGGTGTAGGACAGCGAGGTAGCCCAGGCGCTGAATAGGTCGAGCGCCTGTCCGCCGTCGAAGCCCGGTGTGGCCACGGTGGCGAAGTAGTCGGCAATGATCACTTTCTTGAACAGGCCGAGGGTCAGGATGAAGATGCCTAGGCTGATGTTGTGGTAGTGGAGCAGGCGTCCCCGGCGGCGCTGGAACTGCGGGATCATCTCCTTGTGGTGGACGATGGGACCGGCGATCAATTGCGGAAAGAAGGTGACGAACAGGGTGTAGCGCAGGAAGTCGTACTCGCGGGTTAGACCGCGGTAGCTGTCCACCAGGTAGGCGATCTGCTGGAAGGTGAAAAACGAGATGGCCAGTGGCAGGGCCAGATCCAGGTGCGGCATCGGCAGGTCGGTGAGACGCTCGATGTTGGCCAGGGTGAAATCGGCGTACTTGAAGAAGCCCAGCAGTCCCAGGTTGACCGCGATGCCGAAGATCAGGGCCGGGCGTCGGTATCGGGAGGCCCGGCCGACGATGTGTCCCAGCAGGTAGTTGAACAGCACCGAGAACAGCAGCAGGGGCAGGTAGCTCGGCTTCCACCAGGCGTAGAAGACCAGCGAGGCGACGATCAGCCAGCCGGTGGCCGCCTCCGTCAGGCGCCAGCGGTTGAGTACGAAATAGCCGGCCAGGCTCAGGGGTAGGAACAGCAGCAGGTATTCGAGGCTGTTGAACAGCATGCGGGTTATCCCTCGAACGCAGGTGTCCAGGACAGTTGGCTGGATGAGGAGGGGGATGTCATCCGTGATGCCTTCGTGCTCGTGTCAAACATTTCCGGTCATTTCGGCCATCCGGCAGATGCCGGGCTGCAATCTTGCATTCTCGAACCCGGAGCATTGTGCAGCCGATTCCTGGTACATGGACGGAGGGTGCAGTCAGACGGGATCAGAAAAAGCAACATTATAGGTGAGCAGGCCGGCCCGTGTCCGGATCCGGAAGTGGGGGCAGGGGACACAAACCGTCATGGTTGGATGCCCAGCTGCGTGGCCAGGGCCTCGGTGACATGTCGCGAGGCCTTGGGGGTCCAGTGCATGTCATCGGTGTAGAAGGTGTCCAGTTCACCGGCCTCGATAGCCCGGCGCAGGATGGCCTGGGTATCGACCAGCACGAAGCGGTGGGGCAGCCTGCGCCAGTGGGGGAACAGCGGATCAGGCGGATAGTCGCCCTTGGCGATGTCCGACCGGTAGAGTTCGTACTTGGTGACCACCGGCATCACGATCAGGCCGATGCCCTGTCGGTCCAGTTCGTCGGCCAGCGCCTCGAGCCGGCCGTTCATGCGTTGCACGGCATTGGCGCCGTTGCGCGATACTGCGTGCAGCGCTCCCCGGTAGAACAGCAGGTCCTTGCCGTCGCCGATGCTGAAGCGGCGTGTGCGCAGCCGGGTGCGGCAGGTCTTGGAGATGAAGGCGCAGTCGTCCAGGTGGTACATGACCCGGTTCCACCAGTACTTGATGTTGCCGTCGTTGATCCAGGCCACATCGGGCAAGGCCACCGGGTCGTGTGTCGGGCGCGGTTTGCCAAAGCGGTAGTGGGCGATCAGCGCCGCACGCGACGGCAGTTCATGGGGGGATGGCGTATCAGCATAGCGTGAGGCGATCTTGCGCTGGGTCGATTCCAGCAGCACATAACGCACGCCCCATTCCTGCAACAGGCCGGCGCGCAGCAGGGCGCGGACCAGGTCCATGTCGTTGCGCAGGCCGGGAAAGCTGCGCAGGTTGAGCACATTCCAGCCCCAACGGCTGGCGATGAAGTCTTGGTACCAGGGATTGGGGCCGCCGGCGCCCCCATTGGAAAACGAATCGCCGATGGTCAGCAGGTCGACATGTTGCCCTTGCAGATCGCCTGCCTCGAGATGCCTTTTCGGCAGGGTGACATGGGTGCGCCGGGGGTGCACCAGGTCCGAGATATAGCCCAGACGTGCCAGGTCGCCGGTGACCACGCCGTTCTCGTGTCGCAACAATTGGCGTACGGCAAACTGCCAGGTGAGTGCATGCAGCAGCACGAACAGGGCGATGGCCGAGACGAAACCCAGGACGAACTGGCGGGGCGAGAGGAGGCGCATGGCTCAGCCTTCGCCATCCGGGAACCCGCCGATCTTCGGCCGGCCCAGCGTGCGGGGGATGTGTGCCGGAAAGCGTGCGCGCCAGGCATCGTTCGGGCGGTCGAGCTGGAACCGGCCGGCGAGTCCCGGCGACAGGAGCGACAGCAGGTATCCCGGACGGTGGGTAGCCATGCCGATGATTATTCCCCGAACAATTGCGCCTGGTTGAGCCGATAGTAGACGCCCCGGTGCGCCATCAGATCGTCATGGGTGCCGTCCTCGACGATGCGCCCGGCTTCGAACACCAGGATGCGGTCGGCCTTCTGTACCGTGGACAGGCGGTGCGCGATGACCAGGGTGGTGCGGCCGGCGCGCAGGCGCTCCAGGGCCTTCTGCACCAAGCGCTCCGACTCAGTATCTAGCGCCGAGGTGGCCTCGTCGAGGATCAGGATGCGGGCATCGCTGATCAGTGCGCGGGCGATGGCCAGGCGCTGGCGCTGGCCGCCGGAGAGCTTGACGCCGTTTTCTCCGATCAGTGTGTCGAAACCCTCGGGCAGGGCCTCGATGAACTCCAGAGCGCCGGCATTGCGCGCAGCCTGGCGGATGGCCTCGCGGTCGGCGTCCATGCCGTAGGCGATGTTGGCGGCGATGCTGTCGTTGAACAGGATCACCTGCTGGTCGACGAAGGCGATATGCCGGCGCAGATCGGCCAGTGACAGCTCGCGGGTGTCGATGCCATCGAGCAGGATGCGTCCGGCGGTCACCTCGTGCAGGCGCGGGATCAGGCTCACAAAGGTGCTCTTGCCGCTGCCCGAGGCACCGACCAGGGCGGTGAAGCTGTCGGGAGCGATCTCGAGATCCAGCGGTCCTAGGGCGTCGCGCTCGGCTTCGGGGTAGCGGAAGTGCACCCCTTCGAAGCGCAGCGCGCCGCGGGTGTCCGGCAGGCAGCGCGTGCCGGTGTCCTGTTCGAGCGGCTGGTCGAGCAGGGCGAATACGCTCTCGGCCGCGGCCAGGCCTCGTTGCAAGGGATCGTTGAGTTTGGTCAGGCGCTTGATTGGCGAGAACAGTAGCCCCAGTGCGGTGAAGAAGGCAACGAAACCGCCCACGGTGAGCTGATCCTCGGCGGCGCGGCCGGTGCCGATCCAGATCACCGCGGCCATGATCAGGGCGCCGACGAACTCGACGATGGGCACACCGATGGTGGCGGCGACGGCCAGCTTGAACTGCTGATGGCGGATGGCGCGGGCGATGCGTTCGAAGCGGCTGCGTTCATAGTCCTGGCCGCCGTGGATCTTGATTACCTTGTGGCCGCGGGTGGTCTCTTCCAGCACGTGGGTCATGTCGCCGAAGCTGTCCTGCAGGGCACGACTGAGTCGGCGCTGGCGGCGGCCGACGTACTTGGCGATCAGTGCCACCGTCGGCAGCAGCACGAAGGTGAACAGGCTGAGCTGCCAGTCCAGCCAGAAGACGTAGATCAGCAGCCCGACCACCGTCAGCGAGTCCTTGACCAAGGCACTGAACAGCTGCACCCCCGCGTGCGAGATCTGGCTGACATCGTAGGTGAAGCGCGAGATAAGGTTGCCGCTGACGGCGCGTTCGTAGAAGGCAGCGGGGAGATGCAACAGGCGCTCGAACATCTGCTGGCGCAGGGTGTGCATCAGGTGCATGGAGATGGCGGCAAAGGCGGCGTTGCTGACCACCTGGGCCAGGCCGCGGAACAGGAACAGCACGATCAGCGCCACCGGTGCCCATTTCATGTAGACGGGGTCTTTTTCGACGAAGGTGCCGTCCAGCAGCGGTTTGAGCAGCCCCGGGATGCCGGCTTCCGAGGCGGCCAGCAGCACCATGCCGACGATGCCGGCGATAAAGAGCTTCCAGTGTGGCCGGAAATAGCCCAGCAAGCGCAGCAGGGTCTGGCGGCTGGAGGGAGGCAGGGTCTGCATCAGACGACCCCCCTTGCCGCGGCAGCTGCCCCCTCTCCTCGGCCTTCTCCCCCGCGCGTGGGGGAGGGCTGGGGTGGGGGAGAGAATACGCCGAGCAACACCCTCACAATGCCCCGCGCAACACGTCCACGATACGATCCTGGGTCTCGGGATCGAGATAGGGGTGCATGGGCAGGCTGACCACCCGCTCGGCCAAGGTGTGTGCCACCTCCAGGCTGCCCACGCTGCGGCCGATCTCGCGCAGTGCTGGCTGTTGGTCGAGAGTGATGGGGTAGTACACGGCGCTGGGGATGCCGGCCTCGCGCAGTGTCTGTTGCACACGCTCGCGGTCTTTCACTTGCAGGGTGTACTGGGCGTAGACGCTGTCGTAATCGGCTGGGATGTAGGGAGTGATGCAATCGGCATCGGCGAGCAGGGCGCTGTAGCGGGCGCCGATCCGCGCGCGCGCCTCGACCTCCTCGTCGAAGATCGTCATCTTCGACAGGATCACCGCCGCCTGCATGCCGTCCATGCGGCCGTTGATGCCCAGGCGTGGATGGTGATAGGGGCGATCCTGGCCGTGGTTGCGCAGCTCGCGCAGGCGGGAGGCCAGTGCCTCGTCGTTGGTGAGGCAGGCGCCGCCGTCGCCGTAGCAGCCCAGCGGCTTGGCCGGGAAGAAGCTGGTGCAGCCGATGGTAGACAGGCCGCAGGAGCGCCGGCCCTTGTAACGTGCGCCGAAGCTCTGTGCCGCATCCTCGATCACCGGCAGGCCGTGGTCCGCGGCGATCTCGCCGATGGCATCCATGTCCGCGCACAGGCCGAACAGGCCTACCGGCAGGATGGCGCGGGTGCGCTCGGTGATGGCGGGCACGATGGCAGCCGGGTCGATGTTGTAGGTCACAGGATCGATGTCCACGAACACCGGGGTCGCGCCCACCAGACCGATCACCTCGGCAGTGGCGATAAAGCTGAAGGGGGTGGTGATGACCTCGTCGCCCGGGCCGATCTCCAGTGCCATCAGTGCCAGCAGCAGGGCGTCGGTGCCGCTGGCTACCGAGACGCAGTGCTTAACGCCGACGTAGGCGGCCAGTGTTTCCTCCATCTCGGTCACTTCCGGGCCGAGGATGTACTGGCCATGATCGAGCAGGGCGCTCAGGCGCTGCTCGAGATCGTCGCGGATGCGGAGTTGCTGGGTCTTGAGATCGATGAACTGCATGGTCGGACCGCGTTGGGAAAAGCCGCATTCTATCAGGGAGAGGTGGGACCTTATCGGCGCCTTTTTGCGGGATACGGCGGGGGGCCACCATCCGGTCGGGTCTTGAAGCGGCGGTGGATCCAGTTGTATTGCGCAGGCAGGCGCCGGGCCCAGTGTTCGAACAGGGTGTTGATGCGCGCAGCATCCTGTTGGTCATCGCCCGACGGGAAGTTGTCGAGTTCGGGTTCGATGCGCAGTCGATAGCCGTGGCGCTCGCGGAACAGCACGAAAGGAATCACCCGTGCGCCGCTGGCGCGGGCAAAGCGGCTGGTGGCAGTGTGGGTGGCTGCCGGCACGCCGAAGAAGTCGGCGAACACCTTGCCCTTGTGGCCGTAATTCTGGTCAGGCGCGAACCAGACGCCTTCGCCTGCCTTCAGTGCACGCAGCATACCGCGCACGTCGTCGCGCGGGATAATGCCCAGGGTGTGAGCCTGACGATAGCGTTCGAACATGGCCTGGATCACCGGGTTCTCGTTGGGGCGGTACATGGCGCGGCAGGGGCGGCGTGCACCGAGGTAGCGCCCAGACAGTTCCAGTGAGCTGAAGTGCGCAGTGAGAAAGATGGTGCCACGGCCATCGTCCTGCGGCGGAAGATTCTCCGCGCCTTCGATGGCGACCAGCAGCGACTCCAGCCTTGCCTGGGGCCACCACCAGGCCATGGCCACTTCCATCAGCCCACGGCCCATGGCGACGAAGTTGGCGCGGATCAGGCGTCGACGGGTCTCTGGTGCCATGCGCGGGAAGCAACGTTGCAGGTTGATCTCGGCGATATGGCGACGGCGCAACGCGAAGAAGTGTATGAGATGGCCGACTCCGGCGCCGATCGCCATGATCGCCGGCCAAGGCAGGAGCACGATCAGGCGCAGCAGGCCGAGCGCGGCCCAGCTGGGCCAGTGACGGGGGTGCAGCAGGGGATCCGTGGGTCTCATGGGCGCGCAGTGTAGCGCAGCTGGTGCCCGGCGCGCCGCTCGGGTAGTCTGGTGCGCTCCCGGTACGGACGCGCGCCCGACCCGCAATGTATTCGCTGTACACTCTTCTGCTGACCTTGACGTTGCCGCTCGCACTGTTGCGGTTGCTCTGGCGTAGCCGCCGTGCGCCGGCCTATCGTTATCGGTTGCGCGAGCGTTTCGGTCGCACCGAGATCTCGCCGGCTGCCGGCGGGGTCTGGATCCATGCCGTGTCGGTGGGTGAAGTCCAGGCCGTCGCTCCGCTGGTCCGGCTGCTGCTGGAAGCGCATCCGGAACAGGCGATCACCCTCACCACCACCACACCCACCGGCTCGGACCAGGTGCGCAGATTGTTCGGCGATCAGGTGCTGCATGCCTACATGCCCTGGGATCTGCCGTCCTTTCTGACGCGTTTTCTCGACCGGGTACGACCGGCACGCCTGCTGATGGTCGAGACCGAGATCTGGCCCAACCTTCTGCGCCTGTGCCGTGCGCGGGGCATCGAGACGGTGCTGGCCAATGGCCGGCTCTCGGAGCGTTCGCTGCGCGGTTATCAGCGGCTTGGCGGTTTTGCGCGCCGGGTGTTCGCTGATATCGATCGGGTGGCGGCACAGACCGAGGACGACGCCCGGCGTTTTCGCCAGGTTGGGGTGCCCGGGGAGCGGGTGGTGGTGACCGGCAGCATCAAGTTCGACATGACCATTGTCGCCAGCGTGGTGGAACAGGTGGAGGTGATGCGCCGTCACTGGGCCGGACGGCCGGTGTGGATTGCGGCCAGTACCCACGAGGGCGAGGAGGAGATTGCACTGGCCGCGCATGCGCTGCTGCTGCGCCGTCTGCCGCAGGCCCTGCTGGTCCTGGTGCCGCGTCACCCGGAACGCTTCGACCGCGTGGTCTCTCAGATCATTCGTGCCGGGCACCAGCCGGTGCGGCGTTCGGCCGGGCAGCTGCCGGGGGCGGACGATCCTGTCTATCTGGCCGATACCATGGGCGAGCTGCCGGTGCTGATCGGAGCGGCGGACGCTGCCTTCATCGGTGGGAGCCTGGCGCGGGTTGGTGGTCACAACATGCTCGAGGCCGCAGCACAGGGCGTACCCGTCTGTTTCGGGCCGCACACCTTCAACTTCGCCCTGATCAGCCGCATGCTGCTTCAGGCCGGGGCCGCGCGCGAGGTCGGTGATGCCGTGGCCCTGGCCGAGGTGGTCGGTGACTGGCTGTCTGATGCCAGCTCGCGTGCGGCGGCCGGCGAGGCGGGACGCGCCCTGGTCGAGCGTAACCGGGGGGCCTTGCAAAGACTGTATGCCTTGCTGGAGGAAGAGGGAAACTCGATGTAAGAGGTCCGTCCTCGGGCCGAATGTTCGCGGTGGGGACGCCGTTCCTACTGTGTAGGAGGTGCGTGCCCGAGGCGAGGGCATGTTTGTCCTCAATAGGTCGCCATCTGCGGATCGACCTCACGCGCCCAGGCCTCGACGCCGCCGGTGAGGTTGATGACATTGCGAAAGCCCCGGCTCTCCAGGTAGATCGCCACCTGGCGGCTGCGGATACCGTGGTGACAGATCACTACGATCTCCTGCTCGGGATCGGCGGTCTCGGCCCAGGCCGGAATCTCGCGCATGGGCACCAGTTCCGATCCCTCGAGGTGACAGATGGTGTATTCCCAGGGCTCGCGCACGTCAAGCAGCTGTGGCTGGTGTTCACGCAGCCACGCTTCCAGCTCGCGAGGAGAGAGATTCTTCAAAAGGTGAAATGCTCCGGCTGCGGGGCGTTTTTCAGCGGCGGCAGCAGGGTTTCGCACAGGCCCTTGCGCAGCAGGGTGCCGTCCTCGGCGCGGGTCACCAGGATGGCGCACATCACCGGCGGTTCGCCCTTGATCAGGAACATCCGGCCACCGGGGGCGAGCAGGCGCTCCAGCTGTTCGCTGGGTTGTGGCAGCGAGCCGGTGACTGCGATCACGTCGAAGCTGCGCTCGGGGAGCTCCGCGGCGAAGATGTCGCCTGTTACCAGCTCGGCCTCGATGCCCAGAGCAGCCAGGCGCTCGGCAGCGCGTGCGTGCAGTTCCGGATCGATCTCGTAGCTGGTGACCTTGCCGCCAAGATGAGCAAGGCAGGCGGTGACGAAGCCGCTGCCGGTGCCGACTTCGAGCACCCGGTCGCCCGGTTGCACGTCCAGTGCCTGCAACATGAAGCCTTCCTGCAGGGGTTTCATCATGACCTCGCCGTTGGGCAGCGGCAGCTGGATATCGGCGAAGGCCAGGGGGCGCTGTTCCTCATCCACAAAATGCTCGCGCGGAATGGTCTTGAAGACTTCGAGCACGCGCTCGTCAAGGATCTCGCACGGGCGGATCTGTTGTTCCACCATGTTGAAACGGGCCTTGTCGGTGTCTGGTGCCAGCATACCAATCTCCGATGCGGTCGAATGAGCCGGCGTAAGCCTAAGGGGAATTCCGGCGGTGGGCAAGCAAAGTGGGCAGAAGGCTGAAGGGGTAATAAGGGTGGACTATGTTGCGCAGGCAATTCCGAGTAGACTTCTCGGGAAAGCAGCCAGGGGCGCCCTGCGGACCGGCCGGTCCATGGGCTGAGAGGCACCCTCGGAACCTGATCCAGTCAATACTGGCGTAGGGAGGCTGCCGGCGGGCATCGCGCTCCCGGTCTCCCCGCCAACGGAGACCTGTCATGAGCGCCATCCCGGAAGATTTTCTCAAGAAAACCGCCGAACTCTCCGAAGAGGTTACCCGGCCTTTCCCCAATTCACGCAAGGTCTATGTGCAGGGCTCGCGCCCGGACATCCGCGTGCCCATGCGCGAGATCGCCCAGTCGCCCACCCCTGCCAGTTTCGGTGCCGAGGAGAACCCGCCGATCTACGTGTACGACACCTCCGGCCCCTATACCGACCCCGAGGTGGAGATCGACCTGTTGCGCGGCCTGCCCGAGCTGCGTAGTGCCTGGATCGAGGAGCGCGGCGATACTGAGCGGCTGCCCGGTCCGACATCGGAATACGGTCGCGCTCGTCTGGCCGACCCGGACACCGCGCATCTGCGTTTCGAGCATGTGCGCGCGCCGCGCCGGGCGAAGCCGGGGCGCAACGTCACCCAGATGCACTATGCACGCCAGGGCATCGTCACCCCCGAGATGGAATATGTGGCGATCCGCGAGAACATGAAGCTCGACGAGCTACGCCGCGATCCGCGCTACGCAAAGCTGTTGAAGCAGCATCCGGGCCAGTCCTGGGGTGCCAAGTTGCCCGAGGAGATCACCCCCGAGTTCGTGCGTGACGAGATTGCTGCCGGCCGCGCCATCATCCCTGCCAACATCAACCATCCGGAGCTGGAACCGATGATCATCGGTCGCAACTTCCGGGTGAAGATCAACACCAACATCGGCAACTCGGCGGTTACCTCCGGCATCGCCGAAGAGGTGGAGAAGATGGTCTGGTCGGCGCGCTGGGGCGGCGATACCCTGATGGACCTGTCCACCGGCAAGCACATCCACGAGACCCGCGAGTGGATTCTGCGCAACGCGCCCATGCCGATCGGGACCGTGCCCATCTACCAGGCCCTGGAAAAGGTCGGTGGCAAGGCCGAGGAACTCACCTGGGAGATTTTCCGCGACACCCTGATCGAGCAGGCCGAGCAAGGCGTAGACTACTTCACCATCCACGCCGGGGTGCTCTTGCGCTACGTGCCACTGACCGCCGAGCGGGTCACCGGCATCGTCTCGCGCGGTGGCTCCATCATGGCCAAGTGGTGCCTGGCGCATCACCAGGAGAACTTCCTCTACACCCATTTCGAGGAGATCTGCGAGATCATGAAGGCTTACGACGTGTCCTTCAGTCTCGGTGACGGCCTGCGTCCCGGTTGCATCGCGGATGCCAATGACGCCGCCCAGTTTGGCGAGCTCGAGACGCTCGGTGAACTGACGCAGATCGCCTGGAAGCACGACGTGCAGGTGATGATCGAGGGGCCGGGGCACGTGCCCATGCAGATGATCAAGGAGAACATGGACAAGGAGCTGCGTGACTGCTTCGAGGCACCCTTCTACACCCTGGGGCCGCTGACCACGGACATTGCGCCGGGCTACGACCACATCACCTCGGGGATAGGCGCGGCCAATATCGGCTGGTACGGCACCGCCATGCTTTGTTACGTGACGCCCAAGGAGCATCTGGGTCTACCCGACAAGGACGATGTGCGTGAGGGCATCATCACCTACAAGCTGGCGGCGCACGCCGCCGATTTGGCCAAGGGGCTGCCCGGGGCACAGATCCGCGACAACGCCCTGTCCAAGGCACGCTTCGAGTTCCGTTGGGAGGATCAGTTCAACCTGGGACTGGACCCGGAGCGCGCGCGCGAATACCACGACGAGACCCTGCCCAAGGACTCGGCCAAGGTGGCACACTTCTGCTCCATGTGCGGCCCGCACTTCTGCTCCATGAAGATTACCCAGGATGTGCGCGAGTACGCCGAGGCCAACCGCTTCAAGGACGTCGCCGTCGCAGTCGAGGAGGGCATGAAGGAAAAGGCCGAGGAGTTCCGTCGTCAGGGCGCGGAGATCTACAAACCGGTGTGACGGCGGTTCGCGGTCGCGGTGGGGGTCAGCCGTCCTCGCCCGACTTGCGCAGGAAATAGAACAGGTAGAACACGCCCATGCCCAGCATGAAGGTGAGCACCGCCAGGGTGAGGATGCCGGTCCAGTCGTTGAAGAGTTCGCTGAATACGTCCATCGTCACTGCCTCCTGTACGCAACAGTCGGAACGCTCTCAGGGTAGCCCGTGACGGGGCAGTATGTTTTGATGATGGTCAATTGCAGCCAGGAGATAGTGTCATGACGGAACCCGTGATTGCACAGAAGAAGCCCACCATCGTCGAACTCGAGGCCGGTAAGGAATACTGGTGGTGCGCCTGTGGGCGCTCGAAGACCCAGCCCTTCTGCGACGGTTCACACCAGGGCACCGGCATCGAGCCGCTTGGTTTCCGCGAGGAGAAGGGCGGCAAGCGTGGCATGTGCTGCTGCAAGCGCACCGCCACACCGCCGTATTGTGACGGCACCCACAAGGCTCTGGACGACTGAAATGGGTCTGCTCGATCGGGTGGCGGGCTGGTTGCAGGCCGCTGAAGACGAAACGCCGGACGATGAGCGCGCCCTGCACCTGGCCAGTGCGGTGCTGCTGTTCGAGGTAGCGCAGGCCGATCACGATTTCGACGAGGCAGAGTTTGCTCGCCTGCGCGAGCTGTTGCGCATGCGCTGGGAGCTGGAGCCTGCCGCGCTTGAGGAACTGCTGGAACAGGCGCGTCGCGAATCGGCCGAAGGTGTCTCCTTGCATGCCTGGCTGGACACCCTCAACCGTCGACTCTCGCCCGAGCAGAAATACCGTCTGTTGCACGACCTCTGGTCGGTGGCCTGGGCCGACGGCCACATCCATCACTACGAGGAACACCTGATACGTCGCCTGGCTGACCTGCTGTACGTGCCGCACAGCCAGTTCATCCGCGCGCGCCACGAGGCGGGCGGGGATTGATCAGCCACTGATTCAGCCAAGGACCAGCACGACCAGCTCGCGCGGGCCATGGATGCCCCAGGTCAGGGTCTGTTCGATGTCGGCGGTCTTGGACGGGCCGGTAATCAGCAGGGCGTTGGTGGGCAGGCCCTGTGTCCAGCCCTGGGCGCGGATCGCGGTCGCCAGGTCGGCATGCAGGTTCGCAGCATCCAGCAGCACGATGTGCAATGGCGGCACCAGCGACAACAGCCGGGGCTCTTCCGGGCCGGGCCAGAGGATCAGGCTGCCGGTCGCGGCGATCGCCCCCCGGCAGCCGGTGATGCCGGCATCGATGTGCTCGAACAACGCGTCCTTCCAGTCCTCCACCGGGCGGTCGTAGCGATGCAGGGTCACGCCCGGGATGGGATGTGTCTGCAAGGTGTGGCCGATCTTCCCGGTGCCGGCGAGCAGGTTGCTGACCCCGCGCGCCGGCAGCTCGCGCGCCAGCCAGCCCATCCAGTCGCCGTCGCGCAGGCGATGCACCTCGCCGCGCACGGCCTCGAGGGCGGTACGGAATCGGGTGATCAGCGTTTCGGCGTCGGCTCCCGCTATCGCGGGGAGCGCGTTGGTATCCGGCGCCTCGCGCTGCACGGTGCGCAAGCGTTTCAGGATGTGGTTGCGTGCTTCATTCATCGGAGAACCCCGCTTCGCGCGCCAGTCGGTGCAGATCGCGTGCCGCCGGTCGCGGTGCCTCGCGCCAGCGTGTCCAGGCGCCGAGCCGCCGCGGCGCGAGCCTGCGCAGCGCCGTGAGCAGCCGGGCCAGCCAGCGGTAGCGGCGAGGATGGGCGTAGATCGCCGCCCACAGTCGCCACAGCAATGCCTCGCCGCGGTGGCGCAGGCGGCCCGCATCGGGGAGCGGTGAGTCGGTTCGAGGCTCGACGCCTTCGGCGCGCAGCTGGTTGATCAAACCGGGCAAGGGGATGGCCACCGGACAGACGTCCCCACAGGCTCCGCACAGGGTGCAGGCGGAAGTCAGGCTGCCGCCGGCCTCGAGCCCCAGGCGTTGTGGTTCGAGCAGGGCGCCGATGGGGCCGGGATAGACACTGCCATAGGCGTGTCCGCCGACCTGCACATAGACTGGGCAGTGGTTGATGCAGGCGCCGCAGCGGATGCATCGCAGGGTGTCGGCGAACAGGGGGTCGGCATGGATGCGCGCGCGCCCATTGTCGAGCAGCACCAGGTGTACCTCGCGCGGGCCGTCGAGTTCATCGGCACGCCGCGGGCCGCTGATGAAATTCACATAGGTGGTGATCGGCTGGCCGGTGGCCGAGCGGGTGAGCAGGTCGAGCAGAGGCGGCAACTCGTCCAGGCGCTCGATCACCTTCTCGATGCCGGTGATCGCGATGTGCAGCGGTGGGGCACTGGTACTCAGGCGGCCGTTGCCCTCGTTCTCCACCAGCACCAGGGTGCCGGTCTCGGCCACCAGGAAGTTCACTCCGGAGATGCCGGCGTCGGCCTGGGCGAAGCGCGCCCGCAATACCTGCCGCGCCTCGGCGGTGAGGCCTTCGATGTCCTCAGTGGCTTCGCGCTGCGGGTGATGGGCCTGGAACAGGGTCGCCACCTCGTGCCGGTTCTTGTGGATGGCGGGCGCGACGATGTGCGAGGGCGGCTCGCCAGCCAGTTGCACAATGTATTCGCCGAGGTCCGATTCCACCACCGCGATGCCGGCCTCGCCGAGGACGTCGTTGAGGCCGATCTCCTCGCTGACCATGGACTTGCCCTTGATCACTGAGCGCGCGCCCGCCTGGCGCAGCAGATCGAGCACGATGGCGTTGGCCTGTGCAGCATCCTCAGCCCAGTGCACCCGGATGCCGTTGGCCTCGAGACGTTGCTCGAGGCGTTCGAGCAGCTCTGGCAGGCGGGCCAGTGCGCGGGCACGGATCGCGGCGGTGCGTGCCCGGCGCTGCGCGAAGTCGGTGGCATCGGGGAGGGCATCCGCGCGCTTGGCGCGGATGCCGTCCATCGCGGCGCGGAAGTTGCGCCGCACTGGGGCCTTGCCCAGCGCCTCGCGAACACGGGCGCGCAGGGCTGTCATCGGGCCGGGCACGTTCATGCGATGCGCTCCCACAGGAATTCGGCGATGTGTTGCACCGGCAGGGCGTCGCCGCGCCGCGCCAGCCGACCCTGCAGGTGCAGCAGGCAGCCGGCGTCCTGCGAGATCAGGCGTTCGGCGCCGGTGGCGAGCAGCGCGTCGCACTTGCTGTCGGCCATTGCTGCCGAGAGTGCGTCCTGTTTGATGGCGAAGGTGCCGCCGAAGCCGCAGCATTCTTCGGCGTGTGCAGGCGCCAGGCACTCGACGCCACTCAGCTGCGTGAGCAGGCGCTCGGCGGAGGCGGTCGTGCGGGTCTCGCGGCGCGCGCTGCACGAGTGGTGCAGGGCGACACGCACCGACTCGCCGCGATCTTGCAGTACCAGCCCGGCGCGATCGAGAAACTCGCACAGCTCGAAGGTGCGCGCGGCCAGAGCCCGGGCCTGCGTCTCCTCGGGTTCGCCGGCGAACAGCGCGGGCCAGTGGTTGCGGATCATGCCGGCGCAGGAGGCCGAGGGCACCACGACCGGCAGCTCGCGCGTGAAGGCCGTGAGCTGGGCGCGTGCCACCGCCCGCGCCTCGCGCCGGTAGCCGCTGTTGAAGGCCGGCTGACCACAACAGCTTTGCGCCTGCGGGAAGATGGGGTGGAAACCGGCGCGCTCGAGCAGACGCAGCGCGGCCATCCCGGCCTCCGGGCGCAGCAGATCGATCAGGCAGGTGCCGAAGACGTAGACTTCGCGCGTCTCTTTGGTCATCAGTCGAGATCCAGGCGGTGGCGCAGTCGGGCAAAGGCCTTCTGCACCTGACGCAGGGTCTGGGTGCAGGTCTCGGCGTCCAGTCCGCTGCCAGTGACAATATCGGCGAGTTCGCGACCGAAGACGTCCATCGCCTCTTCCAGGCGCTCCAGCGGGATATGTGATGGACGTGCCGGCGGGGTGTCGGCTTCGGAGTCGGCTTCCAGCAGCTCGACCATTGCCGAGCGTGGTACCAACCGCCGTTTTCCGCCTTCGACGGGGTCGGCTTGCAGGGGCGTGGATTTCACCCAGGTTTGCCCCTGCCAGGCGAAGCGTTGTCCGATGGCGAGTTGCGAGAATTTCATGGCGCTATTGTAGTCGGCAGGGCCGCACGGGCGCTATGCTTGCGCGCCATGAACAGATCCTCGTCCAGAGATTTCATCCGCCTCGACCGCCTGCTGGCACAGGCCACCGGTCTGTCACGCAAGCAGGCCGGGATCGAGATCCGCAAGCAGCGCGTCACCCTCGATGGTGAGGTGGTGCGTGACCCCGCGCTGCGTGTGCCACCTGATGCGGCGGTGCGCTGGCGTGACGAGCCGGTGGTACTGGCGGGTCCCGTCTACTTGATGCTGCACAAGCCGAGCGGACTGGTGTGTGCCCGGCGCGACCCCATTCATGCCACGGTGCTTGATCTGCTGCCACCCGAGTTGGCCGCGCGAGTGCATATCGTTGGTCGCCTCGATCGTGACACCACCGGCCTGCTCCTGCTCACTGACGATGGCGACTGGTCGCACGCGGTGACCTCGCCGCGACGCGGCTGCGCCAAGGCTTATGTGGCCGAGTTGGCCGAGCCCCTGGAGGCAGAGGCTGAGGTGCGCTTTGCCGAGGGTATCGTGCTGCGTGGCGAGCAGCGGCCGACTCGTCCGGCTCGGCTCGAGCGCCTGGATGAGCGCCGTGCACGGGTGATCCTGCACGAAGGGCGCTATCACCAGGTGCGGCGCATGTTTGCAGCGCTGGGCAACCGGGTGTTGCGCCTGCATCGGGAGTCGGTCGGCGGGGTGGTGCTGGATCCTGAACTGGCGCCGGGGCGCTGGCGTGCGCTGAGCAATGAGGAGATCGCGCGGCTGGCGGATTGCCGTGCATGGGCAGAAGGTGAGGTTTGACGTGGCGTGCCCGGACTACAACCATCGGCAGATTGAAGGGGGATAGGTAGTTGTGACAAGGTCCCTGTTGCCCTGGGTGGGCGTGCTGTTGCTGGGTCTGGCCGGATTTTTTGGTGCACGGTATCTGTCGGTACCGGAAGAAGAGGTGCCACACATCGGGCCGGCGCTGGCCTGCAATCTTTCGGATGGGCCTTGTCGGCATGCGCTGCCCGATGGTGCGATGCTGACGCTGACCTTGACGCCCCGTCCGGTGCCGTTGATGCAGCCGGTGCGCGTGGTGGTGACCATCGACCGCGCCGGCTGGAGGCCACTGGCTGGCGATATCACCGGGCTGAACATGCGGATGGCGCCCAATCGCGTGCGCCTGGAACCCGCCGGCCCGGGACGCTGGGAAGGCGAAACTATCCTGCCGGTATGCAGTCAAAGGCGGATGCACTGGCAGTTCGCCCTGCACCTTGAAGGGGGTGGGCGAAGCTGGCGAATTCTCGACGATTTCCACACCCAACGATGATCAGCCAGGGAGCGAGGGCTTTGGCAAGCTGGCGGAGAGAGAACGGAATGAACAAACCATTGGTCACGATGATCTGTGCTGCCCTGTTCGCTCACGTAGGATTTGCTGGCGCGGCGGACCTGGCTGCGGGCAAGGCACGCTTCGTTGTCTGCGCGGGCTGTCATGGGCCGGATGGAACGGGCAATGCTGCCCTGGGGTATCCGCCGCTCGCCGGCAAGGATGCAGCCTATGTTGCCGAGCAATTGCGGGCCTACAAGTCCGGAAAACGTGACAATGCCACCATGCGTGCCATGACCAGTGGCCTGAACGAGGCCGACATCGATAACGTGGCGGCCTATGTGGCCACCCTGCAGTAGACCGTAAGGAATTTCGCGCCGCTACCACGGAAGGATGGTCCACTGGCCGGGGTTCCTCGATGGCCGTAGGAGGTCCGCCCCCGGGGCGAAAATGGTTGGCCGATTCGCGGCGGGACCCCACTCTCGCAGATCCTGGCAGGTCCGTCATCGGGCAGAGGAGGGAGGCGGCGTTGCGACGAGACCGATTGGCAGTGACATCAGAATTTCCTTATAATTTTGTGCTGATTTGCCAATCCGGTTTTTTTGATTTTGTGGGGAAAGCCATGAAAAAAGTACTGTTCGCCGTATCCATGATCTCTTGTGTGGTCGCCGCGCCGGCCATGTCTGCAGGTGATGCCGCTGCTGGTCAGGCCAAGTCCGGTGCCTGTGCCGGTTGTCATGGTGCGGATGGCAACAGTGTGGCTGCCAATTTCCCCAAGCTGGCCGGTCAGCACGAGAGCTACCTGCTCAAGCAGCTGCAGGAATTCAAGAGCGGCAAGCGCAAGGATGCCACCATGAACGCCATGGTGGCACCGCTGAGCGAGCAGGACATGGCTGATCTGGCGGCTTATTTTGCCAGCCAGAAGGTTAAGCCCGGCAAGACGGCCGAGGACAAGCTGGAGTTGGGGCAGAAGATCTATCGAGCCGGTAACGCCACTTCGGGCGTGGCTGCCTGCGCAGCCTGTCATTCGCCCACCGGCGGTGGCAACCCGCAGGCGAAGTTTCCTGCGCTGAAGGGTCAGCATGCCGAATATGTGGTCAAGCAGCTCAAGGACTTCCGCAGTGGTGCGCGCACTAACGACGCGGGCTCCATGATGCGTGGCGTGGCGGTCAAGCTGACCGATGCTGAGATCGAAGCAGTTGCCCAGTACGTCCAGGGGCTGCAGTGATCCGGCGGGTTGCGGGTCCCGCGTGAGGCAAGAGGCGGCCATCTGGCCGCCTTTTTCGTCTATACGGAAGGAGACGGTCGGAACTCCATGGCGATGCGCCAGTTCCAAGGAATGATCCGGCCCGGCGAGACGGCTAAGCTGGTAACAGGAGTCTCCTCGGATCGGGCAACAAGAACCTACTAGGGAGTCGAAAACGTGAAATACATGGCAAAGCTTCTGTTTGCATCCGCACTATGGTTTTTTGCATCGCTTGCGGTGGCGGTGCAGTTCGAGGAGAACGTGAACTACGAGGTGCTGTTGCCCGAGCCGCCGGTCGGCAAGCCGGGTGACAAGATCGAGGTGATCGAGTTCTTCATGTGGACCTGCCCGCACTGTTACCACTTCGAGCCCTTCGTCAAGGACTGGTTGGCCAGCAAGCCGGACGATGTGGAGTTCGTGCGTGTACCCGCCATGTTCGGTGGCGTCGCCAATCTGCATGCCAAGGTCTACTATGCCTTGCAGGCCATGGGCGAGCTGAAACGGGTGCACGAGGCCTTCTTCAACGAGATCCACGAAAAGGGCAACCGCCTCAAGGACCAGGATGCCATCGAGGCCTTCCTACGTGAGCAGGGCGTGGACATCGAGAAGTTCCGCCAGGCCATGAACTCCTTCGCAGTAGCGACGCGCACCAACCGGGCCGCCGCCCTGATGCGTCGCTACGGTGTGCGTGCCGTACCTTCGCTTGTGATCGACGGTCGCTATCGCAGCGGTCGTGGACTGGACTTTAAAGAAATGATCCAGCTTGCCGACTTCCTGGTGGAGCGCGTTCGCAGGGAACGCCAGGAAGAAAGTGAATGAGATAGATGGACAGATCGGAAGCCGCCAGTATCGATACCTCGTCCAGTCTGGGTGCCGGCCAGCGTTTGCACCTGCTGAGTTACAACATCCAGGCGGGGATCGATACCAGTCATTTCCGGGACTATCTCACCAAGGGGTGGCGGCACGTGCTGCCCAGTCGGCATCGCATCCAAAATCTGGACCGTATCGCGCAGATATTGCGTGGTTACGATCTGGTGGGGTTGCAGGAGGTCGATGCCGGCAGCCTGCGCAGCGGGTTTGTCGACATGACCGAGTACCTGGCCCATCGGGCGGGTTACCCGTATTGGTATCGCCAGGTCAACCGTGACATTGGCATGATCGCGCAGAACAGCAATGGTTTTCTGAGCCGCCTTGCGCCGACCCGGGTCAGCAAGTATCGCCTGCCCCCCGGTAATGGCCGTGGCGCCATGGTGCTGGAGTTTGGCGAGGGAGACGACGCCTTGCATGTCTGCACCCTGCACCTGGCTCTGTCGCGGCGGCATCGGCGCCGCCAGCTCGATTTCATCGCCGAACGCCTGCGTCATGCCGAGCACGTGGTGGTAATGGGTGATCTCAACACCAGTTGTGACACCACCGAGTTCCGGCATTTTGTCGAACGCAATGGTCTGCGCGAACCTGGTTGCAGCAAGCCAACCTTCCCCAGCTGGCGTCCGGTGCGGCGTATCGACCACATCCTGGTCTCCGATTCCCTGCAGGTGCTCAATGCCCGGGTACTCGACTACCCGTTCAGCGACCACCTCCCCGTGTGCGTAGAGTTGCTGATTCCCGAACGTATCCATCTGGCTGCCTGAGGTCGCCATGAGCGATCAGGAAAAATGGCGTGATCGCTATCTGCAGCTGGCCGAGCAGCTCGATGGCGAGGAGAAGCGCCGGCAGGAGGCCGAGCGCGAACTGCTGCGCCTGATTTCGCGACTGTGTGTGGCTACCCTCGGTCTCGACCCGCTGCTCGATCCGCACCTGTCGCGCCTGCGCAAGGCGGTGAAGAACGGTGCCCCGGAACGTGTGATCGAACAGGCCCAGGAGCTGGGCGATGCCCTGCTCCAGGCGCAGGACGATCGGGGCCAGGGCGATCTGTTCCAGCGCCTGCTCGCGCGCTCCTCCCTGTCCTCGAAACAGCTCAAGTCGGCATTGAAGCTCTGGCGGCGGCTGGCCGAAGCCCCGGGCCAAGCGGACGAACGCCAGCTCGACGAACTGGCTGCCCTGCTGTTCGGTGAACAGCAGGCCGAGGCTCGGCAGGACACCGCCAGGGAGGCCGGTAGCAGCCTGCTCGGGCGCCTGCTGCACCGGGGCGGGCAGAGCGACCCGAATGCCTTGCTGCGCGAGGTCATCGATGCCATCGATTGGCCAGCCGACATGCGCCAGCGGGTCGATGCCCTGCGCGAACAACTGGCCGAAGGGGCGCCACGCGATGCCTGGGTGGGGGTGGTGCGCCAGATCGGCAACATGGCGGCCACTGCGCTGGATCGCGCGCATCGCGACGCCGAGGCCTCCAGCGTGTTCCTGGCCCAGCTCAGCGAACGCCTCGAGGCGCTGGATCACTACATGGTTGGCGACAGCGAGCGCCGCCGTGCCTCGCGCGAGAGCGGGATGCGCCTGGGGCGCGCGGTGAGCAGCGAGGTCGGGGGGCTGTCCGCCAGCATGGATGAAAACCAGGGGCTGGCGCAGCTGCGTGAACAGGTCATACAGGCTCTCGACCGCATCCAGCAGCACGTGGCGACCCATCTCAAGGACGAGGCGCAGCGTGATGTGCAGGCCGAGCAGCAGGCGGCACTGTTGAAGCGCCAGCTCGAGGCTCTGGAACGTGAGGCCTTCGACCTGCGTCGCCAGGTCGAGGAGACCCGTCAGCAAGCGATGCGCGATCCGCTCACCGGCCTGCCCAACCGGCGCGCCTTCGAGGCACGCATCGACGAGGAACTGGCGCGCTGGCGACGCTTCGGTACCCCGCTTGCACTGGTGGTCTTCGACGTGGATGACTTCAAGCAGATCAACGACGTGTTCGGGCACAAGGCCGGTGACCGCGCGCTGGCACTGATTGGCAAGATTCTCACCGAGAGTCTGCGCGAGACCGATTTCATCGCCCGCTACGGCGGTGAGGAGATCGTCGGTCTGCTGCCGGGTGTCGATGGCGAGGCCGCGCTCAAGGTGGCCGACATGATGCGCCGCCAGGTCGAGCAGGCCGGCATGCATTCGCACAACAAGCCGGTGAAGATCACGCTTTCCGGAGGGGTGGCGGTGGCTGGGCCGGGAGAGACGGCCGAGCAGTTGTTCGAACGCGCGGACCAGGCCATGTACCAGGCCAAGCGTGCCGGAAAGAATCGCTGCGTGCTGGCCGATCCGCCGGCCGGTGCCGAGGCGCGCAGCGCTTGAATCAGGGCGCCTCGCTCATCGCCGCCCAGCCGTAGCGCCAGTCGCTCCCCACGGCCTCGCGCAGTGCCGTGAGCAGCCGGTCGCTGGGCGTGGCTTCGCCGGGAAACACGTTGCGCAGTTCCACCAGCAGCCGCCCGATCGCGGCCTGTTGCCGCCAGTCGAGATCGATGGCCCGGCAGGTCACCGCGCACGCAGGGCAGGGCAGGGCCGAGAGTGGCGCGATGGCGCGCTCGCGCCAGTCGTCGAGGCGGGTGCGACAGCTCGGGCAGCGTGGCCTGCCGGTCTGCGGGCCGGTGAACAGCCGGGGTGTCGATAGTGGGCCGTGCACGGCGAGGTGACAGAAGTCACGGTCGTCGGCGTGTGCGGCTTCGAAGCGCAAGTGTGGCGAGCAGCCGGCGAAGATCACCTCGCGCGCAAAGCCCTCGCCGGCGCGAAATACCCGCTTGCCGGCCGTCTCTGCCAGTGGTGCGCCCGCCACCTGCAGAGCCTCGAGGGCTGCATGCACCGGGGCCGGGTCGGGTGCGGCCTCGGGAGTGACGGGAAACAGGTACAGGCTGCCGTTCATCGACACATTCTACTGCGGGTAGAATGCGTGCATGAAACGCTTTTTCATCGCGCTGGTGCGCGCCTACCAACTGTTGATCAGCCCGGTGCTGGGCAACAACTGCCGTTACTATCCAAGCTGCTCGGCCTACACCATCGAGGCGATGGAAAAATGGGGGCCGCTGCGCGGCCTGTGGCTGGGCATCCGTCGTGTCTCGCGTTGCCATCCCTGGCACGAGGGTGGGGTGGACCCGGTGCCCGAGCCACCGAAACAAGAGCATCGCCATGGCTGAGTTGCCTGCGTTCTGGCGGGATCGCACCGTCTTCGCCGGGGCCTTCGGCGATGGGCTGGAACGCATGTTGGCCGACCACGAGGGCCTGGGAGTATTCATCCTGGTGCTGGCCAATGCCTCCCACGAGCTGGTCCTGCGCGAGCGCCTGTGGCAAGCACTGATGGCGCGTTTCGCGCAGCATCGCCACGCCCTGCGTGAGCGCCTGGCGCGCGGCGACCGGCCGGTGGATGCCGAGGACGACGTGGCGGTGTTCCTGCGTCTGGCCCTGCTGGGACTGGACGCCTTGCCCTCGACCGAATGGCGCGCGACCAGTCCCTGGCGTCTGCAATACAATCTGCTGCGCGCCCTGCGCCCGCCCCGCATGGCTGACGCGGTGATCGACAACCTGAAACGGCCCTTCGATCCGGCGGGTTTTCATTTCGACCGGCCCTTCCTGCGCAAGGAGATCCTCTGGGAAGGTGAGCTGGAAGGGCAACCCTGCCGTCTGCTCTACAACAAGTTTCCCTTCGCGCCCTTGCACGGGCTGCTGGTGATCGAACCGCAGGCCCATCGTCCGCAGGTGCTCGACCGTGCGGCCCACGGGCGGGTCTGGCGGCTGTGCGAGAGGGCGGGTGAGCGGCTGCCGGGCCTGGGCTTCGGCTTCAACGCCTACGGCGCCTTCGCTTCGGTCAACCACCAGCATTTCCAGAGTTTCGTGCTGGAAGAAGGCGAGCGCTATCCGGTGGAAGATGCGCGCTGGTCGCACAACGGCGGCACTGAGGAGTATCCGGTGCCCTGTCTCCGGCTGGATGACGAGGCCGCCGCCTGGGAGGCGGCCGAGACCTGTTACCGGGACAACCACGCCTTCAACCTGCTCTACCGACCCGGGCGGCTGTACCTGTTGCGCCGGCGTTTCCAGGGGCAGCATCCCTTGCCTGCATGGAGCAGTGGGTTCGCCTGGTCGGAGCTGGCCGGCAGCTTCACCCTGTTCGATCGTACGGCCTTCGGGGGCCTGGAGGCTTCGGACATCATGGCCGCACTGGCCGCCCTGGCACCCTGATTGTTGGAACCGCCAAGGACGCGAAGGGTAATTCACCACAAAGGACACAAAGCACACCCAGTATTGGGGGCAGGTCCCCCTTTGGCGAGCTTCGTGGTTTTCTTCGTCCGTGCAGGCCGACTTGGGGGGCGATGTTGGGTGAGTGGAACCGCCAAGGAACCTCCGAACAAGTTCCTCCCCCGCTGGCGGGGGAGGTCAGGAGGGGGTGCCCCTCCCAACCTCCCCTATTGCATGGGGGAGGGGAAATGTGGGTTCCTTGCGGATTCTTCCTCGTAAGGTCTGCCTGAAGACCTTTGTGCCCTTGGTGTCCTTCGTGGTTCCCATGCCCGTCAGGGCAGGCGTTCGAGCGCGGCGATGCGTTCCTCGATGGGCGGATGGCTGGCAAACAGCGCACTGACCTTGTCGCCGGCGATGCCGAAGGCGGCCATTTCGTCGGGCAGGGGCTCGGTATGCGCCTGTTGCAGGCGGCGCAGCGCCGAGATCATCTTGAACTTGCCGGCCAGTTGCGCAGCACCGGCATCGGCGCGGTATTCGCGCCAGCGCGAGAACCACATCACGATCATCGAGGCGAGGATGCCGAGCACCACCTGGGCCACCATGGAGGCGATGAAGAAGCCGATACCATGGCCGCGCTCGTTCTTGAGGATTACCCGGTCCACGATATGGCCGACCACCCGCGAGAGGAACACCACGAAGGTGTTGACCACCCCCTGGATCAGGGTGAGGGTGACCATGTCGCCGTTGGCCACGTGGCTGATTTCGTGCGCCAGTACCGCCTCGATCTCGTCGCGGTTCATGGTCGACAGCAGACCGGTGGAGACGGCCACCAGGGCGTCGTCCTTGTTCCAGCCGGTGGCAAAGGCGTTGGGCGGTCCTTCGAAGATGCCGACTTCGGGCATGCCGATGCCCACTGCCTGGGCCTGACGGGCCACGGTGTCCACCAGCCAGAGCTCGACCTCGTTGGTGGGTTGCTCGATGACCTGCACGCCCATGCCCTGCTTGGCCATGAACTTGGACATGAACAGCGAGATCAGCGAGCCCGAGAAGCCGATGATGGCCGAGTAGATCAGCAAGGCATTGAGGTCGAGATCGACCCGGTTGGCAGCCAGCAGATCGTCGATGCCGAACAGGCGGAACATCAGGCTGATGACCACCAGTACGGCCACGTTGGTTGCAAGAAACAGCAGCAAACGCACGTCGTTATCTCCGTGTATTTAAGTCGCGCCTAATGTGCGGCTTCAGGGGGGGAAGTTCAAGTCTGCCGTGAGGTTTCCATCACCGGCAGGCGGGCGATGTAGCAGGCCACACCGAGCAGGCACAGGCCGCAGACCAACGCCGCTGTTGAGGCCGGGCCGAACAGGACGGCAGTGAGTGCCCAGGACAGGGCCATGGTGGCCCAGGCGATGCGCTTGGCGCGCGCGGGCATGGCGTGGTGTTCTTCCCAGCCGCGCACCAGGTGCCCGAAGCGAGGGTGTTCGCGCAACCAGCGGTGCCAGCGCGGCGAGCTGCGCGAGAAGGCCCAGGCGGCGATCAGCAGGAACACCGTGGTCGGCATCAGCGGCAGCAGGGCGCCGAGGAGGCCGAGGCCGACGCACAGCCAGCCGAGCAGCAGGTAGGCGTGTCGGGGTTGCATGATGGCTCCAGGTCGATTGCTTCGCGGTCATTATCGGCCGGCACCGGCAAAAATTCAGGCCGGGTCGTCGTAGCGGATGGCGATGATTTCGAATTCGGCCTCACCCTCGGGCAGGCGTACGCGTACCGGCTCGTCGAGGGCGCGACCGAGCAGGGCGCGCGCCATCGGCGAGTCGATGCTGATCCAGCGACGCTTGGGGTCGAACTCGTCGGTTCCCACGATGCGGTAGGCGTGGATCTCGCCCTGACTGTCTGCCAGTTCCACCCAGGCGCCAAAATACACCCGTTCGGGATCATCGGGGATGCGCTCGACCACCTTCAGCTCGGGGATGCGCTTCTGCAGGTAGCGGATGCGCCGGTCCAGCTCCCGCAGCTGCTTCTTGCGGTAGATGTATTCGGCGTTTTCCGATCGGTCGCCCTCGGCTGCGGCGGCGGCCAGGTGTTTCACCACCTCGCGGCGCTTGTCCCAGAGCGCGCGCTGCTCCGCCTTCAGCGCCTCGAAGCCTTCGCGGGTGATGTGGGGTGAACGTGCCATGGGTCTGGAGGACTCAGAATTGCCTGGTTTTGAGCAGTACCAGGGTGCAGGCCTCGAACCAGGGAATGCCGACGGCATCTAGGGCCTGCTGGAGGGTGCGCGACTCGGTGCCGGGGTTGAAGATCACCCGGCCGGGCGCGAGCGCGACCAGCGCCGGGATCTGCGGTTCCAGGCGTTCGGGGCCGACGTAGAGGGTGAGAGTATCCACTGGGCACGGCACCTGGTCCAGCGTGTTGGCGACGGTCAGCCCTTCGATCTCGCGAAAGCGCGGGTGGATGGGTGTCACCCGGTAGCCGTGCTCGAGCAGCAGGCGGATAGCCTGGTTGGCATAGCGTGCTGGCTTGGGGGTGGCGCCGAGTACGGCGACGTGATGATCGGAGGCCTGCATGGTGGCGGGTATTGCTTGGGTAGCGTGGTGCGCGGTGTAGAATGCCGAAGATTTTAACCGTTTTGTCTCGGGGGGTGCCATGAGCGCAATGGTCACGTTGCATGTCTTGTCTGTCGTCATCTGGGTGGGCGGCATGTTCTTCGCCTACATGGTGCTGCGGCCGGTCGCCGCTTCGCAGCTCGAGCCGCCGGCGCGTCTGACCCTGTGGGTCGGGGTGTTCGGGCGTTTCTTCCCCTGGGTGTGGTTGAGCGTGCTGACCATCCTCGGCACGGGTCTGTGGATGATGTTCGGGGTATTCGGGGGCTTTGCCGGTAGCCCGCTCTACATCCATGCCATGTTCGGCATCGGCATCGTCATGATGCTGATCTTCATGCACGTCTTCTTCGCACCCTACGGGCGTCTGAAGCGAGCGGTGGCCGCGCAGGACTGGCCGGCGGGCGGGCAGGCGCTGGCGCAGATCCGCGTACTGGTGGGTATCAACACCCTGATTGGCCTGTGCAATATCGCCATTGCGGCGGCTGGGCGGTACCTCGCGTAAAAAAACGCCCGCCTCTATCGAGGCGGGCAAGGTCAGTCATAAGAGTGAGATAAGCATCGAAGTTTCGGCGGAGAGAGATATGCCGGGTTCGACTTCGAGTCTTTAGTGTGCGCAGCTTGCGCGCTGACGTCTTTGCGCCAGGTCAATTGGAGATCACTTAGGCAGGGTTTCGCGCGTCGCGCCGGTAGACCACGCGCCCGTTGAACAGGGTATGGGTGACCTGGTCTTCGAATTCCCAGCCCTCGAAGGGGGTGTTGCGGCCCTCGCTGTACAGCGCCGAGCGGCGCAGTGTCCAGGGGGTGTCGGGCTCGAAGATGCAGACGTCCGCTGGGCTGCCCGCGCCGAGCCGCCCATAGGGCAGGCCGAGCAGGTCGGCTGGGCCGCAGGTGACCCGGGCGATGGCCTCGGTGAGTGACAGCACACCTTCGTCTACCAGGCGCAGGGTCAGCGCCAGCAGGGTCTCGAGGCCCGAGATGCCGGGAGCGGTCTCGGGGAAGGGGGCTTCCTTGGCGTCCAGTTCATGGGGCTGGTGATCGGAGCAGATGGCCGCGATGGTGCCGTCGGCCACCGCCTGGCGCAGGGCCTCACGGTCGGCCAGGGTGCGCAGCGGTGGTGAGACGTGACAGTTGGCATCGAAGCCCTCGATGTCCATCTCGGTCAGGTGCAGCTGGTGAGCGGCGACATCGGCGCTGACCGCCAGCTTGGCGGCCTGGGCCTCGCGCAGCTGGCCGGCCGCGCCTGCCGTGGACAGGGCGTGGAAATGCACTCTTGCCCCAGTGTGTTCGGCCAGCGCCAGATCGCGTGCCACGGCCACTGTCTCGGCGCAACTGGGGATGCCGGGCAGACCCAGACGGGTGGCTACTGCGCCCTCGTGGGCGCAGCCGCCGGCACGCAGGTGCGGGTCCTCGGGACGCAGCATCACGGTCAAGCCGAAGGTGGCGGCATACTCCAGGGCGCGGCGCTCGACCAGTGTGTTGGCCAGCGGGCGTCGCGCATTGCTCAGGGCGACCGCGCCGGCACGGGCGAGTGCGGCCATGTTGGCCAGTTGTTGGCCGTCCAGTTCCTGGGTGAGGGCGGCGGCGACTAGCACCCGGGTGCGCCGCAACTTGCGCGCGGTACGGTGGATCAGCTCGATCACCGCAGGGGTGTCGATCACCGGTTGGGTGTCCGGGGTGCACACCAGGGTGGTGATGCCGCCACGTGCGGCCGCAGCGGTCTCGCTGGCCAGGTCGATGCGGCCGGGGCCGGGGTCGCGCAGCGAGGCGGCGATGTCCACCAGTCCCGGGCAGACGATGCAGCCGCTGGCATCGATGGTCTCCTGCGCCTCGAAGCCTTCGGGCGCCGTGCCGACGGCGAGGACCTGCTGGCCCTGGATGTGCAGGTCCAGGAAGTCATCGATGCCGTTGGCCGGGTCGATCAGGCGGCCGTTGAGGATGCTGATGTTCATGCCTCTTCCCGTTCCTCGGCATGGGTCTGCATGCACAGGCTCATGACCGCCATGCGTACCGCAATACCGTAGCTGACCTGTTGCAGGATTACCGAGCGCGGTCCGTCGGCCACCTCGGAGTCCATCTCGACGCCGCGGTTCATGGGGCCGGGGTGCATCACGATGGCATCGGGCTTGGCGGCCTCCAGGCGCTTGTTGGTCAGGCCGTAGAGGCGGAAGTATTCAGATTCGCTGGGCAGCAGGGCGCCATCCATGCGTTCCTTCTGCAGGCGCAGCATGATGACTACGTCCACGTCACGCAGGCCCTCGTCGAGGTCGTGATAGACGTGCACGCCCAGCGCCCGCGCCTCGGTGGGGATCAGGGTGCGTGGGCCGACCACGCGCACCTCGGTCACGCCCAGGGTGTTGAGGGCGAGAATCTGCGAGCGCGCCACCCGCGAGTGCAGGATGTCGCCGACGATGGCCACCCGCAGCGGGGTGAAGTCGCCCTTGTGGCGTCGGATGGTGAACATGTCCAGCATGGCTTGAGTCGGGTGGGCGTGGCGGCCGTCGCCGGCGTTGATCACGCTCACCCCGGGGGCGGCATGGCGCGCAATGAAATGCGCCGCGCCCGACTGGCTGTGACGTACCACGAACATCTCGCTGTGCATCGCTTCGATGTTGCGCAGGGTGTCCAGCAGGGTCTCGCCCTTGGCGGTGGCCGAGGTGCTGACGTTGAAGTTGAGCACGTCGGCAGACAGCCGCTTGGCGGCCAGTTCGAAGGTGGTGCGGGTGCGGGTGCTGTTCTCGAAGAACAGGTTGGTGATGATGCGCCCGCGCAGCGCAGGAACCTTCTTGACCGGCCGGCCTGGCAGGGCGGCGAAGGATTCGGCGATATCGAGGATGTGGGTGAGCAGCTCGCGACTTAGCCCCTCGATGGTCAGGAAATGGCGAAGGCGGCCATCCGGCGTCAGTTGGATGTTCTGTCGTCTGTCAGTCGCCATCCCGCGTATTGTAGCAGCCTGCGGGGCAGGTCGCATGCCCTGCGGAGATCGTTCGCAGCGAGAAGGCTGATCCTGATCGACGACATACCCTGACAGGATCGGCGACCTTGTCAGGATGAGGGGCTGAGGTCGGTGCGGCGGGTGATCTCCAGGGTGAAGGTATCGGGGCCGGTGAGGCGGATGTGCTCGTGCGTTGGCAACGGCAGGCGCAGGCCGACCACATCGGGCTGGATGGGCAGCTGGCGACCGTTGCGCTCGATCAGGGTGACCAGGGTGATGCTGGCCGGTCGGCCGAAGTCGAAGATCTCGTTCATGGCCGCACGGATGGTGCGCCCGCTCTGGATCACATCGTCCACCAGCACGATGTTGCGCTCGTCCACGTCGAACTCGATACGCGAGGGGCGGACCTGCGGGTTGACGCCGATGCGCGTGAAGTCGTCGCGGTAGAAGCTGATGTCGAGCAGACCGAGCGGGTCGGCGCACTCCAGCCGCTGGTGCAACTCGCGGGCGATCCAGGCCCCGCCGGTGTGGATGCCGATGATCGCGGGATTGTCGATTTCGCGGTCGTGCAGGTAGTGGCGCAGGATGCCGGTCATGCCATCGATCAGGTCGATGATGCCGTCGTGCTGCATGAAGATGTGTTGCGGTGCTTCGGTCATTGTCTCAGCCAGGTCTCGAGTATCAGTTTGGCGGCCCAGGCATCGATCTGGGTAGGGTCGCGGGCCGCTTCTGCACCCAGGTCGAGCCAGGCCGCACGCGTGGTCAGGCGCTCGTCGATCAGGTGCACGGGCAAATGGTAGCGTCCGTGGAGCTGGCGTGCGAATCGCTTGGCGGGTTCGGCGTTGTTCGCTTCGCGATCGGTCATCTCGAAGGGGTGTCCCACCACCAGGGCATCGGGTTGCCATTCCTTGATCAGGGCGCCGATGCGCTCCCAGTCGGGCTTGCCCCGCCGGTTGCCCAGGGTGGTGAGGGGATTGGCGCTCTGCGTCAGCGTCTGGCCGACGGCCACACCGATCTTGTGGCTCCCGTAGTCGAAGCCGAGCAGGGTGGCCATCAGGCGTGGCCGCTGTCGGTGCTCAGGCGGTTGAGGTCCACCCCGATCAGGCGTGCGGCAGCCTCCCAGCGGTGCGGCGGCGGCAGTTCGAAGAGGATGGCGCGATCGGCCGGGGCGCTCAACCAGCTGTTGTCGAGGATCTCCTGTTCCAGTTGCCCCGGTGCCCAGCCGGCATAGCCCAGAGCCACCAGGGCATGCTCGGGCCCTTCGCCGCGGGCCATGGCCTCGAGGATGTCGCGCGAGGTGGTGACGCTGATCTGGTCGTTGATGCGCAGGGTGGACTCCCATTGCTGTCCCGAATCGTGCAGCACGAAACCGCGCTGCTCCTCCACCGGTCCGCCCAGATAGACCGGTGCCTCCTTCACGCCCGGGTCGTCGCTCGGGATCTCCATTTGCTCGAGCACCTCGCTGACGCGGACGTCGATCGGGCGGTTGATGACGATGCCCATCGCACCGTTGGGCCCGTGCTCGCAGATGTAGGTCACCGTGTGCGAGAAGTTGGGGTCCCGCAGGTTGGGCATGGCGATCAGCAGATGGTTGGTCAGGTTGCTGCTTTGCATGGCTCGAGTATCCGGAGGTTGTCTGCTTCCCGCAACACAAATGCGGGCTCAGGGCTCGGAAAACAAGCGGTTGCCCTTGCGGAATTGCCAGGTGCGGGTGATGTCGAGCACGTCCACCTCCTTGCGGATTTCGGGAGGGAAGGGTGCGAAGCCGTCCTTGCCTGCGAGGCGGACGATGCGGATGGCCGCGTCGTCGAGGATCTTGTGTCCGGAGGAGCGCAACAGGCGGATCTGTTCGATGCTGCCGTCGGCACGCACTGCCACGTGCAGGATCAGCGAGCCGTAGATTCCCTTGCGCCGGGCCTCGTCGGGGTAGTTGAGGTTGCCGATGCGCTCGACCTTGCGACGCCAGGCCTCGAGATAGCTGGCGTACTTGTATTCCTGGGTGCTGGCGTTGAGCACCTTGCGGCGCTTGTGTTTGGAAGCGGCCTGGGCGTGACGGTCGAGTTCCGCAGTCAGGCGGTCGATTTCCTTCTGGGTACTGGCCAGCAACTGGGCGATGCGGGGTTGTAGCGTGGCACGGACGGTGGGCCTGGGCTTGCGTACCGTCTCATGGCGTTCGGCGTGGCGAGTGGTGATCACCTGCTTCTGCCGACGGGGTTCCGGACGCGTGGCGCCGGAACGGATCAGCTCGGGCGCGGGTTTTTCCTGCTTGCGGATCACCTGGGGGTTGCCAAGCGGGTTGCTCGGACGGTTTTTCTGCACCTTGTCGCCACCGCCGAGTTGCGAGGCCTGGGCCAGGAAATCCGGCTTCTCGATCTTCTCGGGTTTCTTCTCGGGGACCACCAGGGTGATGTCCAGCGTGCGTTCCGGCGCTGGCGGGTTGTTGCGGTGGACGTCGAAGCCGATGGCGAGAATCACGAAGGCATGTACTACAGTGGCTCCCAGCAGGGCCAGCCCCAGGGGTTCGCGGGTGATCTGTCCGGTCGTTCGTTCCCTCATTGCTCGGGATTCAGAGCGGCTCGCTGACATGGATGTGTTGCACGGGCTTTTGCAACTCGATCCGTTTCTGCATTGCCGGGTTCATGTAGACCCCTCCCTCGGTGTCGATCAGCAACACGTATTTGATACCCATCTGCCGCGCTACCCGGTACCAGTCGTCGGGGCCGGCGATGAACAGTGCGGTGGCTGCGGCATCGGCGGTGGTGGCGTCGGGGTGCAGCACCGTGACCGAGGCGGTCCCGGTCGCCGGGTGTCCGCTGCGCGGGTCGATGATGTGATGATAGAACTTTCCCTTCCAGGTGAAGTTCCGCTCGTAGTTGCCGGAGGTGAAGACCGCCTCGTCCCCGGTGACCGAGAGCAGGGCGAAGATGCCGCCGCCGTCGGGATCACGGATGGCAATGCGCCAGCGGTTGCCTGCGCGCGAACCGATGGCGCGCAGGTCTCCACCAGCGTTGACGATGGCGTCGGTGATGCCCATCTCGCGCAGGCGCTCGATGGCTCGGTCGATGCCGTAGCCCTTGCCAATGGCGCCGAAGTCGATTTTCACGGCCGGATTGTCGCAGGAGAGGTGGAAGCCCTCGAGCTTCACGTCGCGGATGCTGGGATGCTGCGCGACCAGTGCCTCGATCTCTTCGTCGCTGGGTGGGGCATGTGGCTCGAGATCGCTGTTGTGGAAGCCCCAGAGCGCGATCAGGCGGCCGATGCCGGGATCAAACAGGTAGTCGCTCTTGCGTGCCAGTTCCTGTGAGATGCGCAGCAACGGCAGTACGGATGGGGGGGCGGCGATGGTGCGGCCGTCTGCAATCGCCTGGTTGATTCGGCCGAGCGGGCCCGGGTCCCAGGCATGCCAGGCCTTGTGCATGAACTCGAAGTCCTGTTGCAGGGCCTGGTGGGCGGCTTGCGCCTTTTGCCGATCGACGCCGATCACCTCCAGCTCCATGAGGGTGCCGAAGGCAAGCATGCGGAAATACTGGGATGGCAGTTGCCGTGAACAGCCGCCGGCCAGCAGGATCGCCGACAGCACGCCCAGGAGCAGGGCGAGGCGGAAGCGGGAAGGTTTCGGCTGGCTCATATGGCGATCGTTTGCTCGATGCGGTCCATCAGGGTGCCGGCGATATTGAGTGAATAGAGGGCATCCAATTCGCGGATGCAGGTGGGGCTGGTGATGTTGATCTCGGTGAGGTAGTCGCCGATCACGTCCAGCCCGGCGAACAGGATACCCGCTTCGCGCAGAAAGGGAGCGACGGTGGCGACGATTTCACGGTCGCGCGCGCTCAGTGCCACGCCGACGCCCTGGCCGCCGGCGGCCAGGTTGCCGCGGGTTTCGCCCTCGGCTGGGATGCGTGCAAGCGCCCAAGGGACGGGTTCGCCGTCGATCACCAGGATGCGTTTGTCGCCGTCGCGGATCTCGGGAATGAAGCGTTGCGCCATGACCTGGCGGTGGCCGTGGCGGGTCAGTGTCTCGAGGATCACCCGGCGGTTGGGGTCACCGGGGCGCACGCGGAAGATCGAGGCCCCGCCCATGCTGTCAAGCGGCTTGAGGATCACGTCGCCCTGTTCGTCCACGAAGCGTTCGAGCGTGGCCATGTCGCTGGCCACCTGTACCGGAGGGCAGAGTTGCGGAAAGCGGGTGGCTGCCAGCTTTTCGTTGTGATTACGCAGGGCCGCCGGGTGGTTGACCACCAAGGTGCCGGCTTCTGCAGGCTGGTCGAGCAGCCAGGTGGCGGTGATATAGTCCAGGTCGAAGGGCGGGTCCTTGCGCATCAGCACCACGGGAAAGCGATCGACAGGTCCCTCTTCGGGGGTGCCGAGCTCGAACCAGCTGGAGGTATCGTCCTTCACCTGTAACGGTCTGGAACACACCTGGGTGCGGCCATCCCGTTGCGACAGTTCGTGCTGCTCGGCGTAATGCAGCGTCCAGCCGCGCGCCTGTGCCTCGAGCAGCATGGCGAAGGTGCTGTCCTTGTGGACCTTGATCTGGGCGATGGGGTCCATGATGACCAGCAGTGCCGGTGTCATGTTGCGAATTCCCTTGGTCAGGCGAACGATTGACTGGGACAAGATACCGGGCCGACAGCGGTTTGCAAGGCAATGCGTATCGGATGACGGTTTTCTGGTAAATGGGTGGCAGGTTTTGCCTGTTTATGGCAACTGGTCGCCGTGGGAATGACTCCCATCTTGCGACTCAGGATTTTGGCTGCTAATTTGATGCCAAATTCCGCGATGTCGAGGGCATGGAGAGGCGCGCAAGACGTGGGACAACGTCAGGCGTTACCACTTTGGGAGGTCACCATTGAGATTACTTTCTTGTAATGCCATGGAAGGGGGGGCGGCACTCCATAGTTGGAGATGGAATAGACAGTTTCTTTCGTCGGTCTTGGGTTTTCTGCTGGTCGTTGGAATCCTGGGGTACAGTGCGGTCGCCTTGTCCGCCGATGACTATCTTTCCGCACTGGAGGCGGAGGCTGGCAAGGTCGATGTCGAATTGAACGAACCGGACAGCGCGACGAATCCGGGGACAGTCTCGCAATCTGCCGAGCAGGGTGGGCAGGCATTGCAATCACAAAAGAAAGAGGGTCTGGCCTCGCAGAGGGCCAATTTCGAATCCTTGTTGAAGAAGCATTACTTCGGTACCTATGGTTTCTACCGCAAACTCCCCGAGCGCAGCCGCCAGGAGGTGTTCGAGGAGTATCGTCGGGGCGTGGGCATGGACAAGATACGCAAGAAGATCGTGAGTCGCCTGCTTCAGCATTGACGGCCCGACAAGCTGGATTGATTGTCAGGATGCTGGTTGTCGCTCGCCATGGATGTGGCCAGAAATGTCGATTTTGGGAGAGATAATGTCGAAAAATGTTCGTCTGGTGCATCAAGCATTGATGGTATTTACCATTCTAGCGGGGTTTCTTTCCGCGGGGGTGGCTCTGGCCGATGAGGTGCAATTGGGCAGCGATTTCATCCCGCTGACCAAAGACAAGCCTTACATCCATGTCATTCACGAGGGGCGTTCGATCCGGGTACAACGTGTGCAGGACCCGGACTACGAGCTCAAGGGCTACTTTGCCAAGACGGCGCGCAAGTGTCCGCCCTTCTGCATCCAGTCGATCAGTCCGGCGCCGGGTGTCCAGGCCATCGGCGAGGTCGAGCTGTTCGACTTCATGGAGACCGACCTTCGAGACGGCAAGGGCTTGCTCATCGATGCGCGCACCCCGGCCTGGTACAAGAAGGGCACCATCCCCGGTTCGATCAATATCCCCTTCACGCATCTGACCAAGACGGCCGACGATCCCGAGGTGCTGGACGCCTTTGAACTGTTCGGTGTCAAGGAGCGGGAAGAACCGGGGTTCTTCGAGAAGCTGCTCGAGGAATGGGGGTGGTCCAAGAACCCTTATCTCACTGACAAATGGGATTTCACCAGCGCCAAGACACTGGTGTTGTATTGCAATGGGCCTGCCTGCGGGCAGTCGCCACGAGCGATTCGCGGATTGCTCAAGCTGGGTTATCCGGCGGACAAGATTCGTTATTACCGAGGGGGCATGCAGCTGTGGCAATTGTGGGGCCTGACCACGGTGGTGCCCAATGAGTGAGCGTTGTATATGGCAGGTTGAAATATAGTGAGCGACAGTGGTGATACAGATCTCCAGGGCCTTAAGGTGCTGGTGATCGACGACAGCAAGACCATCCGACGGACTGCCGAGACCTTGCTGAAGAAGGTTGGGTGCGAAGTATTGACGGCGACTGACGGTTTTGAGGCGTTGTCTGTGATCGCGGACAACAGGCCCGATCTCATCTTCGTCGACATCATGATGCCGCGCCTCGATGGCTATCAGACCTGTGCGCTCATCAAGCACAATGAGTTGTACCGGGATGTGCCGGTCATCATGTTGTCGAGCAAGGATGGTCTATTCGATCGTGCTCGAGGGCGTATCGTGGGCTCCGACCAGTATCTGACCAAACCCTTTTCCCGGGATGAACTGCTCGATGCAGTTCGTCAGTTTGCCAAGAAGGTAGCGTAACCAATGGCGAAGGTACTCGTAGTAGATGATTCTCCGACCGAACTGCATGTGCTTACCCAGTACCTGCACAATGCTGGCCATCAGATCTTGACGGCTTCCGATGGCCAGGAAGGCCTGGAGATGGCAAAGAGCGACAAGCCGGATCTGATCTTGATGGACGTGGTCATGCCGGGACTCAATGGTTTTCAGGCGACTCGCAAGATCAGTCGCGATCCGGAAACGAAGCACATCCCGGTTGTCATGATTACCACCAAGGATCAGGAGACCGATCGCGAGTGGGGCTTGCGACAGGGGGCTCGCGCCTACCTGGTCAAGCCGGTTACCGAGGCCCAGCTTCTCGGGGTGGTCGACGAGGTGCTTGGCTGACGCGTATGGAAGGGATGGCTGTCCAGGCACTGGCTCCGGGCGAGCTGATGGCTGTGCTGGCGGAAATCGAACGCCAGAGCCGTGTCAGTGCACTCACATTGCCGCAGGTCACGGTGACCGAAGAGGTATGGGAGGGGCTGGCCTACAGCATCGCAGGGGTGCACGTGGTTTCGGCGATGAGCGAAATACGCGAGATGCTGCCTTATCCGGTCCAGCTCACCCATGTGCCTGGTGCACAACCCTGGATGAACGGCCTGGCCAATGTCCGGGGCAACCTGCTGCCGGTAATCGATCTTCAGGTCTATCTGGGGGGGAAGCATGTGGTGCCGGAAAAGCGTGCTCGCATGCTGATTGTGCGCATGCGCGGCCTGGAATGCGGCCTGCTGGTGTCGGCGGTGTTGGGCATGCGGCATTTCCCGGAAGAACGGCGCCTGTCCAATGCGCGCATGAAAGGGGCCCTGGGGCATTACGTGTTCGATGCCTTTTCCGTGGAAGGCGAGGTGTGGCCGATATTCAGCTTCTCCGCGCTGACTGCCGATCCGGCATTCCGTTCTGCAGCTCGATGAAGGTACGAGATGAAATCTGACGGTGTGTCCCGCGAACCGGGACACGGGTTCGACGAGGAGATCCAATGAGAGCAAGAAGCAAAAAGGAGGGGCGGAGCAGGTCCATACCGTTGCTGACGGGGGGGCTTGTGCTGTTCATCGTGGCAACGATGGTTTCATACGTCATCGTGCAGCAGCGAGTCGATTATCAGCAGAAATATCTCCTGAGAGCTGCCGAGCAGCAGGTGCTGGGTCAGAAGATCGCCAAGTTCTCGCTGGAGGCCCTGCGGGGGGACGAGAAGGCTTTCAGTTCCTTGCAGGTCTTTCGTGACCGTTTCTCGCAGTTGCTCGATGAACTCAAGAACGGTGCCCCTGCCGAGAGTTTGCCGCCCACGCCAGACGATGCGAGCGCGGAACTGCGCAAGGTCGAGAACAGCTGGCTGGAGTTGCGCTCCTATGCGGATGAAATCTTGCGCAATCGAGAGACCATCCTGTCTGTCGAAGAGTTCATTGGCGTGATCAGTGAACTGATCCCGCAGCTTCAGGAGACCTCTGACGAGGTGGTTCGCCTGCTGGTGCGCGCCGAGGCGCCTTCGCGGCAAATCTATGTCGCCACCCGCCAGCTGATGCTGGCACAGCGTATCGACAACAATGTGGCCAAGGTGCTGCTCGGTGGCGCCGATACCGCGGCGGCCATCGACCAGTTCGCCCAGGATGCCGACCTGTTCGGGCGGGTACTTGATGGCATGCTCAAGGGGGACAATCAGCTCAACATTCGCAAGGTGACCGATCCCGCGGGACGCAAGACGCTCGAGGAGGTGGCCCTGTTGTTCGCCACGGTCAACGATCACGCGGGGGAGATCATCGAGGCGACGCCCGTATTGTTGCCGGCACTCGAAGCCATCGATGAGATCACGCCTTCTTCGGAGCGCCTGGACAGCGATATTTCGTTGTTGATCTCGCGTTATCGCGAGAGTGGTGCGGATCTGGAACTTGGTCCGTTTGTTCTCGATTACCGCATGGTGTCGGTTTTCGGTGTGATTTCGCTGGGATTGCTCGTCATGCTTGGCCTGGCCATGCTGCGCGATGCCCGGCGCCGCGAGGCCGAGGCCGAGGAGCAGAACCGGCGTAACCAGGAGGCCATTCGTCGCCTGCTCGACGAGATGGTGGACCTGGCCGATGGTGACCTGACCATCCAGGCTACGGTAACCGAGGACATTACCGGCGCCATCGCCGACTCGGTCAACCAAGCGGTGGAAGAGATGCGCGCTCTGGTGGCAACCATCAACGAGACTTCGGTGCAGGTGTCGAGTGCGGCCGAGGAGACCAAGGCCACGGCCATGCACCTGTCCGAGGCTTCGGAACACCAGCGCGAACAGATCATCAATGCCTCGGATATCGTGCGCAAGATGTCCAGTACTATGGACGAGATGGCCACCAAGGCCAGCCACTCGGTGAGCGTTGCCCGGGAATCGCTCGAAATCGCCCACGAAGGTGGGGAAACGGTGCGTCGCACCATCGAAGGCATGGATCGCATCCGCGATCAGATCCAGGAGACCTCCAAGCGGATCAAGCGCCTCGGTGAGTCTTCACAGGAGATCGGCAACATCGTGGAGCTGATCGAGGACATTGCCGATCAGACCAACATTCTGGCTCTCAATGCCGCCATGCAGGCCGCCATGGCCGGCGAACAGGGACGGGGTTTCGCGGTCGTTGCCGACGAGGTGCAGCGGCTGGCTGAGCGTGCTACCGATGCCACCAAGCAGATCGAGGCCCTCGTCAAGACCATCCAGGCCGATACCAACGAGGCGGTTATCTCCATGGAGGCCAGTACCAGCGAGGTGATCTCCGGAGCTGAACAGGCCGAGGAGGCCGGCGAGGCGCTGAAACGGATCGAGGAAGTGTCGCGCCAGATTGCCGAGGAAATCGAAAAGATCGCCGCCGATGCCATCGGCCAGTCCGACGATGCCAGGTCCATCAACGACACCATGAGTGTCATCCAGGAGATTACCCATCAGACATCCGAGGGAACCGAGCAGACCGCGCGCTCCATCGAGGCATTGGCTGACATGGCCCAGCAGCTGCGGGAGACGGTGGCACGCTTCAAGCTGCCGGACGACCCGGACGAGGAACAGCGCGGCTGATCGCCGCAAGGGTGCCAGCACGAGCCAGCACGATGACCACAGAACTGTCCCTGGATCTTAGCGGTCTGCACTGGATACGCCGGGAGTTGGAGGAAAACCTGCGCCAGGCTCGCCTGGTGCTGGAAGACTTTGTCATCGGCGAAGTTGCGGATCTGGTGCCCGCCATACGCGCACTGCACCAGGTCCGGGGTGCGTTGACGCTGACCCAGATCCATGGCGCGGCCATGCTGGCAGATGAACTGGAACAGCTCGCCCGGAGCATGAACGAGGATCGTGTCGGCAGTCGTGAAGCCGCCGCCGAGGTCCTCATGCTTGGTATCGCGCAGTTGCCGGCCTACCTCGACCGCATCGAATCGGGTGAGCCCGACATCCCGTTGATCCTTCTGCCCCTGATGAACGACCTGCGGGCTGCGCGTGAGGCACCGCTGGTGTCCGAGGCCTCCTTGTTTGCGCCGCGCCTGGACGCACAGTTGGCGGCCGAGCCCGTGGAACCCGGCAGCGGCAATCCACGAGTGCCCGAATTGGTGGCGGGACTTCGCATGGATTACCACCGCGCCTTGCTCAAGTGGTTCCGCGATCTCGACACGCCGGGTGGCCTCAAAATGCTGCGTGGCCTGATTGACCGGGTCTCGTCCGCCGCGGGAACTGCGCGGCTGCGACGCCTGCTGGATGCCGCCGAGGCCCTGCTGGTGGCGATAGCCGAAGGCAGCGTGCAGACGACGCCCGCCGTCAAGCTGCTCTACGGGCAACTCGATCGGGTGTTCAAGCGGATGATCGATCAAGGCGAGGAGGCGGTCGCCAATGATTTTCCCGTCGAGTTGCTGAAGAACTTCCTCTACTACATCGCCCGTTCCGATTCTTCCGATCCCGTGGTGCTGGCGGTGCGTCGTGCGGCTGACCTGGCGAACAGCTTCCCCGACCTCTCGGAAGAGGATCTGCGTGCGGGGCGGTTCATTGGAGCGGGGCGTGAGTTGTTCGAGAGTGTCGCACAGGCGCTGGAAGAGGATCTGCTGCGCATCAAGGACCAGCTTGATCTCTACATGCGGGGTGATCGACACGATCTTGAACGCTTCGCCTCGCTCGCCGAGCCAATCCGCCGCATGGCCGATACGCTGGGGATGATCGGACAGGGAGGGCTGCGGAGCCGTCTGGTGCCGCATGCCGACATGATCCGCGATGCGGTGGAAACAGGAGAGCCACCCGATGATGCCCGTCTCGACCACCTGGCCTGGGATCTGTTGTCGGTACAGTCGGCATTGCCGACGCTCTCGGAGCCACTCTCCTTGCAGGAGGAAGAAGTGGCCGACGGGGCCGTCGTGCCGGAAGGCGAATACAGGCAGTATCTGAAGGCGGCGCTCGACCAGGCCTTCGTCGAACTGGCCCGGGTTAAGGAAGCACTGAGTGTCTATTTCGACAGCGGCAAGGTGAGCAGTCTGGATCAGTTGCCAGCGATCCTGCATCGCCTGTCTGGCGTATTCAGCGTGCTCGATCAGCAGGTGGTAGGCGACCTGTTCATGCGCCTGCAGGGTTATGTCGAGGCGCTGCTGACCGGGCAGAGGGGGGCGCCCGATGCGAGCGAGCGTGACCGCCTGGGAGAAATTATCAGCGGTATCGAGGTGCATCTCGAATCACTGCTCGAGCCTTCGCCGGATCGCCGTCGCGCGTTGGTGGTGGCTGGTGAGGCAGCCGACCATCTCGGGCTTGCTGAATCGCACGACGCCGGAGAGCGTTCAGTGGGCGAGGGGGCAGGCGTTGCGGGAATGCCAGAGAGTGAGGCGTCTGCCGTCTCGGGGGGGGCGGAGGACGAGGAGCCAGGCGCCGAACAGCCGGCTCCGTCGACGGAGACACCGGAAGTCACCGGGAGCGATCCAGTCTCGGTGACGGTGGCCGAGGAATCCGGGCTGGAGTCCGCTGAAGAGGCCGATCAGCCAGACGCAGCCGTCTCCGACGAGTCGGATTCGTCAACGGGGGGCCAAGGCTCCTCGATGCTGGATTCCGAGATCCTGTCGATCTTTGCCGAGGAGGCTCGCGAGGAGCTAGAGTCCCTGCAGACCCATTTCCCCGTGTGGCGGGAGAATCCCGCCGATCGCGAAGCCCTTACGTGTATCCGGCGATCCTTCCATACCCTCAAGGGCAGTGGACGCCTGGTGGGTGCCCTGGAGATAGGTGAGTTTGCCTGGGCCCTGGAGAATCTTCTCAATCGCGTCATCGACGGCACCCGCAGGGCGGATGCCGAGGTTTTCGCGGTTGTTGAGGAAGCGGTCGAATTGCTGCCACTACTGATCGAGGCTCGCGAGAAGGGGGGGACGGCGGTCGACGGCGCGCTGGAACTGCAGGCCAGGGCGGAGTCCTTGGCCATGGGCACCCAGTCTGAAGAAGCCTCCGCCATAGACGAGCCCTTCGAGGAGGAGGGTGAAGGGGATCCCGGATTTGAAGAACAGCTCGAAGTGGTGTTGGAAGGTGAGGTGGCCGAAGCCGGGATCGAGGTCGATGCCGAGCCGTTGATCCTCGAGCTCGACGAGGATGAAGATGAGGAGGGGATTTCTTCGCTGCTGTCCGCAGAAAGCGAGGACCAGGAAGACGAGTCCATCCTCACGCCCGCCATGGAAGAACGTCCTCCCATCGAGCTGGACGAGACGCTGCACCAGATCTTCGTCCGGGAGGCAAAGAATCATCTGGCGGTGCTGGAAGCCTTCATTGATCGTTGCCGTGGCATCGCCAATGGCTGTGTCTTCAACGATGAGCTGCGTCGTGCACTGCACACCTTGCGCGGTAGTGCCCACATGGCGCAGATCACGCCGGTGGCCGAATTGGCCGGTGCCCTGGAGCGCTGGGCCCATCTGCGCCACCGGCTGGCGCATCGGACCGACCAGGCGGCCATCGATCTGCTCGAGCGTGGGCATTTCGTGATCAGTGCGCTGCTGGCGGTGATCAATGTGCCCGGATCCCAGATGCCTTCCTGGCAGGCCCTGGTGAAAGAGATCGAATTCGAGATCAAGGAGTTGGAGGGCGCCGGTGATGCCGGGACAGGAAATGAAGCAGCCCGGTCCGAAGACGAGTCCCAATTCCATGACGAGGAGCTGGTCGCCATTTTCGTGGACGAGGCGAGAGAACTGCTCGACCGCCTGGAGTCCGGCATGGCGGACTGGCAGGCGAGGCCGGACGATCTGCTGCCCGTGGTCCACATGCAACGGGGTTTGCACACCATCAAGGGCGGGGCACGGCTCTCGGGGATGTCGGTCATCGGTGACTTGAGTCACGCGATGGAGTCCTTGCTCGAGAGCGTGGTGGATCAACGGGTAGATGCCACTTCCGATATCGTCCACCTCACCCGGCAGGCACTGGATGTCCTGACCACGCAGATCGAGGCGCTCGAACGAGGCCAGGCGGTCGAGGCGCAGGAAACCCTGGTCGAACACCTGCAGGCTGCGGCGCAGGGTAAATCCTTTGTTCTGTCAGAGCTTGAGCCCAGTGAGGTAGTCGACGACCAGTCGGTCCAGGTCCATGTCGAGGAAGATGCCAGTGAGCTGGAGTTGCTCGACGATACGGAGCTGGAATCACTCGAACAGGTTGCGTCCGGTTTGTCACAGTCCACGTTATTGACCGATTCGCAGTTGCTCACCGATTCCGAGTTGCTGATGGAGTCGGACCTTTTTTCCTCATCGTCCGTGATTGCCGCTGGCGACAGCGAGATGCTGGGCGGGATCTCAGCCGATTCCCGGATCATCCAGTTTCCCGCGCGTGGTCGCCTTGCCGAGCAGAACGAGCCGCCACGCCGCCCCCCGCCGCCGCCAGAAGAGGAAACGAGTACCACCTCGAAGGAGCGGGTGCGGGTGCGCGCCGACCTGCTCGACCAGATGGTCAACAATGCGGGCGAGGTCAGTATCTACGGAGCCCGCCTCGAGCAGCAGAACAAGACCCTTGGCTACAACCTGGACGAACTGGCTCAAACCATCGGGCGCCTGCGTGAACAGCTGCGCAAGCTGGAGAACGAGACCGAGGCGCAGATCCTCTCGCGTTACGAGCGCGAGCACGAGGGTGAGTTGCCGGACGGCTTCGATCCGCTGGAGATGGATCGCTATTCCACCATCCAGCAATTGTCGCGTGCCCTGGCCGAGACGACCGAGGACCTGAGCAGCATCAGCCTGGCCCTGCAGGAGCAGAGTCGGGACACCGACACCCTGTTGCAGCAGCAGTCACGGGTCATCAATGACCTGCAAGACGGCTTGTTGAGGACGCGCATGATCCCGGTTGGGTCGCGTGCCTCGCGCCTGCAACGCGTGGTACGGCAGACCGCCGAGACGGTTGGCAAGCAGGCCGAACTCACCCTGACGGGTGCCGCGGGCGAGATGGACCGCGCTATCCTGGAGCGCATGATGGGGCCGCTGGAGCACCTGCTGCGCAACGCGGTGGTACACGGTATCGAGGCGCCGGCCGAGCGAGAGGCGGCCGGAAAGCCACCGGTAGGCAAGGTGACGCTGGTCGTGAGTCGGGATGGCTCGGACGTGTTGCTTGAGGTCAGCGATGATGGCCGTGGCCTGGATCGCGAGGCCATCCGCCGCAAGGCGATCGAGCGTGGCCTGCTCGATCCCGAAGCCCATATTGACGACGATGATCTGGATGCCTTCATCCTGGAGGCGGGGCTGTCCACCGCCAATGAGGTGACCCAGGTGGCTGGCCGCGGTGTTGGCATGGATGTGGTAGTCAACGAGATCAAGCAGCTCGGTGGCACGCTGGATATCGATTCGCAGCCGGGCAGCGGCACCCGCTTTACCATTCGCCTGCCCTTCACCCTGGCGATCAGCGACGCCCTGCTGGTCGGGATCGGCGACGAGGTATTTGCTGTACCCCATGGCAGCCTGGGTGGTATCGCACGTATTCCGCGCAGTGAGCTGGAGGCATGCTACCGGGGCGAGCGCTCGACCTTCTCCTATGGTGGACACGAATACACGGTGCGTTACCTTGGAGGCCTGCTGGGAATCGGGGCTCCGCACCTGCCCGAAGGCGAACGTTGGATGCCCCTGTTGCTCGTGCACTCCGGGGAACATCGCATGGCCATCCAGGTCGACCGCCTGCTCGGCAACCGCCAGATCGTGGTCAAGTCTTTGGGTACCCAGCTGGCCAGTATCCGCTGGTTCACTGGTGGCACCATTCTGGCAGACGGGGGGATCGCGCTGATTCTCGATATCGGCGCTCTGGTGCGCATGGAATCGACCCGGCAGGCGATACCTGAGTCTCTGGTTGAATCCGAGGAAGAACCGGCGGGGCTCAAGGTCATGGTGGTGGACGATTCGATCACCGTGCGCAAGGTGACCAGCCGCCTGCTGGAGCGTCACAACATGCAGGTCATCACGGCGCGTGATGGCGTGGACGCAGTGACCCTGTTGCAGAGCGAGCGGCCGGACGTGATGTTGTTGGATATCGAGATGCCGCGGATGGACGGTTTCGAGCTGGCGCGTCACATGCGAAGCACCGAAGGCCTGAAGGATATTCCCATCATCATGATCACCTCGCGTACTGGCGATAAACACCGGCAGCACGCACAGGAGCTGGGTGTACGTCGGTATCTCGGCAAGCCTTACCAGGAGTCGGAGTTGCTGGAGAACATCTATACCGTGCTTGCCGAGGTGACGTCATGAGCGATACGTCGGCCTATCCACGGGAGATCCGGGGCCTGATGATTCCCTTGCAAGCGGATGTCTCGCTGCTGCTGCCCAATGCGGCAGTGGCAGAGATCATCGATTTCCATGGTGTCGCCGCCATGCCCGACAAGCCCGTCTGGGTCGCGGGTGAGACGGACTGGCGGCAGCGGCGGCTGTCGGTGGTGCGTTTCGAGAGGCTGCTGGGCGAACCTGAGATGGCGAAAAGTCCGCGGCAGCGCATCGTCGTCTGTCATGTGCTCAACCCTCAGGCGCGGCGTCCTTTCGTGGGTATCGTGGCAGCGAACATTCCCCGTCTCGTACGCATCCAGGAGTCGATGCTGGAAGGTATGCCGATGCCTGATAACTGGCGTGAGCGACCGTTGCGTGCTGCCTTGCGTCTCGATGGGCAGGCAGCTGTCATTCCTGATCTGCCCGCACTGGAGTATGAGCTGGAGGCCGTTGCGCCGGCCTGATCCCTGGGCCATTCAACGAAAATCCCCCCACAATACCTGGATCGCTGACAATGCGGCCAGCGGTGCGGTCTCGGTGCGCAGGATGTGTGATCCCAGGCGTACTCCCGTGAGTCCCGCGGTGCGCGCCGCTTTGCGCTCGGCCTCGCTCAACCCCCCTTCCGGCCCGACCAGTAGCGACAAGCGGTCGCCCGGCGCGGGCAGCTCGGGGAGTGAACACGTTGCGCGGTGGTCGAGCAGCAGGCCGGGCAGTGGCGGCGCGCTCAGCCAGTCGCCGAGGCGCTGTGGCGGGTGCAGCAGTGGCAGTCGCGTACGGCCCGACTGTTCGCAGGCATGCCGGATCACCCCAAGCCAGTGTCGCCGGCGCTTCTCCTGCTTTTCACCCGATAGCCTTACCTGGGTGCGCTCGGTGAACAGCGGGCTGATCTCTGCCACCCCCAGCTCCACCGCCTTCTGCAGCGCATAATCCATGCGCTCGCCGCGGGAGATACCGATGGCCAGGTGCAGGTGTAGCGGCGGCGGGGGGGCCTCACGTACAACGGTGCCCACCTCGGCAATTGCCTGGTACCTGCCCGTGATACGCAGCACGGCGGTGAAGTCGCGCCCGCTTCCGTCGAAGAGCAGGATTGGAGCGCCATCGTCCAGGCGCAGGGTGGCTAGGAGGTGGCGCGTGGCGTTCGCGTCCAGCGCCACGGTCTGGCCGGTCTCCAGGGGTTCCGGGCTGAAGATCCGGTGCTCGCGCATGAGGGGCTCAGAGGCCCAGCCGGTCCCAGATTGCCAGCGTGGGATCGGCCTGGTTCATGGTGTAGAAATGCAGTCCCGGTGCGCCGGCTGCCAGCAGTTGCTCGCATAGCCCGGTGACCACCTCCAGGCCGAAGGCACGGATGCTCTCTACGTCGTCGCCATAGGCCTCGAGGCGCTTGCGGATCCAGCGCGGGATTTCGGCGCCGCAGGCATCGGAAAAGCGCGCCAGGCTGCTGTAGTTGGTGATTGGCATGATACCCGGCACGATAGGGATGTCCACACCGCGTGCGCGTACCTGCTCGACGAAATGCACATAGGCATCCGTGTTGTAGAAGTACTGGGTGATGGCGGAGTCGGCGCCGGCCTCGACCTTGATCCGGAAGTTGTCCAGGTCGGCCAGAAAGTTCGGCGCCTGCGGGTGCATCTCCGGATAGGCAGCGACCTCGATGTGGAAGTGATCGCCGAAATGCTCGCGGATCAGCGCCACCAGCTCGCTGGCATGACTCAGCTCGCCACCGCCCAGGCCAGTGCCCGAAGGCGGGTCGCCGCGCAGTGCGACGATGCGATGGATGCCCTGTTCACGATAGCGGTTCAGGATCTCCAGCGTCTCGGCAACGCTGTTGCCGATGCAGGTGAGATGCGGCGCAGTGTCGATACCCTGCGAGACCAGCCAGTCTACGGTGGCAAAGGTGCGATCCTGTGTCGAACCGCCCGCTCCGTAGGTGCAGGAGAAGAAGGCCGGGCGGCGCTCGGCCAGCTGCGCCACTGTGGCCTGCAGGTTGACCACGCCCTTCTCGGTCTTGGGCGGAAACAGCTCGAAACTGAAGGTCTTTGTCTGGTTCATGAGTCGTTAACCGCGAAGGGCACCAAGAACGCATAGGAGTGAAGGGTGAGAAGAACAGTCAGTGCTCACCCTGCCGGTTTCGTATGACTGCCGGTGTCTCATGCCTTGATCGATGGCTTCGCGTCCTTTGCGTCCTTCGCGGTTGATGCAATCAATAGCGATAGTGATCGGGCTTGTAGGGACCTTCGACCGGCACGCCCAGGTAATCGGCCTGTTCCTGTGTAAGGGTGGTCAGGTGTGCGCCGATCTTCTCCAGGTGCAGGCGGGCCACTTCCTCGTCCAGCTTCTTGGGCAGGATGTAGACACCCACCGGATACTGGTCGGTCTTGGTGAACAGTTCGATCTGTGCCAGCACCTGGTTGGTGAAGGAGTTGGACATCACGAAGCTGGGGTGGCCAGTGGCGCAGCCCAGGTTCACCAGTCGGCCTTCGGCCAGCAGGGTGATGCGGTGACCGTCGGGGAATACGATCTGGTCCACCTGCGGCTTGATGTTGATCCACTCGTACTGGCGCAGCGACTCGACCTGGATCTCGTTGTCGAAGTGGCCGATGTTGCAGACGATGGCCTGGTCCTTCATCGCCGCCATGTGGTCATGGGTGATGATGTCCTTGTTGCCGGTGGTGGTGACGAAGATGTCGGCGACCGGCGCAGCCTCTTCCATGGTCACTACCCGGTAGCCTTCCATCGCTGCCTGCAGGGCGCAGATGGGGTCGATTTCGGTGACCCAGACGGTGGCGCCCAGGCCGCGCAGCGACTGCGCCGAGCCCTTGCCCACGTCGCCGTAGCCGCAGACCACGGCGATCTTGCCGGCGATCATCACGTCGGTGGCGCGCTTGATACCGTCCACCAGCGACTCGCGGCAGCCGTAGAGGTTGTCGAACTTGGATTTGGTGACCGAGTCGTTGACGTTCATTGCCGGGAACAGCAGCTTGCCCTCTTCCATCATCTGGTAGAGGCGGTGCACCCCGGTAGTGGTCTCTTCGGTGACACCACGGATGCCCTCGGCCATGCGCTTGTAGTGCTGCGGGTCCTCGGCCAGGCGACGGCGCAGGGTGTCGAGGATGACGCGCCATTCTTCGCCGTCCTCTTCCTGCGCTTCGGGTACGCCAGTCTCGGCGAACTCGGCCCCCTTGTGTACCAGCAGAGTGGCGTCTCCACCGTCGTCGAGGATCATGTTGGGGCCTTTGCCGTCCGGCCAGTTGAGCACCTGCTCGGTGCACCACCAGTATTCCTCGAGGGTCTCGCCCTTCCAGGCATACACCGGGATGCCGGCAGCGGCGATGGCGGCGGCGGCATGGTCCTGGGTGGAGAAGATGTTGCACGAGCACCAGCGCACCTGGGCACCAAGCTCCACCAGAGTCTCGATCAGCACCGCGGTCTGGATGGTCATGTGCAGCGAGCCGGTGATGCGCGCGCCGGCTAGCGGCTTGTCGCGACCGTACTTCTCGCGCAGGGCCATCAGGCCCGGCATCTCGGTCTCGGCGATAGCGATTTCCTTGCGGCCCCATTCGGCCAGGGACAGGTCGGCGACCTTGTAGTCGGTGAACTCACTCATGGTTCCACTCCTGAAGTCAAAACATCGAGTGAGCGCCGTTGGAAACATCGTCTGTGGCGGATCCGAGCCTGGCCCTGGCGGGTTGCAGCGCTCCTCGGATCGGCGTTGTCTGCCTGCCGCCCCTCTGTGTCGGCCGGCCGTGGCCCGTCTTGAGCGGCAGGTGGCGGATTCTACCCGGATTCCGGGGCGGCTTGCCAGTTGCTCGCGCCCGATGGTCTATAGTTGACAACAGCCTCCAGCAGAGGGGCGCTTCGAGCGTGAGGAGAGCGCGATGTCCGAGACGCACGTCGTCAAGCGTGGCGATGGAGAGCGACCGCTCGAGCCGCTGCCTCATCCCATCCGGACCTTGGACATGGGTGCGCCGCTACGCTGGTTGCGCCTGGGCTGGCAGGATCTGAAGCAGGCCCCCGGCCCCAGCCTGGTGTACGGCTTTTCACTGGTGATCTTCTTCGACCTGATCAGCTGGCTGGTGTGGGGAGGCGAGGGCATCGTGGTCCTGTTTTCATTGGTACTGGCTTTCATCCTGGCCGGCCCCCTGCTGGCTTTCGGGCTGTATTCCATCAGCCGCCAGCTTGAGCAGGGGCGGGTGCCGCGCCTGGGGGTGTGCCTGCGCGAGAGCCGCCATCACCTGCGCAATGAGCTGCTGTTCGCCATCGTGCTGCTGTTGGTGTTGCTGATCTGGGCGCGCGCCGCGACGATGGTCAACATCTTTGCACCCATCGACGAGGAGTCCGGCTGGCTGGGCGTGGTGCAGTTCCTGGCCATCGGCAGTGCCGTGGGCTCGATCTTCGCGGGGCTGGTGTTCTCGATCAGCGTGGTCTCGCTACCGATGATGCTCGACCGTGATACCGACGCCATCACCGCCGCACTCACCAGTATCAACGCGGTGCGCAAGAACAAGGGGCCGATGTTGCTGTGGGCTGCCCTGATCGTGTTGCTGATGCTGCTGGGATTCGCCACTGCCCTGCTGGGCCTGGCACTGGTGCTGCCCTTGCTGGGGCACGCGAGCTGGCATGCCTACCGCGAGACGGTGTTGCCGCCGGTGGCAGAGGGGCAGGGCGGGCTCTGAGGGATGCCGCAGTAGTCGTATGGTGTCAGGGCGAGGCCGGGCCTGCGGCCCGCACTGATAGCGGGTGCCGCAGGTCGGACTTCAGCCCACATTCCCTGTGCCGCAGGTTTCCCCTGGCACCTTTCGCATAATGCGACCTCTCACTCCGGTCAGCCCGCGGCGGAGCGCAGGGCCTCGGCCTTGTCGGTCTCTTCCCAGGTGAAGCCTTCGCCCTCGCGGCCGAAGTGGCCGTAGGCGGCGGTCTTGCGGTACTTGATGCGATCGGCGTTGAGCAGATCGAGCATGCGCAGGATGCCGTAGGGGCGCAGGTCGAAGTGCTCGCGTACCAGTTCCACGATCCGCTCGTCCGGGATCTGGCCGGTGCCGAAGGTCTCGACCATGATGGAGGTGGGCTCGGCCACGCCAATGGCGTAGGAGACCTGGATCTCGCAGCGTTCTGCCAGGCCGGCGGCGACGATGTTCTTGGCGACATAGCGACCGGCGTAGGCGGCCGAGCGGTCCACCTTGGAGGGGTCCTTGCCGGAGAAGGCGCCACCGCCGTGGCGCGCCGAGCCGCCGTAAGTGTCGACGATGATCTTGCGCCCGGTCAGTCCGGCATCACCCATGGGGCCGCCGATCACGAAGTTGCCGGTGGGGTTGATGTGGATCTTGGTGTCCGCGGTGAGCAGGCCGGTGGGGTCGAGCACGGGCTTGATGATCACGTCCATCACCGCGTCACGCAGGGCAGCCTGGCCGATGGTGTCTGCATGCTGGGTGGAGAGCACCACGGCATCAATGGATACCGGCTTGCCGTCCTTGTAGTGGAAGCTGACCTGACTCTTGGCGTCGGGGCGCAGCCAGTCGAGCTCGCCACTCTTGCGCACCTCGGCTTGACGCCGTACCAGACGATGCGCGTAGAGAATGGGGGCGGGCATCAGCTCCGCGGTCTCGTTGGTGGCATAGCCGAACATGAGGCCCTGGTCGCCGGCGCCTTGATCCTCGGGGCGTTCGCGGTCCACGCCCTGGTTGATGTCGGGCGACTGCACGCCGAGCGCGGTCATCACCGCGCAGGTCTCCCAGTCGAAGCCCATTTCCGAACTGGTGTAGCCGATGTCGCGGATGGTCTCGCGGATGATGCGCTCGTAATCGGGTTTGGCGGTGGTGGTGATCTCACCGGCGATCAGGCACATGCCCGTCTTGAACAGGGTCTCGCAGGCCACGCGCGCATGCGGGTCCTCGGCGAGGATGGCGTCCAGGATCGCATCCGATACCTGATCGGCCATCTTGTCGGGATGCCCTTCGGAGACCGATTCGGAGGTGAAGATGAATTCGTTGGCCATGGTTCGAGTCCCTGTAGCTGTGTCACGCAAATTGCCAAGCGCGCGATTTTAGCACTTGTTGTGGGGCGGGGGGGCATCTGGAAGAATGCGGCCGATTCATGACCAACCTGAACGAAACGAGAGCGAGGTGGTAGATGGTTTCCCTGCAGACCCCGGTATGTGAATTTGGCAAGCCCGCGGTGGATTTCCGCCTGCCCGGTGTGGACGGGCGCGAATGGACGCTCGATGACTGCATGGGCGAGAAGGGTGTGCTGGTGATGTTCATCTGCAATCACTGTCCTTATGTAAAGGCTGTGCTGGACCGCATCGTGCGTGATGCGCGCGAACTGCAGGCCTACGGCATCGGCAGCGTGGCCATCATGTCCAACGATCCTTCGCTCTACGAGGAGGATTCCTTCGAGAACATGAAGGCTATCGCCGAGCGCATGGACTTTCCCTTCCCCTATCTGCTCGACGAAACCCAGGAAGTTGCCAAGGCCTATGGTGCGGTGTGTACCCCGGACTTCTTCGGCTACAACGCGAACCGCGAGCTGCAATACCGGGGGCGGTTGGATGCCAGTCGCAAGGAGGCTGCGCCGCCAGACGTGCGCCGCGATCTGTTCGAGGCGATGAAGCAGGTGGCGCTCACTGGCAAAGGGCCGACCGAACAGATCCCCAGCATGGGTTGCTCGATCAAGTGGCGAGACGAGTGAGTCGCCGTTTTCCAGGCTCAAGTCTCGAAAAATCAAATGCTTGATGGTTGCCGGGATGGTAGAGTGCCCAGCCCTTTATAGGTGCATTGGAATATTCGCGGAATCCGTACCTTGCCCCGCCAGCCCCACCTGAGCGAGAATACCGCACCATTTTGCGCTCGCAGGCCTGCTGCTGTTTCCACGGCGCTTCGAGACCAACGCGGAAGGCCGTTGCGCGACGACAATTGAATTTTCCAATCCTCGGCGCTCTCCGCGCCGGGGCAGATTTTTTCGTCTTTGACAGGAGAGACCCATGTCCTCACGCAGAGAACTCGCTAACGCCATCCGCGCGTTGAGTATGGACGCCGTTCAAAAGGCCAATTCCGGACACCCCGGCGCACCCATGGGCATGGCCGACATCGCCGAGGTGCTGTGGAACGACCACATGAAGCACAACCCCAACGATCCGCAGTGGCCGGATCGTGACCGCTTCGTGCTGTCCAATGGTCACGGTTCCATGTTGATCTACTCGCTGCTGCACCTGACCGGCTACGACCTGAGCATCGAGGATCTGAAGAACTTCCGCCAGCTGCATTCCAGGACCCCCGGTCACCCCGAGTACGGTTATGCGCCGGGCGTGGAGACCACCACCGGTCCGCTGGGCCAGGGCATTACCAATGCCGTGGGCATGGCGATCGCCGAGCGTGCCCTGGCGGCCGAATTCAACCGCGAGGGTCACGAGATCGTCGATCATCACACCTATGTGTTCCTCGGCGATGGCTGCCTGATGGAAGGCATCTCCCACGAGGCCTGCTCGCTGGCCGGCACCCTGGGGTTGGGCAAGCTGATCTGCTTCTGGGATGACAACGGCATCTCCATCGACGGTCACGTAGAGGGCTGGTTTGCCGACGACACCCCGGGGCGCTTCGAGGCCTACGGCTGGCACGTGGTGCGCGATGTGGACGGCCACGACGCAGAGGCAGTCAACAAGGCCATCGAGGAGGCCAAGGCGGTTACCGACAAGCCCTCGATGATCTGCTGCAAGACCACCATCGGCTACGGCTCGCCCAACAAGGCCGGTTCGCATGCCTGTCACGGCGCGCCGCTGGGCGAGGACGAGGTGGCCCTGACCAAGGAGGCCCTGGGCTGGAAATACGGTCCCTTCGAGATCCCCGAGGAAATCTACAAGGGCTGGGATGCGCGCGAGAAGGGCAAGGCTGCACAGTCCGCCTGGGAAGAAAAGTTCAAGGCCTACGAGGCGGCCTATCCCGAGCTGGCCGCCGAGTTCAAGCGTCGCATGGCCGGCGAACTGCCCGCCGACTGGGAGCAGAAGGCCGATGCCTTCATCGCCGAGTGCAACGAAAAACAGGAAAACAAGGCTACCCGCCAGGCCTCGCTGGCCTCCATCGAGGCCTATGCCGCGGCCCTGCCCGAGCTGTTCGGCGGTTCGGCAGACCTGGGCTGCTCCAACCTCACCGAGTGGTCCGGCCATCGCCCGATGCGCAAGGACAACCCGCATGCGAACTACGTCAACTATGGCGTGCGCGAGTTTGGCATGGCGGCGATCATGAACGGTATTGCCCTGCATGGCGGCTGGATTCCCTTCGGCGCCACCTTCCTGATGTTCTCGGAATACGCGCGCAACGCCATCCGCATGGCGGCGCTGATGAAGATTCGCTCCATTTTCGTGTTCACCCACGATTCGATCGGTCTGGGCGAGGACGGTCCCACTCACCAGCCGGTGGAGCAGATCCCGACCCTGCGCATGGTGCCGCGCATGAACACCTGGCGTCCCTGTGACACCGTGGAGAGCGCGGTGGCCTGGCGTGCCGCCATCGAGTACAAGGACGGGCCGACCAGCCTGGTGTTCTCGCGCCAGGGGCTGCCCTTCCAGCAACGCACCCCCGAGCAGATTGCCAACATCGCACGCGGCGGCTATGTGCTGCGTGACTGCGACGGCACCCCGGACTGCATCGTGATCGCCACCGGCTCCGAGGTGGACCTGGCTGTGAAGGCCGCCGAGGCCTCCGACAAGAAGGTGCGGGTGGTGTCCATGCCCTCGACCAACGTGTTCGAGCAGCAGGATGCCGACTACCGCGAGTCGGTGCTGCCCTCCTCGGTGCAGAACCGCGTGGTGGTCGAGGCCGCTGCAACCGAGGGGTGGTGGAAATACGCTGGCTGCAACGGACGCATCCTGGGCATCGACACCTTCGGCGAGTCTGCGCCGGCCGGTGAGCTGTTCAAGGAGTTCGGATTTACCGTGGAGAACGTGCTCAAGGCCATCGACGAGGTCTGCGGCTGACGGTATTCGGGCGGTCGCGACATTGGGCCGGCCGCCCCGGACTTTCAACCAGAAATCGAAATCCCAAGTTGAGGAGTTGACGACATGACGATCAAAGTAGGTATCAACGGCTTCGGCCGCATCGGCCGCATGGCCTTCCGCGCAATCGCCCAGGACTTCGCCGACGACCTGGAAGTGGTCGGCATCAATGACCTGTTGGACGCCGACTACCTGGCGTACATGCTCAAGTACGACTCGGTGCACGGCAACTTCAAGGGCGACGTGAAGGCTGAGGGGGGCAACCTGGTGGTCAACGGCAAGACCATCCGCCTGACCGCCGAGCGCGATCCGGCCAACCTGGCCTGGAGCGACATCGGTGTGGATCTGGTGCTCGAGTGCACCGGCTTCTTCCTCACCGAAGAGACCTGCCAGAAGCACATCGATGCCGGCGCACCCAAGGTGATCATGTCCGCGCCCTCCAAGGACGGCACCCCGATGTTCGTCTATGGCGTCAACCACGAGACCTATGCCGGCCAGAAGATCGTCTCGGCCGCTTCCTGCACCACCAACTGCCTGGCCCCGGTGGCCAAGGTGCTGCACGACAAGTGGGGCATCAAGCGTGGCCTGATGTCCACCGTGCACGCTGCCACCGCCACTCAGAAGACCGTGGACGGCCCCTCCATGAAGGACTGGCGCGGCGGTCGCGGTATCCTGGAGAACATCATCCCGTCCTCCACCGGTGCCGCCAAGGCCGTGGGCGTGGTGTTGCCCGAACTGAACGGCAAGCTGACCGGCATGGCCTTCCGCGTGCCCACCTCCGACGTCTCGGTGGTGGACCTGACCGTGGAACTCGAGAAGCCCGCCAGCTATGACGACATCTGCGCTGCCATGAAAGAGGCCTCGCAGACCCCGGGCATCGGCGACACCCTGAGCTACACCGACGAAAAGGTGGTTTCCACCGACTTCCGTGGCTGCGGCTATTCGTCGATCTTCGATGCCGGCGCCGGCATTGCCCTGGACGACACCTTCGTGAAGGTCGTCTCCTGGTACGACAACGAGTACGGCTACACCTGCAACATGCTGCGTTTCGCGCGGCACGTCGCCAACAACTGATGCCGTGAAGGTCCGGCCGTCGGGACGACCCGGCGGCCGGTCGTTCCCGGAGAGTCTTCCGGACAGGGTGACTTGTCCCGAAGGTTCTTCAGGAACCTCCGAACAAGTCTCTTCCTCACTTGCGGTGGAGGAGAAAAATGCGCTTTTTCAGAGGTTCCTTCACAAACATCTTGAACATATCAGGGAGTTCAACATGGCTTTCATCAAGCTGACCGATCTCGATCTCGCCGGCAAGCGCGTGCTGATCCGCGCCGACCTCAACGTACCCGTAAAGGACGGCAAGGTGACCTCCGATGCGCGCATCGCGGCGTCCCTGCCCACCATCAAGCACTGCATGGAGGCCGGCGCCCGCGTGATGGTCATGTCGCACCGTGGCCGTCCCGAGGAGGGCAAGTGGGACGAGGACAACTCCCTGGCGCCCATCGCCGCTGATCTGGGTGAAAAGCTGGGCCGAGAGGTGCCGCTGATCAAGGACTACCTCGACGGCGGCTTCGAGGTCGGCGAGGGCGAGCTGGTGTTGCTCGAGAACGTGCGCTTCAACGCCGGCGAGAAGAAGGACGACGAGGCGCTGGCCTGCAAGTACGCCGCCCTGTGCGACATCTTCGTGATGGACGCCTTCGGCACCGCGCACCGCGCTCAGGCCTCCACCCACGGCGTCGGCAAGTTCGCGCCGGTGGCCTGCGCCGGCCTGCTGCTGGCCGAGGAACTCGATGCCCTGGCCAAGGCCCTGGCCGAGCCGGCGCGTCCGATGGTCGCCATCGTTGGTGGTTCCAAGGTCTCCACCAAGCTGACCGTGCTCGAGGCCCTGTCCGAGAAGGTCGACCAGCTGGTGGTCGGTGGCGGCATCGCCAACACCTTCATCAAGGCGGCCGGCTACAACGTGGGCAAGTCGCTGTGCGAGGACGATCTGGTGGACACTGCCAAGGCGCTGATGGAGAAGATGAAGGCGCGTGGCGCCAACATCCCGATTCCCACCGACGTGGTGTGCGGCAAGGAATTCTCCGAAGACGCCGAGGCCACCCTCAAGTCCGTGGAGCAGGTCGCCGATGACGACATGATCTTCGACATTGGCCCCGACTCGGCCAAGGTGCTGGCTGACATCATCGCCGAGGCCGGCACCATCGTCTGGAACGGACCTGTGGGCGTGTTCGAGTTCGACCAGTTCGGAGAAGGCACCAAGACCATTTCGCTGGCGATCGCCGAGGCCAAGGGCTTCAGCCTGGCGGGTGGTGGCGACACCATCGCGGCTATCCAGAAGTACGGCATCTACGACAAGATCTCGTATATCTCGACGGCCGGCGGAGCCTTCCTGGAATATCTGGAGGGCAAGACCTTGCCGGCCGTGGCCATGCTGGAAGAGGCCGCGCAGAAGCTCGGCAAGTGATCGTACAGGGGGCAGCCTGCGGGCTGCCCCGGCTATATCGAGACGCCGCCGAGCATTCCGCTCAGGGCGTTGCCAGGACGCTACCGACAGACGAGAGAGCATGCAGAGAAGAACCAAGATTGTGGCCACGATGGGGCCGGCTACCGACGACCCCAAGGTGCTGGATGAGCTGATCGCCGCCGGCGTGGACGTGGTGCGGCTGAACATGTCGCACGGCAGCTATGAGGAACACGAGCGACGTTCCGAGCTGGTGCGCAACCGGGCGCGCGCCAGCGGTCGCCAGGTCGGCGTGCTGGTGGACCTGCAAGGTCCCAAGATCCGCATCGGCCGCTTCACCGACGGCAAGATCGAACTCCAGCCGGGTGACCGCTTCATCCTGGACACCGCCTGGGACGAGAATGCCGGCAACCAGGAGCGGGTGGGCGTGACCTATCCCACCCTGCACGAGGAATGCGCACGCGGCGATACCCTGCTGCTCAACGATGGCATGATCGTGCTCTGGGTCGAGGAGGTGGTCGGCACCGAGATCCGCTGCAAGGTAGTGATTGGTGGCACCCTGTCCAATAACAAGGGCATCAACAAGCAGGGTGGTGGCCTGTCTGCGCCCGCGCTCACCGAAAAGGACAAGAAAGACATCCTCTTCGCGGCGCGCATCGAGGCCGATTACATCGCGGTCTCCTTCGTGCGTTCGGCCGACGACGTGCAGATCGCGCGCAACCTGCTGCGTGACGCCGGGGGGCATGGCGGTGTGGTGGCCAAGATCGAGCGCGCAGAGGCCCTGGACAACATCGACGACATCATCGACGCCTCCGATGTCATCATGGTGGCCCGCGGTGACCTGGGGGTAGAGATCGGCGACGCCGAGCTGCCCGCGGTACAGAAGGAACTCATCCACAAGGCCCGCTCCATGAACTGTGTGGTAATTACCGCCACGCAAATGATGGAGTCCATGATCCAGAACCCCATCCCGACCCGCGCTGAGGTGTTCGACGTGGCCAACGCCGTACTCGACGGCACCGACGCGGTGATGCTCTCGGCCGAGACTGCCGCCGGCAAGTACCCGGTGAAGGCCGTTGAGGCCATGGACCGGGTGTGCAAGGAGGCCGAGAAGCAGTCCAAGGCGCGCAAGTCCGACCACCGCCTGCACTCGGTGTTTGGACGTATCGACGAGGCCATCGCCATGGCCACCATGTACACCGCCAACCACCTGGGCGTAGCGGCTATCGCCTGCCTGACTGAATCGGGTTCCACGCCCCAGTGGATGTCGCGCATCTCTTCGGGTATCCCGATCTACGCGCTGACCAACCGGGTTTCAACCCGGCGCCGAGTCACGATATTCCGTGGCGTCTACCCGGTAAGCTTCGAGCTTGCCGCGGGCATCGACTCACAGCAGGCCAACACCGAGGTCATCGAGGAGTTGCAACGCCGGGGCGCGGTACGCGACGACGATCTGGTCATCATCACCAAGGGCGATCTCAACGGCGTGGCCGGTGGTACCAACGTGATGAAGATCATCCGCGTGGGCGAACACATCATCACCAAGTGATGCGAACAACGACTTCAAACGTGAATCAAGAGAGAGGAGCAAACAGATGGCACTGATTTCCCTTCGTCAGCTGCTGGATCATGCCGCCGAATACGGCTACGGCATCCCGGCCTTCAACGTCAACAACCTCGAGCAGATGCGCGCCATCATGGAAGCGGCGGCCGAGACCGACGCCCCGGTGATCGTGCAGGCTTCTGCCGGTGCTCGCAGCTATGCCGGCGCCCCCTTCCTGCGTCACCTCATGCAGGCCGCCATCGAAGAGTGGCCGGACATCCCGGTGTGCGTGCACCAGGACCACGGCACCTCTCCCGCGGTCTGCCTGCGTTCCATCCAGCTGGGCTTCTCCTCGGTGATGATGGACGGCTCTCTGGGGGAAGACGGCAAGACCCCGACCACCTACGAGTACAACGTCGATGTCACCCGCACCGTGGTCGAGATGGCGCACGCTGGTGGTGTCTCCGTCGAGGGTGAGCTGGGCTGCCTGGGTTCGCTGGAGACCGGCATGGCTGGCGAGGAAGACGGTATCGGTGCCGAAGGCAAGCTGGATCACAGCCAGCTGCTGACCGACCCCGAAGAGGCTGCTGACTTCGTCAAGAAGACCGGCGTGGACGCCCTGGCCATCGCCATCGGCACCTCGCACGGCGCCTACAAGTTCACCCGTCCGCCGACGGGCGACATCCTCGCCATCGACCGCATCAAGGAGATCCACGCGCGCATCCCCGATACTCACCTGGTGATGCACGGTTCCTCCTCGGTGCCGCAGGAGTGGCTGAAGATCATCAACGAGTACGGTGGTGACATGGGCGAGACCTATGGTGTGCCGGTCGAGGAGATCGCCGAGGGCATCAAGCACGGCGTGCGCAAGGTCAACATCGACACCGACCTGCGCATGGCCTCCACTGGCGCCATCCGCAAGCACCTCAAGGAGAACCCCTCCAACTTCGACCCGCGCAAGTTCCTCGCCGCGGCCACTGCTGCCATGAAGGACATCTGCAAGGCTCGCTACGAAGCCTTCGGTGCCGCCGGCAATGCCTCCAAGATCAAGCCGATCTCCCTGGAGGACATGGTCAAGCGCTACCAGAGTGGCGAGCTGGACCCGAAGGTCAACTGATCTTCTTCGGCTGTCGAACCGGAAAGGGGCGCCTTGGCGCCCCTTTTTCGTGGCCTGCAGTGGGGTGGAGGCGGTTTGTCTGCCGCTTCAGAACAGCCGCAACGACGGCTCCTGCATCCGCAGGCCTTGCTGTTCCAGGTCGTTGAGATGGCCTTCCCACCAGTTGGCTTCGGCCAGCCAGGGGAAGGCGCGGGGGAAGGCAGGGTCGTCCCAGCGGCGGCACAGCCAGCCGGTGTAGTGGATCAGGCGCAGGCTACGCAGGGGCTCGATCAGCGCCAGTTCGCGCAGGTCGAAGTCGCGGAACATCCGATAGCCTTCGAGCAGGGCATCGAGTTGTAGTGTCATCTCGTGGCGGTCGCCGTGCAGCAGCATCCACAGGTCCTGCATGGCCGGGCCCTGGCAGCAATCGTCCAGGTCGACGAAATGCGGGCCGCTATCGGTCCACAGGATGTTGCCGTGATGGCAGTCGCCGTGCAGGCGCACTGTTGCCGGTTCGATCTCCTGGAAGGCCGCGTCTATCGTTTTCAGCAGGGCCTGACTCAGCCCGGCGTAGCGCTCGCGGAATGCGTTGGGCAGCAGCGGGCTTTCGAGCACCGCCGCGCGCGCGGCATGACCGTAGCGGTGTACATCGAGCGTCGGGCGATGCCGGAAAGGGTGGGTGCTGCCGGCTTGGTGGATGCGGCCGAGGAAGCGGCCGATCCACTCGAGCTGTTCGAGGTCACCCGGTTCGGGTGCGCGACCGCCCTGGCGCGGAAACAGCGCGAAGCGGAAGCCCGCGTGCTCGAACAGGGTACGGCCGGCCCGTGTCAGCGGGGCGATCACCGGGATCTCGGCGGCGGCCAGTTCGCTGCTGAAGGCGTGTTCTTCGAGGAGGGTCGGCTCGTCCCAGCGCTCGGGGCGGTAAAACTTGGCGATCAGCGGCGGACTGTCCTCGATGCCGACCTGATAGACGCGGTTTTCGTAGCTGCCCAGCGCCAGCACGTGTCCGCTGGGCAGAAAGCCTGCGCTTTCGATGGCATCCAGAACCCGGTCGGGCGAGAGACGGTCGTAGGGATGGCTCATCCGAGCAGCCGTTGCAGGCGCTGGCGGTCGAAGCCGTCGATGCGTTGTTCACCGACCAGCAGCACCGGCACGCTACGCGCGCCCAGGCGCTGGAATGCCTTGAAGGCGCGGCGATTGCTCTCGATGTCGAATTCCTGGAAGCGCAGCCCGCGCTGTTGCAGCCAGGTCTTGAGCTGCCGGCAGTGCGGACAGCGGCGGGTACTGTAGAGCGTGATGCGCGGCGGCCGGGCCATGGTTCAGGCGCCGGTGAGCAGGCGCTCGGCCTCGCGGTATTTCTCGGCGGTGCGCTCGATGATCTCGGCAGGCAGTTCGGGGCCGGGCGGGGTCTTGTCCCAGTCGAGCGTCTCGAGATAGTCGCGCACGAACTGTTTGTCGAAGCTGGGCGGACTGATGCCCGGACGGTACTGGTCGGCGGGCCAGAAGCGCGAGGAGTCGGGAGTGAGCACTTCGTCGATCAGGTGCAAGCGGCCGTCCTCGTCCAGGCCGAATTCGAACTTGGTGTCGGCGATGATGATGCCGCGCTCGCGGGCGTAGGCCGCGGCCTCGTTGTAGAGGCGCAGGCTGGTCTCGCGCACCTGCTCGGCCAGTTCGTGCCCCAGTAGATCCACCGTGGCGGCGAAGTCGATGTTCTCGTCGTGCTCGCCTACCGCCGCCTTGGTGGACGGGGTGTAGATGGCCTCCGGCAGGCGGTCGGCCAGTTGCAGGCCGGAGGGGAGTTCGATGCCACAGACCTTTCCCGTGGCCTGGTAGTCCTTCCAGCCCGAGCCGATCAGGTAGCCGCGCACGATGGCCTCGACCGGCAGTGGGCGCAGCCGGCGCACGATCATGGCGCGATCACCCAGGCGCTCGCGGGTGGCCGCGTCGGGGATCACCTCGGCCAGCTCGTCGTCCAGCAGGTGGTTGGGGACCAGGGGCTGGGTACGCCGGAACCAGAACTTTGCCACCCGGGTCAGCACTTCGCCCTTGCCGGGGATGGGCTGCGGCAGCACCACGTCGAAGGCCGACAGGCGGTCGGTGGTGACGATCAGCATGCGCTGCTCGTCGATGGCGTAGATGTCGCGCACCTTGCCGCGGTGCAGCAGTTCCAGCTCGGGCAGGTCGGTTTCGAAAAGGGCGTTCATGGTGCTCCCCGCAGATCGGACAGGCGCTGATTATAGGGGACCGGGCGGCTGCCGGGTGAGCTGTGGGCGATTCCGATGGATTTTTCCGTGAATCCAAGTAAAATGGTCAACTATTAAGGACTAAAATCAGCAATAGTGCCCGGTCGGTCGCCGGCACGAGGACAGCAGAGATGAGTGACGACAAGCAAGCCGCAGAGGACAAGCGCGAGGCCCTGGTGCAGATCACACAGGCGGTAATGCGCCTGATGGATGCCTGGGAGCTGAACACCCAGCAGATGCAGGCCTTGCTGTTGCTGCCCTCGAATGTGCGCGCGCGCGCTTTCCAGAAATACCGCGACGGCAAGGATGTGCTGCCCGACGATGCCGATGTGCTGCGCCGCGCCAGCTACCTGTTGCGCATTGCCGACGCCCTGCGTACCACCTATCCGCGCAATCCGCGCATGTCCGGCCGCTGGATCAAGCAGGCCCACCGTCGCTTTGGTCGGCGCTCGCCGCTGTCGATCATCCTCGAAGGTGGTGAGGGTGGCATGATCGCCGTGCTCTCCGAACTCGACTGCACTTTCTCCTGGGATCTCACCGGCTCGAAAGGCACGACTTACCGTCCTGCAGGCAGCTCCTAAAGCCCCCGTCCTTCCTGCCGTTAACCTCGCTACAGTCATCGGTCGTCCCGCTCGATCTCCAGGGGCGGATAGGAGTGAGGTATGGACAGGTTGTTTTCCCGGCTGTCGATCAGCCACAGCTTGCACATTGCCTTCGGGTTTATGCTGGCCCTGGTGGTCGGTGTATCGCTGGTTGGGCTCAATGGATTGCAGGCTACCGAGCGGCGCGTGAATGAGGTGGTCAACCACATCCAGCCGGCTGCTACGGCCGCCCAGGACCTGGTGCGCCAGGTGTATCAGGCCAATGCCGCCCTGGGGCTGTATCTGAAAGTCCGCGAGCCGACCTATCTTGAGCGCTATCGCCAGGCCAACCAGGCACTCGACATGCGTCTCGCGGCGCTGGAGACGGCCTTGCAGAGGGTTGGCAGTGAGCCTGGGCACCAGAAGGAGATTGCCGATCTCATCCGCCGCTTCCAGGCCTTCGAGCCCCGTATCGTGGCCCTGACTGCCTCGGATGCAGCCAACATGCCGGCGCTGGCGATGGCCAGCGAGCGCCTCAGTCCGCAGCACATGATCGTCTTGCAAACCCTCTCGGAGATGCTGGCCTCGGAACAGGAAGTGGACAGCGAACTGGTCGAGGAGATGGCAAGCTGGCGTCCGTCTTTTGTCGAGAAGTCACCCGGCCAGTGGGTGTTGGCGGAAAGTGAAGTGCCCACCGGCGATATCCAGGGGCGCCTGGTGGTGCTCAACGCCATACACGAAGTGCGCAGCACCTGGGGCGAGGTTGTCAACGCGCTGCGTGGCTATCTGGCCAATCGCACCATGGCATTCCTGGAGAACCTGAAGATGTACCTTGAACAGAATCAGGTCGCGCTCGACAGGCTTCGGGCCGCAGAGGACATGCTTACCTTCGAGCAGGCTGACGCCTTCGAACGCTTGCTGGCAGCACGCGAGGCCTATGTGAGCGCGCTCGATGAGGTGTTGGCCCTGCATTCGGGCAATCAAGCCTATCGGGATGTGCATCTGGTACGTACCGAGCTGGGGCCGCTGGCGGCCAAGTTGTCTGCGCGCCTGCAGGACCTGCTCGACGGCTTAGTTGAGCGTACCCGTTCGGAGAGCGAGCGTCTGGCTACCGATGTGGGCTCGGCGCGTGACATGATGCTGGTGATCTCGGTGTCCGGTACCTTGCTGGTCGGCGTGCTGGGTTGGATGCTGACCCGCTCGATCCGCAGCAAGCTGGAACGCGCGGTCGCTGCCATGCAGGACATCGCCGAGGGCGAGGGGGATCTCACCCGCGAGCTGGACTTGCGCGGCCATGATGAGATCGCGCGCCTGGCCGATGCCTTCAACCGTTTCCTCGGCAAGATTCGCGGCACCGTGATGGCGGTGGCCGAGGCGGTCGATCAGCTTTCGCAGGCCGCAGGGCACATGGCGCGGGTGAGCGAGGCGGCGCGCGAGGGAACGGTGGAACAGCAGCGTCAGACCGATGGCGTGGCCGCCTCCACCAGCGAGCTGTCGGATGCCGCGCGCAATGTGCTGGAGATGGTCGATCAGGGCAAGCGGGCCTCGCGCGCGGCACGGGCCGCCGCAGGCGAGAGTGATGCTATCTTGCAGGACACTCAGGCCGCTATGGACCGCCTGGCGGCTGACGTGGAACGGGCCGCCGGGGTGATGCAGGGGCTGGAACAGGACAGCGAGAGCATCGGCGGGGTGCTGGACGTGATCCGCGGCATTGCCGAACAGACCAACCTGCTGGCGCTCAATGCCGCCATCGAGGCGGCACGCGCGGGTGAGCAGGGGCGCGGCTTCGCGGTGGTGGCCGACGAGGTGCGCACCTTGGCTAGCCGTACCCAGGAGTCTACCCAGGACATCCAGTCGATGATCGAGCGCCTGCAAGAGGCAGCACGCAACGCCGCCGAGGTCATGCGCGCCAGTACCGGGCGAGCCCAGGAGACGGTAGGGCAGGCACGCGCCACCAGCGAGGCGTTGCGCCAGATCAACGAGCAGGTCGAACAGATTGACCAGCTCATCAACCGCATCGCGGGGGCTGCCGGTCAACAGGTTGAATCGGTCGAACACATACGCGAAAACGTGGTCACCATCAGCGGTGTGGCCCAGCGCACCAGCGATGGAGCGGCCGAACTCGACGAAGGCATTGGCGCTCTGCACGACATCGCCGCTCGGCTGCGCGGACTGGTGGGGTCGTTTCGGGTATAGCCCGATACGCGGCCGCGGTTGTCGGCATAGGCGGTTTGGCGAGCGCAACACGCCCTGCTCCTGTTCGGTGCAGGGCTCCTTCCCGCGTCTGCGGAGGAAACCAGAACGGGCACAATTATCTGTCTGTCCCCCCAGCACCTCTTATCGTTGACCTGAGCCGCAGGCGCCTCCAGCCGCGACTTCCACCAGCTCATGTCACTTATGCACAACACTTCCAGGCCTCAATCGGCGCCAATTAGCTCGGATTTTGCAAGTCTCTCGTTCTGAACCACTCGTAACCAATTGTCTATACAAGTATTTTTCTTCTTGTGCTGAGCCTGAAGCGATCGATCTTGCGTTGATCAACAAGTCTCCGTAGATTCTTCCACAGAGTTATCCACAGGTTCGGGGGGTATGAGCGTCAAGCATCCGACCTTGACACGGGTCACGATTCTTGTCTTCGGCGCTGGGTTAATCGTCGGTGCGCTGGCGGCTGGCATGCCCACCGCCGAGGAACTGCGTTCTGCTGCCAAGGCCGGCGATCCCTGGGCCCAGCTCAACTTGGGTGCGGCCTACGACCATGGTCTGGCTGGCATCCCACGCGACCCGCGGCAGGCCATGACCTGGTATCGCCGCGCCGCCGAACAGGGACTGGCCAAGGCCCAGTTCAACCTGGCCCACTGCCTGGTAACCGGGTGTGACGGCCACACCGACTCCGCCGAGGCGCGCCACTGGATGGGCCGGGCTGCCGCGCAGGATATGGCTGATGCCCAGTTTCTCTACGGCGTCATGCTCGCCGAAGGACTTGGCGGTGCGGTGGATCGCACCGAGGCCCGGTACTGGCTGCAACGCGCCGCCAGTGTCGGCCAGGCTGATGCGGCCGAGTATCTCGCCCGGTTCGGGGAGTGAGGGCGTACCAGACGCGGAGGTAGTCAAAGAGGTTTGGGCGAACACAATATGGCTTTCTTCTGGTCTCCGTCGCTCCCCGCCCGCTATAATCGCGCCCCTTTCCCTGCCCCGGTATTTCCCCGTGATCCAGAACCTGCGCAACATCGCCATCATCGCCCACGTCGACCATGGCAAGACCACCCTGGTGGACGAGCTGCTCAAGCAGTCCGGCACGCTCGGCGAGCGTTTCGGTGTGGTGGAGCGGGTGATGGATTCCAACGACCAGGAGAAGGAGCGGGGGATCACCATCCTCTCCAAGAACACCGCGATCAACTGGGGCGATTACCGCATCAATATCGTCGATACGCCGGGACACGCCGATTTCGGCGGCGAGGTCGAGCGGGTGCTGTCGATGGTCGATTCGGTGCTGTTGCTGGTGGATGCCCAGGAAGGCCCCATGCCGCAGACCCGCTTCGTCACCCAGAAGGCCTTTCAGCACGGCCTGCGGCCCATCGTGGTGGTGAACAAGATCGACAAGCCCGGCGCACGCCCGGACTGGGTGATCGACCAGGTGTTCGAGCTGTTCGACAACCTGGGCGCCTCGGACGAGCAGTTGGATTTCCCCATCGTCTATGCTTCGGCGATCAACGGTTATGCTTCGCTGGACGACAGCGTGCGCGAGGGCGATATGACGCCGCTGTTCGAGGCCATCGTCGAGCACTGCCCGGCGCCGCCGGTGGACCCGGATGCGCCGTTCCAGATGCAGGTCTCCAATCTCGATTACAGCAGCTACGTGGGGGCGATCGCAGTCGGCCGCATCAGTCACGGCACGGTGCGACCCAACCAGGTGGTCACGGTGGTCAAGCCCGACGGTTCCACGTACAAGGCCAAGATCGGGCTGGTCTACGGTTACATGGGGCTGGAGCGGCACGAGGTGGCCGAGGCCAGTGCCGGGGACATCATCGCCATCACCGGCATTGAGGCGCCGAATGTCTCCGACACCCTGTGCGACCCGGAACATGTCGAGGCGCTGCCGCCGCTGAGCGTGGACGAGCCGACGGTGTCCATGACCTTCCAGGTCAACAGCTCGCCCTTTGCCGGGCGTGAGGGCAAGTACCTGACTTCACGCCAGCTCAAGGAGCGGCTGGAGCGCGAGTTGATCCACAACGTGGCGCTGCGCGTCGAGGAGGGCACCGACCCGGAGAAGTTCAAGGTCTCCGGGCGCGGCGAGCTGCACCTGTCGGTGCTGATCGAGACCATGCGCCGCGAGGGCTTTGAGCTGGCCGTCTCGCGTCCCGAGGTGATCTTCCGCGAGATCGACGGCGAGGTCTGTGAGCCCTACGAGCAGGTGACCGTGGACGTCGAGGAACAGCACCAGGGCGCGGTGATGGAGGCGCTGGGCGAACGCAAGGGAGAACTGCGCGACATGGTGCCCGACGGCAAGGGCCGGGTACGTCTGGACTACATCGTGCCCTCGCGCGGCCTGATCGGCTTCCAGACCGACTTCATGACCATGACCTCGGGTACCGGTCTGATCTACCACGTGTTCGATCACTACGGTCCGGCGCAGTCCGGCGGCATTGCCAAGCGCAAGAATGGGGTGCTGATCTCCAACGGCCAGGGCAAGGTGCTGGGCTATGCGTTATTCAACCTGCAGGATCGCGGGCGCTTGTTCACTTCTCCGGGCGACGAGGTCTACGAGGGCCAGATCATCGGTATCCATTCGCGGGAGAACGACCTGGTGGTCAACCCGCTCAAGGGCAAGCAACTGACCAATATCCGTGCCTCCGGCAAGGACGATGCCATCGCGCTCACCCCGCCCATCCCGCTTACCCTGGAGATGGCGCTGGAGTTCATCGAGGACGACGAGCTGGTGGAAGTCACCCCGGGGGCCATCCGTCTGCGCAAGAAGCTGCTAAAGGAGCACGAGCGCAAACGCGCTAATCGCGGCTGAGCCCTGCCTTCAGGCCACGCAGTATTCGCATGGCTGCGGCAGGTCGTCTGGGTTCGCGGTCGGTGATGGGTGCCTGAGAAATCTCCGAACAAATTCCTCCCCCGCTTGCGGGGGAGGTCAGAAGGGGGCGCCCCCTCCCAGCCTCCCCCATTGCATGGGGGAGGGGATGTGGACTGTTCCAGGCCTTCCCGGACAACTCATACGGATAATCCTTCATGCCGTCCGGCGTGGCTCAGTCAGCAGTGCGCCGTCTTGCAGGGCGCAGCCTTTGCCGTACCTGTTCGATCAGTTCCGGCAGCGGGGTTTGCGGCGTGGGTCGCACGGTGTGAGAAAGCTCGTCGGCTGCGAGGGGCTCCTGGTTTGCCAGTTGCGAGTTCAGCACCGCCAGGTCGGCCTCGGAGGCGTCGTTCCCCTGATGGTAGCGCGCGCTCACGCGCTCGCGCAGCAGCGTTTCGGGTACCTGCGGAGAGACGATGCACCAGGGCAGGCCGCGTGCCTCGGCCAGTTGCTCGAAGGGCTCGCGCCAGCTTCGCGCGAGAAAGGTCGCGTCCACGATCACACGCAACCCGGCATCGAGTAGGGCCTCGGTCTTCTGCAGCAGGGTCGTCAGGGTGCGGCGGCTGGCCTCGCGAGTGTAGATGTCGGTGCCGTTGCGGCGGCTGTCGTCCAGTGGCCCCAGCCCAAACAGGCGCTTGCGTTCCACGTCCGAGCGCAGGCGCACCGTGCCCAGGTCTTCGAGCAGGGCTTGCGAGAGGTGGGTCTTTCCGCTACCGGAGACGCCATGCATCAGCACCAGCGCCGGGCGGCCGGGACGTGAGAGGGCATCGGCCAGCGCCAGCAGGTCGCGCGTGGGGGTGAAGTCGCCGTCTGCCTGGCGTGCGCGGATGGCTGCGATCTTGGCGCGCACCATGGCGCGGTAGGCCAGGTAGTACGACCAGGCGGCCAGGCCGGCATGATCACTGGTGTAGGTCAGCCAGCGGTCGAGCAGGCGCCAGGCCAGCGCACTTTGGCCGCGATAGTGCAGGTCCATGGCGAGAAAGGCCAGTTCGTTGACCGGGTCGATGAAACGCAGCCCCGGGTCGAACTCGAGGGCATCGAAGATCAGTGGTGCCGCGTTCATCCAGGCGATGTTGCCCAGGTGCAGATCGCCGTGGCATTCGCGGATGTGGCCGACCTCGCGGCGTGCGCTGAAATGGGGTGCCAGGCGTTCCCCCAGGCGCTGCAGCCGGGGCTCGAGCACGTCGAGCAGGGCGCGCGAACTGGGGGGGAGATCGAGCCCGCGCAGGGCCTTGAAATTGTCTTCGACCGGCGCTCGCACCGTGGCGGGCGTGCCATAGTCGCTGTCCTCCGGGGGGGGCGGGAGGTCGTGGTGAAAGCGCGCCAGGTGCTCGGCGATGGCGTCGATCTGCGCCGAGGTAATCTCCGGGGCACGGTCCAGGGTGGCGTCGGCATCGAAGGCGCGCATCTGCACCGCCCACTCCAGTATCGGCCCTTCGCCACCGAAGCGCGGGGACTCGGGCGTGCCGCTCACCGGCACCACCCCGAGATAGATGTCCGGGGCCAGGCGACGGTTCAGGCGGATCTCTTCCTCGCAGTAGAAGCGGCGCTGGTCGAGCCGGGAGAAGTCGAGAAAGCCCAGGTCCAGCGGCTTCTTCAGTTTCCAGGCGTGTCCGCGATGGAGGATCACCCAGGAGATGTGCGTCTCGATCAGGCGCGCTCCGGGCAGGCCCGCGAGCAGGCCGGTGATCAGTGGTGGCTGTGTATGTCCTTGCATGTCACCGACTATTCCAGAAGCGGCGCGGTGCGGCAATGACGCCGGTCAGCACCAGGCCCATGCAGTCCATCGCGAGAGCCGTTGCGCACCGTGTGTTCCCGGTGGTGTCTTCATTCTCCGCGCAGGGCCTCGACAGGGTCGAGGCGGGCGGCGCGCAGCGCGGGCAGGACCCCGGCGAGCAGGCCGATGCCGAGGGCAACACCCAGTGACAGGCCGACATAGGGCCAGCTGATGTGCACCGGCAGGGCGGGGATCAGCCAGCCGATGATGAGCGCGCCACCCAGTCCCAGGCCGACGCCGGCCAGGCCGCCGAGCGTGCCGAGCACCAGGGCCTCGCCCAGGAACAGGCCCAGTACCTGTCCCTGACTGGCACCCAGTGCACGCAACAGGCCGATCTCGGCGACCCGTTCGTTGACCGAGATGGTCATGATGGTGAGCACGCCGATAGCGCCCACCGCGAGCGAGATTGCGCCCAGCGCCGCCACCGCCAGGGTCAGCACGTCGAGCACCGAGCCCAGCACCTCGAGCATCTGGTCCTGGGTGGTGAGGGTGAAGTCCTCGTGCCCGTGGCGTTGCAGCAGCAACTGGTGGATGCGTTCGACCACCTTGGCGACGGGTTCCTCGGCACGGTAGAGCACGTCGATCTCCATCAGGCCCTCGCGGTCGAACAGGGCCAGCGCACGACCGACCGGGATGTAGACGCTGTCGTCCAGGTCGAAGCCCAGCATCTGCCCCTTGGGCTGCATGCCGCCGATCACGCGGTAGGTCTCGCCGCCGATACGCACCCGCTCGCCCAGCGGCGAGTGGTTGCCGAACAGTTCGCGCCGCAGCTTGCTACCCAGCACTGCGAAGGCCCGGGCATGGCGGGGTTCGTCGCGCGGCAGGAAGCGGCCGCTGGCCGGGCGGATGCGCCAGACCTCGGGCACGTCCGGCCCGCTGCCGAACACCCAGACGCGGCGGCTGCGCCCCTGCCATTCCACCGCGGCATTGCCCTGCACCAGTGGCACCACGGCGCGTACCTCCGGCAGGCGTTCGATGGCACGGGCGTCTTCCAGGCTGAGCGGGCGGGTGCTGCTGATCACCGCCGCCGACAGGCCGAAGGTCTGGGTCTTGCCCGGGGTGACCACCAGCAGGTGGGTGCCGAACTGGGTGAATTCCGCGAGCACGAAGCGCTGGATGCCCTCACCGATGGCGGTCAGCAGCACCACCGAGGCGATGCCCACCGCGATGCCCAGGCCGGTGAGCAGGCTGCGCAGGCGCTGTGCGCGGATGGCGCCGCCGGTCAGTCGCAGCAGGTCGGCGGTGCGCATCTCAGCGTCCCGCCAGCGCTTGCACCGGATCGAGGCGGGCAGCGCGACGCGCCGGCAGCACCCCGAACAGCAGGCCACAGCCCAGCGCCACCGCCACCGCCGCCAGCGGTGCCCACAGCGGCGGTTGCAGGGGGAAGTCGGGGAACAGGTGGCGCATCAGCAGCAGCCCGGCCCCGGAGAGCAGCAGGCCGCCGAGTGCGCCGAGTGCAGCCAGCAGCAAGGCCTCGATCAAGAACAGGCGTTGCACCAGCCGCCCCGGGCTGCCCAGGGCCTTGAGCAGGCCGATCTCGGGCACCCGCTGGGAGACCGCGACCAGCATCACGTTCATGATCAGGATGCCGGCCACGGCCAGGCTGATGCCGGCGATGCCAGCCACCGTCCAGGTCAGGGCGCCGAGGATGCGGTCGAAGGTGCCCAATACCGCGTCCTGACTGATCAGGGTCACGTCTTCCTCGCCGTCGTGGCGGGCCCGCAGGGTGGACAGGGCATCGCGACGCGCCTGTGCCATGGCGCCCTTGCCGCGCGTCTGGATGAGGATGCGGAACAGCGAGGCGGTGTCGAACAGTTGCATGGCCGAGGCCACCGGCACCAGCGCCATGTCGCCCAGGTCCAGCCCCAGCGACTCGCCCGCCGGCTCGAGCACGCCGATCACCCGGAAGCGGCGGTCGCCGATGCGCACCCACTCGCCCAGTGCGCGTTGCCGGTCGAACAGCGCGGTCGCCAGACGAGCGCCCAGCACCACCACGTTGAGCTGGCGTGGCGGCGGGATGGCCGGCAGCGGCCGTCCCCGTGCCACGCGGATGTGGCGTACCGGGAAGATGTCGCGGGTGCTGCCGATGATGGTCACCTCGCGTTCGCGGTTGCGCCAGGAGACTGGCGCGGTGCCCAGGCTGATGGGGGCGATGCGCAGGATGCTGCGATGGCGGCGCAGGGCCAGCGCGTCTTCCAGGCTGAGGTCGCGCGGGGTCTCGCCGAACAGCGGCGGCGGACCGCCGGTGGTCTCGTTGCGTCCCGGCAGCATCACCAGCAGGTCGGTGCCGAGCTGCTCGAACTGGCCGATCACGTAGCGTCGCGCGCCCTCGCCGAGGGCAGTGAGCAGGATCACCGAGGCCACGCCGATGCTCATCGCCAGCAGCATGAGCAGACTGCGCGTGCGTGCACCGCGCAGGGCGTCGAGGGCGAAGTGCAACTGGTCAGGTGGGCGCATGATCACTGTGGATGCGGCCGTCGAGCATGCGCACGCGGCGGCGCGCGCGTTCGCCGATGGCCGCATCGTGGGTCACCACCACCAGGGTGATGCCCTCGGCATTGAGATGTTCCAGCAGGGCGATGACCTCGGCACCAGCGCGCTGGTCGAGGTTGCCGGTGGGCTCATCGGCCAGCAGCAGGGCCGGGCGCATCACCACCGCGCGGCCGATCGCCACGCGCTGCCGCTGGCCGCCGGAGAGCTGCTCGGGAAGGTGATCGGCACGGTCTGCCAGGTCCAGCGCGCTCAGCACCTCGGCCACGCGCTGCCGGCGCTCCTCCGGCGGCACGCCCCCCAGCACCAGGGGCAGGGCGATGTTCTCGGCAGCGCTGAGGCGGCCGATCAGGTGGAAGGCCTGGAACACGAAGCCGATGCGTTCGCGACGGATGCGTGCCCGCGCTTCCTCGGACAGGGTGGTGGTCTCGCTGCCCTCGAGGCGGTAGCTGCCGCTGCTCGGCCGGTCGAGCAGGCCGAGCACGTTGAGCAGGGTGGACTTGCCCGAGCCGGATGGCCCCATTACCGACAGGTAGTCCCCGGCGGGGATGTCCAGGTCGATGCCGGCCAGGGCGTGCACCGTTTCGTCGCCGACCCGGAAGTGACGCGCCACCTGGCGTAGTGCGATCATCACTGCGGTTCGCCCTCCAGCAGCGCCGGCACGCCGTCGGCCAGGCCCTCGCGGTCCATCGAGGTGACCACCCGTTCGCCCTCGCTCAGGCCGTTGCGGATCTCGGTGTAGTCCCAGTTGCCCACCCCCGTAGTCACCTCGCGGCGTTCGAGGATGCCGTCGTCGCGCCGCACGAACACGTAACGCTCCTCGACCAGGGCCTCACTGGGAATGCGCAGCACGTCACGGCGGATCTCGAGCAGGATCTCCACATCGGCCGAGTAACCGGCCAGCAGCTGGGGCAGGTCGTGCACATCGGTGAAGGTGATCTCCACCGCCACGGTGCGCGCCTGTTTCTCGCGGTCGAGCACATAGTCGGCGACACGGCGCACCTGGCCCGCGAAGTGGCGCTCGCCGAAGGCGTCCAGGGTGATGCGCGCCGGCTGGCCCGGGTGCACCTTGCCCACGTCCACCTCGTCGATGGGGGCGCTGACATAGAAGCAGCGATCGTCGAGCAGGTCGATGGCCGGCGAGGTGGCGATGCCGATCGGCGAGGGGGTGACGTATTCCGCCAGCTCACCGTTGATCTGTGCCACCACGCCGTCGAAGGGCGCGGTGAGGCGGGTCTTGCTCAGCTGGGCCTCGGCTACGGCGACCTGCGCGCGCGCCACCTTGGCCTGGGCGCGCGCGCCCTCGCAGGCGGCGTGGCGGGCATGGGCCTGGCTCTGTGCCTGGTCGGCGCGCTCGTCCGAGACCAGGCGACGCGCCAGCAGGGTATGCAGGCGCTGCGCCTCGCGTTCGGCCTGTCCGGCCTCGATGCAACGCGCACGTGCGGTGGCCTCGGTGGCCTCGGTCTTGCGTTGTGCCAGGTCGAGCCGGGCGTGCAGATCGTTGTTCCACAGCTCGAGCAGCAGCTGTCCCTGCTTGACCCGTTGCCCCTCGTGCACCGGCAGACGCACGATCTGCCCGCCCGCCGCCGGCGACAGCCCGGCGCGCCGGCAAGCCTTCACGGTGCCGGCGCGGGTGTTGGCTACGGTGCGCTCGACCAGGCTGCGCTCGACGACGGCCGTGGCGACCCGCACCGGTTGTGGCCGGGTGCTCCACCACAGCCAGGTGCCGAGCAGGGCGGCGATCAGGAGGGTGGGCAGCAGGCGCCTGAGGGATTTCATGCGGTTCTCCGGGGTGCGCTTCCAGTATAATCCCGCGTTTCTCTCCCATTCCGACTTTCTCACGCAGGGGCAAGACATGGCGCAATCGGACATCAAGAAGGTGGTCCTGGCCTATTCCGGCGGACTGGATACCTCCATCATCCTCAAGTGGCTGCAAGACGTGTACGACTGTGAGGTGGTGACCTTCACCGCTGACATCGGTCAGGGCGAGGAGGTGGAGCCGGCGCGCGCCAAGGCCGAGGCGCTGGGCATCCGCGAGATCTACATCGAGGACCTGCGCGAGGAGTTCGCGCGCGACTACGTCTTCCCCATGTTCCGCGCCAACGCGGTGTACGAGGGCGAGTACCTGCTGGGCACCTCCATCGCCCGTCCGCTGATCGCGAAACGGCTGGTGGAGATCGCTGCCGAGACCGGTGCGGACGCCATCGCCCACGGTGCCACCGGCAAGGGCAACGACCAGGTGCGCTTCGAGCTGGGCGCCTATGCGCTGAATCCCGACATCAAGGTGATCGCGCCCTGGCGCGAGTGGGACCTGCTCTCGCGCGAGAAGCTGATGGCCTATGCCGAGCAGCACGGCATCCCCATCGACTATGCCAAGCAGGGCAAGAAGTCGCCCTATTCGATGGACGCCAACCTGCTGCACATCTCCTACGAGGGCGGCATCCTCGAGGATCCCTGGGCTGAGCCCGAGGAAGACATGTGGCGCTGGACCGTGGCCCCCGAAAAGGCCCCCGACCAGCCGCAGTACCTGGTACTGGGCTTCGAGCGCGGCGATATCGTGTCCATCGACGGCGAACGCATGAGTCCGGCGCAGGTAATGGCGTATCTCAACCGGGTGGCCGGCAGCCATGGCGTGGGCCGTGACGACATCGTGGAGAACCGCTATGTGGGCATGAAGTCGCGTGGCTGCTACGAGACCCCGGCAGGCACCGTCATGCTCAAGGCGCATCGCGCCATGGAGTCGCTCACCCTCGATCGCGAGGCCGCGCACCTCAAGGACGAGCTGATGCCGCGCTATGCGAGCATCATCTACAATGGCTACTGGTGGAGTCCCGAGCGTGAGGCCCTGCAGACGCTGATCGACCAGACCCAGCAGACGGTCAACGGCGAGGTGCGTGTCAAGCTGTACAAGGGTAATGTCAGCGTGGTCGGTCGCCGCTCCGAGAGCGACAGCCTGTTCGACGAGTCCATCGCCACCTTCGAGGATGATGCCGGCGCCTATGACCAGAAGGACGCTGCCGGCTTCATCAAACTCAATGCGCTGCGCCTGCGCGTGGGTGCGCGTCGGCGCCGCTGAGACGTCTGCCAAAGGAATACGGAGCAGTTTCGAGCGTCCTGAGAGGGACGTGCCGTGGGCGCGCCCGGCCCCCTCCTCTGCCTCCCCGCAGGTGGAGAGGGAGCGGGGCGTCGGCGGCCGGGGTTGCCATCGCCGTCCCGCTTGCGGGGAGCCAGGAGGGGGCATTGAGCCAACCGCAAGGGACGAACGAGACGCCAGGCGGTTCAGAAGGTTCAGGAAATACCTCATAGGCTCCCACTCGCGGGGAGGTCGGTAGGGGCGCCCCGGGCCGTGCCCGCACGATGAACACCTTCACCAGGGAGAACACCATGTACCCAATCGTCCTGCTGCTCCTCGCCCTTGTGGGCAATGCTCTGGCCGGCGCTGAAGGCCCGCCGTTGCGCACGCACTACCCGCTCGACCGGGTCGCGCCCGGGGTGTACGTGGTGCACGGTCCGCGTGAACTGCCCAATGCCGACAACCAGGGCTTCATGAACAACCCCTCGTTCCTGGTCACCGAGCAGGGCGTGGTGGTGGTCGATCCGGGTGGCACCCTGCAGGCCGGTCGCATGCTGGCCGGCAAGATCCGCGCCACCACCGACAAGCCCGTTGTGGCGGTGTTCAACACCCATGTGCACGGTGACCACTGGCTGGGCAATCAGGCCATCGTCGAGGCCTGGCCACAGGCCGTGATCTATGCACACCCGAAGATGATCGAAGAGGCGAAGGCCGGTGCCGCTGCCGAATGGGTGGACCTGATGTTGCGCCTCACCGAGGGGGCCTCGGCCGGTACCGAGGCGGTGCTGCCCACCCGTACGGTAGACGAGGGCGACCGCATCACGGTCGGCGGTCTGCACTTCCGTATCCTGCACGAGGGGCCGGCACATACCGATACCGACATCGTGATCCTGGTCGAGGAGAAAGGTCTGGTCTACCTTGGCGACAATGCCGGCAACGGTCGCATCCTGCGCATGCAGAACGGCAGCTTCCGCGGCAATGTGGCGGCGCTGGAGCGCGCGCTCACCCTGGGGGCGACGGTGTTTGTGCCCGGTCATGGTCCCAGCGGCGGCGCCGAGGTGGCCAAGGGATACCGGGACTTCCTGAAGACCCTCTACGAGACGGTGCAGGCCGGCTACGAGGACGGCAAGGCCGATTTCGAGATCCGTCCCGAGCTGCTGCCGAAGCTGACGGCCTGGCAGGACTGGGCCGGTTTCGAGCACGAACTGGGCGGCTTGCTCAGCGCCGCCTACCTGGAGGCCGAGGCGGCCGACTTCGAGTGACGCCGTGGACGAGCGCCCGCGCCTGCTGTTCAGCGCCTGCCTGCTGGGGCAGGCCGTGCGCTACGACGGTGGCCACAAGCATGCCCCGGAACTGGTCGAGGCCCTCGGGCGTTTTGCCGAGCTGATCCCCCTCTGTCCCGAGGCGGGCGCCGGGCTGGGCATCCCCCGCCCGCCGGTGGCCCTGCACCAGCAGGCCGGCGCAGTGCACATGCGCGGCCTCGATGACCCGGGTTTCGACCCCACGGCTCGGGTCCACGCCTGGTGCCGGCGACAGACTGCCCTGCTCGCGACGGTCGATGGCTGCGTGCTCAAGGCGCGTTCGCCGAGCTGTGGCATCGGCAGCGCCCCGCTGCACCACCCCGACGGCCGCGAGACCCTCACCGACGGCCTGTTCGCCGCCTACGTGCGTGCGCACTTCCCCGACCTGCCGATGGCCGACGAGGAGACCCTGCGCGATCCCGTACAGCTTGCGGCGTTCCGTGAGCGGGTTCTGGACAGGAACCGCCAAGGGAGCGGGGCGGGGTAGGGGGCAACCACAGAGGGCACAGAGGAACCTGATGTCGGTGCGGTATCTCCCGAGATGCCGGCACTTCCATTATTCCGTGCGGGAACCGGGTTGCGGGATTGGCGTTCCACGCAGCTCGCCCGAAAAGCGTGACCTGACTGCCTTCTCCTCTGTGATCTCTGTGGTGATCTCCTTTTCCTGCGTTTCGGGTTTTCTTCTTGCTATGCTCGCATGCCCCGGCAAGCTCGAACGGAAAGGCACGAGATGGAGACAGCAACGCGGTTCGGACTGATCGTGATCGGCGACGAGATCCTCGCCGGCCGGCGGCGCGACCGCCATTTCGAGGGCATCGGCTCCCTGCTGCGCGAACGCGGTCTGGAACTGGCCTGGCTGCGCATCCTGCCGGACGATCCCGAGTACCTCACCGCCGAACTGCGCCGTAGCTTCGCCGAGGGCATCCCGGTGTTCAGTTGTGGCGGCATCGGCTCGACCCCCGACGACCACACCCGCGCCTGCGCTGCCGAGGCCGCCGGGGTGCCGCTGGTGCGACATCCCGAGGCGGTGGCCATCATCGAGGAGAAGTTCGGCGAGGACGCTTATCCTGTGCGCATCCGCTTGGCCGAGTTGCCCGAAGGCGCGGAACTCATCCCCAACCCGGTCAATCGCATGCCTGGTTTCCGCCTGCGCGAGCACCACTTCCTGCCCGGGTTTCCCGACATGGCTCACCCTATGGCCGCTTGGGTGCTCGACCACCACTACGGCCGCCGTCCTCCGCAGCGTCAGCGTTCCGTCTGGGTGTTCGACGCCAACGAGACCGAGCTGATGCCCATCATGGAAGCCCTGGCCGCGCGCTTTCCCGAGCACAAGCTGTTCAGCCTGCCCCGGCTCGACACCCCGCGCCGGGTAGAACTGGGCTATCGTGGCGGCGAGGAGATCGAGGTCCCCTTCCAGGCATTGGTCACCGCGTTGGACGAGGCAGGGTTTCGCTGGCGGTCCGACGACACCTGAGCAGGGACGGGCGGTTAGGGAATCCCTGAAAGTACATATTCTCCTCCCCATGAAATGAGGGAGGAGGTTGTCCGGAGGTTCCTTAGTGGTCGTCTGGTGCGGTGCTGTCGGTCGATTCCTTTTCGTCCCACTCGGCCTTGATGTCCCGTATCTCGCCCTCGATGCCGACGAATCGTTCCACCAGAAAGGGATCGAAGTGAGCCCCGGCGTCCTTTCGCAGTTGCTCGAAGGCGGCCTCGATCGACCAGGCCTGCTTGTAGGGGCGACGCATGGTGAGCGCATCGAAGACGTCGGCAATGGCGACGATTCTCGCGGACTGAGGAATCTCTTTCCCACGCAGGCCGTACGGGTAACCGCTGCCATCCCACTTTTCGTGGTGGTACAGGGCGATCTCGGCTGCCATCCTGAACAGGGGGGTGTCGCTGGCCCTGAGGATCCGGTGACCGATCTCGGTGTGAGTCTTCATGATCGCCCATTCCTCGGGGGTCAATTTTCTGGGCGCCTTCAGTATGTCGTCCGGGATGCCGATCTTGCCCGTGTCATGCATGGGGGAGGCCAGTTCGAGCAGGCGGACCCTGTCGGTGGGCCAGTGGACGGCCCTGGCCAGGGCGGCGGCATAAGCGGCCATGCGCCATATGTGTACGCCCGTGTCGGTATCGTTATAGTGACCAGCCTCGCCGAGCATGAAGATGGCGGCGCGCTGGGACTCTTCCAATTCCCGTGTGCGTTCCCTTACGGTCTGTTCGCAGGCACGTTGCTGGTTGGCCAGGGCCAGGTGGGTGTTGACGCGCGAGAGGACGATGGCCGGATGTATGGGCTTCGTGATGTAGTCGACTGCCCCAGCCTCGAATCCTTTTTCCTCTTCCTCGATTTCCGACATGGCGGTGACGAAGATGACGGGTATCCTGGCCGTTTCCGGATTGGACTTGAGAATGCGGCAGACTTCGTAGCCGTCCATGCCGGGCATCATGACATCGAGGAGAATGAGATCCGGCTTTATCTTGTCGACGATCCTGAGGGCTAGCTGCCCGCTGGTCGCTGCGCGCACGCTGTAGCGAGAGCTCAGGATACCTTGCAATACGTCGATGTTCTCGGTGGTGTCGTCCACCACGAGAATGGTGGATTTTGTAGCGGCGTCCTGCATCCTTCAGCCCGTCTCGGTGCTCGTGGCTGCCCGTTGGCCTGGTGCCGCGTCGTTCAACCGTTCGAGCAGTTCCAATGCCTTCTCGAAATCGTATTGGCCGACGGCCCTGGAAAGTTCATCCAGCAGCGGAGTGGAGCTGTCGTCGTGGAAGGCAGACATGAGTGTCTCCAGCGTTTTCTGCGCCTCGGTATCGAAGCTTTCCAATTGCTCGCGCAACCTCTCCAGCAGCTCCTTGGGAGCCTCCCGGGATGCCGCGGGAGCACTCGATTGCACGCCCCGCGCAGCAGCCAGCACGCTGCGAATGTCTTCGAGAACGCCGGTCATCTCCTCAAGCAATGCTTGCTTCTCTGGCAATGTTTCCAGGGAGGTGTCCTCGCGCAGTCTTTTCTCGGCATCCGCAGTCAGTCCATAGAGCCTGGTGGCCCCGATGGTGCCTGCGGAGCCCTTCAAGGTGTGCAGGGTGCGCAGGGCGGTCTCCGGGTCGCCCTCTTCCAGAGCCCTCGATGCGACGGCAATGGCGTCTGCCTGGTTGTCGGCGAATTTCTCCAGCACGCGCAGGTAGGTGCTCGTGTCATTGGCCACCCGTTCGAGACCGGCAGCAGCATCGATGTGTGCCAGTTTCTCGGCGATGGGCTCCGGTGGGCTATCGGGAGCGTGACCGGGCATGTCCAAAGTCTCTTCCCAGTGGACCGGGGCGATCCATTTGGCGATCTTGGTGAACATTTCCCGGATGTTGATCGGTTTGCCGATGTGGTCGTTCATGCCGGCCGCCAGGGCCTTGGCAATGTCCGATTTCATGACGTTCGCGGTCATGGCGATGATGGGGAGGTTGTTCAGGTGCGGGTTCTCGCGGATCCTTCGGGTGGCCTCGTAGCCGTCCATGACGGGCATCTGGCAGTCCATAAGTACGGCGTCGTAGCGATTTCTTTCCACCATCTCGATCGCTTCTTCACCGTTTTCGGCCAGATCGACATGAATGCCTGCGTTCGTGAGGAGTTCCAGCGCCAGGTCCTTGTTGAATTCGTTGTCCTCCACCAGGAGAATGCGGCTGCCCTGCAATCGGCGGAGGGCCCTGCGGTAATCGCGTTCGTTCACCGAACCGTCGCCCTGCCGGATGATGCCGCGTCCCACGGCCTGCGATATCGCATCGAGGAGCGCAGAGGGCATGATCGGTTTCACCAGGATGTCGCTGGGTTCCAGGTGATGCTTGCGAAGGGCCCACCGGAGGCCGTCGGCGCCGTGCGCGGTCATCATCACGACGGCGGGCATCCGCTTCCCCAGGCGCTCCTGTTGCTGCGCATAGAATTCCACCCCGTCGATGTCCGCCAGCTGCCAGTCCAGGAGCATCACTTCGTAAGGCGGGTCTTCACCTTCTCCGGCGCCGGCCAGCCGGTTGCCGGCCTCTGTGGCGTCAGAGGCGACGTGGACCTCGATCCCGTGTGCTTGAAGTATGGACGACAGGATTGCTTGGGCGCTGGCGTTGTCATCCACCACGATGACCTTCAATCCTTGCAGTTCGTGGATGGCCTGCGCCGACGGGGAGGTCGATGTGTCCTCCGAGCGTTCGCGCAGCACGACGGTGAAATGGAAGGTGCTGCCCTGACCGGGCGTGCTCTCCACCCATATGTCGCCGCCCATCAGTTCCACCAGGCGTTTGCTGATCGCCAGGCCAAGACCGGTACCCCCGTACTTCCGGGTAGTAGAGGTGTCTGCCTGGTTGAAGGATTGAAAGAGTCGGCCTTTCTGCTCCTGGGTGATGCCGATACCGGTGTCCTTGACGGCGAAGTGGAGACGCAGTGTTTCTTCGTCCTTCCGGTCCAGGCGGACGGACACGACGACCTCGCCTTGTTCCGTGAACTTGACGGCATTGCCACACAGGTTGAGAAGTACCTGTCCGAGCCGGCCGGGATCGCCCACCAGCGCACGGGGGACGTCTGGTGCAATGTCGAAGAGCAGTTCCAGTCCCTTTTCCTTGGCGCGCAGTTCCAGGACAGAGGTGAGGTTGTTGAATATGTCGTTCAGGTGGAATTCAACCTCGTCTATCTCGAGCTTTCCGGCCTCTATCTTCGAAAAGTCCAGGATGTCATTGATGATGTTCAGCAGGGATTCTGCTGATCGATGGATTTTCTCCAGGTAGTTGCGCTGCTTGTTGTCGAGCTCGGTTTGGAGAGCGAGATAGGACATGCCGATGATGGCGTTCATGGGAGTGCGAATTTCGTGGCTCATGTTCGCCAGGAAATGGGATTTTGCGCGGCTTGCCTCCTTCGCCTGCTGAATGGCCGCTTTGAGTCGCTGTTCGTTCTGTATGCGTTCGGTGATGTCCTGGAATACGGCGACCGATCCAGTGACCTCTCCCTTCTCCCGCAAGGGTACGACCACGATGGCAATGGGGAAGATGGTCCCGTCTTTGCGGGTGAAGACCTCGGTGTCGGAGCGGAAGGTCTTGCCCTGCTGGATGCTCAGGTTGGCGGGGCACTCGTGGTCGGGAATGTGCCGTCCATTGGCATCCTGGTAATGGATGATCTCGTGTACGTTCTTCCCGTACAGTTCGTCCTTCGACCATCCCAGCAGCCTCTCCGCCTCGGAGTTCAGGAAGATGCACTTGCCATCCCTTCCCAGGACGTACAGTCCTTCGCCCATGGCATCTGTAACCGCCTGGAGGAATTGGTGGGCCTTGGAGATTTCCTCCTCCATTTGCTTGCGTCGGGTGATGTCGGTACGGATGGAGACATACTGGAAGGGCTTTCCGTTATCGTCCAGGAAGGGAACGATCGTGGAGGCGACCCAGTAATGGGTCCCGTCCTTTGCCTTGTTCTTTATTTCACCGTGCCAGACCTTTCCCTTGGCGATGGTGCGCCACATCTCCCTGAACATTGACTGGGGGTGTTCGTCGGACTTGATTATCCGGTGGTTTTTCCCGATCAGTTCCTCGAGGCTGTACTTGCTTATCTTGCAGAAATTGTCGTTCGCATAGGTGATGTTGCCCTTGACGTCGGTGATGCTCACGATAGCGTGCTGGTCCAGGGCGAACTTCTGGAAATTCAATTGGGTAACGGTATCTGCCAGCTTGCGTGAGGTCACGGTGAGACGGATCATGGAGACCAGTACCCATGCGACCAGCATGCTGGATATCACCAGGAGAGCGCTCTTGTAGCGAGAGGACGTTTTCTCCAGGTGATCGTATTTCGTGAAGTAGGCATCGGTTATTTCCCTGATCGCATCGGCAGAGGGTATGGTCTGAATGGCTTTTATGATGTTGTCGACGTGGTCCTTGTAGAGGATCGCTATGTGCGCATGGGTGAGGAGCATGTTGAACACCTTTCTCTCCCTCTCGGGGAAGGAGTTCGAGGGGCCAGGCAGTCTCCAGAGGATCTTTCGGGCCGTGATCCTTGCGTTCAGATCGGAGGTCAGATTTAGTTGAAGAACCACGTGGATCAGTTTTTCCAGGTCGGCCTTCAGGGCCTCCTTCCTGGGCGTGGGGCCGAGACGCGAGAGGAAGTCGTCGACAGCGATCGGCAGGTAGTTCAGCGAGTTCCTGAGTACGGCATGGTGCGACTTGAACTGTTCCACGAGCAGGCGCTTTTCTTCCATCAGGCGCTCATAGCGGGAAAGGTGGGGTTCGATCGTCCCGGCCAGCTCAGGAGGCAAGCGATTTTTGAATGCCTGCTCCGCGGCGAGCAGGTTGCGCCCGGCTTCCGTGAGGTCGTCGTACGTCGGAATGATTCCCGCCCGGGTCTCCATGAGCGTCTGTTCCAGCAGGGCGTGCCGGTTCTTTATCTCGTTAAGATCATGGAGTATTCGCGCGTGTTCGGCAGGATCGACCCCGTGGCTCATGATGTAGAGGAAGGGTACGAGCAGGACGAGTGCCAGGCCGACCGTCCATTGGCCCCTCGTGAGTCGCCATTCCTTGCTTTCGGGCATCATGGACTCATCTCCGGAAGTCTGCCGGTCAGGGTTTTCAGGAACTTCACGATGAGGTCACGGTCCTGCGGGGGAATCTCTCGGCCGAGCTGGTAATAGGCCATCTTGGACACGGCCTCCTCCAGCGTCAGGACCGTCCCGTCGTGGAAATAGGGTGCGGTGAGTTCGACGTTTCTCAGGCTGGGGACCTTGAACTCGAAGCGATGCTCCTTCAGTCCCGTAACGTTGAAACGTCCGTAGTCCGCGCGTGTGATATTTCCCCGTTCGGCGAAATAGCCCCGCACGATGCCCATCTTCTCGTACATGTTCCCGCCGACGGCCATGCCCTGGTGGCAGGAAGCGCAGCCGTATGACTTGAACAGCAGGTACCCTTTTTTCTCCTCGTCGGTGATCGCCTGCTCGTCGCCGCGCAGGAAGCGGTCGAACCTCGAGTCCGGCGTGAGGAGGGTGCGCTCGAAGGTTGCGATGGCATCCTTGATGTTCGCTGCATTGAGGCCGGTGTCATAGAGCTCTTCGAAGCGCGCGCGGTATTCCCTGTCCCGGGACAACTTGGAGATGATCTCTTTCCAGTTGCTGCCCATCTCCTTGGGATTGTGTACGGGGCCATCGATTTGCTCCTCCAGGGTGGCGGCGCGGCCGTCCCAGAATTGCGCGATGTGGAGGCTACTGTTGAGCACGGTCGGGGCGTTGATGTCGCCGAGGGTGCCCTTTATGCCAACGGATCGCGGCAGCCCATCGGTCCCGCCCCGTTCCAGAGGGTGGCAATGGGCGCAGGAGACGGTGTTGTCGTGGGACAGGCGCGGATCGTGAAACAGTCTGTGGCCCAGTGCCGCCTTGCGACGGTCGACCTCGATGGTCGAAGGAATGGGACGTATCGGCTCGTTCCTGTATTTCTCGGCGACGTTCTTCGGTTCGCCGGAGAGAGAGACCGCGGCAAGAAGGGGCAGCAAGACCCAAAGGACTCCTGCCGGAGTGAATGTCCCGCCAGGCCGTTTCCCTGGCTCTCGATGGTCGTTGTGCGGGAGGTGATTCATGTGTCTTAAATTGAGCAGAATGCATGCAAGGGGTCGGCAGGCGGTCCGTGAACTTTAGGGAGTCTCTGAATCATGTTCTTTCCTTCTCAAGAATCCTGGTGGGCGGCCGATAGTCCCGCCAGGTTGTTCCGTGCCATCGGGGTGCGGGTTGTTTTTGGGGTCATGTCATGCCTGCCGATCTGGAACGAATTCATCGCGAGCGCGAGCGTCTGTTGCGTGTGCACGAAAAGGTATTGAATCGGGCGGTGGACGCGGTGCGTCATGGCACCCGCGATCCTGGCAAGACTGCGACGCAGATCTCGCAGGCGGTGCTGGACGAGCTTGAGCATGCCCGTGCGCAGCTGGCGCGGCAGGCGGAGCGCTTGGTCGAGTTGAAGCGGATCGCCGAAGATTACGAGGAGCTCAAGCTGCAGTACCGGGTTCTGGAACAGACCAATGAGCGCCTGATGCGCCAGTTGCTGGCGTTAGACGATGACCTGGCCGAGCGTGCAGAGCTGCAGCAGATCATTGACATGCAGAAGCATGCCTTGGAGAAGAGTGCCCGACGCTTGCACGAGATGGAGCAGCAGAATCGGGTGCACCTGCACAACATCGAGGTGCTGGAAAAGGAGAACGAGCTGGCTCGCGAGCGGATACATCACCTGCAGGAACAGATCCAGTCGCTGCTGCAGGTGCAGGAGCAGCAGAAGCACGTGATCTCGCGGCTGCGCGCTCAGGTCCGCCAGAAGGAGGTGGCTGCCTTGCAGGCCAACGAAGCTTACGAGGCGCTGAAGGCCGAGTATGAGGCCATGTACGTCAATAGCCCGTTGGCACGAGGGTCTGTCTGAGCCTCCATTCCTTCCCACCCGCTTGCGGGAGAGATCAGGAGAGGGCGTATGTCCTTGGGCTGGCCACCAGTTTCCCCCGCACAGGGGAAACGAGGCGCCGGCGCACTGCACTTACTTGCCTTGTCGATGCGCCGGTGGGCGGCGCTGGTGCCCGGCCTCGTGCAGTTTTTCGAGGTATTCGGTCCAGTACAGTGCCTGCTTTCGGCCCAGATCGTAGAGATAGTCCCAGTCGTATATCCCCGAGTCGTGACCGTCGTCGAACACGATCTTGACCCCGTACTGGCCCACCGGGATCAGCTCGGTGATGTTCACATCCTGCTTGTCTACCTCGAGTTTTGCCCGCTGTCCCCAGTGGCCGCGCACCTCGGCCGAGGGGGAGTACACGCGCAGGAATTCGGCCGGGTAGTGATAGGTCTGGCCGTCATCGAAGCGGATCTCCAGTTCGTGCGATTTCTGGTGCAGGACGATGTCAGTAGGGCGGATCTGGGTCATGGTCGTTAGTAGATGAAGGGGATCAGGCGCTTGCTGTGGCGGCAATAGTCGGCGTACTCGGTGAATCTTTCGCGCAGGTAGCGTTCCTCGCGCTGCATCTTGCCGAAGATGGCGATCAACAGGGCGGGCAGCGAGGCCAGGTTGTACGGCGTGTCGTTCCATGCGGCGATGCCCGTCATGAACAGCAGCAGCGCCAGGTACATGGGATGACGTACCCAGCGGTAAGGGCCGCTGGTGATCAGGCGCGCCTGCTCCAGCGGTTCGGGGTAGATGGCGAAGTTGCCCAGGCGATTGTGCGCCAGGGTGTAGATTCCGATCAGGCCACCGAGCACGGACAGCACCAGCCAGGCCGGCGTCCCTTGCGGACTGCCGGCCCAGGGCACCAGGCCGATACCGATGGCGGTGAATTGCAGGGCCACCAGAAGGTGACTGACAAGGGATTTGCGCATCAGCAGGGGGCCCCCATGTTGCGGGCTCGGCGCACCCGGTGTTCGGTGGATTCGTCGTCGTCGCCCCAGCCCGCGAGGTGGCGCTCGATAATGGCAGCCAGCGCCTCGATGTGTGCCGGCCGATCATTCAGGCAGGGGATGTATTCGTAGCGTTCCCCGCCGGCGTTCAGGAAGACTTCGCGGTTTTCCATGGCGATCTCTTCCAGGGTCTCCAGGCAGTCGGCGGAAAAGCCGGGGCAAAGAACCTGTACCGATTTTACGCTCCCGGTAGCCAGCTTGCGCAGGGTCTGGTCGGTGTAGGGTTGCAGCCATTGCTTCGGCCCCAGCCGCGACTGGAAGCTGAGCGTCCAGTCATCGTCACCCAGTTCCAGGGCTTCGGCAAGCAGGCGGGCAGTCTTCTGGCATTCGCAGAAATAGGGGTCGCCCTGGTCGAAGTATTCCTGTGGGATGCCATGGAAGGACAGCAGCAGCCGGTCGGCTGAGCCGTGCTGCGCGCGGTGTTCGCGCACGCTCTCGGTCAGCGCGCTGATGTAGGCCGGCTCGTCGTGATAGTGATTGACGAAACGCAGTTCCGGCAGCCAGCGCCAGCCGCGCAGCGCCTCGCTCACCGCGTCGAACACCGAGGCCGTGGTGGTGGCCGAGTACTGTGGATACAGCGGAAACACCAGCACGCGGCGTGCTCCCTGTTGGCGTAGCTTCGCCAGGCCTTCTGCGATCGATGGATGGCCGTAGCGCATCGCCAGTTCCACCACCAGGCCGTCGCCGTGATCGCGTGCGAGCCGCTCGCGCAGGGCCTGTTGCTGGCGACGCGAGATGACCAGCAGTGGCGAGCCTTCTTCGCTCCAGATCTTGCGGTAGGCCGCGGCCGAGCGGCCCGAGCGGGTGTTGAGAATCACCAGGTTGAGCACCAGCCACCAAGGCAGGCGCGGGGCCTCGACCACCCGCGGGTCCCACAGGAACTCCTTCAGGTAGCGTCGTACCGCGTGCCGGTCCGGGCTGTCCGGGGTTCCCAGGTTGACCAGCAGTACGCCGATGCGTTCGGGTTGGTCGTGGCAATGGACGGGCGGGCTCATGCAGTGGGTCCGAACAGCAGGGATGCGGAGATTGTATCAGTCTGCTGTGGACGACGCGTGTGCCCGCCGCAGCCGGGCTTCGACGCGGGCGCGGGTGACGATGTCGGCGTCGATGACCTCGGGATAGAGACGGAACAGGTTGGCCACGAGTGTCGGACGTTCTAGGGCGGCGCGCTCGAGTCGGGCTCGGGTGCTGCGGTCGAGGTCGGGCAGGGTGAGCAGCAGGGGGGCCAGCCATGTGTGGTAATCGGCGGCCAGGTGGCTCAACAAGGGGTCGTGCCAGTCGTTGCGCAGGCCCAGCGGGGGGAAGGCGGCGGCGGGAAGCCTGACACCGTCGCGCAGGCGCCGTCCGCTGCCGTCGTCCAGGCGCTCGATCCAGCAGCGGTCCTGGGCCTGGTGGCGTACCGCGCTCTCCAGCCGTTGCGCATGGGCGCGCGGGCTGAAGCCGTCGTGGGCGGGCTCGCCAGCGGCGAGCAGGGCGGGGCTCACGAAGCCGTGCTCGGCATGGGCCGTGGCACACCAGGCTGGGGCCGGGCTGCCGCAGGCGAAGTCGGCCTCGGCGGTGCTGGCGATCAGGGCCACCGGACGGCCGCGGTGGTCGCAGGCCCAGTATTCGAAGCGGTCGGCCAGCGCAAAAGGCAGGGCCGTGAGCTGTTCGGGCAGAACGGCAATCAGGGCGTCGGCCGCCTGTTGCATGGCGCCGATGTCGAGGATGGGGTTGGCGGTGACGCGCTGCATACCGCGCTCGGCCGACCACAGGCCCCAGTTGAAGTACTGGCGGAGTGGCCGATGGTCGTCGCTGCGCCAGGTATGCTCTGGACGCTCGGCCTGCACCTGCACGCGCCAGAGCACGCCGTTGGCGGTAAAGGCCCGGGCCTGCCCGCTCTCGACCACCTGCAACACACCGTCGAAAGGATTGAGCTGGCGCAGAGCGTAGCGGCGCATCAGAACCGGAGCTTGAAGTCTGCCCGGGCGAGGTAGTCGGCCTCGCGCTCCAGTTCGGCGCGGGTCAGCGGGTGGCGATCCAGCCAGCCTTCGGGAAAGCTGACGCGGATCTTGTGGCCGGAAACCTCCAGGGAGAGCATGGGCTTGCTGTCCGATGAGCGCCCCCGATGCATGAGTACCGCGAGGCGCAGCAGTACACACAGGCGGCGGGTTGGTTCGATCAGGTGTTCGGGCAGGTTGCGGAAGGCCGACTCGCTGAACTTGCGGCGATGGTTACGCACCAGCGCGGCAAGCACCGCCTGCTGCTGGCGCGAGAAACCCGGCAGGTCGGCATTGGCCAGGATGTAGGCGCCGTGCTTGTGGAAGCCGGCGTGTGAGATGCTCAAGCCGATCTCGTGCAGCTGGCAGGCCCAGGCGAGCATGCGTCCGCATTCGGTGATGTCCAGCCCCCACGGGCGTGCGACCTGTTCGAGCAGCGAACGGGCGGTGGCCTGTACGCGCTGTGCTTGTGCACGGTCGATGCCGAAACGGGTGCCCAGGGAATCCACGGTGCGTTGGCAGATGTCCTGGTGCCGGACATAGCCCATCATCTCGTAGAGCAGGCCCTCGCGCAGGGCCATGTCGGATACCCGCAGGCGGTCGATGCCGAGCCGTTCGAATAGGGCGGAGAGCACGGCGACGCCACCAGCGAACACCGGTCGTCGGTCCTCGGACAGGCCGTCGAGCTGGACCTTGTCGATGTGCCCGGCCTTGAGCAGCTTCTTGCGCAGCTTGCGCAGGCTTTCGGCGGTGATGCCCTCGCTGCTCCAGCCGTTGGCCTTGACTACCGCACGAATGGAACGGATGGTCCCCGAACTGCCCACCACGCTTTCCCAGTTGCCGGCTTGGTAGAAGTGGCGCACCGGGCGGATCTCCAGCGCGGCGCGCAGCAGGGCAGAGTTCATGGCGTCGTCGGTGATGCGGCCGTCGCTGAACATGAGCTGGCTCATGCTCACGCAGCCCATGTACAGGCTGTCGCGGCGGCCGGGCTCCATGCCGCGGCCGAGGATCAGTTCGGTGCTGCCACCGCCGATGTCGATCACCAGACGGTGTTCGTTGCCTGCGGCCAGGCCATGCGCCACGCCCAGGTAGATCAGGCGAGCCTCCTCGTCGCCGGAGATGATCTCGATGGGGTGTCCCAACGCCAGTTCGGCGGCGCGCAGGAAGGCGCCATCGTCGGCGATCTGGCGCATGGTGTTGGTGCCGACCGCGCGCACCGCTTCGGGTGGGAGGTCGCGGAGGCGCTGGCCAAAGCGCTCCAGGCAGGCGAGGGCGCGCTTGGCCACGTGGGGGTCCAGGGTCTTGTCGGGCAGCAGGCCCTCACCGAGGCGTACCGGGTCGCGCAGGCGGTCCACCAGTACCAGGCGGTCGCCGTCCTGTCGTCCGACCACCATGTGAAAGCTGTTGGAGCCCAGGTCGATGGCGGCGTAGGTCTGCGGCGAAGCGCTGGCTGGGTCGCTCATGTTGGATCGGTTTCCTGCATTTGGGAAAACCCCGGCCCGGCGGTCCGGAGGTCCTCGGCAATGCTACCGCTTTTGGGTGTCTGCGTGCACGCTGCCGGAATGGATGGCTGGCGGCGATATTGGCGTTACTGAGACAACCCCAAGTAAAGCAACGCTCAGAGCGCTCTGCCTGTTCCGGATCAAGGCGCGGCCCGCAGGCAATGGCAGGCCCTTGGCAAGGGCCGCAACACAGAGCCGGGACAGGCAGGGCGCTCCCCGTGGGCGGGCCTCAGGGCGTCCATCCACGGTGTTGCGCTGGCTTGACATGGAATCACCTGCCTGCGCCAGCGCGCCTTGTGGCTGAACGCCCTGAGACCCGCTGAGGGTCGCTTTACTTGGGGTTGTCTCAGTATGATGGCGCGATGAAGATGAGATTCTGCAGTCACTGCGGTCACCCGGTGCGGCTGGGGATCCCCGCCGGCGACAACCGCGAACGTCATATCTGCGACGCCTGCGGCACCATCCACTATCACAACCCCAAGATCGTGGCCGGGTGCATCGTGCATCATGGGGATCGGGTGCTGCTCTGCCGGCGTGCCATCGAGCCGCGTCGCGGCTTGTGGACGGTGCCAGCGGGCTTCATGGAGAATGGCGAGACCACCTGGGAAGGAGCGATGCGCGAGACGCTGGAAGAGGCCAATGCACGGGTCGCCATCGAAGATCTGTACTACACGGTCAACCTGCCGCACATCGACCAGGTGTACCTGCTGTTTCGTGCGCGCCTGCTGGACGAGGCGTTTTCGCCCGGCGAGGAGAGCGAGGAAGTGGCGCTGTTCACCGAGGCCGAGGTGCCCTGGCAGCAGCTCGCCTTCGCCACGGTGCGCCTGGCGCTGGAGCAATATTTCCGCGATCGTGAGGCGGGGAGCTATCCCATGCGCATGGCCGATATCCTGCGCGATCCTGAAAGTCCGCACGGCTATCGGGTCAGGCTGGTGGAGACGCCGGCTGCGGACTGAGACGGCGCATGTACCAGCCGTTCAGCCGAACATTTCGCTGAATTCCTCGCTGGCCCGTTCGAGATCTTCCAGTCTGCCGATGTCCATCCAGTAGTCGCGCAGCGGGAAGCTGCCCACCGGCCGCCCCCTGTGCATCAGTTGCTGGAACAGGCTGGGCATGTCGTAGAACTTCTGTTCCGGGACCAGCTGCAATGCCTGGGGCGACAGCACGTAGATGCCTGCATTCACGTAGTAGCGTTCGACCGGTTTTTCCACCAGGCCCTCGATGCGGTAGTCCTCGCCGATCTGCAGCACCCCGTAGGGGATCTGGTGGCTGTACTCGCGCACCGCCATGGTCGCCTCGAAACCCTGGCGCCGGTGGAAGTCCAGCAGGCGCACGAAATCGACCTTGGTCAACAGGTCGCCGTTCATCACGATGATGGGCTCATCGGGCGGCTCGGGCAGCAGGCTGAGTGCGCCGGCGGTGCCCAGGCGCCGATCTTCGACGATGTAGCGGATGCGCACGCTGAAGCGTTCGCCGTCGCCGAAGTGTGCGCGGATCATCTCGCCCTTGTAGTTGAGGCACAACAGGATGTTCTCGAAACCCTGGTCGGCGAAGTTCTCGATGATGGTCTCGAGCACCGGCCGCGGACCGACCGGGATCAGCGGCTTGGGCAGGTTTTCGGTGAGCGGGCGCAGCCGCGTGCCCAGGCCGCCGGCCATGATCACCACCGGGGTGCTGCGCGAGGGCTCGGCCGGCAGGCGGAACTCGACCAGATCCACGATGCAGCCGCGTCGGTCGAGGATCGGCAGGTGACGCAGCGAATGGCGCTGCATGGTGCGTTGCCAGATGCGCTCGTCCTCGCCCTGCAGGCCGGTGACCGGGTTGGGATTCATCACCTCACGGATGGGCGTCTCGAGATCGCAGCCGCGCAACAGGCCGCGGCGGATGTCACCGTCGGTGACGGTACCGGCCAGATGGTGGCCTTCCTCGACCACCAGGGCGATCTGGCGTCGTCCCCGGTCGATAACCTCCAGTGCGCGCCGGATGCTGGCCTCCGGCGGTATGGTGATCTGTTGCCACTCCTGGGTCATGGTTGGGTCTGTCTCCGTTTGACGCGGGCGGGCACGCCGGCCACCAGCGTCAGGGGTTCGACGTTTCGGGTCACTACTGCGCCTGCAGCAACAATCGCGCCAGCTCCGATCTCGATGCCCTGCACGACGACCGCACTGGCGCCGAGATGCACACCTTCACCGAGCCGGCAGCCGCCGCAGAGCACGGCCCCGCTGGCGATGTGGCTGTGGGCGCCGACGCGGCAGTCGTGCTCGACCACCGCGCGGGTATTGACCAGCACGTTCTCTTCCAGCCGGGCACCGCTGCTGACGGTGGCGCCAGGCAGCAATTGGGTGCCGGGCGCCACCTGTGCAGAACGGGCCAGCCAGGCCGTGGGGTGGCAGAGGGTGGCGAAGCGGAAACCCAGTCCCGTGAAGCGTTCGAACAGGGCACGGCGCGGTCGGGTGTCGGCGGTCGAGCCCACACCGTTGACCAGCAGCCAGGCGCTCGGGTCCTGTGCTGTCAGCCACTCGTCGTCACCCAGGTAGGTGATGCCCTCGCGCAGCGGTCCCGTATCGTCCGGTGCCACATAGCCGGCGACCGGCCGCCCCTCGTCCAGCAGCATCTCGGTCAGCACGCCGGCGTGGCCACCGCCGCCGAGCAGCAGCAGGCGCGGTGTCATTCGATCACCTCGTCGGCGGCATAGGCGCGGCTCGCCGGGGTGCCGAGCAGGCTCCAGTAGTCGAAGGGCGAGCGCCCGGTGGCGGGGCGCTTGGCGCCGAGGTTTTCCGGGGTGAAGGGTTCGCCGGCGGCGATGGGGCGAAGCGCCACCAGGCTCTTGCGCGCCACCGAGCGATTGCGTGCCTCGATGGCCTGCAGGCGCTTCTTGCCGTCGCCCAGCACACGCTCGACCCGGCGCAGGCCGGCGGCCAGCGCGGCCAGTTCGTCCGGTTCCAGCGAGGCGGCGTGATCCGGCCCCGGCAGTGTGCGGTCGAGGGTGAAGTGCTTCTCGATCACCACCGCGCCGCGCGCCGCCGCCAGCAGGGCGACCTCGATGCCCTCGGTGTGGTCGGAATAGCCGACCGGCAGGCCGAAGGCCTCGCGCAGGCTGTCCATTGCGCGCAGGTTTACCGCCTCGGTGGGGCAGGGGTACTCGGTGGTGCAGTGCAGCAGGGTGACGCGTTCTCGCAGTATCGCCCAGGTGGCGGGGTCCTCGAGCAGGGCCTGGCATTCGCCGCGGTCGCGAGGGTGTCGTGCGCGCAGGTAGCCGTGAGCCAGCATGCCCAGGGCCTCGCGCACCTCGTCGAGATCGGCCATGCCGGTGGACAGGATCAGTGAGCACTCACTGTGCGCAATCTGCCACAGCATCGGGGCATTGGTCAGTTCGCCGGAGCCGAGCTTGAGGCGCGGCAAGGCCATCTCCTCGATCAGGAAGCGTGCACTGGCCGGGTCGAAGGGCGAGGACAGAAAGTCGATGCCGTGTCGGTGGCAGCGCTCGCGCAGGGTGAAATGATCGTCGGCTTGCAGGGCCAGGCCTTGCAGCATGGCCAGCTGGCTGCCCGCATCACCGTGGTTGCGGACCTGGTAGTCGGCCTGGGGGGCGTCGGCGGTGACTAGGGCGGCGGGATCGAAGGTCTGGAACTTGACGGCGTCCGCGCCGGCCTCGGCCGCAGCGTCCACCATGGCCAGGGCACGCGCCAGGTCACCGTTGTGGTTCACCCCGGCCTCGGCGATCAGGTAGATCTGTTCGCTCATGCCGCGGCCCCCGCGCGGTGTTGCAGCAGCACCTCGGCAATACGCAGATCGAGTTCGGTATCGATGTCGATGGAGCGTTCTCGCGGCATGATGTAGGCGTAGCTGTTGTCGTCCATCAACAGGCTGTCACTGCGCCGCAGGCGTGCACAGTCGTAGAGGTAGATGGCGCCGTTGAGGCGATAGGACAGCGGCAAATCCTGCGAGCGGGTGCCGCGTACGCCGGGACGAAAGAAGCTGCGCAGCGAGCCGTCAGGCGGCAAGGTGTTGCTCCATTCCGGTGGGTGGTCGCAGGGACAGACCGAGATCACCGCCTCGGCGCTACGTTCGTGCATCAGCTGTGCTGCACCGTCGATGTCGTGGACGGTGCGCAGCGGTGAGGTGGGTTGCAGCAGCATGACCTGGTCGAAGGCGTCGCCTTCGGCCTCCAGGGCCTCCAGGGCGTGCCGGATCACCGTCTCGCTGCGCGCGGTGTCCGTGGCCAGCTCGGGGGGACGCAGGAAGGGCACCTCGGCGCCAGCGGCACGTGCCACCGAGGCGATCTCGGGGTCGTCGGTGGAGACGACGACCCGGTCGATGGTCGTTGCCGTCAGCGCGGCCTCGATGCTCCAGGCGATCAGCGGGCGGCCGGCCAGCGGTGCCAGGTTCTTGCGTGGCAGGCGCTTGCTGCCGCCACGTGCCGGGATCAGGGCGAGGAGGCGCGGGGTCGAGCGTGTGTCCATGGGCAGTGTCGGAATTTCGTTACTCGAAAGAGTTCCTTCTCTGCCCAAGCAAGTTCGGGGCCAGAAACTCGGTGCCTCAGGTTGGCGTGATCGTAACCGGGAGGTCGAAGAAGCGCTTGTGCAGCAGGCCCTCGAGCGGGGTTTCGCGCAGAATGTGGACGATACGTTGCGCCGCCCCGGGGCCGCCATAGGGGGTCTCGCGGCGCGCGGCCAGAGCGCGGTGAGCATCGCTCAATGCCTGTTCGATGGCCTGGCGGATGGCCTCGGCGTCCGCTGCGCAGTCGATCACCGCCGGTGCGCGCAGGCGGTTCTTCTGGCGTTCGCCGATGTTGACCACCGGGCAGCCGGCGGCAGGCGCCTCGATGATTCCCGAGGAGGAATTGCCGATCACGACGTCGATGTGCCGCAGCAGGTTCAGGTAACGCCGGCTGCCCAGCGAGTCGCGGTAGCAGAAGCGGTCGGGACGGGACTCGGCGTGGCGGCGCAGGTGCTCCGATAGGGCGCGCCCGGCCGGGTCGGCATTGGAGCCGGTGATCAGTACCCGTGCCTCGGGAAAGGCCTCGAGCGCGGTCAGCAGCGGGGCGGCCTGAGCCTCGGCGGGGGCGTCGCTCAGGGTTTCGGGGTGCAGGGTGACCAGGAAATTGCGCTCGCCCAGCTGCCAGCCGATGTCCGCCTCGAGGGTGGCGCGGTCCATCGGCGGTGTGCGTGCCAGGGCATCCAGGCCGGTGGCGCCGACCACCTGTACCCGAGCCGGGTCCTCGCCCATCTGGATCACACGGCGTGCATAGGGCGCGGCGGCCACGCAGTGGATGTGCGCCAGCTTGCTCAGGGCATGGCGGATGGCGTCATCGAAGGCGCCTTCGCTGAGCTCGCCGCCGTGCAGGTGACAGATGGGAATGCGCAGCAGGGTGGCGGCCTGGGCGGCGGCGAGGATTTCGTAGCGGTCGCCCAGCAGGAGCAACAGGTCGGGCTTCAGCCCGGCCAGGGCTTTGCAGAAGCCACTCAGTGCCCGCCCCATGGCCCGCCCGGTGGCCACGGGGTCGTCGCCGCGCAGCCCCATGTCCACGCGGGCGGCAATGGGCAGGCCGTCGGCCTCGATCTCGCGCACCGTGAGCCCGTGGGCCGGCGAAAGGTGGCTGCCGGTGACCAGCAGTTGCAGCGCCAGGTCCGGTGCCTCTTCGATGCCGCGCAGGGTCCAGTACAGCAGGCCGTAGTCGGCGCGCGAGCCGGTGACCGCGCAGATGCGCCTCATGCCGCCCCCAGCCGGGCGGAACCGGGCAGGCAGACCCCGCGCGCGAACAGGTCCTCGGTGACCGGCAGCGGGGCATGCGGGCAGTCGGTGAACATCGGGAGGCGGTGCAGCGGCGTCCAGAAGGGTCGCAGGCCGATGCCCTCGGCGCTGGCCGCCTCGAGCAGGGCATCGCGCGCCTCGCGGTTGGGCAACAGCAGTAGCGGCAACCAGTGGTTGCTGTGGCAGCCGGGTGGCTCGGGGTGCAGTTGCGCCCCGGCGAGATCGGCAAAGGCCCGGGCGTAGCGTTCGTACAGGCGGCGCTTGGCGGTGAGCCGCTGTTGCAGTTGTTCGAGCTGAGCACAGCCGAGTGCGGCGTTGAGGTTGGGCAGACGGTAGTTGAAGGCCACCGCATCGTGTTCGAAGGCCCAGGGATGGGGCTGCTTGGCAGTGGTGCTCAAGTGGCGGGCGCGCGCCGCCAGCTCAGCGTCGTCGGTGAGCAGGGCGCCGCCGCCACCGGTGGTGAGGATCTTGTTGCCATTGAAGCTGAGCGCGGCGAGCTGGCCCCAGCTCCCGGCGTGGCGGCCGTCGCGCCGCGAGCCCAGGGCCTCGGCAGCGTCCTCGATCAGTGCCAGGCGGTAGCGTTCGGCGATCGCCGCCAGCGCGTCCATGTCGGCGACATGGCCGAGTACGTGCACCACCAGCAGGGCGCGCAGCGGGCGGCCGCTGTGGCGGTTGTGGCAGGTGTCGCCCCGCCACTCGACGATGGCATCCAGGTGCCGTTCCAGTGCTGCCGGATCGACGCCCAGACTGTCTGCCTCGCAGTCCACGAAATGGGGCACCGCGCCGCAGTGGACGACCGGATTGGCCGTGCCGACGAAGGTGAGTGCCGGCAGCAGCACCTCGTCGCCGGGGCGCACGCCGGCCAGCTGCAGGCCCAGATGCAGGGCGGCGGTGCCGTTGACCACGGCCACAGCGTGCGCCATGCCGGTGTGCTCGCAGAGCAGGTGCTCGAAGCGCTCGACCTGTGGGCCGGCCGAGGACACCCAGCCGCTGTCCAGGCAGTCGAGTACCAGGGCGCGTTCGCGTTCGCCGAATTCGGGTTCGTGCAGGCCCAGTGGGCGTTGTGGCGGCAGTGCAGTGCGCAGGGTGTCGAGGGCCTGATGGGCGATGTCGTTGCTGGTCGGCGCGGATGCGGACATGGTTCAGATGGCGTACTGCCCGGGCCGGTAGCGGGCCAGGTGGGCCGGGTCGGTAAACCATTCCACGGTCTTCGCCAGTGCCTGGCGGAGGCCTTCGCGGCTGCCGTAGCGGGGCTGCCAGTCCAGCAGTTCGCGTGCCTTGGCATTGTCGGCCCAGAGGCGCTCGACCTCGCTCTTTTCCGGGCGCAGGCGCTGTGCGTCGGTGGTGATCTCCACCTCGGCGTTCATCACTTCGGCAATCAGGCGCACGGTGTCGCCGATGCTGATCTCGTAGTTGCTGCCGAGGTTGACCTCCTCGCCCAGGGCTCGATCGGAGTCCAGCAGGGCGATGAAGCCGGCGACGGTGTCTTCCACATAGTTGAAGTCGCGCGTGGGGTGCAGTGCGCCCAGCTTCAGTCGCCGCTGCCCGGCAGCGATCTGAGTGATGACTGTGGGGATGACCGCGCGCGCCGACTGGCGCGGCCCGAAGGTGTTGAAGGGACGCGCGATGGTCACCGGCAGGTCGAAGGAACGGTGGAAGGAGAGGGCCAGCTGGTCGGCGCCGATCTTGGTCGCGGCGTAGGGTGATTGGCCCTGCAGGGGGTGTTTCTCGTCGATGGGCACGTACTGCGCGGTGCCGTACACCTCGCTGGTGGAGGTGTGGATCACGCGGGTCGTGCCCAGGTCGCGGGCCGCCTGCAGCACATTGAGGGTGCCACGGATGTTGGTGTCCACGTAGGCATCCGGCGAGTGGTAAGAGAAGGGAATGCCGATCAGCGCGGCCAGGTGCAGCACCGCGTCGCAGCCCGTCAGCGCGGTTCGAACGCCGTTGGGGTCGCGCACGTCGCCAGCAAAGAAATCGATGGCGTTCTGAATGTCTGGCGGCGCCTCGTCCAGCCAGCCGCGGTGTCCGAAGCTGTTGTAGAAGACGAAGGCGCGCACTTCGTGGCCGGCGCGCACCAGCGCCTCGCTGAGATGCGAGCCGATGAATCCGTCGGCCCCCGTGACCAGAATCTTCATGCCGGGGTTTGGTCCTCTTCCAAGGATGCGCGCAATTGTAGCGCGGTACGGTGGGCGGGGTCTTGGGCCAGGACCTGGTCGTAGGCCCAGCGCGCCGACTCCAGGGCGCCGGCCTCCTGGAACAGCTGTCCCAGGCGCAGCATCACGGCCTGGTCGTCCGGTACCTTCTTGAGGTAGTCCACGTAGACGTCCACTGCATCCTGGATGCGCCCGGCGAGGCGCAGCAGCTGCGCGTACTGTGGCTCGTAGGCGGGGGAGAGGGCAGCCAGTGCGTCGAGTACCTGCAGGGCGGTGGCGGTGTCCTGGCGTTGCAGGGTGATCTGGCTCATGCGCCGCAGGGCGTCCTCGAGTCGGGGGTTGTTTCCTGTTTGCGCATCGAGGTGTTCGGCAGCGTGGGCGACGATGGCCTCGTAGTGGTGCAGCGCCGCATCGGGATCGCCGTTCAGTTCTGCCAGGTAACCGTGGGCCAGCAGGGTGAGTTCCTGCGCCTCATCGCTTGAAGAGCGTTCCAGCACCTCGGCCAGACGTGCCAGTTCCGCGTGGTCTCCCTGCTCCAGGGCCAGCAGCAGGCGGCCGCGCACCGGTCCCAGGCGATGCAGCTCGCGGGTACGGCGGGCGTGCGCGGTGTCGCTTTCCTGAAGTTGCTCGTCGAGCGCCTGCTGCAATGCCGCGACGGTGTCGTCCGCGCCTGCGAGGCGTTCGGGAAAGCGTCTGGCCAGATAGCGGAAGCGCCCGGGAATGCCCTGTTCGCGCCAGTCGCGGGCCAGGGTCTCTAGCGGTGTGTGCGGGTCCAGTTCACGCTGGCGGGTGGCCAGTCGTCGTTGTGCACCCTCGATGCATTCGCGCACCGCGCGTGCTGCATCCCGGTAGATGGTGTAGTAACGCTCGCCCCAGTCGCGCAGTTCCTGATCATCCCACTCCTCATCGCCCGGGCGAAGCAGACGCAGAAAACCCTGGATGCCGAAGTTCTTGACGATGGGGGTGATGGCCTGGAACTCGCGGTCGAGCCGGCGCTCGATCTTGTCCATGCGTTTCTTGTGGCGGAAGTCACCGTCGCGTGCGCCCTCGCCGAACAGTCGTACGTTGTCGCGCAGCGCCTGTGTGCAGAGCTTTTCGACTTCACGTGCCTGGTGGTGCGCGCGGGCCAGTTCGCGTGCTGCCTCGTCCAGGGCACGCTGTTCGGCGGCCAGGTCCCAGGGGGGCAGGCTGGCGGTGAGGCGGTGGACAGTATCCAGCGGCTGTTCCGGCAGCACGATGTCTTCTAGTGGTCGGTACTCGACGTTGGGGATGCGCGCCGCACGGGGGGCCGGGTTGACGATGCGGCAGCCTTGAGCGAGTGCCGCCTCGGCCTGTTTGCCCATGGTGTGCACGGCCTGGGCGAAGGCGTGATCGGTATCGGCCTTCTCGCCGTCGTTGGTCTCCACCTGCTTGCCGGTGGTGCCCAAGCGCGGGCCGGCAGCGTGCTCGTTGCTGCCCCGGGCATGGGTGTAGCCTTCGCGGCTGAAGCACAGGTCGACCCCGCCGAGGATGATCTGCACGCAACCCATCTCGCGCGCCAGGGTTACGGCTAGGTTGGTCACCGTCGGCCCGGCATTGGGCAGGTTGTCGGATGCGTGTCGGGTCGGCCAGGGGTAACGCTCACCACAGTACAGGGTGGGGCCAGCCCATTGTGCGAGCAGGCGCGGCTCGACATGGTAGGAGTGTACCAGCAGGGTCTGTGCATCGAAACGCAGGGCCTCGCGACTGACATCGAAACTGACCGGGTGGGGATCGATGGAGACCACGATGTCGGGACGCAGGCCGGTTTCAAGCAGGCGCCGGGCGATGCGCGAGACCGCGATCACCAGCAGACGTTCCCGATTTCGTTCTACCCAGGGCAGGATGTCGTCCAGCGAGGGGCCGCCGCCGAGCACCACGGCGGTGGCGCCGTCGAAGCGGTTGCGCAGGATGGCGGCGGGAATGCGGTTGTCGGGAAGGTTCTCGATCTGGCGTTGCAGAAAAACCTGATTGCCCATCTGCAGGGCGACGGTGCGGCGGACTTCACCGATGAAGTCACCGACCTGTTGTTCGAGCAGGCGGTAGGCGGGCAGGTTGGCATCGGTCGCACCCACCGAGACCACCATCTCGAGGCGGCCCAGATAAGCATAGTCGCTGAAGTGGAAGGCGTCGTGCAGCGTCAGCCAGTCGTCCGGGCCGGCGATGTACAGGCTGTCGGAGTCAAGCAGATCGGCGCAATGGGCGCGCAGCGGTTCGACGAGTTCCGCCAGTTCGACGAACAGGAAGCGGCTGCCCTTCGCCCGTTGCTCGTGTGCCCAGCGGACCAGCAGGCCGGAGTCGCAGCCGACGACCACATACAGGGTGTCGGGGCGTGCGAGCGTATTGCCGAAATGGCGATGAAAGGTGGCCTCGGCGCCCACGGCGTCGAAACTGCCACGGTTGACCGCGTGCAGGTAGCTGTCCCCGAAGCGGTTGCGGATGAACTGAAGGCTGTTGTCGGTCATGAAGGGGCGGCGTTCCGTGGGGGGGAGAGCTGCCGGGCGGCCTTTCTGGCGCGCCCGGCGTTTCCCGTCAGCCGAGCAGCGACAACACGTTCTGTGGCAACTGGTTGGCCTGCGCCAACATGGCGGTGCCGGCCTGTTGCAGGATCTGCGTGCGCGTCAGGTTGGCCGTCTCGCGGGCGAAGTCGGCATCGAGGATGCGCGAACGGGCCGCGCTCTGGTTCTCGATGATGTTGGCGTTGTTGCGCACCGTGGACTCCAACCGGTTCTGCGCGGCGCCGTACTTGGCGCGGATGGACGAGATCTTGTCCAGCGCGATATCGATGGCGGTGATCGCGGTGCTCGCAGCGCCAGCACTGGCGATGTTGCCGGTCAGTGCGGCGCTTACTCCGGAGGCGGAGGCCACATCGAAGGTGCTGACGGTGATCTGGTTGTTGATGCCGGCCTCGTAACCGATCTGGAAGGTCAGGGTGGCGTTGGATCCGATGACCAGGACGCCGTTGAACTTGGTGGCGTTGGTGTTGCGATTGATCTCGTCGGCCAGTGCCTGGTACTCGGCGTCCAGTGACGCCTTGTCTTTGCTGTTCACCGTGGCATTCATTGCCTGCACGGCCAGTTCGCGCATGCGTTGGAGTGCGTTGGTGGCTTCTTCCAGGGCGCCCTCGGCCGTCTGCAGCAGAGAGATGCCGTCATTGGCGTTGCGGTTGGCCTGCTCCAGGCCGCGGATCTGTGCGGTGAAGCGTTCGGAGATCGCCAGGCCGGCGGCATCGTCCTTGGCGCGGTTGATACGCAGTCCGGACGACAGGCGCTCCAGCGAAGTCTGCATGCTGCCTTGCGAACGGTCCAGTGCGCGCTGAGCGTTCAGCGACATCACGTTGGTGTTGATGACTTGTGGCATGAGTTTGTCCTCTCAGTCGGGGTGGCCGGCATCTGCCGTCCACCGGGCACGGATTTGCCGCCTGCCTCAGTGGGCGGTGATCACCAGTGACCCCTGTGGGTCATCCAGCAGCTTCTGGATGGCGATGCGGCGACGGGTGTTGATGACAAGCGGGGCACGGAAATGGGCACGCAGGCCGTTCTCGTCTTCGGCAACGATCAACAGGATTTCGAGATCCTCTGCCGATTCCGCCCGCAACAGATCGGTTTCTTCATCGTTCAGGGTGATCTGGTAGTCCACGCGGAACCAGTGCGGACTGGTCAGTGGCAGGCGCACATCGGGATCGTCCACAGACTGCAGGTAGAAGACACTCGAGTTGTCTTCGTCATGGAACAGCGCGAACTGGTAGTGGTCTTCGAAACCGGGCAGGCCTTGCGGAAAGGTCAGCAGGTTTTCCTTGAGGACGGGCAGGGTACCGAAACGTGTACGGACCTCTACCCGGGCGTTTTCCTGGACGTTGTGTGCGTGCATTGCCATTTGTATCTCTCCAATGGTTATTGGCCGGGTCACGGGTCCACAGCTCGCGCTGTGTCGTGTCGCCGGAAGCAAAGCAGAATACGTGCCAGGTCTGGATACTGGGGGCTCCTGCCTGGAAAGCTCTGGATAAAGCGCACTTTCTCCTCCCTTATGCATGGGGGGGCCAAGCAGGCGTTTATGCGTCCCCTCTCGGCCTCCCCTGCAAGCGGGGGATGGCGTTGAGCGGAGGTTCTCCTAAAGAACGACGGCTTGTCGCCGCAACTTGGAGGCAATCCCACGCCGCGCCTTGCCACCCCGACGGCAAGGGATTGCCAATTCAAAACTTTAAGTATTAAAGGTTGATGGTGTGGTGCCGCCACAGCACGTGAAAGCGGTAAATGCCGGGATGGGCCCGGCATATCCGCTCACGACAAGGCAGCGGACCGGCAGGGCCGTTTCGTTGCGAGGAGCTGAAAAATGGCACAGGTCATCAATACCAATGTTTTCTCCCTGAACTCCCAGCGCGCACTGAGCCGTTCGCAGTCCAGCATGCAGACCTCGCTGGAGCGTCTGTCCTCGGGTCTGCGTATCAACCGCGCCAAGGACGATGCCGCCGGTCTGGCGATCTCCGAACGCTTCACCGCACAGATCCGCGGCCTGGAGCAGGCCAACCGTAACGCCAACGACGGCATCTCTCTGTTGCAGACGGCCGAGGGTGCGCTGAGTGAGGTCACCAACTCGCTGCAGCGCATGCGCGAACTGGCCGTGCAGGCAATGAATGCCACGGTGAACGACAAGGACAAGGCGTCACTGGACGCCGAATACCAGGCACTGGCCCAGGAGATCACGCGCAATACCCAGTCCACCAAGTTCAATGGCACCAATGTCATCGGTGCAGCCGCGACGCTGACCTTCCAGATCGGCTACGAGGCCAATGCCAACAACCAGGTAAAGGTGTCGACTTTCAATGTGGCTGCCGCTTCTGGTGTTGCCAGCGCGTTGGGGGGCAACATCGCCAGTGCCGGCGCTGCGAGCACCGCGATCACCGCTATCGATGCCGCGCTGGACAAGGTTTCGTCCATCCGTGCCAAGTACGGTGCCGCGCAGAACCGGTTGGAGTCCACGGTGCGCAACAACGCCAACATCATTGAGAACCAGAGCGCGGCCCGTTCGCGCATCCTCGATGCCGACTTCGCCCGCGAGACGGCCAACCTGACGCGCACGCAGATCCTGCAACAGGCCGGCACCGCCATGCTGGCGCAGGCCAACCAGTTGCCGTCCAACGTGCTGTCGCTGCTCTGATCGGGTTTTCCGGTCCCATGGGCAAGGGGGGCGGCCAGTTTACCGGCCGCTCTCCTGAGCAACAGCGGAGGTGAAGATCATGGCCAGTGATATACCGATCAAGGCGCCCGAGCCCTTGAATGCCCTGGCTGGCGTTGGCCCCCCTGGCAAGGTGTCTTTGATAGACCAGAACACGACAATGCGACAGGCCGAGAAGGTCGGGCGCCCCGATGGACCCCAGTCCGTCGATCAGGTGGTGTCCGGCCTTAACGAGTTGGTACAGAACCTGCATCGTAACTTGCAGTTCTCCATCGACGACGAGAGTGGTGAAACCGTGATCAAGGTGATCGACAGCGAGACCCACGAGGTTGTTCGGCAAATCCCGTCCGAGGAGATCATGCGTCTGCGGCGGCGCCTGGAAGAGGCGTCAGGGTTATTGTTCCAAGGTGCGGTTTGAACACGGAGGTTTGAGATGCCAATCACAGCGGCGGGTGTCGGTTCTGGGCTGGACATCGAGAGCATCGTCAGTCAGTTGATGTCCATCGAGCGCCAGCCGCTCTATGCGCTGCAACGCAAGGAATCGCAGGTCCAGGCGCAGATCAGCGCCTACGGGGCCCTGAAGAGCAGCATCTCGTCGTTTCAGGACGCGATGCAGGCGCTGGGTTCGGCCGACAAGTTCAAGGTGTTCACTGCGAGCTCGAGCGACGATACCGTGATGTCTGCCACGGCTGATGTGAACGCCGCGACGGGTAGCTACGAGATCGTGGTGCAGCGTACCGCCCAGCATCACAAGCTCGGTTCGGCAGCCTTTGCCGATACCGCCACCTTTGGCGGCAATGCGGGTGACAGCCTGACCTTGACGGTCGACGGTGCGAGCAGCACCATCGATCTATCCACCGCCAGCACGCTGGCTGATATTCGTGACGCCATCAACAAGGCCGCTGACAACCCGGGCGTAACCGCCACCCTGATCAATGTGGGCGGCGGCAATCAGCACCTGGTGCTCAGCGCCAACGACTCCGGTTACGCCAAGCGGGTGCAGCTGAGTTATGGCGGCAGCCTGAGTGCGAGTACCTTCGGTTTTTCGACGCTCAACCAGGATGCCAGTGGCGCGACGTTGACCGATCTGACTCAGCTCGACGCGGCCTTTACCGTGGACGGTTTCGCAGTTACCAGTGCCAGCAACAAGATCGCTGGCGTGGTCGATGGCCTGACGTTCGAGTTGAAGGGGGTGGGCTCGGCCACGCTCGATGTCGCACGCGATACCTCGACCATCCTGGACTCTGCCAGAAGTTTCGTGGAGGCCTACAACGGGGTGGTCAAGAAGGCTGAGGAGCTGAAGTCCGGGGCTCTGGGCAACGACAGCGGCCTGCGGCGCATCCTCAGCCAGCTCCGTTCAGTAGTGAACACCCCGGCGACCGGGCTGAACGGCATCAACGCCTCGCTCACCGAGCTGGGCATTCGCACCAATGCCAAGACCGGTGAACTGGAACTGGACGAGGCGACCTTCCAGAGTGCGCTGGATGCTGATTTCGAAAACGTGGCCGCCATCTTCACAGATCCCACGACCGGCTATGCTGTGCGTTTCGATGCCGTGGCCACCAGTCTGCTTGATGCCAACAACGGCCTGCTGGAGCTGCGGGTAGGTTCGCTCAACGACCAGGTAAGTTCCTTGCAGGATCGCCAGTCGAACTACGAGTGGCGCCTGGAGTTGCGCGAGAAGGCATTGCGTGCCCAGTTTGCCTCCCTGGATGCCTTGGTAGGCAACCTGCGTTCCACGGGCGATTTTCTCGCCGCCCGCCTGAATCCGCCTGCGTCTTGATCAACCCGCAGCGCATGCTGCGTGGGGCCATTTCGTCCCGTGATTCATGCCTTTAAGGCTTAAAGTTTCTTCCCTGTTCGCCGATCTGTAATACAACAACAACGACCTCTTGCGGAGCCTCTCGAAAATGACCTACGGCAAAAAGCGCGCGCTCTCCCAGTACGGCAAGGTGGCAGCACAGACCGAGGGGGAGTACGCCAGTCCGCATCGCCTGGTGCAGATGCTCATGGAGGGTGCGCTGGACAAGATGGCCACCGCCAAGGGTTGCATTCAGCGCAATGACCTGGAAGGCAAGAGCGCACAGATCACCTGGGCGACCAGTATCATCAACGGGCTGCGTGCCAGCCTCGATCCTGAACGTGGCGGCGAGATCGCAGCCAACCTCGACGATCTCTACAGCTACATGTTGCAACGCCTGGTGGACGCCAACGTGGCCAACGATGTTGCCATCATGGACGAGGTGATCGGCCTGATGCTGGAGATCAAGGGCGCCTGGGACGCCATGCCCGAACACATCCGCCTGGGCCGGCCGGCCGCGGAGGCCAATGGATGATGAACGATCGGGAAGCCTTGCTCGACGAGGCGCTGCGGCACACCCATCGCATGCTCGAGCTGGCTGCTACCCGGGAGTGGCAGGCGGTGGTCGAACTGGAGACCCGGCGTCGTGGTCTGCTGGAGCAGGCGTTCGCTACTCGTGAGCCGCTTACCGAATCACTGGCCGAGCGGGTGCGCGAGATCCTGGATCTGGACAAGATCCTGCTCGAGGCTTCGATGCGCATCCGCGATGAGGTGGGTGAGGAACTCGGTCAGCTGCACAAGGGCCGTCGTGGCACTCGTGCCTACCGGGCAAGCGCCTGATCTGCGCTCAGTCCAGTTCCACGGGCCGGTAGAAGAACACGAAGCGCCCGTCCTCGATATCCACCAGCAGGCGAGCTCCATGGTGTAGTCCGTAGTCCACGTAGCCGGGTACTGCACTGTCGGCATGGCATTCGCCGGCGTGTTGTGGCGATTCGAAATCGCGGTCGCGGTCGTACCAGGACAACAGCATCCAGTTCGTGCCGAAGCGGGCGCGCGCCTCGGCGTCGGCCAGCCGCATGGCCTCGCGGTAGTCGGCGGGCGGGGGCTCGGGGTGCAGCTCCAGGCGCTCCACCCTGGATAAGTCAGGTGACTCGGGCAGGGGGCAGGCCGGGGGGCTGTCTTCCTCGCTCATCGGTGCAGCACCAGTTCGAGCACGGCCTTGCTGCCGAAATAGGCCAGCATCAGTACCACGAAGCCGGTCAGCGTCCAGCGGATGGCGGTGGTGCCCCGCCAGCCAAAGCGGTGACGGCCCCACAGCAATGCCCCGAACACCACCCAGGCGATCAGCGACAGCAGCGTCTTGTGCGCCACGTGTTGGGCGAACATGTCTTCCAGGTAGAAGAAGCCGCTGAGCAGCGACAGGCTGAGCAGTACGAAACCCAGGCCGATCATCTCGAACAGCAGGGCCTCCATGGTCTGCAAGGGCGGCAGGGCGCGGATGAAGCCGCCGGGATGATGAGAGCGCAGATGATTGTCCTGGATCGCCAGCAGCAGGGCCTGGATGGTGGCCAGGGTGAGCATGGCGTAGGCGAGGATACTGACCGTGACGTGTGCCCCCAGGGTCCACCCTGCCTCGTTGTCCAGGAGATGGTGTCCCGGATAGTGCAGGTCCAGCAGCATGGCGAGCGCGGCCAGGGGGAATACCGCCAGTCCCAGCATCTCCACGGGCTTGCCCAGTGCCGAGACCAACAGCAGGGCGGCGATCATCCAGGTGGTGAGCGAGCCGGCATTGAAAAAGCCGAGGTTGATGCCGGCCTCGGTCACCAACTCGCTGTAGAGTACGGCGCCGTGCAGGGTCAGGGCCATGAATCCCAGTCCCAACGCCAGTGGGCGGCGATCAGGGGCGTCGCGCCCGCCGAACAGGCGCGCGGCGATCAACACGGCGGTCAGCAGGTACAGGGCAGCGCCCGGATAGGTCAGCAGGGTCACGTTCATGGCGACATGATAATCGCATAGCGGCGGTAGGGGTGCATCCGTGCGTCGGTTTTTCGCGCAGGCCGGGGGCGAGTCCTTATAATGGGGACGGTTTTCCTTATCCGACAGACAGGTATCCATGTTCAAGAACCTCTCCGACCGTCTCGGTGACGTGCTGCAGAAGGTGCGCGGCCAGGGCCGTATCACCGAGGCCAATATCAAGGACACCCTGCGCGAGGTGCGCATGGCCCTGCTCGAGGCCGATGTCGCCCTGCCAGTGGTCAAGACCTTCGTCGATGAGGTGCGAGAGAAAGCCCTGGGCGAGGAGGTGATGAAGAGCCTCACCCCCGGCCAGGCGCTGGTCAAGATCGTGCACGACGAACTGGTCTCGGTCATGGGCGAGGCCAACGAGGGGCTGAACCTGGCCGCGCAGCCGCCGGCGGTGGTGATGGTCGCGGGCCTGCAGGGCTCGGGCAAGACCACCAGCGTGGCCAAGCTCGCGCGTATGCTCAAGGAGCGCGAGAAGAAGAAAGTCATGGTGGTCAGTTGTGACGTGTACCGCCCGGCGGCCATCGAACAGCTTAAGACCCTGGCTGCCGATGTGGGCGTGGAGTTTTTCCCGTCGAATGCCATGCAGAAGCCGGTCGCCATCGCCCGGGCCGCGATCGACGCGGCGCGCAAGGGCTTCTTCGATGTGCTGCTGGTCGATACGGCCGGTCGCCTGCACGTCGACGAGCAGATGATGGACGAGATCCGCGAGCTACATGCTGCGGTGAACCCGGTCGAGACCCTGTTCGTGGTTGATGCCATGACCGGTCAGGACGCGGCGAATACCGCGCGCGCCTTCGACCAGGCACTGCCGCTGACCGGCATCATCCTCACCAAGACCGACGGTGATGCACGTGGCGGTGCGGCGCTGTCAATCCGCCAGATCACAGGCAAGCCGATCAAGTTCCTCGGGGTGGGCGAAAAGACCGATGCCCTGGAGCCTTTTTACCCCGACCGGGTGGCTTCCCGTATTCTCGGCATGGGTGACGTGCTCTCGCTGGTCGAAGAGGTCACGCAGAAGATCGACCAGAAGAAGGCCGAGAAGCTGGCGCGCAAGCTCCAGAAGGGGCAGGGCTTCACGCTGACCGATTTCAAGGAGCAGATGGAACAGATGCAAGCCATGGGCGGCATCTCCAGCCTGATGGACAAGCTGCCCGGCATGAACAAGGTGCCCGACGCGGTGAAGGCGCAGATGGGCGATCGCGAGACCCGGCGCATGATTGCCATCGTCAACTCCATGACCCCGCAGGAGCGTGAGTTCCCTGGTGTCATCAAGGGTTCGCGCAAGAAGCGCATTGCGCGCGGCGCCGGCGTGCAGGTGCAGGACGTGAACAAACTGCTCAAGCAGTTCACCCAGATGCAGAAGATGATGAAGAAGATGAAGGGTGGTGGGCTGGAAAAGATGATGCGCGGCATGAAGGGGCGCTTCCCTGGCATGCCGCCGGGCGGGGGGTTACCGTTCTGAAGGGGCAGGAATGGTACGACTGATGCGCTCCCTGGCGGTGGCCGTTTGGTTCACTCTGGTGGGTCTTTGGTGGGTTTTGCCGCAGGCCGCCGATGCGGCGGCGGTGGAGCAGGAGCGCGAACAGCTTGCCCGGCTGCGCGATTTCGTCTCTCAGGTGAGCGAGCGTGTCCGCCAGCTCGAGAAAGCGCTGGCCGAGGCCGAGGCGCGCAATCGTCGGCAGTCCGAAGAGATCGACCGTCTGGAGAAGCGGCTGGCGGCCCGGCAGGCTAAGGATCCGGACGAGCACGAACGCCTGCGACGGCATTTCTTTGCCGCCCTGAGCGCACGCCTGCCCCTTTCGCCGGTATACGAGATCCGCGAGGATCGCGTCATCGTGCCGGCCGACCTGGTGTTCGTGTTCTCTCGTGCCCAGCTCGGCGCCGAGGGACAATCACGCCTGTACCCCCTGGCCCGCGCCCTGCGCGAGCTGACCGATGAGCTGCCGACGGCACTACCCTGGCGTCTGCGTGTGGAAGGACATACCGACCGGCGACCGTTGCGCAGCAATCGGGAATTTCCCACCAACTGGGAGCTGTCTGCCGCGCGCGCCACTGAGGTGGTGCGCTACCTGGTGCACAACGGCCTACCGGAGAGGCGCCTGGAAGGCGTGGCGCTGGCCGCGACCCGCCCGCTGGATGATCGCAGGAGCCGCGCCGCCTATCGGCGTAATCGACGCATCGAGCTGCACCTGGCTTTCGAACGCTGAATCTTGTCGTTGATGCCCGTCAAGGCCGTCTGGCAGATGCGGCGGCATACTGGGCGGACAAGTGAGACTACTCGGGAACGACATGGGTAAACGCCATGCTGAGCGGGCGGCCGTGGTGGCAGCGGTTTTTTTCGAACGGCTCGACCCGGCCCTGCGTGCTCGTCTGGCCGGCGAGCACCGCGAGCAACTGGAGCGGGACATCGAGGCGGCCATCGCTGGGGCCGTGCGCGCGGAGCTGGAGGTAGTCTCAGACCAGCTCAACGACCAGGCGGTGCTGATTCGTCGTCGCTTCGAACGCGATCAGTCCGACTGAGCGGGATTGTCCATGCGCGTCCAGCGCTGGTCGGGCTCCAGTCGCCAGGCACCCTGGTAGTCGTGCGGTGGGCGTCCGCCCCAGTCGGACGGCGAGAGCAGTGAGAACTGCAATTCCCCCGAGGCGGTGCGATACAGGTGGTAGACTTGGCCGGGGCGCTTGGCGAAGGTGCAGCGGGCCTTGTGCAGTTCCAGGTCCTGGTGCGCCTTCTCCAGGATCTGGCGTGCCTGGGCCTGCAAGTGGCGAATTTGCTCGGCAATCAGTTCCAGCTGGGCATTGGTCTGGCCAGCGATGGCCTGGTCGGCGCGCTCCAGCTCGGCCGCCAGGCCCACCAGACCGAAGGCCGGGGCCAGCCGACTCACCGGGTAGGGGCTGGTCCGCGCTTCGCCGCGGTGAATGGGATCAGGGTGCTGCTCTCGGTCGTCGCTCATGTAATCGGTACTTCACAAAACCGCAAATATGCGTAAAATGCCCGGTTTCCTTCGGGGGCCATCCGGTTTGTGTCCGGTGGTGGCCCGGAAATGGTAACGAACCTACAGGCAGATAACAGACATGGTTTCGATTCGTCTTGCCAGAACCGGCGCCAAGAAGCGTCCTTTCTACCACATCGTGGCCGCCGATTCGCGTCGTGCCCGCGGTGGTCGCTACATCGAGCGTCTGGGTTTCTTCAACCCGATCGCGGTCGAGGGTGAAGAGGCCCTGCGCATCGACCTGGAACGTGTGGACTACTGGGTGTCCGTTGGTGCTCAGCTCACCGACCGCGCGCGCAAGCTGGTCGAGTCCTATCGCAAGGACGCCCAGGCTGCCGCCTGACATGCCGCGATGTCGGCGGGTTCGCGCCGATCGTGAACGTATCGGACGACCACGGCAGGAATATCGCCGGGGGTGACGGGAAACCACTCGTCACCCTCGGTCGCGTTACCGGGGCGCATGGTCTGCAGGGGTGGATCAAGGTCCATTCCGACACCGCGCCCCGTGAGAACATTGCCCGCTATGGCCACCTGTACCTGAACCGGGGCGATGGCTGGCAACGCTGGAAGCTGGCTTCCGGGCGGCGCCAGGGCAAGGCCGTGGTGCTCAAGCTCAGGGGCTGCAACGACCGTGACGCGGCCGAGGCCCTGGTCGGAGCGCAGATCGCCATCACCCGCGATCAGCTGCCCGAGCTGGAGGCGCCCGGCGACTACTACTGGACCGACCTGCAGGGGTTGCGGGTCGAAACCCTGGACGGCGTCGATCTGGGGCGGGTGGATCACCTGTTCGAGACCGGCGCCAACGACGTGATGGTGGTCCGGGGCGAACGCGAACGCCTGATCCCCTTCCTCTGGGAGCAGGTGGTGCGCGAGGTGGATCTCGAGGCCGGCTACATGCGGGTGGACTGGGATCCGGATTTCTGAGAAGGGAACAGCGATGCGCTTCGATGTCATCACTCTGTTCCCCGAAATGTTCGAGGCGCTGCGCGCGGGCATCCCGGGGCGCGCCCTGGAACAGGGCCTGGCCGAACTGGTGCTGTGGAACCCGCGTGACTACACGCATGATGTCCACCGCACCGTGGACGACCGTCCCTATGGTGGCGGGCCGGGCATGGTGATGAAGGTCGAGCCGCTGCTGGCCGCCATCGAGGCGGCGCGGACACAGGCACCGGAGAGCCCGGTGTGCTATCTGAGCCCGCAGGGGCGGCGCTTCGACCAGCAGGCGGCGCGCCGGCTGACGCAGCGTCCGGGACTGATCCTGATTGCCGGGCGCTACGAGGGTATCGACGAGCGTATCGTCGAGGCCTGCGTGGACGAGGAATGGTCGATCGGTGACTATGTCCTCTCCGGTGGCGAACTGCCGGCGATGGTGATGATCGACAGCATCGTGCGGTTGTTGCCGGGGGCTCTGGGGCATGCCGACTCGGCGCAGCAGGACTCGTTCTTCGATGGCCTGCTGGACTGTCCGCACTACACGCGGCCCGAGGAGGTCCTCGGCCGCCGGGTGCCGGAGGTGCTGCTCTCCGGTGACCACGAGCGCATTCGTCGCTGGCGTCTGCAGCAGGCGCTGGGGCGGACCTGGCTGCGGCGTCCCGAGCTGCTGGCACAAAGGCCGCTCGACGACGAAGAGCAGGCACTGCTCGACGAATTCCGGCGCGCCTGCGAGGGTGGGCCGACCGACTGAAACGAACGTGCCGCGAGGCACCCAATCCCAACTGGGTCAGGAGCAAGGGCGATGAGCAACATCATCCAGGAACTCGAAGCAGAACAGATGAACAAGGAGATCCCGGCCTTCGGTCCGGGCGACACCCTGGTCGTGCAGGTCAAGGTGAAAGAAGGCAACCGCGAGCGCCTGCAGGCCTTCGAAGGCGTCTGCATCGCCAAGCGCAACCGCGGCCTGAACTCCTCGTTCACCGTGCGCAAGATCTCCCACGGCGAGGGCGTGGAGCGGGTGTTCCAGACGTACAGTCCGCAGATCGCCTCCATCGAGGTCAAGCGCCGTGGCGACGTGCGTCGCGCCAAGTTGTACTACCTGCGTGGTCGTACCGGCAAGGCGGCACGCATCAAGGAGAAGATCTCCAACAAGTGATGCCGCGGACCGTCCGGCAAGACGGTCGCGCCGTGCAGCGACAGGGCCATCCGGCACCCCGGGTGGCCTTTCGCGTGTCTGCCGGATGGCGTTCGCGCAGGGGGGTGCAGGCATGAACCGCCGGACCACGAGCTTCTACTGGCACGACTACGAGACCTGGGGCGCCGACCCCGCGCGCGACCGCGCGGCTCAGTTCGCCGGGCTGCGCACCGATCTCGATTTCAACCCCATCGGCGAACCGCTGGTGATCTACGCGCAACCGGCCGACGACATGCTGCCGCAGCCGGGGGCCTGCATGGTCACCGGCATCTCGCCGCAACAGGCCCTGGAACAGGGCGCGCCCGAGGCCGATTTCTTCCGCTTCATCCATGCCGAGATGATGCAACCGGGCACCTGCTCGCTGGGCTACAACACCCTCCGTTTCGACGACGAGGTCACCCGCTACGGGTTGTACCGCAATTTCTTCGATCCCTACGAACGCGAATGGAAGAACGGTAATTCGCGCTGGGACCTGATCGACGTGGTGCGCCTCACCCACGCGCTGCGTCCCGAGGGCATCAATTGGCCCGAGAAGGAACCGGGTGTGACCTCCTTTCGCCTGGAGAAGCTCACAGAGGCCAACGACATCGCGCACCAGGGCGCGCACGATGCGCTTGCCGACGTGCGCGCCACCATCGCCCTGGCGCGCCTGGTGCGTGAACGCCAGCCGCGGCTGTTCGACTACGTTTTCAACCACCGCGACAAGCAGACCTTGGCCGGGATGCTCGAGCCTTCTGCCGGCCGCCCGGTGCTGCACGTCTCGGCACGCTATCCCGCGCGACTTGGCTGCATCGCCGCGGTGCTGCCGCTGGCGTGGCACCCGCGCAACCGCAACAGCGTCATCGTCTATGACCTGCGGGTCGATCCCGCGCCGCTGCTGGAGCTCGATGCCGAGGCGCTGCGCGAGCGCCTCTACACCCGTGCAGACGAGCTCCCCGAGGGCGTCGAGCGCATCCCGCTGAAAGAGGTGCACATCAACAAGGCGCCGGTGGTGGTGCCCATGAACACGCTCACCGATGCCGCGCGCGAGCGCTGGCAGATGGATGCGGCCGCCGAACAGCGTCACCTGGAGACCCTGCTGGCGCAGCGCGAGCTTGTGCAGAAGAAACTGGCCGAGGTCTATGCCGCGCGCGAATTTCCCCCGCGCGACCCGGATCTCGATCTGTATGGCGGCTTTCTCAGCGATGCCGACCGCCGCCGCTGCGAACGGGTGCGTGCCACCCCGCCCGAGGCGCTGGCCGGGCTGGACCTGCACTTCGACGATCCCAGGCTGACGGTGCTGCTGTTTCGTTACCGCGCGCGCAACTGGCCCGAGACTCTGAGCCGCGAGGAGCGTGCACGCTGGGACGCATGGCGCCGGGCGCGGGTGCGTGACCCTGAGGGCACCTCCAGCATCACCCTCGAACAGTACCGCCGTGAACTGGCGCGCCTGGCGGTCGACACCTCGCTGCCCGAAGACCGTCGCCGCGTGGTCGATCAACTGCTCGAATGGCCGGGTCTGGTCGGCCTGGATTGAATAATCGAGGACGGGCCTCCTGCGGGCTACCCGTAGGATGGGCAAAGCGTAGCGTGCCCATCACATCGGGCTTGGCCGATGACGACGGGGTTGGTCGGTGAGGGGGGGGCATCGATGGGCAGGGCCCCTCGGGCCTTTGCCCATCCTGTGCGTCTGGAGATGTTGAACGTAACTCCTACCCTGACAGGGTCGTCGACCCTGTCAGGGGGTATCGAAAAGAACGCTCAGCCGGCGTCCTCCACCCATTCCTGCAGGGCCTCGATCAGTTGCCGTGCCTGATCGGGGCTGGAGATGTTGAACTTGGATTTCTGCTGGTATTCGCCGTTACGTTTCTGGTAGCGGCGGATGGAGTACTTGTCCTTTCCGTAGGCCTGCTTGGCGTTGTCCCATTCCTGATAGCGAAAAAGGATGGTGGTCCAGGCGCCTTTGGAGAGTACGCGCTTGTCCAGTTCCTTGACGAGGTCGATGCCGCCCTCGCTGTAGTTGATGGTGAGTTCGTCCGGCGTGCTGGCCATGTCGGTTTCCGTGATTGCTGTAACGAGGGCGGTATTCTAGCCCGAATATTTCACCGGCCGAACAACGGGCTAGCGGGCCGGGCTCAGGGCTTCGAGTCGATGGCGCCATTGGCGAGCAGGAACTCTTCGAGTTCCGGTCGTTTCAGGCGCCGGGCGATGCTCAGTGCCGTTTCGCCGGCGGCATTGCGCGCATTGGTGTCGGCGCCGAACTCGATCAGGTAGTGCACCAGGCGGTGGTTGCCGTTGGCTGCTGCGATCAGCAGCGGGGTGTTGCCCTGTGCGTCCCGTACCTCCATGTCAGCGCCGTGGCGTTCGAGCAGGCGAACCACGTCACGGTCGCTGACCTTGCGCCGTGCTGCCTCCAGCAGCAATTGCGATGGATCGAAGGTGGCGCCGGCGCGGATCAGGGCCTGCGCGGCCTGGGTGCGACCGTTGAGGATGGCCAGATCCAGCGGCGTCTGGCCGTCGGGATCCCGCGGGTCGAGGCGCACGCCGTGCTTGAGCAGCATCTTGAGCATCACCACCCGCCCGCGCGCGGCGACCTCGTGCAGCGGATAGCGGCCATTGGGCAACGGCTGATCTACCGGCGTGCCCCAGTGCAGGTGACGTTCGAGCTGTTCGATGTCGCCACGCTGGATCGCCAGGTACAGCGAGATGGTTGGTTCGTCGGGTGTGCTGCATCCGCTGCTCAACAGGGCGAGCAGCAGCGGCAACAGGTAGTAGATGAGGCGTTTCTTCATGCCACCACGATACCACCAGAAAGGGCCGGGCGTATCATTACCCGCGTGGTGATCGGAAGGCACCCCTGAGCGCAGGATCGGCTATGCTGTGTCTTTTCCATTTTCGAGGGTTGCGAGGTGGGACTGCTGGGCAAGATTCTGCTGACCGTGATCGTCATTGCCGGTGCCTTGCTGGTGCTGCGCACGCGCGCGCAGGCGCGACCACCGCGGGTCATCCCCCCCGTGGGTTCGAGCCCCCCGCGGCGGGCATTGCCGATCGGCTGGCTGGCCAGTGGGGTGGTGGTGCTGATGCTCGGGGTGGCGGCCTTCTGGCTGTATTCGAGCTGGCGTGAGGCACACGATGTGCTCTATGTGCGGGTGGTCGATGCCGGGACCGGGCATGTGAGCCACTACCGGGCCTACCGGGGCGACATCGACGACCGCGAGTTCGTCACCACCGACGGGATACGGGTGCGCCTGGCCGACACCGAGCGCCTGGAGACCAGCACTATCCCGCCAACCCGAAATTGAAGGCGACCGAGAGTCGCCGCCGGCCACTGCGGTTTTCCTCCACGGCATGCGCCAGGCGTGGCGCGAAGAACACGAAGCGTCCCTCGCGCGGGGTGATGCGGGTCGGTCCGTCCGGGTGATAGACCACCAGGTCACCGCACTCGGGTGGGGTTTCCAGGTAATAGACCCCGGACAGCAGTTCATCGTCTTCTTCGTGGTTGTGGCGGGCGGTGCGTTCGCCGGGTTGCATCAGGTTGAACCAGAAGCCGAGGCGCAGATCCCCACGGCCGAGGATGCGTCGTGCCGCCTCGTGGGCCAGGTCGAGCAGGGGTTCTATTTCGGGGATAGCCTGGCGCTCGATCCAGGTGTTCTCGTAGCGCCCCAACTCGAGGTGGGACTGGCGCATGTGCGGTCCGCCGAATTCGCGATCGAAGGCGGCGATCAGTGTGCGGTCAAAGGTCGCGTGGCCGTGCAACTTACCGATGTGCACCGGTGGTCGAGGGGTCAGTTCGAGCGTTGTCATGGCGTCGAATGCGTGATGGTCCTGGGACTCCCGTATTGTCGTATCGCACCTGGCTCAGCGCCAGACGCCGGGCCGGAACGAATAGCCGTCGAGGATGTGCAGGTAGTTGGTGCGCTCGAAGGCCGATGTGTCGGTGACCGTGTACTGACTCACCCGGCCGCGGAATGCGTCGATGGATTCGAAGCCCTGTTGCTCCATCCATTCCCGTGTGCCCGCGATGATGTCGGCCAGGTGGGCGGGGCCCTTCTGCAACAGGGCGGTACACAGGTGTACCACGTCGGCGCCGGCGAGTAACAGCTTGATGGCGTCCTCGGCCGTGTAGATGCCGCCCGTGGCACCCAGGGACACCCCGACGCGACGGTACAGCATGGCGATCCAGCGCATGGATAGCAGGGCATCGGCCGCGCCCGACGGGTGCAGGCGATGTCGCAGTTGCAGGTTGTCGATATGGATGTCGGGTTGGTAGAAGCGGTTGAACAATGAGACGCCGCGCGCCCCGGCGTTCTCCAGGCACTTGACCATATGGCCGATGGAGCTGAAGAAGGGCGAGAGCTTCATGTTGATCGGCAGGTCGATCTCCTCGCGGAGGTGCTTGAGCAGGTCGATATAGCGTTGTTCGACGGAGCGGCTTTCCTCCCAAGGCGCCGCGGCGATGTAGTAGACGTTGAGTTCCAGGGCGTCGGCGCCGCCCTCCTGCAACAGTTTCGCTATGCCCAGCCAGCCGCCGTCGGTCACTCCGTTGAGGCTGGCGACGACGGGGATGTCGAGGCTGGCCTTGAGCGCGGCGAGCTGTTCCAGGTAACGGTCCAGCTCGCCGGGAAAGTCCATGTGATCGGGCAGGGAGGAGCTGGCCTCGGCGTGGCCGTGGTCCTGGTGGTGCAGGAAACGCACCATGGCCTCTTCCTCGGCGGTGATGGCTTCTTCGAACAGCGAATACATCACCAGGGCACCGGCGCCGGCGTCCTCGAGTGCGCGGGCCGTGTCCAGGCTGCGGGTCAGTGGCGAGGCAGAGGGCACGAAAGGGTTGTCCAGGTGTAACCCCAGCCATTGGGTCTTCAGGTTCATTACGATTTTCTCTCCTCCGCTCCGGCTTCGCTGGTTAGCTTGATGTGCGCCCGTTGCGCCTGCCTGACAAGGCCGCCTGTACCACGTGGATGTTGCCGTAGCTCATGGCCATCAGTGCCCGATACTGCTTCATCACCGGCTTGTCGCCAGCCGAGAACCCGGCCAACACGCCCATCGGCGAGGCCGGGGTGATGGGATAGATGGCGATCACCTCGTTGGTCAGGTGGGCGATGCGCGCTGCCGCCTCGTTACCGTCGATGGCCAGCATGGTGTCCGTCTTGCGATGGTTTGGGGATTCGCATGGGCCCTGGGACGAGAGCGCGCGATCTACGACTTGCTCATCGGGGCGCTTTATGTTGCTGGCCTCAGCTTGAGAGGTGGCCGGTCCGTGCGCAAGGGTCGCCGGTCCCCGGTTTGATGCAGGTCAATTCGGTTGAACGCGGGACTTGATCCAGGTCAGCCAGGCGTCAGGGGGTGTCTGCATCCCCGGGGCGAAGAATTGATTTCCGGTGTTATCGCACCTATATGTGGGCCGGTGGACAACGAACCAGGAGGAGCCATGAACGATCGCTTGCGCAAGGGTCGGTGGCTGGTGGCCATGGGGGCTGTACTGCCATCACTGGTTTATGCCGGATTCGGTTTCGGTTTCGATTCCGACAACGGCTTCTACGACTACGATCCCGAGCACTATCCCTGGGGTTATCCACCGCCGGTTTACCGGGACTACAACCCCCGCTGGTACTGGGGAACCTATGACGAGCCCTCTGCCTGGCGCTTCGGCTCCCATCCGCGTCCGGAGGCCAGGGAAGACAAGGGCAAGGGCTGGGATCGCCGCTGGAGCTTCGGCGACTGGGACGATGGCAATACCAGCCGTTTCAGCTTCGGGCCGCAGCGTTTCCACTTCGGTGATCGCTGGACGCCCTCCTTCGGCGACCGCTGGGGTAGGGGGCGTTATCGTTATCCCTACCCACCGTATCCCGCCTGGGGCTGGGCACCACCGCCTGGACCGGGCTATGCACCGCTACCGGGCTGGCGTCCCTATCCCGTCCCGCCGCCCGGGGCGGTAGCGCCGTCGGCACCGGCGAAGCCGGGCAAGGGGCCACAGAGACCATCTTCCCCTGCCGCCGGGCCGGAGAAGGCCAAGGCAGCGAAGGCCACGCCAGATGAGGCAAAATCTGTCGAGGCCCCTGCCGGCAGCAGCGATGCTGCGCCGCCGAAGACCGAAAAGGGGGCAGATTCGGCGGCACCCGCAAAGGAGCCCAAGGCGGCAGCCCCGGCGCCACAGGCGACCTGAACGCAGACGGATAGGTGGGAGCGGCGTCCTCGCCGCGAATGTTCGGCGCCTGTCTCGCCGGGTAGCCGGTGAAACAGCGAGCTGGCCCGGAGATTCCATTCTGTCAGGGTGGAGGTCACAGGGGACCAGCCTTCAACGGGTTTCGATCCGGCGACATTGGCCGCTGCGGGTAGCCGCTGCCGATCCGTCCAGGCCGGATTCCGCTCAGCCGATCAGCCCGCGCAGGCGTTCGAGTTCTTCTTCCCGGCTGTTGTCGGGGAAGGCTTCGTCGGCGCGCGCGTACCAGTAGGCGGCGTTGCCGTGGTCGCCTTCCTCGCGGTGCAGCCAGGCGTGGATCAGGCAGGAGAGGCGGTCGCCGTGCGACTGGACCAACCGGTGCGCGGCGTCCCAGTCGCCTTGCTCGATGAGGGCGAGTGCCTTGCGATGAATGTCTTCTGCCATGGTCTCGGGGGGCGCCTGCCGGCATTTGCCGGCAGGCGACGAAGGGGTCAGCGGTTGAGGCGGTTTTCGATCAGGTCGTCCACCACCGAGGGGTCGGCCAGGGTCGAGGTGTCGCCCAGGTTGTCCAGCTCGTTGGCAGCGATCTTGCGCAGGATGCGGCGCATGATCTTGCCGGAGCGGGTCTTGGGCAGGCCCGGCGCCCACTGGATGAGGTTGATCTTGGCGATGGGGCCGATCTCCTTGCGCACCAGCTCGATCAGTTCCTTCTTCAGCTCGTCGCTACCCTCCACGCCCTTCATCAGGGTGACATAGGCGTAGATGCCTTGCCCCGTGATCTCGTGGGGATAACCGACCACCGCGGCCTCGGCGACTTTCTCGTGCAGTACCAGCGCCGATTCGATCTCGGCGGTGCCCAGGCGGTGACCGGAGACGTTGAGCACGTCGTCAACCCGCCCGGTGATCCAGTAGTAGCCGTTCTCGTCGCGGCGTGCGCCGTCGCCGGTGAAGTAATAGCCCTTGTACATGGAAAAATAGGTGTCGTAGAAGCGCTTGTGATCACCGTAGACGGTGCGCATCTGTGACGGCCAGGGGTGCTTGATGGCGAGGTTGCCCTGGGCGGGGTTGCCCTCGATCTCGTTGCCCTGGTCGTCCAGCAGCACCGGCTGTACACCGAAGAAGGGCCAGGAGGCCGAACCTGGCTTGAGCGGGGTGGCGCCGGGCAGGGGGGTGATCATGTGCGCGCCGGTCTCGGTCTGCCACCAGGTGTCGACGATGGGGCAGCGTCCGTCGCCGACCACCTGGTAGTACCACTCCCAGGCCTCGGGGTTGATGGGTTCGCCGACGGTGCCGAGCAGGCGCAGGCTCTTGCGCGAGGTCGCCTTGACCGGCTCGTCGCCCTGCGCCATCAATGCGCGGATCGCAGTCGGCGCGGTGTAGAAGCTGGCGACATTGTGCTTGTCACAGACCTGCCAGAAGCGCCCGGCATCGGGCCAGGTGGGCACGCCCTCGAACATCAGCGAGATGGCGCCGTTGGTGAGCGGGCCATAGACGATGTAGCTGTGACCGGTGATCCAGCCGATGTCGGCGGTGCACCAGTAGACCTCGCCGTCTTTGTAGTCGAACACCAGCTTGTGGGTCATGGCCGCCTGCAGCAGGTAGCCGGCGGTGGTGTGCAGCACGCCCTTGGGCTTGCCGGTGGAACCGGAGGTGTAGAGGATGAACAGGGGGTCCTCGGCGTCCATCCGCTCGGGCTCGCAGACCGGCTCGGCGGCTTCGAGCGCCTCGTGGTACCAGATATCGCGATCGTCGTTCCATTCCACCGGCTCGCCACCGCGGCGCACCACGAAGCAGCTATGGACATTGGGGCACTGTTCCAGTGCCTTGTCGGCATTGGCCTTCAACGGCAGCACCTTGCCGCCGCGGATCGACTGGTCGGCGGTGATCAGCACCTGGCAGTCGGAGTCAAGGATGCGGCTGGCCAGCGAGTCGGGCGAGAAGGCGGAGAAGACGATGGAATGCACTGCGCCGATGCGGGTGCAGGCGAGCATGGCCACCACCGCCTCGGGGATCATCGGCATGTAGATGGAGACGCGGTCCCCCTTCTTCACGCCGCGTGCCTTCAGCGCGTTGGCAAATCGGCAGACCTCCGCGTGCAGTTCGCGGTAACTGACTGCGCGACTTTCGGCGTTGGGGTCGTCCGGCTCCCAGAGGATGGCAGTCTGGTCGCCGCGGGTATCGAGGTGGCGGTCCAGACAGTTGTAGCTGACGTTCAGCTTCGCGCCCTTGAACCACTCGATGTGCAGGTCGTCTTCCATGTAGGACCAGTCGAGCACCTTGTCCCACTTGTCGAAGAAGGTCAGGTACTGCTCGGCCTGCTCGGCCCAGAAGCCCTCGGGGTCTTCGACCGAGCGTTGGTACATCGCCTGGTACTGTTCGGCATTGACATGGGCCTGGGCGGCGAAGTCTGCCGGGACGGGATAGACCTTGGACATGGATGCCTCCTCGCGTTCTCTTTATGGATGCGTCGCCGAATGATAGGGCATCGGCGCGCCTGCGGTGTAACCGCCTATCGTAGGTCAAGGCGAGAGGCTGCGACATTCGACCTTCGTCTAAGATCGGCGGGAGGCGCGGTGCGAGAGCAGGCCGGCGGCCACGATCAGACTGGCGCCGATCAGGAAGGGCAGGCCCAGTGGCTCGCCGAACAGCCACAGGCCATACAGCGCGGCGGCCAGGACCTGTGCGTTCAGCCAGGGCGACAGGGCCGAGGCCTGGTGCAGGTGAAAGGCGCGGATCAGCATCAGGTGGCCGCTCGCCCCAAGCAGGCCCATGGCCGCCAGCAGGGGCCATTCCCCGGGCTGCGGTGGCACCCAGTAGAGGGGCGCAGCCAGGCTCAGGACCAGGCTGCCGGCCACCGTGGTGTGGAAGAGGGTGGTGATGGTGCGGTCGCGCCCGTGCAACCAGCGTGTGAGTACGAAATACACCGCTAGCAGCAGCGCCGAGCCCAGCGGCAACAGCAGTGCCGGGTCGAAGGCGCGGAAACCGGGGCGGATCACCGCCAGTACGCCGGCCAGGCCCAGGCCGAGGGCCAGCCAGTGCAGTGGGCGTATCGGCTCGCCCAGCCAGCGCCCGGCGAGCAGGGTCACCAGGACCGGGGCGAGAAACAGAATGGCAGTCGCGTCACCCAGCGGTACTCGGTGGAGTGCCAGGTAGATGCCGAGTGTGACGCCCAGCAGGCAGAGGCCGCGCAAAAGTTGCAGCCAGGGATGGGTCGGGCGCAGAAAGTCGTGGTGGTGGCGTGGGCCAAAGAGTAGAGCCACCAGCATGGTGTGGAAGGTATAGCGTGCCCAGACTACCTGCGCTGCCGGCAGGTGTTGTAAGAGGTGCTTGCCCAGGGCGTCCATGCCGGCGAGCACGGCGCAGGCGGTTACCACCAGGGCGATGGCAGGCAGCGGTCGTGTGGGTGTGTCGCTTGGCATGGCGTCTCTGTTTGAAGGCGTCTGGTCTGGCATCCTGCGCGCGCACGGGCCTCCCGCGCAGTGGTCTGCTAGGATCGGCGGAAGATACCAAATGGGGACGGGGGACAGATGAATCCGGAAAAGGTGATCTTCGGTTTCTTCATCGTGCTGTCGTTGACGCTCAACTTCGGCTTTGTGCTGGGTGAGATCGACGACCCGGCACATCATCATGTCTATGAGCTGTTCGCGGTGGTGGTGGTCAACCTGATCGCCACCATCCTCAAGTTCGGCGACCGCAGCCAGATGGGCGCGGTGCTGCTGGCCACCAGCCTGGTGGCCATCATGCAGCTGTTCGCCGCGGTGCTGGTCTGGGTGATGGCGGTGCACGTCAATGGTGTGGGGCTGACCGAGACGGTCACCGCGAGCATCGTCTCGTTGTCAGCCGGCGCCATGCTGGCCAATGTGGTCTCGGTGATCCTGCTCATCATCGAGACGGTGATGCTGCGCCGCTGAGGCCAGGTTCGGGCCATGAACAATATCGTCTTCCTCATCATGCGGCGCATGCGTCTGCCGCTGCTCACGCTGGTCACGGTGTATGCGATCACGGTGCTGGGGATGACGCTGATCCCGGGGCGGGATGCCGATGGCAACCTCTGGCACATGGATATCTTCCATGCCTTCTACTTCGTCAGCTTCATGTCCACCACCATCGGTTTCGGCGAGATTCCCTATGCCTTTTCCGATGCCCAGCGTCTGTGGGTGACCTTCTCCATCTACGTCACCGTCATTGCCTGGCTGTATGCCATCGGCACCATCATCTCGCTTTTGCAGGACAAGACCTTCCAGCGCGCGGTGGCCGAGCGCCTGTTTGCACGCAAGGTGCGCCAGATGCGCGAGCCCTTCTACCTGGTGTGCGGCTATGGCGAGACCGGGCAGACCTTGGTGCGTGCCTTCACCGAGCGGGGACAGCACGTGGTGGTGCTCGACCGCGACGAGGAACGTATCGCCATGATCCAGTTGCAGGACCTGCGCGACTATGTTCCGGCGCTGGCTGCCGACGCGCGTCACCCGCTGCACCTGCAGGAGGCCGGATTGCCGCACCCTGCCTGTGCCGGGGTGGTGGCGGTCACTGACGACAACCTGACCAACCTCAAGATCGCCATCACCAGCAAGCTGCTGCATCCCGACATCAAGGTGATTTGTCGTGCCGATTCGCGCGACGTCGAAGACAACATGGCCTCCTTCGGCACCGATGAGATCGTCGATCCCTTCGAAACCTTTGCCCGACACCTGGTGCTGGCGCTGCAGATGCCCTGTCTCTACCTGTTGCAGCGTTGGCTGGGCGGTGAACGCGGTGCGGCGCTGGAAGAGCCGGTCTATCCTCCGGCCGAAGGCCGTTGGCTGGTCTGTGGTTATGGCCGCTTCGGCAAGGCCATGGTGGCGCGGTTGGCGCGCGAGGGGATTGATATCACCGTGGTCGAGGCGCGTCCCGATATCACCGGCGAGCCACCGCCCGGTTATGTGCTGGGGCGGGGCACTGAGGCGCGGACCCTGCGCGAGGCCGGTATCGACGAGGCGGTGGGGCTGATCGCGGGCACTGACGACGATGCCAACAACCTGTCCATCGTGATGACCGCACGCGAGCTGCGTCCCGACCTGTTCGTGATCCTGCGCCAGAACCATTCGGAGAATCGCGACCTGGTGCAAGCCGTGAACGCGGATATGGTGATGCAGCCCAGCGCCATCATTGCCGAACGCATCCGCGTACTGCTCGCCACGCCCATGCTCTCCCGTTTCTTCTCGTTGGCGGTGCACCGTGAGAACGATTGGGCCTGCGAGCTGATCGCCCGGCTGATCGCCCTGCTCGGTGACCAGGTGCCCCTGGTGCGTGAGCTGCAGATCAATGTCACACACGCGAATGCCCTGCTGCGGCACCTGCAACGGGGCGAGGTGGTACGACTGGGTGAGGTGCTGCGTGATCCCTGGCAGCGCGAGCGCAAGCTCTGTTGTCTGGTGCTGATGGTGGAGCGTCGCGGCGAGCACATCCTGGTGCCGGGCGACGATTTCCGCGTGGCGGCGGGTGATCGCCTGTTGGTGGTGGGGCAGGAATCCGCCTTCACCCGCCTGGCCTGGAACCTGGGGCACGATGCTGCGCTGGACTATGTACTCACTGGTCGTCCTGCGCCCCAGGGATGGCTCTGGCGGCGACTGACCCGGGGAGCCCGCTGAGGATCAGGGTTTGTCCACGTTACCCGTCGGGCGGATATGCGGCATACTGCGTGCATCCACCCTGCCGAGCACGAGGAGAGACCATGAGAATTGCTGCCCTGTTTTCCCTGTTGCTGCTGGTTGCTCTGAACGTCCAGGCGGCCGATAAGCAGCGGATCGACACTCCGCCATTCGACGAGATGGTCGCCCGTCAAATGGTCGCCAACAGCATCCAGCGTTTTCCTCTGGCCGAGGACGTGACCATCGAGGACGCCATCGACTCGATGAAGCTGCGCGCCAACCAGCTCAACTTCAAGCTGGTGGCCGATCTGCCCCTGTCCGAGCAAGTCAAGGCGATGGGCGAGGAGGCACGTTACATGCGTATCCTCGCCTTCTGCGACGCGCTGATTGCCAAGCGCATGGTCGAGCACGACCTGATCTTCGCCGGCTTCCTGCCCTGCCGGATCGCGGTGGTCGAGGACGAGAATGGCAAGGGTTGGCTGGTGACCATGAACATGGACATGATGTTGCATGCGGTGGATCTGCCCGACGACCTCAAGCCATTGGCCAAGCAGGTGCGCGATACCATCTACAGCATCATCGATGCCGGCGTGAACGGCGACCTGTGAGTGACGCCGGTCGGCGTCACTTTGATTTTGTCAGATGTGTCAGAATTTCCGTGCCCAGCGAAAGGGTACTGTGCTAGTATCAGCGGCGGCCGGGTATCGCTGGATCCGGTCGCAGAGTAAATAACGATAATAGGCGGACCCCGGATTCGGGGCATTGCCGCAATACCTAGAGCGTCTGCAGACGCCGCTTGTAATCGCCCGAGGATCAGCGCTGTAGAAATGGTGGCTTCGCGATGGTGCCCTGCCGCGCCATGGCCACCCTGTTGGCATTTTTGGAGGGTCAATCAATGGCACATATTGTTGTATTGGGTGCGGGTACCGGTGGCATGCCGGCCGCCTATGAGCTACGGGACGCGCTCGGTCGTGAACACCAGATCACTGTGGTCAACGAACGGGAGTACTTCCAGTTCGTGCCGTCCAACCCCTGGATCGCCGTCGGCTGGCGTGAGCGCAGCGATATCACCTTCGACATCAAACCGCGCCTGGAGCGCAAGGGCATCAATTTCGTCGCCAAGCGTTGCGAAAAGGTCGATGCCGAGAACAAGAAGCTCGAGCTCGAGGGGGGCGATACGCTCGATTACGATTATCTGGTGATCTGTACCGGCCCGCGCCTGGCCTTCGAGGAGGTCGAGGGTTCCGGTCCGGATGCCTACACCGATTCCATCTGTACCATTGATCATGCCGAGAAGGCATACGAGAACTACAAGAAGCTGCTCGAGAAGGGCAGCGGCACCATCGTCATCGGCGCCATGCCGTTCGCGTCCTGCTTCGGTCCTGCCTACGAGTTCGCCTTCATCGTCGATGCCGATCTGCGCAAGCGCAAGGTGCGTGATCGCTACAAGATCAGGTTCGTCACCTCCGAGCCCTACATCGGTCACCTCGGCCTGGGAGGCGTGGGCGACTCCAAGGGCATGCTCGAGTCCGAGATGCGCAATCACCACATCGAGTGGATCGTCAATGCCAAGACCACCAAGGTGGAAGAGGGCAAGCTCTATTGCGACGAGCTCAACGAAGATGGCGAGGTCAAGAAACAGCACGAGATCGAGTTCGATTTCGCCATGATGCTGCCGGCCTTCAAGGGTGTGGGCGCCGTGGTCGACGTGCCCGAGCTGTGCAACCCGCGCGGCTTCGTGTTCGTGGACGATTTCCAGCGTAACCCCAAGTATCCCAGCATCTATTCGGCCGGCGTCTGCATCGCTATCCCGCCGGTGGAAGCCACCCCGGTGCCGACCGGTGCCCCCAAGACCGGCTACATGATCGAGTCCATGGTCACTGCCATCGTGCGCAACATTGCCAACGAGCTGGAGGGCAAGGAGCCGGACCAGAAGGGTACCTGGAACGCCATCTGCCTGGCCGACATGGGCGATACCGGAGCGGCTTTTGTGGCCTTGCCGCAGATCCCGCCGCGTAATGTTGCCTGGTTCAAGAAGGGCAAGTGGGTACACCTGGCCAAGATCGCCTTCGAGAAGTACTTCCTGCGCAAGATGAAGAAAGGCAGCTCCGAACCCATCTACGAGAAGTACATCCTCAGCTTGCTGGGCATCAACCGCCTGAAGGACAAGGACTGAGGGGCCACACCCCGATGATCCGACCCGGCGACCCGCAAGGGCGCCGGGTTTTTTGTGTCTATCGAACCGTGACGGTCTATGCCTGGCGCTGCTACACTTTTTCGCCTTCCAGGCAGATCGGAGAATCGGCATGATCCAGCGCCGCAAGACGGTCCAGGTACGCATCGGCAAGGTGGCGGTGGGCGGTGGGGCGCCTGTGGTGGTGCAGTCGATGACCAACACCGACACGGCGGATGTCGAGGCCACGGTTGCACAGGTGAGGGCGCTGGCACGCGCCGGCTCCGAGCTGGTGCGTCTCACTGTCAACACGGCCGAGGCAGCCGAGGCCGTGCCACGGATTCGTGATGCACTGGACGCGGCCGGGGTCGAGGTGCCGCTGATCGGCGACTTCCACTTCAATGGTCATCGCCTGCTGGCGGAACACCCGGCTTGCGCCGAGGCGCTGGCCAAGTACCGCATCAACCCCGGCAACGTGGGCAGTGGCGAGAAGAAGGAAGCCCAGTTCGCGGCCATGATCGAGACGGCCATCCGCCACGACCGCCCGGTGCGCATCGGGGTCAACTGGGGCTCGCTGGACAAGGTGCTGGTGGCGCGCATGATGGACGAGAACGCGCAGCGCGCCGAACCGCTGGATGCCGATGCCATGATGCGCGAGATCATGGTGACCTCGGCTCTGGAGAGCGCACACAAGGCCGAGGCGATCGGCCTGCCGCGCGACCATATCGTCCTCTCGTGCAAGATGAGCGGCGTGCAGGATCTGATTGCCGTCTATCGCCTGCTCGCGGAGCGCACCGATCATGCGCTGCACCTGGGACTCACCGAGGCCGGCATGGGCTCCAAGGGCATCGTCGCCTCCACTGCTGCGCTGGCGGTGCTGTTGCAGGAAGGCATCGGCGATACCATCCGCATCTCGCTCACGCCCGAGCCGGGCGGTGACCGCGCCGAGGAGGTGCGGGTGGCACAGGAGATCCTGCAATCCATGGGACTGCGCGCCTTCATGCCCGCGGTGATCGCCTGTCCGGGTTGCGGACGCACTACCAGTACCTATTTCCAGCAGCTCGCGCAGGACATCCAGTCTTACCTGCGTGAGCAGATGCCGGTGTGGCGCGAGCGCTACCCAGGGGTCGAGACCATGGACGTGGCGGTGATGGGCTGTGTGGTCAACGGTCCGGGCGAGAGCAAGCACGCCAACATCGGCATCAGTCTGCCAGGGACCGGTGAGCATCCGGCCGCGCCGGTCTACATCGACGGCGAGAAGGCCGTGACACTCAAGGGGGAAGGTATCGCCGAGGCGTTTCAGGCGATCGTCGAGGACTATGTGCGCTCGCATTATGGGGGCGAGCGGTAAGCGTGAGGAGGAGGAGATGAGCAAACGGTTTCTTGCGGCCCTGGCGGCCGGAATGGTGGTGTTCTCCGGAGGGGTGACCGCCGAGGACAGCCTGACCGTATCGTTCAAACGTCTGTCGCTGGAGACGGCGAGACAGATTGCCGATGCGGCCCTGGCCGATTGTCGCGAAAAGAGCATTCAGGTCGGCGTCACCGTGGTCGATCGTGACGGCACCCCCCAGGTGGTGCTGCGCGACAGCATCGCGCCGCGCATAACCCTGGAGATCAGCCAGGGCAAGGCCTATGCAGCAGCCATGTTCGGCGTGCCAACGTCGGAACTCGGTAATCGCGCCAACACGCCCATTGGGCGGGTACCCGGCCTGGTGATGTCCGCCGGTGGAGTGCCGGTGCAGGTTGGCGGGGTTCTGCTGGGTGCGGTGGGGGTCTCCGGTGCGCCCAGCGGCGAGACCGATGAGGCCTGTGCGCGTGCCGGTGTCGAGGCAGTGCGTGAGGATCTGGAGATGGACGATGGCTGAGCGGCTCCCCGCGGCCTTCCGTCCCTGCTAGAATCCTGACCTTGCATCGAATTCGGAGTAGCTCATGATCCGCGGCAGTATCGTTGCGCTGGTGACCCCGATGACGCCGGACGGTGCCATCGATGAGCAGGCACTCGCCCGCCTGGTGGACTGGCACGTCGAACAGGGGACCGACGCCATCGTCTCAGTAGGTACGACCGGCGAGTCGGCCACGCTCGACGAGAAAGAGCATTGTCACGTGATCCGCCGGACTGTCGAGCTGGCGGACGGTCGCATCCCGGTGATCGCCGGCACCGGCGCCAACTCCACCAGTGAGGCCATCGCGCTCACCCGTTGCGCCAAGGAGGCCGGTGCCGATGCCTGCCTGCTGGTTACGCCTTATTACAACAAGCCGACCCAGGAAGGCCTGTATCAGCATCACAAGGCGGTCGCCGAGGCGGTCGATATTCCGCAGATTCTGTACAACGTTCCCGGCCGTACCTCGGTGGACATGTTGGCCGAGACAGTGGCACGCCTGGCGGAGGTGCCCAACATCGTGGGCATCAAGGAAGCTACCGGCGACCTGTCGCGCATCACCCGCATCCGCGAACTGACCGGAACGGACTTCGCCATCTACAGCGGGGACGATGCCACCGCGCGCGAGGCCATCCTCGCCGGCGCGGATGGCGACATCTCGGTCACTGCCAACGTGGTGCCGGCGGCCATGCACGCCATGTGCGCCGCTGCACTGGCTGGTGATGCCGCGCGCGCGGCAGAGCTCGACGCCGGGGTCTCGGCCCTGCATCGCGTCCTGTTCGTCGAGTCCAACCCTATCCCCGTGAAGTGGGCATTGTGGTGGATGGGCATGATCGACAAGGGTATCCGCCTGCCGCTCACCTGGCTGTCTTCCGAACACGAGGCGGCCGTCGCCGAGGCCTTGCAGCGGGCCGGCCTGTCCCGGAAATCCTGAGGCGCGAGACGAAGGCTCGCGTGGAGAAAGACTCGACATGAATAATACCCCCCGAATCCTTGTCCTGGCCCTGTGTTCCCTTGTCGTTGCTGCCTGCAGCAGCATCGATACGGAGGGTCTGGTGCCGGACAAGGCCGTGGAATACAAGCGCGAAAAACAGGCCTCAAAGAATCTGGAGGTGCCGCCGGATCTCACCTCGACCCGCATGAACGACCTCATGAGCGTGCCCGACACCACGGCCGGGGTGGCGACCAACTATTCCGAGTACGTTACCGACCGCAAGCTGCGTGGTGTGGTAGGCGGTCGCCGTGCCGGTGGCGCGGTGTTGCCCGAGCATCCCAAGGTGCACGAGATGCGCGATGGTGATGCGCGCTGGTTGGTGGTCGAAGGGGCGGCCGAGGCGGTGTGGGACAAGCTACTCGCCTTCTGGGAAGACCAAGGTATCCTGCTCGAGGAGCAGGATCCCGAGCTGGGCATCATGCGCACCGCCTGGCTGGAGAACCGGGCCAACATCTCGCGTGATTTCGTCACCGAATTCATCCGCAAGACCTTCGATGGCCTCTATGAGACCAGCCTGCGCGACCAGTACCGGGTGCGCCTGGAGAAGGCTGGCGCCAACCAGACCGAGATCTACCTGACGCATTACGGCATGCAGGAGAAGCTGGTCACCGATTCGAGGGGTGATGCCGAGAACACCGTCTGGGAGCCGCGCCCACGTGATCCCAACCTCGAAGCGGTAATGCTGCGCCGAATCAAGGCCTTCCTCGGCGCTTCCGAGGAGCGTGAGCAGGTGGCGGCCAGGGCACGCCGTCACAAGCCTCGGTCGCAACTGGTTCAGGGGCGCGATGGGGTCAAGCTGGTCATCGGCGACGAGTTCACCCGTGCTTGGCGCCTGGTCGGACTGGCGTTGGATCGCGTAGGTTTCGCCGTCGAGGACCGCAACCGCTCCGCCGGCGTCTACTATGTGCGTTACAACGACCCTGCAGCCGAGCAGGAGAGCAAGGGCTTCTTCTCCAGGCTCAAGTTCTGGGGCGATGAGAAGCCGGATCGCAACATCGAGTACCAGGTGCAGTTGCGCGAGCAGGGCGGCAATACCGAGGTGGTCGTGCTCGACGCCAAGGGACAGCGCGACGCCACACCCACGGCCAAGCGCATCCTCAACCTGTTGAAGGAACAGATCCGCTGACTGCCGGCCCGGTATGCTGCGCTTTGCCTCGCTAGGCAGCGGCAGCCGGGGCAATGCCACCCTGGTACAGGGGGGTGACACCCTGGTGCTGGTCGATTGCGGCTACCCGCTGAAAGAGCTGCGTCGGCGTTGCGCCCTGCTGGGAGTCGATCCCGATGCCATCGATGCGGTGTTCGTGACGCATGAGCATGGCGATCATGCCCGGGGAGTGGGGCCGGTGGCGCGTGCCCTGGGTGTGCCGGTGTGGATGAGTCATGGCACTTGGCATGCGCGCGATTATGGCGCGCTTCCCGAGCTGCACCTGTTCAACAGCCACGACGGGCCGATCCGTGTGGGTGAGCTGCGGATCGAGCCGGTGCCGGTCCCGCACGATGCGCGTGAGCCGGTCCAGTTTGTCGTCGAGCACCGTGATCGCCGGCTCGGTCTGCTCACCGACCTCGGTAGTCATACCCCGCATGTCGCCGCGCGTTACCGCCAACTCGATGCCCTGCTGCTGGAATGCAATCACGACCCGGTGATGTTGGCCAACGGCCCCTATCCGCCGGCCTTGCAGGCGCGTGTCGGTGGCGACTATGGACATCTCAACAACGGCCAGGCGGCAGACTTCCTGGGTCGCATCGACCATGCCGCGTTGCGCCACCTGGTGGTGGGTCACCTGAGCGAAAAGAACAACCGTCCCGAGTTGGCCAGTCAGGCCCTGTGCCGGGCAGTGCCAGATATTGCCGCCCGCCTGGCGCTGCTGGCGCAGGATCAGGTCAGTGCCTGGTTCGAGCTGGGAAGCGCCTGAACCGGTTGCTTCGTACACGCGGCAAGAGGGTGCTCGAGCCTCCTTGTCGACTTTTCGTTAAAGCTTCTGCCAGACAGGCCGCTCCAGGGGCGTCCCTTTCCTGGAGTGCAGCGGGAGTAATGAAGAACAAGCCGTATCGTGTTATCGCAGCCTTTGGCGTGGGGCTGGTGCTGGCAGCACCGGCTTTCTGGGTGGTCGATGGCTGGCTGGCGTTAGCGCTGGCCTCCTGGGTGATGGTGGCGACCTTGTCGGGCTGGCTGTTGCCGCGCCCGGACGTGCCGGCTGCACTGGCCCGTTTCATCGATGGCCTGCACCGCGACGAACGTGTACACCTCGAGCGTCGTTGTCACCTCGATGGGCCGGTGTCCGAGAGTTTCAACCGCTTTCTGGCTTCGGCCGATCACCAGTTGACCGAGATTGCCCGTTCGGCCAGCCGCCTGGTGCCCATGTCGCGCGAGCTGGCCGACGGTTACATGATGATCCAGCAGAAGTCACACCTGCAGAACCAGTACGGCAGCGAGGTTGCCGCCTCGGTCGAGGCTCTGGAGCAGATGCGGCTCCGCGTGCACGGACAGAACCAGGAGATTGGTCGGGCGGTCAGCGAGGCGGTTGCCGCGACCGACGATTCGTTGGAGACGGTGCGGCTGACGGCGGACAGCATGGAAGAACTGGCCAGTGCCACCGACCAGGCGGCGAGTCAGATCGACGTGCTGGCGAATGTCAACACCGAGATCCGCAGTATCGCCCAGACCATTACCGAGATCGCCGAGAACACCAACCTGCTGGCACTGAACGCGGCCATCGAGGCCGCGCGTGCCGGCGAACACGGTCGTGGCTTTGCGGTGGTGGCCGATGAGGTGCGGCGCCTGTCGGCACAGAGCCAGGGGGCGGCCGCGCAGATCCGTGAACTGGCCGACTCGGTGGGGGCGGAATCCGAGCGCACCGTGGGGCAGATCCGTCAGACACGTGACAGTGCCGTGCGTACCCACGAGCAGATGGCCGTGGCCAGCCGCCAGATCGAGGACATCGCCGCGGCCGTGGCGCAGATCAAACAGCTCTCGGACGCGATTACCCAGGCCATGCAGGAACAGCAGGTGGTGGCCGATCAGGCCAGCCGGAATGTTCTGGCCCTGGTCGAACTGAACCAGACCGTGGTGGCGGAGAACGGTGTGCATGCTGTCTCCGAGTCCGATCTGCGCAAGTTGGGCGCGGCGTTGCGCGAGAAGATTTCGCACTTCGTGCTCTCTGAGGATGGTTGGGATGAGTCCATGCGTCCGCGCCGGGAGAAGCCGGCGGCGCAGCCGGAAGTCGCCTCACCTGCTGAACACGATAGCGGTGGTATCGACCTGTTCTGAGACAGTCGCCGGCGGTATCATGGCGCCCTTCCACAAGATCGCCCGAGGGCCCTGTGATGCTCACACTGCGTGGCGCGCCTGCGCTGTCCGATTTTCGCTTGCAGAAGCTGACCCGGCGGATCGCCGAGGTGGCCGGTATCGAGCTGTCGCTGTATGCCGAGTTTGTGCACTTTGTCGCTCTCGAGCGGCCGCTGAAGGAGGCCGAGCGCCAGGTGCTCGATCGCCTGCTGCGTTACGGTCCGGCACTGCCTGCGCACGAGCCGCGAGGTGAGCTGCTGCTGGTAGTGCCACGCCCGGGCACCATCTCGCCCTGGTCATCCAAGGCCACTGACATCGCGCACAACTGCGGGCTGGATGCGCTGCATCGCATCGAGCGCGGCATCGCCTACTACCTGGACGATGCCTCACTCGATGCCGAGCAACGCACGCAGGTGGCGTCACTACTTCATGACCGCATGACCGAGGTGGTGCTGGATGATCTGGCACAGGCTGAAGTGCTCTTCGAGAGCGCTGAGCCGCGGCCGATGACCACCGTGGACGTGCTCAAAGGTGGGCGCGCCGCGCTGGAGCAGGCCAATGCTGCGCTGGGGCTGGCGCTATCCGACGACGAGATCGACTACCTGGTGGACAGTTTCCGCGCGCTGGGGCGCAACCCCAGCGACGTGGAGCTGATGATGTTTGCGCAGGCCAACTCGGAACATTGTCGGCACAAGATCTTCAACGCCGACTGGGTGATCGATGGCGAGCCGCAGGAGCACTCGCTGTTCCGCATGATCCGTCACACCACGCAGGCCTCGCCGGACAACGTGCTCTCGGCCTACAAGGACAACGCAGCGGTGATCACCGGCCACGAGGGCTCGCGTTTCTTTCCCATGCCCGAGAGTGGCGTCTATGCCGACCACGACGAGGACATCCACATCCTCATGAAGGTCGAGACCCACAATCATCCCACGGCGATCTCGCCTGATCCGGGGGCGGCCACCGGGGCTGGCGGTGAGATCCGCGACGAGGGCGCCACCGGGCGTGGCGGCAAGCCCAAGGCCGGGTTGTGCGGCTTCTCGGTTTCCAATCTGCGCATCCCCGGTCTCGAGCGCCCCTGGGAGCGCGATTTCGGTCGCCCGGGGCGCATTGTCTCGGCACTGGACATCATGCTCGAGGGGCCGATAGGAGCTGCAGCCTTCAACAACGAGTTCGGCCGCCCCAACCTGTGCGGCTATTTCCGCACCTATGAGCAGCAGGTGGGCGAGGAGCTGCGTGGCTACCATAAGCCCATCATGCTCGCTGGCGGTCTGGGCAACATCCGCGCCGAACACATCGAGAAGGGCGACTTTCCGGCGGGCACGCCGTTGGTGGTGCTCGGTGGACCGGCGATGCTCATCGGCCTGGGTGGCGGCGCGGCCTCGTCGATGGCGCAGGGCACCTCGGCCGAAGACCTGGACTTCGCCTCGGTGCAGCGTGCCAACCCCGAGATGGAGCGCCGCGCCCAGGAGGTCATCGACCGCTGCTGGCAGATGGGCGAGGACAACCCTATCCTGTTCATTCACGACGTGGGCGCTGGTGGCCTGTCCAATGCCCTGCCCGAGCTGGTGAATGATGGCAGCCGTGGCGGACGCTTCGAACTGCGCGAGGTACCCAGCGACGACCCGGGCATGTCGCCGATGGAGATCTGGTGCAACGAGTCGCAGGAGCGCTACGTGCTGGCGGTCGACGCGCAGCGGCTGGAGCAGTTCAAGGCCCTGTGCGAGCGCGAGCGCTGTCCCTATGCCATCGTCGGCGAGGCCACTGGGGAACAGGTGTTGCGTCTGCACGACCGACATTTCGACAATTGGCCCATCGACATGCCGCTCTCGCTGCTGCTGGGCAAGCCGCCGAAGATGACCCGCGAGGTGCAGCACCAGCCCTATCCAGCCACTCCGCTCGCGCGTGAGGGGATCGATCTGGCTGAGGCCGCACAGCGCGTGCTGCGCCTGCCCACGGTGGCGGACAAGACCTTCCTCATCACCATCGGCGACCGTTCCATCACTGGTATGGTGGCGCGCGACCAGATGGTGGGTCCCTGGCAGGTGCCGGTGGCCGACGTGGCGGTCACCCTGAGCGACTACAAGAGCTACACCGGCGAGGCCATGAGTATGGGCGAGCGCACCCCGTTGGCGCTGCTCGACGCTCCCGCCTCGGGGCGCATGGCGGTCGGCGAGGCGATCACCAACATCGCCGCGGCGGCCATCGAGCGGTTGGGCGACATCAAGCTGTCGGCCAACTGGATGGCCGCTGCCGGCCATCCCGGTGAGGATGCGCGCCTGTATGACACGGTACGGGCGGTGGGGCTGGAACTCTGTCCGCAGCTGGGCATCGCCATCCCGGTGGGCAAGGATTCGATGTCCATGAAGACCGTCTGGCAGCAGGACGGACAGCCGCGGGAGATGACCGCGCCGCTGTCGCTGATCGTTTCCGCCTTCGCCCCGGTGCGCGACGCGCGCGCTACGCTCACCCCGCAGTTGCGCAGCGATCGGGGCGATACCGACCTGATTCTGATCGACCTGGGTGAGGGCCGCGATCGCCTCGGCGCCACTGCCCTGGCGCAGGTCTTCGAGCAGATCGGCGAACAGGGCCCCGATCTAGACGATCCGCAGCTGCTGGTGCGCTTCTTCGAGGCCATCCAGGAACTGAACGCCGAGGGCCTGCTGCTGGCCTATCACGACCGCTCCGACGGTGGCCTGTTCGTCACCCTCTGCGAGATGGCCTTCGCTGGTCGCACCGGCCTGGACATCGACCTGGCGGGCCTGTCCAGCGACGATCTGGCGGTGCTGTTCAACGAGGAGCTGGGGGCGGTGATCCAGGTCCACCACGAGGACGCCGACGACGTGTTGCTGCGCCTCGAGCAGGCCGGGTTGGGGCATTGTTCGCAGATCATCGGCACCCTGCGTGATGACGACCGCATCGTCATCCGCCATGGCGAGCGGTCAGTGTTCGAATCCACGCGCGCCGTGCTGCAGCAGTACTGGTCGGAGACCACCCGCGAGATGCAGGCGCTGCGCGACAACCCGGCGTGTGCGCAGGAGGAGTTCGAGCGTATCAGCGCCGAGGATCCGGGACTGCATGCGCAACTCACCTTCGACCCCGCGGACGACATCGCCGCACCTTACATCGAGCGTGCCCGGCCACGGGTGGCCATCCTGCGCGAGCAGGGGGTGAACGGTCAGGTAGAGATGGCCGCGGCCTTCCACAAGGCCGGTTTCGAGGCGGTGGATGTGCACATGTCCGACCTCCTTGCCGGGCGCATAGGCCTCGACGACTTCCAGGGGCTGGTCGCCTGTGGCGGCTTCAGCTATGGCGACGTGCTTGGCGCCGGCGAGGGCTGGGCCAAGTCCATCCTCTTCAACGCGCGGGCGCGCGAACAGTTCGCCGCCTTTTTCGAACGCGACGACCGCTTCGCCCTGGGCGTGTGCAACGGCTGTCAGATGCTCTCCAACCTCAAGGAGTTGATCCCCGGCACCGAACACTGGCCGCACTTCGTGCGCAATCGTTCCGAGCAGTTCGAGGCGCGTTTCGTGATGGTGGAGGTGACCGACTCGCCGTCTGTCCTGCTCGAGGGCATGGCCGGCAGCCGTATGCCCATTGCCGTGGCTCACGGCGAGGGCCGTGCCGAGTTCGCCGACCCGACGCAGCTCGAGGCGGTGGCGGGGCAGGTGGCGCTGCGTTACATCGAGAATGATGGCCAGGTGGCGGTGCGCTATCCGGCCAACCCCAATGGCTCGCCCGAGGGCATCACCGGCCTGTGCAACGCCGATGGCCGGGTCACCATCATGATGCCGCACCCCGAGCGGGTGGTGCGCAGCGTGACCAACAGCTGGCACCCCGACGACTGGGGCGAAGACAGCCCCTGGATGCGCCTGTTCCGCAATGCCCGGCGTTGGGTGGGCTGATGGACCAGGCGATCGTCGATCTGCAGGAGCGGTTGGCCCACCAGGAGGCGGCCATTGACGAGCTCACCCGTCAGTCGCTGGCGCAGGACGAACGCATCGCGGCACTGATTCGGCGTATCGAACAGCTCGAGACACAGCTGCGCGAGCTGTCCGAGCAGGTCGGCGAGGCGGTCGAGGACGCCCCGCCGCCGCATTATTGAGGCATACGTCCAGGTAGAAGGGCGAGCGGGGCGCCGGTGTCACGGTGCAGCAGCCACAGCTCGTGGTGATCGGCAAAGGGGAAGGGCAGGGCGGGGGCCCGTTCGCGTACCGCGTACAACAGCTGGCTGTCTTGCAACGAGATGGTCTCCTCGAAGGTGGGCAAGGCGGATGGGCGCACGCTGGAAGCCTGCCTGCGTCGACCAGGTACCGTACTTGATGTCGGGCACGGTGATGCCAGGGTGGGGGCTGTCGTCCAGATCGTCGTAGATGCACTCGCCGCGGATGTACAGCGTCCATTCGCGGCCGTCGGTGGTGATCGCCTCGCCCCAGTTCGTGCGCACAACGTGCATGGCGCCGCGAAACGGATTGAGGATGCGCTAGGCGAAACAATGGATTTTGTAGGTGTGCATACTCTGAACCCTAGAGCTCGTCGTGTGGTCTGACAAAGCGTCAGGCTCTCCGTGTTTCAGCTAGACTAGGCACATGAACACTTCCTGCCGAATCTGCCTGATGGCGCGCACATTCCTGCTTTCGGTCCTGCTCGGCGGGGTGGGGGGCTATGCTACGGCGATGCGCTTCGGTCCTGGCGGCTTGTCCATGCTGGTGACCTTTTTTGGTGCTCTGCTGCCGGTGCTGTGGTACGTGCGCGATCGTCGGCGCTGACCGGCTGCAATATTTCCTGTCGGCAGATGGTCAGAACCGGACGAGATCGAAGTCCACCGTAACAGAGGTATCCCATGCTGATTCGTATCCGGCGCCCCGGTGATCTCAAGGAATCCGACGTCACGCCCGAGCAGCATTTCCGCCAGCGTCGTCAGCTGCTGGCGATGGCTGCGGCGGCCGGTATCGGCGCGGCACTGCCGGCGGCTCGCGCCTTGGTGACGCCGCCATCTGCGGGGCGGCGCCTGCCCGGTCTGAAGGACACGGATTGGGGCAAGGACCTGGAGCCCACCGATTTCGACGACATCACCCATTACAACAACTTTCTCGAGCTGGGTTCGGGCAAGCGCGAACCGGCGCGCAATGCCCACCGCTTGCGTCCCCGGCCCTGGTCGATTCGTGTGGAAGGTGAGTGCGCCAAGCCGGGGGTGATCGATATCGAAGATGTGCTGAAGATTCCGCAGGAAGAGCGCATCTACCGTTTTCGCTGCGTCGAGGCCTGGAGCATGATCGTGCCCTGGGACGGTTTTCCGCTGGCGCGTCTGCTCGCACGCTTCGAACCCACTTCGAAGGCGAAGTACGTGGCCTTCGAGACCCTGGCCGACCCCGAGCAGATGCCCGGCCTGCGGCGCCCGATCGTCGATTGGCCCTATGTCGAGGGCCTGCGCATCGATGAGGCCATGCATCCCCTGGCCATGCTGGTCACGGGCGTGTACGGGGTGGAGTTGCCGGCACAGAACGGGGCGCCGTTGCGCCTGATCGTGCCCTGGAAATACGGATTCAAGAGCATCAAGTCCATTGTCGCCATCCGTTTCACCGAGCAGCAGCCGCGCAACACCTGGGCGATGCTCCAGCCCGAGGAATATGGGTTCTATGCCAACGTGAACCCGAACGTCGATCACCCGCGTTGGAGCCAGAAATACGAGCGACGCATCGGCGAGGGCCTGTTCGCGCGCAAGCACAAGACCCTGATGTTCAACGGCTATGCCGAGGAAGTCGCGCACCTCTACAAGGGAATGGATTTGCGGCGGTTCTATTGATGCGACCCGACCGGTTGTTCCGCTGGCTGTTCAAGCCACTGCTGTTTGTCGCCTGCCTGCTGCCCTTTGCGCTGTTGGTGCGCGGCGCGTTGCTCGACGACCTGGGGCCCAACCCGCTGGAGACGGTCACCCATGTCACCGGCGACTGGGCCTTGCGTTTCCTGCTCATCACCCTGGCCATGACGCCCCTGCGGCGTCTGCTGGGCCAGGCCTGGCCCCTGCGCCTGCGCCGCATGCTGGGCCTGTATGCCTTCTTCTACGCCACGGTGCACCTGTTGATCTGGATGGTGCTCGACCAGGAGCTGCGTTGGAGCGCGATGTGGGAAGACATTGCCAAGCGACCCTATGTCACCGTCGGCTTCACCGCCTGGGTGCTGCTGGTGCCACTGGCGCTCACCTCCACGCGGGCGGCGATGCGCCGGCTGGGGCGACGATGGGGGAGGCTGCACCGGCTGGTTTATCCGACGGCCGCGCTGGGCGTGTTGCACTTCTGGTGGCTGGTCAAGGCCGACTGGCTGGAGCCTGGCCTCTACGGCCTGGTCCTGGCCTCGTTGATATTGTCGCGTCTGGAGCTGCGCAGCCGGTTTGTTCGGCAACTGAGCGGAGAATCGTCGGGATGAGCCCGTCGCGGGCGACATTTTGTGTTGCGCGAGGGCGAAGAGCGGTTATACTCGACATCAACTTCGAGACTTGCGCAGAACAAGCCCGAAGGAGGATGGAAACGCCCCGTTGCATGACGTGGCGTTTTTTTTTGCGCGCCTGCGCCACGAGAACGGTCGCTGGGTGATTATCTCCAAGGGCATGCGTTGAGGCCCGGCAAGTCCACTGAAAAAAAAGCCCGGGGTGCCCGGGCGTTTTTTGCAAGGCGGCCTGCATACGGCCAGAGGTTGGTACCGGGGGCGGGACTCGAACCCGCAAGCCTGTGAGGGCGGGGGATTTTGAATCCCCTGTGTCTACCAGTTTCACCACCCCGGCATGAGCCGCACGAGTATAACGCCCCTCGGCCAGGACGCAACCGCCCCGGATGTCGCATGTCGCACCAGATGCCTGGTGAACTGTCCGTCCCGGGGGCTGTGCTAAGATCGCGCGCCCATGCAATTATCCGATTTCGACTACGAGCTTCCCGAGGAGTTGATCGCCCAGCGCCCCCGTGCACGGCGCGGGGACAGCCGCCTGTTGTATCTGCCTGCTGGCAAAGGCCCGGAGGACCGGCATTTCTCGGATCTGTCCGCCTTGTTGCGACCTGGCGATCTGCTGGTGTTCAACGATACGCAGGTGATGCCGGCTCGCCTGTATGGCCGCAAGGCCACGGGGGGGCAGGTGGAGATCCTCATCGAGCGGGTGCTGGCCGCTGACCGGGTGCTGGCCCACGTGCGCGCCAGCAAGTCGCCGAAAGCGGGGGGCTTGTTGCTGATAGGGGATTGGCGCCTGCGGGTCGCGGGTCGTGCCGGCAACCTGTTCGAGCTGGTACTCGAAGCGGGTGGGGACGTCCACCGCTTGATGGCCGAGCATGGGCACATGCCCTTGCCCCCCTACATCCGCCGTGAAGATGAGCCGGAGGATCAGGCGCGTTACCAGACGGTATACGCCCGTCGCCCGGGGGCGGTGGCCGCGCCGACGGCCGGTCTGCATTTCGACGAGGCCATGCTCGATCGCCTCGAGGCCTTGGGTATCCAGACGGCCCGGGTGACTCTGCATGTGGGGGCGGGCACCTTTCAGCCGGTGCGCGTGGAGAATCTCGATGAGCATGTCATGCACAGCGAGTGGCTGGAGGTGGACGAGGCGGTCTGCGAGCAGGTAAGCCGGACCCGGGCGCGTGGCGGGCGGGTGGTCGCCGTGGGCACGACCAGTGTGCGCAGTCTGGAGTCGGCCGCCGCCGATGGCGAATTGCGTCCCTTTCGTGGCGATACCCGCCTGTTCATTCGTCCGGGCTATCGCTTCCGGGTTGTGGATGTCTTGCTCACCAATTTCCACCTCCCGAAATCCACTCTGCTGATGTTGGTCTCCGCCTTTGCCGGGCACCAGCGGGTCATGGCCGCCTATCGGCATGCCGTTGCCCGGCGTTACCGCTTTTTCAGCTATGGTGACGCCATGTTGCTGGAGAGGGCGAGCGATACCCTGAGCGAGCAGGAGGGGCAGGGGTGATCCCGCCCGGGGATCGGGGTGTCTCCCGGCATGTGCGGCCTGGCTACCGGAAACGGGCAAAAAAAAGGCGCGGCAAGGGGGGGCGCCGCGCCAAATACCACCAAAGGAGGATGGAGGAGATGTGCTAAGTCTCAGCACATGGTTATCCTCTAATGTTATGAAAAAAATGTCAATACCCACCCATAAAAAAGTTCTATGCCTTTCGACTTCACGCTGATTCGGAGCGACGGTGATGCCCGCCGGGGGCGCTTGCGCCTGGCGCGTGGCGAGATCGAGACGCCGGTGTTCATGCCGGTGGGTACCTATGGCACGGTCAAGGCGATGACGCCCGAGGAGCTGACCGGCATGGGGGCACAGATCATCCTGGGCAACACCTTTCATCTCTGGCTGCGTCCGGGCACCGGGGTCATCCGAGCGCATGGTGATCTGCACGACTTCATGCACTGGGAAGGCCCTATCCTCACCGATTCTGGCGGGTTCCAGGTGTATTCCTTGGGCGGGCTACGCAAGATCACCGAGGAAGGGGTGCATTTCCGCTCCCCGGTGGATGGTGCCCGGGTGTTCATGGGGCCGGAAGAGTCGATGCAGATCCAGCGCGAGCTGGGCTCGGACATTGTCATGATCTTCGACGAATGCACGCCCTATCCGGCCAGTGAGGAAGAGGCGCGTGTCTCCATGGAACGCTCGTTGCGCTGGGCCGCGCGCAGCCGCGTGGCGCACGGCGATAACCCCAATGCCCTGTTCGGTATCGTGCAGGGGGGCATGTACGAGTCACTGCGGGAACGCTCGCTGGACGGACTTCGGGAGATCGGCTTCGACGGCTACGCGGTGGGCGGGCTGTCGGTGGGCGAGCCGTCGGAAGACCGCCTGCGCATCCTCGATTTTCTGGCTGAGCGTCTGCCTGTCGATCGTCCGCGTTACCTGATGGGGGTGGGCACGCCGGCGGACCTGGTCGAGGGGGTGCGTCGCGGCATTGACATGTTCGATTGCGTGATGCCGACGCGCAATGCGCGCAATGGCCACCTGTTCGTGCGCGAGGGGGTGGTGCGGATCAAGAATCGGGTGCATGCTGAGGATACCGGACCGCTGGACCCGCATTGTGACTGTTACACCTGCCGCCACTACAGCCGTGCCTACCTGCGGCACCTGTTCCGTAGTAACGAGATCCTGGGGGCACGGCTCAATACCATTCATAACCTGCATTTCTACCTGAACCTGATGCGCGAGATGCGTGAAGCCATCGCCAGAGGGAGCTTCGAAAGCTACCGCGAGGACTTCTATGCGCGCCAGGGGCTGCCGGTTCCGCCGTGAAGCCGGGGTGTGGCTGCCTGTGGCATAATGCGCGGCCAGTAATACCCGCCGTATCTGGTCCGGCGGTCGATTTCCGATTCCGATCCTTAGTTTGGAGTTTGTCGATGAGTTTTCTGATATCCGATGCCATGGCCGCAGCGGCGCCTGCCCCGGCCGAACCCGGCGGCCTGCCGTTGCTGTTCCTGATCGGCATGTTCGTGATCATGTACTTCTTCATGATCCGCCCTCAGGTCAAGCGTCAGAAGGAGCACAAGAAGCTGGTCGAGGCCCTCAAGAAGGGTGACGAGGTGCAGACCATGGGCGGCCTGGTCGGTCGCATCACCGAGGTTGGCGAGAACTTCGTCAAGGTCGAGGTCGCCGACAACACCGTGGTGACCATCCGACGCACCGCGGTCGAGACCGTATTGCCCAAGGGCAGCCTCAAGGAAATGTAAGCCCGCCGCTCCCGGCAGCGGCCATTGACAGACCGACACCATGAACCGATATCCCCTCTGGAAGAACCTGCTGGTTGCCTTCGTGATCTTGGGCGGCCTGCTGTATGCCCTGCCCAATGTCTTTCCCCAGGATCCGGTGGTCGAGGTCACGGGCACTCGTGGGGCCACGGTCAGCGATAGCCTGGCGGACACGCTGCGCAAGGCGCTGGACGCGGCCAAGGTGCCCTACAAGCGTATCGAACGCCAGCAGGGGCGCCTGCGGATCCGCTTTGAACGCCCTGAAGATCAGCTGCGTGGCCAGGATGTGATCGCACGCAAGCTGCCGGGAGGCTTCACCCATGCCTTGACGCTTTCGCCCGACCTGCCGGACTGGCTGCGCGCGCTTGGAGGCAAGCCCATGAACCTGGGTCTGGACCTGCGGGGCGGCATCCATGTGCTGATTGACGTGGACATGGACGCGGCGCTCAAGAAGCACATGGAGTTGCAGGTAGGCAGCATGCGCACCTTCTTGCGCGAAAACCGTTTCCGCTACGTGACCGCCAAGGCGGTCGGCAATGGTGTGGAGGTGCGCTTCCGTGATCCGGAGGTTCGTGACAAGGCCATGGCCGCGGCAGCCGAGGAGTTTCGCGATCTCGACTTCAAGGTACGCGACGAGGGGGGTGCCCACTATTTCCGTGCCGAGATTACGCAGACCGCGCAGCGCGAGATCCGCAAGCAGGCGCTGTCGCAGAACATCACCACCCTGCGCAACCGGGTGAACGCCCTGGGCGTGGCCGAGCCGATCATCCAGCAACAGGGCGAGCGGCGTATCGTGGTTGAGCTGCCGGGTGTGCAGGACCCGGGCAAGGTGAAGGACCTGCTGAGTGCCACCGCCACCCTCGAATACCGACTGGTGGCCGGAGACCCGGCGCAGGCCCTGGAGGCCGAGCGAACCGGCAAGGTGCCGCCGGGCACCCGCCTGTATCACGACCGCCAGGGGCAGCCCATTCTGCTCAAGCGCCAGCTGATCGTCACCGGCGACCAGATGATCAACGCCTCCTCAGGCTTCGATCAGCAATCCGGCACCCCGGCGGTGTTTGTTACCCTCGATGGCAAGGGCGCGCGACGCATGCGCAACGTCACCACCGAGAACGTCGGCAAGCCGATGGCGGTGGTGTTCAAGGAAAAGCGTACCGTGGGGCGTGACGAGAATGGCAAGCCCATCAAGAAGTGGGTCGAGGAGGTCATCAACGTCGCCACCATCCGCGAGCCCTTCGGGCGGCGATTCCAGACCACTGGCCTGGACAGCCCGGCCGAGGCCCACGAGCTGGCACTGTTGCTCAAGGCGGGTGCCCTGGCCGCGCCCATCGACATTGTCGAAGAGCGTACCATCGGTCCCAGCCTTGGCCAGGACAATATCGACCAGGGCTTCCGTTCGGTGGTGGTCGGCCTGACGCTGGTGATGATCTTCATGGCCGTCTATTACAAGGTGTTCGGTCTGATCGCTGACCTGGCTCTGCTCGCCAACCTGGTGCTTATCATCGCTGCCCTGTCCATTCTCCAGGCGACGCTGACCATGCCCGGTATCGCAGGTATCGTGCTTACTGTGGGCATGGCGGTGGATGCCAACGTGCTGATCTTCGAGCGCATCCGCGAGGAGATCCGTAATGGCAGTACGCCTCAGGCCAGCATCCACGCGGGTTACGCCAAGGCCTTCAGTACCATCATGGATGCCAACATCACCACCCTGATCGCGGCGGTGGTGCTGTTCGCCATCGGCAGCGGGCCGGTGCGCGGCTTCGCGGTCACCCTGGCGATCGGTATCGTGACCTCCATGTTCACCGCCATCGTCGGCACCCGTGCGCTCATCAATCTGATCTACGGCAACAAGCGCGTCAAGGCGCTCGCGATCTGACCCGAGGACGGCAAGCATGCGTTTCATCAAGAGCGGATCGACCATCGACTTCATGGGCAAGCGTCGGCTGGCCCTGGTTTTCTCGGGGATGGCGATGATGGTGGCAGTGATCGCCATCGTGCTGCGCGGCCTGAATCTCGGCATCGACTTCACTGGCGGTACGCTCATCGAGGTGAGCTATCGCCAGGACGTGGATATTGCCCAGGTACGCAAGGTGTTGGCCGAGGCCGGTTTCGAGAACGCCTCGGTACAGCAGTTCGGTACTCCGCGGGACATCCTCATTCGTCTGCAGCAGCAGGACAGCGGCCAGAACAAGGTCAGCGACCAAGTCTTTGCCAGCCTGTCGAAGGCGGCCGACGGCCAGGTAGAGCTGCGGCGAGTGGAATTCGTCGGCCCGCAGGTGGGGGACGAGCTCACCGAGGACGGGGCCTTGGCGGTGCTGGTGGCACTGATGGCCATTCTCATCTACGTAGCGCTGCGTTTCGAATGGCGTTTCGCCCTGGGGTCGGTGATCGCCCTGGTGCACGACGTGCTGTTCACCCTGGGTCTGTTCGCGCTGTTGCAGATCGAGTTCGACCTCACGGTGCTGGCCGCAGTGCTGGCGGTGATCGGTTATTCTCTCAACGATACCATCGTGGTGTTCGACCGGGTGCGCGAGAACTTTCGCAAGCTGCGCAAGGGCACGCCAGAAGAGGTCATCAACATTTCGCTCAACCAGACGCTCAGCCGCACCTTGATGACCTCCTTCACCACCATCCTGGTGCTGCTGGCGTTGTTTTTCCTGGGCGGTGAGATCATCCACGCCTTTGCCTTCGCCTTGTTGGTCGGCGTCCTCATTGGTACCTATTCGTCGATCTACGTGGCCAGCACCGCCGCGCTCATGCTGGGTGTGAGCAAGGCCGACCTGATGCCGGTCAAGAAGGAAGGGGTGGTCGACGACATGCCCTGATCCCGCCGGAGCAGGCGCTCAACAAGGGTCGGCAGCGTGAGCTGTCGGCCCTTTGTCGTTCAGGCGGGTGAGGGGATCAACGCTGCTGCCGCCACCAGCGCTGCACGATGTTGTCCACGTCGAGGTCGTCGGGTCCGCCGCGCCAGGCCTGGTCCACCGGTGCGTCTTGGCTCGAGGGTGCCGGGTCGGGCCTGTAGACGTGGAGACGGGTGGGTAGGGGAATGGCCTCGCCGACCGCCAGCGCCTCACCCCGACGCAGCGACGCCAGGGTGTCGGTCAGGTCCTGTTCTCCTTCCGGCATCAGGCGTCGCACATAGGCCTGGTCGTCCGGGTTGGTGATGCGCAGGCAGATGAAATTGTTGCACTGCGCCAGCACCGTCTCGGACAGCTCCAGCGGGCGTTGGCTGACCACGCACAATCCCACGCCGTACTTGCGTCCTTCCTTGGCGATGCGTTCCACTGCGCGACGGGTAGCCGAATGTTGTACATCGGTCTCGCGGGGGATGTACTGGTGGGCCTCCTCGCAGACCAGCAGCATCGGGAATTCGCGTCGCTTCGGGTTCCAGTAATTGAACTCGAAGGCCAGGCGGGCGATCTGCGCGGTGATGGTCGGGCGCACATCGTGCGGGACCACGCTCAGATCGATCACGGTGATCGGGCGTTTGGGCTCGCCCAGGCCCACGAAGTCCCGCAGCAGGGATTCCAGGTGGGCTGACTCGGTACGCCGTTTGGGCCTGAAAAGGAAGCTGTAGCGCGAGTCATTGAACATCGCCTGGAAGCGCACCAGGAACTCGTCGAAGGCGCCGAACAGGGGGCCGCGTGTCTTGCCGAAATCGGACTGTTGTTCGTTGGCCTTTTTGAACTGCAGGTACATCTCTTTGATCGAGAAGTACACCGGCGAGTCCACCGACAGGCTGTCGATACCCAGGTCGCGGTTGGCCTTCTTGCGCAGGCTGTAGAGCACCTCGCGCATGAAGGCCATCTGCAGCGAGGCATTGGGGTCCGAGCGGTCGATAAGCAGGTCGATCAGTTCGGCATAGGTCAGCAGCCAGTAGGGGATCTCCAGCGCGCGTGCGTCCACGTGCCGTGCCATGTCCTCGGGGAAGGCGCTGTGTAGCTTGCCGTCGGCGTCGCGCCAGCCGTATTCGCCGTGGATGTCCAGCAGCACGATATGCGCCTTGGGCAGGGCCTCTACGGTACGTTGCAAGATGCTGGCCACCGTCCACGACTTGCCCGCGCCGGATTGGCCGAGGATGGCCAGGTGGCGTCCAAACAGGGGGTTGGGGTCGAAATAGACCTTCAGCTCGGGATGTTGACTGTGGCGCCCAAGATGGACGCCATGGCGTCGGAAGGCGTCGAACAGGGCCGCCAGCTGGTTGGTGTTGATGGCATAGACCCCGGCACCCAGCGAGGGAAACTGGTCGACTCCCCGGTTGAATCTGCCGTCGCTGGCGATATTGCCCAAGGGCGTCACTTGCAACAGGGTGCGGTCGCCTTCGGACCAGGAGCGTACCACGCGCACCAGCAATTGCACCCCGCGCGAGCGGATGATGAGGTGAGCGCCTGAAGGGGTGATGTTGCCGCGGTCCCGCGCGGCGAGGCTGTCTTCTAGATCGGTGTTCAGGGTAACCGTCAGGTGGCGGGCGGAGACGTCGGTGACTTGACCGATCAGGTCAGGGTCGTTGTTGATCAATCCTCGATACTCCCTTGGCTATGGCGTTGTGTGATTGTTATTTCCTGATCATAAGCTGTCGTTCATCTGGCGGGCAAAGCCACTCATTGCAGTGCCATATGAAGAGCCCTTGTCTCGGTATGACGGCAGGAAAAGGCATTTCCTTACGGCATGCCGGCACTACAGCTCGTGCCGCAGAGGTTAGAATGCAACGAGTTCCTGTTCCGGAGAAATGCAATGAGCAACAGAGTCACCGTGGTCGGTGCCGGGTTCGGCGCCCTGACGGCCATCCGCAAGCTGCGTGCCCTGGATGCCGCCCTGCGGATCGACCTGGTCGCCCCCGGGCCCGAGTTCGTCTATTACCCCGGTACCATCTGGATTCCCACCGGCCTCCGCCAGCCCGAAGATCTGGTGATCCCGTTGGACAACTTCTTCCGGCGCATGCGGGTGGATTACCACCAGGCCGAGGCCACCGGTTTGAGCGAGGACGGGCGCACCCTGCACACCAGCGCCGGGGACATCCCCAACGATGGCATCATCATCGCCTCGGGGGGGCAGTTCATACGCAAGCTGCCGGGTATCGAGCACGCCATCGTTCCGTGTGGCGGCATCCCCGCTACCACGGCCATCCGCGACCGCCTGGCCGCGCTGGAAGGTGGCACCCTGGCCTTCGGCTTCGCCGGTAACCCGAAGGAGCCGTCAGCGATGCGTGGCGGCCCGGTGTTCGAGTTCCTGTTCGGCATCGACACCTGGCTGCGCAAGCAGGGACGGCGTGATCGTTTCAAGCTGATCTTCTTCACCCCGGCCCCCAAGCCCGGCGCGCGCCTGGGACCCAAGGCCGTGGAGGGCCTGCTGCGCGAGATGGCGAAGCGTGACATCGAGACCCACCTGGGCCACAAGATGAAGGGCTTCGAGGCCAACAAGGTGATCACCGAAGGTGGTGAGTTCGAGGCCGACCTGATCCTGTTCATGCCCGGCATGACCGGTAACAAGTGGTTCGACAACACCGCGCTGGCGCGCTCCGAAGGCGGGCTGCTCAAGGCCAATGCCCTGTGCCAGGCAGAGGGGGCTGAGCGAGTCTATGTGGCGGGCGATTCCGGCAGCTTCCCGGGGCCGGAGTGGCTGCCCAAGCAGGCGCACATGGCCGATCTCCAGGCCGAAGCGGCGGCGCAAAACCTGCTGGCCGAACTGGCCGGTCGCGAGCCCGACAAGACCTTCAAGGCCGAGCTGATGTGCATCGTGGACAGCCGCGACAAGGGCATGTTCATCAGTCGCAGCGAAAAGGGCGGCCTGGTGCTGCCGGGCAGCGTGGTGTTCCACTGGGCCAAGCGTTTCTTCGAGTGGTGGTATTTGCGGCAGTATCGCTGAGCGGCGTCGTACCTGCCTGGGCGGATTGTTCGCGGCGAGGACGCCACTCCTATGGGTAGGAGGCCCGTCCCCGGGCCGAACCGACCGTGGCCCCCCGCGGACCGGGTGGGGGCGCTATAATCCCCCACCTTTTCGCTCTATCCGTTCATCATGGCCGACCTGAAGATCGAGACTGCGAAGCGCCGCACCTTCGCCATCATCTCCCACCCCGACGCGGGCAAGACCACGCTCACCGAAAAGCTGCTGTTGTTCGGTGGGGCTATCCAGCTTGCCGGCACGGTGAAGGGGCGCAAGGCCGCACGTCACGCCACTTCCGACTGGATGGAGCTGGAGAAGGAGCGCGGCATCTCGGTGACCTCGTCGGTGATGCAGTTCGAGCACAAGGGCTGCGTGATGAACCTGCTTGACACACCTGGCCACGAGGACTTCTCCGAGGATACCTACCGCACGCTCACTGCCGTGGACTCGGCGCTGATGGTGATTGACGTGGCCAAGGGCGTGGAAGAGCGCACCATCAAGCTGATGGAGGTCTGCCGCCTGCGTGACACGCCCATCATCACCTTTATCAACAAACTCGACCGTGAGGGCCGGGATCCCATCGAGCTGATGGACGAGGTCGAGGAAGTGCTCAAGATCCGCTGCGCCCCAGTGACCTGGCCGATCGGCATGGGCAAGCGCCTCAAGGGCGTGTTCGACCTGCGTGACGAGACCGTGCACCTGTACGATCCCGAGCACGGTGGGCGGCGTTCCACGGGTGAAAAGATCCAGGGCCTGGACAACCCGCGCCTCGACGAACTGCTCGGCGACCAGGCCGAGGAACTGCGCGAGGAGGTCGAGCTGGTGCGCGGCGCCAGCCACGCCTTCGATCTCGATGCCTACCGGCGCGGCGAGCTGACCCCGGTGTTTTTCGGCTCGGCGATCAACAACTTCGGTGTGGAAGAGCTGCTCGACGCGGTGGCCGAGTATGCGCCGTCCCCCTTGCCGCGTGCCGCCCTCGAGCGCACCGTGGAACCGACCGAGGAGCGGTTTACCGGCTTCGTGTTCAAGATCCAGGCCAACATGGACCCGCAGCACCGCGACCGCGTGGCCTTCCTGCGCGTCTGCTCCGGCAGTTATCGCAAGGGGATGAAGGTGCATCAGGTACGCATCGGCAAAACGGTGACGGTGGCCAATGCCATCACCTTCCAGGCCGACGCGCGCCATGCGGTCGAGGAGGCCTTTCCCGGCGACATCATCGGCCTGCACAACCACGGCACCATCCAGATCGGCGATACCTTCACCGAGGGCGAGTCACTCAAGTACACCGGTATTCCGTATTTTGCGCCGGAGCTGTTCCGCCGCGTGGTGCTCAAGGATCCGCTCAAGCTCAAGCAACTTCAGAAGGGTGTGTTGCAACTGTGCGAGGAAGGGGCCACCCAGGTGTTCCGTCCGTTGCGCAACAATGAGCTGATCCTCGGCGCGGTCGGTGTGCTCCAGTTCGAGGTCGCCGCACACCGTTTGCGCCACGAATACGGCGTCGAGGCCGTTGTCGAGCCGGTGCAGGTGCAACTGGCGCGCTGGATCGCCTGCGACGACGACAAGCTACTGGCGCGTTTCCGCGACAAGGCGCACGACAACCTTGCGCTCGACGGTGACGGCCAGCTCGTCTACCTTGCGCCCTCCCGGGTCAACCTGTCGCTCACCGAGGAGCGCTGGCCCGAGATCCGTTTCCTGGCGACCCGCGAGCTCTGACGCATCGGCGAGCGACGGGGTGGCTGTCGGCCTGTCAGGTGCCGGCGTAACCGCTCAGGTGCAGGGCGATTACCCCCAGGGTCACGATCAGGTGCCACCACTCGGGCAATTTGCGTGGAAATGGCTTCATCGGCGGCTTCTCTCGCTACAATGACGTCTTTCATGTCGTTGCATGGCGAAAAAACTTGAACGACGCAGGCATTCGATTCCTGGAGGACACTGATGGAAACCGAGAAGGTCAAGCAACTCATCGAGGCCGGTCTGCCCGGCGCGCGGGTCGAGGTCACGGGTGACGGCCGCCATTTCGAGGCGCTGGTGGTCTCCGAGGTCTTCGAGGGCAAGAGTCTGGTCCAGCGTCACCGCATGGTGATGAATACGGTCAACGAACAGATCGCCAGCGACGAGCTCCACGCCCTGTCGATCAAGGCCAAGACACCGGCCGAGGCGGGGTGAGGGTTTTTTCGATATCTCCTGACAGGGGGTGCAGGAAGCCCGTCCCCGGGCCGATGAACATCACATGCCTTCCCAGAACTCCGAATCCTTGGCCAGGAACTGGTCGAAGGGGATGTAGTGCGAGCCGTCGCAGGAGAAGTTCAGCCCCACGATGCCGTTGAAGATGTTGATCGATCCGGCGCGCAGGTAGATGGTCTCATCGGCGAAGCGCAGGTGCTGGAAGGTCTCGAAGATGGGCTTGATCGACTCCTTCGGGACCACCGCGTCGGTCGGGTAGTCCCGGTGCGGGAAGGCCAGGCAGATATCGGGATCGACCAGGTCCTCGAACTCGATGACCTGGTAGCGGTAGGGGTCGTCCAGGGTCCACACCGTGGCCCGGCTGCTGGAGAAGTGCAGCTTGAGGTGGAAGATGCCGTTGTCGGTGATCAGTTCCTCGACCACGGGCAGGATCTGGTCGATGTGCCGGTCGAGCCGGCTGGGTACCCGGGTCTGCTGGAACACCTGACCGCGGATCGCGGGGTCGCCCTTGATCTGACGCCAGCGCGAGGGGTCGCTGTACATGTCCTTGGTGATCGGCAGCTTGCGCAGGTCGAAGTCCGCGCCTAGCCAGCCGGCGTGCTCACCGTCGCGCCAGACCTTCTGCAGCGCGGTGACCGAAGGGCGGTTGGCGCGCAGGCTGATGTAGGCCTCGGAGAGCGTCATGTCCGATTCGGGGTCGATCTGCTGGAAATAGGGCCGGGTGGAGCGGTCGCGCCCGAAGTCCTCGGGCATCAGGCCGTTTTCGGAGGCGTTGGCGCTGATTTGCACGCCGTTGGTGTCCAGCGCATACAGGTAGGTGACATAGGGCACCTTGCGCATGGAGTCCAGCAGCTCGGTGTCCAGGGCTGTGCGGTCGCTCCATACCTGCGACACCCGGTTGGCGGCCCGATGCATGGGGTCTACCAGCATGTTGTGCAGCATGGCGCGCTGGCGGCGGATGCGTTGTTGCAGGGGCGATTCGGTCGGGGCGTTCATGGCTCAGTCCGTGCGTTTGCCCGGCAGCGGGAAGGGGGTGACGTTGCTGCTGGTGCCGTCGATGTCGAGGATCTTGTTCTGTCCCTGAGCGGCGACCTGGTCGATACGCACCACCGCGTGCATGGGCAGGAGGATACGCTCCACGCCCTCGAACTCGGCCTTGAGCTTCTCTTCGGCCGGGTCGATGACCAGCGCGGTGTGTTCACCGAACAGCAGGTCGCGGATCTCGACGAAGCCGTAGATGTCGCCTTGCGACACCTGGCGTGCGTGCAACTGGTAGAGCTTGCCGTTGTTGTGGAACAGGATTCGGAATATCTGCATGATGACCTCAGGATAACACCGCTATTTTACGGGTGGATGACGGGCGGTGCAGCGAAAACTGCCGCTGCGTTATGATGGGAATGACTTGAAGGAAACTCCGCCCAGGTTTCTCCCTCGCTCGTGGGGCGGGACGGTACGTCGATGCGCCCCGCCTGTAGCTGGACCCTCCCGACCTCCTCCATGCACCGGGGAGAGGAAACACTAAAGACAATGGTGGTGACATGAGCCTGTTCAAGGAACTGGAAAAACGTGCTACCGGCGAGACAGTGCCGCTGGCAGACGCCATCGCTGCGCTGCCCTGGAACGCCGACGGCCTGCTGCCGGCGATCGCCCAGCAACACGACAGTGGCGAGGTGCTGATGCTGGCCTGGATGAACGAGACTGCATTGCGCGAGACGCTAGCGACCGGCCGGGTCTGTTACTGGTCGCGTTCGCGCCAACGGCTGTGGCGCAAGGGCGAGTCCTCGGGGCAGGTGCAACGCCTGGTCGAGCTGCGTTTCGACTGCGACGGTGACACCATCCTGTGCAAGGTCGATCAAACCGGGCCGGCCTGCCACACCGGGCGGCGCGACTGCTTCTACCTGAAGGTCGATGGTGAGCGGCTGGTGATCGACAAGGCTCCGCTGATCGACCCGGAGACCCTCTATGGCCGCTGAACTGCACATCGAACCCATCCCAGCCTTCGACGACAACTACATCTGGCTGCTGTGGCGTGAGGGGCATGCCGGTTGCAGCGTGGTCGATCCGGGCGACGATGAGCCGGTGCGCGAGGCCCTGGCCGAACGCGGGCTGCGGCTGGAGAGCATCCTGGTCACCCACAAGCACGGTGACCATGTCGGCGGCATTGCCGCGCTCAAGGCCGTGTGGCCGCAGGCAGTGGTCTATGGTCCGGTCGGCGAACCCATCCGTACCCTGGATCGGCGTCTGCACGGCGGCGAACGGGTGGTGCTCGAGGGTCTTGGTGTCACCTTCGAGGTGTTGGACGTGCCCGGCCACACCGAGGGTCACATCGCCTACCTGGGGGACGGTGTCTTGTTCTGCGGAGACACCCTGTTCGCCTGTGGCTGCGGGCGAGTGTTCTCCGGCACCTTCGAGCAGCTGGCGGCTTCGCTGCGCGCGCTGGCGGCTCTGCCACCGGCGACGCGCGTCTACTGCGCCCATGAATACACCCTCGACAACATCGGCTTCGCGAAGTGGGTCGAACCCGACAACCCCGATCTGGCCGCACGCGAGGAGCAGGTGCGTGTATTGCGCGAGCGGAGCGAGCCCAGCGTGCCCTCTACGCTGGCCGAAGAGCTGGCGACCAATCCCTTCCTGCGCACCGGGGAGTCCACGGTGATCGCCGCTGCCGAGCGCTGGGCAGGACGGACGTTGGAGGATCCCACCGCGGTGTTCACCGCCCTGCGCACCTGGAAAGACAAGGACTACGACTGATGAATATCCTGATCAAGAACGCCCGGTTGGTGAATGAGGGCGAGGTAGGTGAGGGCGACCTGCTGATCCGTGACGGGCGTATCGAACGCATCGGGGGCGAGATCCCGGCCGAGGGGGCCGAGGTGATCGATGCCGCCGGCCGGGTACTGATGCCCGGAATGATCGACGACCAGGTGCACTTTCGCGAGCCGGGGGTGACCCACAAGGCGGACATCGCCAGCGAATCGAAGGCGGCGCTGGCCGGTGGTATCACCAGTTTCTTCGATATGCCCAATACCCGCCCGCAGACGGTCACCCTCGAGGCCCTGGAAGACAAGTTCCGCCTGGCCGCAGGGCGTGCCTGGGGCAATTTCGCCTTCTATCTCGGGGGCACCAACGACAACATCGAGGAGATCCGCCGCCTGGCCCCGGGCCAGACCTGCGGCGTGAAGGTGTTCATGGGAGCCTCCACCGGCAACATGCTGGTGGACGACCCGGCCACTCTCGAGGCCATCTTCCGTGACTGCCCGACCCTGATTGCCACCCACTGCGAGGACACGCCCACCATCCTCGCCAACGAGGCGCGCTACCGCGAGCAATACGGCGAGCAGATCCCCATGCGTTTCCACCCGGCCATTCGCAGCGAGGAGGCCTGTTGGAAATCGTCCTCGATGGCGGTGGACCTGGCGCGACGTCACGGTACTCGCCTGCACGTGCTGCACCTGACCACTGCGCGCGAGCTGGCGCTGTTCGAGGCCGGCCCTCTGGAAGACAAGCGCATCACCGCCGAGGCCTGCGTGCATCACCTGTACTTCAGCGATGCCGACTACGCGGCGCTGGGCAGCCAGATCAAGTGCAATCCCGCGATCAAGACCGCCGAAGACCGCGCCGCCCTGCGCGCTGCCCTGGCCGAGGACCGCCTGGACGTGATCGCCACCGATCACGCACCCCATACCTGGGAAGAGAAGCAGGACCCTTCCTACTTCAAGGCCCCCGCCGGCCTGCCGCTGGTGCAGCATGCCTTGTGCATGGCGCTCGAACTGGTACACGACGGCGTGCTTGCCCTGCCGCAACTGGTGCACAAGGTGGCGCACGCCCCGGCGCGCCTGTTCGGCATCCGCGAACGCGGCTTTCTGCGGGAGGGCTATCACGCCGACCTGGTGCTGGTCGATCTCGAAGCCCCGCAGACGGTGCGTCGCGAGGACGTGCTCTACAAGTGTGGCTGGAGTCCACTGGAGGGCCGTACCCTGCGCTCCAGCGTGATTGCCACCTTCGTCAACGGTGAACTCAAGTATGACCGGGGCCGCTTCCTTGGTGGACCCAACGGTGCACGGCTTGAGTTCACGGCAGACTGAAGCGGAGCGCTTGTCGGCCTGAAGGCCGAGCTACAGAACAGGTCGCAGGATGGGCCTTGGGGCGAGGCCGTAGGTCGGGCTTCGGCCCGACAACAACGACTTGATCAGGCCTGTGCCTCGGCGATGGCGCCCTTGTCCACGCCTTCGAAGGCATGCACGCGGAAATGGTGGCCGGGGTGTTCGCCAGCCAGTGTCGCGGCGATGTGGGCAGCGAGATTCTCGACGGTGGAGTCGGTGTCGACCAGGTAGCAGCGTTCGACCGGCAGGCGCAGCAGGAAGCGCCCCTGGGCGCTTTCGTAGCCGAACAGATACTGGCCATCTTCTTCCTTGCAGAGATCGGCGCGCGTGGCGATGTAGATGTCACGCCAGCGCTCGCACCAGTCGGCCTCCAGTTCGGGCGTGCGTATGCCGTCACGTTCGATGATCAGCCGCGAACGGTGTCCGTGCGCAATGCGCTGGCAGTTGCCGCAGTGGTGCTTGAGGCCGTGGCTGTAGTGGTAGAAGGCGCCGTCGATGCTTTCTGGGCGCAGGCGGATGGTCAGCGACTCGACATTGCCCGGCATGTCAGGCAACAGGGCGGCGACGATGGCCTCGGCCACGGTTTCGGGGGTGACCGCTTCGGCGTCGATGCGGCAGATCGCTTCTTCGGGGCTGCTGTGTTGCAGCATCCAGCCTGTACGGGTGTGGAAGTTGAGGTGCGACATGCCGCGCCGCGGCTGCTCTGTCAGGCCCTCGTAGCGCATGGGTAGCAGTAGCCGGTGGTCGAAGCGTTCGTCCACCAGCGCCTTGATGGAACGCTTGACCTCGGCGAAGTCGAGCACCATGCCTTGCTCGTCGAGACCGCCTTCGAGCATCACGTCGAGCAGCCAGCTCTCGCCCAGCAGGCCGCGCTCTGCATGCAGGTAAGAGAAGTCGAGGGTGGTCAGCCGATTTACGAAGAGCTGGGGCATGGGCAGACCGTCGGGGGAAAATGGAGCCACTGGGCGGAATCGAGCCGCCGACCTGCTGATGGCGAATCAGCGGTAAAACGTGACCCGGGTTGTCAACTCGATTGAAGAAGCACCTGAAAAGGTGTTTTTTCATCTATTTTTCAACATGCCAAGGGCGGCGGCCTCTCGTCTCCTGCGCTTCGCAGCCGTGTTTCGAAGTTTCCACCTTGCGGTGAGCTTGCGAGTTGCGAATCGCAAAGCAGCGGAGGCGAGATGCCGACACCCGGGTGCAAGACTAGCAAGAAACGGGTGGGCAGTCTTCCCTACCCGGAACGTGGCTATCAGCTCTATTTCGACCCCGAAACCCGGTGGCCGGGGTACGCGTGACTCCGACGAGAAAAACCTGCTTGCCCAGCGGGACATTGCTGGCAAGACCAGACGGATCACCATCGGTGTTCATGGGGCTTCACTGCCGAAACGGCACGGGAGGAGGCAAAGAAGATCCTGGTGGAACTATCGATCGGTATCGGCCGGCACCAGGAGCAGAAGGAGACGGATGCGCAGGAAGCAGTGCAGTCGCTGACTCTGGAGCAGGCATTCGGGCAGTACTGCGAAGCCCGGAGTTTGTCGCCAGAAAACTGGGGCCTTGTTTTCTGGCCAAGGTTTCACGCAGTTTCATTGGGCGCGTAGATATCCGTTCGGCTCATTATTCTTCAGGGTCATATGGCTGCCTGTACCAACTCACACAGCACCTCGAGATACTGTACGTCCACAGAGGCCCGGTGACGCCTTCCGTCCACGGCCTTTCTGGCCTTTTGGCTCATTTGCTCAATGATGGTGTCCCGGGACGATGCGGCCGTGTCCGGACCGAGCAGACGGTGGAAGAGAAGTCTCGCATCACCAATCTGGAATTGACGTCCCATGCTGGCAGCCTTGAACATCCTGTCGATCCAGAAGATGTCAAGATCTCCACCATCACAGTACACGGTAGCGCCAGCCAGGGAAGCGTTCATATGTGCTGTAACCAGGCCGGGTTCGACACCTTCCGCCATCAGGTCCTCCCTGCGTATGCCATGTACCGCCTGTGCGCCGGGGTCCCAGTCCATCCACTCATCAATCGTATAGGGATTGATCAACCAGCAATGGGGTTCACTGTCTATCTTGTTGGAGGACCATGCCACTTCGATCGGATAGGACTGCTCGCTCAGACTGGATGCCTCAACATCCAGAAAGCGATATCGTCGTTCTTCAGTCACGATCACTGTGCCTTGTATCCACGCCATTGAGCCTGGTGGTTCTGGCTTGGCGGAGGAACATGTCGTTCGGGAAGGGGGGCGCTCACAGTGTGTTTCTCCGCCGATCCAGGCCTCCGAACAATTGCCGTCCGTTCTGATCGATGATTCCGCAGCGCGCCACGCCCTGTACGTGAATACCTTGTTTCACGGCCGCCTGGTAACTCTCGTGGTGGTGCCCATGGATCACCCGGCGCACACTCATGGCTTCAGCCATATCATCCAATACAGCGAAACCGTGCCGATGACATGAGGGCGCTTCGTGAGTGACAAGGATATCGGCCTGCTCATCCCAAAGCTGCGCGTAGTCTTCCCACCACACACAGCCTTTCTGCTTCAACGGCACCCCGCGATCACGCATGTACCTGGGGGTCTGATCCATGTAGTCCTGTCGTGTTTTCCATCGGGGCTCCGGGCGGGTTTCAGGGTGCTAGTTACGCTCGCGGAAAACGCCACCGAGGCCTGCAATACGGATACCGGCAATATCCGCCACCCGGCCGTTGAGGTTGCGTGTGTCCATGCTGTCCCCCATCAGGTTCTCGTACCAGTGGGGACGGTCGCAATCATGGTTGCCATGGATGAAGTAGATATTGGTTTCTTCCCAGATGGGGGTGAGCTCCTGCTGCAAGGGCCGCTCCAGGTCCATATCCCCCAGCAGGACAACGGCATCGGGCCGTGTTGCCTTTGCTGTCTCGATCAGAGGTCTGAACTCTCCGTGCGGGTCGCCGACGAAAAGGATGCGTGCCTCACTCATTCCGTTATTAATCCTATCTCATCAATGTGCCATCAAATGAAAAGACTCACCCGACTTCCCGTGACCGACGTCTGGATCGCCTCTCATGATAGGAAACGGCAAGTGATCGGCTGTTGCAATGAGCCAATGGATTGGTAGGGAAATTTCCGGCAGGCCTTGGAATCGGCCTGCAATGGGTTGTGTGTTAAGTTGACGCCATTGCGGGTGTACCTCATGCCGTCGGGGCAAGAAGAAAAAATGCTTGATTGCCATCTGGCAGTCAGGCACGACGGCTCAGACCTTGCCGGCGGCCTTGTTGCATTCCTCGATCAGCTTTGACTTGCCTGTTCCCACGCACTGCAGGAGCAGTGTCTCGACAGGGTGCTTCAGTGCACGCTCGGCCTCGATGCGCACCGGCAAGAAGTTCTGGTTGTCGCCCAACTCGCTCTTCATCCGGTCCAGATAGCGGAGAGCCTGCGCGTATTGCTGCTGTGTCATCGCCAGGTCGATCAGCTTTTCATACACGGTTATCGGCGCCTGGCCCGTCTTCAACGCCAGCCCCAGGTTCTCATGGGCCGAGCGGGGCTTGTTCTGGCGAAGCCGAACCTCGTACAGGCTTAACCAGAGGTAGGGATCCTTGCGTCCCCCCTTGCGAATCACCTTTAGGGCCGTCGTTGCCACACGGTTCAACGTCCGGGGTGTCACTTGTTTCTCCGTTGACAGCGAATACTCGGCATCGTAGAAAGTGGAGTACAGTTTCAAGCCTTTTTGCTGCCGCGCCAGTGCCGTGACCTTCAGTTCGGGGCGCTCGCGCCTAGGATACTGCTCGCGCAGGTAGGTCCTGACCCGATCGCGACGCGCCTTTGCCTCCTCGTGATCGGCCCCGAACTCGGATGAAAGGGTCTCGGTCAGGGTATCGAACAGTTTCTCCAGGTCGACGCTCCAGCCGAGTTCTTCCCCTTCACGGTTGATCTTCAACGCCTTGGCTACCTCGACGATCTTCTGTTTCTTCTTCGCGGTAGCTCCCAGCTTCTGCAGCAGTGTCTTCATGGCGTCGGCGTTGTAGCCGGCGCGTATCATCAGGTCGGTGCCCAGGACATCGGCTTCCGCCTCTTGGTCACGACTCCACTTGGGCATCAGTGCAATATCGGTTCCCCAGCGTGCCACCCGGAGCTTGGCATAGCTGCGCAACGTCCCTGAATCGCCCTTGCTATTCATCCGAAGCAGCAGTTCACCATAGTCGAAGATCTTCGACTGCACCTCATCGAGCATGTCCTTCTGATGGTGTCCCAGCAACAGGTGGGAGTATTCGTGGCCCAGCAGCGCCGCAACTTCGTCCTCGTTGTCGAGCTGCACCAGTGTGCCAAGGGGTATGAAGATTGTGCCGTGTTCGAAGGTTTGCCCACCGAACTCGGGGATGGAGGACAGTCGTACCGTTGCAGCGACGGGCGGTCCCGGCCAGGCCAGGCGAATCTTCTTCAATATCCCGTTCAGGTAGGCTTCCAGCCGTGGACGCCTTACCATCGGGTTTCCCGCCTGGCGCATCTGGCGAACATCCAGGAGCAGCTGGTCTGGCGGCACCCTCGGGAGGGTCTTCTCACCGGCCTGTGTATCGATCTCCTTCAGCACTTCATCGATCAGAGGTTGGTCCAGCCCATCGATCACGTCACTCAGACCGACTGTCCTGCCGAAAGACGTCGCCATATTGCTGACTCCGTCCTTGATCGAGCCGAAAAAATCTCCCAGGCCGGCATCTGCCGCCCCGGGCCCCGCAAGCAGGAGGGCGCCTGCGAACAGCCGCTGCCAATGCCATTTCATTTGCAGTTCTCCCCCAAGCCCCGCCCCGTCGGCAGTTGACTGTCACTGGCCCGGGACATGGTGAGTTCCGCGCAGTTGTGGCGCAGCCGGTCCAGGTCGCTGGTGAGCACATCTGCACCGCTGACCCATACTGTGCGCCCATCGCCAAGGCGAACCTTGAGGTAGTTGCTCTTCTTTTCCCAGTCGAGTACCGGGAGCGGCGGTTTGCCGAACTCATCCTTGGAAAGCAGCACGTAGTCCTTTCCAAGACGCACTTCGAGTTCGTCGCTGTCGAAGGCCGTGATAAACAGCGAATCCGCCGCATGGCCTGTCGCATACACCATGCCGCAGAGCATCGCCCCGATCACCCGGTTCCGTGTACGCATGGAATGCTCCCTCCTTTTTCTCTTATACCTTGTCATGCAGGGATAACCACTGCTGTTCAGTCATCACTTCCCCGCGCCTTGGCCATCAGCTGCCAGACCATCGCAGGAAACCTGAGCGTCGCGCCGATTGTCTTCCACATGAAATCTCTGATTCCTGTCAACCAATCGATAAAGCCCTGTGCCCGGTCCTCGCGAATCATTTCGATCATCAGCATGCTCAGGCCGGCAAACGCGAGCGAATTGAGCGGTTCGTAGCGAAAGCCGAAGAACATGACCAAGGACAGGCCGATGACCACCAGTGCGGCAATGGAATAGATCACGGTTCGCGGGTGAGACCGCAGCCACCGGGCTGTTCCCCGGGTGACAGACCCAGTGGAGCCCCCGGTCCCCGGCGTGCCTGCATGACAGGCCATGCTGCTCCGCTCCTGCCACCGTTCCAGGCGGTACAGTACCAGGCTCGCCAGCAATACCAGGACGCACCATGTGCCGTAGCCGATCCACTCCACCACTTCGTCGGAAGCCTTTACGTAATCGGCACCGTGGGCGATGAGGTTGTCCAGGGCCATTGCGTGCAGCATGACTCCGGGCAATTGGCCATGCACCGGTGACGTCACGATGTCATGCAAGCCTTCCAGGGACAGGCCCACCAGCACGATCCGATCCTTGAGCAATGCCCTGAGCCGATTCCTTTCTTCCTCGCTGCCCTGACGTGCGATATGTACCAGCGTGTGCACATAGAGGACCCGGTGAAAGGGGCAGCGTCCGGAGTCGTCGCCGGTATCTCCAACGAGCCCACGGCCTACCGCCTCGACGAAACCGATCAGCCGGGAGAGAAAATCCGTGGGCCTCCGGCCGCAGCTTGTCTTCACGTAGCGCGGAAAAGGCACCGATGGAACCTCACTCCCCCACAACACCGACATTGCCTTTCCCTCCTTGACATCACGGAGTAGTGGCCTCGCACATCCCGGGCGCGGGTCCGAGCCCAGGCAGGCCACCCTGTAGAGCTCGTAGGCTGGCATGTTCCGGCCCAGGTAAAACAGTGGATAGGAGCGGCCGAACCCCTGCCAGCCACTGCTCACTAGGGTCCCGACAGCGGCCAGCTTTCCCTGGATAGGCGAGCGCACCCCGTCCGCGTAACCACTGGCAAAGAACAGCTTCGTACCGTAGCGCTGTTTGGCGCGCTGCAAGCGTCGTATCATCGCCGGCAGGCTTTCGTCGGTGGAGCGCTCCTTTTCGAACGAGATGTCCATGAACACGGCTCGCGGCCGGAATGCCATGATTCGCTCCAGGATGGCGCCATGGTCGCGGTACAGTAGCGGCCACTCGTTGGCGCCGGTGAAGTGTCTCTGGTACAGCTGGTCGATTGCGTGGTCGTCCACCAGGACCACGACGATCTCGTCCTGTGCATCCGTGCCGTACCACGGTGCGAATAGGCGATACAGGGCGTCCTGCGACGCCTTATCCGTGGCATCCCCCATTCCAAAAGGGTTGGCCCAGAGAAAATAGATCCCGAGGAAGGTGTACAGTAGAAAACGTGCCCAGAACAGCCGGGCTGCCGAAAGCTGGTGCGCTCGATCCTCCTTGGCCATACGCTGCCTGCTCCGGTTGCCCCCTTATTCTGCAGTCTCTTTGTGTTTCGAACCGTGTGCAGATCCCCCGCCCTCGTAGCGTATGCTCGAGTGACTGAAGAACAGCGCGAGCGCAATCGTCAGTACCACTCCGCCGAGCTTGAGCACATCGCTCAATGAGGCCGCCTCTCCCTCGGCACTGAGTTTCACGGTAAGCCCGTAGTAGAAGATCTTGACGATCAACACCATCAGGATGAGCTGGACCAGCTTGGCCTTGAGCTCGTCGACCCCGCCGATTCTGAGGATTCTTCCGCGAATGCGCCGATCGTCTTCGGTATCCTCGTCGGTCTTCAGTTCACTGATGAAGAGTTCGTAAAGACCATAGGTGAATACCAGGAAGATAGACGCCATGAGAATGCTGTCGATGGCCTCTACCGTATGAAAGACAAGCTTGTTACGAGCCTCGTCGGGGCTCTTGAGTTCGATAAATCCGGAAAAATAGTGGTACCCGGCGCCAAGCAGGTGTACCAGATCTGTTGCTGCCACCACATACCAGATAATCGTGACGATGAAGGATACGACGACCGCTATGACGGCAATGGTGCGGGCGCACCAGAAATAGGGCTCGACGTGTTTGTTCAGAAAACAAATCCAACCGCAGCCCGATTCCTTTTGTTCTTTCATTTCCTTGTGTTCTCCAGCCACTAGCGCTCGATCAGGGCGCCACATGCCGGGCCGTGACCGTTCGGGGTCAAAGATACCAGAACCAAAGCATGGGTGAAGGGAATAAAAATCCTCCGCAGCGTATAGGAAGAATAAATATCCTCCGGTAAACGTTACCTTGATATGCCGAAGTCATGGAGGTATGCCAAGGGGGACAGGAGCATTCACTCGATGCCCGCTAAAACATGAGGAGACCCCGCCAAGGAAGGCGGGGCGTGTTCGGCCAAGAGGGGCTTCTGGATCATCCCCTCTACGGATATGGAGCCACTGGGCGGAATCGAACCGCCGACCTACTGATTACGAATCAGTTGCTCTACCGACTGAGCTACAGTGGCGCGGGCGGCAATTATAGGCTAGCCCCGAGGAGCGTTCCAGCCATAGGGTGTGGGGTTGAGGATGGGAGGACGTTCCAGCACCAGGTCGGCGGCCAGCCGGGCCGAGGCCAGGCCGATGACGATGCCGTTGCGGAACTGTCCGGCGTTGACGTACAGCCCCGGGATCTCGGGATGCGCTGCGATGTAGGGCACACCTGCTGGAGAGCCGGGGCGCAGGCCGGCCCAGTGTTTCACCAGCGGGGCCTCGCGCATCACCGGGAAGCGTGCGTGTACCAGCGCCAGCAGTTCCTCGCGCATGGCCTCGGTGGTGGACTTGTCGAAGCCAACCTCCTCCATGCTCGAACCGAACAGCACGTGGCCGTCACGGCGCGGGATGATGTAGCGTTGGTCCTCGAGCACGATACGCGAAATGGTGCCCGGGGGGGTCTGAAACAGCAGCATCTGGCCGCGCACCGGGCGAACCGCCGGTGGAGTGGGAAGATCGCTCAGCAGTTCGCCACTCCAGGCGCCGGCGCAGACGATCACCTGGTCGGCCTCGACGTGGCCCTGGGGCGTGGTCACGCCCCGGCAGACGCCGTTGCGCATTCGCAGGCCGCTCACCGGCGTCTCGGAGCGCAGGGTCACGCCGCGGGCCTGCACGTCGGCGAGCAGGGCGGCGAGCAGCCGTGGGTTACGCAGCTGCCCGATCTCGGGCATCCACAGCCCGGTCCCCGGTGGGTGGGCAGCGGCCGGTTCCAGCTCGCGGAAGGTGGTGGCATCGACCGTCTCCAGCCGGCGTTGGTGACGAGCAGCCCAGTTCAGGGCTGTATCCACCTCGTCTTCGGCGACCATGAGCATACCGTTGACGGTGAACTCGGGGTCGATGCCGGTATCGCGTGCCAGTTGCGCGCACACCTCGGGATATCGGGCCTGGCTCCAGCTCGCCAGTGCGGTGATGCTGTCGAGATAGCGCCAGGGAAAAAGTGGCGAGACGATGCCACCGCCGGCCCAGCTCGACTCGCGACCGGGCTGGCCGCGTTCGAGTACGGTAACCTGCGCGCCGGCACTCGCCAGTTCACGTGCGGTGAGCAGACCGATGGCCCCGCCGCCGATGACCAGGATGTGTCGATCCGATTTCAAGAGTCGCCTTCACCGCAAGCTGTCGTCGGGAGGACAACAGTCTAACACCTTGGTGTCGGTGTCAATTTGGATGACGGTGCGGCGAATTTTGCAGGACTACTTGTTCCAGCAATCGGCAGGAGTGCGGCTGCCATTGTGGTCCAGCCTCATAGTGAGGCAGGCAGTGTCCGATGCCTGGCGGTTCTTGGCCGTTGCCGTAATGGTGAAGGTCGTGCTCGTGGCGTCAACGGTGACGTCATACAGTCCCGTGCCCTTGTTCACGATAGTCTGGTTCTCCTCGATACCGATGGTGTCAGCCGCATATCCCAGGGCTGTCAACTTTCCGTAACTGCGCTTGTTGATGTAGTAGCGCTGCTCGTCCAGTGCCACCTTGTTGAGAAAGCCTTTGGCCACAACCCGGTTCGAGCGCAAGACGTAATCGGTGTAGGCCGGAATGGCGATGGCCGCCAGGATGGCGATGATGGCCACCACGATCATGAGCTCGACAAGGGTGAAGCCCGATGATCTGCCTTTAAGGATCTGCTTGCTTGATTGCACGAGAGGTGTTCTCCGTTCAGGTTGCGCAGCCCGATAACGGGTGCAGATCTGCCAGGCCTGGCAAATCTGCACCATGGTTGTCATTCAGTCTTTCAGCTCGTTCCAGGAGGCCCGCGCGGTGTCGTTCAGCCAACCCGGCGGAATAGAAGTTACCTCTTTTTCCTTGTCTTCGTCGTCCTTGTCTTCGTCGTCCTTGTCTTCGTCGTCCTTGTCTTCGTCGTCCTTGTCTTCGTCGTCCTTGTCTTCGTCGTCCTTGTCTTCGTCGTCCTTGTCTTCGTCGTCCTTGTCTTCGTCGTCCTTGTCTTCGTCGTCCTTGTCTTCGTCGTCCTTGTCTTCGTCGTCCTTGTCTTCGTCGTCCTTGTCTTCGTCGTCCTTGTCTTCGTCGTCCTTGTCTTCGTCGTCCTTGTGCTTGTCCTTATGTTCCTTTTCCTTTTCACCTTGAGAGACACTCTGGTCGCGCCAGTACTCGAAAACGGTATAGGGCTTGCTGGTCCTTGGGTTGATCACGGTATTGCCACTGCCGTCTACATAAGTCGCCTTGAGATCGGTGTACTCATGTGCGCAAGGCCCTTCCCAGTGCCAGAACAGGGTGGACTCCCACAACAGGCCATCGCGAATGCCTGTGATATTCCCTGACGGATCCTTGACCAGGGTAAAGGCATCGCTGCCGTCAGCATTGACCTTGACAGCCCATATGGTCAGGGCGCCGTTTCGCCAACGACCATCGGACGAGGCGATATTCTTCTTCACACACCCGGTCTGGGTAGGAATCAGATCGCCATTGAGGATGGCCTCCACATCGAAATAGATCCCCAGTTGGGTGAGGGGAGTACTGCCGCTCGCCCCTCCAAGGGAATAGATGAGGGAGCCGTTGTTGTCATACGAAGTTACCTTGGTGTAGGTTCCAGGCACCGTTGCGTCATAGGCCTGATTGATGACCAGGCGTCCACCCGGCGACTTGTCGGCATTGACGATGATCAGCTTGAACTTCTGCTGGCCATTGGTGATGTCGCGATCGATGTTGTGCAGCTTGGTGTCCAGCAGGTTGAAATAATCGACCCCCTTGACATTGTGCTTGTCATCGTACTGATGGACATGGCCATCGGTGGTGGCACTGCCCTGCGGCAAGGCAGTGGAAAGCAGCTTGGTAGTGTCTACGTCGAAGTGGCCGCCCAGCAGGCCGGGGTCGGTCGGCGTCGGTACGAGAGTACTGCCACCGTCTGTCTCTGGCGTAACCGGCTGCGGATGGAACTGCCAATTGACCAGAAAGGTGCCACTCCTGCTGTTCAGAACGGCAGTGGCCGGTGTCGAGGCTACGATGCCATACCCCAACTGCAGACCGCTAATGCGGTCTTCCGGGTCGATCTTGTCACCATCACCGTTGCCGTCGATGTTGTCCTTCTGGTCTGCCGCATTGTCGCCGTTCATGTCGAAGATGGTGAGGGCAGGCGCCCCACCCGACAGCAGGTCGATCTCGTTGACCCAGGTTTCCCCGTAATTGACGTTGTCGTCAGGATCGGCTGCAGTCGGATTGATCGTGGTGAACAGCAAACGACCGCTGCGGGAGGCAATGGGAGAGACGATACGCTCACCCTTGTCCCTGAGGTCCATGACCCAACCGTCGTGCTGGCCAAGGAACGGGTTTGCCGAGCTGGTACGTACCACGACCGAACCATATTGGCCGTTTTTCTGCTCCTGACGCACGAAGTTGCCTGTCTTGGGGTCGGTATTCATGGTGGTGATTCGATTGCCATCGAAACGGTCGCGCAGGCCATACACTGACTGCGTATGGCTGTCGTTCGGATCGTTGGGCACCAGCATCTTGCCCGTTCCCACCAGGACCAGCAGGCCGCCATCGGGATGAGAGGCTACGCGAGGCGGAACGGTGATGGGTTGCGTCACGCCATTGTGCTTGAGCGTGGCCAAGGGCTGGCCCGAGAAGGCCGTGCTCCAGTTTGCGGGGTTGGTATCGTTCAGGTCGAAACGCCAGACATTGCCATCCAGGTCACCCGCATAGACATGATCGACCACGGCGTCGCCGTTTATGTCCACTGCGGTGGGACTGGAGAGCCCATTGGGCACACTGCTGCTGCTTGCCGCGGTGATCTCTTTGATGAGTTCTCCCGTCTCGATATCCAGGACAAACAGCGCGGCCGGGCGGTTGCCATTGTCATAGCCATTGGCGACGATTACGGCCCAACGAGCACCGCTACGGGTCCACACTTTGGCAATGACCGGACGGCTGTAGCTGTAACCGAGATTGCCCATGCCGGTGGAATTCGCGGTGATCTCCCAGAGAAACTTGCTGGTGGGTTCGGTGAAGTCGTTACTGGTGATATCCAGGGCAAAGAACGCCTTGCCTCCGGCACCCAGTCCGCCGACCAGCACGCGATGCGCACTGCCGTCACTGAAGGTCACATCGGCATAGGCCAGCTCACCATTGACGAAGAATTGGTGAAGGTCCTTATACGAGGGGTCACCAAGGGCATACAAACCGGGTATGACCGAGCCAGGAATATAGGCAAAACGCTCCTCGCCCGTGTCCGCTTCGAAGGCATGCAGCATGCCGTCATTGGCACCAACGAACAGCAGGTTGCCCTTCAGTTCGGTGGGATTGCTGTTGTAGGGCACATAGAGCAAGGTGGACTGGACGATGTCTCCCAGGACATGGGACCGCTTGCGATAATCGGTACCTTCCTTGCTGCGATCGCCCCGCAGGAAATCGATCAATGCCTGTGAATTCTTCAGGCTGGCCTGCTGCGCACTGGTGAGATCGCTCAACTTGATGAAAGGCGCTGCGCTCCTTTCGCTCGTATTGGTGATGATCTTGCGCTGCTTGAAGTCAAGCGCATCCAGTTGCTTGGCGGCGCTCCAGTTGGGCGTATAGGTTTTGTTGTTTGGATCGATAATGACACCCAGGGTATCAGTCAATACCGTGCCGTCACGGTCCACCACCTCGCCATTGACATTGACATTGAGAGATTCGACATCGCCCCACCAGTCCGTGTTATCGAATACCGCACGGAATAGCTTGGTCTTGTTGTCCGCAAGGTCGCCCTTGCTGAGCACAAAGGGCGTAGTGTGGCCGATCGGCTGAGTCAGGTTCGGCGTAAAGGATACCCCTGCCGCCGCATTGATCGACAGCATCAGCCCCAAAGTGCCTATCAGTTGCTTGATGGTTCGCATGTCGCTTCTCCTTAAGGCCGAGCAATCGGGCCGATAAATTAGCCTTGTCTCGAGCAAGTGCCCTTACGCACCGTGTAGATGCTTTGTATGGTCACAGCACCACCTGCGTCTTCTGTGCCGCGTGTAATGATGCGAAATACATACACCTCCTCACCGGCCCCACCCATTTCATTGCCCAGGAGTTCTTGTGCAATACAATCGGTTCCAAGATATTCGACCGCATAGCGGGTATTTCCGCTGAGCGCCTGTGAATCGGTGTTATCCCAGTTCATCTTCTTCAGGTCGAGGCGGGAACAACCCGTGGCATTGGCAGAGATGGCAGCGTAATAACCCGCCCCTTCTTTCTGGCAATCCAGCACACCACTATTCCGACTGAGGAGGTAAGCCAAGCCCGTGGAGGGGTCTTTGGTGGGATTAACGGCTTTCTCCACCTGACTGCGAGCGGTTTCCGCCCGTTGAAAGGCGATGCTGCGCGAAGCTGCATTCTCCGACATGCGCATCTCCAGAATACCGGTCTGTGACAGGTACAGCCCCAACAGCGTCATCACTACCAACAGGATGATCGAGACGATTAGAACGGCACCCTGTTGCCTTTGCAGGTGATGGGCTTCAGAAAACATGGATTACCCTCCTCTGGCGCGCGGATTACGCACGGCAGCGGTGAAGGAAAAGACACGGGCGAACTTCGACTGGGGCACCGTGATGCGCTGTCCTGCGACATCGACGCTCGTTTCGCCAGCACCATTACGACGATCATCGCTCAGGCTCTCGGCCAGCAGGCTCACCTTGACGGCCTTGATCTTGCTCCAGTCGGTACCCAGTCCGGCGGGAGAACTCAGGGCCGGCATCCGCGAGGCGTCCTTGAACTGGTCTACATAACCATCGTCGTCATTGTCGACGCCATACAACACTTGCAGACTGGCGATTCCTTCTACAAGGGGCTCCTCGACTACCTTGCCTCTGCTGATGTTCAGGCGCACCAGTGTGGGTATGCCATCGCCTTCGGTGACCGACCAGGGACGGATGTAGTAAACACGGGAGATCACTCGAAGGTATTCTTCGGCTCCCGAGGTCAATTCGGGGGCACAGTTCGTGCCGGACTTGCTCTTGGGGCACTGGAATATCTCGGCCTTTTCGAGGCTGGAGTACGCGTACAGCTCACCGGCCTGAAGATCCTTGGCAGCGATTTTCTCGGGGGCCAGATAATGGATCGAAAGGATGTCACTGCCCGGCTGTGCCGGCAGGTCCCGGCCACTCGACTTGATGCACCTGAACACCTTGGATACCCCGTCGGCACCGATGTTGTCTTCACCATAGACTGTCGGCGACTTGTGGCCCGGGGACGTATATGTGGCAGCGAGCGCCGTTGCCCAGTCGAACGCCTGGGTAGCGTTGGTGAAGCAATTGTCACCAACATCAGGTATCTGGGCATTCGGCGCCTGGGTTGTTTCTACTGTGATCGGGTTTGATGGGTAGGTCAGTCCGGTTGCTCCGGCCATGCGCAGGTCGTATGCCAAGATATCCATGGCCGCACGCCCGCTCTCCTGCACCTCCACCAGCATGTCCTGGGTACGCTGGGTACCCTTGGTGCCGATAAAGATGGTGATGACTCCGGCCGAGATCAGCAGGCCGAGCGCCATGGCGACCATGAGTTCGACCAGGCTGTAGCCGGTATTCCGGAAGGTGGCTCGGACGGTATTCATAGCGTCATGTCAAGCTGAAAGGTGTTGGTCTGCTGCCCGCCCGCCTGCCATTGCACCTTGATGCTGGCGGCACTGTCCTTGACCGTGATAGTGGGGGTGGGCGACGGCAGCACGGCCTCCAGTTGTTGCTTCCAGGTGTAGAGATCGTATGACGCCAGTTCGGCCGGCGTGCAGACCTTGCGGATGCAATCCTTGGCTAGCTTGGCTGGTGGTGTTCCGGCATAAGAGTTGATGGCACTGGGATTGGCCCGGATACGGTCGGCCATGTCGTAGGTGAGCGCCACCACCTGTGAGTACAGGTAACCCTCATTGGTGCTCTTGAGGCTGTTGGCGAACAAGCCGGCCAGTCCCAGCAGGCCGATGCTGACCACCAGGATGGATACCAACACCTCGATCAGGGTAGTGCCTGTTTGGGCGCGTTCCTGGTAAATACAAGGACTCATGGGCAGCTTACCTCTGTTTCCAGACGTACCCGGCCGGTGGCATTGAGTTTCACAGTATTGCCATGTGTCCCCTTCCGATCGTCGCAGACCTTGATGTCGCCAGCTGCGTCGGGTCGCCCGCTGGGGGTGAACGTGATGGTATCGGCGAATACCGTCAACTGAAGCACGCTGGACAAGGCCTCCTGCACGCCCACGATGCTGGTGCGCTCGCTTTCATCGACCGTTCCGATCTTGTTGCCGGCAGTGCGGACATCTTCCGCGAACACGATCCAACCATCCTTCCAGCCATTGCCAGTTCTGCATTGGGCTTGGTCCTGGCTACGGCAAACGGTGACCGGCGTGTTGCGCTTCACGGCTTCCGAACGCGCGAGCTGCAAGGCCCGCACCAGGTTGTTGCTGGTGGTGGTCACCTTGTTGTTCTTGACCAGTTCACTGAATGAGGGAATGGCCAACGCCACGCTGATCGCTAGCACGGCAAACGTTACCAGCAACTCAATGAGTGAAAAGCCCGTGTCCTTTTTCATGGCTCGAAGCATAGTAGGGATGGCCAGGGGGAGGGACCGTCCGTCAGACAAACGGACTGATCCAGGCGACGAAAGTGCCGCGTTCAGTCGAGCAGCGCCTTGGGCAGGGCAAAGATCACAGATTCCGGTTGACCGTCGTCTTCCTCGACCTGTGACGCACCCCACAAGCGAAGTTGGGCTATCACACTGTCCACCAACACCTCGGGCGCCGAGGCGCCGGCGGTCACGCCGATGGTCTGCACGCCGTCGAGCCACTCGCGGCAGATGTCTTCGGGGCGGTCGATCAGCCAGGCGGGCTTGCCCTGCTTTTCGGCGATCTCGCGCAGGCGGTTGGAATTGGAACTGTTGGGCGAGCCGACCACCAGCACGATATCGCACGCATCGGCCAGGCGCTTGACCGCGTCCTGGCGGTTCTGCGTGGCATAGCAGATGTCGTCCTTCTTCGGCCCCTGGATGGCCGGAAAACGCGCGCGCAGGGCGGCGATTACCTGGGCGGTGTCGTCCATCGACAGGGTGGTCTGGGTGACGAAGGCGAGCCGTTCGGGGTTGCGGACAGTGAGCCGCTCGACATCCTGCGGCGTCTCCACCAGGTGGATGCCCACCCCCTCTCGGCACCGATACTGCCCCATGGTGCCCTCGACCTCGGGGTGCCCGCGGTGACCGATCAGGATCACTTCGTTGCCGGCCTTGCAGTGGCGCACGACCTCGAGATGGACCTTGGTGACCAGTGGGCAGGTGGCATCGAAGACGGTCAGTTCGCGTGCCTCAGCCTCCTCGCGCACCGCCTGGGAGACCCCGTGAGCGCTGAAGATCACGGTGGCCCCGTCCGGCACTTCGGCCAGCTCGTCCACGAACACGGCGCCACGGTGACGCAGGTCTTCGACCACGAAACGGTTGTGCACCACCTCGTGACGGACATAGATGGGTGAACCGAAGTTTTTCAGGGCGCGCTCGACGATCTCGATGGCGCGATCGACACCGGCGCAGAAGCCGCGGGGGTTGGCGAGCAGGATCTTCATGGGGCCATTGTACATGCGGTATTCCCCGTGCGGGGGGTGGCGCCCAGCCGGCGCGCGATCTCGAGAATCTGCGTGCGCGGCGGGTAGGCGTGCGGATGGGTTTGCAGGTATTCCTGCCAGCGTGCGAAGTCGTCGGCCAGGTGAGGATCGGTGTTGTGGCAGCCGAGCACGCGCAGGCGGTGGTCACCGATGCGCCAGGGACCGTCGCCGCGTAGTTCACCGCGGACCAGGTGGGCCGCCTCGGCGGGGGTGGCGAGATGCCAGTAGAGATCGAGATACAGCAGGCCCTGCGGGTGGGTGAAGGCGCAGGCGATGAGTTTCTCGCGGCCGTCCGGCTCGCGCAGTACCAGTGGGGCGGTGACCTCGTCGATAATCGCCATCAATGGATCTGCGGGGCGCGCAGCAGGGCCTCGAAACGTTGGCGATAGGCCTCCCTGCGTGCGGCCTCGGCGTCTTCCTGGCTACCGAAGGCGGGCGATTGCTGCCATTCGCCACGGCTGTGGTCATACACCGAGAAACGGTACTGTCTGCCCATCTTGAACACGCCGCTGATGTCCTTGTCAGCCTGCATCATGGCCTCGCCTTCGCTCAGACCGCTGGGCAGGCCAGCGTGGCTGAACGACAGGCTGGGGCGGTTGGCCTGTACTTCGGCGCCGGATTTCATGATCAGCACGTGGTCACGGATCTCGCCGGCCTCGGAGAGTTCGATCAGTTCAAGGTCGGGAAAACGCGAGAGCAGGTAGCCGGCCATCAGGCGGCCCAGCTTGTCGTCCCGGTTTTCAATGGCGGTGAGCAGCTTGTTGGCGACGATCTGGCCGCGCAGTGGCAGGTCGACCTGGTCGATCCACTCGCGGTTGACCTGCCAGCCCTGGTCCATGTCGGCGTCCATGCGGTCGAAGAAGTCGCTCGCTTGCTCGATCAGCGCATCGGGGACGTTGAGCTCCAGCAATTGGTCGGCGATGGTGACCTTGAGTATCATGGCGCGACTCCTGCGTTGCGGTTTGCGCCACATTCTAGCGGGAGTGTCCCGCCAATGCCCCGGGCGTTCGTCGGGGTTGTCTCCAGGGAGAAGTATCGTGCTCATCGAGATCCCCGAACTGCTCAACCCCGCGCAGATCGACAAGATCCGCGAGATCCTCGAAGGCGCCGAATTCGTCGATGGGCGACTCACCGCCGGCATGGCCGCGCAGCGGGTCAAGGCCAACGAAGAGCTGGCACAAGATCCACAGATCCAGCAGCGGCTGAACCGCATCGTGATGGCCAGCGTGGGACAGAATGCCCGCTTCCGTAGCGCGGTGCTGCCACACCGGCTGGCCGATTTCATCTTTGCCCGCTATCAGCCGGGGATGCGCTACGGCGATCACGTGGACGATCCCATCATGGGCGGGGGCAAGTTCCGCACCGACGTGTCCATGACCCTCTTTCTCAATGAACCCGACAGCTACGAGGGCGGTGAGCTGGTGATCCGCACCCCCTTTGGAGACCAGCAGGTGAAGTTGGCTGCCGGCAGCGCGGTGGTCTATCCCTCGCGTAGTGTTCACCACGTGGCCGAGGTCACGCGCGGTGAGCGTCTGGTGGCGCTGACCTGGATCCAGAGCTTCGTGCGCGAGCCGGACCGCCGCGAGCTGCTGTTCGAGCTGGATCAGGCGCGCGAGCATCTGTTGCGTACCGAACCCGACAGCGAGCATGCCAAGCGGGTGGACCGCAGCTACGCGAACCTGCTGCGCATGTGGGCGGAGTTGTAGGAGGCCCGTCCCCGGGCCGGATGCTCGCGGCGAGGATACCGCTCCCACAGCCGGACCGGGGTCTCCAACGCAAAAGGCCCCGCACTCGGGCGGGGCCTTTTCACATCGAGGCGGCGGGGTCAGTAGCCGCCCTTGCGCGCGATGTAGGGCAGGCCGGCGATGCGGTTGCCCTGTTTGGACGGTGCGAAGGGGAACAGCTTGTACATGTCCTTGCTGCTGATCTTCTTGCCCCAGATCTTGCCCATGTCCTTGAGGATCTGGCGCTCCATGGGCTGGTTCTGATTGTTGTTGAAGTACTGGTCACGCAGGTAGTTGAGCACGTCGAAGTGCTCCTGGGTGAGTTCGCCGATGAACTTCTCGTCCATCTCGGCCAGGGCACGGGCCACATCCTCGTCCCAGAGGGTAGGGTCGACCATGTTGCCGTGTTCGTCCAGCTCGATAGTCTTGCCGTTGACTTCGATTGTCGACATGTCGTTGCTCCTCTTCTCGCAAGCGAATTTCCGAGTATTCTCCGCGGCCCGTGAGGGTGGCCGAGAGGCAAAAACATACGGGATTATATTCAAATATTGTTATTCATTCATCTTCGTATTGTTATTCATTTATCTTCGGCTGTTTTCACTGGATCGATGCCCTTGTGCGGCAGAAAGATACCGCAACCGAAGTGCCGGTGGCTGCCCAGCCCTTCCTGTTGCAGGGCAACTGAATCCTCGGGGTTGAGGTCGGCCAGGAGCAGGCTGCGGGTGGTGAGTGGTCCCTCGGGGGTAGCAATCTTCTGGATGGTGCCGCACAGGGCCTTCTTGATGCGGATGCCGCGCGCCTGGAGCAGCTTTGCCAGGCGCATCAAGAAGGCGTTTTCGTCGTCTTCCTCGCCGGGTTCGAGCACGATGTGGCGGGCAAAGAGGGTGCCCTGCTTGGAGAGTGTTTTCACTCGGGCCTTGCCGATAGTCATCGGGTGGCCCTCGATCTCGATGGTGAGCCCGTCGAGCGCTTGCTCGATGCGCTCGCGCAGTTCCTTGGGGGCCCGGATGTGCAGCTTGGTGCGTCGTGAGAGCACCAGCTTCTGGCCCATTTGCGGGTCGGGGCGCTCCCAGCCGTTCTGGGAGCCAGCCAGGTGGATCTCGTGAATGGCCACGCGCGGATCCTCGGTGAGCACCGGGGCGGCCTCGCACAGGGCGCTGCCCAAGGCGTACAGGTGGTCGACCGGCAGTTCCCGGCACTGGATGCTGAAGGCCAGGTCGATCACGTCGTCGGGGACCTGGAACTCCTGCGGCTTGTCGTCGTCTTCCCAGAACATTGTTGGCTTCCTCGTTCAGTCGGCAGGGATTTCGGCCTGGATGGCCTCGCGGTCGATCCACCACTGGTCCTGCACCAGCACGTCCACCACGTTGCGCAGGCGCACCAGGAACTTGTCGGGGTCATTCAGTTCCAGGCGCTCGATCCACGCCTCGAACTGCTGCTGGCTCTCGACCTGGCTGTGACGCCGTGCCACCCGGCCCAGCAGTTGTTGCGAGAAGAAGGCGATGCGTTCCTTGTCAGGGCCTTCCTCGGCGCGGATGTCGGTGATGAAGCAGGCGGTGGCCGCTGCCACTGCGGCACCGTCAGAGTCGTCCGGGGTGTCGTCCACCACGTGACTGAGCAGGTGTACCGTGATCTCGGGGTCGATGGGGAAGGTTACGCCGATCCAGATGCCGTGGCCCAGCGCCACCAGGGCGTCAGGCTCGCCGGTCTGATAGAGGATGTCGCAGGCATCGGCGGCGTTTTCCCAGTCGCGCGCCTGAGCGAAGATGCCGAAGGCGGTGTGCCCCAGCGGCCAGGCCTCGCTACCGCGCTCTAGAATCTGCAGGGCGCGCGCCATCTCCAGCTGGATGCGTGCGCGTTCACTGGCCGGGGCATGCTCGGGCAGGTGGTCGAGCTGCTGGCGGAGTTCCACCAGGCGGCCTTCCAGCTCGGCATGCTGTCCGAGCTGCTTGCGCAGTGAGGCGGCGGCCGTGTCTTCGAGCTGGTTGGGGTCGAGATGATCAACCATATTCACAGGTCCTCAGTAGCGACTGCTGAAGGTTGCCTCCAGCTGATCTTCCCAATCGGGCGGGGTGTCGGGATAGGAGGGTTTCACGTCGAAGCGCAGGAACATCTCGCCCTGGGCCGCGAGTTCCTTGATGACCAGTTTGAGGTCGTCGAAGCTCTCCAGCTCGGGGTTGCTGATCATGACTTGGCTGAGATACAGCATGGCGGGCTCCTTTGTTATTGTGTGTCGTGAATGTAGCGCACCCGGTCGTGGTAGCGCGCCCGGAAGTACACGCGCTTGCGGGCGGGGTCGGGGGAATCGGTGAAACCGCTGCGCCGGTGCAGAATATTGTTGCTGATTACGCCCTCGCCGGCGGCCAGACGGCGTTCGAGAATGAAGGGGTCGTCGCTGGCGAAGAGTTCCAGCAGCGCCGCGGCGGCCTCGCGCGTGGCAGTATCGTCCTTCCATTCCACATTGCGTGACCGGGCCGAGTAGCGCATGTGCAGATGCCTACCGTCGGGCGACACGGTAAACACCGGCCCCACCGTCGCCGGACGGATCTCCATGCCGCCCTCAATGTTTGGAGGGATGGTAAATGCATCGGGGGCCATCAATGCCCTGATCCATTCCGGGTTTTGGTCGCGCAGGCGGATATAGGCGATCTCGTGGTCCAACAAGCCGTTGACGCCGCCCTCCATTGCCGGCCGGTGGCAGTAGAGCAGCATGCCGTGGATCTGCTGGTGCATGGGGTTGTAGTAGCCATCGGTGTGCCAGCCGATGGGGCGATCGGTATAGGGGATGTAGCGATTGTCGGTGCCGGTGTCCTTGACGGTGATCTCGGTGAGTCCGCTGTCCTCGGCGCAGAGATTGGCATCCAGGTCGTTGAGTCCGAAATGCAGGCCGAGCTGCCGCAGGGCCGGTTGTGGGTCGGCCGGTGGTTCGCAAAAGCGGAAGAGGGCGAAATTGTGGTGTTCGCAATGGCGGGCGAGCGTTGCCAGGTCGGTCGCCGAGGGATTGGCCGGGTCAGCGATTTCGACAACCGGCGGTTGCGGTGGTTCGGCAAGCTTGCGCGCACGCCACTCCCGGTAGGCCCGGTCGTCGTACAAGGAAAACGGGTTGGCGCTGGTGTTCATGAGTGGCTCCTTGGTCGTTTTGTATAGCCAATACCTGTTGACCGAGTGTGGGAATTCTGCCTAGTATCGCCAGCAATTCGCTGTATTGGCATACAGTGAAATACTGGTCAAGGGAAGAGTTTTCCCGATTTTCAGTCACTTGGCCAGTCCGTCGGTACAGGGTGGTGTCGTCCTATCCCCAAAGGGATAGGTGGGGGGCGGTCTCCTCCCTCCTTGGTGTGATTCAGGGGAGTGTGGCGCTCGACTAATATTAGTGACTATTGATGGGGTTTGCGTTTGCGGCGCGATTCCGTCACGGATCACCGAAGCACTTATTGTGTGGCCGGATTCGACCACGCGAGAGCGGATTCAAACAAAACCGATTAGTCAGGAGAGATAACGACATGGCGATCGACAAGTATCCCACACCCATGCTGGACCAGCTCGAAGAAGGTCCGTGGCCGAGCTTCATCAGCGGCATCAAGCGCCTGCGTGACGAGCACCCGAACGAGAAGATCAACAAGGTAGCCAACTCGCTGCTGGGTCAGCTCGAACACTCCTATGAGACCCGCAAGGGCTATTGGAAGGGTGGAACCATCTCCGTGTATGGCTACGGTGGCGGCATCATCCCGCGTTTCTCCGAAGTCGGTCATGCCTTCCCCGACTCCAAGGAATTCCACACCCTGCGCGTGCAGCCGCCTGCAGGCAACCACTACAGCACCGCTATGCTGCGTCAGCTGGCCGACAGCTGGGAGAAGTATGGTTCGGGTCTGATCACCTTCCACGGCCAGACCGGTAACATCATGTTTATTGGTGCCGACTCCGAGCAGTATCAACACTTCTTCGATGAAATAAACGACTATGGCTGGGACCTCGGTGGTGCTGGTCCTTGCGTGCGTACCGCCATGTCCTGTGTGGGCGCCGCCCGTTGCGAAATGTCTTGCACCAACGAGCAGAAGGCTCACCGCCTGCTGGTGAACAACTTCACTGACGACGTGCACCGTCCGGCACTGCCCTACAAGTTCAAGTTCAAGATCTCGGGCTGCCCGAATGACTGTCAGAACGCCATTGAGCGTGCCGACTTCGCCGTGATCGGTACCTGGCGCGACGACATGAAGATCAACCAGGACGAGGTCAAGGCCTACGTCGAGAAGAAGGGTCGTCAGTACATCATCGACAACGTCATCACCCGTTGTCCGACCAATGCCATTTCGCTGAACGACGACGACACCATCACCGTCAACAACAAGGATTGCGTGCGCTGCATGCACTGCCTGAACGTCATGCCCAAGGCGCTGGGCGTGGGTGACGACAAAGGCGTCACTATCCTGATCGGCGGCAAGCGTACTCTCAAGATTGGCGACTTGATGGGTACCGTGGTGGTGCCGTTCAAGAAGCTGGAAACCGAGGAAGACTGGGAGTCCCTGGTCGAGTTGGCCGAAGAGATCATCGACTTCTGGGCCGAGAACGCCCTAGAGCACGAGCGCTGCGGTGAGATGATCGAGCGTATCGGTCTGGTGAACTTCCTCGAGGGTATCGGCGTCGAGGTCGATCCGAACATGGTCAATCACCCCCGCGAGTGCTCCTACGTGCGCATGGACGGCTGGGACGAAGAGGCCATCAAGTGGTTCGACCGTCAGGCCGAAGCGTCTTAATCGTTCACAAACCGAATATGACTTTCCCCGGCCCCGCCGGCTTCTTCCGGCGGGGAATTCGGGAAGGCATTTACCCGATTTCTGGAGGTAAAAATGGCTAAAGAAATGCGTGAACCGATCGAGTCTGGTTGCCCCGATCCGTTCCAGTACATGCACCCGACCATGCGCCGTAACTTCGGTATGTGGGCGTATCACGAGCACCCGCGCCCGGGCGTGCTGCTGCACGTCGCCAAGAACGGTGACAAGCTGTGGACCGTGAAGGCTGGTACCCAGCGGATTCTCGATCTGTTCACCCTGCGCAAGCTGTGTGACATCGCCGACGAGTACTCCGACGGTTACATCCGCTTCACCCTGCGTTCCAACCCCGAGTTCTTCGTGACCGAGGAAGAGCGTGTCGAACCGCTGATCAATGCGCTCGAAGAAGCCGGCTTCATCGTTGGTGGTACCCAGAACTCGGTGACCACTCTGTCGCACACCCAGGGCTGGCTGCACTGTGACATCCCGGGCACTGACGCCTCTGGCGTGGTAAAGGCGATGATGGACGAACTCATCGACGAGTTCCGTAACGCCAACATGCCCAACCGCGTGCACATCACCACCTCCTGCTGTCAGATCAACTGCGGCGGCCAAGGCGATATCGCCATCAACGTGCAGCACACCAAGCCGCCGAAGATCAACCACGACCTGGTGGCCAACGTCTGCGAGCGTCCGTCCGTCGTGGCACGCTGCCCGGTGGCCGCCATCCGTCCGGCCATGGTAAACGGCAAGCCCTCGCTGGAAGTGGACGAGAAGAAGTGCATCTGCTGCGGCGCCTGCTTCCCGCCCTGCCCGCCGATGCAGATCAACGACGCCGAGCACACCAAGCTGTCCATCTGGGTCGGCGGCAACCACTCCAATGCCCGTGGCAAGCCCACCTTCCAGAAGCTGGTAGCTTCCGGTATCCCCAACAACCCGCCGCGCTGGCCCGAGGCGACCGCGATCGTCAAGCGCATCCTCAAGGCCTACAAGGAAGGTGCGAAGGACTGGGAGCGTATCAACGAGTGGATCGAGCGTATCGGCTGGCCGCGCTTCTTCGAAGAGGTCGAGCTGCCGTTCACCAAGTACCACATCGACAACTGGCGTGGTTCGCGCAAGAGCCTGAACTCTTCCGCCTACATCCGCTTCTGAGCAGCCTGTAACGACGAGGTCAAGTCATGAAACTGGCAGTACAGGTAAACGAGGGGCCCTATCAGCATCAGGCCACCGACTCGGCGTACCACTTCACCAAGGCTGCGCTGGAGAAGGGCCACGAGGTGTTCCGCGTGTTCTTCTATCACGATGGTGTGCTGAACGGGACCCGCCTGACCACGCCACCCCAGGACGATCGCAACATCGTCAACCGCTGGGTGGAACTGGCAGAGAAATACGACCTGGATCTCGTCCTCTGCGTTGCCGCGGCCCAGCGTCGCGGCATCGTGGACGACGGCGAGGCCGAGCGCAACGGCAAGGACGCGACCAACATCGCGCCCAAGTTCCGCATCTCCGGCCTGGGGCAGCTGATCGAAGCGGCCATCCAGTGCGACCGTCTGGTCGTGTTTGGCGACTGAGGGGAGAACAACGATGTCCGATGTCAAGAAGTTCATGTATCTGAATCGTCGTGCTCCCTACGGCACCATCTATGCCTGGGAGTCGCTGGAAGTCGTGCTGATCGGCGCGGCCTTCGACCAGGAGGTCAGCCTGATGTTCGTGGACGACGGAGTTTTTCAGCTGGTGAAGGGGAGTGACACCTCTGAATCCGACATGAAGAACTTCACCCCCACCTACCGCACCCTTGGCGACTATGGCGTACGGCACATGTATGTCGACAAGGCCTCGCTCGAAGCTCGCGGCCTGACCCAGGACGATCTCATCGAAGTCGCCTGGGAAGACTGGGAGACCGAGGAAGAGGTGGACAACATCGTCGAGATCCTGGATTCCAAAGAGATTGCGAAGAAGCTCGAGGAATCCGACGTCGTATTCAGCTTCTGAGGTGGCGAAATGGCCGATCTGTATACCGTGAACAAATCACCGTTCGAGAAGAACTCGCTGGAGGACGCCATCCGCTTTTCGAGCGAGGGTGCGTCCATCCTGCTGATCGAGGACGGTGTCTATGGTGCCATGGCGGGCACCGCCGTTTCCGACCTGGTGGCTGGTGCCACCGGTCGGAAGTTCTATGCGCTGCGGGCCGACCTGAAGGCGCGTGGAATTGCCGAAGATCGCCTGATCGACGGCGTCGAACTGGTCGATTACGCCGGTTTTGTTGATCTCGTCGTGAACCACGACAAGGTCCAGGCCTGGCTCTGAGGCCTGGTCTGATTGTCAAACATTGAACTGTAACAGGAGATAGCGAAATGCCTATCGAAGCAAATGGCAAGGTCTTCGAGACCGACGAAGAGGGTTACCTGGCAAACATCAACGAGTGGGAGCCGGCCGTCGCCGAGGCCATGGCCAAGGAAGACGACCTGGAGCTGACCGACGAGCACTGGGACATCATCAACTTCCTGCGCGAGTACTATGAGGAGTACCAGATCGCTCCCGCCGTGCGCGTGCTGACCAAGGCTGTCGGCAAGAAGCTGGGCAAGGAAAAGGGTAACTCCAAGTACCTGTACGGTCTGTTCCCCTACGGTCCTGGCAAGCAGGCCTGCCGCTACGCCGGTCTGCCGAAGCCGACCGGTTGCGTCTGATCGCATCCGGTGACAACAGGGGGGCGCTCGCGCCCCCCGGACCTGCAACCCCATTCAAGAGGTTTTCGGAAACATGTCGTTTCTGACGGTCGCATTTGCAGCATTGTTCTATGCCGCCACGCTGTTGCTGGTGGTAGGGCTGGCGCGTCGCATACGTCTCTACTGGAAGACCCCGGCGCCGTTGAAGATTCCCACAACGCCCGCACCGACCACCACCGGTGGCGTGGTGCTGCGCATGTTCCGCGAAGTGGTGTTTTTCGAAAGCCTTTTCAAGGGCGCCAAATGGACCTGGCTGTTCGGCTGGATCTTCCACATGGCACTGTTCGCGGTGCTGTTCCGGCACCTGCGCTACTTCCAGGAGCCGGTGTGGGGGATCGTCGCCTGGACCAGCCCGCTCATCAAGTATCTGGCCTTCGCCATGATCATTGGTCTGCTGGGGCTGCTCGGTCGCCGCATCTTCGTCGATCGCGTGCGCTACATTTCGGCTCCCTCCGATTACCTGATGCTGTTCCTGCTGCTGGGTATCGGCGTCAGCGGTGCGCTGACTACCTTCGTCGCGCACACCGACGTGGTGGCGGTGAAGTCTTTCTTCCGTCATCTGATGACCTTCAATTTCGCGACCATGCCCAATCTGCCGAGCGATCCGCTGATGATCGTGCACCTCGGGCTGGTCGCGCTGCTGATGATCGTTTTCCCCATCAGCAAGCTGTTGCACGTGCCGGGCGTATTCTTCAGCCCGACTCGCAACCAGGTGGACAACCCCCGCGAGCAGCGTCACATCGTCGAGTGGGCGCGCAAGTTGGAACAATAATCCGGAGCAAGGTTAGCTGGCATGGCAAAAGCAGAATTTGAAATTCCGGAGCTGAAAGAGTATCCCGAGATCCCGCCGATTCAGCCGGGCTCGATGGCGCACAGCAAGCCGTTTGTGGCGAAGAACCCGGACTTCATGGAGCCCCTGGGCTATCCTGCCGAACTGGTCGATAACTGGCAGGAGAAGGCCATTGAGCACATGGGCGACCTGCTCGGCAAGTACCGCTCGTTGCAGGTGTTTCTCGATGCTTGCGTAAAGTGCGGCGCTTGTACCGACAAGTGCCACTACTATCTGGGGACCCAGGACCCCAAGAACATGCCGGTGGCGCGTCAGGACCTGCTGCGCAAGGTCTATCGCCGCTACTTCACCTTCGCTGGCAAGTACTTCCCCAAGCTGGTCGGTGCCACCGATCTCACCCAGGAAGTGCTCGAGGACTGGTACAGCTATTTCCACCAGTGCTCGCAGTGCCGTCGCTGCTCGGTGTTCTGCCCCTACGGTATCGACACCGCCGAGATCTCCATGGCCGCGCGCGAGATCATGGACCGCATCGGTCTGGGCCAGAAGTACTGCAACGAGATCATCGGCAAGGTGTTCAAGGTCGGCAACAACCTGGGCCTGCCCGAGCCGGCATTGGCCGACACCCTCGAAGGGCTCGAGGAAGACGTGCTCGACGATACCGGCGTGGAGGTCAAGTATCCGCTGGACCAGAAGGGCGCCGAGATCCTGCTGGTCACGCCCTCGGCGGACTTCTTCGCCGAGCCACACGTGGACGGCCTGATCGGTTACGGCAAGGTGTTTCACGAGGCCGGCGTTTCCTGGACGCTCAGCTCCAAGGCATCGGAGGCGGCCAACTTCGGCATGTTCATCGGTTCCTACGAGAACATGCGTCGTATCTCCCTGCGTATCCGCGAGGCGGCGCTGGAACTGGGGGTTAAGCGCATCATCTTCGGTGAGTGCGGTCACGCCTGGCGGGTGGCCTACAGTTTCCTGAACACCCTGGCCGGCCCGTTCGACTTCCTGGACCCGAACTACCCGGTGCCCCAGCACATCCTGGAGTTCACCTGGGGCGAGATCCAGAAGGGCACGCTCAAGCTCGACAAGTCGGCCAATGACCACATGGTCGTGACCTTCCACGATTCGTGCAACGTGGCACGTGCGACGCGCATGGGCGACGAGCCGGGCGGGCAGTTCACCATTCCGCGCAACGTCATCAAGGCGGTGTGCAACAACTTTGTGGACATGGACCCCGATACCATCCACGAAAAGACCTTCTGCTGCGGTGGTGGTGGCGGTCTGCTCACCGACGACTTGATGGAACTGCGCGTCAAGGGTGCCAAGCCGCGGATGGAAGCGCTGAAGAACGTCATCGAGGAGCATGGCGTGACCAACATGGCGGCGATCTGCGCCATCTGCAAGTCGCAGTTCACCAAGGTACTGCCCTACTACGGCATGGGCATGGACATGATCGTCAGCGTGCACCAGCTGGTCTCCGAGGCCATCGTCCTGACCGGTCAGGACACTGGTGACGACGATGAACAGGAAGATTCGACCGAAGACGCGGCCTGATCGCGGCCTCGGCCAGATAGACATCAATCGATCCCGCGGGGATCCACGGCATACAGGTAAGGAGCGTTAAGATGGCTACTCCGAGCGATGAAATGACCAACAAGCTCACATGGCGTCGTTTTGAAGACGGTAACAATCAGTGGGATTCGTTTACCGACAAGATCTTCATTGCCGACACCTCCTACAAGTGTCCGACCTATGTTCACAAGACGCCGCCTTGCCAGGGCTCCTGCCCCTCGGGTGAGGATATCCGCGGCTGGCTGGCCATCGTGCGTGGCCAGGAGAAGCCGGTCGAGGGCATGGAGATGGGCGAATACGCCTTCCGTCGCTCCACCGACGCCAACCCCTTCCCGTCCATGATGGGCCGTGTATGCCCGGCTCCCTGCCAGGACGGCTGCAACCGCAACGAGGTCGAAGACTTCGTCGGGATCAACTCGGTTGAGCAGTGGATCGGTGACAATGCCCTGGAGAACGGCTACAAGTTCGAGGCCGGCCCCAGCACCGGCAAGAAAGTCGCCGTCATCGGTGGCGGCCCCGCTGGCCTGGCCGCAGCCTACCAGCTGCGTCGCAAGGGTCATGGCGTGACCATCTTCGAATCGCAGCCCGAGCTGGGCGGTATGATGCGTTACGGCATTCCCAACTATCGTATTCCGCGTGACAAGCTGGCCGGCGAGATCCAGCGCATCCTCGACATGGGCGAGGTGGAAGTGAAGTGTGGCGTGCGCGTCGGCCAGGACGTCAAGGTCGAGGAGCTGGAAAAGGACTTCGACGCTATCCTCTGGGCCGTGGGCTGCTGGACCGGGCGTGGTCTGCCTGTCGAGGGCTGGGACGAGACCCCCAACTGTGTTTCCGGTGTGGCCTTCCTCAAGGCCTTCAATGAAGATCGCATGAAGGTCACCGCCAGGAAGGTGGTCTGCGTGGGTGGCGGTGACACCTCCATCGACGTGGTCTCGGTGGCCCGCCGCCTGGGTTGCATCCCCGGCCACGAAGGTACCGAGCACCCCGAGAAGGTCATCCTCGACGACAGCGTGAGCCACGAGGTCGACGAGTCGGCGAAGCAGCACGCCGAGGTGACCCTGACCTCGCTGTTCCCCAAGAACAACATGACCGCCGCCGAGCACGAAGTGAACGATGCCCTGCAGGAAGGCGTCACCATCCTCGACGAGGTCATGCCGATCGAGATCGTGCGCGACGAGAACGGCCGCGCCACCGGCCTCAAGCTGGCCAAGTGCACCATGGACGGCGGTCGCCCGGTGCCGGTCGAGGGCACCGAGCAGGTGGTTGAAGCCGACCTGATCGTGGCAGCCATCGGTCAGGGCGGTGACCTGACTGGTCTGGAAGACTTCGACAACGGGCGTGGCCTGATCGACTCCGACTCCTTCTACCAGGTGCCGGGTCGCGAGAAGCACTTTGTTGCCGGCGACATCATCCGTCCGCATCTGCTGACCACTGCGATCGGCCAGGCGGCCATCGCTGCCGATACCATCGACGAGTATCTGAACCAGCAGGAGCACAAGAAGCGCCCGAAGGTCGACGTGCATCACTTCGACCTGGAGAAAAAGCTCAAGGAGGCGGGTCTGGAGCCTGAGCACTTCGATCCGAATGCTGGCGACCAGCGTGGCACCGCGTTCGCCAACTACGCGGTGCACAACTACGAGGATCGCTCGTTCGCCGAGATCATCCCGGCCGACGAGCTGTTCCTGGGGCACTTCGAGTACACCCCGCGCGTCAAGCGCAAGGAAGAGGTCCCCACCGCCGATGAGGTACTGGGCCACTTCAAGGAGCGGGTGATCGGCCTGACCACCGAACAGGCAGTCGAGGAATCCAAGCGCTGCATGAGCTGCGGCCTGTGCTTCGAGTGCGACAACTGCGTGATCTTCTGCCCGCAGGATGCCGTCTACCGTGTGCCCAAGAACGAGGCGACCACCGGCCGCTATGTGGCGACCGACTATGCCCGTTGCATCGGTTGCCACATCTGCTCCGATGTGTGCCCGACCGGCTACATCAAGATGGGCCTGGGTGAGTAAGGTGCCGACGGGCCGGCCTTGCGCCGGCCCGCCGGATTGCGGTTAACGCAGCGAGTCAGACGCAAGACATGTTTAGATTTGGCACGAGGCTATTGGTGGTGACGGGGGCTCTGGTGCTCGCCCTGGGGGTGAGTGCAGCCGAGCACTCCGACCGTTCGGTGGTGAAGGGTTCGAAGGCCTACGAACTCGACAGCTGCGTGGAACCCACGCCGGTGATGCGCAAGCTGCACCCGACCTTCATCAAGCATCAGCGCGATATTACGGTGCACCAGGGTATTCGCGGCGCCAAGCACAGCCTGTCAGGCTGCGTGGACTGCCACGCCGCGAAGGATGCGCAGGGCAAGTACATGCCAGTGAACGCGCCCGGTCAGTTCTGCGAGAGCTGCCACGAGTATGCTGGTGTCGAGATTCCGTGCTTCAGCTGTCATGCCACCACGCCGACCGGCCGTAGCGGGGAGTGATCATGAGCCAGAAGATCGATCAAGAGCGTCGACAATTCGTTTCGGTGGCGGGGCTTGCCGCTGCTGCCACAGCCGTGGCGCCCGGTGTCTTCCTGCTGGGTGGTAGTGCCGAGGCCGAGCCGCGCACGGATCCGGTCACCGACAAGGTCCGTTACGGCATGCTCATCGATACCACCAAGTGTGCGGACGGCTGTTCCGAGTGTGTCACCGGTTGCGAAAAGGAAAACGGTCTGGATCTGCTGCGCATGCCCGAGGGCGCCGACCCTGAGGAATGGGATCGCCAGCGTCCGCGCTGGATGCGTACCGTCAAGGTCAAGGACCGCCTGACCGGCCGGGTTTCTACCCTGCCGATGATGTGCCAACACTGCGAGTATCCGCCCTGCGTGGACGTCTGCCCAACCGGTGCCTCCTTCCGCCGCGCCGACGGCATCGTCATGGTCGACCGGCACATCTGCATCGGTTGCCGGTACTGCATGATGGCTTGCCCCTACAAGGCACGTTCCTTCATCCACGAGAACATCGACCGGCAGTTGAGCATCGCGCCGCGTGGCAAGGGCTGCGTGGAGAGCTGCAATTTCTGCGTGCACCGGGTCGACAATGGCGAGAGCACTACGGCATGCCAGGATGCCTGTCCGCACGGGGCCATCGTCTTCGGTGATCTCAATGATCCGAACAGCGAGGTCTCCAAGGCCTTGCGCGAGAAGGCCAACACGCAACTGCGTGCCGACCTGAAGTTGAACACCGGTGTGCGCTATCGCGGCATCTGATCAGTTTCCGGACATCTGAAGCAGCTATGAAAAAGATTCACTATCGCGAATGGGGCATCGAGAGTCCACGTTACTGGGGGCTGCTGGCCGTACTCGGTGTGGTGTTGGCCGTTGCCGGCCTGGCCACCCTGTACATGGAGCATGAAGGCCACTGGGTCACTGGGATGAACAACCAGATCGTCTGGGGTGTTCCGCACGTATTTGCCATCTTCCTGATCGTGGCCGCGTCCGGGGCGCTGAACATTGCCGCCTTCGGGTCGGTATTCGGCAAGAAGATCTACAAGTCGCTGGGTCGGCTCTCGGGTCTGCTGGCGATGGCGTTGCTGGTCGGCGGCCTGCTGGTGCTGGTGCTCGACCTCGGTCAACCCAGCCGCCTGATCGTGGCCATGACCACCTACAACTTCAAGTCGATCTTCGCCTGGAACATCTATCTCTACGTCGGCTTCCTGGTGATCGTCGCGGTCTACCTGTTCACCATGATGGAGCGCAAGGCGAACAAGTATTACCCGGCCGCAGGTCTGGTCGCGTTCGTCTGGCGCCTGATCCTGACCACCGGTACCGGCTCCATCTTCGGCTTCCTGGTTGCACGCCAGGGCTATGACGCGGCCATCATGGCACCGATGTTCATCATCATGTCCTTTGCCTACGGTATGGCTATCTACCTGCTGGTGCTGATGTTCACCTTCAAGCTGGATGGCCGCCCGATCGGCGACAAGCTGCTCTTGCGGCTGAAGAACCTGCTGGGGATCTTCGTGGCTGCGGTGTTCTACTTCGTGCTGGTCTATCACCTGACCAATCTCTACGGCACCGAGAATCACGAGTACGAGGCCTTCATCCTGCGCGACGGCGGCATCTATACAACCCTGTTCTGGGGCGGCTGGGTGCTGCTGGGCATGCTGGTACCCATGGGCATCCTGTTCCACCCGGGGCTGGGTCGTTCGCGTGGTGCCATCGTTGCAGCCAGCCTTCTGGTGGTTCTCGGGGGCATCGTTGCCATGTACGTGATCGTCATTGGCGGACAGGCCTTCCCGATGGCCATTTTCCCGGACAAGATCATCATCGAGTCCGGCTTCTATGAAGGTGTGAATGGCCAACCGTTGCACTATGCGCCCTCGCTGCCCGAGTTCCTTCTCGGTCTGGGTGGGGTCGCCGTGGCGCTGACAGCCACCTTCGTCGGCGTGCGGGTACTCAAGTTCCTGCCCGAGTCGCTGGCCGACGAGGTCGTCGATCCGCATCACGGCTGAGTGCCGCGATAACAGCGCAGTAGAAGGCGGCCTCGAGCCGCCTTTTTCGTCGACAGACATGGCATATCTCTATCTTTCTGCCGCCCACAAGTCCTCTGGAAAGACCTCGGTCTCGCTGGCCTTGTGTGGTGCCCTGGTGCAGCGGGGGCTGGTGGTGCAGCCGTTCAAGAAGGGGCCGGACTACATTGACCCACTCTGGCTCGGCCAGGCCGCCGGCCGCCCCTGTGTGAATCTCGATTTCTACACCATGGCGCGTGACGAGATCGGCGAGGTATTCGCGCAAGCCATGCAGGGGGCTGACATCGGCCTGATTGAGGGCAACAAGGGCCTGTACGATGGCCTGGATCTCGATGGCAGCAACAGCAATGCCGCGCTTGCCGCCCAGCTCGACGCCCCGGTAGTGCTGGTACTTGATACCCAGGGCATGACCCGGGGTGTGGCCCCACTGATCCTTGGCTATCAGCAGTTCGACCCGAATATCCGCATCGGTGGTGTGATCCTCAACAAGGTAGGCGGTGCCCGTCATGAGGCCAAGCTGCGGCAGGTAATCGAGCACTACACTGGAGTGCCGGTGCTCGGCGCGGTGCAGCGGCACCCGGACATGCACATCAGCGAACGCCACCTGGGCCTGGTACCCAGCAACGAGCTGGCGCGCAGTCGCGAGCAGATTGCGCGCATGGCCAGGCGAGTCGCTGAACAGGTCGATCTCGAAGCCTTGCTGGCGCTGGCAGGCACGGCCCCGGAGATCCAGGGGGTGGCGCAGGCTGCCGACGTCGCTGTCGGGGGCGAGGGGCAGGTGCGCATCGCCTATGCGCGCGACGAGGCCTTCGGCTTCTACTACACCGACGACCTAGCCGCGCTCCGTCGCGCCGGTGCCGAGTTGATTCCGTTCAGCCCGTTGCACGATGGCGGGCTGCCCGAGGCCGATGCGTTGCTGATTGGCGGGGGATTCCCCGAGACCCACCTCGACCAGCTGGCCGCCAATACCGTAATGGCCGGCCAGATAAAGGATTTCATCGAACGGGGTGGTCCGGCCTACGCGGAATGCGGTGGCCTGATGTACCTGTGCCGTCGCCTGACCTGGCAGGGAAAGCAAGGTAAAATGGTCGGTGTCATCCCTGCTGATGTGGTCATGCACGAGCGTCCGCAGGGCAGGGGTTATGTCCGCCTGGCGGAGACGGCCGAGCATCCCTGGCCGGGTGGTGAAGAGATCGCGGCGCACGAGTTTCATTACTCGGCGCTCGAGAACCTGGCCCCCGAGGTGGGCTTCGCCTACCGCGTCCTGCGCGGGCAGGGTATCGACGGCGCGTACGACGGCGTACGCTACCGTAACTTGCTCGCCAGCTACACCCACCTGCGGGATACACGGCGCAACCACTGGGCGGGCAGGTTCGTGGACTTCGTCAGGCGCTGCCGGCCCTGACCGACACCTGGCCATCACGAGTATCAATACACCAGAGGGTGAAGAGCATGTTCAAGGTAACCCCGGCCGCGGCCGAACAGGTGAGGAATGCAGCGAAACAGGGCGGAACCGAAGGCATGGCCCTGCGTCTCGCCGCGCAGAAACATGCCGATGGCACCTACGACTACCGTATGGGTTTCGATGAGGCCAGCGAGGACGACATCCGCATCACCAGCGAGGGCATCGAGATTGTGATGGCCCCCGAATTTGTCCCCCTGTTGGACAACACCACGCTGGACTTCGTGCAACTCGATGATGGTGACGCCCAGTTTGTCTTCATCAATCCCGACGACGCCAACTACACCCCCCCGGCCAACTGACGGCCTTGTCGGCGCAATATGGACCTGTCCCCCGAAGACGCCCTGCGTCTGAACGTGTTGCTGGCCAACAGGCCGCTGGCGATTCGTATCAAGGAATCGGTGATGGAGGTACATGGCCTCACCGAGGAGGGGGAGGCCTGCATCCACCTCAAGCCGACCTGTCGCGATGAGCAATACATCAAGAAGGTCAAGGAGCTGATCTCGGGCCACGTGCTGGGCTCGCCCGGTGGCTACCCCGTGTACCTGCAACGCTGGACTCGCATGGGCCAGATGAAGGACGACAGCCTTGAGCAACTGCTGTTGCTCGGCGAGCCCGAGGCGGTGGTGGCGGCGGTCTGCGCGCCGGGGCTGACCGACGAACTGGCGCGGCGCGCCTGGTGGGCCATGGAGGACGCTGAGAACGCCCGCCAGATGCTGCGCAAGCAGGCGGTGGTCGAAGGCCGCATGGGGCGGGTGCTGGCTGAATACCTGGTCGAGTTCCTCCCCTTCGAGAGCGAGCCTGAAAAGCAGATCGAAACTATCCGCCTGGTATTGCAGCCAGGCCTGCTCGACGAGCAGGAACGCCTTGACCTGTGGCGGCGAGCTGCGCGCAAGCCGCCGTACTATGTTGGCTTCATCGCCACCCTGCCGGATGCGATCCCGGACGAGCAGGCCGCCCATCCCCTGTGGGAGACACACCAGGCAGCGTTAGGCGGGCTTGCTGATTCGGGCAATGCCGCGGCCAGTGCCCTGGCGCGGGTGTTGTCTCCCGCCGGCCAGGCCTGGCTGGCCACGGTGTTCCGCATCTTCAAGAAGCCATCCAACCAGGACGTGGTCAACATCAGCCTGGACCTGATCGCGCACTACTTCTCGATGTTGCGCGAGACCCCCGCGGACGCCACCCTCGAGGAACTCGAGACCGAGGCGCAGGACTGGCTGGCGGCCGATGCTGGGGCACAGGCGGTGCTTGCTCTGGATGCCGCCTTCGAAGCCCCGCTGATCGGGGTGCGCCTGCTCTCGGGCATGGGTTATGGCGTGGTGCGCCCGGTATTCAAGGGCACCACTGCCATCGGCAGCCTCATGCGCAAGAAACTGGCACCGGTCATGGAGCCCTTGCACCGCCACCTGCACGTCCTGAAGGGCTGATCGCGTCCCTCCACAGACTTACCTGACAGGGGGTGACCCTGTCAGGGTGGATATGGGGCGGTGGGCGTCCTCGCCGCGAACGGTTCGGCCCGGGGACGGGCCTCCTACGGGTTTAGAGGGCGCCGATGTCGCGGAACCAGCCGAACCAGCTGATCACCAGCACGGCGGCGACGAGCAGGTCGGCGCGCAGGCGCAGGCGATATCGCGCTACCGTGTCGCTGTCCTGTTCGACCATGAACACCCGGTTCATCAGGGCATCGAGCATGAGGATGAAGAACAGGATCACGATCAGCGCCGGTACGACGTAGGCGAAAAGCACGCCGATACCTTCCGGTTCGCTGTCGGCCAGCCAGACCAGGGGACAACAGAGGAGGGCCAGCGCCAGCAACGCCATGCGCAGGGGGCCGAGATTGGCAAGGAGGGGAGGCAGGGGCATGGCGTTTTCCGGGATGACTGGGGCGGGCCGGGCCTGCTAGGCTTGCGGCTTTGCTTTTACGACATTATACCGATGTCCGCGATTCTGCCCGAACTGCTGGAACAGCTCTGCGCCCTGGTGCGCGAACTGCGCACCGGCAGCGCCGACTTTCTCGAGCATCACGAGGACGGCCAGTGCTGGTACAACCGGGGTTACGCCAACGGCATGCTGCGTGCCTTGCGCGCGCTGCTGGGTGAGGACTGTCCCTGCGGCGAGGCGCTCGACGACGAGGCCGAACTCCAGCCCCACCGTGTCATGGCCTGGGGCAAGGCCTACGGGCATGGCGAGGCGATGGGGGAACGCGAGACCCACGAGATCACGGGGAATACCTGAATGCGCATCGTATCCTTCAATGTCAATGGCATCCGCGCCCGCCCGCACCAGCTCGAAGCCCTGCGTGACCGGCTCGATCCTGACATCATCGGCTTGCAGGAGACCAAGGTTCAGGACAGCGAGTTTCCGCGCGAGATGGTCGAGGCTTTGGGCTATCACGTGGTGTTTCACGGCCAGAAGGGCCATTATGGCGTGGCGCTGTTGTCGAAGAGTGAACCGCTGGACTGCCGTCTGGGTCTCCCCGGCGATGGCGAGGACGCGCAGCGACGCCTGATCACCGCCACCTATGCCACCCCGGGTGGCGAGCACATCACCGTCATCAATGGCTATTTCCCGCAGGGCGAGAATCGCGCACACGAGACCAAGTTTCCGGCCAAGCGGCGCTTCTACGCCGAGCTGCAGGCCATGCTCGAGGCGCAGTACGACCCCACGCAGAACTTGATCGTCATCGGCGACATGAATATCGCCCCGCAGGACCGCGACATCGGCATCGGCGAGGCCAACGCGAAGCGCTGGTTGCGCGAGGGCAAGTGCAGCTTTCTGCCCGAAGAGCGCGAATGGTTGCAAGGGCTGCTCGACTGGGGGCTGCACGACACCTTCCGTACCGTACACCCCGAGGTGGACGATTGTTTCAGCTGGTTCGACTATCGCTCGCGCGGATTCGAGCGTGAGCCAAAGCGCGGGTTGCGCATCGATCTCGAACTGGCCAGCAGGCCGCTCAACGAGCGGGTACGCGATGCCGGCATCTCCTACGAGATTCGCGCCATGCCCAAGCCTTCCGATCACGCACCGGTGTGGGTGGATATCGCGCTGTAGACAATTGAGAGGGGGCGGGACATGGTGTGCGTCCGCAGTTGGACAGCGGGACTGGCCGTGGCGGGCATGCTGGCCGCTTGCAGCGGGCCGCAGGAGGATCCTCGGGTGAGCTTTTGTCGCGGGCTGGCGGCCGACCTGACGGGGATCGACGTGGCGCAGTGGCGGCATGCGGGCAATCGCATCGTCGAACCGGAATATGCCGAGGTGAAGGTCGGCGCGGCCGGGCAGACGCTGAGCTGTTTCTACGAATACGAGGCAGTGGAGCCCGGTGCCATGGAGCACACCACGCCGTTGCTGGCCTATGCAACACTGCCTTACCGGGTCCGCATGGGCGACCGGGTGCTCGAGGGGCGAGAGTTGGCGGCCGCGGTAGAGGTGCAGCAGGTGCACTGGGGCAAGGCCGTATTGGACAAGGCGCAGCGTGATCTCGACCGGGCGGTGGAAGCGGCAATGCAACGCCTGGACGAGGCAACTCGCTGAGAGGTCAGTTCTGCTGGCGCAGCAGGGCGAGCTGTTCGGTGAGCCTCTCGATCAGTACCGTGATGTCACTGGGGTTGGTGCCCCGCGCAGCGCTTCCCAGTTGGTCGAGCAGGCGGTGCAAGGCGGGGGTGCCGCAGGCTGCCGCGGCCCCCTTCAGCCTGTGGGCCTGTTCCCAGAGTTGCTGCATATCCCCGCTCTGCGCCAGCCGCTGGAACTGGGGCAGGTCCTTTTCCAGGTTGTCCAGGAGCATGCTGAACATGCGGTCGGCGATCTGCTGGTCTCCCCCGGCCACGCGCAAGGCGGACTCCCTGTCTCTTACCGGCAGCTCCTCGTCCTGCATCGGCTCGTTGTGTGTCGCGTGTGACGCGTCTTCTCCCTGTTCGTCGAGGCGGTTGCGCGGGTGAAACAGGTTGTTGACGACGCTCATCAGGCGGGTCTCTTCCAGTGGCTTGATGATGATCTCGTTCATGCCCACGGCAAAGATGCGCTTCTGGTTGGAGGCGGTGATATCGGCGGTGATGGCGACGATAGGTGTTGCCGTATTGGGCCCACTGCCGTTGCGAATCGCCTTGGTTGCTTCCAGGCCGCTCATTACCGGCATGTGGATATCCATCAAGATCAGATCGAAGAACTGTTTCTCGGCCAGTTGCAAGGCTTCCCGGCCGGTGGTCGCCGTACTCACGGCAGCTTCATGGCGTTGAAGTATGGTTCGGGTGAGCTCCAGGTTGATGGGGTTGTCGTCCGCTACCAGGATGCGCATGCCTGCCAGCGGCGTATGGGAGAGGAAACAGTCTTCGTCGACGGCAACCATGCTGGAGTTACCGAACAGTTTCTCGGGGATACGCAACGGCAGGCTGAACCAGAAGGTCGACCCCTTGCCCGGTTCGCTGTCGAAGCCGATGCCGCCCTGCATGCCCTTGACCAGTTTCTTGCTGATGCTCAGACCCAGACCCGTGCCGCCGTACCGTCGCGTGGTATTGCTCTCGCCCTGGGTAAAGGGCTCGAAAAGTCGGTCTCCCACCAGGGGATCGAGGCCGATGCCCGTATCCTGCACGCTGAAAGTGATGAGCTCTTTGTCGTCGTCGCCGTCGCGCATCACCCTTACGGTCACTGTGCCCGACTCGGTAAACTTGATGGCATTGCCCACCAGGTTGATGAGCACCTGGCGGATACGCAGGGTATCGCCGACCAGCCAGGTTGGTACATCGTCATACACCAGGTGGCGCAGTTGCAGGCCCTTCTCCTCGGCCTGGAGCGTGAACAGGGTGATGACGCTGCTGACCAGCGAGCGCACGCGGTAGGGTTCATCGTGGAACTGGAGCTGGCCGGATTCCAGCTTGGAGAAGTCGAGCACCTCGTTGATGCTGGCCAGCAGGTTGTCGGCTGATTCCTGAATGGCCTTGAGCTGTTCGCGTTGCTCCGGTGACAGGTTGCTGCGCGCCAGCAGGCGGGCGAAGCCGGTGATGCCGTTCATGGGGGTGCGGATCTCGTGGCTGATGATCGCCAGGAAATCGGACTTGGCCTTGCTCGCCTCCAGTGCACGCTTGCGCGCCAGGTCGAGCTCGATGTTGCGGACTTCGAGTGCGTCCATGGTGGTTTGCAGGTCTTTCACCGCCTGCTCCACTTCTGCTTGCAATTCGTCCTGGGTCATGGCAATGCGCTGGGCCATCTGGTTGAAGCCGGCCTCCAGGAGGCCGATCTCGCCCCGCGAGCGTTGCTCCACGCGTGCACTGAGGTCCCCTCTGCGTATCCGTTCGACCGCTTTGGAGAGCGCGATGATAGGACGTACCACGCGTTCGCTCATGAACAGTGCGATCAGCGAGGTCAGCAAGATACCAGCAGCAATGATCACAAGGGTGGTGATCAAGGCCTTATGCTGCAATGTCACCAGTGACTCGTCGATCAATGTCAACTCGACCATCCCCAGTGCCGGGGGAGAAGGGGGCGGTAGGGTTTCTGCATCGCTGGGCAGATCGCTTGGGCTAGGGAGCGAGATACCTCGGACTTGGGCGCGAAAGTGGTGCAGCCGCACCGAGCTCTTTCCCTGGGCGCGCTGGCTCAGCTCGGGCTTGTGGAGCTCGAGAATCAGCTGGCCGTGGTTGTCACGTACCTGAATCTTCACGACGTCGGGGCGCGACAGGAAGGTGCGCACCGAAGATTCCAGCGTATTGCGATCGCCGCTGAATAGACCGTAGAGCGACATGGCGGCCAGCTCGTTGGCCAGTGCCTTGCCACGGCTTTCCAGCGATTCTTCCAGGCTGGCGAAACGGACGCCAATCAGGTAGGTGCCGATCAGCAGGCTCATCAACATCGCAGGGACGACGCCCAGCAGCAGGGCCTTGAAGCGCAGGCTGTAGAGGCTGAGACGTTTCATTGCACTTCCTCCTGCCACTCATCCAGCTCGGCATCGGTTGGCAGGTGCAGGTACAGGGCTTGGGCGACCCGCCGGTTGATCGTGATTTCGAAGTGTTGGGGGTAGGCACGAAGCGGTGCAGCGCCATGCAACAGGCGCAGCGCGAGTTCCGCGCCCTCGCTGCCGATCTTTTCTGGGGGAGTGTACAGTGAGGCCAGGGCACCTGCCCGTGTCATGCCAGCCGAGAAGCCAATCACCGGAATGTGGTCCTGATAGCAGGCCAGCAGAATGGTCGCCAGGGTCTGACGGTTGAAGATCGCCGGGTCGGGCAGGGCCAGCAACAGGTCGATACTCCGGTTGAGTGCATGCAATTGCCTGCCGATATGTTCGGTGTCGTCGATCATCCGGTCATGCAGGTCCATTCCATGCTGCTGTGTCTGGTATTCCAACAAATCGACGAAGATCTGCGAATCCTCCGTGGACAATACCCCGATGCGCCTCCTCTCCGGCAGCAGAAAATGCACGAAATCCAGCAGCCGGCTGGGAGGCTGCTCGATGAACAGGGCGGAGACCTGGCTGCTGGATGGTGCCGAGTGGGTGTTCTTCGAGACCATCAGGTGCAATTGGTGCGCCGCAGGATAGTGCTCCAGCAGATGGTGTGCGGCAGAGGTGCCGATGCTGACGAACAGTCGCGGATGGCGCAGTGACCTGGCGTCCATCTCGGACAGCGATAACGTAACCACCGAGGGGCAGTGTGTCCCGGTGTGGCACAGGGACTGCAATCGTTTCTGGAACCCCTCTGCCACCTGCCGCAGGGGAGGGGCCTCGCTGGACAGGATCAGCACGATATCGGGGATGTGCTTCACATGCTTGGCCGGGGAAGAGCTGGCGACATCCAGCCACATGACCAGCAGGCAGGCGAACAGGGACACCACCCATGAGCTGGAGCGGCGGTCACCTTCCTGGTATTGCCTGAAGATCCTTGTCACGAGCTTCGTCCGACAGATGCCTATGGCGTATCGATCTTGAGTCTGATGAAGAGTCGGCGCTCGAATCGGTTGTCGTCCCGAAACTCGATATAGGTGTTTCCTAGCAGATTCTGGGCGATCAGCTCGACCTGCGCATGGTTGCCTGCAAGGCTGAGGCGCCGGGCTAGCCGCAGATCGAGACGGTCGTAAGGGGCGAGGCGGTCTCCGTCGTTGGGCCAGTTCATCCTGCTCATGGCGTACCAGGCCAGCGAGCCCGACCAGCCATGGTCGAAACGGTGCGAGAGCAGGGCGCTGAAGGTCCGCTTCGGTACGTAATCACCGATTTGCGCTACCGACACTACGCTACCCGTGGTATCCCGGCTCTTGATACGCTGGCCGCTGGCATGCACGACGCTGAGCGAGCCTGTCAGGGTGGTGCGGTCGTCCAGGGCATAACGCAGGTGCAGGTCGGCGCCGGTCATGTCTATCCAACCGGCGTTTTCGTGGATCAGCAGGTCGTGCTGCGTGAGCGTGGGCAGCACGGTGCCCGCGGTGTCGCAGGCGTTGCAGCCGTTGATGTAGCGCACCTCGTCGATATAGTCGTACAGCTTCTCGACGAACAGGCGGCCATCGAAGGACAGCCCTTCTATCCATTGGGTGTTGAGAAAACCCAGTTCCAGGGTGTCTAGGCGTTCGGGGCGCAGCGTACCGGGATTGCTGGTATAGAGCAGGTAATCGAAGGGTGCGGGAGTTACCCCCAAGAGGGCCAGTGGAGAGGGATCGAGTGCCCGAAGCCGCGATTCCCCGGCCTGTTCCCAGAATGACGGCATGCGCCAGGCCCGGGAGGCGGCAACGCGCAGCGTGTTGAACTCGTCCAGGTGCCAGTTCAGCGCCAGCCGCGGTGAGGCGAAGCGCCCCAGGTCCTGCTGGTGCTCCAACATCACCCCGGCGTTGATCACCCATTGCTCTCGCCGCCCCAGGTGCTTTTCGGTATTGACGAACAAGCGGTACTGTTTCCGTTGCACGTCCTTGTCGCCAAGAGAGAAATTGTTCCCACTCACCGTATCCACGCGAAGTCCGCCGCCCCACACGACACGCCAGCCAGACTCACTGGAGGGGAGGGTGTGCTGCCACTCGAGATCGTAGCGATCGTTGCGCAGTTTCTGGCCGGCGGCTACCGCGCCAAAGTTGATGAGAAAGCCGCCATCGCGGTTGATCAGCGTCTCGGTGAAGCGGCTGTCGAAACCGAAGCGGTTGTGTGAGAGCTGTAGCGAGATGTCACCCAGCGAAGGGGCAAAGCGTGACCACTTCAGCAGCTGTGAACTGACCCGCAGATTCTCGTCGGGATGCAGTAAATCGATGAGCCCCTTGTCGAGAGAATTGTCGCGGTCGTTACGTACATAACCCAACTCGAACAACAGGGTGTCGCCGTTGTCCAGCAACCAGTCGCCACGGAACTCGAAGCGCCCGATGGCCTGGCTGTCGTTGCGCGCCAGCCGGTAGAGCGTGGTTTCCGGTTGCAGAGGTGTGCCCGTGATTACCGAGCTGGCTGGCACCGGGCCGCCGGTCGAATCCCAGTACACATGGGTGTCCAGGAGATTAGGAAAACCATCGGTGGAAAAGGCATCGACCGATACCCGGTAGTCGAGCTTGCCGATGCGATCACCAAAGCGCAGACGTGCCTCGCGGGTGCCACCATAACCGCTGAGCAGCGTTACCGAGGTTCCCCGTGTTTGCGCTGCATGACGAGTAATGATGTTTACCACTCCCATGAAGGCATTGGAACCGAACGTCGCGGCATTGGAGCCACGCAAGACCTCGATGTGGTCCACATCGTCCAGTGTGATCGGCAGGCTGTCCCAATGCACCCCGCCAAATGCCGAGTGATACACCGAGCGACCATCTATCAGGATCTGCATGCGCTTGGGATGCTGACTGGCCAGGCCGTGATACTGCGCTGTCTGGTTGGCCCCGCTGATATGTGACACCTGGAAACCGGGGACCAGGCGCAGCACATCGGGGATGTCCAGCGCACCCGAAGCCTCGATCGTATCGCGGTCGATGATGGTCATCGACGCAGGCGATTCCGATATTGGCTGTGACAGACGACTGGCCGAGAGGACCACTGGCACATTGTCGAGCAGGAGATCCTCGGTCGGGTCTGCCGTACTGGCGGCCTGGGCAGCAGGTAATGGCCCGATCAAAGCGCAAACAACGAAAAAAAGGGTTACAGGGAATGTACAGTATTTCATGCGTGGCTCAGACAATGGATGCTGGTCATCCCTTTCCGCTTGAATATGAAAATCACGTGCCATTTTAACAGCCAGAGCCACGACCTTGCGCCGCTTGCGGACGAGCTCAGAAGGGGAATAAAGGTCTGTTCCGTCTCACCCTCCTGGTCCCTCCCAAGAGTGGTATAAGGAGAAGGGAGCAGGTGTTCGGGGGGCAAGGTATTGTTCTGAGACCCCCTTAACGGCTTCCGACTTGCGAACACTGGAAGCCTTGCGCACACTTCGCCCTTTCTAGATCAAGGCATCAGGAGTCGCACATGGAGATCGACGGGCCGATCCGGGTTGGGGTGGTCGAACCCTCGCCCGAGGGCAACTACGAACTGCACATCAGCTTCCGCGATGAGTTCCAGCAATTGCCGCTGGAACAGCAGGGACCGGTATTCCGCGATTACCTGGCCGAGCTGTACCAGAACGTCCAGCAGCCGGACCTGGACGAGCGCACCCGCCAGGGCATGCTGATCTTGCAGCAGATCTGCGAGCAGCTGCTCGAGCCGATCGAGAAGGGCGACCTGCCGTTGTCAGAGACCCTGGTGATCGAGGTCCAGCGCACCCCTGGCGTCAACCTTGCCGACTTCCTGAACTGACCGTGACAGACACCGTGCCGCCACGCATCGGATTCGTCAGCCTGGGCTGTCCCAAGAACCTGGTCGATTCCGAGCGCATCCTTACCCAGTTGCGTGCCGAGGGCTACGAGATCGTGCCCCGCTACGAGGCCGCCGATCTGGTGATCGTCAACACCTGCGGTTTCATCGACGCGGCGGTGGACGAGTCGCTGGCCGCCATCGGCGAGGCGCTGGCGGCCAACGGGAAGGTGTTGGTCACCGGCTGCCTGGGGGCGCGCGCCGAGGAGATCCGCGAGCGTCATCCGCAGGTGCTGGGCATCACCGGGGCGCACGCCTACGAGGCGGTCATGGAGCAGGTGCATGCCCACCTGCCGGCACCGCACGATCCCTTCTTGGACCTGCTGCCGCCGCAGGGGGTCAAGCTGACCCCGCGCCACTACGCCTACCTGAAGATCAGCGAGGGCTGCAATCACCGTTGCACCTTCTGCATTATTCCGCAGATGCGGGGTGACCTGGTCAGTCGGCCCATCGGCGAGGTGCTGACCGAGGCCGAGCGCCTGGTGGAATCCGGCGTGCGCGAGCTGCTGGTGGTCTCGCAGGATACCGGAGCCTACGGGGTGGACCGGAAGTACCGTGCCGATATCCATGGGGGCCGGGTGCTGGAGACGCGCATCACCACCCTGGCGCGCGAGCTTGGCCAATTGCCGGCCTGGGTGCGCCTGCACTATGTCTATCCCTACCCGCACGTGGACCACCTGATCCCGCTGATGGCCGAGGGCCATGTCCTGCCCTACCTGGACATTCCCATGCAGCACGCCAGCGAGCGCATACTGCGTGCCATGAAGCGACCGGCGGCCAGTGAGCGTATGCTCGAGCGCATTCGCCGCTGGCGTGAAACCTGCCCCGAACTGGTCTTGCGTTCGACCTTCATCGTCGGCTTTCCGGGCGAGACCGAGGAGGATTTCGATCGCTTGCTCGATTTCATCCAGGAGGCACAGCTCGACCGGGTCGGCGCCTTCGCCTACTCGCCGGTGGAAGGCGCGGCGGCCAATGCATTGCCCGGGGCAGTGCCCGAGGAAGTTCGGCAGGATCGGCTGGCGCGCTTCATGGAGGTGCAGGCGCAGATTAGTCGCGACCGCCTGGCCGGCTGGGTACGGCGACGCACCATCGTGCTAGTCGATGCGGTCGAGCCGGGGCGCATCGTCGCGCGCGGGCCGGGCGACGCTCCGGAGATCGACGGCCATGTCTATATCGAAGGCGAGTGGGAGGGCGTTGGTCCCGGCGATTTCGTCGAGGTCGAGATCACCGGCTACGATGAGCACGATCTGTATGCCGAGCCGGTCTGATATGATGTCGCGCCTTTCTGTGGCGGAGTGAAGCAACGATCATGAAGAAGCTCGAAACCTTTCTCGAGTCCCTGCTGTTTGGTTCGCGCTGGCTGCTGGCCCCCTTCTTCTTTGGTCTGGTGCTGGCAATACTGGCGTTGTTGTTCAAGTTCGGTAAGGCCCTGCTGGGCCTGCTCGCCGGTGTGCTGACAGGTTCCGAGACCCAACCCATCATCGGCATCCTGACTCTGGTCGATACCGCGCTGCTGGCCAGCCTGTTGTTGATCATCGCCTTCAGCGGCTACGAGAACTTCGTTTCCAAGTTTGCTCCCGAAGACCATGAGGATCGCCCTGCCTGGATGGGCAAGGTGGGCTTCTCCGATCTCAAGCTGAAGCTGATCGGGGCCATCGTGGCTATCTCGGCGGTAGAACTGCTCAAGGCTTTCGTCGAGGCCGGTTCGCTCACCCATGGCGAGCTCGCCTGGAAGGTGGGCATCCACCTCACCTTCGTGGTATCGGGGGTGCTGTTTGCCTTGACCGATTACATCGCGGCCAAGGGAAAGAGCGGCCACTGACCGTCTCGATGCCGCAGACCGGATTGTGGGTGCGACGAGTTCGGCGGGTGTCAGAACCTGCTGCCCCTCCCCCGCGTGTGGCGTGGCTGTCCGGGGAAATTCGGCGACCCGCGCGGAAAATGGTCGCTACTCTCGGAGCATGCCGCGCGGATCGGGTGATTCGACTCGAGGCCGGCGCAGTGCCGACGAAATGCGCACCGGTCCGTTGATTCTGGTCCCGGTCGGCACTCCCCCGGGCCTCCCTCGCAAGCGAGGGTGGGAACGGCAACCTGTGGCTCAAAGATGACCGTCCTGCCGGCCTTCCGCGAGCAGGAGAGGGGTGAAAATCCTCGGCGACCGGGGAGAACCGCCCCCTCCCTGCGTGCGGGAAGGGCCGTTTCGCAACCGGATTCCGTGCGGTTTCCACCCTGACAGGGTATGGCCCTGTCAGGGTGGAATACCCGGGCCAGGAATCGACACTTGCGTCATCCCGGCCGGAGCCTGGAGTGGATGGACCTTCCGTCCTCGATGCCGACTGATTTCTCCACTTCGGCATCGGCGACACCGCTGCTCCGTCGAAAAGGACAGGGAAGACTTGGCCAGATTCGTGGCAGTCTTCGTCGATCCTTGACCGGGAATCCGCTCCTCCGAATTTCCTCGGATATTTAGTGCCGCGTGTAGGGAGGAATCCTGGCGGTTGCCTGTGTCAGAACGCCGCGCCGGGCTTCTTGCCCATCTTTTTGAGGATGGTGGCCAGCGGGCAGAAGCCGGTAAAGGCCGATTGCAGCAGGTTCAGGCCAATGAAGGCGGTGAACCATAGCCAGTTCTCGTTGTGGAAGATAGGGCTGCCTTGTACGCCCAGGCTTAGGCTCAGCAGGATCATGAAGCCGGCAAAGGCCAGCACGATGCGGTCGATGGTCATCTTTTGCGTCCTCGGTGTGATGTTTCAGTCGGTGATTCCACGCGCCTGTTGCATGGCGCGGTACTCATCTTCGAAGAAGAACTTTTCTTCCCCGAAGGCCGGTTGCAACTGGTCCAGCCAGGTGGCCTGCTCATCATAGCGGGCGAAGAAGGGACGTTGTACCCAGTCGGGGTTGCGTCCCTGGATAAAGCGCAGCACGAAGACTCGCTCGCCCTGGATCTCGGTCACGCCCTGGATCTCCACCTTGCCGGGGCCTGCGCTCATGCTGGGGCCGCGCGCGGTGCGTCCCAGGCCTGAGACCTGCTGCATGGCCTCGCGGTAGATTGCCCAGGCGCGTGCCAGCGGTACCTCGAACCAGGCACGCGCGCCGGTATCGCGTTCGACGAACATGTAGTAGGGCACGATGCCCAGCCGGACCTGCTCGCGCCACAGGCGCGCCCAGTCGTCCGCGTGGTCGTTGATGTGTGCCAGCAGCGGTCCCTGGGAGCGGATCTCGGCGCCGATGTCGCGCAGGCGGGCGATGGCACGGCGCGCGATGTCGGTGCGCAGTTCCTGCCAGTGGTTGTAGTGGGCCATGATCGCCAGATGCTTGCCGGCGGCAACCAGGCGCTCGAACAGGCGGATCAGATCGTCGGCGTCCTCGTCGCTGACGAAACGCTGCGGCCAGAAGGTGAGCGCCTTGGTGCCGATACGGATGGTCTGCACGTGCGCGAAGCGGGGCTCGAGCAGGGGTTCCAGGTAGGCGAGCAGGTGCTTGGTCTTCATCACCATGGGGTCGCCGCCGGTGATCAGCAGGTCGCTGACCTCGCGGTGCTGTTCCAGGTAGCGATGCAGGACGGTTGCCTCGGTAGTGGCCATGCGCAGCGACTTGTCGCCGACGAACTGTGCCCAGCGGAAGCAGAAGGTGCAGTAGCTATGGCAGGTCTGTCCCTGGCTGGGGAAGAACAGCACCGTTTCGCGGTACTTGTGCTGGAGCCCGTTGAGACGGTTGCCGGCATCGTCCAGCGGGATGTTCATCTGCATCTGGCCGGCCGGATGCGGGTTCAGCTGGGCGCGCAGCTCGCGTGCCAGGGCCTGTACCTCGGCCTTGCCGGGGTCACGGCGCAGCAGGGCGGCCATGCGTTCGTACATCTCGGGCGCCAGCATGCCGCGCTGCGGGAAGGTGAGCTGGTAAATGGGGTCTTCCGGCGCCCGGTCCCAGTCGATCAGTTCGTCGATCACGTACTGGTTGACCCGGAAGGGCAGCACCGAAGAGACCACCCGCATCTCGAAACGGACGTCTTCCGGCAGCTTGCCCAGCGGGGCGATGCGGTCGAGATCCCGCTGGGTATAGACCTTGAAGCGCGCCGTCTCGCCGGCTGGATCGATGACCGGTTGCTCGAGGGTCGAGATCTGACTCATCTGCTATCTCCAGGCTGGGCCATGCTGCTGCATGGCAGGAAAACCGCTCACGACCACCAGAAGGCAGACGGTGACGCGGCTGCAAAAGGGGCGCGAACCCTAACAGAAACGGCGCCGTTTCGCAATGGCGCCGTCCGTCTAAGCCTTTGTAAGAAAAGGGGTTTTATCCGCGGCTTATGGGGATTCGACGGACCCGTTCGCGTTCCGTCTTGGGCAGTGTCAGGGTCAGCACGCCCTTGTGGTAACTGGCCTCCGCGCGGTCGACCTCGACTTCGGCAGGCAGCGGCAGGCGCCGTTCGAAGCGGCCGTACGCACATTCGGTGATGTGGTAGCGGCCCTCCTTGCGCTCACGTCGTATCTGCTTGTGGCCGCTGACGATCAGGGTGCGGTCGATCACCTGCACTTCGAGGTCTTCCGGCTCCATGCCGGGGACCTCCAGGCGTACCGACACCTCGTCACTGCTCTCGTGTAGCTCGGCGGCCAGCAACGCCCATTCCGGGCTGGCGTGCAGCAGGGCGCGCGACTGTTCGTCCTGTTCGTCTTCTTCGCGGTAGCGGAAGCGAGTCAGGGCGTTGCTGGCCTTGGCCACCAGGTTGTTCCAGCCGGCCTGGACCTGGGCCCAGGCGCGGTCGAGGTTCTGTTTGAGACTGCTCATGGCACCCTCCTCAGCCTTGCACCTTGATCTTGCGCGGCTGGTCGTCCTGTTGCGCCTTCGGCAACACCAGTTCCAGCACGCCGTCCTTGCTGGTGGCGGAGATCTTGTCCGCATCCACGTTCTCGGGCAGGGCGAAGCGGCGCATGAAGGTGCCGTAGGCGCGCTCCACGCGGTGCCAGCCTTCCTTGCCTTCTTCCACCTCGTGCTTGCGATTGCCCTTGATGGTGAGCACACCCTGTTCCATGGACACGTCGATGTCCTCGGGGGGCACGCCGGGGATATCGGCGCGGATCACGAAGCGGTCGTCTTCTTCCTTGATGTCCACGGCGGGTGACCAGGTGCTGCCGACCACGCGGCTGTCGTCGTCGGCAAAGCCGGGCATCATGCGGGCGAATTCGCGGTTGAACTCCTCGAGCAGGCTCCAGGGGTTTGTTGTCTTCATCAGGGTCATGTCCTTTCTCCTCTGCGGTCCTTGTTCGGCTGACAGAGAGATGGGGCCGGGTGGGGGGGGTTCAAGAGGGCTCGCGGATTGTCGCCAGCGCCTGCTCCACGATGTGCCAGCCCGCGCCGGGACGGTTGGCGTGTTGCGACAGGTGACGCCGCCAGTGACGTGCCCCGGGCACGCCGGCGAACAGGCCCAGCATGTGCCGGGTGATGCGGTGCAGGCGCACCCCGGCAGCCAGTTCGGCCTCGATGAACTCGCGCATGCCCAGCACCACCGCGCGGCGCGAGGCCGGTGCGCTGTCGTGTCCGAAGACGCGTCGGTCGGCCTCGGCCAGCAGCCAGGGGTCGTGATAGACCGCGCGCCCCATCATCACCCCGTCTACCCGGGCCAGGTGTTCCAGTGCCTGTTCGAGGGAGGCGATACCGCCGTTGATCACGATCTCCAATGCGGGGAAGTCCTGCTTGAGCCGGTACACCTGTTCGTAGCGCAGCGGGGGCACCTCGCGGTTTTCCTTAGGACTCAGGCCTGACAGCCAAGCCTTGCGTGCATGCACGATGAAGGTCTTGCAGCCGGCACCCGCGACCCGCTCGACGAAACGTGCCATGTCCTCGTAGTCGTCCATGTCGTCGATGCCGATGCGGTGCTTGACCGTGACCGGGCCGGGAAAGCCCTCGCGCATCGCCGCCACGCATTCCGCCACCAGTTCGGGTTCGGCCATCAGGCAGGCGCCGAAACGACCCGATTGCACCCGGTCGGAGGGGCAGCCGATGTTCAGGTTCAGCTCGTCGTAGCCCCAGTCGGTGGCCAGTCGCGCGCAGCGCTCGAGGGCGGCCGGTTCGCTGCCGCCGAGTTGCAGGGCCAGCGGGTGTTCTTGTGGGTGAAAGTCCAGGAAGTGGGCCGGTTCGCGGTGCAACAGGGCGCCGGTGGTGACCATCTCGGTATAGAGCAGGACCTGCCGGCTGATCTGGCGCAGGAAATAGCGGCACCAGCGGTCGGTCCAGTCGAGCATGGGGGCCACCGCAAGGCGGCGGTCGGGCAGGGTGGAATTTGGCATGGCGCAATGGTAGCGGGCCAACCGGTCGCCGCAAGCATTGAGTTTTCGTATTGACCGTGGCGAGAGGGCGGATCAAGGTTGGCCTGATGGTCTCCCTCCCGGCCTCTCCCGCTTGCGGGGGGGCGAATGCTGGGTCGGGAGAGGGCCGGGATGGAGATAACGAGTAACAAAAGAGGTTAGAAACATGAGCGAGACATTTCGGGCACTGGTGCTGGAGCGAGACGACGAGGGAGCCACTCAGGCGCAGATACGCACGCTGAGCGAGGCCGATCTGCCGGAAGGCGATGTGCTGATCGAGGTGGCGTATTCCAGCCTCAACTACAAGGACGGGCTGGCGATCACCGGTCGAGGCAAGGTGGTGCGTGAATGGCCAATGGTGCCGGGGATCGACCTGGCCGGCCGGGTGCTGGCATCGGATTCGCCCGACTGGCAGCCGGGTGACGCGGTGCTGCTCACCGGCTGGGGAGTGGGTGAGCGCTACTGGGGGGGCTTCAGCCAACGCCAGCGGGTGCGCTCGGAATGGCTGGTTCCACTTCCTGAGGGGCTGGATGCGCTCGATGCCATGACCCTGGGTACTGCGGGCCTGACCGCGATGCTGTGCGTCATGACCCTTGAGGAGGCCGGGGTGAAAGCAGATGCGGGACCGGTGCTGGTCAGCGGGGCCTCGGGCGGAGTGGGTTCGCTGGCCGTGGCGCTGCTCTCGGCCGCTGGGTATGAGGTCACCGCGCTCACCGGGCGTCCGGAGGGTGCCGACTGGCTGCGCGAACTGGGGGCGGCCGAGATCCTGTCGCGCGAGTCGATGAGTGCGCCGCCGCGCCCGCTGGAGAGCCAGCGCTGGGCCGGGGCGGTGGACACCGTGGGGGGCGTGGTCCTGGCGCGCACCTTGGCCGAGCTGCGTTACGGTGGCGCGGTGGCGGCGTGTGGCCTGGCCGGCAGTCACGAGCTTTCCACCACGGTGATGCCCTTCATCCTGCGCAACGTCTCCCTGCGTGGTGTGGACTCGGTGGTGTGTCCGCGTGAGCGGCGCCTGGCAGCCTGGGAGCGGCTGGCGCGCGACTTGCCCCGTGAACACCTGGCTGCGATCCGTCAGGTGGCACGGCTCGAGGATCTGCCGGCATTGGCCGAACGCATTCTGGCGGGGCAGGTGCGCGGGCGCGTGGTGGTCGATCTTCAGTGATTTTCGCTGTTTGCGGAAAGTACAGTAAAACCCCTATGTCGGAACTACAGTGAAACCCCCATGGGTGACTACATTGGAACCCTGATGTGGAAGTACATGGAAACCCTGAAAAGTAAATAGATTGTGCAGTGAAACCCGGTGTTCCGGGGGGTGTTTGTTGTTGAGTGTCGGGTGTTTTGTTGTTTGCATTCAGCCTGTTATGAGGTTTTTTGCATGTAATGTAAATTGTTGATTTGTTTTTCTCTTGCCCCTTTCTTTTGTTATTTACTTGCTATAGTGTGATGTGTCACACATATATACCGTCAGCTTCGTATCATGGAAGGTAAGCGGTATGGTTCACAAGGGGCAAGGAATGTTCAATGTCGAGAAGCAGTGTTTTCACTGGCGTCATCGCAAGGTTAACGGTCGCGAGATCAATAGCTGTGTCCGTATACTGATCGGCGGGTTGCTGGTCTTTGCCAGCGCCGTCGCTCCGAGCGCGCCGCAGTTGAGCAGCGTTGTTGAAGGGGCGGCCAGCGTTTCCGTCAAGGATGGTGGGCAACGCACGGTGATCGATCAGGCCTCGCCGTATGCGCGCATCGAATGGAACAGTTTCGACACCACGGCCGCTGAGACGGTGCGTTTTAACCAGGCGAACAGCGCGGTCGTCGTCAACAAGATCCTGGGCAATGGCCAGGGCCTGGGCGGCGCCACGCGCTTCGACGGCAAGCTGTTTGCCGCTGGCACGGTGTTCCTGATCAACAATGCGGGGATCACCTTTGGCGCCAATGCCCAGGTAAATGTCGGCGCCTTGCTGGCCACCACCTCTGACATCGGTGATCCGCACAACGCCAACGGCAAGGTTACCTTCCGGCTCGAGGCCGGGGGTACTGTCGATGGCGCCCGGGTGGTCAACCGCGGGAGCATTGTGACCAGCGACGGCGGCTTTGCCGTGCTCATGGCACCACAGGTTGCCAATGTCGGCGTGGTGCGTGCACAACTCGGACAGGTGATCCTGGCGTCGGCCACGGATGCCACTTTGCGTTTGCGCAACGGCGATGCGCAGGAGGGGCTGGATGCCCTGGCCCTCGACCTGCGCGGTGACGGCATCATCACCTTTACTGTCGACCCGTCCACCCTGGGCGCCTGGCAGGGTGATAGCGGTGTGCGGGCCGACGGCAGGGTGCGCGGGCGTGAGGTCCTGATCACGGCGCGCATGGCGCACCAGGCAGTGACTGATGTCGTCAATCTTGACGGTGTGATCGATGCCACCACCATCGAGGTGCAGTCGGCCGGCAATGTCCGTCTGCACGAAGCACAGCTCACGGCGCGGGCCAACCGGCAATCGGGCAACGCGGAGGCCAGTATCCGCGTTAGTGCGGATCGTCGAATCTGGTCCAAGGGCAGTACCTTGCAGGCGATGGCGAACCGCAATGGCGGCACGGGTCGGGCGAAGATCGTGCTCGACAGTGCCGGACATGCGAGCCTGAACGACTCGCAACTCAGTGCCCAGGCTGAAAACAACGGTGGCGCGGCGCGGGCAGTGGTCCGTGTCGGGTCCCACGGTGCCGGTCTGGAAATGCAGGGGACGCAGGTGACCGCGACCACCCGCAATAACGGTGGGCAGGGGGAGGCTCGGGTGCGCATGAGTGCAGCCGAAGATCTCCTGCTGCGTGGCACCGAGACGGCGGCGCGTTCCCGGCAGGACACTCAGCGTGGCATCGTCGGGGTCGGCCTGGAGGCAGGCCGTGACATCGCCCTGGATGGTGCGCACATCATCGCCTCTTCGAGTCAGCAGGGGGCACGCAGCGATGTGGACGTGCAGCTTCAGGCCGGGCGCAGCGTGCGCCTGCCGGGGGGGGCATCGGCCTCGATGATCAAGGCCAGCGCCCAGGGGACAGATCAGAGCGGACGGGTAGCGGTCGCCGTGCAGGCGGGCAGACACATTCGTCTGCTGGCTGACCTCGAGGTGCGTTCGCAGCAGCAGGGTGATGCCGGTAACCGGCGTGCCACCGCGCAGCTGGCGATGCGCGCCGGTGAAGATGGGCGGGGCAACCTATATGCTGAGGGTGATATCGATGTCCAAAGTGTGGCCCGGGTGGAAGAGGGGAGCACGGGCTCGGCGCATGCCCTTTCGTCCGCACAGTTGCTCGGTGCGGGCGGCGAAACGGAGGTGACCGGTGCCCTGGCTGTGACGTCGGATGCCAGGGGGCAGGGCGCCAATACCCGCTTCAGTCGCAAGCATCTCGTTGAGGCCGTTTCCGAGGTGCTGATCGGTAGTGATGCGGGCATCGGTGCACCAGCTGACGGTGCGAATAGCAGCCGCGACACGTTGATGGCCGGCAGCCTGTCGGTACGCTCCCACGCCGTCGCCGAGGGCAACGCCTCGGCGATGGCCAACAGCCTTGGCGGGATTGTCGGCGAGCAGGTGACCGTGGTCACCACTGGCACCACGATCACCAGCCAGGCCATCTCTGATCTCGAGGCCAATGCCGTCTCCCTGTTAGGTGTGGTCGGCCTGGGTGGGGTCGGCAGTCTTCCCGGCGTGCTATTCAGCGGCGATCTGGCGGTACACAGCCAGGCGCTCAGCTATGCCCTGGCCGCGGGCGAGGCGTTGTCACTGGGTCTGTTTGTCTCACCGGCGGACATGCGTATCGGCAATGCTGGTAACCAGGTGATGATTCAGGCCGACGCGGACGGTGTGGCCTTGGGGGGGCTGGTGATGGGTGGTGATATCGCGGCTTATGGCCCAAGCCTCGGCGGTGGTCTTACCTCGGCCGACCTGGCTGCTGCCGTGAATGCGGCGACCGGTCAGGGCGATCTCGCGCTGGCCGGTAACTTCGGGGTGAATGCAGGGGCCAATGGCCGCAACGGTCCACAGGCTGATGCCCTGATGGCCGGCATCGGGCGTAATGTGACGGTAGCGCCTGGCAGCAAGCATTCTGTGCACAGCCAGGCCGCTGGAGAAGGCATGGCCTCGGCTCACGCACTGGGCGGATTCCGCGCCGACGGTGCGCTGGGCTTCCACGGTGACTGGGATATCAGCGCGCTGGCCGATACGGCCCCGGGCGGCAACGGCAGCGAGGCCGTGGCGGCAGGTGTCTTGCAGGCCACCGGCGACCTGATGATCGATGCCGGGCATCTGAGCGTGCGTGCGAGCAGTAACCGATCCCCGGGTGCGGATGGCCGGATCGGCATCGCCGATGCCTCCCTGGCGCTGGCGACCGAAGGGCAGTTGTCACTGACAGTTCCGCAAGGTGTGCGTGTCGATGCGCTCAGCACGGGCGCGAGCGAAGGGTATGCGTTTGCAGACCTGGGAATCGAAGGCGATCGCCTGAGTATTGATGTCAGCGGTCGCGGGCTGGCGGTGGTCGCCGATGCCGAGGCCGCGCGGAGCGATGCCCAGGCAACAGCCGATCTCTTCGCCTTCGGGGCTGACGGCACCGGGCCGGCCCTCTCGGCCGACGGACACATGGGCGTGTTCGCCCGGGCTGGGTGGCCGGGGGCCACGGGTAGCGGTGAGCAGGCGCTGGCGATGGCCGACCTGCTGCTGGCCGCCGACAGCGGCAGCGTCGAGACTGGCGCCGGCAGCGATCTGCTGGTCAGTGCCCTGGGTCACGCGGTGGAAGCAGCGACCGGCTTCACGGCGACCCAGGCCCCGATCCGCGCCGGGCTGGAAGTGGCCGGGCAGCGTCTCGACCTGCAAGGAGGCATTGGCAGCGAGGTGCGCAACACCGCGGGAGTCGACTTGGCCGAGGCGCGCACCCGCCTGATCGCAGGTTCGCCAGGCGCGCCCGGCCAGCTGCAACTGCACGGTGGCGAGTTGCCGCGTGCACAAGCGTCGGGCTTCGGCACCGCCCTGGCACAGGGCAGCGACAGCCGGTATCAGCAGTGTGAGAGCGGCTCCTGTGATCCGGTGACCAGTGGCGAACAGCCTTGGCAACCGGGAACCCAGCTGGCACAACTGGTGATCGAAGATCATCAGCCCAGTGCTCCGGCGCTTGATCCGGAATCCGGTTCAGCTCCGCCGAGTGAAGGAGAAATTGCCCCACAACGGGAACTGGCCCGTGTGCGCGATCAACAGCGGGAGCAGGAGGTGCCACGTGATCCGGGGCAGCCCGGCAAGCGCTCCAGCGGGTTCACGCCAGCGGGCGATCTGATCATCGGGCTCGATTTCGAATTGTCGCCCCCGGATGTCGGACGGTTGGTCAGTCTGCCGGACGACTTCGATCCCGATGCCCTGCCGCCCACGGCGGCTGGGGGCAAGGAGGCCCAGGTGACCTTCTGTGACCAGTTGGTGAATGGTGGTTGCAATCCTGTCCCGGAAGGCTGGGACCAGGCTCCAGGTGGTAGCGTTTTGCTGGAGTCGACGTTATGCTCAACTGTCGCTCGCCCGGAGGGGGAGGTGATAGAGGAGATGGAGACGTCATGCGTATGGAAGGTGTGAAATGGCCGCAGGCGGCGGCCGGATTGCTGGTGTTGGCGATGGGCTGGGGACAGGAGGTCGATGCTGCCACACCCTTGCCCCCTTCGGCCTTGCCCGGCGTGGTGGATCGACCGGACCAGGGCCTGCCGGCCCCGCTGGTGCAGCCGGTCGAACCGGGAGAACGTCCCGCGCCCGAAGCGTTTCGCGTACCGGCCGACGGCCAGGAGCCTTTTGCCCACGTCCGGCGCATCACCTTTGTCGGTGACCTGGTGATCGACAGCGCTGCCCTGGACGCGGTGGCGCGGTCCTACACCGGGCGCGACCTCACCCGGGAGGACCTGGCGCGACTGAAGTACGACCTTACCGCCTTGCACTACCGGCAGGGTTATCCCTTAGTCAAGGTCGTCACCCCGCCGCAGTCCCTGGCCGATGGTGTGCTCGAGGTACGCATCGTGCTCGGGCGTATCGGCCAGGTTGATATTCGTAACGAGGGCGGCCTGCGCCCCTTTATTGCCGAGGCGATGGCCTGGCGGCTGAAATCCGGCGAGGTGTTTACCGAGCGCGCGGCGGAGAGCGTGGTGCAGGATATCAACGCCCTGGGTAACCTGCGAGGCTCACTCAATCTGCGCCGCGGGCAGGCGCCGGGGACCACCGACCTGCGCCTGTCGATCGTACCGGCCGACGATGATCGACAGCAGGTCGGACTGGACAATCACGGCAGCGAGCTCACCGGTCGCTGGGTGTTCAGCGTCGACCTCCGCAAGAGCAATCTGCTGGGTCTGGGCGAGACCTTCTCGTTGCAATTGCGCAAGTCGAACAAGAAACTCAAGACCGCGCAGCTGGGATTCGTCAGCCCCATCGGTCTGCGCAACTTGCGTCTGGAGGGACGGTGGCTGCGTTCCGAGAACAGTATCGGCGACCGCCTGGCGGCACTGCGTGCCACGGGCAAGACCGACATCTGGGGACTGGCACTGTCCAGCGCACTGGTCAACACGGTGCAGTTCCGCAGCGAGCTGCGCACCGGGTTCGAACATCGGCGGCATCGTTCCTTCCTGGCGGGGCTGCCCGATACGGACGATCGCATCACCCGGGTGTTCATTGAGGGCAACCTGCTCGACCGAGGCTATCGGCATGTGCTCTATGGCGGGGTGCGGATCTCTCGCGGGGTGGGCTGGTTGAATGCCGATGCGCGTGGCGAGATCGATGCCACCCGCGCCAGTGGCGATCCACGCGCCTGGATATTCACCTTCGAAGGGGTAGGTCGTTACCAGTTGCGTGACAGCGATGTGCTGACAGGTCGATTGCGCGCCCAGCATGCCTCGAACGAGCTGCTGTCATCCGACCTGTTCGCCATCGGTGGTCACGGCAGCGTGCGTGGCTTCGAACCGGCCGAGAGTACGGGCGAGCATGGCCTGTCGCTGAGTCTGGAATATGCACATGTCTTCGACAGCGTGTCGGGCTGGTCGCTCGAGGCCGGCCCCTTCGCCGATGTCGCCTGGGTAGGCAACAAGGTCCCGGGGGCAGTCTCCGACAGCCGCCTGGCCGCGCTGGGGCTGGGAGGCGAGATCTCGCGCCGCTGGGGAGAAAACGGCCACACCCGCCTGCGGGTTGAATGGGCTCATCCGGTGGGCGACTACCGCTCACCTACCGTGGACGACAACACCTTCTACCTCAGCCTGCGGCACACTTTCTGATGCCGTACTGGCGGGGGCTGGTTGGGCAGGGGAAGATGCCAGAGGGCGGCTGACGCGGTTCAGCGTTTTCCATAGAGTCGGGCATAGCCTTCCGGATCGATCAACTGGCGGATGTCCACGAAACTGCCGCTCGGCTGCTCACGCAGGGCGGGCAGTACCGACAGGATCCGGCGTGCCGCCTCGCGCGGAGTGGGCATCGCCTCGGTACCGCGTGCTGTGCGCAGCCGTTGCAGTGCGGGAAAGGCATCGGCGTCGGCCTCGTCGCACAGGTGGTCCATCATTGCGGTGTCGATGATGCCGGGCGCCAGCGCGCAAATGTGTGTATCGGGAAACTCGTGCGCGTACAGCTTTGCCAGCATGTTGAGCGCCGCCTTGGACAGGGCGTAGCCTCCCCAGCCCTTGTTGCCCAGTACGGCGGCGCCTGACGAGATCATCACCACCTGGCGAACCGGCCGGCCCCAGGCGTGCAGCCAGTCCATCACCGTCTTGTTCGACCAGAGGTTGACCTCCATCACGGCCTTGGCCTCGTCCAATGGCAGGCGGTGCAGCAGCTCGATTCGTCCCAGCACCCCGGCGTTGAGCACCACGAGGTCGAGCCGTTCGGCCGGTTCGAGCAAGGTGGCCAGGCATTCAGGTACGGTTTCGTGATCGCGTAGATCACAGCTCGCGTGGTGCAATCCCGGCAGCGTCGAAGGCCGACGGCTACAACCGAAGACGGTGCAGCCGTCTTCCAGCAGTGTCTCGCACAACCCCCGGCCGAGGCCGGAGCTGGTGCCCGTGATGAAAGCGGTGTCGATGTTCATGGGCCAAGGATACCCCGAGGGCGAGCCTCTGCGCAGGCCGTTAGCGGAGCGGGAGAAAACAGAAGGCCCCTGACGGGGCCTTTAGTTATTGGCGGAGAGGGTGGGATTCGAACCCACGGATCCCGCAAGGGATCACTTGATTTCGAGTCAAGCCCATTCGGCCTCTCTGGCACCTCTCCAGATGTGCGTCGATCGCTTGTTTGATCCAGTCTCCGGCTCCGCCTCTTCGGGGTGCCCTCGTCCGGGCGCGGAAGAATAGCACAGTTCGGGCGCCGGGGGCGGGGTGTGTGGGGTCGTTTGCATGGGCGTCGGGAATCGTTGCGGAGGAGGTGTTGTGATGGCGGTCAGTCCTCTGTGCTTTCCGGTCCGTCGAGCAGCTCCGCCTCTTCGGGCGCGATCTCCACGCGCTCAATCTTCTGGAAGCGTGAGCTGATCTTGCGCGCCGAGGTGTGTACCTGCTCGACGTCCTTGTGTGCCAGCTCGATGTGCTTGGCCAGCTTGTCCATGCGTTCCTGGAAGCGGCCGAAGTCCTTGGAGAGCATGTGCAGGTGTTCCTGGATGACATGGATCTGCTTGCGCGTGGCGTCATCCTTGAGCACGGCACGCGCGGTGGTGAGCACCGCCATCAGGGTGGTGGGCGAGACCATCCAGACCCGCGCGCGCTGGGCGGTTTCGACCAGCTCGGGGAAGTGGGCATGGATCTCGGCGAAGATCGCCTCGGCGGGGATGAACATCACCGCGCCATCGGCGGTCTCGCCGGGAATCAGGTATTTCTCGGCGATGTCGCGAATGTGTTTCTGGATGTCGCGACGGAACTGGGCGGCTGCGGCGTTGCGCTCGGCCGGGGTGGCATCGAAGTCCTGCATGCGCTGGTAACTCTCGAGCGGGAACTTGGCGTCGATGGGGACCTTGCCGGTGGGGGGGGGCAGGCGCAGCAGGCAGTCGACGCGCTTGCCGTTACTCAGTGTGGCCTGCAACTCGAAGCTGTCCTCGGGCAGCATGTTGCGGACCAGGGCCTCGAGCTGCACCTCGCCGAAGGCGCCGCGCGAGCGCTTGTCGGTGAGCACCTCCTGCAGGCTGACCACGTTGCCCGACAGCTCGGTGATCTTCTTCTGTGCCTCGTCGATGCGGCTGAGGTGCTCGAGCACCCTGGTGAAGGTCTCGGTGGTCTTCTCGAAGCCGTCGGCCAGGCGCTTCTCCACCTGGCCGCTGATCTCGCGCAAGCGCTCGTCGGTGGTACGGGTGAGTGTGTCGACGCGCTTGCCCAGCTCCTCGGCGCTGGCGCGGAAGGACTCGCGAATCTGCCGGCTCATCGCCTCGAGGTTGTCCGAGAGTGTCTTCTGCTGGCTGGTGATGGCCTCGCGCTGCAGCCGTTCGAATGCCTCACGGTGGGCGTTGAGCGCCTGTTCGACACGCTCGCGCAGCTCGGCCAGGTGGCGCTGCTGGGCCAGACGGGCCTCGCCTGTGTCTTCGCGCAATGCCTTGTGTTGCTTCTCGAAGCGTTCGACCAGGTCGAGTCGCAGTGCGCCCTGTTCGCGCAGCAGTGCCTTCTCGACCGCGCCGATGCGCTCGCCAAGCAGCGACTGGGTGCTCTGCAGGCCGTGCTGCTGGCCGGCGAGCAGTGCCTGGGTCTCTTGGTGCAGGCGCTCGGAGAATGCCTCCTGCAACTGCGCCAGTCGTTCCTGCTGTGCCTCGAGTACTGCATCCAGCCGTTGTTGCAGGCGGTGTACCCGCCGCTGCCCTAGCCAGAGGCCCAGGGCAAGCAGCCCCAGCGCCAGCAGCAGGCCGGCGGCCAGCGAGTCGTCAGGGTATTGGTGAAACAGCGTGAGCAGTCTTTCCATGCGGTTCCTGTCCGTACTTGTATGGCGCGGGGCGCTACAATCGGGAATTCAATCCGTCAACGCTATCACACTCATGCGCGTCCATCTGCAGGCACTGGGGTGCCGACTCAACGAGGCCGAACTCGAGACCTGGGCCCGGGATTTCCGGCGCGCCGGTATCGAACCGACCCGCGACCCGGCCGAGGCCGATATCCTGGTGGTCAACACCTGTGCGGTGACCGCCGAGTCGGTCCGCAAGTCGCGCAACCTGGTACGTCGTGCGCACCGCGCCAACCCCACGGCGAAGTTGGTGATGAGCGGTTGCTATGCCGCGCTCTCGTCCGAGCAGGCTGCCGCCGACCTGGGGGTGGATCTGGTGGTGGGTAATCACGAGAAGGATCGCCTGGTGGAGATTGCTCGGCGTGAACTCGACCTGCCGGTGATGCCTCGGATCGCTGCCGAGCCTGACGAGGTGGCGCTGTTTGCGCGCGGCCGGCAACGCGCCTTCGTCAAGGTGCAGGACGGTTGCCGTTACCGCTGCACCTATTGCGTGGTGACCCTGGCGCGCGGCGAGGAGCGCAGCCGGCCGATCGACGAGGTAGTCTCCGAGATCGGCGCCCTGGAGGCCGAGGGGGTGCAGGAGGTGGTACTCGCCGGGGTGCACCTGGGAGGCTATGGCAGCGATCGGGGGCAGTCGTTGTACGACCTGGTGGCGGCGGTGCTCGAGCGCACCGACATGCCGCGCATTCGCCTGGGCTCGCTCGAGCCCTGGGACCTGCCCGAAGGGTTCTGGGACTTGTTCGCCGATCCGCGGCTGATGCCGCATCTGCATCTGCCCATGCAGTCGGGGGCCGACTCGGTGTTGCGGCGCATGTCGCGGCGCTGTCGCAGTGGCGAGTTTCTGGCCCTGGTCGAAGCGGGCAGGGCGCGGGTGCCGGACTTGCAGGTCACTACCGACATCATCGTCGGCTTTCCGGGAGAGAGCGACGAGGAGTGGGCGCAGACTCTGGACTTCGTCGAGCAGGCGCGCTTTGCCCATGTGCATATCTTCGCCTTCTCTCCGCGCGAGGGGACCAAGGCCGCCACGTTGCCCGACCCGGTGCCGCGTGCGGTGCAGCGCGAGCGCAGCCAGCAGTTGCATGCGCTGGCGGCACGCTTGCGCGGCGAGATCCTGCGCGATCAGGTCGGTCGGGAGTGCGAAGTGCTGATCGAGGGGCGCGACCGGGAGACCGGGGCGTGGAGTGGCTATACGCCCAACTATCTGCGTGTCCTGGTCGAGTCCGGAGAGCCGCTGGAGAACCGGCGCTGCCAGGTGCGCCTGGTCGGGGTGAGTGACGATGGCCGCCTGTGCGGCGAGCTCATCGTGCCAGACGTGTCTGGAGGTCCCTTCGGCGACACGCCCCGTTGACGATGCTGCGCAATGGTTCCAGCTCGGGCTCCCGTTCCCGGGCACGGCGTTGGTGCACGGCGTTCAGGCGGCGGTCCATTTCGCGCATTTCATGTTGTCCGTCCGACGGTGGATTTTCGGGTGCGCAACTATTGACCTGTGCGATCTTCATCAGTAACTTGCCACGTTCCAATTGCGCCCGGAAATACCGGGTTTATTCCCCCGTGCACAGAGGGTTTTCCATGTCTTCGGAGGTCACAAGGTGGAACTGAGTGGGGCCGAGATCGTCGTCCAGGCACTGAAGGACGAGGGCGTCGAGTACGTCTGGGGTTATCCCGGCGGCGCCGTGCTGCACATCTACGATGCCCTGTTTCAGCAGGACGAGGTGCGCCACATCCTGGTGCGCCACGAACAGGCCGCCACTCATGCTGCGGACGGCTATGCCCGCGCCACCGGCAAGCCCGGCGTGGTGCTGGTGACCTCCGGTCCCGGTGCGACCAACGCGGTGACCGGTATCGCCACCGCCTTCATGGATTCCATCCCGCTGGTGGTGTTCACCGGCCAGGTGCCGACGCCGGTCATCGGTTCCGATGCCTTCCAGGAGGTCGACACCGTCGGCATCACCCGTCCGTGCGTGAAGCACAATTTCCTGGTGAAGCGCGTCGAAGACCTGGCCGAGACCATCAAGAAAGCCTTCTATATTGCGACCTCAGGCCGGCCTGGGCCGGTAGTGGTGGACATCCCCAAGGACGTCACCGACCCGAACATCCGCATCCCTTACGAGTACCCGCAGAAGATTGAGATGCGTTCCTACAGTCCGGTCGAGCGCGGGCACCTGGGGCAGATCCGCAAGGCTGTGGACCTGATGATGTCGGCGAAGCGCCCCATCATCTATACCGGTGGTGGCGTGGTGCTCGGTGAGGCCTCGGAAGAACTGCGTCAGCTGGTGAAGAAGACCGGTTTCCCGACCACCCAGACGCTGATGGGCCTGGGTGCCTTCCCGGCCACCGATCCGCAGTTCCTGGGCATGCTGGGTATGCACGGTACCTATGAGGCCAACATGGCGATGCACGAGACCGACGTGCTGATTGCCATCGGCGCGCGCTTCGACGACCGGGTGACCGGCAAGATCGCGCATTTCTGCCCGCACGCGAAGATCATCCATATCGACGTGGACCCGGCTTCGATCTCCAAGACGGTGCGTGTGGATGTGCCCATCGTCGGCCAGGTCAAGAGCGTGCTCGCCGACATGCTGCGCCTGATCGACGAACTCAGGTGCGAGCCCGACCGCGAGGCTCTGGCGCAATGGTGGGAGCGCATCGAAGCCTGGCGCGCAATCAAGTGCCTCTCGTATGACGCCAGTGACAAGGTCATCAAGCCGCAGTACGCGGTCGAGACCTTGTACAAGGTCACCCGCGACAGCGAGTTCTATCTGACCTCGGATGTCGGCCAGCACCAGATGTTCGCTGCCCAGTTCTATCCTTTCGACAAGCCGCGACGCTGGATCAATTCCGGTGGACTGGGCACCATGGGCTTCGGCCTGCCGGCAGCGATGGGAGTCAAGCAGGCGTATCCCGAGGCCGACGTGGCCTGTATCACTGGTGAGGCCAGCATCCAGATGTGTATTCAGGAGCTGGCCACCTGCAAGCAGTACGACCTGCCATTGAAGATTCTGCTGCTCAACAATGGCTACATGGGTATGGTGCGCCAGTGGCAGGAGTTCTTCTACGACGGCCGCTATTCGCATTCCTACGTCGATGCGCTGCCTGATTTCTGCAAGCTCGCCGAGAGCTATGGCCATGTCGGCATGCGCATCGAGAACCCCGCCGATCTCGAGGCCGCCTACCGCGAGGCCTTCGGCATGAAGGATCGGCTGGTGTTCATGGACATCATCATCGACCCCGAGGAAAACGTGTATCCCATGATCGAGGCCGGCAAGGGTCATCATGAAATGCACATGTCGCCCCATCTGTCCTCCGAGAGGGAGTTGGCCTGATGCGTCACATCATTTCGATTCTCATCGAGAACGAGGCCGGCGCGCTCTCGCGGGTAGCCGGGCTGTTCTCTGCGCGCGGCTACAATATCGAGTCGCTCACCGTGGCGCCCACCGAGGATGCCACGCTCTCGCGCATGACCCTGGTCACCCGGGGCGACGAGAACATCATCGAGCAGATCACCAAACAGCTGAACAAGCTGATCGACGTGGTCAAGCTGGTGGACCTCTCCGAGGGGCCGCACATCGAGCGCGAGCTGATGATGATCAAGGTGCGAGCCGAAGGTGCCATGCGCGAGGAGCTCAAGCGTCTGGCCGATATCTTCCGTGGCAACATCATCGACGTGACCGGCAATTCCTACACCATCGAGATGACTGGCGACGGCGCCAAGCTCGACGCCTTCATCCAGGCGGTGGATGACGAGCTGATCATCGAAACGGTGCGTTCCGGTCCGCTGGGCATTGCACGTGGCGGCAAGCGCCTGACCCTGCACGTTTGAACTGTTTTATCAACGAATCCTAAGGAATCCATCCTATGGCAGTGAACATCTACTACGACAAGGACTGCGACCTCTCCATCATCCAGGGCAAGAAGGTCGCCATTCTCGGCTATGGCTCGCAGGGGCACGCGCATGCCAACAACCTCAAGGACTCGGGTGTCGACGTGCGCGTCGGCCTGCGTGCTGGTTCGCCCTCGGCTGCCAAGGCCGAAGCCGCGGGACTCACGGTCAAGACTGTGGATGAGGCGGTGGCCGAAGCCGACCTGGTGATGGTGCTCACCCCCGACGAGTTCCAGGCCAAGCTCTACCGTGAGCAGATCGAACCCAACCTGAGGGAAGGTGCCGCACTGGCCTTCGCCCACGGCTTTGCCATCCATTACAACCAGATCGTGCCGCGCGAGGATCTGGACGTGATCATGATCGCGCCCAAGGCTCCGGGCCACACGGTGCGCAACGAGTTCACCAAGGGCGGTGGTATCCCCGATCTGATCGCCGTGTTCCAGGACGCCTCGGGCAATGCCAAGAACATCGCGCTGTCCTATGCCTCGGCCATCGGTGGTGGCCGCACCGGCATCATCGAGACCACCTTCAAGGATGAGACCGAGACCGACCTGTTCGGCGAGCAGGCCGTGCTCTGTGGCGGTACCGTGGAACTGGTCAAGGCCGGTTTCGAGACCCTGGTCGAGGCCGGCTATGCGCCGGAGATGGCCTACTTCGAGTGCTTGCACGAACTCAAGCTGATCGTCGACCTGATGTACGAGGGCGGCATCGCCAACATGAACTACTCCATCTCCAATAACGCGGAGTATGGTGAATACGTCACCGGTGAGAAGATCATCAACGAACAGTCGCGTGCCGCCATGCGCGAGTGTCTGCGTAACATCCAGACCGGCGAGTACGCCAAGCGCTTCATCCAGGAAGGGCAGGCCAACTATCCGGAGATGACCGCGCGTCGGCGTCTCAATGCCGAGCATCCGATCGAGCAGGTGGGCGCCCAGCTGCGTGCCATGATGCCCTGGATCCAGAAGATCGTGGACAAGTCGAAGAACTGAGTTCGCGATTGCGACTCGACGAAAGGCCGCATCGTTGCGGCCTTTTTTCTATACTGCGCCCTATGAATCCGCACAAGGAAACTCCCAAGGTGGCTCCACTGGAGAGCGAACGCCCCCGGCGCGCGCGTGGCATCTATCTGTTGCCCAATCTGTTCACCACCGCGGCACTGTTTAGCGGTTTCTACGCCGTGCTGATATCGATGAACGGGCAGTTCGAGAAGGCGGCCATCGCCATCTTCGTGGCCATGGTGCTCGATGGTCTGGACGGTCGGGTAGCGCGCATGACCAATACCCAGACCGCCTTCGGCGCCGAATACGACAGCCTCTCGGACATGGTGGCCTTCGGTCTGGCGCCCGCGCTGGTCATGTACCAGTGGGCGCTGGCGGACTTGGGGCGTTTCGGATGGCTGGCGGCCTTCATCTATACCGCCGGCGCGGCCCTGCGCCTGGCGCGCTTCAACTCCGCTATCGCCACCGCCGACAAGCGCTACTTCACCGGCTTGCCCAGCCCCTCGGCGGCGGCCGTCATGGCCGGCAGCGTCTGGGTGGCGGTGGACAATGGCATCACCCCTGGCCAGATGGCCTGGTTCGCCCTGCTGCTCACGCTGGTGACCGGCCTGCTGATGGTCAGCAATCTGCGTTATTACAGCTTCAAACAGGTGGATTTTCGTGGCAAGGTGCCGTTTTTTGTACTGGTTGGGCTGGCGCTGGGGTTCGCCGTGGTACTGACCGATCCGCCGATGGTGCTGTTTGCGGTGTTCCTGGGCTACACCCTTTCCGGCCCCATGCTTGCCCTGCGCAGGCTCTGGCGGCGGCGAGGCTTGGCAGGTGGCGGCTGAGTGGGCTATATTCCAGAGCCACCTTTCGGGCGAACTGACATGCGACTCGACAGCGTTCGACAAGCCGGTTTTCTCACCCGGGTCCTCGGCCCCGGCGTCCGCCTGCACACTGCCCTGCCAGATCTGCTGCTGCCCTGAGGGGCAGAGAACAGCAAGTGCCCGGGCGAGGGCCAGACAATCGCCACATCCGAACACAGCATCAACGAATCAGGCAACAGGCCCAGGGGGGTCTGGCTGGAGCAGCACATGAGCAAACAACTCATCATCTTCGACACCACCCTGCGTGACGGCGAGCAGAGTCCCGGCGCGTCCATGACCCGGGACGAGAAGATCCGCATCGCACGTGCCCTCGAAAAGATGCGAGTGGACGTGATCGAGGCCGGTTTTCCCATTGCCAGCCCGGGCGATTTCGAGGCGGTCAAGGCGGTGGCCGAGACGATCACCGAGTCCACCGTCTGCGGCTTGGCGCGCGCGCTGGAGAAGGATATCGATCGCGCCGGCGAGGCGCTGAAGAACGCCGCCTCGGGACGTATCCACACCTTCATTGCTACCTCGCCGGTACACATGGAGCGCAAGCTGCGCATGAGCCCTGACCAGGTGGTCGAACAGGCCGTGTGGGCGGTGAAGCACGCGCGTTGCTATACCGACGACGTGGAGTTTTCGGCCGAGGATGCGGGGCGTTCCGATCTGGACTTCCTGTGTCGCATCTTCGAGGCGGTGATCGACGCCGGCGCAACCACCATCAACGTGCCTGACACCGTGGGCTACAACATGCCCTGGCAGTTCGGCGAGACCATCCGCCAGCTGATCGAGCGCATCCCCAATGCAGACAAGGCCATCTTCTCGGTGCACTGTCACAACGACCTGGGGTTGGCGGTGGCCAACTCGCTGTCGGCGGTGATGAATGGCGCGCGTCAGGTGGAATGCACCATCAATGGTCTGGGGGAGCGTGCCGGCAATGCTTCGCTGGAAGAGGTGGTGATGGCGGTGCGTACCCGCCAGGACGTGTTCGACTGTGACACCCGGCTGGACACCACCCAGATCGTGCCCTGTTCGCGCCTGGTGTCTAACATCACCGGCTTCCCGGTGCAGCCGAACAAGGCCATCGTCGGTGCCAATGCCTTCGCGCACGAGTCGGGCATCCATCAGGATGGGGTACTCAAGCACCGCGAGACCTACGAGATCATGCGCGCCGAAGACGTAGGCTGGAGCCACAACCGCATGGTGTTGGGCAAGCACTCCGGCCGCAACGCCTTCCGCACCCGGCTCGAGGAGTTGGGCATCCACCTCGAGACCGAGGAGGAACTCAACGAGGCCTTCGCCCGCTTCAAGGAGCTGGCCGACAAGAAGCACGAGATCTTCGACGAGGACCTTCAGGCGCTGGTCACGGACAAGGGATTGGAGAAGATCAACGAACGGATCAAGCTGATGGCCCTGCGCGTCTGTTCGGAGACTGGCGAGACCCCGCGCGCCGAGCTCACCCTGAGCATCGATGGTGAGGAGCAGACCACCGCCGCCGAGGGCAGCGGCCCGGTGGATGCCACCTACAAGGCCATCGAGGCGCTGGTACAGACCGGGGCCGATCTCAAACTGTATTCGGTGAACGCCATCACCAGCGGCACCGACAGTCAGGGCGAGGTCACGGTACGTCTGGAGAAGGGCGGGCGCCTGGTGATGGGGCAAGGTGCGGATACCGATATCGTCATTGCTTCGGCCAAGGCCTACATCAACGGCTGCAACAAGTTGCTGGCTGGCGATCAGCGGGCGCACCCGCAGGGTGCGGCGGACGTCTAGCATGCTGGATGCGCGGCGCCGGGCCTGCCTGCGAGGCATGGGCATCGAGCTGTGGGTGCAGCGTGAGGCCCCTGCACGTGATCCCGCTCCGGCGTCGTCGCATGAAATATCGCCGGAAGCGGCGAGCATCGCGCCTCCCGAGCCGCCCCCCGCTGCGCTGGCCAAGCCACCCCCCGCTGCGCCGGTCGAGTCACCCCCCGCTCCGGCGGGCGCCCCAGCGGCGCCGGTCGTGGATCAGGCGCCGGCCGTGCCCGCTGTCGATCCGGCAAGCCTCGACTGGGACGGCCTGGCCGCAGCGGTCGCCAGTTGCCGCGCCTGTGGTCTGTGCGAGACACGCACCCAGACCGTGTTCGGGGTGGGTGATCGCAATGCCCGCCTGATGGTCATCGGGGAGGCCCCCGGTGCCGAAGAGGATCGACAGGGCGAGCCCTTCGTGGGGCGGGCCGGGCAGTTGCTCGATCGCATGCTCGAGGCCATTGGCCTGTCGCGCGAGCAGGTCTACATCGCCAATGTGCTCAAGTGCCGTCCGCCGGGTAACCGTGATCCGCGCGCCGAGGAAGTGGTTGCCTGCCGTGGCTGGCTGGATCGCCAGATCGCCCTGGTGCAGCCCGAGCTCATCCTCTCGGTCGGTGGCGTCTCGGCCAAGAACCTGCTCGAGACCGACGAAGCGGTGGGACGTCTGCGCCGGCGTGTGCACTATTACCGGGAAACGCCGCTGCGCGTGACCTACCATCCTGCCTATTTGCTGCGCCGTCCGGAGGAAAAGGCCAAGGCCTGGATCGACCTGCAGGCGGTGTGGCGCGAGCTACAGGGAGGCAGGGCATGAGCGCGGTCATCCAGGAGCTGGAACCCACACTACGGGCGATGCGCGAAGGCGATCTCGGCGCGGTATTTGTCAATGAGCGCGCCGCCTATTCGCATCCCTGGAGTATGGGCATCCTGCGCGACTGTCTGCGCGTCGGATATCACTGCGTGGTTGCCGAGTTTGCCGGTGAGCTGGCAGGCCATGCGGTGCTGTCCACCGGTGCTGGCGAGGCTCACCTGCTCAATCTCTGTGTGGCCCCCGATTGGCAGGGACGTGGCCTGGGCCGCCGCTTGCTGCGGCGCATGCTGAGTATTGCGCGCGAGAAGGATACCGACACCGTCTACCTTGAGGTGCGCGCCAGCAACCATATTGCGCGAGCGCTCTATGAGTCGGAAGGTTTCTGCGAGATCGGTCGCCGCAACGGCTACTACCCGCACGAACGTCACGAGCGTGAGGACGCGGTGGTCTACGCCAAGCCGTTGCTCTGAGGGAACCTCCGGTCAAGTCCCTCGCTCTCTCAGGAGGGGCTGTTGTGCATATGGAGGAGGGGAATAGGGGGCAGGAGGCTTCCCTGGCTTTCAGTTCCGCGATGTGGCCGCCTATTCGGGTTCGACCCAGTCCGCCGGCTTGCGCTGGTAGTCGAGCAGCTTGTTGGCAAAATAGCGGTCGCCCACTTCGGGGTCGATGAGGTTGCCTTCCAGGTCCACCAGCGGCAGGTCGTACTCGTTCCATCCGCGCAGGCCGGTCTTGAGCGAAGTAACGTACTTGTAGCCCAACTGCATCAGAGTCCAGGTGGCGAAGACGCTGCGGCTGCCCGATCGGCAGACCACCACGATCTGCCGGTCGCGTGCCTCGACCAGTTCCGGCTCGGTTTCCTCGTGGTCCCATTCCACGGCAGTCTCGAGGACGCCACGCGGCACGTTCAGCGAGCCCTCGATGTGCATGGTGTCGTATTCGTGGGTCTCGCGCACGTCCAGGAACAGCAGATCGTCGCCTCGCTCCATGCGCTCCTCGACGTCCCAGGGAAAGCATTCCTTGATGTGCGGTGCGATCTCGGCCACAAGGTCTTTGTAGGTCTTGCGTTTCATCTTGTGCGCTCCTCGATGGAGGGATGGCGACATATTCTATCAGTCGCCCGCCTTGCGTTTTCGGTATGGCACGACTATGCCCGTGAGAGAATGCAGGTGTTGGAGGGCATGATGTCGGAAGGTACACACTGGGACCAGGTTTATGGCAGCAAGGCGGATGAGGCGCTGAGCTGGTATCAACGGCATCCGGTGCGCTCCCTGGCGTTGATCGAGCGCTTCGGGGCGGACCGTTCCGTGCGGCTGATCGATGCGGGCGCGGGGACCTCGCCGCTGCTGGGCGAACTGTTGCGGCGCGGTTACCGTGACCTCTGGTGGCTGGATCTGTCATCGGTCGCCCAGGCCCGGGCGCGGCGCCAGTTGGGGGAGCAGGCTGCCCGCGTGCGCTGGGTGTTGGGAGATGTCACCCGAGCGGTGTTGCCGACGGCCAGCTTCGATGTCTGGCATGATCGTGCCGTGTTCCATTTTCTCACGGGGGAAGCCGGACGCTCGGTCTATGTGCGGGCGGTGGCACGGGCACTGCGACCCGGCGGACATCTGATCATTGCCACCTTTGCCGAGGATGGTGCCGAGCGTTGCAGCGGCTTGCCCGTGTGGCGCTACGATGCCGAGACCCTGGCTGCCGCCTTCGGGGAACCCTTCGAGCTGTTGCACACGGAACGCGAGCTGCACCGCACCCCGGGCGGCGCCGTGCAGTCCTTTCGTTATTGTGTGTTGCAGCGCCGGGCGGACCGACTAGCCGGTGAGTAACAGCTTGAGTGAGACCGCTACCGAGACGATCACCAGCAGCGGGCGCACGATGACCGCACCATGGCGCATCACCAGGTGTGAGCCCAGCCAGGCGCCGGCGACCTGGCCCAGCCCCATGCCCAGACCGATGCTCCAGACCACCTGGCCGGCGAGCGCGAAGAACAGCAGCGAGGCGAGGTTGCTGGTGAGATTGAGCACCTTGGTCCCGGCGGTGGCGCGCTTCAGGTTCCAGCCTGCCAGCAGCACGAAACCGGCGGCGAAGAAGGTGCCGGTGCCAGGGCCGAAAAAGCCGTCGTAGAAACCCACGCCCAGGCCCACCAGCAGGCCGAAAGCGGTCGGTGACAGGCGCCTGCGGGCGTCTTCCTCGCCGATGCGTGACGAGAACAGGAAGTACAGGGCAAAGCCGATCAGCAGCACTGGCACCAGGCGGTCCAGCCAGTCGGCCACCAGGTACTGTACCGCCAGGGTGCCGGTCGCGGCGCCGAGAAAGGTCCAGGCCACCGCGCCGAGCAGGCCGCGCGGCTCGATCTCGCCCCGGCGGATGTAGTTGAACGATGCAGTAGCGGTACCGAAGCTGCCCTGAAGCTTGTTGGTGGCCAGCGCCTGCAGGGGAGGCAGCCCGGCCCACAGCAGGGCGGGCAGGGCGAGCAGGCCGCCGCCCCCGGCGATGGCATCCACCAGGCCGGCGAGCACGCCTACGGCGGTCAGCAGGGCGAAGGTCTCGGGTGCAAGGGCTTCCATGGCGACGGGCAGGTGATAATTGGGCGAGGAAGCCGTATTGTACGCTCCATCCAGTCGATCATTGTCGGGTTTCCATGAAGGCGCTGCGTATCCGCAATCTGCAAAAGACCTATGCCGGGGGCGTGCAGGCCCTGCGCGGTATCGACCTCGAGGTGGAAGAGGGCGACTTCTTCGCCCTGCTCGGGCCCAACGGCGCGGGCAAGTCCACCACCATTGGCATCGTCTGTTCGCTGGTGAACAAGAGTGGGGGCAGCGTGGAGGTGTTCGGGCACGACCAGGATCTGGCGCCCGAGATGGTGAAGTCCTGCATCGGCTATGTGCCACAGGAGTTCAACTTCAATCCCTTCGAGCCGGTGGGTGAGATCGTGATCAACCAGGCCGGCTACTATGGCTTGCCGCGCGCCGAGGCGCGTCGGCGGGCTGAACGATGCCTGCGTCAGCTCGAGCTATGGGACAAGCGCGAGAAGCAGGCGCGCTCGCTCTCCGGCGGCATGAAGCGGCGGCTGATGATCGCGCGCGCTCTGGTGCATCGGCCGCGCCTGCTGATCCTCGACGAGCCCACCGCCGGGGTGGACATCGAGATCCGCCTGTCGATGTGGGAGTTCCTGCGCGGCATCAATGCCGATGGCATCACCATCATCCTCACCACCCATTACCTGGAAGAGGCCGAGAGCCTCTGCCGCAACATCGCCATCATCAACAACGGGCAGATTGCCGAGCGCGCGGAGATGCGCGAGATGCTGCGCCGCCTGCACCAGCAGGACGTGATCCTCGATGTCGTCGATCCGGTCGAGACCCTGCCGGAGATCCCCGGTTATCGCCTCAAACGCCTGGATGCCTGCATGCTCGAGGCCGAGGTCACCGCCGGGCGCGGTCTCAACGACCTGTTCGAGGGCCTGTCGGCCGCCGGCATACAGGTGCTGAGCATGCGCAACAAGCAGAATCGGCTGGAGCAGTTGTTTCTCGACATGGTGCATCACCACCAGGAGGGTTCGGCATGAGGTACTGGACCGCCTTTTCGACCATCGTCATCAAGGAGGTGCTGCGTTTCTCGCGCATCTGGGTACAGACAGTGCTGCCACCGGCGATCACTACCGCGCTGTACTTCGTCATCTTCGGTACCCTGATCGGTTCGCAGCTCGGCGAGATGGATGGTCTGCGCTATGTCGACTTCATCGTGCCTGGTCTGATCCTCATGGCAGTGATCTCCAACAGCTACGCCAACGTGGTCTCCAGCTTCTACCAGGCCAAGTTCCAACGCAATGTCGAGGAGCTGCTGATCGCGCCCATTCCCCCTTGGGTGGTGCTTTGGGGTTATGTGGCTGGCGGCGTGGCGCGCGGCGTGATGGTCGGCCTGCTGGTGACCCTGGTGTCGATGATCTTCTCCGACTTCCGGATACACAGCATCGGCATCACCCTGGCGGTATTCGTGCTCACCTCGGTGCTGTTCTCGCTGGCGGGCTTCATCAACGCGATATTCGCCAACAGCTTCGACGACATTGCCATCATCCCCACTTTCGTGCTCACGCCGTTGACCTATCTCGGCGGGGTCTTCTACTCGATCAGCATGTTGCCCGAGTTCTGGCAGCAGGTGTCGCTGGCCAACCCGGTGCTGTACATGATCAACGCCTTCCGCTACGGCCTGCTGGGGGTTTCCGACATCCCGGTCGGCATCGCGGTGCACATCATTCTGGGTTTCATCGCAGTCCTGTTCTTCGTTGCGCTGTACCTGCTGAAGAAGGGTATCGGCATCAAGAGCTGAGCCATGCGCCAGGGACAGGGCAGGCGCGCCGTCTGGAGCTGGGCCTTCTACGACTGGGCCAACTCGGTGTTTGCCACCATCGTGATGGTGGGTTTCTTCCCGGTGTTCTTCAAGCAATACTGGGCGTGGGAGCTGGGGGTCACCGAGAGCACCTTCTGGCTGGGTGCGGCGAATTCCCTCTCCGCGCTGCTGATGGTGGTTGCCGCCCCCCTGATCGGCCTCTGGGCCGATGTCGCCGGGCGCAAGCGCCGCCTGCTCGCGGGCTTCACCGGCCTGGGGGTGCTGATGAGCGGCGGCCTCTTCCTGGTCGCGCAGGGGCAGTGGTGGTTGGCCTTGTGGCTCTATGGCCTGGGATTGGTGGGGTTCTCGGGGGCCAACATCGCTTATGACGCGCTGTTGCCCGGGGTGGCCGGCCGCCGAGACCTGGAACGGGTCTCCGCGTTGGGCTATGCCCTGGGTTACCTGGGGGGCGGCTTGCTGCTCGCCCTGAATGTGGTCATGGTGTTCTCGCCCGCCAGCTTCGGCCTGGCCGACAGCGCCGAGGCGGTGCGCTGGGCCTTCCTGCTGGTGGCCCTGTGGTGGGCACTGTTCAGCCTGCCGGTGTTGCTGTGGGTACGCGACGATGCGCCGGCAACCACGTCCGGCGTGGCGCTGTCGGAACTACGCCGCACCTGGAGCGAGCTGCGCGCTCTGCCGCATGCCTTCACCTTCCTGATCGCCTACTGGTTCTACATCGATGGTGTAGGTACCGTTGCACGCATGGCAGTGGACTACGGCCTGGCCATTGGCCTGGATTCCGGTGACCTGATCGGGGCATTGCTGCTGACTCAGTTCGTTGGCTTTCCCGCGGCCATCGCCTTTGGGCGGTTGGGCGAGCGCTGGGGTGCCCGCCGCGCCATCGGACTGGCGATCGTGATTTTCATGCTGGTGGTGTTCTGGGCCTGGCGCATGCAGACCGCAGGCGAGTTCTATGTCCTGGCGGCCGTCATCGGCATGGTGCTCGGCGGCATCCAGTCACTCAGCCGGGCCCTGTTCTCGCGCCTGATTCCAGCGGATCAGTCCGGCCGCTTCTTCGGCCTGTACAACATGCTGGGCAAGTTCGCGGCGGTGCTGGGGCCCTTGCTAGTGGGGGGCGTGGCGGCGGCCACCGGCAGCCCTCGAGCCGGTATTCTTGCTGTTTCTGTGTTGTTCCTGGGTGGCGCGATCCTGTTGTCGCGGGTGAACGTGGGCGAGGGCGAACGCCAGGCGGCCCTGCTGTAACCAGGGGAAAGCCGGGCAAGCCCTGGGGCACGGCCGGATTCTCGTCAGGTGTCGCGCTCTGCCAGGTATTCGGCCAGCGCCTTCTCGGCCCAGTATTCGCCGGCCTCGATCACTTCGGTGGCGCGGTAGAACTCGTGCACCGCACAGGTGTCGATCGGGATCTCGATCAGCAGGTCCGGCGGGTAGGCGGCCAGCTTGCAGGCGGCGATCTGCGCCTGCATGGCGTCGATGGACAGCAGGGCCGCATCGATCAGGGAGAGCGCTTCTTCCTGCTTGTGCCAGCGGTCTTCACGTCCGAAGCGTTCCTGCAGTTCCTCGATGAAACGGTCGATGCGTTGGCGGTAGCCCGGGTTGAGCTGCTGCTTGGCCGGTAGGGCCGGACGCGGTCGTTCGCGCGGCGGTCCGGACAGGCTCACCGCCACCACCAGGTCGCCGCGGTTGTGCATCACCGGGGCGATGGGCACCGGGTTGAGGATGCCGCCGTCGAGCAAGGGCCGTCCCTGCACGATGTGTGGGGTGAAGACCGTGGGCACGGCGATGGAGGCGCGGATGGCATCGAACAGGTCACCCTGATTGATCCACACCTCGCGCCGTGCGCGTGGGTCGGTGGCGACGACGGTCAGCGGGATGGGCAGTTCTTCGATTTGGTGCTCGCCGATGAACTGGCGCAGCGTTTCCATCACCGCCTGGCCCTTGAGCAGCCCGGCTCCGCCCCAGGACAGGTCCAGGTAGCGCATCACGTTCAGCTCGGTGAGCTCCTGCACCCAGTCGGCGTAGGCCGCAAGTCGGCCTGCGGCATGGAAACCGGCGATCAGCGCGCCCATCGAGCTGCCGGCGATGGCGTCGATGCGCCAGCCATGACGCTCCAGCACGCGAATGACACCGATATGCGCCAGCCCGCGGGCGCCGCCGCTGCCCAGAGCCAGGGAGATGGTCTTGCTTGTTGTGGGCATGAATGGTTACCTCGGATCGGAATCTCGCGACTGGATCGTGGCTGGCCGGTTCCCTTCGGAGCTAGGCCATTGGTTATACTCGCAAGTTCTTCGGCCATTGCCAGAAGGGGGCTATGGACTCGAGTTTGCCTAGCGAGGTATCCCCCACCCGGATCGCAAAACGCCGGGGGGGGACGGAAAAGTTCTACATCTGGACTATTCTGGCCCTGACGGTGGTCTTTGTCCTGTTCGCCGTCGGAACTTGGCACAGCCTGCGCCAGCGGGCAAATCACGAGGCCGGTGAGGCCGCGCAGCAGTTCGCGCAAATGGCCCGCGCTGAATTTTCTCACCAGGAATCCATGCTCAAGCTGCTCGGCAAGCACCTGCTGCATGCCGGTGCCCTGAGCGACCCCGCGCGCGGTCGCCGCTGGGTCGAGGACATGTTGCGCGCCAACCCGGCGATTGCCGGGTTCGGCCTGGCTCGTACTGACGGCCAGTTGGTGCTGGTCTCGGGTATCCCGGCGGGGCGCGAGCTTCCCAACCTCTTGCTGCAGACGCAGTCACGGGAAGGGTTCCTGGCCGCGCTGGAATCTGCGCGTATGGTGATCGGGCGCACCTACTATTTTCCCCTGCTGGAGCGCTGGCTGATCCCGGTACGCCTGGCCCTGCGTGATGCCAATGGCAAGGCGGTGGCGGTAATGGCGGCCGGCATCGATGTCACAGCACCCGGGGCCCTGTGGAATGTCATTCGGCCCCGTGCAGGGATCCAGGTCGCCTGGTTGCGTGATGACGGCTACCTGCAATTGTTGGTGCCGCTTGCAGAAGAGCGGATGGGCGAGATGTACGCCAAGGCCTTCGACTGGCGGCAGGACGAGGGTCGCGATCCTGCGGATCGGCGCGCACTGGTGATGGTGAGCCACTTGCCGGAGGTGGGATTGTCGGTCGTGGCTTCCTATGGCTATGCGGAAATACTGCGGGACTATGTATCGCAGATGACTCTGCCGACGGTGTTGTTCCTGGCCGCCATACTCCTCAGTTTCCAGTTCTACCGCATGGCGGTACGTCGCCAGCAACGCTACGAGGAGACGCTGATTCACCAGGCAACGCACGATGCCCTGACCGGCATGCCCAATCGCCTGCTGATCGAGGAGCAACTGCACCACGAGGTGGCGCGCGCCATGCGCCGCGGCAGCCAGCTGGCGATCGCCTATCTCGACGTGGACAACTTCAAGCAGATCAACGACAGCCACGGGCATCCCGAGGGGGACCGCCTGTTGCAGGTGCTGGCGCGGCGTTTGAAGACCGTGTTGCGCGAGGTCGATATCATCGGCCGCATGGGGGGTGACGAGTTCGTCATCCTATTGCCTGATATCCGCTCGCCGCGTTACGCGGAGCTGCTCGGCCAGCGGTTGCTGAGGGTCTGCGAGCAGCCGTTCGAGCTGGGTGGACACGACTTCTATACCAGTATCAGCGTGGGCATGGCGCTGTGCCCGGACGATGGCGAGGATCCGGACGTGCTGATGAGTCATGCGGATGCCGCGCTCTACCGGGCCAAGGAGTCGGGGCGCAATGCGCTGTGTTTCTTCGATGAACGCTTCAACCAGGAGAATGAGCGGCGTTTGCGCCTGGCCAATGCCTTGCGCCAGGCCGAGGCGCGTGGCGAGCTGGACGTGGTGTATCAGCCCAAGGTCCGCTGCGGGGATCTCCGCTGGGTGGGGGCCGAGGCTCTGCTGCGCTGGCACAGCGAAGAGCTCGGCGAGGTGCCGCCACTGGAGTTCATTTCCGTTGCCGAGGATACCGGGCAGATCGAGATGCTGGGCCAGTTCCTGTTGCGCCGGGTGTTGCACGACATGCAGGTCATCCACGAGGTGGCACCCGAGTTCAGGCTGGCAGTTAACGTTTCGATGCGCGAGTTCCGCAATCCGACCTATGTCTCGGACTTGCTCGCCCTGCTGCACGAATACCGTAGCGATCCGGCACTGCTCGAGCTGGAGGTGACCGAGAGCATCATGGCTGATCCCGATCACATGGAGATGGATCTGATCCGCCAGATGGGCCTGCGCCTGGCGATCGACGATTTTGGTACCGGTTTCTCCAGTCTGAGCACCCTCAAGCGCCTGCCGGTCTCCACGCTGAAGCTTGACCGCGCTTTCGTGCGCGATCTGGAGACCGACTCTGCAGACCGTGCCCTGATCAAGGCCATGCTGGCGATTGCCCGTGAGCTTCAGCTCGACACCGTGGCCGAAGGCGTGGAGAGCGAGGCGCAGGCCCACTATCTGTGCCGCGAAGGCTGCACCCTGTTGCAGGGTTATCACTTCTCTCCGCCCATCCCGCTGGACCAGCTCCTGCTGCACCTGGGATCGCGCTGAACAGGTGCCGGTTTTCCGCCCTGCCATCGGGGCGGAAGGCGCCAAACTTTCGTCCCTGCTGCTTGCCTTCTTCGCAAGTTATTGATGTTCCTTGTTTTATCTGGCGGTCACAGACTGGCATGGCGATTGCAGTTCCTGTGGCAGGCAATCACTGGTGACCACGGGGAAGACCATGGCGAAAGACGACAAGGACATCGAAGGCGAAGAAGGCGGCGGAGGCGGCAAGAAGAAGCTGTTCCTCATCGTGGGCTTGGTGGTGCTGCTGCTTGGTGGCGGTGGCGCGGCGTTTTTCCTGATGGGCGGCGAGGAGCCTCCCGAAGACGAGAAGGCGGCGCAGGCCGAGGAGGAACAGCCCAAGCCCGAGGCGGCGCCCGAGGGTGAACCGATCTACGTGGAGATGGAGCCCAAGTTCATCGTCAACCTGCCGCCGGGTGGGCCGGCGAAAATGTTGCAGATCGCAGTCACCGTCTTCACGCGACAACAGCCGGTGGCGGATTTCATCACCGCCAACGACCCCATGCTGCGTCATCACCTGAACAACCTGTTCGAGTCGCAGTCATCCGCCGAGCTGCTCACCCTGGAGGGCAAGCAGAAATTGCAACAGGCGGTACTGGAACTGTTGCAGAACAAGATGGAAGAGATGGACCAGCCGGGGAAGATCAAGGGCGTGTACTTCACCGAGTTCGTACTGCAATAGGCGCATGACCATGGCCGACGATCTGCTCTCACAAGACGAAATCGACGCGCTGCTCCATGGTGTTGACGACGGCGCGGTGGAGACCGAGACCGACGTCCCGGTCGACCCCGACGGCGCGCGTGTCTACGATTTTGCCAGCCAGGATCGCATCGTCCGCGGTCGCCTGCCGACGCTGGAAATGATCAACGAGCGTTTTGCCCGTTACTTCCGCACCAGTCTGTTCAACATGCTGCGGCGCAGCTCGGATATCGCGGTGTCGGGAGTGCAGATGCTCAAGTTCGGGGAGTTCGTGCACAGCCTGTTCGTGCCTACCAGCCTGAACATGGTCAAGATCGCACCGCTGCGCGGCAAGTCGCTGTTCGTGCTCGACCCCAAGCTGGTGTTCAGCGCCGTGGACAGTTTTTTCGGTGGCACGGGTCGTTTCCATACCAAGATCGAGGGGCGGGACTTCACCCCCACCGAGCTGCGCGTGGTGCAGATGCTGCTCGAGATCGCCTTCGAGGACCTGAAGAAGGCCTGGGAGCCGGTGCTTGACGTGCGCTTCGAATACCAGGGTTCCGAGGTCAACCCGCAGTTCGCCAACATCGTCAGCCCCACCGAGGTAGTGGTGGTGACCACCTTCAACGTGGACCTGGAGTCGGGTGGCGGCGATTTCTACATCTGCCTGCCGTACTCCATGCTCGAGCCGATTCGCGAGTTGCTGGATGCCGGTGTGCAGAGTGACCGAGGGGAAAAGGACGAGCGCTGGGAGAAAGCCATGCGCGAGGAGATTCTCGACGCCTCGATCGAGATCAACTCGGAGCTGGCACAGGTGGAGCTGAGTGTGCGCGAGCTCTCCGAACTCCAGGTAGGCGACATCATTCCCATCGACATCCCCGAGACCATCGAGGTCTGTGCCGAAGGGCTGCCGCTGTTTCGCGGCGTCCTCGGGGTACACAAGGACCACTATGCCATCAAGGTACAGGAGTGGATCGAACGTCCCCGGACGGTCGGTCTGCATGAGCTGATCCTGCTCGACAAATCCGAAGACGAGCAGACCGAGACACAACAACCGGAGCCGCGGGCACTGACACAGGGAGCCGCATCATGAGCGAAGAGACCGAAAACACCGAAGCGACTGTGGACGATCAGGCACTGGCCGACGAATGGGCTGCTGCACTGGAGGAGCAGGGCGAGGCCGAAGTCGAGGATGCCCAAGCTGCCAGCTTTGAGCAGCTCGAACCCGAGGGCTGTGGCGGCGACATCAAGCTGGATGCCATCCTCGACGTGCCGGTGACCATCTCCATGGAGATCGGCCGCACGCGCATCAACATCCGCAACCTGTTGCAGCTCAATCAGGGCTCGGTTGTAGAACTCGACCGCTTGGCCGGTGAGCCCATGGATGTGCTGGTCAATGGCACCCTGATTGCGCAGGGTGAGGTAGTGGTGGTGAACGAGAAGTTCGGTATCCGCCTCACCGACATCGTCAGCCCGGCTGACCGGGTCAAGACGCTGCGGTGTTGAACATGCGACCGCTGCCGTTCCTGTTCAGTCTGATTGCTCCGGCAGCTTGGGCCGCGGTGCCGCCGGCACCAGTGGCCGATGCCGATCTGGGCGGACAACTCGTGCAGACCGCTGGCGGTCTGATCGTTGTGCTGGGGGTCTTGCTGGGACTTGCCTGGCTGGTCAAGCGATACCTGGGCACCCCGGGTATCGGCGGCAAGTCGCGGGTGCAGGTGATCGGCGGGGTGTCGCTGGGGCCGCGTGAACGCGCGGTGATCGTCGAAGTCGAGGGTGAGCGCCTGTTGCTCGGTGTCGCCCAAGGCAATGTTCGCCTGCTGCACGTGCTGCGCAAGGCCGATCAGGATTTTGCCACGCAGCTGCGCGAAGCCGGGGAGGCGACGGCATGAAGCGCCTGATCTGCCTGCTGCTCTGCCTGCTGCCTGTATTGGCGCAGGCCGCACCGGGCATCGACGCCCTGACCGTGAGCCCGGACGGGCAGGGTGGCCAGACCTGGACCTTGAGCATCCAGGTGCTGTTGCTGATGACCGCGCTGTCGCTGTTACCGGCGGCACTGATGCTGATGACCTCGTTCACCCGCATCGTGATCGTGTTGTCCATCCTGCGCCAGGCGTTGGGTACCGCGCAGACGCCATCGAACCAAGTGCTGATCGGTATCGCTCTGTTTCTCACCTTCTTCATCATGTCGCCGGTGTTCAACAAGGTGTACGACCAGGCGCTGGGGCCCTATCTGGCCGAGCAGATCAGCGCGCAACAGGCGCTTGAGCGGGCGCGCGAGCCGATGCGCGAATTCATGCTGGCGCAGACCCGCGACGATGACCTGGCGCTGTTCGCGCGCATCGCCGGCGAGGCAGGTTTCGAGCGCCACGAGGATGTGCCCTTCAGTCTGCTGATGCCGGCCTTTGCCACCAGCGAGCTGAAGACGGCTTTCCAGATCGGTTTTCTATTGTTCATTCCCTTCCTGGTCATCGACCTGGTGGTGGCCAGTGTGTTGATGTCGATGGGCATGATGATGCTCTCGCCGCTGATCATATCGCTGCCGTTCAAGATCATGCTGTTCGTTCTGGTCGATGGTTGGGCCATGGTGATGGGCACCCTGGCTACCAGTTTCTACGTGTGAGGTGAACATGGATGCGGATTCGGTCATCACCATCGGGCGAGAGGCCATGGAGGTCACCATGCTGCTGGCCGCGCCCATCCTGCTGATTTCTCTGGCGGTGGGCCTGCTGATCGCCATGTTCCAGGCGGCGACCCAGATCAACGAGATGACGTTGAGCTTTGTTCCCAAGCTGATTGCGGTGGCGCTGGTGCTGATGGCCACCGGGCCTTGGCTGCTACGCCAGATCACCGGTTTCACTCAGCGCCTGATCGAGAACATACCGTACATGATCGGCTAGCCAGCGCGGCTGGCCGGCGGATGGGAAGCATGCAATTCACCGATGCCCAAATGCAACAATGGCTGGCCGATTTCTTCTGGCCCTTCGTGCGTATCGGCGCGGTCTTGATGGTCGCGCCGGTGTTCAGCGTGCGCCAGGTGCCGGCGCGTTGGCGGGTGTTGCTGGCGGTGTTGATCACCCTGTTGCTGCAACCGTTGATCCCGTCCTCGCCGGTGGTCGATGTGTTCGGCCCGGAAGGGGTGATGATCGCGCTGCAACAGGTCGGCATCGGGGCCATGATGGGGTTCGTGCTGCAACTCGCCTTCAACGCCCTGGTGTTCGGTGGACAGGCGATGGCCTACAGCATGGGCCTGGGCTTTGCGAACATGATGGACCCGGCCAACGGCGTACAGGTGCCGGTGGTTTCGCAATACTGGCTGATTCTGGCCATGCTGGCCTTTCTGCTGGGTAACGGGCATCTGTTGTTGCTCGGTAGCGTAGCGCAGAGCTTTCACCTGCTGCCAGTGGCGACCGACGGCCTGAGCCGTGCCGGGCTCTGGGGTGTGGTGAGCTGGTCCTCGCGGCTGTTTGCCGCTGGCCTGCTGATGGCCCTGCCGGTGATCGTTGCCCTGTTGCTGATCAATATCGGCATGGGCGTGGTCTCGCGTGCGGCGCCGCAACTCAACATCTTTTCCATCGGTTTCCCCATCATTCTGCTGGCCGGTTTCCTGGTGATATGGCTGACGCTGCCGCAGGTCATGCAGGGTTTCGATCAGCTGGTGAATGAGGCGCTGGGCCTCGGCGTGGCACTGTTGCAGGCGAGGTGAGACATGGCAGAGAACGAAGACGGCCAGGAGAAGTCGCACGACCCCACATCCAAGCGCCTGAGCGATGCGCGCAAGAAGGGGCAGGTGCCGCGTTCGCGCGAACTCAACACCGCGGCGCTCACCCTGGTCGGTGTGGCCGTCATGATGCTCATGGGTGGCCACTTCGGCAGTGGCTTCCAGGCGCAGTTTCGCCAGCACCTGATGTTGCGCCGTGCGGACGTGTTCGATCCCAACGCCCTGCTGGCGCATCTGATCAGCGCCATCCAGGATGCCTTGCTCATGTTGGCCCCCTTTTTCGCAGTGATGATGGTGGTGGCCATCGCCGCTTCGGTAGCGCTCGGGGGCTTCAACCTGAGTATCGAGGCGATGCGGCCCAAGTTTTCCAAGCTCGATCCGATCAAGGGGCTCAAGCGCATCTTCGGCCCCAAGGGGCTGATGGAACTGCTCAAGTCGCTGGCCAAGTTCCTGCTGGTGTCCCTGGTCACCGCCTGGGTGCTCTGGGCCTGGCGCGACGACATCCTGACCTTGGGCAGCCACGACCCTGGGCAGGCACTGGTCGAGGGGTTGTCACTGGTGGGTTGGGCCGCGCTGTTGATCGCGTCCACCATGATTCTGATGGCGATCATCGACGTTCCCTTCCAGCTCTGGCAGCACAAGAAGGAACTGAAGATGACCTTGCAGGAAGTGCGCGACGAGATGAAGGAGACCGAGGGCCGGCCCGAGGTGCGCGGGCGCATCCGCCAGTTGCAGCGCGAGATGGCGCAGCGGCGCATGATGCAGGAGGTGCCCAAGGCCGATGTCATTGTCACCAACCCGACGCACTACGCGGTGGCGCTGCGCTACGATCCGGAGCGCATGCGCGCGCCCCTGCTGATCGCCAAGGGCAAGGATTTGGTTGCAGCGCAGATCCGCGAGATCGGTGATGCCCACGCCATCCCGGTAATCGAGGCGCCGGTGCTCGCGCGTGCCATCTATTTCCATACCGAGCTGAACGAGACCATCCCCGCGCAGCTTTTCCTGGCCGTGGCGCAATTGCTGGCCTATGTGTTCCAGCTGCGTGCCTGGCGTGAGGAGGGCGGCGTGCCACCACAGCCGCCGGAAGACTTCCCGGTGCCGGAGGATTTCCGGCATGACTGAACCACAGGACTGAAGCGATGGAAGCGATACTCGCCAATATGAAACAGGTTGGCGCGCGCGGCCTGGGGGCGCCCCTGGTCATTCTGATGCTGCTGGCGATGATCGTCCTGCCGCTGCCGCCCTTTCTGCTCGACCTGTTCTTCACCTTCAACATTGCGTTGTCGCTGGTGGTGTTGCTGGTAGTGGTCTATGCCCTGCGTCCACTGGATTTCGGGCTTTTTCCCTCTATCCTGCTGGTCGCTACCCTGCTGCGCCTGGCACTCAACGTCGCCTCCACGCGGGTCGTGCTGCTTGAAGGCCACAATGGTGGAGATGCCGCTGGCAAGGTGATCGAGGCCTTCGGTGCCTTCGTCATCGGTGGCAACTACGCGGTCGGTCTGGTGGTGTTCATGATCCTGGTGATCATCAACTTCGTGGTGGTGACCAAAGGTGCGGGCCGGGTCTCCGAGGTCTCCGCGCGTTTCACCCTGGACGCCATGCCGGGCAAGCAGATGGCCATCGACGCCGATCTCAATGCCGGGCTGATCGATCAGGACGAGGCCCGCCGCCGACGCGAGGATGTGACCCGCGAGGCCGATTTCTACGGTGCCATGGACGGTGCCTCCAAGTTTGTACGTGGCGATGCCATCGCCGGCATCCTGATCCTGCTGATCAATATCGTCGGTGGCCTGGCCATCGGCATGGGACAGCACGGCCTGGACATGGGCACGGCGCTGCACAACTACGTGCTGCTGACCATCGGCGACGGCCTGGTCGCGCAGATTCCTTCGCTGCTGCTGTCCACCGCGGCGGCGATCATCGTCACCCGGGTCTCGAGTTCCGAGGACATGGGCAGCCAGGTGGGCAAGCAACTGGTGGACAACCCGCGCGCACTGGGTATCGCCGCCGGCATCATCGGCCTGCTGGGCCTGATCCCCGGCATGCCCAACCTGGTGTTCCTGCTGCTCGGCGCGACCCTGGGCGGGACCGCCTGGATGGTGGCGCGACGCCAGGCGCAACCTGAGGGAGTGGACGAGAACGAGCTGCCGGTCCCGGTGGAATCGGAGTCGTCCGAGACCCGCGAGCTGAGCTGGGACGATGTACAGCCGGTGGACATCATCGGTCTTGAGGTCGGCTATCGCCTGATCCCGCTGGTCGATCGCAGCCAGGGTGGTCAGCTCATGAACCGTATCAAGGGTGTACGCAAGAAGCTGTCGCAGGAACTGGGCTTCCTGATTCAGCCGGTGCACATCCGCGACAACCTCGATCTCGGACCCAATGCCTACCGCATCAGCCTGCATGGGGTGCCGGTGGGTGAGGCCGAAGTGTTCCCGGATCGCGAACTGGCGATCAATCCCGGCAAGGTGTTTGGCGAATTGCAGGGAACGCCCACTACCGACCCGGCCTTCGGTCTGGAGGCAGTGTGGATCGATCCCGCGCAACGCGATCATGCGCAGACCCTCGGCTACACTGTGGTCGATGCCAGTACCGTGGTCGCCACTCACCTGAGCGAGCTGTTGCAGCGTCATGCCCACGAACTGCTCGGCCACGAGGAAGTACAGCAACTGCTCGACAATCTGGCGCAGGTCGCGCCCAAGCTGGTCGAGGACCTGGTGCCCAAGCTGTTGCCGCTGACCACGGTGCTGCGTGTGTTGCAGAACCTGCTCGCCGAGCACGTGAGCATCCGCGACATCCGCACCATCGCCGAAACCCTGGCGGAGGAGGCCCCTCGGAGTCAGGATGCCGACGCCCTGACCGCCGCTGTGCGGGTTGCCCTGAGACGGGCCATCGTCCAGCAAGTCGCTGGAAACGTGGAAGAAATTCCGGTCATCGTGCTCGAGCCGGGATTGGAACGCCTCTTGCAACAGGCATTGATGAACGCAGGAGAAGACGGTGCCGGGGTCGAACCCGGATTGCTCGAGCAGATCCAGGTGGCGTTGGCCGACGCGGCGCGACAGCAGGAGATGAACGGGCAGGAAGCGATCCTCCTGGTGGCTGCGGCGATCCGTCCCTGGATGGCTCGCTTCGTCCGCCAGAGCGTGCCGGGGATGCACGTCCTCTCCTACAACGAAATACCGGACAACCGGAAGATCCAGGTGATCCACACCATCGGACGGGATCCGGCACAGGGGTAACGGGGCCGCGGGCCCCGCAGCAGACAGGGGCCAGATGGCATGAAAATAAAGCGATTCGTGGCACCGGACATGCGCCAGGCGTTGCGCATGGTACGCGAGACCCTCGGCGAGGATGCCGTCATCCTCTCCAACAAGAGCACCGACGAAGGCGTCGAACTCACTGCCGCAGTGGACCTGGTGAGCGAGGCGGATGTCGAGACCGCAATCCCTCAGGCCGCGCGGCGGGAGGCCACAGCAGGACAACACCGCCGGGGATATCGGCAAGCCTCTGCCGCCGGCAATCCTCCCCCGGCAGAGCACGACGAACTCCAGGCCATGCGCGAGGAGATGCAAAATCTGCGGCGCTGGTTGCAGGCCGAGCTGGCGAGCATGAGCTGGCATGATCTTGGGCAGCGTGCCCCGCAGGCGCAGGCCCTGTTCGAGAAGCTGATGCGCCTGGGGCTGGCCGCCGACCTGGCACAGAAACTGTTGCAGCGCGTAGCCGCTATCGAAGACCCGGAACAGGCCTGGCGCAAGGCGCTGTTCCTGCTCGCCGGCGAGATCCCCACCTGCGACCAGGACATCCTCGAGCGCGGTGGCGTGCTTGCGCTGGTGGGGCCGACCGGTGTGGGCAAGACCACCAGCATTGCCAAGATCGCGGCACGTTTCGCGCTGCGCCATGGCCATCGCAACATCGGGCTGATCAGCACCGACAATTTCCGCATTGGTGCGCGCGACCAACTGCATACCTATGGCCGCATCCTCAACGTCCCGGTACGCACCGCCGACGAACCCGACAGCATGCGCGATGCCATCGATTCGCTGTCCGACCGGCGGTTGATCCTCATTGATACCGCCGGAATGGGCAGTGACAGCGAGCGTTTCGAGTTGCAGATAGAGACCCTGCAGGCCGCCGGACCCCGGCTCACCACCCTGCTCACCCTGTCGGCGACCACCGAGGGTGCGGCAATGGAACGCGCGGTGGCGCTGTTCTCGGCCTGCCGTCCCGATGCCTGCATGCTCACCAAACTGGATGAGGCCGGCAGCCTGGGAGCGGCTATTTCGGCGGTGATCCACGCCGGCCTGCCACTGGCCTGGCTGGCCGACGGCCAGCGTGTGCCCGAAGACCTGCAGGCGGCGCGTGCCATGCCCCTGGTCGAGCGCGCCGCCGAGCTGCTCGAACGACATCCCGGCGAATGCGATCCGACTTATCTTGCCCTGTCTTACAAGGGAGGCCGTACCAATGCTCGCGTCTGAAGGTGATATGGACCAGGCCAGTGGCCTGCGGCGGATGGTGGCCTCCGGCCCGGTGCGTGCCATCGCGGTGACAGGTGGCAAGGGGGGGGTCGGCAAGACCAATATCTCGGTCAACCTCGGTGTGGCGCTGTGTGAGATAGGACACCGGGTGATGTTACTGGATGCCGATCTGGGCCTGGCCAACATCGACGTGGTGCTGGGCTTGCACCCGGAGTACGACATCTCGCACGTGCTGCGCGGTGAGCGCAGCCTGGAGGAGGTGGTGATCGAGGGGCCGTCCGGGCTCAAGGTAGTCCCCGGGGCCTCCGGCATTCAGGCGCTGTCGGAGATGGGGCCGCGCGAGCACACCGGACTGATCCGTGCGTTCTCCGACATGGCGGCGGATATCGATACGCTGATCGTGGACACCGCCGCCGGCATCTCTGACACGGTGCTGAGCTTCTCGCGCGCTTCGCACGAGATCATCGTGGTGGTTTGTGACGAGCCGGCCTCGATCACCGATGCCTACGCCATCATCAAGCTGCTCAACCGCGACTACGGCCACTACCGCTTCCGCATCCTCGCCAACATGGTACGCAGCGCGCAGGAGGGACGCGAGCTCTACAACAAGATGTGTCGTGTCACCGACCGCTACCTGGACGTGATGCTCAGCTTCATGGGCGCGCTGCCGATGGATGAGAGCCTGCGCCGTGCGGTGCGCGCGCAGCGCCCGGTGGTGCAGGCCTTCCCGCGTTCGCGGGTGACCCAGGGGTTCCGCAACCTGGCCCGCAAGGTCGAGTCCTGGCCCCAGCCCAAGGGCGCCAGCGGGCAGGTGCAGTTTTTTGTCGAACGGCTCATTCAGTTTTCCAGTGAATACGGGGAGGTGGCGCCATGACCAGCTTGGCGACCTATAGCGAAACGGGCAAGACCAATGCCCAGGACGACCTGGTGACCAGGCATGCGTCCCTGGTCAAGCGGATTGCCTATCACTTGATGAACCGCCTGCCGCCCTCGGTGCAGGTGGAGGACCTGATCCAGGCTGGGATGATCGGCTTGCTCGAGGCCGGGGCCAACTATGACGCCAGCCAGGGCGCCAGCTTCGAAACGTATGCGGGCATTCGCATCCGTGGCGCCATGCTCGACGAGATCCGGCGTTCCGACTGGACGCCGCGCTCGGTGCACCGCAAGGCGCGCGAGGTGGCGCGGGTGATGCGCGAGATTGAACATGCCGAGGGGCGGGATGCGCGTGATGTGGAGGTGGCCGAGGCGCTGGACATGAGCCTGGAGGAATACCACCAGGTCCTTGCCGATGCTTCAGGTGCGCGCATCTTCAGCTACGACGAGCTGTGCGAGTTCAGCGAGGTGCTGCCCGGCGGTGTCGAGGAGAACGCGCGCCAGCAGCGCAATGCGTTGTTCGACGGCCCGCTCAAGGGGCTGGAAAAGTCACGCTTCCAGGAGGCGTTGGCCGATGCCATTGCCGGTCTGCCCGAGCGTGAACGACTGGTGATCGCCCTGTACTACGACGAGGAACTCAACCTGCGCGAGATCGGCCAGGTGCTGGGTGTGAGCGAATCGCGGGTCTGTCAGATCCACAGCCAGGCCGCGATTCGCCTGCGCTCTCGGTTGCATGAGTGGCTGGAGCGTGACGACTGAGAACCTCCTAAACATTTTTCCCGCGTGGCCGATAAGCGGATCGAGTCATGTAACGACACCGACTGAACCGAGCGTTGTCTATGGAGGTTTATCTTGGACAAGAACATGAAGATCCTGATCGTGGACGACTTCTCCACGATGCGGCGCATCATCAAGAACCTGTTGCGGGATCTGGGATTCACCAACACCGCCGAAGCGGATGACGGCAACACCGCCCTGCCGATGCTGCAGAACGGCAACTTCGACTTCGTGATCACCGACTGGAACATGCCTGGCATGCAGGGCATCGACCTGCTCAAGGCGATCCGCGCGGACGAGAAGCTCAAGCACCTGCCGGTGCTGATGGTGACCGCCGAGTCGAAACGCGAGCAGATCATCGAGGCGGCCAAGGCCGGTGTGAATGGCTATGTGGTCAAACCGTTCACTGCGGTCACCCTGGAAGAGAAGATCAACAAGATCTTTGAGCGGGTTGCGGCCTGAGCATCGCAAGGAAACGTCATGGGTGAGCCCGCAATAGTAAAGGACGAAAAGCTCGAGCTTGCGCGCGCCCTGGTCGCCCGGCTCGAAGAAGGCCGTGAAGAGGATGCGCTGGACGTGATCGCGAAACTCGCCGGTTTTCGCGACAGTTTGCTGTTCCAGGAGGTCGGTCGGCTGACGCGCGAACTGCACGATGCCATCAAGGATTTCATGATGGATGCCCGTCTGGCCGAGATCGCTGAGTCCGAGATGCCTGATGCCGCTGAGCGTTTGCGCCATGTCATCACGCTGACCGAGGACGCCGCCAACACCACGCTCAGTGCCGTCGAACAGGCCATGCCGCTGGCCGAGACCTTGCGCACCGATGCGCGCCGACTCGCCGCGTCCTGGGAGCGCTTCAAGGCCCGGCAGATGAATGTCGAGGACTTTCGTGCCATGAGTCGCGAATTGGAGAGCTTCTTGCGCGACACCCAGGAAAATTCCGAGGCCCTGCACGCCAAGCTGTCCGAGGTGTTGATGGCCCAGAGCTACCAGGATCTGACCGGCCAGATCATCCGCAAGGTCATCGATCTGGTGAGCGACGTGGAAGGCAAGCTGGTCGAGCTGGTGCGCCTCTCGGGTGCGCACGGCGTCAAGCCCCGCCCGGCAAGGGAAGCGGCTGGGCGCGATATCGAGGCCGCCGGGCCGGTGGTGCCTGGCGTGGACAAGAGCGATGCGGTGTCCGGCCAGGACGAGGTCGACGATCTGTTATCCAGTTTGGGGTTTTGAGACATGAGCTTCGAGGCAGACGACGAGATCCTCCAGGACTTCCTGGTAGAGGCCGCCGAGATCGTCGAGCAGCTTGGCGAACAGCTGGTGGACCTGGAGCACCAGCCGGACGACATGGATCTGCTGAACGCCATCTTCCGCGGTTTTCATACCATCAAGGGGGGGGCGGGATTCCTGTCGATCGAGCCGCTGGTCGAGATCTGTCACCGCGCCGAGGACGTGTTCAACCTGCTGCGCCAGGGTGAGCGCAAGGTGACTCCAGACCTGATGGACCCCATCCTTGAGGCGCTGGATGTGGTCAATGCGGCCATGGATCACCTGCGCAACGGTGAGATGCCGGAGCCTGCCGATGCCGACCTGCTGGCACGCCTGGAGCGTTATGCCGTGCCCGGAGATGAGGCGCCCGCGCCGGTGTCCGAGTCGGTCGTCGAAGCACAATCCGAGCCGGTGCCCAGACCAGCCCCGCAGGTCGAGGCGGCCGCGCCAACCGGGCCGCAGGCCACTGCCAGCCCGGACCAGATTACCGAAGACGAATTCGAGGCCCTACTCGACGAACTGCACGGCCCGGGCCAGTTCAACCCGACCACCGCACCGAGCGCCGGCGAAAGTGCGGGCGACGAGATTACCGAAGAAGAGTTCGAAGCCCTGCTCGACGAGCTGCACGGGCCCGGCAGATTCGATCCGTCCAAGGTCGCCGCTGCGCCGCCTCCCGCTGCTACACCGTCTCCCCAAGAGAATGACACGGCAGCCGTGGTGGTTGGCGGCGGTGACGAGATCACCGAAGAGGAGTTCGAGGCCCTGCTCGATCAGTTGCATGGGCCCGGCCGGTTCGATCCGGACAAGGTGGTGACGAGCGAGACTCGGACCACCGCTGTGCAGGCATCGGACCAGACCGCCCCGGCGCCAGCCCCAGCAGGGGAGAAACCCGCGGCCGCTGCCAAGGCGGAGTCAAAACCGGCAACGCCGGCCGTGTCTGCCGAAGCGGCGCCAAAGCCGGAGCAGTCGACCGCCTCTGCCGAGCCGAAGGCGAAGCCGCTGAAAGCAGAGGTTCCGGCACCCGTCCCGGACAAGCCCGCCGCATCAAAGAAGGCGGCAGCCAAGGCGCCGGCGCGTCCTAGTGGCGAGACCTCGGTACGGGTGGACACCCAGCGCCTGGACGAGATCATGAACATGGTCGGCGAGCTGGTGCTGGTGCGCAACCGCCTGTCGCTGCTCAAGACCTCGATGGCCGATGAGGAGCTGAGCAACGTCATTGGCAACCTCGACGTGGTGACCTCTGATCTGCAATTGGCGGTGATGAAGACCCGCATGCAACCGATCAAGAAGGTGTTCGGCCGCTTCCCCCGGGTGGTGCGCGACCTGGCGCGCAACCTGAAGAAGGAAGTGGATCTGGAGATGCACGGCGAGGACACCGACCTCGACAAGAACCTGGTCGAGGCGCTGGCCGACCCCATGGTGCACCTGGTGCGCAATGCTGTGGACCACGGCATCGAGACCCCCGAAGAGCGCGAGGCCGTGGGCAAGCCACGGCGCGGCAAGGTGGTGCTCTCGGCCGAGCAGGAGGGTGACCACATCCTGTTGTGCATCGAGGATGACGGCAAGGGGATGGATCCCGAGGTGTTGCGTCGCAAGGCCGTCGAGAAGGGCATCATGGATGCCGAGACGGCGGCACGTCTCGATGAAAAGGAATGCTACAACCTCATCTTCCATGCCGGCTTCTCGACCAAGGAGGAGATATCGGATGTCTCCGGACGTGGGGTGGGCATGGACGTGGTCAAGACCAAGATCGCGCAGATCAATGGTACCGTCGAGATCGATTCGGAAAAGGGCAAGGGCAGCAAGATCACCATCAAGCTGCCACTGACGCTTGCCATCCTGCCGACGCTCATGGTGGTGCTGGGGCAGCAGCCTTTCGCATTGCCGCTGGGCAGCGTGGTAGAGATCTTCAACCTGGACCTGTCGCGTACCCATACGGTGGATGGGCAAATGACCATTCAGGTGCGCGGGCGAGCCCTGCCGCTGTTCTACCTGAGCAACTGGTTGGTGCACAACGGCGCCATGCAGGGGCAGCCCACGGACAATGGTCATGTGGTGGTGGTCAATGCCGGTGGGGTACAGGTCGGGCTGGTGGTGGATTTTCTGATAGGCCAGGAAGAAGTGGTCATCAAGCCGCTCGGTGCCCTGTTGCAAGGGCTGGAGGGCATGGCCGGCGCGACCATTACCAGCGATGGCAAGATCGCTCTGATCCTGGATGTGCCCGGGCTGATGCGCAAGTACGCGCGACGTTATTGATGATCGACAGGAGGCGGGACATATGCATAGACAGATGTCCTGATACCGCATGGCCAAGCATGTCCGCGTTCTGGTAGTCGATGATTCCGCCTTCTATCGCAAGCGTATTCGCGGCTGCCTGGAGGTCTCGCCGGTGATCCGTGTGATCGGCGAGGCAGCTGACGGCGAGGAGGCCGTGCGCCTGAGCCACGAATTGCAGCCCGATCTCATCACCATGGATGTGGCCATGCCCGTGATGGACGGCATCGCCGCGGTGCGGCGCATCATGCGTGAACGCCCGATACCCATCGTGATGTTCTCGGCCTTCACCCACGAGGGGGCACAGGCCACGCTCGATGCACTCGATGCTGGTGCGGTGGACTTTCTACCCAAGCTGGATTCGGCCAACGATCCAGCGCGCACCGGTGAGCTGTTGCGTGCGCGGGTGCTGGAGTTGGCGCGCGGACGGGCGGATGGACGCGAAGGGCGACAGGTCCCCACGCCGCCAGTGACACAGCGGGCGCAGCAGCCCGGCCTCCTGGTGATCGGTGCTTCCACCGGTGGCCCGGTCGCGGTGCAGCAGCTGATTGCCGCACTGCCCGGCGACTTTCCCTTGCCGATACTGGTCGCCATCCACATGCCAGGTACTTTCACGCCGGCCTATGCCGAGCGCCTGGATGCGCTCGCCGCTCTGCGCGTGCGCGAGGCCACCGATGGCATGGCGCTGCGTGCGGGGCAGGTGCTGGTCGCGCCCGGTGGTCTGCAAACCCGGGTCTGTGCCGACGGCGGACTGCACGTGCGGCTCGAAGAGGGGGGCGATGCGCTCTATCGACCCAGCGTGGACCTCCTCCTGGGCTCGGCAGCCGAGGCCGTGGGCCCAAGAGCTTTCGGCATCGTGCTCACCGGCATGGGCACAGACGGCGCGGAGGGCGCACGGCGTATCCACCAGGCCGGTGGCCGGGTCTGGGCACAGGATCAGGCGAGCAGCGTGGTATACGGCATGCCCGCCGCGGTGGTGCGCGCCGGAGTGGCCGAACGCGTGTTGCCGCTCGAGGACATCGCTGACGCGCTACGGGAGGTCTGCTAGATGGATGGGCTGAGCCTGCTCGGCATCGGCATCGGCGTGCTTGCCTTGCTTGGCGGCAATTGGTTGGAGGGAGGGTCGCTCGACACTCTGCTCAACGGGCCGGCACTGGTGATCGTGCTCGGCGGTACTGTGGGCGCCGTGCTCTTGCAGACGCCGGGGCACACCTTTCTGCGTGCCCTGCGCTCCCTGCGACACATCCTGTTTCCGCCACGCTATCCCTTTGAAGAACGCATAAAACGCCTGGTGAGTTGGGCGCGGGTGGCGCGCCACGAGGGCCTGCTGGGACTCGAGAAAGCGCTGGAGAAGGAACGTGATCCCTTCGTGCGCAAGGGCCTGCAACTGGTGGTCGATGGCAATGAGCCCGACGACATCCGGGGCATGCTGGAGCTCGAGCTGGACAGTCACGAGCAGCGCAACCTGCAGGCGGCAACGGTGTTCGAGTCGATGGGGGGCTATGCGCCGACGATCGGTATCATCGGTGCGGTGATGGGCCTGATCCAGGTCATGCAGAACCTGGCCGATCCTTCCATGCTGGGTAGCGGCATCGCCACCGCCTTCGTGTCCACCATCTATGGTGTAGGTCTGGCCAACCTGCTGTTGCTGCCGACGGCCAACAAGATCAAGGCTCATGTGCTGGGTGAGTCGCACTACCGTGAGATGGTGATCGAGGGGCTGGTCGCCATCTCCGAGGGCGAGAACCCGCGCATGGTCGATATTCGCTTGCGAGGGTTTGTCCATTGAGACGCCTGACAGCCAGACAGGGCCGGCGCCAACCCGAGGGCGAGAACCATGAACGCTGGTTGGTGTCCTATGCCGATTTCATCACCCTGCTTTTTGCTTTTTTCGTGGTGATGTATTCGATCTCGTCGGTAAACGAGGGCAAGTACAAGGTGTTGTCGAAGGCGTTGGGCACGGTGTTTGGTGTCGAGCAACCCAGTGTGCAGACGCCGGATGCAGCGGTCGATATCGTGTTCTCGCAACCCGTGGCAGCACCCTCGGATCCGACCCGTGAACGGCTGCGCCGCGAGGCCTTGCGTGCCTTGCAGAAGGCGGCCTCGCAGCAGCGAGTGTACGATGAACTAGCCATCTCCCTGCAGGAATGGACCGACCGGGGGCTGGTGGACATTCGTATGAACGGCGACCGTATCGAGGTGGACATGAAGGCACGCCTGCTGTTCTCCTCGGGCGATGTGCGACTGTCGGCGGATGCCATGAACGCCCTCAGGCAGGTCGCGCGTAGCCTGGTGGCCATTCCCAATCCGATCCAGGTGGAGGGGCATACCGACAACGTACCCATCGCCAACGCGGTCTATCGTTCGAACTGGGAGCTGTCGGCGGCGCGTGCCGCCAGCGTAGTGCAGTTCCTGCAAAACCAGGGGGTCGACCCCAGGCGCCTGGCTGCAGTGGGTCGCGGCGAGTATCACCCGATCGCCGACAACAACAGTGAAGAAGGGCGGGCGCGCAATCGCCGCGTGACCCTGCTCATCCTCGGCCAGGAGCAGGAGATCTTCGATCCCGGGCAGATCGTACCTTGGGCCGAAGGGCCGGCGCTGGAACCGGAGACGGAGTTGCCATGAAGGTATGGACCATCGCCAACCAGAAGGGCGGGGTGGGCAAGACCACCACCACGGTGGCGCTGGGCGGCCTGCTCGCCGCCTGGGGATTGCGTACTTGCTTGATCGACGTGGACCCGCACGGCTCGCTGACCAGCTATTTCCGTTACGACCCGGACTCGCTGGAGGTCAGTAGCTACGACCTGTTCCGTGCGGTGGCCGAAAAGCGTGACCCTCAGCCGCTGAAGCTGATCCACGAGACCGGATGCGAGGGACTGGACCTGATTCCTGCTTCGGTGGCGTTGGCCACTCTGGACCGCCAGTCGGGCCGGCTGGCCGGCATGGGACGGGTGATCGGCCGCACCGTGCAGGCATTGGAAGGGCATTACGATCATGTACTCATCGATTGCCCGCCGGTGCTGGGCGTGCTGCTGATCAATGCGCTGGCCGCCTGTTCGCACCTGGTGGTGCCGGTGCAGACCGATTTTCTCGCCATCAAGGGTCTGGAGCGTCTGTGCCACACCCTGGAGATGGTCGCCCGCTCGCGTGCCCGGCCTCTGGACTACACTGTGGTGCCGACCTTCTTCGATCAGCGCACCCGTGCTTCGCGCGACAGCCTGCAGATCCTGCAACGCAATCACGGCGCGCACCTCTGGGACGGCGTCATCCCGGTGGACACCCGACTGCGTGAAGCCAGCCGCGCGGGATTGCCGCCGGCGCAGTTCGACCCCCGGGCCCGCTCGGTGCAGGCCTATTCGCGTCTGCTGGAATCCCTGCTTGGCCAGGCGTCGGCGGCTTGAGCCCTCAATTTCCATGATTGCCGGCCGATAGCAGGTGCTGAGAGGCATCGCCGGCCTGTTGGTTGGCACGCAATGTGCCTCGTATCTGTTGAACATGTCAGGTGCCGGTTTTCCGACGGCACCCATGAGAACCACAGGAGAGACATCATGGCAAACAGCGCTGCGGAAGCCGTCGCCGATCCGGTCATCCAGCTCGTGACCTTCCGGTTGGCCGGCGAGACCTACGGCATCAACGTGATGCACGTGCAGGAGGTGTTGCGCCTGACCGAGATTGCCCCGGTGCCGGGTGCGCCACCCTATGTACTGGGCATCATCAACCTGCGCGGTAACGTGGTGACTGTGATCGACACCCGTGCGCGCTTCGGCCTGACGGCGCCGGAGACCGATGACTCCAGCCGTATCGTCATCATCGAGGCCGACGAGCAGGTGGTGGGCATCCTGGTGGACAGCGTGGCCGAAGTGGTCGAGCTGCACCAGTCCGAGATCGATTCGGCGCCCAATGTCGGCAACGAGGAGAGTTCGCGTTACATCCAGGGGGTAGCCAACCGGGGTGATGACCTGCTGATCGTGGTCGATCTGAACAAGTTGCTGACCGGTCAGGAGTGGTCGGACCTGGGCGGGTTCTGAACGGAGCCTGCCATGGGCGACCTGGATCGGACGGCCAATGTGGGCGTGGTCACACCGGTGCTGCCGGTGCGTGACAGCACCGAGCGTCAGCCGGGGCAGCGGCAGCCGCCGCGCAAGGCCCCGGCCGACCGTGCCACGCCGCGTCCCCGGGACGATGACGGGCACAAGGTGGATGACTATGCCTGAATGGGTGCTACCTGGACTGGCTCTGGCGGTTGCCCTGGTGGCGCTTGCCCTGAGTCTCTGGCAATGGCGCGAGCTGCGGGTACTGCGCGCCTGCCTCCAAGAACGGCTCGATACGGTAGCGCAACGCCAGGAACTGGCCCAGCAGAGCATCAGTGGCCTGACTGCCGGCGCCCTGGGTATGGACCGTCGCCTGCGTCGGGTCGAGGCCACCGAAAAGTGGCTGAGCGACCGCCAGGAGACCATCGAGAACCAGCAGGCGGCCGAGCAGCCATACAGCCAGGCGATTCGTCTGGTGCAACAGGGCGCCAGCGCGCGCCGATTGGTCGAGGAACTGGCGCTGAGCGAGAGCGAGGCGGAACTGCTGGTGCGTTTGCACGGGCTGCGTGACAGCGCAGCCTGAAACTGTGTGAGGTCGCCGATTGGCGACACTTGTCCTTGTGACGGTTTTGGCTGAACGGATATTCAGCGGATAATGTTGCTCCCCTTGCATCAGGAGGATGCTCATGTTCCGTCGCCCGCGCCCGCATGCCGCGCCCCGTTGTTTGCGCCTTCTGCCTGCCCGCCGGACCGGGCAGGATTCCAGGATCTGATGAAATCGGCCGCGGATCAGCCCGACAACAGCGGCTTCCTGAATGCTCCTCAGGTACGCCTTCCCCTGCCTGGGATGTCGGGCCGGGTGGCCGACACTGCGTGTGACCTCGGTAAGGGCCAGTATGTCGATGCCTTCGAACAGGCGATCCGGAAGACCCTCGATATCGTCAAGCACATAGTCAGGCACATGGCGCTGGGGGATATACCCAGCATCCTCTCGGACGGCAATTGCGCCGTGAACCGCTACCTGCTCGACAAGACGGGGTGTGCCGTGCAGTCGTTCACATCCCAGCCCGGGTTACCGGCCAAGCCAGGGCCTCCGCGGCCTGCATGCGCCTGCCCGCCCGCACCCGCAACACCCTGAGGGAAGTGGCCTTCTTCGGCGGGCAGGTGAATCTCGATCTGGACGACTACATGAACGAGCGGGCAATGGAAGGGCTGTTTCTCAAGCGGGTGGTCGAGGAGAGGGCCATCCACACCCACCCGATCGTGTGTGGTAGCGAACGGCACGAGCAGGTGTTTGTACGATGAGGAAGAGGCTCGAGACAGAAGGAAACTGCCAATAGTGATCACAGGAGGGATCATGGAGAATACAGGGAAGACCGTCGAATTCGTTCAAACCTATACGGTGGAGTACGGCCTGAAGGTGGTGGCCGTGATTGCCATCCTGGTGGTCGGTCACATCGTCGCTGGCTGGTTGAAGCGATTGATCCAGGGGATGATGGAGCGCCGCTCGGTCGACCCCAGTATTACCGGTTTCGTTACCAGTCTGGTCTACATTGCCATGATGGCCTTCGTGGTGCTCGCCGCTCTCGGGCAACTGGGTATCCAGACGACCTCTCTTATCGTCCTCCTGGGGGCGGCTGGTCTGGCCATCGGCCTGGCAAGTGGCTTGGCCTTGCAGGGTTCTCTGGCCAATTTTGCCGCCGGCTTCCTGATGATTGTCTTTCGCCCCTTCAAGGTCGGCGATTTCATCGAGGGCGCGGGCGTGAGCGGTACCGTGGAGAAGATCGAGATGTTCACCACCACGCTGCGCACCGGTGACAACAAGATCATCATCGTGCCCAACGCCAAACTGTCCAGCGACAACATCGTCAACTATTCGGCGCACGAGACGCGGCGGGTCGACCTCACCGTGGGCGCGGCCTACGATGCAGACATCGTGCATGTGAAGCGTGTACTCGAGGAGATCCTGCGGGACGACGAGCGGGTACTCGACGATCCGGCACCATTGATCGCTGTCGGCGAGCTGGCCGAAAGCAGTGTCAGCTTCGTGGTGCGTGCCTGGGTGAAGTCCAGTGATTACTGGGGGGTATATTTCGATATCACCGAAAAGGTCAAGCTGTGCTTCGACCAGGAAGGCATCGGTATCCCCCATCCGACCCGGGACATCCATCTCTACGAAGAGAAGCCGGCCTGAGGGGTGCTGACAGCAACAGGCGGGCATCGGCCACCTGTTTCTGTTTCGGGCGGTGGCTCTGGTCCGGGCTTTGTGCAAGAGTTTCAGTCGTTCGTCCGCTTGCTGGAGGGAGCATGGGCAAGTTCTTGAAGATCGTGTTTGGCGTGGTATTGGCTTTGGCCGCGCTGATTGCGGTGGCCGTGCTCGTCCTGCCGCTGGTGGTGGATCCCAACGACTACAAGGACCGTATCGTTGCCGAGGTGAAGCAGCAGATCGGTCGCGACTTTGCCATCGAAAAGCCGTTGAAACTGTCGGTCTTTCCTTGGCTGGGCATTGAGACCGGCGGTGTGACCCTGGGCAATGCCCCGGGCTTCGGCAAGCAGCCCTTCGCGAGGGTCCGGCACTTGGGCGTGCGCGTGAAGCTGTTGCCCTTGCTCAGTCGCAATCTCGAGGTTGATACCCTGATGTTGGAGGGGGCCGAGATCAACTTGGCGCGCAACGCTGCGGGCAAGACCAACTGGGACGACCTGACGGACCGTGGCAAGCAGGCCTCGGGCGAGGCAGTCGGTGGCAGCAAGGCCGAAGGTGGCAAGGCTGAAGGCAGCAAAGCTGAAGGCGGACCGGCGATCGCCTCGTTGAAGGTCGAAGGTATCCAGCTGCGTGATGCGCGCATCAGCTGGCGTGACGACCAGGCCGGAGTGCATTACGTGCTCGACAAGGTGCACCTGGAGACCGGCGCCCTGGCACCGGGGGCGCGGGTGCCCCTGACGGCGAGTTTCACCTTGTCGAGCCGCCGGCCGCGCGTGGACGTGACGCTGGCGCTGAACACCGAGGCGCGCGTGAGCGAGGACCTGCGCCGCTTCAGCCTGAAAGAATTGCGCCTGGTGGCCGACGGCAAGGGCGAGGGTCTGCCGTCCTCTGGCCTGCGTGTCGAGGTGGCTGCCGACCTGGTCGCGGACCTGGATGCCGACACCCTGGCGGTATCGGCTCTGACGATCAAGGGGCCGGCGGTGGCGATCACCGGGCAACTCGATGTGGCCGGTCTGCAGCAGGCCCCGCAGCTCAAGGGGCACCTGGAGTTGGCGGATACCAACCTCAAACAGCTGGCGGCGCTGTTTGGCCATCGTATCGAGACGACCGATCCCAGGGTGCTCACGCGGGTGAGTCTGAAGGCCGATCTGGCACACGAAGGAAAGGCTACGCGCATCGAGCCGTTCGAGATCACCCTGGATGACACTCATGCCAGGGGTTTCGTGCGCCTGCTGGATACCCGCGGGCCGGTGCTGCGCGCGCGGCTCGATGTGGATGCCATCGACCTGGACCGTTACCTGCCGCCGACCGCCCAGGCCGACGAGGCTTCCGGCAAGTCGAGCGGTGCCCACAAGGCGGCGGGGAAACCCGCGCAGGGAGGCAAGCCGGCAGCGAAACCCGCACAGGAGGGCAAGCCGGCGGCGGGGGCGGCTGATGATCCCTTTGCCGCTTTGCGTTCTTTCGACCTGCAGGCCGACCTGAAGATCGGCAAGCTGACGGTGAACAAGGCCCGCTTGCAGGATGTGACTGTGCGCCTGGTCAGCAAGGGTGGGGTGCTCAAGGCCGCGCCGGTCGCGGCCCATCTCTACCAGGGAAAACTCAACGGCCAGGTGACGCTGGATGCCCGCAAGAAGACGCCGCGTCTGCACCTGGTCGAGAAGCTGCAAGGTGTGAAGATTGGCCCGCTGCTCGCCGATGTGGCCGGCCAGGACAAGCTGGTGGGGACGGGCGACGTGAAGCTGGACGTGCGCCTCAACGGCCTGAGCGAGGCCGAGGTGCGGCGCAGCCTGAGCGGCAACGGCAGTTTCGTGTTTCGCGACGGGGCCTACAAGGGGGTGGACCTGGTGAAGCTGATCCGTACCGCCACGGGGCAGGGACGCAATACCACGCAGATAGGCAACACGGCCGAGCAGACCGAGTTCACCGAGATGCATGGTTCCTTTACTGCGCGCAACGGGGTGATCCGCAATCGCGATCTCTCGGCCAAGTCGCCGCTGCTGCGTGTCGCCGGCAAGGGGGATATCGACCTGCCGGCCAATCGCATCGACTACAGGGTGAGCGCCAAGCTGGTGGCCTCGTTGCAAGGGCAGGGCGGGGCCGAGGCCGATCAGCTGGCCGGTGTTCCCATCCCGGTGCGCATACAGGGGGCGCTGGACAAGCCGGGCTATACACTGGACGTGGAGGCGCTACTCCGCGCCAAGGCCACGCAGCGGCTGGAGCGGGAAAAGGCCAAGCTGCGCCGCAAGCTCGAGCAGAAGGTGCAGGAAGAGCTCAAAGGTGCGCTGGGCGACCAGCTCAAGGGCCTGTTCGGGCGTTGAACTCGAGAAGTTGAGGCGCCTTCGCCTCGGTCCTTGTGCTGTTTGGACAACTTCTGATGAGGTCTCTCCCCGCTTCGCAGGGGGGCGGGTAACCCCCGATCAAATCCCTCCCCCGCTTGCGGGGGAGGTCAGGAGGGGGCGATCATGGCGTGAGCCGGCCTGCTATTTCTCTGCGACCAGGTAACAGATCCAGCCGGCATCCGCGTCTGCGGTCTCGGTGGGGTAGAACTCGCCGCTGGCTTCGCCATCCTCGTCCCATCCCTGCCAGTACACCGTGGTACGCGAGAAGCCTGCCTCGTCCAGCATGTCGCGGATTTCGGGCAGGGTATATAGCCGCCAGTCGTAGGTGAAGGCGCGCTCCATCACCGAGCCATCGGGAAAGGCGAAGTGGATGTGGCAGATCAGGTTGTTGTCCACCGGGTTGAAGCGGTCCTGGTCCCAGATATAGGTGAACCCTTCGCCGCCATCGTCGATCTCGCGCTCCTCGTCGATCTCGCGGAAGGCGTCGTAACCGCCGTAGGCATCGAGAAAGAAGATGCCGTCGTCCACCAGGTTGTCGCGCACGGTGCGGAAATAGCGCAGCAGATCGCTCCGTCGCTTGAACAGCCAGTAGCTGAAGTTCATTGCCAGCACCACGTCGGTTGGCTGGGTCTGGGCGTCGAGGACATCGTCCTGGAGCAGGGTCACCCGTGAACGCTGGCGCTTGGTGAGCGCGCCCAGGCGGTGGTGCCGACTCCAGTCGAGCACCTCCCCATCGAGATCCACCCCGACCGCGGTGTGCCGTGCGCCGCGCCGTACCCATTCGCAGCACACGTTGGCGGTGCCACAGAAATCCTCGCGCAGGTGCAGGGGCTTGCGACCCCTCAGCTCGCGGAAGGTATCGATGACGAAATCCACCTCTGCCTCGGCACACTGCACCGCCAGCTCGTAGAGTTGGTGGCGGTCGGCCTGTGAGGCCATGTCGGCCTGTCGTTTCCTGTTGCGGGTCCTGCCCATGACATCCCCTTGCGAAAACTGTGGCCGAACTATACTTCAAGCCAGGCTGCAGCCAAATTCCGCGAATGACCCAAGAGAGGAGGGCATAGAGATGGCCGTCGCAGCGACCATCCAGAACTACCTGGATAGCCACGGTATCGAATACGAGCTCATCGAGCACCCTCGAACCGACAACCCGAAACAGTCTGCCCGGATTGCCCATGTCCCCCCGGAGCAGATGGCTCGCCCAGTGTTGCTCGGAGACGATATCAACTATCTGTTGGCTGTCGTTCCCGCCAGTCACCGCCTCGACCTCGATCGGCTCAACCAGGTCATGGCGCGCAGCCTGGAGCTGGTCGATGGCGAAGAACTCGAGTTCACCTTCAGTGACTGTGAAAAGGACGCCATTCCCCCGGTCGGCGAGGCCTACGGCGTCGATACTGTGCTCGATGTCGCCCTCAGCCACCAGGAAGCCATCTACTTCGAGGCCGGTGACCACAAGCACCTGGTACGCATGAGGGGCGATGACTTCCGCCGCCTGATGGAGCATGTCCCTCGGGTGCAGGTCAGCCACCACCTTTGAGCGGTTGCCAAAACCGCCTGATTCCGCTAATGTTCCCGCCCTCGCGGGCCGGGTCCAACGTCGCCCGCGCGCGAGCAATATTCCGGAGAGGTGTCCGAGTGGTTGAAGGAGCACGCCTGGAAAGTGTGTATACGTTAATAGCGTATCGAGGGTTCGAATCCCTCCCTCTCCGCCAATAACAAAAGGCCCCTGTATGGGGCCTTTTGCGTTATCAGGGGAGTGACGGAATGGGGCTCAGTCTCGATGCCGTGCAAGCCTCTCGTGGGGCAGTAGAGGGGGGCCGTGTTTTCGAGGCCGCCGATGGCTGGCAGTGGGTGGTCGACAGCGGCAGGCGTTCGTTCCCGGCGATCAAGTCATTCGCAAGAGTCTCATAAGTCGTTTTGTCCATCCTTGCCGGGGGCGTCCATGCCCAAGTGGATTCGACTCACCCTGCAACCTGCGCCGCCCCGACGGATAGGGTTTCGGGGTGTACGGTGGATTACAGGTCGCTGTAACGCTGTGCTGCGGCCCTGAGGGTCGCAGCGACTGCGCTCCGCAATTCCGCCGGTCCTTCAACGATCACCTGATCCCCAAGCCCGAGCAGCCATCAGCGTAACTGGTGGGTGTTGGTAACCGTGGCATGCAGGCGGACCCATTCATCGTCCCTGGAGAAGGGTTCCACGCGCTGATTCCTGGAAAGCGGCGCCTCGAGCAGATGGAGAGTGGTTTGTCGGCGTAGCCTGAGATCGATGGTTATCTTGGTTTTGCCACCCAGGTGATACCGGAAAGTACCTTGTTCCAGGTAGCGTTGCAGGTCAAAACCCTCGAGTTGGGTTGCCGGCTTGTCGAGCAATTTCATGGAACCGGGTTAGAAAGCTGCTGCAGGTCCCGCTGTACGGTTCGCAAGCTCACATCGAAGCCTTCGTTCGGCTACCAGCCGTTGCCGAAGCGCCGATGCACTGATGCGCCCGCGAGAATCCTGGCTGTTATGGGGGAATGCGTTGCAGCATACGTACGGAGGAATGTGTGTTCCGCCCGGTTCTTGATCGCGTCATGATATGTCGCGCTTGATCTTTGATTGTACGCTGTTCTGTCGCGGCGCTGTTACACTAGTCCTCGTCGAGGATGCTGACAAGGAGGGTTTCGATGTCCTTTGACATTCTCGGTGACATCCACGGATGTCATCGGAGTCTGACGGCGCTGCTGGAGAAGCTTGGATATCGTAATGATGGCGGGGTTTATCGCCATCCCGAGCGACGCGTGATCTTTCTCGGGGATTTCATTGACCGGGGGCCCGGACAGCGTGAGGTGCTGGAGATTGTGCGGCCAATGGTCGATGCCGCAGCGGCACTGGCGGTCATGGGCAACCATGAATTCAACGCCATCGGCTGGGCGACACCCGATCCGGATTGCCCGGGGAGCTGGTTGCGTCCGCACATCGACAAGAATCGGCAGCAACATCAGGCCTTTCTCGATGCCTTTGCCGATGATGCTGCTACCCACCGGATGTGGATCGACTGGTTCCTCGAGTTGCCGCTCTGGCTGGAGCTGGACGGACTGCGCATCGTCCACGCCTGCTGGGACCCGGTCGCTCAATCCCGCCTGCGCCCGCACCTTAGGGAGGGTGCGCGCCTCGATCCCGACAACCTTTCGCCGCTGTTCCAGAGAGGGTCACCTCTTTTCGACGCTGCCGAGGTTCTGCTGAAGGGCAAGGAGATCCCGTTGCCCGATGGGGGCCGTTTTCTCGACAAGGATGGAAATCCTCGCCATGCGATTCGTATCCGATGGTGGGACAGCGAGGCGACGACCTACCGGCAGGCCTATTTCGGTCCTGAAGAGGCGTTGACTCATATCCCGGACGATCCGATCGTCGGTGACCACCTGATCGACTACGGGAAAGACGCTCCCCCGGTGTGTGTCGGTCATTACTGGCTGTCCGGAGAGCCTGCCAGGCTGGCGCCGAATATTGCGTGTCTGGACTGGAGTGTGGCGAAGAAAGAGGGGCGCCTGGCCGCCTATCGCTGGGACGGCGAACAACACTTCGACGACAGCAAATTCGTCTGGATCTACAGGCAGGAACAGTAGACACCGCGTGCCAGACCCGGCGCCGAGAGATTGCCTGGAGGGACATCATGGCCATCGCCCTGGAAGCGATCAATCTCATCATTCCCCGCACCGTGATCGAAAGGAAATACCCTGGTGGATGGGAGGTCTGCCTCGCCGACCATGCGGAGTCGATCGGTTGCCGCATGTGGCACGACGATCATCTGTTGCGCGATGGCGCCATGAACCCGATGGCGATGCTGCTTGCCGACTGGGAGGAGCGGGGCTTCCGGGCCACCGATCGCAAGCGCAATCCCACGCGCTGGCGTGACCTCTGTGTGATCGGCCTGTTCGAGGATGCCTCGCGACTCGCCTGTAGTTGGCTCGAGGTCGAGGATGGGGTCGCCTGGCGGAGTGGCGAGCCGCCCGGTCCGCTCATCTACCAGGATCGGGGCTTGCCGTGGCGCGGCCCGAAAGATGATGTCACGTGATGATCGTCGGGTGAACGAGGTCTCGATGGTCGGTGAAGTCATGGATTCAGGGCAGGCCGCATGCGGGCATGACCCCGGATCGGGAGAGGCGGTAAGCGCCGGGGGCTGCAGGAGAATGATCATGGAAAAAACGCCGGAAAGGATAAAGGGCAGGTTCACCTGGGTTCCACCGGACAAGCGGGTAGACAAGCTGGGATTGCCCCTGCCGCCGCGTCCTTCCGACAAGCGCCGGCCGTTGTTCTGGTTGGTGCGTGACGGAGACGCCCTCTATTTCGTCAACGATACGGACGAGACCTTCGGCAGGGTCAGCAGCGCCAGCGGTGGCTTTGTCACGGTCGATGACGACACTGTCAGCATCAGGAAAAGCGCTGGGGTCGCTTACCTGAATGTGCAACCGGGGGAGGCGGTAAAGGTAGATGAGTATGATCCGATCTACGATTCCGATACCCTCGTGCAGCCACAGATCAGCATTGAATCACCCGGCGTCGGCAGGGTGAAGTTCTTCGGCCCCGTCGAAAAAGGGGGAGTCCGGATGGATGCCGTGCTGTTGTGGGATAACGGAGAGCTCGGAAGGTACGTGGAATGTACGGCCGAAGAAGAGACGGTATGAACGAAGAGCCACAAGGGACCTCCCTGAACAAACCCCTGTCCGAACTCAGCCCGGATGAGTTCGTCGGTATCGATTGGTGTGCGGTGGAACGGAAGCTCAAGGAAGATTATGTCTACCGCAAGGTGTCGGAAGAGAACATCACGCCGGAAGAAGCGACACGAGCCTACGAGGAGATGCGCATCCGGATAGATGAAATCCTCTTCTACAAGTGGGACCCCATACACCTGTCGGACAGTAATTGGCCGCGTGACGAATACGCGTTCTACGTGGCCGGTGCCATGAAGTTCGCCCTGGAAAACGAGGACTGGAGGCCGCTGGCTGATTACCTCACCTGGGTCTCTACCAGGATGATCGAAATGACCGAAGACAGGGAGCGTGACGAAGCCGTCGCGGAACTGTTGCATGCCGTTGCCCACGACATCCTGCTGATCGTGGGGAAAGATGTTTTTGAAGTCTATTGATGGGCAATCCTGGATTCTTCGCCCGCGAATTCACGGGTTCTTCGTCATTTCATGCCTGAATTCGATCCCCGAATTCAACCAATAACCGCAATCCCCTTCGGTGCGGCGTCCTTCCTAAACCATCACAGAATACTTCGATGGGTGCTTGATATCCTAGGCACTGCCTAGGGCGCTTGTTCAGATGTTACGCCGTAAGCTTCCCCTGATCCCGGACAGGTGTAAAGTAGAGCTTTCTGGCCACCCCCAGCCAGGAGGTTCAGATGAGGAAATCACGATTCACCGAGAGTCAGATCGTGGCGATTCTCCACGAAGCGGATTCGGGGATGAAGGTGCGGGACATCTGCCGCAAGCACGGCATCTCCGATGCCACCTTCTACAACTGGAAGAGCAAGTACGGCGGCATGAGCGTCTCCGAGCTCAAGCGGATGAAGGAGCTGGAGGCTGAAAACGCCAGGCTCAAACGCATGTACGCCGATCTGGCACTGGAAAACCAGGCGATGAAGGATCTGATCGAAAAAAAACTCTGACGCCGCCCGAGAAGCGAGAGGCGGCGGAGTATCTGGTCAGGGAACATTCCCTTTCCATTGCAAGGAGCTGTCGTTGTGTAGGGCTTTCCCGGTCGGCGTGGTACCAGGAACCGGATCATCGGCAGGAGCAGGATTCTGAAATCATCGATGCGCTCAACGATCTGGTCGAGGCACACCCTCGCTGGGGATTCTGGAAGTGCTTTGCCCGGCTTCGGGCCAAAGGGCATTCCTGGAACCACAAGCGGGTGTACCGGGTGTATCGTGCACTGGGTCTGAACCAGCCACGCCGAACCCGCCGGCGGCTGCCTGCCCGGATTCGGGAACCCCTGGTGGTGCCCCAATACCCGGACCAGGTATGGTCTGCCGACTTCATGAGCGACACTCTGTATCACGGGACCCGTTTTCGCACGTTCAATTTGATTGACGACTTCAACCGGGAGGCGTTGTACATCGAGATCGACACCTCGCTTCGGGCGCCCCGCGTGGTGCGGACCCTGGAGCAGCTGAAGGCGCAGGGCCGCTGTCCCGAAACCATTCGGGTGGACAACGGCCCGGAATTTCTGAGCGACGACTTTCGGCGCTGGTGCCGGGACAACGGTGTCGTCATCCAGTACATCCAGCCGGGGAAGCCCAATCAGAACGCCTATATCGAGCGTTTCAACCGGACCTACCGGAATGAGGTGCTGAACCTGTATCTCTTTCGCAGCCTGGACGAGGTCCGGGAGATTACCGGTCGCTGGTTGATGGAGTACAACGACCTGCGACCTCATGATGCGCTGGGTGGGTTGCCGCCCAGCTTGTATGCCAAACAGGTGGCGGGAAACTCTACTTTTAAAATGTCTACTTGACGGGGAAGCTTACGGAACGACCGGCACCGGCCAATCGGCTCAGTAAAGCGGACGGAACGGATTCTGGCGGTCTGTAACCAGCCGGAATACAGTCATCTGCCACCCGAGGGGGGCGAACCCGATTGGACACGGCGCTGTTCATCCAGTCGGATCAGCTGGTCCATGTGTGGCGGCAGAGTGGCCAGGGCATGTTCGGTCAGGCGCTGGTAGTGCTCGATGAAGCGACGCATCGCTGTCTCGTCCATCAGGTGTTGTCCGCCGCCCTGCGCGCACAGCCTGCGCTCGGCTTCCATGCGCCACTCGAACACGCAGTCGAAGGATGGGGCAGCGAGCATGATCCAGTAATCGATACGCTCCCACAGCGGCAGGTAGTCGGTGCGCAGGCAGTTGTTGACGTATTGCCGCCAGCGGCCGTCCGAGTCTTCCTCGGCTTCGAGGCGGTTGATCGGCGTTCCCAGCGTTGCGGGATCTTGTGGTTTCACGCCCAGGCACCAGCCCTCCAGGATCACGACATCCACCGGTGTCTTCACGCGCGGCCAATCGCGCTCGGGCTGACGGTCGTCGGTGGTCTTGTCGAAGCGCGGTATGGCGACGGTGCCGGACGCGAGAGTCAGGGCATCCAGGGTACGGTCGAGCAGTGCGGTGTCGTGGCTGCCGGGCACCCCTCGGGTGATGAACAGCGGGTGCACACGCTCGGCCAGTTCGCGGCGTTGTTCGCGGGTGAGGTAGAAGTCGTCGATGGACAGCGCCACGCAGTGTCGCCCATGCACTTGCGCAAGCCAGGCGGTCAGCAGTGTGGCCAGAGTGCTCTTGCCCGAGCCCTGGCAGCCGTGGATACCCGCGACCAGCGGGCGTCCGAGTTGCTCGCGCAGGTGATCGAGCTTTTCGGCCAGGGGAAGATAGTGCCGGCGCGCGGTGTCGGCGAAGGCGGCCGGCAGTCGGTGCGCGGCCATGAAGTGACGCAGAACCTCTTCAACCCCGCTCATGGCCACGGTGGCAGTCGGCACAGGTGCCCAGCAACTCGACCACCGGGCGCCGGGTGCGGAAGCCCGTGGCATCCTCGGCTTCGCGCAGTTGCTGTTCGATGCCCTGTTCACACAGTTCGTTCACCCGTCCGCAATCGGTGCAGATCAGGAACTGCCCGGCGTGCGGATGTTCGGGGTGGTGGCAGCCCACGTAGGCGTGCAGGCTCTCGAGCTTGTGGATCAGCCCCTGTTCGAGCAGGAAGTCCAGCGCTCGGTACACGGTGGGCGGCGCGGGGCGGCGCTTGCCGACCGGCATGCGATCGAGGATTTCGTAGGCGCTCAGGGGGCGCTCGGCCTCGCAGATCAGGCGCAGCACCGTGGCGCGCTGCGGAGTCAGGCGTACGCGCCGTGCCCGGCACAGGCGTTCGGCGCGGGCCAGCCAGTGTTCGCCGTTCATCTTCATCGGCGCCTCCGGGAAAACAGGGTGGAGACCAGGTAGGCCATGCCGGTGAGCAGCACGATGGCGGGTCCGGGTGGCAGATTGGGGCCGTAGGACATGGCCAGCCCCGCGACCACCAGGAAGATGCTCAGCAGGGTGGCGATGGCCATCATGCGCGCCACCGAGTGCACGTACTGGCCGGCCACGGCGGCCGGCAAGGTGAGCAGGGCCAGCACCAGGATCAGTCCCACCACGTGGATCAGCAGCACCACGGTGAGCGCGATCAGCACCAGCAGCAACAGGTAGAGAAAGGTGACCGGCAGCCCGCGCAGGCGTGCGTATTCCTCGTCGAACACCACCGCCAGGATCTGCCGGTGCCACACCAGTACCACCAGCAGCAGGATGGCATCGAGCGCGCCCATGAACCAGAGTTCGCGCTCGGGTACCAGTAGGATGTTGCCGAACAGGTAGCTCACCAGGTCGGCCTGGTAGCCGGGGATGCGCGAGATGAACAGGATGCCGATGGCCATGCCGATGGCCCAGAGTGCGCCGATGAGGATGTCCTCGCCGGTGTGCCAGTGCAGGCGCACCCAGCCGATCAGCAGCGCCGAGAGCACCGCGGCAACCAGGGCCCCGGCCAGCGGGTCGGCCCCGAAGTACAGCGCCACGCCCATGCCGCCCAGCACCGAGTGGGCGATGCCGCCGGCGATGAAACCGATGCGCCGCACCACCACGTAGGGGCCCATCAGCCCGCAGCCGATGGCGGCCAGTACGCCGGCGATCAGGGCGTATTGCAGGAACTGGTAGTGCAACAGGGCCTGAAAGAACTCGCTCATGTCGTGTGCTCGTGGGCCACCATGCGGACCTTGTCGCCGTAGAGCTCGTGCAACAGCTTGGCGTCGATGGCGGTAGTGGGGTGGCAGACCAGGGTACGGTTGATGCAGGCCACCCGGGTGACATAGCTGGAAACGAAGGCGATGTCGTGCGACACCACCAGGATGGTCATGCGTTCGTTGAGCCGCTTCAGCAGGTCGAAGATCTCGCCTTCGGCACGTTGGTCCACGTTGGCGGTGGGTTCATCCAGCAGCAGGATGCGTGGCCGGGATACCAGGGCGCGCGCCAGCAGTACGCGCTGCAACTGACCGCCCGAGAGGCTGCCGATCTGGCGGGTGGCGAGGTCGCCGGCTTCGACTTCGTCGAGCGCCTGCGCCACCCGCGCCCGTTCGTCGGCGTTCAGGCGTGCGGGCAGCAGTGAGGCGAGTGGCCCCCCGTGTTCGCGGCGACCGAGCAGTCCCAGCTCCACCACCTGGCGCACGCTGATGGGAAAGTCGCGGGAGAAGCCCGGGTGCTGCGCCACGTAACCCAGCAGGTGCCGGGTGGCGCGTGGCGTGCCGCCGAGCACGTGGAGCTGGCCGTGATCGGGCGTGAGCAGACCCAGGATCAGCTTGAGCAGGGTACTCTTGCCGCCCGCGTTGGGACCGACGATGCCCAGGAACTCGCGTTCGCGCACCGCCAGGTCGATGTCCTCGAGCACCGGCTCGGCGCCATAGGTGAAGCCGACGCCCCGCAGTTCGATCACCGGGTTCACGATGCCGTCTCCGTCAGTGCTTCGACCAGGCGACGCAGCTCGCTCTGCTGGTCGGCGGCCAGCGGGTCGATGGTCACCAGGCGGGCGCCGATGGCGCGGGCGATCTGCTCGGCCTGGCGATGGTCGAACTGTGGCTGGATCAGCACTACGCGGATACCTTTGCGGCGCGCGCGCTCGATCAGGCCGGTCAGCCAGCGCGCGCCGCCCTGTTTGCCCTCGTGCTCGATGGCCAGTTGGTTCAGCCCGTAACGGCGGGCGAAATAGCCCCAGGCCGGGTGATAGACCAGGAAGCTGTCGGCATGGCGCTGGCGTAGCCGTGCGCGGATCCAGCGGTCGAGCCGCTGCAAGCGTCGTTGCGTTGCCTCGAAGCCGCGCCGGTAGTCGTCGGCATGCGCCGGGTCCAGCTCGCTGAGCACCCGGCGGATATTGTCGGCGATGTGGATCGCCGCCAGCGGGTCGCTCCAGAGGTGCGGATCGGGCCTCTGCACATGCGCGCCATGTGCATGATGCAGCGGCGTGGCCGCGACGCCCTCGCGCACATCCACCACCCGCATGCGCGAGTTCACCTGGCGCAACCGGGTCATCCAGGTGCGCTCGAAGGGCAGGCCGGCACGCAGGTACAGGTCGCTGTCTGCCAGCGCCAGCAACTGGCGGGGCGTGGGGGCGAAGGTCACCGGGTTGTCGCCCGGCCGCAGCAGGCTGAATGTCTGGACATGCGCCCCGCCCACCTCAGCTGCCAGCGCGGCGATTGGCGGCACGCTGGCATGCACTGTCCAGGCGGCCGACAGCGACATCGGCAGCAGTGCGATCAACAGACTCAGCAGGCGGGAGAGCAGGGAGGACATGGGCGCGAGACGGTGAATTTGCAACTTTATAACATTTCGTGTCGAGGCGAGGAAGTCGGGGCGGGGAGTTGCCGTTTGTGTCCTGGGGGGGATCTTCATGCCCTAGGAGAGGTGTCGGGCTGAAGCTCGACCCACAGCCCGATCGGCAGAACGCGGGAACTGCTCACCGTAGGCTGGCCTTCGGGCCGACTGCAGGGGCAGGGCAGACCGAGTCTCAGGTCGATGCTTCAGCGTCCGGCGAAGTGCGGTCCGTCCTTCTCCCAGGCGGCGACCTTGTCGAGCACCATCTGTTCGAGTGCCTGCTTGTAGTCGCGCACGCGCTGGGCCAGCGCGTGATCGGCGATGGCGAGCATCTGGGCGGCGAGGATGGCAGCGTTCTTCGCGCCGTTGATGGCCACCGTGGCCACGGGGACGCCGGGCGGCATCTGCACGATGGACAGCAGCGAGTCTTCGCCCGAGAGTGCCGAGGACTTCACCGGCACACCGATTACCGGCAGCGGGGTGATGGCGGCGGCCATGCCGGGCAGGTGGGCTGCTCCGCCGGCCCCGGCGATGATCACTTTCAGCCCGCGCTGCTCGGCGCTGGCAGCATAGTCGTACAGGCGCTTCGGTGTGCGGTGTGCCGAGACGATGGTCATCTCGTAGGGGACGCCCAGTTCGTCGAGCAGCTCGGCCGCTCCCTGCATGACCGGCAGGTCCGAGTCGCTGCCCATGATGATGCCGACGGCGATGTCTGTCATGGCGATTCCTCCGCGCCGATTTCGATGGTGTCACGCACGCGCAGGGCCTTGGCCTTTGCGGCGGCGGTGTCGTGGTCGAGGATGGTGATGTGCCCCATCTTGCGGAAGGGGGTGGTCCTGGCCTTGCCGTAGAGGTGCAGGCACACGCCGGGGATGGCCAGCGTCTCTTCCAGGCCGCGGATCACCGGTCGACCGCTCTCGCCGGGGGCGCCCAACAAGTTGAGCATGGCCGCCGGGCTGAGCGTCTCGGTGCTGCCCAGCGGCAGCCCGAGGATGGCGCGCAGGTGCTGCTCGAACTGGTCGGTGGCATTGGCCTCAATGGTGTGGTGGCCGGAATTGTGGGTGCGCGGCGCAATCTCGTTGACCAGCACTTCGCCCTTGCGGTCGATGAACATCTCGATGCCGAAGATGCCCACGCCGTCGAGCGCCTCGACGGTGCGTACTGCAATGGCTTCGGCCTCGGTGCGGATGTCGTCGTCGATGTTGGCGGGCGCGAGCAGCAGATCGAGTACGTTCTCGCCGGGACGGAAACACATCTCCACCGGCGGGTAGGTCTTCACCTCGCCGTGGGTGTTGCGCGCCACCAGCACCGCGATCTCCTTGTCGGCCTCGACGAAGCCCTCGATCAGCGAGGGCACCGGCAGGTGTTGTTCGAAGTCCTCTGGACCGTGCATGACCACCACGCCGCGCCCGTCGTAGCCGCCGGTGCGTGCCTTCTGCACCAGCGGGTAGCCGAAGGCGGCGAACTGATCGGCCGTGGGCGTGTCGGCGGCCTCGAAGGGCGAGGTGGGGATGCCGTGGTCGCGCAGAAAGCGTTTCTGCACCAGCTTGTCCTGGATGGTCTTGAGCACGGCTGCCGAGGGGTGCACCGGGTGGCCCTCGGCTTCCAGCTCGGCCAGGGTATCGGCGTCGATGGCCTCCAGCTCGAAGGTGAGCACGTCGCAATCAGCGGCCAGCTCGCGGATTCGGTCCGCGTCGTGGTAGCCGCCGACGATCTGACGGGTGGCGATCTGCCCGGCTGGAGAGTCTTCCACCGGGTCGAGCACCACAGTGGTACAGCCGAGCCGCTTGGCCGCCTTGACCAGCATGCGTCCAAGCTGGCCGCCGCCGATCAGGCCGATGCGCGCGATGGGGTAGGGATAGGTCTTGCTCATGCCGCCAGAACGTCTGCACTTCCAGGAAAAACCACCAATTCTACCCTTGGGGCCGGTTGCCTGCCAGTTCACAGGCCAGGGCGATGGCTTGCCTCCGCTCGGCGAGGACCCGCGAGGGGGCGATCTTGTCGAGCACGCGCAAATCCTTCAGCGTTTGCTCTGCCTCCCCGCTCAAGCCGCAGATCACGCAGGCGATGCCGGCTTCCTCGGCAATGAGCAGCAGTTCCTCGACCGCCAACGCCGCGCTGGTATCCAGACGGGTAGCGTCGGTGAAGTCGTAGATCACCGCGCCGTGCGCAATGTCGCTGTCCACCGTGCTGGCGCGGCGCACCAGTTCGCGCGCCGAGGCGTAGGAGAAGCGCCCGCGCAGGCGGACCAGGGCGACCTTGCCCTGGGCCTCACGCAGCGCCTCGCGTTCTGCCGTGCTCAGTTGGTGATCCTCGGCATCGTCGGGGGAGGCCAGGTGCGCGATGCCCTTGAGTTCTTCTTCCGCATTCCAGCGTGCGGTGATGAAGCCGGCCAGGATCAGGCCCACCGCTACCGCCGTGATGAGATCGACGAACACGGTCAGCAACAGGGTTACCAGCATCACGAAGGCCTTGTCGCGCGGTGCGCGCTTCAGACGCTTCAGGTAGCCCCAGTCGATGATGTCCCAGCCGACCTTGAGCAGGATGGCGGCCAGGATGGCATGGGGTATGTGTTCGGCCAGTGGCCCCAGGCCCAGCACCAGGGCCAGCAGCACCAGCGCATGCAGCGCCCCGGAGAGCGGGGTGCGCCCGCCGGCGCGTACATTGACCACGGTGCGCATGGTGGCGCCCGCGCCCGGCAGGCCACCAACCAGGCCGGCTGCCATGTTGCCGATGCCCTGGCCGATGAGCTCGCGGTCGGAATCGTGCCGGTCGCGGGTGATCGAATCGGCCACCAGCGAGGTCAGCAGGCTGTCGATCGAGCCGAGCAGGGCGAGAATGAAGGCCGGTTGCAGGATGCGTGGCAGTCCCTCCAAGGACAGCGCCGGCAGTTGCAGCTCGGGCAGGCCGGTGGGCACCTCGCCGATGATGGGGGCATCGGTGAGTACGAAGGTGGCGAGCAGCGAGCCGGCGATCAGTGCGGCCAGGGGCGATGGCAGCAGGCGGGCCAGGCGTTCCGGCCAGAACACCACCATGCCCAGCCCGAACACCCCCAGCAGCAGGGCGTCGGTATTGACCTCACCTTGAAGGTGCAGCCAGGTCTGCAAGGTGCCCACCGGCCCGCCAGCAGCGGTGGGATGACCGATGAAGGGCAGGGTCTCGATGACAATGATGATGACCCCGATGCCGGTCATGAAGCCGGAGACGACCGAGTACGGTGTATAGGCGATATAGCGGCCGAGGCGCAACATGCCGAAGGCGATCTGCAACAGCCCACCGAGGAACACGATGGCAAAGGCCTCGGGCAGGTTCTGTGCATGTTCGGCGACAATGGCGCCCATCACCACCGTCATGGGTCCGGTGGGACCGGACACCTGCGGATCGGTGCCACCGAACACGGCAGCAAAGAAACCCACGGCGATGGCCCCGTACAGGCCGGCGATCGGACCGAGCCCCGAGGCCACGCCAAAGGCCATCGCCAGGGGCAGCGCCACCACCGCGGCGGTGATGCCACCATAGATGTCGCCACGCAGGTTATGCAGATGGAAACGCATGGCTCGCTCCGTTTGTTCGAATGAAAAGGCCGCATTATAGCGGCCACGGCGAGCTCTCCGGTCGATCCCGGGAGAACCCCCTTTGTGTGCACGGGGACGGTAAATGCCAAGGTGTTCCTGCGTGCAAAATGCTGGTGCGAAGAAAATATCGCTTGTGGGACAGGTCGCGGCCTGTTATTGTGCACCGCACATGATCTTCCTTCGTTACATCTCGCTTCCCGTTTCGTCTGTTTCCTCGCTGTTACATCCGATCCGAATTCCGAGTGTTCGTCAGGATTCGTGGTTAACCCCCGCCTGAGGTTCAGGTTGGGTCTTTCAAATTTATTCCAGAGAGGAATCAGCAATGTCTGCAAAACAAACCGGTACCGTAAAATGGTTCGACAGCGCCAAGGGCTATGGCTTCATCGAGCGTGAGTCGGGCAAGGATCTGTTCGTCCACTTCCGTTCCATCGTCGGTGAAGGCCACCGTTCGCTAGAAGAAGGTCAGCGCGTCGAGTTTGATGAGGTGGCGGGAGCCAAGGGGCCGCAGGCGGAGAACGTGATCGCCGTCTGAGCGATCAGTTAGCCAGTGACCGAAAGGCGGCCAGCAGGCCGCCTTTTTCGTATCCGTCACCCGGGAGAATCCTGTGATTGCACTCTCCGTGCGCGGCCTGCCGCGCTCCATGACCGAAGAGGCGTTGAAGGCCTTGTTTACTGAATTCGGCATTGTCCGCTCGCTGAAGATGACGAGGGATATGTTTACTGGCGACTGCCGGGGCTTTGCCATCATCGAAATGGAAGGCCACGAGGCACGCGCCGCTATCGCCGCGCTCGATGGCAAGGAAGTCGGTGGCTCGCTGTTGCGGGTCGGGCCGGATCGCGGTCCGCGAGGTCGCGGCAAGGGACGAGGCCGCCGGCGCTGAGCGGCATCCTCCCTGTTGTAGAATTGGGCATCCCTGCGGTTCGGAGAACGCCAGATGAACAAGATCTACCCGGGAATCGAGGCCGATCCGCTCGGTCCGATGAGTGATACCGCCAAGATCATTCGTGATGCCCAGGTGTTCGGGCTGATCGGCGAAGGCGAGACCTGCGCTGGCTGGCCGATGCGCAAGCTCGAGGACCTCTATGAGGAGGTCTCCCGGACCTGGGAGCAGTACGGCATGCTGGTGTCCGGGCTGCCGCCGGAGTTGCGCGAGCGACACGCGCGCATCCACGGCCCGGCGCTGGAGCGTGCGCGCGCCGACGGCTGGGAGCCGCCGGTGGACGAGGATTGAGGGCGACCGCGCTCGGCCACTCCGATGTTCAGCGGACCTGCCGGTAGTCGATGCTGATGCGTTCGCTGGCCACCGGCCGGAAGTAGCGGTCGGCGAAGGCGACGTGCTCCGGGTGATCGCGGTAGCTGTCGATTACCGCCGGATGACAGAAGCGCACCAGCCAGGTATAGCGGTAGCTGGCGTCTTCCTTCACGGCCTGGCCGGTGAATACCTCGCGCACGCCGGGGATCTTCGACAATACCCGGCGACCTTCGGCCATCATCGCCTGTACGCCGGCCTCGTCCAGCCCTTTCACGTTGTAGACGATCAAGTGTTCGACCGGGTCCCAGGGCGAAGCCTTGGCGAGCACCGCGTCGGCGCGATCGGCCGAGCCCCACAGCCGAATGCAGCGTTCGACCTCGGTGGCGATGGCGTTGCGTACGCCGGCTACCCAGCCGGTGTAGCCGCTGTTCACGCCCTGCTCGCCGTTCTCTGCGATGCGCCGCGCCGCGGCGTCAGACAGGGCAGTGTAGTAGTTGATCTTGGTGACCCCGTGCTCGATCAGGCGCCGGAACTGGTTGTCGGTCAAACCGGTGCCACCGTGGATGACCAGCGGAATGCCCAGCGCCCGGTCGATCTCGGCCAGTCGATCGAAGTCGAGCTTCGGTTCGCCGCGCATTCGGCCGTGCACCGTGCCGATGGATACCGCAAGGAAGTCCACGCCGGTTTCCTCGACGTAGCGTCGGGCCTCCTCGACCGTGGTGTAGCGAATTTCGCCCGGGTGGCGTTCGGCGTCTTCGCCTTCCACCCCCGGGATATAGCCCAGCTCGCCTTCCACCGGCACGCCGCAGCCGTGAGCCATGTCCACCACCTTCCGGGAGCGGGCGATGTTCTCGTCGAGCGGATAGTGTGAGGCATCGACCATGACGCCGTTGCAACCGAGGTTGATGCCACGCACTGCCGATTCGAGGCTGTGGCCGTGGTCGAGGTGGATGGCTACCGGCACCGAGGCGCGCCGCGCGGCGGCCTCGACAGCCGGCATTGCCAGTTCAAAGTCGAAGTAGTCGAAATGCGATTCGGCCAGGCTGAGGATGACCGGTGCGCGGCTCTGTTCGGCCGCCTGTACGATGGCGTCGAGGAAGTCGAGACTCACCAGGTCGAAGGCACCGACGGCATAACGGTGCCGGTAGGCGTGGTCAAGCATGTCTTTCATGGCAACCAGCGGCATGGTAGGTCTCCTGTGGTTGTCGTTACGGGTGATCGATCCCCCTGGCATCACAGATCGCCGATCGGAACCCGCCGTCGTCTGAGCTGGCGTTCGAGCTCCTTCTCCATCAGGGCGAGCACTTCGCCGCGCAGGCCGCTCGCCATGAAGTGGTAATAGTGGAGTGTGCAGGGCACCGGTGTGTGCAGTGCATCGCGGTGCCGGTCCTGGAAGTGCACCCAGGCGAGCACCGGCACGTCCGAGCGGTTGCCGTCGACCACGATCCAGGCATCGGGGTCGAGGATCAGGCCCATTTCCTTGAGTCCTGGCAGCCGCAACCGCAACGGCAGCGCGCGGCGCATGCGTGCGCGCCGCCAGAGGTTGTAGGTCCGGGCGGGGACTGCGTCGTCCCGCGCCGCGAATACTGGAATGCCCTGGAGGCGCCGGCTCATGGTCTCAGCGCGTGAGGCTGGCGAACAGCGTCGGCAGTTTCTCCGGCAGGCGTTTCACGTTGTCGATGATGGTGTAGTTGGTGGCGCCGAAGATGCGCGACACGTAGCGGTCGGCTTCCGGATCCAGCGTGAGGCAGTAGCTGAGCACCCCGTTGCGGCGCAGCTCTTCGGTCGCCTTCTTGGCGTCCATGCGCAGGTACTGCGGATCGCGCTCGTCGATGTCGGCCGGTTCGCCGTCGGTGACGATCAGCAGCAGCTTGTGCTTTTCGGGGCGCTGCATGAGGTGCCAGCCGGCGTGCCGCATGGCTGCGCCCATGCGTGTGGAGAGTCCGCCCTTCATCCCGGCAAGCCGGCTCTTGACGTCTTCGTCGAGGCGCTGGTCGAAGTCTTTGAAGCGGTAGTACTGCACGTCGTGGCGGCCGTCGGAAGCGAAGCCGTGGATGGCGTAGGGGTCACCAATGCCCTCGATGGCGGTGGACACCAGCGCGCAGGCCTCGCGGGTGAGTTCGAGCACGGTCTTTTCCGAGCCACGTACCGTTTCGTTGGTCGATTCGGACAGGTCCAGCAGAATGAGCACCGCCAAGTCGCGTCGGTTGATGACGTTGCGCATGGTGATGCGCATGTCCGGCTGGAGGCCGATGCGCAGGGTCACCATGGCATCGACAGCGGCATTGATGTCGAGTTCGTCGCCGTCCTCGAGGCGGCGCTGGCGCGAGACGCCCTGCGGACGCAGACGGTCGATGATCTGCTTGATGCGGTGGCTCACGCCCTTGTGCTCGGTGAGCACGTTGTCGATCAGGTCGGGATCGCCGCGGCCCTGCCGGCGCTCGAACACCGTGGCCCAGGCCGGGCGGTGAAGTTGCACGTGGTAGTCCCACTCGGGGTAGTGGAAGGGCTCGGAGACCGGTTCCTTGCCCTCCATCTCGTTGTAGGAGACGCCTTCGTCCTCGTAGGGGAACAGCTCGCTGGAGAGCACCCAGATCTCCTGGGCGTCGTCGCCGGCGGTCTCCACCTCGACCTCGTTGACCATCTCCATGACGCTGACGTGCTTGCGGACCTGGCGCATATGGTCGGGCAGGTAGGCGGTGCTCTGCTCCCAGCTGAATTCCTCGGCCATCCAGAGGAAGCGGTTGTCGTCGCGGTAGGGGATGTTCAGCCCCTCGAGCACGCGCAGACTGGGCACTTCGCGGCGGGTGGACAACAGGTGGAACAGCTCGAGGCCGAGGTCCATGGAAAACTTCGGGTTGTCCATGTTCTCGGTGATGCCCTCGTGGAAACGCGTCACGATGGCGTCGACGTCGGCATCGCCCGTGGAGGTTCCGGCATCGAGCAGCGCCAGCGCGATGCGTTCGAGCAGCGTCATGGTGGCGTGTTCGTACTGGTGCGCACCGGGTTCGGGCATCAGGGCGCGCCACAGCGTCTTCATGCCGGGGAACTCGTGGATCGCGCAGTATTCGACCCGGGCGTCCTCGAAGAAGCCGATGAAGTACTGCTGCGCGGGCGACAGTGCTTCGGCACTCAGCGGCTCGAACGTGTAGACCATGTGCGAGGCCATGTGTGCGCACATCGCCCGGTAGAACTCGTGACCGCTGACTTTGCCTACATCGTCCACCGCATCGGGCAGGTGCATCGCGTGGTTCTCGATGAAGGGACGGAAGCCCAGATGATCAGCCGCGGTGGGGCGCAGGAAGAAATCGCGGGCCCAGAAGGCGCGCAGGTACATGTTGAGACGGCGCTGCTCGTCGATGAACAGGGTGCCCTTGCGCTCCTGTTGCAATACTGCCTTGGAGTCTTCGCTCTCGAGCCCGAAGTAGGCCGCCTGCTTGGGCAGGTCACGGCGGTAGGCCTCGGCGCCGAAGTCCACCCAACGGCGCAGGCCCGAGAGGGTGAGCTTGGAGAGCAGCTCGTCGAGTGCGCCGAGCATGGGGCGAAGGCCACGCGGGGCGCGTGCCACCAGCCGGTGCAGCAGTTGCAGGTAGGCACGCAGCAGGTCGGGGTCACCCAGCCGCCGTGCAGCGGTGGGCAGGGTGGAGAGCATCAACACCAGCACCTCGCCCGAGACCATCGAGGCGAGTTTGAGCACGGCGGTGGCGATGTCGCGTACCACGTCCTCGCCGCACTCGCGGGCGACCAGCGGGACTTCGTCGAGCCAGGTGGTGATCAGCGCCGGGCCCTTGCCGAGATTGACCATGCCGCGGGCGCCGTCCATGTAGTCCTGCAGGCCGGCCGGTGACATGAGGCGGGCCGCCTCGTGGAAGGTTCCCTCCAGCGTGTCGGCCAGTTCCGGCGCCGCAGCAACCAGCTCTTCGCGGTAATCATCGAGATTGACGCTCATAACCCTTGTACCTCGCGTGCTCCCGGTTGGAATGCTGGGGCGGATACCGCGTGCGGCGGCCGCCAGATGCCGTTCAGCCGAAGAAGGTGGCGACGGCTGCCTCCAGGGTGTCGCGCATGTCGGGGTCGTCGGTCAGCGGCTCGACCAGCGCCATCTGGCAGGCGTTGGCCGCGGGGATGCCCTGAGCGATGAGTTGGCCGGCGTAGATGAGCAGGCGGGTGGACATGCCTTCGTCCAGGCCGTGGCCCTTGAGGTTGCGCGAACGCTGGGCGATCTGTACCAGCTTCTCGGCGGTGGCGTCATCCACGTCGGCCTCGTGGGCGATGATCTCCTTCTCGACCTCGGGGGCGGGATAGTCGAAGCTCATGGCGCCGAAGCGCTGCTTGGTCGACTGCTTGAGGTCCTTCATCATCGACTGGTAGCCCGGGTTGTAGGAGATGACGATCTGGAAGTCCGGGTGGGCCTTGACCAGTTCGCCCTTCTTCTCCAGCGGCAGCTCGCGCCGGTGGTCGGTGAGCGGGTGGATGACCACGGTGGTGTCCTGGCGGGCTTCGACCACCTCGTCGAGGTAGCAGATGGCGCCGATACGCGCAGCAATGGTGAGCGGACCGTCCTGCCACTTGGTGCCGTTGATATCGAGCAGGAAGCGGCCGACCAGGTCGGAGGCGGTCATGTCTTCGTTGCAGGCCACGGTGATCAGCGGCTTTTGCAGCTTCCAGGCCATGTACTCGACGAAGCGCGACTTGCCGCAACCGGTCGGGCCTTTGAGCATGACGGGCATGCGTACACCGTAGGCTGCCTGGTAGCGCTCGACCTCGTCGGCGACCGGACGGTAGTAGGGTTTTTCTTTGATCAGAAAGTCGTCTTTGTTGACATCAGTCATGATGGCTACCTCATGCCGCTGGATCTGTTGAGGAAGAGGGCGTTTCGGGAGCCGTCCCGCAGGAAGGCTCTCGAAACCCCCCGGAGGGGGGGAGGGTGCGGGCCGAGGCCCGCACCCGTTCAGGCGAGAAGCCGGAAGCTTACCGGTGGGCCTTCACATAGTGCTTCACGGTGGAGGCGATTTCCATCTTCTCCAGCTTCTTCTCGTCCAGCGGCGCCTTGTAGATCACCATGTTGGCGCCCTGGGTCTGCTTGTAGTTGTCGTAGCCGACCAGCCGAACGTGGTTGTTCGGGTTGGCCTTCTTGCACAGCTCGATTTCCTCGAGGATGCGGTCGACGTCGGTCTCGCCGAACATCGGCAGCTTCCACATGTACCAGTAGTGGCTCGAGGCGTACTCGGGCTCGGTGTGCTCGATGGCCGGGTTCCAGCCCTGGTCGACGATGTACTGCACCTGCTTGCGGATCTGCTCCTCGGTCATCACGGGGATGTACGAGAAGGTGCCCATCTTGCGGCTGTTCGGATCCGAAAGCCGGGATGCGTAGTCTTGAACTTCGTTGCTCATGAGATATTCCTCTTGATTGCTCTGTGACGTGGACGGCGATTACTTGTGCGCCACGTCCAGCTTGTCCACGGTTTCGAACTCGAACTTGATCTCTTTCCAGGTTTCCATCGCCATCTTGAGCTCGGGGCTGTGCTTGGCGGCATTGGTGAGGATGTCCTTGCCTTCCTTTTCGAGTTCGCGACCCTCGTTGCGCGCCTGCACGCAGGCCTCCAGGGCGACGCGGTTCGCTGCGGCGCCGGCTGCGTTGCCCCAGGGGTGGCCCAGGGTGCCGCCGCCGAACTGCAGCACGGAGTCGTCGCCGAAGATGGTGACCAGCGCCGGCATGTGCCAGACGTGGATACCGCCGGAGGCAACGGGCAGGACGCCGGGCATGCGACCCCAGTCCTGATCGAAGAAGATGCCGCGCGAGCGGTCTTCCTTGATATAGGAATCGCGCATCAGGTCGATCCAGCCCAGGGTGGCTGCGCGGTCACCTTCGAGCTTGCCGACCACGGTGCCGGAGTGCAGGTGGTCACCGCCCATGGCGCGCAGCATCTTGGTCAGCACGCGGAAGTTGATGCCGTGGTTGGGGTTGCGGTCGATTACGCCGTGCATGGCGCGGTGGACGTGCAGCAGCAGGCCATTGTCGCGGCACCACTTGGACAGCGACTGGTGTGCGGCCCAGCCGAGGGTCAGGTAGTCGGACATGATGATCGGGGTGCCGATCTCCTTGGCGAACTCGGCACGCTTGAACATCTCCTCGACGGTGGGAGCGGTCACGTTCAGATAGTGACCCTTGCGCTCGCCGGTCTCGGCCTCGGCCTTCTCGATGGCTTCCTGGCAGAACAGGAAGCGATCACGCCAGCGCATGAAGGGCTGGGAGTTGACGTTCTCGTCGTCCTTGGTGAAGTCCAGACCGCCGCGCAGGCACTCGTACACGGCGCGGCCATAGTTCTTGGCGGACAGGCCCAGCTTGGGCTTGATGGTGCAGCCCAGCAGCGGACGGCCGTACTTGTCCATCTTGTCGCGCTCGACCTGGATGCCGTGCGGCGGTCCCGGGCAGGTGGTCACGAACCACAGCGGGAAGCGCACGTCTTCCAGTCGCAGGGCGCGCACGGCCTTGAAGCCGAACACGTTACCCACGATGGAGGTGAACATATTGACAATGGAGCCTTCCTCGAACAGGCCCATCGGGTAGGCGATGAAGGCGTAGAAGGCTTCATCGTCACCCGGGACATCCTCGATGGCGTAGGCGCGGCCCTTGTAGTACTCGAGGTCGGTGAGCAGGTCGGTCCACACGGTGGTCCAGGTGCCGGTCGACGACTCGGCGGCCACAGCGGCAGCGGCTTCTTCACGCGGCACGCCCGGTTGCGGGGTGATCTTGAAGCATGCCAGCACGTCGCTCTCGCGCGGAGTGTAATCGGGTTCCCAGTAGGTTTCGCGGTACTCTTTTACGCCCGCTTGGTATGTCTTGGCCATTGGTAGTCCTCTCCAGAGGGTCTGGGTTACTGGGGGTTGCGGACGCCGGGGCGTCCGAGAACCCACATGGTTTTCGGGTGGCAATCCGAGTAAATCACTCAGGATTGATCCAGAGTATGGGAGAGGTTATGCATAAAATGAACTCAGAGTTTCTGATGTGAAACATAAGTTTCAATTTATGCTACCGGGTCAGGCTGAGGAACAGGCGGGGGAGTTTCTCGGGCAGGCGTTCGACCCGGTCGATGACAGTATAGGCCTGGCCGAAGATGTCTTGTACATAGTCGTCGGCACGCGGGTCGAGGTTGACGCAGAAGGTGAAGATGCCCTGCTGGTCCAGTTCATGGACTGCGCGACGGGCGTCCTCGATGAGCTGGCGAGGGTCCTGTTCGTCGATGTCGTGCGGTTCACCGTCGGTGAGGATCAACAGCAGCTTCTTGTCGGCCTTGCGCGGGGCCAGGTAGTGCGCGGCGTGTCGCATGGCCGCGCCCATGCGCGTGGAAAAACCGGCACGCATGGCCGCCAGGCGCGCCTTGACGGTGTCGTCCCAGTGTTCGCTGAAGCCCTTGATGTGCTGGTAGCGCACCTCATGGCGGGTATCGGAGTTGAAGCCGGCAATGGCGAACTCGTCGCCTAGGTGCTCGATGGCCCAGGCCAGCAGGGAGACCGCCTCCTGGCTGAGCTGCAGGATGCTGCGGTCGGCGCCCTCGGGCACGGTGTTGAGCGACTCGGACAGGTCCAGCAGCAGGGTCACGGCGATATCGCGGCCGTCGTGGCGGTGGCTCATGTTGATGCGCGGGTCCGGCTGCGCGCCACCCTTGAAGTCGATCAGCGAGCGGATGGCTACGTCCAGGTCCAGTTCGCTGCCGTCCTCCTGGTAGCGCACGCGCACGTACTGCTGGGGCTTGATGCGGTCGAGCAGTTGCCGGAGCTGCTTGGCCAGGCCGCGGTGGCGTGCCAGCAGTTCATCGATGTAGGCCGGGTCGGCGGAAGGGTGCAGGGCCTCGTACAGGCTCACCCAGTCGGGGCGGTAGGTCTTGGCCTGGTAGTCCCATTCCGGGTAGTGCCGCGGCGGCAGGCGGTCGGTCTCCTCGGTATCCTGGGGGCGGCGTTCCTCGTCGAACTGCTCCTCCTCGTCGCCTTCCTCGATGAAGATCCACAGGTGCCGGTTGTCGTCGCGGTAGTCCACCTCGGTGTCGGTGAAGTGTACCTTCGGTGACAGATCGGCCTGGCGCCGGGTGCGCGCGATGTAGGCGATGGCCAGCCCGGCCATGTCCTGGGTGGAGCTGTCGGAATCGGCCAGCAGCTCATGGAAACGCGCCAGGAACTCCAGCAGGTCGGGATTGCGGTAGCCGTGATCCGGGTCGAGGGTGGCGCGCGAGAACATCGCCAGGCGGTGGCGGATGCAGGACTCGTTCTCGGGGTCGCAGGCATCCTCTGCCGGCTTCGGGTGCAGGGCCAGCCACAGGCGGCGCAGGCCCGGGTATTCGCGCATCGCCAGTTGCTCGATGCGGCAGTCTTCGAAGGTCTCGATGGCGACGCGCTGGAAGGGGCTGTAGTTGTCGGCCACGATGGGCGTGCTCCAGCGCTTGTGCGCCGCGATGTGCGCGAGCAGGGCGCGATAGCGGTCCAATCCCGATATGACAACCCCTCCCGCAGGAGGGCGGCCTTCGCTCTCCCCCCCGCCGTGCGGGGGGGAGTTGGAGGGGGGGCTGCCCGCGTCTGCTACCAGGTCGTCGTAGACATCGGGCACACGGATGCCGCGATCGTCGTAGTAGGGCATAGGCTTGCGCAGCTGGTCGAAGGCGCTGGAGTAGGGCACCAGCAGGTCGTCGGTGTTCCACAACGCCTGGAGGTAGAGATGCAGCTTGCGCTCGTGGTCGATGAACAGGGTGCCGTGGCGCTCACGGTGCAGCACGGCGCGGCTGTCGGCCGATTGCAGGCAGAAGTAGTCGCGCTGCCGCTCGGGGTGGTTCGGGTAGTGCTGCAGGCCGTATTCGATCCAGTTGCGTAGCCCCTGGCAGGACAGCTCGTGGAGCAGTTGCGGCATGCGCTCGAGCAGGTCGTTGAGCGAGGGGCTGGGGAGAGTGGCGTTCTGGTTGCCGTGGATCGAGCCGCTGGTGCGGCGCATGAAGTCGAGCACCAGTTCGCAGTAGTTGCGCAGCAGGTCGGCGCTGGTGAGCCGCCGCGAGACCTCGCCCAGGGTCTGCAGGAACATGGGGATGGAACGGCCGTTGGCGTTGCGCGACAGCTTCCAGGCAGTCTGTGCCACCGTCTCCAGCAACGATTCGTCGCCCAGGCGGCGTATCATCCCCGGCATCTCTTCCAGATAGCTGAGCACCGGTTCGACACCGCGGCCGGTCAGGCAGACCAGGGTGGCGCCGTCGAGGTAGGCGCTCACGCCCTCCGGTGACAGGCTGGCCAGGGCGTCCTCGATACAGGCCTCGAAGACGTGGTCGATCTGTTCGAAGCTGCAGTTGAGCCGCTGGCGATAGGCCTTGATTTCAGTTTCGTTCATGGTCGCATGAGGTAACCACGAAGGACACGAAGAACACGCAGGCTGGGTTGGTGGAGGAGCGCTCGGATTCGTGCCTGGCAATCGTCGTCTTTGTGTCCTTTGTGTTCTTTGTGGTGAAGAAAGAAATCAGGCAAAGACGGCGTCGATGGCGTGGTGCAGGGTCGAACGGATGTCCTCGTCGTCGGTGATCGGGGCTACCAGCGCCATGCGGCAGGCACGCGGCGGGGCGATGCCGCGCGCGATCAGGCGAGCGGCATAGACCAGCAGGCGGGTGGAGATGCCTTCGTCCAGGCCGTGTCCCTTGAGGTTGCGTGCGGTGTGCGCAATCTGCACCAGCTTTTCGGTGATCTGGCCATCGGTACCGGTCTCGCGGGCGACGATCTCGGCCTCCAGGGTGGCATCGGGATAGTCGAAGGTCATGGCCGAGAAGCGCTGCTTGGTGGACTGCTTGAGGTCCTTCATCAGCGACTGGTAGCCGGGGTTGTAGGAGATGACCAGCTGGAAGTCGGGGTGTGCCTCGACCAGTTCGCCCTTCTTGTCCAGTGGCAGGGTGCGGCGGTGGTCGGTGAGCGGGTGGATGACCACGGTGGTGTCCTGCCGGGCCTCGACGATCTCGTCCAGGTAGCAGATGGCGCCGATGCGCGCGGCCACGGTGAGCGGGCCGTCCAGCCAGCGGGTGCCGTCGGCATCCAGCAGGTAGCGGCCGACCAGGTCGGAGGCGGTCATGTCCTCGTTGCAGGCCACGGTGATCAGCGGGCGGCCCAGTTTCCAGGCCATGTACTCGACGAAGCGCGACTTGCCGCAGCCGGTCGGCCCCTTGATCATCACCGGCAGGCGTTCCTCATAGGCGGCCTCGTAGAGCAGCACCTCGTCGGCCTGCGGCTGATAGAAAGGTTCCTGGCGGATCAGGTACTGGTCGGTATCGCTCATGGTCGGTATCCGTGTTCGGGTGGTTGCCTTTTCTTCATGTCACCGTGGTGGCATGAAGAAAAAGCCCCCCGCAAAGGGGGGCTCTTTCGTCGGTCGAGCAAGCCGTGCTTACTTGTGAGCGGCGCTCACGCCCAGCTTCTCGCGCCAGCCCGGGTACAGGGCGTCGGCATCGTGTGGGAAGGACTCGAAGGCACGGGCGAATTCCTTGTGCTCCTTGGCCCACTCGATGGGATCGGCGCCGGCCTTCCAGCACTCGTAGGCCTGGCGCAGGGAGATGGCGCCGGCTGCCGGGCTGTCGATGTGGCCGTAGGAACCGCCGCCGGCGGTGTTGATGACGTTGCCGTGGCCCAGGTTCTCGAAGAAGCCGGGCAGGCGCAGGGCGTTCATGCCGCCGGAGATGATCGGGGTGGTGGGCTTCATGCCGTACCACTTCTGGTGATAGACCGGGCCCTGGTACTCGTCACGCTCGATGATGTAGGCGATGGCGCGGTCGTCCTTGTCGCCTTCCATCTTGCCGTAGCCCATGGTGCCGACGTGGATGCCCGAGGCCCCCTGCAGGCGCGACATCTTGGCCAGCACGTAGGCGGTGTAGCCGCGGTTGGAGTTGGGCGAGGTCACGGCACCGTGACCGGCACGGTGATAGTGCAGGTACTGGTTGGGGAACCAGCGGCGGGCGGTGGTCACCATGCCCGGACCGCCGACGTAGCCGTCCACCAGGAAGGCGACGTGGTCGGCGAACTCGCCGAAAGTCTCGAGGATGTATTCACCGCGAGCAATCATTTCCGAATGGTCGTCGGCGGTGATGTTGGCCGAGAACAGCTTGGCCTCGCCGGTCTCGTCCTGTGCGCGCTTCATGGCGTCGGCCACCAGCGGCATGACCTTCTTCATGGGGGCGAACACCTGGTTGCCCTGGGGCTCGTCGTTTTTGATGAAGTCACCCCCCAGCCAGAACTGGTAGGCCGCCTCGGCAAAGGGCTCGGGGCGCAGGCCCAGCTTGGGCTTGATGATGGTGCCGGCGATGTAGCCGCCGTCGACGATGGGACGGCCGAGGATGCGCCACAGGTCGGAGATGTCCTTGGACGGTCCGTCGAACAGTTCGATGGCGCGCTTGGGCACGTAGAAGTCGATCATCTTGGCGTATTCGATGTCGCCCATGCCCTGGTTGTTGCCGATGGTCAGGGTGAGGAAGGAGACCATCATCATGCGGCCGTCGGTGATGTTCCGGTCGAACAGCTCGATCGGATAGGCGATGCGCATGTCTTCGTTGGCCTCATCGATGTGGTACACCAGTGCGTCCACGCCCTTGGTGAACTCGTCGGTGGTGCAGACCTCGACGTTGGTGCCGGTGGAGGACTCGGCGGCGAAGTGCGCGGCGGCTTCCAGGTAGCCGTAGCCGGCCTTGGGCTTCATCTTGTAGGCGCACAGAATGTGCCGCCCGCCGGCGATGAGATCCTCTTCCTTCAGGCTGAGGTCGGAATAGCGACTGGATTGATCGAGAGCCATGTAGAAATCCTCGGCTGATTAAATATGTGGAGGTGCCCGCTGGCACCGGGAACACAGGGGTCGGGCAAGCCCAAGTCCCTGAAACTTATAGGCATATACCCTATAGGCGTAAATTTTAAAGGACTACAGGATATAAGGAAATGCTGATTTGATTATCGTAATGATAAGTTTATGCTTATTTCTTTTTGGACTCGGGAAAGCCCAGGAGGACGTGATCCGACGGAGGGGGGCAGTGGCGCGCGCAATGCTGCCGCAGGCTGTCGTGGAGGTGATGGATCACCGTGCGGCTGTAGGGGTGGTGAAGCGACAAGGTGCAGGCGACCGGCGCACCCAGATCTTCGCGCTGGTGGATGCGGAAGTCGTGCCAGGTCATCAGCAGGGTGCACAGGGGCTGGCTCCAGCACTGCCAGTGGTGCTGGCGCAGCACCATACGGTGTCCCGGCAGGCCGGGCAGACCAAATTCCAACGGTCCCTCGGAGTGCAGTTGCAGCAGCCGCAGGCGGTTGAAGCAGTCCGCCGGCACCAGGAAGGGTGTCGATTTCAATATCGGGGGCTGCGGCATGTCGGTTCCCTCGCGCCGGATGATGTCCTGATACTGGGTCAGGCCCGGGTGGTTTTGCCCCCACAGAGAGTGGGGTAGATCTTGGCAGGAGGGCATTCGACATGCATCTCACATTGCGTCAGCTCACCTTGTTCGAGGCGGTCGCCCGCCATCTGAGTTTTACCCGCGCCGCCGAGGAGCTGCACCTGAGTCAGCCGGCGGTGTCCATGCAGGTGCGCCAACTCGAGGACGCCGCGGGGCTGCCGCTGTTCGAGAAACTGGGCAAGCGCATTCACCTGACCGAGGCCGGGCGCGAGATGTACAACTACTGCCGTCACATCGGCGAGCAGTTGCGTGAACTCGATGAGGTGATGTCTGCGCTCAAGGGCGTGCGTCGTGGTCACCTGCGTCTGAGCGTGGCGACCACGGCCAACTCCTTTGCTACGCGCATTCTCGGTGCCTTCGCCCAGCGCTACCCCGAGAGTACCTATTCGCTGGATGTGACCAACCGCAAGGCCCTGCTCGATCAGCTGGCCGAGAATCAGACCGACATCGTCATCATGGGCAAGCCGCCCGAGGGGCTGGACCTGGAGGTGCAGGCCTTCATGGAGAACCCGCTGGTGGTGATCGCTCGGCCCGATCACCCCCTGGTTGCCGAGCCGGGTCCCATTCCCCTGGAGCGCATCCAGTCCGAGACTTTCGTGGTGCGCGAGTGCGAATCGGGCACACGCATCGCCATGGAGCGCTTCTTCCGCGAACGCGGCATGCAGTTGCGTACCGGCATCGAGACCACCTCCAACTCGGCGATCAAGAACGCCGTGGAGGCCGGCCTGGGGCTGGGCATCGTCTCCATACACACCCTGGGGCTGGAGCTCAAGGCCGGCGCCCTGGTGGTGCTGGATGTCGAGGGCTTTCCCATCCTGCGCCACTGGCACGTGGTCTATCGCCAGGGCAAGCGCCTGCCGCCCATCGCCCAGGCCTTTCTCGACTATCTCCACGGCGACGAAGCCCGGCCCCTGTTGCAGGTGCCGACAGGCTAGGGGCGTGAAACCGCAAAATCTTTGTGCTCTTCGTGGTGAACTCCTCGCCCAGCCGTTTTTCTGGCATAATTTGAGGTTCGATGGTGACCCTGTTGGTCTCCCGCGACGCTAGGTTGTGAACCTGGTCAGGCCCGGAAGGGAGCAGCCACAGCAGCTGACGCGTGCGCCGGGAATCGCTGGCAGGGTCGCCGCCCTTATTCCCGCCGGCCCGCGCGCCCGATTCGGTTAAACTGCCAATCCGCTTTCCGCAGGTATCCGCGATATGTCCTATCAGGTACTGGCGCGTCGCTGGCGTCCCAAGACATTCTCCGAGCTGGTCGGTCAGGCCCACGTGGTGCGCGCGCTGAGCAATGCGCTGGAGAACGACCGTCTGCACCATGCCTATCTGTTTACCGGCACCCGAGGTGTCGGCAAGACCACCATCGCGCGCATCCTCGCCAAGTCGCTCAACTGCGAGCAGGGGGTGAGCGCGCAGCCTTGTGGCGAGTGCAGCATCTGCCGCGAGGTGGACGAAGGGCGCTTCGTCGATCTGATCGAGGTGGATGCCGCCTCCAAGACCGGGGTGGACGACACCCGTGAGCTGCTCGAGAACGTGCCCTATGCACCGGTGCGCGGGCGCTACAAGGTGTACCTCATCGACGAAGTACACATGTTCTCCAGCCACAGCTTCAACGCTCTGCTCAAGACGCTCGAGGAGCCGCCGCCGCACGTCAAGTTCCTGCTGGCGACCACCGACCCGCAAAAGGTGCCGGTCACCGTGCTCTCGCGTTGCCTGCAATTCAGTCTCAACCGTCTGCCTATCGAGCAGATCCAGGGGCAGTTCGAGCATATCCTGGGCGAGGAGGGCATCGAACACGATACGCGTGCGCTCTACCTGCTGGCGCGTGCCGCTGATGGCAGCATGCGCGACGGCCTGAGCCTGCTCGACCAGGCCATCGCCTTCGGTGGCGGGCGGGTGGATTATGAAGCGGTGCGCGACATGCTCGGCGTGAGCGCCTCGGACCTGTTGCCCGAGCTGCTCGAGCGGGTGCAGCAGGGCGATGCCGCCGGGGTGCTGGAAGGGGTGCGTGCCCTGGCCGAGAAGTCCTCGGACTTCGCTGCCCTGCTCAAGGACCTGCTGTTACTGCTGCACCGCATCGCCCTGTTGCAGGCTACGCCGGAGGCCTGGTCGGCGAGCTGGGGCGAGCGCGAGCGTTTCGAGGCTCTGGCCGCGGCACTCTCCCCCGAAGAGACCCAGCTCTACTACCAGATCGCCTTGGTCGGCCAGCGCGATCTGCCGCTGGCGCCGGATGCGCAGTCGGGCTTCGAGATGGTCCTGCTGCGGATGCTGGCATTTCGCCCGGATGATGGCCCGGAAGGCCAGCGCGCATCGGCGCCTGCGCGCACGGCGCCGGCCTCGCCCCCATCGGCCCCTCCTGCAGAAACCAGCGCGGCGCCCGCCGCCGAGGTGCGGGAGACGTCGGCTGCGGTAGCGGAGAGCGCGCCAGCGGGGGAAGGTGACAATCCCTTTGCCGACTGGCACGCCCTGTTACCGCGTCTGGGCCTGCGCGGCATGGCCGCCCAGCTTGCGGCGCACTCGGTGGTGCGCGACTGGGACGGCCACACCCTCACCTTGGCGGTTGATGCCAGTTGCGCCTCGCTGCGCAGTCCACTGGCCGAACAGCGCCTGCTCGATGCCCTGCGCCAGTATGCCGGCGAGTTGCGGGTGCAGTGGCACACCGAGGAGGCGGCCGACACCCCGGCGCAGCGCCAGCAGCAGGCGCGCATGCAGCGCGAGCGCCAGGCGCGCGAAGACATCGCCGCCGATCCCCTGGTGCAGGCCCTGCAGGACGGTTTCGATGCCGAGCTGGTCGAGGACTCGATCCGCCCGGTCGAGCACTGATTTCATCCATTGACATCGAGAGAGAACGCATATGAAAGGTGGTCTTGGCAACCTGATGAAACAGGCGCAGAAGATGCAGGAAGAACTGCAGAAGGCGCAGGAGGAACTGGCGCGGGCCGAGGTCCAGGGCCAGTCCGGCGGCGGCCTGGTGAAGATCACCATCAACGGCCGCCACGAGGTGCGGCGGGTGGAGATCGACGACTCCCTGATGGGTGACGATCGCGAGATGCTTGAGGACTTGATCGCTGCCGCCATGAACGACGCGGTACATCGTCTCGAGGAGCACACCAAGGAGCGCATGGCGGGAGTCACCGCCGGCATCAACCTGCCGCCGGGCATGAAACTGCCCTTCTGAGGCCGGCTGGGTGAGCGAGACGCCCCTGCTGCAACAGCTCATCGAGGCCCTGCGCTGCCTGCCCGGGGTCGGCCCCAAGTCGGCGCAGCGCATGGCTTTTCACATCCTGGAGCGCGACCGCGAAGGCGGACGACGGCTGGCGCGGGTACTCGAGCAGGCGGTGGAGCAGATTGGCCATTGCGCCCGCTGCCGCACGCTGACCGAGCGCGAACTTTGCCGCCTGTGTGCCAACCCGCAGCGCGATCCCGGCCTGCTGTGCGTGGTCGAGAACCCGACCGACGTGATGGCCATCGAACAGGCGACAGGTTTCGGGGGGCTGTACTTCGTACTAGGCGGGCGGCTCTCGCCGCTCGACGGCATCGGTCCGGCTGAACTGGGGCTTGATGACCTGCGCGAGCGCCTGCGCGCCGACCCGGTGCGCGAACTGATCCTCGCCACCACCACCACGGTCGAGGGCGAGGCCACGGCGCACTATATCGGCGAGCTGGCTGCGGGGCTGGACATCCAGATCACGCGCATTGCCCACGGCGTGCCCCTGGGCGGCGAGCTCGAATATGTGGACAGCGGCACCTTGGCACATGCCTTCGCCGGGCGCCGCCGACTGATGGAGAACGACCCATGAGCGACTGCATCTTCTGCAAGATTGCTGCCGGAGAGATCCCGGCGGAGAAGGTCTACGAGGACGACCAGGTGGTCGGCTTTCGCGATCTCAATCCCCAGGCGCCGGTGCACGTGCTGTTGATCCCGCGCCGTCACATCGCCACCCTCAACGACCTGACCGAGGGCGACGAGGCGCTGGTCGGCCACCTGTGCCGTGTCGCAGCCAAGGTCGCTGCCGACGAGGGCCTGGCCGAGCGCGGCTACCGCACGCTGATGAATTGCAACGCCGAGGGCGGACAGACCGTGTTCCACATCCACCTGCACCTGCTCGGCGGCCGACAGATGACCTGGCCGCCGGGGTGAACGGCACTCGGGGAGGCAACAACCCCACTCTTTGTGGTCTTGAGTCACGCCATTGTGCGCCCATATTGAAGACTCGTCCGTCTTTAATCACCTGAAACCTGTACAGGAGGAATCGGCATGAGTGACGAGACCCTGACCCTGACGGTCCCACACCACGACAAGCTGGGCATCATTCATTGCGGTGTGACCCACGAGGGCCTGGTGGTGGTCGCGGGTGACCAGAAGGAGATCGCCGACGGTGAAGAGGTGGTCTTCGAGCGTACCGGCATAAAGGTCAAGCGCAACGGCGCTGAGTACACCTTCGCCAAGGTGGCCTGAGCCGCAACCTCTTTCACGGGGCGGCTGGCCCCCTTTTTGTCGCTTGACTATAATCCCTGCCGGTCCACGGCCGGGTTGACGGGTGAACCATGCGCATCGCTTCCCTGCAAACTGCCCTGTATCGCCCCTTGTCGGCTGGCCCCAGTCGTCCAGTCGAGCAGGTCGCGCCTGCCGAGGCGGCCGGCAGGGCGGGCGCCGAGCGGGAGCGGCTGCCGGTCGCCCGTTTGCAGGTCGGGCAAGGTGAGATGCCACCCCGGGAGGCCCGACTCGCCGGCCCGGCGCATCGTGCCTTGTCTGCCTATGATGCGGTGGCAGGGGCCGAACAGCGGCAGGCCATCGACGACATGCTGGGGGTCAGCGTCTGGGCCTGAAGCGGGCGCGGCTTGAGCGGTCTATCCTGATAGCCCATCGGCCCTCGCCAGGTGGCGGGACGGGGCTCTGTGTTCTGTATCCCGGTGGCGCTGTGAACAGGGTGGCGCAAAGGTGCCAGCGGTGCCGGGTGGGCTGGAAGCTATGATATAAGCAGGCAAGCTATAGAGGGCCGGTTGCCGCCGGCAAGACCGCAGGAACCATCGATGTCCGAGCCCGTCATCCCCCGAAACGAACAGCCCACCTCGCAGGTGGATGCCGATAGCCCGTCCGGTGTGCACGATCTCTCCGACCCCTCGCTGTATCTCAACCGTGAGCTGACCTGGCTGGCGTTCAACCGCCGCGTGCTGCACGAGGCCGAGGACGAGCGCAATCCGCTGCTCGAGCGGCTCAAGTTTCTGGCCATCGTCAGCTCCAATCTCGACGAGTTCTTCATGAAGCGCATCGGCGGGCTCAAGCAGCAGATCGGCGCCGGCGTGACCACGCGCACCGTCGATGGCCGCACCCCGCGTGAGCAGATCGCCGAGTGCTACGCCATGGTGCGCGAGCAGGAGGCGGTACAGCGCGAGGTGCTGCACCAGTTGCTCGACGCGTTGCGCGAGCACGATATTGCCATCCTCGAGTACGACGAGCTCCGACCGGAGCAGGTGAGCTGGCTGCGCAGCTATTTTCACGACAACATCTTTCCGTTGATCACGCCGCAGGCCATCGATCCGGCGCACCCGTTTCCCTTCATCTCCAATCTGTCGCTCAACCTGGTGGTGCTGGTGCGCTTTCCGGGTGAGGAGGGCAAGACCTCGCTGGCCCGCATCAAGATCCCCATCGGCGAGGATGTGCCGCGGTTCATCCAGTTGCCGGATTCCACGCACTTCGTCACCATCGAAGACATCGTGCAGCACAACCTGGGCATGCTGCTGCCGGAGATGGAGATCGTGCATTGCAGCCAGTTCCGGGTGACGCGCAACGCCAACACCGAGCGCAACGAGGAACACGCCGACGACCTGCTGTCGTTGATCGAGTCGGAACTGCGCGAGCGCCGCTTCGCACCCATCGTGCGCCTGCAGATCCAGGACGACATGGACGACACCACGCGTGGCATGCTCGCCGCCGAGCTCGGCCTGGACGAGAATGAAGATGTGTTCAGCGCCGGTAGCGACATGCTGGCGATGCGGCACCTGCTGCAGATCGCCGAGCTGGACGTGCCCGATCTGCACTATCCGCCCTTCCAGGGCGTGGACCATCCGGAGATCCGGGTGGCGAGCAACATCTTCCATGCCATTCGCAAGCGCGGCCCCTTCCTGTTGCACCATCCCTACGAGAATTTCCGCAGCTCGGTCGAGCGCTTTCTCAAGGAAGCGGCGTACGATCCCAAGGTGCGTGCCATCAAGATGACGCTGTATCGCACCTCCAGCGACACCAAGGTGGTGGATTACCTGATCCAGGCCGCACGCAACGGCAAGCAGGTGGCGGTGGTGGTGGAACTCAAGGCGAGCTTCGACGAGGCGGCCAACATCCGCTGGGCGGCACGCATGGAAGAGGCCGGTATCCACGTTACCTACGGCGTGGTCGGCCTCAAGACCCACTCCAAGATCGTGCTGGTGGTACGCAAGGACTACAACGGCCTGCGCCGCTACCTGCACATCGGCACCGGCAACTATCATGCGGGCACCGCGCGGGTGTATTCCGATCTCGGCCTGCTGACCAACGATCACGACATGGGCGTGGACGCCACCGAGCTGTTCAATTACCTGACCACCGGCTATACACCCGAACGCTACTACCGAAAGTTGCTGCCGGCACCCAAGATGCTCAAGGCCGGTCTGCTCGAGCGCATCGCCCGCGAACGCGAGCTGCACAAGTCGGGTACCCCGGGGCTGATCCAGTTCAAGATGAACGCCCTGGAAGATGCCGACATCACCCGTGCGCTGTACGAGGCGGCGCGCGAGGGCGTGCACGTGGATCTGATCGTGCGTGACACCTGTCGTCTGCGACCTGGCTTGCCGGGACTCTCCGAGAACGTACGTGTGATTTCGATCGTCGGGCGTTTCCTCGAACATGCCCGCATCTACTACTTCCGCAACGGTGGCAAGGAAGAGTACTTCACTGGCTCGGCCGACTGCATGAAACGCAATCTCGAGTCACGCGTCGAGGTGGTCGCCCCGGTCGAGGCCGAGAACCTGCGCCGCGAACTGCGCGAGATCCTCGACGTGCAGCTCAATGACTACCGCAATGCCTGGGAGATGCAGCCCGACGGCAGCTATGTGCAACGTCAGCCGCGTACGCCCGAAGAAGAAAAAGGCTGCCAGGAACGTCTGATCGAAATGGCCCAGGAGCGGGTGCGCCAGGCCAAGCGTTACCAGATGGGCCGGGCGCGGCGGCGGATCATGGGGCGCAATCTGCGCTAGCCCGGATGTTTTGCCGGCATCCCGAGAGCCGGCGGAATTCGCAGGCGCTGTGGCGCCGGTGTGGAGCGAAAGGGATAGCCGTTGTTATCGCTTGAGTAAAAACCAAGCCACAGTGAGCGAGAAACCGCTGGAATCGGGATAGAACGATGCGGGGCGCGAGCCGAAATCGACGGTGGGCGTCCTTCCTTTGCCATCTTTGCCCGAGCATTCTTCAAGCGTTGTTCGGCCGGTGAAACGTCCGGGCTAGGCCAGCAGCCGTTCCAGTAGGCGCTCATAAATGGCCGACAGGGTATCCAGGTCGGACACGCTCACGCATTCGTTCACCTTGTGGATGGTGGCGTTGACCGGGCCGAGTTCCAGCACCTGCGCGCCGGTGGGGGCGATGAAGCGGCCGTCGGAGGTGCCGCCAGCGGTAGACAGCTCGGTATCGATGCCGGCGGCCTCGCGAATCGCCTGCTGTGCGGCTTCGACCAGCTCGCCCTCGGCGGTGAGGAAGGGGCGTCCCGAGAGGGTCCATTCGATGGCGTAGTCCAGGCCGTAGGCATCGAGCACGGCTTCCACGCGGCGGCGCAGTTGCGCATCGTCGGTCTCGGTGGAATAGCGGAAGTTGAACAGTACCTCCAGCTCGCCGGGGATCACGTTGGTGGCGCCGGTGCCGGCACGGATGTTGGAGATCTGGAAGGTGGTCGGCGGGAAGAAGGCGTTGCCGCGGTCCCACTCGGTGGCCGCCAGCTCGGCCAGCGCGGGCAGGGCCTGGTGCACCGGGTTGCGCGCCAGGTGCGGATAGGCGACGTGTCCCTGCACGCCGTGTACCCGCAGCCGTGCACCCAGCGAGCCGCGCCGCCCATTCTTGACCACATCGCCCACCCGCTCGGTGGAAGAGGGTTCGCCCACCAGGCACCAGTCGATCTTTTCGCCGCGCGCCTCCAGCGTCTCGACCACCTTCACGGTGCCGTTCACCGCCGGACCTTCCTCGTCGCTGGTGATCAGGAAGGCGATGGAGCCGCGATGTCCCGGGTGTCGCGCCACGAAACGTTCGACCGCGGTGACCATGGCCGCCAGCGAGCCCTTCATGTCGGCCGCGCCGCGCCCGTAGAGCAGGCCGTCGCGCACCTCGGGCACGAAGGGGTCGCTGTGCCACTCCTCGCGCGGGCCGGGCGGCACCACATCGGTGTGGCCTGCGAAGCAGAACAGCGGGCCTTGTGTGCCGCGGCGCGACCAGAGGTTGTCCACCTCGCCGAAGCGCAGCGGCTCGTTGACGAAACCGGCGGCCGCAAGCCGCTCCATCATCAGGTGTTGGCAACCTGCGTCCTCGGGCGTGACCGAAGGGCGGGTGATCAGGTCGATGGCAAGGTCGAGTGTTTCGGACATGGAGAGATGATAACCATACAGGGCGTGAAGGCGACCGGGAATGTGCGATCGATGGCCCCCTTCCGGCCTCGCCCGCAAGCGGGGGAGGGGCAGGATGGCTCCGTAGCATGTGGCATGGTGACAGGCTCAGCCGAACAGGGCCTGGTACTGCTCGGGCTTGAAGCCGACGTGCACCTGGCCCTGTTCGTCGATCAGTACTGGGCGCTTGATGATGCTCGGCGTCTCGAGCATGAGGCGGATGGCGCTGGCCTCGTCGATGTGCTCGCGTACCTCCGGCGGTACCTTGCGCCACATCATGCCGCGGCGGTTGAGCAGTGTCTCCCAGCCGACCTGCGCGATCCACTCGTGCAGTGTCGCCTCGTCGATGCCTTCCTTCTTGTAGTCGTGGAAGCGGTAGTCGATACCATGCTCGGCCAGCCAGGCACGGGCCTTCTTCATGGTGTCGCAGTTGGGTATGCCGTAGAGCGCGATCATGCCGGTATCCAGTGCAAGGTACAGAAAAAGGGAGGGCGCCAGGGCTCTTGACCTGAATCCCTCCCTGCTTGCGGGAGAGGTCAGGAGGGGGCGTGACTACCTGTTCCGGCCCCCTCCCGGCCCTCCCCCCCAAGGGGGAGGAGAAACAGGACGCTTTCAGCGTCCTGCGGTCGATGGGTGTCAAATATCCCGCAGCAGCTCGTTGATGCCGACCTTGGAGCGGGTCTTCTCGTCCACTCGCTTGACGATCACTGCGCAGTAGAGGCTGTACTTGCCGTCCTTCGAGGGCAGGTTGCCGGGGACGACCACGGAGCCTGCGGGGACGCGTCCGTAGAGGATCTCGTCGCGCTCGCGGTCGTAGATGCGGGTGGACTGGCCGATGTAGACGCCCATGGAGATTACCGCGCCTTCCTCGACGATCACGCCCTCGACGATCTCGGAGCGGGCGCCGATGAAGCAGTTGTCTTCAATGATGGTGGGCGCAGCCTGCAAGGGCTCGAGCACACCGCCGATGCCGACCCCGCCCGAGAGGTGCACGTTCTTGCCGATCTGGGCGCAGGAGCCGACCGTGGCCCAGGTGTCCACCATGGTGCCGGAATCGACATAGGCGCCGATGTTCACGTAAGAGGGCATGAGCACCGTGCTTGGCGCGATGTAGGAGCCGCGACGCGCGGTGGCCGGCGGCACCACGCGTACGCCGGACTCGCGGAAGTCGCGCGAGTTGAAGTCGGCGTACTTCGAGGGCACCTTGTCCCAGTAGTTGGTGAAGCCGCCCTTGATGAACTCGTTGTCGTTGATGCGGAACGACAGCAGCACGGCCTTCTTGACCCACTCGTTGACCACCCAGTCGCCGTCGCGCTTCTCGGCGACGCGGATCTCGCCGCGGTCGAGCTGGTCGAGGGTCTCGTTGACCGCATCGCGTACCCGGGTCTCGACGGTGCGCGGGGTGATCTCGGCGCGCTTTTCGAAGGCTTCTTCGATGATGTTCTGGATCTCGCTCATGGGAGGGCTCCTGTGTGGGGTTCTCTATAGGGATTCGATGTAGGCGCGGATGCGTTCCGCTGCTTCTATGCATTCTTCAAGGGTGGCCACCAGGGCCATGCGCACATGGCCGGCACCGGGGTTCTTGCCGTCCACCGCGCGCGACAGATAGCTGCCGGGCAGTACGGTGACGTGCTGGTGTTCGAACAATCCGCGCGCGAAGGCCTCGTCGTCGCCGCCGGGTACCCGCGCCCACAGGTAGAAGCCGGCCTGGGGGCGCTGCACGTCCAGCACAGGTTGCAGGATGGTGAGCACGGCGTCGAACTTTTTGCGGTACAGGGCGCGATTTTCGCGCACATGGGCCTCGTCACGCCAGGCGGCGATGCTGGCCTGCTGATGCTGTACCGGCATGGCGCAGCCGTGGTAGGTGCGATAGCGCAGGAAGCGTTCCAGGATCTGCGCATCCCCGGCCACGAAGCCCGAGCGCAGTCCTGGCGCATTCGAACGCTTGGACAGGCTGTGGAACACCACGCAGCGACGGTAATCGTCGCGCCCCAGTGCCGTGGCGGCCTGCAACAGGCCGACCGGGGGGGCATCCTCGTCGAAGTAGAGTTCCGAATAGCACTCGTCGGCGGCGATCACGAAGTCGTGTGCATCGGCCAGTTCGAGCAGGCGTGCCCAGTCGTCCTGCTGCATCACCGCCCCGGTAGGGTTGCCCGGCGAGCACACATAGACCAGCTGGATGCGCTTCCACTGTTCGGCACTCAGCTGGTCGAAGTCGGGGAGATAGCCGTTGTCGGCGGTGCAGGGCAGGAACAGCGGCTCGGCCCCGGCCAGCAGGGCCGCGCCTTCGTAGATCTGGTAGAAGGGATTGGGCGTGACTACCAAGGGGGCGTGGCGGCGGTCGATCACCGCCTGGGCGAAGGCGAACAGGGCCTCGCGGGTGCCGTTCACCGGCAGCACCTGGGTCTCGGGGTCGAGGCCGCCCGCGGGCAGGGCGAAACGGCTGGCCAGCCAGTCGGCGATGGCCTCGCGCAACGCCGGCAGGCCGCGGGTCAAGGGGTAGCTGCCCAGAGCATCGAGGTGCGCGCGCAGGCTATCGACGACGAAGCCTGGTGTGGCATGCTTGGGTTCGCCGATCGAGAGCGCGATGTGCGGCTTGTCGGCCGGGGTCACGCCGGCGAACAGGGCGCGCAGCTTCTCGAAGGGGTAGGGTTGGAGTCGATCGAGATCCGGGTTCATGGCCTGGGGCGAGGGATATGGAGGCGGCGATTATATATGAATGTCCATCTCTTCGGCCTGCTGCCGTTGCTGGCGCTGCTGTATGCGGCGACCTTCTGGGGACTGATCTGGTACCCGGTGCGCTGGTTGGCCGAAGCCGGGATTGCCGGTCTGTGGCAAATCCTCATCAGCTATGCCTGTGCCCTGCTGGTGTTGATCCTGGTGCGTGGCGTCGCCTGGCGGCGGGTGCGTCCCGGTGGCTGGTACGCGGTCTGGCTGGTGCTCGCGGCTGGCTGGACCAATATCGCCTTCCTGCTGGCGGTGATCGGCGACCAGGTGGTGCGGGTGCTGATCCTGTTCTACCTGTCTCCGCTGTGGGCAGTGCTGCTCGCCCGTTGGCTGCTGGGCGAGCGTATCCGGACGGTGACCTGGTTCATGTTGCTGCTGGGGCTGGCGGGCGCCGTGGTCATGCTCTACCGGCCCGACATGTTCGGCGATCCGCCCAGTCGCGGCGACTGGCTGGCGCTGAGCGCGGGTCTGGGGTTTGCGCTTACCAATGTCATGATCCGTCGTTTACGGATGCTGTCCGACACCCTCAAGACCCAGTTGTCCTGGATCGGTGTGGTGCTGGTCTCGCTGGTCATGCTGGTGCTCACCGGCGAGCCCCTGCCCGAGGCCGGCTGGCGTGGCTGGGCCGGTGTGGTGGCCCTGGGCGTGCCAGGATTCCTGCTCTCCACCTTGGCAGTGGTGTACGGGATCAGCCGCATGCCGGTGCAGCGTTCTTCGGTGATCATGCTGTTCGAGATCGTGGTCGGTGCGCTCAGCGCCTGGTGGCTGGCCGGCGAGACACTGGGCTGGCAGGAGGGGCTGGGCGGCCTCATGATTATTGGCGCCGGTCTGGTGGCCGCGTCCCTGGACGAGAAGAAGGTGGTAGAAGGTGAGTGAGATCCGTCTGCATCATGTCAGCGTGCTGGTGCGCGATACCGATCGCGCGCTGGCCTTCTATCGTGACGTGCTGGGGTTGGCCGTGGACAACAGCCGGCCCGACTTGGGCTACCCGGGGGCCTGGCTGAGCGCCGGTGCTGGCCAGCAGGTGCACCTGTTGGAGCTGCCCAACCCCGATCCGCTCGACGGGCGACCCCGTCACGGCGGGCGCGACCGTCATGTTGCCTTCTCGGTGGCCGACCTTGAGGCTCTGCGCGCACGGCTCGATGCGCACGGCATTCCGTACACCCGCAGCCGCAGCGGGCGTGCGGCCCTGTTCTGCCGCGATCCCGATGGCAATGCCTGCGAACTGATCCAGGCCTGACGGCTTGCCGGAGCCGCATTCCCGCCGTGAACCGGCACCCTGTCAGCCCAGCGCCTCGATCAGGGCCTGCTCCAATCGCGCCTGTTGTGTGCTGTCGGTAATAGGCCGGTTTTCACGATCGGTGAGGGTGAACCAGTCGAGCGCTCGGGCGCCCTCGGTGAGCACCCGGGCGCTGTGCAGGCGCAGGCCTTCTGCGGCCAGCACCGAGCCGATCAGCGAGAGCAGGCCCGGCCGGTCCTGGGTGTGCAGGTGCAGGCGGGTGACGCCTCGGTCGGCGTCCTGTTCAAAGCGCATCTCGGTGGGGTAGTTGAAGGCGCGCAGGCGGCGTGAGGGGTGGCATACCTGAGGTGGGGGGACAGGTTCGCCCGCATTCAGTTGTGCCCGCAGTGCCTCGGCCACCTCGTCGCGGCGAGCGGGTTCCAGTGGCTGGCCATCGATCTCCAGCACGAAGTAGCTGTTGACCGCGATGCCGTCGTCGGTGGTGTCGATGCGTGCGCCGAAGATATCCAGCCCCAGGCGGTCGAGCAGGGCGGTAGTGTCGGCGAACAGGCCGTCGCGGTCGGGACCGAACGTGAAGATCTCGGTGCAGCCGCGCTCGGGATCGTCGCGCACCGCAGCCTGGATGCTGTCGTTCGGGTCGTGGTCGAGCAGCAATTGGGTGTGCCAGACGACGTTCTCTGGCGGGGTCTGCAGGAAATAGTCGGTGCTCAGGCGCATCCAGCACCGGCGGATCGCCTCCTCGTCCAGTCCGCCGTCGAGCAATTGCCTGCGCGCCAGCGACTGTACGGCCTGGATGCGCGCATTTTCGTCCTCGGCGTTGTCGAGTCCTGCGGCCAGTACCTCGCGGGTGCGCCGGTACAGGCGATCGAGCAGGGCGCCCTTCCAGCTGTTCCAGATCTTTGGGTTGGTGCCGCGCATGTCGGCCACGGTCAGCAGGTAGAGGTAGGTGAGGCGCTCGATGCTGCCGACCTTGCCGGCGAAAGCATGGATCACTGCCGGGTCGTCGATGTCCTGGCGCTGCGCGGTCCACGACATCAGCAAGTGCTGGCGCACCAGCCAGGCCACCAGTTCGGTGTCGTAGTGCGACAAGCCATGGTCACGGCAGAAGGCGCGGGCATCGGCCACTCCCAGCTCGGAGTGATCGCCGCCACGGCCCTTGGCGATGTCGTGGAACAGGCCAGCCAGGTAGAGCAGTTCCTGCTTGGGGATCTGCTGCGCCAGCTCGTGGCACAGCGGGCATTCATCAGCGTGTTCGGGTAGTGTGAAGCGGCGCAGGTTGCGCACCACCATCAGGATGTGTTCGTCCACGGTGTACACGTGGAACAGGTCGAACTGCATCAGGCCGGTGATCTGCCGAAACGCTGGCAGGTAGCGGGCGAGGATGCCGTAGCGATGCATGCGCCGCAGTTCGTGGGTGATGCCGCGCGGCTGGCGCAGGATCTCCATGAAGAGGCTGCGCGCGCGGATGTCGGCGCGCAGGCGCTCGTCGATCAGGTGACGGTGGGCGCGGATGGCGCGGATGGTGCTGGCCCGCACGCCCTGGAGTTCGGGGTGCTGCTGGAGGATCAGGAAAAGTTCCAGCATCGCCAGCGGGTTGCGCGCGAAGATCGCCGGGTTGCGCACCTCGAGCACGTTGCCGCGTGCCTGGAAGCGGCGGTTGATGGGCGTGGGTTCTCCTGGGTCGTCGTGCTGGAGAATGGCCTCCTGGAAGTGCTGCAGCAGCATTTCGTTGAGGCGTTGCAGCTCGATAGCGGTGCGGTAGTAGCGCTGCATGAAGCGCTCGATGGCCGGATTGTCCTCGCCGTAGCCGAACTGCCGGGCCAGCGCACGCTGGTGTTCGAACAGCAGGCGGTCCTCGCGCCGCCCGGTGAGGTGGTGCAAGGCGAAGCGGATTTTCCAGAGCAGCTTCTCGCCAGCCTTCAGCGCCTGGTACTCCTCCTCGGTGAGGAAGCCGTGGTCCTTGAGCTGCGACAGCCGGGTGGCGCCGAAATGGCGCTTGGCCACCCAGCCGATCATCTGGATGTCGCGCAACCCGCCCGGGTTGTTCTTGATGTTGGGCTCGAGGTCCTGGGTGGAGTCATTGGCCTGCGCATGCCGTGCCTGCTGCTCGGCCAGCTTGGCACTGAAATAGGCCTCGCTCGGCCAGATGTGTGCGGGGCCGGTGAGTGTCTGCATCTCGCGGGTCAGGCGTTCCTGCCCTGCGAGGTGGCGCGATTCCATCAGGTTGGTGGCGATGGTGACATCCCCGCGCGCCTCGTCCACGCACTGCGCCAGGCTGCGTACGCTGTGGCCGATCTCCAGGCCGATGTCCCAGAGGAACATCACCAGCGGCTCGATGTGCGCGGCCAGCGCCTCGGGTTCGCCGGCGGTCAGGATCAGCACGTCCACGTCGGAGGCTGGGTGCAGCTCGCCTCGCCCGTAGCCACCGACCGCCACCAGTGCGGCCTCGGCATCGGTCGGCAGGTGGGCGGTCCAGGCACGCGCCAGTACGGCGTCGGTGAACCCGGCGCGGGCATGCACCAGTTCAACCACGTCGCGGCCCTGTTCGAACAGGGCGCCCAGGTGCTCGGTGGCGGCACGGATGGCCGATTTCCAGGCCGCTACCGGGGGGGGGTGAGCGGTGGCGTGGCGGTCGAGTTCCCGGAGGATGGCGTCGAGTTCGGGGGAAATCACCGCTCTTCGCTGCGTAACGTGAGGACTTCGTAGCCGTCGGCGGTGCACAGCACGGTGTGCTCCCACTGCGCCGAAAGCTTGCGGTCCTTGGTGACCACCGTCCAGCCGTCGGGCAGTACCTTCACGTGGCGCTTGCCGGCATTGACCATCGGTTCGATGGTGAAGGTCATGCCCTCGCGCAGCGCCATGCCGGTGCCGGGCTTGCCGTAATGCAGCACCTGCGGGTCCTCGTGGAATTCCCGGCCGATGCCGTGGCCGCAGTACTCCTGCACCACGCTGAAGTGCTGGCTCTCGACGAAGGTCTGGATGGCGTGCCCGATGTCGCCCAGGGTGGTGCCGGGGCGTACCAGCTCGATGCCCTTCCACATCGCCTGGTAAGTGACTTCCACCAGGCGGCGGGCGAAGGGGCTGGGTTCGCCGACGTAGAACATCTTGCTGGTGTCGCCGTGGTAGCCGTCCTTGATGACGGTGATGTCGATGTTGATGATATCGCCCTTCTTGAGCTTCTTGTCACCGGGGATGCCGTGACAGACTTGCTGATTGACCGAGGTGCATATCGATTTGGGAAAGCCCCGATAGTTGAGTGGCGCAGGGATGGCGTCCTGTTCGTTGACGATGTAGTCGTGGCAGATGCGGTCCAGCTCGCCGGTGGTGACCCCCGGGCGGACATGCTCGCCGATCATCTCCAGCACCTCGGCGGCCAGGCGGCCGGCCACGCGCATCTTTTCGATCTCTTCGGGGGTCTTGATGGTGACGGGCATGGGTTCCTCGGGGAAGTCTGGATCGGGAGCGCGGCACTCCTGGGGTGCTTGCGAATTGAGGCGAACAGGGGGTTCATGGTATAAAACGCGCCGCTCTGCGGCAATGGGCCGCAGGGGGCAAAGACGGCAACGTCCGCGGGGTAATCTCCGGGTGTTGCCGAAATACACACACGCACTGCAACCATCTCGGCCTGGGTGCCTGCAAGGGTGGGTCGGTGGGGTGCGTGGAGGCTCAACCCAACACAATCCGGAGATTCCCATGAGCAACATCACCATGCGCCAGATGCTCGAGGCTGGCGTGCACTTCGGTCACCAGACCCGTTACTGGAATCCGCAGATGGCCCCGTACATCTTCGGCCAGCGCAACAAGATTCACATCATCAACCTCGAGAAGACGCTGCCGCTGTTCAACGAGGCCATGAACTTCATCGGCAAGCTCGCCTCCAATGGTGGCAAGATCCTCTTCGTGGGCACCAAGCGTGCCGCGCGCGAGGTCATTGCCGAAGAGGCGAAGCGTTGCGGCATGCCCTATGTGAACCATCGCTGGCTGGGTGGCATGCTCACCAACTTCAAGACCATCAAGCAGTCGATCAAGCGCCTCAAGGAGCTCGAGGCGATGGTCGAGGACGGCTCCATGGAGGCCCGATTCAACAAGAAGGAACAGCTCAACCTGAAGCGCGAGATGGACAAGCTCGAGCGCAGCCTGGGCGGTATCAAGGATATGCAGGGCCTGCCCGACGTTCTGTTCATCATCGACAACGGTCACGAGGACATCGCCGTGGCCGAGGCGAAGAAGCTGGGTATCCCGGTGGTCGCCGTGGTGGACACTAACAACAGCCCCAAGGACATCGACTACGTCATTCCGGGTAACGACGACGCCATCCGTGCCATCCAGTTGTACGCGCAGGGCGCATCTGCTGCGGTGCTGGAAGGCCGTGCCGCTGCTGCGCGCGCGGTGGCCGGTGATGCGGCCCCCAAGACCGGCGAAGCCACGGCCGAGGGCTGATCCCCGCGGGACGACAAACCACCGCCCCGGGGTGCCTGGCGCTCCGGGGCGTCGTGCTCAAGCGAGCTGAACGTTTTATTTCGAGGTAGAGACAATGGCTATTACCGCTGCATTGGTGAAGGAACTGCGCGAGCGCACCGGCGCCGGCATGATGGAGTGCAAGAAGGCCCTGGTGGAGACCAATGGCGACATCGAGGCTGCGATCGAGAACATGCGCAAGTCCGGCCAGGCCAAGGCTGCGAAGAAGGCCGGTCGTACCGCCGCCGAGGGTGTGATCGTGATCAAGACCACCCCGGACAACAAGCGGGCGGCGATCGTCGAGGTCAACTGCGAGACCGACTTCGTGGCCAAGGACGACAACTTCAAGTCGTTCGCCGACGCGGTTGGCGAGCGCGTGCTCAACAGTGACGCCGACGACGTGGAGGCGCTGATGGCGCTGCCGCTGCACGAGGGCGAAGACACCACCATCGAGGAGGCCCGCCAGGCCTTGGTCGCCAAGATCGGCGAGAACATGACCGTGCGCCGCTTCGCGCGCCTGAGCACCGATGGCGTGCTGGCCAGCTACTCCCACGGCGTGCGCATCGGCGTGGTGGTGGACATCGACGGTGATGCCGAGCTGGGTCGCGACATCGCCATGCATGTCGCCGCCTCCAACCCGGTATGTGTGGACGAGGCCGACGTGCCCGCCGAGATGCTGGCCAAGGAGCGCGAGATCGTCGAGGCGCAGGCACGTGAGAGCGGCAAGCCCGAGAACATCATCGAGAAGATGATCGAGGGTCGCATGCGCAAGTATCTGGGCGAAATCACCCTCAAGGGGCAGCCTTTCGTCAAGGATCCGGATACCACCGTCGGCAAGCTGCTCGACAGCAAGGGTGCCAAGGTGAACCGGTTCGTGCGCTTCGAAGTCGGCGAGGGCATCGAGAAGAAGAAGGAAGACTTCCGTGAGGAGGTCATGGCCCAGGCCCAGGCCGCACGCGGCGAGTGAGACACCAGGAGTCATGACAGGGGCCTGCGGGCCCCTGTCCCGGTATTATCTTTTCTGGTAGCTAGAGTCACCATCATGTCAGAACCCCATTCTCCCCGGCGTATCCTGCTGAAGCTCAGTGGCGAGGCCCTGATGGGCGCGGGCGATTTCGGTATCGATCCGGAGGTACTGGGCCGGGTGGCCGGCGAGATCGCCGGTGCGGTACGCGAGGGGATGCAGATCGGGGTGGTGATCGGTGGTGGCAATATCTTCCGTGGAGCCGGCCTGGCCGGCGGCGGCTTCGATCGGGTGCGCGGCGACCAGATCGGCATGCTGGCCACGGTGATGAATGCCCTGGCTATGCAGGACCGCCTGCTGCGCGAGGGGGTCGAGGCGCGCACCCTGTCGGCCTTCCGCATCGACACTGTCTGCGAGCATTACAGCCGTGATCGCGCGGTGGCCCACCTCGAAGCCGGTTGCGTGGTGCTGCTCTCCGGTGGCACCGGCAACCCCTTCTTTACCACCGACTCGGCGGCCAGCCTGCGAGCTATAGAGATCGGTGCGGACCTGATGATCAAGGCTACCAAGGTCGATGGGGTCTATTCGGCCGATCCGGTCAAGCACCCCGACGCTACTTTCTACCCGCGCCTGAGCTACGATCGTGTGCTCGACGAGGGGCTGGGCGTGATGGACGCTACCGCCGTGGTCTTGTGCAAGGAGCAGGGCATGCCCCTGCGGGTGATGAATATCAATGAACCGGGCGCCCTCCAGCGCGTGATGCGGGGCGAGTCGGTCGGTACCCTGGTAACTGGAGACGACGCATGATCGACGACATAAAGAAGGACGCGGCAGCGCGCATGGCCAAGAGCGTCGAGGCGCTGGCCGAGAACCTGGCCAAGATCCGCACCGGCCGCGCCCATCCCAGTATGCTGGATCACATCACGGTCAACTACTATGGAGCCGAGACGCCGCTGCGCCAAGTGGCCAACGTGGGCGTCGAGGACGGTCGCACCCTGACCGTGCAGCCCTATGAGCAGAACATGGTCAGTGCAGTGGAAAAGGCTATCCTCGAGTCCAATCTCGGGGTGACGCCGAACACCGCCGGCACCATGATCCGCCTGCCTATCCCGCCACTCACCGAGGAGCGCCGTCGCGACATGACGCGGATTGTGCGCCAGGAGGCAGAGCAGGCACGGGTGGCGGTGCGTAACATTCGGCGCGACGCCAACAGCAGCTTGAAGGAACTGGTCAAGGAAAAACTCATCTCCGAGGACGACGAACGTCGTGGCCAGGAGATCATTCAGAAGTTGACCGATCAGCACGTCAAGGAAATCGATGAGCTGATGGCCAAGAAAGAAGCTGATCTGATGTCTGTCTGAGCAGACCCGAGGAAGGTGTGGCAGGAAGCGAGAGCAAGGGGGACTTCCCTGGCAGGGCCAGGAGTATCCCGCGTCATGTGGCGATCATCATGGACGGCAACGGTCGCTGGGCGCGCCAACGGGGACAGCCTCGGCATGCCGGTCATCGCGCGGGGCTGGAATCGGTGCGTCGGGTCATCGAGGCCTGTATCGAGCATGGCACCGAGATTCTGACCCTGTTCGCTTTCTCCAGCGAGAACTGGCGCCGTCCGCGCAGTGAGGTGGACATGCTCATGGAACTGTTCATGGTGGCGCTGGGACGGGAGATCCGCAAGCTGGACAAGAACAACATCCGCCTGCGGGTGATTGGCGATACCAGCGCCTTTCCTCAGAAATTGCAGCGCCAGATCGCCGAGGCCGAGGCGCGCACCGCGGACAATGACGGCCTGCTGTTGCAGATCGCGGCCAACTATGGCGGCCGCTGGGATATCGCCCAGGCCGCGCGTCGTCTGGCTCAACAGGTGGCCCGTGGCGAGCTGGATCCCGCGGACATCGACGAGACCTGCTTTGCCCGCGCCACCGCCTTCGGCGATGTGCCTGATCCTGACCTGTTCATCCGCACCGGCGGTGAACAGCGCATCAGCAATTTTCTGCTCTGGCACTGCGCCTATTCCGAACTTTATTTCACCCCCGTGCTGTGGCCTGATTTCGACAAGGAGACCTTTGCCGAGGCGTTGAATGATTACGCGCGGCGCGAGCGTCGTTTTGGCCAGACCAGCGAGCAGCTCGGTGAGGCGAACATCGGCTGATGTTGCTGCAGCGCGTACTCACCGCTCTGATCCTGGTGCCGCTGGTCGTGGCTGGGGTGCTGCTCGCCTCGCGGCAGGGACTGGCACTGGTCTTCGGCGGCTTCGTGCTGCTCGGTGCGCGCGAGATGGCGCGGCTCGGTGGACTGCGGGCCTGGTCGGGGCAGGCAGGCTATGTCGGTGTCGTGGGACTGTGCCTGCTGGCCTTGTATCTTTGGCCCGACCCGGTGCGCGACCGCTGGTTGCAGCTGGGTGCGATCCTCTTCTGGCTTTCCGCCACTCTGGCGCTATTCGTCTGGCGTCGTCCGCTGGCAGCGGTGGACGGCGTGCGTCCCCTGGTCCTGGCGCTCGGTGCAGCGCAGCTGGTGGTGGCCTGGCTGTCGGTGATGGCCCTGCATGGCTGGGGCGGCCAGGGACCGGCGCTGCTGCTGTTCCTGCTGGTGCTCATCTGGGTGGCTGATTCCGGGGCCTACTTCGCCGGGCGGGCCTTCGGTCGCCACAAGCTCTCGCCGCAGGTCAGTCCGGGCAAGACCTGGGAAGGCGCGGTTGGTGGCCTGGCCGGCGCCGTGCTCTGGAGCCTGGTGTTCGACCGTCTGGGGTTGGCTCCGGTGCCGCTGCTTCCCCTGCTTGGTCTGTGCCTGCTCACCACGCTGGTCTCGATTGGTGGCGACCTCTGGGAGAGCCTGCTCAAGCGGCAGGCCGGGCTCAAGGATAGCGGTACCCTGCTGCCGGGTCATGGTGGCGTGCTCGACCGCATCGACAGTCTGATCGCCGCCGCGCCCCTGTTCGCACTGGGGCTGCAATGGCTGGAGGCGCCGGGATGAGCGGCATCGTCGTGCTCGGCTCCACGGGCTCTATCGGCCTGAGCACCCTGGACGTGCTGGCGCGCCATGCCGGTCGTTACCGGGTCGTGGCGCTGGCTGCGAACAGCGATGTGGATCGCCTGTTCGCACAGTGTCTGCAATTTCGTCCCGCACTGGCCGCCATGGCCGACGTGGACGCGGCTGAGCGTCTCGCCGAACGCTTGCGCGAGGCGGCGCCCGAGATCGAGGTGCTGGGTGGTGCCGAGGGCGTGATCCGTGCGGCCGAGCATCCCGATGCCGAGCAGGTGATGGCGGCCATCGTCGGTGCCGCCGGTCTGCAGCCGGCCTTGGCGGCGGTGCGCGCCGGCAAGCGTATTCTGCTGGCCAACAAGGAGGCACTGGTGATGGCCGGCGCCCTGTTCATGCAGGAGGTCCGTGCGCACGGGGCAGAGGTCTTGCCCATCGACTCGGAGCACAACGCCATCTTCCAGTGCATGCCGCCGAACTTCCGCGAGGGACTGGACCGGGTCGGGGTGCGGCGTATCCTGCTCACTGCCTCGGGTGGGCCCTTCCGCACCCGGCCGGCCGCCGAACTGGCGCAGGTTACGCCAGAAGAAGCCTGCGCCCACCCCAACTGGGACATGGGACGCAAGATCTCGGTGGATTCGGCCACCCTGATGAACAAGGGGCTCGAAGTCATCGAGGCGTGCTGGTTGTTCGATGCCGAACCCGAGCACATCGAAGTGGTAGTGCACCCGCAGAGCGTGATTCATTCGCTGGTCGAATACGTGGACGGCTCGGTGCTCGCTCAGCTCGGCAATCCGGATATGCGCACGCCCATCGCGCATGCCCTGGCGTGGCCGGAGCGGCAGGAATCGGGCGTGGCGCCGCTGGATCTGTTCGCGGTGGCGCGACTGGACTTCGAGCCGCCGGATCTCGAACGCTTCCCCTGTCTGCGCCTGGCCTTCGAGGCAGTGCGCGCTGGCGGTGTCGCCCCCGCGGTGCTGAACGCCGCAAACGAGGTGGCGGTGGCACATTTCCTGGACCATCGCCTTGGTTTTACCGAGATACCGCGCCTGATCGAAAACACCCTGGCACGGGTCACCGCGGGTGACATCGACTCGCTGGAGGGCCTGATGGCGGTGGACGTTGAGGCTCGGCAGGTCGCGGAACGCCTGGTCGCCGAGCAGGTCTGAGGGGCATGGACGGATTCCTGCTCAAGCTTCTGGCTTTCATCGTCGCCATCGGCATCCTGGTGACGGTGCACGAGTTCGGTCACTTCTGGGTGGCGCGCCGCCTGGGCGTGAAGGTACTGCGTTTCTCCATCGGTTTTGGACGCCCACTCAAGACCTGGCGCGGACGGTGCGACGACACCGAATACGTGATCGCTGCCATCCCGCTGGGAGGCTATGTGCGCATGCTCGATGGTCGTGAGGATGAGGTGCCTCCGGGCGAGGCGCACCGCGCCTTCGACCGCAAGCCCCTGTGGGTGCGCTCGGCGGTGGTGCTGGCCGGTCCGCTGTTCAATTTCCTGTTCGCCATCGTTGCCTTCTGGGCCATCCTGGTGCTTGGCGAGACCGGTGTGCGTCCGCTGGTCGGCGAAGTGCAGCCGGGGACGCCGGCGGCGCAGGCCGGCCTGGTTCCGGGCGAGGAGATCGTCGCGGTCGCCGGCCAGCGCACGCCGACCTGGGGTCAGGTATTGCAGGCACTGGCCGGGTCGACCCTGTCCGACAAGCCGCTGCACCTGCGTGGGCGCCTGCCTTCGGGCGAGGAGCTTGAGCACCGGTTGCCAGCCGGCACGGTGGGAGATCCCGCATCACAACCGGATTTGCTCGCGGCGTTGGGCATCCGGCCCGACCGACCGGTGGTGCCACCGGTGTTTGGCGAAGTGTTGTCGGGCGAGCCCGCCGCGCAAGCCGGTATCCGCCCGGGGGATCGCATCCTCGATGCCGATGGCGAGCCGATCAACGACTGGGGCGACTGGGTACGCTACGTGCAGGCGCGTCCGGGGCAGCCGATCCATGTGCGCATCGAGCGTGCGGGTCGCGAGCTGGCGTTGACGGTGATTCCTGCCCGCCGACAGCTGGGCGATCGCGAGGTCGGGCGTATCGGTGCGGTCAGTCAGCCACTGGATGAGGCGGCGCTCGCGCGCTGGAGGGTGGAATACCGCCTGGGGCCGCTGGAGGCCCTGCCGGAGGCCGCGGGAAGGACTTTGCAATACAGCGTGCTCACGCTCAAGGTGATCTGGCGGATACTGACCGGCGAGGCATCGATCCAGCACCTCAGCGGGCCGCTCAGTATCGCCGATGCGGCAGGCAAGACGGCCAGCCACGGCCTGGTGTCTTTCTTGCGCTTTCTGGCCATCGTCAGCATCAGCCTGGGGGTGATCAACCTGTTGCCGGTGCCGGTGCTCGACGGCGGACACCTGCTGTATTTCCTGATCGAGGCGGTGCGTGGCGGGCCGCTGCCCGAGCGTTGGCTGGAGTACGGTCAGCGCATCGGCATGGCGGTGCTGGCGGCGTTGATGTTCGTGGCCTTCTACGTGGACATCGTGCGTTTCTTCGGGTAGAGCGAGATGCCGGGCAGTGGTCCGATCCGCGATGGGGTCGATCCCGCAAGATCACGGGATGCCCTGATCTACAGATGCCAGAACCTTCGATCCAGTCCGTTCTCCCTGCTTGCAAGGGGAGGCAGTAACGCCAAGGCGCTTGTTCACGGCCCCGAATCGCACGTCAGTGAGCCCCCTCCTGCCATGACTTGTTCGGCGGTTTCTTTATAATGTGGCGCTCATGCCGCGTCCGGGCGCGGCGAACCTGATAACAGAACCCGTGATAAGGATGGAGACGATGAGGGGATCTTCCAGACGCATCGCTTTTCTGGTCTGGCTGCTGTGTGCCCAGCTTGCCTGGGCGGCCGGTTTCCGCATCGCCGACATCCGCGTCGAGGGCCTGCAGCGGATTACCTCCGGAACGGTCTTCAACTACCTCCCGGTCAAGCCCGGTGACACTCTGGACGAACAGCGCAGTGCCGAAGTGGTGCGTGCGCTGTTCAAAACCGGGTTCTTCAAGGACGTGCGTCTGGAGCGCGACGGCGACGTGCTGGTGGTGGTGGTCAGCGAGCGCCCTGCCATTGCCGAGATCAACTTCAGCGGCAACAAGTCCATCGAGACCGATGCGCTCAAGGAAGGGCTCAAGGATGCGGGCCTGGCCGAGGGCCGGACCTTCAACCGCTCGGTGCTCGACAGCATCGAGCGCGAGCTGGAGCGCCAGTACTTCAACCAGGGCAAGTATGGCGTCAAGCTCAAGACCACGGTGACCCCGCTGGAGCGCAACCGGGTGGCCATCGATATTGACATCGTCGAGGGTGAGACCGCGCGCATCCGGGGCATCAACATCGTCGGCAACAAGGCGTTTGACGAAGACGAGCTGCTCGACCAGTTCAAGCTGAGCACCGGTGGCTGGTTCTCGCGCTTCACCAAGGACGACCAGTACTCGCGGCAGAAGCTGGCGGGCGACCTCGAGACCCTGCGTTCCTGGTACCTGGATCGTGGTTACGTGAACTTCCGGGTCAAGTCCACCCAGGTGACCATCACCCCGGACAAGAAGGACATCTACGTCACCATCAACATTCATGAGGGTGACGTATACAAGCTGTCCGATATCCAGCTGGCGGGGGACTATATCGGCAAGCCAGAGGACTATTTCCCCCTGATTCACCTGCGCCGTGGCGAGCCGTTCAATCGCAAGGTGGTGGTCGAGAGCAGCGAGCGCATCTCCGCCAAGCTGTCCGACGAAGGTTATGCCTTTGCCAACGTCAACGCCATTCCCGAGATCGACGAAGAAAAGAAGACCGTCGCCATCACCTATTTCGTCGATCCGGGCAAGCGTGTCTATGTCCGTCGCGTCAATATCAGGGGCAACACCCGTACCCGGGACGAGGTGGTGCGTCGCGAGTTCCGCCAGATGGAGGCGGCCTGGTTCTCGGGCGAGAAGCTCAAGCTCTCGCGCGAGCGCGCGCAGCGCACGGGGTATTTCGAGAAGGTCAACGTGGAAACCCCGGCAGTGCCGGGTAGTCCCGACCAGGTGGACGTGAACGTGGATGTGACCGAGAAACCTTCCGGTCAGCTGCTGGCGGGCCTGGGCTATTCGCAGTCCGACGGGGTGGTGTTCAATGCCAGCATTTCGCAGGAGAACTTTCTGGGGACGGGCAAGAAGGTTTCGCTGGCACTGCAGACCAGTGCCGCCAACCGGCGTTACGAGGTCTCCTACACCAATCCCTACTACACGGTGGACGGCATCAGTCGTGGCTTCACCCTGAGCTATCGCTCGACCGACTTCGCTGACCTGTCCACCGCCGACTACAAGACCGATGACGGCATCGTTGGGGTGAACTTTGGCATCCCGCTCAACGAGTTCAACCGTTTCACCTTCGGGGCGGCCATGCACCATATCGATTTCCAGAAGGGCGACGCTGCGCCACAGGAGATCACCGACTGGGTGAATGCCGAGGGCAGCAGGTATCTCGATTTCGAGCTCTCGCTGGGCTGGAGTCATGACTCAAGAGACAATGCCCTGTTCCCCAGTGAGGGCGCCTTTCAGCGCCTGTCCGCCGAGATGACCGTGCCCGGTAGTGATCTCACCTATTACAAGGTCGGCTACAAGCATCGGCGTTATTGGCCCCTGTTCCAGGACCTGGTGTTTTCGCTCAATGGCGAGGTGGCCTACGGCGCGGCCTATGGTGATACTTCGCAACTGCCCATCTTCCAGAACTATTTCGCCGGTGGCCCGACCTCGGTGAGGGGCTACCAGGCCCTGTCACTGGGGCCGCGTGACAGGGCGGGCGACCCGATCGGTGGCAATGCCCGGGTGATCGCCAATGCCGAGCTGTATTTTCCGTCGCCTCTGTACAGCGACACCATGCGTTTCCTGACTTTCTTCGATGCCGGTTCGGTGTTCGACACCGAAGGAGGCAAGGGTTTCGACACCGGGGAGTTCCGTTATTCCTTCGGGGTCGGCCTGGCCTGGCTGTCGCCGGTGGGGGCGTTGACCATGAGCTTTGCCCAGCCCCTGAAGAAGGACAGTCAAGACGAGCCGGAGGAGTTTCAGTTCACCTTCGGTACCACTTTCTGAGGTCCGGTCGTGCTGCATCGAATACTCCTCGCGATTCCTGCCCTGCTGATTCTGCTGAGCCCGGTGGCCTTTGCCGAGGTATCGGTGGCTTATGTCAATGCCACCCGCCTGCTGCAGGAGGCGCCCCAGGTAGCGCAGATCAAGGAGCGTATCCGTAGCGAATTCAGTGCGCGTGATCGGCGGCTGGTGGAGATGCAGAAGCAGATCGGAGTGCTCGAGGAGCGGCTGGCAAGGGGTGAAGGGCTCACGTCTGAACAACAGCAGCGGCTTCAGAAAGACATCAGCGCGCGCAAGCTCAAGTTCAAGCACGCGCGCGACGAGCTGGAGCAGGACAAGCAGCTGCGCTTCAGTGAAGAAGAGGAACGCTTCTCGCGCATCATGCACGAGGTGATCGCCCAGGTGGCGCAGGACCGCAAGCTGGACTTGGTCCTCCAGAGCGGGGCGATTTGGGTGTCGCCGCGCATCGACATCACCCAGACGGTGCTCGAGCGCTTGCGGGCAATGATGGACAAGAAGAACTGAGACATGCCGGAATTCACTCTGGCAGAGCTGGCGGCGATCACGGGTGCTGAGTTGCGCGGCGATCCCGAGTGCCGCGTGTCGGCGGTGGGTTCGCTGGACGAGGCGAAACCGGGGCAGCTGGCGTTTCTGGCCTCGAAGCGTTTTCGGCCTTACTTGAAACAGACCCGGGCCTCGGTAGTGATCCTGGGTGCCGACGCAGCCGACGAGTGTTCCACCCATATGCTGGTCAGTGACAACCCGCAGCTCGCCTATGCTCTGGCTGCCGCGGCCTTGACGGCGAGGGCGCCGGCCGAGCCCGGGGTGCATGCCACGGCGGTGGTCGACCCCTCGGCACAGGTCGATGCCAGCGCGCACATCGGGCCGCATTGCGTGATCGGTGCCGGCAGTGTGATCGGCGAGGGTGTGGAGGTCGGTCCCAACTGCGTGATCGGCAAGGATTGCGAAGTCGGCAAGGGATCGCGTCTGGTCGCCAGTGTTACCCTATGCGACGGGACGCGCCTCGGGGAGCGTTGCCTGATCCATCCCGGCGCGGTGCTGGGGGCCGACGGTTTCGGCTTGGCCCGTGACGGTGAACGCTGGGTGAAGATCCCGCAGCTTGGCCGGGTGGTGCTGGGTGACGACGTGGAGGTGGGCGCCGGTACCACGATTGATCGCGGTGCACTGAAGGATACGGTGCTGCACGATGGTGTGAAGCTCGATAACCAGGTCCATGTCGCGCACAATGTCGAGGTCGGTGCCCATACCGCCATGGCGGCGCAGGTCGGCATCGCGGGTTCTACCCGCATCGGTGCCGGCTGCACCCTGGCCGGCCAGGCCGGCATCTCCGGGCACCTGGAACTGGCCGATAACGTACATGTTTCGGGACTCACTGCGGTCAGCCGCTCGTTGCGCCAACCCGGACTCTACACCAGTACCGTGCCGGCAGTGCCGCACGAGCAATGGCGTCGCAATTTCGCCCGCCTGAAGCAGCTCGACGACCTGTTTCGTCGGGTCAAGGCCCTGGAGAAGGCCCTGTCGGAAAGACACAGGGACGGCGAGTCTTCCTGAACACGAACAATCCGCCGGCAGGGCAGTCCCCGGTCGGCCCAGAATCCCCCGGAGTCATCATGTCAGTCATGGATATTCAGAAGATCACCAGCCTGCTGCCGCATCGCTATCCTTTCCTGCTCGTCGATCGGGTGGTGGAGATCGACACCGGCAAGCGCATCGTGGCCATCAAGAACGTCACCTACAACGAGCCCTTCTTCCAGGGTCATTTCCCCGAGAAGCAGGTGATGCCGGGGGTGCTCATCATCGAAGCACTGGCCCAGGCCACCGGCCTGCTGGCGATGGACGCCGAGGATGTCAGCGGCAAGGCGATCTATTACCTGGTGGGTGTGGACAAGGCGCGCTTCAAGCGCCCGGTGGTGCCCGGTGACCAGCTGCGACTCGAGGTCGAGGTACTGAAGGTGCGGCGCGGGATCTGGAGCTTCTCGGGCAAGGCCACGGTGGACGGCGCAGTGTGTGCCAGCGCCGAGATCATGTGTACCGCGAGGGATCTCTGAGATGATCGACGCGCGCGCCGTAGTGGACCCTGCGGCCGAGATCGACGAGGGGGTGCACATCGGCCCCTTCTCGGTCATCGGTCCCGGCGTGTCCATCGGGACGGGCACGCGCATCGGCCCGCACGTGGTGATCCGCGGCGAGACGCGTATCGGTCGCGACAACGAGATCTTCCAGTTCGCCTCCATCGGCGAGGACCCGCAGGACAAGAAATATGCCGGCGAGGCCACGCGGCTGGAGATCGGTGACCGCAACCGCATCCGCGAGTTCGTCACCATCCACCGCGGCACGGTGCAGGATGGCGGGGTGACCCGCATCGGCGACGATAACCTGTTCATGGCCTATACCCATGTGGCGCACGACTGCCAGATCGGCAGTCACGTGATCATGGCCAATGCCGCCTCGCTGGGCGGGCATGTGCGCCTCGATGACTGGGCCATCCTCGGTGGATTCGCCATCGTGCACCAGTTCTGCCGTATCGGTGCACACAGTTTCGCGGCCATGGGCAGTGTCATCTCCAAGGGCGTCCCGCCTTACGTGATGGTGGCGGGGCACCCGGCACGTGCGCGCGGGCTGAACCTCGAGGGCCTGCGTCGGCGCGACTTCGACAGCGAGCAGATCGCGCGCATCAAGCAGGCCTACCGGCTGGTGTACAGCTCCGACCTGCTGGTCAAGGATGCGATCTCGCGTATCGAGGCCGAGTGGGGCGACTACCCCGAGATCCAGCGCTTCGTGCAGTTCCTGCGGGCCAGCGAGCGCAGCTTCATCCGCTGATGCGCATCGCCATCATCGCCGCCGAATCTTCCGGGGACCTGCTGGGCGCCGGTCTGATGCGCGCCCTGCGCGAGCGGTGCCCCGACATTGTTTTCGAGGGTGTGGGAGGACCGCGCATGCAGGCAGAAGGCATGCGCCTGCTCGAGCCCATGGAGTCGCTCTCGGTGATGGGCCTGGCCGAGGTGCTGCGTCACCTGCCGCGCCTGCTGCGCCTGCGTCGTGGCCTGGTCCGGCAGTGGCAGGCTGCGCCACCGGACCTGTTCATCGGCGTGGATGCGCCCGATTTCAACTTCGCGGTCGAACGTGCCTTGCGCGGCCGGGGCGTGCCTACGGTGCACTATGTCAGCCCCACCGTCTGGGCCTGGCGCGAGGGTCGGGTGAAGATCCTGCGCGAGGCGGTCGACCTGCTGCTGAGCATCTTTCCCTTTGAGGTGGACTTTCTCGCCGCGCGTGGCGTGCAGGCGGTGTATGTGGGTCACACTCTGGCGCAGGCCATGCCGCTCGATCCCGACCGTGCGGCGGCGCGCGCGGCACGTGGCCTGGCCGACGATCAGCCGGTGCTGGCGGTGTTGCCGGGCAGCCGGCGCAGCGAGCTGGAACGCCTGGCCGGGCCCTTTCTCGAGACCGCGCGGCGCGTCCAGGCCGCACGCCCGGGGCTGCACCTGCTCAGCCCGCTGGTCAGCGAGGCGCAGTGCGCCTTGTGGCAGGAGCTGATCGCACGCCACGCCCCTGGCCTGCCGATCGAGACCAGTGTGGGCGACAGCCGCGAGGTGCTGGCCGCGGCCGACGTGGTGCTCACCGCCTCGGGCACCGCCACCTTCGAGGCCCTGCTGAGCAAACGGCCCATGGTGGTCGGCTACCGTCTGCATCCGCTCACCTACGGGTTGGCGCGCGGTCTGCGGCTGGTGCGCCTGGAGCACGTCGCCATGGCCAACCTGCTGGCGGGCGAGGGGCTGGCGCCGGAGTTCATCCAGGGTGATTGTGTTCCCGAGCGTCTGGCACCGGCGGTGTTGCGTTTCTTCGAGCAGCCCGACGAGGTGGCGCACATCCAGGCGCGCTACCGCGAGGTCCACCGCTCCCTGCGTGTCGACACCGACCGGCTGGCCGCCGAGGCGGTGCTCGGGCTGCTCGACCGGAAGGGCGCGGCGAAGGACTCGGTGGTGTAGCGCCAGACGCGCAGACGCGGGTCGCGGTCGTCGGCGGGCAGCCCGGCCTTCCGCTTGAGGTGGGCGAAAAACTCGCGGCGGTCCGGCAGCTGTTCCCATACCGAGGGCAGGAAAGTGCCACGATGGCCGCCCGGCGCCTCGAGGAGCAAGCCGTCGATACCGGGGCGGAGCTGGCGCAAAAGGTCGTCTTCGTCGTCGAAGGCGATGGGCTCGGGCTCGCCGAGCACCGATATGTGCAGATCCAGCCCCTCGGTTTCGGGTGCTTGCAGGGGCGGGAAGCGCGGGTCGCGAAAGGCGGCGGCAAAGGCGTTTTCGGCGACGTCGGCGATCAGTGGCTGTACCGGCTCGAGATGCCCGATGCAACCACGCAACTGGCCATGCCGGTTCAGGGTCACGAAACAGGCGCGTTCGTGTTGCAGGTGCTCGGGGAACTCGGCCGGATCGATCGGCAGTGGCCGTCCGTGCGCCAGCCCTTCGTGGATGGCCGCGCGCGCCACCTCGAACAGCAGCGCGCGTTCTTCGCGGTCGTACTCAGTGGAAGACATAGGCTCCGTACCCTACCACGCGATCCTTCGGGCCCGCGGTATCCCCCGAATTGCGCAGGTCCAGCGTCTCGGCATGCAGCCCGTGTTCGCGCGCTGCCAGCAACAGCCCACGGATGGGGTGACTCCCACAGGCATCCTCGTGGCCGATGTTCAGGTCCAGCGCTTCGATGCGTGCCGTGGTGCGCTCGTCCAGGCGGCGCGCGGTGGCATAGTCGTGATAGTGGCTCAGGTCCGAGCTGATGACGATCAGGGTTTCGTCACCGCCCCAGAGGGTATCCAGCAGCTCCGCCACGGTTTCGGGGGCGGTATCACCCACGATGAAAGGTACCAGCCGGAAGTCGCCCAGCACCCTCTGCAGGAAGGGCAGTTGCACCTCGAGCGCGTGCTCGCCCTCGAAGGCCTCGTCCAGGTAGCCCACGCCGGGCAGCCGGGTGGCGGCCTCTATCGCCTCGCTGTCCACCGAGATGTCGCCCAGCGGGGTGCGGAAGGCCTCGGCGGTGGGAGCGGCAATGCCGCGGAAGGGCACCCGGTGCGAGGGCGCCAGCACCACCACGCGCTCGATGCGACCGGCGAGCGGACGCAGCGTGGCGTAGGCGCTGGCCGCCACCGGACCTGAATACACATAGCCCGCGTGCGGTGCGATCACGGCCTTCGGCGGCGCTTCCACCCGCACCCGGGCGCTGCCCAGCATCTCGTCCAGGGTGTGCATCAGCCGCTCGGGCTCGGCGGGGTAGAACAGGCCGGCGACATTGGGCTTCCGGATCTGTCGCACCTTGCAATCCTCCAGAACAGGTCCATAAACAACAATAGGACCACATCGCCAGGATTCAACGACCATGAGCGACCTCCCGATCGAAAGCGCCGCCTCGGTGGTGCCCACCCGCTACTGGCACCGGCTGGACGACGGGCGGGTGCAGTGCGATGTCTGCCCGCGCGAGTGCAAGCTGCACGAGGGTCAGCGCGGCCTGTGTTTCGTGCGCGGCTGCCTCGGCGGGCAGGTGGTGCTCACCACCCATGGTCGGTCCAGCGGTTTCGTGATCGACCCCATCGAGAAGAAGCCGCTCAACCACTTTCTGCCCGGCACGCCGGTGTTCTCCTTCGGCACCGCCGGTTGCAACCTGGCTTGCAAGTTCTGCCAGAACTGGGACATGAGCAAGTCGCGCGAGATGGACACCCTGGCCGACGCTGCCTCGCCCGAGGCCATCGCGCGGGTGGCCGAAGAGACCGGCTGCCGCAGCGTGGCCTTCACCTACAATGACCCGGTGATCTTTCTCGAATACGCTATCGATGTGGCCCGTGCCTGCCGCGAGCGCGGCCTCAAGACCGTGGCGGTCACCGCCGGCTATGTCTCGCCCGGCGCGCGTGAAGATTTCTTTGCCCATATGGACGCGGCCAATGTGGACCTCAAGGGCTTCACCGAGCGCTTCTATCACAAGATCTGCGGCGGCCACCTGCAACCGGTGCTCGACACCCTGGTGTACCTGAAGCACCAGACAGAGGTCTGGTTCGAACTCACCACCTTGCTGATCCCCGGCGAGAATGACAGCCCCGAAGAGATCGACGAGATGACCCGCTGGGTGGTCGAACACCTGGGGCCTGATGTGCCCATGCACTTCACCGGCTTTCACCCCGACTACAAGATGCTCGATTACCCGCCGACCCCGCCCGAGACCCTGCTGCGCGCCCGCGAGATCGCTCTGCGCAACGGCGTGCACTACGCCTATACCGGCAATGTGCACGACAAGGCGGGGCAGAGCACCTGGTGCCCGAACTGCGGCGGCCTGGTCATCGAACGCGACTGGTACCAGCTCGGCGCATGGCACCTCGACCCCGAAGGCCGCTGCGCCCACTGCGGCACCCCCATCGCCGGTGTCTTCGAAGCCCGCCCCGGTGACTGGGGGCCGAGGCGGCAGGTGGTGCGGGTGAGCCGCTGATCCCTGCCGGCGCGAGAAAAATCAACTGCAAAGGGCGCAAAGGACGCGAAGGGGAAGCTGGAAAAAGGCACTTTCTCCTCCCCCATAAAATGGGGGAGGCTGGGAGGGGGCTTTACAGCAGCGACCTACGGAAATGGCAATATCCCCGTAGGTCGGCCTTCAGGCCGACAGAGAGACGGTTGGCAGCAACCTACGGAAAACAGCGATGTCCCGGTGGGCCTTCAGGCCGAAGACCCTGTTGTCCCTATGGATTTGCCATGCCGAGGCCCAGTAACTAAACTCCTTCGGAATCGACAAGGAGGCGTCGCCATGGAAGGAGCGCTTACGGTCCCCTCGGAGCCGCAAACCAGAGACCCTGCCTCGGGCAACCCGGACCCGGCGCTCATCGTCAGGTTTTCCACTCCCCGTATTGCCTTCCCCCTGACCGATCCAGGCCAGTCATCCACCTTCCTTCTCTCATCGAACGTACAACGCCGCGCCCCTTGCCGTGCAGCAGGGCGTGCTGCCGGCTGATCGTATGTCAGTACGGGAGCGATTGCAGAATGAATGGCGGTATATCGCAATATTCGTGTCGTCCACATATCACGATATTCGTGTCAGCCACATAATCAACTGTTAGCCATCAAAGAAGAAGCTAATGAGCGGAATTAAGGAGTTTGTTGAGGAGCTTAATAAGGAGATTTCAAGATCTCTCGCGAGTAGTGCGAGAGCATACTTTAATAATGGAATAGAGTTATTTCACAAGCTTCGGAGTCAATCATATTTGGAGTTTCAGCCCGCTGTTGGAGTGCTTTCTATAGCGGTGGAATTGCTATTGAAGGCTGTAATTGCAAAAAAGGCGTTTAGACACCTTTACTCAAATATACCAGTTGAGGCTCAGTTGCTGTTAACCTATCCAGATTCTCTGCCGCAGGGGTTTAATCCACGTCAATTTTCTAATGAGTTAAAATCATTCACCTTTAATGCCATTGAATTCAATCATGCTGTTTCTCTTTTTTACCAGTTCTTCCCTGAAAAGCGCCAAGAGTTCAAGCCATATTTGTCATTGGTTTCCGGAGTTAGAAATATAAGTGTGCATGGAGCGTTGCCGAGCTTCCAGCGCTATGACTTAGAGCGAATTGCATATATTGCCGTGAATATATTCGCTTTTATTAATGATCAGAATGCTCTTGACTGCTTCTGGTTGCATTTGGATCAGAATACAACCAGATTTATCGAAAAATATAAAGAAGATAGGATAAAGAGAGTAGAAAGGGCTATTGAGGATGCAAAGGCTAAATCAAAAAAGATCGGTCACTTGGATTCGTATATATTATCTCCTGACGACAAATGGGAATCAATGGTGATGCAATGCCCTGTGTGCGGTTCTGACGCTTGGGTTGATGGATATACTGAGCAGGATGGAAGTGGTGCTGATGCATCTTTGTTTTTTCACTGTGACTATTTTGTATGCGAAGAATGTGGTTTGGAATTCAACGACGTTGAAGAAATGGAATTGGCAGGCTTGGAGACCACGCACGATCGTACTGATGAGTTGGAAGATTGGTGGATCGCGGTCCATTCATAACATGATGGCTAACAAGAGCATTCAGCCGACCTAATACCGCGTCGCTCCTAATTGTCGCTCTGCGGCATCAGGCGGCTGATGCTAAGCGTTATAAACCTATAGAATCATGAGCTGAACAGGGGTGGCAAGGTGCCGGAGTGCCTGGCCAAGGTGAGTCACAATGATGACAACCTGCTGCCCCTGCCCATCCTGTTTTACGCGGTGTCGATTCTGTTGCTGGTCACGAGGCACGTTGACAGCTTTCAGATCGTCCTCGCTTGGGTTTTCGTTTTGTCCAGGTATGTGCACAGCTATTTTCACACCACCCTACAGCAAGGTCCGGCACCGCATGCGGGCCTTCATGGTCGGTGTGCTGGCGCTGATCGGCATGTGGAGTGTCTTTCTGGTGCGGTTTGTACTGGCGTGAACTGAACGAAAGGGACGGTTGGCAACGAGAAAGGGGCCAGAGCAGCAGTTGCCAGACGCTGCCCTGGCCCCCGTCACGAGGGGAGGGATTTCCCGGTCAACCCATCGCCGGTCCCGCCACGTGGAACAGGTGCTCGTTGAGCACGAAGTGCACCCAGATACTGGCGATGTAGCCCAGGGCGATGGCCCAGGTCCATTTCATGTGGGCGAAGAAGGTGTAGATGCCGCGGGCCTGGCCCATGACGGCCACGCCGGCGGCGGAGCCGATGGACAGCAGGGAGCCGCCCACGCCGGCGGTGAGGGTGACCAGCAGCCACTGGCCGTGCGACATCTCCGGCTCCATGGCCAGCACGGCGAACATCACCGGGATGTTGTCCACGATGGCCGAGAGCACGCCGACCAGGATGTTGGCGGTGGTCGCACCCAGGTCGGTGTACATCAGTTCGGAGACCAGCGCGAGGTAACCCAGGGTGCCCAGGCCGCCGACGCACAGGATGATGCCGTAGAAGAACATCAGGGTGTCCCACTCGGCGCGTTCCATGGCGCGGAAGATGTTGAAATGCGCGTCGCCACGGTCGTGCGCGGTGGCTGCCTCGGGCTGGCCTTCGATGCCCAGGCCCTGTTCGCCCAGCTGTTCACGTTCCTCGACGCGCGAGCCGCGGCGCTTCAGGTAGTAGCCGTAGAACTTGAGGAAGCCCAGGCCGGTCATCATGCCCAGCACCGGCGGCAGGTGCAGGAAGTTGTGGGCCGAGACGGCCATGACGATGGTCAGCACGAACAGGCCGACCACCACCCAGGCACCGTGCTTGAGCGGGGCCTCGCCGGCCTGCACCGGCTCGGGCTGTTCCTTGGAGACCACCATCGACATGATGGCCGCGGGCACCAGCCAGTTCACCACCGAAGGGATGAACAGGGCGAAGAATTCCTGGAAGGCGACCATGCCCTTCTGCCAGACCATCAGGGTGGTGATGTCACCAAAGGGCGAGAAGGCACCGCCGGCGTTGGCGGCGACCACGATGTTGATGCAGGCCACCACCACGAAGCGGTGATTGCTGCCGCCCACGGCCATGGCCACGGTGGCCATCAGCAGGGCGGTGGTCAGGTTGTCGGCCACCGGCGAGATGAAGAACGCCAGCAGGCCGGTCAGCCAATAGATGGTGCGCAAGGAAAACCCCCGCGAGATCAGCCAGATGCGCAGGGTGTCGAAGACCCCGCGTTCCTCCATCGTGTTGATGTAGGTCATGGCCGCCAGCAGGAACAGGAACAGCTCGGCGAACTCCAGCAGGTTGTGGCGCACCGCCTCCTCGGCGGTATGGGGGTCGCCGGCCTGGGAAAACACGATGGCCACCAGAGTCCAGATGATGCCGGCGGCGACGATCACCGGCTTGGACTTGCGCAGGTGCAGTGATTCCTCGCCGATCACCAGGGCGTAGGCCACTATGAAGATGCCCACCGAGAGATACCCGGCCCAGTGGGTGGTGAAGTTCAGCTCTGAACCGCCGCCCGAGGCGAGGGCCAGGCCGGGGAACAGGGCCGGGAGCAGGGCCCAGAACAGGTACCAGCGGCGCCCTGGCCGGGGGGTATCGAGGGTAGGGGGCTCTGTAGCGTAAGGCTTCATGGTGTTTCCCTTGTTCATTTGGTGAGTCTTCAGTTGGCCCATCGGGCGGGAACGGGCTTCGCATCCTAAGCAAAGGTTTGTCCGGGGGAAAGCCCCGCCATGGACCGGAACTGCCTTCCGTAACGGCATCGGGCAGGGTGACTTTAGGGGGAAGGCCAGAAGGAGTGGGGCGGGCATGCTAGACTGCGCGCCTGTTTTTCGGGTTTGCAACAGGCCATGAGACTCTGCGATCGCGACATCATCGCTGCGCTGGATGCGGGACGCATCCGGCTCGATCCTCGTCCTGACGACAGCCGCATCAACGGCGTGAGCGTGGATCTGCGCCTGGGTGACCGTTTCCGGGTGTTCAGTTCGCACCAGACGCCCTACATCGATCTCTCCGGTTCGCGCGAGGAAGTGAATGCCGCGGTCGAGCGTGTGATGAGTGACGAGATCGTGGTGGGCGAGGGTGGGCGTTTCGTGCTGCACCCGGGGGAGCTGGCGCTGGGCATCACCCTGGAGTCGATCACCCTGCCCGATGACCTGGTGGGCTGGCTGGATGGACGCTCCAGCTTGGCGCGCCTGGGGCTGATGGTGCACGTGACCGCGCACCGCATCGACCCGGGCTGGAGCGGCAACATCGTGCTGGAGTTCTTCAATTCCGGCAAGCTGCCGCTGGCGTTGCGTCCCGGCATGGCGATCGGCGCCATGAGCTTCGAGACCCTGAGCGGGCCGGCCGAGCGGCCGTATACCAAGCGCAAGGACGCCAAGTACCGCGATCAGTCGGGGCCGGTCGCCAGCCGTATCAGTCAGGACTGAGCGGCCGGCCAGCGCACCGGCTGTTCCAGGCGGTCGCCGTCGAGCAGCACGCCATGCGTCGGGTCCAGGCGCAGCCTTCCTTGCGCGAACCACTGGATCACCGTCGGGTAGATACGGTGTTCCTGCTCGAGCACGCGCGCGGCCAGGGTCTGCTCGTCGTCGCCGGGCAGTACCGGCACCTCGGCCTGCAGGATCACCGGCCCGCCATCCAGTTCTTCGGTCACGAAGTGCACGCTGGCACCGTGTACCGTGCGTCCGGCCTCCAGCGCGCGGCGGTGGGTGTGCAGGCCCTGGAAGTCGGGCAGCAGCGAGGGGTGGATGTTGAGCAGGCGTCCGCTGTAGTGCTGCACGAAGGCCGGGGTGAGGATGCGCATGAAGCCGGCCAGTACCACCAGGTCGGGCCGGTGAGTGTCGATGCGCTCGATCAGCGCGCGATCAAAGGCCTCGCGGTCGGCAAAGCCGGTGTGGTCCAGCACCTCGGCGGGGATGCCGGCGCGGCGCGCGCGCTCCAACCCGTAGGCATCGGGTCGGTTGCTGATCACGGCGACCACCTCGCCTTCGATGGCGCCGCGAGCGCAGGCGTCGATGATGGCCTGCAGGTTGCTGCCGCTGCCCGAGATCAGCACCACCAGGCGCAGTCGCTCGTTTCCGCTCATGCGTATTCCACGAAGGGAGTGTCGGTCTCGGCGTTTTCAATGCGGCCCAAGGGGATCACCGTCTCGCCCTGCGCGCGCAGCCGTTCGCTGGCCGCCTCGGCCGCCGCCTCCGGCACGCAAACCACCATGCCAATGCCGCAGTTGAAGGTGCGCAGCATCTCGGCCTCGTCGATGCGGCCCTGTTCCTGCAACCAGGCGAACACCGGGGGCAGGGTCCAGGCGGCGCGTTCGATGACGGCCTTCGAGCGGGCCGGCAGCACGCGTGGCAGGTTTTCGGTAAGCCCGCCGCCGGTGATGTGCGCCAGGGCGTGTACCTCCACCTGCTCGAGCAGTGCCAGCAACGATTTTACGTAGATGCGGGTCGGCGCCAGCAGGGCTTCGCCCAGGGTGCGGCCGTCGAAGGCCTGGTCCAGGTCGGCGCCACCCACCTCGATCACCTTGCGGATCAGCGAATAGCCGTTGGAATGCGGACCGGAAGAGGCCAGGCCCAGCAGCACGTCGCCCACTTGTACCTTGTCGGCCTGCAGGATGCGCGATTTCTCGACGATGCCCACGGCAAAGCCGGCCAGGTCATAGTCGCTGCCCTCGTACATGCCGGGCATCTCCGCGGTCTCGCCGCCGGTGAGCGCGCAGCCGGCCAGCTCGCAGCCGCGCGCAATGCCTTCGACCACTGCCGTGGCCACGTCCAGGTCCAGGTGGCCGGTGGCATAGTAGTCGAGGAAGAACAGCGGCTCGGCGCCGGTGACCACGATGTCGTTGACACACATTGCCACCAGGTCGATGCCGATGCTGTCGTGACGCTCGAGCTGCATGGCCAGCTTCAGCTTGGTGCCCACCCCGTCGGTGCCCGAGACCAGCACAGGCTCGTTGAAGCCTTGCGGGATCTCGAACAGGGCGCCGAAACCGCCCAGACCGGTGAGCACGCCGGGGCGGAAGGTGCGTTTGACGATGGGCTTGATACGCTCGACGAGCGCATTACCGGCGTCGATGTCCACCCCGGCCTGGGCATAGCTCAGGCCGGCGGCATCGTTGGAAGGTGTGTTTCTGTCGCTCAAGGCGGACTCCGCGGAAGGGGAAAGACTGGGCGGCGATTTTACCCTCTGCCCCCGCAGGCCGCACCTGAAAGAACCCCGCATTTTTCGCGCCATCGGCCATCCTGTTACACTTCCGCGCCATGAAATCGACGATTGGCAAGTGGTTGTTACTGGCGGCCTGGATGGTGATGTCGGCAGGCACCTGGGCGCAGGACGAGGCTGACCTGTACAGTGGCCAGGTCCTGGTGGCCGACGAGGGGCCGCAGGCGCGGGCCGAAGGCTTGCGCCAGATCCTGCGCCAGGTTATCGAACGCCTGAGCGGCCGCGAGAGCGTGGGCCGCGGCGGGGCCGCCGAGGCGGTGCTCGCCCGGGCCTCCTCGTTGGTACAACAGTTTCGCTACCTGACGCCGCCCCAGACGCAGGAAAATGGTGAGGCGCCCGCGGGACGCCTCCTGTGGGCCCGCTTCGACCCCGGTGCGCTGGAGCGTCTGCTGCGTGAGCAGGGAGTGCCGGTGTGGCATGGCCGGCGTCCTCGGGTGTTGCTGTGGCTGGCCGAGGAGCAGGGCGCGCAGCGCCAACTGCTCAATCCGGCCGAGAATCCGGCGCTGCACGGGGCCTTGCTGCGCGAGGCCGCGCGTTTTGGCACCCCGCTGCAATTCCCCCTGATGGACCTTCAGGATCAGTCCATCCTGACCGCCGCGGACCTGTGGGCCGATTATGTGGCGGCCATCCGCGAGGCTTCGGCACGCTATCCGCATGACCTGGTTCTGACCGGCCGGCTGCGGACATCACCCGACGGGCAATGGTCCGCCGACTGGAGTCTGTGGGAAGGCGGGGATGTCGAGCATTTCGAGACCCGGGGCGAGGACCGTACTCTGGTGTTGCGTGCTGGCATCGATGCCTTGCAGGAGCGCCTGCTGGCGCGGCAACAACCGCAGGCGGAAGGGGCTGGCGAGGAGGTACTGGTACGCATCGAGGACGTGGACAGCCTGGCCGCCTATGGGGAGCTGATGCGCTGGCTGGCCTCCGAGTCCGGTTTGCAAGGTGTCCACCTGCGCGAGGCCGATGGCAGCACTCTGGTGCTGGGGCTGCGCACCGCTGCCCAGGAGGCCCTGCTGCGGCAGCTCGACGCGGCGCCCGTGCTCGAGGCCCTGCCGGGCATTGAGGCCGAGCTGGAACAGCCCCGGCGTCCTGCCGCGCCGGGGCCGACGGTGGCACGCAGCTATCGGTTCACGGGAGGGCATTGATGCTGCGACCGGCATCGCCCCTGCGCCACCTGCCCAACCTGATCAGCGCGCTGCGCATGGTGTTGGTGGTGCCCATCGTTTGGGCTCTGCTGGATCGGCGTATCGAACTGGCCATCGGTCTGTTCCTGGTGGCTGGGGTGTCGGACGCGGTGGATGGCTTTCTGGCCAAGCAGTTCGGCTGGGCCAGCCGTCTCGGGGGTATTCTCGATGCCCTGGCCGACAAGTTCCTGCTGGTGTCCACCTTTTTCTGCCTGTGGTGGCTGGGCGTGTTCCCCGGCTGGCTGGTGCTGTGGGTGCTGGCGCGCGATGTGCTTATCGTCGGCGGGGGCATCGTCTACAACTTGCGGATCGGGCCCTTTGTCCCCGAACCCAGCCCGGTCAGCAAGCTCAATACCTTTCTGCAGATCGTGTTGGTCGCGCTGGGCGTGGTGCACCTGGGGATTGCGCCCGTGGCGGACTGGCTGTTGCAGGTGTTGATGGGTGCGGTGGTGTTGACCGTCTTCTTCAGCGGGGCGGGTTATGTGCGTGAATGGACCCGGCGCGCTGCGGTGCGGCAGCGTGCCCGGGAGGGAGCAGCGCATGGAGAATAGACGGCTCTGGGTGTTGCTCTGGCTGGCCTTCGGCGGCTGGCTGCTGTATCTGCTCTCGCCCATCCTCACGCCCTTTATCGTCAGTGCCCTGCTGGCCTACCTGGGCGATCCGCTGGTGGACCGGCTCGAGGCGCGCCGCATCCCGCGCAGCCTGGCGGTGGCCCTGGTGTTCTGCGTGATCCTGGGCGGCCTGTTTCTGCTGCTGGTGATCCTGGTGCCGCGCATCGAATCACAGTTGATGCAGCTGGTGCAGAAACTGCCGCAGTACGCAACCTGGCTGAAGGCGCACCTCGAGCCCTGGCTGGCGCGCTGGACCGGTGCCGAGGGTCCGCTGTTCGATCCCGAGGTGCTGCGCAAGGCCATCGCAGCGCACTGGCACAGCGCCGGCGGCCTGCTGGCAGGCGTGTGGCAATCGGTCAGTGCCTCGGGGATGGCGTTGCTCAACTGGCTGGCCAACCTGCTGCTGATACCGGTGCTCACCTTCTACCTGTTACGCGACTGGGACGATCTGGTGGCCGCGGTGCAGGCGCTGTTGCCGCGTGGGCGGGTGGCGTTGATCAGCCGCCTGGCGCGCGAGTCCGACGAGGTGCTGGGTGCCTTTCTGCGCGGCCAGCTGGCGGTCATGTTCGCGCTCGGTGTCATCTACACCACCGGGTTGTGGGCGGTGGGGCTGGATTTCGCCCTGCTCATCGGCATGTTCGCCGGCATGGTGAGTTTCGTGCCTTACCTGGGCTTGATTCTCGGTGCGCTGGTGGCTGGCATGGCGGCCATCCTCCAGTTCCAGGACGTGAGCGAGCTGCCTTGGGTGGTGGCGGTGTTCGTGATCGGCCAGGTGATCGAGGGCACGGTGCTGACTCCGCGGCTGGTGGGCGAGCGCATCGGTCTGCACCCGGTGGCGGTGATTTTCGCGGTGATGGCCGGCGGCCAGCTCTATGGCTTTTTCGGCATCCTGCTCGCCCTGCCGGTGGCGGCGGTGGCCATGGTGCTGCTGCGCCATCTGGTCGAGACCTGGCGTGCCAGCGGTCTGTATCAGGGGGCGGAGGGGCAGCCGATGCCCGATTCAGACTGACAGCCGTTCGCGCACGAAGGGGATGCTCAGGCGCCGTTGTTCGGCCAGGGATTCGCGGTCCAGGCGTTCGATCAGGGCGTTCAGTTCGCCAGTGTCGCGCGAGTAGCGGCTCAGCAGGTAGCGTGCGACTTCGGGCGGCAGGTCCAGGCCGCGTCGTGCCGCGAGTTGGCGCAGCAGCTGTTCACGTTGTGCATCGTCCAGCGGTTTGAGGCGGTAGTTCAGCCCCCAGCCCAGGCGGGTGCGCAGATCGGGCAGGGTGAAGCCAGCGCACGCCGCCGCGGCACTGGCGGAGAACAGCAGGCGGCAGCCACGGTCGCGCGCCCGGTTGTAGAGCGCGAACAGCGCCTGTTCCCAGTCTGCGAGGCCGGCGAGGGTATCCACGTCGTCGATGGCGATCAGGTCGAAGCGTTCCAGCCCTTCGAGCATTTCGGGGGCGAGTTGCGCATGCTCGGCGGCCGGCAGGTAGACTGGCATCAGACCGGCCTCGCGGGCGGCCGTGCACTGGCCCATCAGCAGGTGGCTGCGGCCGCTGTGCGGTGGGCCGCTCAGGTAGAGCTGTGCCTCGCCGCTGCCGTCACGCTGCGCGGCGAGCAGCGCCAGCACCTGGCCGTCGTCGCCGGCGATGTAGTCTTCGAGACGGGTGGGGCTACGTAACTCCAGCCCCAGCGGCAGCTGGCGGCTCATTGCGGTGTCAGCACCCGCCAGCGAATGAAATAGCTGCTGGTTACGATGTAGACCACCGCCAGGCCGAACTCCAGCCAGCCCCAGCCGCGGGCGGGCCAGTCAGCGCTCCAACCGATGGTGCCGCCGTGCAGCAGCGGGATCAGTGCGGCCAGGCTGCCCCAGATCATGGCCCGGTTGCGCCCGTGAAGGATGCCGCGCAAGGGAATCAGCAGCGGGGCGACCAGCACCAGCAGAGTGATCGAGACCTGGTTGCGCGGTAACTCGCCCAGACGAATCGCCCAGGCCATGCCGAAGGCGATCATTCCCAGGTAGCAAGCGAGCGAGAGGGCGCGCGCGGTGCCGATACGGTTCATGCGTCACTGCCCAGGCGTTGTGCGAGTTCGGCCAGTCGCCGGCCCAGGGCCTGGCAGAGGCGCGCTTCGGTCTCGCTCAGTGGCAGGTTGCTGTCGGGTCCAGCCAGATGCGAGGGGCCGTAGGGCGTGCCGCCTTCGCGGGTGGTCATCAGGTCGGGTTCGGAGTACGGCAGGCCGACGAGCAGCATGCCGTGGTGCAGCAGCGGGAGCATCATGCTCAGCAGGGTGGTCTCCTGGCCGCCGTGCAGGCTGCCGGTGGAGGTGAACACCGCGCCTGGCTTGCCGCTCAGCGTGCCTTCCATCCACAGGGCGCTGGTGCTGTCGATGAAGTACTTCAGGGGCGCGGCCATGTTGCCGAAGCGGGTCGGACTACCCAACGCCAGCGCGGCACACTCGCGCATGTCGTCTTCGGTGACATAGGGTGCGCCCTCGTCCGGCACCGGCGGTGCGACGGCCTCGTGCTCGGCGGAGACCGGTGGTACGGTGCGCAGGCGGGCCTCGAGTCCGCCGGCCTCGACGCCGCGCGCGACCTGGCGGGCCATCTCGGCGGTGGCGCCGTAGCGACTGTAATAAAGGACGAGTACGTGGGCCATCAAAGGATCTCCAGTACCTGTTCCGGCGGGCGGCCCAGGGCGGCCTTGTCGTCATGGAGCACGATGGGGCGCTCGATCAGCTTCGGGTACTTCACCATCAGCGCGATCAGTTCGTCGTCGGACAGCGCAGGGTCATCTGCACCCGAGGCCTTGTACTCGGGTTCGCGCTTGCGCATCAGATCGCGCGGGCGCATGCCCAGCTTCTCCAGAATCTCGCGCAGTTCGTCCTCGGTAGGCGGGGTCTCCAGATACTTGACGATCTCGGGCTCAAGGCCCCGTTCCTGCAGCAGTTGCAGGGTCTGGCGGGACTTGCTGCAGCGGGGGTTGTGGTAGATCCGAATGCTCATCTGCGCCTTGCCTCGCGGTGGAAACCAGGCGCTATGTTAGCACTCGTGTGGTGCGGCGCGACAACGGTCAGTCGAGCCGCGAGACGTGGATGATTTCGGTGTCCGAGAACTGGGTCACCCGACGCTCGTGACGCACCTGGTAATGCTTGTTGATGCCTTCGAGCGTTTCGACCGTGCCTTCCCCGGTGAAGTGTCCCAGTGGTGCGACCAGCTGGAAGTGGCTGTGCGACTTATCGGTATTGAGCAGCGCCGGTTGCCTCGTGCTCCCCAGAGTGACCGGGAACACGTGTCCGATCAGGCGCTCGACCCCGATGTGCTGGCATCCGTTGTCGTCCACCAGACGCCACCGCATCTGCGCGACAAGGCTGCTGTGAGCCTGGGCGTCTGGGGCCTGGTCCGGTTCGAACAGCAGCCATTCGCCGGGTTCGGGAATGGGGACGCGGGCGGGCAGCAGGAAGCTGGCTCCTCCGAAAGAGGTGTCGTTCTGGCGGCAGGGTACGCCGCCCAAGGAAGCTTCTTCGCTGTACTGCCGCCTTTCATGTTGCGACTGGAGTTCGGTCAGCCGCTGGTGCACCGCCTCCAAACCCTGGGTGAAATGGTAGTCGGCGTTGTGGATCTGTCGTGGGTGCCGGCGTTCGCGCCGACCGGCGATCAGGGTCCCCAGTTCGGTGGCGAGCCAGTGGCGCAGTCGGCGGGGGCGTGGTGCGTCCTCTTCGGCCGGCAGTTGTTGCAGCATGGTGTTGAGTCCATGCAGGTAGACCTTGTGTGCCTGGCCATCGTCCGTCGGGCGCCGCGAGAACGCCAGCGGTGTGCTTGCGCCCGAGAGATCGACCGGGATGCGGTAGCGGTCTTTCGTTTCGCGGGACAGGTGCAAGGCATCCACGGCACCGGGCAGCTTCCGCACCAGTTGCTGAATGCAGCCTACCGAGTGTCGATGGGGGTCGGAGAGCAGGAGGATGAGCGCACTGAAGAAGGCCCCGTTTGCAGTTGCCGGGTCGTGCGTCAGGCGGAGTGGGTTGTCGCAAGGGGAGTGGCCGAGGCCGTGGCGTTCTGCCACGTTGTACAGCTGCACCATCTGGCGCCAGGTGCCAGGGTGCAGCACTTGCTGTTCGATCATGTTGTGCTGGATGCTGCGGCCCAGCATCAGCAGGGCGGCATGAAGATCCGCTGCACGCGGCGGTTTGCCGTCGGACAGACGCATCTGCGCAGCACGCATGTGGGCGCTGGCCAGTTCCTGCAGCAGGCCGGGAAAGGGGGCCAGCAGGTCATGCTGGTTGCGCGTGCGGGCCACCTGTGGGGTGTCCAGGGCGTCCAGCGCCTGGGGCTGCAAGGTGGCTACGGGTTCGTGGTAGCACTGGAGCAGTTCCTCGTAACGGCGGGGCGGTTGAGGCGCGCGTACCAGGAAGGCCAGCTGGCGCTGCAGCTGATGGATCGTGTGCTTGGGATCGGCTGCCGGGAGTTCATCCAGCCAAGAACGCAGCTCCCGGGCGCTGAGGATGGCGTCCGGGTGTCGGGCGATCAGTGGTTGTGGAATATCCAAGTACTCCCGATCCTCAGACGAAAGGCATTTCGCAGCATGCCCCCATGTCTCATTGCCAATTTTGTGGGAAAGTATAGTGCCTTCCAGAGGGCCAGCAATGGTGCGGAAGTTTTCCGGGGAGCCAAATGGAATATCCCGGGAGGCTGAGGAGTCATTCAGGTCACGGCGGGACGGATTCCACCGGGAAGGGATGTAAATGGTGATGGGAGACACCGGATGAAGAAATTGCTCGAGAGCCGAGCTCTGGTGGGCGTGCTGATGGCCTGGTGCCTGGCAGGTCTGGCCATGGCCGGGGCGGATTTCGCCCTGCCCGATCTGCACGGCAAGGTGCATCACCTGTCGGATTACCGGGGCAGGTGGGTGCTGGTCAATTACTGGGCCACCTGGTGTCCGCCGTGCCGCGAGGAGTTGCCGGAACTGGAAGTCCTCCATGATGCGGAAGGGAAGGGGCCGGTGGTGCTGGGCGTCAACCTGGAAGACATCGACAAGGCAGCATTGTCTGCCTTTGTCGACGAGCAGTTCCTCTCCTATCCCATCCTGCTGGCCGGGGCGCGGCCCGCGCATGGGCAGCTGCTCGGTCCGATCAACGGACTGCCCACCTCGTACCTGATCTCGCCCGAGGGCAAGGTGGTGGCGCGCCAGGAGGGGCCGGTGACTGCCAGAGACATCGAGGATTTCATCGAACAATACGAAGAACAGGTGAGCGCGGAGAGCGCGCCCAGGGGATAGCACGGTGGGTTGGTTTGGTAGACGCTTGTTGGTCGGGTGGTTGTGGTGCTGCCTGGTGGCCGGTGTGGCACAGGCACAATCGGGTCGCGATCCCGACCAGTATTTCTTCGACGAGACTTTCTGGGATCTGAAGGAAGAGCTGGCCAATGCCCGTGCGCAGGGCAAGCAGGGCATTCTCATCATGTTCGAAATGGACGAGTGTCCGTTTTGTCACCGCATGCGCCAGACGGTGCTCAACCAGCCGGAGGTGCAGGCTTACTTTCGGCAGCACTTCATCAATATCCCGATCGACATCGAGGGTGACGTGGAGGTGGTCGATTTCCGGGGCCGTTCCATGACCATGAAAGACTTCGCTGTCCGCCAGTATCGGGTACGTGCGACGCCGGTTTTCGCCTTCTTCGATCGCGATGGCAAGTACATTCGACGGGCGCGCTACACTGGCGCCACGCGCGACAAGGAAGAGTTCCTGTTGCTGGGGCGTTACGTGGTGGAGCAGGCCTACCGCAAGGAATCGTTCGCCCGCTACAAGCGGCGGATGCGCAAGCGGGAGCATTGAGCATGCGCTGGTGGTGTCTTCTGGGCCCGTGGTTGCTGGGCGCGTTCTCGTTGGCGGCCGCGGCCGATGAGCCTCTGCCCGAGCCCATGGCGCTGGCCGACGCCCTGCGTCTGGCGCGTGACCAGGTGCCCCTGCGGCTCCAGGCCGAGGCCGAGCGCACGGCCGGTCTGGCCGCCGTGCGCGAGAGTGCGACGCTGGACGGTGTGCACCTGACGCTGGGAGGCGAGTTGCGGCTCATCCAGCCTTCATCGCTGGCCACGAATCAGGACCGCAATGACAGCCGGGCCCACCTGCTCCTGGAGAAGCGGCTTTACGATGCCGGATATTCCACGGCCCGGGAAACAGCGGCGCAGGCGCGACTGGAGGCAGGGCAGTGGCGAGTGCGTGCCGCGCGTCAGGAACAGGCGCTGGCCATCATGCGGGCCTTCTACGATGTTCTGCTCGCCGACCTGGCCTTTGCGCGCGACAACGAGGCCATGTCCGTGGCCTTTGTGCGCCTGGACCGGGCGCGTGATCGGCACGAGCTGGGGCAGCTCTCGGATCTCGACCTGCTGGCGCTGGAGAGCCGTTACGAGGAGACTCACCGCGCCCAGCGGCGCAGCGCCGCGCGGCAACGCACCGCACGTTCCCGCCTGGCGCTGGTCCTGGGGCGTCCCGGCGAGCTGTCTTCCGAACTGGTGATGCCGGAAATCGAGGTAAAGGCACCAGCCGACGAAGTGTTCGAGACCTTCTGGGAGCAGGTGCGCGAGCGTCATCCCCGCCTGCGCGCGCTGGCCGCCGAGCTGCGTGCAGCACGCGAGGCACTGGCGGCGGCACGGGCCAGCCAGGGGCCGGTACTGAGTGCGCGGGTAGAGGCCGGTGCCTGGCATCGTCGCACCAGCTCCACCCACCCGCTGGCCGGAGGCGTGCACGTCGAATGGCCGTTGCTCGATGCCGGGCGGCGCGAAGCAGCTGTCGCCCGGGCCCAGGCCGCGCTGACCCGTGCGCAGGCAGCCTGGCAGGCCGGTTTGCAGGAGGTGCGGCAGCAGGCGCTGGAGGCCTGGCTGGCGCGCGAGACCCTGGCCGCGGAACTGGAGAGCCTGCAGGTCGAGGGGGACTATCGTGATCTGTATCTCGATCGTAGTCGCGCCCGGTACGAGCAGGAGATCAAGACCGACCTGGGGGATGCCATGGTGCGAATCTCGGAGGTGCGTCTGAAGACGGCGCGGGTCCGCTTCGACTGGGCCCTCAACGAGGCCCGTCTGCGGGCCATGACCGGAGAGCTGCTGGAGGATCTGCCATGAAACCGGGAAATATCCGGCGCATGTGTTGGCTGTCGTTGGTTTGGCTGTGGCCGGGAATGGCTTCGCTGTCGTGGGCGGGGGAACTGGTCGGCGTCCTGGACTGGAATCGTGAGGTGACCCTGGGCGTGCTCGAGCCCGGGGTGATCCAGACCGTCCGCGTCGTTCCCGGGCAGCGGGTACGCCGCGGCGAATTGCTGCTGGCACTGGATCGGCAGGCGCAGAAGGCCGATCTGGCCGCGGCGCGGGTGCGTCTGCAGCTGGCGCAGGCCAGGCTCGAGGAGGCACGGCGCGAATTCGAGCGTGCCGAGGACCTGTACGAACGGACCGTGCTGTCTGACCACGAGCGCATCGTGGCACACATTGGCCTGCTCGAGGCGAAGGCCGCGGTGGCCAGTGCCGAGGCCAACCGGGCGCGTGCTGCGCGTGCCCTGGCGCACAGCGTGCTCCAGGCACCGTTCGATGGCCTGGTGGTGCAGGTGGATGCCCGGCCGGGTCAGGCGGTGAACGGGGCATTGAAGGTGCCGGAGTTGGTCGTGTTGGCCGACGATCATCGGTTGCGGGTGCGCTTGTGGGTGGATGCAGTGACCCTGGATGCCTTGAAAGCAGCGCAGGCGCTGCATGTCGAGCTGGCCGGGCGGCGCCTGCCAGTCCGCGACATCGTGGCCGGTTTCGAGGCACGACGCCAAGCGGGGGGTGACGAGGCGCGCATCCCTGTGGCGGTGGTGGTGGAGCGTCCGGCGGACTTGGAAGCCCGCGCCGGCCTGCCGGCACGGGTTTCCTGGTAGAGGCTAGTCGTAACCGGCAGAGGCCACTTCCAGCCCGTGCGGCAGGTGGCGGGCGCGCAATACCTCGGTGAGGATCTCGCCGTCGGGCATCAGCGCCAGCAGGCGGAAGCCCGGCTGTTGCTGATCGACGCTGAACTCGTCCACCGAGGGGGTGAACTGCACGCAGGTCGAGGGGGTGCCCAGGAGGCGCACGCCGTCGAGTCGCGTGTCGAAGATCTGGTGCACATGCCCCCAGAGCAGGCCTTTGACCTGGGGATGCGCCGCGACGCGTTCGAGCAGGGCATCGGCGTTGTCCAGTCCCATGTCGTCGATCCAGTGGCTGCCGACCGGTACCGGCTGGTGATGCAAGCTGATGAGCACCGGGCCGGCATGCGTCCGGAGAGCGTCTTCCAGCAGCTGGAGCTGCGATTCCGCCAAGTGTCCGCCGACTCGGCCGGTCAGTACTGAGTCGAGCAGAACCAGTCGCCAGCCCTTGTGATCGACAACCTGTGGGCAGGAGACGCGCTCGCCCTTCAGGTGTTCGCGCATGATGTCGGGCAGGTCGTGATTGCCGGGCAGGCAATAGACCGGGCAGCCGAATTCGTCGAACAGGCTGGCCAGGCGCTGGTAGCCCTCGGGACTGGCGTCGTGTACCAGGTCGCCGGTGGCCAGCACGAGATCGGGCTGCCAGCCGGTGTGACGGAAAGTGGCGATGGTATTGCGGAAGCTGTTCAGGGTATTGACACCCAATAGCCTTGAGTCCGCGTCGGCATACAGGTGCGTGTCGGTGATCTGCAGAATTTTCAGGCACTCGGGCGGTAGCGAGACCTTGTGGAGGTCACGTTCACGAGCCCTGCCGAAGTTGGCAGGTATGGAGGGGTTCTCGTTGGACACGCGCGTCCTTCTCTGCTCCAGTTTCAGGGTATAGTAGCCCAAAGCCTGCGGGCCAATAAGCTGGCGCCAGCCGGAAGTGTGAGCAAGTTCCCGCCCGATAGGTAAATTTGTTCTGAATTTTATTTTCCTTACACGACGGGGATGCCCCAGTCATGCCAAGTGCCCCAGAGACATTGCTTGTAGCGGATTGTTCGGGCGGTCGGTGGTTTGGATCCAGGAGGGCGTATGACGCTCAATGAGCTCCGCTACATCGTCGCTGTGGCCCGTGAACGCCATTTCGGACGAGCAGCCGAGGCGTGTCACGTCAGCCAGCCGACGCTCAGCGTGGCGGTACGCAAGCTCGAGGAGGAGTTGGGCGTGAGCCTGTTTGAGCGGCGCAAGGGCGATATCAGTATCACGCCCATCGGTGAGCAGATCGTCAGTCAGGCCCAGCGGGTGCTCGAGGAGGTCGCCGGCCTTCGCCAGATCGCCCTGCAAGGGCGTGACCAGCTCTCCGGCCCGCTGCGCCTGGGCGCCATCTACACCATCGGGCCCTACCTGCTGCCGCACCTGATCCCGCAGTTGGCCGAGACCGCCCCCCAGATGCCGCTGGTGGTCGAGGAGAATTACACGGCAGTGTTGTGCGAGAAGCTCAAGCAGGGTGACCTGGACATCATTGTCATCTCTCTGCCCTTCGACGAGCCGGGCATCCGTACCCTGCCGCTCTACGAAGAGCCCTTTGTGCTGCTGATCCCCAGCTCGCACCCCCTCAACCAGGAGGAGGAGGTCAGTATCGATCAGCTCAGCCGCGAGAACGTGCTGCTGCTCGGTGCCGGTCACTGTTTCCGCGACCAGGTGCTCGAAGTCTGCCCCGACTGCCTGGGCAAGAGCGTTGACGGACGACCGCGCCAGGCCTTGGAGAGCAGTTCGCTCGAGACCATCCGCTACATGGTGGCCAGCGGCCTGGGCGTGACGGTGTTGCCCTGTACCGCCACTGGCGCCGAGCGTTTCTCGGAGCGCCTGGTGCAGATCCGCCGCTTTGCCGGGACTCCGCCCAGCCGTACCGTGGCTTTGGCATGGCGCAAGAGCTTTCCGCGGCCAGAGGCGGTCAACGTGGTGCGTGAGGCCATTCTTTCGGCGCCGCTGAGCTGCACCCGGACCATCGAGGCCCGGCATCGCGAGGCGTCCTTGCTCCGTTCTTGCCGATAGACCACATCTATTGTGCGAATTGGGATAAACAATTTCCCTTGCGCCATCGGCGCCTCTATATTTGGCGTCGCTAGCACCGGAATCCACCGGTTCAATTGAAACAAATGGAGGAAACACCATGTCACTGAAAGGTTCCAAGACCGAAGAAAACCTGAAGGCGGCCTTTGCCGGCGAATCCCAGGCCAACCGTCGTTACCTGTATTTCGCCGCCAAGGCCGACGTCGAGGGTTACAACGACGTGGCCGCCGTGTTCCGTTCCACCGCCGAGGGTGAGACTGGCCACGCTCACGGTCACCTGGAGTACCTGGAAGAGGTCGGTGACCCGGCCACCGGTCTGCCCATCGGCGGTACCGCCGACAACCTGAAGGCCGCCATCGCCGGTGAGACCCACGAGTACACCGACATGTATCCGGGCATGGCCAAGACGGCTCGTGAAGAGGGCTTCGACGAGATCGCCGACTGGTTCGAGACCCTGGCCAAGGCCGAGCGCTCGCACGCCAACCGTTTCCAGAAGGCACTCGACGCTCTGGATTCCTGAGCCCCGGCTCGGATGACACAAGGGGCCGTAAGGCCCCTTTTTTTCCCGCATTATCTAGAGGAGACACGGCAATGCTAGGTAGCAGAGAAGGCAGTCTCGAGGCGCCGATTCGGCACCCGATCGACTGGCGCAATCCCGATTACTACGATGAGGAAAAGCTGTTCACCGAGCTTGAGCGCGTCTATGACATCTGTCACGGATGCCGCCGTTGCGTGAGCCTCTGCAATGCCTTCCCGACGCTCTTCGACCTGGTGGACGAATCCGACACCATGGAAGTCGATGGGGTGGCCAAAGAGGACTACTGGAAGGTGGTCGATCAGTGCTATCTGTGCGACCTGTGTTTCCTGACCAAATGCCCCTATGTCCCGCCGCACGAGTGGGACGTGGACTTTCCGCACCTGATGTTGCAGGCCAAGGCGGTCAAGTACCGCAAGCAGGGCGCCTCGCTGCGTGATCGCACACTGACCAGCACTGATACCCTGGGCAGCATTGCCGGTATCCCCGTCGTTGCTGGCGTGGTCAATACGCTCAACCGTAATGCCGGCTTCCGCAAGGTGCTGGAGAGCGCCTTCGGCGTGCACCGCGATGCTCGGTTGCCCGAATTCCACAGCAAGCCGCTGCGCGCACGCATCCAGCCCGATAACGGGGAGGGCGCGGAGCCCGCGGGTCCGACTACCGGCAAGGTGGTCCTGTTCGCTACCTGTTACGGCAACCGTAACGACCCGAAGAGTGGTGAGGATCTGGTGGCGGTGCTGCGCCACAATGGCATCCGGGTCACGCTGGCCGAGAAGGAGCGCTGCTGTGGGATGCCCAAGCTGGAGCTGGGCGACCTAGAAGCTGTCGCCGAGGCCAAGGAGGTCAATATCCCGGTGCTCGCCAAGCTGGTGGACGAAGGCTGGGACATCGTGGCACCGGTGCCGTCTTGTGTGTTGATGTTCAAGCAGGAACTGCCGCTGATGTTCCCTGACGACCCCGAGGTGGCCAAGGTGCGCGACGCCATCTACGACCCTTTCGAATACCTGATGTTGCGCCACAAGCACGGCAAGCTGAACACCGATTTCAAGAATCCCCTGGGCAAGATCGCCTACCACGCGGCCTGCCACCAGCGGGTGCAGCGCATCGGCCCCAAGACCCGCGAGCTGTTGTCGCTGGTTCCGGGCACCGAAATCCAGACCATCGAGCGTTGTTCCGGCCACGACGGCACCTACGCGGTGAAGAAGGAATTCCACGCCGCCTCGATGAAGATCGGCCGTCCCGTATACAACAAGGTGAAGCAGGCCCAGCCGGATCATTATTCGAGCGACTGCGCCATGGCCGGGCAGCAGATCGCCAACGGCCTGGGGGACGGCAGCGAGCCGGAGCACCCGATCAGCTTGTTGCGCCTGGCCTATGGCATCTGAATCAGAGCAGGAGAAAACGATGAAACACAAACTGACCCGGGATGATCTCTACAGCCTGGAACAATACGCCGAAGTGCGGCCCGAGTTCCGTGCCCGTGTGATGGCGCACAAGCAGGACCGACGAGTGCCCATCGGTCCCAATGCCACCCTGTACTTCGAAGACGCGCTCACCATGCAGTACCAGATTCAGGAGATGCTGCGCATCGAGCGTATCTTCGAGGCCGAGGGCATCCAGGAGGAGCTCGACGCCTACAACCCGCTGATCCCCGATGGCAGCAACTGGAAGGCGACCTTCATGATGGAGTACCCCGACGAGAACGAGCGTCGGGAACAGCTCAAGCGCCTGCTGGGTATCGAGAAGCACGTCTGGATACAGATCGGCGACCTGCCGCGGGTCACACCCATCGCCGACGAGGACCTGGAGCGGGAAGACGAGGAGAAGACTTCCTCGGTGCATTTCCTGCGCTTCGAACTCACGCCGGAAATGGTCGAGGCGGTGAAGGGCGGTGCGCCGGTCGCCATGGGTATCGATCACCCCAACTACACCTACATGGTGGAGCGGATTCCCGAGAACGTGCGCGAATCGCTGGTGAAGGACCTCGACTGATTCCGGGGCCGATGCCACGAGTTGTGGGGGAACCGCAAAGCGCACAAAGAGCACGAAGCATTTCGGCTCAAGCCGGGCATGGGCATCAGGTGTGTCGATGACCTGCTCTCGCCGGCCTTCAGGCCCGCCATTGCGACATGGAGGGCCTGACATGAAACCTCTTCGTGCCCTTTGTGGCGAATTCCCCGTGTACGGCCTTGGTCTATGCCGCGTACGGGGCTTTCCTCTCAGAATCCCTCGGTCGAGGTGAACAGGCCCACGCGCAGGTCGGTGGCTTCGTAGATCTGGCGGCCGTCCACTTCCATGCGGCCGTCGGCGATGCCCAGCACCAGCTTGCGCGAGATCACCCGCTTCATGTCCAGATAGTAAGTGACCTTCTTCGCCGTCGGTAGCACCTGGCCGGTGAACTTCACCTCGCCCACGCCCAGCGCACGGCCGTGACCGGGGTTGCCGATCCAGGCCAGGAAGAAGCCCACGCACTGCCACATGGCGTCCAGGCCCAGGCAGCCGGGCATCACCGGGTCGCCGGGAAAGTGGCAATCGAAGAACCAGAGATCGGGCCGGATGTCGAGTTCGGCGATGATCTGGCCCTTGTCGTACTTGCCGCCCTCGTCCGAGATCAGGTTGATTCGGTCCATCATCAACATGGGGGGCACCGGCAACTGGGCATTGCCCGGGCCGAACATCTCGCCGTGGCCGCAGCGTAGCAGCGCCTCGCGATCGAAACTCTCTTGTCTGCTCATGATGTGTCCTGACAGAAAACAGCGCGCGAGTTTTACCCCTGGCAGGGCTGTTGTCAAATGTGTCTCAAGAGCTGGGTGGACCTGCCGCTACTGTCCACAGGTTCCATTGTTCACAGAATGCGTATGGAAGTCAGCCGAATTGGCGAGGACATCTCACATACCGAATCGCATCAATCCGGAGACGCCGACCTCTGCGCGGAAGTGGAGCAGCTGCGTGTCCAGGTTGAGCAACTGGCTGCCACTGGTACCGAGCTGGTCAGTACCCAGACGCGCATGCAGTCGCTGCTGCACAAGGCTTCGGATGCCATCATCCTTTTCGAGGGGGATGGCACCATAGGCTCGTTCAACCTCGCCGCCGAGCACCTGTTCGACGTGGCAGAAATCGAGGTGCTCTATCAGAAAGGCGAGCAGTTGTTCGATCTGCCCGAAGAATTTGCCGGCAACGTGCCGGGTTATCTCTCGTACCATGTGCGCAACACGCCCGACCAGTATGCGCATCCGCTGGTGGCATTGCGCTCCTCCGGCGAGCGCCGCCTGGTGGAGGTATCGATTGCCGAGATCGCCAGCAACGACCTGATGCTGTTCGACGACTTCGCCGAGGATGCCCTCGAAGAGAGCGGGGCGGACACTGGCTTCGAGGCCTTTCTGTGCATTCTGCGTGATATCACCGAGCGCAAGGCTATCGACGCGGAACTGCAGGCCTACCGCGAGCACCTGGAAGAACTGGTAGAGGAGCAGGTGCGCGAGATCCGGGAGGCAAAGGAGCAGGCCGAGCGTGCCAACCGTGCCAAGTCGGAGTTCCTGGCGAACATGTCGCACGAGCTGCGTACACCCATGCATGCCATCCTCAGCTATGCCGATCTCGGCAAGAAGAAATACGATCGAGTGCCGCCCGAGAAACTGTTGCAGTATTTCGAGCGTATCCATACTGCTGGCTCACGCCTGCTGGAGATGATCAACGACCTGCTGGACCTGGCCAAGGCCGAGGCGGGCCGCCTGGAGTACCGTCTGCAGGAGGCGCGGCTGGATGAGGTGATTCGGCCAGTACTGGAAGAGTACGAAGCCCTGGCGGCCAGCAAGGGATTGCGCCTGGTTTACGAGTCGGAGGCCGATTTGCCTCCCTGCCGCATGGACCCAGAACGCATCGGCCAGGTGGTGCGCAACTATCTGTCCAATGCCTTCAAGTTCTCGCCGAAGGGCGGGACGGTCACCTTGAGGGTGCATCGCGCTACCCTGGAGGCCGGAGAGGAAACGATCCCGTCGCTCGAGTTGACGGTATGTGACCAAGGGGACGGTATCCCCGAAAGCGAGTTGAAACAGGTGTTCGACAAGTTCATGCAGAGCAACAACAGCCCCAAGGGTGTAGGGGGCACCGGCCTGGGGCTGGCGATCTGTCGCGAGATTGCCGAGGCGCACGGTGCCCGGGTCTGGGCCGAGAACGCCCCTGAAGGCGGGGCGCTGTTCCACCTGTGCCTGCCGATAGAGCAACGGCGCAAGGAGGGCGGGAAGTCATCATGAGTCATACGCCCCGCCTGCTGATCGTCGATGACGAGCCAGTCAATGTCGAGATCCTGCTGGAATATCTCGAGGACGGCGGTTACGAACTGGATACCGCCGGAGATGGCCAGGAGGCCTGGGAAAAGCTGGAAGCCGCGCCTGATCACTACGACGTGGTCATCCTCGATCGCATGATGCCGCGCATGAATGGCATCGAAGTGCTCTCGCGCATCAAGGCACATCCGGTGATGCAGTGCATCCCGGTGATCCTGCAGACTGCGCTGGCCGCGCAGGACGAGATCCTCGAGGGCATCCAGGCCGGCGCCTGGTACTACCTCACCAAACCTTTTGACGAGGCGCTGCTGCGCAGCGTGCTGGGTACTGCCATCAATGACCGCATGCGTTACCGGCGCCTGCAGGAAGAGTCGAGCATGGCCAGCCGCACTTTCGAGCTGTTGCACGAGGCACGCTTCCGTTTTCGTACCCTGGAGTCGGCGCGTGACCTTGCGACCATGCTGGCAAATGCCTGTCCGCAACCCGGGAAGGCAGTGATCGGCCTGTCCGAACTGCTGATCAACGCGGTCGAACACGGCAACCTGGGCATCACTTACGGCGAAAAGAGCGCGCTGCGCAAGGAGAACCGTTGGGAAGAAGAGGTGGCTTCTCGCCTGCAAGACCCGGTACTTGGTGCCCGGGAGGTCGAGGTCTGTTATGTACGTGGTGATGCGACCATCGAGATCACCATCACCGACGAAGGTGAGGGCTTCGACTGGCAGGCCTACCTCGATATGGATCCGGTCCGTGCCTTCGATACCCACGGACGCGGCATCGCCATGTCGCGCATGATCGCTTTCGATCGGCTTGAATACCGAGGTCGCGGCAACGAGGTGGTCGCCACCATCGAACTATCCGAGGCTCGATTCCCGGACCAGTCTTCTTCAGGCCGGTCGCGATGGAATGTCGGTCTGAAGCCCGATCTACAGGTCAATAGGGTGGGTCAGTGAGTTTGGTGCAGCGTCACCTTGTCACCCTCTGTAGGTCGGCCTTCAGGCCGACACGGGGTTGCGTTCGCGCTCGATGCGCTCGCGAATGAAATCCACGAAACGCTCGAGCGGGATCATCTCGTTTTCCTCTGCGGCGCGTGCGCGGTATTCCACCTCGCCGTTCTTCAGGCCGCGCTCGCCCACCACCACGCGGTGGGGGATGCCAATCAGCTCGGCGTCGGCGAACATCACGCCGGGGCGGGCGTCGCGGTCGTCGAACAGCACGTCGATGCCTGCGGCCCGCAGCTCGGCGTAGAGCCGCTCGGCCGCTTCACGCACCTTCTCGGACTTGTGCATCTGCATGGGGACGAGCACCAGCTCGAAGGGCGCCAGTGCGGTCGGCCAGAGGATGCCGCGGTCGTCGTGGTGCTGCTCGATGGCCGCGCCGACCACGCGCGAGACGCCGATACCGTAGCAGCCCATGGTCATCACCACTGCCTTGCCATTCTCGTCGAGCACGGTGGCGTTCATCTTTTCGCTGTAGGTGCGACCAAGCTGGAAGATGTGTCCGACCTCGATGCCCTTGACGATGCGCAGCGGGCCGCTGCCGTCTGGTGCGGGATCACCCTCGACTACCTTGCGTAGGTCGGCCACCTCGGGCAGCGGCAGGTCACGTTCCCAGTTGACGCCGAACCAGTGCTTGCCGTCCTGGTTGGCACCGCAAGTGAAGTCGCTGGCGACCGCCGCAGCCCGGTCCACGATCACCGGCAGTGGCAGGTCGATCGGCCCCAGCGAGCCGGGACCGGCGCCGACCGCGGCGCGGATTGCCTCCTCGTCGGCCATCACCAGCGGGTCGGCCACCAGCGGGTGCTTGATAGCCTTGATCTCGTTGAGCTCGTGATCGCCACGCAGCACCAGGGCCACCAGCTCGGCATCGGCATCCTCGGCGGCGCGCACGATCAGAGTCTTGAGGGTGCGCTCGACGGGCACGCCGAACTGCTCGACCAGTTCGTCGATGGTGCGGGCATCCGGGGTGTCGACCAGGCGCTTTTCCTCGGTCGGAGCCTCGGCTGCCTCCTTGGGCGCCAGAGCCTCGGCCAGCTCGACGTTGGCCGCGTAGCCGCCGTCGGACAGGGCGATGTCATCCTCCCCGGTCTCGGCCAGCACGTGGAACTCGTGCGAGGCGCGCCCGCCGATGCTGCCGGTGTCCGCCTCGACAGGGCGGTACTCCAGGCCGCAGCGCTCGAAGATGCGGCAATAGGTGGCGTGCATCACCTCGTAGGTCTCGGCCAGTGAGGCCTCGTCCAGGTGGAAGGAATAGGCGTCCTTCATCAGGAATTCGCGGGCGCGCATCACGCCGAAGCGTGGCCGTCGTTCGTCGCGGAACTTGGTCTGGATCTGGTAGAAGTTGATCGGCAGCTGGCGGTAGCTGCGCAGCTCGTTGCGCGCGAGATCGGTGATGATCTCCTCGTGGGTAGGACCAAAGCAGAACTCGCGACCATGGCGGTCGGTCAGGCGCAGTAGCTCGGGGCCGTACTTGTACCAGCGGCCCGATTCTTCCCACAGCTCGGCCGGCTGAACCGCGGGCATCAGCACCTCGAGGGCGCCCGCGCGGTCCATTTCCTCGCGCACGATGGTCTCCACCTTGCGCAGTACGCGCAGCCCCAGTGGCAGCCAGGTATACAGGCCGGAGGCCAGCTTGCGGATCATGCCCGCACGCAGCATCAGGCGGTGGCTGGGGATCTCGGCGTCCGCCGGAACTTCCTTCAGAGTCTGCAGGGGGAAACGGGATACACGCATGTTCGATCTGGCCTGGCAGTTGATGAGGGCGTGATTCTAACGGAATCGCCAGCGACGCGGCAGCGTCGTCGGTTCAAGTCGCGGGTCTTCGTGCCGCTTAGGATGATGTATGCACACCCTTGTCCGAGCTCAGCCGTTCTTGCCTGCCGAGGCTGCCGTCACCCGCTGGTGGTTGGTGCTCGCCCTGTCGTGTCTGCTCACTTGGGCGGGGTCGCAGTCCCAGGTGTTGATGTTCAATCCCGCCCTGTATCGCTGGGTCGAGAGTGAATATGGCCTCGAAGCGAGGCAGCGGGTCGAGCGGCTGCAAAGGCTCATGGAAGCGCATCAGCGTGATACCGAGGAGGACCAGATCCGCGTCGTGAACCGTTTTTTCAACCGTGTGCGTTACGACGAAGACGATGTGCTCTGGGATCAAAAAGACTACTGGGCTACCCCGTTCGAGGTGCTGGGCCTGAATGCGGCCGATTGCGAGGACTACGCGCTGTCGAAATATTTCACCCTGGTGAGCATGGGGGTTCCGGAGGAACGGTTGCGGGTCACCTATGTCAAGGCGGTGGAGATCGGGAGTGCGCACATGGTGCTCGCCTATTATCCGACACCCGGTGCGGAGCCATTGATCCTGGATAATCTCACCGACCGTATTGAACGCGCAGGTCTGCGCACCGACCTGGTGCCAGTGTACAGTTTCAACGGTGCGGATCTGTGGTTGGCGGTGAACCGGGTGGAGGGGCGCAAGGTAGGAGGTTCCGACCGGATCCAGCGTTGGCAGGCGTTTCAGAAAAAGCTGCGCGAGCAGATGAGAAAGGATTCATGAGCCTGTCGAAACAACTCGTGTTGTTGATCAGCGCCCTGGTATTGCTGTTGTTTACCGGTACCTTCCTGATCAGTGTGCATCACACCCGCGACTACCTAGAGAGCCAGCTGGCCTCGCACGCCCAGGACGCGGCCACCTCGCTGGGGCTGAGCGCTACCGCCCACGTGGCCAGTGGCGACCAGCCGATGTTCACCGCGATGGTGAACGCCATCGCACATCGGGGCGATTATCTGTCGATTCGCATCGAAGGTCTGGACGGCAAGGTGCTGGTCGAACGTCACACCGATTTTCGGGCGGATGTGCCCCAGTGGTTCATGGCGCTTTTCCCGCTGCACCCACCCGAGGGCGATGCGATGATGATGTCGGGCTGGCGCCAGGTGGGCAAGGTGCGTGTCGTCAGTCATCCCGGGCTGGCCTACCGCAAGTTGTGGAGCACGGCCGTCGATACCCTGGTCTGGTTCTTCGTGGCGGCCGGTGCTCTTCTGCTGCTGGCGCTTGCCCTGTTGCGCTGGATGCTGCGGCCGTTGAAGAAGGTGGAATGGCAGGCTGAGGCGATCTGCAACCGTGAGTTCCCGGTTGTCGAGGAGCGGCCCTTCACCCTGGAGTTCCGGCGTGTGGTCGATGCCATGAACCGCCTGTCGATCAAGGTCCGGCAGATGCTGGACAATGCCGAGCGCCTGGCCGCCCGCCTGCGCGAGCAGGCCTATACCGATGCCCTGACCGGGCTGGCCAACCGGCGGCACTTCATGGCGGTGCTGGAGAGCCGTCTGGCCGACGAGCAGAGCGCGGGCGGCCTGTTGCTGGTGCAGATCCGCGATTTCAAGGCCTTCAACGATGCCCGCGGTTACCAGGCAGGCGACCAGCTGCTGGTGGTGGTTGCCGATCTGTTGCGCCAGGAGAGCGCCGGCCTCGAGAGGACGACCCTGGCGCATGTTGCCGGCGCCGACTTTGCCGTGTTGTGCGAGGGGCTGGACGAGGCGCGGCTGCGCGAGCTGGCGGCGCGTATCGCGGCGGCACTCGGTGGCCTGTGCGCCGTGCAGGAAGGGCTGCCGGCCGATGTCGGGCAGGTGGGTGGCGTGATGTATCGCGACCAGGCCGCGGGGGAGCTGTTGGCGCAGGCCGACCTGGCGCTGCGCCAGGCCCGCCAGGCCGGAGGCAATGCCTGGGTGGTGCTCGAGTCGGCGCATGCTGCTTGTGTCACGCGTTCGGCCACACAATGGGGAAAAGCGATCGAGCATGCGCTCGACAAGGGCTTCTTCCAGATGCAGGCGCAGGGGGTGTATGCCGCCGGCGGAACGCTGCTGCACCGCGAGTTGTTCCTGAGGCTGGTGGACCTGGAAGACGAGGGGGCCATCGTCCCCGCAGGTGTCTTCGTGCCGGTGGCCGAGTCGCTGGGCCTGGCGGTGCGCATCGATCGTTGGGTGATCACCGAGGTCTGTGAACGCCTGTCAGGGGTGTTCGGCGAGGAGCCGCTGGCGATCAATCTGTCCTCCGGCAGCCTGGTGGAGGCGGAATGTCTCGAATGGGTGGAGCAGACCTTGCGTGCCCATCCCAAAGTGGCGTGCCACTTGGTGCTGGAATGGTCGGAATACACGGCCCAGGCGCACCCGCAACGGCTGCGCGAATGGATTGACCGGCTGGCGCCGCTCGGTGTCAAGTTCTCGCTGGATCATTTCGGCAAGGGCTTCAGTGCCTTTGCCGCCCTCCGCGAGCTGAAGGTGCACTATCTCAAGGTCGATGCCGCGTTCACCCGCGATCTGGAGCAGGACCCGCAGGACACCTTCTTTCTGCACGCGCTCATCGACATCGCCCATGGTCTCGAGCTGCAGGTGATCGCCGAAGCGGTCGAGTCGGCTGCCGTGTGGGCGCGCCTGCGTGAGACCGGCATTGACGGCGGACGCGGGTATTTTCTGGGCGAGCCCGAGGACGTGCGGGCCTGATTCCCTGCCGCTGGCCCGGGCAGGGCGCCGGGCCAGCGTCCGAGGTGTCATTGCGCGGAACTCAGGCGTCGATACGCTTGTACTTGATCCGCTTGGGATTGACCGCGTCCTCGCCGAGGCGGCGCTTCTTGTCTTCCTCGTAGTCGGCGAAGTTACCCTCGAACCAGACCACCCTGGAATCGCCCTCGAAGGCGAGGATATGGGTGGCGATGCGGTCGAGGAACCAGCGGTCGTGGGAGATCACCACCACGCAGCCGGGGAAGGCGAGGATCGCCTCTTCAAGTGCGCGCAGGGTCTCCACGTCGAGGTCGTTGGTCGGCTCGTCGAGCAGCAGCAGGTTGCCACCGGACTTGAGCAGCTTGGCCAGGTGCACCCGGTTGCGCTCGCCGCCCGAGAGGTCCCCGACCTTCTTCTGCTGGTCCGATCCACGGAAGTTGAAGCGCGAGCAATAGGCGCGCGACTGCACCTGGTAGTTGCCCACGGTGATGATGTCCTGGCCGTCGGAGATCTCTTCCCAGACGGTCTTGTTCGGGTCCAGGGCGTCACGGCTCTGGTCCACCGCGGCGATCTTCACCGTGGGGCCGATGCGCAGCTCGCCGCTGTCGGGCTGTTCCTCGCCGGTCATGATGCGGAACAGGGTGGTCTTGCCCGCGCCGTTGGGACCGATGACGCCGACGATGCCGCCCGGTGGCAGGTTGAAGCTGAGATCCTCGTAGAGCACCTTGTCGCCATAGGCTTTCTTCAGGTGCTTGGCCTCGATCACCAGGTCGCCCAGGCGCGGACCCGGCGGGATGTAGATCTCGTTGGTCTCGTTGCGCTTCTGGAATTCCTGGTTCTGCAGTTCGTCGAACTGCTTGAGGCGTGCCTTGGACTTGGCGTGCCGCCCCTTGGGGTTGGAGCGCACCCATTCCAGTTCCTGCTTCATCGCCTTGATGCGCGCCTGCTCGGCCTTCTGCTCCTGTTCGAGGCGTTTCTCCTTCTGCTCCAGCCACGAGGAGTAATTGCCCTCCCAGGGGATGCCGTGGCCGCGGTCCAGTTCCAGTATCCAGCCGGCGACGTTGTCGAGGAAGTAGCGGTCGTGGGTGACTGCCACCACGGTGCCGGGATAGTCGTGCAGGAAGCGCTCCAGCCAGGCCACCGACTCGGCGTCGAGGTGGTTGGTCGGCTCGTCGAGCAGCAGCATGTCGGGCTTGGACAGCAGCAGCCGGCACAGGGCCACGCGGCGGCGCTCGCCGCCGGAAAGCTTGGTTACATCGGCATCCCAGGGGGGCAGGCGCAGGGCCTCGGCGGCGACCTCGAGCTGGCGTTCGAGGTTGTGGCCGTCGGCCGCCTGGATGATGTTCTCGAGCTCGGCCTGACGCTTGGCCAGAGCGTCGAAGTCGGCGTCGGGCTCGGCATAGGCGGCGTAGACTTTCTCGAGTTCGTCCATCGCCTGCTTGACTTCGCCGAGCGCCTCCTCGACGTTGCCGCGCACGTCCTTTTCGGGGTCGAGCTGCGGCTCCTGTGGCAGGTAGCCGATCTTGATGCCGGGTTGCGGTCGGGCCTCGCCCTCGTAGTCGTTGTCCACCCCGGCCATGATGCGCAGCAGGGTGGACTTGCCCGCGCCGTTGAGGCCGAGCACGCCGATCTTGGCGCCGGGGAAGAAGGACAGGGAGATGTCACGCAGGATCTGCCGCTTGGGCGGCACGACCTTGCTGACGCGGTTCATGGTGAAGATGTACTGGGCCATAGATTCCTGAGAAACGCTGGTTCGACTGTAGGTCGGGCTTCGGCCCGACACGGTGTTTGGATTGTCGTGCAGTTTTGCATCACCCTGACAGGGTCCGGGACCCCGTCAGGGAATTGTCTGGTCAGGTTCCGGCGTGGAGCTCGGCTGCCTGCAGGGTGTTCTCCAGCAGGGTGGCCACGGTCATGGGGCCCACGCCGCCAGGCACCGGCGTGATCCAGCCGGCGACCTCCCTGGCCGCCTCGAAGTCCACGTCGCCGCACAGGGAGCCGTCGTCCAGACGGTTGATGCCGACATCGATGACGATGGCGCCGGGTTTGATCCAGTCTCCCTGCACGAAGTTCGGCACGCCCACGGCGGCCACCACGATGTCGGCCCGGCGCACCTTGTCGGCCAGGTCGCGGGTGCGGCTGTGGCAGATGGTCGGAGTACAGCGCGCGGCCAGCAGCTCCAGCAGCATCGGTCGGCCGACGATGTTGGACTGGCCGAGGACGATAGCGTCCTTCCCCTCCAGCTCGATGCCGGTGCGCGCCAGCAGGGTCATCACGCCCTTGGGCGTGCAGGGGCGCAGCAGCGGCATGCGCAGTGCCAGCCGCCCGACGTTGTAGGGGTGGAAGCCGTCCACGTCCTTGTCTGGACGGATGCGCTCGGTAACCGCGTGTTCGTCGATCTGCTCCGGCAGCGGCAGTTGTACCAGGATGCCGTCCACGTCGTCGCGCACGTTCAGGTCATCGATCAGCTCCAGCAGCGTCTCCTGCGAAGTGTCGCTGGGGAGCTGGATCAGTTCGGACTTGAAGCCTGCCTTCTCGCAGGCCAGCTGCTTGTTGCGCACATAGACCTGGGATGCCGGGTTTTCGCCGACCAGCACCACCACCAGGCCGGGGGGGCGCTGTCCCTCCGTGACGCGTTGTTCGACCTGCAGGCGCACTTGTTCACGCACGTCGGTAGCGATGGCCTTGCCATCGAGAATCTGGGCACTCATGGGATCTTGTCGTTTCGACGGGTTGCTCGGATAGAGAGGGGAAATCATACCAGATGTGCTGTTGTTTCCGGCATGGAGACTTCGTGCCGAAGAAGCCTCTGACAAAGTGCTTCTCTCCTTGTCCCGCAAGCGAGTGGAGGATTGGGTCAGGGGGTTCCTAAAGTCCGGTGGGAAGGGGTCGCTAATCCTTGTCGCTAATCCTTGGGGTAGCCGTGAGATGTCCGTTCGGCGATTGGAGAGATCAGAAGACCATGTTCCCTTTTGGCAGAACCCGGAAACGTCTGGAGCAGGAGCAGGCAAGGACTGCCGAATTGGAAAGCGAGAACCAGGCATTGCGTGCCCGGCTTGCAGAAGTGGAGGCGACGCTGGCGCAGGAACGTGAGGACGGGCGGCGTAATGTCGCCTGGTGTGCCTACGTGGAACGTCAGGTCGCCCTCACGCTGCGATCCGAGAGGGCCCTGGATGCGATTCGCAATCAGGCCGGTCAGGGAGCGTCGCTCCTGCAGGAAGAGCAGAAACAGCTCAATGAGTCTTCGCGCCTGTTCAGGCAGAGCACCATCTTTCTCGAAGCGGTGCGCAGCCAGGTCGAGGAGGTGGCGCGTTCTGCCGCCAGCGGGCAGGAGACGGTCAACAACCTCGACGAGGCGGTACGGGCGATCCACCAGTTCACCGATACCATTGCCGAGATCTCTGACCAGACCAATCTGCTGGCCCTCAATGCCGCCATCGAGGCGGCACGGGCAGGAGAACAGGGCCGGGGGTTCGCGGTGGTGGCAGAGGAGGTGCGTAGCCTGGCGGCGAAGACGGCGGATGCCACCGATCGCATCAAGGACCATGTACAACGGGTGACCGGTTATGCCGATGAGACCAAGGCCGGCTTCGAAGGCATGGTCGATGCCAGCTCGCGCATGCTGGAGCAGACCGACCAGATCAACGATGTCATCGGCGAGGTTACCCATCTTTCGCAGGGCATGGTCCAGACCATCAGCCGTAATGCGGCCGGCACCTTCATCGAAGTGGTCAAGCTTGACCACATCCTCTACAAGTTGGCGATCTACAAGGTGCTGGCTGGCCAAAGTGACAAGTCGCCCGATGATTTCTCCAGCCATCAGCATTGCCGGCTGGGCAAGTGGTATTTCGAGGGTGAGGGTGCCCAGCTGGCCGATTCGCTGGCCTATCAGCACCTCGACGAGCCCCATGCCGTGGTGCACGAAGCCGGCGTACGGGCGTTGCGCGCGAGCGAGGCGGGCGATACCGAGGGGTGTCTGAGGGCATTGGAAGAGATGGAAGAGGCCAGCGATCGCGTGATCACCTTGCTGGAAGAACTGGAAGAAACCTATTACCACTGGATGCTGGATTCAGTGGATGCTGGCGCCAGCGAGGTCGAGCTATTCTGAATTATCGCCGGAACTGCTGCTTTCTCGCGCGCAATCCGATGGTTTCGGATGGTCAGGAAAAGCGGGATGCCTAGCGTCTCCCCATTTTCTGAGAATAATGCTCGTAAAGCACCGAAAAGGTGGAGAAAAAAGCAAGAATCGGTGTGAATAGGGGTTCCCGGCCGGATGCAATGAAGTTGGCGATAAGTCACTGAATCCAGGGGAGAACCCTTTGCCCAACGATGCCAGAGAACGCATCGAATGGAAAACCCGCCTGGCGGACTGACTCGACAACCTGCCGCCACTGATCAAACGCCCGGTCTGCACACTCAAGGCCGAGATGGTCATGGGCATCCTCTACAGCGTCAGCCTGAGGCACTCGTATATCGCGTGAGCCCTGAAAGAACCGACCCGGTTGCATCACACCCGGAAACGGCTGTCACGCATGCTGGCCCGGCACAGCGAGGTGGCCCGAGCGGCCCAGGCGCTGCAATTGCAGCAGCTGGAGCCGGGCGCGTGACGGAGACCGGGGAGAGATTGTCGGTGGCTACCCGCTGATCAGTGTGGTGGCCCGGGATGTGAACAAGAGCACCTCCCTGCCATTGCTGACCCGGGTGCGGTCGGTCACGGAGAGTGGTTGCCGCAGTGAGTGTGATGAGCGAGGTTCAGTGTCCCCCGAGCTGCCGTCCCTTGTGGATCATTGATCGGGGCGATGACCGTGGCCGGCTGTGGGAGCATTGGCTGGAGGCGGAGTGGCCGGTGTTCATTGATCCCGGATTGACTGTGAGCAATGAGGAGACGCAAGGCGCTTTATATCTTGTGGACGTTGGGGTATAAACGCCAGCATGCATGCCGGACGGATAAATGGCGCGTCATTTATGAGTCGTATGCGTGATCTTGCGCAACGTCCCGGTTTGCCATGGCTGCTTGGCTTCATCATGCTGGGCCAGGTCCTGATTCCCTTGCAAAGTCATTCCCGTCTCGTAGTTGACGAACGGGGAATCGTGGTCGAGGTCTGCACCCTGGATGGTCTCAGTGAAAGAATCATCTATCCAGGTGACGAGCACCCGCAGCCGGATGGTGACGACGGGCAACGCAGTCCCGCCATCGTGTTCTCGCAACTGCTGGCAGAGGCCCTGCTGAATCTGGCAGCTGTGCAGCCTGTCTGGACCAGCCTCGCAGTTGAGGAACGCCCACCGGCAATCATCGGCACTCTCCCACGCTCCTTCAGTCATCACACTGTTATTCGGGCACCTCCGGTCCGGATCTGACCCCCTTCCAGAAACCCTGAAGCACCTGTGCACAGACCGTTGCAGGTCTGCGTCCAGCTGTGCCTGTGCCTAAATTCAGATCCGATACGAGGTAGAGTCATGCCACGCAATCATTCGGCACGCCGGTCCGTGCTTGCCCTCTCCATTGTGATGATGCTGTCCAATGCCCACGCCGCAGAACTGCTGGATACGGTCAGCGTCACCGCCACCCGCTCGGAACGTGTCACCAAGGACGTTCCCGAGGCAATCGCCGTGGTCGGCGAGGAACGTTTGGAAAAGGCGCCCATGTTCAATATCACCGAGGCCATCAATGAGGTCCCCGGTGTCCTGATCAACTCTAAGAACGGCGGTTATGACGCTCGCCTGGTCATCCGCGGCGCCGGCCTCAAGGCGAACTATGGTATTCGTGAGATCATGGTGATCCGCGATGGGGTGCCGATCACCGACCCGGACAGCTTCACGCGGCTCGATTTCGTCGACACCCAGGATATTCAGCGTGTCGAGGTTACCAAGGGTCCCGGCAACCTGTATGCGGCAGGCTCGGCCGGTGGCGCCATCCAGATCATTTCTCGATCCGTCTTTGATCAAAGGGGCGACAATCTCAAGCTGGCTCTCGGCACGGAGAAGGCCAGGAACCTTCATGTGCGCCGCGGCTTCGATATCAATGAAGACCAGTCTGCGGCCTTCACGTTCTCGCATCGCAGCAACGACAACAGCTGGCGCCGCCACAACAAGTTCGAGACGAGCCAGTTCAGCCTCAAACACGGCATGTTTCTCGGCGGCGACGACGTATGGGAGACCGAGCTGAGCTATACCAAGGCGGATCTGCAGTTTGCCGGAGATATGGATGAGACAGACTTCGCCAACTATCTGGCAACCGGCAAGCAGACCGACAACAACTCGGCCTTCGATCATACCGGACGCTATTCCAAAATCTGGTCCCTCAACTCGCGCATGGAACTACCGAGAGACGGTTATACCCTCAAGCCGCGCCTCTACTTCAACAACTATTCGCATTATCACCCGGTGACGGGACGTATCGCAGTCACCCCGGGTTCCAATATCTTCGGTGCCGATCTGGAATTGCTCAAGCCGCATTCTGTTGCCGGCAAACCTGCGAATTTCACTGGCGGCGTCACCTATCGCATGGATATCAACCATGACGATAAACGGTACACCTATGCTGACCGGATTGAATTGCCGAGCGGCCGTATCATCGCGACGCTTTCCGACCGCCGGGGGGATCTCATGGAGGTCAAGGATACCGAGAACCGTCTCTATGGTTTCTTTGTCCAGGAATCCGTGACTCTGAGTGGTCGCCTCACCCTGGACCTTGGCGGCCGCATCGACTGGTCCAACATCCGTTCCGAGAAGAACGAGATCCTGCTCTACGACTACGCCAGCGGGAGTTATCAGCCTGGAAGCGGATTCAGCACCCTGGACCGCGACTTCATACTCCGCTCCGCAAAACTGGGCCTCAGTTATGCTCTGACACCCCGGATCAATACCTTTGTCTCGCTGGCACAGGCCGACCAAGTGCCCTTTGCCAATGAACTCGACACCAATCCGAACCTGAACAAGGCGAGCACCCGCAACCTGGAACTGGGTCTGAAAGGGCGGGCCGCCAACTGGCGTTTCGACACCTCGCTCTACTGGATGCGTGGCAAGGACGAGGTCGTCCAGACAGTAGAAAACTTCCATACCACCTTCGTCAATGCCGGCGAAACCGACAAGAAAGGGTTCGAGTTTTCCGGGAGCGTCTTGGTCTCCCGTGGCCTGACCGTCGGGGTCAACTACGCGTTCAGCGACTACAAATACGACGCCTTTATCGAGCGGGTGGGTATCTCGACCTTTGATCGCTCAGGCAACCGGCTTCCCTTCGTGCCACGCCACAAGTACACCCTGTTCGCCGATCTTGACGCCGGTAACGGACTGTCGGCGCGCATCAGCGCGGACAGTTGGGGCAGCTACTACATGAACAACGCCAACGACGAAAAATATGGTGGTTACGACCTGGTGACCAATCTGTTCGTCGGCTACCGCAAGGGACCACACCGTATCGGCCTGAACGTCGACAATCTCTTCGACAAGCGTTATGCGATCGAGGCGGAACTGGACGCCGGTGGTACCCGTTACAGCTATGTGCCCGGCAAGCCGCGCAGTTTCCTGCTCAGCTATCGCTACGAGTTCGGAGGAGGGAAGACAAAATGAGCAAAAAAGGATGTCTAGGCCTCATCCTGGCGACATGGTTGTTGGCCACCGTGGCACACACCGCCCCTCAGAAAACGGTCGCAGAGGAAGATGCCACTCATCATGTGTATGCCGTGCCGGAGCACGCCTGGACAATACAACCCGTGTTGCGCCGGGATAGTGGATTCAACCGGGGCCTTGCCCTGGTTCGTACGGAGCGCCTTGATGCCGCGCAATTGAGCGTGCTGCCGGCCACCGAGGCAGGCAAGCAGGTGATCGAGATGCAAGTGCCGCTCCGGAACGGCAAGGGCGCAGTCCGTCCGCTAGGCAAGCGTCAGGGCGGCTGGTACCGGGTAACGGCCCGCTCACGCGATGGCCGCTCCCGTGCAGGGACCGTGGTGTATTTCAGTAACCCCGGGCCAGCGCCCCGGGAGATGCTGAAACACCCCTTGAGCGGCCTCGATCTCTCGCCCGTGATGCTGCCACGTGAGCATCGACATTACCGTGCACGTGATACCTGGCCCTTCGTGCTGCGTCTCAATGGCAGACCCGTGGCCGGAGAGAAGGTGCTTCTCGAGACTGCCGGTGGTACACGTGAGGTCCTGGTCACCGATGCCCAGGGGGTGGTGGAGGTAACCTTTCCAGACGACTTCCGCCAGGAGCAAACGCAGGCGGGAGGCCATGGGCATGGCCACAATCCCGGTCAGGCATTTGTTCTGAGCGCAACGATAGCGGATGAAAACGGCCACACCATGACCGCTGCCTTCAACTTCCGATACCGGCCGCACGCCTACAGCGGCAAGAGCCTCTGGCTGGGCGCAGGTTTTGCCCTGCTGGGCATGTTGAGTGCAACGCCACTGTTGCGTGGCCGTGAAGACAAGGGGAAGGTGAAATGAATATCTGGAACAAGATATCCCTCGGCCGGCTGCGTCTCGGTGTACAGTTGTTCATGCTGGTGTTTCTGTTATACGGAGGCGCTATCCTGGGGCATTACCTCGCCGACAAGATCTCGGGCACTCTCCCGGCTCTGGCCTGCGCCTATGATGAGCAGACCTCGGACTATTGCGTGCTGATTCCCTTCCAACATCAGGTACACCACCGCCTGGGCGAGGGGCTGGTACGGTTACAGCAGTTCAGCATGAATCTGATCATCCCCCTGTTGTTCACCCTGGGGAGCTTCCTCCTGTTGTTCATGGTACTCAACAAGGCCTTTTGCGGGTGGATCTGCCCACTCGGTACGGTGCAGGAGCTGATGTATCGCCTGGGTCGGCGGCTGAGCCGGCCGGTCCATCGCCTCATGCCAGGCAAGGTGGAACGGGTCCGGCCTGTCAAGTGGCTCGTGCTGTTGATCCTGGTCTTTGGCCTGCCACTGGCCACTGGGCTTGGCGTCACTCCCCATGCGGCTGGTGATGCCTTCTGTCAGGTGTGTCCTTCGCGGATCATCACCACCCTGGCAACCGGCAATGCAGAACAGCTCGCGGTAAATACACGGGGCTGGGCGGATCTGGCATTTGGAGCGCTACGGGCCTTTCTCGCGGGCTTCGTGATCATCGCAGCCTTGGCAGTGCGCCAGCCCTTCTGCCGTATCTGTCCCATGTTGGCCCTGCATGCCACCTTCCGGCGCCTGTCACCGACGCGTCTGGTCAAGCGGCAACATGATCGTTGCGAAAAGTGTGGCATTTGCCACCAGGCATGCCCCATGGATATCCACGAGATCTGGCACAAGGATGGCAGCAGCGCCTTCCATGAGGACTGTACGCTTTGCGGTCGTTGTGCCGAGTACTGCCCCGACGACGGTGTCATAGAGATCAAGGTGGGGCCGCTGACGTTGTTCGGGTCTTCCCGGGACTATTACCGAGCACGTATCAAGGACGAGAAACCGGATGGCAACCAATCCCACCGCTTGGCCCTGCGGCCTAAAGGGGTAAGCCGATGATCCCGATACCGGAAATCGAACCAACTGCGGTCGCAGCTACAGCGAGCTTTGGCTGGCTGTCGGCCTGGTTGCTGGGAGTCTCAGTCGGGCTCACCACCTGCACCGCGGTATGCCTGCCCTATCTCGGAACCTGGGCCCTTGGGCAGGCCCAGGGAGGGCGGGCGGCCACTTGGGATACGCTGGCTTTCGCCGCGGGCAAGGTAAGCGCCTACACAGTTCTTGGCGCGGCGGCAGGAATGTTGGGTGAACAATTGCTGGCGCTGCTCGAAGGGGAGATCGGACGCTGGCTGATCGGGTTCACTGCCATCGCGGCAGGTGCGGTTCTGTTGTGGCCACGTAGGCCGCATAGCCAGTGCCGCAAATCCGGCAGCGGGCGCACCTCGCCCTACCTGATGGGCTTCTCCCTGAGCTTCACGCCCTGTGCGCCGTTGGCTGCATTGCTCGCCACCAGTGCCGGCGCAGGCGACCCGTTGCAGGGAAGTGCCTATGGCTTGCTGTTCGGCCTCGGCGCCGCGCTGACCCCCTTATTCCTGGTCATTCCGTTGCTTGGGAGGTTCGGGCGCAGACTCAAGGTGCAGCAACCCTGGCTTGGTCCATGGCTGTTGCGCTTCGGTGGAGTGGTGCTGGTACTGATCGGCCTGTTCCGTCTGCCTGGCTTGCTGTGAGGTAAATGATATGGAGTGGCTCAAACTGTATCTCGACCACATGGTGTTCGGCACCCTGGGCCTGATGAGCTTCGTTGCCCTGGCTCTTGCCATCGAACGCTGGATCTATTTGCACGGGGTCGATGTCACCGCCTACGACAACCCGAATCGCCTGAACGTCGACCTTACACGCTACTTGACGACCATTGCCTCGGTCGGTGCCAACGCCCCCTACGTGGGGTTGCTGGGCACCGTTCTCGGGATCCTGGTCACCTTTCATGACTTGGGAACCGGAGGCGATCTCGCCGCCCGGCAGATCATGCTGGGTCTGGCGATGGCGCTGAAGGCCACGGCCGGCGGCCTGCTGGTGGCCATTCCCTCGATGCTTTTCTACAACGCCCTGTTGCGACGAGTGGACGTTCTCGAAGCCCACTGGAAAGAGGTGCAGAAATGAGGCGCTTCGACCAGATCAATGTCATCCCCTTCATCGATATCATGCTGGTGTTGCTCGCCATCGTGCTGACTACGGCCAGCTTCATCGTCCAGGGCAAGATTCCCTTGGACCTGCCAACGGCGCACTCGACCACGCAGTTGGAGGCCGGTCCCTCGCTAGAGATATCGATCGATCGGGATGGCACCGTTTATTTGAACGAAGAGGTCATCCATCAGCAGGCCTTGAGCAGCCGTCTGGCTGCTCTGGATAAGGGCACTCCGGTGGTGCTGCGTGTTGACAGTGCTACCGCCTTCGGTGCCTTCGTGACGGTAATGGACGAATTGAAAAAACATGGCCTCAACAAATTGACCATCGTGACCCGCAAGCCGGCGTGAGACATCTATCCGGACAATTGGGGTTTGGCCTTTCCCTGCTGATCCATGGAGGACTCTTGTCCCTGGTGCTCCTTTGGCAGCGGGTACAGGATCAGAGCACGGCGCCTATGGCGCAGGTGCCGGTGGAGTTGGTGGTCTTTGGCGAACAATTTGTGACCAATGTGCCGGCCGAAGTGCCGCCGGAGCCGACGGCGGCATCACTCCCGCCGTCGACGCCCGAGCCCGAGCCACAGCCAGAGTCTTTGCCCCCGACAGAACCTGAGCCAGCCGCGACCATATCGCGGCAACTCGCCATGCCAGAACCTCCGGTCGAGGCACAGCGAACCATGCCCCCACAGGCGAAACGGCCGGTGAGGCGGGAACGACCGAGTCGGACCAAAATCGCGAAACGTAAACAGTCACCAAAGACGCCACCACGGGCAATCGCTTCTTCTCACGTTCAGGCGGCCCCCGTCGTCGAGAAGAAGGCAGTGAGGGCATTTCCTGTCGTCAATTTCCCCCGCCCCGAGGTGACGATCGCCAGGGGTACAACCCCACCTGCCGCCGAGAAAGCCAGTCTGCGCGCCCACTACAAGGCGAAACTGTTGGCTCGGATCGAGAAGAACAAACACTATCCCAATCGGGCGCGCCGTCGTCGCATCGAGGGTGAAGTCCGGGTCAGGTTCACCATCCTCAAGGATGGTGAGGTCCGCGATGTCGTTCTCGATCGGTCGTCCGGTTCAGAGGTGCTCGACAAGGCGGCACTGGAGGTGGTCATGAACCTCACCAGGGTTGATCCTTTGCCCCTGAAACTGGGAATGGATCGCTGGACCATGATTGTGCCTTTGCGTTTCAAACTGCTGCGGTAGATATCGGCCCAAGGTGACATAGGGCTAAAGGGCATCTGATGGCGAAACAAACGACTTATCCCCAACCTCTTGGCAAGGCCCGGCATGAGGTCCACGACGTTTCAGTGTCTCAGAGGTGCTAAATCAGAAGATCGCATTGCCAGAATCACCTGGCGTCTCCCATTTTCTGAGAATAATGCTCGTAAAGCACTGAAAATGTGGAGAAAAAAGCAAGAATCGGTGTGAATGGGGGTTCCCGGTCGGATGCAATGAAGTTGGCGATAAGTCACTGAATCCAGGGGAGAACCCTTTGCCCAACGATGTCAGAGAACGCATCGAATGGAAATCCCGCCTGGCGGACTGATTCGACAACCTGCCGCCACTGATCAAACGCCCGGTCTGCACACTCAAGGCCGAGATGATCATGGGCATCCTCTGCAGCGTCAGCCTGAGGCACTCGTATATCGCGTGAGCCCTGAAAGAACCGACCCGGTTGCATCACACCCGGAAACGGCTGTCACGCATGCTGGCCCGGCACAGCGAGGTGACCCGAGCGGCCCAGGCGCTGCAATTGCAGCAGCTGGAGCCGGGCGCGTGACGGGGACCGGGGAGAGATTGTCGGTGGCTACCCGCTGATCAGTGTGGTGGCCCGGGATGTGAACAAGGGCACCTCCCTGCCATTGCTGACCCGGGTGCGGTCGGTCACGGAGAGTGGTTGCCGCAGTGAGTGTGAAGAGCGAGGTTCAGCGTCCCTCGAGCTGCCGTCCCTTGTGGATCATTGATCGGGGCGATGACCGTGGCCGGCTGTGGGAGTATTGGCTGGAGGCGGAGTGGCCGGTGCTCATTGATCCCGGACCGACCGTAAAAAATGGGGAGACGCAAGGCGGGATGCCGGTTGACCTCTGAGCGGTCGGGACGTATGATCTTCCGCCTTCGCCACGAGGCGCGTTCCTCGGGGTATAGCGCAGTCTGGTAGCGCGCCTGCTTTGGGAGCAGGATGTCGGGGGTTCGAATCCCTCTACCCCGACCAGATGTGGGTGGATATGCCCCGGTGCAGATAGACGCTGCCGTGGTTGGGGCACAGGAGATTCGAACCCCCGGCGTGAAATAATGGTGGTTCGACGCCGGCCCCGGAGGGTGAGTCATCCCTCTGCCCCGACCAGGCTGGGCGGTTGGCCCCGGCGGTTTTCGTCCCTGGCGGGCAGAACATGCGCCCGTAGCTCAGTTGGATAGAGCAGCGGCCTTCTAAGCCGCGGGTCGCAGGTTCGAATCCTGCCGGGCGTGCCAGTACAATGTAGCTGACCATGGCATGGCCATGGTCGGCGGACAATCAGGTTTCGATGGTGGGTATAGCTCAGTTGGTAGAGCCCCGGATTGTGATTCCGGTCGTCGTGGGTTCGAGTCCCATTACCCACCCCATCTTCACGAGGGGCTGCGTTTGCAGCCCCTTTTTCGTTTAGAATTCCTGGCTTTCTGCCAGTATTTGCCGAGGTGATCGAGCGATGTTTGACAAGTCCATGAAGATCGAGGGTTACGACGATGAGCTTTTGCAGTCCATCAAGGACGAGGAGCGCCGTCAGGAAGAGCACATCGAGCTGATCGCCTCGGAGAATTATTGCAGCCCGCGGGTGATGGAGGCTCAGGGGACGGTACTCACCAACAAGTATGCCGAGGGTTACCCGGCCAAGCGCTACTACGGCGGCTGTGAATACGTTGACCGTGCCGAGCAGCTGGCCATCGACCGTGCCAAGGCCCTGTTCGGCGCCGACTACGCCAATGTGCAGCCGCATTCGGGCTCGCAGGCCAATGCTGCGGTGTACATGGCGTTGTGTCAGCCGGGCGATACCGTACTGGGCATGGCGCTGGCGCACGGCGGTCACCTGACCCACGGCGCCAAGCCCAACTTCTCGGGCAAGATGTACAACGCGGTGCAGTACGGCCTGAATCCCGAGACGGGCGAGATCGACTACGAAGAAGTCGAGCGTCTGGCCCAGGAACACAAGCCGAAGATGATCGTGGCCGGTTTCTCGGCCTATTCGCGCATCGTCGATTGGCAGCGATTCCGTGAGATCGCCGACAGCGTGGGTGCCTGGCTGATGGTGGACATGGCGCACATCGCCGGCCTGGTCGCTGCCGGGGTCTATCCCAGCCCGGTGCAGATCGCCGATGTCACCACGACTACCACGCACAAGACGCTGCGTGGTCCGCGTGGTGGTCTGATCCTGGCGCGCGCCAACGAGGAGGTCGAGAAGAAGCTCAACTCCGCGGTCTTCCCGGGCATTCAGGGTGGTCCGCTGATGCATGTCATCGCCGCCAAGGCGGTGGCCTTCAAGGAGGCCATGGAGCCCGAGTACGTCGAGTACCAGAAGCAGGTGGTGCGCAATGCCCAGGTCATGGCGCAAGTGTTCATCGAGCGTGGCTACGACGTGGTCTCGGGCGGCACCGACGATCACCTGTTCCTGGTCAGCTTCATCGAGGCCGGGCTCACCGGCAAGGACGTGGACGCCTGGCTGGGTGCGGCCAACATCACGGTCAACAAGAATGCGGTGCCCAATGATCCGCAATCGCCCTTCGTCACCTCAGGTATCCGTGTCGGTACGCCGGCAGTGACCACCCGTGGCTTCGGTGAGGACGAGTGCCGCCAGCTCGCCGGCTGGATGTGCGACGTGATCGACGGGCGTGGCGATACCGCGGTGATCGAGCGGGTCAAGGGCCAGGTGCTCGATCTGTGTGCCCGCTACCCGGTGTACCGGGGCTGAGCGGAGGCGGCCGGTGCGCTGTCCCTTCTGCGGCGCTCAGGACACCAAGGTGGTGGACTCACGCCTGCACGGCGACGGTGACCAGGTGCGCCGTCGCCGCCAGTGCACCGTCTGCAAGGAGCGCTTTACCACCTACGAAACCGCTGAGCTGAACCTGCCCCGGGTGGTCAAGAGCGACGGCCGCCGGGTCAACTTCGACGGGCGCAAGCTGCGTGCGGGCATGGACCGTGCGCTGGAGAAGCGCCCGGTGCCCACCGAGGCGGTGGACGCGGCGGTCAATCACATCACCCGCAAGCTGATGTCGCGTGGCGAGAGCGAGGTGCCCTCCAAGCTGATCGGCGAGCTGGTGATGGAGGAGCTCAAGGCGCTCGATCAGGTGGCCTATGTGCGCTTCGCCTCGGTGTATCGCCAGTTCGAGGATGTGCAGGCCTTCAGCGAGGAGATCGAGCGTCTGCGCCAGGAGCCGTCACCCGAGGTGCGTCGTGCCCAGCTCGACCTGCTGGAAGGGGAGAAATGAGCGCCGGTTTCGACCGCGCCGATCACGCCTTCATGGCCCGCGCTCTGCAACTGGCGCGCCGTGGCCGCTACACCACCTTCCCCAATCCGCGCGTCGGTTGCGTGCTGGTGCGCGACGGCGAGATCGTCGGCGAGGGCTGGCATCGTCGCGCCGGCGAGCCGCATGCCGAGCGCATCGCCCTGGCCGCCGCCGGTGAGCGGGCCCATGGGGCGACCGCCTATGTCACGCTCGAGCCGTGCAGTCATCACGGGCGCACGCCACCCTGTGCCGACGGCCTGATCGAGGCCGGAGTGGCGCGGGTGGTCGCGGCCATGGAAGACCCCAACCCGCAGGTCGCGGGGCAGGGGCTGGCGCGGCTGCGCAATGCCGGTATCCGCGTCGAGACCGGCCTGCTCGAGGCCGATGCCCGGGCGCTCAATCCGGGCTTCATCCGCCGCATGCAGGGTGAGCGTCCCTGGATGCGGCTCAAGCTGGCCGCCAGCCTCGACGGGCGTACCGCCATGGCCAGTGGCGAGAGCCAATGGATCACCGGCCCCGCAGCGCGTCGCGACGTGCAGTTCCTGCGTGCACGCTCGGCCGCGGTGCTCACCGGCATCGGTACCGTGCTGGCTGACGATCCCTCGCTGAACGTGCGCCTGGACAGCGCCGATCTGGGCCTGCCGTCCGACCTGCCGGTGCGCCAGCCATTGCGCGTGGTGCTCGACAGTAGCGCGCGCACCCCGCCGGATGCGCGGCTGCTGCGCCTGCCCGGGTCGGTGCTGATCTGCGCCGCCAAGGGCGCGGACGGGGATCGGGTCGCCGCCCTGGAGCGGGCCGGTGCCGAGGTCTGCCGCCTGCCGACCGACGCATCGGGACACCCTGCCTGGCCGGCGGTGATGGATGCGCTGCGCGCGCGAGAGATCGACGAGGTGCTGCTGGAATGCGGCGCCACCCTGGCCGGTTCGGCGCTGCAGGCCGGGGTGGTCGATGAGCTTGTCCTCTATCTGGCGCCGCAACTGCTGGGTGATGCCGCGCGCGGCCTGGTGCATCTGCCCGGGGTCGAGCGCCTGGAGCAGCGCATCGAGCTGGCGATGAACGACGTGCGTCAGGTCGGCGAGGACCTGCGGCTGACCTTGGCTCTCAGGCGATCCGGAACGTCCTGATCGGGCGTGCAGCGTCGCTGGCACGGCTGATCTTCCTGGCTTCCCTCGACCACCTCGCCGTTGGTATGTCGGGCGGGGGCCTGTGCATCCTGTTCCGCGCTTGTGGAGAAGGTCTGGAGGGGAATAAAGGCTGTTTTTACGCTCCTTGCCGGCCTTCCCCCGCGAGCGGGGTGACCCCTCGTCAAGCAGGGAAAGCCGCTCCCTCCCCGCTTGCGGGGAGGGTCGGGGAGGGGGCCACCCGGCATGGCCAGGAATCGACACCTTCGTCATCCCGAGTGGCCTCGACCCCTTATGTCCTCCCGATCGGAGCCGAGGAATCTCCCGCTACCGCTGCCATTTCACCATTCCGGCATCGGCGACGCCGCTGTTTCTCGTCGAAAGGACAGAGAAGACCAGATTCTTTGCGGTCTTCGTCGATCCCTCCAACGCGATTCCGCTCCTCCGGGGGCAAATTTTCCCGGGCAGTAATGTCGCTTGACGGCGACGCTCGGGAAGAGAATTAAGGGCGGTTTTGACGTTCCCTCTCGGCCTCCCTCGCGATGCGGGAAGGGGCTATCGTTTTCGCCACAGTCGTTCTATATTTGTTCTCCATTTCCTGGTGCGAGGTCTGGTGCATGGCTGCCCCGTTGATCGACAAGCTGGTTGCCGAGGGCGTGGACCGCCGCCTGTTGTGGCGCGGGCGCGAGCTGCATTCGCCGGGCGGGGACGTGGTGCCGAGCGGTTGGCCGGTGCTCGACGACTGCCTGGGTGGCGGCTGGCCGCGTGGTGCGCTGGGCGAGTTGCTCAGCCGGCGTGGTCTGGGTCTGTCACTGGCCTTGCCCCTGCTGGCGCGGGAGAGTGGGGCAGGGCGCTGGATCGGCTGGGTTGCGCCGCCGCAATCGCCCTTTGTGCCCGCGCTGGTGCAGGGAGGCGTGGACCCGGCCCGCCTGCTGCTGGTAGGCGAGCGCGATGCCGCCGAGGGCCTGTGGGCGGCCGAGCAGATGTTGCGTTCGGGCGAGTGCGGCGTGGTGCTGATCTGGCCAGGGCACCTGACCTCGGCCCAGATCCGCCGCCTGCAACTGGCCGCCGGGGCCGGGAATGCCATCGGCCTATTGTTCCGCTCGCTGCGCGATGCCGCGCAGCCGTCGCCGGCAGCGTTGCGCCTGCGCCTGCTGCCCGCACCGCTGGGCGTGGAGGTCGAGGTGCTCAAGCGGCGCGGTGGCTGGGGCGGTCGGCGTTGCCTGGTGCCCTTGCGGCAACGGTGAAGCGACGTGCTCTGGCTGGGACTGTACTTTCCCGAGCTGCCGCTGGAGGTGTTTCTGCGCGGCACGACAGACCGGTCGCCGGCAGCGGTGCATGCCGTGCGCGATGGACGCGAGACGGTGTTGCGTTGCAATGCCGCCGCGCGTGCCGCGGGTGTGCATCCGGGCCTGCCGGTGCCGGCGGCACTGGCCCTGTTGCCACGGCTGCGCCTGTGGCCGCGTGATGCCGAACGCGAACAGCGGGCTATGGAGGCGCTGGCGCTGTGGGCCTGGCAGTACAGCTCGCGCCTGTACCGGGAGCCGGCGCTGCTGCTGCTCGAGATCGGTGCCAGCCTGCGCCTGTTCGGTGGCATGGAGGCGCTGCTCGGGCGCATCGAGGCAGAACTGCCCGCGCTCGGGCACGCGGCGCGCCTGGCTGTGGCGCATACCGCCACCGCGGCGGCCCTGCTGGCGCGTGAACGACCCGGGGCACGGGTCGCCTCGCGCGAGGCTCTGCTGCCCTGGCTGGAAGACATCCCCATGGCGCGGCTGAGTGCTGACCCGCGGGTGCGTCAACTGGTCCGCGACATCGGCCTGCACGGTATCGGTGATGTGCTGCGCCTGCCGCGTCCCGAACTGGCGCGGCGCGTTGGCCCCGGCTTGCCAGCCCTGCTCGACCGCCTGCTGGGTGACGCCCCGGACCCGCGTTTGCCCTGGCAACCACCGCCGCACTTTCTGGAATGGCTCGAACTGCCGGCCGAGCTGGACGATCGCGAGGCCCTGCGTTTCCCGGCACGGCGCCTGTTGCTGACCCTGTGCGGCTGGCTGCGCGGGCAGGGGGCGGCTACCCAGCACCTGCGCTGGCACCTGCGGCATCCCGACGACCAGCCTGAGACGGTCTTCGCGCAGACTCTGTTGCGGCCCGAGCGCGATGCCGAATACTTGCTGGCCCGTTTCGGTGAACGCCTGCAGCGCCTGGAGCTGCCGGCGCCGGTACGTGCGCTGGGGCTCGAAGTGCGCGACTGCCTGGCCTTTTCAGAGCGCACCGCCGCATTGCTGGATGCTCCGGCTGGAGGGGAGGCCGCGGGCGAGTGGCTGGAACGTCTGCACAGCCGCCTGGGGCCGCGCCTGACGGGGCTCTGCCCGGTCGCCGATCACCGTCCCGAGCGCGCGCAGCGCTGCTGTGCGCCGGGCGAGGCGGGAGCTCGATCATCCTGGCGCGGCGAGTTGCCCCTGTGGCTGCTGCCGCAACCACGGCCGCTGAGGGTGCGCGCAGGCCGTCCCTGGCATCGCGGCGCGCTCGAACTGCTCGGGCCACCGCGGCGCATCGAGACCGGGTGGTGGGACGGCGACGATGTGGCGCGTGACTACTATCTGGCTTGCAACCCCGCCAACGAGCGCTTCTGGATCTACCGCGACCGGCGGGGCGGGGGGTGGTTTCTGCACGGTTTGTTCGATTAGTTCTCTTCCCTGCCTTCAGTTCTGGTCAGGACGACCAGGGTGTCGATTCCTGGCCTTGCGGGGTGGCCCCTCCCCGGCCCTCCCCGCAAGCGGGGAGGAGGGCGGTTGCCGAGAGTTCACCCCTCTCCCGTTCGCGGGGCGGGAGGAGGAATCACGGAAACATCCGTCCTTGTCCGTCCGGGGTTGTGCCATTGCAGAGGACGAGGGGCGGTGGATGTCGGTATCGAAGGCGCGAAAGCACAGGCTTGAGCGTACCTGGCGCCCAGGTTGATGCCGCTTCAGGCAAGGCATACGGCGGAGGATTCTTGTCCCGATGCGAGAGGAGGCTTGCTCCGCGTGTCATGGAGGAGTAGGCTAAAAGATAGTAACTGATTACTACCTTTGAGGTAACGGAATGAGTCCAGGACGCAAGCACTTGCCCGCCGAGGAGCGCCGCGCGGTGATCGTACGTACCGTGCTCGATCTGGCCGGCGAGCGACATCCGAGCAAGATCACCACCGCGGCCATCGCCGAGCGCATGGGCCTGACCCAGGGCGCGCTGTTCCGCCACTTTCCCAACAAGGACGCGGTGTGGCAGGCGGTGATGGACTGGGTGGCCAATCGGCTGCTGGCGCGCATCGAGCAGGCGGCCGAAGGCGTGGATTCGCCGCTGGCGCAGCTCGAGGCGATCTTCCTTGCCCATGTCGCGTTCGTCATCGAGCACCCGGGGGTGCCGCGCATCCTGTTCGCCGAGTTGCAGCGGCCCGACGGTTCGCCCGTGCGCAACGCGGTGCAACGCCTGATGCAGCGTTATGCCGAGCGCCTGGTGATGCGCATCGAGCAGGGGCAGGCCGTCGGCGAGATCGACCCCGGAGTCGAGCCCGGCACGGCGGCCATGGCCCTGATCGGCATGGTGCAAGGTCTGGCCATGCAATCGCTGCTGGCCGGTGACGTGACCCGCATGCGTGCGGCCGCACCGCCGCTGTTTGCCCTGTATCGCCGGGGCCTGGAGGTGCGCTCATGAACCTGCCGCGAGGTCGCATGCTGGCGGTGGGGGCGGTACTGCTGCCCCTGCTGGTGCTGTTCGCCTGGACTGCGCTGCGCGCTGGTCCCCTGGCGCCGATCGCGGTGCGCGTGACCCCGGTGGTCGAGGCCGCGGTGCGCCCGGGCCTGTTCGGCATTGGTACGGTGGAGGCACGCGACCGTTACCACATCGGACCCACCCAGCCGGGGCGTCTGGCCGAGCTGCGGGTGGACGTGGGCGACCGTGTGCGCCGGGGACAGGTGCTGGCGATAATGGACGACGTGGACCTGGGGGCGCGTATCCAGGCTCAGCAGGCCGCCATCCAGCGCGCCCGCTCGGCCGTGCGCGAGGCTCAGGCGCGGCTCGAGTACGCCGATCGTCAGCTGAAGCGCTATGAACGGCTGCGCAAGCTGGGTTCCACCAGCGAGGAACTGGTGGCCACCAAGCGTCTGGAACGCCGCATCGCCGATGCAGCTCTGCAATCGGCGCGTGATGAGCTGAGCCGCCTGCGTCACGAACTGGAGGCGCTGGAGGCGCAGCGCCACAACCTGACGTTGTTCAGCCCGGTGGATGGCGTGGTGGTGGCGCGCAATGCCATCCCCGGTGACACCCTGGTGGCCGGGCAGGCGGTGGTCGAACTGATCGATCCGGCCCGGTTGTGGGTGAACGCCCGTTTCGATCAGGTCAGTGCCGAGGGACTGGTCGCGGGACTCCAGGCGTCCATCGTGCTGCGCTCGCGGGCGAGTGCGCCGCTGACAGGCCAGGTACTGCGGCTCGAGCCGCTGGCCGACGCCGTCACCGAGGAGATGCTGGCCAAGATCGGCTTTGACCGCGTTCCCGATCCGCTGCCGCCACTGGGTGAGCTGGCCGAGGTCACGGTGCATCTGGCGCCCTTGCCCGCGCGTCCGGTGGTGCCCAATGCGGCGCTGCGCCGAGTCGATGGCGAGCTGGGCGTATGGGTGGTCGATGGCGAGTCGCTGCGCTATGCGCCGGTGCGCATCGGCGCGCGCGATCTCGACGGCCGGGTGCAGGTGCTCGAAGGGTTGTCGCCGGGCGAGCAGGTGGTGATCTACAACGAGAAGCCGCTGCGCCTGGGGGCGAAGATCCGCCGGGTCGAACACCTGCCGGGGGTGAAGTCGTGATCAGCCTGGCCGGCCGCGACATCCTGCACGCCTGGGGCAAGTTCGTGTTCACCGGCTTTGGCCTGGGGTTGCTGATCGGTGTCACCCTGACCATGGCCGGGGTGTACCGTGGCATGGTGGCCGACGGCCGGGCGCTGATCGACAACAGCGGCGCCGACCTGTGGGTGGTGCAGCAAGGCACCCTGGGGCCCTATGCCGAGCCGTCCAGCCTGTACGATGACCTGTGGCGCGACATCGCCGGCATCGCGGGTGTGGCCGCGGCGGCCAATGTCACCTATCTGACCATGCAGGTGGCGCGCCCCGACAGCGATGTGCGGGTGATGGTAGTGGGTATCGCTCCGGGCATGCCGGCCGGCCCCGGTTGGCCGCGTCACCTGGTTGCCGGCCGCCAGATCACGCGCGGACACTACGAGGCGGTGGCCGACGTGAAGGCCGGGCTGCGCCTCGGCGAGCGCATCCGCATTCGTCGCAAGCACTACACCGTGGTGGGCCTGACCCGGCGCATGGTGTCCTCCAGTGGCGATCCCATGGTCTTCATCCCGCTCAAGGATGCGCAGGAGGCGCAGTTCCTCAAGGACAACGACAGCATCCACAGCCAGCGCCGTCGCACGCTGGAGAATCCGGCCTTCAACCGCCCGGGTGTGCCAGGGGTGGCCGAGGCGGTGATCGCCTCGCAGGCAACGAGCAACTTCGTCAATGCGGTGCTGGTGCGGGTGAAGCCGGGCTACGATGTTGCCGAGGTGGCCGAGTCGATCCGCCGCTGGCAGCGCCTGCAGGTCTACGATCGCGCGCAGATGGAGGAGATCCTGGTCGGCAAGCTGATCGCCACCTCGTCGAAACAGATCGGCATGTTCCTGGTGATCCTGGCGGTGGTCAGCGCGGCCATCGTGGCCTTCATCATCTACACCCTGACGATGGACAAGATCCGCGAGATTGCGGTGCTCAAGCTGATCGGCACGCGCAACCGCACCATTGCCGGCATGATCCTCAAACAGGCACTGGCGCTGGGCGCCATCGGCTTCATGGTCGGGCGCATCAGTGCCACCTTCGCGGCGCCGCATTTCCCCAAGTACGTATTGCTGATTCCGCAGGACGCCGTGGCCGGCTTTTTCATCGTGATGGCGATCTGCACCCTGGCCAGCCTGGTGGCCATCCGCATGGCGATCAAGGTCGATCCGGCCGAGGCGATTGGAGGCTGAGATGAGCGAAGGTGGCATTCTCATCGAGGGGCTGCGCAAGCGCTACGGGCAGGGTGACACCGCGGTGGACGCGCTCAAGGAAGTGAACATGCGCGTCGAACCCGGCGAGGTGGTGGGCCTGATCGGGCCTTCCGGCTCGGGCAAGAGTACCCTGCTCAAGTGCCTGGGTGCGGTCATCGATCCGTCCGCCGGGCGCATGACCCTGGGCGACGAGGTGATCTACGACGACGGCTGGAAGGTGCGCGACCTGCGTGCCCTGCGCCGCGACAAGATCGGCTTCGTGTTTCAGGCGCCGTACCTGATCCCCTTTCTCGACGTCACCGACAACGTTGCCCTGCTGCCCATGCTCGCCGGCGTGCCCAATGCGCAGGCGCGCAAGCGGGCGCACGAGTTGCTCGAGGCGCTCGACGTGCAGCACCGGGCCAGGGCCATGCCCGCCCAGCTCTCCGGCGGCGAACAGCAGCGTGTGGCCATCGCCCGTGGCCTGGTCAACCGCCCGCCGGTGATCCTCGCCGACGAGCCCACCGCGCCGCTGGACTCGGTGCGCGCGCTGGCGGTGATCCGTATCCTCAACGACATGGCGCGCCAGTACCGCACCGCGGTGATCGTGGTCACCCACGACGAGAAGATCATCCCCACCTTCCGGCGCATCTACCACATCCGCGACGGCGTTACCCACGAGGAGCAGGGCGAGGGGCGGTTGCCAGAGTAGAGCATGGAAAGGGTTTTCGCCGATGGCAGAATCGGTGAAAAATCACCTTTTGTCAGACTACGCAGCAGGAGAGAACCATGAAGCGCGCCTTGTTGACGGTGGCGATTGGCGCATCGTTGCTTGCTTTGGTAGGTGCTTACGCGTGGGTCAAGAGCAAACAGGCTGAAATTCAGCGGATCAGTGAACGACGTGGTGTCCTGATGCGGCAGATAGAGGCGCGTTTGCTGGAACGGGAGCCGGGGAGCCAGATCCTTGATAAAGAGCTGGAAAGCTACTGTGGCCGCGTGATTTACAAAATCGAATATGTCGATGCGACAGGCGTGGAGCGTAAGCTGTATTCCGATATCGAAGAAGGGAAAGCGGTGGATCCGGCCTGGTTGAGAGATTGTCTGAAACTGCCGGCTGACGGCGGCTCATGATGAGCTCGTTGCGAGGGTAGGGAATAGGTCGTAGGCTGACGCTACAGGGAACTGCAGGATCCATCGAAATGTAGGGTCGTAAGACTGTCATGCCCACCATTTACGATCTGAAACCCGCCTTTCAGAATCGGCTGCGACCGTTGACGGCGCGGCTGGCCGCGGCCGGCGTGACGGCCAACCAGGTGACACTCGCCGCGCTGCTCCTGTCGCTGGTGACCGGGGCGGCGGTGGCCTGCAGTGGCGGGGCGGGCTGGGCGCTGGCGCTGGTGCCCGGGGTGCTGTTCGTGCGCATGGCGCTGAACGCCATCGACGGCATGCTGGCGCGCGAGCACGACATGAAGACACCGCTCGGCGCGCTGCTCAACGAGCTGGGTGACGTGATATCGGATGCCGCCCTCTACGCCGCCTTCGCGCTGGTGCCGGGGCTGTCCGCGCCCTGGGTGATGGCGGTGGTGCTGCTGGCGCTGCTCACCGAGATGACCGGGGTGGTGGCGGTGCAGATCGGCGCCTCGCGCCGTTACGACGGGCCGATGGGCAAATCCGACCGGGCCTTCCTGTTCGGCGCCCTGGCGCTGGCCGGGGCCCTGGGCCTGCCGCTGGCCGGCTGGAGCGACTGGCTGCTCGGCGTGGTCTGCGCCCTGCTGGTGCTCACGGTATTCAACCGCGCCCGCGCGGCGCTGGCCGAGGTGGGCTGATGTTTGCGCACCTCTCGCCCAACGTGCTGTGGATGCTCGGCGGCCTGTTCGGCCTGCTGGCGATCGCCAGCGGCGTGCAGTGGTGGCTGGCGCGGCGTCACCCGCAACGCGACTTCGGCGAATTGCGTGCGCGCATCCGCTCCTGGTGGGTGATGGTGGCCGTGTTCGCGCTGGCCATCGTGGTGTCGCCAACGGTCTCGGTGGTCTTCTTCGGCATCGTCAGCTTCCTGGCGCTCAAGGAATATTTCTCGATCATCCCCACGCGGCGCGCCGACCGCCGGGTGCTGTTCTGGGCCTACCTGGCCATCCCCCTGCAGTACTACTGGGTACACATCGGCTGGTACGGGATGTTCATCATCTTCATTCCCGTATACCTGTTCCTGTTCCTGCCGTTCCGCATGGTGCTGATCGGCGAGACACGTGACTTCCTGCGCGCCGCCGGCACCCTGCACTGGGGGGTGATGACCCTGGTGTTCTCCATCTCGCATGCGGCCATGCTGCTGCAGCTGGAGGGCCCCGTGCTGCCGGCCGGTGGCGCCGGGCTGCTACTGTTCCTGGTGTTCCTCACCCAGGCCAATGACATCGCCCAGTACATCTGGGGCAAGCGTTTCGGCCGGCGGCACATCGCGCCGCGCGTCTCGCCCAACAAGACCTGGGAAGGGTTCGCCGGCGGGGTGACGACCACAACGCTGCTGGCGCTGGTGCTCGCGCCCTGGCTGACGCCCTTCTCGACCGCGCAGGCCGCGGCCGCCGGCCTGCTGATCGGCGGGGCGGGCTTCATCGGTGATGTGACCATCTCGGCGCTCAAGCGCGACATCGGGGTGAAGGACGCCGGCTCGCTGTTGCCCGGCCACGGTGGGGTGATGGACCGCATCGACAGCCTCACCTTCACCGCGCCGTTGTTCTTCCACCTGGTCTACTACCTGTATTTCTAGATAGTTCCAGGCCATGTCCGAGCGTTCCCTGCCCGTGCGTCTGCTGCGCCGCCTGTTCTTCGACGGGGTGGTACGCTTTCTGGTGCTGTTTGTGCTGGGGCTGAACGTGCGCCACCGTGAACGCCTGCCAGCGCAAGGACCGGCGGTGATCGTGGCCAACCACAACTCGCATCTCGACACCCTGGTGCTGATGACGCTGTTGCCGCGCCACCTGCTGCCGCGTATCCGGCCGGTGGCGGCGATGGACTATTTCCTGCGCAACCGGGCGCTGGCCTGGTTCGCGCGCGAGATCATCGGCATCCTGCCGCTGCGACGGGGCAGGCCACGCCGTGGCGAGAACCCCTTTGCCGACATCGATGCGGCCCTGGCGGCGGGCGAGATCCTGATCCTGTTTCCCGAGGGCACGCGCGGCGAGCCCGAGCGCTTCGCTGCGTTCAAGCAGGGCGTCGCACGCATTCACCAGGCGCATCCCGAGGTGCCGGTGATCCCGGTGTTCCTGCATGGCCTGGGCAAGGCCTTGCCGCGCGGCGAGGCGCTGCTGGTGCCCTTTTTCTGCGATGTCTTCGTGGGTGAACCGGTCGATGCTGGTGGCGAGCGGCGTGTGTTCATGCAGCGGCTGGAGCAGGCGATGAACGAACTGGCCGCCGAGGGTGACTTTCCACCATGGGAGTGAAGATGCTGGCCCTGGCCTGGGGCCTGGCCGAGGCCACGGTGTTCTTCATCGTGCCCGACGTGCTGCTCACCTGGCTGGCGCGCGAGCGGTTGCGTGACGGGCTCATCGGCGCGCTGTACGCACTGGCCGGCGCCTTGCTGGGCGGCCTGCTGATGTACCGCGTCGGTCAGACCTGGGCTGCCGAAGCGCGCCCGTGGTTGGATGCCACTCCGGCCATCGGCCCGGCGATGATCGAGCGGGTGGCGGCCGAGCTGCGCGAGCACGGCCTGGCTGCCGTCCTGCTCGGCCCCCTCAGCGGCACCCCGTACAAGTTGTATGCCCTGGAGGCATCCGGGGCCGGCATCGGTCTGGCGGCCTTCCTGGCCGTGTCGGTGCCGGCGCGCCTGGGGCGTTTCGTGCTGGTCACCCTGCTGGCGCACCTTGCCTTGCGGGGCCTGCGGCGCTGCTGGCCCGGGTTGCCGGCGGGCGGGCTGCTGGCCGTCGCCTGGCTGGCCTTCTATGTCGTCTATTTTTCGGTAATGCCGGGATGACTCCGTGAACGGCGGGGAAAGGCCGCTTTCGCGGTGTGGACAGGATCGGCGATAATCCGCCGCCTTGTCGGTCAACCATTGTGTCGCCATGTCGTCCCTGCAACCCCAATCGCCCGATCGTCTGCCCTTCGTCCCCGATCTCGACGAGGCCGCTCGCCAGGCCCTGCAGGCACGCACCGCCGAGGCGTTCGGCCTGCCGGTGCGCTTTCGTGACCCGCTGGATGCCGGCGAGGCGCCCGAGCTGGCGGTGATCCCCGCCGGGATATTCGAGATGGGCTCGCCCGAGCACGAGTTCGGTCACTGGGCGGGCGAGGGGCCGCAACACTACCAGCAGATCACCCAGCCCTTCGCCATCGGCGTCTACCCGGTGACCGCCGAGGAGTTCGCGGCCTTCACCCGCGCCACCGGCTGGCGCTGGCGGCCCGATCTGATCACCAGCGAGGGTCGGCACCCGGTGATCAACATCCGTCACGGCGAGGCCGAGGACTACTGCGCCTGGCTGAGCGAGCGCACCGGGCAGCGCTACCGCCTGCCGTCCGAGGCCGAGTGGGAATACGCCTGCCGTGCCGGCACCACCACGCCCTTTGCCTACGGCGACTCGGTAAGCTGTCGCGAGGTGCACTTCAAGGCCAGCTTCCCTTACGAGGAAGCACGCGACAACAAGCGTTTCTACCTGCCCAAGTGCGCACCGGTGGCGCACACCCTGCCGGTGGGCAGCTACCGGCCCAATATCTGGGGCCTGCACGACATGCACGGCAACGTCTGGGAGATGACCGAGTCGAACTGGCGCAACTCGCTGACCAATCTGCCGCGTGCCCACCCCGCACCGGTCGGGCGCCGCAACAAGTGGATTGTGGTGCGCGGCGGTTCCTGGTTCGATGCGGCGGTGTACGCTCGCTCTGCCGCACGCCGCGCGCGTCTGCGTGACGAGCTGGACGTGAATCTGGGTTTCCGGGTGGTGCGGGAGTTATGAACCCTGCCGATTCCCCGAGACCTTCCCTGATCTGCGGCGTCGACGAGGTCGGTCGTGGTCCGCTTGCCGGGCCGGTGGTGGCCGCAGCGGTGATCCTCGACCCGGCGCGTCCTGTCGCCGGGCTGAACGACTCCAAGAAACTCACCGAGAAACGCCGCGAGGCGCTGTTCGAGCAGATCCGCGAGCGCGCGCTGGCCTGGTCGCTGGGGCGTGCCGAGGTCGAGGAGATCGACCAGCTCAATATCCTTCAGGCCAGCCTGCTGGCGATGCGACGCGCCGTCCAGGGACTGTCCCTGGCGCCGGATCATGCATTGATCGACGGCAACCGGGTGCCCGAGGGGCTGGCGTGCCCGGCCACGGCCATCGTCGGCGGTGATGGTTCGGAGCCTGCCATCGCGGCGGCCTCCATCCTGGCCAAGGTCACGCGCGACCGCGAGATGGTGGCGCTGGATGCGCGCTATCCGGGTTATGGCCTGGCCGGGCACAAGGGCTATCCCACCCGCCAGCATCTCGAGGCGCTGCGTGAGCTGGGCGCAAGCCCCATCCACCGGCGCAGCTTCGGGCCGGTGCGCCGCATCCTGAACGGTAGCTGAAAGCGTGACCGGTCTGTGATCGTCTGCCTTGTATTCCATGCGGGCTTGCCCAATCATGCAGGCATGGTCCCGACGTGTGGACGGGATGACTGACGAGAGGAGGTACCGTCTATGAAACGTCTTGTAACGGCTGCAACGATCGCTGCAGTACTGGTCTCCGGCTGTACCACCAATGACCCCAATCAGCGCGCCAAGGTCGGTGCCGCTGTCGGTGCGGTGGTCGGTGCCGTGGTAGGGCACCAGATGGACCATGGCGCCGGCAAATGGGTCGGCGCGGCGGTGGGCGCGCTGGCCGGGGGCGCGGTGGGCAACTACATGGACAACCAGCAGCGGGCCTTCGAACAGCAACTGTCACAGGAACGGCAGTCGCACCAGCTCGAGATCGAACGCCTGCGCGACGACACCCTCAAGCTGAGCATCGATTCCGAGGTCTCGTTCGACTTCGACAGCGCGCGCATCAAGCACGGCTTCGCCCGCTCGCTCGACAAGCTGGCCGATGTACTGCTCAAGTACGACCGTACCGTGGTGCACGTGGTGGGGCATACCGACAGCGTGGGCTCCGAGGAATACAACCTCGACCTGTCGCGGCGGCGCGCCGAGGCGGTGGCCGACTACCTGGCCTCGCGCGGGGTACCGCGTGACCGCCTGCGTACCGAGGGGCGAGGCGAGTCCGAGCCGCGTGCCAGCAACGCCACCGAGGCCGGTCGCCAGCTCAACCGGCGGGTGGAGGTCTACGTCAAGCCCATCGTTCAGGGACAGGAATACCGCGCCTACGAGTCGCCGCGTTACTGAGCCCGCGCTGCCGCGCTGGCCACCGGGTGCCGCGCGGCTGGCCGGGTGTCCCGGTATACTGCGGGCATCCTGATGCCGGGGAGCCTGTCATGTCCGCCAGCCCGCAGACCGTGATCGACGAGGCCGAGCAGCAGCGCCTGCTCGGCCTCTACCTGCCTGCGATGCGGGCGCGCTTCAAGGCCGAGATCAATCGCCTGACCCGCTTGGACATGGCGGAGATGTTGCGGGATCACCCCGACGCCGCGGCACTGGCCTTCCCGCTCACCTACCTGTACGGCTGGCACTGGCTGCGCGAACACGTGTCCGAGCCCTACCGCGAGGGCGTGCTGGCGGCCTTTCGCGCGCCCGAGCGCCGCTTTTTGATGCGCCTGCTCGTCGAGGCCGGCAGCGCGCGTGCCTTCATCGAGGGCTACATCGAGCACTGGCGCCAGGCCCCGCCCGGCGGGCCGGTGCAGCAGGCGCAACTGCTGGAACTGCTGGCCAGGCAGGGCGGCGATCCGCAGCGCCTCGCCGAGCACATGCTCACGGCCTGGCGCGGGCTGGGTCTGTTCACGCAGACGCTCAAGGTCGCCTACAGCGGGCTGGCAAAGCAGGAGAAGCAGCGCTATGGCGACATGCTGGGCGAGGCCGACCAGGAACGCCTGAAGCTGGTCGATGCGCTGCCCGAGCCGGCAAAACCGGGCACGCCGCGTTTCGCCAAGCTGGGCATCATCCCGGCGATGGGCTGTCCGCAGACCTGCCGACACTGCATGTTCATCTGGCGGCCGCTCAAGCCCACCGACCCCGATCCGCAGAAGGTCTATCGCACGGTCGAGTCACTGACCGACAGCGTGCTGTTCACCGGCGGCGATCTCACCCGCCACCTCGATGCCTTCTACGACGGCATCCGCGCCATGCGCCAGGTGCGTACCTTTGCCATCCTGCTCAACGGCGATTTTGCCGACACGCCCGAGCGTACCGAGGAGGTCATCGGGCGCATGGCCGCGGCGGTGCGCGGTCGCCCCAAGCACTGGTCGAAGGCGCACGTGCTGTTGCAGATCAGCTTCGACGAGTTCCACCAGGAAGTGATCGTGGATCGCCATGGGCGCCTGAAAGAGCGCATCCCGGTGCGCAAGATCGCCAACATCGTCGAGTGCGCCCCGCGCCACGCGCCCGAGGTGCAACTGGCGCTGCTGCACAAGCAGACCGCGCTCAACTTCTCGACCGACGTGCTGCACAAGGGGGTGTTCGCGCGCCTGGTCAACGAGCTGGGCGCGCGCGGCCACCAGGTGCAGGTGCTGGCCACCCGGCCCGCGGCACGACTCAAGACCCACCCGCTCACCGGTGAAAAGGGTCGGGTGCTCAAGGACATGAACTTCGTGCTCGCCCGGCACCCGGACGTGCCCATCCTGCTCACCAGCTCCACCATCGACGGCTACGGCCGCGCCGAACTGATGGAACCGGGCGAGACGGTCAAGGAACGCGAACTGCTGCAACAGGTGCTCGAACAGGGCCCGCCGCCGGGCGAGGCCTTCGATATCGACCTGATGTTCTGGTTCAACGGCTGGGCCACCCTGTTCAATGCCGTGCACATCTGCCTCGGCGACCTCTACCGCGACGGCGTGCAACGCATCCTCGCCCGCCAGCGCAAGGACCCGCTCACCCAGGCGCTGCATCGCTTCGATCGCCGCCTGCCCACGCTCTACGCCGAGATCCGCCCCGACCTGCAGGCCCTGATCGACAAGGCCACCGGCCCCCACCACCTGTTCCACATGCTCACCGAAGATCCCGAGGTGCGGCTGCACATGACGCGGCGCTTGATCGAAGCGGCCTGACGCCCCGAATGCTCATCGAGGCCTACGGGCTTCAGCCCGACAACCGCCATTAGGTGCCGCGGTCGGTTGGCTCGGAGAAAGGGGCCGATGTCGCCCAGTGGTTTCTTCAGCACCTGCGCGAACAGGAACACCAGCGCATTCAATGCCTGCGCTTGGGTGGTGCTGGCTACTTTGCGTTTCAGTGCCAGATATTCTAAAAAGGAACCTACCGCCTGTTCGGTGCCGACAAAGGGATCCTTGTCCTTATGGAACAACAGGTAACGGTTTATCCAGCCGAGATAGGCCTTCTCGGTGTTCACCGAATACCCGCGCGACCGCACCAGGGTCAGAAAACGGCGGTACAGCGCCGGAAAGCGTGCACCCAGCGAATTGTCCGTCGCAGCCACCGCCTTCTCGATCATGTCGCTCGACCGCGCCAAGGTAGGGTGGTTAGCCTCCAGCCCTTTGCTGCCCTGCATCCACCCATTCCAATCGAACGTCTTGGCCCATTCCAGGCGCAGGTGATGGGCAAACAGCAAACGCAAGGCATCGGCCTGCTGACGAAGTTGCCAATCGGGCACCAGCGGATTGCGCCCCTGCGCCTCCAGCCAGTGGATGACCGTCTCCGTCGTATGCTCACGCAGGCGAACACCCGGATGGGCCTGCATGAACGCCTCCACATAGCGTCGATACTAGGGGCAGGCGCGCTCGGGAACACGGAACAAGCGCAGTGTCTCGAGATAGGCGCGCCAGAAGCGTGCTACGCGAGGGCCTTCCGGGGCAGATGCTTGGTCGGACATGGGCAAACCTCCGTGTGTGTCGGATCGATGGAGAACAAGTATAGAACAAATGGTCGCATATCGCAATATTGGCGCCAGCCACATATCACGATATTCGTGCCAGCCACATAATCACCTGTTAGCCACTTGAATATGACCGTTGAAGCATGAAGTTAAGCTGTGGAGATAGAGAGAACGAATACGAGTTCTTTCGGGTCGCCCTAGTGTTCGAAGGAAGTTCGTATCGGGATATATTTATCCATAAAAACAACAAAACTGTCGCGCAGACGCTAGAGCATAGGTGTTACGCGAAATTTAAAGAGGAAGTTATAGAGAGGTATTCTAATTCTCTTGAGAAGCCGCTGGGTGAGTTTCTGAAAGACCTAAAAAATTCTGGGGATAGTTTCTATAAGCGATTTCTCAATAAATACGGGGATCTTACTTATTCAATCTTTAAAATCGCAGATACGGCTTACTTGGAAAGTAAGGGTGTATATGCATATATTGCGGGCGATGAACTGAAATACATTGGTCGCTGCAAAGATTCGATGAAAAAACGAGTAAACCAGGGTTACGGAAAAATTCACCCCAAAAATTGTTATTTAGATGGCCAAGCTACTAACTGTCATCTGAATGCAAGAATCACCGCAGAAAAAAATGAAGTTACCTTATGGTTGCACGAGATGGAGTCTGAGGTGGCGATTGAGTCATTAGAAAGGGAGCTTATTCATGCATATAATCCACCTTGGAATATACAGCGTGGCTAACAATGCGCTCGTTCGGACGCAAACTACGCTGCGCTTCGTTTGCGCCGCACAGCTTGGTCGTTACTACGCCTAGAACCTGTCGCGTTCTTTGCGGTTTCCCCTTTGGTTTGGCTACCGGGCGGGCTTCGGAAACCTCCGATCTCGCCGCGCACGGGAGGGCATTCAAACCGGTGGTTCTTCGAGCCAGTTTTCCGTCTTCAGGCCCGGAACGCGCGTGAATTCCCGGGTATTCGCGGTAACGACTGTCAGGTCCGTTGCCAAGGCCTGGGCGGCGATCAGCAGGTCATTGGGGCCGATCGGCGTGCCTTGTCGGTCCAGGTGGTGGCGCAGCCTGGCGTACTCCCGGTCGGCGGGTGGTTCGAGCGGCAGGATTTCCAGGGCAGAGAGCAGCAGTTCGACGCGCTCGGAAAGTTTCGTCGATCCGGATTTGACAGCGCCATAGCGAAGCTCGGCAGCGACGACGATGCTGGTGCAGACAGCGTCTTCTCCGACCCCGGCGATTCGTTCGGCGATAACGCCCTGCGGGTGGCGGATCAGGTCGGAAAGGATATTGGTGTCCAGCAGCCAGGCGGGTGATCAGTTCACAAGGTCACGTCGTCGAGGGGCGGCAGGTCTTCGTCGATGTCGGGGAAGGGTTCTTCGAGGGGGGCGAGGGTGGCCAGCAGTCGGCCCTTGCGGACGGGTTCCACGATCAGGCGGTCACCTTCCTTGCGGATGATTGCCTCGTCTCCTTCGAGTTCGAATTCGCGAGGAATGCGCAGGGCCTGGTTGCGACCGTTGCGGAACAGGCGCACGCGACGTTCATCTGTGGCCATGCGGGTGTCCTCATGTGACATGGGCTTGAGCATATGCCGCCAATGCTGTTTCCTCAAATGTACCCGGAGGGTGGTCCGTTTGCGGCGAGGACGCCACTCTCACAGACTTTGCGGTTTGCCCCCTCCCGGCCTCCCCCGCGTGCGGGGGAGGAGTTGATTGGCCGTCTCGCGAGCGGGGGAGGGGTTGATCTGGCAGTGTCCGCAAGCGGGCGCTGATCCCAGGCCCTGCAAGCGGATGTGGTGCGGTGTCAGGGCGCCTGGAGCCTTCGCGTCCTGTGCGTCCTAGGTGGTTTCCTCCTTTGGCTTACTGGGTGCGGGCCGCCCTTGGGCCTCGCCTCCCGAGGGGGTATCCTCTTGGCCCCCGTCCCCAACCGGTGCTGTCCCCGATCATGAGCCAGTCCTTCGTCCATCTGCACGTCCATTCCGAGTTCTCGCTGGTGGACGGTACCGCGCGTATCAAGCCGCTGGTGCAGGCGGTGGCGGACAAGGGCATGCCAGCGGTCGCGCTCACCGACCAGTCGAACATGTTCGCGCTGGTGCGCTTCTACAAGGCGGCGATGGCCGCGGGGGTCAAGCCGATCTGCGGGGTGGACCTGCTGCTGCGCAACCCCGAGGACGTCAACCAGCCGTTCCGGCTGATCCTGCTGGTGCAGTCGGATATCGGCTACCGGCGGCTCACAGAGCTGGTCTCGCGCACCTACCAGGAGGGGCAGCACCTGGGCCGGCCGATGGCCGATATCGACTGGCTCACCGCCGAGTCCTGCGAGGGCCTGATTGCGTTGTCGGGCGCGCGTGACGGCGATGTGGGGCGCGCCCTGCTGGCCGGCAACCGGGCGCTGGCCGAGACGCGTTTGCGTCACTGGCTGGCGGTGTTCGGCGACCGCTACTACCTGCAGCTGGTGCGCACCGGCCGCCCCGAGGAGGAGGACTGCCTGCACGCCAGCGTGGAGCTGGCCGCGGCCATGGAGGTTCCGGTGGTGGCGACCAACGCGGTGTGTTTCCTGGAGGCCGATGAGTTCCCGGCACACGAGGTGCGGGTGTGCATCAACGAGGGACGCACCCTCGACGATCCACGCCGGGTGCGCCGCTACAGCGAGCAGCAGTACCTGCGCAGCCCGGAGGAGATGGCCGAGCTGTTCGCCGACATCCCTGAGGCGCTGGAGAACACGGTCGAGATCGCGCGTCGCTGTAACCTGGAACTCACCCTGGGCAAGAACTTCCTGCCGGACTACCCGGTGCCCGAGGGCATGACCATCGAGGAATTCCTCACCGCCGAGGCGCGCCGGGGGCTGGAAGAGCGCCTGGAACACATCATCGGCCGCGACGATCCCGAGTTCGAAGAGAAGCGCAAGCCCTACGACGAGCGTCTGCAGACCGAGCTGGACGTGATCAACAGCATGGGCTTCCCCGGCTACTTCCTGATCGTGGCCGACTTCATCCAGTGGGCCAAGGACAACGGCGTGCCGGTGGGGCCGGGGCGGGGCTCGGGTGCCGGCTCGCTGGTGGCCTATGCGCTCAAGATCACCGACCTGGACCCGCTGGCGCTGGACCTGCTGTTCGAACGCTTCCTCAACCCCGAGCGGGTGTCCATGCCCGACTTCGACGTCGACTTCTGCATGGACAAGCGCGACCGGGTGATCGACTACGTGGCGCGCAAGTACGGGCGCGACGCGGTCTCGCAGATCATCACCTTCGGCTCCATGGCGGCCAAGGCAGTGGTGCGCGATGTGGGCCGGGTGCTGGGCCATCCCTACGGCTTCACCGACCGGGTGGCGAAGATGATCCCACCCGACCTGGGCATGACGCTGGACAAGGCGCTGGAGGAATCGGAAGACCTGGCCAAGGCCTACCGCGACGACGAGGAGGTCACCCAGCTGATCGACATGGCGCGCAAGCTCGAGGGCCTGGCGCGCAACCCCGGCAAGCACGCCGGCGGGGTGGTGATCGCGCCCGGCAAGCTGACTGACTTCGCGCCGCTGTACTGCGAGGCCGATGGCTCCAACCTGGTCACCCAGTACGACAAGGACGACGTGGAACAGGCCGGCCTGGTGAAGTTCGACTTCCTCGGCCTGCGCACCCTGACCATCATCGACTGGGCCCTGGAGACCATCAACGCCCAGCGCCGTGAGCGTGGCGAGAAACCCATCGACATCAGCGCCATCCCGCTGGATGACAAGGCCTCGTTCGACCTGCTCAAGAGCGGCAAGACCACCGCGGTGTTCCAGCTCGAATCCGAGGGCATGCAGAAGCTCATCGTCAAGCTCGCGCCCGACAATTTCGACGATATCACCGCACTGGTGGCGCTCTACCGGCCGGGCCCGCTGCAGTCGGGCATGGTGGACAACTTCATCAACCGCAAGCACGGGCGCGAGAAGGTCAGCTACCCCGACCCGCACTACCAGCACGAGAGCCTCAAGCCCATTCTCGAATCGACCTACGGCGTCATCCTCTACCAGGAGCAGGTGATGCAGATCGCGCAGGTGATGGCCGGCTACTCGCTGGGCGGCGCCGACCTGCTGCGCCGGGCCATGGGCAAGAAGAAGCCCGAGGAGATGGAAAAGCAGCGCGCGGTGTTCAAGGCGGGTGCGGAGAAGAACGGCATCGACCCCGAGCTGGCGATGAAGATCTTCGACCTGGTGGAGAAGTTCGCCGGCTACGGCTTCAACAAGTCGCACTCGGCGGCCTATGCGCTGGTCTCCTACCAGACGCTGTGGCTCAAGACCCACTACCCGGCGGCTTTCATGGCGGCGGTGTTGTCGTCCGACATGGACAACACCGACAAGGTGGTCACCTTCATCGAGGAATGCCGCAAGATGGACCTGAAGGTCGAGCCGCCGGACGTGAACCGTTCGCAGTACCGTTTCACCGTGGATGGCGACGACACCATCGTCTACGGCCTGGGTGCGATCAAGGGCGTGGGCGAGTCCGCTATCGAGGGCATCCTGGCGGCACGCGGGCAGGGTGGGGCCTTCCGCGACCTGTTCGACTTCTGCTCGCGCATCGACCTCAAGAAGGCCAATCGGCGGGTACTCGAATCGCTGATCCGCGCCGGTGCGCTCGATCGCCTCGGCCCCAACCGCGCCACCCTGATGATCCAGCTCCCGCTGGCGATCAAGGTGGCCGAGAAGCAGGCACAGGACCGCTCGGCCGGCATGATGGACCTGTTCGGCGACCCGGTGGCCGCGGACGCCGCGCCGGCGTTGGGCGTGATCCCCGACGAGATCGAGGAATGGGACGATCAGCTGCGCCTGCAGGGCGAAAAGGAAACCCTCGGCCTGTTTCTCACCGGACACCCCATCGACCGCTACCTGCCGCAGATCGAGCAGATGCTGGGCACGCGCATCGCCCAGCTCGCCCTCGACGACGAGGTGCAGGGCAACCGCGCCCGGCGCTCGGGCAAGAAGGTGCGGGTGGCCGGGCTGGTGGTGGCAGTGGCGCGGCGCAACACCCAGCGCGGGCAGATGGCCTCGGTGCTGCTCGACGATCGCAGCGGGCGCATCGAGGTGACACTGTTCGCCGAGACCTTCGAGCGTTGCCGGGATCGTGTCGCACCCGATCGCATGCTGGTGGTCGAAGGCTCACTGGTACCCGATGAGTACCGGGGCGGGCTGTCGATCCGCGCCGATGACGTGCACCCTTTCGAGGACTTCCGGCAGCGTTGTTGCACTGGCCTGGAGCTCACCCTCGAAGAAGCCTGGATGCGCAGTCAGGGCCTGGCGGTGGTCGACGTGGTGGCGCGCCTGCGCGAACTGCTCGAGCCGCATCGCGCGGAGGCTGGCGCGCGGGTGACCATCCATTACCGGCGGCTGGACGCCGAGGCCAGGCTGCGCCTGGGTAGCACCTGGCAGGTGGCGTTGTGCGACAACCTGCTGCGCGACCTGACGCGCTGGCTGGGTGAGGAGGCGTTCAGGCTGCGCTTCCAGGTGCCGGCGCTGGAGCAGGACAGCGGCCGCCAGCGCGGCGCCTGGTCGTCGGCTTAATGCCCGTCCTCAGCCGGTATTGCGCATCCCCGCGGCGATCGCGTTGATCGAACGCAGCAGCAGGTCGAGCTGGCGCTCGCGTTCTTCCTCGTCCAGGTTCTCGTCGCGGTAGCGGCGCAGCAGCGCCAGCTGGATGTGGTTGAGCGGGTCCAGGTAGGGATCGCGGCGTTGCAGGGAACGCTTGAGCAGGGGGTTCTCGTCGAGCAGCTCGTCGAGCTGCGCGATCTCGAGGATGCGCCGGCAGGTGCGTTCGTATTCCTCGCGTATCCTGTGGTAGATGGCCTGCGCGCTCTCCTGGTCCTGCGCCAGCTCGGCGTATTCGGCGGCGATGCGCATGTCGGCCTTGAACAGCGCCATCTGCGTGTTGCTGAGCAGGGCGCGGAAGAAGGGCCATTCGCGGTACAGACCGCGCAGCGCCTCGAGGTTGGCCGGGTCGGCGTTGCAGAAGTCGTCCAGCGCCTTGCCCAGGCCGTACCAGGCGGGCAGGGTGTGGCGCGATTGTGCCCAGCCGAATACCCAGGCGATGGCGCGCACCGAGGCCTTGGAGCGGTCGCTCTTCTTGCGGTGCGAGGGACGCGAGCCGATGTTGAGCAGGGCGATCTCGTTGACCGGTGTGGCCTCGTAGAAATAGTCGAGGAAGCCCGGCGTCTGCTCAGTCAGTTCGCGGTAGTGGCGCTCGCCCGACGCCTGCAGGCGCGCCATGGTCTGCGCATAGGCCGGCGGGTCTTCCGGCACCGGCTGCACCAGGCCCAGGCTGGCGGTGATCAGCCCGGTCAGGCCCATGGTGAGCTCGAACACCGCGGTTTCCTTGTTGCCGTACTTGTACGACAGCACCTCGCCCTGCTCGGTGAACTTGATCTGCCCCAGCACGGTGCCGGCCGGTTGCGAGGTGATGGCCTGGTGGGTGGGGCCGCCGCCACGGCCGATGGTGCCGCCGCGGCCGTGGAACAGGCGGATGCGCACGCCGCGCTCGCGGCCCAGGGCGATCACCTGCTGCTGGGCCTGGTAGAGCGACCAGGCCGAGGCCACGATGCCGCCGTCCTTGGCCGAGTCGGAATAGCCCAGCATGACCTCCTGCACGGTACCGTGGGCCTCGAGCAGGCGGCGGTAGACCGGGTCGTCGAGCAGGTGGCTCATCACCGGCTCGATGTGTTGCAGGTCTTCGATGGTCTCGAACAGCGGCGAGACGCCGATGCGGCAGATGAAATCGTCGCCCTGCCGGCCGGTCAGCCCGGCCAGTGCGGCGAGGAACATCACGTGCTGCACGTCCGAGGCATGGTGTGCCATGGAGATGACATAGCGCCCGATCACGCGCGGGCTGATGCTGTCCTGCATCTCGCGCACCACGTCGAGCACCTCGAGTACCTCGCGGGTCATGGGCGAGAGTTTTTCCGCCGCCGGGCGTGCCGGCGGCTGTTCGATCAGCCGGCCCATCAACGCCATGCGCTCCGCCTCGTCGAGCGCGGCATAGTCGGCCTCGATGCCGAGCACGGACAGGATCTCGGCCACCGCTTCGGTGTGCACCGTCGATTCCTGGCGGATGTCGAGGCGTGCCAGGTAGAAGCCGAAGGTGCGCGCCAGGCGCAGCAGGTCGAGCAGTTCCGTCTCGGCGGCCTCGCGGTCGCCGTGGCTGGCCAGCGAGTCGTGGATCAGGGTGAGGTCGCAGATGAAGTCGTTCTCGCTGCGGTAGCCGACCGGCAGGTCCTCGGTCGGCTCGCCCGCCAGCCGCGCGGCAGCGCGTTGCAGCGTATGCAACAGGCGCAGCTTCATGATGTAGAGCTTGCGCCGGTAGGGCTCGTGCGCGAAGCGTGCCGGCCAGTGTGCGTCGTACGCCTCGCGGTAGGCATCGTCCGCCGCCAGTGATTCGTTGAACTCGGGCGTGGGGGTGCAGAACTGGTCGGAGTGGGTGAGGGCGTCGACCAGCAGGTCGATGCGCTCCTGATAGTACTCGAGGATGGTGCGATGCTGGGTGAGGATGGCCTCGGCGGTGATGTCGGCGGTGACGTTGGGGTTGCCGTCGCGGTCGCCGCCGATCCAGGAGCCGAAGCGCAGCAGCGCCGGCAGCTCGATGTGATGATAGTCGGGGTGATCGCCGTAGACGCGTTCGATGGCGTGTTGCAGGCGGCGATAGAGCACCGGGATGGCGTCGAACAGGCTGGCCTTGAAGTGATGCAGCCCCATGCGGATCTCGTGGCGCACGTCCGGCTTGGCCGGACGCACCTCGTTGGTCTTCCACAGGGTCTGGATGCGAGTGCGCAGGGCACGCTCCCAGTAGTCCTTGTGGTCGAGGGTGAGCGCCGGGCTGTCCAGGCCCTCGTTGGCCTCGAAGATGCGGCGCAGTTGCAGCAGGATGGCGCGGCGCTTGGACTCGGTGGGGTGCGCAGTGAACACCGGCATGTAACGCACGTCCTCGAGCAGATCCTGCAACTGCTCGGGTGTGATGCCGCGATCGCGCAACTGGCGGATGCACTGGTCGAAGGAGCCCTCCCACAGGGTCTTGCCCGAGGAGGCCACGCGCCGGCGCTGGCGGTGCTGGAAGCTCTCCTCGGCGATATTCACCAGCTGGAAATAAGTGGCGAAGGCGCGGATCACCGGCCGCAGGGTATGCGGGGGCAGGCGGTCGATCAGCTTCTTCAGGCGCTTGAGCCGGCCGGGATCCGGGTCCTTGCGCAGGCGAATGAAGCCCTTGCGCAGACGCTCGATGTGATGCAGCACCTCCTCTCCCGACTGGGATGCCACCACCTCGCCCAGCATGTTACCCATCAGGCGCACGCGGGAACGCAACGCCTTGTCCTTCTTGAGGCACGCTTCGACAAAGGAATCGGTCATCGGGAAAACTCCAGTTGCTTGTCTCACATCGTGACTGGGCGTTGATATACTCGGCTCCCACTCAAGGGAGCATCGCACTCAGGCGCCCGTCATGCAGAAAGACAAGGGACTCATCGACCAGACGAAGGAATGGAAGGCGCTCGAGCGCCACTGGCAGTCGCTGAGGGGTATTCGCATGCGGGACCTGTTCGCCCGGGATCCGCAACGCTGTGAGCGGTACAGCCTGTCAGCTTGCGGCATAAACCTCGATTATTCCAAAAATCTGATCGATGAGAAAGCGATGCGCCTGCTCATCGATCTCGCCGAGGCCGCTGAACTGTCGCGCTGGGGCAACCGCCTGCTGCGTGGCGAGAAGGTCAACACCACCGAGGGGCGCGCCGTGCTGCACATGGCGCTGCGCAATATCGGCTACCGCGACTACCGCCACGAGGGGCGCGATGTGATGCCGGCGATCCGTTCGGTGCTCTCGCGTATGCGCACCTTTTCGGAAGACGTGCGCGCCGGGCGCTGGCTGGGCTATACCGGCCAGCCGATCCGTGACGTGGTGAACATCGGCATCGGCGGATCCAGCCTGGGGCCGAAGATGGTCTGCGAGGCGCTGCGGCCCTACCAGCGCGACGATCTGCGGGTGCACTTCGTGTCCAACATCGACGGCACACACCTGGCCAGCACCTTGCAGCACCTGGATCCGGCGACCACCCTGTTCGTGGTCGCTTCCAAGACCTTCACCACCCAGGACACGCTCACCAACGCGGAGTCGGCAAGACGCTGGCTGCTCGATCGTCTGCACAATGACGAGGCGGTGGCGCGGCACTTCGTGGCGGTCTCGACCAACACCCAGGCGGTGCGTGCCTTCGGCATCGACGTGCACAACATGTTCGAGTTCTGGGACTGGGTCGGTGGGCGCTATTCGCTGTGGTCGAGCATCGGCCTGCCGATCGCCCTGGCCGTGGGCATGGATCGCTTCGAGGAACTGCTGGCCGGTGCGCACGACATGGACGAGCATTTCGTCGAGGCCCCGCCCGAGCGCAACCTGCCCATCGTGCTGGCCCTGCTGGGCATCTGGTATCTCAATTTCGGCGGCTGCGATTCGCACGCGGTGGTGCCCTACTACCAGCACCTCATGCACCTGCCGGCCTTTCTGCAGCAGCTCGACATGGAGAGCAACGGCAAACGCGTGACCCGCAACGGGCAGCCGGTGAACTACCACACCGGGCCCGTGATCTGGGGCGCGGTGGGCACCGATGCGCAACATTCCTTCTTCCAGTTGCTGCACCAGGGCACGCGCCTGATCCCGGTCGATTTCATCCTGCCCCTGTGCAGTCATTACGATCTACCCGGGCACCACGAGAAGCTGGTCGCCAACTGTTTCGCTCAGGCGCAGGCGCTGATGCGTGGCCGCACCGAGGCCGAGGCCCGCGCCGAGATGGAGGCTGTGGGTCTCGATGAGGCGCGTATTCGCGCGCTGTTGCCGCACCGCGTGTTTCCGGGCAACCGGCCGAGCAACATGCTGGTGTTCGACCGCCTTACCCCGCGCATCCTGGGTTCGCTGATCGCGCTCTACGAGCACAAGGTGTTCGTGCAGGGCATCGTCTGGGGCGTGGACTCCTTCGACCAGTGGGGGGTTGAGCTGGGCAAGCAGCTCGCCGGTCACATCCTCCAGGGCTTCCAGGACATCAGTGGCTCACCGGATGTGGACTGTTCCACCGCCTCGCTGGTGCGCCGCTATCACCTGGCGGAGTGCGACGGCGAGGATTGAACCCGGCTGCGTGCCTCCTGGATCGTCAGATCCTCCGGGTGGTTGTCGTACCACACCAGCAGGTCATAGTAGTTGCGGATGTTTTCCACGTATTCCACCGCCTGCACGCCATTGGCGTTGCCGTAGCGCAGCTGTCCGGCCAGTTTCTTGCGGTTCAGTCGCGGCAGGTGCTGGCGCACCGCCGACCAGCGGTCGGGGTCGTCACCGGCCTTCTGGGTGAGGATGCGTGCGTCCTCGAGATGGCCGAAGCCGATGTTGTAGCCTGCGAGCGTCAGCCACAGGCGGTCGGGTTCGGTAATGCGCTCCGGTATCTTTTCCTCCACGATGCGCAGGTAACGCGCACCGCCGAGGATGCTCTGCTGCGGATCGACGCGGTCACTCACGCCGAGCAGGCGGGCGGTGTCGTGGGTGAGCATCATCACCCCGCGCACCCCGGTGGGCGAGACGGCCTTCGGGTTCCAGTGTGATTCCTGGTAGGCGATGGCGGCGAGCAGGCGCCAGTCGATGCCGGTCTGGCGCTCCGCCTGTTCGAAGAAGGGGCGTAGCGCCGGCAGGCGTTCACGCAGGTGACGCTGGAAGGCGCGCTTGTCCACGAAATTGAGCCGCCCGGCGTGGCCATAGTAGTGCTCGAGCAGGCGTTGCAGCGTGCCGTTCGTGCGGATGCGTTGCAGGTAGCGGTCAGCGGCCTGGCGCAGGGCGTTGCTGCCGAAGGTGGGGAAGGCCCAGGCCAGTGCGGCGTCGCTGCGCAGTTCGAAGGCCGGGGCGAGGTGGCGGTAGATGCGGCTGGCCAGCAGCAGTTCGTTGCTGTTGGTTACGGTAAAGCGGACGTTTCCTGCTTCCACGCCTTCGAGCAGGGTGTGGAGGCCGATATGGTGCCGCGCGATCCACTGCAGGGCGGGATGTCGCTCACGCAGTCGCCTCAGTGTCTCTTCGTGGGCCGAGCCGGCGATCACCTGGATGGCAAAGGGCGGGATGTCGTCGAGCGTGCGCGGGCGCCGGTCGCCGCGACGGTAGACGAGCTGTTCGCTCACCTGCTGGTACGAGACCGAGAAATGCAGGGTGCGCTGGCGCTCGGGGGTGATGGTCAAGCCCGCTGCGGCCATGTGCACCGCGCCCTGGCGGGTCATGGCCAGCAGGCGATCGATGTCGTTCACCACCACGAAGCGCGCGTGCACACCCAGTTCCTGGGCAAAGCCCTCGACCAGATCGTGTTCGGGGCCGGTGGCACCTTCGACCCCGGGGTACCAGGTGCTGGGTGACTCGCGGGTGACCACGATCAGCTCGCCGCGGCCGAGCAGGCGTGCCAGCGGATCGGTCTGGTGCTGCGATGCGAGCACCAGCGCAGCGATCTGGCCGGCCAGCGCGAGCAACGGGATCAACAGCAGGACGATTCGGCGCCAGCGCATCGGCAGGATTCAGTCTGCGACGGGCTCGGCCAGCAACAGCAGCGCGGCCTCGCGGCCTTCGGCAAGCAGGATATTGAAGGTGCGGCAGGCTGCGGCGTTGTCCATGATCTCGCAGCCGATGCGGGCCGTCATCAGCGGGGCGAGCACCGCCGGGTCGGGGAAACGCTGACGCTCCCCGGTGCCGATCACCAGGACCTCGGGGGCGCCCTCGAGGATGGGCGTCAGGGCAGCAGCGTCCAGCGTGTCGATCGAGGTAACGGGACAGTCAGTGACGATGCGCCGGGGCCACACCAGCAGGCTGGTCGGGTAGGTTTCGCCGTGGATGCGCGCCTCGCCAGGCGCATAGGCGCCGATCAGGTTGAGGCCGCCGGCATCGTCGAGCACCATCTTCATAGGGCGGGGTCTCCTTGCCAGGGGGAGTGGAGCAGAGGGTTCATTGACAATTTCGGTGGCCCTCAGTAGCGTTACGGGCTTGCTTTTCGTCTGCCATGCGAGGTTCCCGTGCCGTCCCGCGAAATGGAAGAATTCCATCGTATCCAACGTCTGCCGCCCTATGTGTTCGCCATCGTGAACGAGCTCAAGGCGGCGGCGCGCGCGCGGGGTGAGGATATCATCGACTTCGGCATGGGCAACCCCGACCAGCCCACGCCGCAGCACATCGTGGACAAGCTGGTCGAGGCCGCGCAGCGCCGCGATACGCACCGCTATTCGATGTCCAAGGGCATTCCGCGTCTGCGCCGCGCCATCTGCAACTGGTACAAGCGGCGCTACGACGTGGACCTGGACCCGGAGACGCAGGCCATCGTCACCATCGGCTCCAAGGAAGGGCTGGCGCATCTGGCGCTGGCCTGCATGGGGCCGGGCGACTCGGTGCTGGTGCCCAACCCGGCTTATCCCATTCATCCCTACGGTTTCATCATCGCCGGCGCCGACGTGCGGCATGTGCCGGTGAATGCCGAGCACGACTTCTTCGAGTCGCTGGAGAACGCCATCCGCGAGTCTTGGCCGCGGCCCAAGATGCTGGTGCTCAACTACCCGGGCAACCCCACCACCGAGTGCGTGGACCTGGCGTTCTTCGAGCGGGTGATCGCCATCGCCAAGGAACATGGCATCTGGGTGGTGCAGGATCTGGCCTATGCCGACATCGTGTTCGACGGCTACCAGGCGCCGTCCATCCTGCAGGTGCCGGGTGCCGAGGACATTGCGGTCGAGTTCTTCTCGCTGTCGAAGAGCTACAACATGCCGGGCTGGCGAGTCGGCTTCATGGTCGGCAACAAGACACTGGTCGCCGCTCTGGCGCGCATCAAGTCCTACCTGGACTACGGCATGTTCACGCCCATTCAGGTGGCGGCGATCACCGCGCTCGAAGGTCCGCAGGACTGCGTCGAGGAGATCCGCAGCATGTACCAGCGCCGCCGTGACGTGCTCTGCGACGGCCTGGCCAACATCGGCTGGCATATCGAAAAGCCCAAGGCGACCATGTTCGTGTGGGCGCCCATCCCCGAGCCGTATCGCGAGATGGGCTCGCTGGAGTTTTCCAAGAAGCTGCTCAAGGAAGCCAAGGTGGCGGTTTCGCCGGGTGTTGGCTTTGGCGAATTCGGCGACGACCACGTGCGCTTCGGATTGATCGAGAACGAACACCGCACCCGGCAGGCGGTGCGCGGCATCCGCGACATGTTCCGTCGCGACGGCGTGCTCGTCGAAGCCGGCTGACAATGCAACAAACGGGAGAGAGAAGGCTGTGAAACCCGTCAAGGTAGGACTGCTGGGACTGGGGACCGTCGGTGGCGGTACCCTCAACGTGCTGGTGCGCAACGCCGCCGAGATCGCGCGTCGCGCCGGCCGCGAGATCGTGGTCAGCCATGCCGCGGCACGGGAATACGACCCCTCGGCGCTGGAAGGGCTGGATCGCGTGCAGATGAGTGACGACGCCTTCTCGGTGGTGCGCGAGCCCGAGGTGGACATCGTGGTCGAGCTGATCGGCGGCTACTCGCCGGCGCGCGAGCTGGTGCTCGAGGCGATCGCCAACGGCAAGCACGTGGTCACCGCCAACAAGGCGCTGATTGCCCTGCATGGCAACGAGATCTTCGCTGCTGCCCGGGAGAAGGGCGTGACCGTGGCCTTCGAGGCGGCGGTGGCTGGTGGTATCCCCATCATCAAGGCGCTGCGCGAGGGCCTGGCGGCCAACCACATCGAGTGGGTCGCCGGCATCATCAATGGCACCGGCAACTTCATCCTCACCGAGATGCGCGACAAGGGTCGCGACTTCGCCGACGTGCTCGCCGAGGCGCAGGCCCTGGGCTATGCCGAGGCCGATCCCACCTTCGATGTCGAAGGCATCGACGCGGCGCACAAGCTCACCATCCTCGCCTCGCTGGCCTTCGGCATTCCGCTGCAGTTCGACCGCTGCTTCACCGAGGGCATCAGCCGCATCGAGCCCCAGGACGTGACCTGGGCCGAGGAACTGGGCTATCGCATCAAGCACCTGGGGGTGGCGCGCAAGACCGCCGAGGGCGTGGAGCTGCGGGTGCATCCCACCCTGATCCCCGAGCGGCGGCTGATCGCCAATGTCGACGGCGTGATGAACGCGGTGCTGGTCAAGGGCGATGCTGTGGGACCGACCCTGTATTACGGTGCAGGCGCGGGCTCGCTGCCTACCGCCTCGGCGGTGGTGGCCGACATCATCGATGTCGCCCGCACGCTGACTACCGACCCGGAGAACCGGGTGCCGCACCTGGCCTTCCAGCCCGACGAGCTGTCCGACCTGCCGGTGTTGTCCATCGAGCAGATCGAGACCGCCTATTACCTGCGCATGACCGCGCAGGACCGTCCCGGCGTGGTCGCGGCGGTGGCTGGCATCCTCGGCGACGCCGGTATCAGCATCGAGGCCATGCACCAGAAGGAGCCTGCCGAGGGTGAGACCGAGGTGCCGGTGGTGATGCTCACCCACCGCGTGCGCGAGGCGCAAATGAACGACGCCATTGCGCGCATCGAGGCGCTCGATGCCATCACCGGGCCGGTCACCCGCATCCGGGTCGAAAGCCTGAGTTGATCCACCTGCTCGTTCCCGGTCTGCTGGGGCCTTTCCCCCGCTTCGCCGAGGCGGGGGAGGCGCCGCGTCTGCCTGCGCTCGAGACCCTGATGGCGCGCAGCGAGCGCGGGCCGGGCGGCGGGAGCGTCGCCGAGGTGGCCTTCGAGCTGTTTGGTGTCGATGCCGAACCCGCGGCGACCGCCGCCCTGTGCCATGCGGCCGATGGTGGAGAGGCGGAGGCGTCGCGCGTACTGCTGCACGCCCATCCCGTGCACCTTCGTCCCGACCATGACCGCCTGCTGGCCTTCGATTTCCACGACCGGCCGATCCGCGCCGAAGAGGCCGCCGCCTTCGTCGAAGCCTTCAACCGGCACTTCGCCGAGGACGGCCTGGAACTGCTCGCCCCGCAGCCAGGGCGCTGGTATCTCGCGGTCGAACACCTGCCGCGCGTTCGCTTTCATCCGCTGAGCGACATCCTCGGGCGCAATATCGACCTGTTCCTGCCCGAAGGCGAGGAGGCCCGCACCTGGCGCGCCTTGCTCAACGAGGTGCAGATGCTGTTCCACGGCCTGCCGGTCAATGCCGAACGCGAGGCCCGCGGCCTGTGGCCGATCAACGGCCTGTGGTTCAGCGGGGCAGGGCGGCTGCCGCCGGTGCCTGGCGGGCGGATCGGCAGCATCGAATGGAACGAGGCCGACCCGCGCCCGCCGACTGCCGCAACGCCTGCTACGGCGTCGCTTGCGGGGGCGTCTGCAGATTCCCCTTCCCCGCATGCGGCAGCCACCTCGACAGCTCCTTCCCCGCATGCGGAGGGGGCCGGGAGGGGGCAGGCGGAAGGCCCCACCCCGACCCTCCCCGTTAGCGGGGAGGGGGAAGGTTCCTCCACCACCAGTGACACTCCCCTCAACCCCTCCCCCGCTTGCGGGGGAGGCCGGGAGGGGGCTGGCTCCTCCCCCGTTTACGGGGGAGGTTGGGAGGGGGAAACCCACGCCCTGTTCACCGGGCTTTTGCACAGCGCCCAGGCACGCGGTCCCGATCGGCTGTTGCTCGACCTGGCCCCCGGGCGTGCCGTGCTCGATGGCGATTTTGCGGCCTGGTGCCAGGCCCTGCGGCGGTTCGACGAACGGCTCGCCCGGCTGCTTGGTGAACCGCTGATGCTGCATGATGCCGCCGGCCAGACCTGGCGCTGGCGTCCGGCGATGCGCCGGCGTTTCTGGCGGCGTCCGAAACGGATCGTGCCCGCTGCGCACTGAACGGCGCGGCTTGCTCGGTAATCTGCAACTGTTCTATATTTGTTCTCCATCGGGCCGTCCGGTCCGTGTTCCCCTGTTTTCGGTCGCCGGGCCATGTACGCCGAACTCCAGTGCCGCAGCAACTACAGCTTTCTGCAGGGGGCCTCGCATCCGGGCGAACTGGTCGAGCGCGCGGCGGCGCTGGGCTATGCCGCGCTGGCGCTCACCGACGAGTGCTCGGTAGCCGGGGTGGTGCAGGCGCATCTGGCGGCGAAGGCGGCCGGGCTGCGGCTGATCGTGGGGGCGCGATTCCGTCTGGCCGAGGGCGATGACCTGACGCTGCTGGCGCGCAACCGCCGGGGTTACGGGCAGTTGTGTCGCCTGATCACCTGTGCACGCAGGCAGGCGACAAAGGGCGACTACCGGCTGTCACGAGGTGATTGTGCGGGGCTGGACGGCTGCCTGGCCCTGCTGGCAGCCGATGCGCCGGAAGATGCGTTTGCCTGGTTTGCCGACTGCTTTCCCGAGCGTGGCTGGCTGGCGCTGGCCCTGTTGAACGAGGGAGACGATGCGCAGCGGCTCGAACAGGCTCAGGATGCCGCGGCGCGGCACGGTCTGCCGCTCGTCGCAGTGGGCGATGTGCTGATGCACGTGCGCGGGCGGCGCGCTCTGGCCGATACCCTGAGCGCCGTCCGCCTGGGATGCACGCTGGAGACGCTGGGCGAGGCGGCGCTGATCAATGGCGAGCGTCACCTGCGGCCACTCGAGGCGCTGCGTACATGCTACCCGGCCGCGCTGCTGGCCGAGAGCCTGCGCATCGCGGACTTGTGCTCCTTCTCGCTCGACGAGCTGCGCTACGACTACCCTGACGACGTGGTGCCGGCCGGCCGTGATCCTCATGACTTCCTGCGCGAGCAGGTGGAGCAGGGCATGCTGGTCCGCTGGCCGGACGGTTGCCCGGACTCGGTGCGCGCGCAGATCGAGCACGAGTTGGCATTGATTGCCGAGCTGCGCTACGAGGCCTATTTCCTCACCGTGTGGGACATTGTGCGCTTCGCACGCCGCCGCGGCATTCTCTGCCAGGGACGGGGGTCGGCGGCCAACTCGGCGGTCTGCTACTGCCTGGGCATCACCGAGGTGGATCCGTCGCGCATGAACCTGCTGTTCGAGCGTTTCGTCTCGCGCGAGCGGGGCGAGCCGCCGGACATCGACGTGGACTTCGAGCACGAGCGCCGCGAGGAGGTGATCCAGTACATCTACCAACGTTATGGCCGCGAGCGCGCGGCGCTGGCGGCGACAGTCATCACCTGGCGGGTGCGCAGCGCTATCCGTGACGTGGGGCGTGTCCTGGGGCTGGAGGCCGGGCAGATCGAGGCGCTGGTCGCGGCGGCCGCGGCCTGGCGGCGGCGTGGCGAGCTGAAGCCGGAATACCTGGCCGAGGCCGGTTTCGACCCGGACAACCCGCGCCTGCACCGCCTGCGGGTGCTGGTCAACGAGCTGCTGGGTTTTCCGCGTCACCTCTCGCAGCATGTGGGCGGCTTCGTGATCGCACGCGGACGGCTCGACGAGCTGGTGCCCATCGAGAACGCCGCCATGCCCAGCCGCACCGTCATCCAATGGGAGAAGGACGACCTCGAGGCCCTGGGTCTGCTCAAGATCGATATCCTCTCGCTGGGCATGCTTTCGGCGATCCGCCGCTGTCTGCAGCTGATCAATGCGTTCGGTGGGCCCTTCCTGCCGCCTGCCCGGGGCCCCTCCCCGGCCCTCCCCGCGAGCGGGGAGGGGGCGGGTTCCTCCCCTGCCTGCGGCAACCATCGTGACGGCTCCTCTCCCGCTTGCGGGGGAGGTTGGGAGGGGGCGGCCGGAAGGCCCCACTCCGACACTCCCCGCGAGCGGGGAGGGGGAGAGGCACTCTTTTCCGGCCACGGCAACCATGGTGACAGCTCCTCCCCCGCTTGCGGGGGAGGCCGGGAGGGGGCAGCCGGGAGGCGGCACTCGACGTTGGCCTACATCCCGCCAGAGGACCCGGCCACTTATGCCATGATTCGCCGTGCGGACACCATCGGCGTCTTCCAGATCGAGTCGCGCGCGCAGATGGCCATGCTGCCGCGTCTGAAGCCGCGCACTTTCTACGATCTGGTCATCGAGGTGGCCATCGTGCGCCCCGGCCCCATCCAGGGCGATATGGTGCACCCCTACCTGCGCCGGCGGCAGGGACTGGAGCCGGTGGAATATCCCTCGGCGGCGGTGCGTGAGGTACTCGAGCGTACCCTGGGGGTGCCCATCTTCCAGGAGCAGGTGATCCGCCTGGCGATGGTCGCAGCGGGGTTCAGCGCCGGCGAGGCCGATGGCCTGCGCCGGGCGATGGCGGCCTGGTGGCGGCGAGGTGGGCTGGCGCCCTGGCGCGAGCGCCTGTTGCGCGGCATGGCCGAACGCGGCTATGCGCGTGACTTCGCCGAACGTATCTACCGGCAGATCCTGGGCTTTGGCGAATACGGCTTCCCCGAGTCACATGCTGCCAGCTTCGCCCTGCTGGCCTATGCCTCGGCCTGGCTCAAGTGCCATCATCCGGCGGCTTTCTGCGCAGCCTTGCTCAACAGCCAGCCGATGGGCTTCTACGCGCCTGCGCAACTGGTGCGCGACGCCCGCGAACACGGGGTGGAGGTCCGCCCGGCGGATGTGCGCTCCAGCGACTGGTGCTGCACCCTGGAGCCTGCGGACGATGACCCTGCCCGCCCGGTACTGCGTCTGGGACTGCGGATGATCAGAGGGTTGTCACGCGCGGCGGGCGAACGCCTGGTGACGGTACGTGCCCAGGGCGATTTCCAGGATGTGGACGACCTGGCTCGTCGTGCCGGCCTGTCCCGGCGCGAGCTGAAGGCATTGGCCGCGGCCGATGCCCTGCACGGGCTGGCCGGGCATCGCCACGCGGCCGCCTGGGCGGTGGCTGGTGTGGAGCCGCAGCTGCCGTTGTTTCCGCATCCCGGGCGGGATCGGGTGCGCCTGGCGTTGGATCCCCCGAGCCGGGGGCGTTCGGTGCTGGCCGATTACCACGCCCTGGGGCTGAGCCTGCGCGCGCACCCGCTGGCGCTGCTGCGCCACCGATTGCGTGCGCGTGGCCTGTGCAGCGCCGCCGAGGTCGCCGCCCTGCCGGCCGGGGCCCGCACGCGCACCGCCGGGCTGGTGCTGATCCGTCAGCGGCCCGGTAAGGGGCGGGCGGTGTATATCACCCTCGAGGACGAGACCGGTACCCAGAACCTGCTGATCTGGGCCGACCTGGCCGAGCGTGAGCGGCGTATCGTGCTGGGCGCGGGGCTGCTGGGCGCGGAAGTGGAGGTCCAGCGCGCCGAGGGGGTGCAGCACCTGGTCGGTCGGGTGCTGGAAGATCACAGCGATCTGCTCGGCGAACTACCGGTACGCTCGCGGGATTTTCACTGAGGAGAAGGGAATGCTCCTGGCAGGCGCCGGAGCGCCTGGCCCCTGGCGGTCGACGATCGACCCTCAAGGCTTGACCAGGGACGCAGCAGGCTCGCGAGCGAGTCAGACCTGGTAGTAATCCCGGTACCACTCGACGAAGCGCGCCACGCCTTCCTCCACGCTGGTGTCGGGCTTGTAGTCGAATTCGCGCACCAGATCGTCCACGTCGGCATAGGTGTCGGGCACGTCGCCGGGTTGCAGCGGCAGCAGTTCCTTTTCGGCCTCACGCCCCAGGCACTTCTCCAGCGTCTCGATGTAGTGCATCAGCTCCACTGGGCGGTTGTTGCCGATGTTGTACAGCCGCCAGGGGGCGCGACTGCTGGCGTTGTCGGGATGGTCGGAATCCCAGTCGGGGTTGGGCGGGGCCGGGCGGTCGAGCACGCGGATGACCCCCTCGACGATGTCGTCGATATAGGTGAAATCGCGCCGGTGCTTGCCGTAGTTGAACACCGGGATAGGTTCGCCGGCGAGGATCTTGCGTGTGAACAGGAACAGCGCCATGTCAGGCCGTCCCCAGGGGCCGTAGACGGTGAAGAAGCGCAGGCCGGTGGTGGGGATGCCGTACAGATGGCTGTAGGTGTGGGCCATCAGTTCGTTGGCCTTCTTGCTCGCTGCGTACAGGCTGACCGGGTGGTTGACGTTGTCGTGTACCGAGAAGGGCATGCGCGTGTTCGAGCCGTACACCGAGCTGGACGAGGCATATACCAGGTGCTCCACCTCGCACTGGCGGCAGCCCTCGAGGATGTTGCCGAAGCCAACCAGGTTGCTGTCGATGTAGGCCGCCGGGTTCTCGATGGAATAGCGCACCCCAGCCTGAGCGGCGAGGTTGACCACCCGCTCAGGCCGATACTTCGCGAAGGTCTCGGCCATGGCCTCGCGGTCCTCGATGCGCGCGCGCACGTCGGTGAAGCCGGGATGGGCCAGGGTGCGGCGCAGGCGCGCCTCCTTGAGCGTGACGTCATAGTAGTCGTCCAGGGCGTCCACGCCGATGACTTCGTCGCCGCGCTCGAGCAGGCGCAGGGCGAGCTGGTTGCCGATGAAACCAGCGCTGCCGGTGATCAATACACGCATGGGGCATTTCCTTGGCTGTGAAACTCAGGCGCCCGATCCTAGCAGACCGGCGGCGATGCGCGCAGTGCCGCAGGCCGCCTCGGTGCAGTCCGCCGCCAGCACCGGCACGCCCAGCAGGCGCTCGCGGATGGCGCGCCAGGTCGCGTTGACCGCCCCGCCGCCGCTGGTGAGTACCCGGCTCGGCCAAGGCGCGCCCAGTGCGTGCAAGCGGCGGTAGCCTTCACGCTCGATGCGAGCGATCCCCTCGAGCAGGCCATGCAGAAAGCGCACGTCGTCGGCGGGACGAGGGGCGATGCGTGGCAGCCTGGCCGGGTCGTTGACCGGAAAGCGTTCGCCCGGTGCCGGCAGGGGATAGTAGTCCAGGCCGCTGTCGGCCTGCGGGTCGATGCGTTCACTCAGCGCGGACAGGCTGTCCTCGTCGAAGAACTGCCGCAGCACTGCACCGCCACTGTTGGAGGCGCCGCCGACCAGCCAGCAATCGCCCAGGCGGTGGCTGTAGACGCCGTATTCCGGGGCGAATACCGGCCGCTCGGAGAGCACCTTGAGCACCAGGGTAGAGCCCAGTGCGGTGCTCGCCTCGCCGATGTCGCGGATGCCGGTGGCCAGGGTGGCGGCATTGCTGTCGGTGGTGCCAGCGAGCAGGTGCACCGGCGGCCGTTCGCAGTCCCAGCGGTCGCGCAGTGCCGGGGTGAGTTCGCCGATGGCCTGGCCTACCGGGACCACCCGGGGCAGCAGGCGTGCCGGCACACTGGTCTGTGTCAGCCAGTCCGGCCAACGCCGCGTCACCGGGTCGTAACCGAGCTTGAGGCTGTTGTTTTCGTCGCTCAGGCCGAGGGGGGCGCCCAGGCGGTGAGCGATCCAGTCGGCCTGGTGCAGGGCATGGGCGGCCTGGCCGGCACCGTCTTCGAGCCGGTGCAGCAGCTTGGCCAGGGCTGAGGTGGGACTGTGCACCGCGGCCTGTGGCGGGGCGATTTCCGCCAGCCGTTCGGCTTGCGCACGGGCTCGGCGGTCGTCGTACATCCAGGCCGGCCCCAGCGGTTCGCCGTCCCGGTCGACCAGCAGCAGGGTGCCGGAAGTGCCGTCCACGGCGATGCCCGCCAGGGCACGGCGGCAGTCGGCGGGGAGTGCGTCTACCACCTCCAGCACCGCCTGCCACCAGTCGTCCGGGCGCTGTTCGGAACAGCCCGCGCAGGGGTGGCTGGATGCGGGTAGGGGGACGGCGGACTGTGCGTGCACCGTGCCGGTGGCATCGATCACGCAGGCGCGTACCCCGGAGGTGCCCAGATCGATGCCGAGGAACAGGGTGTTCACCGCCTCAGGGCAGGCGCACCGGCTCCGGGGCGGTCCAGGCCGGGTCGCGGTACTCGGCCACCACCGTGGTGTAGATGCCGCCACGCACGTTGAAGTCGGCGGTCAGGCGCATGAATCGCGGTCGGGTCGCGGCCACCAGGTCGTCGAGGATGCGGTTGGTCACCGCCTCGTGGAAGGCGCCCTCTTCGCGGAACGACCAGACGTAGAGCTTGAGCGACTTGAGCTCCACGCACAGCCGGTCGGGGACGTACTCGATGTGCAGTTCGGCAAAGTCCGGTTGCCCGGTCTTGGGGCACAGGCAGGTGAATTCCGGCACCCGGATGCGGATGGTGTAGTCGCGTTCGGGCTGCGGGTTGTCGAAGGTTTCGAGATCCTTGCTGGGTGATGAGGGCATGGTGGCTACCAGTGACGGATATGGAAACCGTACATTATAGGCATTTGAGGGCCATGCGGGCCAAGGCCGCCGGCGTGCGGTGGCCCCGGCCGTGCGGGTCAGTGGCGCTTCCCAGGCCGGGACCTGGGTGTTGGGTGTCGCAAAAAAGTTCACGTAAATTCAATTGTTTATGGTGTGCCTTTCTAAGCCCGAGCGCGCCGGGTCTCCGCTTGTGCCGCTGCGGGTGCTTCTGTATCTTTGCCGCCCATGCGACTGGAAAAGATAAAACTCGCCGGTTTCAAGTCCTTCGTCGATCCCACCACGGTGCATTTTCCGAGCAACCTGGTGGGTATCGTGGGTCCCAACGGTTGTGGAAAATCCAACGTGATCGACGCCGTTCGCTGGGTGATGGGCGAGAGTTCGGCGAAGATGCTGCGTGGCGAGTCGATGGCGGATGTCATCTTCAACGGCTCGTCCACGCGCAAGCCGGTGGGCATGGCGAGCATCGAGCTGATCTTCGACAACAGCGATGGCGGCGCGGGTGGCCAGTACGCCCAGTACGCGCAGATCTCGGTCAAGCGCCAGGTCTCGCGCGATGGCCAATCGCAATACTTTTTGAACGGCGTGCGCTGTCGCCGGCGCGACATCACCGATCTGTTTCTGGGCACCGGCCTGGGGCCGCGAAGCTACTCCATCATCGAGCAGGGCATGATCTCGCGCATTATCGAGGCCCGGCCCGAAGAGTTGCGGGTCTATCTCGAGGAGGCGGCGGGCATCTCCAAGTACAAGGAACGCCGGCGTGAGACCGAGAACCGCATTCGCCATACCCGCGAGAATCTGGAGCGCCTGGACGATGTGCGCGAGGAGGTGCAGAAACAGCTGCGTCACCTCGAGCGCCAGGCGGCCACTGCCGAGAAGTACAAGACCCTCAAGGACGAAGAGCGTCGGGTGCGCGCCGAGCTGTTGGCCCTGCGCCTGTCGTCCATGCAGGAAGACGTGGCGCAACGCGATCGCCGCATCAACGAGCTGAATACCGCACTGGAGGCAGCGATTGCGCGCCAGCGCGAAGTCGAGGCCGAGATCGAGCAGCAGCGCGAGGCGCATGGTGGGGCCAACGAGCACTTCAACGAGGTGCAAGGCCGTTTCTATGCCATTGGCTCGGAGATCGCGCGCCTGGAGGAGGCTATCCAGTACGCTCGCGAGACGCGTCGCCAGCAGGAGGTCGATTTGCAACAGGCCGAGCGCGCGCTGGCCGAGGCGCGTGAACTGGGCCAGCAGGACCAGAGCCGCCTGCAACAGCTCGCCGAGGAGCTGGAGCGTGACCGTCCGCGCCTGGAAGAGGCGCGCATGGCCGAGGAGGCGGCGCGCGAGCAGCTGGCTGCCGCCGAGGAGGCGATGGCCACCTGGCAGGCCGAGTGGGACCGCTTCAATGAACAGGTCAACGAACCGGCGCAGCAAGCGCAGGTCGAGCGCACCCGTATCAATCACCTCGAGCAGCAGGAACAGCAGTTGCGGCGGCGCATCGAGCGCAACCAGGAAGAGCAGCGCCGCCTGTCCGATATCGAGCTGGAGGCCGAGATCCGCGAGCTGTTGCGTCGCCAGGAAGAGGCCGAGGCGGCACTGGTCGAGGCACGCGAACAGACCGAGCAGGCGCGCGAGGACATCGAGCAGGCGCGTGGCGAGATCCAGCAGCGTCAGGAAGCGCTCGACCGCCTGCGTTCGGAGTTGCAGTCGCTGCAGGGGCGGCTGGCCTCCCTGCAGGCGTTGCAACAGGCGGCACGCGGCGAGGACGACGAGGCCCTCAACGACTGGCTCTCCCGGCAGGGACTGGAAGGCGCGCGACGCCTGCTCGAGGGCATCGAGGTCGAGGGCCGCTGGCAGCAGGCGGTGGAGGTGGCTCTGGGGCAGCACTTGCAGGCCGTGCTGGTGGATGACCTGGCGCCGCATGCCAGCGATGTCGAGGCCCTGCTGGCTGCCGGCGCACGGCTGTTCGAGACTCGCGAAGGCCAGGCCGCTGCGCGGCCCGGGACGCTCGCCTCGGTGGTGCGCGGTCCGGCAGGGCTGATCGGCATCCTCAACGGCATCCACCTGGCCGACGAGCTGGCGCAGGCGTTGGCGCGCCGTGGCGAGCTGGGCGAGGGTGAGTCCTTGATTACCCCCGAGGGCGTGCTGGTGGGCAGTGGCTGGCTGGCCGCGGCGCGAGGCAACGAGGCCGAGCGGGGGGTGCTGGCGCGCGAGCGCGAGATCCGCGCGCTCAGTGAACGCAAACAGGAGCTGGCGCCGCGCATCGAGGAGCTGGAACGTCTGCTGGTCGAGGCGCGCGAGCGTCTGCGCCAGGCGGAGCGGGCGCGCGAGGAGGCACAGGCGCGGCAGGATGCCGGTGCGCGCGCCCTGGCCGACATCAAGGCCCTGCTCTCGGGCAAGCAGGCACGTGCCGAGCAGATCCGCCAGCGCCTGGGGGGGCTGGAAGAGGAGGCCGCCGAGCTGCAGCAGCAGTTGCAGGAAGGTGCGGAGCAGATCGAGGCGGCGCGCGAGCGCCTGCATGCGGCGCTGGCGCGAGTGGACGAACTGGACCGCCAGCGCGAATCGTTGCAGGCCGAGCGCGAACGCCTGCGCCAGCGCCTCGAAGAGGCACGCCAGGCCGCGGCCGCACGGCATGCCGAGGTGCACGAACTGGCCTTGCGCATCGAGTCCATCCGCAGCACCGAGGACTCGCTGAGGTCCGGCATCGACCGGGTACACTCGCAGGTCGCGCAGCTCGAGCAGCGCGTGGCCGAGCTGCGTGAAGCGCTGGAGCAGAGCAAGGCGCCGATGGGCGAGCAACAGATCCTGCTAGAGACCCAGTTGCAGGAGCGCGTCGCCGTGGAGGCCCAGCTGGCCGAGGCGCGCAAGGCTCTGGAAGGCATCGATCATCGGCTACGCGAACTGGAGCAGTCGCGTCACGGCGTGGAGCAGCAGGTGCAGGAGGCGCGTATCGCCCTCGATCAGGCACGCATGGCCCGTCAGGAAATCGTGGTGCGCGCCGGCACTCTGCGCGAGCAGCTGGGTGAGACCGGTTTCGAACTCGCGGCGTTGCTTGAGGAGATGCCAGAAGGCGCCAGTGTGCAGGTCTGGCAGGAGCGTGCCGAGCAACTGGCCACGCGCATCCAGCGCCTGGGACCAATCAACCTCGCGGCTATCGACGAATTCCGCGAGCAGAGCGAGCGCATGGAATACCTGGACCGCCAGCACGAGGACGTGACGCGTTCGCTGGAGACGCTCGAAGAGGCTATCCGCAAGATCGACCGCGAGACCCGAACCCGTTTCAAGGAGACCTTCGACAAGGTGGATGCCGGCTTCAAGGAGCTGTTTCCCAAGCTGTTCGGTGGCGGTCATGCCTACCTGGAACTGACCGGGGACGACCTGCTGGACACCGGGGTGACGGTGATGGCGCGTCCGCCGGGCAAGCGTAATTCCTCCATTCACCTGTTGTCCGGCGGTGAGAAGGCGCTGACCGCGGTGGCGCTGGTGTTCTCCATCTTCCGCCTCAATCCGGCACCCTTCTGCATGCTCGACGAGGTGGATGCGCCGCTGGACGACGCCAACGTGGGTCGTTATTCGCAACTGGTCAAGGAGATGTCCGAGCACGTGCAATTCATCTTCATCACCCACAACAAGGTGACCATGGAGATCGCCAACCAGCTGATGGGCGTGACCATGCACGAACCGGGGGTCTCTCGGCTGGTCTCGGTGGACGTGGAAGAGGCTGCCTCGCTGGCGGCGGTGTAACGGGGAGGCCATGGACGCGACGACGCTGCGCCTGATCCTGCTCGGTATCGGCGTACTGATGGTGGTGGGCATCTACCTCTGGGATCGCTACAAGCGACGCCAGTGGCGGCCAAGGCAGGCACGCCGGCGCCCGCGACGGGCTCTGGTGGAGCCCTCGCTCGGCGAAGTGTCGCCCGCCGAGCCGGCCGAGGAGTCCCTGCCGACATTGAGAGCCGACGACGAGGTTCCTGAGGTGGATGATCTGCCGCCCGGTGAGTTCGTCGGCGAGCCGGTGGTGCGCGAACGCTGGGAGGACACCGATCCCGACAACGAGACCCAGCTCTCGATGGACCTGGCATTCAATGCCGAGGCGGAGAGCGATTATCTGCACATCGACCCCGCACTGCTCGACGAGGTGCCGCGCTTGATCCTGCAGATCGTGGTGATGAGTAAGGGCGAGCCCTTCGATCTGGAGCAGGTGCGCCAGGCCGCGAAATCCACCGACATGCGCTATGGCGCCATGAATATCTTCCACCGCGAGAACGACCGCGGCCAGGTACTGTTCAGCCTGGCCAACGTACTCGAGCCCGGCACCTTCCCGAAGAAGGCAGACCCGGACTTCTCCACCCCCGGCCTGGTGCTGTTCACCCAGCTGCCCGGGGTGCAGGACGGCATGGCCATCTACAGTGACATGCTGTTTACCGCCGAGCGTCTGGTCGCCCTGCTCGATGGCGAACTGCGCGACGAGGCGCGTAATCCGCTCACCCGCCAGGCCATCGAGCACACCCGTGACCAGATCCTCGAGCATCGCCGTAAGATCCAGTTGCTCCGGAGCCGACATTGAGCGACGACATCCGCCAGCGTATCGAGGCCCTGCGCCGCGAAATCGACTACCACAACTACCGTTACTACGTGCTCGACGACCCCGAGATACCGGATGCCGAGTACGACCGCCTGATGCGTGATTTGCAGGCGCTGGAGGCGGAACACCCTGAGCTGGTCACACCCGACTCGCCGACCCAGCGGGTGGGCGCAAAGCCGCTGGCGGCCTTCGCCGAGGTGCGTCATGCCGTGCCCATGCTGTCGCTGGACAATGCCTTCAGCGATGAGGAGCTCGATGACTTCGACCGCCGGGTGCGCGAGCGTCTCGGGGTGCAGCGCGTCGATTACTCGGCCGAGCCCAAGTTCGACGGTCTGGCGATCAGCCTGCGCTACGAGCACGGCGTGCTGGTGCAGGGCGCGACCCGCGGTGACGGCCACGTCGGCGAGGACGTGACCCAGAACGTGCGCACCATCCGTGCCGTGCCGCTGCGCCTGATCGGCGAGGGCTGGCCCGCGGTGCTCGAGGTGCGCGGCGAGATCGTGATGCCCAGGAGCGGCTTCGAGGCGCTCAACCGGCGCCAGCTCGAGCGTGGCGAGAAACCCTTCGCCAACCCGCGCAATGCCGCTGCCGGCAGCCTGCGCCAGCTCGATTCCCGGGTCACTGCCGAGCGGCCGTTGACCTTCTTCGCCTATGGGGTCGGCGAGGTGGTCGGTCACCCCATGTGCGAGACCCACAGTGGCAACATGGCCCTGCTGCGCGACTGGGGCCTGCCTATCCCGCGCGAGCTCGAATCGTGCGCGGGTATCGACGCCTGCCATGCCTACTACCGGCGCATGCTCGAGCGGCGGCCCGAACTGGACTACGACATCGACGGCGTGGTCTACAAGGTCGACCGCCTCGACTGGCAACAGGCGCTGGGCTTCGTGGCACGCGCGCCGCGCTGGGCCATCGCGCGCAAGTTTCCCGCCGAGGAGGCGCTCACCGTGGTCGAGGACGTGGATTTCCAGGTCGGGCGCACCGGCGCACTCACCCCGGTGGCGCGGCTCAGGCCGGTGTTCGTCGGCGGGGTCACGGTGAGCAACGCCACTCTGCATAACATGGACGAGGTCGAACGCAAGGACATCTGGATCGGTGACACCGTCATCGTGCGTCGCGCCGGCGATGTCATCCCCGAGGTGGTGCGCAGCCTGCCCGAGCGCCGGCCCGCCGACGCTGGCCGCGTGGTGCTGCCTGCGCAGTGCCCGGTCTGTGGCTCGGCCGTGATCCGTCCCGAGGGCGAGGCCATCGCGCGCTGTTCCGGCGGCCTGTTCTGCCCAGCGCAGCGCAAGGAGGCGATCAAGCACTTCGCCTCGCGCAAGGCCATGGACATCGAGGGCCTGGGCGACAAACTGGTCGAACAACTGGTGGAGCGCGGCCTGGTGGAGACGCCGGCCGATCTCTATCGCCTCACCCGCGAGCAATTGATCGGGCTGGAGCGCATGGGCGAGAAGTCGGCCGACAATCTGCTGGCCGCGCTAGAGCGTTCCAGGGAGACGACCCTGGGCCGCTTCCTGTTCGCCCTGGGCATCCTCGGCATCGGTGAGACCATGGCCGGGGTGCTGGCGCAGACGCTGGGCTCGCTGCAGGCGATCCGCGCCCTGACCCTGAGTGACCTGATCGAGATCCGCCCCAGTCAGGCCAAGGCCCTGCATGCGGCTCTGGAGGGCGGCGGGCTGGCGCGCGATACCCGGACCGCCCGGGTGCCGCCGCCGCAGGGCCTGAAGTGGTGTCGGCCGGTGCACCTGGCGCTGCTCGCCGAGCGCTTTCCGACGCTGGGCGATGTGCTCGATGCCGGCGCCGAGGCACTGGCCAATACGCCCTCGGTACGCATCGAAGGGGTGGGCGAGGTGCTGGCCGAGAAGATCGTCACCTTCTTTCGCCAGCCGCACAACAACGAGGTCATCGACGCCCTGATCGAAGCGGGGGTGCACTGGCCCGACCCCGCCGGCGAACGCGCTGCCGAGCAGCCGCTGGCCGGACTCACCTTCGTGCTCACCGGCAAGCTGGGCCGTCCTCGCGATCACTACAAGCAGCGCCTGCTGGCGCTGGGCGCCAAGGTCTCCGGCAGCGTGTCGAAGAAGACCGACTATGTCGTCGCTGGTGAAGACCCCGGCAGCAAGCTCGACAAGGCACAGACGCTTGGCGTGAGCGTGATCGACGAGACGCGGTTGCTGGCATTGCTGGGCGAGCCGGCGGAAGGCTGAGCTGGCCCGGATCAGGCTGCACGCCGGTTTCCGGGGGGCGTGGGATGTTGCGAAGCCATGCGCGCTGGCTTTACCACGAAGGGCGCAAAGGACACGAAGGTGATGATGGTGGCACTGCACGAGTTGTGTGATGAACGTCCCGGGATTGCGCTGTGCTCCAGACCGGCAAGAAAACGCTGTGCTCTCCGTGGACTCCGTGATCTCCCCACACACGGCCTGGAAACCTCCTGGCCCGGATAGCCTTTGCGTCCTTCGTGCCCTTTGTGGTTGTCCCGTTTGCGAGGGGAGGGGCTTGCACCCCTGGGGTCTTTGTGGTTTTCCCGATTGCCTCTTGCAATGGAAAAAAACTTGGGTATCATGCGCGGCCGTTCAGGGCGCAAGTCGCCTCGGAGGGGAGCCGGGAAATCCGCTCTCGGGGGGCTAGACAAGTGCAGGGGACTGCACTAAGATACGCGCCTCGCTCGACGGGGCCATAGCTCAGCTGGGAGAGCGCAACACTGGCAGTGTTGAGGTCGGCGGTTCGATCCCGCCTGGCTCCACCAAACAAACAATTTGGAAAAGGTTTCTGTCCCGTTCATCTAGAGGCCTAGGATCCCAGCCTTTCACGCTGGTTACAGGGGTTCGACTCCCCTACGGGACGCCAAAAGGACCCGGTAGTGGTGACACTGCCGGGTTTTTTCTATGTGTGGCGCAAGGGGTTGCGCTTCCCCCATCGCGGACTGGTTCACGCTTTTGCGGGGTCCTGCCGTGGCTTGCCGGGAAATGCCCGTCTTCGTGATCGCAGTCACTCACGGATGGCCTGGTCTTCACTAGGATTCATCGTCAGATGGAACCCCCTGAGAGCACGGTCCAAAAATGAACATTCGCATGGTCGGCGGTTTGGCGTCGTCGGCAGCCCTCTTGCTGGGCGGCTGTATCAGTACGCCGCAGTATTCGCTGTTCAAGGAGGGTGACAAAGCCCGGACGGCCGGTGTTTTCGAGCAGGTGAACTATCGCATCTATCCCGGGCCCGATTTCCGCCCCCCGGAATGTGTTGCCGTGCTGCCCCTCGAAGTGGTTCCCGAGGCCAGCGCTGAACTGTCGTTTGAATACCTGGCCTCCGCACAGGCCGCCAAGAATGATGACGAGCCCGCGCTGGGTGTGCCGGATGTCGTGGATGATGGTGACGCGGACAACCGGGAGTCGGATGCGCGGAAGGATGATGCGCCCAGGCCTTACCGAATGCGCTTCGAGGCAGCCGACAAGCAGCGGCTGGTCCGTAACATGCTGTACGGCTTCATCAGTATGCATGCGCCGAAAGATGTGGAGCTGACCCTGGTCGATCGGGTTACCGGGGGCAAGCCGGTTACCGACGCGGCGGGTCTGCGTCGGGTGGCTCGGCGGGTGGGGTGTGATTGGGTACTCACCGGTCGCATCACCGACTTCAATGTCGATTTTCTGGGCGTGTATTCCAATATTCGTATCGGTGCCGATCTGAAGCTGCTGCGTGCCAGTACCGGGAAAGTGGTCTGGAGTGGCCGGCATGTGGCTCAGGGGCGGGCAGGCTCGGTACCCCTGACGCCGCTCGATCTTGCGGTAGGCGCGGTCAAGGCGGTCAGCAACCTCGAGCCGGACCAGCTCGAGCGTGTGGCGGCGGATCTGGCACGCCGGCTGGTGCGTACCATGCCACTGGAGCCGGACAATCCCTTCCTGTTGGCGGCCAGCATGGCCTCGCACGTGGCCTCCAATCTCGAGCAGGGATTCGATCGTCTTTACCGGGTGGTGGCCAAAAGCCTCAACCTGCGCGAAGGCCCCGGTATCCACTACAAGGTGCGCAAGGTGTTGCGCGGCTCCGAAGAGGTCTCGTTCATCGACCATGCCAAGCGGCCTGGCTGGTGCCGTGTGCGCACTCGCGATGGTCAGATCGGTTATGCCGCTGTGCGTTATCTCAAGCCCGTGGCTCCGGTGCGAGGGCAGGGAGGCTGATTTTCACGGTATTCGGGAACTTTATCTGTCATGTCCGGTCTCTTGGTCCGGTTGTATGAGGCCCGGACCTGGGCCGAAGAGGTGGGTTTAGGCAACGGTTTTGCCTCCGCGATCTCGAGCTGCTAACCTGACGGCATGGCGTATTCTCTTCGACAGTCCGTTTGTCTGCTGCTGGCCCTGGTACTGGGGCTGATGCCGTTGACCGCGGCCCTTGCTGCCGGTGGCGTTGCGGGCGCTATGCCCTCGACGGTGCAGCATGCCGCAGGTATGCAGGCCGACAAGGCAGACGGCATGGCGGGTGATTGCCAGCAGTGTACGGATCAGTGTTGCGAGCAGGGCGTGTGCAGCGGCATCAGCTGCGGCGCCTGCGTGGCCGGCATTCTGCCCGGTATCGTCGGGGTGGCGGTGCATGTGCCGGTACCTGCCGGCATGGCTGAACTGCCCACCGCGGTCCCCTGTCATCCTTCCTTTCTCTATCGCCCTCCCCGGGTCTGATTTCCTCTACCGCCGATAACGCCATCCCGGTCGGGATGGAAAATCTTCGTGTGTCCGGCCACAACCATGAGCAGGCCGTGGACACGTGCAATGACCGAGGAAGTCTTGAACATGTCGAATCCATTGATACCCCTTGCGGGCGATCATCTCTCGTTTTCACGTCGTCGTTTCGTGCAGGGCGTGGCTGCCGGTGGCGCCTTGCTGGGACTGGGGCTGCATGCTGTGCCGACCCGTGCCGAGCAATTGCAGGCACGGATGGGGCCCAAGGTGCTGAGTGGTACCCGTTTCGATCTCACCTACAGCCCGGTGAAGGTGAATTTCACCGGCAAGGAGCGCTTTGCCACCGCCATCAACGGTTCGGTGCCGGCGCCCATCCTGCGCTGGAAGGAAGGCGATACCGTCACCCTCAAGGTGACCAATCACCTGGCCGAGGACACCTCCATCCACTGGCACGGCATCATCCTGCCCAGTGAGCAGGATGGGGTGCCGCATGTCTCCAACGGTTTCACGGGCATCCGTCCGGGAGAAAGCTTTACCTACCGTTTCCAGGTGCAGCAGAGCGGCACCTACTGGTATCACAGCCATTCCGGGTTCCAGGAGCAGACCGGTGCCTATGGTGCGATCGTCATCGATCCGAAAGAGCCTGAACCCTTCACCTATGATCGCGATTATGTGGTCATGCTCTCGGACTGGAGCGACGAGGAGCCGAGTCGCATCTACGCCAAGCTCAAGAAGCTGTCCGATTATTACAACCGGCGCGAACGCACGCTGAGCGATGCCCTTGCGGACATCGACAAGATGGGCTGGGAAGGTTTCCTCAATGCCCGCCAGATGTGGAACGAGATGCGCATGTCCGATCGCGACATCTCGGATGTCACGGGGTACACCTACACCTTCCTCATGAATGGCGTGGCGCCAGCCGACGGCTGGCTGGGGCTGTTCAAACGTGGGGAGAAAGTGCGCCTGCGTTTCGTCAATGGATCGGCCATGACCTTCTTCGACGTGCGCATCCCGGGACTGAAGATGACCGTGGTGGCCGCCGATGGGCAGTACATCGAGCCGGTGACGGTGGATGAGTTCCGCATGGGGGTGGCTGAGACCTATGACGTCATCGTGGAGCCCAGCGATGATCGTGCCTACACCATCTTTGCCCAGGCCATCGATCGCAGTGGCTATGCACGCGGCACCCTGACCCCCGATCCCGCCCTGAGTGCAGAAGTGCCTGAGATGGATCCGGCTCCCATCCTGGGGCACATGGATATGGGCATGGACATGGGCATGATGGGCCACGGCATGCATGGCATGGACCATGGCGGCATGAAGATGGACCACGACATGTCGGGCATGCAGCACGGTGGCATGAAGATGGACCACGACATGTCGGGCATGCAGCACGGCGGCATGAAGATGGACCACGACATGTCCGGCATGCAGCACGGCGGTATGAAGATGGACCACGACATGTCCGGCATGCAGCACGGTGGCATGAAGATGGACCACGGCATGCAGCACGGCGGCATGAAGCAGCGGCTCCCCATGGGGTCGGGGCCTGCGGGTTATGGCAGCAAGCGCCCCGTGGTACATGCGCCGACCGAGTACGGGCCGCATATCGACATGCGCGCCGACGGTGCCCGTTACCGCCTCGACGATCCCGGCATCGGCTTGCGCAACAACGGCCGACGGGTGCTGACCTACGCCGATCTCCGCAACCTGGGCAAGACGCCGGACCCGCGCGAGCCTGGACGCGAGATCGATCTGCACCTCACTGGCAACATGGCGCGTTACATGTGGTCGATCAACGGGGTCAAGTATGCGGATGCCGAGCCCATCCAAATGAAGTACGGCGAGCGTCTGCGCATCAATCTCATCAACGACACCATGATGAATCACCCGATCCACCTGCACGGTATGTGGAGCGACCTGGAAACCGGCGACCCTGACCACATCCCGCGCAAGCACACGGTGATCGTGCAGCCAGGTGCCCGCATCAGCTACCTGGTCACGGCAGACGCCATGGGGGGGTGGGCCTATCACTGCCACCTGCTGTACCACATGGCCGGTATGTTCCGCAAAGTCATCGTGAGCTGAGGAGAGAGTGTCATGAAAAAATTCAAGAAAATCCTGCTGTCCCTGCTGGCGATGGCGACGCTGAGCCCGATGGCGCAGGCGGCCATGGAGGACGATCCCACACTCGCCAAGGTGATGATCAATCAGCTCGAGCGCCGTTACACCAATGGCCCGGATCCGCTGGTGCTCGAGGGCGAGGCCTGGATCGGCAAGGACCTGCACAAGGCCTGGTTCAAGATCGATGCGGCACGTGTCAATGGCAAGACCGAGGAACTGGAGGTGCAGGCGCTCTACAGCCGGGCGGTGGCGCCCTTCTGGGACCTGCAAGTGGGGCTGCGCCAGGATTTCCGGCCCAAGCCCGATCAGACCTGGTTGGCCGCCGGCTTCAAGGGGCTGGCGCCGTACTGGTTCGAAACCGATGTCGCCGCCTTTGTCAGCGACGAGGGGCAGTTCGCCTTGCGTGGCCAGTTTGAGTACGAACTGCTGTTCACCCAGCAGCTCATCCTGTCGCCCGAGGTGACGTTCAACCTCTATGGCCGCGATGACAGGAAGCGGGGTATCGGCGCCGGATTGGCCGACATGCAGGCTGGCCTGCGCCTGCGCTACGAGTTCGTGCGCGAGTTTGCCCCTTACATCGGTGTGAACTGGAACCGCAAGTTCGGCGAGACCGCGGGGCTGGCACGTGCCGCGGGCGAGAAGGCGGACGATGTTCAGTTCGTGATCGGCATTCGTACTTGGTTCTGAAAAGGAGAGAGATATGAACAACAAGTTACTGTTAGTCCTGGCTGGGGCCATGCTGCTTGGTCGCAGTGTGCTGGCCGGCGGAGCACACGAAGGTGGGCATGGGCATGAGAGTGGCCATGCCGAAGGGCACGGACAAGCCGCCATGCACGCACACGAGAAAGGTGGGCATAACGATGATCACGGGCGCAGTGCGGTCGGTCGCCCGGGTGACCCGGCCAAGGTGGATCGCGTGATCGCGGTGGACCTGCTCGACGCCATGCGTCTGGATTTCAAGTCCCCCTTCACTGTGCGCCCCGGAGAGACGGTGAAGTTCGTGGTCAGCAATCGCGGGGCCATCCGGCACGAGTTCTCCATCGGCAGTGCTGCTGAACAGGCGGCCCACCGCGAGATGATGCGGCGGATGCCTGGCATGGTGCATGAGGATGGAAACTCCATCACCGTGGAGCCCGGCCAGACCCGCGAGCTGGTATGGACCTTCGATGGGCAGGACGAAGTCGTCTTCTCCTGCAATATTCCGGGGCATGCCGAGGCCGGCATGACCCGTACCGCACGGCTCGTTCGCTGAGCAGGAGCGGCGCCGGGGAGGCTCCCCGGCGCCGTTACATTCATTCGAACAGAGGAGGAATGCCTCATGTCCAAGTCATTGCACAGGAAGACGGGCTGGCGCAACGGCATCGTGCTGGCCGCCGGACTGGCCATCGTTGGCGGCACCGCCGCTTGGCTGCTCGGTTCGCAATCGGCGGAGGCGGCCGACATCGTCGTCTACAAGGATCCCAACTGCGGTTGTTGCCGCAAGTGGGTGGATTACATGCGCGATGCCGGTTATTCGGTCGAGGCGCGCAATACTCGTGACCTGCTGGCGATCAAGGCAGAACATGGGGTGCCGAACCAGGCGCGCTCCTGCCATACCGCTATCGTGGGTGGTTATTTCATCGAGGGGCACGTGCCGGCGGCCGACGTGCGGCGTCTGTTGACCGAACGCCCCGATATCCGCGGCCTGAGTGCACCAGGGATGCCCATCGGGTCACCCGGTATGGAAGTGCCGGGAAAGGCACCGCAGCCCTACCAGGTACTCGCCATTGCCAGCGACGGCACGCCGACGGTCTTCGCTTCACATTGAAGGAGAGGTGCATGAATCATCGTATTCGATCGGCCGCGTACTCCGCACTGCTGTTGCTGGCGGGTGTGGCGACTGCCGCCGGTTCTCAACGCTGGTACTCGGAGGACCAGTTGCGCCTTGGCGAACAGGTCTTTCAGCAACATTGCGCAAGCTGTCATGGGAAGCAGGCCGAGGGCACAGCGGACTGGCGCGAGGCTGGTCCCGACGGAAAGTATCCGCCACCGCCCCTGAATGGTACGGCTCATGCGTGGCATCATTCTCTGAAGGTGCTGATGCGGCAGATCCGCATGGGTGGAAAGCCGCTGGGTGGTACCATGCCAGGCTTTGCAGGCAAGCTCAGTGACGAGGAGATGCTGGCGGCGATCGCCTGGTTCCAGTCCAAGTGGCCGGAGCGGATCTATGCGATCTGGGAGGAACGCAACCGCCCGCGCACAAGCCGGCAGGGTGGGCTCAGGGCGCCGATTCCCTCAGCCGCCCTTGAAGACTTGAGTAGGGCAGCTCAGCGCCTGCAGCCGCAACAGTAGCCTTATCGATCTAACGAGGAGCAGACGATGGAAAAGACGTTCGAGATTCAGGGGATGAAGTGCATGGGTTGCGTGTCGGCCGTGAAGAAGGCCCTCGAGGGATTCGCCGGGGTGACCGGCGTCGAGGTCGATCTGGAGGGTGGCCGGGCCAGTGTCTCCGGTGACTTCGATCCCGCCCAGGTGGCACAGGCCATCACCGACGCGGGGTATCCTGCAAAGGCCACTGACTGATGAGCGATCCGATTCGGCTCTCGATCAACGGCATGGCCTGTGCCGGTTGTGTCACTGTAGTTGAAGACGCGCTCAAGACAGTGCCGGGGGTAAGCTCGGCGGTAGTCAATCTGGGTGAGCGCACTGCGATAGTCGAGGGTGAAGGGGTGTCCGCCGATGCCCTGGTCGAGGCAGTGCGCAAGGCTGGCTACGATGCCGCCGAACTGCGCGGCCTGGATGACGAGAGCGAGAAGGAAGAACGGGAGCTGGCCGAGTACCACCGTCTCTGGTGGCGTGCTCTGGTCGCTGGCGGCATCGGCTTCGGGCTGTTCGTCGCCGGTTTCGCTGGCTGGCTACCGCCGGTGGACCAGGGGCAGGGGGTCTGGCTGGCGATCAGCGTGATCACCTTCGCGGTGTTGTCTACCGTGGGCGGCCATTTCTTCCGCGGGGCGTTCGCCAGCCTGAAGGCCGGGCGCGGCAACATGGATACCCTGGTAGCCTTGGGCACCGGCACCGCCTGGTTGTATTCGACGCTGGTCGTGCTGTTACCCGAGCAGTTGCCGGCGCTGGCGCGGCATGCCTATTTCGATGCCGCCCTGATCATTATCGGCCTGGTGTCGCTGGGCTCGGCGCTGGAGAGCAAGGCGCGCGGCAAGACCTCGCTGGCGATCAAGCGTCTGATCGGCCTGCAACCACGCACTGCGCGGGTGATCCGTAACGGCAAGGAACTGGACCTGCCGGTTGAGGAGATCGGTCTGGACGAGACCATCCGCATCCGCCCGGGCGATCGCATCCCGGTCGATGGCGAGGTCATCCAGGGCAGTTCGCATGTCGATGAATCCATGCTCACCGGCGAGCCCATGCCGGTGGCCAAGCAGGTAGGCGATACCGTCTATGGCGGTACGCTGAACACCCAGGGCAGTTTCCTGATGCGCGCTACGCGCATCGGTCGCGATACCGCATTGGCACATATCATCGAGCTGGTGCGCCAGGCACAGGCCAGCAAGCCGCCCATCGGGCGCCTGGTGGACAAGGTAGCAGCAGTGTTCGTGCCGGTGGTGGTGAGCGTTGCGGTGATCACCTTCTTCATCTGGTATCGCTTCGGTCCCGAGCCGCAGCTGGCCTACGCGGTAGTTACCGGCATGACGGTACTGGTGATCGCCTGTCCCTGCGCCCTGGGGCTGGCGACGCCGATCTCCATCATGGTCGGCGTGGGCAAGGCGGCAGAACACGGGATCCTGATCCGCAACGGCGAGGCCCTGCAACGCGCAGGGCAGCTCGATACCGTGGTCTTCGACAAGACCGGTACCCTCACCGAGGGACGACCCCAGGTGGTGAGTGTGCAGGCGCTGCCCGGAGGGGACGAGGACGAACTGCTGCAAGTTGCTATGGCCCTGGAGGCGGGCTCGGAACACCCGCTGGGCCAGGCGATCGTCGAACATGGCCAGGCGCAGGATCTGGAACCGGCTGCGGTCGAGGGATTCGAGGCGATCTCGGGCGCGGGCGTGCGTGGCCGGGTGTCAGGTCGTGCCTGCCTGATCGGCAACCGGCGTCTGATGGCCGAGCACGACATCGATGTCGCCGCCTTGCAGGACGAGGTGGAGCGGCGCGCGGGCGAGGGCGAGACGCCGATGTTCGTGGCCTGTGACGGTCGTCTGCTGGGGATCATTAGCGTGGCCGATCGGGTGCGTGAAGATGCGGTCGAGGCAGTGCGGCGACTGCATGACCTGGACATCGAGGTGGTGATGCTCACCGGCGACAATCGACACACCGCCGAGGCGGTCGCCGCGCATATCGGTATCGACCGGGTGCTCGCCGAGGTATTGCCCGGCGACAAGCGCGAGGAGATCGCGCGCCTGCAGCAGCAGGGCAAGGTGGTGGCCATGGTGGGCGACGGCATCAACGATGCGCCGGCGCTGGCCCAGGCCGATGTGGGGATTGCCATCGGCCAGGGAACGGATGTGGCCGTCGAGGCCGCGGATATTGCCCTGCTGCGCAGTTCGCCGAGCAGCGTGGCCGATGCGGTGGCACTCTCTCGCGCTACTTTGCGCAATATCTGGCAGAACCTGTTCGGTGCCTTTGTCTACAACTCCCTGGGTATCCCGGTAGCCGCCGGGGTGCTCTATCCCTTCTTCGGTATCCTGCTCAGCCCGGTGATCGCCGCGGCGGCCATGAGCATGAGCTCGGTCACTGTGGTGAGCAACGCCCTGCGGCTGCGTCATCTGCGCCTGTAGCCTCGTTCCAGGAGCGGCCCCGGTTCCGGGGCCGCGTCTTTTGACCCACATCAAAGTGCTGCCGATTTTGGCGCCAACCCCTCACGCCCTTGACAATTGTCAAGGCGGGCGGCAGGGGCTGCTCGATACTTGACCATGCCGCGACGTATCACGTCCATTCGCCCCTGCGGGGGCAGGAGAATCGAGCATGAAACCAGGAACCGTAATTGGAAGTGCATTCTTCCTGTCATCGCTGGCGCTGGCGATGAACGTGGCACTGGCCGCGCAACATGCGCACCCCGGCAGCAGCAACTCGGAGATGCGCTACGAGGGTGCACCGAGCGGGATGAGTTCGGAGGGAACCAAGGACCTCATCGGGGGCGATGGGCCACCCATGACCAAGGCCGAGTTTGCCGAGGCCAAGCGTATCTTCTTCGAGCGTTGCGCCGGTTGTCACGGCGTGTTGCGCAAGGGGGCCACGGGCAAGCCGCTGACACCCGACATCACGCGCAAGCGCGGCACCGAGTATCTCAAGACCTTCATCACCTATGGCTCGCCGGCCGGCATGCCCAACTGGGGTACGTCCGGGCAGTTGAGTCCCGCTCAGGTGGACATGATGGCGCGCTACCTGCAGCACGAGCCGCCGGTGCCGCCCGAGTTCGGCATGAAGGAGATGAAGGCGACCTGGAAGGTGCTGGTGCCGCCGGAGAAACGGCCGAAGAAGCAGATGAACAATCTCAACCTGAGCAATCTGTTCTCGGTCACCTTGCGCGACGCCGGCAAGATTGCGCTGATCGACGGCGATACCAAGAAGATCGTCACCATCATCCAGACCGGTTACGCGGTGCACATCTCGCGCCTGTCGGCCTCTGGGCGTTACCTGTTCGTGATCGGGCGGGATGCCAAGATCAACATGATCGATCTGTGGATGAAGACACCGAAGACGGTGGCCGAACTCAAGGTCGGCCTCGAGGCGCGTTCGGTCGAGACCTCCAAGTACAAGGGGTGGGAGGACAAGTACGCGATCGCCGGTACCTACTGGCCGCCGCAGTACGTGATCATGGACGGCGAGACGCTCGAGCCGCTGAAGATCGTTTCGACGCGTGGCATGACGGTGGATACCCAGGAATACCACCCGGAGCCGCGCGTGGCGGCCATCGTGGCCTCGCACAAGCACCCGGAGTTCATCGTCAACGTCAAGGAGACCGGCAAGGTGCTGATGGTCAACTACGAGGACATCGACAACCTCAAGGTGACCACCATCGACGCCGCGCGTTTCCTGCATGATGGTGGTTGGGACGCCACCCAGCGCTACTTCCTGACCGCGGCCAACAAGTCGAACAAGATCGTTGTCATCGATTCGCAGAATGACAAGTTGGTGAAAATGGTCGAGGTGGGCAAGATCCCGCACCCGGGACGGGGTGCCAACTTCGTCGATCCGAAGTACGGACCGGTCTGGGCGACCAGCCATCTGGGCGACGAGTCGGTCGCGGTGATCGGGACCGATCCCAAGGGACATCCGCAATATGCCTGGAAGGTGGTGCGCTCGCTCAAGGGTCAGGGCGGCGGTTCGCTGTTCATCAAGACCCATCCGAAGTCGAAGCACCTGTATGTTGATACCGCGCTCAATCCCGATCCCAAGGTGAGCCAGTCGGTAGCGGTGTTCGATATCGACCATCTCGATCGTGGCTACAAGGTATTGCCCATCGCCGACTGGGCCAGGCTGGGTGAGGGGCCCAAGCGGGTTGTTCAGCCCGAGTTCAACAAGGCGGGTGACGAGGTCTGGTTCTCGGTGTGGAACGGCAAGACCCAGGAGTCGGCACTGGTGATCGTGGACGACAAGACGCTCAAGCTGAAGAAGGTAATCAAGGACAAGCGTCTGATCACACCGACCGGCAAGTTCAACGTGTACAACACCATGCACGATATCTACTGAAGCCATGGCGCGGGGGAGACCCCGCGCCCCTGTTTCCCAGCACTGGAGGTGACGAGAGCATGAAAGGTACAGGCATCGTCCACCTGGTTGGCGCGGGTCCCGGTGATCCGGAACTGCTGACCCGCAAGGCACACCGTCTCCTCCAGGGAGCCGACGTCGTGGTCTACGACCGTCTGGTATCCCCTGCCATTCTTGACGAGATCCCTTCGGGGGTGTCGCGCATCCATGTCGGCAAACGCAGCGGACACCACGCCCTGTCGCAGGACGAGATCAACGCCCTGCTGGTTCGCCTGGCGCGCGGTGGGCGCGAGGTGGTGCGCCTCAAGGGCGGTGATCCCTTCATCTTCGGTCGCGGCAGCGAAGAGGCCCTGTATCTGCGCCGGCATGGCATTCCCTTCGATGTGGTACCGGGCGTCACCGCAGCGGCGGCGTGCAGTGCCTATGCTGGCGTACCGCTGACTCACCGCGGCTTGAGCCGTGGCGTGCAGCTGGTGACCGGGCATTTTCGTGACGACGAGCCGATTGACCTGGACTGGCATGGCCTGGCCGATACGCGCAGCACCCTGGTGATCTACATGGGGCTGTCCTCTCTGGCACGCATTTGCCGCGAACTGCTGGGTGCCGGCATGCCGGCGACCACCCCCGCGCTGGCAGTGCAGCATGGCACCACGCCGGCGCAGCGCCAGGTCGTCGGTACGGTCGGCGACATCGTCGAGCGAGTGGAAGAGGCCGGCCTCGGCGCGCCCCTGCTGGTGGTCATCGGCGAGACAGTGGCCCTGGCCAGGCAGCTCGACTGGTTCCATCCCGATGCCATGGCGGCAGGTGGGTTTCTCGAAGAGGCAATCTCCCATGTGGCGCAGGATCGGCATCGTGGCATCTAGTCTTGCCGTCTCGGCGGCACTCGCCCAGTCGGCGGCGCCGAGTGCGCAGCGGCAGGCGGAGCTCGAGTCCATGTTGTTGCAGGATTGCGGCTCCTGTCACGGGCTGACGCTCAAGGGCGGGCTGGGGCCGGCTCTGCGGCCGCAGGCGCTGGCCGGCAAGCCACGGCAATGGCTGATCGACACCATTCGCGACGGCCGGCCCGGTACCGCCATGCCGCCCTGGGGGCCCATCCTCTCCGACGCGGATATCGCCTGGCTGGCCGACCGCCTGCTGCGTGGTGCGCCGGGCAAGGAGGTGAAGCGATGAAGCGGTGGTGGCTCCTGCTGGTCCTGTTCAGCGGTGCCCTGTTGGCCGACGACTGCGCCCTGCGTGGAACCGGCGATCTGGCGATCGTCATCGAGCGTGCCGACGGAGCGGTGCAGATCGTCGAGACCACGCACAATACTGCCATTGCCCGGGTCGAGGGGCTGGGCGACCTGTCGCACGCTTCGGTGGTGTACTCCCGTGACGGGCGTTATGCCTACGTGTTCGGGCGCGACGGCGGGCTGAGCAAGGTCGACCTGCTCTGTGCCCGGGTGGAGAAGCGGGTGATTCAGTCCGGCAACAGCATCGGTGGCGCCATCTCCCAGGACGGCCGCCTGATCGCGGTGTCCAACTACACCCCGGGCGGGGTCAAGGTGTTCGATGCCGACAGTCTGGAATTGCTGGCCGACATCCCTGCTACCTGGGGAAACGGGCTGCGCTCCAAGGTGATCGGTCTGGTGGATGCCCCCGGCCGGCGCTTCGTGTTCAGCCTGTGGGACGCGGGCGAGATCTGGGTTGCCGACATGCAGGACCCGAGGCATCCCCGCATCACCCGTTTCAGGGATATCGGACGTAATCCCTACGACGGCCTGATCACCCCCGACGGGCGTTACTACATTGCCGGCCTGTTTGGCGAGGATGGCATGGCCCAGCTCGACCTCTGGCATCCCGAGCGTGGGGTGCGCCGTATCCTCGACCATTATGGCCGGGGCGAGAAAAAGCTGCCGGTCTACAAGATGCCGCACCTGGAGGGCTGGGCGGTCGCTGGCGACCGTGCCTTCGTGCCCGCGGTGGGGCTGCATGCTGTGCTGGTGATCGACTTGCGCGACTGGCGCGAGCTGGCGCGCATTCCGGTCCACGGCCAGCCGGTGTTCGTCGAAGCCCGTCCCGACGGACGCGAGGTGTGGGTGAACTTTGCCTTTCCGAACAACGAAAAGGTACAGATCATCGATGTCGAGACCCTGAAGGTCACCCACACTCTGGAGCCGGGCAAGGGTGTGCTGCACATGGAATTCGAGCCGCGCGGCGAGGAGGTGTGGATATCGGTGCGCGACCGCGACCGGGTGCAGGTCTACGACACGGCAACCCACCGGCTGCTGCGCGAACTGCCGGCACGCAAGCCCAGCGGTATCTTCATGGCGGCGCGCGCCCATCGGATCGGACTCTAGCCATGACTGCCACGGCTCAGGATACGCTCGACGCCATTGACCGCCATCTGCTCGACGACTTCCAGCAGGACCTTCCGGTGGTGGAGCGCCCCTGGGCAGTGATGGCCGAGCAGCTGGGCATCGACGAGGAGGAAGTGCTCGCACGTCTGCGCCGTTTGCAGGCAGCCGGACTGATCAGTCGCGTGGGGCCGGTGTTCCGCCCCAACCGTATCGGTGTGAGCACCCTGGTGGCGATGGCCGTGCCGGAACAGCGGCTCGACTCGGTCGCTGCCTGGATCAGCAGCCTGCCAGAGGTCAACCACAACTACGAGCGCGAGCATGATTTCAACCTGTGGTTCGTGGTCACTGCCGACGATCAGGCGCACCTGTGTTCGGTTCTCGCGCGTATCGAGCGTCATACCGGCCTGGCGGTACTGGAGTTGCCGATGCTCGAGGACTATTTCATCGACCTGGGGTTTCGTCTGCAATGGACATGAATACAGAACACGGCATGATCGAAGACCCTCGGCAGACGGCGTTGATCGCCGCCATCCAGGAGGGCCTTCCTCTGGAACCTCGTCCCTGGGCAGTGATCGGGGAACGCCTGGGGATGAGCGAGGAAGAGGTGATGCGCCGGGTGCGCGCTCTGCAGGGCGACGGCAGCATCAAGCGCCTGGGTGTGGTGGTGCGCCACCGGCGCCTGGGCTATCGCGCCAATGCCATGGTGGTCTGGGATCTGCCGGACGAGCGGGTTGCCGAGGTGGGACATTGCTTCGGCCGATTCGACTTCGTCACCCTGTGCTACCGGCGACCGCGCCGCCAGCCGGTCTGGCCCTACAACCTGTTCACCATGATTCACGGGCGTGACCGTGCCGAGGTGCGCGCGCGGGTGGGCGAGCTGATTGTTGCCTGCGGCCTCGAGGACGTGCCGCATGCCGTGCTGTTCAGCCGTCGCAGCTTCAAACAGCGCGGCGCACGCTATCGCTTTGTCGATCTGCCAGAAGTGCCGGCAGCTTCGATGGAGGCGGGGAGGGGGGTCTCGTGATCACCATCGATGACCGCGCTCGTGCCTTCATCAACCGTTTTCAGGGCGGCTTCCCTCTGGCCGAACGACCTTTCTCGATCGTCGCGGCAGACATCGGCCTGTCGGAGGTCGCCCTGATCCAGCTCGTGGGACGCCTGCTCGAGGAGGGCCTGCTGTCGCGTTTCGGGCCGCTGTATGACGCCGAGGCCATGGGCGGTGGGCTCACCCTGGCGGCCCTGAGCGTACCCGACTCCGTGTTCGATGCGGTGGCCGAACAGGTCAATGCCTTGCCCGAGGTGGCCCACAACTATCGCCGTGATCACCGGCTGAACATGTGGTTCGTGGTTGCCAGTTCCCGGCCCGATGGTGTCGCCCGCACGCTGCGACGCATCCAGTACGAAACCGGGTTTCCCGTGTACGACTTTCCGCGCCGAAGGGCCTTCTACCTGGGGCTGTGGCTGGAGCTGCACGAAGACGGCCGGGTGAGCACGGTACCGGTGCCCGGCGAGATGGCATGCAAACCTACGTCCTCTGTGCGCCTGGATGCGCTCGATCAACTCCTGATCGCTGCCACCCAGGCGGGTCTACCGTGCGTGGCACGGCCCTACAGGGTGGTCGGAGAGGCCATAGGCGTTGATGAAGAACAGGTGATCGTGCGGTTGCAGCGCCTGCTCGATGGCGGGGTGATTCGGCGCATCGGGGCGGTGCCCAATCACTATCGCCTGGGGTTGCGCGCCAACGGCATGACGGTTTGGGACGTGCCTGAGCAGTGGACCGAAGAGTTGGGACAGCAGCTCGGCAGCATGGACGCGGTGAGCCATTGTTATGAGCGCCCACGGCACCCGGGCATCTGGCCCTACAACCTGTTTGCCATGGTGCACGGGCACGACCGCCACGAGGTGCTCGACAAGATGGAGCGCCTGCGCCGCAAGCTCGGTGAGCCGGTGCGTGGCCACGAGGTGCTGTTCAGCACCGCCATACTCAAGAAGACCGGCATGCGCCTGGTCGCCTGAACGGAGGAGCCCCATGTTTCGCGTGACCCGTTACCTGCAGGCCTTGAGCGATCCCGATGCGCGCCCGCGTCACTCGTCGGCGAACGGGCCTGCCGGCCCGGTGGTGATCTGGAATCTGGTGCGCCGCTGCAATCTCACCTGCCGCCACTGCTATGCCACCTCGGCGGACAAGGATTTTCCCGGCGAGCTGTCCACCGACGAGGTGTTCGCGGTGATGGACGACCTTCGCCAATATGGTGTGCCGGTGCTCATCCTGTCAGGCGGCGAACCTTTGATGCGCCCGGACATTTTCGCCATCTCGCAACGCGCCAAGGCCATGGGCTTCTACGTGGGCCTGTCTTCCAACGGCACCCTGATCGACGAGCGCAACATCGAGGACATCGCCGCAGTGGGTTACGACTATGTCGGTATCAGCCTGGACGGCATGCGCGCGACCCATGATCGCTTTCGCCGGCTTGAAGGGGCCTTCGATGCGGCGCTGCGTGGTATCCGCCTGTGTCGAGATGCCGGCATCAAGGTTGGCATGCGCTACACGCTCACGCGCGACAATGCGCGCGATCTGCCCGACCTGCTGCGCCTGATGGATGCCGAGGGCATCGACAAGTTCTACCTGTCCCACCTCAATTATGCCGGGCGCGGCAACAAGAACCGCATGGACGATGCCCATCACCGTATGACCCGCGCCGCCATGGACCTGATATTCGACACCTGCTGGAATCACATCGTCTCGGGGCGTCCGCGCGAGTTCGTCACCGGCAACAACGACGCCGATGGCGTCTACCTGCTGCACTGGGCGCGCCAGCGCATTCCCGGCGGCGAGCAGCGCCTGCGGCCCTTGCTCGAACGCTGGGGCGGCAATGCCTCGGGGGTGAACATCGCCAATATCGACAATCTTGGCCATGTGCATCCCGATACCATGTGGTGGGACTATGATCTGGGGTCGGTGCGCGAGCGCCCCTTCTCCAAGATATGGGAAGATACGCGCGATCCGTTGATGGCCGGGCTCAAGCGCAGCCCCCGACCACTGCTCGGGCGCTGTGCGGCCTGTGCCGAGCGTGCCATCTGCGGGGGAAACAGCCGTACCCGGGCCTGGCAGCTCACCGGCAACCCCTGGGCCGAGGACCCTGGCTGTTATCTGACCGACGCCGAGATCGGCGTCACTGACCTGCCCGAGCGCATCCCGGTCACGCCGTGGACACGCGCCGGCGAATCTTTCAAGGGAGTATCTGTTTCATGTGTCGATTCTGCTGGTTCCTGAGCATCGTACTGGCCGTTGCTACCGCCGGCCTGGCCTGGAAGTTCATTCTCAGCGGCGAGACGGTAGTGGCCAGCGATGGGCGTACCGCCATCGTTCTCGAAGCAGGCGAGCGCGACCTGGTGCTCACCGAGATGCGGGCTTTTCTGGAGGCGGCGCAGAAGATCCTGGATGCCAGTGTACGGGGTGATGTCACCGCTGTCGCCGAGGCGGCGCGTGCGGTTGGGCGTGCGGCGGCTGGTCCGGTGCCCGGCAGCCTGGTGGGCAAGCTGCCGCTGGGTTTCAAGCAGCTGGGTTTTGCCACCCATGATGGTTTCGACCGTCTGGCCATGGACGTGGAGGCGCTGGGCGATACCGCGGAGGTGCCCGAACGGCTGGCGCAGTTGATGAACAACTGTGTCGGCTGCCATGCCGCCTTCCGCCTCGAGGTTGGCGAACGGTGAAACGCGGGCTCCTGTTGCTGCTTTCGTTGGTGCTGACCGGCGTCGGCGTCGCCCAGGCAACCTCCGCAGAACCCCTGTACCGGACGTATTGTGCGGAATGCCACGGCCCGGGACGGCTGGGGGCCATGGGGCCGGCCCTGCTGCCGGAGAACTTGCACCGGCTGAAGCGCGACAGGGCGGCTGAGGTGATCAAGCACGGGCGCCCGGCCACCCAGATGCCGGCTTTTGAGGGCAAGCTGGACGATGCCCAGGTCGAGGCCCTGGTCGACTACATCTACACGCCTCTGTCCAGCCTGCCCGAGTGGGGGATAGCGCAGATCCGTGGCAGCCACAAGGTGCTGGTGGACGAGTCGGCATTGCCGGCTCGCCCGGTGCACGATGCCGATCCCATGAACCTGTTCGTGGTGGTGGAGCTGGGCGATCACCATGCCACCATCCTCGATGGCGACCGTTTCGAGCCCATCCACCGCCTGAAGACGCACTACGCGGTACACGGTGGGCCCAAGTATTCGCCGGACGGTCGTTTCGTGTATTTCTCCTCGCGTGACGGCTGGATCAGCCGCTTCGACATGTGGAGCCTGCAGGTCACCGCCGAGGTGCGTGCCGGCATCAATACCCGCAATCTGGCGGTCTCCGCCGACGGGCGTTACGTGATGGTCGCCAACTATCTGCCGCACAGTCTGGTACTGCTGGATGCGCGCGATCTGTCACCAATCCGCGTGATTCCGGTGGTCGGCGACGACGGGGCGACTTCGCGGGTCAGTGCGGTCTATGATGCACCGCCGCGCCACAGCTTCATCGCCGCGCTCAAGGACATCCCCGAGGTCTGGGAGATCCGCTATGCCGACAATCCGCTGCCGGTGTACAACGGCCCCATGCACGACTACCGCATGGACGAGGGCGTGGCACGCGCCGGCAGGCGTTTCCCGGTGCGGCGCATCCGCCTGCGTGACTACCTGGACGACTTCTTCTTCGATCCGGCCTATCGCCTGCTCATCGGCGCCTCACGCGACGGCGGCAAGGGACAGGTGATCCAGCTCGACCTGGGGCGCAAGATCGCCGATCTCGCGCTCGATGGCATGCCGCACCTGGGTTCGGGCATCACCTGGAACTACCAGGGACGACCGGTGCTGGCTACGCCCAACCTGCGCAAGGGCGAGGTAACAGTGATCGACATGACCGACTGGCATGTCATCAAGCGCATTCGCACTGATGGGCCGGGATTCTTCATGCGCAGTCACGAAAACACCCCCTATGCCTGGGTGGACGTATTCTTCGGTCCGTATCGCGACGAAGTGCACATCATCGACAAGCGTACCCTGGAAATCGTCAGGACCCTCCGGCCAGTGCCCGGCAAGACGGCCGCCCATGTCGAATTCGACAAGGATGGCCGGCACGCCCTGCTCAGCATCTGGGACCACGACGGTGCGGTGATCGTCTACGACGCGTCCACCTTCGAGGAGGTCAAGCGCCTGCCCATGGTCAAGCCCTCGGGCAAGTACAACGTGCACAACAAGATAACCCGTTCGGCGGGGACCAGTCACTGATCCCGGCACCCTGGATACAGGTGGCTTCAGCCGCCGGGTTGCTTGTACTGGGAGGCGCCGGGATAGAGGAAACTGGCCTGCAGCGTTTCCTGCGGCTGTGAGCAGATATTGGCCACTTCGTGCAGCCGTTGGCGGTCGTGGATGGTGACGCGGCTGTTCTTGACCGTGACCACGCCACTCTCGCTCAGGTTCTTGATGATGCGCGAGAAGGTCTCGGGCTTGACCGACAGACGCGAGGCCAGGATCTGCTTGGCTACCGGTAGTTCGAACTCGTCACGGTCCGGCGGGCTGGCCTCGGCCAGGTAGCCGGCCACCCGGCAGGTGGCGCTATACAGGCTGAGTTCGTCGATCTCGCGCAGCAGACCCCGGATGCGCTGGCTGAGATCGCCCAGCAGCAGGAAGCAGGTCTCGGTGGACTCGCGCAGCATGACGGTGAAGTCGTGGGCGTCCACGCTGATGACTTCGGCTGCCGTCAGTGCCTGGGCGCTGACCGGGTAGGTCGGGTGTTGCAGGAACATCAGGGCTTCGGCAAAGGTGCAGCCCGGGGTGACGATCTCCACCACTTTCTCGTTGCCGTTGGGCGACAGGCGGAACAGTTTGATCTGTCCTGAAGTCACCAGATAGAAGCGTTCTGCCGGTTCCCCCTGTTCGAACAAGGATTCGCCCGCCTCCAAGCGGATCTGCCGCGCATGCTGGGTGATGCGGTCGAGCTGCTCGTCAGAGAGTGCTGCGAACAGCGGCCCCTGTTTCAGAAGCGCTTTCATGTACTGCGTTCTCATCGTCGTTGCGGCAGTCGGCATTCTAGCGCGTCGTGGACGAAAGGCATCGCGGAGAGTGATACCGAAGAAACGAAAACGACATAAATCAGCGTTTTCTTGATCTGGCGCAAATATGTGTTAACTCCGCTTGATAAAGATCAAGGTCAGGTGCCGCGTGGCAAGAGAAATTGAGTACACAACTTCAGTTAGCGGAGGATACGACCATGTCAGAGGCTTTCACCAAGGCCATGGCACGCAACATATTCTACGGTGGGAGTCTGTTCTTCCTGTTGCTGTTCCTGGCCTTGACCTTCGATACCGAAGGCGCGTTGCCAGATCGCGACAATCGCCAGGCGATCACCGAGAAGGTGGCCATGGGCAAGCGCCTGTGGGAGGTCAACAACTGCATCGGGTGCCATACCCTGCTGGGCGAAGGCGCCTACTTCGCGCCCGAGCTGGGCAACGCCTACAAGCGCCTGGGCGGCAAGGCTGGAATCATCGGCTTCATCAAGAGTCGTCCGAAAGACGGTATTCCCGGCCGTCGCAGCATGCCGCAATTCAATTTCACGGACGAGGAGCTCGATGCCATCGCGGAGTTCCTGAAGTACACGTCCGAGATCAATACGGCCAACTGGCCGCCGAACATCCAGGGCTGATCCGAGCGGAGGACGAGAGCCATGCAATATCAATCACAAGCGGTTGCCAAGCTGTATTTCACCGCGGCCATCGGATTGTTTGCCGGACAGATCCTGTTCGGCCTGATTCTGGGCCTGCAATATGTCGTGGGTGACTTCCTTTTCCCTGCCATTCCCTTCAACGTGGCGCGCATGGTCCATACCAATCTGCTGATCGTATGGATCCTGTTTGGCTTCATGGGGGCGGCTTACTACCTGGTGCCGGAAGAGGCCGAGCGTGAGCTGCACAGCCCGGGGCTGGCGGTCCTGATGTTCTGGGTCTTCCTGGTCGCTGGGGCACTCACCATCCTGGGTTACTTGCTGGTGCCTTATTCAGGGCTGGCGCAGATGACCGGGAACGATCTGCTGCCGACCATGGGGCGCGAGTTCCTCGAGCAGCCGACCATCACCAAGATCGGTATCGTGATCGTTGCCCTGGCCTTCCTCTACAACATCGGCATGACCATCCTCTCGGGTCGCAAGACGGTGGTCAACCTGGTGCTGCTGATCGGCCTGACCGGACTGGCAGTGTTGTTCCTGTTTGCCTTCTACAACCCGGACAACCTGGTCAAGGACAAGTTCTACTGGTGGTGGGTAGTACACCTGTGGGTGGAAGGCGTCTGGGAGCTGATCCTCGGTTCTATCCTTGCCTTCGTATTGATCAAGACCACCGGTGTGGACCGCGAAGTGATCGAAAAGTGGCTGTACGTGATCATCGCCATGACCCTGATCACTGGCATCATCGGTACCGGTCACCACTACTACTGGATCGGTACGCCGGAGTACTGGCAGTGGTGGGGTTCGGTGTTCTCCGCCCTGGAGCCCATTCCCTTCTTCATGATGACGGTGTTCGCGTTCAACATGGTCAACCGTCGGCGGCGCAATCACCCCAACAAGGCCGCCGTGCTGTGGGCCCTGGGCACCGCTGTGATGGCCTTCCTGGGAGCTGGGGTCTGGGGCTTTCTGCACACCCTGGCGCCGGTCAACTACTATACTCATGGCAGCCAGATCACCGCGGCGCACGGCCACATGGCCTTCTACGGCGCCTACGCCATGATCGTGCTGACCATCATCTCCTATGCCATGCCGATGATGCGCGGACGCAAGGCAGCCAACAGCAACCGCTCGCAGGTACTGGAGATGTGGTCTTTCTGGCTGATGACCGTCTCCATGGTGTTCATCACCCTGTTCCTCACCGGCGCAGGTATCCTGCAGGTCTACCTGCAGCGTTACAGCGACAATCCTCTGCCCTTCATGGTGGTGCAGGAAAAGATCGCGCTCTTCTACTGGCTGCGTGAGGTGACCGGCCTGGTCTTCCTCATTGGTCTGGTGCTCTATATCGCGAGCTTCTTCGTCGGATCGAAAGATCCGGAGGTTGCGGTAGAACAGGCAGCATCTCCCACTGCCTGAGTCGAGGGTGGCGCCCGGTGTCTCCGCGAGGAGGTGCCGGGCGTCTTTTTTCACCAGCCTACACGTGGCTTTCGGGCAGAATCATGCTGGTTGGCGAACGATCCATGACGAGAGGCAGCAATCTGCCGGATACAACCCGTTATCCCCCGGGCGATCTGGCAGTGTGGATCTTCATCCTGGCCGAGCTGGCGGTATTCGCCATCTTCTTTGTCGCCTATGCCTTCACGCGGATGCAGCACGTGGTCCTGTTCGACCAGTACCAGGCCACGCTCGACCGCAATGCGGCATTGCTCAATACCCTGGCGTTGATAACTGCCAGCTATTTCGTGGTGCGTGCGGTGGCGGCGATCCGTGAGGGCAGGGTCGAAGGCTGCCGTCGCTGGCTCTGGGCGGCCACCGGCATGGGACTGCTGTTCCTGTTGATCAAGAGCACCGAGTACGCCCATCACCTGGGCGAGGGCGTGCGCCTGAGCAGCAACACCTTCTACATGTTCTATCTGTCGCTGACCTTCTTCCACTTCATGCACGTCATCCTCGGGGTGATCGTGCTGCTGGTGTTGGCGGCGCGCGTCGGCCGGGGCTGCTACGATGCCCGGGACCATGCCGACGTGGAGAGCGGCGCCAGTTACTGGCACATGGTAGATCTGGTGTGGCTGATCCTCTTTCCCCTGGTCTACGTGATGCACTGATATGACCGCCGACACGCAACGCTGGATTCGCCCCTGTACCCTGGTCTACCTAGTCCTGGTCGGTCTGACCCTGGTCACCTGGGTGGCGGGCAGGCTGGGCCTGCAGGGGATGGGCGTGACCTTCTTCGTGCTGGGCCTGGCCCTGCTCAAGGGGCAGCTGATCGGCGACGGGTTCATGGGTCTGCGCCATGTGCGCGGGTTCTGGCGATGGGCGATTCTGACTTGGTTGGTAGGGGTGGGCGCCCTGGTGGGCGTGGCCTTCTTTTTGAGCAGCGGACTACACTGATGGACATGAAAGCCAATCCCGAACGCGAGGTGGCGGCCGAGCTGCCTTTCTATCGTCCCCAGGGCAACGAGGTGGCCCTGTTCGAACACGCCTGGCGCAACCGCCTGCCGGTGCTTATCAAGGGGCCGACCGGTTGTGGAAAGAGCCGTTTTGTGCGTTACATGGCGGCCCGCCTCGGGCGTCCCCTGTACACTGTAGCCTGTCATGACGACCTGACCGCCGCCGACCTGGTAGGGCGCCATCTGATCGGTGGCGAGGGCACCTTCTGGTCGGACGGACCACTCACCCGCGCGGTGCGTGAAGGTGCCATCTGTTACCTCGACGAGGTGGTCGAGGCTCGCAAGGACACCACAGTGGTGTTGCACCCCTTGACCGACGACCGGCGCATCCTGCCGCTGGAGCGCACTGGCGAGACCCTGCATGCGCCGCCGGAGTTCATGCTGGTGGTCTCCTACAACCCCGGTTACCAGAACCTGCTCAAGGGCATGAAGCCCTCGACCCGCCAGCGTTTCGTGGCCATGAGCTTCGATTTTCCCTCGCCGGAGAACGAGCTGGCGATACTGCAGGGCGAAACCGGCATCGACCGAGCCACCGGCGAGCGCCTGGTGAATCTGGCTGGTGCCCTGCGCGCACTCGAGGACCACGACCTGGAAGAGGCCGCTTCTACCCGCCTGCTGGTGTATGCCGCGACCCTGATCCGCGGCGGCTTCGATCCGCGTGAAGCGGTGCTGGCGGCGATGATCGAACCGCTCAGCGATGACGCCGAGACCCTGGCGGCGTTGCGCGAGGTGGTCGATGCCACGTTCGGCTGAGTTGCCCGAGGCCGGCCTGTCGCTGGCCGTGATGGCCGAGGCGCTCTACCTGTCCAACCTGCTGCTGGCGCCCGGCTTGGCGTTCCTGGCTCTGCTGTGGCTGTGGTGGCGGCACCGCGGGCAGGCGCCAGCGCTGGCACGTGCCCACCTGGCGCAGGCCGTTTCGGGCAGCCTCTGGGCCGGGGTGCTGCTGGTGGTGCTCAATGCCGTCATCGTGCTGCTGGGCGGTTACGATGGCCCCTGGACCTGGGTGGTGGTCATCACCTATTTCACCTTCTGTCATTCGGCGCTGGTGGTGTTCGGCGCCTACGGTCTGGCCAAGGCGATGGCCGGACAGTGCTGGCGCTATCCGCTGCTCGGCCGTCCGCTGCCCAACGGCTGCCCGGAGGCGTTGTCATGAACGGCTCGCTACAGGCCAGGCGGCGTCTGTTGCAGGCCGGGTTTTTTGCGCTGTTCGTGCTGGCGCCGGTGTTCGACATCCTGCGCTTCGACCTGACCCTGGGGCACGCCATCTTCTTCGGCCAGCCCTGGACCCTGGGCATCGATGACTTCGTGGCCGGGCGCATCGGTGTTGGCGAGGCGGCGTGGAACCTGTTCTGGCGCGGTGCCTTGCCGCTGTTCGGTGGTGCAGCATTGTTCCTGTGGGTCGCCTGGCGTTACGGTCGCCTGTATTGCGGCTGGTTGTGCCCGCACTTCTCGGTGGTCGAGACCATCAATGGCCTGATGCGTCGCGCCATCGGCCGGCACAGCCTGTGGGAGCGTCGCCCGCTGCCGGCGCGTCAGCCGGATGGCACGCGACTTCGTCCCGATCCGCGCTACTGGGTGCCGACGCTGCTGGCGGTGTTCGGCTTTGCGTTTCTCTGGGCGGTGGTGCTGCTCACCTGGTTGCTGCCGCCGGCCACCGTTTACGGCAACCTGTTGGCCGGCGAGCTGACACGCAACCAGGCGACCTTCCTGATCGCTGCCACGGGTGCTTTCAGCATCGACTTCCTGCTGGCTCGGCACCTGTTCTGTCGTTTCGGCTGCGCAGTCGGCCTGTTCCAGAGCCTGGTGTGGATGGCCAACGACCGCGCCCTGGTGGTGGGGTTCGACACCCCCCGTGCCGCGGTCTGCAAGTCGTGCAACAACGCCTGTGACAATACTTGTCCCATGCGTCTCAAGCCGCGCACCCTCAAGCGCCGCATGTTCACCTGCACCGAGTGCGCGCAGTGCCTGGATGCCTGCGAACAGGTGACCGCGCGACTGGGCACCCGACCCGTGCTGCGCTGGGTGAGCGGTGAGGCGGCGCTGCCGGTGGTCACCGGCCGTCCCCTGTCGATACGCGAACCGGCACGAGGCCGGCCGGAGGAGGTCGAGGAATGGAAGAACAGGTCGGCGCGCTCTGGCACCGCCTGATCACCCGGCTGGCGGACACCCGCCACCCCGAGGCAGCGGTGCATCTGGCCGAGGTGGAACGCCAGGTGGCGCTGCTGTTCCGCGCACTGGGCGGCGACGGGGCCTTGCAGGTCACCGCCGCCGAGGCCACGGCGCACGGTGCGCAGCGCAGCTGGCTGCAACGCGTCGCCGGCGTGCACGAGAAGGTGACGCTGGCCTGGCGCGATGCGCAGTACCTGCGCCTTCCCGCGGTGATCGACTGGTTTCCCGAACGCGCGCTCAATCGCGAACTCTACCTGTGGCTGGCGGCGCTGGCCGCGGTCGCCGACGAAGATGCCGGGGACTGGTTCGTCGATAACCAGCGAGGGGTTGTCCAGGTGCTTGATCGCTATCCCGGCCTGCGCACGCGCTACCAGCGCCTGGTCGAGGCGCACCTGCAGCTGCGTCCCGATGCCGAGCGCCTGCCGACCGACCAGGCAGCGGCCGAGCGGGCCCTGTGCCAGGCCTTGCGCGAGCCCGGGTCGGTGACGGACCTGCCGGCGGCGCGGCGCCCGCCACAGCCGGTGCCCCTGTGGCTGCACCCCGAACCGCCTCGGCCGCTCCAGGACGGTGCCGCCGAAGACGACCCCGGAGGCGGTGGGGCAGGGGATCGGGAGCACCAGCACGAGGTCGAGCAGTTGCGCCGTCGCGCCGAGCGTGTCGAGGAACCCGAGGCCGACCGCGGGCTGATCACGGTGCGCATGGAGAACATCTTCACCTGGGGCGAATACGTGCGGGTCGATCGGGGTTCCGAGGACGAGGACGACCTCGACCGTGCCGAGGCCATCGCCCGCGATCTGGACCGGCTGGCGGTGGCGCGCAGCGACAAGCGCCCGGCGGCCACTCTGCGTTTCGACCTGGACCTGCCGGCCGAGGCGCAGGACGATCGCATCCTGCACCAGGGCCTGTTGTTGCCGGAGTGGGACTGGAAGCGCCATGCCCTGCTGCCCGACCGTTGCCGCATCGTGCCCATGCTGGCCGCCGATGCACAGCCGCTGCCCTTGCCTGCGCACCTGGGACGGACTGCGAAACGACTGCGCGCGCAGTTCCAGTTGCTGGCGCCGGCACGCACCTGGCACCGGGCCCGGCCGGACGGGCAGGACATCGACCTCGATGCCTACCTGCGCTTTGCCGCCGATCGTGCTGCCGGCCTGGCGGTGAGCGGTGAGGGCCTGTACCGGGAGATGCGTTCCGGTGCGCGCGACCTGGTCTGCCTGCTGATGGCTGATCTGTCGCTGTCCACCGATACCTGGATCGACGATCACAACCGGGTGATCGACGTGATCCGCGACAGCCTGTTCCTGTTCGCCGAATCACTGGCGGCCACCGGTGACCGCTTCGGCCTGTGCGGATTCTCGTCCCGCAAGCGCGATCCGGTACGCGTGCACCTGCTCAAGGCGTTCGAGGAACCCTACGATGCGCGCATTCGCGGGCGCATCGCCGCCATCCGTCCCGGTTACTACACGCGCATGGGGGCGGCCATCCGCTTCGGCACCCGCATTCTGGGCGAACAGTCCGCCGGACGCCGCCTATTGCTGCTGCTCACCGACGGCAAGCCCAACGACCTCGACCAGTACGAGGGACGCTTTGGCATCGAGGACACCCGTCAGGCCATCCTGGAGGCGCGGCGCACGGGGCTCGAGCCCTTCTGCGTGACCATCGACGAGCGGGGCAACGACTACCTTCCCTACCTGTTCGGCACCGACGGCTATGTGGTCATCCACCGCCCGTCCGAGCTGCCGAAACGGCTCCCCCTGCTATATGCCCGCCTGACCGGTCGCTAAGGAATCCCTGAAAAACTCCGCATTCTCATTCCCATGAAATGGGGAGGTTGGGAGGGGACTTTCGAACAAGCGCTTGTGCCTCCGCCTGACTTCCCCGCAAGCGGGGGGAAGTCGTTCGGAGGTTCCCCAGGCGCATGGGCGCCGCCGACTGCGGACGGTATGATGCGCGGGTTTCAACGAGCGGGAGCCGACATGCACAAGATCGGGGTGTTCACCGTCTGGCTGGGATTGATCCTGACCGTCTTCGGCCTGGTGGCCGGCTTCTGGCGCCTGTTCGCCGGGTATGCGGACGCCATGTTCTACATGAGCGCCGTGCCGCTGGGTTTCGTGGTGCTGTTCGCCGGTCTGGTCGCCACCCAGCTCAGCCTGCCGAGGAGGTGAACGCCTGCTCCTCAGGTCGGGTCGGGCAGGGCGCGAGGGATCTCGCGGGCCGGCTGGGGTTGCTCGGGTGGGTTGTCGCTGGCCGGCCCGGGCGGGGGAGATGCTGGTTCCTGGGTGGCCGCCGGGGTGCTGGGGACGGGCTGCGGCTTCGGGGGATCGATGCGTTCGGCGCGGATGAGGATGCCGGCGCGGGGGTGATCGACATACAGCAGCTCGCCGCTGCGCATGCGGCCGTGCTCGCGGACGGGCTGTTCGCTGCCGATGATCTGCAGGTCGGTGTCGAGGTGGATGAAGCGGCCGCGTCGCAGGCGGATCACCCCGTCGAGGTAGGGATTGGCCAGAAGCAACCAGTCCGTGCTGGCGGGAGCGGAGAAATCGTGCCGCCAGCGCAGGTGGGCGAGGATTCTCGCGCCCTTGTGCTGGAGTGTATAGATCACCGGGCCGAACCCGCCGTCCTGTGTGGGCAGGGGGATGACGCCGGGGGCGCCCAGGTCCAGTGACCCGGCGATCTGGTACTCGGCATTCACCTCTTCGAACTGCCCCGGTTCGTCGTAGGCATCGGGTTGCTCGAACACCAGCATCTCCACGATGTATACCCCTTCCTGCGCGGTGGCGGCCAGGCTGGCGCATATCAGGATCAGCAGGGTAGCAAGGCGGTGGAGGACAGGCATTACGTGGCTCAGTGCTCGTTACGGGTAACGCACAGATGATGCCTCAATCGTCGCCGGCTGGCGAGGGGGCGAGCTGCTGCAACAGGGCGGCCGTGGTGGCGATGCGGGTCTCGGGTTCGTGCAGGTCGGCGAAGAAGCGCAGTTTGTCCGGGCCGTCCAGCTTGAACTCCTGCGGCCGGGTCTGGATCAGTTCGATCAGGCGCGCGGCGTCGATCTTCGGTTCCGGCGCGAACAGGATGCGTCCGCCCTGTGGGCCGACATCGACCTTGCGGATGCCCAGGTCGCGGATGGCCAGTTTCAGCTTGGTGAGATCGAACAGGCGCTGTGCCGGTTCGGGCAACAGGCCGAAGCGGTCGATCATCTCCACCTTCAGCTCACGCAGGGCCTCGGGGGATTCGGCCGAGGCGATGCGCTTGTACTGGATAAGCCGGGTGTGCACGTCGGGGATGTAGTCCTCGGGCAGCAGGGCGGGGATATGCAGGTCGATCTCGGTGCCGTGGTCCAGCGGTTTCTCCAGCGCCGGGTCGCGGCCTTCGCGGATGGCCTTGACCGCTTGCTCGAGCATCTCGGTATAGAGAGTGAAGCCGATCTCGTGGATCTGGCCGCTCTGCTCGTCGCCCAGCAGCTCGCCGGCGCCGCGGATCTCCAGGTCGTGGGTGGCCAGGCTGAAGCCGGCACCCAGGTCTTCCAGCGCCTCGATGGCCTCGAGCCGCTTGCGCGCGTCTGCGGTCATGGCGCGCGGCGGCGGGGTGATCAGGTAGGCATAGGCGCGGTGGTGCGAACGCCCGACCCGACCGCGCAGCTGGTGCAGCTGGGCCAGACCGAGACGGTCGGCACGGTTGATGACGATGGTGTTGGCACTGGGCACGTCGATGCCCGACTCGACGATGGTGGTGCACACCAGGATGTTGAAGCGCTGGTGATAGAAGTCGCGCATGATGCGCTCCAGGTCGCGTTCGCGCATCTGCCCGTGGGCGATCTCGAGGCGTGCCGAGGGCACCAGTTCCTGCACCTTGGTGGCCATCTTCTCGATGCTCTCGACCTCGTTGTGCAGGAAGTACACCTGGCCGCCGCGTGCCAGTTCGCGCTGGATGGCCTCGGTGATCTGCGCGTCGTTCCACTGGGTGACGAAGGTCTTGATGGGGTGCCGCGCGGCCGGGGGGGTGGCGATGATGGACAGATCGCGCATGCCCGACATGGCCATGTTGAGGGTGCGCGGGATGGGTGTGGCGGTGAGCGTGAGCATGTCCACCTCGGCGCGCAGGGCCTTGAGGCGCTCCTTGTGGCGCACGCCGAAGCGGTGTTCCTCGTCGACGATGACCAGGCCCAGGTCCTTGAAACGGATCTCCTCGCCCAGCAGCTTGTGGGTACCGACCACGATGTCGATGGTGCCGTCGGCCAGTCCCTTGAGGATGGCATCGGTTTCCTTCTTCGAGCGGAAGCGTGACAGCCCGGCGACCCGGATCGGCCAGTCGGCAAAGCGGTCGGCGAAATTCTGGAAGTGCTGCTGGGCGAGCAGGGTGGTAGGTACCAGCACGGCGACCTGGCGGCCATTGTGCGCAGCCATGAAGGCGGCGCGCATGGCGACCTCGGTCTTGCCGAAGCCGACGTCGCCGCATACCAGGCGGTCCATGGGGCGTGGCGAGGTCATGTCCTCGATCACCGCGGTGATGGCGGCGGCCTGGTCGGGGGTCTCCTCGAACCCGAACTGGGCGGCGAACTGGCGGTATTCCTCACCCGGTGGTGGGAAGGCGGTGCCCTCGCGAGCGGCGCGGCGGGCATAGATGTCGAGCAACTCGGCGGCCACGTCGCGCACCTTCTCGGCGGCGCGACGCTTGGCCTTCTCCCACTGGTCGGAGCCGAGGCGATGCAGCGGCGCGTTCTCGGGCGAGGCGCCGGTATAGCGCGAGATGCGGTGCAGGGCGCCGACTGGCACGTACAGCTTGTCGCCACGTGCGTATTCGAGCACCAGGTATTCCTGTGCCATGCCGCCGGTGTCCAGCGTCTGCAGGCCCAGGTAGCGGCCCACTCCATGCTCCTCGTGTACCACCGGTGCACCGATCTGCAGCTCGGCCAGGTTGCGCACCACCAGCTCGGCATCGGGGCCTCGGCGCGTGCGCCGTCGCTGGCGCACCCGTTCGCCCAGCAACAGGGCCTCGGGGATCACCGCCAGCTCGGGGTCTTCCAGCCACAGGCCGGTCTCCATGGGAGCAGCGGTCAGGCACAGGGTGTCTTCGGCATCCAGAAATTCCTGCCAGCCGTCCACCGCGTGCACGACGATGTGCAGGTCGCGCAGGGTGTCGCGCAGGGCCTCGCGACGGCCGGCGGTTTCGGCCACGAACAGCACGCGCCCACGATGCTGCTCGAGGAAGTCTCGTAATGCGGCGGCCGGTTCGGCGGCACGTGCCTGCAGGGCCAGCGGCGGCAGGGGGCGAGAGGCCAGATTGTCGCCATTCTCGGCCTCGAAGGGCTGGTGGACGATGCGGGGGTGATCGGCGATCGCCTGCTTCAGCGCTTCGGGCGAGAGCCACAGTGCCTCGGGAGACAGCAGCGGCCGTTCGATGTCGTGCCGACGCTGTTCGTAGCGTTGTGCCACCTGTTCGGCAAATTCGCTGGCAGTGTCGTTCAACGCCTGTTCGTGCACCACCAGGGTGGACTCGGGCAGGTAGTCGAACAGGGTGGCGGTGCGCTCGAAGAACAGCGGCAGGTAGTACTCGATGCCGCCGGGCAGGTGGCCCTCGCTCACCTCGCGGTAGATCAGGCTGCGCTGTGGATCGCCGGGAAAGGTCTCGCGCCAGGCGCGGCGGAAGCGGTTGATGGCCTGCTCGTCTACCGGGAATTCGCGCGCCGGCAGCATGGCGAAGCGGTCGATCTTCTCCAGGGTGCGCTGGGTCTCGACATCGAAGGTGCGGATGGAGTCGATCTCGTCGTCGAACAGGTCGATGCGCAGCGGCAGCTCGCTGCCCATGGGGAAGAGGTCGATCAGCGAGCCGCGCACCGCGAACTCGCCGTGGCCCATCACCTGGGAGACCAGCTCGTAGCCGGCCTGTTCCAGGCGCCGGCGGAAGGCGTCGAAGTCGAGCCGGTCACCGACGGCCAGATGCAGGCTGTGGGCGTCGAGAAAGTCCTCGGGCAGCAGGCGCTGCATTACCGTGGCCACCGGGGCGATGACGATACCTTGCTGCATCTCGCGCAGGTGATGCAGGGTCTCGAGGCGCTGTGAGACCAGCTCGGGCAGCGGCGAGAACCCATCGTAGGGCAGGGTCTCCCAGTCCGGGAACAGGAAGGCCTCGGGGCCGTCGCTGCCGAGGAAGAAGCGCAATTCTTCGAGCAGGCGTTGTGCGCCCTGGGGGTCGGGGGTGATCACCAGCAGGGGACGGCCGGCGTCGCGCGCGGCGCCGGCCAGCGCCAGGCTCAGGGCGGCACCGTTGGCGCGGCCCCAGCGGCGGGGCTCGGTGGTCTCGGGCAATGGCGGGTGATACGACATGGCGACGATACGACGGATCGAAAGCCATCTATTCTCGCACAGGACGGGGCGGCGTCAGCGGATCTCTTCGAGACGGAACCGTTTTTCCAGGATGCGTGGGGTGATCAGGGCGTAGCCCTGCTGCTGCCAGTGGCCCAACTCGGTGATGGCCGAGGGGGCCACCTCGATGAAGTCCTGGAAGTCCTCGGTGCGGTACCCGAAATCGGCGGCGGCCAGGCCGCAGACGCGGAATTTCACCCCGAGCAATGCGTAATAGCGCATGCGATCCACGGCGTTGCGGTATTTCTCGTAGTTCTTGGTTGCCACGGTCACCAGTTCGGTGCCGTGGATCACCACCACGACGTCCATCATTTCCGGGGCCAGGTCGTAGGGCGATTCGGTCAGGGGATTGATGTAAGCGCGCAGCCAGTACAGGGCGCTGTCGATGTGACGCGGGTCGTCGAAGTAGAAGTCGAAGACCGCCTTCGGATCTTCGTAGGGTGTCTCGACAAGACGGCCGGCCGAAGCGGTCAGGGGCAGGCAGCATAACGCCATGCAGAGGAGGCAGTTCTTCCATCCATTCATGGCGTTCTCCGTAAAACCGGGACGGCTATACGTTAGGATAGTCAGGATTGACGGGAATGACAGCTTGTCAGTCCCGGCACCGGTCAGGTCACGCAGAGGATCGGCCGGCCCAGACCCCAGGGAGGTAAGAGGTGCGCAAGAAGATCCGGGAGCCCAACTGCCAGCAGTTGATCGATAGTTTCCCCGACCCTTTCGTCGTGATCGATCGCAACTACACCATTGTCACCGCCAACCGCCACTATGCGCGGCATTACGGGGTGACGCCCGAGTCCTTGATCGGCCGACGTTGTCACGAGGTGTCGCATCACCTCGACAGTCCGTGCAGCGAGCACGGCGAGCACTGCCCGCTGGAAGAGTTGTTCCGCAGCGGCGAGGCGATCCAGGTGATGCATGTACATTACGACGGTCAGGGTAACGAGGAGCAGGTGCAGATCAATGCCACGCCGCTGTTCGATGAACAGGGGCAGCTCCAGTTCATGGGTGAGAGCATCATCCCGGTGCGTACCCGCAGTACGGAAGAGTTCCTGGTCGGTCGTGCGGAGGCCATGCAGTTGGTGGTCAAGCAGGCACAGCGCGTGGCGCCGACACGTACCACGGTGTTGCTGGTGGGCGAGAGTGGGACCGGCAAGGAGTGCCTGGCGCGTTATATCCACCAGCGCTCCGACCGGGCCGACGGGCCTTTCGTGGTGTTCGACTGCGCGGCCAGCGGGGGCAGCGAGGAACTGGACCGGCGGTTGTTCGGTCAGCTCGCGGCCGATGGCGAGGCGCTGGCCGAGGGGGTGTTTCAGCAGGCCGATGGCGGCACCCTGTTCATCGACGAGATCTGCGAGCTGCCGCTGGCCTCGCAGCTGAAGCTGTTGCGTGCGCTGGAATGCGGGGAGATCCAGCCGCTGGGCGCAACCGATTACCGGCGGGTCGATGTGCGGGTCATCATCGCTTCCATCGGCGAGCTGCAACAGCGGGTGGAACAGGGCAATCTGCGCAGGGATCTGTACTACCGCCTTTCGGCTTTTCCTATACAGCTTCCGCCGCTGCGTGAGCGGCGCAAGGATATCCCCCTGTTGGCGCAGCATTTTCTGCGCCAGTTCCAGGCCGATGCGGCGTTGCGTGAACTGGCGCCCGAGGTGGAAGCAGCACTGCTCGCCCATGACTATCCCGGCAACGTCCGCGAGTTGCGCAACCTGGTCGAGCGTGCGGTGATCTACGCCGCGGACGAACCTTTGCGGGTTGAGCATCTGGTGTTCGATCACCTGCTGTTCGCCGATGACGCCGACCGTGCCCAGGCCGGGCCGGCGTTCGATGAGGAGATGCTGCGCCTGCTCGATCGCCGGAGCAACGGCCCCTCGGTCGAGGAGATGCTGCGGGTGCTGGCCGAGTGCGATGGCCACCGTGGGCGCGCCGCCGAGCGCCTGGGTATCAGCGAACGCACGCTCTACCGGCACCTCAAGCGCCTGCGCGATACGTCCTGAGCCAGAGAGTCAACGTCTCCGACGACGTTTCGGGGCCTTCTTTCGCCGCGGGGCAGGCGGACCGTCGCGTACCTCGAGCACCCGCCATTGCCCCGGCGCCAGGTCGTCGAGTCGCCAGTCGCCGATGCGGGTGCGGACCAGGCGCAGGGTAGGGAAGCCGACCTGCGCGGTCATGCGCCGGACCTGGCGGTTGCGGCCTTCGCGGATCTGCAGCTCCAGCCAGCTGGTGGGGATGCGCGCGCGGTAGCGTACCGGCGGGTCGCGCGGCCACAGCCAGTCCGGTTCGGCCACGCGGCGGGCGCGCGCCGGCAGGGTGGGGCCGTCCTTCAGGGTGATGCCGGCACGCAGTGCCGCCAGCGCGGGCTCGTCGATCTCGCCCTCGACCTGTGCCAAGTAGGTCTTCCAGGTGTGGCGGCGCGGGTGGGTGAGACGGTGCGCCAGGGCGCCGTCGTCGGTAAGCAGCAGCAGGCCCTCGCTGTCGCGGTCCAGCCGTCCGGCCGGGTAGACGCCGGGCAGGTCGATCCAGTCGGCGAGGGTGGCGCGGTTTTCCCCGTCGGTGAACTGGCTGAGCACGCCGAAGGGCTTGTTGAACAGGACGAGTCGGGGCATGGGGGGTGATGGTGGTAAAATGCCGGGCTTTCCCAAACCGAACGGATCATTTCATGGCTTTCGACAAGATACAGGTTCCTGCCGACGGGCAGAAGATCAGCGTCAATTCCGACAACTCCCTGAATGTGCCGGATCATCCCATCGTGCCCTTCATCGAGGGCGACGGTATCGGTGTGGACATCACCCCGGTGATGAAGAAGGTCGTCGATGCCGCGGTCGAGAAGAGTTATGGCAGCGCGCGGCGCATCGCCTGGATGGAGATCTATGCCGGCGAGAAGGCCACCCGTGTGTACGGCGAGGGCGTCTGGCTCCCCAAGGAGACGCTGGAGGCAGTGCGCGACTACGTGGTGTCGATCAAGGGGCCGCTGACCACCCCGGTGGGTGGGGGCATCCGTTCGCTCAACGTCAGCCTGCGCCAGGAACTGGACCTGTACGTCTGCCAGCGCCCGGTGCGCTATTTCAACGGCACGCCCAGCCCGCTCAAGCACCCGGAGCACACCGACATGGTGATCTTCCGCGAGAACTCCGAGGACATCTATGCCGGAGTGGAGTGGGCCGCGGGCACGCCCGAGGTGAAGAAGGTCATCGACTTCCTGCAGAACGAGATGGGGGTGACCAAGATCCGCTTCCCGGGGACGTCGGGCATCGGTATCAAACCCGTCTCCGAGGAAGGGACCAAACGCCTGGTGCGCAAGGCCATCCAGTACGCCATCGACAACGACCGTGCCTCGGTGACCTTGGTGCACAAGGGCAACATCATGAAGTTCACCGAGGGTGCCTTCAAGGAATGGGGGTATGAGCTGGCGAAGGACGAGTTCGGCGCGGTGGAACTGGATGGCGGCCCCTGGTGTACCTTCAAGAACCCGAAGACCGGCCGCGAGATCGTGGTCAAGGACGTGATCGCCGATGCCTTCCTGCAGCAGATCCTGCTGCGCCCGAAGGAGTACGACGTGATCGCCACACTCAACCTGAACGGCGACTACATCTCGGACGCCTTGGCCGCCCAGGTCGGCGGCATCGGCATCGCGCCGGGCGCCAACCTGTCGGACACCGTGGCCATGTTCGAGGCTACCCACGGCACTGCGCCCAAGTACGCGGGTCAGGACAAGGTCAACCCCGGTTCGTTGATCCTCTCGGCCGAGATGATGCTGCGTCACATGGGCTGGACCGAGGCGGCCGATCGCATCATCGACGCCATGGGCAAGACCATCAGTGCCAAAACGGTGACCTACGACCTGGAACGCCTGATGGAGGGCGCGACCCTGCTGAGCTGTTCGCAGTTCGGAGACGCCATGATCGCCAACCTGTGAACCGCGGCTGGCGGACACAAAAAAACCCCGACTGGCTGGGGCCGGTCGGGGTTTTTTGCATCTGCCCGGATCAGGCCATGGCCGGCTGGATGGTGTGTAGTCGCAGAGCGTGCAGGCCCTTGGGGCCTTCCTCCACCTCGAACTCCACGCGCTGGCCTTCCTTCAGCGTCCGGTAGCCCTCCATCTCGATTGCGCTGAAATGGACGAAGATATCCTGATCACCTTCGTCCGGGGTCACGAAGCCGTAACCCTTTGCATTGTTGAACCACTTTACTACTCCAGTGACCATCGTCAGTCCTCCCATGGGGTTTTCCGCATCGATGCTTGGGGCAGCGGTGCTGTTTATCTTGTTATCGACTGCACTGCCCTGATATGACATCGCTCTCCGAGTATAGACCTTGCCCGCCGTCGGTCAAACAAGTGACTGTATTCTCAAAACATTTGTAAATTCGGATATACTGATACATGGGGTGCGAGGCGGTATCGCCCTTGAAATCCTGCGTTTGCAACTCGATGTCCATGGGTCAGAATAGGAATTGGTGCCAGTGCATATTCGAAACAGGACATGAGCAGCAAAGACGATCATCTGCACGACGATGAGGGTGGCCTGGCGGTCGAACCGGCAAAGCCGGAGCTCAAGCGCCCGCCCATGTACAAGGTCATCCTGCTGAATGACGACTACACTCCCATGGAGTTCGTGGTGCACGTGCTCGAGCACTTCTTCCACATGGACCGTGAGAAGGCCACGCGGGTGATGCTGCACGTGCACACCCAGGGCGTGGGCGTATGCGGGGTATTCACCCGCGAGATCGCCGAGACCAAGGTGAACCAGGTCAATGAGTTTTCGCGCGCCAACCAGCACCCCCTGCTGTGCGACATGGAAGAGGCCTAGGGGATTTTTTCAAGCGTCACGAGGGTCCATACCCTGACACGCCGCAACAGGTTCGACACGACATGCTGAGCAAGGAACTCGAATTCACCCTCAATCAGGCCTTTCGTGAGGCCCGGGCACATCAGCATGAGTTCATGACCATCGAACACCTGCTGCTGGCCCTGCTCGACAACCCCACCGCGGCCGAGGTGTTGCGCGCCTGCGCGGCCGACCTGTCAGTGCTGCGCCGTGATCTCGAGGAATTCCTCGAGGAGACTACGCCGCGCATCCCGGCTGGCGACGAGCGCGAGACCCAGCCCACTCTGGGCTTTCAGCGCGTGCTGCAGCGCGCGGTGTTCCATGTGCAATCCTCCGAGAAGACCGAGGTCAGTGGTGCCAACGTGCTGGTGGCCATCTTCAGCGAACAGGATTCGCAGGCGGTGTATTTCCTGGAAAAGCAGGGCGTCACCCGCCTGGACGTGGTCAACTACATTTCACATGGCATCTCCAAGGTGTCCAGCGAGTCCGAGCAGCAGCGCAGCGAGGGTGAGCTGCCGTCCGAGGGTGGGGAGGGACAGGAAGAGACCAGTGCGCTGGCGAGCTGGGCGAGCAATCTCAACGCCCTGGCGCGCGAGGGACGCATCGACCCGCTGATCGGCCGCCAGCTCGAGGTGGAGCGCACCATCCAGATCCTGTGCCGGCGGCGCAAGAACAACCCCCTGCTGGTCGGCGAGGCCGGTGTGGGCAAGACCGCCATCGCCGAGGGGCTGGCCAAACGCATTGTCGATGGCGAGGTGCCGGAGGTGCTTGCCGATTGCACCATCTATGCGCTGGACCTGGGTAGTTTGGTGGCCGGCACCAAGTACCGGGGTGACTTCGAGAAGCGTCTCAAGGCCGTGCTGGCCGAGCTCAAGGCGCAGCCCGAGGCCATCCTGTTCATCGACGAGATCCACACCATCATCGGTGCCGGTGCGGCCTCGGGTGGAGTGATGGACGCCTCCAATCTGATCAAGCCCATGCTGGCCAACGGTGAGCTGCGCTGCATCGGCTCGACCACGTACCAGGAGTACCGCGGTATCTTCGAGAAGGACCGCGCGCTGGCGCGGCGCTTCCAGAAGGTCGATATCGAGGAACCCTCGGTGGAGGACACCATCAAGATCCTCAAGGGGCTCAAGAGTCGCTTCGAGGAGCATCATCAGGTGAAGTACTCGGCACGCGCGCTGCGCGCTGCCGCCGAGCTGGCCGACAAGTACATCAACGACCGGCACATGCCCGACAAGGCCATCGACGTGATCGACGAGGCCGGGGCGGCCAACCGGCTGCTTGCGCCCTCGAAGCGGCGCAAGACCATCGGCGTGGGGGAGATCGAGGCCATCGTGGCCAAGATCGCGCGTATCCCGCCGCGCAAGGTCTCTTCCAGCGACACCGAAGCGCTGAAGAACCTCACCCGCGACCTGCAGATGGTGGTCTTCGGGCAGGATCCGGCGATCGAGGCGCTGGCCTCGGCCATCCGCATGAACCGTTCGGGCTTGGGCACCGAGGACAAGCCGATCGGCTCCTTCCTGTTTGCCGGCCCCACCGGGGTGGGCAAGACCGAGGTGACCCGCCAGCTTGCGCGCGTGCTGGGACTGAAGCTGATCCGTTTCGACATGTCCGAATACATGGAGCGCCACACCGTCTCGCGCCTGATCGGTGCGCCGCCGGGCTACGTGGGCTTCGACCAGGGTGGGCTGCTCACCGAAGAGATCAACAAGCATCCGCACGCGGTGCTGTTGCTCGACGAGATCGAAAAGGCCCACCCCGACGTGTTCAACCTGTTGCTGCAGGTGATGGACCACGGCACGCTCACCGACAACAACGGGCGCAAGGCGGATTTCCGCAACGTGATCATCGTCATGACCACCAATGCGGGGGCCTCGGAGATGTCGCGGCGGTCGATTGGCTTCACCTCCCAGGATCACTCCAGCGATGGCATGCAGGCCATCGAGAAGCTGTTCACCCCCGAGTTCCGCAACCGTCTGGATGCCATCATCCAGTTCGCCCCGTTGGACGAGAAGACCATCGCGCACGTGGTGGACAAGTTCCTGTTCGAGCTGGAGCAGCAACTGGCGGAGAAGGGCGTGACCCTGTCGGTCGATCAGGCGGCGCGCGAGTGGCTGGCCAAGCACGGCCACGACCCGCTGATGGGCGCGCGGCCCATGTCGCGGTTGATCCGCGAGAAGATCAAGAAGCGGCTGGCCGAGGATCTGCTGTTCGGCCGCCTGGCACAGGGTGGCGAGGTGCGGATCACCCTGGAGGACGACGAGCTGGCGTTCGATATCCGCCCGCGGCAGGTGCACTGAGCGCCGCGGGGCAGAGCGGACGCGCCGGGATCAGCGCTCGCGGTAGGTGATGCGGCCCTTGGTCAGGTCGTAGGGGGTCAGTTCCACCTTGACCTTGTCGCCGGTGAGGATGCGGATGTAGTGTTTACGCATCTTGCCCGAGATATGGGCCGTCACCACATGGCCGTTCTCCAGCTCCACGCGGAACATGGTATTGGGAAGGGTCTCGATCACAGTCCCTTCCATTTCGATCACGTCTTCTTTTGCCATCGTCTCTGTCCGGTTTCGATGTCGGCATGGTGCCGAGATGGGCGCGGAGTATAGCAAAATCGCGCTTGCAGGTCGGCGCTGACTGGCTCGGATGTTTCCACCGGCATCCCGAGAGCCGACGGAATTCGCAGCCGCTGTGGCGCCGGTTTAGCGCTCAAGCGATAGCTTGCGCTATCGCTTGAGTGAAAACCAGGTCATAGCGAGAGAGAAAGCGCCGGAATCAGGATAGAACAACGCGGGGGGCAAACTGTAACCGGCGAATGGCCTCCCTTTTTGCCATTTTTCTCGATCATTCAGCCTCTTAGGGCTAGAGCGTTGTTCGGCCGGTGAAATATTCGGGCAAGGCATGCCGGCCTGTTTCGAGGCCGTGTCCGGTGAGTTCGGGCGGACAGAGAGCGTTGCGGTCCCGCATCACTGCAGGCGGAATACCACTGGCAGACGGATCTCGCGGTCGGCCTCGTTCAGCGTGGGGGGCGGCGGGCGGAAGGGCGAGGTGCGGCGGACCGTTTCCAGCGCCGCCCGGTCGAGGCGGGGCCGGCCCGAGGATTCGAGCACGCGCACCTGTTCGAAGTGACCGTCGCTGGCGATGTGAAAGCCCACCAGTACACGGCCTTCCTCGCGGCGGCGCCGCGACAGGCGCGGATAGTGCCGGTTGCGCGCGATCGCGCTGGCCAGTTCGCCGAGATAGTGCGCGCGCAGGGCGGCGGCTCCGGCCGACTCCTTCGCGGCGGTCTCTCCTGGAGTGGCGTGCGTGGTGACTGGGGCGGGCGCCGCCGACTGTTCCGGTGTGCCCGCGTGAGCAGGGGGAGGTGGGGCCGGTTTCGCCGGGGGCGCGGATGCGCGGGCAGGCCGAGACGGTGGCGGTGATGTCGGGGCTGGCCGAGAGGATGGTGGTGATGTCCGGGCCGGTCGAGAGGGTGGCGGTGATGTCCGGGTTGGCCTCACGGCCTTGCGCGGGGGCTTTGACCGGGGAGTAGCCGGTCGTGGTGGCCTGGCAGGCCGGGAAGCGGGTGCCGGACGGGGCGCTGGTTCGTCGAGCGGCGAGCTGGGAGTGGGGGGTGGGGTGCTGCTCGCCGGTCGGGTGTTTGGTCGGGCGCTCGTCGTGGCCGGCACCAGGCGAATATCCACCACTGTGGTCGCGCTGGAGGTCCGGAGTGGTGTCCTGTCGTACCAGAGCAGGTAGAGCAGGATGCCGTGCAGCAGCATCGAGGCCGCCAGGGTGAGCGCCAGCCGCCGGTCCGGGATGTTTTTCACGTCAGCCAGCTTACCCGGCAAGCACCAAAGCGGTTGCGAAATGCAGGGTCATCGCCTGCGACTCACTTGCGACGGACCCTTTTGATGATCACCGGCTCCACCGGCACATCGGCACGGCCGTTGCGGCGAGTGGTCGGTACCCGGGCGATGGCGTCCACCACGTCCATGCCGTCGACCACCTTGCCAAACACCGCGTAGCCCCAGCCGTCGAAGCTCGGGTAATCGAGGTTCGGGTTGTCGCGGTGGTTGATGAAGAACTGCGAAGTGGCCGAGTGCGGGTCGCGGGTGCGTGCCATGGCGATGCTGCCACGTACGTTCTTCAGGCCATTCTTCGCCTCGTTCTCAACCGGTGAATGGGTGGGTTTCTTGACCAGGTCGGGTGTCAACCCGCCACCCTGGATCATGAAGCCCGGGATCACCCGGTGGAAAATGGTGCCGTCGTAGAAGCCCTCGTCCACGTAACGCAGGAAATTGGCCACCGTTTTCGGCGCCTTTTCGGTGTCCAGGCGCAGGGTGATGTCGCCCTTGCTGGTCTCGATCACCACGTCGACCGGGTCGGCGGCGTGGGCCGGGGCAAGGAACGACAGCAGGAGTATGGCGGGGAGCAGGACTCTCTTCAGCATGATCTTCTCTTTCCTTAAGGCTGGTATTTTGTGACTTCGAGTGTACCGGCAGCAGGAGGCGTGAGAAAGCGGGATTCCTCAATCGGGAGGCGCAGGTCGGGGCGCGGCCGGCGGCGGGGGAATTCCGGTAGAATCACGCTTTTTATCAAACGGTGTCTCGTGATGCTCAAGATCCACAACGACCTGACGCGCAGCAAGGAAGTCTTCGAACCGCTCGAGCCGGGCAAGGTGCGGATGTATGTGTGCGGCATGACGGTCTACGACTTGTGCCACCTGGGGCATGCGCGGGTGATGGTGGTATTCGACGTGGTCTATCGCTACCTGAAGGCGCTGGGCTTCGATGTGACCTATGTGCGCAACATCACTGACATCGACGACAAGATCATTGCGCGTGCCAATGAACGCGGTGAGCCCTTCACCGACCTGACCGAGCGTTTCATCGCGGCCATGCACGAGGATGCCGCGGCGCTGGGGGTGCTGTCGCCCGACCTGGAGCCGCGTGCTACCGAGCATCTGCCAGGCATCATCGCCATGATCGAACGGCTGATCGAGCGCGGCCATGCCTACGTGGCGGATAACGGTGATGTCTATTACGACGTGCGCAGTTTTCCCGAATACGGCAAGCTCTCGGGCAAGTCGATCGACGACCTGGAGGCGGGTGCGCGGGTCGAACCGGGTGAGGCCAAGCGCGATCCGCTGGACTTTGCCCTGTGGAAGGCGGCCAAGCCTGGCGAGCCGGCCTGGGACTCGCCCTGGGGCAGCGGGCGACCGGGCTGGCACATCGAGTGCTCGGCCATGTCCACCCAGGCGCTGGGCGATACCTTCGACATTCACGGTGGCGGTGCCGACCTGACCTTTCCGCACCACGAGAACGAGATCGCCCAGTCTGAAGGGGCCACCGGTCATCCGTTCGTGCGGTACTGGATGCACAACGGCTTCGTGCGTATCAACGACGAGAAGATGTCCAAATCGCTGGGCAACTTCTTCACCGTGCGCGAGGTGCTCGAACGTTACCGTCCCGAAGCGATACGCTATTTCATCCTCACCAGTCACTACCGCAGCCCGCTCAATTACGACGATAGCCAGCTCGACCAGGCGGGTGCGGCGCTCACCCGCTTCTACACGGCCTTGCGCGGCCTGCCGGAGAACGAGCCCGCCGGCGCTGAGGCCTTTGAGGCGCGGTTTCACGCCGCCATGCAGGACGACTTCAACACCCCCGAGGCCTTGGCCGTGATGTTCGAGCTGGTGCGCGAGATCAATCGGCTGCGCCAGGAGGGTTCCCAGGCGGCTGCCGGCCTTGGGGCAGCGCTGCGCCGCATGGGCGACGTGCTGGGTATCCTGCAGGAAGATCCCGAGACCTGGCTGCGTGGTGACAGTGCGGATGACGGCCTGGACGATGCCGAGATCGAAACGTTGATCGCGCAGCGCGCCCAGGCCAAGGCGGAGAAGAACTGGGCCGAGGCCGACCGTATCCGCGACCAGTTGCAGCAGGCCGGCATCGTGCTCGAGGACGGCCCCGGCGGTACCACCTGGCGGAGGGCCTGAGATGAGTGCGCCACGCAAGCGGGTCTTCCGCGTCTTCTGGCGGGACTATGTTACTGGGGAGGGGGTCTCATCCAGCGCGCCCGAGTCGCTTGCCGGCGAGCAGATTGCGCCACTGGCCGAACGCCTGTTGGCCGCGCCGGACAATTACATCGGTGTGATCGACGCCAACGAGCTCATTCTCCAGGCCTGGTGTGCCGAGGTGGACGGGCCTGTGCAGCTCGAGCTGCTCTATCCCGAGGACGGCGGCATGCTGCATCTCAGTCTGCCGTTGCCCGAGGCGTTGGCGCTGCTCGAGCGCCTGCCGCAGGCGTTCGACGAGTCGCTGCTGCCCGGGGCACAGTTCCGCATGAGCGGCGCCTGAATATCGACCGGCCGAGGAGGCGCTGGCTGATACGGTCTTTGGAAGCCAGCCGGCTGGTGGCGGAGGTCGGCGGGATGAATCCCGTTGAATCTGCGTCGTTGCCTTGTGACCCGGGGCCGCTATGCTGCGTGCAGATTTCATTCGGGGAGAAGGGCGATGGGCGATGTGCTGGGCGTACTGGTCGACAATCAACCACAACTGGAGTTCGATCGTAACCGGCCGGTACCCCAGGAGCACCTCGAGCATCTCGCCCTGATGGATCGCAAGATGGACGGCGGCATCGTGCTCGAGGGCCAGGCCTTTGCCGAGCCGGACCTGGATGCACGCACCCGCTTTGTCGCAGCCAACCTGGCCAATGCCCTGGCCCAGGGGAAGGACAACCTGGCAATGGCGCTGACCACCTGGCTGGGCGTGCGCCGCCCCGATCTCAAGCAGGTGAAGATCACCAGCGGCGAGCTGGGATTCACCGTCGATCTCGATTACGAATCCCCCTACCGGCGCCCCGAGCCTGAGCCCCAGGTAGTGCAGTTCCATCCGCGCCCGCCGACCCGACACTGAGTTTTTCCTGTTTCGTCCTGGCCTTTTTTGCGACGTGGAGCGGGGCGGTCACCGGTCTGCCGTCTGCTCGGCCAAGTGATGAAAACTGGCCAGGCGGTCGGGGTGGATGCGGCCTGCCTCCAGCGCCTTGCGTACCGCGCAGCCGGGTTCGTGTTGGTGGGTGCAGTCGTTGAAACGGCATTGCCCCCTGAGTGCGCGCAGTTCGGGAAAGCCGTCTTCCAGTTCCTGGCGTGTCAGTCGGCCGAGCCGGAAGCTGCGCACGCCGGGCGAGTCGATGATCTCGCCGCCACGCTCCAGCGTGTAAAGGGTGGCCGCCGAAGTGGTGTGACGGCCGAGCCCGGTGGCTTCGGAGAGGTCACCTTCGAGTAGTTCGGGGCTTGGCAGCAGGGCATTGATCAGCGAGGACTTGCCCACCCCCGACTGGCCGACCAGGATGCTGGTGTGTCCGCGCAGCCGTTCGAACAGTGGGTCCAGACCCTGTGTCGTCTTGGCGCTGACCTGGATCAGGGGATAGCCCAGTTGCTCGTAATGCGCGAAGCGCTGGCGGAAGGTGGCGCGTTCGGAGTCATCGAGCAGGTCGGCCTTGTTCAGACAGAGGGCGCCGCGTACGCCGATGCGCTCGGCGGCAATCAGGTACTGGTCGAGCAGGAAGCCGGTGGGCTCTGGCCTGGGGGCCAGCACCACCACCAGTTGGCTGATGTTCGCGGCGATAGGCTTGTCGTGCCCGGCATGGTCCGGCCGCGAGAGCACGGTGTCGCGTTCGAGCAGGGCCACCACCACGCCTCCCCCGTCCACGGGCTGCCAGAGTACGCGGTCACCGCACACGATCTCGCCCAGGTTCTGGCGGAACAGGCAGTGCACGGTTTCGCCTTGCGGGCCGCGTACCAGCAGGCTGCGGCCATGGCGCACGATGACCCGCCCTGCGACCGGTGGACTGGCGTCTCCGTTACCGAGCAGGGACTCGGCACGGGCATCCGCCTGGCGTCGCCGCTGTTCCTGAATGCGCGCGATACGCGCCCGCTGCTGTTTGCTGAGCCTGCGACGCGACATCGTCAGGCGTTATGCGATCTCATTTGTCGAAGTGATAGTGGGTATCGTTTAGGTACTTGACCACCGCAGCGATGTCCTCGTCGAACAGGCGGGTGTTGATGTTGGCGTCGCAGCGCCTTACCTGGGCCTCGAGCTGCTGCAGGTTCTGCATGCGGTGGTCGGGACGGGCATAGACGCGCTCATCGTGACAGCCAGAGCATTTTTCCTTGATGAAGCGGGCCGGGTCGAAATCGGCCAGCACCGGGCCACCGGCGAGCAGGGCGGCGGCGAGAAGTGACAGGGACAAGGGGTTCATTTCATGGGCTCCTTTTGCGCGAGAAATCGATTCATGATCGAGGATTGCCTTTCCGCAAGCGACGATGTGCATTCACATTGTACTCGCAGCACTGTGCCGGCAAGTGGCGAATTCCTTGGTATACTCCGGGACATGGCCCGCAGTCCCGGTCGCCCTGATCGTCCATGCCGGAAGAATATTTGCACCTCACTCCAGACCAAGTCGAAACACTTCTCCAGCAACTACACCAGTTTCATGTCGAATACGGTGCACTGGATACCCTGCTCGATGAGCGGCGCGAGCAATTGCTGCTCGATGGCTTTCGCCGCTTTCTCGAGACCTTTCTCGAACGGCCGGAACAAGGGCAGGCGATCGTCAAGCGTCTGGCACGCGACTATTTCGACGAGGACATCCCGTTCGTCCTGCTGATGGGGGCGTTCAACCGGATCAAGAGCGAGCTGATCCGGCTGGTGGCCTCCAACATGCAACAGCCGGTCGAACACTACCTGGAGATCGATCGTCTGTTCGAGCAGGCCAAGCGGGGCACTGCGCACCAATACCTGGTACTTGAGGCCCGTCGGCCCCAGCGACTGCCACAGTCGCTGGTGCGCGAAAAACCACTGATCCGTATCTACCTCGACTGGTTGCAGCAGTTGCGCGAGGCCGTGGCGGGTGACCTGTCGGGATTTCCGCTGGAATCGCTGGCCGAGAGCCGCTTCACCCAAGCGCTGCGTTATCCCGAGAGCATGATGATCTGCCTGGATCTGAAGCTGTGTGACCAGATCAACGAGCAGCACCGGGTGATCTTGCAGCAGGCCAGCATCCTGCACGCCATGCTCAGCGGCGGACGTTACGAACAGGGCTATGTCGCCTACCAGGACCTGCTGGCCAAGGTCTCCGAATTGCTGAACCTGCTCAGCATCCTCTACTTCGAGAGCGAGACCAACCGGATCGGACGGTTCTTTGGGTTTCTGCAGGCTGCGCTCTACCTGCCGGGGCGCAAGTTCCTGTGCGTGCTCAATCTCAGTCATCTATCGCGCATCAACAAGCTGTATGGCGCCGAGGCCGGGGGGCGGGCACTGGCCCACGTCGAGGCCGTGTTGCGCGAAGAGTTCGAGGACAGCCAGTCCTGGATGCTGTTCACGCGCGGTATCGCGGGTGACTTCTACATCGTGGGGTACGACGTTGATGCCGCTGAGCTCGATGCCCTGTGCGCGCGGGTAGAGCAGTGCCTGCGCGGGGCTGGCGATGATCTGCCATTTGCCATCGAGGTGGCCTATCACGGCATCGAGCTGACCGAACTGAACGAACTGACCACCGAGGATCTCCACCTGGTCGTGGAATACCTCACAGAGCAGGCGGCACAGGGCCGCCGCGAGATCGCAGTGGACAGCGAGGATGCACGTCGCCTGCTCGCCTGGCTGGGAGCGCGCTACCGCCGCTCCATCGATCTGCGCACGCGCCTGGTGCCGGAGCACACCGACATCTTCATACAGCCGCTGGTGACTCTGGATGACACGCGTGGCCTGCATGCCTTCGAGGTGCTGGGTCGCTTCCGCGAGGGTGAGGGGCATATCAGCGTGGGCATGTTCATCGACGACATCATCGCCGCTGGCATGGCGATTGATTTCGATCGCCTGATCCTGTCGCACATCGTGGCGCAGGCCGGGCCTCTGCGCGACATCACCCGGCGTTTGTTCATCAATGTCTGTGCCTGCTCGCTTGAGAGCAGGGTCTATCTGGACGCGTTGGTCGAGGCAGTGAAGGGGCCGTTGCGCGGCTTCGAGGTTGTCATCGAACTGACCGAGCAGACCCTGCTGGAGCGCCGCGAGTTGATCACCGAGCTGCATCGAGAGCATGGCCTGCACTTTGCCGTGGATGACTTCGGTACCGGTTACTCCACCCTGCAACTGGTGATCGAGCTGGCGCTGGAGGGTAGCATTCGCTACCTCAAGCTGGATGGTTCGCTCACGCGCAATGTCAACACGCGGTCAGCGGTCGAGCGCATCATGCACATCACCCGCCAGATGGCCCACGAGCTGGGACTGGAAACCGTGGTCGAGGTGATCGAGAGCGCTGCCCAGCTCGACAAGCTCACTGAGCTGAAGATGGATCTCGGCCAGGGATTCCTGCTCGGTGTGCCCGACACCGTGGCGGTCTGGCGTGGCAAGGTGAATTATCTGCAGACCCGTACTGAAGTGCAGCGCACACAGGCGTTCGTGCTCTGAACTCCCGCGGCCGTTGTAGAATCCCCGCGTCTGTTTTTCCACCGAGGAGCCGGTATGCCCGCCGACGAGAACAACCTGATCTGGATCGACCTGGAGATGACCGGGCTGGATACCGACCGTGACCACATCATCGAGATTGCCACCGTGGTCACCGACGCCGAGCTGAACATTCTAGCCGAGGGGCCGGTGATCGCCATCTACCAGCCGAGTGCGGTGATGGACGCCATGGACGAGTGGAACACCCGCCAGCACGGCCAGTCGGGGCTCACCCGGCGGGTGCGCGAGAGTCGCTACTCGGTGGCCGATGCCGAACGCGAAACCCTGGCCTTTCTGCGCCAGTGGGTGCCCAAGGGCAAGTCGCCCATGTGCGGCAATTCCATCTGCCAAGACCGGCGTTTCATGGCGCGCCTGATGCCGGAACTGGAAGACTACTTCCACTACCGCAACCTGGATGTCTCCACCCTCAAGGAACTGGCTCGGCGTTGGGCGCCGGCGGTATACGAGGGCTTCAAGAAGGATTCCTCGCATCTGGCGCTGGAGGACATCAAGGACTCCATCGCCGAACTCCGGCACTACCGCGAACACTTCCTCAAGATCTGATCTCCGCTCAAGGAGACGGCGCCAGCCGCGCCAATGCCCAGCGTACATGCTCGCGCACCAGCGCCGAGGGGTGCGACAGGCGTGCGCGCAACGCCGGGATCGCCTGGGGGTCGCCGCTGTTGCCCAGCGCCACCGCAATGTTGCGCAACCAGCGTTCGTGGCCGATGCGGCGGATGGCCGAGCCTTCGGTGCGTTTCAAAAAAGTCGCTTCGTCCCAGGCGAACAGTTCGATGAGGGTGGCGCTGTCCAGGCCGTGGCGCGGCAGGAAGTCGGCCTCGGCGGTATCGTTGGCAAAGCGGTTCCACGGGCAGCAGAGTTGGCAGTCGTCGCAGCCGTAGATACGGTTGCCCATCAGCGGGCGCAGTGCTTCGGGGATGGCGCCGTGCAGTTCGATGGTGAGATAGGAGATGCAGCGCCGTGCGTCCACCTGGTAGGGCGCAACGATGGCGCGGGTGGGGCAGACGTCGATGCAGGCGGTGCACTCGCCGCAGTGGTCGCTCACTGGGCTGTCCACCGGCAGTGGCAGGTCGGTGTAGAGCTCGCCCAGGAAGAACCAGCTGCCGGCATCGCGCGCGAGGATATTGGAGTGCTTTCCCATCCACCCCAGACCGGCCTTCTGCGCGATGGCCTTCTCCATCACCGGCGCGCTGTCGGTGAATACCCGGTAACCGAAATCGCCAACCTCGGCGGCGATGCGCTGTGCCAGTTTCTTGAGACGGGCACGCAGTACCTTGTGATAGTCACGTCCCAGGGCATAGCGTGAAATGAAGGCGGTGGCCGGGTCGCGCAGCACGCTGCTGGGGTCGGGCTCGGGTGGGCGGTAGTCCAGGCGCACACTGATGATGCGCAGGGTGCCGGGCACCAGCTCGGCTGGGCGGGTGCGTTTGCTGCCGTGACGGTGCATGTAGTCCATCGTGCCGTGGTAGCCTTTGGCCAGCCAGGCGTGCAGATGGCGCTCGGCCTCGGTGAGGTCGGTATCGCAGATGCCAACCGCTCCGAAGCCCAGCTCGCGGCCCCATTGCTTGATGTGCCGGGCCAGTTGCGCGTAGTCGATGTCACCATCTTTGCTCATGGAGCACACTTTACCCAAATGAAACACCGTGTGATGCCAAAGACCGATACCCTGCCAGCGGCGCTGTACACCGCTGAACAGGTGCGCGCGCTCGATCGTCAGGCCATCGAGCGTTTCGGCATCCCTGGCGCCGAGTTGATGCAACGCGCCGGTGAAGCGGCCTTTGCCCTGGCGCGCGAACGCTGGCCGGAGGCGCGGCGCTGGTGCGTATTGTGCGGTACCGGTAACAACGGGGGCGACGGTTTCGTGATCGCGCGGCTGGCCGCAGAGGCCGGATTGGAGGTACGGGTGATCCAGCTCGGAGAGCGCGAGCGCATCGCCGGTGACGCTCGACTGCATGCCGATCACTGGGCGGCGCTCGAGCGGCCCTGGACGGAGTTCGACGGGGCCCTGCCGCGCGACTGTGACCTCTTGATCGATGCCCTGCTCGGCACCGGCCTGGACCGCGAGCTGGGTGGGGTGTGGCGCGCGGTGGTGGAGGCGATCAATGCCCATTCGGCGCCGGTGCTGGCGGTGGACATTCCCACTGGCCTGGACGCCGATCGTGGGGTGGTGCTGGGCGTGGCGGTACGTGCTGCCGCGACCATCAGTTTCATCGGTCTCAAGCGCGGCCTGTTCACCGGCGAGGCTCCTGAGTACTGCGGTGAGGTGTTCTTCGACGCTCTCGAGGTGCCGGCGGCCATCTATGCCAGCCAGATTCTCAACGCGCGGCGCATCGACTGGACCCGCGAGGCGACCCGCCTGCGCCCGCGCCGACGTACGGCGCACAAGGGCGATTTCGGGCATGTGCTGGTGGTCGGTGGCGACCATGGCTTCGGTGGTGCGGTCCACCTGGCAGGTGAGGCGGCGGCACGGGTTGGGGCCGGGCTGGTCAGTCTGGCCACGCGCAAGCGTCATGTCGCAGCCGTTCTCGCCGCCCGCCCCGAACTGATGACGCACGCCGTCAGCGGTCGCAAGGATCTGCGAAGCCTGTTGTCGCGGGCCTCCGTGCTGGTGCTGGGGCCGGGGCTGGGACGATGCGGCTGGGGTGACGAGCTGTATCATGTCGGCATCGACTGGCCAGGACCACAGGTGATCGATGCCGACGCGCTCAACCGGCTGGCCGAAAAACCGGTCGCCCCGCGCGACGACCGGGTGCTCACACCGCATCCGGGCGAGGCGGCCAGACTGCTGGGGGTGGAGACCGCCGAGGTGCAGGCCGACCGCTTCGCGGTCGTCGAGGCCTTGCAACGGCGTTACGGCGGTACCGTGGTACTCAAGGGGGCGGGCACGCTGGTACAAGGGCCGGGGCAGCGTCCGTTGGCGGTGTGCAGTGACGGCAACCCCGGTATGGCCAGCGGCGGCATGGGTGATGTGTTGGCCGGGGTGATCGGCGGACTGATTGCGCAGGGGTGGACGCCGGAAGAGGCCGCTGAGCTCGGCGTCTGCCTGCATGCCGCGGCGGCCGACCGTGCCATGGCCCCCGAGGGGGAGCGCGGCCTGCTCGCCAGCGACCTGATGCCACACCTGCGGCGGTTGGTAAATCCAGCATGATCGAACGCCTCTTGCATGGCGAGGAAGAGCAGATCGCCTTTGGTGCGCGCCTGGGGCGGGCGCTAGGGCAGCGTGCGCTGGTCTTTCTCGAGGGGGACATGGGGGTCGGCAAGACCACCTTGGTGCGTGGCCTGCTGCGCGCGCGCGGCCATTCCGGCGCGGTGAAGAGTCCGACCTATACCCTGGTCGAGCCTTACGAGCTGCCGGGCGGTCCTTGTTACCATCTCGATCTCTACCGCCTGGGCGACCCCGAGGAGCTGGAATACCTGGGCCTGCGCGAGATGCTGGCCGAGTCGGCCCTGGTGCTGGTCGAATGGCCGGACCGGGGCGCGGGTTGGCTGCCTGAGCCGGATCTGCGTCTCGTGCTTTCCTACGCCGAAGGGGGGCGCGCGCGGCGGCTGCGCCTGGAGGGCGGTACGGCGCTGGGGTGTGCGGTGGTTTCAGGGGTTTCTGAAGGGTAACTCGATTGTTTTCTGAAAAATATATCTTATCCAGATGTTTTGTCTGGAGTTTCCAGAAATCCTGTGCTAGCTTTGGAGCATCCCGGGAGATCGAGTGAAAAGGGAATCCATGCGATACACGGTGCGTATCGTCTGTCTGCTCCTGTTGTTGCCCCTCTCGGCCCTGGCCGCACAGGTTCAGGGTGTGCGCCTGTGGACCGCGCCTGACCATACCCGCCTGGTGTTCGACATCGACCGGCCGATCGAGCACAAGATCTTCTCGCTGAGTGATCCCGACCGTCTGGTCATCGATCTGCGCGACACCCGTGCGGGTGAGCGGCTCGCGTCCAGCAAGTTGTCCGATCGCCATGTGCGTGGGGTGCGGCATGCGCAGCGCAAGGACGGCACCTTGCGGGTGGTGCTGGATCTCGAGCAGGCCATGCGGCCCAAGAGTTTCCTGCTCAAACCCAACGCGGGCTATGGCCATCGCCTGGTGATCGACCTGTATGGAAAGGACGGTAGTCGCCCGCGGGTGGCCAAGAGCACGCGGGACATCAAGCAATGGCGCGACGTGGTGGTCGCGATCGACGCCGGGCACGGCGGGGAGGATCCAGGGGCGTTGGGCTCGGCTCATCGCACCAGGGAAAAGGATGTCACCCTGCAGATTGCCCGGCGTCTCAAGCGCGAGATCGACGCCCTGCCAGGCATGCGTGCGGTACTCACCCGCAGCGGCGACTACTACGTGGGCCTGCGCAAGCGCATGCAACTGGCGCGTCGGCACAAGGCCGACCTGTTCATATCCATTCATGCCGATGCCTTCCGCGACAAGCGGGTGCGTGGTTCCTCGATCTATGTGCTCTCCAATCGTGGGGCCTCCAGTGAAGCGGCGCGCTGGCTGGCCGCGCGCGAGAACGCGGCCGACCTGGTCGGTGGGGTGAGCCTGGACGACAAGGACGACATGCTCGCATCGGTGTTGCTCGACCTGTCGCAATCGGCAGCGCAAGAGGCCAGTCTGGCCGCCGCGCAGAAGGTCTATCGCAATCTCGCCAAGCTGGGCAAGGTGCATGCGCGCCGTATACAGCGTGCCGGCTTCGTGGTACTCAAGGCGCCCGATATCCCCTCCATGCTGATCGAGACCGGCTTCATCTCCAACCCCACCGAGGAACGCAATCTGCGTAGCCCGGCCTACCAGCGCAAGCTGGCACAAGCCATAGCCCGTGGCGTGGAGCGCTATTTCCATTCGGCTCCGCCGCCCGGCACTCTGATCGCCAGGATGGAACGTGAGCGCCGGCCGCGTGAACACGTGATCGCGCGTGGCGAGACCCTGTCCATGATTGCCAGCCGCTACCAGGTCAGCCTGGGCAAGTTGCGCAATGTCAATCGTATCAAGAACGACCGGCGCATCCGGGTTGGCCAGGTGTTGCGCATCCCCGAGACCTGAAGCTGTCATCTCCGTAGTTCTCGCACTGGCGCGGAATAATTGTCCGTAGCCGCCGTCTCCCTTGTGCAGGCGGCATTGCCGCCTGAATATCGTCATGAGGATTCGAGGAGAGAGACTGATGAGAGGAATGTTGTTAGTGCTGGCACTGCTGGCATCCGGCCTGGTCCTGGCTGGAGACATGCACCGGGTCGTGTTTCACGTGGACGAGAACGATCCCAAGAAGATGAACATCACGCTCAACAATGCCGCCAACCTGAACAAGTACTATCAGGACAAGGGGGAAGAGGCGCAGATCGAGATCGTCACCTACGGTCCCGGCCTGATGATGCTGCATGCCAAGAAGTCGCCGGTGAAGGGCCGTATCGCCTCCTTTGCGCAGAACTTCGACAACGTCAGCTTCAAGGCCTGCGCCAACACCCTGCGCAAGATGCGCAAGAAGACCGGCAAGGAAGTCCCCCTGCTGCCGCAGGCCGAGGTCGTGCCTTCCGGTGTCATGCACCTGGTCAAGCGCCAGGAAGAGGGCTGGTCGTACATCCGGCCCTGAATCGGCTCCCTTGCGCCATCGCCACCCGGCCGCCACTGCACGTGGGGCCGGGTTTTGTTTTCATGGCAAAATAGGCTCATGCCGCTTCGTATTCGTCAGCTCCCCTCGCAACTGGTCAACCAGATCGCCGCCGGCGAGGTGGTCGAGCGGCCGGCGTCGGTGATCAAGGAGCTGGTGGAGAACAGCCTGGATGCCGGTGCGCGGCGTATCGAGATCGATGTTCAGCAGGGCGGGCTCAAGCGCATGCGCGTGACCGATGACGGGCATGGCCTGCACCCGGACGACATGCCGTTGGCATTGGCGCGGCACGCCACCAGCAAGGTGGCCTCGCTAGAGGACCTCGAGCGCATCGCCAGCATGGGCTTTCGGGGCGAGGCACTGCCCAGCATCGCCTCGGTCTCGCGCCTGAGCCTGATCTCGCGCGAGCGCGGTGCCGAGCATGCCTGGCGGCTGGATGGTGATGCCGAGGCCCCGGTGCCCGCCGCGCATCCCGAGGGCACCACGGTCGATGTCCGCGACCTGTTCTGGAACACCCCGGCGCGGCGCAAGTTCCTGCGCACCGAGAAGACCGAGTTCGGCCACATCGAGCAGGTGGTGCGCCGACTGGCGCTGGCGCGTCCGGCGATCGCTTTCCGGCTGGCGCACAATGGCCGCGAGGTGTTTGCCGCCCATCCTGCCGAGGATCGCGCGGGCCAGGAGCGGCGCCTGGCCGGCCTGCTGGGTACGGCCTTCCTGGAGAACGCCCTGTACTTCGAACACGAGGCCGCCGGCCTGTATCTGCATGGCTGGGTGGCGCGCCCGGTATTCTCGCGCGCCCAGGCCGACATGCAGCATTTCTACGTGAACGGCCGCATGGTGCGCGACAAGCTGGTCACCCACGCGGTGCGCCAGGCTTTCCAGGATGTGCTCTATCACGGCCGGCACCCGGCCTACGTGCTGTTCCTCGAGCTCGATCCGGTGCTGGTGGACGTCAATGTGCACCCAACCAAGCACGAGGTGCGCTTCCGCGAGGGGCGCCTGGTGCACGATTTCCTGTTTCGTACCCTGCACCAGGTGCTGGCCGAGGAACGACCGGGGACGACGGCGGCACCTCCGCCGGCTGCGGCCGCGCCCACTCCAGGGCCAGCGAGCACGGCGCGGGAGCAGGCGGTGTCGTCTCCGCCGCCGGCGCAGCCGGGCCTGAAGCTGGGCGTGGCCGAGCCTCGCAGCAGTTATGGCGCGGCACTGGCCTGGCAGGCGCCGCCGGCGCCGTCTGCGGAGACGGTGGCCGGTGAGCCGCTGTCAGAGGGCGAGGAGGTGCCGCCGCTGGGCTTTGCGCTGGCACAATTGCATGGGGTTTATATCCTGGCGCAGAACGCCGCCGGCCTGGTGCTGGTGGACATGCACGCGGCGCACGAGCGTATCACCTATGAGCGTTTCAAGGCCGCACGCGAGGGCGAGGGCATCAAGTCGCAGCCGCTGCTGGTACCTGTCTCGGTGTCGGTGAGCCGGCGTGAGGCCGAGCTGGCCGAGCGGCATGTGGAGACGTTCGCCAGCCTGGGCATGCAGGTCGATCGCATGGGTGAGGAGGTGCTGGTGGTGCGTGCCCTGCCGGCCCTGCTGCGCGATGCCGATGCCGAGCGCCTGTTGCGTGATGTGCTCTCGGATCTGGCCGTGCACGGGCAGAGCGACCGGGTGCTGGCCTCGGTCAACGAGGTGCTGGCGACCATGGCCTGTCATGGCTCGGTACGCGCCAACCGCCGGCTCACCCGCGAGGAGATGGATGCCCTGTTGCGCGATATCGAACGTACCGAGCGCTCGGGGCAGTGCAACCACGGGCGGCCGACCTGGACCCAGCTCTCCATGGAAGAGCTGGACCGGCTATTCCTGCGTGGCCGATGAGCGAGGCGTTGCCACCGGCCATCCTGCTGATGGGGCCGACCGCCTCGGGAAAGACCGAGTTGGCCATGCAGTTGGCCGAGCGCCTGCCGGTGGAGCTGATCAGCGTCGATTCGGCGATGGTCTATCGCGGCATGGACATTGGCACCGCCAAGCCTTCGCCCGAAGAGCTGGCACGCTGCCCGCATCGCCTGATCGACATTTGCGATCCGGCCGATGCCTATTCGGCAGAGCGCTTTCGCGCCGATGCCCTGGCGGCGATGGCCGAGATCACCGATGCGGGACGCATTCCGCTGCTGGTCGGTGGCACCATGCTGTACTTTCGAGCCCTGCAATACGGGCTCTCGCCGCTGCCACCCTCGGATCCTGCCGTGCGCGGGCGGCTCGAGGCCGAACTGGCAGCGCACGGCCTGGCGGCGCTGCATGCGCGGCTGCGCGCGGTCGATCCGGTGATCGCCCGGCGAATCCATCCCAATGATACCCAGCGCACCCTGCGCGCGCTGGAGGTGTTCGAGATCTCCGGGCGGCCGTTGAGCACCTTGCAGGCCGAACAGGCCGGTGAACCCATGCCGTGGAGAGCGATCAAGCTGGCGCGCGCACCGGTCGGACGCGCCGTGCTGCATGCGCGCATCGAGCAGCGTTTCCACGCCATGCTGGAGGCCGGTTTCGAAGACGAGGTGCGGGGTCTGGTGGCGCGTGGCGATCTGCGCCCGGAACTCCCGTCCATGCGTTCGGTCGGATACCGGCAGATGTGGGACTGGCTGCGCGGCGAGTACGACCGCGCGGAGATGATCCGCCGCGCCATCGCCGCGACTCGGCAACTGGCAAAGCGCCAGATGACCTGGCTGCGCAGTGAGCGGGATCTGCTCTGGCTGGAGGAGGATGGCGGCTCCGTTCTGGATCAGGCAGTGAACTGCATCGAAAAATCCCTGAATTGACGGGGATGTTGGTGCATTGAGCCTTCTCATGGTGGCGCAGGCCGGCTGTGCTATATTGATCCTATGGTCCCGCCCGCGGCGTAACTCGGCTTGGCGTGGCCAGCGGGTCCGGGCCGTCTTTTTCGGTCGCCGTCGGGGTTATCGCGATCCGGCCGGTCCCGTCTCGTCGTCTTCGAAAACGACAGCCATTAAAAACCCAATTAGAAACAAGGAGTCATGACGATGTCCAAGGGGCAGAGCCTGCAGGATCCCTTTCTGAACACCCTGCGCAAGGAGCGCATTCCGGTATCCATCTTTCTCGTCAATGGCATCAAGCTTCAGGGCACCATCGAGTCGTTCGACCAGTTCGTGGTGCTGCTGAAGAACAGCGTCAGTCAAATGGTCTACAAGCACGCCATCTCCACCGTGGTGCCGGCGCGCAATGTGCGGTTCCAGCAGGGTCAAGCCGGCGACGACGAGGGCGAGTCCGGCCGTCCGTAATGTCCATCTGCTGCCATCTCTCGATAGGCCCCGCGGCACTGCCGCGGGAGCTGTTCGTTTTGCGCCCGGTAGGCGCGCATGTTTGAACGTCCGCAGCGCGGCGAACGCGCCATCCTGGTTCATGTTGCCTTTCACGGGGCGCCTGATCCCGAGGCCCTGCGAGAATTCTCGGAGCTGGCAATCTCCGCCGGAGCCGAGCCACAGGCCCTGGTGACCGCCCAGCGTCACGCGCCGGATCGGCGCCTTTTCGTGGGGTCGGGCAAAGCCGAGGAGATTCGCGCGCAGGTGTTGGCCCACGAGGCGCAACTGGTGATCTTCGATCACGAGCTTTCGCCCAGCCAGGAACGCAATCTCGAACGCTTCTTCGAATGCCGGGTGCTCGATCGCACCGGCCTGATCCTCGATATCTTTGCCCAGCGCGCACGTTCGCACGAAGGCAAGCTGCAAGTGGAACTGGCGCAGCTACGCCATCTGTCCACCCGCCTGATCCGTGGCTGGACACACCTCGAGCGCCAGAAGGGCGGTATTGGCCTGCGTGGTCCCGGTGAGACCCAGCTTGAGACCGACAGGCGGCTGCTTGGTCAGCGCATCGACCAGATCCGTCGCCGCCTGGCGCGAGTGGACAGTCAGCGAGCCCAGGGGCGGCGTGCCCGCCAGCGTGCGGAGACGCCCACCGTTTCGCTGGTCGGCTACACCAATGCCGGTAAGTCCACTCTGTTCAACCGCCTGACCGGCGCCCACGTCTATGCACAGGACCAGCTTTTCGCCACCCTGGACCCGACCTTACGCCGGCTGGCGCTGGATGGCTGTCCTCCGGTGGTGCTGGCCGACACCGTCGGTTTTGTCTCGCGCCTGCCGCACGATCTGGTGGCCGCCTTCCGCAGTACCTTGCAGGAGGCCGCCGAGGCCGACCTGCTGTTGCACGTGATCGATGCGGCCAGCCCGCGGCGGGCCGAGAACATGGCCGAGGTGGAGGAGGTGCTGGCGCAGATCGGGGCGTTGGAGGTGCCGCGCCTGAACATCTACAACAAGATCGACTGCATCGAGGATGCCGTACCGCGTATTGACCGTGACGAACGGGGTCGGGCGGTAGCGGTCTGGCTCTCGGCGGCCGACGGCCGCGGCTGCGATCTGCTGTTGCAGGTGCTGGCCGAGCGCTTCGCCGAGCAGGCGGTGCGGAGGCGGATCTGCCTGCCGCCGGAGCAGGGGCGGTTGCGTGCTCTGCTGTTTGCGCGCGGCCAGGTGCTTGCCGAGGAAACGGCAGACGACGGTGGCTGCTGCCTGGAGGTCGAACTGTCACCGCAGGAGTACGAACGCCTGCGCAAGCACGAGCCCTGGCTGGCTGCGCATTGGCTGGCATTGGGCGAAGACTGCCTTACCGCGTAGTCTATGCGGGCAAATGGACGCGGACAGCACCGCCCGGTGTTGATAGACTTGCGTCCAGAGGTTCATCTCACTTGGAGTCATGCATGGCGTGGAACGAGCCGGGTAATGGCAATCGCGACCCCTGGAACAACAAGGGTGGCGAAGGCCCCCCTGATCTGGACGAAGTGGTTCGTAAGCTGCAGGATAAGTTCGGCGGCCTGTTTGGCGGGCGCGGCGGCGGTGGCGGCACTGGTGGCCGTGGTCATTTCGGCATGCTGGGCATAGGCCTGGTTGTCTTGGCCCTGATCGCCGCGGCCATCAACAGCTTCTACATCATTCAGCCCGCCGAGCGCGGCGTGGTGTTGCGTTTCGGCGCCTATCATGAGGTGGTCGGTCCCGGGCCGCATCTCAAGCTGCCGTTCATTGACAGCTACCAGGCGGTGAACGTCGACCAGATCAACAAGTTCGTGCACCGGGCGCAGATGCTGACCAAGGACGAGAACATCGTCGATGTCACCGTCGAGGTGCAGTTCCGCGTCCAGGATCCGGCCGACTTCCTCTTCCAGGATGCCAATCCCCCGCTGACCCTGCGCAATGCCATGGAGTCCGCCCTGCGCGAGGTGATCGGCAAGGGCAAACTGGACGAGATCATCACCGAGAACCGCAGCGGCATCGCCCTGGCGGTGCAGAAGGGCACCCAGGAGCTGATCGATCTGTACCGTGCCGGTCTCAAGGTGCTCAACATCAACATCCAGGATGCCAAGCCGCCAGAGGCGGTGCAGGATGCCTTCGCCGATGCCATCAAGGCGCGCGAGGACCGCGAACGGGTGCAGAACCAGGCGCAAGCCTACGCCAACGACGTGATACCGCGTGCCCGTGGTGCGGCGGCGCGTCTGCTCGAGGACGCCAAGGCCTACAAGGCCAAGGTGGTAGCCGAGGCCGAGGGTGAGTCCAAGCGCTTCCTGGCGCTGCTCGCCGAGTACGAGAAGGCCCCTGAGGTGACCCGCGATCGCCTGTACCTGGAGAGCATCCAGGACGTGCTCCAGGGCACCGGCAAGGTGCTGCTGGACGTGAAGGGTGGCAACAACCTGACCTATCTGCCGCTGGATCGGCTGTTGAAGTCCGGTACGGGCAGTGTCGGCATCGACCGCGATGTGGTACTGCGTCCGCAACAGAGTAATCCGCAGGAGGTGGAACTGCCGGGCGTCACCCGCGTGCCCCGTCGGCCCGCCCGTTCGGTTTTCCCGCGCGAAAGAGGTAGCCGCTGATGAATTCCGCCAAGCCGATGTTCCTGCTCGTCCTGCTGGTCGTGGTAGCGGGCCTGATCAACGCTTCCTTCTTCATCGTCAAGGAGAACGAGGTGGCCCTGCGCCTGCAACTGGGCGAGATCGTCGATTCCAACTACGACCCCGGCCTGCACTTCAAGACACCGCTGGTGCAGAGCGTGAAGATCTTCGACAGGCGTATCCAGACGCTCGATCTGGAGCCCGAGCGATTCCTCACGGTCGAGAAGAAGTTCGTGGTGGTCGATTCCTACGCCAAGTGGCGTATTTCGGACGTGGCGCAGTACTTCCGCTCCACGCGCGGCAGCCCCACGCAGACCGCGCGCCTGCTCTCGGCGCGGATCAACGCCGCGCTGCGTGACGAGTTCGGCAAACGCACCATCCGCGAGGTCGTCTCCGGCGAGCGTGCCGAGATCATGCGCAAGCTGGCGCGCGAGGCCGATGTCTCGGCCGCCGATCTCGGGGTCGAGATTGTCGACGTACGCGTCAAGCAGATCGACTTCGAGGAGGCGATCAGCGAGAACATCTACGAGCGCATGCGCACCGAGCGGCACCGCGTGGCCGCCGAGTTGCGTGCCGAGGGCGCCGAGGCGGCAGAGCGCATCCAGGCCGATGCCGATCGCCAGCGTACCGAGATCCTGGCCTCGGCCTACCGCGATGCCGAACTGTTGCGCGGTGAGGGTGATGCTCTGGCCGCCCAGATCTATGCCCAAGCCTTCGATCGCAACCGTGAGTTCTACAATTTCTGGCGTAGCCTCAAGGCCTACCGCGAGGTCTTCCGCGACGGCAACAGCCTGATGGTGCTCGATCCCGACTCGGAATTCTTCCGCTACTTCAAGTCGCAACAGCCCAAACCTTAGATAATGAGGGGGCGTCATGCCCCCAATCCTCGAAGGTGAATGAATCCGCTCGGAGAGGAGCGTGGCCTCGTTGCTGGCGAGCGCGATAATGCAGCATGTCCAGGACAGACGATTCGTTGCAGGCGGGTTCGATCGGCTCTACCTGTACTTTATGTGGGCGATTTGCGAAAATCGCCCGGTTTTCGGTGTGTCGCCGAGGGCCTATCGACCGACCGGCCGGGGTTTCCCGGCTTTTTTGTGGGAATCGGCATGTGGCAGGATTTTCTCGCGGCGCTGGCGCTGGTGTTCGTGATCGAGGGCATGCTGCCGTTTCTTTCGCCCGGCGGCTATCGTGATGCAGTGCGCCGGCTTGCCGAGCTGGGCGATCGGCAGTTGCGCGCTTTCGGGCTCGGCGCCATGGCGTTCGGCGTACTGTTGCTGTACCTGGTGAGATCATGAACGTGCAAGACCGTAGCTGGCTGTTACCCGAGGGCATCGACGAGTTGCTGCCCGACCAGGCCGCGGCGCTCGAGCTCCTGCGTCGTCGCCTGCTCGACACCTACCGGAGCTGGGGTTATCGACTGGTGATCCCGCCGGTGATCGAATACCTCGATTCGCTGCTCACCGGTGCGGGCAAGGACCTGGAACTCCAGACCTTTCAGCTCACCGACCAGCTCAGTGGGCGCCAGCTCGGCATCCGTGCCGACATGACGCCACAGGTGGCGCGCATCGACGCCCACCAGTTGCAGCAGCAGGGGCCTACCCGGCTGTGCTACATGGGCAGCGTGCTGCGCACCCGGCCGGACGGCTTCTCCTCCTCGCGCAGTCCCTTGCAGATCGGAGCCGAGCTGTACGGACACGCCGGCATCGAATCGGATGCCGAGGTGCTCTGCCTGATGATGGAGACGCTGCGCATCGCGGGCCTGCCCGAGATCTATCTCGACCTGGGCCATGTCGGCATCTTCCGCGGCCTGGCGCGCCAGGCCGGGCTGGACGAACGGCAGGAGGCCGCTCTGTTCGAGGCCCTGCAACGCAAGGCGCGGCCCGAGATCAGCGAGCTGGTAGCCGGCTTCGAGCTGCCGCCAGCCCAGGCCGCGATGCTCGAGACACTGGCCGAGCTGAACGGTGATGCCGACGTGTTGGGGCGTGCGCGCGAAGCGTTGGCTGAGGCGCCAGAAGACGTGCTGGAGGCGATCGACTACCTGGAGGCGCTCGGTGCACAGCTGGGGCGCAGCCTACCGGACACCCCGGTGCACTATGACCTGGCCGAGCTGCGGGCCTATCACTACCAGACCGGGGTGGTGTTTGCTGCCTTCGTGCCGGGGCAGGGCAACGAGGTGGCGCGTGGCGGTCGTTACGACCACATCGGCGAGAAGTTCGGTCGTGCGCGACCGGCAACCGGCTTCAGCGCCGATCTCAAGACGTTGATGTTGCTCGGCAGCTCGGAGAGTGCCGAGGAGGCGCCGGCCGTGCTGGCGCCTGCGGGTGATGACCCGGCGCTGGAGGCGCGCATCCGCGAACTGCGGGCTGCAGGCCGCATCGTGATCCGCGAGCTGCCAGGGCAGCCGCTGGATCCCGCCGAGGCCGGTATTGGCGAGCGCCTCGAACGACAGGATGGCGACTGGCGGTTGTGCCCCTTGTAAGCGGCCGCCAGTACCTGAAGATCAATCACGAAGATGGCAGGAAACTGAAGTGGGCAAGAACGTAGTCGTCATTGGCACCCAGTGGGGTGATGAAGGCAAGGGCAAGGTCGTGGACCTGCTCACCGATCGCGCGGACGCCGTGGTGCGTTTCCAGGGGGGACACAATGCCGGACATACCCTGGTGATCGATGGCAAGGAGACGGTGCTGCACCTGATTCCTTCGGGCATCCTGCGCGAGAACGTGCATTGCCTGATCGGCAACGGCGTGGTGCTTTCGCCCTCGGCGCTGATAGAGGAGCTCGAGCAGCTCGAGCAGAGCGGAGTGGACGCGCGTTCGCGCATGGGCATCAGCGAGTCCTGCCCGGTGATCCTGCCATACCATATCGCGCTTGATCAGGCGCGCGAGGCGGCGCGTGGGAAGAAGGCCATTGGCACCACTGGCCGCGGCATCGGCCCCTGTTACGAAGACAAGGTCTCGCGACGGGGTATCCGCCTGGGCGAAATGCTCGATGCCGATCATTTCGCCGAGCGCCTGCGCGAGGTGATGGACTATCACAACTTTGTGCTCGAGCATTATTTCAAATTCGATACCGTGGACTACCAGCAGGTGCTCGACGAGGCGCTGGCGCAGGCCGAGCAGATCCTGCCGTTGGTCGAGGACGTGCCCGGCACCCTGCACCGGCTGCGTGCCGAGGGCAAGAACGTGATGTTCGAAGGAGCCCAGGGTGCGCTGCTCGACATCGACCACGGTACCTATCCCTATGTCACCTCCTCGACCACCACCGCTGGCGGCGCGGCCAGCGGCAGCGGCATGGGGCCGCGCGATCTCGACTATGTGTTGGGCATCGTCAAGGCCTATACCACTCGGGTCGGTGCCGGTCCTTTCCCCACCGAGCTGTTCGACGGCGACGGCAACCACCTGGGGGAGAAGGGTCACGAGTTTGGCGCCACCACTGGCCGCAAGCGTCGTTGCGGCTGGCTGGATGCCGTGGCCCTGCGCCGCTCGCTCAAGATCAACAGTGTCACCGGTATGTGCATCACCAAGCTGGACGTGCTCGATGGTCTGGAGCGCGTAAAGATCTGTGTCGCCTACCGGCTTGACGGCAAGGAAATCGATACCCCGCCGGTGGGCGCTGACCGCTTCGCGGAGTGTGAGCCGGTGTTCATCGAGTTGCCGGGTTGGCAGGAATCGACCGTCGGTGCCACTTCGATGGACGAGCTGCCGGCGGCTGCGCGCGATTATCTGAAGAAGATCGAAGAGCTGTGCGAGACGCCGATCGACATCATCTCCACCGGCCCCGATCGCGCCCAGACCATGGTGTTGCGTCATCCCTTCGAATGAACAACGCATCTCGCACCTGACTTCTGTTCAGGTCCTGGTGATGTCAGCCGCTGTACTCTCTGGAGTAACGGCCGCCTTTTGGCCGTTGCCTAGAGAGTAGAAAGTGATGCGAAAACTCGCCATTCCAGGACTGCTCTATTTTGGCCTGCTGCGGGCCATGGGTTGGCTGCTGGCCGATCCCATTCTTGTCGAGCTGGAAAAGGCCACGGCCGAGCTGCTGGAAGGTGATGCTCCGGAGGCGAATCCGGTACTCGTTCTGCACGGTTCCTGTAGACCCGGGATTTCACAACGGTACGGCGCCTGGATGAGGGGATGAATGAAGCGGGATATACCGTACTGTTGCCAACCTTGAGCCTGGGCGTGTCTCGTCGTAGCCAGAACCTGCCATATGAGGCTCTGCACTGCACGATCCGCATGGCGAGGGGCGGGCGGTGTGGCTCGCCGGGGCGAATAGCTCTCTCGAACGGGCCGGCATGTGGCGGTGACTGGTCACGACGCCTGCGGCCTTTTATTCCTAGGGCGACAGGTCGTCAGAGAAGATGCTGCACGCCATGGTGGAGGCGAAGGTTCCTGAGTGTGATCGTGGGATCCGGTGACAAGCGGCTCAAGGCAAGCTGGATTCGCATGATGGGTGAGAGTGAAGTGGACCTGCGCGTCATCGACGTTGCCAGTCACTTCTGCGACGGTGCTCACCAATTCAACCTGCAGGATAGGGTTAAACAGGTCCTTTCAGTCGGTAGCTGACGGGCAACGGCCATGGCTAGCATCAGTTTCTCCTTTCGGCATTATGCGCTCTGGCTGATATTGTTGCTGAGCGTGACCTACGTGGTTTTCGGCCTGCTTGCCTATCATCAGTACGAGACCGCCAAACAAGCCATCCAGGATAGCGAGCAACAGATTGCCGCCAGTGAGCTCGAAGCGACGATCCATCACACGATGGCAATCCTGCAAGAAGAGGCGGAGCGCCTCACCCAATGGGACGAGCTATACCAGCAGCTGCACAGCCCCACCCATTTCCCCTACTGGTATACCCATCGAATTCGCGGCAATGCCGAATTGCATACCTATTTTGAGGATCTGATGGTCTATGACGCCGAGGGGCGCGCGCTGGCGGTGTCCGAGGACAGTCGCCTGCCACGCTCGGTGGGCGAGGAGGGCGTGCTGGACCGCTACCTGCCGGATGGCAAGGATGCCAGGGTCATCCTGGTTCGTCCCCTGCGGCGCACGGGTGCGACGAAGGTCGAGGGATACCTGGCGTTGAGTACTCGCCTGTTGCCGAATATCCGGCAGCGGCACCTCTTCAACAAGATCGCTCCCCAGTCACTGTATTTCGTGTTGCAGGAACCGACGACACGGGTAGCGGACCTGGTGGCTGCTGCCCGCTTCGATCTGCGCCAGACGTTTGCCATGCAGGTCATGGACGAGTTGCTGTTGCGCCTGATCCTGCTGTTGGGGGTGCTGGTGCTCCTGCCGACCATGGCGTTGATGTATTTCTTCATGCACATGGTAGGGCGCAACGTGCAGCACGTACTTGAGGTGGTGGCTGCTCTGCGCACGGGTGATGGCACGCACCTGTCGGCCTCGGAAGAGGGGGTGTTGAAGATTCGCGAGCTGGAGATGGCCGAGCAGTCCTTGCTCGACTATCACCGCGAACTGTCCCAGATGAACGATGCGCTGGACGAGAAGAACCGCGAATTGTGGAATCTTGCGCATCTGGATGCGCTCACTGGGGCACAGAACCGGCGAGCCTTCGAGCACTTCTGGAATACCTTGCAGTCGCTGGCCGAGCGCGACCAGCGCTCCATGCGTTTGATGCTTTGTGATGTCAACCATTTCAAGGCCATCAATGACACCTATGGCCATGATGTCGGCGATGCGGTGTTGCAGGCGATCGTGCGTTGCCTGCAACGGGCACTGCGTCGTGGCGAGCAGCTGTTCCGCCTTGGGGGGGACGAATTCGTCTGCGTGCTGCTCGATTGTGACGATCGCCAGGCCATGGCAGTGGCTGCACGTTGCGCGCGGGAGGTGTCGCGCTACCCCTTCCGCGAGGAACTGGGGATCAAGGAACCCGTGCGCCTGAGCATCGGGATCTCGCCGGCGACCGAAGACCCGAATACCCCGCTCAACGTGCTGTTGCGACAGGCGGATGTGGCCATGTACCACTCCAAGCGCCCCAGCACGGGGGCGATTACCATTTATCGTGAATCGTTGGATTCGGAGGCCGGGGCGGTATTTTCGAGCAGCGCCAACGAGGCGGTCTATCGGGCGATCGAGAAGGGCGAGGGCTTGTGCCTGTACTACCAGCCGGTGCGCAACCTGGATGATGAGTGCATCAGCTACTACGAGGCGCTGTTGCGCATTCATCATGGTGATGAAGTGCTGATGCCGGCCGATATCCTGCCGGTGGTGGAGTCGCGCCGTCTGGAACGCGAGCTGGACCAGGCGGTGATGAACGAGCTGTTGCAGGCGCTGTACATGGGGGTGATCCCCGCGGGCACGGGCGTTTCGATCAACCTGTCGGCCTCTTCCATCTCGGGCAGCGGCATCGTTTCTGCGTTGGAGCCTTTCCGCCCCTTCCTGTCCGATATTCGTATCGTCATCGAGGTGACCGAGACCGCATTGATCACGCGTATGGAAGAGGCCAGCAGCAATCTGTTGCATTTACGTAACCAGGGATTCCTGGTGGCGCTCGACGACTTCGGCAGTGGCTATTCCTCGTTGCGCTATCTCACCACCATGCCGGTGGACATCGTCAAGTTCGACGTCAGCCTGATTCGTGCACTCGACCAGGAGGCGCAGTTCCGCCTGGTCAGTCGCCTGGTGGATTTCATCGGTGACACCGGCCAGCGTACTGTGGCCGAAGGTGTGGAAGACGAGCAGACGCTGCGACGGGTACGCGCGGCGGGATTCGCCTGTATGCAGGGCTTTCTCGCGGGGCGGCCGCAGCCGCTCCGACCGCACCGGGTCAGCGAGAAATCAGAGTCAGCAGACGTTCCCCGCGGCGCAGCCTGATTTGCCAGATGCGGGGAGTGCTTCGCAGCAGCCGGGTGAGCTGTTCGATGCTGGTGACCCGGTGGCCGTTGATCTCGTAGATCACGTCGCCCTCACGCAGGCCTCCGTGCCAGGCTGCAGAGCCGGCAGTGACCGTGCCCACCGCGATACCTGGATTCTGTCCGAAGCGTGATTCGTCCACCACCTCGCCGAGCAGGGCCCCAGCGAGCATCGGCGCGATGCGCTCGCCTGGCACGAAGCCCGCGTAGGGATCGGCGATGGTGGCGTCCAGCATCAGCGGTTGGCCGTCACGCAGCACACGCAGACGGATGTGCTGGCCGATACGCGCCAGCCCCAGGCGCGCATGGAAATCGCTGGCGTTGGCGATCTCGTGATCGTCGATGTGGGTGACCACATCGCCAACCTGCAAGCCGGCCTGTTCCGCGGGCGAGCCCGGACGCACCTCGGCGATCAATGCGCCGCGTGGGCGTTCCAGGCCCAGGGCATGCGCCAGGTCGCCGCTCAGATTCTGGATGCTGACGCCGAACACGCCGCGCTTGAGGCCACCGTATTCCACGATCTGGCGCAGCACCTCGCGTGCCAGGTTGCCGGGGATGGCGAAGCCGATACCCACGTTGCCGCCACCCGGCGCGAGGATGGCGGTGTTGATGCCCACCAGCTCGCCACGCAGGTTCACCAGCGGGCCGCCGGAGTTGCCGGGGTTGATGGAGGCGTCGGTCTGGATGAAGTTTTCGTAACCCTCGATGCCCAGGCCGCTGCGTCCCAGTGCCGACACGATGCCCGAGGTCACCGTCTGGCTGAGGCCGAAGGGGCTGCCGATGGCGACCACAAAATCGCCCACCCGCAGCTTGTCCGAGTCACCCCAGGGCAGGCTGGTGAGATCCTCGGCCGGGATCTGCAACACCGCGATGTCCATTTCGGGATCCTTGCCCAGCAGGCGCGCGCGGAAGCTGCGCCCGTCCTTGAGGGTCACGCGGATCTCGTTGGCCTCCTCGATCACGTGGTGATTGGTCAGTACCAGGCCCTTGCGCGCATCGACGATGACGCCCGATCCCAGGCTCTGGCTCTGTCGTTGCCGTTCCTGGGGGATGCCCTCGAAGAACCAGCGAAAGAAGGGGTCGTCCAGCAGGGGGTGGCGGCGCAGCTTGCGTTGGCTGCTGGTGGCGATGTTGACGACCGCGCCGGTGACCCGCTCCAGCATGGGAGCCAGGCTGGGCAGGGGCTCTCCGCCCACTGCCACCGGCAGCGCGGCGGGTGCGGCGGCGACCAGACCGAGCAGCAGGATGATGGTGAGCAGCAGGCGTTGCATGGCGTCTTCCCCAGATTGGCATGGGTGGCAGGTTAAAGAAAACCCCGCCGGAGCGGGGTGATGATACGCGATGCGGGATCAGGCCGCGTCGGCTGCCTTGTTCTCGTCCTCGACGCGATCGGCCTGGCCCTCGATCAGCTTGCCTTCCTGGCCGGCGGTGCGGATCTCGATGCGCCGCGGTTTCATCGACTCGGGCACCTCACGCACCAGATCGATATGCAGCAAGCCATCCTTCACCTCGGCGCCGGTCACTTGCACATAGTCGGCGAGCTGGAACACGCGTTCGAAGGCCGGCTGGGCGATGCCCTTGTGCAGGTACTTGCGGTCCTGTTGTCCTTCCTTGCGGCGGCCGGCTACGCGCAGGCGGTTTTCCTTCACCTCGATGTCCAGCTCTTCCGGAGAATAGCCCGGCACCGCCATGCTGATACGGTACTGGTCCTCGCCGGTCAGCTCGATGTCATAGGGCGGCCATCCCTCGGTATCCGCACGGCGCGCTGCCTCCAGCGCGTCGGTCAGGCGGTCGAAGCCGATGGCTGCGCGAAACAGGGGAGAAAAATCGAATGCCGTCATGATCTTGTCCTCCTTTTTCCGAAGCCTCGTCTTGTCTCGCGGTGCAGATAGGGACACTGGCCGGGATTTCAAGAGGGGGCGCCGGACAGGTGGGCCATGGCCTATACTGGCAGGCCATTCGAACGACAAGAGAGGATCGCAATGTTCACCGGCATCATTCAGGCCATCGGAGAAGTGCGCCGCCTGGAGCCGCGTGGAGGTGATCTGCGGTTGCACATCGCCACCGGCAAGCTGGATCTGGACGACGTGGCCCTGGGTGACAGTATCGCGGTCAATGGCGTGTGCCTGACCGCCGTCGAGCTGCCGGGTGATGGCTTCGCCGCCGATGTCTCCAACGAGACCCTGTCGCTGACCTCGCTGGGCAGCCTGCGCCCCGGCAGTCGGGTGAACCTGGAGAAGGCGCTGACCCTGCAGACCCGCCTGGGGGGACACCTGGTGTCGGGACACGTGGACGGGCTGGGCGAGATCCTGGAGCGCCACGATGATGCGCGCTCGGTGCGTTTCCGGGTACGCGCGCCGCACGAGCTGGCGCGCTATATCGCGCACAAGGGTTCGATCACGGTGGATGGCACCAGCCTGACGGTGAACGCGGTGGATGGCGCGGTGTTCGAGCTGAACATCGTGCCCCATACCCTGCAGGAGACCATCATGGACGAGTACGCGCCGGGCCGGCAGGTGAACCTGGAGGTCGACCTGCTGGCCCGTTACCTGGAACGCCTGCTGCTGGGCGAGCGCGCGGCCGAGGCCGGCAGCGGCGGGGTGGACCTGGCGCTGCTGGCCCGCGCCGGGTTCAAGGTCTGAATCAGCCGCGTCGCTCGGCAAAGTCCAGCATGCGCTGGATGGAGACCACCGCACGCTGGCGGACCGCCTCGTCGATGTGGATCTCGCCGCGGCCCTCGCGCAGGGCGGTCTCGAGGTTGTGCAGGGCGTTCATGGCCATCCAGGGGCAGTGCGCGCAGGACTCGCAGGTGGCACCCTCACCGGCGGTGGGCGCGGAGATGAGTTTCTTGCCGGGGGCGGCCTGTTGCATCTTCCAGAAGATGCCGTCGTCGGTGGCGACGATGAACTCCTCGTTGGGCAGTTCCTTCACCGCCTTGATCAGCGCGGTGGTCGAGCCGACCACGTCGGCCTGGCTGACTACCTCGTCAGGCGATTCGGGATGCACCAGTACCGCTGCCTCGGGGTGCAGGCGGCGCAGGCGTTCGAGCGCGAAGCCCTTGAACTCCTCGTGCACCACGCAGCTGCCGTCCCACAGCAGGATGTCCGCTCCAGTCTGGCGCTGCACGTAGCGACCCAGGTGCTTGTCCGGCGCCCAGAGGATCTTCTCGCCGCGCTCGTGCAGGTGACGCACGATGTCGAGTGCGATGCCCGAGGTCACGGTCCAGTCGGCGCGCGCCTTCACCTCGGCACTGGTGTTGGCATACACCACCACGGTGCGGTCGGGGTGCTGGTCGCAGAAGGCGCTGAAGGCCTCGGCCGGGCAGCCCTCGTCGAGCGAGCAGGTGGCGCCCAGGTCGGGCATCAGCACGGTCTTTTCGGGGTTGAGGATCTTGGCGGTCTCGCCCATGAAGCGTACGCCGCAGACCACCAGGGTGCGGGCATCCGAACGCGCGCCGAAGCGGGCCATCTCCAGCGAGTCGGCCACGCAGCCACCGGTTTCCTCGGCCAGCGATTGCAGCTCGCCGTCCACATAGTAGTGGGCTACCAGCACGGCATCGCGCTCGCGCATGAGCTGCTTGATGTGCTCGCGCAGTGCCTCGCGCTCGGCGGGCGAGAGCATCGGCCACTGCGGGTGTGGTGGCACCTCGATGTGCGGGCTGGGCGTGTTGACGGTTTGCGGTTTCATGGGCTTCTACCCGTGAGGGAATATGTTGATTTTAATGGATGCGGCGCCCGATTACGCGAATTCCCGTACTTCTTCAGGGGTCCACAGCCAGGCGGCGCCGCGCACGCCGCTGGAATCGCCGTGGCGGGGCGGCACGATGCGGGTGCGCAGGGTGTCCGAGAACAGGTAGGACGGCAGTCGCCGGGGCAACTCGGTGTAGAGCGAGCGGATCTGACCCATGCCGCCGCCGAGCACGATCACCTCGGGGTCGAGCAGGTTGATGACCGAGGCCAGGGCGCGTGCCAGCCGATCGTGGTAGCGGTCCAGGGTGGCACGGGCGCGTGGATCGCCGGCCTCGGCGGCAGCCACGATGGCACGGCTGTCCTCGCCGGTGCCGTGGTCACGCGCCATGCCGGGGCCGGAGAGGAAGGTCTCGATGCAGCCATGTCGGCCGCAGTAGCAGGGTGGGCCGGGGAGCTCGTCGTGCGCGGGCCAGGGCAGGGGGTTGTGTCCCCATTCGCCGGCAATGGCGTTGGGGCCGGCGAGCAGGCGGCCGTCGATGACGATGCCGGCGCCGGTGCCGGTGCCGATGATTACCCCGAACACGCTGCGTGCCCCGGCTGCCGCCCCGTCCGAGGCCTCGGACAGGGCAAAGCAGTCGGCATCGTTGGCCAGGCGCACCGGCCTGCCGAGCCGGGTCTGCAGATCGTCCAGCAGGGGGCGGCCGTTGAGGCAGGTGGAATTGCTGTTGCGCAGAAGGCCGGTTTCGGGCGAGCGCGCACCCGGGGTGCCGATGCCCACCGGCAGGCGACCGCAGGGGTCCAGGTGATCGACCAGTCCGGCGATGGCGTCCAGGATGGCCTGGTAGTCGCCCTGAGGGGTGGCGACGCGCCGCCGGGGTTCGAGCCGACCGTCGGCATGCAGCAGCACGCCCTCGATCTTGGTGCCGCCCAGGTCGATGCCGATGCGCGCGCTCATTCCCCGCTGCTGGCGACCAGCGACTCGGGTGCCGCTGTTTGGGCTTCGAGATCGACGGGTGCCCGGCCCGAGGGGTTGGTGAAGCTGTCGTTGAGATCTTGCACGTAGCGGTCGGTGTCTTCCAGCACCTCGGCGATGCGTCGCCGGTCCCGACGTGCCCAGCCGCGCGGCTTCTTGCTGAAGATGCTGCGCCAGGGCACGGTGTTGGCGAGGAAGGCGCCCAGCAGGTTGCCGCGGATGCCACGCTCGACGGCCAGACGCTGCGCCATGCCGCGCAGCGAGCGCGCAGCCAGCTTGCGGATCCCGAAGTGCAGGCCCAGCCAGGTCAGCCAGGTGCCCAGGGCGCCCAGAAACAGGCGCAACGGGCTTTGGTTCAGCCAGTCCCAGGCCGCTTGCGGCAGCCCGGTGTTCAGGTAGCCGTAGAGGAGCAGTCCGCCGGCCAGGGCCAGAACCACGGCATCGCCGATCAGGGTGCGGCGGCGCCAGGCGTGGATCAGTTCGACGAGTGCGGGAACGGTCTTTTCCTCGATGTCGCGTGCGGTCTTCTCCAGGCTACCGACGATACGGTAAGCGCGTTCCACCTCGACCTGCTGCATGCGCGCATAGATTTCGGCCAGGTCGGTGTCGCGTTTCTTCTCGAAGCGATCGCGCAGTGCCGGGTCTTCGATGGGGTTGGCGGCGCTCTTGCTGAAGATGGTGAAGAAACGCCCGGCGGTCAGCCCGCGTTCGCCCAGGGCACGCTGCCAGGCGGCAACGACCTCCTCGGGATTGTCCTCGCGCGCGGTGGTGTCGAGCTGGTTGAGAATGTAGAGGAACTTGCCCGAGTCCGGCCGGTGGATGGTCTTGTCCACCAGGTGATCGAGGGTGTCGCGCATCGCGCCGGGCTCGGGGTGGCGGCCGTCGAAGAACACCAGCACCAGGTCGGACAGGTCGATGATGTGATCGGTGATGCGCAGGGTGGAGGTGCGCTGGGCGTCGGCATCGAATCCAGGCGAGTCGATGATGATCTTGCCGCGCAGGTGCTCGCTGCCGCAGGTCTTGAGCTGCAGGTAGGCGTCGATGCGTGAACCCTCGCCGGCGGCGACCTTGTCGATCTCCGCGCTGATCTTGTAGAACGGGAAGCGCGGGTCGGAATCCAGCGCCACCCCCGGCAGGGTGTGCGATTCCTTCCGATTGCTGTAGCAGATGACGGTGAAGCGGTCGTCCACTGCCTGGTTGCCGCTACGTTGGAGCTTCTCGCCCAGATAGTCGTTGATGAAGGTCGACTTGCCCGCCGAGAAGGTGCCCAGTACCGAGATCAGGGGCCACCAGGGGATCTGGGTGGCGTGCGATTCGTCGTCGCCAAGCAGGCCCATGCGGCGAGTCACCAGGTCGAGTTTGCGGAAACTCTGGACCGCGTTGAGCAGGACCGGGTTTTCCTGCTCAAGGTGGGTTTCGAGCTGCTTGAGGCGATGTTCGATGACGTTACTGCTGTTCATGCTGTTCCATCCATAGCTCCGTCGGGCGGTGCAGTCGATGGTAGCCCGGGCTGGCGGTCCCTGAACAGGGGGCGGAGGTGGAAGGTGCCGCCGATTGGGTTTTTTTAATAATCCATGCTGACAACGGTCAATTGCATTGGCATCCCTCGCTGGGGGATAATCGCGCGCACATGCGGTTCCGAAAATGGCTGTTCCCGGCGCGGAATCTGTGCTCCAGACCCCGGGCGGGTCTCCTCCCAAAACTGCGCAACAAGGACCTGTAAAGAGCATGCGAAGTATCCTGACAGCCGCTGTCATAGGCGTAATGAGTCTGGTTGGCCCGGTACTCGCCGATACGGGAGATTCCGCAGAGATTTTCGAAGTGAAGGCGTCCACCGAGCAGCCGACCGTGGCCATCGGCGGTACCGTCGTGCCCTATCGCCAGGTCACGCTGGCGGCCCAGTTGCCGGGGCGAGTCAAGTTTGTCGCCGGCGTGGAGGGTGATTTCTTCGGGGAAGGCACCTTGCTGGTGGCGCTCGACGAGGACGAGCTGTTGGCCAAGCGTGCCGCCGCCTATGCCCAGTACACTGCTGCCGAGGCCGAGCTGCGCAATGCCGGGGTGCAGTATTCGCGCGAGCTGTGGTCCCCCAAGTCCAAGTCCGCGCCCGGCGGTATGGGGTTGCCCAACCTGTTCGACCAGATGTTCACCGGTGCGGCCGAGGATTTCTTCGGCGAGCGTGACCGTGACGCCGAGCGCCAGGCCGACCTGTATGCCTCGACCACGCGCATTGAGCAGGCACGCAGCGCCATGCTGCGGGCCGAGTCCGAGATCCGTGCCATCGACGCCAAGCTGCGCGACACCAAGAGCCTGGCGCCTTTCGATGGCGTGATCATGCACAAGTACGTGGAGGAAGGCGATACCGTGCAGCCGGGGCAGCCGCTGCTCGATTTCGCCGACATCACCTGGTTGCAGATCGAGGTGGACCTGCCGGCGCGGCTGGCCCAGGGGCTGCAGCCGATGATGATCCTCTCGCGCGCCGCCACCTTCGACGACCACCCCGACCCGGTGGACATCCGCGTGGCCCAGATCTACCCCATGGCGGACGTGCAGCGGCATACCGTGAAGGTCAAGCTCGACATCCCCCAGGGAGTCTCCAAGCCGGGGATGTACGCCAAGGTGATGATCCCCGATACCTCGCAGGCGGCGAGCATGGCGCGGCTGCCGGCGGTCCCGACCACGGCCATCATCTACCGCGGCAACCTGCCGGTGGTCTATGTGCAGAATGCCGAGGGTCGGCCCGAGCTGCGCATGATTCGTGAAGGCCGGCGCCTGCCCAACGGCATGACCACGGTGTTGTCGGGCATCGCAGAGGGGGACCGGGTGTATGTGAACCCGGGGCCTTCCATCCTCGAACAGTCGAAGAAGTCGGCCGAGCCCGAGGCTTCCGCGGATTGAAAGCCGTCCGAACCGTGCATGCCGCCTCGGGCGGTCAGCCAGCAGGATTGATGCAGACGCATGAGTGAGATCGACACCAAGCCGGACTGGGAATCGGGCGTGCAGGCCGAGGAGCACCGCCTCGGCATCGCTGGAGCCATCACCCGCTTCTTCATCAATTCTCCACTCTCGCCGCTGCTGTACATCGCCATGCTTGGCCTGGGCATCCTGGGCCTGTTGATCACCCCGCGCCAGGAAGACCCGCAGATCTCGGTACCCATGATCGACCTGTTCGTGCAGTATCCGGGCGCGGACGTCGACCAGGTGGTGGCGCTGGCGGTGCAGCCGCTGGAGCGCCTGATGTACGAGATCGACGGGGTCAAGCACGTCTATTCTGCTGCCGAGCGCGGGCGCGGCGTGGTCACCGTGCAGTTCGAGGTGGGCGAGGAGATGGCGCCCTCGCTGGTCAAGGTCAACGACAAGCTGGCCTCGAATCACGATCGTATCCCGCCGGGTGTGCTGCCGCCGTTGGTCAAGGCCAAGGGCATCGACGACGTGCCGGTGGTGACCATCACCCTGTGGTCGGAGAAGGACTACAATCAGGACGGCGTGCCGGACGTGGACGATTCGCAGCTGCGGCGTCTGGCGCAGTCGGTGCTGCAACGGCTCAACGAGATCCACGAGACCGGCACCAGCTTCGTGGTCGGTGGTCGCGCCGAACAGGTGATCGTCGAGGTCTATCCCGAGCGGCTCGCGGGTTTCGGGCTCAGCCTGGGGCAGGTGGCGCAGGCCATCCAGGCGGCCAACATGGAACAGCAGATGGGGGACGTGGAGGCCGGTGGTTCGCGCCTGCTGGTGGTCTCTGGTGCCTTCCTGAAGACCGTCGACGATATTCGTGAGCTGCAGGTGGGCGTGCACAATGGGGTGCCGGTCTATGTGCACGACGTGGCCGATGTGCGCCAGCGGCCCGAGGACGCGAAGCAGCTGGTCGCCTTCTATTCCGGGGCGGCCAGTGGCGACCTGAACCGCGCGGTGGCGGTGCCGGCGGTGACCATCGCGGTGGCCAAGAAGAAGGGCACCAACGGAGTCAAGGTGGCCAACGAGGTGATCGCCCGGGTCAACTCGCTCAAGGGCACGCTGATCCCCAACGATGTCAACGTCACCATCACCCGCAACTATGGCAAGACCGCCAACGACAAGGTCAATGCCCTGATCAAGAAGCTGTTCATCGCCACCGCCATCGTGTTCGTGCTGGTGTGGCTGGCGTTCAAGGCGCTCAAGCCGGCAATCGTGGTGTTGCTGGTGATCCCGGTGGTGTTGCTGTTCACCATCCTCTGCGCCTGGCTGCTCGGTTTCACCATCGACCGGGTATCGCTGTTTGCGCTGATCTTCTCTATCGGCATTCTGGTGGACGACGCCATCGTGGTGGTGGAGAACATTTACCGGCGATGGCTGGAGGCCGGCACCACCGACATGGCCACGGCGGTGGATGCGGTACGCGAGGTGGGCAACCCGACCATCCTCGCCACCGGTACCGTAATCGGCGCCCTGCTGCCCATGGGCTTCGTGTCCGGCATGATGGGCCCCTACATGCTGCCGATCCCGGTGCTGGGTTCGGTGGCCATGGCCATCTCGCTGTTCGCGGCTTTCGTGTTCACACCCTGGCTGGCGATTCACGGCCGCCTGCGGCCGACCATGGACTACCTGAAGAAGGCCGAGAAGCGCGAGCACAAGGAGGCCGAGTGGCTCGACGGGCTGTTCCGCCGCATCCTGATCCCGATGATCCGCAGTCCACGTCGCGCGCGCCTGTTCAAGCTGGGCATGTGGGGCGCCTTCTTGCTGGCGTGCAGCCTGTTCTATTTCAAGTGGGTGGCAGTGAAGATGCTGCCGCTGGACAACAAGCCCGAGTTCTCGGTGGTGCTCAACATGCCCGAGGGCACCGCGCTGGCGGTCACCGGCAACATGGCACACCGCATCGCCGATCGCCTGCGGCGCATGCCTGAGGTGGTGGACGCGCAGATCTATGTCGGCACCGCCCGTCCCTTTGACTTCAACGGTATGGTGCGCCACTACTATCTGCGCAATCAGCCTTGGCAGGCCGAGATTCAGCTCGAGCTGCTCGACAAGCATGAGCGTGAGCGTTCCAGCCACGAGATCGCGGTGGATGCGCGTGAGCAGGTGCGTGAGCTGATCGAGGGCAGCGGCGCCACCTTCGCGGTGGTGGAGATGCCGCCGGGGCCGCCGGTGCTGCAATCGGTGGTGGCCGAGGTGCACGGACCGGACGGCGAGACCCGGCGTGCGGTGGCCACCATGCTCACCGACATCTTCCGCCAGACCGATAACCTAGTCGATGTCGACAACTACATGCGCGAGCCCTACGACTACTGGCATTTCGAGATCGACTACGAAAAGGCCCAGCGGCGTGGCATCACCGTCGAGACCATCAACCGTGAGCTGGCGATGGCGCTGGGCGGCTATGTGCTGGGCGATGTCAAGCAGCGCGCGGGTCATGAGCCGATCAACATCATCATCCAGATTCCCCTGGCCGAGCGTTCCAATGTTTCGCGCCTCGGTGACATTCTGGTGGCCGCGCCTGACGGCAAGACGGTGCCGTTGCGCGAACTGGGGCATTTCGTACGCAAGGTCGAGTCGCATATCGCTTACCACAAGGACCTGCGGCCGGTGGAATACGTAGTGGCGGATGTTGGCGGCAAGCTGGCTGCCCCCATCTATGGCATGTTCGAGGTTCAGGACAAGCTCCAGGAATTGGGCTGTGAGACGCCTGACGGTGTGAGTCTGTGTGATCGCATCTACTGGACCGGTCCACCGCCGACCGACGAACACTCGGCCTTCGAGTGGGCGGGTGAATGGACCGTGACCTACGAAACCTTCCGCGACATGGGGCTAGCCTTCATCGCGGCGCTGGGCCTGATCTACATCCTGGTGGTGTGGGAGTTCGGCAACTTTCGCATTCCGGCGCTGATCATGGCGCCCATTCCCCTGACCCTGCTGGGCATCATCCCGGCGCACATGCTGTTCTTCCAGATGGGCTGGGGCGGCGAGTTCACTGCGACCTCCATGATCGGTTGGATTGCGCTTGCCGGCATCATCGTGCGCAATTCCATCCTGCTGGTAGACTTCTCGGTGCACCGCCTGCATGCTGGGGTGGGCGTGGTCGAGGCGGTGATCAGCGCATGCAAGACCCGGACCCGGCCCATCCTGATCACCGCACTGGCGCTGGTAGGCGGTTCCTCGGTGATCTTCTTCGATCCCATCTTCCAGGGCATGGCCATCTCGCTGGCCTCCGGGGTGCTGGTGTCCACCATCCTGACGCTCATCGTGATTCCTCTGGGCTGCGTCAAGGCGGCCGATGCCCTGTGCGAGGTGGCCAACGTGGATTGCGCCGCTCAGGGCCTGCTGCCCGGTCAGACCCATCCGGCGGAGGAAGAGCCGGCGACCGGCACCCCGCTGTGGGTGCGCCTGTGGGGGGCGCTGATGACTGCGTTGCTCGCGATGACCGGAATGATCACTTCGGCCTGGCGCTGGATTGCCGAGCGCCGCACACGCGAGGCGACTTCAGCGCCCGTGGCCAGCAACGAAGACGGGCGTGTCCCGGTGTCGGCCGGTTCCCCGGTTGCCGAGCAGCCTGGGACGACCGCTCCCGCAGCGGATACCAGCACGGCCGAGGCGCAGCCGAAGAGCGGGGTGGAAGAGACCGCAAGGGAAGGCGCCTCTCCAGTGCAGCGCTCTGCAACGGAGAGACCGGCGGAAGAGATGAACAGGGCCTCGATGGGTGAGGCGGTCGATGCGCTAACGTCGTCAGTCGAGCCTGCGACGGTGCAGGAAACCGGGGAGGCGTCGGACGGCGATGCCGGACAGGCGATGGAGCAGGTCACAGTGCGTCGCACTGCCACTCGAAAAAAGGCAGCCAAGAAGGCCACTCGGAAGAAGGCTGTTGCGAAAAAGGCCGGTGCAAGGAAGAAGGCGGCGGCCAAGAAGACGGTTAAAAAAGCGGCCTCGAAGAAGGTGACGGTCGAGAAGCAGGGCGGAGAGGCCTCGTCGGCTTCCCCGCAGTCCGTCGGCAAGGAAGGCAAGACCGAGAATGGTCGTACGCGGCGCGGTATCCGCCTCAAGGCGCCCGACAATCTCAGCGACGACGGCCTGGGTTGAATGCGTATGCACGGGGTGGCCTGAAATGCCCGCATGTCGCCCCGTTCGAGAGGCTGTGGACACCTTCGTTCGGGTCTCGTGAAGGGCATGGCTCGCAGGGTGACAGCGGCGAATTTCGGGGTGTGGCTCTGCTGGCGATCGGCACTTTTGGTGTTGACATGGTGGGTGGCGTTTAGCGCCAGCGCTGCTATGGCTGCCATCCCCGGGCGCTGGTTGGCACCCGAAGTGCAGCGGACCACGTTCCGGCCAGTGAACGGAGTACTGGCTCAGCGTCAATCGGTGTGGCCCCGGCGCGTGACCGATTCGACCCTTGGCGCCTGGTATCAGCCCGTGGCCCGTTTTCGCCCGGACATCCCGGCTGCGCCGGGCGCTGCCGAGCCCCGCTCGGGCACAGGGTCTGCGGAAGCCGACGCGCATGCGCAGTTCCGACCGTTTGCACGCCCACACATCGGTGACTCGGGGGAGGTGTCAGGAACGCAGTCTGCCTGGTTTGGCCCTTATCCCCTGTATGCGGCCTCGCCCTATACGCCAGTAAGCTGGGGATGGCCGGTCATGATGCCCTTCCCGCCAATTCCCTTGCCCTTTTGGGGGGTATCTTATGGTACCGTAACGCCCAATGTACCCCCACCACTGGCACCCTATACGCCGTGGCCCTATGTCCCGCCCTACTGGCCCTACCGGTAGGCTAGGGGGTGGCAACGAGAGGTGAGAATGAAAGTCGAACGCATCAGGAAGCTGTTTCTGTCCTGCCTGGTGAGCCTGGTCCCCGTGCAAGTGACGTTGGCCGCCGAGGCGATGCAGTGGCGGCCCGAGGCCATACAACCACGGGCACTGCCGCAAGCGCCTGTCGCCCCGCTGCCGCCACCGCCGCCTGTGCAGCCACGGTTCCGGCCGGTTCCGGCCGCTGCCTGGCAACCCTCCCGGCCGATGACACCTTATCCGGGGCAGCCTTTCGTCAGCATGGGTATGCCGCCCGCACCACCACCGCCGGCGGCACCGGCCTTTGCACGTCAGTATGCCTGGCGGCCAGTGAGTCTCCCGCTGGTTGCGCCGCGCCGCCCGCCGGTCCCGCCGGTGCCGCAATATCGTCTGCCGCGTCCGGCCCATGCCTGGATGCCGCCGGCCGCCGCCTGGGCGCGAGGTTATCGGCCCGCGCCTCCGCCGCCACCGCGTTATCGTCACTTGCCGCCGCCGCGCCCGGTTTTCCCCGTGACTGGCCCGGTGCCGCGCGGGCCTTATCCGTACCCGCCGCTGGGCTACTATCCACCGCCCTATCCGGGCGTTCCGGTCCGCGGTGCGCTGGGACAGCCGTATCCCATGCCTTTGTGGTCGGGACCTTATCCCCCGCCCGGGCCAGCCCTGACACTGACGCCCTGGGGCGTGATGCCAGCCGGCAACGCCTGGTCCGATCCGTACTTCACCCGCCGCAGGCCGGGCCTCACCTATCGCAGGTACGGGGTCGGCAGCCGGCGGTCCTCCTGGGGCGGTTTTCTGCCGGGATGGAGGCCGCTGGCCGGCATGCCATGGGGCAGTGACTGTTTCTGGTGCGGTAGCTGAAACGATCGAGGAGCCGTCGGTGATCACCATGATTGGCAGCCTGAAGGGCGGTTCGGGCAAGAGCACGGTAACGTTCAACCTGGCGATCTGGTTGAAGCTGGCGGATAGCGAGGTGGCGGTGGTCGATGCCGATCCTCAGGCGACGCTTTCGGATGTGTTGATGGTACGGGCAGAGGAGGGCTATCACCCGACGGTGCCCCGACTGAAGGCTGATGTCCTGAAGTCTGCCGAGGCGTTGGCCGAGTATGAACAGGTGTTGATCGATGTCGGCACCGCGTCCATGGACAATCTCAAGCAGGCCATCGCAGTGGCCGACCGTATCCTGGTCCCGGTGCCGCCCAGCCAGGCGGATATCTGGTCTACTCAGCGTTTTCTGCGTTTTGTGGCTGCCAATGCAGGCGATCGTGACATCGAGGTGCTGGGGTTCATCAATCGCGCTGATACCCACCATGCCATTCGCGAGTCTGACGAGGCGGCCGCGGCGCTGATTAGCTTGCCGGGGATTCGTTACCTGAAACCGCGGCTGGCACAGCGCACCGTCTATCGGCGTTCGTTCAGCGAGGGGCTGGCGGTGTTCGAGCAGCAACCGCGCGGCAAGGGGGCGGCGGAGTGGAACGCCCTGGCCGCGGCCCTGTACCCGGATCTGCTGGGCTGAGCCATGTGGCGCTGGTCTGGGCAAGTGCTCAACTGGCTGGCCTGTCACCTGGTCGCGATCGGGTTTCTCGCCTTTCTGTTCGTGGCGGTGTTGTTTCGTGGGCCCTTGTTCGGGCTGTCCGAACAGACGGTGACAGAGGGCGTTGCTGCCGCTGGAGGCACCGAGACAACGACGGCAACGCCGGTGAAGGGCGTGGACAAGCCGTCCCTGGCAGACGAGTTGGACCCGTCGGATAGTGTCGTAGCCCCGGCAGGGGAAGGGACGGAAACGACGGGGGGTACTGGTGCAGGCGCGATGTCCCGCCGACAGTTCCGCCTACTGATGGCGGAGGAGCGCGCCGTTGCACAGCGTCCCGCAGGGGCTCACTCCCCGGAGACATCCCGGATGCTGCCGCGACTGCGTCCGCTTGGCGAGGAGGAGATCCGCCTGCCGGCAGATGCCTTGCTCAAGCGTGCCCGGGCCGCCTTCTGGAACGGCCAGCCGCAGAAGGCTGAGGTGCTGTACCTGCGGTACCTGCAAATGCGGCCCGATGATGCCAATGGTTTTGGAGAGCTGGGCAACCTGTACCAGTCCATGGGGCGCACCCGTGATGCGCTGGACGCCTACTACGAGGCTGGCGTGCGCCTGCGTGCCGTGGGTGATCGCAAGCAGCTGGTGCAAATCGTCGAGTGGCTGGAGAAGGCGGGGGACCCGCGTGCACGCGAACTGAGCGTTCAGTGAGATCATGCTCCCGCACCGGCCAGAAACAGCGTATCCCGGTGGGGGGCGTGCTTCACGCCTTCTGCTCGGAAGCTCCTTCCGTGATCTCTGGTCAATCTCCGCTTCCGGGGGAGCTCAGGAGAGCCTTGTCTTTACTGATGTTAGTGTGATTTAGGGCTTCCTGTGTTATTTTCCATGCTGATTTTCATCCGGATGTCGACCCATGAGTGAACAGGAGAGCGAAGCCCCGAAGGCGGTCTCACACGAAGATGAGTATGCGCGCCTCTCCGAGGTGTTCGAGTCCAGCGCAAGGCGCTGGGAGTTGATCATCTACCCTTCCCTGTTTGCCTTCATCGTTTTGGCGCTCTACGGTTTCTACCTGATCTACAACCTGCAACGTGATGTGCATTACCTGGCCATCAGTGTCGATCGCAATATGACCACCCTTGCGGGCAACATGCAGGTGGTCGCCAAGAACATGGGGCAGCTCACAACCAATGTGCGTGCCATGACGGTGAGTCTGGCGTCCATCGATCACAAGGTGGGCACGCTCGAGCCCATGCTGGCCAACATTCATTCCATGGACCAGTCGATGCGTGACATGACCCGCACCACCGGTGCACTGAATGCTGCCGCACAGGGGATGAATCTTCACATGTATCGCATGAACCGGGACTTGGGGCGGCCGATGCGGATCATGAATGCCTTCATGCCCTGGTGACAGGCTTCTATTGCTTCCTGCCTCTGGCGTTCATTCGTTGCCGATGACGTCGATCTGCGGGGCGGGTTCCTGCAGAAAATATCCCTGGATGTAGTTGACGTTCATGTTCCAGAGCGCGGCCAGGGTATTGGCATCCTCGATGCCGGTGGCAGCGGTTTTCATGCCTGCCTGTTGAAGTCCGGCGTTGAGCTCGGCGAGGCGCTCCTGGCGCTTGGCATCAGAGGCCAGGTCCCTGGTCAATTCCGGTGAGAGGCGGACGAATTCCACGGCATAGTGCTGCAGCAGATCGTGGTGGGTGAAATCGTCCTTGATGCCATTGCAGCTGATTCGGCAGTTGATTTTCTTCAGGCCCTGGATGAGGCGCATCAGCTTGGGCGGGCGTTTCTGCAACAACTCCAGATCGAACTGGAAATACAGCCAGGCCCCCTTGGCCTTGAATTCGCGCAGGCAGTCACACACCCAGAGCAGCATGGAATCATCCAGCGCACCGTCGTGAGACAGGGTGATGTGGAAATTGATCTTGCGCCCGATGCTGCGGTGGCGGGAGAGCTCGCTGATGGCACGGCGGATGACCCAGCGGTCGATCTCGCTCAGGCGCTGGCTGCGACTGGCGTGTTGATAAAACCAGGCGGGTTCGCGTTCGACCCCATTGTTGTCCGGCAGTCGCACGAAGACCGAGTAGTTCTCTCGTGTATCACCTTCCAGGCTCACGATGGGTTGGTAGAGCAGCCGGAACCCATCGTGTTCCAGGGCGCTGTCGATCAGGTCGACAATCTTGGCGTCGACCTCGGGGGCGGCCGGTTCTTCCGGGCCGTTATCGTTGAACGTGCTGGCCGATTGGCGGGCTGGCTCTCGTTCGGTACGTGTATGGCGCACGGCGCGTCGGCAACGGCGGATGAGCTCAAGGGCGCTGAGATTCCTCGCCTGGTTGGAGGTGACGACCCCAAGGCTGAATTCAGGCGGTTCCGACAGTTCGCAGGTTCTCTGGATCGAACCTTCGTGAAGCGTGTCGAGGCAATGCTTGGCCACCTCGTCGGGAGACTTCCTGGAGTGGGTGAGAACCAGAAATTCGTGATCGCCGAAACGCGAGAGCAGGTCGTCGTGGAAATGGGACTGCAATATCTCGGCGGTCTTCTTCAGCAGCCGGTCTCCCTTGTCGATGCCTTCGTGATCGCACAGTTCGGCAAAGTTGTCGATGCTGATCTTCATCAGCATGGCGTTGTCACGGAAACCGCCCTTTGTCTGGATGCGCTCCAGGGCGCGTACGAAGGCATGACGGTTGAACAACTGGGTATGCGGGTCACGGTCGATGAGCTGGCGGATGCGCGCTTGCAGTTCGCCGTTGGTCGTGCCGGTGCGTATCAGCACCTGGACACAGGGTTCATCGTTGACCTCCAGGGGGTGAAGCTCGATATCGGCTTCGAACTCGCCGCCGTCCCTGTGGCGGCAGCGCAGCTTCTGGCACACCTCCTTCTCTCCGGCCTGTCGGAGTAGCCGTTTGAAGGTGTTCCGGTCTTCGGGAGCTATCAGATCCATCATGGTGATGCTTTCCATGTCTTCTGCCGACAGGCCAAAGAGTTCCCGGTAGACCGCGTTGCTCTGGATGTGCAGACCCTGGTGGATGTAGGCAATGGCGTCCTGTGAGCTATTGAGCAGTTTCTGGAAACGCAGTTCGGCATTGGCGAGCTGGTGCCGCGTGCGTGCCAGCTCCTGTCGCAGCAGCAGGGTGCGGTATTCGCGCTGGATGGCGAAGACAAGACGGCCGATAGATGTGGGGTGTAGCAGGTCCCGCACGCCGCTCTCGCGGGCATATTCTGCCCAGGCAGGCGGGTTTTCGCTCAGCAGGATGATGGACGCCGCAGGGTTTTCCTTGCGGATCATCTCGATGGCGATGTCTGGCGGCAAGGTTGCCGAGTCGACGTTGATGGTCACCAGATCTGCGGGCTCCGTCTCGAGCAAGCGCAGCAGGCCCTCGCGTGTCTCGGTGCTTTCCATACGCACCGGTTGGCCGCTGTTGCGCAGGGCAGTGGCACAGCGGCTGGCTTCCTCGGCCGAGCTGCCGACCATCAGTAGCTCCAATGGCGAATCGCCATCGTCCAGGATTTGGAAAACCGAATCGGGGGTGGCTACCATGAATGTTGCTTGTTTCTGTAGTCGCGGCGGAAAATCATCGGGTGCCTGAGTCCGCTATAACGAATTCCATAGACTGTCGAATTCATTATACGGTTCCGAGGATCCCCCCTCCGAATCTTCCCCATTGGCGGCCAACTCGAAGCCGAGACGTGCGAAGGCGCTGCTGAAATCGATCAGGCGGGTCAGGCGGATGGGCTGCCTGTCGCTGGGTAGGTCCTCTAGGATGAACTGGCTTCCTACCGGGTAGGAGGTGCTGTTGAATACCAGGCTGGGCTTCTCGTTCCCACGCGGCGGGTGATGGAAATCCAGAATGAAGCAAGGGATCTTTTTCGGAACCTTTCTGCTGCTTTTGCCAGGGTTTAACGGGCGCGCATGGGTGGCCCGGACGTGGGTGGAAATCACTTCCATGCCGAGTTCCAGTCGCTCCTGGCTGATGCTGCGCATCCAGCGAATGACCGCCAGGCTGTAGTCCAAGGGATTGTCCTTGTTGCCTACGCCCAGCAACTGGCCGACCTTGACCTTGCGTGGATGGTCTTTGGCGAGCCACTGTATGCAGTAGCCGCCAGCACTTTCGTTGAGCGTGGTTACTTCCACCCCCCTGAGGTCCACCGAATCGATCATGCGGCTTTCTTGCCAGTCGATGGGTGTGCCGGGATTGTCGGGCAGGGGGCTGCCGTCGAGCAGCAAGGAGCTGTTTTCGTTGATCAGAGAATTTCCCGATTGCAGGTCGAGACTGGTTGGAGCCAGAGAGAGCTGACTCTCGTCAATGCCGCCCAATGGATTGATCTGGTGTGCGGTGGTCAGGGCCGGGATGTTGATGTTCGGACTGCTGTCGAGGGTCGAAGGCAGTTCCTCACTTGGGGGGCAGGGATGGCAGCTGGATGAGAGGGCGGCATGAATCGAACGGAAACCGGTCAGCACGTGGAGCGAAAAATGCAGCCGGGTGCGCACGAACTGGCGCTCTGCCGGGGCGTGCCAGCTATGGATCAGTTGTCGCAGCAGGGCTCGCGAGATGAGCGGTTTTCCAGGACGGATGTCACCCGATCCGTCGAGCGGGGCTTCTTCGTATTCCGCCTGCAGTCGCTGGATCAAGGGGCGTATGTCAAGTATGGCGACATGGCGGCTGGCGATGGGCATACGTAGAGCGTTGTGTATCGGTCCCTCGTCGGATGTCAGGCTCACGTTCAAGGCGCCGTTGGTCGGGATGTTATCGTCCAATCCCAGGAAATGCGTCTGGCCAGACCATTCGAGCGTCTTGTGGAAGGTGAGTTCCAGGTGAGACTGGCGCAGCCGCGAAGGCGCCGTGGCGGCAAACAGCAGCAAGGCCTTGTAGCGCTCTTCTATGGTGGAGACCTCCTTGAAATTCTCCATCTTCATTTTCACCGGGATGCGATGGATATGGTTCTGGCGGGAGAAGGCGTACACTGCGTTGACCTGCTTCCACAGCTGTGCGGGCGTCCGGGTATAGGCCAGGCTGGCCTGGAGATAGGCCCGCCCCAGATAGTGCAGAGTGCGGTGTAGGGCGATCACCAGCAGTTTGCGGTCGAAGCGTTCGGTTGTTCCCGAGAGCATTCGCTCCACGATGATCTTGTACGATGTGGCCAGTTCGTTGTGCAGCTCGCGGGCCAACACCACCGTCTTCCAGGCCTTCTTGGACAATGGAAAGCCCACGTCCATGTAGTGTCTTCGCAGGTTGTGGCAGACGTAGTCCACCGTCGGGCGGAACAGCTCCACCACCTTGGCACGCACCATGTCCGGGATTTCGTAGCGATTGAAATCCAGGAGGGCGGTATAGACCTGGCGCGAGGTCTCGCCGATGTTGGCTAAAGGCAGAGAAGCAATCCATTCGGCCGTGTCCTTGGGCTCGAGTAGCATGCTGTCCTGGGGGGGCGGCGACTGTTCCGGCACGACCAGTCCCAGAGTGCTGGCAGTGCCAGTGCGTTTGTCAGTCCTGGTCGGTGTTTCGTTGTCCATCGTGTTTCGCATCTTCCGGTCGCTGGAGTCGCCTGCCGGTATCTCCAAGCGTGGCATCCCTTCCCTGGAAGGACAGCCCTACTGAGTGGGCACAACGGCACCGCTCCCAGTTCAGGAGATTGCTCCCAAGTCTAGCAGCCTACGGGGCCTCCATGGGGCGTTTGCTGGGCTCCCCGGGCACCTCGCATACCAGTCGGGGCAACAGGTAACCTGGCAGCTGTGCGCGTAACTGCCGATGCAGGGCACGGGCCTTTTCGCTGGCAACGGCGAAATGCGCACTGCCAGCAACCGGATCGAGCAGATGCAGGTAATAGGGCAGGATGCCGTGGTCGAACAGGGCCTCGCTGAGTTCGGTCAGGATGGCCGTGTCGTCGTTGACCCCGCGCAGCAGGACCGACTGGTTGAGCAGGGTCACCCCGGCCTCGCGCAGCGCCTGCAGGCCGGGACGCAACGTGGGGGCGAGTTCGCGCGGATGATTGGCGTGCAGCACCAGGCTGACCCCCAGACGACTGGCGGCCAGGCGCGAGATCAGGGCCCCGGTGAGCCGCTCTGGGAGCACCAGGGGCAGGCGGCTGTGGATGCGCAGGCGTCGCAGCTGTGGCAGTTCCTCGAGCCCGTCGAGCAGGGCTTGCAGGCGAGCATCAGACAGGCTCAGCGGGTCGCCGCCGCTGAGGATGACCTCGCGGATCTCCGGCATACTTCGCAGGCGTGTCAGTACGGCTGTCGGGTTGCGCAGTGCGCTGTCTTCCGCATAGGGATAGTGGCGACGGAAGCAGTAGCGGCAGTGGATGGCGCAGGCACCGGTGACCACCAGCAGAGCGCGACCGTGGTACTTGTGGATGAGGCCGTCGCCCAGCGCGGCGGCACTGTCACCCACCGGGTCAGCGACGAAGCCCGGTACCGCTTGCCCTTCCTCGTCGAGCGGCAGTACCTGGCGCAGCAACGGGTCGTCCGGATCGCCCGGCTGGATCAGCCCCAGGTAGTGCCGGGTGACGCGTAGCGGAAAGCTGCCAGCGGCCCGTTGTGCACCGTCCAGCAGGGAATCAGGGAGTTCGAGCAGACGCAGCAGCTCGGCCGGATCGGAAACGGCGCGCGCCAGCTCGCGCTGCCAGTTCTCGGGCTGGGATGGCGCGGGGTCAGGGGTTATCATTACGGGTTTATCGTGCCTTTGTGTCGAGGATGTCATGGCTAGCTACAATACCAACGAATTTCGCAGTGGTCTCAAGCTGATGCTTGATGGCGACCCCTGCGTCATCATCGAGAACGAATTCGTCAAGCCTGGCAAGGGCCAGGCCTTCAACCGCGTCAAGCTGCGCAACCTCAAGACCGGCCGGGTGCTCGAGAAGACCTTCAAGTCGGGTGAGTCGGTCGAGGCCGCCGATGTCATGGAGCGTGACTTGGCCTACCTCTACACCGATGGCGAGTTCTGGTACTTCATGGACAACGAGACCTACGAGCAGTACCAGGCCGATGCCAACGCCATGGGCGAGGCGGTCAAGTGGATCAAGGAGCAGGACGTGTGCAACGTCACCCTGTGGAACGGTCAGCCGATCGTCGTCGAGGCTCCCAACTTCGTGGTGCTTGAGATCACCGAGACCGATCCCGGTCTCAAGGGCGACACTTCGGGTGGCGGCGGCAAGCCGGCCACGCTGGAGACCGGTGCCGTGGTGCGGGTGCCGCTATTCGTGCAGACCGGCGAGAAGATCAAGGTCGATACCCGCTCCGGCGAATACGTCAGCCGCGCCAAGGACGACTGATCCGCTTCATGGACCGGCGCCGCCATCTGGACGACTGGCGTCCTGGCGCCTCGCTCGAGACGCTGCGCGCCCGCGCCCGCCTGCTGGCGCGCATCCGAGCCTTCTTCGCCGCCCGTGGGGTGCTCGAGGTCGAGACCCCGCTGGCGGGCATCTCCTTCGGTACCGATCCGGCCATCGAGCCCCTGCGTACCCGCTTCACCGGTCCCGGACATGCCCGCGGGCTGGATCTCTACCTGCAATCCTCGCCCGAATTCTTCATGAAACGTCTGCTGGCCGCCGGCAGTGGGCCGATCTGGCAGCTGGGCAAGGCCTTTCGCAACGGCGAGGCCGGTCCCCGGCACAACCCCGAGTTCACCCTGCTGGAATGGTACCGGCCGGGGTTCGATGACGCCGCCCTGATGGACGAGGTGGCGGCGCTGGTGTGCGCGGCGCTGGAGCAGGACCTGCCGGTGGAACACTGCGCCTATGCCGCGCTGTTCCGTACCCATCTCGGTATCGACCCCCTGGAGGCCGATGCGGAGGGCCTGCGCGACTGCGCCCTGGCGCACGATGTGCTCGGCGCCGAGGGGCTGGTGCTGGACCGTGACGGTTGGCTCGACTTGCTGATGAGCACCTTGATCGAGCCCTTGCTGGGACGTGATGGCCTGACCTTTGTCACCGACTACCCGGCGAGCCAGGCCTCGCTGGCGCGCCTCGCACCCGACGGCCGCACCGCGGCGCGCTTCGAGCTGTACTGGCAGGGCATGGAACTGGCCAACGGCTTCCACGAACTGAGCGATGCGACCGAACAGGCGCAGCGCTTCGAACAGGAGAACTGCCGGCGGCGCAGCGCGGGTCAGGCCCCCATGCCGGTGGACGACGCCCTGCTGGCGGCGCTGGAGCACGGCCTGCCGGACTGTGCCGGCGTGGCGCTGGGCATCGACCGGCTGCTGATGTGCCAGCTCGGTCTGGACGACATCGACCAGGTGCTGGCCTTCTCCCTGGCTCGGCTCTGAAACACAGAGTATCGATGGGCGCGGCCCTGCGGGCCTTTGCCTATCCTGCGCAGGGTTCGGCGCTCTTGCCTTGCAGGATGGGCAAGGCGCAGCGTGCCCATCATCCCTCCTTCAGCGGATCTCCTCGCGCCACAGGTCCCGATCGTTGGCCACCCAGGCGGCGGCGTGGTCAGCGTGCCATTCGTCGAGCACGTAGCGGTAGGCGATGTGGCCGTCGGCCAGGCGGTGCTCATGCACTGCCGGGCGGTGGGTATGGCCGTGGATCAGCCGGGTGGCCTGGTGGCGTTGCAGATAGTCGATCACGGTGTCGGGATTGGCGTCCATGATGTCTGCTGGAGTCATCGCCGTAACCTCGCCGCTGCGCCGCCGGTACTCGGCAGCGCGGGCGCGTCGCCAGTCCAGCGAACGGCGCAGCGCCAGCCACTGGAACAGGGGGTTGCGCAGGCGGCGCCGCGCCCTCTGGTAGGCGATGTCGTCGGTACACAGCAGATCGCCGTGCATCAGCAGGGTCGGCTCGCCGGCCACTTCGGTGCGGAAGGGGTCGGGCAGCAGGGTGGCGCCGATGGCACGCATCAGGCGCTGGCCCATCAGGAAGTCGCGGTTGCCGCGCTGTATAAAGAGTTGCACGCCGCGTGCGCGAGTTGCAGCCAGCGCCTCGCGCACCCGACGGGCCAGCCGGGCATCGTCATCGTCGCCGATCCAGGCATCGAACAGGTCGCCCAGGATGTACAGACGGTCCCCGGGGCGAGGGCGCTCGCGCAGAAAATGCTCGAACAATGCCAGGGTTTCGGGCCGCTCCTCGGCCAGATGCAGGTCGGAGATGAAGATCTGTTCGGCCATGTCCGGCATTGTACGGGGAATCGGGCGGACGGTTATGCTTTGTGGCATGGAGAGAAGGTCGCCACAAGGCGTGAGGCGCGTGATGGCGGTGCTGCTGGCCACCATGCTACTCGGTGTGGCGCTGGCCAGTGCGCCGATCTCGCTGGTGATCGGCGTGGCGGACATCGCCCACCCGGCGTTCGAGGCCAGTGATCTGCGACTGAGCCTGCTCGATGGGTCCGACACGCGTTCGCTCGCCCTGCACATCGGGCGCCTGCACCTGGCCGGGCAGGAGGGCGAGCTGCGCGATGTGCAGCTGCACTGCCCACGGGTAGTGCGTCCATGGCCGCGCCTGCGTTGCGAGGGGGCGACACTCGAGATCAGCGACAGCCCCTGGGGCAGACAGCGGCTGACCTTGACCATCGATTGGGCAGGTGATGGTCGGGGCGATCTGGTGTTCTCGGGCCTGCGGCTGGGCGACGACCAGCTGCGCGGCCGCCTGGTGCTGTCCGACGGGCGATGGTCACTGCGGGTGCGCCTGCGTCGGCTTGACCCGGGCCGCCTGCCGCCGCTGGTGGCCGCTCTCGGCGACCTGGGAGTGGGTGGTCTGAGCGGGCACATCGGTGGCCGGCTGCGGCTCGAGGGTGGGGCAGAGGGCGTGGATCGGCTGGGCTTCACTGGGCGTTTCGAGGAACTGGCCTGGAGCGATGCAGCCGGCGAGCAGGCAGCCGAGGGCGTACGGGGCGAGGTCCGCCTGACGTTGCGCCGCGCCGCGCCGGGCTGGCGTGGCAATCTGGCGCTCGCGCTGGATGGCGGTGAGGTCTACAGCGATCCTCTGTTCTTCGACCTAAGGAAACGCCCGCTGGCGCTGGATGCACGGGGGGCGTGGCAACCGGGCCGATTGACGCTGGACACCCTGCAACTGGACGATGGTCAGGCGTTGCGCCTGAGCGGCGAGGCGACACTGGCGCTGGCACCTTTCGGTTTGCTGCAGGCCGACCTGGCTGTCGAGAGTGGTGATCTGGCCTCCCTGCATGCACGTTGGGGGCAGCCCTGGCTGCTGGATACCCCCTTCGAGGGACTGACCGCGGCCGGTAGCGGCCAGGCCCGCCTACACTGGCGCCGGGGGCGGGCGACGGCGCTGGATCTCACTTTGAACGGCCTGCGCATTGAAGGCGAGGCGCCGTTTGGCATAGACGGTCTCGATGGCGAGTTGCACTGGCGCGCCGAGGGCGCGGCGCCGGACAGTCGCTTGCGCCTGCGTGGTTTCCGCCTGGGGCGCCTGGCCTTTGGTACCACCGAGGTGGCGTTCAACACCAGCGGCCGGATGGCCTACCTGCGTCGTCCGCTGGTGATCCCCTTCCACGAGGGCAAGCTGCACATCCCCGAGGCCACCGGGCTGTTGACCGACGAGGCCCCCGAGGTCGGCTTCTCGCTGCGCCTGCATGAAGTCTCGCTGGCCTCGCTCACCGAGGCCCTGGACTGGCCGCGCATGGAAGGCCGGGTGAACGCCGAGATCCCGCGCGCCCGCTACCGGGCTGGTACCCTGAAGGTGGACGGCGACATCGTCATCCACGCCTTCGACGGGCGCATCGCGATCGGCGAGTTGGCACTGGCTGAGATTGGCAGCGCCGCACCGGTACTCACCGGCCGGCTGCGCCTTCACCGCCTCGACTTGCTGGCGCTCACCCGCACCTTTTCCTTTGGCGACATCCAGGGACGGCTCGACGGCGAGATCGACGACCTGCGCCTGGTTGCCTGGCAGCCGGACCGCTTCGAGGCGCGGTTTTTCACCTCGCCCGACGATGACCGTCCGCACCGCATCAGCCAGCGCGCAGTGGAGAACCTGGCCGAGTTGGGCAACGGGGTTTCGGGTGCGCTCTCCACTGGCTTCCTGAGCCTGTTCAAGACCTTCGGCTACGACCGCATCGAGCTGCGTATCCGCCAGCGCGGCGATCGGGCCTGGATCGATGGTATCCCGGCCGGCAAGGGAGGGTATTATCTGGTCAAGGGCGCGGGCATCCCGCGCATCGACGTCATCGGCCGCAATCGCGAGGTGGCCTGGAATGACCTGGTGACACGATTGCGTTCGATTCGTGTCGAAGGCATGCAGATGCGATGAGAGAAGGAGAGGAGATGAACAAGCGAGCGATCCTGACCTGGCCGGTGCTGGCCCTGCTGTTGGCCTCTTGTGTCACCATCAATATCTATTTCCCCGCTGCTGCAGCCGAGGAGGCGGCGCGCACCATCGTGCGTGATGTATTGGGCAAGGGCGACAAGAAAGAGGCAGCTCCTGCCGAAAAGCCGCAGTCGCAGCTTGCACCGGAGTGGCCGGCGCGCCTGGCGATGGGCCTGCTCGACGCCCTGGTGCCGCCAGCACAGGCGGCGGCGCAGCCTGACATCGACATCTCCAGCCCGGCGATCAGGCGCCTGCGCCAGGGTATGGCGCAACGCCAGCGGCAACTGGCGCCCTTCTACCAGGCCGGGGCCATCGGTTTCGACCGCAATGGTCTGGTGGCCATCCGCGATCTCAAGCTGGTATCGCTGCGTGAGCGTACACGGTTGAAGAAGCTGGTGGCCGCCGATAACCGCGACCGCAATGCCCTGTACCGCGAGATCGCGCGCGCCAACGGCCACCCGGAGTGGGAACCGCAGATCCGCGCTATCTTTGCCCGGGTGTGGGTCGAGGAGGCGCGGCCCGGCTGGTGGTTCCAGGACAGCCAAGGCAACTGGCGCCGGCGCTGACAGCGGCATGGGAATACACCCTGACAGGGGCGCTGGTCCTGTCAGGATATCGGTGCACCCGCTCGTCGGCAGGAACCCCGGCTTTTACAGCGCCGTGCCTGGTTCCACCGGCGTGGTGGCGCCCTGTTCGGAATGTTCCGGGGCGCGGAACCACGACAGCTTCTCGTGCAGCTGCACCACCTCGCCGACGATGATCAGCGTGGGGGGCTTGGGTTGCTCGCGTTCGGCGAGCACCGGCAGCTCGGCGAGCGTGCTGGTAAACACCCGCTGCTGATGGGTGGTGCCTTGTTGCACCAGTGCTGCCGGGGTGTCGCCCGGCAGGCCGTGGGCCTGGAGTTCGCGGCTGATCACCGGCAGGCCCTTGAGCCCCATGTAGAACACCACCGTCTGCGCCGGTTGGGCCAGTTGCGCCCAATTGAGGTTCATGGTGTTGTCTTTCAGATGCCCGGTGACGAAGGTAACCGACTGGGCATAGTCGCGGTGGGTGAGCGGAATGCCCGCATAGCTGGCGCAACCCGAGGCGGCGGTAATGCCGGGCACCACCTGGAAGGGTATCCCCTGCTCGGCCAGGGTATCGATCTCCTCGCCGCCGCGGCCGAAGATGAAGGGATCACCGCCCTTCAGGCGCAGCACGCGGTGCCCCTGTTTCGCCAGGTCGGCCAGCAGCTGATTGATCTCTTCCTGGCGCATGGCGTGGTTGTCCCGCTCCTTGCCCACGTAGATGCGGCGGGCATCGTGCCGAGTCATGTTCAGCACTGCCTTGGCTACCAGACGGTCGTAAACTACCACGTCGGCCTGTTGCATCAGGCGCAGGGCGCGGAAGGTGAGTAGGTCGGGGTCGCCCGGGCCGCCGCCGACCAGATAGACCTCGCCCATACCGTTCTCGGGCTGGTGGTCGTCCAGTTCACGTTCCATCAGCGCCTCGGCCTCTGCCATGTGCCCGGAGAAGACGCGCTCGGCCACGCCGCCCTGGAGGATGCGGTCCCAGAAGCGACGGCGTTCGTCGGGATCGGCGATCGCCTGCTTGACCCGGTCGCGGAAGCGTGCGGCCAGCTCCGCCAGGCGGCCGTAGCCGGCGGGGATCAGCGATTCGAGCCGGGCGCGGATCAGTCGTGCCAGCACCGGCGAGGCGCCGCCGGTGGATACCGCCGCGACCACCGGCGAGCGGTCTATGATCGAAGGCATGATGAAGTTGCCGTCGGTCGGGTTGTCCACCACGTTGACAGGGATGCGGCGTGCGCGCGCGGCTCGGGCGATCTCGCGATTGAGTGCCAGGTCATTTGTCGCGGCGATCACCAGCACGGCCTCGTCCAGGTCGGATTCCTGGTAAGGGCGGGCCTGGTGCTCGATTTCGCCATTCTCGGCCATGCGGGTGAGGGCCGGGCACAGTTCGGGGGCCACCACTTGCACCCGGGCGCCGGCGCGCCGCAGCAGGGCGACCTTGCGGGTGGCAATCTCGCCACCGCCGATAACGGTGCAAGGTTGTTGATTTACATCGAAAAATATGGGCAGATGTTGCATGGCGGCGGGCGCAGTCGGATTGACGGATTAGAGCAATGTAGCCGAAACCTGGGGTGAAACAAAACCGCAGCAGGTGCGGTCATTTGATTATATGAGGACATAATAATATACTATTCTGATCGGCTTTTTCGCCAGAAACGCATTCGAGAGGTTCAGTCATGCTTGTCAAAGAGATTGATGCGACGGAATTGGCGTCGCGCCTGCAGGCCGGAGACGATGTTGTGCTGCTGGATATCCGCAGTGACGCCGAGGTGGCCCAGGGTGTCATCCCGGGGTCTGAGCATCTGGCCATGCACCTGATCCCGCTGAAGTTGCAGGATCTGCCGCGCGATCGTGACATCGTGCTCTACTGTCGCAGCGGGGCGAGGTCCTACCATGCCTGCACTTTCCTGCAGCAGCAGGGTTTGGATAATGTCATCAACCTGCATGGTGGCATCATCGGCTGGGCGCGTCAGGGCTATGAGATCGCCGCTCCGCGCCAGGCTCAGGCCGGCGGGTTTTGAGCTGGTTTCTTGCAATTTCAAGACGGTTGGAATATAAGAATTCACCGAATTTAACCCCCCGTACAACACATTGAGCATCCTGGAGGTTGCAACATGGCGAATTATGATGAAGAACTGGACGCATCCGGCCTGAACTGCCCGCTCCCCATCCTGCGTGCCAAGAAGGCGCTCGCGGGGATGGAATCCGGCAAGGTGCTGCGCATCATTGCAACCGACCCGGGTTCGGTGAAAGACTTCGAGGCCTTTGCCAAGCAGACCGGCAACGAACTTCTGGAATCCGGTGAAGAGGGCGGCAAGTTCGTCTTTCTGATCAAGAAGGTCTGAGCCTGGTCTTTACTGCCACCCCCTGATAAGGAGGGCAATACGATGGAAGAAAAAAAGCTTGCCATCATTGCAACCAAAGGGACGCTGGACTGGGCTTACCCGCCCTTCATCTTGGCTTCCACTGCGGCCGCGTTGGGTTACGAGACGGAGATCTTCTTCACCTTCTACGGCTTGCAGCTGCTGAAAAAGGATCTGGACCTCAAGGTCTCGCCGCTGGGCAACCCTGGCATGCCCATGCCCATGGGCATGGACAAGTGGTTCCCCACCATCCTGACCGCACTGCCGGGCATGGAGGCGGTGATGACCTCCATGATGAAGAAGAAGATGGCTGACAAGGGTGTGGCCAGCCTGGAAGAGCTGCGCGAGCTCTGCCAGGAAGCCGAGGTGCGCTTGATCGCCTGCCAGATGACGGTCGACCTGTTCGACATGGACACCAACGACTTCATCGATGGCATCGAGTATGCCGGGGCCGCGCGCTTCTTCGAGTTCGCCGGCGAATCGGACATCTGCCTGTACATCTGAGTCACCCTCTTCGTACAGACGGAAAAGAGAACACCGCCCATGAGGCGGTGTTTTTTTTTATGGACTCCCCGATCGAGAGTGCCTCCCCCGCTTGTTTGCAGGGGAGGTCAGGAGAAGGAATCAGAAGCGCTTGCTCAGGCCCACGCCGAACAGGTGTACCGTGGTCTTGTAGTCGCCGTTGTAGGCATCGGTGCCATTTGGATCACTTCCGGTGGTGTACGCAGTGGCGGAACGCAGCGAGCGATCCTTGAACTTCACGTACATGTAACCCGCTTCGATCGCCAGGCCATTGCCGAGCTTGCGTTCTATGCCAATGCTGAACAGGTTGCGGTCGGCGTCCGCGGTACGGGCGCTGAAGTAGGCCGTGGGCATGGCGGTCTTGTCGAGGGTGTAACCGAAGCGCAGCTCGGTGGCGTCATCGAGTTGCCAGGTAGCGCCCAGGCGGTAGGCGTTGGTGTTCTTCCAGTGGTTGGCGCTGGTGATGGTTTGTAGAGCGGGTATAGGTACGGTGGTGTTGATCACCAAGGTGTCGAAGCTGCTCCATCCAGTACGGCTGAGATCGGCTTCGACGGCGAGCTTGGGGTTCACTTGGTAACGCACACCGATCTGGGCGCGCCAAGGGATGTCGAGTTCGGCCTTGGTACCACCAAAGGTGCCCAAGCCTGTGACGGTGGTACTGCCGCTGATGTCGGCTTGCGCGTGCGAGCGGAAGCTGGCGCCTAGGCTCCAGGGACCATTCACATGAGTGGCACTCAGGTTCCAGCCCCAGGCGGTACCATCCCCCTTGTTTTGGATGGCCGAGGCGTCGAAGGCAATCTTGCGCACCCAGTAATAGTCGACGCCGATGGCCACCGAGGTGGAGGGCGAGACACGGAAGGCCAGGCTGGGGGAGATGTCGACGACCTCAACCTGGCTCTTGGTTGGAGAACCGGTGCTCAGGACAGAGAAGGTCCCGGGCGGGTATTGGGTGCTCAGGCCAAGGGGTACGCTGGTGTTGAATGCCAGGGTGATCTGGTCGTTCACCTGATGGGTTACCGACAGGTTGGGGATGAACACGTTGTCCTTGCCCTGGAAGCTGGCGGTGGTCGGCGTGTTGCGGGCCGCGGTGGTAACCTTGGATTCCGGGTGGACCACCATCAGGCCACCGCTGAGCGTGGTGCCCGAGTGGAATGCTGCCAGGGAGGGGTTGTAGGGTACTGCCCCGAGCATTCGGGGGTTGGCGACCACCGCGTTGGCGGTCCCCAGGCCGCCGATGGAGATCTCCGGGATATTGAAGCCCGATGCCTGGGCGCCAGTGGTACCCAGCAGCCCGAGGATGGCGCCGGTCAGGACGCCGCGCCGCAGTTTGCATGCCATGAATGGTTCCTCTCCGAAATGTGGTGTGGATATTGTTGCTTGTAGTGGGCAAACGGGTTGCCGAGGTGCCAAGGCTAATCGAGAAATCGCCGGATTAACAGTCCCTGCCCTGGTACAGCGTGTTGGCTGGTGGCGAGAGTGTGTGGGGCGACGACGAGAACATCATGTGGTTATAATATAAGGGATACTTATCTGCCCAATTATAAAAACCGGGGGGCTAGGGAGCATGGCCGATCGCCGTTTGCAGGTATTCCACACCGTGGCGCGCTTGTTGAGTTTCACCAAGGCAGCCGAGACGTTGCACATGACCCAGCCAGCGGTAACCTTCCAGGTGCGCCAGTTGGAAGAGTATTTCAATACGCGTCTGTTCGACCGCACGCACAACCGCATCAGCCTGACCGAGGCTGGCGAAGTGGTGTATGGCTTTGCCGATCGCATCTTCGAGCTGTACGCCGAGATGGAAAACGCGGTACGTGAGATGACTGGCGAGATCAGCGGCTCGCTGACCATCGGCGCCAGCACCACCATCGCAGAGTACATGTTGCCGGCCCTGCTGGGCGATTTCCGCAACCAGTACCCGGATGTGACCATTCACCTCAAGGTATCGAACACCGAGGGTATCGTGTCGATGGTGGAGAACAACACCATCGATCTGGGGGTGGTCGAGGCCCCGGTGAGTAACAAGAACCTGGTTGTGGACAAGTGCCGGGACGATCGTCTGGTCGCCATTGTGCCGCCCAATCACGAGCTCGCCTCGCGCAAGCGAGTGGGTATGGAGGAGTTGCTCAAGTACCCCTTTATCTGTCGCGAGGAGGGGTCGGGTACGCGCGAGGTCATCACCAACTACATCTGCAAGACCGACGAATGTCGCCAGGCATTGCAGGTTGCCATGGAGTTGGGCAGTCCCGAGGCGGTCAAGGGCGCCGTAGAGGCCGGCATGGGCATCTCGGTGGTCTCCAATGCCACCATCCAGAAGGAACTGCGGCTGGGCACTCTGGTTGCCATCCAGCTCGATCCGCCGCTGGAGCGGCCTTTCTCCTTCGTGCACCAGAAACAGAAGTTTCGCGTGCGCGTGATGGAGGAGCTGCTGGAATTCGCCCGTGCCTATTGTCATGAGCACCAGGACGACGAAGTCTGAGACGAGGTCGTACATGCTCTCTCCGCAGCCCCCGTCCCCACAGCAGCAGGAGCTGTTGAGACTGTTTCGGCGCCTTGATGAGCGTGCCCGGAACAGCCTGCTGGATTTCGCCCGTTACCTGGCGGCGCGGGAGACCCCCGATGCCGCGCAGGACGCACCCCCGGCAGAGCCGCTGGGCCTGCCGCGCCCCGAAGAAGAAACGGTGGTGGCGGCCATGCGCCGCTTGTCGCGTAACTACCCCATGCTGAACAAGGATGAGCTGCTGCACCAGGCAGCGGCATTGATGAACGCCCATGTCATGCAGGGGCGACCCGCTGCCGAGGTGATCGACGAGCTGGAGGCACTGTTCGAAGCAGCGTGGCGCCGTTATGCTGGACGCGACGACTGACAAGGGGGTGTTATGCAGCTGATTGCCGACTGGTTCCGCCGGACCTTCTCCGATCCCCAGATCGTGTTTCTGGTGGCGGTGCTGCTGGTGGGCTTCACGGTGGTGCTCATCATGGGCGACATGCTGGCGCCTGTGCTCGCCAGCGCGGTGATCGCCTACTTGCTCGAGGGGCTGGTGGTGTTGCTGGAGGACCGCGGCATGCCGCGCCTGCTGGCCGTGGTGTTGGTGTTCATCGCCTTCATGGTGTTTCTCTCGGCCGTGTTGTTCGGCTTGTTGCCGGTGGTGTCGCGTCAGGTCACCCAGCTGGTTCAGCAATTGCCCAACATGATCAGCGAAGGCCAGCGGGTGCTGATGACCCTGCCGGAGCGTTATCCCGAGATCGTCACCGCCGACCAGGTGGCTCGGATTCTCGACACCTTGCGTGGCGAGATCGCTGTGTTCGGCCAGAAGGTGCTGTCGTTGTCGCTGGCCTCGGTGGTCGGATTGCTGACCCTCGTCGTCTATCTGGTGCTCATGCCGATGCTGGTGTTCTTCTTTCTCAAGGACAAGGAGCTGATCATCGGCTGGTTCAGCCGCTTCCTGCCCGGCGAGCGCAGCCTGGCCACCCGGGTGTGGATCGAGGTGGACAGGCAGATCGCCAACTACGTGCGCGGCAAGTTCTGGGAGATCGTCATCGTCTGGGCCGCCAGCTTTGTCACCTTCTCGTTGTTCGGCCTGCAATATGCCATGCTGTTGGCGGTGCTGGTGGGCCTGTCGGTGGTGGTCCCCTATGTCGGGGCCACCGTGGTGACGGTGCCGGTGTTGCTGGTGGCCTGGTTCCAGTGGGGCTGGGGGCCGGATTTCATCGGAGTGACCGTGGCCTACCTGGTCATCCAGGCCATCGACGGCAACCTCCTGGTGCCCCTGCTGTTCGGCGAGGTGGTCAATCTGCACCCGGTGGCGATCATCGTCTCCATCCTGGTGTTCGGCGGCCTGTGGGGGTTCTGGGGAGTATTCTTCGCCATCCCACTGGCCACCCTGGTGAACGCGATATTGCGTGCCTGGCCCGATCATCATCCCCGCAGCGCCTGAGCCCATACATGAAAAAAGCCCCCTATGGGGGCTTGTCACAGGGCAATACCCGGGACTCAGTCCTTCTTAGTGCTGAGCCCAAGGGGCAGGTAGAGCGGGCACCAGCCCATCGCCCCGGTGAACAGCGGGATGATGCCGAGAGCGCCCCACCAGTTCTGGTTCATGTAGCCCCAGCCGAGCAGTGCTACGCCTACGACCAGGCGAAGGATACGATCGATTCCCCCAATGTTCCGTTTCATGACGATCTCCTTTGTGCTTCTGGTTGATGTGGCTCCAGTCTAGACAGTCGCCGAGAGGCCGTCGGTGACTTAGTCACATTGAGCCAGCGCCTGTTCCAGCGCCTGTCGGCGCAGGCGTATCTGGCCACGTGCAAGCTCCAGCATGCCGCGGTGCGCCAGATCCTTGAGTACGCGGCTGACTACCTCGCGCGAGGTGCCCAGGTCGTCGGCGATAGTCTGATGGGTGATCGCCAGGTCGTCACGGCCACTTTCCACGCCTCGCTGCAACAGGTAGCGCAGCAGCCGCTGGTCCAGGCGGCGGAAGGTCACCTCCTCGAGCAGCGCCAGTACCCCGGACAGCCGGGTGGCGAGCAGGCGCCAGATGAAGCGCCGCCAGGCCGGGAAGCGCAGCATGAAGTCTTCGACGTGGGCAGCGGGGATCAGGATGACCTGCAGATCCCGTTCGCAACTGGCGATGGCAGGAAAACGCTCGCCGCCGAGGATGCAGGAGGCGGTGAGAATGCAGCATTCGCCGGCCTCGATACGGTAGAGGGTGATCTCACGTCCCGATTCGGCCAGCTCGTAGACCCGGGCGCGCCCCTCGAGGATCAGTGCCAGGTGGGTGCACTCCTGTCCTAGGTCACAGATCGCGGCGCCAGCAGGCAGCCTGGCATTCAGGCCCACCTGATCGATGGCGGTCACCAGTTCTGGATCGTCCAGCATGGGGTAGCGCTGCTGTATCAGCAGCCGGCGCGCGTTGCCGCGTGGCTTGGTCATGGTGTCAGATCACGACCTGGGTGAAATCGTATTCCATGGTATCCATCGCTTGCTGGATGAAGTCGCCTTGCAACAGGTCGGCGCCCGAGGACCAGTGCAGGTCGATGGCGCGCGGATCATCAATGTTGGAAACCACGACCCGTGCGTTCAGGCGGTGGGCCTCGCGGATCACGGTGGTGATGGTTTCCTTGTCGGCTCTGAGCAGGCGTGGTGCGATGCGGATGAAGTTGCCGCGGACATGGCGCAGTACCTTGAAGGCTGCAGGTTTCTCGGCAAAGCGCGAAAGACAGACACGGATATCCATTTCGCGCAGCTGGCTAATGGCCTGCTTGGCAGCCTTCAGGTCGTGTGACAGGGCAGAGAGCCGGAATTGCAGCACCAGGCCGGTCCCGACCATTCGACGATTGCGCAGTTCTTCGGACACCCAGTCCGGGTAATCGGGGTTGTATAGGGAGATTGCCGACTGGGGAATGAACAGGTGGATCTTGTGGGCGTCGTTCCGGCGTTGCTTCAGGATGTCCAAGCCCTTGCCGAGCAACCAGGTATCGACCTGGTCGGCGAGACCGGTACGTTCGATTTCCTTGCGCAACTCACGCAGTGGCAGTAACTCGCCCGTGGTCGTCGGCAGGTGTGGCTGTATCTCCCAGGCCTCGGTTCCCGGGTCGACCAGGTCCAGCATTGGCTGATAGAAGAGCCTGATTTCGTCATTTGCCAGGCCCTCACGCAGGACCTGCGTAATCTCGTTGCGTGCGGCCACGGCGCTTTCATTGGTGGCAGCGAGCTGCTCTTCCAGTGACTCATCGTGGGTCACCGTTTTTCCCGGGCCGTTTGCGAGTGCGTGCTGCAGTGCCAGCCTGGCACGGCTGATCATTTCTAGGGCTTCGTTTCCGCTCTTTTGTGCCAAGGCCATGCCGATGGCAATGGTCGGGGTTGTCTGTTTGTCGCAGAGGGTGAAGGTGTGCTGGGCAACCGCCTCGTGGAGACGTGAACACAGGTCGTGGATGGGGTTGGTGTTCGAGCGTCGGACCAGGATGCCAAGCGTCTCGTGGTCCAGGCGAGCCAGTGCATCGTTGCTACCCAGTTCTCTGGCCACCACCTCTGCGAGCTCGGTGATCAAATCGGCTTGCCCCTCCAGTTTGTGCATTTGGTCGAGCTGCAGCAACAGGAGCGCGTGCGTCTGGCTACGCATGGGGTCGATGCTCAGTTGGGCAGCTATCCGGTCCAGAAACTGGGTCTGGGTGAGTGTGCAATGGCCGTGCTGTGGGCCTGGGCCGTTTCCGAAGAGCATCTGTGAGCGGCGGATGCGGTTCTCGACCACCGCGATGAGTTGGCGGGGACGGATGGGCTTGGTGATGAAGTCATCGCCTCCGACACTCAGGGCATCTACTTGCTTGTCGGTATCCTGCTCGCCCGAGAGGAAGACGATGGGGATGTTCACAAACTCGTTGTATTCCCTGATCACCGAGGTGAGTTCGATGCCGTTGACTCCTGGCATGTAGATGTCCATCAGGATGAGGTCGGGCCGGAATCCGTGCAGCTGGTCGAGTATCTGCATTGGATCGGTCACGATTCGGACCTTTATACCGGCCTTTGACAATACCGAAGCCGCAAACTTGGCCTGTGCCAGGTCATCCTCGACCACCACCACGCGATAGGGGGCGCGAGGTGCCTGAGTCCCCAGCAATACGGCGATGCGTTCTCGGATATCCCGTATGTCGAAGGGGGGGGAGAAGAAGGCACTGCCGCCTGCACGGGTTGCACGTATCCGGGTTTCGAGGTCGCCGTTTTCCGCTACATAGATCACGGGGATGCGGCGGCCAGTGTTCTTGTGGATGCGGGCAAGTTCTTCGATCAGGGGTTCCATGCTCGGAATCGATGCCACGTCTACCAGCACCGCGCTTGCCTGGCGACGATGCAGCAGATGGATGGCCTCGGTCGGATCGTCGACTCGCCGTATGGAGAGGCCGCTTTCGCCCAATTGGCTGACGACAGCAGCAAAGGCTTGTGGCAGGGGGGGCAGGACACAGATGCTGGGCGAGGGGAACTCGGGTTGCGCCGAGGTCGGCGGCTCGATGTCGTGGGGTTGCTGTTCCAGAGGAGGCAGCGGCACATCCAGCGCGGCGAGCAGCCCATCGAAGTGCTCCCGTTGTTCGGGTGTCATCGGCACTTCCATGCCGACGAAAGAACTCAGATAGACCTCGGCACAGAAGGCGGTCTCGGCAAGCTCGCTCGTTCCGGCCTGTTCCGCCTGCTCCGCCAGCCGACTCAGTTGTTCGTGGAGCTCACCGGTGGTTTCGGGCTTCCAGTGTTCGCGCTGGAAGGCCCACAGCGAGCGGATGCTCTGGACCTGTTCAGCCAAGCCTGGGAGGGCATTCGAACCCGCTTCCCTGGCATCGGACCTTGGCGTCGAATCGGGCGATCTATCCGGCATCTGGGGTGTCTTGGTCCATCACGGTCCGATCATCTTACCTTAACCGGGATTCTCTTCGCAGGTACAGTTGGGTGAGAACGCCGGGTAGCCTGTAGGATTTAACGCTGTTTGGCTGCCAATCCGTGGATCGCAATCAACTGAACTTATCGAGGGCGTTATATGGCTCGGCTATTCGCCTCGAACGATAAGCCCATTTGACTCGCTTCCACGAATTTTCGCTTCAAACGGTCAAGTCTGACAGGCTACTAACCCGGATGTTTCATCAGCATCGGGATAGAACAATGCGGGGTACGAACTGTAACCGACGATTGGCGTCCCTTTTTGCCATTTTTGTTCGATCATTCGGCATCTTGGACTTCAAGCGCTGTTCGCCGGTGAAATATTCGGGCCAGGATGGGTTGGGCGACAGGTGAATACGGTGCAGAAAGATTGGGAGGATGCCCGCAAGCCAGGCTCCCGGCAGAGGGGGGCGGCGGCCTGGTCGGCGGATCGAGAGGCCCTGCTGGGGGCTTTGCGCTGGGCTGCCTGGGGGGCGCCGTTGCTGGTGTTTGCCGGGGTTGGCCTGTATCTGCTCGACATGGCAGAACGGGCACCCTTGCAGCTGCTGGGGGGCAGTGCGGGGTTGCTGGCGCTGCTGGGATGGGGGTCGCGACGGGTGCTGGTGTCCCGGCATCGGCTCCTGTTATGGGAGGCGGCCTTGTTCTCCTTGCTGGCGCTGCAGCTGGCTTCGTGGTTGTTGCTGATGCCCATCAGTACCGCGAGCACGCATCCGGCCTGGCAGTTGCTCGGCCTGGGGGCCGTATTGCTGGTGTTTCTTCCTCTGCTGCACTGGTTGCCGGGTTTCTGGCTGCTGCTGCTGTTGTTGATCGTGGCAGTATTGTCCGACGGCGGTGTCCAATCATGGCCTGCCATGGCAGTGGTTGCCGCTGCCATCATGGGGCTGGGCGGGCATCTGCTGGGGCATGAGCTGGGGCGGTTACGCTCCCGCGACAACGAGGCTCGAAAGCGTGGCAAGGAGCTGGAAGAACGGCTGCTCGAAGCCGATGATCGTGCCGACCAGGCCCGCAAAGAGGTTGCGCGTTGTCGCCAGGAGCTGGTCGAGGTGCGCAGTCTGGCCGAAAGTGCCAGTCGTGCGAAGACCGAGTTTCTGGCCACTATCAGCCACGAGATCCGTACCCCGCTGAACGGTATTCTGCCGATCCTCGATCTTCTTCAGGGCACGGAACTGAACGACGAGCAACGGCGCTATGTGCGCACGGCGTTGAACTCGTCCCGGCACCTGCTGCGGATCATCAATGACATCCTGGATTACGCCAAGGCCGACTCCGGCAAGCTGGAACTCGAGAGTATCGAGCTGAACCTGGAAGAGCTGGTGCGTGGCGTGCTCGATCTGATGGCCACCAGCGCCGAGCGCAAGGGTCTGCGCCTGGAGCTGCGTATAGACAAGGACGTACCCCGTTCGGTGCGTGGTGATCCCATTCGTCTACGCCAGGTCCTGGCCAATCTGGTGAGCAACGCGGTCAAGTTCACCGAAAAGGGTGGTGTCTCTGTACGCATCGAGATGCAACGTGCCGGCCAGCGCGAGGTGGAGCTGTGTTTCAGCATTACCGATACGGGAATCGGCCTGTCTCGCGAGGCGGCCGGGCGCCTGTTTGAATCGTTCACCCAGGCGGATGCCTCGACAACGCGCAAGCATGGGGGTACCGGACTGGGACTGGCTATCTGCCGTCGCCTGGTGGAGCTGATGGGGGGACGTATCGGCGTGCGTTCACGTCTGGGACAGGGTTCCACCTTCTGGTTCACCGTCTCCCTGCGGCGTTCCATTCACGAGGTCCCCACCTTGCGCAAGGATCTGGACGGCATACGCCTGCTTGCCGTGTTGCCGGATGTCGAGGTGCGCAGGGAGATCGAGCAGGCCTTGGGTCAATGGGGGATCAAGGTCGAGGAGGCCGCTCCTGGTGCAGTGCTGGGTCGCTTGCGCGATGTGGCGTGTCTCGGCCCTAGCTGGGCCTTCGAGGGAGTCCTGATCGATGGTCGGGGCATCGAATCACAGTTGCCGGCCCTGTTGCGCGGCATCAGGGAAGACGCGGTTCTGGCAGATTTGCCCGTTATCGTGGTCGTCCGTGCGAGCGGGGTGGCGCGACGCCTGCGCGAGTCGTTCGGTGTGCAGGTGATTCAGGGAGGGGTGCAGACTTCCGTACTCAAACACTTGTTGCACCGGATATTCGATGTTGTCGGCAGTGCCAGTTACGAGACTCAGCACGATGATCTATTGGGTTACCGTGATCTCAATATCGAACAGGAGACGGCTCTCGACGAGATTCCGGCTTCCGTCCAGGGGAGGGGGGGGGCATCCGGCCTGCGGGTGTTGCTGGTTGAGGACAACCCGGTCAACTCCGGTGTGGTCAAGCGGGTGCTGGATCGTTTGGGCGCGGTCTGCGAGGTGGTCGAGAACGGGCGCCTGGCGCTCGATCGGCTGAAGCGGGGTGAGTTCGACCTGGTGCTGATGGATTGCCAGATGCCGGTAATGGATGGCTACGAGGCTACCCGGGCCTGGCGCGAGCATGAACGGCAGGGAGGTGGACATCTGCCGATCATCGCCATGACCGCCAATGCCATGCACGGTGACCGTGAGAAGTGCCTAGCTGTCGGTATGGACGACTACCTGGCCAAGCCGGTCTCCCGGGAAGAGCTGGACGCCATGCTGTGCCGCTGGGGAAGGAAGAGCGGGCGACAGCGTTCCGCAACACCTGCGGCGACGGCTGTGGCAGAGGTAGCGCCGACAAGCGGGCGGCAAGCACTTCTCGACCGTTCGGTGCTCGAGGAGTTGCAGGAGATTATGGGCGACGATTTCGCCGACCTGGTGCAGACCTGGCTGGACAGTTCGGCCGAGCTGATGCAGCAGCTGCGCCAGGCTGCCGAGGCCAAGGATGCCGAGGCCATGATTGTCTCGGCGCACTCGCTCAAGTCAAGTAGCGCCAATGTCGGGGCCATGCAGTTCTCCACCTTGGCCAAGGCGGTAGAACACGCCGCGCGCCAGGGCAAGATCGAGATCGCTCTGACAGCCTGGCGCAAGATGCCGGCAGTCTACGAGGGGACGCGCCGGGCGCTTTCAAAGAATCTCTGAGGCGTAATCGGCCAGCCGAGAACGCTCACCACGCGTCAGGGTGATGTGCCCGCTGTGCGGCCAGCTCTTGAAGCGGTCCACCACGTAGGTCAGCCCCGAGGTGGTCTCGGTGAGATAGGGCGTGTCGATCTGCGCCAGGTTGCCCAGGCAGACGATCTTGGTACCGGGGCCGGCGCGGGTGATCAGGGTCTTCATCTGCTTGGGCGTGAGGTTCTGCGCCTCGTCGAGGATGATGTACTTGTTCAGGAAGGTGCGGCCGCGCATGAAGTTGAGCGAATGGATGCGAATCTTCGAGCGCAACAGCTCGTCGGTGGCGGCACGCCCCCAGTCGCCACCGCTGGTCTGGGTGAGTACCTCGAGGTTGTCGGTGAGCGCGCCCATCCAGGGCGTCATCTTCTCTTCCTCGGTGCCGGGGAGGAATCCGATGTCCTCGCCCACGGGCACCGTTACCCGGGTCATCACGATCTCACGGTAGCGGTTGGTGTCCATCACCTGCGACAGGCCTGCGGCCAGCGCCAGCAGGGTCTTGCCGGTGCCGGCGGTCCCCAGCAGGGTGACGAAGTCGATCTCGGGGTCCATCAGCAGGTTGAGCGCGAAGTTCTGCTCGCGGTTCAGTGCGTTGATGCCCCACACCGAATGCTTGCTGGCGCGAAAGTCCTGTATCCACTCGATGATGGCATCGTCGCCTTCCTTACGGCGCACGATGGCCTCGAAAGGCGGGTCGCCCTCCTGGTAGACCAGCTGGTTGATGTACCACTCGCGGGTGTCCGGGCCGGAAACACGGTAGAAGGTACGGCCCTCTTCCTGCCAGGACGCCATGTCGCGCGAGTGGCGGTCCCAGAAGTCTGCCGGCAGTTCGGTCTGCCCCGAAAACAACAGGTCGAGATCATCCAATGCCTGGTCGTTGTGGTAGTCCTCGGCGACAAGCCCCACCACCGCGGCCTTGATGCGCAGGTTGATGTCCTTGGAGACCAGCACCACCTGACGGTCGGTAGCCATGGCCTTGAGCGCCAGCGCGGTGCCCAGGATGTTGTTGTCGGGCACGTTGCCGGGCAGCGACTCGGGCAGGGCGGCCGGTTGCAGGTGGGTCTGGAAGAACAGGTGACCCAGCTCGGCCTGCTGATCCGCATTCTCGGCCAGGCGCGCACCGCTCAGCGGCAGGCCGGCGCTGATCTGCTCGGGGCCGGTATGGGCCATCAGTTCGGCCAGGAAGCGGCTCGCCTGACGCACGTTGCGTGCGACTTCCGAAGTGCCCTTCTTGGCGTGATCGAGCTCCTCGAGCACCACCATGGGCAGAAAGATGTCGTGCTCGGCGAAGCGGAACAGGGCAGTGGGGTCGTGCATCAACACGTTGGTGTCGAGCACGAAGAGCTTCTTGGCGGTGCGTGACTTGAGGCCCACGGATCAGGCCTGGTTCAGGGCCTTGACCGCTTCGAGCACCTCCTCGACATGGCCCTTGACCTTCACCCCACGCCATTCGCGGCGCAGGATGCCCTCGGCGTCGATCAGGAAGGTGCTGCGCTCGATGCCGCGCACCTGCCGGCCGTACATGTTCTTCAGCTTGATCACGCCGAAGGCCTCGCACAGCACCTCGTCGGGGTCGGCGATCAGGTCGAAGGGGAAGCCGTACTTTGCCTTGAAGTTCTCCTGCGCCTTCAGGCCGTCGCGCGAGGCACCGAGGATGCGGCAGGACTGGCGGCGGAACTTGTGGATGTATTCGGCGAAGTCCTTGCCTTCCTGGGTGCAGCCGGGGGTGCTGGCCTTGGGGTAGAAGTACAGCACCAGCGGTTGGCCGCGATAGTCGGACAGACGCGCCTGGCGGCCGCCGGTGAGCAGGAGTTCCACATCGGGTACGGGCTTATCGATGGCGACAGGCATGGTGTTATCCTCTTATCCCTTGACTGGCTCGAGCACGGCATCGAGATTGAGTTGGTCGCAGAAGTCCATGAATTCCTCGCGCAGGCTGGCGATGTGCATGGTCGCCGGGATGCCTACGGTCATGCGCACCGCGAACATGGGCGTGCCGGTGTGTGCCGCGGCATAGCTGCTGGTGGTCATGTCTTCGATGTTGATGCCGCGCTGCGAGAAGAAGGCGGCCAGATTGTGCACGATGCCGGGCTGGTCCAGCGCTACCACGTCCACGCCGTAGGGCAGCAGGTCTACCTTGCGGGCATCCGGCTCGGCGCGGTCGGCAATGATGGTCAGTCCCAGCTCGCGTTGCAGTTCGGGGATCTGGCTTTCGAGCCGTGCCAGCTTGTCCCAGGGGGCCTCCACCGACATCAGGATGGCGAAGTCGCCGCTGAGCACGGCCATGCGGGTGTCGAGGATGTTGCAGTCCGCCTCGAGGATGGCGCGCGTCAGGCGATCGACGATGCCGGGACGGTCCTTGCCGAGGGCGGAGAGGACGAGATGGCTGTTCCTGCTGGGCATGCGGTGTTCCGTGCAAAGAATCGAACGGCCACCAGTGTACCGCATTCGCCAGTGCGCTCAATCACCGTGGCCAGCAAGTGGCAGGAGGGGTGGAGAGGGCGGCCATACCACCGCGCAATGACCTATGGCAGCTCGTCGATCTCGACCTGGCGCAGGGCCTCGGCGGCGTCTTCGGGGCTGACGGTGCTTACGAACAGGCCCGATCCCAGCTCGAAGCCGGTGGGGATGCTGGTGCGTGGGCAGATCTCGAGGTGCCAGTGGTAGCTGTCGCCGCAGTTCTCGTAGTCTTCGCCGTGGGGCACCGAGTGCAGGAAGAAGTTGAACTGCACGCCGCCGACGACCTTGTCGAGCCGTGCCATGGTGCGCCGCAGCACGCGTGCGAAATCGGCGAGGTCTTCTTGGCTGGCCTGGAGGAAGTCGGCCTCGTGTGCCAGCGGCAGGATGTGGATCTCCCATTCGAAGCGGCTGGCAAACGGCTTGATGGCGACGAAGCGTTCGCCACGCTCGATGACGTACTGGCCAACGTGGATCTTGCGCCGGACCTGGCCGGTCTCGCGCTCGTAGATGGTGGCCTCGAAGGTGAGTGCCTCGTCGATCAGCGAGCAGAAGATGCACTGGCCGAACTTGCGGTGGTGTTCGCGGCTGTGGGTGACCTCGTTTTGCACGTTCTCGGGCACCACCGGCATGGCGATGATCTGGCTGTGGGTGTGCGGGATGCTGGCGCCGGCGGCGGGACCGAAGTTCTTGAATACCAGCACGTATTTCAGGCGCCGGTCCGAGGCGTACAGCTCGGCCATGCGCCGCTGGAACAGGGCGAACAGGGTGCTCAGGTGGTCTTCGCGCATCTCGTGGAGGATGATGCCGTGGTCGGGATGGTCGATGATCACCTCGTGGCGGCCGTAGCCGTCGATCACCTGCTGCAGGCCGAAGGCGATGTGGCTGGACGGGCTGTCGTCGCCCAGCACCGGGTAGAGGTTGGGCACGATGCGCATCTCCCAGTCGCCCTGCTCGGGCCAGCGGGTGATCTCCGGCGGGGTGCGGTCCTCGTTGCCGCGGCAGAAGGGGCAGGTGTCCACATGGGTCCGGGTGTCGCGTTCGATGCGTTCCTCGGCCTTCTTGGGGCGCATGCCGCGTGCGGTGGCCACCAGCACGGACTCGGTGGGCACGATGGGATTGATACGGATCTCGCGTACGCCCTTGTTGCTCTCGTCACTCATATCCTGGTCCTCCGGCGGGAGGTTATTTCTAGCACGCGCCACGCTGCGCGTAGATTGGGGTTTCGTATGGGGGCATTAGCCCCCATGTTTGTCGAGGGCAGATTCGTTTGTTGCGAATCAATCCCCGCCGGTCCCCGATTCTGCTATTACATGAGAACGGGGTCGGTGGGATCGTCCCGAAAACCACGAACAGAAGGGAGCCATTTCATGAGCATCTGGGTATTGGTAGCCGACGCCAGCCGCGCACGCCTGTTCAAGGCCCTCAAGCGCAACGGGCCGTTGGAGGAGTTGCGCGACTGGACACACCCCGAGTCCCGCCTGCACGAGGGCGACCTGGTCACCGATGGTGATGGCAGCAACAGCGGGCCAAGTGGACGACATGGGGTTGCTGCCGAACCCGTGCACAAGCCGGCCGAGGCCGAGCGCTTCGCCCACGAGTTGGTGCGGGACCTGGAGAAGGCACGGGCCGAAGGGGCCTTCTCGCGTATCTACGTGGTGGCCTCGCCCAAGGTCCTGGGCATGCTGCGCAAATATGCCTCCACGGAGCTGCTGGATCGGGTCAGTGGGGAGATTGCCAAGGATCTCACGACCCATTCGGCAGAGGAGGTTCGCAAGCAACTGCCGCCTCACCTATGAGTCCCTTCGAGATAGCGGCGGCCGCTTACCGGCGCCTGGAGGCTCCGTTCGCCGCCTGGCTCGACAAGGGTGGGGCGCCGCCGAGCATGGCACTGGTGGACGCACTGGCACCGTCCGCACTGCTGCGACGGACGGGCGAGATATCGTCCGAAGAAGCTCCCTGGCGCCCTTTGCAGATGCACAGGGCCGACCCCCGGCGCCAGGTGCACCTGCGTTGGGGCTGTGCGCCCACTCCCTTCGGCGAGGCCGTGTTCGCCTTCGACGATACCGCGCTGTGGCACCTCTCGTTCACTGCGCCGGGACGGCAGCCCGGCGTGCTGCTGCGTCGTCATCTGCCGGCGGCCGTCTTCGCGTCGGCCCCCGATCCCGCCGCGGCTGCGCGCTGGGCGGCCCAGGCCTTCGATGCCGTGGGCACGACACCCTTGCAGCTGCAGCTCAGTGGCACGCCCTTCCAGTTTCGTACCTGGCAGGCCCTTTCGCGCATCCCGTCGGGGAGGCTGTGCACCTATGCGCAACTGGCCGGTCTGGCTGGCGCGCCGGGCGCCGCACGAGCGGTGGGCAGCGCGATGGCGCGAAACCCCGTGGCCTGGTTGATTCCCTGTCACCGGGTGATCCGCGGTGACGGTGAGCTTGGCCATTACCAGTCGGGCAGGGCGCGCAAGGCGCTGATGCTGGCCTGGGAGGCCGGCGTGCTCGATCTGCCGGGCTGGCCGGAGGTGGCCGCCGGGCAGCAATCGGCGGCGAGATAAGGCTGGCCCGGCCTCAGGCTCAGCCGGCATGTCGCCTGGCATCGGTGGTGTGGCCTTCCCGGCTGCCGTTGTAGCTCAAGGGGTGTTGCCCGGGTGAGGCGTTTGGCGCAAGCGACCGGCAGTCAGGGTCAGTACCTGGTCCGGGGTGCCGAGGTCCAGCGCCCGGTGGCTGACCAGCAGTACGGTACGCCCTTCGAGCAACGGGCGCAGGGCGGCGATCACCTCGCGCTCGGTGGCCAGGTCCAGTCCCTCGGTGGGCTCGTCGAGCAGCAGGATCGGGGCGTCGCGCAGCAGGGCGCGGGCGATGGCGATGCGCCGCGCCTGGCCGCCGGACAGGCGCATGCCGGTCTCGCCGATCCAGGTATCGTAGCCGTCGGGCAGGCTGCGCACGAAGTCGAGGATGCGTGCCTGTTCGCAGGCGGCATCGAGCTGTCGCGTATCGGCGTCGGGCCGGCCCAGCAGCAGGTTTTCGCGCAGGGTGCCGGCGATCAGCTCGGTGTGCTGTGAAACCAGGGCGATGCGGGTACGCCAGTCCTCGGCCGCGTGCTCACGCAGGTCGATGCCGGCATGGGTGATGCGCCCGGCGCTCGGCTCGCGGAAGCGCAGCAGCAGGTGGATCAGCGAACTCTTGCCGGCACCGCTTTCGCCGCGTACCAGGGTCAGGCTGCCCACGGGCAGGGTGAGGTCGATCTCATGCAGCGCCGGCGGCAGCTCGGGGGCATAGTGCAGGCTCACGCCCTCGAAGCGGATGGCGCCGGGTGGCGGCAGAGGGCGTGGTTGTGCGGGTTCATGGATGGGCGGCTCACGTTCGGCCAGGGCGAACAGCCGGCGTGCCGCTTCGGCAGTCTCGGCGATCTGCCCGAAGGCGGCCGGCAGCGGGGTGACTGCCTCGAAGACGGCGAGCGCGAACAGCACCAGCATGGCCAGTTCCGGCGGGGCAATCTCGCCCGCGCGCAGCAGCGGGATGGCGATCAGCAGGGCAGCAAGGACCGCGGCCTGGGCCAGCATGCCCTGCACGGCATCGACCAGCAGGCGCGGGCCCTCCAGCCGGCTCTGGGTCTCGCGCAGGGCCTGATCGACGTGCGCAATGGTCTCGGCCTGGCGCGCGTCGGCGCCGAAGACCAGCAGTTCGCCCAACCCTTCGATACCGTCGATCACCCGGGCGCGCAACTGCCCGGTGCGCGCGACCAGGGCCGGGCCCGCGAGCCGGCTGCGCCGGGCGACCCATAAAGGCAGCAGCAGGCCGCCGGTGAGCAACAAGGCCAGCAGCACCAGTGCCAGCAGGCCGCTTGTGCGGGCGGCAAACAGGGTGAACAGGGTGACTGCGACTGTGGCGATCAACATCGGCATCAGGATGCGCAGCCAGATCGCGTCGAGGCGGTCGATGTCCTTCTGCAGGCGGTTGAGCAGCTCGCCGCTGTGCTGGTCTTCGAGTGCTGCCGGGGCCAGCGGTTCGAGGCGCTCGTAGAGCCAGACGCGCAGTTGGGCGATCAGGCGGAAGGTGGCTTCGTGGGTGATCACTCGTTCGCCATAGCGCCCGGCGGTGCGCAGCATGGCCAGGCCACGGATGATCGCCGCCGGGGTGAAATAGTTGATCGCCGCACCGCCCAGCCCGGCAGCGGCCATGGCGGTGAGGAACCAGCCGGAGAGCGCTAGCAGGCCGACGTTGGCCAGCAGGGTGAGCAGGCCGAGCGCGGCGCCGCCGAGCAGCCAGCCCAGGTGGGGGCGATACAGTGGCCAGAGGTGGCGGATCATGCCGGGGCCTCCAGCAGATCGCGAAAGGGCCCGGGGCGGCTGCACAGGGTCTGCCAGTCACCGCTGTCGGTTACGCGTCCGCCCTGCATGACCACGATGCGGTCGGCTTCGTGCAGGGTCTCCAGGCGATGCGCGACATGGACGATGCCGACGCGACCGCGCAGGTTGCGCAGGGCAGCGACGAAGGCACGCTCGCTGTCCGGGTCGAGGTGGGCGGTGGGCTCGTCGAGCAGCAGCCAGTCTGGTCTGTGCAGTAGCGCGCGGGCCAGGGCGATACGCTGGCGCTGGCCGCCCGAGAGCCCGCGGCCGCCTTCGCCGATGGGGGTCTCGAAGCCCTCGGGAAGGGCTTCGATGAAGTCGAGAATACCGGCGGCCTGTGCCGCTTCGCGAACCGTCTCGGTCGGGGCGTCGGGGCAGCCGAGGGCGATGTTCTCGCGCAGGGTGCCGGGAAACAGGTGCGGGCGCTGCGGCACCCAGCCGATGCGCCGCCGCCATGCGGCCAGGTGTGCTGCTTCCAGGGGGGCGCCAGCCAGCCGGATCTCGCCGCTTTCGGGAGGGATGAAGCCCAGCAACAACAGCAGCAGGGTGCTCTTGCCGGCGCCGCTGGGACCGACGATGGCCAGGTGTTCGCCGGGTTCGATACGCAGGTCGAGCCCGGCGAGGGCGGTATCTCCCCCGGGGTGGGTGAAATGCAGGTCGCGCAGCTCGAGCGCGCCGTGGCGCAGCGCCACTTGCGACGAGGTGGCCGCGGGCGCTGCGGCAGGCAGGGCCAGCACCTCGAGGATCTGTTCGGCGGCGGCTATCGCCTCCATGCGCGCGTGGTTCTGCGCCCCATAGCGGCGCAGCGGCAGGTAGAACTCGGGGGCGAGCAGCAACACGAACAGGCCGTGGAAAAAGGCCATCTCGCCGTCGAGCAGGCGGAAACCGACCAGCACGGCGACCAGCGCAATGCTGATGGCGGCCAGGAACTCCAGTACCGCCGAACTCAGGAAGGCCAGGCGCAGTACCTGCATGGTGCGGCGGCGGAAGGCCTCGGCAGTCTGTGCGATGCGGGCGGTCTCGCGTCGGCTGGCGTTGAAGGCCTTGAGCAGCGGCAGGTGGCGCAGCACGTCCAGGAAGTGACCGCCCATGCGGCTGAGCTGTCGCCACTGGCGCTGGCTGGCACGTTGTGCGGCCTGGCCGATCAGCGCCATGAACAGGGGCACCAGCGGCGCGGTAAGCAGCAGGATCAGCCCCGAGAGCCAGTCGGCGGGCCACACCGCGAGCAGGATTAGCGGTGGCACCAGGGTCATCAGCAGGCGGGCAGGCAGGTAGTGCGCAAAGTAGGGGCCGATCGCCTCCACGGCATCGACCAGCACGTTGCCCAGCTCGCCGGTCGGGCGCTCGCGCAGCGGGTAGGGGCCGCTGCGCCGCAGGTGGTCGAACAGTTCGCGGCGGAGCTGCGAGCGGACCTGCTGCGCGGCGCGCCAGGCGAGGCGGTCACCCGTCCAGGCCAGCCCGCCGCGCAGCAGGAGCAGCGGGACCCAGGCGACGAGCAGCGGGGCCAGCGCGTTCAGCCCGGCACCGGCGAAGGCGGCCTGGTCGATGATGCGTGCCAGCACCCAGGCCTGGAGCACCACCAGCACGCCGAGCAGCGCTGCGATCAGGCGCTGGCGGCGCGCGAGCGGGGCGATATCGTGCCGGCGCTCGCGCAGCCAAGCCTCGGCGGCGCGGTGATCGTCAGGTTTCATGCGCGCTGGCGCTGGCTCAGTCGTCGCGGCCCTCGCAGGTTTCGTCGTCCAGGCAGGTCTCGTGCTCCAGCCACATCACGTTGATGATGCCCAGGGAGATGGCCAGCAGCACGCCCAGTATCCAGGTGAAATACCACATGGTGTCGTTTCCTCAGTAGGCGGAATGGGAATGTGCCTCGATCTCTTCGACTGTCACGACCCGCCACATCTTGCGGAAGTTCCAGAAGGTGTAGCCGATGATGATGGGCACGAAGATGGCGGCTGCGATCAGCATCACGTTCAGCGTGAGCTGGCTCGAGGTGGCGTCCCACAGGGTCAGGCTGTGGTTGGGCTGACTGCTCGAGGGCATCACGAAGGGGAACATGGCCAGCCCCGCGGTGAAGATCACCCCGGCCTGTACCAGCGCGGAGGCGAAGAACGCCCAGCCGGCACGGCCGGCGCGCGAGGCGAGCATGGCCAGTATCGCAGCACCGAAGCCGAGCAGGGGGGCGAGCAGGGTCAGCGGGTAGCGGCTGTAATTCTCCAGCCAGGCGCCGGCGGCCACTTCCACCGTCTTGGCCGTGGGCATGGGCATGGCGCCGGGGGCGGGGGCCTCGACGATGCGGTAGCCGTCGATGCCGACCGCCAGCCAGATGCCGGCCAGCGCGAAGGTGGCGATGAACACCAGGCCGCTGATCTGCACCGCACGCGCGGCGCGCTCGGCAATCACTGTTTCGGTGCGCAGTTGCAGGAAGGTGGCGCCGTGCAGCACGAACATGCTCAGGGCCACCACGCCGGCGAGCAGGGCGAAGGGGTTGAACAGGCCGAAGAAGCTGCCCTCGTACCAGGGACGCATGATGTCGTCGTAGTGGAAGGGCACACCCTGCAGCAGATTACCGAAGGCGATGCCGAACACCAGGGGAGGCACGACGCTGCCTGTCATCAGCGCCCAGTCCCAGCTGTTACGCCACTGGCTGGCGTCGAGCTTGGAGCGATAGTCGAAGCCCACCGGGCGCAGGAACAGCGCGAACAGCACCAGCAGCATGGCGAAGTAGAAGCCCGAGAAGGAGGCGGCATAGACCGCGGGCCAGGCCGCGAACAGGGCGCCGCCGGCGGTGATGAACCAGACCTGGTTGCCGTCCCAGTGCGGCCCCACGGTGTTGATGATCACCCGGCGCTCGGCGTCGGTCTTGCCGAGAAAGGGCAGCAGGGCGCCCACTCCCATATCCATGCCGTCCATCACGGCGAAGCCGACCAGCAGCACGCCGATGAGCAGCCACCAGACGAATTTCAGGGTTTCGTAGTCGAGCAGCATGATCGGTCTCCTCAGTCTTTCACAGGGGCGGCGGGGGCGTTGGCCAGATCGGGCGCGCCGCTACGCTCGAAGTGATAACGGCCGGTATGCAGCGAGCTGGGGCCCAGCCTCGCGAACTTGAACATCAGGTAGAACTCGATGATCGCCAGCACCGTGTAGAAGGTGATGAAGCCAGCCAGGCTGATCATCAGGTCTTCCTTGGTGAGGCTGGAGGTGGCCAGGAAGGTAGGCAGGATCTCGCCGATGGCCCAGGGCTGGCGGCCGTACTCGGCAACGAACCAGCCGGTTTCGATGGCGATCCAGGGCAGGGGGATGCCATACAGGAAGGCGCGCAGCAGCCAGCGGTGGCGTTCCAGGCGGCGCTGTGCCATCAGCACGAAGCCGGTGACAAACAGGAACAGCATGGTGAAGCCGCTGAACACCATGATGCGGAAGGTCCAGAACAGCAGGGTCACATCGGGGACGGTGCCGCGCGCGGCCAGTTTGATCTGTTCGTCGGTGGCATCCACTACCTTGTCGGTGTACTGCTTGAGCAGCAGAGCGTAGCCCAGGTCTTTCTTGTACATGTCGAACAGGGCGTGGTCCTCCTCGTCGGCGGTGCCGTTGCGGATCGCAGTCATGGCGCGATAGGCGATGATGCCGGTGCGAATGCGGTGCTCCGCCTGTTTGATCAGGTCGTGGATGCCGGGGACTTCCTCGTCGATGGAGCGGGTGGCGATGATGCCCATCAGCCAGGGGATCTTGATCGCGTGCTCGGTCTCCATGGTCTCATCGTTGGGCCAGCCGAACAGGGTGAAGGCGGCGGGCGGCTCCTCGGTGTGCCATTCGGCCTCGATGGCGGCCAGCTTCACTTTCTGTACGTCGCCGACCTCATAGCCGGACTCGTCGCCGAGCACGATCACCGAGAAGATGGAAGCCAGGCCGAAGCCCAGGGCCACCGCCATGGAGCGGCGCGCGAAGCCGAGGTCGCGGCCCTTGAGCAGGTAATAGGCGGAGATGCCGGCAACGAACATCGAGGCAGCGACATAGCCCGCGGAGGCGGTGTGGATGAATTTCACTTGCGCCACCGGGTTGAAGAACACCTCGGCGAAGCTGGTCATCTCCATACGCATGGTGTCGATGTTGAACTCGGCGCCCACCGGGTTCTGCATCCAGCCGTTGGCCACCAGGATCCACAGCGCCGAGAGGTTGGTGCCCAGTGCGGTGAGAAAGGTCACGGCCAGGTGCTGGCGCTTGCTCAGGCGGTCCCATCCCAGGAAGAACATGCCTACGAAGGTGGATTCGAGGAAGAAGGCCATCAGGCCCTCGATCGCCAGCGGTGCGCCGAACACGTCGCCCACGTAATGCGAGTAGTAGGCCCAGTTGGTGCCGAACTCGAACTCCATGGTCAGTCCGGTGGTCACGCCGAGCGCGAAGTTGATCCCGAACAGCTTGCCCCAGAAGCGAGTCATGTCCTTGTAGACCTGCTTGCCGGTCATGACGTAGACCGACTCCATGATCACCAGGATCCAGGTCAACCCCAGGGTGAGCGGTACGAAGATGAAGTGGTACAACGCGGTGATGGCGAACTGCCAGCGCGAGAGTTCAACGAATTCCGGGTCCATCATGGTCGGTGTCCTCGGGGCTGATGACGATGGGGAAACGGGTATCGAGTCAGTGATTGAGCGGCAATACTTTATGTCGCTTTGCCGATTGTGGCATTGACATACCCTAATGCCAGCGGGCCGAAGTCTAGCAGGAAATCTAGGGAAAACCCTTAATGCCGAAGTTTGGAAGGGTTATTTGGTGCCATTTTCAGCGTATCGAGGCGGCATCCCGACACGATGGCTGCGCCAAAATCTGTCGCTCAGGGGCAGCGGGCCCCTGCGTGTGGAGTGGTCGTCGCGTGGCGCCATGAGCGCTGCCGACAGGGGACGGATGTGCGAACATTGTGCCCGGTTCCGAGAAAGACGTTTCCTTCATGGCCCTGCTGTCCCTGCGTGACATTCATCTCTCCTTCGCCCACCCGCCCCTGCTTGATGGCGTCTCGTTATCGATCGAGGACGGCGAGCGCATCTGCCTGATCGGCCGCAACGGCGAGGGCAAGTCGACCCTGCTGCGCATCATTGCCGGTGAGCTGGCGCCCGACGAGGGTGAGCGCGTGCTGCGCCGGGACGCGCGGGTGGCGCGGCTCGAGCAGGCTGTGCCCGAAGGCCTGGTGGGCACGGTGTTCGAGGTGGTGGCCGATGGCCTGGGCGAGATCGCTGCCCTGGTCAAGGACTACCATGCGGCAGGCGCAGCCCTGGGCGAGGCGGCAGACGAGCGCGCGCTGGCGCGCCTGGCGAAGGCCCAGCAGGCACTGGAACAGGCCGGGGGCTGGCAGGTGCAGCAGCGGGTCGAGACCATCCTCTCGCGCATGGGTCTGGATGGCGAGGTGGATTTCACCTCCCTGTCTGGCGGCATGAAGCGGCGCGTGTTGCTGGCGCGTGCGCTGGCGGGTGATCCCGATCTGTTGCTGCTTGATGAGCCGACCAACCACCTCGATATCGAGGCCATCGCCTGGCTGGAGGAGTTCCTGCTCGGCTGGCGCGGCGCCCTGGTCTTCATCACCCATGACCGGGGTTTCCTGCGGCGGCTGGCGACGCGCATCGTGGAACTGGACCGGGGCAGCCTGCGCGACTTTCCCGGCGACTACGACACCTACCTGCGTCGTCGCGAGGCACTGGACCGCGCCGAGGCAAAGGAGCGCGCGCGCCAGGAGCGCCTGCTGGCGCAGGAGGAGGCCTGGATTCGCCAGGGTATCAAGGCGCGCCGTACCCGCAACGAGGGAAGGGTGCGCCGCCTGCAGGCGCTGCGCGAGGAGGCGAGGGCGCGGCGCGAACGCCAGGGTACGGCACGGATCGCGCTCAACAGTGCTGAACGTTCCGGGCGTCTGGTGTGCGAGCTGGAAGACGTGGACTACGCGTGGGACGGGCGACCGGTGATCCGTGGTTTCAGCACCACCATCCTGCGTGGTGATCGGGTGGGCATCATCGGTCCCAACGGTTGCGGCAAGAGCACCCTGCTCAGGCTGATGCTCGGTCGTCTGCAACCCGACCACGGCCAGGTGCGTCTGGGCACCCGCCTGGAGGTTGCCTATTTCGACCAGCTGCGCGAGCAGCTCGACCTGGACCGCACGGTGCAGGACAACGTCGCTGGCGGAAGCGACAAGGTGGTGGTCAACGGACGCGAGCAGCACGTGATCTCCTATCTCGCTGATTTCCTGTTCCCGCCGGCGCGGGCACGCCAGCCGGTGCGGGCGCTGTCGGGCGGCGAGCGCAACCGCCTGCTGCTGGCGCGCCTGTTCACCCGCCCGTTCAACCTGCTGGTGATGGACGAGCCGACCAACGACCTCGACCTGGAGACCCTGGAGCTGCTCGAGGAGCGCCTGCTGGACTTCGACGGCACCCTGCTGCTGGTCAGCCACGACCGGGACTTTCTCGACAACGTGGTGACCAGCACCCTGGTGTTCGAGGGCGAGGGGCGGATTGGCGAATACGTGGGGGGATACAGCGACTGGCTGCGTTCGCGGCCCGCGCCGTCGCCGACGGCGGGAGAAAAGGAGCGGGCTGCGCCTGCCCGGACGCCGAAACGCGAACGTGCTGTGCGTCCGCGCAAGCTTAGCTACAAGGAACAACGTGAGCTCGACGCCCTGCCGGAGAGAATCGAGCAGCTCGAGGCCGAACTGGCCGAGGTGCAGCAACAGCTGTCCGACCCGACAGTCTATGCGCAACTGGGCGCCGACGGGCTCGCCGGGCTGGGTGAGCGCCTGAAGGCGCTGGAAGAGGCACTCGAGTCGGCCTATGCCCGCTGGGCGGAACTCGAATAAGGGGTGGCAGCGCACACCGGGAGTGTCGGCGGCGTCACAGGTCTGGGAGGCGATGCCTGTTAGAGTCTGGCGCAACGCGGACCCGGCTGGGCCGGGATTCCAGTCAGCACTACGATATAGAGAATCGATGGCATGCCACGCAAGCTGCTCTGGCTCGTCTTGACCCTGTTTCTCGCTTCCTGCGGCACCCCGCCCAAGGCGCCGGCGCCCGAACCGGTACCCCGGCCTCCACTGCCGCCAAAGCCACCACTGGACACGGTGCTCGAGCAGCTGGGGCGCGACCTGCCGCCCGAACGTGATCTGGTGCGTGAGGCTTATCGTTACGACCGCGCGATCAGCATGGGACGGGTGCCGGGTGTCAAGCTCTACACCTACATGCAGGAGCGGCAGGAGAAGGTGGTTGGCTTTGCGCTGGTGAACAAGGGCTCGCCACGGGTCAATCCGCGCGGCCTCAAGGGAACCGGCGCGCGCCGTGAGTTCCTGTTCCAGTATCCCGACCGAGCGCGCGAGGAGATCTTCCTCTCGGTGCTGGACGATGTGCGCATCAGCAAGCGCTACAGTCACGACAACATGTTCCGCGAGCTGCATTTCTTCCCGCGTCGCCAGTTGCCGTCGCTGGTGCGCGAGGGCGATCGCCTGCGTGTGCACCTGCCGACCGGCGAATCGGTGGTGTTCGATGCGGCGACCGCGGAGATCGTCGATGGCGTGCTCGAGGAGCAGCCCATCGATTTCAACCGCAACCGACACGCACGTCACAATCCGCGAATCCACTACCGTGGCAAGGGGCTGGTCATCACCGTGGCGCAGCGTGGCGAGGCGCCACGACGTGCCAAGGTCTGGGGGCGCCAGAAGCTGGCAGAGGTTCGTTACCCCTCGCGCTATCGCGAGCGATGCCTCCTGTCGCCCGCCCTGCTGTGGGAGCAGCGGCCCAAGCCGGGCGATACCGATCCCCGTCTGATCTGGAAGCTCAAGTCCGACGAAGCCCTTTTCGACCTGGTGGAGAAACGCTGCGGCTGGGATCTCTCGGCACTGCGCGATTGGCCTTGAAGGGGGCGGGGACTGCACCCCGGCCATTTGACCCTCGCTGATGCTTGGGTGAATATCCTTGTAACGACAGGTGTGCCGTGGGGCGCGCCTCGGTACAACGATAACCAGGAATCAGCCGTCCATGGCCCCCGAACTGCCCGAGCCCAAGGCCAGTACCGACGAGAGCGTGCTCCAGGCCCAGTACCTGCGAGCCCTCAGTTCCTTCGAGGGCATCATGCTGGCGCAGATCGAGATGAAGACCCAGCTGAGCAACCGGCTCAACTGGACCATCCGTGCCGGGCTCATCCTGCTCGGCGGCATCGCCATTTCCATCCTGGTGCTGCTGCTCACCCTGTCCTCGCAGATCAATCGCATGTCCGACATGGTGGTGGCCATGAATACGCATTTCGAGTCGGTCACCACGCGCGTGGACAATATCACCCGAGCCATGGACTCCATGGAGAAACAGGTGGCGTTGATGCGCCAGGTCGGTGAGGCCACGGCGAAGATGGACGAGGAGATGGCCGCGATGCAGAACTACATGCAGCATATGCGCGGGGACGTCACCGGGGTGCAGCGCGAATTGTCGGCGGTCAAGGACGAGATGGCGGGTATTGCCGGCACCATCCTCAGCATGAACGGTGAGGTGGGCATGATGGGACGCGAGATGCACCGCCTGTCCAAACCGGCGCGGACGCTCAACCGCATGTTCCCCTTCCCCTGAACAGGTCGTCGGTCCCATGGACATGCCTCCGCCGGAACTCGATCCCCGCCGTCCCATCGTCGAGGTGATGGCCCGCATCGGACGTGAAACCCAGATCACCCTCGACGAGCGCGAGCATCATTTCCGCATCACCGACACGGTGATCGTGGTGATTTCCATCCTGTTGGTTGTGCTCGCGGTATTCAACCTCTACTACGTTCGGGTGCTGTACAAGGATCTGGACCGCATAGTCGGCAACATGGAGTCCATGGTGACCCGGCTGAACCGAGTGGATCACGACATGGGCCTGGTGGTCGGGTATGTGGCGGCGTTCGAGACGCACATGCAGCAGATGACGCCGATCACCGGGCATGTGGTGCAGATGACAGGTCGCTTGCCGAGCATGCGCGAGGACATGTCGTTGATGGCCGAGAGCATGCGCCTGATCAACCAGGACATGTCCTTGCTGCGGCAGGCCGTCGGCACCATCACACCCAACATGATGCAGATGACCGGCAATATCGCGCGCATGCGCCAGGACGTGCGCCTCATCGCCGACCCCATGGGCGCCTTCAACCCGGTATTGCCCTGACTTCAGAAAACGCCTGCTGCGGCCGATAGACGGGGAAGAATCCTGGAGGTCTCCCATGTCTGCCGTCGTCCGCTTTCTTCCGCTGTTGTTGGCCCTGGGCTGGCTGATGCCTGCAGCCCGCCCGGTGCAGGCGGCCGGTGCCGCCTGCGTGATGGCCAAGTTCCAGGGGCAGACCTTCGACTACGAGTTGGTGATCACCCGCGGCCATGTCTCCGAGGCACAGGATGAGGCCATCGAACGTCTGCGCAAGAAGGGGTATGCCGATTACTACAAGCACCTGGACATCATCCATCCGCAGAACCTCACCAATCTTGAACATGCCTACGTGATCGTGATCCGCAGCGATTTCGAGGATCGCCGAGGCAAGAAACGCTCGGTGGTCGGCTGCGGCTTCAGCGCCCGCTCCTGGGACGACGCACTGTGGGATGCCCTGCGCGATGCCCAGTCCCACTTCTGGGGCTGGAAGCCTGATCGTGACGGCTTCCGGGTGATCCGCAAGCTGCGTTACTGAGGTACAGTGGGCGAGCTGAAAAAACCCTGAAAATTCTGTGATAGCTTTCCGTTCAGTGGGTTGCACCGCATTTGCGGCACCGGCGGTGCTGTTGGGGTTTGCCCATTAGAGAACGCGAATATTATGATGTTCGCTTTGGGCGTGTGTTGCGCCCGGGCAAAACCATTACGAGATTCCTTCAACCAGGGCATACCCGAATGCTGGATCCGACAGAATACAATGAGAGTGAGACTGGTCGCATCGAGGTCAAGCACACCACCTGCTACATGTGTGCCTGCCGTTGCGGTATCCGCGTCACCCTGCGTGACGGCGAAGTGCGCCATATCGAGGGCAACCCCGAGCATCCGCTCAACAAGGGGGTGATCTGCGCCAAAGGCGCCTCGGGCATCATGAAGCAGTACTCGCCGGCGCGTCTGACCCGGCCGTTGCTGCGGCGCAAGGGCGCCGAGCGGGGCGAGGCGGATTTCGAACCCATTTCCTGGGATCGCGCCTTCGAGATCATGGAGGAGCGTCTGTCCCACCTGCGCAAGACCGACCCGAGCAAGTTTGCCATTTTCACCGGTCGCGACCAGATGCAGGCGCTGACCGGCCTGTTCGCCAAGCAGTTCGGCACGCCCAACTACGCGGCGCACGGTGGTTTCTGCTCGGTCAACATGGCCGCGGGCATGATCTATAGCATCGGCGGTTCTTTCTGGGAGTTTGGTGGTCCCGACCTCGACCGTGCCAAGCTGTTCGTGATGATCGGTACTGCCGAGGATCATCACTCCAACCCGCTGAAGATCGCCATCTCCAAGTTCAAGCGGCGCGGCGGGCGCTTCATTTCCATCAACCCGGTGCGCACCGGTTATTCGGCGATCGCCGACGAGTGGGTGCCCATTCGCCCGGGGACCGACGGCGCCCTGTTCCTGGCCATCATCCACGAGCTGATCGCCCAGGGCCTTTATGACCGTGAATTCCTCATCAACTACACCAATGCCGCCGAGCTGATCAACCTGGACGAGGCCTCGGACGACTACGGTATGTTCGTCCGCACCGACCGTCCGGTGGAAGACGGTTGTTTCGATCCCCAGAACAAGCTGTGGTGGGACCGCATCACCAACCGCCCGGTGGATGTGCGCACCGAGGGCGCCGACCCCTTCTTGCTGGGCGAGTACGAGATCGACGGCAAGCCGGTGAAGACTGCTTTCCAGCTGCTCAAGGAGCGGGTCGACGAGTACAGCCCGGAGTGGGCCGAGGGCATCACCGGTATCCCAGCCGATACCATCCGCCGCCTGGCGCACGAGATGGGCGTGACCGCGCGCGACCAGAAGATCGAGCTGCCTATCCAATGGACCGATGTCTGGGGCAAGGAGCACCAGAGCGTGAAAGGGGGACCTGTGGCCTTCCACGCCATGCGCGGGCTGGCGGCGCATTCCAACGGTTTCCAGACCATCCGCGCCATGAGCGTGTTGATGACCATGCTCAACACCATCGACACGCCGGGAGGCTTCCGTCACAAGGCCCCCTTCCCGCGGCCCATCCCGCCGTGCCCCAAGCCGCCAAAGAGCCGCGAGGATGTGCAGCCCAACACCCCGCTCAACGGCATGCCGCTGGGCTGGCCGGCCGACCCCAACGATCTCTTCGTGGACGAGGACGGCGAGCCCCTGCGTATCGACAAGGCCTTCTCCTGGGAGTACCCCCTGTCGGTGCACGGCCTGATGCACAACGTCATCACCAATGCCTGGCGCGGTGATCCCTACAAGATCGACACCCTGTTGCTGTTCATGGCCAACATGGCCTGGAACTCGTCGATGAACACGGCGAATGTGCGCGAGATGCTCACCGACAAGGATGAGAACGGCGAGTACAAGATCCCCTTCCTGATCGTGTGCGATGCCTTCCATTCCGAGACGGTCGCTTTCGCCGATCTGGTGCTGCCGGACACCACCTACCTGGAGCGGCACGACGCCATGTCCATGCTCGACCGGCCGATCTCCGAGTTCGACGGACCGGTCGATTCGGTGCGTATCCCGGTGGTGCCGCCGAAGGGCGAGTGCAAGCCCTTCCAGGACGTGCTGGTGGAGCTGGGTTCGCGGCTCAAGCTGCCGGCCTTCGTCAACGAGGACGGCAGCCGCAAGTTCCGTGACTACCCGGATTTCATCGTCAACTTCGAGACCTCGCCCGGTTCCGGTATCGGCTTCCTCGCGGGCTGGCGCGGCAAGGGCGGTGAGAAGTTCCTCAAGGGCGAGCCCAACCCACGGCAGTGGGAGATGTACGCCAAGAACAACTGTGTCTTCCACTACGAGCTGCCCAAGTCGTACCAGTACATGCGCAACTGGAACAAGGGTTATCTCGAGTGGGCGCGTGCGCACGGCATGACCCGTTACGCCGAGCCGATCAACGTGCACATCTATTCCGAGGTGTTGCAGAAGTTCCGCCTGGCGGCACTGGGCAAGCGCCCGGGCAAGCAGCCGCCGGAGCGGTTGCGCAAGCGCATCATTACCTTCATGGACCCGCTGCCCTTCTATTACGAGACCCTGGAGGCCAGCCTGGTCGATACCCAGGAGTTTCCGCTCAACGCGGTGACCCAGCGCCCGATGGCCATGTACCACTCCTGGGACAGTCAGAACGCCTGGTTGCGGCAGATCCATACCCACAACTACCTGTATGTCAGCCCGAAGCTGGGCAAGGCCCAGGGCTTCGACGACGGCGACTGGGTGTGGGTGGAGTCGCCGCACGGCAAGGTGCGCTGCATGGTGCGCTTCTCCGAGTCGGTCGAGCCGGGCACGGTCTGGACCTGGAACGCCATCGGCAAGGCCGCTGGCGCCTGGGGGCTCTCGCCGAAGGCCAACGAATCGCAGAAGGGCTTCCTGCTCAACCACGTGATCAGCGAGGAACTGCCGCCCTGCGAGTACGGGGAGCACATTTCCAACTCTGACCCCGTCACCGGGCAAGCCGCCTGGTACGACGTGCGGGTTAAGGTCTACAAGGCCGCCGAGTCCGAGCCCAAGCGTACCTTCCCGCAGTTCAAGCCGCAGCGCCGGGTACCGGGCATGGACCCCAAGCGTGGTCGCTGGCAAGCCTATTTTGCGGGCATGTTCCGCAGGAAGGCGGGGATCGACTGAGGGCCCCCTCCCGGCGGCCTCCCCTGCAGGCGGGGCGGGGAAGGGAGCCTTGGCGGAAGATGCCGGGGACTGCTGCCTCCCCGCTTGCGGGGAGGGCTGGGAGGGCTCGCGGGGACAATAATTGGTTTTCCCGAAACGGGAAATACAGAGTGAGATCGAGAACATGACACAACTGGCTTTGGTCATCGACCTGAACGTTTGCGTGGGTTGCCATGCCTGCGTGACCTCGTGTAAGGAGTGGAACACTTCCGGATGGGCGGGGCCGATGGTGGACCAGCGTCCCTATGACGCCGATCCCACCGGTACCTTCTTCAACCGGGTTCAGACCTTCGAGGTGGGGGAGTATCCCAATACCGAAACGGTGCACTTCCCCAAGAGCTGCCTGCACTGCGAAGAGCCGCCCTGCGTGCCGGTGTGCCCCACTGGCGCGTCATACAAGCGCAAGGACAACGGCGTGGTGCTGGTCGACTACGACAAGTGCATCGGCTGCAAGTACTGCTCCTGGGCCTGCCCCTATGGCGTACGTGAACTCGACGAGATGCAGAAGGTGATGAAGAAATGCACCCTGTGCATCGACCGCATCACCGACGAGAGCAAGCCCGAGTCCGAGCGCAAGCCGGCTTGTGTGCTCGCCTGTCCGACCAGCGCGCGCCTGTTCGGCGACGTGCACGACCCGGACTCCGAGGTCTCGGTGGCGATCCGCGAGCGCGGTGGCTATCAGCTGATGCCCGAGTGGGGCACCCAGCCGGCCAACCACTACCTGCCGCGGCGCAAGACCCGCATACAGATCTTCGATGACGAACTGGAGCGCGTCGACAACCCGCTCGACAAGGAGCACCCGCTGCCGGCGGCATCGGGCGAGACGCTCGACGATGTGACATTCTGATTTTTTATTCACCACGAAGAGCGCGAAGGTCACAAAGGAAATGATTTCACTGCATGTTGCGGTCGTTGGTGTTCCGAGCCATTCGATGAGCCCGGAAGGGACCTGAAACAGAAATCTCCGTGTTCTTTGTGTCCTTCGTGGTTCAAACAGAAAATTCCGAGGAAAGACAATGCATCCCGCGTTTTCCGTGATCTTTCTGACCACCCTGATCGGTGCGGCCCAGGGTATGTTCATGGCCCTGGTTACCGGCCAGGTGTATTCGATGGCCAACCTGCTCGAGCCGCAGGATTCGGTGAGCTTCTATGCCGCCGGCAGCCTGATTGCCCTGCTGTTGCTCGGCGGCGGCCTGGTGGCCGCGGTGTTCCATCTGGGCAAGCCGAGCTATTTCATCACCCGCGCCTGGCGCGGCGTGACCCAGTGGCGCACCTCCTGGCTGTCGCGTGAGCTGATCGCGCTACCGGCCTTCATGTTTCTGGTGTTTCTCTACGGGGGGGTGCACTACATGGGATGGACCGACGCCCTGTTCACCATCAAGGGGGTGATCCCGGTCGATCTCAGTCTCATCATCGGTACTCTGGGCGTGCTGATGGCGATCACGCTGTTTATCTCCACCGCCATGATCTATGCCAGCCTGCGTTTCCTGCAGGAATGGCACTCGCCGCTGACGGTGGTGAACTTCATCCTCTTCGGCCTGGCCTCGGGCTTCACCCTCACCGCGGCCTTCTCGGCCTGGACCGGGGTGGACCTGGTGGACTTTTACGGCACCTGGGCGGTGGTGTTCACTATCATGGCCTTTGTCAGCCGCTTCTGGTCGATGCTGCGCAACGAGCGCATCAAGCACAAGAGCGACATGCGCTCGGCTCTGGGCATCCGTCACACCAAGATCACCCAGCGTTCGATGGGCTTCATGGGCGGTTCCTTCAATACCAAGGAATACTTCCACGGCAAGAGCGCTGCCTTCGTCGAGGCGGTGCGCCTGTTCTTCCTGGTGATGGTGTTCGCGGTGCCGGTGGCGCTGCTCGCGGCTGGCAACGCGCTTGAGTCCAGGTATCTGCCGGTGCTGGCCTTCCTTGCCCAGTACATCGGTCTGCTGGCCGAGCGCTGGTACTTCTTCGCCGAGGCCAAGCATCCGCAGAACCTCTACTACCAGACGGTCGGTTGAACGGGATGGTTGCTGCGGCCCGCCGCGATTGTGGCGGTAACGATGTGGTAGCGTACCTCGATGCCTTCCGGTAGGGTCCAGCACATACCACGGATCCGAGGTCTATCCATGCCCAGACCGGAACTGCTTTCACCCGCCGGTACCCTGCGCAACATGCGCTACGCCTTTGCTTACGGGGCGGATGCGGTTTATGCCGGCATGCCCCGTTACAGCCTGCGGGTGCGCAACAACGATTTCGACGAGACCAACTTGCGGATTGGCATCGAAGAGGCGCACCGGCAGGGCCGGCAGTTCTTCGTCGCCGCCAACGCGATGCCGCACGGGGCCAAGTTGCAGACCTTTCTTGATGACATGGCGCCGGTGGTCGCGATGGGGCCGGATGCGCTGATCATGGCCGATCCGGGGCTGATCCTGCTGGTGCGCGAGCGCTGGCCGGAGATACCCATCCACCTGTCGGTACAGGCCAACACGGTCAATTCCGCCGGGGTGCGGTTCTGGCAGCAGGCTGGGGTGAGCCGGGTGATCCTCTCGCGCGAGCTGTCGCTTGACGAGATCGCCGCCATCCGCGATGCCTGCCCCGACGTCGAGCTGGAAGTCTTCGTGCACGGTGCCCTGTGCATTGCCTACTCGGGGCGTTGCCTGCTCTCGGGGTATTTCAACCACCGAGACGCCAACCAGGGCACCTGCACCAACGCCTGCCGCTGGGACTACCGCATCGGCCGCGAGGCCTTCGAGGCCAGCCAGGATACCGCGATACCTTCGGTGCCCCTGTCCGAGGTGCGGCGCCACCCTGCGGCGGACGCGGTCTATTACCTGGAAGAAAGCCGCCGTCCCGGCGAGCTGATGCCCATCTTCGAGGACGAGCACGGCACCTACATCATGAACTCGCGCGACCTGCGCGCCGTCGAGCACGTGCAGCGGTTGGTCGAGATCGGTATCGACTGCCTGAAGATAGAGGGCCGTACCAAGTCGCACTACTACACTGCGCGCACTACCCAGGTCTATCGCCGCGCCATCGATGACGCCCTGGCCGGGCGGCCCTTCGATCCGACCTTGCTCGCCGAGCTGGAACACCTGGCCAACCGCGGTTACACCGACGGCTTTTTCCAGCGTCACGAGACCCACGAGCTGCAGGAATACCGCGAGGGGGCCTCGCGCGCGCGCAAATCGCAGTTCGTCGCTGAGATCACCGGCCGTGACGAGGCCTCGGGACTGACCGAGCTGGCGGTGAAGAACAAGTTCCGGGTGGGCGACGAGATGGAGCTGGTCACGCCCGCGGGCAACCACCGCTTCCGCCTGGAGGCCCTCTACGACCAGCGGGGCGATCGCCTTGAGGAGGCTCCCGGCGGCGGCTGGACGGTGCGCGCCCCCCTGCCGGTCGCGGCCGACGAGATGGCCTTTCTCACCCGTCTGTTCCCGGCGGAAGGGGCGGGTTGACCACGAAGGGCACAAAGATTTTTGGGGGGAACCGCAAAGGGCGCGAAGGTTATTGAGGCGCGGATGTTTCCCGGCCGTGCGCGGAAATTCACCACAAAGACCACAAAGGACACAAAGTTGATGTGGAAGAGCCAATGATGGGCACGGCGCGATGCGCCTTTGCCCATCCTACCCATCGTTCGACATATCCAACATCGTAGGATGGGCAAAGGCCCGAAGGGCCGTGCCCATCGAGGCCCGCCGGACCGGGGAACCGGATGGGCACGCTGCGCTTTGTCCATCCTACAGACTGTGTGGATCGTGCGCGGCGAGGACACCGTTCCTGCCTGCCCCCCATGAAAACCTTCGTGTTCTTCGTGCCCTTTGTGGTTTTCTCCTAACCCAGTGCACCGAAGGCCTTTTTCAGCTGCTCCGAGGTGTCGGGTGAGCGCAACACGCTGAGCAGGGGGGGGCGCATGCCTGGCAGGCGCAGCAGGTCGCCGACACAATGCCCGAACACGCCATTGGGCACGGCCTCGTCGGCCAGCCGCTCCAGCCAGGCCCGGGCGGTGTCCGGGTCGCCCAGGGCCTCCCAGGCACGACCGCCTATGGCCGCCAGCACCTCGGGGTCGGAGGATTGCGGACGGGCCAGTACCTCGCGGATCACCATACGCAGCGGTTCTCGTGCGCCACGCGAGAGGCCGCGCAGCAGGGCGGCGAACAGGGCAGGCGAGGTGGATGGGGCGTCCAGGGCCAGGCGCAGGCGTGTGTGCAGGGCCTGCTCGAGCCTGGGGCCGGGCACATGGTGTTCCAGACACTGGCAGAGGGCGATCAGCGGCTCGGGCGGCAGGTGCGGAATGGCGCGGGCAAGCAGTCCGTCGTCGTCTTGATGCTGACGTGCCGCGATGTCCGCCAGCCCCTGAAAGCCGACAAAGCTCCATTGATCCCAGCCCAGTTGCCCCGACAGGTAGTCGTAGGCATGGGTATGGTATTGCGAGGGTGGCAGGCCCAGGGCCTGGTGAACCTGGGCATGGAGGTTGGCCATCTTGTCCTCGCGCGGGGCGAAGGCCAGTGGGTTTTCGCGCAGGGCCTCGCCCAGCGTCTGCGGATCGGGGCGTTCGCTGGCTATCTCGGCGAAACGCCCCAGCAGGTAGTCGCGGGTAGCCTGCACCAGCAATCCCTGTTCGTCGAGGTCGAAACACAGGAACCAGATCAGGGGTTCCCGGTTGTCCCCAGGCGTCAGCACCAGAGCGAACCAGGCCTTCTGCTGCAAGGGAGTGGGCCAGGGGTGCTCGGCCCGCTCGAAGGCCAGGAAGTCTTCGCGGGTGACCGGTGTCACCCGGCGCCCCAGATCGTAGAAGCGCAGGGTGGCGCCGCTATTCTCGAGAAATTCTGTGAGCGTCATTCCAGCCAGTCCACCAGGTGGTTCTCCAGGGCATCGGCCTCGTCTTCGCAGACGGTGCGGTCGCATACTCGCTGCCCGGCGCGCACTACCGAGTCGGGGTCACCACTCACCAGCGGGTGCCATCCGGGTAGCGGTTTGCCTTCGGCCAGCAGCCGGTAGGCGCAGGACCGGGGCAGCCAGCCGGGGGAGCGCAGGGTGTCGAGCGTGATGGTGATGCAGTCGGGGACCCGGGTCGAGCGATTCGCATAGTCGGTGCAGCGTCCGGTCGCGGTATCCAGCAGGCGACAGTGGACATTGGTGAAGTGGATCTCTCCGGTATCTGCGTCTTCCAGCCGGTAGAGACAGCAGCGGGCACAGCCGTCGCACAGAGCCTCCCACTCCTCGCGGGACATCTCTGCCAGCGTCTTGTGGCGCCAGAAATTGGGGTCGGGAAGCGTCATGGGGGGGCATTGTACGCGGTTGGGAGGGTGTGCGCTGGCTGTATTAGCGATTATTTATACACAGGCCTTCTCAGCGGGCCAACAAAGAAATGTTTGCATGTCATGTTGTATCCATTTTCTCATGAAGTTCAAATAACACATTGTAAGTAAATGATAAAACATCATTGGTCAAAAAATTGCCAATCTGGCAGGGGGGCTGAAAGGACGCGGCTCGTGGTGTGACATCAGCAGCTTTTGCACAGAGTTATCCACAGCGAATGTGGAAAAGGCGGTGTCCGAACGGCGCTCAGGGGGGGGCGGGTAGCCACTGTGCAAGTTCGCCGGATCGGGCACAATGATCACATGCGTGCCGCCATACCCCCCTCGGAACAACGCCTGATCGAACGCTTTACCGATGCCCTGTGGATGGAGCGCGGCCTGTCGGACAACACCCTTGGTGGCTATCGTGCGGACCTGCAGGATCTGGCTGCCTGGTTGGCCGGGGAGGGGGGTAATCTGCTGCGAGCGTCGCGAGGGGAGCTGCAGGCCTACCTGGCCTCGCTGGTGCAGCGGGGACTGAAGGTGCGGACCAGCGCGCGGCGCCTGTCCTGCCTGCGCCAGTTCTATCGCTGGGCTGCCCGCGAAGGATTGACTGCCGAGGACCCTACGGCGTTGATCGAGATGCCGCGGCAGGGGCGCTCCCTTCCGCATTCGCTCACGGAATCCCAGGTTGAGGCCTTGCTCCAGGCCCCCGATCTGGGTAGTCCAGAGGGAGTGCGTGACCGCTGCATGCTGGAGCTGCTGTATGCCACGGGCCTGCGGGTGAGCGAGTTGGTTGGTCTTCGCGCCGAGCAGATCGGCCTGGCCCAAGGCGTGGTGCGGGTGGTGGGCAAGGGCAACAAGGAGCGGCTGGTGCCCATGGGTGACGAGGCTGCGGAGTGGGTGCGCCGTTTCGCTGCCGATGCTCGCCGCGAACTGTTGGGTGAGCGGGTCTGCGAAGCCTTTTTCCCGACTCGCAGGGGGGCGGGGATGACACGCCAGGCCTTCTGGTATCGCATCAAGCAACATGCCCGGCGGGCCGGCATCACTACGCCCCTGTCACCCCATACCTTGCGTCACGCCTTTGCCACCCACCTGCTGAACCATGGGGCCGATCTGCGTGTCGTACAGTTGCTGCTGGGACACAGTTCGCTTTCGACGACCCAGATCTACACCCATGTCGCGCGTGAGCGGCTGCAACGTCTGTACGAGCAGCATCATCCCAGGGCCTGACGACAGGGCGGACGGTCCCGACACGAGGGTAAATGGACCGGGATCGTATCTGTTGGTAGCCTTGGGCCGTTTTGGCGCATTCATTTCCCGAGAGATCCGACACATGAATAGATTGTTTTCTACGCTGGTATGGTCCTTGCTGACCGCCAGTCTGCTGGTCGGCCATGGCATGGCCGCGACCGATGGTGCCGAGAAGGTGCGCGCCTCGTTGGCCGTGCTGATCCCGCACCTGAAGGTGGATTCGGTCACCGCCAGCCCCATCGCCGGCTTGTACGAGGTGACCTTCGGTAACCATATCGTCTATGTCACCGAAGACGGCAAGTACCTGGTGCAAGGGCGTATCACCAACCTGGAGACGCGTGAACCGATCACTGAGCAGCGTGAGCAGGCGCTCAAGAAGGCCCTGCTGGATCGTCTCGACGAGAAGGACATGATCGTCTACGGCGACAAGGACTTGCCGTATACGGTCACGGTCTTCACTGATATCGACTGCCCCTACTGCCGCAAGTTGCACAGCGAGCTGGAACAGTACAACCAGGAAGGGATTCGCATCCGTTACCTGGCCTATCCGCGTGCTGGCCCCGGCAGCGCTTCCGAGAAGAAGGCCGAAGCCGTATGGTGTGCAGAGGACCGCAAGCAGGCAATGACCCTGGCCAAGTCGGGAGGCGAGGTGCCGTATCGCAAGTGCGACAATCCGGTGCGTGAGCAGTATCGCCTGGGGCAGGACCTGGGTATCACGGGCACGCCGGCGCTGATCCTGGACAATGGGGAGATCATCCCGGGTTATGTGCCACCGAAACAGCTGCGTGCGGCCTTGGACAAGCGCAAGGCAGCAATGGAAGGAAAGAACTGAACCTTCGAGATGGCGGTACACCCCCTAGAATGCGAGTACCTTACGCACGTGGGGCTTGTGCGGCAGCACAACGAGGACTACCTGGTCTGTTTCCCGGAGCTGGGCATTCTGGTATTGGGTGACGGCATGGGGGGGCACCGGGCGGGCGAGATCGCCTCGCGCATTGCGGTCGAGGCGGCTGCCGAGGCCCTGTTGCCGGCGCAGGAGGAAGATGCTGCCGATGATCTTGAGAGCCTGCTGCGCATTGGCCGTGCTGCCGAGGTGGCCAATCGCGCGGTATTTGCAGCGGTGGAACGCGACCCGGACCTGCGCGGCATGGGTACCACTCTGGTGGCGGCCATGTTCCGCGAGCGGCACGTCTATTTCTCGCACGTCGGTGATTCACGCCTGTACCGGCTGCGTGATGGACACCTGCGCTGCCTGACCCGCGATCATTCTCTGGTGCAGGAGGTGCTGGACAACGGCCTGTTCGCGAATCGTGCCGAGGTTCATGCCGCGGGTATTCGCGACAATATTCTGACCCGCTGCATCGGGCTGGACCCCGACATGGAGGTAGACGTAGGGGATGCTGCACTGCAACAGGGAGACATCTACCTGGCATGCAGTGACGGGCTGTGTGGCCGGGTCAGCGACGAGAGGCTGCGCCATGTGATGCTGTCTCACCCCGACCTGGAGACTATGGCGCGTGAACTGATGGAGGTGGCGCTGGCTGCCGGCGGACAGGACAACATCAGCCTCATCCTGGCGCGGCCACGGCTCTGAATAGCGGCGGCTCGGGAGGCGGGGGTCAGCGTTCCAGTAATGGCAACTTGTTCGGCCTGCCGTTCCACTCATCGGCGTCGGGCGGTGCGTCCTTCTTCTCGCTGATCACCGGCCACTCGGCAGCCAACTCGGCGTTCAGCGCCAGGAAGTGCTCCTGGTCCGGTGGCAGATCGTCATCGGCGACGATGGCCTCGGCCGGGCATTCAGGTTCGCATAGGGCGCAGTCGATGCACTCGTCGGGGTCGATCACCAGGAAGTTCGGACCCTCGCGAAAGCAGTCCACCGGGCAGACTTCGACACAGTCGGTGTACTTGCATTTGATACAGTTTTCGAGGACGACAAAGGTCATGGCATTCTCCTTGCTTGTTACCGACTATAGCCCAATATGGTGTCGTTCGAGGGGATGTCGAGGGCAGAGGAGGCTGTGCCCGCATCGATAGTCGGTGGGCCAGGCAAGGCCTGGTAACAGGAAAAGCCTATTCCGATGCCTTGGTCGTCTCCGGATGGCCGGTGCGCCGCATATGCATCGCCAAGGCATTGTCCATGGTGGCGGCGTGCTGCTCGAACCAGGCCGGCAGCTGCTCGATCAGTTGTCGGGCAGGGGCGAATTCTCCGCCCCGCGCGCGGCGTAAAGTCTCTTCCATGGCCTCCAGTACCCGCTGGTGCTCGCCGCGGTGGATCATGATCGGCGGAAAGCTGCACTCTTCCATCCAGCGGTTCTCGCGTTCGAAGTGCTCGTGGGTGTGAGCAACCAGCTCCTGCAACGCACTGGCCAGTTCTTCATCGGCTGCGCGCAGCGCATGGTCCACCCGCTCGACGAATTCACGATGCACCGCATCCATGGTGGCGATACCTTTCTCGAGCTTTGGATCCCATTCATAGGCCATCACGGTGTTCTCCAAGGTAGTCAGACATTCCCGCGCAAGCGCTCCCGGAGGCCGAGTGCTAGCAGTCTCAGGGAGAACCAGAGAAAACCGGGAAGCTGCCACAGCAGCCCCCGTTGATCTGGCTTGCCGCTACAGGGTAGGGAGAGGCACATCGTTCAGGTGTTCTACAGGCTCCTGATCTTGTCCAATTGTGTCGTCAGTTGCTCGAGCGCGCCTTGAGATTTGTCAAGCCGGTCGCGTTCCTTCTGCACCACCGCGGCGGGTGCCTTGTCCACGAAATTGGGGTTCTCCAGCTTCTTGCGCACCCGCGCGATGTCGGCCTCGAGCTTGCCGATCTCCTTTTCGAGGCGTGCGATCTCGGCCTCCTTGTCGATCAGGCCGGCCAGCGGGATCAGAATCTTCATCTCGCCGACCAGGGCGATGGCCGATTCGGGTTCCCCGCTGCCTTGCTCCAGCACCTCGATGGACTCCGGCCGGGCCAGGGCGTCGAGGTACAGGCGGTGGCGGGCGAGGCGCTCACGATCCCGTTCGCTGGCATTGGCCAGCAGGATGGGCACCGGTTTGCCCGGGGCAATGTTCATCTCGCCCTTGATGCGGCGTACGCCCAGGACGAACTGCATGACCCAGTCCATCTCGGCCTCGGCGTCACTGTCCTGCCAGGCGGCATCCACCTGTGGCCAGGCTTGGTGCATGATGGTTTCGCCCTCGACACCGGCCAGCGGGCGCACGCGCTGCCAGATCTCCTCGGTGATGAAGGGCATCACCGGGTGAGCCAGGCGCAGCAGGGTCTCGAGCACCTGCACCAGGGTCTGGCGGGTGCCACGGCGTTGTGCCTCTGTGCTGTCCGGGGCGTTGAGCACCGCCTTGGACAGCTCCAGGTACCAGTCACAGTACTGGTTCCAGATGAAGTCGTGCAGGGCGTTGGCCATCTGGTCGAAGCGGTAGCTTTCGATGGCGGTGGTGACCTCGCTGATGACCTGCTGCAGGCGCGCGCGGATCCAGCGATCGGCGGCGGAATATTCGATGGCTCCGCCGTCCACGCCGCAATCCTTGCCCTCGGTGTTCATCAGCACATAGCGCGCCGCGTTCCACAGCTTGTTGCAGAAATTGCGGTAACCCTCGATGCGGCCCAGGTCGAATTTGATGTCGCGCCCGGTGGCGGCCAGTGCGGCGAAGGTGAAGCGCAGGGCGTCGGTGCCGAAACTGGGGATACCCTCGGGAAACTCCTTGCGTGTCTGCTGCTCGATCTTTTTCGCCAGTTGCGGCTGCATCATGCCGCGGGTGCGCTTGGCGATCAGGTCCTCGAGCGAGATGCCGTCGATCAGGTCGATGGGATCGAGCACGTTGCCCTTGGACTTGGACATCTTCTGACCCTGCGAGTCGCGCACCAGGCCGTGCACATAGACCTCGCGGAAGGGCACGTCGCCCATAAACTTGAGCCCCATCATGATCATGCGCGCGACCCAGAAGAAGATGATGTCGAAGCCGGTGACCAGCACACTGGTGGGGTAGAAGGTGCGCAGGCGCTCGGTGTCCTCGGGCCAGCCGAGGGTGGAGAAGGGCCACAGCGCCGAGCTGAACCAGGTGTCGAGCACGTCCTCGTCCTGGGTCAGCGGGTAGTCAGGGGCCAGCCCGTGCTTCTCGCGTACCTCGGCCTCGGAGCGACCGACATAGACATTGCCCTCGGTGTCGTACCAGGCCGGGATGCGGTGGCCCCACCAGATCTGGCGGCTGATGCACCAGTCCTGGATGTTGCGCATCCACTCGAAGTAGGTGTTCTTCCAGTTGTCGGGTACGAAGCGGATATCGCCCTTTTCCACCGCCTCGATGGCCGGCTCGGCCAGCGGGCCGACGCGCACGTACCACTGGTCGGTGAGGAAGGGCTCGATGACCACGCCGGAGCGGTCGCCGCGCGGCACCATCAGCTTGTGATCGACAACCTTCTCGAGGAGGCCGGCTGCCTCCAGATCGGCGACGATGGCCTTGCGCGCCTCATAGCGGTCCAGGCCGATGTACTTTGCCGGAATCAGTTCGCCCTCTTCGGGCAGGTTCTCGCGGATCGCCGCGTCCACGGTGAAGATGTTGATCAGGCCGCCATGGATCTGTTCGGTAATGGCCTTCTCGTCACGGTGGCGCTGCCAGACCTCGTAGTCGTTGAAATCGTGCGCCGGGGTGATCTTCACGCAGCCGGTGCCGAACTCGGGATCGGCATGTTCGTCGGCGATGACGGGGATCTTGCGGCCGGTCAGCGGCAGTTCCACCAGTTCGCCGATCAGGTGCTTGTAGCGCTCGTCCTCGGGGTTCACTGCCACCGCGCAGTCACCCAGCATGGTCTCGGGGCGGGTGGTGGACACCACCAGGTGGCCGGTGCCGTTGGACAGCGGGTAGCGCATGTGCCACATGTGGCCGGACTCTTCCTCGGAGATCACCTCCAGGTCGGAGACTGCGGTGTGCAGCTTCGGGTCCCAGTTGACCAGGCGTTTGCCGCGATAGATCAGGCCCTCTTCGTAGAGGCGCACGAAGACTTCCTTCACGGCCTCAGACAGGCCCTCGTCCATGGTGAAGCGCTCGTGCGCCCAGTCCAGCGAGGAGCCCAGGCGGCGCAGCTGGCGGGTGATGGTGCCGCCGGATTCTTCCTTCCATTCCCAGATGCGCTCGATGAACTTGTCGCGGCCCAGGTCGTGGCGACTCAGGCCCTCGGCTTCAAGCTGGCGTTCGACCACCATCTGGGTGGCGATACCGGCGTGGTCGGTGCCGGGTTGCCAGAGGGTCTTGTCGCCTTTCATGCGGTGATAGCGGATCAGGGTGTCCATCACCGTGTTGTTGAAGCCGTGTCCCATGTGCAGGCTGCCGGTGACGTTCGGCGGCGGGATCATGATGCAGTAGGGTGCGCCTGGGGCATTCATGTCAGGGGCAAACCAGCCCTTGCTCTCCCAGGTCTGGTACCAGCGTTGTTCGATGGCGTGCGGGTTGTAAGTCTTGTCCATTGGCGTGGATTCCGGCCGATGTGCGAAAAGCCGCGATTATAGGGGATGGCGGGTGAGGACGAAGTGGAATTGTCCCCCTTTCGGCCTCCCCCGCAAGCGGGAGAGGCGCGCATCGCAGGGGGGCGACGACAACGAGCCCCCCATTAAAGCCGGGGGCGACAAGGGCTGCCTCTCCTCACCGCGTGTGCAAGGCCGGGGGAAACGAATCCCCGGGTCAGCGTCCGGGCGGATTGGTGGAGTTGCTAGAATGGCAGGCCTTTCTTGTCTTGCTCATTAGTCTTTGCACATGCCATGAAACGACTGTCCATTCTTCTGCTGGGGCTGCTGGTCCTGCCCGCGCATGCCCATGTCGCCGGTGGCCTGGCCGGGGGCTTCACGGCCGGCCTGTTGCACCCGGTGCTGGGACTGGATCACGTAGTGGCCATGGTCGCGGTCGGCCTGTGGGGCGCCTTTCTGGGACAGCCGGCGATCTGGCTGTTGCCGGTGGTGTTTCCGTTGGTGATGACCGTCGGTGGGGCACTGGGCATTCTGGGCGTGCCCCTGCCCGCGGTGGAGACCGGTATCGCCCTGTCGGCCATCGTGCTGGGCCTGATGGTGGCCTTCGCAGTGCGTCCGCCGCTGTGGCTGGCGGCGCTCATCGTGGGTTTCTTTGCGGTCTTCCACGGCTATGCGCACGGTGCCGAGCTGCCGTCTTCTGCCGGGCCCTTGGCCTTCAGCCTGGGCTTTGTGGTCTCCACCGGACTGTTGCACCTCTCAGGGGTGGCGCTGGGCCTGCTCACCCAATGGCAGGGCGGTCGGCGTCTGGTGCAGGCCGGAGGCGGGGTAATCGCGCTGATCGGCATGGCCTACCTGGCGGGTTGGCTGTGAGCGTGCGCTGGCTCTGGCTGGCGCTGGCGCTGCCCGGCGCTGCCCTGGCGCACAGCCCGATCAAGGGCCTGGGGGATTTCTACAACGGTATCCTGCACCCGCTGTTCGTACCCGCACAGCTGCTGCTGGTGGTCGCCCTGGGACTGTTGATAGGCCAGCAGGGGGTACAGCGGCATCTGTCGGCAGTGGCCGGGTATGCGCTGGGCGTGGTGGCCGGTCTGACGCTGGTCGGTCAGTACCCGCAGCTACTGGCGCCGGAGCGGCTCGAGCTGGCGATTCTGGGCGCGGCGGTGGTGCTGGCCCTGCTGGTGGTGCTGGCGCGCGCCTTGCCGCGGGTCTTGCTGACGGTGCTGGCGGCGCTTGCCGGTCTGTTGCTGGGGTTCGATTCTCTGCAATCGGACCTGGCCGGGGGCGCGCGTGCCGTGGCGCTGTTCGGCAGTGGCATTGCCCTGTACCTGCTGATGCTCTATCCGATGGCCCTGGCCGAGCGCTTCCAGGGGTATGCCTGGACGCGCATCGGCACCCGGGTGCTGGGGTCCTGGATAACCGCCAGCGCTCTGCTGGTGCTGGCGCTGGCCCTCTCGCCGCTCAGGCCTGCAGAGCCCGGATCGACTCCCACTCCAGGCGATCCCAGAACCAGTACAGCGCCACTAGACTGATCAGCAGCGACAGGGGTGTTACCACCAGCGCCCGGTACCAGGGGCGGCGACCGAACCACAGGCCGGTGAGCAGCCAGGCGCCGAGGATGATGCTGATCTGCCCCAGTTCGACCCCGATGTTGAAACTGATCAGTGCGGTGGCGAAGGCCTCTCTGGGCATGCCGAACTCGCTGAGCATGCCGGCAAAACCGATGCCGTGCAGCAGGCCGAAGCCGAACACCAGGGCCAGGCGGCTGCGCGCCAGGCGGCGGTGCCAAAGGTTCTCGATCCCTACGTACACGATGGACAGGGCGATCAGCGGCTGCACGATGGCCGCGGGCAGGGTGAGCCAGCCGTAGATGGCCAGGCCCAGGGTGAGGGTGTGCGCCAGGGTGAACATGGTCACCTGCCAAAGCAGCGGACGAATGCGTGCACTGAACAGGTAGAGCCCGAGGATGAACAGGATGTGGTCCATGCCACGCGGCAGGATGTGATTGTAGCCGGCGATGACGTATTCGCGGACGATGTCGGTCCAGCCGCGGCGGTTGGCTATCTCGGTGATGGAGAAGGCCTGGCTCACACTGTCGTCACGGATCCACTGCCAGTCCGACCAGTGGTATTCCTGGGTCTGGCGATTGACCTGGCGTACTCGCACCGCGTTGTCGCCGAAGGCCGCCGGATAGTACCAGGTCAGGGTGCGGGCCGACTTCGGCACCTCGCCCTCGAGCAGGATGACACTGATACGTGGGATCTTGGTGTAACCCCGTTCAGGGATGGTGACCTGGCGGATATGCGGCATGCTGCGCTTGCCGTCGAAGCGGATGGCGATCTTCTCCAGAAGACGGGGGCGGAAGGGCTCGAAGGCACGCATCAACTCGTCGGGTGGCAGCTTGCGCAGGGCGTCGTACTCGGCAGCGTTGGGTGCGTCCTGGGTGTTCTTGTAGCGGGCATTGATGCCGGTGAGCAGGGCTTCGATGCTGGCGCGCAGTTCCACTTCGTAGTGTCCGTCGGCAAACACGCTGATCTCGACCAGTGCCGGCTTCACGACGTCGGCCCCGCACGACAGTGGCAACAGCAAAGTACAGAGCAGCAACAGCAGGCGTGACAACGGCGCGTTCTCTCGATTGCGGGAATAAAACCGGGTCGGGCGCGTCTGCCCAGCATTCCAGATAGCAGGGCCTGCGTCCGGGGTGCCGGGCGGTTTGCAACAGACCGTCGGCGAGCTTGGTACACTCAATCCAGTATGCCCATGGTCGGGCCGTTCAACAATACGACGGGAGAAAGCAAGAATTATGTCCAGCAAAATAGATCGCCGTGATTTCATGAAACTGATGGGAGTGGGTGCTGCTGTGGGCGCGGCTCCCTGGGCCGCCAGCCGCGCGTTGGCCGGGCCGAAACCTCCCAAAGGTTTCTACGATGTGCCGATGAAAGGCACGGTGCGCCTGCTGCACATCACCGATGTGCACGGTCAGTTGCAGCCGGTCTATTTTCGCGAGCCCAATGTCAATCTGGGCGTGGGTGAGGCCTTCGGCCGGCCGCCGCACCTGGTCGGCAAGAAGCTGCTCGCTGCCATGGACATGAAACCGAATACTCCCGAGGCCTATGCCTATACCTATCTGAACTTCACCGAGGCCGCCCACAAGTATGGACGCACCGGCGGCTTCCCTCAGATCAAGACTTTGCTGGACCGCCTGCGTGAGCAGGCCGGCGGCCGTGAGAAGACCATCACCCTCGATTCGGGCGACCTGTGGCAGGGCTCGGCCACTGCCCTGTGGACCCGCGGCGTGGACATGGTGGAGGCCTCCAACATCCTCGGCCTGGACGTGATGGTCGGCCACTGGGAGTTCACTTACAAGGAAGACGAGGTGCTCAACAACGTGGCCCTGTTCAAGGGCGACTTCATCGGCCAGAACGTGCGGGTCAAGCCGGACGCGTTGATGAGCGACGAGTACATGACCCTGGTGGAGAAGTATGATGGCCGCGGCCTGTACGACGAGGAGGCGGGCTACGCCTTCCAGCCCTATGTCATCAAGGAGATCGACGGCGCCAGGGTCTGTATCGTGGGCCAGGCCTTCCCGCGCACCGCCAACGCCAACCCGCAGGAGTTCTTCCCCGACTGGTCCTTCGGCCTGCGCGAGGACGACATGATCGAGATGGTCAAGGCGATCCGCGAGGAGGAGAAGCCTGATGCCATCATCCTGCTGTCCCACAACGGCATGGACGTGGACATCAAGATGGCGCAGCGGGTGCCGGGGCTGAACGCGGTGCTGGGCGGCCACACCCACGACGGCATGCCCAAGCCCATCAAGGTCAGGAACGTCGAGGGCCACGAGTGCTGGGTGACCAACGCCGGCTCCAACGGCAAGTTTGTGGGCGTGCTGGACCTGGATATCGCCGACGGCAAGCTGCGCGGCATGCACTACAAGCAGCTGCCGGTGATCACCGACTGGCTGGAGCCCGACCCGGAGATGACCGCCTACCTCAAGCAGCTGCGCCAGAAGGTCTACGACGAGAACATCGTGGAATCGCGCCGCAGCGACCTGTTCTACAACAAGGACCGGGTGGGCAAGACCTTCGACGAGATCCTCTCCGAGAAGCTGGCGATCGCCGACCGCACCCTCTACCGCCGCGGCAACTTCATGGGCACCTGGGACCAGGTGTTGTGCAACGCCTTGCGCTGGGAGTTCAAGGCGGACATCGCGCTGTCGGCCGGCGTGCGCTGGGGCACCACCACCCTGGCAGGGGAGTGGATCACCATGGAAGATCTGATGACCCAGTGTGCCATGACCTACGGCGAGACCTATGTCACCGAGATGACCGGCCAGCAGATCCACGACATGCTGGAAGGCGTGGCTGACAACCTGTTCGACCCCGATCCCTACCTGCAGTCCGGCGGCGACATGGTGCGCGTCGGCGGCATGGACTACACCATCGAGCCGGCCCAGAAGCTGGGCAAGCGCATCACCAACATGGTGCTGGACGACGGCCGCAAGCTGGATCCCAACGAGACCTACACCGTGGCCGGCTGGGCCACCGTCAACCGTACCCCGGAAGGCCGCCTGATGTGGGATGTGGTGCGTGACTACATCCTGGCCAACAAGGGCGAGGACAATGTGCTGCGCCTGCCCAAGATCAACGTGCCGACGCTCAAGGGCGTGGCCGACAACCCGGGCATCGCCGACTATGCCGGCAAGGTGATCTGATCCGGTGCCTCCCTGTCCGGTCCTGTCCCGGGCAGGGAGGCCTGGCTCATCGAAGCCTCTCGTCCAGCAGTTCGATCCAGTGCTTTACCGGCACCGACGTGCCGCTCTGCAGGTGCAGCTGGCACCCCACGTTGGCGGTGGCGATCACGTCCGGCCCCTGCGATTGCAGGTGCCGCAGCTTGTTCTCCAGTAGCTGCTGTGACAGCCCGGGCTGGAGGATCGAATAGGTCCCTGCCGATCCGCAGCAGAGGTGGGCATCGGGCACCGCCGTCAGGGTGAAGCCGGCATCCCGCAGGATACGCTCGACCACGCCGTTCAGTTTCTGGCCGTGTTGCAGGGTGCATGGTGCATGGAAGGCCACGCGTGGCGACGTGTCGAAGGCGAGTGGGGACAGGTCTTCCCCGCTCAGCACTTCCGCGAGGTCGCGGGCCATCGCCGCCACCCGGGTTGCCTTTTCCGCGTACTCGGCATCGTCCTGCATCAGATGGCCATAGTCCTTGACCTGCACCGCGCAGCCGCTGGCGGTGACCAGGATCGCCTCGACACCCTGCTCGATGTGCGGCCACCAGGCGTCGATGTTGCGCCGCACGAAATGGCGTGCTTCCTCCGATGCAGACAGGTGCTGGCTGACCGCGCCGCAACAACCTTGTCTGTGCGCGCTGACCAGACTGATCCCCAGGCGGTCCAACAGGCGCCTGGCGGCCGCGTTGGTGTTCGGGGTAGCCACCGACTGGGCACAGCCGTCGAGCAGCAGCATGCGGCGCGCGTGTCGCTGTGGCGGGACCGCTCCGGTCTTCTGCGGCCGGGGGATCTTGCGGCGCAGCCGGGCGGGCAGTACGGGTGAGAGCCACTGGCCCAGGCGCAGCGGTATCCTGAAACGCTTGGGATGGGGCAGCAGCTTCCGCAGCAGGTACCGTTGCACTCCCTGCGAGAAGGAGCGCCCCACTTGCGCCTCGACGACCTCGCGGCCGATGTCCAGCAGCCGGCTGTAGTGGACCCCGGAAGGACAAGTGGTCTCGCAAGCGCGGCAGGTGAGGCAGCGGTCCAGGTGTTGCTGGGTCAGCCGGGTGGCAGGTGTGCCTTCCAGAACCTGCTTGATCAGGTAGATGCGGCCCCGCGGCCCGTCCCGTTCATCGCCCAGGAGCTGGTATGTGGGGCAGGTGGCGGTGCAGAAGCCGCAATGCACGCAGGCGCGCAGGATTCGGTCAGCCTCCTTGCCTGCACGGGTCTCCAGCAGTGACGGGAGGAGCGAGGTCTGCATCAGAATTCTCCGTAGAGCCGGCCGGGGTTCAGAATGCCCGCTGGGTCGAAAGCGCGTTTCAGGTTTCGGTGCAGCGCCATCAGCGGGCCGGGCAGGGGGTGGAATGCCTCGCCTTCCGGCGCCTCGCCACGGAAGCGCGTGGCATGGCCGCCAGCCTCGGCCGCGGCGCGCCGGATCGTCTCCCCGGGCGCTTCGGAGATCAGCCAACGCTGGGCACCGCCCCATTCGATCAGCTGCTTGCCCGGCAAGTTCGCCTGGAAGGGCGTCGTCGATGGGACCGAGAGTCGCCACAGGGGGGCTTTCCCGGTGAAGAAGGCGTGTCGGTGTTCCCGCAGTTTTTCCCAGTAACCCGCACCGTCGGCCAGGATCTCGCCGCCGATGCGCTTGCGCGCTCCCTCCACGGCACCGTTGGTGCCGGAGAGACGCAGGTGCAGCTGGATGCCATCGTGACTTGAGGCGGACAACGGCACCGGCGTGCCGGCCAGCCGGTTCATCTTTTCGAGCGCTTCGGTCGCATCGCATTCCTGCACCAGGGTGAGTTCCGTTTCCGGTTTCGGCAGCACCTTGAGGCTCACCTCCAGGAGGATGCCGAGCGTGCCGAAGGCGCCGGCCATCAGGCGCGAGACGTCGTAGCCCGCCACGTTCTTCATCACTTCGCCGCCGAAGCGCAGGATCTCTCCGCGACCGTTGATGATCCGGCAACCCAGCACGACGTCCCGCACGGCTCCGGCATAGGGCCGGCGGGGGCCCGACAGGGCGCAGGCAATGGTCCCGCCCAAGGTGGCACCGGGACCGAAGTGCGGTGGCTCGAAGGGGAGCATCTGACCCTGCGCTTCCAGGACCTGTTCGATCTCTGCCAGGGGCGTGCCGGCGCGGGCGGTGAGCACCAGCTCCCGGGGTTCGTAATTGACGATGCCCCGGTGTCCGCTCAACTCAAGGACCCGGCCCTGCACCCGGCGGCCGAGAAAGGATTTGCTCCCCGAGCCGCGCAGTGCCAGTGGCTCGCTCTTCGCGCAGGCCTCACGGACCTGCGCCTGCAATGCTTCTGCCAAGTCGTTCATGCCTTTCTCTGGGCGCGACGCTCGCCGATGGTACGGTACTCGGCGCAGCGGCGTGGTTGCGGGATGGCCTTGCCGGGGTTGAGCAGCGCCTGAGGATCGAAGGCGGACTTCACGGCACGGAACTGTTCCAGCTCGGCGGCGCTGAACTGCACGCACATCTGGTGGATCTTTTCGTGCCCGACACCGTGTTCGCCGGTGATGGTGCCGCCGACACGCACGCTCAGTTCGAGGATCTCCGCACCGAAATCCTCTGCCCGCTGTAGTTCGCCCGGCACGTTGCTGTCGAACAGGATCAGGGGATGCAGGTTGCCGTCCCCCGCATGGAAGACATTGGCCACCGGTAGCCCGTATTCCTGCGACAGGCGCGCGATGCCCTTCAGTACCTCTCCCAGCCGCCTGCGTGGCACAGTGCCGTCCATGCAGTAGTAGTCGGGCGAGATCCGGCCGACGGCGGGAAAGGCGGCCTTCCGCCCCTGCCAGAACCGCAGGCGTTCCTGCTCGTCGCGGGCGGTGCGTACTTCGGTGGCGCCCATCTCGTGCAACAGCGCGTTGACCCGCATCACGTGCTCTGAGACCTCCTCGTTGGTGCCGTCGATCTCGCACAGCAGGATGGCTGCAGCATCGCGCGGGTAACCGGCATGCACGAAGTCCTCTGCAGCGGCGATGGCCGGGCCATCCATCATCTCCAGCCCGGCTGGAATGATGCCGGCGGCGATGATGGCGCCGACCGCGTCGGCCGCCTTCTCCACGTCGTCGAAGGCGGCGAGCACCACCTGAGCGCGTGCTGGCCGGGGCAGCAGCCGGACCAGCGCCTCCACCACGATGCCGAGCATACCTTCGGACCCGGTGATCAGGGAGAGCAGGTCGTAACCCGGGCTGTCCAGGGCGGCGGAACCGATGGTGAGCAGTTCGCCCTCTGCCGTAATCACCTTGAGTTCCAGCAGGTTGTTCACAGTGAGGCCGTACTTCAGGCAGTGTACCCCGCCGGAGTTCTCGGCCACGTTGCCGCCTATGGTGCAGGCGATCTGCGAGGAGGGGTCGGGCGCGTAGTAGAGGCCATAGGGCGCGGCCGCCTCGGAGATCGCCAGATTGCGCACTCCCGGCTGGACCCGTGCTGTGCGCGCCAGCGGGTCGATCTCCAGGATACGGTTCAGGCGACTGAGCCCCAGCAGCACCCCGTCGGCCAGAGGCAGCGCCCCGCCGGAGAGCCCGGTGGCGGCACCGCGCGCCACCACGGGCACGCCGTGCCTCCTGCAGATCTGCACGACCTGTTGCACTTGTTCCACATCTGCCGGCAGCACCGCCAGGAGCGGCAGCTGGCGATAGGCCGGGAGGCCGTCGCACTCGTAGGGCCGCAGCGCCTCTTCTTCATGGATTACCGTGCCCGGTGGCAGTGCCCGTTCCAGTTCGGCGACCAGCGCCGCCTTGCCGGTTGCCGGCCGATCAGCCATAGACCTGCCTCGGGAGCCACAGCACCACCTCGGGGAAGATGATGCAGATCGCCAGGCCGATGGCCTGCAGCACCAGGAAGGGCAGGGAGGAGCGGTAGATCTGCCCCATGGTCACCTCCGGCGGGGCCACGCTCTTGAGGTAGAACAAGGCATAGCCGAAGGGCGGGCTGATGAAGGACATCTGCATGTTCACCATGTAGACCACCCCGAACCACAGCGCCATCTCATCCGGGGCCACGCCGGGTAGGCCAAACACCCCGTCGAAGCGCATGGTGCTCAGCAGCGGGATGAAGATCGGCACCGCCAGCAGCAGGATGCCCACCCAGTCCAGGAACATGCCCAGGATCACCAGGATCACCATCATCAGGGTGAGGATGCCGTAGGGCCCCAGGCCAGTGCCCACGATGGCGTCGTTGACGAATTCCTGGCCGCCGTTGACCACGTAGAAGCCCACGAACAGGGTGGCGCCGAAGATGATCCACAGCACCATGCCCGTCACCCGCAGGGTGGAGATGGCCGCCTCGCGGATGTTCTTCAGGGTGAGGCGGCGGTGCATGGCGGCCACCACCAGGGCTCCGAAGGTGCCCACACCGGCCGCCTCCACCGGGGTGGCGATACCGGCAAAGATGATGCCCAGCACCAGCGACACTAGCGCCAGGGGGGCGCCCATCTTGCTCAGCAGGCGCACCTTCTCGCGGAAGTCCACCCGGTCTTCCGGCGGCAGGGGCGGACCCAGTTCTGGCTTCAGGGTGGTGGCAATGGATACGTACAGGATGTACATCCCGGACAGGATCAGGCCTGGTACCACCGCGCCGATGAACAGCTCGCCCACCGACTGCTGGGCGATGACCGCGAACAGGATGGCCAGGATAGAAGGCGGGATCAGGATGCCCAGGGTGCCTCCTGCCAGGATGGAACCGCAGGCGATGGTGGGGTGATAGTGGCGCCGTATCATGGCCGGCAGGGCGATCATTCCCATGGTCACCTCGGTGGCCCCGATCACGCCGCACATGGCCGCCAGCAGGGTGGAGGCGATGATGGTGGAGATGGCCAGGCCGCCCTTCAGTCCGCCCAGGATCTTGTACACCATGTCGTACAGTTCCTCGATGATGCCAGCCCGTTCCAGGATCGAGGCCATGAGGATGAACATGGGTATGGCCGAGAGCTGGTAGTTGGTCATCAGCGGGAAGATGCGCGAGGGCAGGATGTTGAGCATCTGCGCGTCGCCAAACAGGAACAGGAAGACGCAGGCCAGACCGCCGGTAACGAAGGCCAGGGGAAGACCGGCCATCAGCAGTACCAGCAGCGAGCCGAACATCAGGATGGTGAGCCAGAAGATGTCGATTTCCCAGCCCATGGCTTAGCTCCCGGGACGCACTTCGGCGTCCAGTTCTATGGCATCTGGATTTTTCAGCACGGCAATGTCTTTCAGCAGTTGGGCCAGACCCTGCAGGAGCAACAGCAGCCCGCCCAGAGGCAGGGCGAACTTGATGGGCCAGTACTGCACCGCCCACTCGGTGAAGGAAACCTCGTTCACCTGGTAGGAGTCCATGAAGAAGGTCCAACCGGTCCAGATCAGGGTCAGGGTGAAGATGAGAAAGAACACCGAGGTGAGGATGTCCACCAGCGCCTTGCCGCGCTTGGACAGGCGCATGTAGAACACGTCCACGCGCACATGGGAGCCTTCGCGCAGCACGTAGCCGCCGGCGAGCAGGTACTGCATGCCGAACATCAGGAACATGGCCTCGTGTGCCCAGTTGGTGGGGGAGTTGAAGACGTAGCGGGCGATTACCTCGTAGTAGTAGACGAACACCGCCAGCACCGACCACCAGGCCACCAGTTCACCCGCGAAGCCGTTGATCCTCGACACCACCCGGTTGAACAGGAAGGGCTCCCGCGCAGGGTCGTGTTCGCCGCATTCCACCTCGGGGCAGTGGAAGGACGGTGGAGGCGGGGCCGGTTCGCGGGCCCGGGCCTCGCGCACCAGACGCGGCAACAGCAGGGCGTCGACAGCCAGAAGCAGCAGCACCAGGCCGCCCAAGGTACTGGAGACCATTTCGATGCGTGCGCCCTTGGCGTTGGCGACTGTCTCCGCCTGGCGCGCCTCCGCCATGGCCGCTTGCGCCTTCGCCATCTTCTGCTCGGCGTTGCGGCGGCCCTTGGCGATGGCCCTCTCGGCGCGGCGGATCTTGCCTTCGGCCAGGCGTACCTGATTGTGGGCATCGGAGATCTCGTTGCGGGCCTGGCGCACCTCCACGTTGGTCACCAGTATGCCCAGGAACAGCAGCATGAAGACCACTGCCCAGCGGCTCTTCAGGTAGAGACGGTGGACGCCCATGAAGCCGCCCACCAGCAGCAGGAAGTAGGCTACCGCCAGCGAAACCGGGGCGGTTTCGTCGGCGTGCTTTGCGCGCGCGTGATAGAGCCACCAGGCGACCAGAGGAAAAACCACAAGGCCTCCCCAGTACAGCCAGTGCGGCAGTACGAAATTCAACTCGGGCATGACTCCCCCCGGGTTTGGTTGTCAGGAGAAGGCGGCCCGGGCAGCGCCGGGCCGCTCCGCGGTCAGACCTTCAGGCTATAGCCCTTGATCATGTCGGGCGTGACGTAGCCTAGGGAGCCCGACATCATGTAGTCGAGCTGGATCTTGAAGGCCCTGGCGGCATAGGGGTCCTTGTTGGCCCACTTGAACCACAGGGGGATCGCCAGTTCCGTGAAGGCCTCCACGTCGTCCGGGCTGAGGCGCGTGATCTCGGTGCCGGCCTCCTCGAACTTCTTCCAGGCCTCTTGGTCGGCAGCCTGGATCCTGGCATGGTGGTGAATGGAGTAGGACTGCACCTCCGACTCCACGAACTGCTTCATCTTGTCGGACAGCTTGTTCCAGGACCTCTGCCCCACGGTCAGGTCCATCAGGTCCACCGGCTGGTAGATGGACATGAAGCCGGGCGGTCCCATGGAGATGTACTTGGTCACCTGGTGGAAGCCCAGGGCGTAGTTGATCGCCGGGCCCACGTAGTCGGCCACATCGATGGTGCCCTTCTCCAACGCGGGGAAGATCTCGGAACCGGGCAGCAGGGTGGTCTTGGCGCCGGCCGCCTGGAAGAGTTCAGCCACCATGCCGCCGGGCAGGCGCATCTTGCGCCCGCGGAAGTCGTCGATGGAACGGATCGGCACCTTGGAGTGGATGATGTTGGGGCCGTGCTGGATGGGGCCGACATAGTGCAGGCCCAGCTTGCTGAAGGCCTCACGCGCCAGTTCCAGGCCGCCCAGACCGTAGTAGAACACGTCCCACTCGTGGGGGTTGCGCAGCCCAAGCGGATAAGAGCTGAAGAACACTGCCGATGGCATGCGTCCCGCCCAGTAGAGGGTGAAGGGGTTCATGGCGTCCAGCACGCCGTTCTTGACTGCGTCGAACAGCTGGAACTCGCCCACCACGTCCTTGGCCCCGAAGGGCTTGAAGGCCAGCTCACCGCCGGTCTTCTCGATGATGCTGTCGCACCATTCCTTGAAGATCTGCAGGCCGATGCCGCCCGGCCAGGAGGTCTGGACCTTCCAGGTGGTGGTCTGTGCCGCTTCTGCGTTGCGGATGAAGGGAGCGCCGGTGATCACGGCTGCGCCAGCCGCGGCGGTTCCCTGCAGCGTCTTCTTGAGGAAGCCACGGCGGCCCTGGTCGGTAGCCGCGTCATCCCCCTGGTTTGCCTTCGTCTTGTCGTCTTTCATCGAGGCTGTCCTCCTTTGGGTTGGATTGACCGAGCGGCGCCAGCCGTTCGGTCGGCTGGGAATCATTGTTGTTGGCGGTGTCTCCTCCGGGTGCCCATGCCGTTCATGCCGAGACCGTCCGGGGAGGAGCGGCCAGGCGTTGCAGGGCAGTGGCCAGCGCCTGGTCGTCCCCCACGTTGCCGGGGAAGATCACCACCGGCATGTCCGGGTAGCGTGGATGCTCGCCGGGGCAACGTACGACCGAGCAGCCTGGCAGGATCTGGCCGAGCACCCGGGCGGTTCGCAACGCCAGGCCCGTACTTAGCACGTCATTGGAAGTGATGCCACCCTTGCTGATGAGAAAACCGAGCGATGGAGGTAGATCCTGCACCACCGCCATCAGGAAACGGGAGACTTTTTCCCCGAAGGCGAGCCGCTGCTGCTGGTCGGGGAAGGTCTTCTCCACGCGGCTGGTGAAGATTACGGCATGCCGATCCGCGGCATGTGCCTTGGCTGCTTGTTTCGTGACTTCGTCAAGCAGGGACTCCCACTGCTCGCCGATGCGCTCCACGTCCACCTCGATGGGGACCACCGAGGGGAGCGTCAGGAGTTGCTCCAGCTGGGCCGTGGTCTTCTTCACGTGGGAGCCCACGATGACCGCGCCGGCACGCCCGTCGCGGACGTAACGGGACATCTCCTCCGGAGGTACGGGCTGGGGCGGCAACTTGGCCAGCGCAGTGAGCAGGCTGGCGGCGCTGCGGAACAGGAAACGTTTGCCCCGGCCGGCGGCCAGATTGAGCTGGTTGGCGAAGTGGTTCAGGTCGTTTTGTGTCTCGGCATCGACTACGCAGCAGACATTGCCCTGAAGGGTCATCAAGCGGGCTAGGCTGTCGCCCCGCACGTCCTTGAGCAGAAATCGCTCCACCTGTTCGGCCTTTATCCTGCCCCGGGTCTTTTCTTCGACGTAGTCGGGCAAGTAGGCAGTACTGAAACCGAACACCGAGTCGCGGGCGAATTCGGTCTGGTCCACCGGAACCTCACGACCGTCCACGATCAGATAGTGGGTGCTGTCGCGGGTGATGCGCCCACCCTCAAAGAAGGCCGGTACCAGGAAGTGGGCATCGAAGGGCCCCAGTTCCTCGGCGATCACGTCGGTTTCCACCGGGTAGTGGCCGCGCAGGGTGGAATCGGAACGGCTGACCAGGATGGGGTTGATCTCGCGTCCCTCCCGCGCCAGTGTGTCCAGGGCCTGTTTCAGGTTGCGACAGACCTCCCGGGTCACCGCTGCCGCCTGTTCCGAACCCATGCTGCGGGTGTTGGTCAGCACGAAGAACAGCGGCGCGGTGTCGCGCAGTCCTTCGAGCAGCGTGGGGACGTCCCAGCGGGTCAGCAGCAGGCAGGAATGGACCGTCTGCGAGCCGGTGGGGTCATCGTCCAGAGCAATGATCTTGGTTTCTGTCATGGCTCAGGCCAGCGCCTCCACCCGTTGGCACATCGCCTCGGCGGTGAGCCCGTTGAACGCCATGATCTCGGCCGGCGAGGCGGTGGTCTCACCGCGCTGCCAGGCAAGCACGTCGCGCGCCGGCGCGCGACTGCGCAGCAGCACCGGCTCCAGGCTGCCGCTGGGGCCGCCGCTGACGCCCAGCAGGACGTCGCCGTCGAACAGGGCGTTGAAACGATCGTCGTCCATGAAGTTGTCGTCCGGTTCGCTGACCGTGTTCCAGGAGACATCGCCGGGGCGGTACAGGCGGCGCGGGTTGACCACCGTCACGATACGTACCCGGTAGCCGGCCGCCTCCAGCCGCTCGCGGGCCTCGAACACCGGCAGCAGTACCATGTCGCCGGTGACCGCGAACACCACCGTGCCCTTGTCGCCGGCGGCGCTCTCGTAGAGTACGGCCGCGCCTTCCTCCACGGCGCGCGTCGCCCCGGCCTGATCGAGATAGACCGGCAGCGGGCTCTTGGAGGCCATGATGATCATTGCCTTGTTGAAGCTGTTGGTGGCGTACTCGTAGGCTGCCTGGATGACGTTGGCGTCACAGGGGAACAGCGGGTAGACGTTACCATTGCGCATCATGGCGGAGAAGTAGTTCTCGATCTCCGGACGCTGGTGGGTCCAGCCGTTGCGCCCCTGCTCCAGCGCCCCCGCGGTGAACATGCACACGATGGACGGGGTCTTGCGCCGTAGTTCCGCCATGGCCTGGGAGACCGTCTGCACGATGGGCCAGCCGTTGATGGCGAAACTTTCGTAGGAGAGCCACAGGGCGCGCGAGCCGAACAGGGCCAGGCCGGCGGCAAGGCCCGCACAAGCGTCCTCGTTGAGGGGCTCATACACCTGCCCACCAGGATCCTGGTTGTACAGCGGGTCCGGAGTAGGGTGGCGGATCTTGAGGGCGTCGTTGATGTTCTTCATGGCCGAGGCCTCGTTGCCGTCGGCGTTGGTCACCACGAAGCGGCGATCCGCCTGGCCTACGGCGGCCACCAGGGCCCCCATGGCGGTGGAAGGTACCTGCTTGTCGCCCACTGCGAAGTCCTGGCGTGGCAGTGCCGGCAGGGGGGACAGCTCCAGCGGGGTCTCGGTCACCACCGTCTCCACCGCGGGGCCACCGCCGGCGCGACGGAAGTTGTCGCGCACGATCTGCCAGGCGGACGGCGGCAGGGCGCGTCGTTTCAGTCCCTCGGCGATGTGCGGCTTGTCCAGGGTGTCCGCGGGATACAGGTTGTGGGCCTTGGCGCCGACGGTGTGCACGCCCGCACCCTTGAGCTGCTTGACGATGAAGGCCGTCAGGGTGCCGCCCAGGGCAGAACGGGCGGCCCGGTCCATGCCCTGCAGCACCGCGCGGGTGAAGGCCAGCCGTTGCTCCAGGGAGAAGCGGGTACTGTCCACGTAGGGTCCTTCCTGGCCGCTGTCGTCGAAGTCCTTGGCGTCCACCAGGACGACCTCCTGGAAGCCGTGGCCCCGCCAGTAGGCGATCATCTCCTCGTTGCTCAGGCGAGAGACCATGGCGTGGTGTTCCTGGCTGTAGCCGTTCCACACCAGAACCGGGAGGAAGTTGGTCGCCTGCGGGTAGGCAGTGTGGAAGTGCATCATCGAGTTGAGCACATAGGGCTCGCCCATGCCCCCGTCGCCGATGGTGACCGGGAACAGGGTGCCGGGGTGGAGCAGCGCGCCGGCCATGGCGAAATGCTGCCCCTGCCCCAGAGGACCCGCGGGGGCCAGCAGGCCGGGGATGGCCCCGGACAGATGGCCGAGCAGCCCCTCGCGCTCGCGGAAACGGGCGCACAGATCCTGTACCGTGCGGATGCCCATGGTCTCCAGCGAGGTGTCGAGGAACATGGCGCTGTAGAAGCCGGGGGCATGATGCCCCACCTCGGTGATGATGTTGGTATGGCCGAGCATCACCAGTGCCGCATAGGCGTCGGCGCTGCTGGCGAATCCTCCGGGGTGGCCCGACCCTTTGGCGCCGGTCATGTGCAGGGTCAGATAGCGCAAGGCATCCGCGCCCAGCAGGGTCTGGTAGACCGCATCCGGCGCCTCGGGATCGGCGATGGCGGTCTGTCCTTCTCCGATCACCGGAGAGGCAGCGAGCCGGGCCATGCCTGACGGGTATTCGCTAAAGTACTGGATGCCATTGCAGAAAGACGGGATGTCAGCGGTTGGGTGATCGGCCCTTTCGGTGGTCATGAGGCGCCCTCGATATTCCGTATTGTGAAAAGTCAACTGTATTGCAAAAAAAGCATAGGTCGTACATAAAGTTCCGTAAAGCAGAATTGTTTTTGTATGGTGAAAAATGAAGGCGAGCCAACCCATCCAAGTTATTCAACGCATGGCGCGACTCCTGGACGCCCTGGGCAATTGCGAGGGAGACGCCAGCCTCAAGTACCTGTGTGCCGACACCGGCCTTCACCCCTCCACGGCCCACCGGATACTGGCCTCGCTGGTGGCGGAAGGCTTCGTGGAGCGCACCGAGGCCGGTGAATACCGACTGGGGCGCAAGCTGGCGGAGCTGGGTAGCCGTGTCGCCTCTGGCCTGGACCTGCGGGAGGCGGCGCGGGACATCATGGAAAGGCTGCGGGATCGTTTCGGGGAGTCGGTCAATCTCACGGTCCGTGAGGGGGACCAGGTGGTCTACGTGGAGAGGGCCATCCCCAATCGCATGATGCGGGTGGAGCAGGTTATTGGCAGTCGCGCGCCCCTGCATGTGACCGCGGTGGGCAAGCTGATGCTGGCACGAGACGACGAGGCAGCGGTGGATGCCTATATCCGCAACACCGGTCTACCGGGCCTGACCCCCAATACCTTCACCGACCCCAGGCGCCTCAAGGAGGAACTGCGGCGCATCGCGGAACAAGGCTACGCCCTCGACAACGAGGAAGCAGAACTGGGTGTGGGTTGCATCGGCGCTCTGGTCCATGACGCGCGCGGCGAGGTGGTGGCCGGGCTCTCGGTGTCCGCTCCCATGGAACGGCGTCGCGAAGAGTGGATACCGGTGCTGTGTGAAGCGGCGCGCGAGCTGTCCGGCCGCCTGGGATACCGCCCACGGGAATGAAACCGGCAAGGCCGGGCGCATTTCGACAGCAGGCCGTGTTATAGTGTCCCGGACGGAGCCATTCGGTCTGCCTCGTCTTGGCCATCCGGCCGATCTTTCAACTGCTATTGCTTGCTCCCCGACCGTAGCCTGGCCCTGCGCCATGCGGGAACGGCAACGGAAAAATCCCCATGACTTTCGAACAGCTCGGCCTCTCGGCCGACATCCTGCGTGCCCTCTCCGAGCAGGGCTACACCCGGCCCACCCCCATCCAGGCCCAGGCCATCCCGGTGATCCTGGACGGAAAGGACGTGCTCGCCGGCGCCCAGACCGGTACCGGCAAGACCGCCGGCTTCACCCTGCCATTGCTGCAGCGGCTCTCGACCAGGCCGTCGAAGTCCGGGCGACGCACCATTCGCGCTCTGATCCTCACTCCCACCCGCGAGCTGGCGGCCCAGGTGGGCGAGAGCGTGGCGACCTACGGGCGTCACCTGGATCTGGAAGCCACCGTCGTCTTCGGCGGGGTCAAGATCAACCCCCAGATCCAGAAGCTGAAACGGGGCGTGGACATCCTGGTGGCCACGCCGGGCCGCCTGCTGGACCACGTATCCCAGGGGACCATCGATCTCTCGCAGGTCGAGATCCTGGTGCTCGACGAGGCCGACCGCATGCTCGACATGGGCTTCATCCATGACATCCGAAAGGTGCTGGCGCAGCTGCCGGAACGTCGGCAGAACCTGTTGTTTTCGGCGACCTTCTCGGGCGAGATCCGCGCCCTGGCCGAACGCCTGCTGGACGCGCCGGTGTCGATCGAAGTGGCGCGTCGCAACACGGCTGCCGAGAGTGTGGCGCAGCGGGTCTTGCGCGTGGACCGCGGGCGCAAGGCCGAGCTGCTGGCCTGGTTGATTGGTTCGCGCGACTGGCGGCAGGTACTGGTGTTCACGCGTACCAAGCACGGTGCCAACCGCCTGGCGCAGTACCTCGACAAGGCTGGTCTGAGTGCCTCGGCGATCCACGGCAACAAGAGCCAGGGCGCACGCACCCGGGCGTTGGCCGGCTTCAAGAAAGGCGATATCCGCGTGCTCGTGGCCACCGACATCGCGGCGCGCGGGCTGGACATCGACCAGTTGCCGCACGTGGTCAACTTCGAGCTGCCCAATGTTGCCGAGGACTATGTGCACCGCATCGGGCGTACCGGACGTGCCGGACGCGAGGGCGAGGCGCTCTCTCTGGTCTGCGTGGACGAGGATCGCCTGTTGCGTGACATCGAGAAAGTGATCGGTCGTCGCCTGCCGGCCGAGGTGCTGGAAGGCTACGAGCCAGACCCCTCGATTCGCCCCGAGCCCATTCAGAACGGAAGGGGGCAGCGTGCGGGAGGGCGGCGCAGCGAGGGGGCGCGTCGCGGTGGGCGGCCGGGTGGTAAGGCGCCTGGTGGTCGGCCGGAGCGCGCCCAGGTGGGCAAGCCGGCACGAGTCCGCTCGCCGGCCCGTGACGCACAGGGCGACGTCGATGGCAACACCCCCAACACCGACAACGGCAACCGTGATCCGGTGATGCTGGCGTCGGGTGACATCAAGGTGCGACGCAAGGGCGGGAAGCAGGGTGGTCAGAGTGGACGACGTTCGCGCCGCGGCGGGGCGTTCGGTTAACCCGAATATTTCACCGGTCGAACAACGCTCTAGCCCTAAGGGGCTGAATGATCGAGCAAAAATGACAAAAGGGGAGGCCAGTCGCCGGTTACAATTTGTCCCCCGCGTTGTTCTATCCCGATTCCGACGGTTTCTCGCTCGCAGCGGCTTGGTTTTCACTCAAGCGATAGCGCAGGCTATCGCTTGAGCGCCAAACCGGCGCCACAGCGGCTGCGAATTCCGCCGGCTCTCGGGATGCCGGTGAAACATCCGGGTTAACCGGCGAGGGGGGCGGTCTGTATCGTGTTGTCGCGCTCGTGACGCGCAAACCACAGGGCCGCACCCAGCGCCACCAGCAGCATTGGCACCACGCCCAGGTTGACCAGTTGCCAGCCGAACAGATGTTGCAGCGCGCCGGCCGACAGTGAACTGAGCGTGACTGTGGTGAACACGGCGAAATCGTTGCTCGCCTGTACCCGGGCCTTCTCGCTCGGCCGGTAGCAGCGTGTCAGCAGGGTAGTGGCACCGATGAACAGGAAGTTCCAGCTCAGCCCCAGCAGCACCAGTGCGGCCCAGAAATGGCCGACGCTGGTGCCGTTCAGGTTGACGATCACGCAGGCCAGGCCGGCCAGGGCGCCGAGTATCAGGATACGTGGGATGCCCCAGCGGTCAATCAGGCGCCCGGTGAAGAACGACGGCGCGAACATCGCCAGCACATGCCACTGGATCACGAAGGCGGTATCCGGCAGGCCATGATGGTGGTGTGACATGGCCAGCGGTGTGGCGGTCATCACCAGCGACATGACGCCATAGCCCAGGGTGGCACAGATCAGGGCTACCCGGTAGGCGGGCTGGCGCGCGATCTCGCGCAGGGGGCGCACGGCTTCCGTGTCATCCGGCCGGTCCTCGGCCTGCGGTGGCAGGCGCAGCAGCGAGAGTGCGGCTGCGGCGGCCAGGTAGAGCAGCATGACGGCAAGGAAGCCGCCGGCGAACGGGGCGTTGCCGATCCAGTCGTGGCTGAGGTTGGCCAGGTTGGGGCCGATGAAGGCCGCCAGCACCCCGCCTGCGAGAATCCAGGAGATGGCACGCCCCTTCTGTTCCTGTGGGGTGCTGTCCGCGGCCGCGAAACGGTAGTAGTTGCCGAAGGCGTTGTGGGTGCCGATCAGTGCCGCGGCGCCCACGAAGCCCCAGAATGCCCCCTGCACGATGGACCAGGCCGCCAGGATGGCCCCGGTGGCGCCGATGAAGCTGGCCAGCACGAAGCCCGCCTTCCGCCCGATACGGTGCATCAGCCAGGCCGCGGGTACGCTGGCCAGCATGGTGGATACGAAGGCGGCGGCGAGCGGTGCGGTGGCCAGCGCGGGGTCGTTTGCCAGGTTGCGCCCGACCAGCGCCGCCGCGGTGACCATCAGCGAGGTACTGCTCATCATCATGGCCTGTGCAAAGGCGAGCAGCGGAATATTGCGGCGGAAAGGGCTCATGCGTTCTCTTCCGAGCCGACCGGCAGAGGCCGGGAATCTTTTCCCCTCGGCTCCCTGTAAGGTTACAAGAAAGCGAGGATTTCGCTCTCGATGTTCGCCTTGTCGATGACCGTCGACTGGGCGATGGGGCGCTCGAACAGCGCGGCGATCATCGGCGGAATAGGCAGTCCGGCCTTTTCCGAGATGGCCTTCAGGGCGTCGATGTCGTGTGCGCCAGTCTCGCCGGTGAGGGCCTGGGCGATGGTGGGCGAGAACTTGGTCCATTCCGCGGTGGAGTAGACGATGTCGGGCAAAGCCTGGTTGCGGCAGCTGTGGTGCGCCTTGAGGCAGGTGGCGGTGTGCGGGTCCATCAGGTAGCCGCGGCTCTCGAAGGTGTCGCGGATCGCCGATGCTACTTCTTCGTCGCTGGCATGGTCGGCAGCGAAGATGGCTTGCAGGCGCGCGGTCTCCTCCTCGCTCAACTGGTAGAAACCGTCTGCGTCCAGCGCCTGCATCAGCTCGCGGGTGCGTTGTGCCCCGAACAGGTCGAACAGCACGCGCTCGACATTGGAGGACTTGAGGATGTCCATGGCCGGCGAGCTGGTGGCGATCACGTCACGACCGCGCAGGTCGTAGCGGCCGGTGTTGATCCATTCGGTGAGCACATTGTTGGCGTTCGAGGAGATCAGGATCTTCTCCACCGGCAGGCCCATCTTCATGGCGTAGTAGCCGCCCAGGGCGTTGCCGAAGTTGCCGCTGGGCACGTTCAGGTAGACCTTGTCACCGATGGCGATACGTCCCTGGCGCACCAGTTCCAGGTAGCTGTGGAGATGGTAGATCTGCTGGAAGACGATGCGACCGAAGTTGACCGAGTTGGCCGCCGACAGGCGGGTTTCGCGCTCGGCCAGGGCCTGCTGGAAGCGCGTCGAGGAGAGCAATGACTTGAGGGCCGTCTGTGCATCGTCGAAGTCGCCATGGATGCCGATGACCTTCAGGTTGGCGGCATCCTCGGTGACCATCTGCAGGCGCTGCACGTCCGAGGTGCCGCCGTCGGGGTAGAGGCAGGCGACCTTGACATTGGGCTGGTTCTTGAAGGTCTCGAGCGTCGCCGGGCCGGTGTCGCCGCTGGTGGCGGCGAGGATCAGGTAGTGTTCGCCGCGTGCCTGCGCCAGCCGCGACAGCACCACGCCGAAGGGTTGCAGGGCCATGTCCTTGAAGGCCCGGGTGGGGCCGTGATACAGCTCGGCGACGAACAGATCGTCGTCCACCTGCACCACCGGCACCGGTTGCGCCGGGTCGTCGAAGCCATCGTAGCGGGCCAGTGCCTCGTCAATCACCGCCGGCTCGATGTCGATGGCATAGGCCTCGAGCACGGCGCGTGCCAAGGTCTTGTAGTCGCTGTCGCGGTGATCCTCGAGAAAGGTCGTGCCCAGCTCGGGCAGGCGTTCGGGCACGTAGAGCCCGCCGAAGGAGGCCATGGGCTCCAGGATGGCCTGCGAAAAGCTTACCGATGTGGGTCGGCGGCCGTCGTTGCCTCGGGTTTCGATGAACTGCATGGGGCCCCCTGTAATGCAAATGGCGGCAGATTATACCCTTCCCCCCAGTCTTTGCATTGTCCGCCACCCCGTTGGACAATGCGGGGGATCGCGGCCCGCCATACCGGTCGCTCGATTCCAGAGGCCTGTCGTCGGAGGTGGGATCCAAGGTGTCCGAGCAGTCTGCCAGTCGTTCCGATAGCCGGGGAGGCCGTTGGCCAGGTATCGATCGCAAGCAGGCGATCGCCGCCCCCGTGTTCCTGCTGGCCGCCCTGGGCCTGGGACAGGTCGTGCCCAGCGTGGAAATCGCCTGGGTGAGCGCCATCCTGTTGTTTACCATCTACCTGTTCGCCTTCGAGGTGGTGAGTGTGGACGTGGCCGCGATGCTGGTGATGGTGCTGCTGGGGCTGACCTCGCTGGCCGCGCCCATCATGGGGCTGGAGCAGGGGCTGGTGGACAATCAGCACCTGTTCGACGGGTTCGCCTCGAACGCGGTGATTTCCATCATCGCGGTGATGATCATCGGCGCGGGTCTGGACAAGACCGGGGTGATGACCAAGGTCGCGGCCCTGATCCTGCGCATCGGCGGCAGGACCGAGGCACGCATCATCCCCATCATCTCGGGCACCGTGGCCTTCATCTCTTCGTTCATGCAGAACGTGGGGGCGGCGGCGCTGTTCCTGCCCGTGGTCTCGCGTATCTCGGCGCGTTCCGGCCTGCCCATGTCGCGCCTGCTGATGCCCATGGGCTTCTGCGCCATCCTCGGCGGTACCGTGAGCATGGTCGGCTCCAGCCCGCTGATCCTGCTCAACGACCTGATCCTCACCTCCAACCAGGCCCTGCCGCCGGACCAGCAGATGCAGACCTGGGGGCTGTTCTCGGTGACCCCGGTCGGCGTGGCCCTGGTGCTGACGGGCATCGTGTACTTCGTGATCGCTGGACGCTTCGTGTTGCCGGTGACCGAGAGCGAGTCGAGCACCACCGGCTCGGATACCCTGAGCTATTTTCACGATGTCTATGGCGTGGACTACAGCCTCTCCGAGGTGGTGGTGCCGGACGATAGCCCGCTGGTGGGCAAGCAGCTGGACGATATCGAGACCGACTACCGGGTGCGGATCATCGCGCACAAGCGGCCAGGCGGCGAGGTGAACTTCGGTCCCGGCACCCTGGCACGCGATACCGAGATCGATGCCGGCATGGTGCTGGGCATCGTCGCCGATCCCGGGGACCTGGACCGGTTCATCGAGAAATACGGTCTGCACAAGCGCGAGCGCCTGCGTACCTTCGCCGAGGCTCTGTCACCGCGCAAATCGGGTGTTGCCGAGGTGGTCATCCCGCCGGGCTCGGAGCTGATTGGCAAGAGTGCGCGTGATGTCTGGATGCGCAAGACCTACGGTCTGGCCATGGTCGGCCTGCATCGCAACGGCAAGACCCTGCGCGAGGGCGATGATATCCGCAACATGCCCTTGCAGGCCGGCGACACCCTGGTGGTACACACGCCCTGGAACGTACTCGAGCGTATCGAGAAGGACCGCAATTTCCTGGTGGTGACCACCGAGTACCCGCGCGAGGAGAAGCTGCGCCCGCACAAGGTGCGCTGGGCGGCGCTGTTCTTCTTCGTGGCGCTGAGCATGGTGCTGTTCACCGATATCCGCCTGTCGGTGGCGCTGCTCACCGGGGCGGTGGGCATGGTACTTTCGGGCGTACTCAAGATCGACGAGGCCTACCAGGCGGTGAGCTGGAAGACCGTGTTCCTGCTTGCCTCGCTGATCCCCCTGGGTCTGGCGGTGGAGACCTCGGGCACCGCGCGCTGGATCGCTCAGGAGGTCGTTGGCCTGGTCGGCGACGCCGAACCCTGGGTGATCCACACGGCCATCGCCGCGCTAGCCACCTTCTTCACCCTGGTAATGTCCAACGTCGGCGCCACCGTGCTGCTGGTGCCGTTGGCGGTGAATATCGCCATCCAGGTAGGTGCCGACCCGGCGGTCTACGCGCTCACCGTGGCGATTGCCACCTCCAATTCCTTCCTCATCCCCACCCACCAGGTCAATGCCCTCATCATGGGGCCGGGCGGTTACCGCGTACCCGACTTCATGCGTGCCGGCGGCATCATGACACTGCTGTTCCTGATAGTGATGATGGTGATGATAAACCTGGTGTTCTGAAACCGGTGCGGCCGCTCGAGCGCAAGCCTCCCTGACAGGGGGGCGACCCTGTCAGGGGGAATCGGTTGGGAAGTGTCGGAATGAATTCCGAGCTGTGGGGGAGGGCGTTTGGGGTGTGCAGGTCGGGCTTCAAGCCCGACAACGTTTAACGTGCGAGCAGCGTCGGCACGTCCTGGATCCCCAGGCCCCGCTCGGCGAGGTGGTCGCGCAGGAAGCGCTCGCCCAGGGTCAGCACCTGGTGCAGTTCCTCTTCACCGATATCCAGGATCTGGCCTGCGACCACCTCGGGTGCCAGGCCCTCCCGGTGGACCAGGGTGAGCGCGCGCCGCCACAGCGAGGGCAGGGTGCCCAGCAGTTCGTAGCAGGCGTCGACGGCCTCGATCCGGGCGGCTTCTTCCGGGCCGGGGATCTCGGTGTCGGCGATCAGGTCCTCGACGTGCAGATCCTCGTCGGGCTGGTAGAACTCGCCGACTTCCTCCCCGACCATGTCCTCGGCCTGGTCCATGGCGTCTTCGGGCACCTCGTCATCCAGCGAGACCAGTTGTTCGTCGTCCGTGCGCAGGCGCCGCGTCTCTTCCTCGAGGATCTCGGTGGTCACGCGGATCGCCACCCGGTACAGGCCGTCTTCGTCGTGCGGCACCTCGTCCCAGTGGCGCTGGATGCGCACGTACATCTCGTCGCGCACGTCGGCCAGCGTGGGATAGTCCTCGGCCAGCAGGCCGCTGGCGCGAAGGTAGGTCAGCTCGTGGCGCAGCCAGGATTCGAGGCGGGGCAGCAGGCTGGCCAGCGAGACCTCGACCTGCTGCTGTGCCTCGGGCGTCAGCGCACCCAGGCGGGCCTTGAGCTCGCGCAGGCGGCGTCGGCGCGCCTTGCGTTTCCAGTCGTCCTGGTGGCTGATGTGGGCGCGATGGCGTGCGGCCTGCCGCGCCAGCTCCTCCAGCGCGTTGTGCATTGCCTTGTCCAGCGAAGGATCGCTGGACTGGGCGACCAGCACCTTGCGCGGGGGCAACTGGATGCGCGTGGTCACGCGGTAATCCAGCTTGCGTTTCTCCAGCGTCAGGCGCAGGCGCGGCAAGGCGTGCTCGAAGGCCTCCAGTGCGGGTTTCAGGTGGCGCGCGGCCAGGGTTTCCACCGTGTGGCGGATGGTTTCGTGGCTGTCCTTGGGCAGGTTGCGCCAGGTAATGTCGATCTTCATGACTGAATGCCTCCGTCGTGTTGTTGTCGTTGTGGGCGCATCAGTAGGCCGTGCCGAAATGCGGGTCCACGTCGTGCCGCAGGCGGGGCAGGCCGGCGAGCAGGTGAATGGTGAATACCGGTCCGTAGGGGAACAGTTCGTAGAGGTGTTTCTTTCCGCCCTTGTCGGCAAAGGCCTTGAGCAGCACGCGATACACCCTGTAGGCACTGGTGGCCTCGGTGGCGCTGAGCTGGCCGTACTGGCAGGTTTTGGTCTTGCTGCCTTCCATTTCCGATTCGCACTGCGGATCTTTCAGGCAGTCGATGTAGCGCCAGTAGGTCCGCATGTCGGTATAGCGTGGGGCATGGGTCTCACAACAGTGAGTATAGAAGTCGAGCAGAAAGTCGATGACCTCCCAGTGCGCCTCGGTCAGCTCGATGTCGACCTCCTCGGCATTCTTGCGGATGCGATCGCGCAGCTCCTCGCGTGGGGTGTCGCGCACGATCTGTGCCGGCGGGAAATCCGCCGGGGGCAGCACCACCGGAGCGAGTCGCGCGAGGATGCTTTCGAGTCTTTCGTCACCGGTGTTCATGTCGGATCCTCCGTGTGTTCCGATTTTCTTGGCCCGATCTTCACAGTGAGGGCGGCCGGCGGCTTTTCAATGCAGAGTGACGGTGACCGCGTGGTATTGTCGTTTTCTCGCGGTGTACCTTGGAAAAGCCTCTGGGGCGACGCCAGTAAGAACGCTTCGTCCCTGGTGTTGGCACGATCTATCCTAGTCAGATGACACATGAGCTGCTGTTTCACCTGATGTTGCTGCTGCTCGGCAGTGCCGGCCTGGTGGCCCTGTGCCATCGCCTGGGTCTGTCGTCCATCGTCGGATACCTGCTGGCCGGGCTGGTGTTCGGCCCCTGGGGTCTGGGTCTGCTGGGCGATACCGGAGCGATCCGCGTACTGGCCGAGGTCGGCGTGGTGCTGCTGATGTTTACCATCGGCCTGGAGTTCTCCCTGCCGCGCCTGCTCGCTTCACGGCGCCTGGTGCTGGGGCTGGGAGGGAGCCAGGTGGTGCTCACCACCGCGGTGTTCGCCGGCGGCTTCATCCTTGCAGGGGTATCGCCGGCCTTCGCGGTGATCCTGGGCGGTGCCTTCGCCATGTCCTCGACCGCCATCGCGCTCAAGCAGCTCGGTGAGCAGGGGGAGTTGCGTACCGTGCACGGCCAGGCCGCCACGGCAGTGCTGCTGTTCCAGGACATCGCCGCAGTGCCCTTTCTGGTGCTGCTGCCGCTGCTGGGGAGTGACGGCGGCTCTTTCGGCGGCCTGCTGGGCATCACCCTGCTCAAGGCCCTGCTGGTGTTCATCACGCTGGCGGTACTGGGGCGCAAGCTGTTGCCGCGTGTCCTGCACTGGGTGGCTGATACCCACTCGCTCGAGCTGTTCATGCTGACGGTGCTGTCGCTGGCACTGGCGGCGGCGGGCCTGTCCATGGCCGCCGGTCTGTCGGCCACTCTGGGTGCCTTCATGGCCGGTATGCTGCTGGGCGAGACGCATTTCCGGCACCAGGTGGAGGCCGATATCCGGCCTTTCCGCGACCTCATGCTGGGGGTGTTCTTCATCAGTATCGGCATGCAGCTCGATCCGGGCGTCCTGCTGCGCCAGCCGCTGTGGGTGCTGGCGGTGGTGGCCGGGTTGGTGCTGCTCAAGGGGCTGTTGATCTGGGGGCCGGTCCGGCTGTTCGGGCATACGCCTGGCGATGCGCTGCGGGTCGCGGCGGTGCTGGCGCATGGTGGCGAGTTCGGCCTGTTGCTGGTCTCCCAGGTGATGCTGCTGGCGCTGGTGGACAGCGTGCTGCTGCAACCGGTGCTGGCGGGACTGATCCTCAGCATGTTGCTCGCGCCCTTGCTGATCCGTTTCAACGGCCGCCTGGTCAGGCGGCACGGCGATGGCGCCTCTGTCCCGGGCGAGCCCGAGAACCTGCCGGAGACGGTGGGCGAACTGCACGATCACGTGGTGATCTGCGGCTATGGTGCGCTGGGGCAGGGCGTGACCGCGGTGCTCGAGGAGCGCAACGTGCCGGTGCTGGCGATCGACCGCGATGCCCGGCTGGTGCGCGAATGCCGCGCCAACGGGCACACGGTGCTGTTCGGAGATGCCGGCAATGCGGTTCTGCTCGAGCTGGCGAGACTGCCACAGGCGCGGGCGTTGGCGATCACCTTCCACGATCCGCCGGCGGCGCGGCGCATCATCGCCCAGGCGCGGCGCCTGCGGCCCGAGCTGCCGGTACTGGTGCATACCGAGCACGGCTGGGTAGGCGACGAGGAATACTTGCCGCCGAACGTGACCATCTTCGATTCGGTGCTCGAGAGCAGCCTGATGTATGCCCGCGCCCTGTTGCTGCTGGCGGGCGTGGACGATCAGAGCAGCGAGCGTGCGGTGGCCGAGGTGCGGGCCAGCGACTATTCCGTGTTGCGCCAGGCCGAGCCGGGAGACGAGCATGCACTATGAGCCTCCGCCCGACGAAGGGTTGGCGATTCGCTACCAGGACGAGCACCTGCTGATCGTGGACAAGCCGGCCGGGCTGCTCAGCGTGCCCGGGCGTGGCGAGGACAAGCAGGACTGTCTCTGGAAGCGCGTGCAGCGACACTTCCCCCAGGCCCTGGTGGTGCACCGGCTGGACATGGCGACCTCGGGGCTGGTGCTGTTCGCGCTGGATCGCGAGACCCAGGCGCGCATGGGACGCCTGTTCGGCGAGCGTCGAGTGCACAAGCGTTATCTGGCGGTGGTGGCGGGTCGGGTGATGCAGGATGAGGGCGAGGTCGACTTGCCGCTGATCACCGACTGGCCCAACCGGCCGCGCCAGAAGGTGGATGCCCGGCTGGGTCGGCCGGCGCTCACGCACTGGCGTGTGCTGGCGCGCGATGCCGAACACCGGTTTACTCGGGTCGAGTTGCTGCCACTCACCGGCCGCAGCCACCAGTTGCGCGTACACATGCTGGCGCTGGGCCATCCCATACTGGGTGACGAGCTGTATGGCGATGCCGCGGCACGGCTGGCCGCAGAGCGCTTGCTGCTGCATGCCCAGGCACTGGCCTTCGAGCACCCCGCGAGTGGCGAGGCGGTGCAGGTCGAGAGCCCGGTGCCTTTTTGATTGGGCTGTGCGGATCGTTCGCGGCGGGGAGGCCGCTCCCACAGATGATGTAGGAGGTCCGTCCTCGGGCCGAACCGGGGATGGCTTGGCGCCTGCGCACAGGTGCCGGATAATGCCGGCTTCTCCACAAGGTCCGCCGGGGGGCACAGTGAAGTTCGACGTCGAGACATTCCGCCGCTGGGATCGCAAGAAGGTCACCCTGCTGGGCATGTCGGGGGTGGGCAAGACCCACATCTCGAGCATGCTGCGTACGCATGACTGGTTCCACTACTCGGGTGACTACCGCATCGGCACCCGCTACCTGGATGAGCCGATCCTCGACATGATCAAGGCGCGGGCGATGGAGGTACCCTTCCTGCGCGAACTGCTGCGCCGCGACTGGATCTACATCCGTAACAACATCAAGGTCTCCGACCTGGGGCCGGTGCTCTCGTTTGTCGGCAAGCTGGGGGATCCCGAGCGGGGTGGACTGGAGCTCGAGACCTTTCGCCGCCATCAGGCGATGTACCGCGAGGCGGAGATCGCGGCCATGCGCGACGTGCCCGATTTCATTCGCAAGGCGCAGGAGATCTACGGTTACCGGCATTTCGTCAACGATGTCGGCGGTTCGCTGTGCGAGCTGGACGAGCCGGGCATCATCGAGCTGCTCGAGGCGCACACGCTCATCCTCTACATCAAGGTGACCGATGCCGAGGAAGAACAGAAGCTGATCCGGCGTGCGCAGAGCGATCCCAAACCACTGTATTACCGCCCCGAATTCCTGGACGAGCAACTGGCTATCTACCTGCGCGAGCATGGTTTGGATTACGCCGCCGAGATGGACCCCGACGATTTCACCCGATGGGTGTTTCCGCGCCTGTTCCACTCGCGCATTCCACGCTACGAGGCCATTGCGAAACGTGGCTACACCGTCACCTCGCAGGAGGTGTCGACGGTACGTGACGAGCAGGACTTCCTGGCCTTGATCGAACAGGCCATCGCGCGCGAAGTGGGGTGAGACCATGCCGATTGTCGCTCACAATGATCTGCCGTCCTTCGAGCGCCTGCGCAATGAGGGAGTGACCGTACTTTCGCCCGAGCGGGCGAGGAACCAGGACATCCGCGAGCTGCACATTGGCCTGCTCAACATGATGCCGGATGCAGCGCTGGCGGCAACCGAGCGGCAGTTCTTTCGCCTGGTGGGCGAGAGCAACCCCATTGCCCAGTTCTACGTGCACCCCTTCACCCTGTCCGAACTGCCTCGCAGCGAGAAGGCGCAGGCCTATATCGATACCTGGTACGAGCCCTTCGACAAGATTCGTGAAGAGGGGCTGGATGCGTTGATCATCACCGGTGCCAATGTGGTCGGTCCCGAGCTGTCTACCCAACCGTTCTGGGAGCCGTTGATCCGGGTCATCGACTGGGCCTGGGAGAACGTCACCACCACCCTGTGTTCCTGCCTGGCGACCCACGCGGTGCTGGAGTTCCGCTACGGGCAGAAGCGGCGTCGGCAGCCGCGCAAGATCTGGGGAGTGTTCCCGCATCGGGTGGTGGACCAGGCGCACCCCCTGGTGGCTGATGTGAACACCCGCTTCGACGTCCCGCATTCACGCTGGAACGCGGTGGAGCGTGACCAGTTCGATGCCGCCGGCTTGCGTGTGCTGGTCGAGAGCGAACAGGTGGGGGTGCATCTGGCGACCAGCGCCGATGGTCTGCGTTTCGTATTCTTCCAGGGGCATCCAGAGTACGACACCATTTCGCTGCTCAAGGAGCTGAAGCGCGAAGCCCTGCGTTACGCGGCTGGCGAGATCACGGAGTTCCCGCCATTCCCCGAGAACTACCTGGGCGAGCGCGAGCAGGCGCTGGTGCGCGAGTACCGCTGGCGCCTGGACCAGGCGCTGGAGGCCGGCAGACCATTGCCGGAGTTTCCCGAGTCCCTGTTGGTGCCGAGACTGGACAATACCTGGCACGACACCGCTGAGGCGGTGGTGGGAAACTGGATGGGCTTGATGTACCAGGTGACCCACCGCAGCAGGCGGGTCCCGTTCATGGAAGGAGTCGATCCCGACAACCCGCTGGGGTTGTGAGACGGGTGGCGCTCAGTGCGCCTTTTTGACCTCCTCGAAGGGATCGGTTTCGTCGTCGCCGGGCTGGGCCTGGTGCTTCTTTGGGCTCCACAGGTCGTGGCAGCGATCGGCCTCCACGCCTTGCAGGGTGGCCAGCGTCCATACCGCCGCGATGCCCCACATGAGCAGGCCGAGGCCAACGGTGTACCAGCTGATCCCGGGTTCGTTGGTCGGGCCGCCCATCAGGCCGTAGATCACGCTGATGACACCAAACAGCCAGAATACGGTGATGGGGGCGGCACAGTTGGTGCCGCAACCATAGCGGCAGGCGCCGACGGGCGGGATCAGGGTAGCGGTGATATGGCTTTTCATCTCTCCGGGTTCCTTGGCTATGGTTGTCGGAGTCGATGTAAGCACAGTCCCCCCGTGGGCGGCAACGGGGGAAAACCCTTTGTCACACCGCGCGTTTAAGCCGATCAGGCGCGCAGGGTCTCGGGCACGTGGGGAGCGAGCCGCTTCACGATTGCTTGATGGACCTTGAGGTTGCCGGCGATCACGTTGCCGCTCTCCAGGTGGCGGTTGCCGCCACGGATGTCGCTGACCGCACCGCCAGCCTCGCGCACCAGCAGCACGCCGGCGGCGAAGTCCCACACCGACAGTCCCAGCTCCCAGAAACCGTCGAGGCGGCCGGCCGCCACGTAGGCGAAGTCGAGCGCCGCCGAGCCGGGACGGCGGATGCCAGCGGTATCTTCCACCATGGCGCCGAGCATGGCGAGGTAGTCGGCCAGATAGCGCTGGTCTCGGAAGGGGATGCCGGTGCCGATCAGTGCCCCCTTGAGCGAGCGCTGGTCACTGACGCGCAGGCGCCGGTCATTGAGCTGGGCGCCCTGGCCGCGGCTGGCGGTAAACATCTCGTCGCGAAGCGGATCGTACACCGCCGCGCTGATCAGCTCGCCACGGTGTTGCAGGGCAACGGAGATGGAGAACTGCGGGAAGCCGTGCAGGTAGTTCGTGGTGCCATCCAGCGGGTCGATGATCCACTGGTAGTCGTTGCCCGCGTGCTCCCCGCTCTCTTCGGCGAGTATGGCGTGGTTGGGATAGGCACGGCGGATCACCTCGATGATTGCGGCCTCGGCGGCGCGATCGACCTCCGAGACGTAGTCGTTGGCCTGCTTCTCGCTGATGGTCAGTGTGTCGATGCGGTTGTAGTACCGCATCAGGATGCTGCCCGCCTTGCGGGCGGCGCGTACGGCGATGTTGGTCGTGGGATTCATGGCGCGCGAGGATACGGCAAAAGTGGCCGTCGGGCCAGTATCGTTGGTCTGAGTCCGGGCTGAGGACCGGGTTCAGTAGGCGTGCTTGCTGAACAGGGTGAAGGCGGTCTGGGCGATGATCGCCAGGTCCAGGCTGAGCGACCAGCTGTTGATGTACTCGATGTCGTATTCCACCCGCTTGGTCATCAGTTCCAGGTCCCGGGTCTCGCCGCGGAAGCCTTTGACCTGGGCCAGGCCGGTGATGCCGGGCTTGATGCGGTGGCGTGCCAGGTAGGCGGTGATCCGGCCGGCGTATTCCTGGTTGTGCTGTACCGCGTGGGGCCGAGGACCAACCAACGACATGTTGCCGGACAGCACATTGAACAGTTGCGGCAGCTCGTCGATGCTGGTGCGGCGGATGAAACGCCCGACCCGGGTCACTCGCGGGTCGTCGCGCGTGGCCTGTTGGACCTCGGCATCCACCTCCGGTGGCTGGATGTACATGCTGCGGAACTTCCAGATGCGGAACACCTTGCCGTCCCAGCCGGTGCGTGGCTGGCGATAGAACACCGGGCCGGGAGAGTCGATCTTGATGGCGATGGCGGTAAGCAGCATGAGCGGGCTGATAAGTACCAGGATCAGGCTGGCCAGCACGTAGTCCTCTACTGCCTTGAGCAGCCGGTTCAGGCCGGTCAGCGGTGTCTCCGACAGGGTGAGGATCGGCAGGCCGTTGAGCTCGCCGATTCCGTGGTTGATCAGCGGCAGGGAAAAGATGTCGGGCACCCAGTGCACGCTGACGTTGCGGTCGAGCAGCTGGAAGTACAGTGGTTCGATGGCCGGCGAGGCGTTCAATGGTACCGCGATGTAGACGATGCGGATGCCATGCCGGTCGATCAAGTCGGCGGTGTCCTCGATGCTGCCGAGGACCCGCGGTTCACTGTCGGAGACGACATCGCGTGGCCCGGTGTCCAGAGATACGGCGCCGACGATGGACTGGCGGATCCAGGGGTCGTCGTGGATCCGGTGATAGATCTGCCGGGCCAGCTCGTCGTCGCCCACGATCAGCGCGCGCGTGGTGCGCTCCGGCCGTTTGGACCAGTCGAGCACAAGATGGAAGATCATGTGGATCAGTCCCTGGGCGGCCAGCCCGGTGACGAAGATGATGCCCAGAGCGATTCTTGAGAAGGTCTCTGTTTCCCTGGTGAGGAAGCCCAGCAGCAGCAGAAAGAGGAAACTCGACGACCAGGCCTTGCTCAGCGAAAAGATGTGCCGGGTAAAGCTGGTGTGGGAATAGTAGACGCCGAAGTGGTCGTAGAAGAAGGCCATGGTGCCCAGCAACAGCAGCAGGAGCACGACATAGGGCTCGGGGAAATGGCCGTTGTGGATCGAGTTGACGGTGACGTAGTAGATGGCCGTGACCGCCATGCCATCGGCGATTGCCAGAGTCAGGTGGTTCAGCTTGCTCGATGCCCGGTGAGTCTGCGGAATGTTCAGCATGGCGGCTCGGTGGCGCCGGGGCGATGGCCGTTGGCAGGGGAGGCGTACCCAGGTACTCCCGTTCCCTGGGGGAGGGCGGGTTGCCGCCGCGGCGGCCCCTGGGTGCCAAATGACATCAGATCACCGTGCGTCGAATATTTCGTGGGGTTCATTGTAGTTCATTGATGCTGTTTCTCCGGCGGTCTGTTGCCTCGTGCTCGATGGAAATGCGGACTATAGTCAATGGCGGAATATAAGACAGAGTCGAGGCGGCGGAGTGGATGATGAAAAGTGCGGGCGTGTCGTTTGTGTCTGGGGTCTTCTGGATCGTGTTGCCGTTGTGGTTGGGTGTCGGGTCGTTGGTACAGGCCGATGAGGAGCCAGTCTATACGATTCAGCCTGGCGACGTTCTGGCGATCTCGGTGTGGAAGGAGCCTGACCTGCAACAGGACAACGTGGTGGTCCGTCCAGACGGCGGCATATCCTTCCCCCTGGTCGGTGATATTCAGGCCGGAAGCAAGACGGTATCGCAGTTGAGCGACATGATCTCGCAACGACTGCAGAAATATATCCCCGACCCGGTGGTGACGGTGAGCATTCGCAAGATGACGGGCAACCGCATCTACGTGCTCGGCCGTGTACATCACTCGGGGGAATTTATGGCCAACCGTCCCTTGTCGGTCATGCAGGCGCTGGCGATGGCGGGTGGGCTGACGCCCTATGCCGATGCCAAGGCGATAAAGGTGTTGCGCGGCGCCGGCACCCACCAGTGGTCGCTGCCTTTCAACTACAGGGAAGTGGAGCAGGGCCAGAACCTGGAGCAGAACATCGTGCTGCAGCCTGGTGATGTGGTGCTGGTTCCTTGATGCGGGTGTTGCAAGGGGCAGGAAGTCCGACCGGTGGTCGAGCCGGTCCTATCCTGTTGAAGGGGGTTATGGCTGCTCTGGCGCTTTGTTCTGCGCGCTTGCCGGCGGCGCAGTGGTTTTCACAGGCACATGTTCAGGTGAACAGCTTCGTCGAGGACAACGTGCGCCTGCAGGCGAACGGGGGCAAGGGATCCGCCGGTGTGGGACTGGGCGGCCGTCTCGCGCTGGCCTTGCGTGACGAGCTCAGTCGCTGGGAAATCGGGGTTGGCGCGCAGCGCCGGCACTATGTCGCGGCTCCCGGGCTCGACACCACGAATATCGATCTGGCAGCCGGGATCACCCGCGACCTGGAGCGTGGCCATTTTGTCCTGGATGCGGCCTACCGGCGGGATTCCTCGCTCAGTAGCGAGGAGGGCACTTCTGGCCTGGTGCAACAGCGGGTGCGTCGGGAGCGGCGTTCGCTGGAAGGGAGCTGGGTTCATCGGGTGGATGAGCGCCTCACCCTGACCTTTTCCCCGGGGTATGAATCGGCTGCCTATGAAAAGGCGGTCTTGTTCGGGTTCTCGGATTATCGGTACGGGAGCCTGGCTACGGAGGTTCGCTATGGGGTGGACGAACGCAGCAGCCTGTTCGGCGGGGTTTCATACTCGACCTACGCTGGCAGCCAGCGAGATTACCGCGCACGTATGCCGGCTATCTTCATCGGTGGCACGCGGAGGTCCTACGGCGATTGGGATCTCAGCGTGCGGGTCGGGGTGAGAAAGGACCAACACGAGACGGCAACCGGGTCGAAAAGTGGTAACAGCCTGATCTACGGCCTGACACTCGAGCATGCGGGGCCCACGGACAAGCTGGAACTGGTGCTGGAGCGCGACGCGCGCCCGGCTGGCACCGGTGAGATGCTGGGGACGGAGCATCTGGCGTTGCGCTGGGGGCGGCGTTTGACGCCGCGTTGGCGGTTACAAGCCGATGCCGATCTCTATCGCAATCGGCGGCTATCGGCCCTGGGCACGGCACGCGAGCGACGCTTTCTGCGTCTCACACCGCGTCTGAGCTACCAGCTGGCCCCTGAATGGCGGTTGGTCGGCGGCTACCGGTTCCGCTATCAGCGCTACGCGGATGCCACCGACAGTGCGCGGGCTGGCATGCTGTTTTTCAACGTCATTTATGACGAGCTTCCCCTGCCTTGATCGGCTCAAGCCATGCCGCCGCGGCGCCCGGTGCTGAACAGGGCAAAGCCCAGGATCGCGGTGGCGAACACCCAGAGGCTGTGGGACAGCGAATTGTTGTTCACTGCTGGACCCATGGCTTTTTCGCTTGTCACCTGCGGTTCGGATGTGGGCGTGAGCGATGGATGGCGGGCCTTGGAGTTTGTCGGTTTTGTATCAAAAACATAGTTTCCGAGGCTGCTGTTATACGATGCCGTCTTCATCGATGTGTCGAGCGTCACCGGGACGGTGTCGAGCGAGGCATATACTGTGCCGGCGCTGGCCGTTCCCGACAGCAGCAGCACGCCGATCACGTACCTGGCATATCCGGTTTTGAAGCTCTTCCTGTCCATCATCATTTTCCCTGTCAGGTTCGTTTCGGTCAGCGGGGGAAATCCATCCTGAGTCGTCTCTCCCGTTGTCTGATCTGTTAGGGGGAGTATCGGGTAGTAGGGTCATGAAAACAGGTAGTCCGGTACCCCATTTCGGGTAGGCCAGCAGGGAGGAAGGTGGGGTTTCACTGGAGTCCAGGAGACCCAATGGTAGGTGTTGCCTTCATGGACTGTGGGGGACAGGGTCTCTATATTGGGTTACCAGGGAAGTGATGGGATGACACGTCGATTTTCAGATCTATTGTCTGGGGCGGCAAGTAGTTGACTGGCTCGGGCGCGTGAGGTGCTTGCGTTGCCAGCAGCCCTGCTGCAAGGGGCTGGTCTCCAGTCGGCTGCTAGACTCCTGGGAAAACCGAATATCCGGACTCGTATAACCCGAGTGCGCGACACGGGATCATGGCCAGGGGTTTGCACACCCCCGTCGAGTTATTCCCCACGTCGGGGTGGGCAGATTGGACAATAGAATGATTTATCGAAAACGGATGCTGGAATTCAGTGATTATGTGACGATCCTGCATCGTAGAAAGAGGGTCTTTCTCATTCCAGCCTTATTGGTCCTGGTCATCGGCGTGGCGGTCGCACTGGGAATCCCGGCGGTCTACGAGTCGCGGGCGACCATTCTCGTGGAACAGCAGGAGGTGCCTGCGGACCTGGTGCGCTCTGCGGTCAGCTCTTATGCGGGGGAACGGATACAGATACTCAGCAAGCGGGTGATGAGTTCTGCCAACCTGCGGCGTGTCATCGAACGCTACGGGCTCTACCCGGCTGAGGCCAGCGTGGCCTCCCGTATCGAGCGTGTACGGGAGAATACGGCGCTGGAATTGATCAGTGCAGACGTGGTTGATCCCCGCAGCGGTCGTCCCAGCAAGGCGACCATCGCGTTTCAGCTCGGATTTTCCTATCCCGATCCCGTCGTGGCCCAGCAGGTGACGGCGGAGCTAGTGTCTTTGTTTCTGGATGAAAACGTCCGGCAGCGTACCCGCTCAGCCACCGAGGCTTCCCGTTTCCTCGAGCAGGAGGCCGAGCGCCTGAAGGTAGAAGTCTCCCGGCTGGAGGGCCGTCTTGCGGCCTTCAAGGAGCGACACATCGGCAGCCTTCCCGACATGCAGCAGTTCAACCTCCAATCGATCGAGCGCGTGGAACGCGACATTGAAAAGACCGATGCGGCGATGCGCTCCCTGCAGGAACGTATCGCCTACCTGCGTTCGCAGATGGCACGCATACCGATTCACCTGCTGGGGAGTGGGAACCCTGCGGGTAGCGCCAGTGAAAGGCTGACCGCGCTGGAGGCCGAGTACAGCCAACTGTCGGCCCGCTATTCCGCGAGCCATCCCGACGTGGTACGCCTGTCCCGGGAGATTGCCGCCTTGCGGCAAGAAGTTGGAGGGGGTGGGGACTGGGCACAGCTTCAGCGCCAGGTAGACGACACGGCAGCCGAGCTGGCCCGTCTGGAGCAGCGTTATGCTGCCGAACACCCGGACGTGAAGCAACAGCGACGAGCCCTCGAGGCCACGCGTCAACAGTTGGCGCAGGCGCAGCGAGTAGCCAAGGAGAGTCTCCCCGTTGTGCCGGGTTTGGATAACCCGGCCTATGTCCAGTTGCAGGCGCAGTTGCAGGCAGCCGGGCTCGACCTGCGCTCGCGCAAGCAGGAACGCGAGCGTCTGCTCCAGCGGCTGGATGAGCTGGAACGGCGCCTTGCGAGTGCGCCTCAGGTGGAGCGGGAATATCGCGAACTCGATCGCGATTATGCACATGCCCTGGAGAAATACCGGGAGGTGAAGGCCAAGCAGCTCGAGGCGGACCTGTCCGCCTCGCTGGAGAAACAGAGCAAGGGTGAGCGTTTCTCCTTGCTCGAGCCACCGCTGGTCCCCGAACGACCTGTCCGCCCCAATCGGCTGGCCTTGCTGTTCCTTGGAGTGGTGCTGTCGCTGGGGAGCGGGCTGGGCAGCGTGGCGATTGCCGAGGGGGTCAATCGTACTGTCCGTTCTGCCCGGGAGCTGGTGGCATTGACCGGCATGCCACCGCTGGTCGTGGTTCCGTACATCGTCACCGCGCGAGAACTGCAGCGGCAGATGATGTTGCGCCGCAGCCTGGCGATCTCGCTGTTGTTACTGGGGGTGATCGCGGTCGTCGCGTTTCACCATTTCGTGATGCCGATCGACACATTCTGGTATGCGCTCGAACATCGGCTGGAATTAGGGCGGTAGGCGGAGCGATGGAACGAATAAAGCAAGCACTGGAGAAGGCCCGGCGGATGCGGGAGCAGGACCGGCTGCCGAATGAGGCGGTCGCTCTGAAGACGGTGGCGCGTCGGCTGGCACAGACGCCGTCCGCTCCTGTCGACTATACGCAGACGCGCGTGGTGCCGGTGGAAAAGGAGGTGCTGGAGCGCAATCGCCTGGTCGCGGCGATCCCCGATCATCCCCTGGCAGATGTCTTCCGGGTGTTGCGTACCAAGCTGCTGCACAGGATGGAGATAGACGGTCTGCGTTCGCTGGCGATCACCAGCGCGACCCCGGGGGCGGGCAAGTCGGTGGTGGCGGCCAATCTGGCCATCTCCCTGGCCGCGGAAGAGTCGCGCACCGTGTTGCTGGTGGACATGGACTTGCGCCAGCCGAGCGTGCATACCTGTTTCGACCTGTCACCGGAGAACGGCCTGTCGGACTTCCTGCAGGGACGGGCGGCCTTGCAGGAACTGTTCATCAATCCCGGTGTCGAGCGCCTGGTGATCCTGCCTGCGGGACGACCGGTCGCCCAGTCCTCGGAGCTGCTTTCCACGCGTCGCATGGCGCAATTGATGGAAGAGATTACCCATCGGTATGCCGATCGCATCGTGATCTTCGACATGCCACCGCTGCTGGGCCTGGATGATGTCCTGGTGCTGTCGCCGGAGATCCATGCCTGTGTCCTGGTCGTCCCCGAGAATGGCAACACGCAGGAGGAGATACGCCAGGCCATGCAGTTGTTGCCGGAGCAGGGCTTCATGGGCGTGGTGTTCAACAAGGCGTCGGACGGTGTCCGCAGTTACTGAGCGGGGGCGCGAGAGGCTGGTGGGCAGGCCCTGCCAGGGAAGGAGGCCGTGCTAGCGCTGCTGCCCAAGCTCATCGTGTTCTCCGGCTCGGCGCTCCTGCTACTTGGCGTGTTCAGGCCGTTGCTGATGGTGCAGGCTTACCTGGTCGTTCGCCCCATGATCCAGCCGTTCGCCTGGCTCCAGTACAAGCTGTTCGGGCTACCGGTGGCCTTGCCGCTGAGCGCTATCGTCATCGCCTCGGGGATGTTGCTTCCCCTGGTCCGCCCGCACTGGGTCCTGTTGCCTGAGCGCGGTGGCTTTCTGTTGCTGTTCCTGTTCATTGCCATGGTTTCTGCCGGTCTCTCGGCAGACTTCACCCTGTCGGTCGCTGCACTGGTGAAACTGGCGACCGTCTGGTTCCTGTATGTCATCGCCTTCAACAGTGTGCAGGATGAAACGGATGCCAGGCGGATTCTCGATGCGGTGATCCTTTCCTCGGTGATCCCGATCGCTTTCGGGTTCTTCCAGGAGATCACGGGCAACTACGACATGATCCACGACGCCGAGGTAGACCGGGTGAGCAGCGTTTTCGCCACCGGCAACGACTACGGCATCTTTCTTTCGCTGGTCACCGGTGCGCTGGCCATACGGCTGCTGGTGACGAACTCTCGCGCATACCGGATGCTGTTACTGCTGCTTCTGGTCGCCGTTCTGGTATCCCAGGTATTGGCCCTGAACCGCGGGACCTGGGTCGCGCTGACACTGGGCCTGGCCGTAGCCTCGTTGAGGTATCGGCGACATCTGAACCTCAAGTGGCTGTTACTGGGAGGCATGGTGTTCGTGGCGGCCTTCTCTGGACGGATCATGGAACGTTTTGCGGAACTGAACCATCCGTCGGAGGTCCATTATGCTGCCACCAATACGCTGGAGGGTCGGCTCGAATATTGGCGTGCACTGCTGCCGGTGGTTCTCGAGCGCCCTGTGATCGGGCATGGCATAGGCACCAATACGCTGATCAGCGAGGAGCGCCTGGGCAAGCAGCACAAGCCGCACAACGACTATCTGCTGGTTTTTCTCGAGACTGGTGCACTGGGTCTGATCGCCTACGCGGCGTTTCTCTGGCGCCTGCTGGTCGCCTTTCTGTTCGCTGGCATGCCTTCCAGGTTATGGCCCTGGGGGTTTTCCATGTTGATGCTCACGGTGTACTTCGTGGTGATATCGGGGGTTCAGAACATCGTTCAGAGCATCCTCAATTTCCCGCTCTTCCTGGTCCTGGTGGCGACCGCCTCCAAGCTGGCCCTGCTGGCGCCGGCAGAGGAGGAGATGCAGCACAACAGCTTCGGCGATCCGGTTCCACATAACGAACACATGGAGAATAAGTGATGACAGATAACAAGAACGGGGTCGGCTGGTGTCGTTTCCTGAAAGGAGGGGTGTACGCAGCGATGCTGGTGAGCACCGGGGTAACGTGTGCGGAGTCCTGGCAATCGGTTCCCTTGACGACGGTTGAACAGGAAGAACACGGTATCGCCGGTGGCGAGGGGTTCCAGCAGGTGATGGCCATCGCTTATGCACCTTCAGCGCCGGATATTGTCTATCTCGCCTCTGATACGACCAGGGTCTGGAGGTCCAAGGACGGTGGCAGTCACTGGCGTTCCGTGTCCAATGGATTGGATTCCAATGGGGTCTGTTCCTTGCTGGTGCATCCTGAGAATCCCAAGGTGGTATTCGCCGCGGCCTGTCTCGGACCAGAGGCGGCGCGGGCCCGCAAAAGCTTGAAACGTCGGGAGGGGGTGTTTCTTTCCACAGATGGTGGAAAGAAGTGGTCGCTGGTGCGGCCGACAGAGTTCCACAAGCAGCGTTCCATGGGTTCGCTGTTTGCCATCGCTCCCCGTTCCTTGAAGGACAAGCGTTTCACTGTGTACGCCGGCAGCTACAGCGAGGGCCTGTTGGTGAGTCGTGACGGGGGAAGGCAGTGGAGCCGGACGGGTTTCAACCCGGGGCCGATCCGGGACCTGGAAGTCTCGCCGGCCGATCCTGACAACTTGCTGCTGGCGACGGCCAAGGGGCTTTACAGTTACCAGGACGGAAAGGCGACCCGACTGGGGACACGCTTGCCAGGGGCGCCAAGCAACCTGGCGGTCACGCCAGCAGCACCCGACCGCATCGTGGCGGCGGTCGGCGGTCGGGTGATGGTCTCCGATGATGGTGGAAGCCATTTCCGGTTGGCTTCCTCGGGTCTGCCCCCGGTAGCAAGATCCCATGTCGCCGATGTCTACGCCAGTCCGCTCGATGCGGACCGACTCTATGCCACCACCTGGAAGAGCAAGGACAAGGGACCCTTCTTCTCGCGTGACGGTGGACGCCACTGGTCCCGTTGGACTTCGATCCGTACCTTTGGACTGACGGCTGGCAAGGGGTTCTGGTTTCCCAGCCCGATCGCGCCTCATCCTTCGCGGGCGGACAGGGCGCTAACTGCGTCGAACGGTAAAACCGTGGTCCTGCGCACCGCTGATGGGGGTAGCAGCTGGGTCTACAGTGGCAGCGGCTATACCGGTGGTCGGGTCATGGATATGGCGGTGATCTCCGACAGGGAGTGGTATATCGGACTCACGGATCACGGCCTCTGGCATACGGTCGATGGCGGCAAGTCGTTCGAGCAGCGCAAGGTTCCCGGTGCGCACCCCACGTCCATCGGCGGTGTTTCCGTGTCTGGGCGACAGATCGTGATGTCGATAGGAGGCTGGGACAAAAAACACCTGGTCACCTCCGATGATGGCGGTGCGCGTTGGCGCCATGTGCGTAGTGTGAACGGTTCACTGAACCTGATCCGGCATCATCCGGATGACCCCAGGGTCATCTATGCAGGCGGTTTCCGAAGCAATGATGGCGGCAGGAACTGGGTGCGACTGGGGCATGCAGTGCGTGCCGTGTTCCCGGGGAATGGCGATCTCGTCTATGGATTCGACAGGGCGGGACGCCGGGTGCTGGCCTCGTTCGACAGGGGAGACAATTGGAGCTCCATTGCGCGTTGTGCTGACCTGAGCGGCCGGCTCAATGGCATGGTCGCCGATCCAAAGCATGTCGGTGTGATTTACCTGGCCAGCAACCAGGGCGTATTCAAAGTGGAAAATGGCCACTGCCGCAGGCTGGGAATGGGCAAGGGCTTCGAGAAGGACAGCCATGGGAGTTACGCGGTCAGATCCATTGCGGTCGACCCTGCCGAACCGTCGACTGTCTATGCCGGGCGTTGGGCACCGGGGCGTGGCGCATCGACTGGCCTGTACCGTTCCACCGATGGTGGCGTCCACTGGCAGCCCTTCAATTCCGGCATGAGTGGCCTGTTCGATGTCTGGTCGATTCATCCCGACCGGGATGGAAGCCGACTTTTCATCGGGTCGACGTTCGGCCTGCAATCGCTCGCCCTGTGAACGGCTGACGATACGGCATGGACAGTGCGCCGAGGGGGATCGTCTTCGTGGTGGGGGCATCGAGGTCAGGCACGACCCTGATGAGCCGGATCCTTGGTCGGCACCCCCTGCTGCTGGCGACCAACGAGCTGCACTATTTCGGTGACCTGTGCGACCCGTCCGAACTGGAGCATCCCTTGCCCTGGGAACAGGCGGTCGCGGTGGCGGCCACTCTCTACGCGCGGTTCCGGCGCGGGGTGTGGCAGGACATGCCCGACGAACGGGACCGTGGGGATGCCCGCGCCCTGGTCGCGAGTATCGGCTCTGCGCTCGACGGCAGGGTATTGTTCGAAGCCTTCATGCGGCAACTCGCGCTGGACCAGGTCGCCAACATCGTCGTCGAGCAGACGCCTCGCAATATCTACTATGCGCAAAGGCTGCTGGAGGCCTATCCCGAGGCGCGCATTGTGCACATGGTGCGAGATCCACGTGCGGTGCTGGCCTCACAGAAGAAGCGTTGGACCCGGCGCTGGCGTCTCAAGGCACGCAACATACCCTGGCACGAAGCCCTGCGTGAATGGGTGGCCTATCACCCTGTCACCATGTGCCTGTTGTGGCGGAAGGCGTATGCAGAGGGGGAGGCGCTTGCGGGGCATCCCAGATACCTGCGGTTACGCTTCGAAGACCTCCTGGATCGTCCGGTAGCGGGCGTGGAAGCGATATGTGCGTTTCTCGGTGTCGGCTTTCACGCCACCATGCTGGAGGTGGAACAGGTGGATTCTTCCCTGCGTGCGGCGGATGAAGGTGCCCGTGGCGTGCAGGCACGCGCTGCCGGTGAGTGGAAAGCCGTGCTCGATCCTGGCGAGGTGTTTCTGGTCGAGAAGATATTGGGTAGCTCGATGGTCGAGCTGGGTTACCGGCCGGAAGGGCAGTCGGTGTACTCGGCCATGTTCTCGCTGGTATGGCATGGTTTGCGTTTCCCCTTTCACGTGGTGGCGACTCTGCTGGTCGATCCACGGCGTTTCCTCATCCAGTTGAAGGGCGTGCTGCGAGGTGCTTTTTGATATCGTGCCTTTCCGATGCAGGGAAAGAGGCTACGACAGCCGAAACCGTGGCCTGGCGCATGACATGCCCCCCATGGCTTGCGCGCCGCTTCGTGGGTGGTGCGTGCCGGCGCGGTTCACAGGCTGAGGAACAGGATGAAACTGCTCTATATCGCGGGTGACAATCGGTCGGGTTCTACCCTTCTGGACATGCTGATCGCCGGTCATTCGCGGGTGGTTACACTTGGCGAGGCACACCAGCTGAGGGCCTATGTGCGCAGGGACACGCGCTATTACCGGCAGACGCCGGGAGATCCGGCGCACGAGATGCAGTGTTACTGCGGCAGCACGCTGGATGCCTGCGAATTCTGGCAGGAGGTGCAGGCGGCACTGGATGTGCCCCTGGACTCGTTGGAGCTCAAGCTGCTCATCAATCGAACCGAATTGCGGGGGATGAGGCACTGGTGGCGCAAGCTGTTGTGGCTGAGCCTGAATGCCATGCCGTCCCTGTACGAGTACGGCCCCCTGTTTCGCGCCACCGGGGGTGAACAGGTTGGTCGCGACAGTATCCGGCTGTACGAGGCGGTCGCCAGGGCCAGCGGTGCGGAATACGTGCTCGACTCGTCCAAGGTGCCTCATCGCATGTACGCGATTGCACAGCGTATTCCCGAAGATACCCGCTTGATTCTGCTCTGTCGCGACTTCAAGGGCACGGTTTACTCCAAGGTGAAACGTGGTATCCCCATGCTCAAGGCGGCTCTACAGTGGAAGTGGACGGTGCGCCAGATGGAGCGTTTCAGCCGGATGTTGCCCGCTGAACAGGTGCTGCGCGTGCGCTACGAGGACATCTGTCGGGATACGATCTCCGAGATGCAGCGTATTTGCCGCTTTCTCGATCTGCCATACGAAGAACGCATGATCTCGGGTGAGCGCAGCAATCTGCATCACCTGGGCGGCAGTCCGTCGAAGTACACGGGATTCCAGGATATCCGGCTGGACACTGGCCATGAAGCCGCGTTTTCTCCCTGGCACAGGAAGGTACTGTATGCCGTGGTCAGGAGAGAGGCGGCGCAGTGGGGGTATGGTGCATGACGCCATGGCCCGGGGCCCCAGCATGATGGGGGGAGCATGTTTTCCCAGCGATTCTTGACGCCAAGGTGGATCAGAAAATCAGCGAAAGGCCTGGCCCTGGCATACAGGTGGGGGACATCGCGTGATCGCGCCCTGCCGGATTTCATTATCGTGGGCGCGCAGAAGGCCGGCACATCGAGCCTGTTCCACTATTTGCGTCAGCATCCCCAGCTCGTTCCGTCTTTCACGAAAGAAGTGCATTTCTTTGACGGGGGACTGCATCCGGGGATCGACAATTTCGAGAAGGGGCCGGCCTGGTACCGCGCCCATTTCCCGCCGAAAAGCGCGCTGGGCGAGCGCCGTCAGACATTCGAGGCATCGCCGCTTTACCTGTTCAACCCTCTCGTTCCGGAGCGCATCCACGACCTTGTTCCCACAGTGAAGCTCATTGCCCTGCTCAGGAACCCGACGGAGCGGGCCATATCCCACTATTTTCACGAAAGACGGGCAGGGCACGAGACATTGCCTGTGATGGAGGCTCTCCTGGCAGAAGAACAGCGGCTGGCGCCCGTGATAGACAGCGGGGACTACAAGAGTGAGGCCTTCATGAACTTCTCATACAAGAAGCGGGGCCTCTACAGGGAGCAGCTGGAGCGTTTCGCCGCTTACTTCCCTTGGTCGCAGATCCTGGTCCTGAGCAGTGAAGAATTCTTCAGCGAGCCGGGGCAGACGCTTCGCCGAGTGCTCGAGTTCGTGGGGGTTGATCCGGAGTTCAAAGCCAGTGATCTGAAGCCTCGTAACGTGGGACGCAACAAGGCCAAGGTGGGCCACGAGGTTTCCAGGTATCTGGACGACTATTTCGAGCCGCACAATCAGGCGCTTTATCGCCTGATCGGGAAAGGTTTCGACTGGTGAGACGTCGGGTGATGCGGTGAGCTTCGGCCTTTTGCAACGGCATGCAGGCAATCCGCCCAGGTAACGCGTTCCCTCTGGGGTGTTCACCCCATGTCTACGTCTTTTCGTCAGCAAAATGGGGTCCCTGCCTGATGGGATAGGGGGCGGGACCCGTCTAGGCTGTCTCTAACCTTCGCGAGTCCGGATGAGCGGGTGCGTTCCGGGTACCTGTCGTTCGGATCGCCATGGCGCGTTGACGATGCTCGGGGCGATGCGAAGGCCGTGTGGGCACGATGTGTTCGGGGATGCCCAGCAAACCAGTTGCGCCAATAATAAGCGCCCAAGTAGGGAAAACATGGATATAAGGGAATTTCTCACGCTCAGCGTCAAGTCGGCGATGGCAGCCGGTCTCACCAGTGCCATACCCGCTTCCTTGCTGTACCCGTACAACACGAGGGCTGCGACCCTGGCGGCAGGTCTTTCTGATCCGGCCATGCAGCTCCTGTTCGTTCATCACACCCCAAATGCGTTGGCAGACAGCTTCAAGTATGTCCCGCGCAGAGACCGGCTGAAGATCATCGCCGCACAGATCCGGCAGTTCACGGGGTTGGTGGGGGGGGACGGTGTCACACCTGTGGCGACCACCGTGTGGGGCTATGGCCCGAAGGATGCCCGTGTGAGCTGGCCCGGGATGACCATCGAGCGCCATGTTGCGGATGCTCCGCTCAAGGTTGTCTGGAAGAATCACCTCTACGGTCCTGTCCATGAAGCTCCCTTGCCGCATCTGCTGCCGGTCGAAGCCAGTCTGCACCGCACCTACTCTCTTCCCGGCTATGAGCAGTACAGCATGGAGATCGATGGTGTCCCCCTGGTGCCTCACGTGCATGGCGGGCGCAACGACTGGTCTTCAGACGGCAACCCCGGGTTCTTCTTTTCTCCCAGCAACGAGATCAAAGGTCCGCGGTGGGCTACCAAGAGCTATACCTACGGGGGAGCGGACTGGAACGACAAGGCGGGCATGATGTGGTACCACGATCACGCACCGGGGATTACCCGGTTGAATGTCTACGCTGGGTTGGCCGGGCTCTTCGTGCTCAGGGATGACCTGGACACGGGACGCCCCGACAACCCCCTGGGCCTGCCGGGCGGCCCCTACGAGCTGGGCTTCGCCATCCAGGACCGCATGTTCCGGCATAACGGGGAGCTGTTTTTCCCCACCTATCCCGGTGATCCTCTCCATGCCGATTTCATCGACGGAGAGGGGGCTGCTTTGCCGCCGGATGTCTTGCCCGCTGGCGGACCGAGCGCACTGGCGGCGTTCTTTGGCGATCACATGGTGGTCAATGGTGTCATCTGGCCAAAATACAGCGTCGAATGCCGCCAGTACCGGGTGCGTCTGCTCAATGGCTCCGACAGCCGGTTCATGCGCCTTCGGTTGAAGATGGTGCCGGCAGGAGAGACCGACCCGGCGGTCGGTGCGATATTGCCGTTTTACGTCATCGGCTCGGACCAGAGTCTGAATGCCCGCGCCGCACTGGTCGAAGAGGCCGATTTTCTGCCAGGCGAACGGCTGGATCTCGTAATCGACTTCAAGATGGTCCCGGTGGGTTACCGAGTGATTGTCGAGAACCTCTTCGGTGATGCCCCCTACCGTGGTGGCCTGCCGGCCGTGGATGACCTGTTCCCCAATCGGCGCACTGACCGGATCATGGCCTTCGATACGGAATTGCCGTTCGATACCACGATCACGGATGCGGTCGTCATGGAGGGTTACGAGCTCGGTGGCGGGCCGAATGTGACGGCTGCACCGCCTGTCAGGATTCGGCGCCTGGCATTGTTCAAGGGGGTTGACGAGAAAGGTCGCCCGCGACCGCTGCTCGGTACAGCCGAGCCAGTGACTGACGTTGCCGGAAACGTGGTCAACGGTGCCTTGCCGTGGCATGCGCCGATCACCGAGAACCCGTGTGTCGGAGATACCGAGGTATGGGAGATCTACAACACCACAGGGGAGGCCCACCCTGTGCACGTCCACTTGGTGCACTTCGAGGTGTTGGATCGCGAGGGCTTTTCTGCTGACGCGTTTCCGCAGCCGGTTCTGCAACACAATGGTTCACAGGGGCTCGGTTTCCGCCTGGAGAACATTGTCACCGACGGCGTGGTCAGCGGGCCCGGTGTGACCGAGCAGTCACGGCGTGACATGGTCATGTCCTTGCCTGGCCAGGTGACACGCATAAAGATGACCTTTGGCAAGCCTGGCCGTTATGTCTGGCACTGTTATATCCGATCACATGAAGACAGTGAGATGATGCGGCCCTTCCATGTAGGGCCGGTTTCCTCCAGCGGGTGGCGAAGGTAATTGATCACGAGGGTCGCTTCGCCTTGGGGCGTCTTTGTCACTCACTTAATCCGTGGCCCGTAAACCAAGGAAGCGACCGGCTTTGCCGAGCGAGGTGAGCGAGGCCCTGGTGTCGATGCCGACCCGGGTTCGGCAGTAGTGCCACATCAGGAAATTCTGGCAGATCTTGCCACTTGCGGCACCCAGAGCAACACCGTCGATGCCCATTGCCTTTACCAGCGCCAGGCTCACCGAGATGCCGGTCACGCTGGAGATCACCCCCGTTTTGAACAACAGGTTTTGATGGTCGGTCATCGCCAGCAACACGCCAGGGAATCCCATGGCGCTGGAAAAGAGGTGGCCCCCAACCAGGCTTATCAGGACGAACCAGCCATCGGCGTAGCTTTCGCCGAAGACGAATCCGAGGATGCCGCGGGCGGCCAGGCAGAGCACGATCGCACCGAACAGGGTAGGGATGAAAGAGAGGGTTGCGGCGACCTGCAGCACCTCCTGGATCTGTCGTTTTCGTTGCAAGGCGTAGAGTTCGGCAATCGATGATGGGATGACACCGGTGAGAACGAGCTGCGGCATCTGGATGAACTTGCCGAGCCGGCTGGCTGCCCCATAGATCGCGATGTCGGCATGTGCCAGGAAAATGCCGGCAATCCAGATGTGCGCCTCGTTGGCGCCGACGCTAGTGAGCGCCAGGGCCGCCAACGGCAGGCCGATGCGCAGGGGTTCCAAAATCCTCACACCCGGTGTTCTGGCTGTGCTGTCTCCCTGCCGGCGTAGTATTGCGAGTGCCAGCAGGATACTGCAGACCAGGGCGCCGGAGAGCAGCAGCAATACCTCGCGCACCTCGACGGGGGTCGAGCGCAGATACAGCGAAAGCAGCACCAGCGCCATCAGCAGGGCCGTAGTTGTGCCGTCGAAAAAGGCTGCCAGGCCCACCCGGTGAAAGCCGCGCAGCAGAAAGGCTGCGAAGGTCTGTGCAGCGCGCAGGCCAAACCAGAGCGCCGTAAGGTCGGCGAGCTCGCCGATCAGCGGCGAGTGAAACACGCGCTCGCCCAGCCAGGGGCCGATCCACAGGGCATAGCCCACCCCAAAGGCCAGACCGAAGCCGCCGAGCAGAAGGATGCTGCCGCGAATCAGGGGGGCTAGGGTGTCTTCTGTGGCCTTGCGTGCTGCGATCAGGCGCATCGCCGCCTGGTTCAGTCCGCCCAGGACCAGCAGTTCACCGACCAGCACGATACTGGTGATCAGATAGAAGGCGCCCACTTCCTGCTCGGTGAGCAGGCGGGTAAGCAGGGCGTTCCAGGCAAGGGTTGCCACTACGAAAGCGGCTTTTCCCGTCAATGCCCAGATGCCGCCCCGGCGCAGGCGTTGGCTTAGCCCTGCCGCGACGGGGGCACTACCCTCACTCACGGCTGTCGAGCTCCCGCTGCCACATAGACCTGGCTGGTGGCCTCCGCCACCTTGTCCCAGTCGTAATGGGTCTTCAGCAGGGCAGTGTGATCAACGTGCGTGTCGTGCGCAAGGTTGGCGTAGAGGGCGTCGATCAGCTCCCGAACGTCGCCCACGGGAAAATAGCAGTCGTTTCCCAGCGGTACCTCGAGATTGGCCGGGATGTCGCTGACCAGTGCCGGCAGGCCATAGCTCATCGCCTCGAGCAGAGCGATGGGAAGGCCCTCGTGGTAGGACGGCATCACGAACAGTCGTGCGTGCGAGTACACCTGGGCCAGCGTCTCGCCCTTGATGAAGCCGGTGAGCATCACGCCCGCGTCCCGTGCCGATTGTTTCAGGCGTCGACTGTAGCGGGTTTCGTGATCGGCATCGCCTACCAGTACCAAGCGGTAATCGGGGTGCTGCAGTCGTTGCCAGGCCGTGATCAGGTCGTGAAAGCCCTTCTCCTCGACAAAGCGGCCAACGGCAATCACATAACGCCCGGGACTCAGCCCGAGTGCCTCGATCCGGTCGGTTTCGATACGCCGCACCGGCAAGGTCACCCCGTTGGGAATGAGGTGCGTGTCCGTTCTCCCGTGGTGTTTGGCCACCTGTTCGGCGATGTGGCGAGAGATGACGATCAGTGCGTCGGCATAACGTGCCGCTGCGCGCTCGCCGAGGCGCAGCATGGCGCGGGCCGGGCGTCCCCATTTCTGCCGTTCGTAGTCCGGGCCGTGATGGGTGACCACGGTACGCATGCCCAGCAGGCGGGCAAGGGGGGTGAGCAGGGCAGGGCCGATCGCATGGATGTGCACGATATCGGCGTCCTGCTGGCGAGCCTGCAGGATGGCCAGCGTGGTATGCACGCTGGTTTCCAACGACTGGCTCCGGGGAGCGTAGAGGTGTTGCAGTCGGACGCCACGGTACTGGTCGCGCCGGTCTTCCGGTGCGATATAGGGTGATCGGGTCATCAGCGTGATGTCATGACCCAGGGCTGCCAGGCGAGGGTAGAGATGCTCGCAATGCGTCTCCACGCCTCCTGGCACATCCGGGATGCCCCGGGTCCCGACGACCACGATCTTCATGCGTGCATCAGAAGGACTTGCGGTTGATTTCGAGTGTCACCGGAACGCCGCGCGGCGCGCGCAGGTCGCCCTGGCGCGGGTCCTGGCCGACGTCGTATTGCGGTATGTCATCAATACAGATGGGGCGGCCCAGCAAGCTCTTGAGCTTGTTCCTGAGTACCCAGCCGGCGGGGTGTCGCAGGTATTTCTTCATGACTGGCGCGGCGGTGCCGACCATCCAGCAGTTCTTGGGGCAGGTCCGCACCTTTTCGCGCACGTGCTGGGCCTGTTCGCTGAACCAGAGCTCCTCGAAGCGGGAGACCTCATGGATGTTGCCCATGCTCTCCTTCCAGTATTGTTCCTCCAGGCCGTTGCATGGGTACACATCCCCATAGGGCTCGATGAAGAAGTTGGCCGTGCCGGCCTCGCAGGGCAGCATGCGCCGCCCACCGCGGATGTAGTTGATCAGTCCGAGGTTGAAAAAGGCGCGGAACCAGCTCTTGGGGGTGTTCTCCTTCAACAACCGTTCGATCAGCTCGTGGAAGTTGCCGATCACTTCGTCCTTGTTGGTGATCTCGTTGTCATCCTTGTGGAAGTAATAGGAGTTGTGGAAGGCTGCGGTGGCAAATTCCATCTTCAGGCGCTTGGACAGCTCGTAGAGCTGCAACATGTCGGCGGAGTTGCGGTTCGACACGGTGATGCCAAAGCCGATGTCCTTGATCCCCATGTTCTGCAGGGTGAGCAGGCTCTTGAGGCCACGGTCGAACCCCCCGGGGCGTCCACGCAGCTCGTCGTTCTTCTGGGAAAGTCCCTCGATGCTCACACGGATGCCGATGTTCGGGAAGCGTTCGGCCATCTCTGCGATGCGCTCGACATGCCAGCCGGAGGTGGAGATGACGACGCGTGGTGCCTTGGAGAAGGCGACCTCGACGATCTCGGGCAGGTCGCGCCGCAGGAACGGCTCGCCGCCAGTGACGTTCACGAACTTGAGTTTCGGCAGGATCTCCAGATCGCGTGCCGTGATTTCACGCTGGCGGTCGCTCGGGTTTTCCCAGATGTCGCACATCTTGCAGCGCATCTGGCAACGGTAGGTGGTGATGATCGACACGTCGGTCGGCATCAATGAGGGGTCGTGGTGTTCCATGTTGGGTGCCTGCGCATTGAAGCGCTTCTAGGGGTGGGAGTCGCCCGGTGCAAAATCGGTTTCCGACAGTCGGATGCCGCCATCGGCGTCCAGCCGTTGCTCGCGGATGCGTCGTTCGACGATCTGTTCGACCAGCTTGCGATAGGTCATGAAGGCGAACAGCGGGTCGCTATGTTCTGCCTCGAAATGGTCGTACAGGATCTGGTAGGGAACGGCGCAGGAGATGTTACGGCCATCCACCACGGCCTCGAATTCGATCGTCTCCCTGTCCGGGTTCTCTGTTTCTGTCGGTGGAAAAAGGATCTTTGTTATCGGGCTTTCCATTGCCATTCAGGTCCCTTGTTGTCTGTGTTCCGGCGCCAGCGAGGCATACAGCGCCTGGAGTTGTTCATAGTGCCGCTCCGCCGTGAAGTCGGCGCGGATCTTTTCGGACCCGGCACGCCCCATTGCCACGCGCTTTTCCTGCGAGGTCCACAGGCGGCGCATGCGGTCGGCCAGGGCTTCGGCGTCACCCGGGGGGAAGTGAAAGCCGTCTTTGCCGTGTGCGATGAGTTCCGGGATGCCGCCTGATTCCGCACCGATGACTGGCGTACCTGTCGACAGTGATTCCAGTGCCGACATCGGGCAGTTCTCGTACCATTCCGACGGCAATACCGAAAAACTCGCCGCGGACAACAATTCCGTTAGCTCCTTGCCTGTCTTATAGCCGCAGAACGTGATCTGTGCCAATCGGCGTCGTTCGGCCTCCGCTTTCAGCTCTTGTTCCATCGGCCCGGTTCCCACGATCTTCATGGGGATCTCTGGCACCTTTTCACAAGCGTCGAGCAGGGTCTTCAGGCCCTTTTCGGCAGAGAGGCGGCCAATGTAGATGCCGTAACCTGCGTCCTTGCCGGAAAAGGCGAAACGCTGCGTGTCCACGAAATTGGGAATATAGGTAATCTGCGACTCCGGGAAACCGTATTCGATCATCTTGTCCCGGTAGAAACGGCTGACCGCAATATAGCGGTCCACCTGCCGGTAGTAACCGAGTGCATGGTGAAGATACATCTCCACCATGTTGACCAGGCTGGCGGCGCGCGACCCCTTGGTGCAGCGGTAACGCACGCAATTGTAGAAACGTCGACCCTTGCAGGCTTCGCACACCCGTCCCTGGGTGTACATCAGATAATTCGGGCACAGGGGCTTCAGGTCGTGCAGTGTCAGCACCAGTGGGATGCCGGCCTGGCGCAGCGGTCCGAACACCGAAGGCGAGATCTGGTGCTGAAAGATATGGAAGTGGGCGATGTCGATGGCCTGTTCACGCAGCAGTCGGGCCATGCGCCGGCGCGCTTCCAGCGAATAGATGATTCGTCCTGCCGCGCGCAATTTTTGAATGGCGCCAGCTCGTTCGTAGTCGATGTGACTCACGAAATACCGGGAATATTCAGTGGGCAGGTTGCGCGGGTCTTGCATGGAAAAGGGGAGAATCCGGTGCCCGCGTGACTTCAGTAAAGACATTTCGTCGAAATAGACGGACTCGCTGCCTCCCTTGCGCCAGAAGAACTTGTTGATGAATAACAGGTTCACGGTGCACTTCCTTTCCCAGAAGCCGACTGCCGTTGGCAGATGAACGAGACGGCGCTGAATATTCCTGTCGGTCCATATCTTGCTAGCGCCGCGAGGGTGTTGCGGCTGTGGGGAGAATTCTGCGGCATGTGGGGCAGACTAAGCGTATTCGGCGACTTTTACAATCATATGTGGTGAATTTTACAATTGAGGTGTCGCGGCGGGTGTAGAAGACAATGAAATTCCGGAGAATGGTCTTCGTTCTCGGTAGTGTATTTGTTCACACAGGATGGAGGGTGTGGGTTAACATGGGGAGAAATATTAAATAACTCCCGGGGGGATTGTGAAACACGATCTTGCTGCGCTAAATAGGCTCGGAAATCTACCACTGGTGTGGTGCAGTGGGTCGCCGGTCAGGGGGCTTCGGTGCTGGGAGCTGGACGCATGAGCGATGCTGTGGGTGGTGCAAGAAGGAAACAGCGGATGCCGGGCGTGCAAGCCGGCGGTGGTTGTTCCCGAGATCCTGGCGCGGAGAAGGGGAGTGTGCGCCATGTATGAAGCATTCTACGGGCTGACCGAGCGGCCTTTCTCGATCCAGCCCGACCCGGCCTTTCTGTACTTGGGCAAGCGTCATGCCCTGGCCTATACCATGCTCGAGTATGGGATCGCCCATGGAGCCGGGTTCACGGTGATCACGGGGGGGATCGGTTGTGGCAAGACCACCTTGGTCCAGCACCTCCTGGTCAACCTGGGCGAGGAGGTCACCGTCGGCCTGATTTCCAATACCTACAAGGAGATCGGTGACCTGCTCAAGTGGGTGCTGCTTTCCTTCGGTCAGCCCTACGACGTGGATGACAAGGTGGCCCTGTTCGATCGCCTGCAGCGTTTCCTCATCGACCAGTACGCCCGGGGGCAGCGCACGGTGCTGATCATCGATGAGGCGCAAAACCTGGATGGCGGGACACTCGAAGAGCTGCGGATGCTCTCCAATATCAATTCCGGTAAGGACCAGCTGCTGCATCTGGTGCTGGTGGGGCAGCCTCAGCTGAAGGCCCTGTTGCGCCAACCCGAGTTCGAGCAGTTCGTGCAGCGGGTCTCGTCCGATTTTCACATCACCCCGCTGGAATGGGACGAGGTTCCCGAGTACATCCGTTATCGCCTGAGGGTGGCCGGGCGCGAGGCCCCCTTGTTCGAGGAGAATGCCGAGCTCGCCATCTTCAAGGCCTCGGGTGGGGTGCCCCGGCGGATCAATGTCCTCTGCGACACCGCGCTGGTCTACGGCTTTTCCCAGGAAGCAGAACGTATTTCCGTATGCATCGTGCTGGAAATGTTGAGGGACAAGGCAGAATACGGGGTGTTCGACCCGGTTGGCAGAGGATCATCGTTGCTCACCGGCGAATTTTCCGACCCTGACGACATGGCAGTGTCTAGCCCTATCGCTCCGGAACAAGACCCGCGGTTGCGCCGAAAGTAGGGTCCGCGGCGGTCCGGCTGTTAGAATCGCCGGCATGCTGGAGCAGATTCGCATTGTGCTGGTCGAGACCTCACACCCGGGCAACATCGGGGCGGTGGCGCGTGCCATGAAGAACATGGGGCTGTCGCAGCTGGTGCTAGTGCGCCCCAAAATCTTTCCTTCGCCTGAGGCGGATGCTCGCGCCTCCGGCGCCCAGGATCTGCTGGCCGCGGCTCGCGTAGTAGATGACCTGGAGGCTGCGGTGGGCGACTGCCCGGTGGTGATCGGCGCCAGTGCGCGCAAGCGCTCCACCCTGTGGACCGCCATGGATCCGCGTGAGATGGCGGCGCTAGCCCTCGGACAGGCCATGCACGGTACGGTGGCGCTGGTGTTCGGGCGCGAGCGCACCGGCCTGACCTCTGCCGAGCTCGACCGTTGCAGCCACCTGGTGCACATCCCGGCCAATCCCGATTATTCCTCGCTCAATATCGCCATGGCGGTGCAGGTACTCAGCTATGAACTGCGCATGGCCGCGCTCGCGGAGCGGCCGGCGTCCGCGGCCGTCCCCGAGTCCGACCCGCCGGCCACCGCGGCGCAGATGGAGGGTCTGTTTGCCCACCTCGAGCAGGCCCTGCACGATATCGGCTTTCTTCAGCCCGGGCGCGAAGGACGCATCATGCAGCGCCTGCGGCGGCTGTTTCATCGTGCGCGGCCCGACCAGCGCGAGGTCAACATTCTGCGCGGTATCCTCAGCGCGGCGCAGGGTGGCAAGTCCATGCGTGCCCCGGACGCCGATTCTTCCGATCACTCCGGGGTTGCCAGCGGCGCTGGCGAGTCGCATGCTTCTCGGTAGTCGATCCTGGAATCTTCATCGATGTTCGAGAACCTGAAAGAAGACCTGAGTGTCGTGTTCGACCGTGACCCTGCGGCGCGCAACACCTTCGAAATCCTCACGACCTACCCGGGGGTGCATGCCCTGTTGTTCCACCGCCTGGCGCACGCGCTCTGGAACCTGGGTGCCAAGTGGCTGGCACGCCTGGTTTCTTACCTGGCACGCTGGCTCACCGGCATTGAGATCCATCCCGCTGCGCGCATCGGCAGGCGCTTTTTCATCGATCACGGCATGGGCGTGGTGATTGGCGAGACCGCGGTGATCGGCGACGACTGCACCCTGTATCACGGGGTTACCCTGGGTGGGACGAGCTGGGAGAAGGGCAAGCGTCACCCGACACTGGGCAATGGCGTGGTGGTGGGCGCCGGGGCCAAGGTGCTGGGGCCGATCCAGATCGGTGACGGCGCGCGCATCGGCTCCAACGCAGTGGTGGTCAAGGCGGTACCGGCGGGTGCTACCGTGGTCGGGGTGCCAGGCAGGCTGATCGAGCGCAAACCCGAGGACATCGATACCAGCCATCGCCAGAAGTTGGCCAGCAAGATGGGCTTTGACGCCTACGGGGCCACCCGTGATGCCCCCGATCCAGTGGCGCATGCGATCAATTGCATGCTCGATCATCTGCACGTGATGGAGACGCGCATGAAACAGATGTGCGAGGCTCTGCGTGCCGCCGGTTTCGAGCCGCCCGAAGGGGCCGAGGACATCCCCGAACTGCCCGCCTGCGAGATCATCTCCACTGCCGAGGAATTGCGCCGCATGCACCTCGACGAGAGTGGAGTGGAACAGGCTTCGGAAGAGGGGGATTCACGGCCCTGAAAACCCGGCAGTCCGTGTGTCTGGAATTCTTGACTAATTTACTCGGTAATGTATAGTTCACCGCAGTTGAATTATGGAGTACCAGGCTGTGAGACTGACCACCAAGGGCCGTTATGCGGTGACTGCCATGCTGGATCTGGCGCTGCACCATGGCGAGGGGCCCATCACGTTGGCCGACATCGCTCAGCGTCAAGGTATCTCGCTCTCCTATCTTGAGCAGCTGTTTTCGCGCCTGCGCAAGCGTCAGCTTGTGAGCAGCGTGCGCGGGCCGGGCGGCGGCTACACCCTGGGGCGTGGCGCGGCCGAGATCTCGGTGGCCGAGGTGATTACCGCGGTCGACGAGAACGTCGATACCACCCGCTGCGGCGGTGCGCACAATTGCCAGGACAATCAGAAGTGCCTCACCCATGAGCTGTGGCACGACCTGAGCGACCGTATTCACGACTATCTCAGTCAGATCAGCCTGGACGACCTGATGCGGCGGCGTGGCGTTCAGGAAGTGGCGCGTCGCCAGGAAGACGAGGCTCCCACAGTGTCGCCGGAAACCATCAAGATGGGCAGCGCGTGAGCCCAGTAGCATCCTAGAGGTCATTACAAAATGAAAAAGCCGATCTATCTCGATTATTCCGCCACCACGCCCTGTGATCCGCGGGTGGCCGAAAAGATGTGTGGATGCCTGACGCCCGACGGCGTGTTCGGGAACCCGGCCTCGCGCTCGCATGCCTATGGCTGGGCGGCCGAGAAGCTGGTCGAAGAAGCCCGCGAACAGGTGGCCGATCTGGTGAACGCCAATCCCAAGGAGATCGTCTGGACCTCCGGTGCTACCGAGTCGGACAACCTGGCGATCAAGGGGGCGGCACATTTCTACCAGAAAAAGGGCAAGCACATCATCACCGTCAAGACCGAGCACAAGGCGGTGCTGGACACCTGCCGCCAGCTCGAACGTGAGGGTTTCGAGGTCACCTATCTGGACGTGCAGGAGAATGGCCTGCTCGATCTCGATGTCTTCCGCGAGGCTATTCGCGAAGACACCATTCTGGCTTCGGTGATGCACGTGAACAACGAGATCGGCGTGATCCAGGACATCGAGGCGATCGGCAATATCTGCCGCGAGCACAAGGTGATCTTCCATGTCGATGCCGCGCAGAGTGCCGGGAAGGTGCCCATCGACCTGGCTAGCCTGCCAGTCGACCTGATGAGCTTTTCGGCGCACAAGATCTACGGCCCCAAGGGTATCGGTGCGCTGTATGTTCGCCGCAAACCGCGGGTGCGCATCGAGGCGCAGATGCACGGCGGCGGTCATGAGCGCGGTATGCGCTCGGGTACCTTGGCCATCCATCAGATCGTGGGCATGGGCGAGGCCTTCCGCATCGCGAAAGAGGAGATGGCCGAGGAGAATGCCCGCCTGCTGCGTCTGCGCAACAAGCTCTACGAGGGCTTCAGGGACATGGAAGAGGTCTATGTCAATGGCGACCTCGAGCGCCGTGTGGCCGGCAATCTGAACATCAGTTTCAATTTTGTCGAGGGCGAGAGCCTGATGATGGCGCTCAAGGATATCGCCGTGTCCTCGGGCAGTGCCTGCACCTCGGCTAGCCTGGAGCCCAGCTATGTGCTGCGTGCCCTGGGGCGCAGCGACGAGCTGGCGCACAGCTCGTTGCGTTTCACCCTCGGTCGTTTCACCACCGAGGAAGAAGTCGACTACGTGATTGAGCAGGTGCGCCGTCAGGTCGAGCGCCTGCGCGAACTCAGCCCCCTGTGGGACATGTACAAGGAAGGTATCGACCTGAACTCGGTGCAGTGGGCCGCGCACTGAGCCTGGCGCCGAAAGGCCAGTGACATCCTCCGGATTGGGGTATTATCCCCGGTCCGGGAAATTGCAGGCGCTGGCCTGCCAGCGTGGTCACAGACGTTCTTCGGGCACCCCGGGTGCCGGACTGAAACGAGCCTGTCATTTCGCTGACGACAGAATCGGCCCCGCCGTCAGGGCGGGGCGATCCACGATCCGATGGGTGACTTGGTCGGATCGTGGAGCTGGAGAATGACAAGGCACGGTTAATTGAGAAAAGTCCGATGAAGAATATCTATGTAGGCAACCTGGCATACAGCGTCTCCGACGACGAGCTCCGCGAGGCATTCGCGGCTTATGGCGAGGTGGCACGCGCCAAGGTGATCATGGACCGCGATACCGGTCGCTCCAAGGGTTTCGGTTTCGTGGAGATGCCCAACGACAGCGAGGCCCAGGCCGCGATCGACGGCCTGAACGAGCAGCCGATCAACGGCCGCAGCGTGCGGGTCAACGAGGCGCGTCCGCGCAACTGATCCTTCGCACATGCCGGGCTCTGTGCCCGGCATGTCGAAACGATTCGAAATACAGCCTGGATTTGGGAGACAGCATTCATGGCGTACAGTGACAAGGTGATCGACCACTATGAGAATCCGCGCAATGTGGGCACCCTGGACAAGGATGCGCCTAACGTGGGGACCGGCATGGTCGGTGCACCGGCGTGCGGCGACGTGATGCGCCTGCAGATCCAGGTGAACGAGGAAGGCGTGATCGAGGACGCCAAGTTCAAGACCTACGGTTGTGGTTCGGCGATTGCCTCGAGCTCGCTGCTCACCGAGTGGGTGAAGGGCAAGACGCTGGAAGAGGCGCGGCAGATCAAGAACACCGATATTGCCGAAGAGCTGGCGTTGCCGCCGGTGAAGGTGCATTGCTCGGTGCTGGCCGAGGATGCCATCAAGGCGGCTATCGAGGACCTGCAGAAGAAGCAGGGTAACTGAGTTTTTCACGGAGGTTCGGACATGGCGATCACCCTGAGCGATACGGCGGCCGAACGGGTCCGGCGTTTCCTCGATAACCGGGGCTCCGGGATCGGGGTGCGTCTGGGCGTCAAGACCTCCGGCTGTTCCGGCATGGCCTATGTAATGGAGTTCGTCGACGAGCTCAACGAGGACGACGTGGTCTTCGAGGACAAGGGCGTCAAGGTCATCGTCGACCAGAAGAGTCTGGTCTACCTGGACGGCACCGAGCTTGACTACGCCAAGGAAGGGCTCAACGAGGGCTTCGTGTTCAACAATCCCAACGTCAAGGACCAGTGCGGTTGCGGGGAGAGTTTCACCGTCTGAACGACAGCCCGGCCCGTCCTCCGCACGCCCGCTCCCGCGGGCGTCGTCGGTAGAGAGAGGACCCATGATCAATCTGTCCAGCAACCATTTCGAACTGTTCGGTCTGCCGGTGGGCTTTGTGCTCGACAGCCAGGCACTGGCCGAGCGCTACCGCGAGCTGCAGCGGGCGGTGCACCCCGATCGCTTCGCCAGCGCCTCCGATCAGGAGCAGCGCCTGGCGTTGCAACAGGCGACCCGGGTCAACGAGGCCTACGAAACCCTGCGCGATCCGCTGCGTCGCGCCCAATACCTGTTGCAGTTGCACGGTATCGACAGCGACGGTGAGACAGCCACCACGCGCGATGCCAGCTTCCTGATGCAGCAGATGGAGCTGCGCGAGGCGCTGGCCGGGGTGCGGGACGCGGCAGACCCCGAGGCCGAACTCGACGCGCTGATGCGTGAGATCCGGCAGATGATCGACCAGGAGGTGGCGCAGCTGGCGGTACAGTTCGAGGCGGCCACGCCCGACTCGCTGAACGAGGCGCGCGAGACCGTCTCGCGCATGCAGTTTCTGAACAAGTTGTACAACGAGGCCGAGGCGCTCGAGGCCGAAATGGAAGAATCCTACTGATGGCATTTCTGCAAATCGCCGAACCCGGCCAGTCGACTGCCCCGCACGAACACAGGCTGGCGGCGGGCATCGATCTGGGCACCACCAATTCGCTGGTTGCCACGGTGCGCAGCGGCGTGGCCGAGACCCTGCCCGATGAGCAGGGGCGTCACCTGTTGCCCTCGGTGGTGCGCTACACCCCGCAAGGGGTGATCGTCGGCGAGGCGGCGCGCGCCGCGGCGGCCGAAGACCCGCACAATATTATCGCCTCGGTGAAGCGCCTGATCGGTCGCGGCATAGAAGACGTCAAGACCCTGGCTGACCGCTTGCCCTACGAGTTTGTCGATACTGACAGCGCGGTGCCGCGCATCCGCACCGTGGCTGGCGACGTGAGCCCGGTGGAGGTCTCGGCAGAGATCCTCAAGGTGCTGGCGAGGCGCGCCGAGGCAACCTTGGGTGGTCCGCTGAGCGGGGTGGTGATTACGGTGCCGGCCTATTTCGATGACGCTCAGCGCCAGGCTACCAAGGATGCGGCGAAGCTGGCGGGATTGCACGTCTTCCGTCTGCTCAACGAGCCGACTGCCGCAGCCGTGGCCTACGGCCTGGACCGTGGCGCCGAAGGGGTGCACGCCATCTACGACTTGGGCGGCGGTACCTTTGATATCTCCATCCTGCGGCTCAACAAGGGCGTGTTCGAGGTGCTGGCTACCGGCGGCGACTCCGCCCTGGGCGGCGACGATTTCGACCGCGCCATTGCCGAGTGGATGCTCGAACAGGCCGGCATCGGGCGCGAGGCTTCTCCGGGTCTGCTGCGCGGACTGATGGACAAGGCGCGCGCGGCCAAGGAGGCGCTGTCCGAGCAGGAATCGGTCGAGATCGAGGTGGCTCGGCCCGACGGTAGCCGCTGGGCAGGTCAGCTCGACCGCGACACCTTCAACCAGCTGGTCGATCCTCTGATCCGCAAGACCATCACCGCCTGCCGCCGCGCCCTGCGTGACGCCGGGGTGCGCCCCGAGGACATCGAAGACGTCGTCATGGTCGGCGGCTCCACCCGCGCGCTGCGCGTGCGTGAGAAGGTCGGCGAGTTCTTCGGCACCGAGCCGCTGGTGGACATCGACCCCGACAAGGTGGTGGCCATCGGCGCAGCCCTGCAGGCTGACGTGCTGGCGGGCAACAAGCCCGAAGACGAGATGTTGCTGCTGGATGTGATCCCGCTGTCGCTGGGCATCGAGACCATGGGTGGCCTGGTGGAGAAGATCATCCCGCGCAATACCACCATCCCGGTGGCGCGTGCCCAGGAATTCACCACCTTCAAGGACGGTCAGACTGCGATGGCCATCCACGTGGTGCAGGGCGAGCGCGAACTGGTTGCCGATAACCGCTCCCTGGCGCGCTTCGAGTTGCGCGGCATCCCGCCCATGGTGGCCGGCGCGGCGCGTATCCGCGTCACCTTCTCGGTAGATGCCGACGGCCTGCTGCACGTCGAGGCGGAGGAGCTCAGCCAGGGCGTGAAGGCCAGTGTCGAGGTCAAGCCCTCCTACGGCCTGACCGACGAGGAAATCGCCGGCATGCTCAAGGAGTCCATCGAACACGCCGGCGAGGACATGGTTGCCCGTGCGCTGGCCGAGCAACGGGTCGAGGCCGCGCGCGTGATCGAGGCCCTGCAGGCCGCGTTGGCGGCCGACGGCGATGAGCTGCTCGACGACGCGGAACGTCAAAGGATAGAGCAGGTGCTGGCGTCGCTGCGGCGTTCCGCGGAGACGGCCACGGACGCCGACGCGATCAAACGGGCCATCGAGGAGCTGGAGAAGACTTGCGAGTTCTATGTCGAGAGACGGATGAACAGTAATATTCGCAAGGTCATGGCCGGCCACAAGGTCGACGAATTCGAATGAGCCGCGAGACGGCCGACAGGAAATCCAACCATGCCGAAGATCATCTTTCTGCCGCACGAGGAAATCTGCCCCGAGGGCGCCGTCATCGAGGCTGAGCCCGGCACCACCATCTGCGAGGCGGCGCTGGCCAACGACATCGAGATCGAGCACGCTTGCGAGATGTCCTGTGCCTGCACCACCTGCCATGTCATCGTGCGCGAGGGCTATGATTCGCTCAACGAACTGAGCGAGGAAGAGGAAGACCTGCTGGACAAGGCCTGGGGACTGGAGGCTGAGTCGCGGCTCTCCTGCCAGGCGGTGGTGGACGACGAAGACCTGGTCGTCGAGATTCCCAAGTACACCATCAACTACGCCAAGGAAAACTGAGGAGCATAGCGCCATGGGCCTGAAATGGACCGATATCTCGGACATTGCCATCGAGCTGGACGAGGCGCACCCCGACGTGGACCCCAGGACGGTCAACTTCGTCAACTTGATGCAGTGGGTGCTCGCGCTGCCTGAGTTCGAGGACAGCCAGGAGCGCTGCGGCGAGAAGATCCTCGAGGCCATCCAGATGGCCTGGATCGAGGAACGGGAAGACTGAACCCGTCCCCTTGGTCTCCCTGAACACCCAACTTCCCCTCGAGGGCGTTCCGGGCGACGACGACATCGCGCGCTGGATGGACGCGCTGGCCGGATGTCGTTCGCGTGAAGAGATCGCTCGCTTGCACGAGGCCGTCGAGGCAGCGCGCCGGGCGCATGCCGGCCAGCAGTTTGTCGATGGCACCGACATGTTGCTCGGCCTGCTGCACACCGCGGATATCCTCGACCGGCTCAAACTCGATACGGATACCCTGATCGCCGCCATACTCTCTGAGTGGCCGGGCGAGCCCGGCTACGACCCAGCACAGGTATGCGAGCGCTTCGGCGAGCCGGTGCAGCGCATGGTCGAGCAGGTGGGTCGCATTCGCGATCTGTCCGCTACCAGTGCCCATCACGATCCCGATAATGTCGAGAAACTGCGTCGCCTGCTGCTCGACCTGGCCGGTGACGTGCGCTCCCTGCTGGTGCTGCTGGCCAAGCGCCTGCGCCTGATGCGCGGGCTCAAGCGGCTCGATTCCGGGCTGCAACGCCTGATCGCCCTGGAGACCCGGCGGGTGCATGCGCCGTTGGCCAACCGCCTGGGCGTATGGCAGCTCAAGTGGGAGCTCGAGGATCTTTGCCTGCGTTACCTGGAGCCCGCTGAATACAAGGATCTGGCGGCGCGGCTGGAGGGCAAGCGCAGTGAGCGTGAGGCCTTCATCCGCGCGGTGGTCGAGCGTATCCAGCGCCTGTGTCGCGAGCAGGGTATCGATGCCGAGGTGATGGGGCGGCCCAAGCATATCTACAGCATCTGGAACAAGATGCGCCAGAAGCACCTCAATTTCGAGCAGGTGATGGACGTCCGCGCAGTGCGTGTGTTGGTCGATACCGTGCCCCAGTGCTACGAGGTGCTGGGCATGGTGCATGGCGAGTGGCGCCCCATTCCCGGCGAGTTCGACGACTACATCGCACATCCCAAGCCCAACGGTTATCAGTCCTTGCATACCGCAGTGGTGGGTGATGACGGCCGCCCGCTGGAGGTGCAGGTGCGTACTCGGGAGATGCACGAGCTGGCCGAGCGCGGTGTGGCCGCGCACTGGCGCTACAAGGAGAACGATCGCGCGGATGCCGAGTTGGAGCGGCGCATCGCCTGGATGCGCGCCTGGCTGGAGCAGCAGGAGGGCAATGGTACTGCCAGCCTGCCTGCGGACGAGGAATACGAGGCGCGACGCATCTATGTGCTCACCCCCAACGGCAAGGTGATCGAGCTGCCGCGTGGCGCCACCCCGGTGGACTTCGCCTATGCCATCCATACCGACGTCGGCCACCGCTGCCGCGGTGCCAAGGTCAATGGCCGCATGGTGCCGCTCAACCGCCCGCTGGAGAGCGGCGATCGGGTGGAGATCCTCACCACACGGGAGGGCGGTCCCAGTCGCGACTGGCTCGATCCGCGCGGCGGGTACGTGGTCACCGCGCGGGCACGTTCGCGCATCCGCCAGTGGTTCAAGCAGCAGGACCACGAGCAGCACCTGAGCATGGGCCGGCAGGCGCTGGAGCGCGAGTTCCAGCGTCTGGGCCTGCCCAGACCCGACCTGGAGAAGCTGGCGCGGCGTTTCCATTTTCACGAAGCGGACGAGTTGCTGGCCGCGGTGGGACGGGGTGATCTCTCGGCTATCCAGGCGGCCAACAGCCAGGTCGCGGAACAGCCGAAGGATGCGGACGCGGTGGCCGAAGAGGCGATCATCGAGCGGGTGCGTGCACGTCGGCCCTCTGCGGGAGTGGCTGCCGGCACCGTGGTGGTGCAGGGCGTGGGTGATCTTATGACCCACATGGCGGGCTGCTGCAAGCCGGTGCCTCCGGACCTCATTGTCGGCTATATCACGCGCGGTCGGGGCATCACCATCCACCGCCAGGACTGTCGGGTGGTGCAGAAGATGGACGAGGAGAATCGCCGTCGGCTACTGCCCGCGGTCTGGTCCGAGGGTCAGCAGGGTTCGCAGTTCGTCGCCGATATCCATCTCTATGCCGGCGACCGCAAGGGCCTGTTGCGTGACATCACCTCGGTGTTCGCCAATGCCGATATCCGGGTGTTGGGGGTAAACAGCCAGTCGGATCGCCGCGAGGAGACGGCCAGCATGCGCATCACCGTAGAGGTGGACGACATGGCCCAGCTCGCCCGGGTGATGGGCCAGTTGGCGCAGATCCCCGACGTGATCGAGGTGCGTCGCCAGGTCTGAGGCCCATCGACGGACCCTGGGGCAGGAGCCGTCGCGGGATTTCGGTCTCGATGGGCCTCGTTTCTTCCGGGTGGCGGGGTTCTGGGAAACTCCGAAAAGGTGCACATTCTCTTCCCCCATGAAATGGGGGGAGGGGCTTTTGAGCAAGGATTGATGCCCCCTTCCGACCTCCGCTGCAAGTGGGGAAGGAACTTGCCCGGAGGTTCCTCCGTGAACCGCTGCCGGAATCGGGACCTGAATTGGCGGGTCCTGTCCGGAACAGTTACAATAACCGGTCGATTTCACAAGAAAAACAATATCGGCAAGCGATCAGGGAAGCAGCGCCTGCCAGCGCTGCTTCCTGCGCGAGTCGGCAGGGTGGAGGAGCCCCCGGGATTATCTCGGAAACTCATCGACACTTATCCTCAACTTATTGAATTATCAGGAAATCAAAATGGCAATCGAACGCACCCTGTCAATCATCAAACCCGACGCTGTGGCCAAGAACGTGATCGGCGACATCTACAGCCGCTTCGAGCGAGCGGGTCTGCGCATTGTTGCTGCGAAGATGGTGCACCTCACCGAGGAGCAGGCCGCTGCCTTCTATGCGGTGCACAAGGAGCGTCCTTTCTTCAAAGACCTGGTGGCCTTCATGACCTCCGGGCCGGTGATGGTTCAGGTGCTCGAGGGCGAGAATGCCATCGCGAAGAACCGCGAGCTGATGGGCGCGACCAACCCGCAGGAAGCGGCGCCCGGCACCATCCGTGCCGATCACGCACAGACCGTGGACGAGAACGCGGTGCATGGCTCGGATGCGCCGGAGACCGCCGCGGTCGAGATCGACTTCTTCTTCCCCGAGGGGGTGTGCGAGCGCACGCGCTGAACCATCATGGGCGAGGTCGAACGCACCAATCTGCTGGATCTGGACCGCCCGGGCATGGAGGCCCTGGTTGCGGACATGGGCTTCAAGCCGTTCCATGGCCGCAACCTTTTGAAATGGATCCACAAGCATGGGGTCACCGATTTCGCGCAGATGACCGACTTGCCCAAGGTGTTGCGCGAGCGGCTCGCCGCAGAGACCCGGATCGGCCTGCCCGAGATCGTCTTCGAGCAACCCTCGCTGGATGGCACTACCAAGTGGGTGCTGGAGCTGGACGACGGCCAGCGTATCGAGACGGTCTACATCCCGGACGGTGACCGCAGCACCATCTGCGTGTCCTCGCAGGTGGGCTGTGCGCTCGACTGTTCCTTCTGCTCCACCGCCCGGCAGGGCTTCAACCGCAACCTCACCACCGCCGAGATCATCGGTCAGGTGTGGGCGGCAACCCGCGAGCTGGGGCGGCCACCGAGCAACGTGGTGTTGATGGGCATGGGCGAGCCGCTGGCCAATTTCGACAACGTGGTGCGGGCCATGCAGCTCATGACCGAGGACCTGGCCTACATGATCGCCAAGACGCGGGTGACGCTGAGCACCTCCGGGATCGTGCCGGCATTGCGCCGGCTGCGCGAGGCGAGCAACGTCAGCCTGGCGGTCTCCCTGCACGCGCCCGACAATGCACTGCGCGACGAGCTGGTGCCGATCAACCGCAAGTATCCCCTGGAAGAACTCATTCCCGCCTGCCGTGACTACATCGCCGGCGAGAAGCGGCGCAAGATCACCTGGGAATACGTCATGCTCGACAGGGTCAACGACAGCATTGCCCACGCGAAGGCGCTGATCCGCCTGTTGCAGGGCATCCCCTCCAAGGTCAACCTGATCCCGTTCAATCCCTTCCCCGGCACCGATTACCGCACGTCACCGCCGGAGCGTATCAATGCCTTCCGCCAGCGCCTGATCCGTGCCGGCATCATCACCATCACCCGCAAGACCCGGGGCGACGATATCGACGCCGCCTGCGGGCAACTGGTAGGAAGGGTGCGTGACCGCAGTCGCCGGCAGTTGCGCGAGAGTGGCACTGCGACGGGGAGACTTGCATGAGGCAGGTTGCAGCGATTCGCGGTGCGGCGGCGCTGTTTCTGATGTTCCTGCTGGCGGGTTGCCAGACCCAGGGAACACGTTTCGATAGTGGTTCCAGCGGAGACAACACGGGAGGCCTGGGGACTCCGCTCAGGCGTCCCAGCCCGGCGGATGTCTACGTGGAGCTGGGTGGCGCCTACCTGGCCGAAGGCAAGATCGGCGAGGCCCTCAAGAATGCTCGCAAGGCCGTGCTGGCAGACCCCAGGCATGCTGGAGCCTATACCCTGTTGGGGGTGGTGCATCAGCGCCTGGGCCAGATGGAACCAGCCGGCGAAGCCTTCAAAAAGGCCGTGACACTGGCTCCCCACGACCCCTATGCGCTGAACGCTCTGGGATCGTGGCTATGCGCGCAGCAACGCTACGACGAGGCCGATCCCTATTTTCGGCGGGCGTTGAAGAACCCGCTCTACCCTACGCCCTGGGTCGCCTCGTACAACGCCGGGTCCTGCGCCGAGAAAAGGGGGGACGTGGTGCAGGCCGAGAAGGACTATCGCGCCTCCCTGAGTGCCAATCCGCGTTTTGCGCCAGCGCTGTTGCGCATGGCGTTCATCACCTTTGAACAGGAACGATTCCTGTCCTCGCGCGCCTACTTGCAACGCTATGCCGCAGTGGCACCCCATACCGCCGAATCGCTGTGGCTCGGCGTGCGCACCGAGAGACGGCTCGGAGACAAGGACCAGATGGCCAGCTATGCCATGAAGTTGCGGGCGCGATTCCCCGACTCCGAGCAGGTCCGCTTCCTGGAGGCACTACAATGAATGCGGTTATGGTAAAGCATGACAACAAGGGGGAGATCCAGCTGGCGGTTCCAGGGCTGGGCGAGCGTCTCCGGTCGGCCCGCATGGCCTGCAATCTTGATATGGCCAAGCTGGCAGCACGCATTCACCTCACCTCCGACATGGTCGACGCCCTTGAGCGCGACGACTACTCGGAAATGCCGGCACGCGTCTTCGTGCGTGGCTACGTGCGCAATTACGCTCGGGCGGTGAACTTGCCGGCCGAATCGGTACTGGCCCAGTTCGATCGCCAGTGGCCGGAAGAGGATTACCAGGTCCGCCTCGACGAGAGCCCTCGACTGGCGGCCGATCCGCATCCTCATCGGCGCTGGCCCGGGCTGGTTACCTGGCTGGTGGTGATAGTGGTCGTGGGGTTGACGTTGGTATGGTGGCAGGGCTACCTGGACCGTTACCTCGCCCAGTGGCAGGAAGGCACCGCGACGACGCAGACGACAGCACTCTCCGAACAGCCGGCGGGCACGATCGTAGGCGACCAGACTGAATCAGCAGTCTCCCTGACATCGAATGGTGCGCCGGCGTCCGACGATACCCGTTCCCTGGCGTTGCCGCTGCCGCCAGTAAAGGCCTCGGTGACCGAGCCGGCGTCTCCGCCAGCCCCGACCGGTGAAACGGCTGGGGAGTCGGAGGGTGAGACGTCCGTCCAGCAAGCCGCCAGCACGCCGGCGACAGAGACGATTACGACTGAGTCACCGGCGTTCGCCGCCACCCCGGTGGCAACCGAAGCGGCCCCCGAGCCGACGGGCGCGCCGCCGCAGGTGGTGGTGCGTTTTCTGGATGACAGCTGGGTGGACATCCGTGACAGCAGCCGCAAATACAAGCTCGTCGGCATCATGAAGCGCGGCACCGAACGCCACCTCGGCGGCACGCCACCCTATACCGTGGTACTGGGCAACGCCAGTGCCGTAGAGCTGCAAGTGAACGGCGAGCCCTACGACCTGGCGCGGCATACCCGGCGCAACGTGGCGCGTTTCACCCTCGAACCCTGAACCTCACGAAACCATATCTTGCAGTCGCCCGCGTCCGCCGCGGGCAGGACCCATCGACAACATGGCGAAGAACATCCAGGCAATCCGGGGCATGCACGATGTGCTGCCCAGTCAGACGCCACACTGGCAGTATCTAGAAGCGTGCGTACGCGACGTCCTGGGCCGTTATGGCTACCAGGAGATCCGTATGCCCATCGTGGAATCTACCGAGCTGTTCAAGCGTTCCATCGGCGAGGTCACCGACATCGTCGAGAAGGAGATGTACACCTTCGAGGATCGCAACGGCGACAGCTTGACCTTGCGCCCGGAAGGCACGGCCGGCTGCGTGCGTGCCGCGTTGGAACACGGCCTGCTGCACAACCAGACCCAACGGCTTTGGTACCAGGGGCCCATGTTCCGCCACGAGCGCCCCCAGAAGGGGCGTTACCGGCAGTTCCACCAGATCGGTGTGGAGGCCTTCGGCATGGCCGGGCCCGACATTGACGCCGAGCTGATTCTGATCATCGCGCGCCTGTGGAAAGCGCTGGGTATCGACGGCCTGGAGCTGCAACTCAACTCGCTGGGTACCGCCGAGGAGCGGGCCGCCTATCGCCAGGAGCTGGTAGCCTATTTCGAGCGCCATCACGACGCACTCGACGAGGACAGCCGGCGCCGCCTGCACAGCAATCCCCTGCGGATCCTCGATACCAAGAACCCGGATATGGCGGAACTGGTCGCCGGAGCGCCGGTACTCGCCGATCATCTTGGCGAAGACTCGCGGCGGCATTTCGAACAGCTGCAGGCACTGCTGGAGGCCGCCGGCGTGGCCTTCGTGCACAATCCCCGCCTGGTACGCGGCCTGGATTACTATTCGCTGACTGTGTTCGAATGGGTGACCGACCGACTCGGTGCTCAGGGCACGGTCTGCGCCGGCGGGCGCTACGACGGCCTGGTGGCCCAGCTCGGTGGTCGGTCGACACCCGCGGTCGGCTTCGCCATGGGCGTGGAGCGTCTGATCGCTCTGCTCGAAGAAGATGGCAGGTTGCCCGAGGTGGCGCGTGCCGATGTCTACCTGGTGCAGATGGGTGAGGCGGCACGGCGCGAGGCACTGGTGCTCGCCGAGCGCTTGCGTGATGAACTGCCGCAGCTGCGCCTGCTCACGCATTGCGGCGAGGGTGGCTTCAAGGCACAGTTCAAGCGTGCCGACCGCAGCGGTGCGCGTCTCGCTCTGGTGCTGGGCGAGGACGAACTGGCGCGCGGCGAGATCGGCATCAAGCATCTGCGCGACGAACTGCCGCAGGAGGCAGTGGCCCTGGATCGCCTGGCCGGGCGCCTGGCCGAGATTTTCGACAAGTCATGACATCGAGGAGCGGCACATGAGTGCGTATCTGGACGAAGAAGAACAGGTCGAGGCCCTCAAGAGCTGGTGGAAGGAGAACGGCCGCTCGGTCATCGCCGGGGCGGTGCTGGGCCTGGCGGCCATCTTCGGCTGGCAGGGCTGGCAAGGCTGGCAACGCGGGCAGGCCGAGGCGGCCTCGATGCTCTACGAGCAGATGGTCGGTCGTTTGCAGGCCGGCGACATGGCTGCGGCGCAAAGCGCCGGCAAGCGCCTGCTCGGTGAGTTCCCCGGTTCGATCTATGCCAGTTTTGCCGCGATGAAACTCGCCGGGACCGCCTACGATAACGGCAAGGGTGATGCTGCGGTGGAGAACCTGCAATGGGTGGCCGCGCATGCCCCCGACCCGTTGATTGGCGACCTGGCCCGGGTTCGGCTGGTACGAGTGCTGCTCGATACCGGCAAGCAGGAGCGTGCCGAACGCGTGTTGACAGAAGTGCAGAAGGACTTCATGCCGGCGGTGGTAGCCGAGCTGCGCGGTGACATCGCCCGAGCGAAGGGCGACACTGCGGCGGCGCGCCAGGCCTACGAGGCGGCCATGCGCGCCGGTGCCACCAACGAACTGGTACGCATGAAGCACCAGGCACTGGGCAAGGGAGGTGAGGCGTCGTGAGCGTTTCCCGCGTGATGCGCCACACCCTGGTCATGGGGGTCTGGCTGTTTCTGGGAGGGTGTTCCTCGATCGGTGACTGGCTCGCGCCCGCCGAGATCGACCCGCCCGCCGAGTTGCAGGATATCACCGAGAAGGTGCAGCTCGAGGCGCGCTGGCAGACCGATATCGGTACGGGCGCCGGCGATCTTCGCCTGCATCTGGTGCCGCATTATGCGAACGGGCGGCTCTATGTGGCCGATGCCGACGGGCGGGTGATGGCGCTGGATGCCGATACCGGACGCACGCTCTGGTCGGTAGACCTGGAGGCGCCCTTGTCCGGTGGGCCCGGCGCTGCCGAGGGTCTGGTGGTGGTTGGCACCCTGGATGCGGAGGTCATTGCCCTGTCGGCTGTCGACGGCAGCCTGAAGTGGCGGACGGGCGTCAGCAGCGAGGTGCTGTCCACGCCCGTCGTGGCCCTGGACCGGGTGGTGGTACGCACCATCGACGGCAAGGTGCAGGGGCTGGATGCGGCGACCGGCGAGGAACGCTGGCGCTACGAGCGCGAGATCCCGGTGCTGACCCTGCGCGGTACCGCTGATCCGGTGGTCAGTGGCGACCATGTGCTCTGCGGTATGGCCGGCGGCAAGCTGGTGAACCTGGATATCCGCACCGGCGATGTGCGCTGGGAGGCTACCATCACCGTGCCGCGCGGCCGTTCCGAGCTCGAACGCCTGGCGGACATCGACGGTAACCCGCTGGTGATCGACGGCCTGATCTACGTGGCGACCTACCAGGGCGAGGTGGCGGCTATCGAGGAGTCCTCGGGCAGCGTGCTCTGGCGGCGCAAGTTTTCTTCGTACAGTGGCATGGCGGCCGACCGTTACAACGTCTATGCCAGTGACGCCAGTGGCTTCGTCTGGGCGCTGGACGCCGATAATGGCGCAGCGCGCTGGCGCCAGGAGGCGCTGAAGAACCGCCAGCTGTCCGACGTGGCCGTGCTGGGGGATGTGGTGATCGTCGGCGATTTCGAGGGCTATGTGCACCTGTTGTCCGTCGAAGATGGCGCCCTGGTGGGACGGGGCCGCGTCGGCAGCGATCCCATCACGCGTGGCGTGCTGGTGGCCGACGACAAGCTCTTCGTGATGGGCGACGGTGGCGAGCTGGCCGCACTGCAACTGGTGCCGGTGCCCTGAGCCATGTTGCCTGTCATCGCCTTGGTCGGGCGGCCCAATGTCGGCAAGTCCACCCTGTTCAACCGGCTCACCCGCAGCCGGGACGCGCTGGTGGCCGACCAGCCCGGATTGACCCGCGACCGTCAGTACGGTGTCGGCAAGCTGGGTGATCGCCCCTACCTGGTGGTCGATACCGGCGGCATCAGCGGTGACCGCGACGGCATCGACGGGCTCATGGAGCAACAGGTGCAGGCGGCGATCGGGGAGGCCGATCACCTGATCTTTCTGGTCGATGCGCGTGACGGCCTGACTGCTGGCGACGAGCTCATCGTCCAGCGCCTGCGCCGTATCGGCAAGCCGGTGACGCTCGCCGTGAACAAGATCGACGGCCTGGACCAGAACACCGTGGCCAGCGAGTTCCATGCCCTGGGGTTGGGCGAGCCACATCCTGTTGCCGCGGCGCACGGTCGCGGCGTGCGTTCGCTGATCAACGGTGTGTTGCGCACCCTGCCGGAGGCTGCGGAAGGGGCGGCCGAGGGCGAGCTTCTGCCAGGGCAGCGGGCCGGCGTGCAGATCGCCGTGGTGGGCCGGCCGAACGTCGGAAAGTCTACCCTGATCAACCGCCTGCTCGGCGAGGAGCGGGTCGTCGCCTTCGATCGGCCGGGCACCACGCGCGACTCTATCTTCATCCCCTTCGAGCATGACGGCCGACCCTACACCTTGATCGACACCGCCGGTGTGCGGCGCCGCGCACGCATCGACGAAGCCATCGAGAAGTTTAGCGTCATCAAGACGCTCCAGGCCATCGAGCAGGCCAACGTGGTGCTGCTGGTGCTCGATGCCCACCAGGGCATCGCCGAACAGGACGCCACGCTCGCTGGCCACGTGCTCGATTCGGGACGCGCCCTGGTGGTGGTGATCAACAAGTGGGACGGTCTCGACCCGGATCAGCGCGAGCGCATCAAGGCTGACATGCAGCGCCGGTTGCCGTTTCTCGGCTTTGCCGACTGGCGCTTCGTCTCGGCGTTGCACGGCAGCGGGGTGGGGCACCTGATGGAGGGGGTTGATGCCGCTTATCGCGCGGCGGTCCGCGACTTGCCGACCCCGGAATTGACCCGGGTCCTGGAAGAGGCTGTGAGCGAACACCAGCCGCCGCTGGTGCGCGGGCGACGCATCAAGCTGCGCTATGCCCATCAGGGCGGAAAGAACCCGCCGATTATCGTGATCCACGGCAACCAGGTGGACAAGGTGCCAGCGGCCTACCGGCGCTACCTGGTCAACCGCTTCCGCGAGGCCTTCGACCTGCACGGCACGCCCTTGCGCATCGAGTTCAAGGCCGGCAAGAACCCCTACGAAGGGAAGCGCAACAAGCTCACCGCGCGTCAGGTCAGCAAACGCCGACGCCTGATGAAACACGTCAAGCGTCGTTGATCGCGGGGACCGGGTCGCAGAGCGGGTTGCAGGTCGGGCTTCAGCCCGACAACACTCATTTTCCTTCCATGCGTTCCGTGACCCGCGCTCGCAAGCGTCCGCGGGCGAGGCGGACCTCCAGCTCCTCGCCCTTGGCAACCTGGTTCGCATCGGTGACCAGACGGCCGTCGGCAGCGCGCAGCACGATGCTGTAACCGCGTTCCAGGGTGGCCAACGGGCTGACGGCCTGCAACTGGCGCGCGAGGGCGGCCAGGCGCTGGCTGCGGGCGTCAAGGTGATGTCGCAGACCGGTATGCAGGCGTCGTCGCAGCGAGGCCAGGTGTTCGTGCAGCCGAGACAGGGCGCGTCCCGGGTTCAGGGCGCGCAGGCGGCCGGCACGTTGTTGCAGGCGTTCGTGCTGCCGTTGCAGGTGGCGTTGCATGGCGCCTTGCAGGCGCCATTGCAGTTCGTCCAGGCGTTGCTGCTGTTGTTGCAGGCGTGTCCCCGGGTGATTGCGTGACAAGCGTTCTTCGAGGAGACGCAACCGTTTTTGTGTCTCGCGCAGGTTGCGGTGCATCGCCTGTTTCAGGCGTTGCGCCAGGCGTTCGCATTGTGCGCGAAGGACCTGGCCGTCGGGCGTCACCAATTCGGCCGCCGCCGAGGGCGTGGGGGCGCGCCGGTCGGCCACGAAGTCGGCGATGGTGAAATCGGTTTCGTGTCCCACGGCGGAGACGATGGGGATTTCGGCTGCCGCGATGTCCCGTGCCAGCCCCTCGTCGTTGAAAGCGGCCAGATCCTCCTCGGCGCCGCCACCGCGCGCCAGGATCAGTACATCCACCTCGGCACGGGCCAGCGCAATGGCCAGTGCCTGGCGCAGTTCCGTCACCGCATCGGCACCCTGCACCGCACTGGGGTAAAGGATCACCTCAGCCACCGGGTAACGCCGCTTCAGCACATGCAGGATATCGCGCAGCGCCGCCCCCGAGGGCGAAGTGATCACGCCGATGCGCTGTGGCCAGGCGGGCAGGGGCCGCTTGCGCGCGGTATCGAACAGGCCCTCGGCCTGGAGTCTTGCCTTCAGTGCCTCGAAGGCCGCGCGCAGGGAGCCGGCTCCGGCGGGTTCCATGTGCTCGATGACGAGCTGGCAGTCACCGCGTGGCTCGTACAGGGTGACGCGGGCGCGCGCCAGTACCTGTTCACCGTCGCGCGGCACGAAACGCAACAGGTTGCGCCGGTTGCGGAACAGGGCACAACGGATCTGTGCCTGGCCGTCCTTGAGGCTGAAATATAGGTGCCCCGAGCGCGGGGTGCTGAGGTTGGAGATTTCGCCCTGTACCCAGATCAGCGGAAAGCTGCCCTCGAGTACATGCCGCAGCTCGCTGTTGAGACGGCCGATGGTATAGATGTCGCGTTGGGAAGGATCGGGACCTGGCATGGCCCGATTATCGCAGAAGATGGGGGGCCGGTTCCCTATCGGATCCGGCCCCGACCCATGTCACTCAGTACAGATAGGAGGGATTGCCGGCATTGGCATTGTCCCGGGCCTGCTGGACCGCCAGCCGTCCCTGTTCCTCGGCCTTGTTTGCCAGCTTGATGGCAGTGGCATAGTCGCCCTTGGCTGCGGCCTTCTCGGCGGCCTTGATGATCTTGGCGGTATCACGCCATTCGTTCTTCAGCGCGGCGGCGGCCTTGTTGGCCTTCTTGGCGGCGGCCAGAGCCTTCTGGAAGGCGGCCTGCGGTGCCATGGCGGCCTCGGGGGCGGCTGCCTCTTTCGTTTCGGCCGTCTGGCAACCGGTGAGTGCGATGGCAGGCAGCAGGGCCATGGCGAGCATCAGGGAACGCGTCTTCATGATCTTGGGGTTCTCCTCGAGTCGGGGTTATTGTCGCTTTGGTGGACGTCCGGGCACCGGCCCGTGACTCAGACAAGACGCCGGGACAGCAGAAATATTCCCTGCGCCGATGCTTCCCTGTCCATTCCATGGGGGGAGACCACACCGCCCTTCGGAGCGGTGGTGGGGGGTGTCCCTCACGGAATGTGAAGGGGGGTCATTCTTCTTCGATACCGCCAAACACTCGGGTCAATGCCGGAATGAACTGAGACAGTTCGCCGGCCATCAAGGCGAAATCCGCGTCGAAGCGGGCTGCGGCGTCGTCGGCAGCAATGTCGGCTGCCTCGTCCATGACGAGATCGGTGAAGCGCAGGCGCCGGATGGTCAAGTCGTCGCCGATCACGCAATGCACCCGCTCCGCCCACTCTATGGCTAGGCGGGTGACCTGCATGCCGGCATCGAGATGCGTGCGCACCTCTTCGCCCGACAGGTCCAGCCGGCGCACACGGATCACCGCCCCGTTTTCCACCGGTTCGCGCAGTTCGCACTCGTCACCCGGTGTGAACTGTTCGGGCAGTCCCTCTTCCAGCCAGCCGGTCATCGACAGGGCGGGGGAGTGCTTGACCGTCAGCGGGCGTACCTTCAGTGAACCAAGACTTTCACGCAACAGGTTCAGAAACGCCTCGGCACGCTTCGTCGTGGCGGTGTCGATGACGATCCACCCAGCTGCAGGGTCGATGTAACCAAAGGTGAGTTGCGAACGGGTGAAGGCGCGCGGGAGCAGGTCGATCACGATCTCGTCACGCAGCTTGGTGCGCTCCTTGCGTCCTACCGGACGTGCTTCGGTGGTTTCGATCTGTTCCACCTTCTCGTCGAGCGCCTCGCGGACCACGGCCGCCGGCAGGATGCGCTCCTCGCGCCGTAGGCACAGCATCAGCCGCCCGTTGGCCGCATGCACCAGCTGCTCGCCATGTTTGCCGAGGGGGGCTGTCCAGCCCTCGCGATAGGTGTCCAGCCCGCCGCAGGGTTGGAAGCTTTGTGCCTGTAACTGTTCGTGCAGGCGGACAGGATCGGATTCGATTTCACCGCCGAGGCGGTAGAGCGAGAGGTTGCGGAACCACATGTGTTGTACCTGCCGAGGAAAAGGGCGGCGATTATGCCATGCCTGGGAGGCGGACAATGTCTGGTTGGCGAGTTCGAATGCCTGTCCTGTGACGGCGTGTGCAGGGTCTCGAACCGCTTTCTCCCCTTCGGCTCGGGATTCGGCGAAATGTCGCCAGTGGACGATTGGACGGCGGAAACGGCTACAATGCGTGCCCTTTGACCGAGGAGTTGCAAGTGCTGCCCGGACAACGCTGGCTGAGCGAGGCCGAGCCCGACCTGGGGCTGGGGATGGTGATCGAGGCGGACGCCCGCCGGGTGTGGGTGTTGTTCCCGGCCACGGGCGAGGAGCGGGTCTATGCGCGCGAGAGCGCGCCGCTGGCGCGGGTGCGCCTGTCCGAGGGCGAGACCTTGGTGACCAGCGAGGGCAAGCGGCTGGGCATTATGGCGGTGAGCGAGCGTGGGGGCTTGCTGGTGTACCGCTGCGAGGACGAGGCCGGGCAGGTTCTGGAGGTTCCGGAGCAGCAGGTCGATGCGCGCATGCGCCTGAATCGGCCTCAGGATCGCTTGTTGTCCGGGCGTTTGGATGCGGATACCTGGTTTGACCTGCGCCGGCGCACCTGGGAACGGATGGAGGCGGCCTGGCGCTCGCCGGTGTTCGGGCTGGTCGGCCCCCGGGTGGCGCCGATTCCGCACCAGTTGTATATCGCGCACGAGGTCGCCGGTCGTCCCGCACCGCGCGTGTTGCTGGCCGATGAGGTCGGGCTGGGCAAGACCATCGAGGCCGGCTTGATCCTGCATCGTCTGCTGCTGGGCGGACGTGCGCAGCGGGTGCTGGTGGTGGTGCCCGAGGCCCTGTTGCATCAGTGGCTGGTGGAGATGCTGCGGCGCTTCAACCTGCGTTTCGCCTTGTTTGATGGTGAGCGTTTTGCCGCTGGCGATAGCGCCAATCCCTTTCTCGACGAGCAGCGGGTGCTGTGCAGCCTGGAGTTCCTGGTGAGCGCGCCCGAGGTGGCGCGTGCCGCCCTGGGTGGCGAATGGGACCTGCTGGTGGTGGATGAGGCTCATCATCTGCACTGGTCACCCGAGGAGAGCAGCCTGGAGTACGAACTGATCGAGGCGCTGGCCGGCCACACGCCGGGCGTGCTGCTGCTCACTGCCACGCCCGAGCAACTGGGGCGGGCCGGGCATTTCGCGCGCCTGCGGCTGCTCGATCCACAGCGGTTTCATGATTATCACGCCTTTCTCGAAGAGGAACGTCGTTATGCCCCGGTGGCGCGGCTGGCGGCGCGCCTGCTCGATGGCGAGGCGCTGGATGAGGCAGACCGGGCGCTGCTGGCCGAGACGCTGGGTGAGGTCGATGATCTGGAGCCTGAGGTGCTGGTGCGCCGTTTGCTCGACCGACACGGCACCGGCCGGGTGTTGTTCCGCAATACCCGGCAGGCGATCCGCGGCTTTCCAGCGCGCCAGCCCCGGGGCTATCCGCTGCCGTTGCCGGCGGACTACCGCAAGGTGGCGCACGAGCCGGCGCCCGAGGTGCATTTCCCGCGCAAGTGGCCACGCATCGACCCGCGCGTCGATTGGCTGGTAGCACTGTTACGCGAGCTCAAGCCCGAAAAGGTGCTGGTGATCTGTGCGCAGGCCGACACCGTGGTGCGGCTGCGCGACTGGCTGTTCGAGACAGAGGGCCTGCACGTGGCAGTGTTTCACGAGGGCATGGAGATCGTCGAGCGTGACCGCGCAGCGGCCTGGTTCGCCGACCCGGAGGAAGGGTGCCAGGCCCTGGTCTGCTCGGAGATCGGCTCGGAAGGGCGCAACTTCCAGTTCGCGCATCACCTGGTGTTGTTCGATCTGCCACTGGAGGCCGAGCTGCTGGAGCAGCGTATCGGCCGGCTGGATCGCATTGGCCAGGCCGAGACCATCCGTATTCACGTGCCTTACATGGAAGGTTCGGCAGGCGAGGTGCTGTACCGCTGGTATCACCAGGGGCTGGGGGCGCTCGAGGCGACCTGCCCAGCCGCTGGGGCGGTGCAGGAGGCGCTGGCAGCGCCGTTGCGCGAGGCATTGCGCGAGCCGTCGCGGACCGATGCCCTGGTGCGTGAGGCGCAGGTCCTGGTCGAGCGCCTCAGCCGCGAACTCGAGGCCGGGCGTGACCGGCTGCTGGAGCTGCATTCGCATCGTCCCGAGGTCTCGGCGGCGTTGGTCGAGGCGGTGCGCGCACAGGACGGTGATCCGGATCTGCCGGCCTGGTTGCACGACTTCTGGGATGCCTGGGGCGTCGAGCATATCCCGGGGCGTGGCCAGTCCGAGGTAGTGCGTCCAGGAGCCCACATGCGCCAGGAACACTTTCCCGGGTTGCCGTCATCGGGGATGACCGTCACCTATGCGCGTGATGATGCGCTGGCGCACGAGGATCGTGCCTTTCTCACCTGGGAGCACCCTATGGTGCGCGGGGCAATGGAGATGCTGACCAGCAGCGAGCTGGGCAGTGCGGCGCTTCTGTTGTGTCGACACCCGGATTACCGCACCGGTACGGTGTTTCTGGAGTTGCTGTACGTGATCGAGTGCCTGGCGCCGCGCGACCTGGAGGCCGACCGTTACCTGCCGCTTGGGCCGCTACGCTTGCTGCTCGATGCGCAGGGCGAAGACCGGGCCGCCGAGCTGCCGCCGGAGCAGTTGCGGGGACAGGATCTGGCGCCGAACCGCAAATTGGTGGAAACGGTGTTGCGTTCTCAGGGCAAGCGCCTGCGCACCCTGTTCCAGCTGGGAGAGGAACTGGCTGGCCGGCGATCGCGTGAACGGGTGGGTGAGGCGCTTTCGCGCATGCGCCGCGAGCTGGATGCCGAGCTGGAACGCCTGTCCGCGCTGGCGGAGGTCAATGCCAATGTGCGGGAGGACGAACTCGAACAGCTGCGCGCGCGGCGCGAGCGCCTGGCGACCCATCTGGGCGACGCCCGGTTGCGCCTGGACGCCGCCCGCCTGGTGGTGATGGGCTGAAGCGTCTCAGCGGCACTCTTCGAAGATCTGCGCGTTGCAGGTCTCGCAGATCTCGTGATCGAGGTGGCAGCGGTACAGAGTGTGGAAGGCCTGTTTCTTGTTGTCGAAGAAGTGATCGTTGCCGATGCGACGGACAAAATGCGCGCGCGCGGCGGCCTCGTACACATTGGGTTTTAGCCCCACGAAGTACAGTCCGCCCCCCAGCTTGCGCAGTTTTTCATTCTCGGCGATCAGGGCCTCGAAGCCAGCGAGGTCGATGAAGTTGATGCCGCTACCCACGATCAGGATGCGATAGATACGCTCGTTCTCGGCGATGGCCGACAGTCGGTTGACCACATGGTTGACCGAGCCGAAATAGATCGACATGTCGATGCGGATGATCTTGAGCTGCGGGCACTGCTTGACCGGCTTCTCGTCTAGTGGCACCAGCTTGCGATTGGCGTCGCCCGGCTCACCATCCAGCGACAGGGTGGGAATGGCCGGCGTGGAGGTCTTGGCCAGGAAGAACACCAGCGACAGCAGCACGCCCATGTAGATGGCGAACTCCAGTTCCAGGAACAGGGTGGCAAAGAAAGTGGTCAGCAACACCGCCGCCTCGGAACCGCTGAAGGTCAGCGCCTCGCGGATGTGATGGAAGTCGATCAGGTTGTAGGCCACCAGCAGGATGACCCCGCCCATGGCCGCAATCGGCAGGTAGGCGGTCAGCGGCGCGATCAACAGCACGATGACCATCAGGATGATCGCCGCGAACAGTGCCGACATGGGGGTGCGTGCCCCGGCGGCGTAGTTGATGCCCGAACGGGTGAACGAGCCCGAGCCGGCGTAGCTGGAGAAGAAGCTGCCGACCATGTTGGACAGGCCCTGGCCGATGAATTCCTGGTTGGAATCGATACGCTGGCCCGAACGGGTGGCCACCGCGCGGCTGATCGACACCGCTTCGATCAGGCCCAGCAGGGCCACGGCGAAGGCCTGGGGCGCGAGCTGGCGTATGGTATCGAAGGTGAAATCGGGCGAGGACAGTGGCGGCAGATGGGCCGGGATCTCACCGACCAGCGGGATGTTGGGATCGAACTGGCCCAGGTACATTGCCAGCAGGCTGCCAACGACCATGCCGATCAGCAGGTTGGGCAGTTTGGGCAGGTACTTCTTGGCCAGTAGCGCCGACCCCAGGGTTACCAGGGCGATGGCCAGCAGGCTGAAGTTCAGCTGGCTGATATTGCTGAAGATGTCTATCCAGGTGTGCAGGAAGGACTCGCCCTTAGGTACGTGGATGCCGGTGATGTGCTTGACTTGGCTGGTGGCGATGAGAATGGCCGCGCCGGCGGTGAAGCCGATCACTACAGTGTGTGAGACGAAGTTGACCAGTGAGCCCAGGCGCGCCACCCCGAAGGCAAACTGGTAGACCCCGGCCAGGAAGGTGAGCGTCAGTGCCAGGTTGATGAACTCGGGCGAGCCGGGGTCGGCATGCTGGCTGATGGTAGAGAAGACCACGATGGAGATGGCCGTGGTGGGTCCGGAGATCAGGTGATACGACGATCCGAAAAGGGCCGCGATGATCGGCGTCACCATGGCGGTGTACAGGCCGTATTCCGGGGGCAGGCCGGCGATGGTGGCGAAGGCCACGCCCTGCGGTAGCACGATCACTGCACCGGTCAGTCCCGCAAAAAAATCCGCTCGCAGCGTTTCCTTGTTGACGAGGCGCATCCAGCGCAGGAAGGGGAAGAACAGGGCGAGCTTGCTGGTCATCGCGGGTCTGGCCTCCGATTGGGGGGTCGTTCGGGTTTTGTAGATGTGTCATTTTCCGGCAACGCAAAGCCCCAATCTGGCGCCTGGGCGCAGATCACGGACGCACGGGGAGTCGATGCCGGATCAATAAGACCTACTAATATTAGGGCATTCTTATCTATCCAGCAAGGCTCGGAGGCGTCGGTTGCAGGCGAAGCGATTGCGTCGATATGTCAGTCGCCGGTGGGGCTTTTGGGCGGATCGCCGCTCGCTGAGACCTGCGTGTGGAAGAGGGTGCGATCGGGGGTTGACACGCGCGCCGATACCGCTAGAATGCACGCCTCCAAAGCGAAGCGCCCGTAGCTCAGCTGGATAGAGTACCTGGCTACGAACCAGGCGGTCGCACGTTCGAATCGTGCCGGGCGCGCCATATCCCGAGGCCCCTGCAAACGCAGGGGCCTTTTTTGTTGTGCTTTGGGGAGATGTGCGATTCGCACGTGCGACGAAACCAAAATGGTTTCGTTCGACAAGCAGCGAAGCCGCGCAGCCCGAGCCGTAGGCGGGACATCGTGCCGGGCGTGCCATCTTACCCAGAGAATCAGCCGGTTAGCGTTGCAGCGCTTTCCCGGCTTTTTCTTTTAGCGGACATTTTTCGCGACAGCACTGTCAGCGCCGGTGTTTTCGCGGTCGATCTGTCGGCTTGTCGTTCCAGCCGCCCTCGCAGTTCCTCCGGCTCTGCGGCCGAGTAGTGGGTGGTTATGTCGCCATCCTTGTACCCAAGTAACACCTTGCGGGTCTCTACGGGACAGCCAACCGCGCGGAGCCTGCGGCCCAGGGAGGGGGCTTCAGGTTGTGCACTCCCTTGCTGACTGTCGAATCCGCCGGCAGGCCAGCTTTCCGCCAAGCCACATGCCTTTGGTTGCCTTTCCTTACGGATTTGTCGATGGGCTGGGTGATCAGCCCGGTCTTACGCGTCTCTTGTCAGCTGGAAGCTCTCGCCTTTGGTGGCGTGATGTGGCGGGCGGTCCAGGATGGCCGTGGCAAAGGCCTGGCTCGAGAACACCTCCATAGGGGGGATGGCCCTTGCGCACTGGTCCGGTAGCAGCCGGGGATCGCTGGGCGTGCGGACTAGTGACAAATGAACGCATCAATCACTTGAAATGGGCGGCGGGGTGGTTTACAGTGTCGTCACGTGATGAGTGAAATCATTAATCACATATAGGAGGACAGCCATGATCGACACCAAGATTGCCTATCCCGCATTCAGCGCCCTCGACGGTAATGACCTGCTGGACCAGGTCGAGTCCCTCGACGACGAGTTTGCCCGCATTTACCGCAAGACCGCCGACTTTGCCTCGAAGATGCTGGGCGAAGCGGAAGCCGAGACCGTCAATGAGGCGTTTGTCGCCTTTGCCAGCCATGTTCATGGCGGCGATATCGATACGGTCGATGCATTGGAAGAGGAAGTCTGGGCTGGATATCACCCCATCCCGCTCCTGTTCGCTCGCCTGCGCTGGTACGGTGAACTGGGTCGCTACCACTACACCGACGGGGAGAGCCCGAAAGACAGCCATGCGCTCAAAACCGATTTGTCCCTGGCCGCGGAATTTCACGAATGGCTACCCACCAACTGGGTTTCTCTCACCGAAACCCATGGCAAGGGGGTGTTTGGCAAGGTGCTACAGGTTGCCGAGGCCCGTTACTGTCTGGATACCGGTGCACCGCTGACCGTCGATCAGATCATCGTGCTCTCGGGCCTGAACCGCCGAAGCGTGATGAATGCGATTTCCAAGGGGGGCGAGGCGGGGCTAACCGTCAACAGCGATGGTCTGATCTCCAACGCCGATGCTTGCCAGTGGTTGGCGCGGCGAAAGCATTTCGTATTCACGGAGCCCTACCGCCCCGGTGCCGAGAGCGGGGAGGAGTGCAACACCGCCGGTTCGGATACAGCTGAGGAGGCAGTCGAGTACGTCTTCGTGCCGGTGACTGATGATGGCGCGGCTTTCCTTCCCAGTCTGCGGCGGAAGTCCGGTTACCAGATCGGCAAGTACGGCGAAGAGCGTTACATCGAGGACTACTTCGAAGCGCTGAAGGCCTTGCAGGCGATGCACACGCCCCGTTTCCGACGCCCCAATGCCGAAGGGAACTGGGGTATCAAGGTCGCTGTTGGCTGGCGCCGGGTTCCCCTGAGCGAGTTGCGACAGCAGCTCGCTGATCAGGTCGAAGTGTCCTGAGCATACATTCTATAACCAGGTTCGGCCACACAGTCCCCTCAGCTATTTACTGATGATGGAGTTTTCCTGGTGGGTAGATTGAAGTGAGAAGAATCTCATCCGGGTCATGGTGCTAAGTTGGGGGAAAGAATTGGTCAAACTTTTTCCTTACTACAAAAAAGCAAAGGAGAATTAAAGAATGTCAAGATTCATTGAAAAGTACGACCAAGTCATCATGAAAGTGAAGCAAGGCGCTATTGCCGAATATCAGTCTCTACCAGAGAGTCTGCTCATAGGGCGAGAGGGGGCATTGAACGTCTACTATGCGCCTTTCGACTGGGTCAATACTGAGGCGAGAGTGATCATAATGGGGCTGACTCCGGGGATGACCCAGGCGGTTGAAGCGCTGAATGCCTATCGCTCAGCACGGGAGGCCGGGGCATCCATGAACGAGGCGCACCGAATTGCAAAGCAAACGGGCGCATTCAGCGGGAAGCTCCGTTCCAACCTGGTGCAGATGTTGGATCATATCGGCCTGAATCGTTGGCTCGGGATCGACAGCTGCGCCTCACTGTTCGGGGAAGATGCGCCGAACAAGGAGCTCGTTCACTCCATGTCTGGACTCCCATTTCCGGTACTGAAGAATGGGGGGAACTACAACGGCACGCCCGGCATAAAGGGAAGTCCGCTACTGCGCGATCAACTAAAACATTGCGCCAACCTTCTGGGATCAATCGCTGATGTTCCGATAATCACCTTGGGCGAGAAAGTGGAGAAGGCGATGGATATCCTGGTCAAAGAAGGCGCAATATCGGAAAATCGACTGATCAAGGGACTTGTTCATCCAAGCGGGGCAAATGCAGAACGCATCGCGTATTTTCTCGGCAGAAAGTCTGCGCACGAACTGTCAGCGAAAACCCGGCCAGACATAATCGACAAGGGAAGAGAGGCGGCCATACAAAAAATAGAATCTTTGCTGAGGTAGGCGACGGGAGTGACCGTAACGGTAACATGATGCGCTCTTCCCGCCGCATACGGCATTTCATGTCACCCGGGGTGGCCGGATTGGATCGTTGATAGAGAGGTATTGAAAGGATGACGATAACCCTCCTGCATACTGCCGACTGGCAGATTGGAAAGCAGTTTGCCAATGTGCCCGGTGACGCCGGAGCGGCATTGCGCCTGCAACGTCTCGAGACCGTAAAGCAGATCGCGCAACTGGCCAGGGAGCGCGAGGTGGACGCGGTGCTGGTGGCCGGGGACGTTTTCGATGACAACGCCGTATCGGACGAGACCCTGCGCCGCACCATGAACGCGCTGGCGTCCTTCGATGGACCCTGGGTATTGCTGCCGGGCAATCACGACGCCGCACTGGCGCAGAGCGCCTGGACGCGCTTGCGGCGCATGGGCGTGGTGCCGGGGAATGTCGTCCTGGCGGATGCCCCGGAGGCAATATCGCTGTGCGACGGTCGGCTGGCTGTATTGCCGGCACCCTTGCAGCGACGCCATGACACCCGCGACCTGACCCAGTGGTTCGATGGCCACCATACCGGCCCGGAAACCTTCCGTGTCGGGCTTGCCCACGGGGCGGTCAGCAACCGGCTGCCCGAGCAGGCGGAGGCGATGAACCCCATCGCCGAGGACCGCGCGAATAGCGCCCGGCTCGATTACCTGGCGCTGGGTGATTGGCACGGGACCCTTGGGATAGCAGATCGCACCTGGTATGCCGGTACTCCGGAGCCTGATCGTTTCAAGGGGAACGATCCCGGTAATGTGTTGCTCGTGGCGCTGACGGCACCGGGCGATTCACCGCGGGTGGAGACGGTTTCTGTCGGACACTATCGCTGGCAGCAGGAGGCCTTCGAGATCGTGGACGAAGACTCGCTCGAGGTGCTCGACGGACGCCTGCAGCAACTCGAATCCCCGTCCCGGAGCCTGCTGCGGCTGAGGCTGACCGGCGCGATGAGCCTGGCCATGCGCGAGCGCCTTGACCGGCTGCTGGAGGACTGGCAGGCGCGGCTGCATTTCCTGGATGTCGATGACAGCGGGTTGCTGGCCCGTCCCACCCAGGAGGATATCGACGAGCTGGGTGCGACCGGGTTCGTGCGGGATGCGGTCGAGACCCTGCAGGCGCTCGAAACAGAAGGAACGGACCAGGATCGTAATGCAGCCGCCCTGGCGTTGCAGATCCTCTATCTCGAACAGCGGAGGCTTCAGGCATGAGCGGGTTCCAGTTCCATCGTGTCGAGGTGGACCAGTTTCAGCAGTTCCGCAAGCCGGTGGTGATCGAGGGGCTCGAGGCGGGCCTCAACGTGATTGCGGGTGAGAACGAGGCCGGTAAATCGACCCTGCTGCGGGCGGTACGCGCTGCGTTGTTTGATCGTTACCGTAGCAATGTGGGGGAGCATTACCGTCCCCATGGTGCCGCAGTTAGTCCATCGGTGAAGCTGGATTTCACGGTGGCGGGACAGAAATACCACCTGGAGAAGACATTTTCGAAGAAAAAGGATGGCGGACTGGTCCTGCAGGCGGATGACGGACGGCGCTGGGAGGGACCAGAGGCCGAGGAGTACCTGGCCGAGCTGCTCGGCTTCGCCTATCCCGGCAAGGGCGCGAGCCGTCCCGAACTGCAGGGACTGGCGGGTCTGCTCTGGGTTGAGCAGGGCAGCGCCCACGAACCGGTGCAGCTGAATGACGAGAACCGGAATCAGGTGCAGGGTGTATTCGAACAGGAGATGCGAGACCTGCTGGGTGGCGATCGCGGCGAGGTCCTGTTCCGGCGCATCCAGACACTGCGCGATCAATACTTCGACAAGCGGGGCAATCCGCGTGGTGACTACAGGAAGCTGCAGCAGCGGGCCGAAGGTCTTGCCGAAAAGCTCGAGCAGGCGCGGCAGGAACTCGGTACCTACGAAAAGCAGGTAGACCAGCTCGGAAAGCTGGAACGGAAGCTTCAGGAATACCGCGATGATCATCTGGTCGAGAGGGCGGAACAGCGCGTTCGGGAACTTCAGGAGGTTACGGATCGCATCGCGAAGCTCCGCGCGCGTATCTCGGATGGCGAGAAGGCAGTTGCGCAGGCGGAACTGGCCTGGGAACGGGCGCAGCAAGCCCGGGAAACCCGACGGGCGGGTATCGAGGCGGTCGAAGAGGCGCAGGCAACGCTGGAGGCCGCCATCGAAAAGGTGCGGAGGCTCGAGGGTGAGCTCGGGCCGATCGAGAAGCAGCGCAATGAACTTCAGGCCGTTGTGGATACGCTGAATGCCCGTCGCCGGGAGCTCGAGAGGGATTTACAGCGCGCGCGTGATGCGCAGGCGTTGCAGCGCATCGGGAAGCAGCGGGACGAGCTCGCGCAGCGCCTGGAAAAGGCGGAGCAGCTCGATGCGCGCCGGCGTGCCGCCCTCGCCGAGCAGGCGACCCTGAGGGTAGGGGAGAAGGACCTTGCGGCATTGCAGGCTCTCGAGCGGGAGTGTGATCTGGCGGAGGAGCGCCTGCGAGCCGTTGCGACCCGAGTGGAGTATGCGCTGGAGGAAGGGGTGCAGGTGTGGCTTGGCGATCGTCTCATCGCCGGCGAGGACAATAAGCTTCTCACCGAGGAGACCGAGCTGAAAATCGAAGGGGTAGGGCAGTTCCGGATCCGGCCGGGTGGCGAGGATCTCGGGCAACTCCGTGACAGACTGGCGGCACAGAAAGAGAAGCTGGCACGCCGCCTGCTGGAGCTGGGCGTGGAGTCGGTGGCCGAGGCGCAACGACAGGTGCGCCGGCGCAACGAACTCGGCCAGGAGGCGAAGCAGGCCGGGGCGGAACTCAATGGGGTCGCGCCCGACGGCGGTCTGCCGGCGTTGCGGGACGAGATGCAGGCCGTGGCGGCCCGGGTGGAGGCCCTGCGTGAGCAACTGGGTGAGGGGGACGGTCGTGATCTCGATCTCGCGGTCCTCGAAGACGAGGCCAGGGCACTCAGTGCGGAGATGGCGACGCAGGAGGCGAAACTTGCGGGTTACAGGGAAGGTGCATCCCGCCTGCAGGGGCAGCTCGAGAGCGCCCGCATGGAACAGAAGGATGCTGAGCGCACACTCGAGGCCCGGCGCGAGGCGCTCTCGGACGACCGGGCAAGGGTGGCCGACGATCAGCTGGAACAGGAGGCGACCAGGGCAGCACAGGAGCTCGAGCGACAGCGGCAGGCGCTTCAGGTCGCGAGAGACGCATTGGCTGCGGAAGAACCCGATGCCATCGCGGCCGAGATCGAGCGCGCCGAACGGGTGCTCGAAGACCTGAAAGCGGAGAAGGCCACGCTCGAGCGGGAGGTAGTCCAGCTGCGCGCCACGCTCGAGGCCCTGGGACAGCAGGGGCTGGCCGAGCAGGTGGCGAAGCTGGAGACCGAGTACGCTCAGGTTCGACGGGAACTGGAACACGAGGACCGCCGCGCCCGGGCACTCGAACTCCTGGTCGAGACGCTGGAGGCATCCCTGCAGCGGGCGCGCGAGGCAGTGGCACGGCCGGTCGTCGAGCGGCTGGTGGTGTATCTACGCCAGCTCATCCCGGGGGCGGAGCCGGTGATCGATGAAACGCTTGGATTGGTGGGATTGCGCCGTAATGGTGTCGTGGAGCGCTTCGAGCAGTTGAGCATCGGCACGCGCGAGCAGCTCGCCGTCCTCGTTCGCCTTGCCTATGCCGACCTGCTTGCCGAGGTCGGCGTTCCCGTGAGCGTTGTGCTGGATGATGCCCTGGTCAACTCGGATGACGAACGCCGCGATCGCATGAAACGCATTCTGTTTCAGGCGGCGAAACGCTACCAGATTGTGGTCCTTACCTGCCACGGGCGTGAGTACCGGGATGCCGGCGGATATTTCGTCCGGCTCGAGGATTGAGGAAAGGGAAGTCCGGTGAAGGCCACCAGTGCGATTCACCCGGCCGGTCAGCCGCTCGTAGTGCTCTCGCGACAGCATGACCGCCACCGGCTTGCCGTGCAGCGTGATCGCTTGGAGCCCTTCGCGCGCTCGGTGTCTTTGATGACCCCGGAAATTTGCCCGTGACGCATGAACACCTTCAAGCTGACTGGACAGGCCAGAATTCAGCAAAACGCGGCCTGGTGTCGCCCCGTCATGGGGTTTGTCGTCACGGGCGTCCTCAGCATTCGATGATGCTAACGGCCAGCCCTCCCTGGGAGGTCTCTTTGAACTTGGTGGACATCTCTTCCCCGGTCTGTTTCAGGGCGGCGATACAGTGGTCGAGGGGCATGAAGTGTTGCCCGTCGCTGTGCAGGGCTAGGGGGGCGGCGGCGTGAGCCTTGATGGTATCGAGCCTCGGAACACGGCATTGATGATGGCCAACAGCTTGTGCATGGCGGGACCTGGAGTTGACCCGTTTTCGTGGACACCTGAGGATTTGAGAGGAGGTGTCTGGAAATGGGCAAGACAAGAAAACCGTATCCGCCGGAATTCTGGCAACAGATGGTCGAGCTGGTGCGGCCTGGAGGGAGTCCGGAGTCACTGGCCTGGGAGTTCGAACCGGCAGCATCGTCGGCACTCGTCGCTGGGCTATCTGTCACCGATCAACTTCGCGCGACGGCAAATCCGGCACAAGGACGGGGCTCAGGCCCCAAATGATGAACTGTCCACTAAACTGGGGTAACTCCACAGTCGATCTTGGCCGCGATGGAGGTCATCGCCGCCCACTGTGACTCATGTTCTCCCTGATGCTCGAACACCATGCGAACCGCCCGTTCCCGGACCTCAGGGGAATATCTCTTGTTCGTGTCCATAGACTCTATCCTCTCAAGAAATGGAGTCTCCGGGAACCTGGGGCGGTTCACTCCAGGGAGGGAGCGAAGACGAGTCGCTCCGGCGCGCTGCCCGTGAGTTGGAGGCTTGTTTCGGTATTCATCATTCCACCATTCAGATCGAGCGCAAGGCGCCGGAGCAGTGTGCGCTGGTCAAGTGGGGCAGTCTCTGAACCTAGAAGAAGCCATGTCGCCAGCTGATAGCCAAGCTGAAATCATGCTTGGCCTGCACGCCATTGCGATCCTGATAGATCGGCAGCAGCACCTCGATGCCGAGGTTGTTACCCATCGCTGGCATCCAGTTGATGCCAAAGCCGACTTCCACCCGATCGCCGCCATAGTTGTCGGGGTTTGCGCCCAGACCGGGGCCGTAGATATTGGGATCGATGCCGTGGATCTTGCCCTGAGTTTCTCCGCGCAGACGTATCGAGGTGACCCAGTTGGGATCCCAACTGTATGAGAGCCAACCGGTCACCAAGTGATGGTCATCGTAGCGCCACCCTTCGCTGTTTTCGCTCTCCAGGGGAAGGGTGGCAAGGTACTGGGCACCCCATCCCCACTTCTTTTCCTTGCCCCAGTAGACCAGGCCGAGAAGTCCATCCCAGGTGCCGCTACCGAGCTGCATGCCATAGGCCAGTCGGGTCTTCACCTTGGTGCCCACAGGGGTCAGATTGTAGTCCTCCTCGGTGATGCTCCCGGTGGGGGCGCTCAATCCGAGGTCCAGAAGAAAATTATGTCGATAATCGTCATCGTTGTGCAGTTTATAGATGAAGCCGAATTTGATGTCGCCCAGTCCCTTGGATGTCACGGTGTTGGTGCCGAGTTTTTGGGTTCCCACCGCTCCGGCGAAAGTTTCCAGGGTGGTTTTCTTGTGCACCAGGGGAATGAGTCCCACCAGGGCCAGCTTCTCGGTCACCGCGAAGTTGGCAAAAGGGAAGATCACGTCTGCCTCGGCCCGTTTCGGCACCACCCGCAGCGTGGGGGGCTGCAGGGGATCGCCGAAGAAGCGGTTGGGGGCGGTGGTGACGACATGCTCTGCCGAGACCGAATTGCTTCCTTGAATGAGCCCCTCGAACTGGTGATGTTGGTAGACGACACCCGCCACGCCCTGGCCCTTCTTGGGGAAGGCATAAACGCCGAACAGACCGGAAGGAACCGGGACGGGAAGTTTCTTTCTCAGCTCACGAAGCGCTTTGATCCGTTTGGAGAGGGCCAGGCGTTGCTCAAAGGTGGCATTGGCATAGCTGCTGCCGTTTTCCAGAGCCGGCGATGCTTGGGGGGTGAGGGTTGAAACCAGCAAGATGCTTGTCAGCAGAGAGAGATGGTTTCTCATGGTTTTCCTCCTCAGGTGGATAGGGCTGTGTCGATTGGGGCTGCCCGGCAGCCAACCCCTTTGTTTGTCGGTGGTGGGCTTGGGTGCGGGGGTGGCTGCCGGAGGAGTCAACCGGGCTGTTCTCGAATGGTTCGATGCCTGGTGCCTTGTCATGTAGTTGTTGGATGGCACCGGACTGAACGTCGGTCAGAGTTCAGCGGTTCGGTGAATGTTTCATCGCAGCAGATCGGAAACCCCAGGCTGCCCGCGGAAGACCGTGTGGCAAGCTACACAGCCTGTGGCGATATTGGTCAGCAGGGAGGCCGCCTTGGCCATGTCCCCTGCGTCAGCTGCTTCGGCCAGCTTGAGAGCATTTCCTTCTACCGTACTGTTGAACCCCTCCAACGTGGCCAACCGCTCATCATTGATGTTTTCCATGCCGAGATAGGGCAACAGTCCTCCTACGGGAATCCGGTGATTGGCCAGCCGGCGGGCCGCATCGGCGGCATGTTCCGGGTTGTCGGTCATGATGCCGGCGAGGATGCTCTGGAAATCGGCCAGTATTTCGGTCATGACCTGTCGTAGAGTGGCGCGGTCGCTGTAGCGGTTGTGCATGGCCAGGATGGACATGAGGATCATCTTGGTATCGGTGGAGAGGCCCTTCACCTTCTCCTGCAGTTCGGGCTTCATCAGGGCCACTTGCGACTGCAGTACCTCTTTCAGGTCTTCCACCCCCGGATCGGCAGCATGGACTGGTTGCACGAGTAACTGGCTGCTTACTGCCAGAGTGACAGAAAGAGAGAGTTTGCGGATGTAACGTAGGGCCGATAGAGAGATAATGCTCATCGGATTGGCTCCTTGTTGATGGTGATAGTAGGGTTTGAATAGAAGATAGCGCCCCCCCTTGTCGGTACGTTGGCAGCAAGGTAACGGAAGGTAAAAAAAGTGTTTCAATTTTGTATCGGTTAGAGGCGTCCTTTGGTCAGGGTGCTATGATATGAGTCCGGGATTTTTTGGGTGACCGTAATTAAGTAGTCCATGAAGTATTAATGAACGAAGCTGGTAGCGACTGGCATAGATAACAAGGTGAAGTCTATCGATCGCAAATGACTTCAACACAGTTATCGGTCCCGACAGGCGCGAGATGCGAGCTCATGGGTTATTTCAGGGGTTTGTCGAGCCTGTTCAGTCGCCTTCCTTGAGGTTTGGCCTAGGCTATCCTGCTGCCGAATCGGGGCGGGCGGCCAGACGGACTCAATTGGAGTTGCCTTGGATACATCATCGAAACCGTTTTGCCTGTTTTGGAGACGGTATGAACAAGCGGTTGCTGGTGGTGGATGACGCACCAGAGTTGCGGAAGTTGCTCAAGTCTTATCTTTCACAAGAGGGATATGAGGTCGAGGCGGTAGAAGACGGCACCTCCATGGACCGCTATCTCGGTCGGCAGAAGGTGGATCTGCTCATCCTGGATCTGATGCTCCCCGGTGAGGATGGGCTTTCCATCGGGCGGCGGGTCCGTCAGCAGTGGAATATTCCCATCATCATCCTTTCCGCTCGTGGCGAGGACATCGATCGTATCGTCGGGTTGGAGATGGGTGCGGACGACTACCTGACCAAGCCCTTCAACCCCCGAGAGTTGCTGGCGCGGATTCGCTCGGTGTTGCGCCGTTGTAGTGAGACGAAGGAAGCGCTGGAAAGAGAAGAGAGTGGACGCTATGCCTTTGGCCCTTTTCGGCTGGATGTGCAGCAACACAAGTTCTACCGTGACGGGGAAGAGATACCCTTGACCGCCGGTGAGTTCAAACTGTTACGGGTTCTGGCCGAGAACGCCAACCGTGTCTTGAGCCGGGAGAGACTGTTGAAGATGACCAAGGGCTACGATTACACCCCCTTTGATCGTAGCATCGATGTTTGTGTGGGACGTCTGCGCAAGAAGATCGAGGACGACCCCTCTCATCCCCGTTATCTGCGTACTATACGGGGCGTAGGGTATATCCTTTCGGTGGATGAGTGACTCACTTCATGCGGCCCCGTTTAAGGAGCTATTTCTGGAAGATTCTCTTCACCATCGGAGGGGTTTCGGTTGGCTTCATGGTCATCGTGCTCTCCACCTTGGGTTATTACATGGTAGTTCCCCTGGGGGAGCGGGCCACCGACGATCTGGCCAGTATCATCGTTCATGCCGCTGAACAGTGGGAACAGCTTTCCTCCGAAGCGCGCCCCACCTTTGCCCAGAGAGTCCTCGACAAGCATGGTTTGGTGGCAACCGAAAAGCGCCCGCCATTGCCCGTGTCGGACAGCTTGCTGCCCTATCTTCATCTACTCAAGCATTCCCTGGCGCAGGTATATGGTAGAGAGATCCCGCTTTTGCAGAGCATGGATGAAAGGGGGGAAGAGTGGTTCTGGGTAGATGTGCCACTCAAGGAAGGGATGGTGCGCTTTGGGTTCCCACGTTCCCGCATTGGGGTGCAGCCTTCAATGGCCTTCTTTGTTTTGCTGGCCACCGGTTTCGGTTTGACCTTTCTCACGGCGGTGTTGCTCACCCGCCGCCTTACGGTTCCCATCGAAAGACTCTATCAGGCAGCGCAACGAATAGGCCGGGGAGAGTGGCCTGACCCCGTTCCCGAGGAGGGCCCGGAAGAGCTCGTAGTGCTGGCACGGGAGTTCAACCGCATGAGCGTCCAGGTACGTGAACTGATTGCCAATCGGACCACGCTGCTGGCGGGAATCTCCCATGATCTGCGCACGCCATTGACCCAGATTCAGCTGGCGTTGGCCATGTTGCCGGATGACGGCGGCAATCCAGAACTGATGGCCGGTATCCACAGGGATCTCGAAGCGGTGGATCGCCTGATCAGCCAGGCATTGCAGGTGGACCGGGGGCTGGCGCATCAGGAGAAGGAACCCACCAATGTAGCCGAGGCCCTGCTGCAGATCATCGCCGCGGTTCGACGTGGCAATCAGGTGGTGGAATGGAGATCAGATACGGACTGCGTGGTCACCCTCAACCCGCTGGCGTTGCAGCGTTGCGTCTCCAATTTGCTGGAAAACGCGCTTCGCTATGGGGAAGGCAAGCCGGTGCGGGTAGAGTGCCGCTGCGATGAAGAAAGGCTCATCATCGAGATTCTGGACCGGGGGCCTGGAATCCCCGCCGAACAGCGCGAAGCGGTCTTTCAGCCCTTCTTTCGGCTGGAAAAATCACGCAGCAGCCAAACTGGCGGGAGTGGCCTGGGGCTGGCTATCGTGCGTCAGCTGACTACCAGCAATGGCTGGCGGGTGGAGCTGTTGCCGAGAGAGGGAGGAGGCACCCGCGCCCGCTTAACCATTCCGCTCCACTAAACGCCTTGGGGAGCCGTCAGCATCACGGAATTGGCGGGTCCCGAACGTAACTGCCGGTGCTGTCGCCCGCAGGTCCTGCCCGGTGGCCGTATGGCCAGGATGTTTCACCCGTCTCCTCTAGGGCAGAAGGAACGTCACATTCATGTCCGGCTCGTTGAGCTATTTCACCAGGAGCTCGGCTACGGTTGATCGGGCCGAGTAGGTTGCGGTAGGCGGTATATGGCGAACACTTTGCGGTCCTGACCTATTTCGAGAAGATGAGCTTGCGCTCGAAACCGTCCAGCAGCCGGTTCAGAATTTCGATTTGCCGTTTGGTCAGGGGCGCTTTGGCAAAGCGTTCCCAGAATTGCGCCTTAGATGAGGCGGGGCTCAGGATGACGCCCAAATGGCGTAAAGTCATGCTCTGGGTACAGCCGCGCCCTTCGCTGCAACGGTGGATCTCGTCCATCATCTGTGCCCAGCTGCTCCATATCGACCTCAGGTTCAATCATGAGCGCGCGATCCAGCGACCGCGCTACCCACACGATTCGTGAAAGGCCCAAAATGGTTTCGCTTGCAAGGCAGAAACTGGAGACTGGTTCAGAGCTTCCTTAAGTGACCAATGTGTCAGAACAGTGTGGCGAACGGTTGCACCCGCACTTTGTCACCCGGATTGACATCGGCCTGCTCTTCGTCCAGCAGGATGAAGCAGTTGCCGCGGCTCATGGAGGTGAGGATGCCGGAGCCCTGCCGTCCCACGCTCTCCACGACAAAGGAGCCGTCGTCCTGCTGAGAGAATACGCCGCGCAGAAACTCGAACCGTCCCGGCCGCTTGCGCAGCGGTGAGGTGCAGACGGCATCGAGTATGAAGGGCTTCCAGCGTGTTCCGGTGGCCAGCTGGTGCAGCGCCGGCAGCACAAACTGATAGAAGGTGACCATTACTGCCACGGGGTTGCCCGGCAGCCCGAAGAAGAGGGCGTCTCCCAGCTTTCCGTGAGCGAGGGGACGTCCGGGCTTCATGGCGATCTTCCAGAAACCCATCTCGCCCAGCTCTTCCAGTATGGGCTTGGTGTAGTCGGCTTCGCCCACCGAGACGCCGCCCGAGGTGATCACCACGTCGGCCAGTTGCCCGGCGGTCTGAAACGCCTCGCGCAGCGCTTCCGGCTCATCGCGTACCACCCCCAGGTCGAGAATGTCGGCGTCGAGGCGGCGGAGCATGCCGTACAGGCTGTACCGGTTGCTGTCGTACACTTCGCCTTCGCCCAGCGGGTCGCCAATCCCACGCAGCTCATCGCCGGTGGAGAAGAAGGCCACTCTCACGCGTCGGCGCACAAAGACTTCGCCGATGCCGATGGAGGCGAGAATGCCGAGATCGGCCGGGGTGAGGCGTTGGCCCGCATGCAGCACGGCGCTGCCCGCGGCGATGTCCTCGCCCGCGCTGCGCACGTTCTGGCCGCGGCGGTGTCCGCTGCCAATGCGTATCCGGCCGTCTTCGAGCGCCAGTACATGCTCCTGCATCACTACGGTGTCAGTGCCCGCCGGCATGGGGGCGCCGGTCATGATGCGCACGCACTGGCCGGGGCCGCAGGTGCCGTTGAAACGGCCGCCCGCCGGCAGGGTGGCGATCACTTCCAGGTCGACATAGGCATCTTCCGGCAGCTGGCTGCTGTCGAGGGCGTAGCCGTCCATGGCGGAGTTGTCATGGCCCGGTACATTGATGGGCGAGATCACGTCGCGCGCGAGCACCCGGCCTAGGGCAGAGCGCAGGGCCACCCGCTCCTCACCCTGCAGAGGGGGCAGCGATGAGAGAATCTTCTCCCTGGCCTGATGGACGGTGAGAACCTGGGGCTCCCGGTCGTCAGCGCAGCTGGGAGCAGTGCGGATGATATGGCTCTGCATGTTCTGAGCTCCTGTGTTGGTCAATGAACCAGAAGATGAACTGAGCGATCTTATCTGGTTGATTGATGTCGAGCTGGGGTAGAGAGGTCTTCAGCGGGGTGTCCGTCGCCACGGCGATGATGTTGCGGTCGTGGGGGTGGAGAAGCGGCTTGCCCAGAGCGCGGCGGTGCAGCTCGATCTTGGGGAAAGCCGCTTTTTTATAGCCCTCCACCAATACCAGGTCAAGCCGAGCTGGATCCAGGTAGTGAAGGACCTCCTCCAGTGCGGGCTCTCCCGCTTCTTCGCGTATCTCCCTGATCATGGCGATGCGCTTGCGCGAGGCGACCAGTATCTGGTCGGCTCCCGCCGAGCGGAGCTGGTAGCTATCCTTGCCCGGCTGATCGATATCGAAACTGTGGTGGGCGTGCTTGATGACGCCTACGGTCAGACCTTTGCTCTTCAGAATGGGCAACAGCTTCTGCAGCAGGTGGGTCTTGCCAGTGCCGCTGAAAGCGCTGAAGCCCAGCAGGGGAATAGGGTATTGGATCATCGGTCCAGCCCGCCTCCTTCCAGTTCGTTGCGTTCGTCCAGCGTATTGATGTTGATGAAAGCCTCCGGCTGATCGGAGAAGTCCACCACCACCATGCGGTGTCGCGCGTACCAGTGGTCGATCTTTCTCTTGCCGGTGCCGAGGTAGGACTCCAGGTCGCTCGACAGCGCTGTGGTGATCAGGGTGTGCACCGGTTGCAGGCGGTCACCGTCGTGGGCCACGGCGATCTCGGCATCCGCATCGGCCATGGCGCGCCAGAGCCGCGCGCCAAGGTCCGCAGGCGGGCGCGGGGCGTCGCAGGGAACCACCAGTAGCAGCGGGGTGGGGGCTTTTTTCATGGCAGCCAGAATGCCGGCCAGCGGTCCCTGAAAGCCCTCCAGCTCGTCGGACACTACAGGATGACCGAAGTGGGCATACTCCTGCTGGTTGCGGTTCGCATTGATCAGAAGGTGGGAGACCTGAGGCCCGACTGCTTCGATTACATGGGCGACGAGAGGCCGGCCTTTGAGCTCTACCAGCCCCTTATCCTTTCCGCCCATGCGGCGCCCCATGCCGCCGGCCAGTATCACAGCAGTTATCTGAGGTTGTCGCTTAGGCATAGTCTCGCCGCATCAATATCACATTGGCCGGTTGTGTGGCCGGATTCATGTTCAGTTCCACCGCCTCGACCCTGCCAGCCTGCAGATGCAGCCGCTGTTCCGTCAGTCCCTCGAAATGGAGCGGATCATGGCTGGCGATCACCAGGGTCATGCCATCGTTGCGTAGTCGCTGCAGCAGTTCCAGGGTGCGTTGGCGGGATTCGTAGTCGAGGTTCGCCGTGGGTTCGTCGAGCAGCATCACCTGCGGCGAGCGCAGCCAGGCGCGGGCCAGCGCCACCCGCTGCCGTTCACCTCCCGAGAGGGTGCGGGCCGACGTTTTGCGGAACGACTCCATGCCGATCAGCCGGAGCGCCTTTTCGATCAGCGGTTCGGCATCCCGTTGCGGCACCCGGGAGCCCAGGGCGAAACGGAGGTTGTACTCAACGGTGCCGTCGAACATGTACGGATGCTGATGGAGATACATCACCCGCTGTTGCAGCATCCGCCGCGCTTTGCGCCAGGGTTGCCACGACTGCTCCGCCAGGCGCAGCCTGCCCCGGTCTGGTTTTTCGAGGCTCGCGAGAATGCGCAGCAGTGTGGTCTTGCCGGCGCCGTTTTCGCCGGTGAGCAGGGTGCAGGAGCCCTTCGGCAGGCTGAACTCCACCTCGTTCAGGATGAGGCGGCGCCCGTGGCTTTTGCACAACTGACTCACCTGAAGGTGATATTCGGGCTTCATGACATTTGCACCCCTTTTCCTTGCACGTAATGGAGGAGCCCGTTCAGCGTGAATGCAAGCAGCAGCAGAATGGCTCCCAGTGCGATGCCTTGGGCAAACTCCCCTTTGCTGGTCTCCAGCGCGATGGCGGTGGGGATGTTGCGGGTGTAGTTGAGAATGTTTCCTCCCAGCATCATCGAGGCGCCCACCTCGGCGATGATCCGCCCGTAGGCGGCCAGCAGCGCGGCGAGCAGACCGAAACGGGTCTCCCTGATCACCACGAAAAAGGCACGCAGTGGAGAAGCACCCAGAGTGCGCGCCGTCTCCCATGCGCGTTTGTCAGCCGACTGCAGGGCGGCATGGCCCATCGCCACCAGAATTGGAAAGGCCAGTGCGATCTGCCCCACTACCATGGCCGACTGGGTGAACAGCAGGCGCCAGTCACCCAGCGGCCCTCTGTTGGAGAGCAGCAGATAGAGCGTCAATCCCACCACTACGGCCGGCACTGACAGCAGCGTGCTGAAGAGTGACACCAGCACCCGGCGCCCCGGAAAACGCAGATAGGCCAGAGCAAAGGCGATAAGCAGCGCCGGTGGCGTGGCGATGAGAATGGCGCTGCCCGAAACCTTGAAGGAGATAGCAATGATCTGCCACAGGGCTTCGTCGCCGCTGATCAGCAGCTCCAGGGCCTTTTCAGTGGCTTCAAGCAGCGCGCTCATGTTACGGCTTCAGCAGAGCGACTTCGTCGGCCTTGGCGTCGGGTTTGAAGAGCTGCTGGCCGTGGAGGGTGAAGGCGGCGATGCGAGTCTGTCCCTCCTTGCCAATCATCCAGCGGATCAGCGCCATGGCCCCATCATGGTTGACGTGCGGATGGAGCTTGGGGTTGACCGCGATGATGCCGTAAGGGTTGAACAGCAGGGGGTCGCCCTCGAAGGCGATGCGCAGCGGCAGCTTCTCCTGGTAGGCGAGCCAGGTGCCCCGGTCGGTGAGAGTATAGGCGCCCAGCTCTCCGGCGATTTGCAGCACCTTGCCCATGCCCTGGCCGGCTTCGCGGTACCACTGTCCTTCAGGCTTTACCCCGGCCTTCTTCCACAGGCTCAGCTCCTTTTTGTGGGTACCCGAATCGTCTCCGCGGGAGATGAAAGGTGCTTTGTGCCGGGCAATCTTGCGAAAAGCGTCTCCTACATCGCGGGAACCGCGAACGCCGGCAGGATCGTCGGCCGGCCCAACCAGGACGAAATCATTGTACATGACGCTGAAACGCCGCTCGCCGAATCCTTCCTTGACGAACTTGTCTTCGGCCTTGCGCGCGTGCACCAGTACCACATCCACATCTCCGTCGCGGCCCATGCGCAGTGCCTTGCCGGTGCCCACGGCAATCACATGGACCTTGTACCCGCTGCTCTTTTCGAAGTGTGGCAAAAGTGCCTGCAACAGCCCCGAGTTGTCGGTGCTGGTGGTGGTCGCCAGCCGGATCACCTGCTGCGGCTCACCGGCCTGCGCAACAGAAAACTGAAGCGCCGAAAGTGCGATCAGCAAAAGGGAAAAGATGCGAACGAAAATGTGTCGATAGCTCATAGTCCTCGCCTGGTTTGATTAGGTGCCGAATTTTTCAGCAAAATGAATGCCAAGGATTTTTCAATCCATGAAAAACAGGGTTGGACAATCTGAAGCTCTCGCTTCGTCTTTCTTCTGAGCGAGGAAAATAGTGTGGCGTAGGGAAGGGAATGCCCTGTGCAACATGGCTCCGTCGTGGGGGTTGGGACATATTGGGTAAATTGTAAGGCCTTGATATCGGGACATTATGACCCACCCCGGGACTGGCCAGGGGATGCATGGGGCGCTTGTTCAGACGGTCGCCGGATTCCGCATTTGGATCCTCTTGCGTAGACACTGCCCGTTTGCCAAGTGAATGAGGAGCGAAAGGAAGGATCGATTGCCGTCTTGCATCCGGCCGTTAATGGCGTTCGTTATGTGCCAGGCCTCTATGGTACTCACCGGCGGGAGCCTATCTGGAGATCACGGTGTTTCGTCTCCGATCTGGTCATGGGTCTCGTTGGCAACCAAGTTTATGGTGATGGAAGAGCGGATCCGCGACTTCCAGAAGAACTCGTACATCCTGACCCATCTACGGGGTTTCTTGTGTCCGCGACTCGGGACACGCTGTCGTCAGTCACGCAACCAGCGCGCGGCGGCCTCGCTGTCGCTCTCGCGGGCGTCTACCCAGCGTTCGCCCCCGTCGGGCAGACGCTCCTTCTTCCAGAAGGGGGCTTCGGTCTTGAGGATGTCCATGATGAACTGGCAGGCATCGAAGGCCGCCTGGCGATGAGCACTGGCGGTGAGCACCAACACGATGGGCTCGCCCAGGCGCAGCTCGCCGACACGGTGGATCACGGTCACCGCCTGCAGCGGCCAGCGTTCGGCGGCCGCATCGACGATGCGATGCAGGGCCTTCTCGGTCATGCCGGGGTAGTGTTCGAGGGTGAGCGTGGCGATGTCAGCATCGTCCTCGCCCACACGGTTGTGGCCGCGCACCAGCCCGAGGAAGCTGGCCACCGCGCCGATGGTGACATCCCCCGCGCTCAGCCGGGCGGTCTCCTCGGCCAGGTCGAACGGCTCGGTCTGGACGGCGATGCGGGTCTTCATCCGCCAGTCACCGGGGGGAAGAAGCCCACCTCGTCGCCATCGGCCAGCGGGGTCTCGGGTCCGGCCATCTCCTGGTTGACCGCCATCAGTACACGATCGGAGAAGGCCTCACCCCAGTCGCCGCCGCGTGCGGCGAGCTGTTCACGCAGTGCGCCCAGAGTGGGAGGAAAGGTTTCGAGCTGCTCCTCGGCCACCCCGAGGCGATCACGCAGCCTGGCGAAATAGAGTACGCGGATCATGACAACAGCTGTTCGAATGACCAGTAGTGGAGCGGTGCGCCCTCGGGCAGCACGCTGTCCTCGGGGATCTCGAGCAGGCCCTCGGCCCAGACGGTGCTGGTGAGCACATCCGAGCCCTGGCGCGGGAACAACTGCGCCAGCGGCAGCGCCCCGGCACGGTGCTCGAGGCGCACGCGCACGAACTCGCGGCGCTGGAGCGGACGTTCGATCGCGTGCGGCAGGCAAGCGAGGAAGGGCGCCGGAAAGGGATCGCGACGGCCCTGCGCGGCGCGGATGTAGGGCAGGCCGAACAGGCACAGGGTGACGAACACCGAGACCGGGTTGCCCGGCAGGCCGATGAAGGGGGTCTCGCCCACCCGCCCGAAGGCCAGCGGCTTGCCCGGCTTGGTGCGCACACGCCACAGGGACATCTCGCCCTCGGCCTCGACCGCAGCACGGATGTGGTCTTTCTCGCCCACCGAGACACCACCGCTGGTGACGATGAGATCGGCACGTCCGGCCGCCTCGCGCAGCGCTGCACGAGTGGCCTCCAGGGTGTCCTCGACCTGGCCTAGGTCGACCACTTTGCAACCGGCCTGCTGCAGGCAGGCGGTGAGCGTGTAGCGGTTGGAGTTGTAGATCTGCCCCGGCGCCAGCGGGGTACCCGGCTCGACGATCTCGTCGCCGGTATTCAGCAGGGCCACGCGCAGACGGCGCACCACCTCGACCTCGGCCACGCCCAGCGAGGCGAGCAACCCCACCGCCTGCGGTCGCAGGCAATCGCCGGCATGCAGCACCACGTCGCCGGTGGCCACATCGTTGGCGCGCGGGCGCACGTTCTCGCCGGGCTCGATGCGGCGCCCGATGCGGATGCGCTCGCCTTCGACGGCGACCTCTTCCTGCATCACCACGGCGTCGGCGCCCTCGGGCATGGGCGCACCGGTGAAGATACGCGCCGCGGTGCCGGGTTCGAGCAGCGTGCCGACCGTGCCGGCAGGAATGCGCTGGGCCACGGACAGCTCGGCACCGCCGGCCGCGGTGTCGGCAGCGCGGATGGCGTAGCCGTCCATCGCGCTGTTGTCGTGCCCAGGCACGTCCAAGGGTGAGGTGACATCCGCGGCCAGCACGCGACCGAGGGCGGCAGCCAGCGGTACCCGCTCAGTGTCGGTCAGCGGCACCGCCGACTCGATCAGGATGCGCCGCGCCTCATCGGCACTCAGCATGCCGCCAGCAGAGAAACAGTCCGTGTCGCCGCCGCAGGCGCTCATGACTCGGTCAGCCTCGGCATCAACTCGACCAGGTTGCAGGGCCGGTGCGACAGGTCGAGCTGATCGCGCAGAATGCCCTTCCAGGCGTCCTTGCAGGCACCGGTCGAACCCGGCAGGCAGAAGATGAAGGTCCCGTTGGCCACCCCGCCGATGGCACGCGAGGCAATGGTTGAAGTCTTGATCTTCTGGTAGGAGAGCCAGCGGAACAGCTCGCCGAAGCCTTCGATGGTACGGTCGAGCAGCGGGGCCACCGCCTCGGGGGTCCCGTCGCGGCCGGTGAGCCCGGTGCCACCGGTGGTAATCACCGCCTCGACCTTCGGGTCGATGATCCAGCGCGAGACCTCGTAGCGGATGCGGTAGATGTCGTCAGGCACGATCAGGCGCTCAACCACCTCGTGACCGTCTTCGGTGGCCATGCGCTCGAGCGCATCGCCGGAGCTGTCGTTCTCTCGGGTTCGGGTATCGGAAATGGTCAGGATCGCCAGGCGGACCGGGCGCTTGGAGGACGTTTCGGTCATCGCTCGTACCTCTTACAAAAATGCCGGCCGATTTTAGCGCAGGCACCTGGGTGTGTCAGCGCAGTGGACGCAAGTCTTGATTTCCAGCTGAGCTGACGCCAGAGGGGAGCTGGTTTCAAGTACGCTTCCCGTCTTTTGTTGGCCCTGAACAGGCTCGAAGAGAGTGCCGCAAAGTGGTCATCAGACCTTTGCCCACCACAATGGTGGCAGGTTCCAAAGTGGCCAGCTCCCAGAGGCTGTAAGGGTGCTTATCCGGGAATCGAGGGTTCTTTGCCAAGTCCAGTCCGATCACGCTAACCTTTGTTCATGGACGTCGTCCGCCTCATTCGTTGGTTGAAATCTTGTCACTCGACCATGGCGTCTCGATGCCGATTTGAGGGGGCGTTGTCCATTCCATCTAGACAAAGGGGCGTGTGGTCACTCGCCGTGCGTTCCGTGCTATAAAAAACCCCCAGGTGGATGGAGGATCAAGAACGTGAGCCTTTCCGAGTCAGACAAGGCCGTCAAGGAACCGGAATATCATGACGATGCATCGCTTATGGGTGGCATGACATCGGTGCTGATCGTTGATGATGAACCGGGAATACGCAGCTTTCTCCAGCGGGGGCTGCAGAAATACTTTTCGCTTGTGGAGACCGCCGAGGATGTGGAGACTGCCGAGCAGCTGCGTCGGCGTTGCCACTTCGATCTGATTATCGCCGACATCCGGCTTCCCGGGCAAAACGGCGTCGAATGGGTCACCAGCTTGCGTGAACAGGGTGCCATGACCGGGGTCATCTTCATCACCGCCCATGCCGACCTGGAAACCGCGGTGGCGGCGCTGCGTGCGGGAGCTGAAGATTTCATTATGAAGCCCTTCCGCATGGAGCAGATGGTGACCGCGGTAAAGCGGTACCTGGAGAGGCAGCGGGTCCAGCGGGAGAATTTCGTGTTGCGGCGCCAGGTGGAGCAGATTTACGAGGGCTCCGGCCTAGTGGGCAACAGCGAACCCATCCGAAGTGTCTGCGAAGTGATCAAACGGGTGGCGCCCATGCCCTCCACGGTGCTCATTGAGGGGGAGTCAGGCACCGGCAAGGAGCTTGCCGCCCGCGCCATTCACAAATGGAGTGGTCGTACCGGCAGCTTCGTGCCTGTCAACTGTGGCGGTATCTCCGCCGAACTGCTTGAAAGCGAGCTGTTCGGCCATGTCAAAGGCGCTTTCACCGGCGCCCAGCAGGCGCGGGAAGGACTTTTCACCTACGCCAAAGGAGGCACCCTTTTTCTTGACGAGATCGGCGAGATGCCCATGCCGATGCAGGTGCATCTACTGCGGGTGCTCGAAGAGAGAACGGTTCGGCCGGTGGGTTCCAACCGTGAGGTGGCGGTGGATGTACGCATCATTGCGGCCACCAATCGTGACTTGGCCGAGGAGGTGCGCAAGGGCAATTTCCGCTCCGATCTCTACTACCGTCTCAATGTGCTTTCCATCCGCATGCCCTCCCTGCGCGAACGCAAGGAGGATATCGAACTGCTGGCTCGGCATTTCATCCAGACCCTCTCGGTAGAGCTTGGCGTTTCGCCGCCACCCCTTGGCTCGGCGGAGCTGGCCCAGCTCAAGGCCTATCACTGGCCCGGTAACGTACGCGAGCTGAAAAACGTTATTGAGCGCTGCTTGCTGCTCAACAGCACGCCGGGGCGCTGCCTGCTGGGGCCGGGCGAGCCGGCTGGCGGCGGCGCGGATGACGAGGACGCCGATTCGCTACGTCTCGACGTGGTGGAGAAGTGGCACATCTTGCGCGTACTGGAGCAGCAGCAGGGGAACAAGTCGGCGGCGGCCAGAATGCTGGGCATCTCGCGCAAGACGCTGGAGCGCAAGATGAAGGCATGGGGATACAGCTAACTGGCCTCGATGCGCTGTGCGCTTCCCCATGGCGGCGTTGCCTCCGGGGATGGTGGGATCCGGACGGTTGCCCGGAAGTGGTGATGCCGAGATCATGGGGCGTCCGGTCCCGCCCGGTCCGCTCCGGGGCGCATCTGGATCGAGCGCCTGAGTTGCGCTTTGGCGAGCTCTGACGAAGTGGAATTAGTCGCTCCCCTGAAAAAACTGATCGGCGCCATTCGCAACACGGTCCGCTACAAGCTGCTGGCGCTGACGCTTTTTCCCATCCTGCTGGTGATGCCGGTGGCGCTGCTGGCGGCGCTTTACTGGGGCAGCCATTTTTCGTACCAGCAACTCTTCATGAAGGTAACCACCGATCTTTCGGTGGCCCACGACGTCTTTCGCCGTATCCGTCAGGATTATCTCGGCGAGCTGGCGCGTCTGGGCGAGTCCTACGCTTTCAGAACCACGCTCGAGGCGGGACGGCGGGAGGCGCTTCGCGCCCAGCTGCAAGCGTTGCGTGACACGGCGGGATTCTCTTTTCTCAATCTGGTGGATGGCAACGGCCGCATTCTCTATTCCAGTCGACAGGAGCGGAAGGGATCGGCTCGCCACTCGTCGGCGCTGGAGGCGGCGCTCAATGGCGAGGCTAGGGTGGGCGTGGAGATCTTCAGTCGCCATGATCTGGAAAGGGAGTCGCCGAAATTGGCAGAGCAGGTCCGCATGCCGCTTCTGGAGACGCCCCGCGCCCGTCCCAGCGACCGCAAGGTGGAGGACCGCGGCATGGTGATTCGCGCGCTCTACCCGGTGCGCAACAACAGGGGGAAGGTCATCGGCGTGCTCGACGGTGGCGTGCTGCTCAACGGTAACTTTGCCTTGGTGGACACCATCCGTGATCTCGTATACGGCCCCGGCAGCCTTCCGGAGGGGAGTATCGGCACGGTGACCGTTTTTCTGGACGATGTGCGCATCTCCACCAACGTGCCGCTGGGGCCGGGCGAGCGGGCGTTGGGCACTCGCGTCTCCAACGAAGTGCGCGCCCGGGTGCTCGATCAGGGCAAGATCTGGATCGATCAAGCCTTCGTGGTCAACGACTGGTACATCTCCTCTTACGAACCCATTCTGGATGTAGATGGCAACCGTGTGGGGATGCTCTACGCTGGTTTTCTGGAGGCGCCTTTCCGCCGTGCGCTGTGGCAGGCGTTTGTGGTGCTGGTGCTCTTCTTTCTGGCGCTGATGGCGCTTACCGCCGTCATCTCCATCAAAGGCGCAAAATCGATCTTCCGTCCCCTGGAGATGATGAGTGCCGTGGTGCGCTCGGTGAGGTCGGGGCGTCCCACCCGCATGCCACAGGTTGAGGCGACCGACGAGATCGGTGAGCTGGCCAGAGAGTTCGACGCCATGCTGGCACTGCTCCAGGAGCGTAACCGGCAGATCAGCGAGTGGGCGGAGCGGCTCGAAGACAAGGTGCGGGAACGGACCGCGGAGCTGGAAAAGAAGAATCGGGAGCTGCAACAGACCATCCGCCTGTTGCGCGAAACCCGCCAGCAGCTTGTGGTGGCCGAGAAGCTTGCAGCGCTGGGCGAGCTGACCGCTGGCGTGGCGCATGAAATCAACAACCCCACGGCGGTCATGCTGGGCAATCTGGACCTGCTGGTAGAGGAGTTGGGCGAGGCGGCCAGGCCGGTGCAGGCGGAGATCGACCTCATCATCGAGCAGATCTACCGGATCAAGAAGATCATCGACAGGCTGCTGCAGTACGCGCGTCAGGATCAGCCTTCCGGCGAAGCCGAGCAGATCGACGTGAACGAAATCGTGCGCCGTACCCTGCCGTTGGTGCGGCACCTGCGCAAGAAGCGGGACTTCGAGATCGAGCTCAAGCTCGATACCGTGCCGCTGGTGCAGTTCAACGCGCATGAGCTGCAGCAGGTGCTGGTCAATCTGGTTACCAATGCGGTGCATGCCTTGCCTGAAACGGGCGGCAGGATAGTCATCACCACCGAGGAGTGGGAGCAGAAAGGGTGCGTTATCCATGTGCAGGACAACGGCTCGGGAATAGAGCCCGGGCAGATCGACCGGCTGTTCAACCCCTTCTTCACTACCCGGCGTGAGGGCGAGGGGACCGGGCTGGGGCTGTCGGTCAGCTACGGGCTGGTGCGCCATTACGGCGGCAACATCACGGTCCGCTCCAAGTTAGGGGAGGGGGCCTGTTTTTCTGTCTGGCTGCTGAGTGACGCGCGCATGGTCACCGATGAAGAGGCGCTGGCGGAGCAGCTCCACTCGATGGAGCGGCATGGCGCTGGTTGAAGGTCTCGGCACAGCCGAAAAGCGCTGACCCGGATGTTTCACCGCTCTCCCGAGAGCCAAGCGGTGTCCCGCCGCGAACGGTTCGGTCCGAGGACGGGGCCTCTTCAGGTAGGAGCGGCGTCCTCGCTGCGAACGGCTCTTACCCTTGCCGCAGTTCGCCGGTACGCGAGAGGTCGTAGCCGCCGAGCCGCTCGGCCATCGCCAGGCTGTCTCCAGACTTGAGGCGCTGCAGCAACTGCTGTACCAGGCGGCGGAACCAGATCTCCTTGGGCATCGCCAGGTCGAAGGACTCCCAGCCAAGCGGAACGAAAGCCAGACCGTGCTCCCTGGCGGCGGCGCGTGCGCCCGGGGCGGCGTCGGCCAGCCCCATGGTGACCGCTGCGGCGGCGTCGCGCTCGGAACACGCGGTGAGGGTGCTGTTGAGCTGATCGGCGTTCAGGCCGTGTTTGCACAACACCTCGAGAAAGTAGCGTTGCGCGCCGGCACCGCTCTGGCGCAAGGCCCAGCGAAGATCGCGCTGAAAGAGTATGGCGGGATCGGCGGTGGCCAGCTGTTCGTCGCGCAGCATGATGCCTTGCTCCCGCCGGAAGGCGTGGATGAGAATCCATCGGTGGTGGCCGTCGTACTGGCGCAGCAGTGCCGGATGACGGGTGTGGCTCTCGTTGTCCGGCCCCCAGTGAAGTCCGCACAGATCGGCGCGGCCGGACTGGAGCAGCTCGAGCCCCATGCGCGTGCCGGTGGGGGTGTAGGTGATGAGGGTACGGGCTCCCATCTCCTGGGCAAGGGTGATCACCAGCCGGTAGAGCAGGGGATCGTCACTGCCGGCGATCACCAGTCGATCGTTGAGCAGCCCGCCGTGGGCGGAGTCGAGCATCCAGCGGTCCACCAGCTCACGGGGGAACATCCACTTGCCGGTGATCTTTGTGGCGGGGATGGTGCCTTCATGCACCAGGGTGTAGATCTTCTTCTCGTTGAGCTGCAGGTATTCCGCTACCTGCTTGACACTCATGAACGGCCGTTCATCGTTCATCACTGCCTGCACTCGTCATCTTCTTGCCGCTGCATTTTTTGGTGAGGGCATGGCGTCGAGGACCACCCTCTCCGCGCCGTTGTAGATGAGAAAGTGCTCTCCCTTGGCGCGGGCGATGAGAATCACTCCCACCCGGCGGGCCAGTTCCAGGCCCATCTGGGTGACGCCCGAACGGGAGAGCAGTACCGGGACGCCCATCTGAGCCACCTTGATCACCATTTCGGAGGTGAGGCGCCCGGTGGTGTAAAAAATCTTGTCGTGGCCCTGGATGTTATGGAGCCACATATGGCCGGCAATGGCGTCCACCGCGTTGTGGCGTCCGACATCCTCCACGAAGAGGCGTATCTCATCGCCCTCGCAGAGGGCGCAGCCATGTACTGCGCCGGCGCGCCGGTAGACTTCGTTGTATTGGCTGAGGACTCTCAGCAGGCGGTAAATGTGGGATTGGGCGATGGTCACCTCGGGTAGCGTGATTTTCTCGAGGTCGTCCATGATGCTGCCGAATACGGTGCCCTGGCCGCACCCCGAGGTGACAGTGCGGCGTGACAGTTTCTCCTCGAGTCCCCGTACACCCTGCCAGGTGGTCACCGCCGCCGACTCGGTCTCCCAGTCCACCTGGACCGCCTTGATCTCCTCTATCGACTGGATCATGCGCTGGTTGCGCAGCCACCCCAGCACGAGAAGCTCTGGGCAAGTGCCCAGCGTCATGAGCGTGACCAGTTCTCGCTTGTCAAGATACAGGGTAAGAGGACGTTCGGCGGCCACGTGGCCCTGCCGTTCTCGCCCCAGCTCGTCCACCGCCACCACCGCGGCGGCGGCGTCCAGGCCGGCGTTGGTAAGCTCAGGAAGGCTGGGTTTGGCAGGCATGGTTCACCCTCCCGTCATGTTCATGTGGCGGAGCAGCACCGGTTTGGCCGAGAGGTCGAAATCGTGTCCTTTCGGCTTGATATCCATGGCGTTGACGATGGCCTCCTTCAGGGCTTCGTCGTCAAGCGGCTGGGTCCGCAGCACGTGGCGTAGATCGACCGAATGCTCTTGCCCGAGGCAGAGCAGCAGCCGTCCCTCGGCCGTGAGGCGGACGCGGTTGCACTGGGCGCAGAAATTGTGGCTATGGGGCGAGATGAAACCCACCCGCGTACCGCTGTGGGGCAGGTGATAGTAGCGCGAGGGGCCTCCCGTCGATTCGGTGGTGGGCACCAGCTCGTACTTGCGGCGCAGGTCGGCCAGGATCTCGTCGCTGGAATAGAAGGCCTCGGCGCGGTCGTGCTCCTCGATGACGCCCAGGGGCATCTCCTCGATGAAGCTGATGTCCATGCCCCGGCTGGCGGCAAACTCGGTCAGTTCCAGCACTTCGTCGTGATTGCGGTTTTTCAGTACCACGGCGTTGAGCTTGACACGCTGGAAGCCCGCTTCGAGCGCAGCATCGATGCCGGCCAGGGTCTTCTCCAGCTCGCCGACCCGCGTGATGTGCCGGAAGCGCTCTGGCCTCAGACTGTCCAGACTGATGTTGATGCGCGTCACGCCAGCTTCTTTGAGCGCGCGGGCGTAACGGGGCAGAAGGGTGGCGTTGGTGGTGAGGGTGAGATCATCCAGCCCCGGCTCTTGCCCCAGTGCTTCAAATACCGAAAGGATATTGCGTCGCGTCAGCGGCTCGCCGCCGGTGATGCGAATCTTGCGCACGCCGAGCTGCACGAAGGCCCTCCCCACTCGTATGAGCTCCTCCAGAGTGAGCAGTTGGTTGCGGGGCACGAACTGCATCTTTTCCGACATGCAGTAGATGCAGCGCAGATCACAACGGTCGGTCACCGACATCCGCAGGTAGGTCACTTTGCGTCCGAAACGGTCGATGAGCGAAGCGGGCTGGGATGTATTCATGAAGCTCCTCGTGACGCCAGCGTTCTGATGTGTCACGAGGTCAAGCAACATTTATGCCGCCGTCGCTCCGTACAGGGATGTGCGGCTAAGTCGATGACGACATGTCATTGATTTTGGTGACGGGGCCGGATCGCAACCCGACTTTGCCTGCTCTTATAAAGTTGCAGGGAAGCCCTCTTTGCGAAACGTCCACATGGGACAAAGCGGGGCGGACTGTTTCCATCTGTCCCATTGTTGGGGTTATCCAAGGAACAATTTGTCCCATTTTTCCCTTCCGGGAGCTTTTGCCGCTTCTGCCGATGCCGTACTTCGTCTGTATTGAAGAGATGGTGTGCCGGGTTGGTGCGCAACTTGCTTTACTTCGGCACTACACGGTTGTGCGGAGGTAATGCGATGTCGAAGGTCACGGTCGGTGAGGTGGTGCAGACGCTTCCCGACGAATATCCCGTCTCGGTGATCATGGAGCGCAGATGCTCCTCCAACCCGTGGATCGACGAGCAGTGGGAGGCGGTCGGCATCACGGCCGGTGAAGCCGGCTCGCTGTCTGCCGCCGCTGCCGGGCGGGTGAAGATCCACGAGGACGATCAGTCGACCCAGTATCTCTATAGCGGGTTCGTGCTCCGCCTGTATGCGGACGAGTGCGAGAGCTACTACCACAATCTGATGACGCGCACGCCCCGCTGTTACGTGGTGGCCCGTCCCGATGAAGATGAGGTGCCGGTCCCTCTGCTGGTCGGCCTGAGCTTCGACGAGGCCCATGCCTATCTCGAGGCGGGGGATACCATCTACGCCGTGGACATTCCCCCCGAAATCTACCGCTGGTGCGAGGCCTTTGTGCTGGCTCGCTATGTGCCCGAGCGCAAGTACAAGCGCAAGCTGAAACACTGGGCGCCGGAAGGAGGGTGCCCGGAATGAAGAAGTCGCACTTTTCTTCCCCCGATCAGGAGGTGTCGCAGGAGTCCTTTCTGAGCCGCTGGTCGCGCCGCAAGCTCGGCCGCGAGAGCGAGGTGGACACCGCTCCGCCGGCCCCAGTCGCTCCCGCAGCGCAGGAAGAGTCGCTGCCCAGCGACGAGGACATGCCGCCTCTTGAATCGCTGACCGAGGAGTCGGACTACAGCGGCTTTCTCTCGCCCTCCGTAAGCGAGGCGCTGCGCAAGGCGGCGCTGCGCAAGCTCTTTCACAGCTCCTCCTTCAATCTGTGCGACGGCCTGGATGATTACGATGAGGATTTCCGCAATTTCGCCGCGCTCGGCGACCTGGTGACAGAGGAGATGCGCCGCCGCATGGACCACATGGCGGAGGCGCTCGAGTCGGAATCGCAGGAGGTCGCGGCGGCCCCGCCGAGCGAGCCGGGAGAGCGGGATCCGGGGGCGGATGTTGCCGATGACGAAAACGAAGATGAAGAGGTTGGATGATGAGTGAAGTGGTGAACGATGCAGCCGCTGCCCGCAACCAGCGGGCGAGGGAACAGGCGTTGGAGGCCATGGCCGCGGTTCAGGTCGATCCTGTGCCGATGTTGCGCTACACCTCCGAGGGGCGCGTGGCCGTCATCGGCGGCATGGAGGCCCTGGAGTTCGCGCCCAGGCTCCACGGTCGCCTCAAGCCCCTGCTGATTCTCACCGAAGGGATCGAGGAACCCGGGGTGCCAGTGGTGCCGCTCGGCGGGCGCCCGATCGCCATCGAAGGACACCTGGGGCAGTTCACCCTGAAGCTGGGCACGTCCGGCAAGCCCAATTTCGAGCAGATACAAGTGGACCTGATTCTGGACCTGAGTCCCAAGCCGCTGCTCACCCAGTCCATGCCTCCGGCCGGTTATGTCTGGTCGGCGCTGGACGAACTGTCGCTCCTGGCTGCGACCGAACAGCTCCAGGAGATGGTGGGGACCTTCGAGAAGCCCCGCTTCTTCGATTACGACCCCACCCTCTGCGCCCACCAGCGCGCTGGCAAGACCGCCTGCACCCGCTGCATCGACGCCTGCCCGGCGGAGGCGATCCGCTCCATCGCCGAAGCTATCGAGGTGGATGCCAACCGCTGCCAGGGTGGTGGCATCTGCGCCACCGTATGTCCCGCCGGCGCCATCCGCTACCGGTGGCCGAAAGTGGGAACTGCGCTGGAGCAGGTGAAACGGCTGCTGACAGCGTACCGCGAGGCAGGCGGGAGTGACCCGGTGCTCCTTCTGGTGACGGAGCAGCAGAAGGAGGTGCTGAACGCGTTGCCGTCCAACTATCTTCCTTTCGAAGTGGAGGAGCCGGCCAGCCGGGGGCTGGAGTTCTGGTTTGGCGCGCTGAGCTATGGCGCCAGACAAGTGGTGGTGCTGGTGCCGGATGCGTTGTCGGAGGGTGTCTCTTCGGCCCTGCGGCAGCAGATCGAGATGAGTCGGCAGATATTGGCGGTGCTGGGCTATCCCGCCGACGCGCTGCGCATGGTGAGCGCCGAGGCGCTCGACGACGGGGCGGGGCAGGTCATGCCCGAGATCGAGCCTGCCTCGTTCGCGCCGGTTGGAGAAAAGCGACAGCTCTTTTTCACCGCGCTGGATCATCTTTACGAACAGGCTTCCCGGCCGCGGCCGCTGGCCACTCTGGAGGTCGGTGCGCCTTTCGGCACGGTGTTCGTCGACGGCGAGCGTTGCACCCTCTGCAGTGCCTGCGTGGGGGCCTGTCCCGGAAAGGCGTTGCAGACTGCGGAAGACGAGCCAGGCCTGCGCTTTCTCGAGGCGAACTGTCTGCAGTGTGGCATGTGTACCCGCACCTGTCCCGAGGACGCTATCTCGATTACGCCGCGGCTGCTTTTCGACCGCGAAAAACGCCATGCCGTCCGCCTGCTGCACAAGGAGGAGCCGTTTCACTGCATTCGTTGCGGCAAACCGTTTGCCACCCTGTCGGTGGTGAACCGCATGCATCGGGCGCTGCAGGGCCACTGGATGTTCCAGAGCGAGCGAGCCAGGCAAAGGCTGAAGATGTGTGACGACTGCCGGGTGGTCGATGTTGTCCAGGATCCCATGGCCATGGAATTGCCGGATGGTGTCCGATTGGACCAGTGACGGCTCGTAGGTCGGTCATTTTCTTCCCTATTGGTCATTATTTTTCCGCCATCTTTGGCCTGATGGTTGCAAGCAACAAATAACGAGGAACGCGCTGATATGACGATCCAGGAATCGCTCGCAAAAGCTGAAGAGCTTCGACGGTCACCGGCATCGGACGGAGTGGAAGCAGTCGCCGAGGAGGAGCAGTGCCGCGCTGGCACCTGGAACCTTCTCGCCACCCTGCTGTGGCGGGTCCCCGACCGGGAGACGCTGCAGCAGGTGGCCACCCTGTCTGACATCGACGGCTCGGGGCCGGAGCTGCAGGCCGCGCTGGCCGTGCTCGGGCTGGCCGCTTCGACCACCTCGGTGGAGGCGGTGGATGATGAGTTCCATGACCTCTTCATCGGCATGGGAAGGGGAGAGCTGCTTCCCTACGGCTCCTGGTATCAGACAGGGTTCCTCATGGAAAGACCGCTCAGCGTGTTGCGCGATGATCTGGCGGCACTGGGGTATCAACGCAGTGAAAACGTGAAGGAGCCGGAGGACCATGTGGCGGCGCTGTGCGAGGTGATGGCGCTCCTGATCCAGGAAGGGCGTCCGCCGCAGGTTCAGGCGACTTTCTTTCGCGACCACATGGAGGGATGGATCGCGCGCTTCTTCGATGATTTGAGCAACGCGAAAGCAGCGGTTTTTTACCGCTCGGTCGGGCGTCTGGGCAAGGTGTTCACAGAGTTCGAGCGGGAATATCTCTTCATGCAGTGAATTCCACAATGATGGGGAAATGGCAAATGAAACAAGCGAAAAGCAAGCAGGTGGTGGACTCCACCAGGCGTGAGTTTCTGCGTGGCAGCGCGATGGCCGGCGCCGGCATGGCGCTGATGGCGATGGTGCCGGGCCAGGCCGCGGCCGAAGGCCAAGCGCAGGAGCAAGAGCAGACGACCGGGAAGGGTTACCGGCTTACCTCTCACATTCTCGCTTACTACAAAACCGCAGCGAGTTGATAAAGGGAGATGACGATGAAATTGAGAAAAGTTTCCGACCAGGTTCTCTCCGATTCAGCGGAGCAGTCCGCCACCGGGGGAGGGAAAGAGGCAGCAAAGCGGACCCTCAGTCGCCGTGATTTCCTGCGTGCATCGGGCCTGAGCGCGGGCGGCGCGGTGCTGGCGTCAGGGTTCATGCCTGGCGTGATGAAGAAGGCCGAGGCCGCTGAAGCGGGTGGTCGCGGCGAAATGAAGCAGGTCAAGACGGTCTGCACCCACTGCTCGGTCGGGTGCGGCATCATTGCCGAAGTGAAGAACGGCACCTGGGTCGGCCAGGAACCCGCTTTTGATCACCCCTTCAACCGCGGCTCCCACTGCGCCAAGGGGGCGTCGGTGCGGGAGCACGGCATCGGTGAGCGGCGCCTGAAGTATCCCACCAAGCTGGTCAACGGCAAGTGGAAGCGCATCTCGTGGGAACAGGCGATCAACGAGATCGGCGACAAGCTGCTGCAGATTCGCCAGCAGTCGGGCCCCGACTCGGTCTACTGGCTCGGTTCGGCCAAGCACAACAATGAGCAGGCCTACCTGTTCCGCAAGATGGCGGCGTTGTGGGGCACCAACAACGTCGATCACCAGGCGCGGATCTGTCACTCCACCACCGTGGCCGGTGTTGCCAACACCTGGGGCTACGGGGCGATGACCAACTCTTACAACGACATCCACAACTCCAAGGCGATTCTGCTGATCGGCTCCAACCCGGCCGAAGCCCACCCCGTGGCACTGCAGCACATCTTCAAGGCCAAGGAGGAGAACAACGCACCGATCATCGTCATCGATCCCCGCTTCACCCGCACTGCGGCGCATGCTGATCTTTACATCCGCATCCGCCCCGGTACCGACGTGCCCATCATCTGGGGCATGTTGTGGCACATCTTCAAGAACGGCTGGGAAGACAAGGACTTCATCCGCCAGCGGGTTTACGGCATGGACGAGGTGCGCAAGGAGGTGGCCAAGTGGACGCCCGACGAGGTGGAGCGGGTCACCGGTGTGCCCGAGCATCAGGTGTATGAGGCGGCCAAGATCATGGCGCGTCACCGTCCAGGCACCTTCGTCTGGTGCATGGGTGGCACCCAGCACACCATCGGCAACAACAACACCCGTGCCTACTGCATCTTCCAGCTGGCGCTGGGCAACATGGGCGTTTCCGGCGGCGGCACCAACATCTTCCGCGGTCACGACAACGTGCAAGGTGCCACCGACATGTGCGTGCTCTCGCACTCTCTGCCGGGCTATTACGGGCTCTCGGAGGGCGCGTGGAAGCACTGGTCGCGCGTCTGGGACCTTGACTACGAGTGGGTCAAGGGGCGTTTTGACCAGACCCCCTACGAAAAGAAGGGGAGCAAGGGCATTTCGCCCATGCACACCAAGGGGATTCCGGTCTCGCGCTGGATCGACGGGGTGCTGGAGGACAAGGCCAACATCGCCCAGAAGGACAACATCAAGGCAATGATCTTCTGGGGACATGCGCCCAACAGCCAGACCCGTGGCAAGGAGATGAAAGCTGCCATGGAGAAACTGGATCTGATGGTCGTCATCGATCCCTATCCCACGGTGTCGGCGGTGATGCACGACCGCACCGATGGTGTCTACCTGCTGCCGGCGGCAACCCAGTTCGAGACTTATGGTTCGGTGACTGCATCGAACCGCTCGATCCAGTGGCGGGACAAAGTGATCGAACCGCTGTTCGAGTCGCTGCCCGACCACACCATCATGTACAAGATGGCAAAGAAGCTGGGCTTCGCCGACCAGCTCTGCAAGCACATCCGGGTCAACAACGACGAGCCGCTCATCGAGGACGTCACCCGCGAGTTCAACAAGGGGATGTGGACCATCGGCTACACTGGCCAGAGCCCGGAGCGGCTGAAAAAGCAGCAGCAGAACTGGGGCACCTTCGACTTCACCAGCCTCCAGGCGGAAGGCGGCCCTTGCGACGGAGAGTATTACGGGCTCCCCTGGCCCTGCTGGGGAACGCCGGACATGAAGCATCCCGGTACGCCCAACCTCTACGACACCAGCAAGCCGGTGGCCAAGGGCGGACTCTGCTTCCGCGCCCGTTTCGGTGTCGAGCGCGACGGCGTGAGCCTGCTGGCGGAAGACTCCTGGCCGGTAGGCAGCGAGATCAAAGATGGCTATCCGGAGTTCACCGACAAGCTGCTCAAGAAGCTCGGCTGGTGGAACGATCTGACGCCTGAAGAGAAGAAACTGGCCGAAGGAAAGAACTGGAAGACCGATCTTTCCGGCGGCATTCAGCGCGTGGCTATCAAGCACGGCTGTGCGCCCTTCGGCAACGCCAAGGCCAGGGCGGTGGTCTGGACCTTCCCCGATCCGGTCCCCATCCACCGCGAGCCGCTCTACACCAACCGGCGCGACCTGGTGGAGAAGTACCGCACCTACGAGGACCGCAAGTCCTTCTACCGCCTGCCGACTCGGTACGCCTCGATCCAGGCCAAGGATTATTCCAAGGGCTATCCGCTCATCCTCACTTCCGGCCGCCTGGTGGAGTACGAGGGGGGCGGGGACGAGACCCGTTCCAACCCATGGCTGGCGGAACTGCAGCCGGAGATGTTCGCCGAAATTCATCCGCGCGATGCCAACAATGCCGGCATTCGGGATGGCGACGACATCTGGGTAGAGGGACCCGAAGGGGGCCGTGTAAAAGTTAAAGCCTTGGTGACGCGCCGCGTGGCGTCAGGGGTGGTCTTCATGCCCTTCCACTTCGGTGGTCATTTCGAAGGGCGGGATCTGCGGGACAAGTACCCCGAGGGTACCGCGCCCTACGTGCTGGGCGAGGCCTGTAACACGGCCATGACCTACGGCTACGATTCGGTCACCCAGATGCAGGAGACCAAGGTCACCTTGTGCAAGATCAGCAAGGCATCGTAAAGAGGAAAGCAACCATGGCAAGAATGAAATTCTACTGTGATGCTGAACGCTGCATCGAGTGCAACGCCTGCATCACTGCGTGCAAGAACGAAAACGAGGTTCCCTGGGGGGTCAACCGGCGCAGGGTAGTGACCATCAATGACGGCGAGCCGGGCGAGCGCTCCCTGTCGGTGGCCTGCATGCACTGCTCGGACGCGCCCTGCGCGGCCGTCTGTCCCGTGGACTGTTTCTACACCACGGATGATGGGGTGGTGCTCCACGACAAGGACATCTGCATCGGTTGCGGCTATTGCTTCTACGCCTGTCCCTTCGGTGCGCCCCAGTTCCCGCAGGATGGCGCCTTCGGCACCCGGGGCAAGATGGACAAGTGCACTTTCTGCGCCGGTGGGCCCGAGCCGGACGGCAGTCCGGAAGAGCATCGCAAGTACGGCTCCAACCGGCTGGCGGAAGGCAAGCTGCCCATCTGTGCCGAGATGTGCTCCACCAAGGCCCTGTTGGCCGGCGATGCCGCGGTGGTCTCCGATATCTATCGGGATCGCATCATCAAGCGTGGCGCCAGCGTTCTCGACTGGGGTGTCTCCTATGAGAACGCTTCTCTGCGAGCATCCAAGGGTATGTCGGGCAAAAGCAGTCTCAAGCGGTGAGCATGCTTTGAGTAACCCTTGTTTGTGATAGCGCGCCTCCGCCCCGGTTCGTCCGGAGCGGAGGCGCCGCTTAGCGGAGAAACTCTATGCCAGTCATGAAGTTCAAGGCGCTGCTCCTTGGAACACTCTTGTTGAGTCTAATGCTCACGGGGCAGGCACTGTTTGCCGCGGTGCCGTCCCACGACAAACCGGCCGGAACGGTTGAAAGCCCCGGCACTGACTACTGGCGCAATGTGCGTCAACGTCCTGCCGAGCTCGTGACGCTTCAAAAGGAAGGGAAGCGGGGCGAGGTTAGAACCCAGGTGAGGGGAATCGATACCGCCGTGCTGATAAACGAAAAAGGAGAGCAGTGGCGTCAGTATCGTGTCGAGATGCTTATTCCTGGCGCCATGAGGCTGCTGGGGGGTGTCGTAGCGGTGCTGGTCATCCTCTACCTCCTGTTCGGTGCAAGAGCCAAGGCGCCCGAGGATTCCGGTAACCGGCTTTTCCGGTTCACCGGTTACGAGCGCACGATGCACTGGGTGATGGCGGGGGCCTTTCTCTTTCTCGGTCTCACCGGTCTGATCCTGCTGTTTGGCCGTCCGCTTCTGATTCCTCTGCTCGGTAAGGAGACTTTCTCCACCATCGCCACCACCAGCAAACAGTTGCACGACCTGGCTGGGCCATTGTTCCTGGTGGCCGTGCTGCTCTTTATGCTGCGCTTCTGGAAGCGGAATCTTTTTCAGAAGCATGATGTGAAGTGGCTGCTGACGGCAGGGGGGATGATGGGCGGTGCCCATCCCAAAGCCGGTTTCTTCAATATGGGCGAGAAGCTCCTTTTCTGGTCGGTGGTTCTGTTCGGGCTGGCCATTGCGCTGTCGGGGTTGATGTTGCTCTTCCCCAATTTCGTACAGCAGCGGGTGCCCCTGGAGGGGGCGCATCTGGCGCATACACTGGGAGCAGTAGCACTGTTGGCGGCGGTCAGCGGACACATTTACATGGCTTTCGCGGTGAAGGGGACGCTGCCGGGAATGACCACCGGCTATGTGGAGCTCAACTGGGCCCGGTCCCACCACAGCGAGTGGGCCAAACAGAAGGAGGAAACCGGCGACGTGATATCACGTGAAGAGCTGGAAAGGGATATTGGTACGCCTTCCACGACAGTGGAAAAGGGCGCCTGAGGGTTGAGCGGCCTCCGGCTGTGGCCGGTAGGCCGCTCACTTTGTTGGGAACTCTGAAAGCAGGGTGCTCCGGGTATTCGGGCGTCCTTTGGCATTGGCAGTGCGGAAGAAGAAGGCTGAACAACTAGCCTGAATCTGTGACTACGCCGGCCATCAAAGCCTGTCAACGCAAGTCTAGAATGTCCTCTTTTCTCCCGAGCTGGAATCCCCCCTTGGTTGTGTAGTGTTCAGTAGTGATCCTGTCGTATAAGGATTAGCGCTTCCGGTCATGATCGGGAGGCGGCTTGTGAGTATAACGGTTGAGTTGAGCGGTTTTGGCCTGCTCGATGGTGGCGTGAAGGCTTTTGTCATCGTCCAGTGGGATGGGCCGCTCCAGCGAATCACCCGTGCCGGTCAACCGCTCGTAATGCTCTCACGATAGAATGAGCGCCACCGGCTTGCCGTGCGGCGTGATCTCTTCGGGCCTTTCGTGTGCTCGGCGTCCTTGATGACCTCGGATAGCCGGGCCTTGGCCTTCGTGCGTTCGCCCGTGACGCATGAACACCTTCAAGCTGACTGGACTATCCGGAATTTAGCAAAACGCAGCCCGGTGTCGTCCGGTCATGAGATGTATTGTTGCGGGCGTCCTCAGCATTCGATGATGCTTACGGCCAGCCCTCCTCGGGAGGTCTCTTTGAACTTGGTGGACATCTCTTCCCCGGTCTGTTTCATGGCGGCGATACAGTGGTCGAGGGGCATGAAGTGTCGCCCGTCGCCGTGCAGGGCGAGGGTGGCGGCGACGTGGGCCTTGATGGCGCCGAAGCCGTTGCGCTCGATACAGGGGACCTGGACGAGTCCCTTGACGGGATCACAGGTCATTCCGAGGTGATGTTCGAGGGCCATTTCGGCGGCGTGCTCGATCTGCGCAGGGGTACCGCCGCGTACCGCGCAGAGTCCAGCTGCCGCCATTGCCGAGGCGGAGCCGACTTCTCCCTGGCAGCCGACTTCGGCACCCGAGATGGAGCTCCGGTGTTTGATGAGGCCGCCGATGGCGGCAGCAGTGAGCAGAAACTCGCGGGCCTGTTCGGGGCGGCTGTCTTCATGGCGCATGTAGGCGTACAGGATGGCGGGGATGACGCCGGCGGCACCATTGGTGGGGGCGGTGACGACCATCTGGCCGGCGGCATTCTCTTCGTTGACGGCCATGGCGTAGGCGCAAAGGCGGGTGTTCAGCGTGTCGGCGCATTCGGGCGAGTTCTCCACCTGGCGTAGCAGGCTGGCAGCCCGCCGGGGAATGTTCAGGCCGCCTGGCAGCGCGCCTTCGGCTTCGAGGCCATTCATGACGCAGCGCCGCATGTGTTGCCAGATGCGGTCGAGTCCGGCGTCGAGCGTGGCGGGGTCATGGCGGGTGAGTTCGTTGGCACGTTTCATCTCGGCGATGCTGAGGCCCGAGGCCGCGGCCATTTCAAGCATGCGGCGCGCGGAATCGAAAGGGTAGGGTACGTCGGCCCGCGGCGCGGACTCGGGGGTGTGACCTTCTCCTTCCTCGTCCAACTCGTCAGCGCGGGCGATGAAGCCGCCACCGATGGAGAAGTAGGTTTCGGTGATGATCGAGGTGCCGCTTTCGTCGAGCAGTTCGAGGATCAGGCCGTTGGGATGCTGCGGCAGCGGGGGACCATCGTCAAAGATGATGTCCTGCGGGTAGTCGAAGGTGACGCGCCGGCCGTCGTCGAGGGTGACGGCGGGCTGGCCGACGGTGCGTGCGACGATAGCGTCGAGCCCTTCGCGGGCCACGTCATCGGGCAAGTGACCGTGCAGGCCAAGCAGGACGGCGCGGTCAGTGGCGTGGCCGCGTCCGGTGGCCGAGAGCGACCCCTTCAGGGTGCAGCGTATGCGTGCGGCGTGGGGGATGCACCCGGTTCGCGTGGCATCGGTCAGGGCCGTACGAAAGCGGTATGCCGCATGCATCGGCCCCATGGTATGGGAACTCGATGGCCCGATGCCGATTTTGAACAGATCGAGGGTGCTGATGAACATAGCGCCTCCTGGGGTCTGCCGTCAGGGGTTGTATGTTGGACCGGCCGCGGCGATGCCCGGTTGTGCGAGCCGTGGCTCTCTTGTGGGGCATGTCCGCCGATCTCGTTGTCGGCGCGGTCACGGAATTTGCTCGGCTTGCCTGGCGTGGACAGGCTGCAGGCCTGTCCCGCCATTGTGGCGTAGCCCGCGATAGTAGCAGCACCGTTCCCTGGTGGGTTATGCCGGCGAGTTGCCTGTGCGATATGTCTCCGATCTTAACGTTCTATACGCTTTGCATTGCATCCGCCTCGCTCGTTCGGTCAGCATTTCCTGAACGGCACCGTCAGACGGAAACCGACACGCCAAACCGGTTGGCCGCCGGTGTGTAGATGTCGCTCTCCACGTTTGGGGCGCGGATGCTGACGATGAGGGCATAGCGCGCCTGGCGGATCCAGCGTCCAACCCCTGTCTTGGGCGGTGGCGCGCTGGTATTGCTCATCGCGGGCCTGCTGGTTGATGCGTTGGTGAGAGTGTTCCGTCGTCTCTGTCGGCAGGCGCACGGCAAATCGCAGCCCGTGAGAAGCATAGCCTGAATCTTTCACGAACAAACAAGGGAAAGTCCTGGATAGTTCGACATAATTCAATTGCTTACAACGAAATCGAACGGGACCTTGCCCGCGAAAGAATGTACCTAGGCCGGCTTTGATTTTCCACCCTGTAAACGCCGCTGGATCGAAGCCTTTTTCGAAGGGGGAGACATCACCGGTCATGGCGGGGGGCTTTTCTTGCGCGAGGTGGATCGGCAGCTTGGCCTGTTGGCAGCAGTCGATGCTGCGCCAGCGGGTCTATGCCCGGTGCCAGGGGGTCGAAGACCTCGATGATCAGTGTTCCGGACGGCGGTCGAACAGGACCAGCTAGTGTGCAGCTCGCCCACCTTGTGCCGTTTGGAGAAGCAGGTCGACCGGGCAACCGCCGTGGCGGTTCACAAGGTACTCATTGAGCAGTTCATCATTTCATGCAGCGAGCCAGCGGAAAAGCTGATTTTCGACTTTGATACGACGGAACCAGACGGCGAGGAGGGGGGCTTCGTTTCCGGTAGGTTCACCGGGGATACAGTCGGCAGAAGTAGGGCATAATGCCCGGCCACCGGGATCTTCGAATCCGAATGAAGACGATGCCCCGCATTCTCTACCTGCTGATGGTGTGTCTGGTGCCGGCCATGACACTGGCCGATACTGTCGTGATCGCTGCCGCGTCCGACATGCAGTTCGCCATGCGTGAGCTGGTGGCGGATTTTCTGCGCGATCGCCCGCGGGACCGCGTCGAGGTGGTATATGGCTCTTCGGGGCGCTTCCATGCACAGATCCGGCAAGGTGCGCCCTTCGATCTGTATTTTTCTGCGGATATCCGTTATCCGCGCCAGCTGGTGGCGCAGGGGTTGTCTGCGGGGCCGGCACGCCCTTATGCCCTGGGACACCTGGTACTCTGGAGTCGCGACCGGGACATGCAGGGGTTCACCCTGGGCGATCTGCTTGATCCGTCCATCGCGCGTATTGCCATCGCGAACCCGAGGCATGCGCCTTATGGTCGTCGTGCCGAAGAGGCTTTGCGTGCCACCGGTCTGTGGGAGCGGCTGCGGCCTCGTCTGGTGATGGGGGAGAACATCGCACAGACCGCGCAACTGGCGTCGAGCGGCAATGCACAGGTGGGGGTGATTGCGCTGTCCCTGGCGCTCAGTCCCACCTTGGCCTTGCAAGGCAGTCATGTACGCATACCGCCCGAGCTGCATTCCCCGCTGGTACAGGGTTTCATCGTCACCCGGCATGGGGCGGGTAAGCCACTGGCGCAGGCTTTTGCCGATTATGTGCAGAGCGGGGCAGCGCGCGCCATCCTGCGGCGCTTCGGTTTCGAACCACCACCGGAGGGAGAGTAAGCCATGCTGGCCACGGCTGACTGGCAGGCGCTGTGGTTGACCTTGAAGCTGGCGAGCGTGGTCACCGTCATCCTGTTGCTGATCGGCACCCCACTGGCCTGGTGGTTGGCGCGCAGCGAGGGCTGGTGGAAGGCCCCGCTCGATGCCGTAGTGGCCTTGCCCCTGGTGCTGCCGCCCTCGGTGCTGGGTTTCTATCTGCTGGTGGCCATGGGCCCGGACGGGCCGCTCGGACAGGTCGCGGCGGCGCTGGGCCTGCCGCCACTGGTGTTCACCTTCGAAGGCCTGGTGGTCGCATCGGTGGTGTATTCCCTGCCCTTCATGGTGCAGCCCTTGCAGAACGCCTTTGAGTCCATTGGACGGCGCCCTCTGGAGGTGGCCGCGACCCTGCGGGCCTCGCCACTGGATGCCTTCTTTCACGTGGTCGTGCCCTTGGCCTGGTCCGGTTATCTCACCGCCATGGCCTTGACCTTTGCGCACACGGTGGGTGAGTTCGGTGTGGTACTGATGATCGGCGGCAATCTGCCCGGCGAGACCCAGGTCGCTTCGCTACGGGTGTTCGATCACGTCGAGGCATTGGCCTATGCCGATGCCAACCGGCTGGCGGCGGTGTTGCTGGGGTTCTCCTTCGCGATGCTGCTGCTGGTACATGTCTTGCGACCGGGACGGGGCGCTCGTGGCTGAAACCGGCGAGCTGCACATCCGTCTGCAGTTGCGGCGGCCGAATTTTTCGCTGGCGGTGGATTTGTGCCTGCCGGGCACGGGTGTGACCGCTCTGTTCGGTCCGTCGGGCTGTGGCAAGACTACCTTGTTGCGTTGCATCGCCGGCTTGGAGCCCGAGGCGTCCGGTTTTGTGCGGATCAACGGTGAGACTTGGCAGGACACGGGGTATCGTATGCCGGTACATCGCCGGCCGTTGGGGTACGTCTTCCAGGAGGCCAGCCTGTTCCCGCACCTGACGGTGGAAGGCAATCTCCGTTTCGGCTTGCGGCGCTTGCGTGCGGCCGACGAGAAGCGACTGGAGCAGGTCGTGGCGCTGCTCGATATCGCGGCGTTGCGCCAACGGCGTCCGCAGGCGCTTTCGGGTGGCGAGCGACAGCGCGTGGCCATCGCGCGTGCGCTGGTGCTCGACCCAAGGCTGTTGTTGCTCGACGAGCCCCTGGCGGCGCTCGATCGCGCACGCAAGCGGGAGATCCTGCCGTACCTGGAGCGCCTGCATCGCGAGCTGGCCATTCCGGTGCTGTATGTCACGCATGCCATGGATGAAGTGGCCTGCCTTGCCGATCATCTCGCAATCATGGAGGCAGGCCGAGTGCGGGCTGTCGGACCGGTGGGCGAGGTACTGGCACGATTGGATGTGGCTGGGGGCGCGGGCGACGAGGCCGAGGTCGTGGTTGATGGCGTGGTGGCTGCGCACGATACGGCCTATCATCTCAGCCAGATCGAATTTTCCGGTGGGCGTTTCACGCTACCCCTGGTGGAAGCCGAGCCGGGTACGCCGGTGCGCGTGGTGGTACGGGCGCGCGACGTGAGTATCGCCCTGCAACCGCCGCGCGACACCAGCATCCTCAACTGTTTCGCCGCGTGCATCGAGGCGATCAGGCTAGTCGATGCTGCGCAGGTCCTGTTGCGTCTGGATGTGCAGGGTGTGCCGCTGCTGGCACGTATCACCCGCAAGTCGCTCGATCGCCTGGGGCTCGTGCCCGGCATGGCAGTTTACGCGCAGGTCAAGGCCGAGGCGCTGGCGGAATGATGCCTGTCTCACGGTCGCGATATTCCCGCATGGCTTCGATCGGACTCCATGCTGGAATGAAACACGGATAGGCGCTATCTTTCGCAAACCTGCTGTCCGCAGCTGGTCCCTTCGGTGCGATGCCGGGGGGTATTATTCTTCAACAACAACCAGCCAAGGAGCTTCATAATGTTTGATAAGAAACGCATGGGCAGTCTGCTGCTGAGCGCCGGGCTTGTCCTGGGCACTGGTCTGCTCGGTACCGCACAGGCCGCCGAGCAGCGCTTCGTCACCATTGGTACCGGTGGCGTGACTGGTGTGTACTATCCGACCGGCGGCGCTATCTGCCGTCTGCTCAACAAGACCCGCAAGCAGCACGGTATTCGCTGCTCGGTGGAGAGCACCGGTGGCTCGATCTACAACCTCAACGCCATCCGCAACGGCGAGCTGGACCTCGGCGTGGCTCAGTCCGACTGGCAGTATCATGCCTATCACGGTACCAGCAAGTTCAAGGATGCCGGTCCCAACAAGGATCTGCGCGCGGTGTTCTCCATTCACCCCGAGCCGTTCACCGTGGTGGCACGCGCCGATTCCGGCATCAAGAACTTCGATGACCTGAAGGGCAAGCGCGTCAACGTGGGTAACCCGGGTTCCGGTCAGCGCGGCACCATGGAAGTGGTGATGAAGGCCAAGGGCTGGACCATGAAGGATTTCAAGCTGGCTTCCGAGCTGAAGTCTTCCGAGCAGTCCAAGGCGCTGTGCGACAACAAGATCGATGCCATGGTGTTTACCGTCGGTCACCCCTCCGGCTCGATCAAGGAGGCCACCACCTCCTGTGATGCGGTGCTGGTGAACGTCGCTGGTCCGGCGATCGACAAGCTGGTTGCCGAGCACGATTACTACCGCAAGGCCACCATCCCGGGCGGCATGTATCGCGGTAATCCCAACGACGTGCAGACCTTCGGCGTGGGTGCCACCCTGGTGACCTCGGCCAAGGTGCCCGACGAAGTCGTCTACAATCTGGTGAAGGCGGTGTTCGAGAACTTCGACACCTTCCGCAAGCTGCATCCTGCCTTCAAGAACCTGAAGAAGGAAGAGATGATCAAGGACGGCCTGTCCGCCCCGCTGCATCCGGGCGCGATCAAGTACTATAAGGAAGCCGGTCTGATGTGACCGCCTGACGAACCGGGGCCAGGCGCCCCGGTTCGTCTTTAGTGACAACAAGCAAGACTTCGCACACGAAGCTGTCCAACGAGGGGGAGTCCGTCCATGGCCCAGGACGATAAGCAAGCTGCGCCCGATCTTCAGGCCGCCGAGGCGATCATTGCCGAGGCCGATGCCGGGGCCAGGGCGCCCAGGGGAAAACTGCCCAAGGCGCTGCTGTTCGGCATTCCGCTGGTCTGGTCGCTGTTCCAGTTGTGGTATTCATCACCACTGCCGTTCACCTTCAATATTTTCATCTTGAACGACACGGAGGCCCGCGCCATCCATCTGGCGTTTTCCATCCTGCTGGCGTTCATTGCTTATCCTACCTTCCGCTCCTCGCCGCGTGACTACATCCCCGCGCAGGATTGGATCGTAGGTCTGGTGGGTGCCTTCTGCGCCGCTTATCTGTACATCTTCTACGCTGAGCTGGCCGACCGGCCTGGCAACCCGACCACCCTCGACCTGGTGGTGGCCGTGACCGGCATGGCGGTACTGCTCGAAGCCACGCGCCGTGCCTTGGGGCCGCCGCTGATGGTGGTCGCCGGCGTGTTCATGCTCTATGCCTTTGCCGGTCCCTGGATGCCGGACGTGATCGCGCACAAGGGGGCCAGCCTGACCAAGGGCATGGGCCACTACTGGTTGTCCACCGAGGGCGTGTTCGGCATCGCGCTGGGTGTCTCGACCAGCATGGTGTTCATGTTCGTGCTCTTCGGCTCGCTGCTCGAGCGCGCCGGTGCAGGCAACTATTTCATCCGCGTCGCCTTCGCCGCCATGGGGCACATGCGCGGCGGGCCGGCCAAGGCGGCGGTGGTGTCTTCGGCGCTGACTGGCATGGTGTCGGGTTCGTCCATCGCCAACGTGGTTACCACCGGTACCTTCACCATTCCCTTGATGCGCCGCGTGGGCTTCAGTGCCGAGAAGGCGGGTGCGGTCGAGGTGGCCTCGTCCACCAACGGCCAGCTCACGCCACCCATCATGGGCGCGGCGGCCTTCCTGATGGTGGAATATGTCGGTATTTCATACCTCGAGGTGATCAAGCACGCCTTTCTGCCGGCGCTGATCTCCTACATTGCGCTGGTCTACATCGTGCATCTCGAGGCCTGCAAGCTGAACCTCAAGGGGCTGCCGCGGCGCAAGCCCAGCAATCTGCTGCGCGCGCTGACCAGTTTCCTGTTCACGGTTCTGGTGCTCATGGTGCTCACCGCCGTGGTGTATTACGGTCTGGGATGGATCAAGACCGTGGCCGGCGAGGCCACGCCCTGGGTGGCCTCGGTGCTGCTGGTGGCCGCCTACATCGGCCTGGTCAAGCTGGCCTGTACTGTGCCCGAACTGGACACGCGCCACGAGATCACCGAGCTGCCCGATCTGAAGGAGACGGCCACCGCCGGTTATTACTTCCTGCTGCCGGTGGTGGTGCTGATCTGGTCGCTTACCGTGGAACGGTTGTCGCCTGGACTGTCGGCCTTCTGGGCCACGGTGTTCATGATGTTCGTGCTGCTCACTCAGCGCCCGATCAAGGCCTTCTTCCGCGGCCAGACGGGGAAGGGGCATACCCTGCGTGACGGCTTCGACGATCTCTTGCACGGCCTGTCGGACGGTGCGCGCAACATGATCGGTATCGGTGTGGCGACCGCGGCGGCCGGCATCGTAGTGGGCACGGTGACACTCACCGGCATCGGCCTGGTGATGACCGAGTTCGTGGAGTTCATCTCCGGAGGCAATCTGCCGCTGATCCTGCTGTTCACTGCATTGATCAGCCTGATCCTGGGCATGGGCCTGCCGACCACCGCCAACTACATCGTGGTCTCTACCTTGATGGCCCCGGTGATCGTGACTCTGGGGGCAGAGCAGGGTCTGATCGTACCGCTGGTGGCGGTGCACCTTTTCGTGTTCTATTTCGGCATCCTTGCCGACGACACCCCGCCGGTGGGGCTGGCGGCCTTCGCCGCGGCCGCCATCTCGCAAGGTGACCCCATTCGCACCGGTATCCAGGGCTTCGCCTACGATATCCGCACCGCTATCCTGCCGTTCATGTTCATCTTCAACACCGAGTTGCTGATGATCGGGGTAGAAGATGCGCTGCACGCCATTGTGGTCATTGCCGGTGCGGTGATCGGCATGCTCACCTTCGCGGCAGCCACCCAAGGGTGGTTCTTCACCCGCAACCGCCTGTGGGAGACCCTGGCGATGTTGCTGATCACCTTCACCCTGTTCCGCCCGGGCTTCTGGTGGGACCAGATCTATCCGCCATTCGACGAGCGGCCGGGTAGCGAGGTTGTGCAGTTGGCAGCCGCGCAACCGCCGGGTAGCCGTCTGCGCCTGACGGTCGCTGGCGAGAAGGACAGCGGCAAGCCCTTCCGCAAGACGGTGATCCTGCCGCTGGGTGAGGGGCAGGATGGCATGGAACGCTTGCTGGCGGCCGGTATCGAACTGCGCGAGGAGAATGGCAAGGCCCTGATCGACAACGTGGTCTTCGGCAGCCCCGCCGAGAAGACCGGGCTGGACTTCGACCAGGAGATCGTCAACGTGCAGATGCCGACCGACCGACCCGCCAAGCAATGGGTGTTCGTGCCCGCCTTGTTGTTGCTGGGACTGATCGTCTTCCTGCAGAAGGCACGCGCGCGCCGGCAGGCGCCGGCCATCGCGTAAGGGAGTATCGCGCCATGTTCAAAAAGATTCTCTATCCTGTCGACCTGGCCCATGCCGAGTTCGCTGCCGGCTTTGCCGCCGATGTCGAGCACCTCGCCGAAACCTTCGATGCCGAGATCAAGGTCATGACCGTGATGCCCGGCTTTGGCATGGCGATCGTGGCCAGCTATTTCCCCCCGGACGTCGAGCAGCAGGCACGGCGCGAGGTCGAGCGCCAGCTCGCTGACTTTGCCAGCGGTGTCTTTTCCCGTCCGGTGAAGACCCGGGTGGAGCAGGGCACGCACTGGAAACGTATCCTGCGTGTGGCCAAGGAGGAGGCAGTGGATCTGGTGATCATGCCGCACTGCGACAAGGGCTGGGCCGAGAGCGTGCTGGTCGGCTCCTGTGCACAGAAGGTGGCCGAGCGTGCGCCCTGCTCGGTACTGCTGCTGCGGCCTGGTGAGCAGGGGGCCTGCCTGACCTGACCTCTCCTCCCAGCCCCCCCCGCCTGCGGCATTACTGTCCTGGGAACATTTGGGGCGTCTGGAAAAAGTGTTGCAGCACTTGAGTTAACGGAAGGCTGGCATGCGGCTGGCCGATGAAAAGGTATTGGCCGCCCTCAGACGAGGGCGGTCTTGTTGTGTGTGCCAGGCAGGGTGCGCAGCACCGTGACCCGAACGGAAGGGGGCCTATCGCGAGGTGGGATCTGAAGATATTTCCTGCAGGTCACGCACAAGGTATCATTGCCATATATCTGTTTACGTCTTGTGTTATCTACTTGGGGGAGCCTCGAAAAGGTTCCTCTTCATGCGCAAATCGCCTTGTCTTGTAGCAGCATTGAACGCCTGAATCCATGAAGCAACCCGGTCTGACCGGTGCCTGACTGATGAAGTGCAGCAGGCATCCGCGCAGGGAGTGCTTTCTCATTGAGATGGACCGCATCATTCCCTGGCGACGAGGCGTTGCCGGCATGGACTCCCATTGTCCCAAGCTCGGCAATGGTGGGCTCCCGATTCCCCTGGAGCAGGTGCTGCGCATCCGTCTGCTGCAGCACTTTTTCGACTACTCCGATCCGGCCATGAAAGAGGCACTCTACAAGGTGCTCTTCTATTGCCGGTTTGTCGGCCTCGATCTGGCCGTGAACCTGGTGCCGGATGAGAGCGCGATCGGCCACTTCCGTCACCTGCTGGATCGTCACGACCTGGTGAGCACTATCCTGCGGGAGATGGAAGCGAGGGCTTGGTGTGCAAGCGAGGCAGCGTGAATTTTGTGCAGCACAGTGTTCAGGAATTCGGTGGCTTTAACCGGCACTCAATATCATCAATCGGCAGAGCGGATTCGCCAAGATGCGTTACCGCGGTTCGTTCATGGGTACCCACGTGCTGAATAAGCAGTTTGCCTTGGCCTGGCCGTACCGAGTGAAACGACGCCTGCTGGCCACGGCGGGATAAGTGTGCCTGGAGCATGCCGATGGCCCAGGAAGGGGGCGAAAACAGCGATGAGATGTCCCTCGAAGGTTGGCTTCTGGGCGACTTGAGCGATATTCAGTAGCGGTGGGGCAACACACCATGGATTTTCATCCACGAGGGTGAAATTCGGAGTTTGATCAGAACTTCCTTGGAGGATAGTAGGTGATTGGCGATCGTCCTCGTTGCTTTCTTTGGGAAAAGTTGCGCTTATCTGGCAGTTTGCGCAGTGCTTTTCTTGGCCTTGCGGTCTGCCTCGTGACGCCGTTTGCATCAGCTGATGTCCGGTACGAGGGTACCAATCGTTATGGTCCCATCCCCGCGAACTTTCTTGAGCGCGCCGTCACCAGGGAGCCCGTGATTGCGCTGTTTGAGGGACAAAAAGGCAATGTTGCGACGTTCTTCGGTCGCGAAGTCACAGGGCTGGATCAGTCGGCCGCCCTGATGGGGGTGTCGGCCGACGCCCTGTTCATGGCCTGTCTCACTGGTCAGCTTGTGTTCCAGGAACAAGTGCTGGAGCCGGGAGAGTTGTTCATCTGGTTGCCCGGAGAGCGGCAGCCCAAAAGCCATGTATTCGATGCTCGGCGGTTCAGGGACAGTGCATTCATCGAAAACGAGAGGATTCTGGCTTCGCTGGACCAGCTGATCGCGGCGCAGGAGAAGGATATCTTCTGGGGGCTGCTCCAGCCGACCCCGATGAATGCACAGTCTTCGACTCCCGCTGCCGTCGAGTTCGGTCGCCGTGTCTATCTCAATTACCCGAAAATTGTACAACTGCGCTTTGCCGCCGCGGACCCGGAAGACTTGCCCCATATGGTCATGCAGGCCTTTGCACAGGCCGTGGGCCAAGGTGATGTCGAAACCGCCGCTGCCTTGATCTCACCGGATTGGTTTACCGAGGAGGGAGAGGTCGGCATCTCGCCACAGGCGATCGCAGCGCGTTTTGATTTCGCGCAGCGCCTGGTCAACGCATTCCAGGGCGTAAAGGCAGAGATCGAGCCCACATCCAACCCGATGGAATGGCTGATGGACGGATATGAAGTCCATCTGCAACTGGGTGATGGGTTCCTTTTTGTCTCCCCAAAAACATTTACCCAGAAAATACCCCTAAAAACAAGAAAAGGAGCGTAATGCCATGAAACGGGTAGCGGGCTTTTGTCTGTTCATGCTGATTGCGTTCACGAGCGGAGCGCCGATCCTGACTCACGCCAGTACGGACGACACCCTGTCCTCCAATCGCCAGGGGCGCATGGAGATGACTTTTCTGGTACAGGATGAGTTCATCGGGTCAGGTGGTTTCTGGTTTGACTCGATCTCGACAGTACACACCAGCATCGTGCCGATCACGACCAGCACCGATCGCTACACCGTCACCCCGCAGGCGACCCGGTTCCGTAGTGCCACATTTGCGCCACTGTCCCTGGTCTTCGAGCGTGGACTTCGGCGCCAATACGACCGCGATGTGTCCAGCAATATTGTCCATGAGATCGGTGGCAATACGGCGCTGATCCAACAGATGAACGAGTTGGTTCAGCAGCTCGACCAGTCGAAGATCGGCCCTGCGGGGCACGCCTGGCAACAGCGGATTCCCATCTTCTCCAGCGTCCACAACCCGATGTCCGGACGCAACCCGATGGCCAGTTTCAACATCTCTCCCATCATCCCGGTCGCCGGCACCAAGGGGGTGCGGGTGCTGCGATACGAGTCCGAGGAATTTTCCTTCATCACCTCGGATGGTGGGCAGATCACCCTGCGTGCTTCCGGTCTGGGTGTCGTGGATCCTTCCTGGACGCGCGTCTATTTCAGCGGCTTCCAGTACGAGGGCTGGGTGCTTGCGCCCGATGGCAAGCGCTCTCCTGTCCGCGGTCAGAACCGCATGGTGATGGTTCACCCGGTCTCCTCGAAACCGGTCATCGCGCTGGATCAGGTCCCTGAGCTCGACGGACTACTCGCCCGGTTCGCCTCCATGACCGCATCCCTGGAATCGCCCGAGGTCCTCGAAGAGCGTCCAATGCCGGTGTGGTTGAGCGACCTTTACAGGACGGCAGGTATCGCACAGGTGCTATCGACCACTATTGCGGAGCAACGGACCAATCCCTTGCCTCTCCTTGCGGCATCGGCAGCGGTGATCGCCGTGGATTCCATAGTCACACTGGCCTGGAATACGGGCGTCGATATCGCCAGAGTCATCGCGGGTGACAAGAAAGTTTCCGAGATCAATCCCTTTGACAACACCGATCCGTTGAAAACACAAGGCCTGGTCGACAATCTGACGGACGCAGCCGGCTCGCTCACCACTAAGGGATTGAAGATGGTCGGCGTCAGTGACAGCAAGGCAGATGCGGTGGGCGGCATTGTCAATACGGCGCTCGACGTCGGGGCCATGGCGCTCTCACTCAGTAAAGCCGCAGCGAGTGCGCCCAGAGTACTTTGGGGTAAATCAGCCCACCTGAACGGTGCGCTCAAGAAGGCTACCATTACCCTGGGAAAATTGAGCTACCAGGCGCAAAACCTGGGCCGTCTCGGGACAAGGCTCGGCAAGTTTCCAGTCATTTCAAAAGCACTCGATATCAAGAGCGCGACCTATGACGCCTTTCAAAAAGGTCGCGATATCGGGACCAATCTGAACAAGCTTTTCGATGACGGCGACCAAGGGGCAGGGGACCAAACTCAGAGCGCCCAAAACCTGGCGGGTGCCGTTTTCACAGCCACACGAAATGGTTACTCGGATTCGCTGGCCAATATGGCTCCAACGTATGACCTTATTCCCAGCCTGTCGGGCAATATTCAGCAATTAGTACAAACCAGCGTACAGCAGGCGATTTCCAATTACTTCGTCACCGGGGCACGTGTGGCTACCGGTAACGCTGCCTTCCAACTCGCCTCGGTTTCTACGGGAGGCCTGTCCAACATCACCGTGTCCCTGGGGGCGTCCCCCCTGGAGTTCCGCATCTATGACTATGCAGTTGAAGACGGGGATCGGGTGCGCGTTCAGGTTCGCAGCCTGAGTGGTGTCAACCTCGGCCCCACAGATATCACCATGACCAACGCGGGCCACAATTTCTCGGCAAATGTTGCCAGAGGGCCAGTGGAGATAGGCATTACTGCCCTGAACGAAGGCTCCTTCTCGCCGAACACGGGGGGCATTTCCATTCTTTCACAGGTCAGTTCGGGGCCTGCCCATCAGACATTCAGTCTGAGAACCGGGGAGACCGGTGTGCTGGCCGTGACTGTTCAGTAATGGGAGCAAGGCAGGAAGAATAATGAAATACCAGCGCACATTGTCTTTTGCATTGCTGATGGCGATTGGAAGCTACTGTTACGCGCAGACCCCGAATCCGGTGGCGACGACTCAACAACGACAAGGCGATCAGGCCACTCTGGAAGAGGTCTTGAAGGGAATGGGGGTCGAGGAGGCCTTCGCTACCGGATCCTATGACTTGTTCATCCTGAAGAGACGCAATATCTTCTTTTTCGAGTCTGACACGAGACTGAATTACACCAATAACGCCTTTCTTTCCGATGCGAAACGTTCGTCCGATACCTATCTGCAGCAACAAGTATCGGTCAAAATAGAAACCAGGGTTGCCCGGAAATACGATGTGACCGGAGGCATAACCCTCCAGTCGGTCCGGTACCATAAAAATGGGGCGCTGGATCATGCTCTGGCTCTGCTCAACCTGGGGGTGTCCCGTCAAGTCGACCACTTCAGGCTGGGCGCCACGATCGAGTTCGATCACGTCATGAGCCGGGGGTTCGGTACAAAGATCCTGGAACAATGGACACCCATGGTCTATGCTGCATACCCCTTGCAGATCAACACCGATACGGCAGTCATTCCGAGACTTTACCTGGCCAGAAGCATAACCTCGCCTGGTGACTACAGGAACAATCGCCTGGGAGCGGCTGTTTCCCTGTTCCGCCGGCTGAGCCAGAAGGTCCAGCTCGAGGCAACGATCGGCTCCACGGTCAGGGAATATGACCACTATTTTCCCGCAGTCAATGTGAACGATCGTCGTGACAAAACGTTCGACATTCAGATCGGTATCAGCTGGACACCTGTAGACGAGGTGGTCGTGCGCGTCGAGGCCAAGGGGAGCAAGAACAAATCGACAATCAATGACCTGGATGCGCATGAGGTGGCCATTGTGCCGAGTGTCAACATCCGAATCCCGCTCTGAATCGCCATCTCACGGTAACGATGCCAGCGCCAAGGAAACGTCCTCCCCTGATTTACCTTGTCGGGTTTCTGCTTTTCGGTGCCGTTACCATAATGATGGCCATCGGATTCGTGGCGGACGTTCAACGCTTCTTGGAAGTCTCCAGGGAGCGTTCCACCCTTCTTGAAAAAGGCCAGGTCGCGGTTGCCGATGTGGTTTCCGTGAAAAGGCGCGAGCGACGCTACGGGGCAGGGGTCTCTCACTCGCCGACCACCGATTACGAAACGACCTATACATTCAGGGATCGACACGGTCGATTGATCAAGGGACGCGCGATTACCACGCAACTCGTGGATGTCGGCATGAAGCTTGAGGTGGCCTACTTGCCTGATGCGCCGCACAGAAACATCATCCTGGATGACAAGTTGCTTTCTTATGAGGCGGACGTGACAGAGTTCTTTTATCAGGGGTTCGGTGTCTTCATATTCCTGGTCCTTACCCTGGTGATGCTACGCCCGATCCAGGCTTATCTGGGGGCCAGGTCCCGCGTGCGGGCAAGCCGATCTCGCAAATGAACCGGGGCCTGCTTCGTGCCGCTTGGGGCGGTGCGCGCCGTTGCTCGATCAGACAGGCTGAACCGGTTCTTCGGCAACCGACATGCGCCAGACCATCCCCACGAGCATCAGCACCATGGACACAAGCCAGATCACGAATCCCGTCCATCCCGTCGATTGATAGAAGAGGCCAGGGAGAAAGGAGCCGAGTGCTCCGCCGCTGTAGTAGGCACTGATGTACAGGCCGCTGATCAGCCCCTTTCTCTCGGAAAGGCGATTCATGTATCCGGATAACACGCTGTGCAGGGCGAACATGCCGGCGGCAAAAACGAACATGGCCACATAAAGCGCATTCAGGCTGGGAAGCAGGAATGACAAGGTGCCCAGCAGGTAGATAAAGGCACCACCCATCAGCACCCTGGATTCGCCGCCATATCGCCGGATCAGTCGGGGGGATCCCAGCGAGACCACGATGCCTATCAGATAGCCGGTATAGACCAAGGCGATGGCAGCTGTCCCGATGTCGGGATGGACCTCCCGCATGCGGAAGGGCAGGAAGTTGAGCATGGCGGCAAAGACAAAGAACAGCAGAAACGCAGTGAACAGTCCCATGCGGATGAGGGGACGTTTCAACAGGGCGACAATGTCGTGTGGCTGAATCCGCTGCAGCCGGTTGCGCGGATCCGAATCGAGTCCGAACAGGCTGATGACCGCGATCAGCGCCAGGGCGGACCACATCCAGAATGCACTCTGCCAGTCGCTCAGTTCGGTGACCAGGCCCGTCACCGTGCGTCCCATGAAGCCCCCCGCAATGGTCGAGGCGATATAGATACTCAGATTGCGGCGAGCAACGGCCTTGTCGCCCAGGGACGATGTGTAAGTCATCAACGATGTGAAGATCGCGGGCAACATCAGTCCCTCGATGGCCCGCAGGGAGAGGAACAGTGCGTAGTCGGGTGCGGTCGAGAGTACGGCCTGACTGATGAACAGGATGGCAAAGCCGATGAGCAGCAGGGTACGGGAGGAAAAGCGCTCGAGGATGTAGCCATACAGCAGTGGTGCCATGGCCAGGGGAAACAGCGTGACAGTGGTCAGCAACGCAGTATCGCTGATGGAGCGCCCCCAATGCTCCGCGAGCAGCGGGAGCAGGGGTTGATGCTCGTACAGGATCGCAAAGGCGATGATGGTGCAGTAGACGATGATGGGCTGGGTGCGGCTTTTCATGGTTGCAAGGTCACAGCACCCAGTACAGCGCGGCAGGGATGGTGACCAGGCTGGCCAGATTGCCGATCAGGACGATGGCTGCCATCTGCTGTGGATACAGGTTATAGCGCTCGGCCAGCATGTAGTTCAGGACGGCGGGCGGGAGTATCGAAAAAACCAGCAGTTGCTCGGCCTGGGGGGGATCCAGCGATATGAGCGTCAGGGCGGGAATGGCGCAGATCAGGCCACTGAGGGGGGCCACCAGCGCGCCAACGACGCCGATACGCCAGTTGGTGAAATCGACGCTGGTCAAGCGCACCCCCAGGGCAAACAGCATCAGGGGGATGGCGATTTGCCCGAGGAGTTTGACGGTCTCTGCCAGCGGGGCGGGGATAGAGACGCCGCTAAGTGCCACGGCAATGCCGAGGAGGGTCGAGGCGAGCATGGGGTTGAGCAACAATCTCAACGGGTTGAAATGCCCTGTCAGCATGGCCCCGCCGACACTGAAGTGCAGGGTGTTCTCCACCAGAAACAGGATCATCGCGGCAGGCAGTGCCTGTTCTCCAAAGGCGAACAGTGCCAGGGGTAGCCCCATGTTCCCGGAATTGTTGAACATCATTGGGGGCACGAAGACCTTGAAGGGGTAGCCGAGAAGCCTGCCTATCGGCCAGGCAATCACACCGGAGCCCAGTACCACGACCGCCGCGGCAAGCGCCAGATCGCCGTAGGCGGAGAGATCGAAGCCCTCCTGTGTGAGCACGTGAAAAATCAGTGCCGGCGTGAATATTTCCACGTTGAGACGGTTTGCCGATGCCATGTCGGGCCCATGCCGCCGGGCATACAGGTAGCCGACCAGCACAATCGCGAAGATGGGGAAAACAATGTTGACGATTTGCAGCATGTTGGTACGTGACAGTGGTTGGTGAAGCTGGCCGGTGCTACTCGGTGGCCGCTGTTTCATGACGCGTCCGCAGGATGTCAGAAAGCGCCAGCGTGGTTTCACCTCCAGCCTGCAAGGTGCCCCTCTTGAGCCATGGCGTCGGGTTTTTCGCCTTGGAGGTAAGGGTGTCGTTTTGACAATCCGCCAGTATCGACAGGCGGAGCGAGAGGCGTGCGATTTTTTGGGCTATGGCGGACACGATCTTGAAGATGCTCAGGCAATGGTTCACGAATCCGTGAAAAAGTCCACATTCTCTTCCCCCATGGAATGGGGGAGGTTGGGAGGGGGCTTTCGAACCAGCGCTTATGCCCTCTCCTGACTTCTCCCGCAAGCGGGGGAGGAACTTGTTCGGAGGTTTCTTCACGGGATTGTATGGTAAGTGGTGGTCATGCAAGTGGCACGGGATCTTCAATCGAGTGCCCTTCCGGGCGGCTTGCCTGGCCGGATGGACGACCAGAACAGCAGGGCCAGCAGCAGAAACACGAGCTGTCCGAGTGCGAAGTACAACCACTGCGTGTGCAACAGCGGAACGGCAACACTGGCGACGCCGGCGTTGATCAGCATCTGCAGGAAGCCCTGCATCGATGCCGCCGTCCCCCGGTGATGGGGGAAGCAGTCCAGGGCCAGGATGGTGATCGCCGGCATGGCGACGGCCAGGCCGAATGCATACATGACCAGCGGTCCGATGACCGTGAGGATACCGGGTTCGAAAAACAGCGCCAGCAAGAGATTGAGCAACACCGCCAGGGTCACCAGTCCAAGGCCGCCGAGGACGGTGCGTTGCACGGGCCAGCGGTGTGCCAGGCGGCTCGACAGAAAGGCGCCCAACATCATGCCGCCCACCATGGGGATGAACTGCACGCCGAAGTCGTCACTTCCCAAGCCTAGGAAATCGTAGATGACCGTGGGCGCGCCAGCGATGTAGAGGAACAGTCCGGCAAAGGCAAGGGCCAGGCTCAGAACCAGCCCAAGAAACCGCCGGTGCCGAAGCGTGTGCGCATAGACCCGCAGCACCGCGGTGGGCTGAAGGGACTGGCGCAGTGCCGGAGCCAGGGTCTCTTCGATGAAGGCGACCAGGCCGATCAGCAGGATACCGAAGCCCGTCAGGAACCAGAACACGCTGCGCCAGCCGAACTGGTCGTGCAACCAGCCGCCCAGTACCGGTGCGATGGCCGGCGCCACGGCAAACAGCAGAGTGACCTGCGACATGGCGCGGTGTGCCGCCTGTGTCTCATGGGCATCGCGAATCATGGCGCGCCCAGCGATGAAGCCGCCACTAGCTGCCAGCCCCTGCACGGCGCGAAGCCACAGAAATGACTCCATCTGCGAGGCCATGGCGCAGCCGATCGAGGCGAGGGTATAGGTCGACAGGCTGGCCAGGATGACCCGGCGGCGTCCCAGGCGGTCGGCCAGCGGTCCCCAGAACAGTGTCGAGACCGCAAAGGCTGCCAGATAGACGCTCAGGCTGTGTGACAGCATGACGCGATCGACGCCAAAGTCGGCCTCGATGTCAGGAAAGGACGGCAGGTAGGTGTCGATGGTGAACGGACCCACCATCGACAGCAGTGCGGTGACGACCGTCAGGTAACGCCGTACGCTGGGCGGACGCCTTGCGCTGGATACGGCTTCTTCGTTCAAGTCTTCTCCAGCGTCGGATAGTCGGTGTAGCCGTGGGCATCGCCACCATAGAAGGTGTCGGGATCCGGCGTGTTGAGCGGTGCGTCTTGGCGGAAGCGGGTGACCAGATCAGGATTGGCGATAAATGACACGCCGAAGGCCACCGCATCGGCCTCGCCCTCGCCGATGGCCCGGTTGGCCTTTTCCTTGTCGTATCCCCCATTGGTGATGTAGATCCCGTTCCACAGGCGACGCAGCTCCTGCAGGTCGAAAGCCGGTCCGGCAGCTCCCGGTGTCTCGCTGCCCATCTCTGTCACATGCAGATAAGCCAGCCCGAAGCGGTTCAATGCCTGCACGGCATGTGTGAAGGTGGCCTGTGGGTTGCTGTCGCGCATGTCGTTGAACGGTTGTAACGGCGACAGCCGCACGCCCACCCGGTCGGCGCCCAGCGTATCGCACACAGCCTCCGTGACTTCCAGCAGGAAGCGGGCCCGGTTCTCGATGGTGCCACCATAGTCATCGGTGCGCTGGTTGCTGCCATCGCGCAGGAACTGGTCGATGAGGTAGCCATTGGCGGCATGGATCTCCACGCCGTCGAAACCGGCGCGGCGGGCGCAATCGGCCGCATGGGCATAGTCGGCAACGATGCCGGGGATCTCGTCGATGTCGAGTGCGCGCGGGGTGACGAAGTCCTTCATCCCCTCGTAGATGACGGCCTGGCCCTCCGGGCGGATGGCTGAGGGGGCGACCGGCAACTCGCCGCCGTGAAAATCCGGATGCGATACCCGGCCGCAATGCCAGAGCTGGCAGAACATGTGGCCGCCACGTTCGTGCACGGCATCAATGACGGCCTTCCACCCTTCCACCTGTTCATCAGTGTGGATGCCGGGTGTGGCCGGATAGCCGATGCCCTGGGGCGAGATCTGCGATCCCTCGCTGATGATCAGACCGGCCTCGGCCCGCTGGGCGTAATAGGTCACCATGAGCGGGTTGGGAACGGTGTCGGGGGCCCGGTTGCGGGTCAGGGGCGCCATGAAGATGCGGTTCGGTAGGGTAAGTGGTCCGATGGTGATGGGTGAGAACAGGTCGGTCATTTTCCGAGTCTCCAGATGTGGGTGGCTTGAGTGAATCGGGTGGATGCGCGCTCCATTGGACAGCCAGGTCTCGATATGGGTCGATGCCATTCCTGCTCGATTCACTCATTCGAACAACAAGGCGCATGGTAAAAAGGCGCAGCCTCGAGATATAGTGAAAAAACACGTGCTGTTTTTTCGAAAAAATCGAATATGAAGCCCGAGATCAACCTGGATGCCCTGCTGGTTCTGGATGCCATCGCGCGCCGTGGCAGCTTTGCCGGTGCGGCCGAGGAACTCCACCGCGTCCCCTCGTCGGTGACCTATGCCATCCAGAAGCTCGAGGACAGCCTGGACGTGGCCCTGTTCGACCGGCGCGGGCATCGCGCGCGCCTCACGCCCGCCGGCGAGGCATTGCTGCGCGAAGGGCGCGATCTGCTCAGGATGGCCGATGGCCTGGTGCGCAACGTCCGGCGCATCGCCACCGGCTGGGAGGCGGAGTTGCGCATTGCAGTGGAAGATCTCATTCCCGTGGACAAGGTGCTGGCGCTCTGCGAGGCTTTCTATGATGAGGTGTCGGATACCCGGCTGCGGATCTCCACCGAAGTATTGGGCGGAACCTGGGATGCGCTGGTTTCCGGGCGGGCTGATCTGGTTATCGGCGCTCCCGGGGATGGCCCTCCGGGAGGGGGGTATGCGGTGCATCCCCTGGGAGAGGTCGAGTTCGTGTTTGCCGTGGCTCCCGATCATCCCCTGGCGGATGAACCCGAACCATTGACCAATGATCTGATTCGACAGCACCGGGCCGTCGCCGCCGCCGACAGCTCACGTGGGCTGCCGCCCAGAACGGTAGGGCTGCTGCCCGGCCAGCCCGTGTTCACGGTGCCGGATCTGATCATGAAGCGCGAGGCACAGAAGCGTGGTCTCGGCGTGGGCTATCTTCCAGTGCATCTGATCGCCGCGGAGATTGCGGCCGGTGAACTCGTCATCAAGGCGACGGAAGACGGCCGGTCCACCCGACACGCGCTTTTCTATGCCTGGCCAAGCCGCAACCCGGGCAAGGCGTTGGACTGGTTCACACAACGGTTTCGTAAAGGTGCCGTTCCGGAGTGGTTTTCTGTCTGATTTCATGCGCACGGCCTGGCGCGCGAAACAAGTCTGTCCCACTCTGGCCAGCCCTGTGATGAGACTGATGTCCCGGGGATATACGGACGAGAAGAGGTCTGGCAGTTTTCTCTGCAGGTGTCCGCAAGATCAGGACAGGAAGCGATGGTACTGAGAACGAGTCACACTCATCCTCTGCGTATCGACACTGTGCAGCCCGAGGGCGTGCCGGGGCAGATCGGTTTGACCTTATGCCCGGGCAAGGTCCAGCGGGGCGCATTGTCGGGTGACTGGTCGCGCGATCTTGCCGCCGACCTGGAGACGATTCGGCGTTGGGGCGCAACCACAATCCTCAACCTGCTGGAGGACCACGAGCTGCAGGCCCTGCAGGTCGCCGATATCGGCATGATGGTCGCCTCCTATGGGCTTCACTATGAGCGGTTTCCCATTCCTGACGGCGGTGTCCCCCTGGCGGAAAGTGACGCGGAGTGGCAGGCCATCAGTCGCCGCCTGCGCCGGCGTCTGGAGGAAGGCGAAAGGATTCTTGTTCACTGCAAGGGCGGTCTGGGGCGCACCGGTATGATAGCCGCCTGCCTGCTGGTCGAGCTTGGTGCGGATCCCGAGACGGCGATCCGGCAGGTGCGCAGAGCGCGGCCTGGTGCGATCGAGACGCGGGAGCAGGAGGCCTATGTTCGGCGGCAGAGACCGCTTGCGCGTGTCATCTCACCCCCGATTCCGCTATGGACGTCTCGGGAGGAGGAGGCCGATACTGTGCGCGATCGTTTTCTCGGCTGTCTGCTGGGCGGCGCTGTAGGCGATGCCCTGGGTGCGCCGGTCGAGTTCATGAAGCGTGCCCAGATTCTGGCGCAGTTCGGCCCGGACGGTATTGCCGACTACGTGCCGGCCTACGGCCGGCTCGGTGCCATCACCGATGATACCCAGATGACGTTGTTCACTGCGGAAGGGCTCATTCGGGGGTGGGTGCGAGATTGCATGCGTGGCATCACAACCTATTCAGGAGTGACGGATCACGCCTACCTGCGTTGGCTAAAGACACAGGGCGAGACGCCAGCCTGTGAACTGTATGAGGGCAAGGAAGGTTGGCTGTACAAACAGCGGGCACTACACAACCGCCGGGCACCCGGCAACACCTGTCTTGACGCTCTGCGGCAAAAAACCAGTTTTGGCGACCCCGCACGCAACAACAGCAAGGGCTGTGGTGGTGTTATGCGTATTGCCCCCGTGGGGCTCTTCGCTTGGCACTGGCACCCTGAAACGCCGGTGGAGGAAACGTTCCGCCTGGGCTGTGAACTGGCCCAACTGACGCATGGCCACCCTACCGGTTATCTGGCAGCGGGGGTGCTGGCGGTTGTGGTGCTGGGCCTGGTTGATGGCGCCAGCCTCCATGACAGTCTGATGACGGCAAAGGCCTGCCTGACGCGTCACGAGCATCACGAAGAGACGCTACGGGCCATCGAACAGGCCGAGCAACTGGCGTCGGAAGAGGTCGAGCCTGCGGCTGCAATCCGGCAGTTGGGCGAAGGCTGGGTGGCCGAGGAAGCGCTGGCCATATCGCTCTACTGCGCCCTGGTCGCCGACAGTTTCGAGGCAGGTGTGCTTCTTGCCATCAACCACGACGGCGATACCGATTCCACCGGAGCGATCACCGGCAACCTCCTGGGTGCGTCCGGCGGCACGGCGCAAATACCACGCCGCTGGCTGGAACCGCTGGAGCTGCGCGAGGTCATCACGGAAATTGCCGGAGATCTCTTCGAGATGAAGCGGTGGCGCATCGGGGAATATGAGGGAGCTCGAGATAATGACTGGGTGCTCGCCAAATATCCTCCTTGTTAAGCAGAGGCGGGCGCCGGGAACCGGGCGATCGTGGGTGTCCAGAAAGCAGCGGTGGGGCAGGGTGTTAGCCTGCTCGACGTGTCTGGCCTTGCGGCGCAGGTCATAGAAGGGAGGCGTCCAACGCTGGCTTTCTTCTTGTCGGTGGCGCTGGTCGGCACGCCCCGGCAGTTCTACCGGGCGGCGCAGCCGCCTGCGCAATCCGCTGTCGATCTGATAGCAGGACCGTTTCTCCTTGTGCTGTTGCGTCACCTCTCCGGCTGGCATTGTCCCGGGGGGGGGGATGACCAGTTAGAGGATGGTGACTGGGTGCGTCGTGCGGGTCCGGCCGGCTTTGGCGGCCTCGCGGAGTGCCAGTTCATGGTGGCGGAGCGCAACGAGAGGAACAGTGCCTCATGACGTGTGTCTTCTCGCTGACACGCCTGCCAGCGGCGTTGAAAGCGCGTGCGCCCAGCGAGAAGCAGGTGGGCCAAGAGGCTCCCTATTTGTGGGGAGGGGGCAATGAAAAAGGCCCGCTCAAGGAGCGGGCCTTCCGGTTTATGGTGCCTGGGAGAGGACTTGAACCTCCACGGGGTCACCCCCACTAGCACCTGAAGCTAGCGTGTCTACCAATTTCACCACCCAGGCATGAGCAGCTGAGGGCGCGTAATCTACAGCGACAGGAGCGGCTTGTCAACGTACAATGTCGCCACGATTCCAGAAAGGCAAAAATTGAGTGGCAAGAAGAAGCAAGTCGCGCGGCCTGCGCGCCAAGGACCCGAATTTCGCGCGTGAGGCGCAGAAGTACGACAACCCCATCCCCAGCCGTGAGTTCATCATGGAGGTCATCGACGAGCTGGGCTGCCCCCTCTCGTTCGACGAGCTGGCCGAGGCGCTCGGTCTGCTGGAGGAGGATCGGCGCGAGGCTCTGTCTCGTCGTTTGCGCGCCATGATCCGTGATGGCCAGTTGATCCGTAACCGGCGCGGTGGCTATTGTCGGGTGAACCATGCCGACATGATCCCCGGGCGGGTGATCGGTCACCCCGATGGCTTCGGTTTTCTCAAGCCCGACGACGGTGGCGACGACCTGTTCCTGGTGCCGCGCGAGATGCGCAAGGTCTGGCACGGCGACCGTGTGGTCGCTCAGGTCTCGGGTACCGACCGGCGCGGGCGCAAGGAAGGGGTTGTCATCGAGGTGCTCGAGCGCGCCTTCTCCAAGCTGGTGGGCCGTTTGCATGTAGAGAAGGGGGTGGCCTTCGTGCTGCCTGACAACAAGCGCATCCCGCAGCAGATCCTGGTACCGCCTGACCAGCTTGGCGATGCCGAGGATGGGCAGGTGGTGGTTGTGGCCATCGATGAGCACCCCACCGAGTGGCGCCAGCCCATCGGTCACATCGTCGAGGTGCTGGGCGACCATATGGCGCCGGGGATGGAGACCGATGTCGCCATCCGTGCCCACGACATCCCGGTCGAGTGGCCGGCCGATGTGCTCGAGCAGATCGCCGGGTTCGGCGAGGAGGTGCCCGAGGCGGCCAAACAGGGCCGGGTGGACCTGCGCAAGACACCGCTGGTGACCATCGACGGCGAGGACGCGCGCGACTTCGACGACGCGGTTTACTGCCAGCCCACGCCCAAGGGCTGGCGCCTGCTGGTGGCCATTGCCGATGTTTCGGCCTATGTGCAGCCCGACAGTCCGCTCGACCGCGAGGCCTACAACCGCGCCACTTCGGTGTACTTCCCCGACCGGGTGGTACCCATGCTCCCCGAGGTGCTGTCCAACGGGCTGTGCTCGATCAACCCGCATGTCGATCGCCTGTGCATGGTGGCCGAGATGTACTTCGACGCCAAGGGCAAGATGTACCGCTCGCGCTTCTTCGAGGGGGTGATGAACTCACACGCACGCCTGACCTACGATCAGGTGCGCGACATGCTCGAACACGGCGATCCCGAACTGTGCGAACGTTTCGCACACGTGTTGCCGCATCTGCGTGACCTGCATGCCCTCTACAAGGTGCTGCATGCGGCGCGCGAGCAGCGTGGCGCCATCGACTTCGACTCGGTCGAGACCAAGTTCCGTTTTGACGACAACGGCAAGGTGGCCGAGGTGATCCCGCTGGAGCGCCACGATGCCCATCGCATGATTGAGGAGTGCATGCTGGCGGCCAACGTGGCGGCGGCGCGGCACCTGCTGCGCAAGCGGATGCCGGCGATGTTCCGCAACCACGAGCCGCCCAGCGAGGAGAAGCTCGAGGACCTGCAACAGTTCCTGGCGGAGCTTGGCCTGCGTCTTGGTGGCATGCCTCATCCCTCCGCCAAGGATTATGCCGAGCTGCTCGAGCAGGCGAAGGACCGGCCCGATTACCACCTGATTCAGACCGTGCTGCTGCGCTCCATGATGCAGGCGGTCTACGCCGCCGAGAACAAGGGCCACTTCGGCCTGGCGCTCGAGGCCTACACGCACTTTACCTCGCCGATCCGGCGCTATCCCGACCTCATGGTGCACCGGGCCATCCGCCACCTGCTCACGGGCAGCAAGCCGGCCGAGTTCAGCTACAGCCACACGCAGCTGCAGACCATGGCCGAGCACTGTTCCGCCAACGAGCGCCGTGCCGACGAGGCCTCGCGCGACTCGGCCGATGCGCTCAAGTGCGAGTTCATGCTCGACAAGGTTGGGCAGGTGTTCGAGGGGCTGATCGTCAGCGTCAACAGCTTTGGCCTGTTCGTTGAGCTGGCCGACATCTATGTGACCGGTCTGGTGCACATCACCGCGCTGGACCGCGACTACTTTCAATTCGATCCCATTGGCCACCGTCTCACTGGCGAGCGCAGCGGCAAGGTTTATCGCCTGGGCGATCGGATTCGCGTGCAAGTGGCCGCGGTGAACATGGATGAGCGCAAGATCGACTTCGTGCTCGCCGATGGTCGCGGGCAGGAGGACGAGGGCGCGCGGCGAGGCGGTCGCCGGCGCGGTCGGGATCGGGATCGCGATCGGGAAAGGCGCAAGGCCGAGACGACAGATGATACGTCGTCCTCGCGCAAGCCGGACGCTAAGCAGTCCACGGAAGATCCGTCCCCGGCGAAAGAGAAAGCGGCCGAGGGCAATGTCTGGCGACCGGCGGTGCCGGGCTGGGGGCGTTCGGGCGGTAGCGAGGAGGCAAGCGGCAAAGGGACTGGCCAGACCAGGAAGGGGGGCAAGAAGGCAAGCAGGAAGTCGTCGACCGGCAAGGCGTCCAAGAAGACCGCCCACAAGAAGGCGGCCAAAAAGGTTGGCAAGAAAGCCGGCAAGAAGGCTGCGAAGAAGGCTGCGAAGAAGGCTGCCGGCCAGCGTCACCCGGCACGCCGACGGGGCAAGTCGCGCTCGTGAATGGGGAGGCGGGACACTGGGTGGCCGGACTGCACGCGGTGCGCGCTGCGCTGGGCCACGGTGGCCGGGTGCACGAGCTGCGCGTGGATGCGCGCCGGCGCGATCGTCGCTTGCAGGCGCTGGTGGAGCGGGCCCGCGAGCAGGGTGTGCCCGTGCGGCGGGTCGAGCGGCGCGAGCTCGATGCCCTGGCCGGGGGGGCTAATCACCAGGGGGCGCTGGCGCGGGTCGAGGCCCCCTCGGCGCGTTCTGAATCCGAGCTGGAAGCGCTGCTCGCCGGCCTGGAGGTGCCGCCCCTGTTGCTGATCCTCGACGGGGTCACCGACCCACACAACCTGGGCGCCTGCCTGCGCACCGCCGACGCGGCCGGCGTGCAAGCGGTGATCGCCCCGGCCGACCGATCGGCCGGTCTCACCCCGGTCGCCTGCAAGGTTGCCAGCGGTGCGGCCGAGACGGTGCCCTTCTTCCAGGTGACCAACCTGGCGCGCACCCTACGCCGTCTGCAGGACGAGCACCGTGTCTTCCTGGTCGGTACCGCAGGCGAGGCCGAGAGGAGCCTGTTCGAGGCTGATCTCACCGGTCCGCTCGGTCTTGTCATGGGCGCCGAGGGCGGCGGCCTGCGTCGGCTCACCCGCGAGGCCTGCGACCAGCTGGTACGCTTGCCCATGCTTGGGCAGGTCGAGAGTCTCAACGTCTCGGTCGCCGCCGGCATCTGCCTGTACGAAGCGCTGCGCCAGCGGCGTACCTGAACGGTCAGCATCAAACTTTTGTTGAGACGCCAGATTTTTGCCTCCGGCACTTGCCAAGACGCGTCAACGGGGCGACCTTCGTGCCTGGGCGCGGCGCCATCCTCTCGCGGGCTGAGCAGGCCGGCTTGCATTGCGCTCCAGCCTTCTCTAGAATCGCGCGCTTCGACCCGGTAGTGCCGGGTTCTCCTTGCCTCACCGCGGATGCGGGAGGCTGTCAAACCGTGAGGAGCTACAATGCGTCATTACGAAATCGTGTTCCTGGTCCATCCGGACCAGAGCGAGCAGGTCCCCGCCATGGTGGACCGCTACAAGTCCATCATCGAGGGCGATGGCGGCACCATCCACCGTCTTGAGGACTGGGGTCGCCGCCAGCTGGCTTATCCCATCAACAAGCTGCACAAGGCGCACTACGTGCTGATGAACATCGAGTGCAGCAAGAACGCGCTGGCCGAGCTGGAGAGCGCTTTCCGTTTCAACGATGCCGTGCTGCGTCATCTGACCATCCGCCGCGAAGAGGCCATCACCGAGCCCTCGCCGCTGGCGCGTGAGGATGACAAGAACGAAGCCCCCGAAGCTGCCGCTTCCTAATCCAGAGGAGTCGTTGAAATGTCGCGTTTCTATCGTCGTCGCAAGTACTGCCGATTCACAGCTGAGGGCATCAAGGAGATCGATTACAAGGATCTCAACCTGCTCAAGCAGAACATCAGCGAGACCGGCAAGATCGTGCCGAGCCGCATTACCGGCACCAGCGCCAAGTACCAGCGCCAGCTGGCCACCGCGGTCAAGCGTGCGCGCTTCCTGGCACTGCTGCCGTACACCGACAGCCACTGAACGGCTGCCGGGTCGGGCGCCGTGAGCGGCGTCCGCCCCTGAACGGGGGAACCGTATGAAAGGGCTGCTCGTCGCGGTGATGCGGGGCAGGACCCAGGCCAGCATGGCCGTGGTGGTCATGGCGTTGCTGGCATTGTTGCTCAGTCCCTTGTCGATTCTGAGCAATGGCCTGGTGGTATTGGCCACCCTGCGCAACGGGCCGCGTGAGGGACTGCTGGTGGTCGGGATCTCGGTTCTGGCCATGGTCCTGTTGGGCGGCCTGCTGTTCGCCCAGCCGCTGGTGCTGGGCGTGCTGGGGCTGATGCTGTGGCTGCCAGTCTGGGGGCTGGCGCTGGTGCTGGGACGCAGCGGTTCGCTGATTCGCGCGCTTGAGGCCGCGGCGCTTGGCGGGATGGCATTGGTGCTGGTGCAGTACCTGTTGCTGAGTGACCCGGCGGCCTTCTGGGGCGGCCTGTTGCAGGACTACATGGCCGCCAACTGGGACAGCGAGGTGGTCCCTGAAGACCAGCAGCGTGCTCTGCTGGAGGCCATGGCCGGCTGGATGCCGGGCGGTATCGGCGGGGTGTGGGCTCTGTCGGCGTCCCTGGCGCTGATGTTCGGGCGCTGGGGGCAGGCTTTGCTGGCCGGGCACGAGAGCGCTTTCGGCCGCGAGTTCCGTGCGCTGCGGGTTACGCGGATCTGGCTGTGGGGTGTGCCGGTTCTTCTGCTGGCGGGGCTGGCGGGAGACCAGCCCAATCTGGCCGGACAGTTGCAGGTGGTGGCCCTGACGCTGTTCCTGTTGCAGGGGTTGGCTGCGGCCCACGGGGTGGTCGCATTGGCCGGCGGCAAACGGAGCTGGTTGTTTGGGTTGTACTTTTTGTTGATCGTCGGCCTGCCGCACAGCCTCACGGCCGTTGCCATCGCCGGATACGCCGACGGTTGGTTGGATTTCAGGGCCAGGGTGCGTGGTGACACCGACGGCTCGTCGGGCCCTGGCAAGGGGCAGTAGCATCGCTCGCACCCGGGCGAAACGAGAAGGGGTTTGAAACGATGGAAGTCATTCTGCTGGAAAAAGTCGAGAATCTGGGCACCTTGGGCGACAAAGTGAGCGTCAAGTCGGGTTATGCCCGCAACTTTCTGATTCCCAAGGGCAAGGCGGTGTTTGCCAGTCCCGAGAACATCAAGATGTTCGAGGAGCGTCGCGCCGAGCTCGAGAAGCAGGAGGCCGAGAAGCTGGCCGCCGCCGAGGCACGCAAGGCGCAGATCCAGGCGCTGGAGGACGGTGTGACCATCGCGCACAAGGCCGGTGAGGAAGGCAAGCTGTTCGGTTCGGTGGGCACCAGTGACATCGTTGCTGCCTGCCGGGACGCTGGTATCGAGATCGCCCGCTCCGAGGTGCGCATGCCCGAGGGTGCCTTCCGTGTCACCGGTGAGTATACGGTGGTGTTGCATCTGCATACCGACGTGGACGTGGAGCTGAAGGTCAACGTGGTCGCCGAGGAGTGATCTGAAGCGACGCGTGCGACGCATCCTGACGCCCCGGCCGCGCAAGCTGCCGGGGTGTTTGCGTTTCGGGACCCGTTTTTTTGTGTTTCCAATGTGATTCAATAGGCCCATGTCCATGGATTCCGATCAGTTTCCCCCGCCGTTCGAAGTGCCGCCACAGGCCAGCCTGCCGGCCGAGGCTGCCGCGGAAGCCCTGCGCCTGCCACCGCATTCCATCCAGGCCGAACAGGCGGTGCTCGGCGGCCTGATGCTCGACGACGAGGCGTGGGAGCGCGTCGCCGACCAGATTACTGCCGAGGACTTCTACCGCCGCGAACACCAGGCGATCTTCCGCGCCATGGCGGCGCTGGGCGAGGCCGATCAGCCGCTGGACGTGGTCACCCTGGCTGAAGAGCTGGAGCGACGCGGCGAACTGGACGATGTGGGCGGCCTGCCGTACCTGGGCATGCTGGCCAACGACACCCCGACCGCCTCCAATGTCGGGGCCTATGCGCGCCTGGTGCGCGAGCAGTCGGTGATGCGCCAGTTGATCCGTGTCGGCAACCGCATTGCCGAGAGCTGCTACCGGCCGGAGGGGCGCAAGGTCGATCAGTTGCTCGACGAGGCCGAGAATCTGGTGTTCCAGATCGCCGAGCAGCAGGCCAAGGGACGCTCGGGATTCCGGCCCATCACCGAGTTGCTCACCGACACGGTCAACCGTATCGAGGAGCTGTACTCCAGCGACTCGGCGATGACCGGCGTGCCTACCGGTTTCGATGATTTCGATGCCAAGACCTCAGGTCTCCAGAAGTCCGATCTCATCATCGTTGCCGGCCGGCCCTCGATGGGCAAGACCACCTTCGCCATGAACATCGCCGAGAACGTGGCGATCAGCGCCGGTCTGCCGGTGGCCATCTTTTCCATGGAGATGCCCGGCGAGGCGTTGACCATGCGCATGATCTCCTCGTTGGGCCGGATCAACCAGCAGGCGGTGCGCACCGGCAAGCTCGAGGATGACGACTGGCCGCGTGTGACCTCGGCAGTCAGTCTGTTGCAGCAGGCCAAGCTGTTCATCGATGACACCCCGGCGCTTACCCCCACCGAGGTGCGTGCGCGCTGCCGCCGGCTGATGAAGGAGCACGGGCAGCTCGGTCTGGTGGTGATCGACTACCTGCAATTGATGCAGGCCCCGGATGCTGGCGAGAACCGTACCAACGAAATCTCTGCCATCTCGCGCGGCCTCAAGACTCTGGCCAAGGAACTGAATGTGCCGGTGATCGCACTCTCGCAGCTCAACCGTTCGCTCGAGCAGCGACCCAACAAGCGCCCGGTGATGTCCGACCTGCGTGAGTCCGGGGCCATCGAGCAGGATGCGGACCTGATCGTCTTCATCTACCGCGACGAGGTGTACCACGAGGACTCGCCGGACAAGGGCAAGGCCGAGATCATCATCGGCAAGCAGCGTAACGGCCCCATCGGCACCGTCACCCTCACTTTCCAAGGGCAGTACACACGCTTCGACAACTATGCCTATGATGCCTATGCCGACCTCGACCACTGAGGCGGTCGGTGGCGCCTGTGCGCGCATCGACCTGGCTGCCCTGCGGCACAATCTGGGTGTGGTGCGTGAGCGTGCCCCGGGGCGGCGGGTGATGGCGGTGATCAAGTCGCAGGCCTACGGACACGGCATGCTGCCGGTGGCGCAAGCGCTGCGAGGCCAGGTGGATGCCTTCGCAGTGGCGCGCATCGACGAGGCGGTCGCACTGCGCGAGGCCGGTATCGACGCCCCGCTGGTGGTGCTCGAGGGGCTGCTGACGGCAGACGATCTCGGTCTGGCGCGGCGGCACCACCTGGCGCTGGTGATCCACGATCTGCACCAGCTTGCCCTGTTGCAGGGCGACATGGGCGGCGATGCGCTCGATTGCTGGATCAAGTTCGACACCGGTATGCACCGTCTGGGTTTCGACCCGGCGCAGGCCGACTGGCTGCTCGAGCAGTTCCGCGCTCTGCCGTGGCTGCGTCTGGCGGGACTGATGACCCACCTGGCGAACGCTGACGACCTCGCCGATAGCACCACCGAAGTCCAGCTGGCGCGCATGCGCGCGGTGCTGCCCGGGTGCGGCCTGGCGCGCTCGCTCGCCAACTCGGCGGGCATCCTCGGCTGGCCCGACAGTCATGCCGATTGGGTGCGTCCCGGGTTGATGCTCTATGGCGCCTCGCCGCTGATCGGGCGCGATGCCGGCGCGCTCGATCTGCGTCCGGTGATGACCCTGAGCGCGCCGCTGCTGGCGGTACGTCGTGTGTCACGTGGCGAGCCGGTCGGCTATGGTGGTACCTGGCGCGCGCCCGAGGACCTGCCGCTGGGGGTGGTCGGCATCGGTTACGGCGACGGCTATCCTCGGCACATTGGTCCCGGCGCGCAGGTCCTGTTGCGCGGGCGACGGTTGCCCGTGGTTGGCCGGGTGTCCATGGACATGCTGATGGTCGATCTGCGCGGTCTGCCCGAGGCACGGGTGGGCGACCGGGTGACGCTCTGGGGCGAGGGCCTGCCGGCCGACGAGGTGGCGCGCTGGGCGGATACCATTCCCTACACCTTGTTCTGCGGCGTCACCGCGCGGGTAATGCGCGACTACGGAGACTGAGATGGCGAGGGCACCCAGGGTTCGTTACCTGTGCAGCGAGTGCGGCGCCAGTCATCCCAAGTGGGCGGGGCAGTGCACCGATTGCGGGGCTTGGAACACCCTCCAGGAAGAGACTGCACCGGCGAGCCCGAGTGGTGGGCGCTTTGCCGGCTATGCCGGTGATGCGCGCGCCCAGTCAGTGCGCCGCCTGTCCGAGGTTACGCCGCAGCAAACGCAACGCATCGCCACCGGTCTGGGCGAGCTCGACCGGGTGCTCGGCGGCGGCCTGGTGCCCGGTTCGGTGACCCTGATCGGTGGTGACCCGGGCATCGGCAAGTCCACCTTGCTGATCCAGGCCATGGCGTTGCTCGCCGAACAGATGCCGGTGCTGTATGTCAGCGGCGAGGAGTCGGCCGAGCAGATCAGCCTGCGCGCGCAACGTCTCGACCTGCCGGGCGACAAGGTGCAACTGCTCACCGAAACCCAGGTCGAGCGCATTATCGATCTGGCCGGGCGCCACGGGCCGCGTGCGCTGGTGCTCGATTCCATCCAGACCTTCCATACCGAGGAATTGCAGTCGGCACCCGGCTCGGTGGCCCAGGTACGCGAGTCGGCGGCGCGCCTGGTGCGTTTTGCCAAGCAGACCGGCACCAGCCTGTTCCTGGTGGGGCATGTCACCAAGGAAGGCGCGCTGGCCGGGCCGCGGGTGCTCGAGCACATGGTCGATACGGTGCTGTATTTCGAGGGCGAGAGTGGCAGTCCCTTCCGCCTGGTACGCGCCATCAAGAACCGCTTCGGCGCGGTCAACGAGCTGGGTGTGTTCGCCATGACCGACAAGGGCCTGCGCGAGGTAAGCAACCCTTCGGCGATCTTCCTCTCGCGGCACGAGGAACAGGTGCCGGGCAGCGTCATCCTGGTTACCCGCGAGGGCACGCGACCGCTGCTGGTCGAGGTGCAGGCGCTGGTGGATCAGAGCTCGCTGGGCAACCCGCGCCGGGTGGCGCTGGGCCTGGAACAGAATCGCCTGTCCATGCTGCTGGCGGTGCTGCACCGTCACGGTGGGGTGGGCATGTACGACCAGGACGTGTTCCTGAACGTGGTCGGCGGGGTGCGGGTGACGGAGCCGGCAGCGGATCTGGCGGTGCTGCTGGCGGTGCTCTCGAGCTTTCGTGACCAGCCTGCGCCCGGCGACCTGGTGACCTTCGGCGAGGTGGGCCTGGCGGGCGAGATCCGGCCTGTGCCCTCGGGGCAGGAGCGCCTGCGCGAAGCCGCCAAGCACGGCTTCCGGCGCGCCATCGTGCCCGCGGCCAATGTGCCTCGGCAAGCGATCGAAGGGCTGGAGGTGATCGCGGTCAAGCGGCTGTCCGAGGCCATCGGGGCCCTGTACTGAGTCAGGTGGCGGAGAGCTGTTCGAGCTCGCGGGCGAGCAGTTCAGGGTCCCCCGCGTTGAGTTCCACCAGTCGGCGCAGCTGGCAGGCGTCCTCGATGTCGATGCCGGTGACGCGCAGACCGATGCGTTGCGCATCGGTGTGGCAGACTTCCACCTGCATGCGGATCAGGAAGTCGGGATCGTCGCTCAGCGCGATGTCGGCCACGCCCTGGGTGCCGACCGCTGGTGGCGGTGTCTGTCCGGTGCTTATCAAGGCGCCACGCAGCGAAATGTCCAGCAGATCACCCGGCCATGAGCGGCCGTCTGCGACCAGCAGCACGGGCCGCCTGAGAATGATCCGCCGGAAGCGTCGTCTGTTCTCTCCTGTCACCTGATCCGCCTCGTCTCCCGTGCCTCTGCAGGGATAGCGGCTGGCTGGCTCAGAAGTTGAGGTCTTCCTCGTCACTGGCCGCATCGAGTGCGCGCCGCTCCGCCGGGCGGATGCGCGCGGTCTTTACCCGGTTGTCCTGGGTTTGCAGGATGTCGATGGGGTAGCCATTGATCATTACCGAGGTACCGGGCTCGGGCAGGCTCTGCAGGTGCTCGACGATCAGACCGTTGAGGGTGTTAGGCCCGTCGGTCGGCAGGTCCCAGTGCAGGGTGCGCACCAGTTCGCGCAGGCTGGCCGACCCGTCTACCAGGAAGCTGCCATCTTCCTGTGGCATCACGTCTGCCAGGCTGTCGGCCGGGTCGGTGGTGAACTCGCCGACGATCTCTTCGAGCAGGTCGGCCATGGTGACCAGTCCCAGGATGTCGCCATACTCGTCCACCACTAAACCGGCGCGCCGCCGGCTGCGCTGGAAGTTGAGCAGCTGGTCGTACAGCGAGGTGCCCTTGGGAATGAAGTAGGGCTCGCGGATCAGTGCGCGCAGCTCTTCGTGGGTCAGTCCGTCGCGGTCGAGCGCGGCCTGCAGGATCTTGCGTGAATGCAGAAAGCCCAGCACCTGGTCGATACTGCCTTCGTACACCAGTACTCGGGTGTAGGGCAGCTGCTGCAGCTGGTCGAGGATTACCGAGATGGGGTCCTGGATGTCGATGCCGTCGATCTCGGTGCGTGGCACCATGATGTCCTCGACGCGTACGTTCTCCAGGTCGAGCAGCGCCAGCAGCATCTGCTGGTGCTGTTGCGGGATCATGCTGGCGGCCTCGTTGACCACGGTACGCAGTTCCTCGCGGCTGAGTGCATCGGGGCCACGGTGCTCCGGGTCTACCCCGAACAGGCGTAGCACCGAGTTGGCCAGCAGGTTGACGACCCATACCAATGGGAACAGCAGACGCTGGATGGGGGTGTAGACCCAGGCGGCGGGGAAGGCCAGGCGTTCGGGGTGCAGCGCGGCGAGCGTCTTGGGTGCGACCTCGGCAAAGATCAGTACCACCAGGGTGAGTAGCCCGGCGGCGATGGGAATGGCGCCCTCGCCACCGAGGCGCATGGCGATCAGGGTGGCCAGCGAGGAGGCAAGGATGTTGACGAAGTTGTTGCCCAACAGGATCAGGCCAATCAATCTGTCGGGCTGGGCCAGCAGGCGTTGGGCTCGCTGTGCGCCCGGATGGCCGCCGCGCGCCAGGTGCTTCAACCGGTAGCGATTGAGCGTCATCAGCGCGGTTTCGGAGCCAGAAAAGAAGGCCGACAGGATCAGCAACAGGATCAGCGCGCCGAACAGGGCGCCTAGCGGTATGTCGTCCAAGGTGGAGTCCCGGGTCAGGAAGATGTGTCAATTTCTAGGGTCTGGGCCGGGTGCTGTCAAGCAGCAAACGATAGCAACGGAAACCTGCAGGATGACGTCTTTTTGACATCTGTCGAGGCAGGTGTTTAACTCGCGGAAAAAAGCAGCAATGCACCATGGTTTTGGCCCATCAACAGCAGGAGACGTGGATGGCTCAGACAGCGACGGATATCACCCTCAAGGCGGCGGCCGCCCTGCTGGTGATGCCGGCCGGAGAATCCCGAGACTATTTGAAACACATCCTGGAGTTCGTCGATTGCAAGGTCGAGCTGCCGGACTCTCCCGAGGCGATGGTGCAGATGATCGATCGCTATGCCGAGCATTCGGTGTCGGTGTTCATGAGCGCCGGTCTCCCTGCCGAGGAGCGCAATGGCTGGCTGCGGGCCATCGAGCAGGGAAAGGTCCGCCCGGCCCTGGTGCAGGTGCGAGAGAAGGATGAGGTGGGGGAGGAGATGTTGGTCAGTGGTGACGTGATCGCCGTACTGTCCTTGCCGGCGCATCTCGATGCTGTGATCTCCATTCTGCACCGTGCCCAGGTATTCTCTGACAACCAGCGCCAGGGCGAGGGCGCACGGCGACCGGTGGAGCTGTTCCGGAGTCTCTCCGGTAACTCGCGGGCCACGCGCGAGATCAACAAGATGATCGAGCAGGTGGCAGACAGTGACGCCACGGTGCTCATCCTGGGCGAGTCGGGCACCGGCAAGGAAGTGGTGGCGCGTAAGCTGCACTACCACTCCAAGCGCCGTGGCAAGCCCTTCGTGCCGGTCAACTGTGGCGCCATCCCCGGCGACCTGCTCGAAAGTGAGCTGTTCGGCCACGAGAAGGGGGCTTTCACCGGAGCCATCAGCGCCCGCCAGGGACGTTTCGAGCTGGCCGAGGGCGGCACCCTGTTCCTCGACGAGATCGGTGACATGAGCATGCACATGCAGGTCAAGCTGCTGCGTGTGTTGCAAGAGCGCACCTTTGAACGGGTAGGCAGCAACAAGACCATACGCTGCAATGTGCGCATCATTGCCGCCACCCACCGTGATCTGGAGCAGGCTATCAAGGACGGCAACTTTCGCGAGGATCTCTATTATCGCCTGAATGTCTTTCCCATCGAGGTGCCGCCGTTGCGCGAGCGGGTGGAAGACATCCCGGTGCTGGTGGCCGACCTGATTGCCCGCATCGAGCACGAAAAGCGCGGTTCGGTGCGTCTGACCCCGGCGGCGGTCACTGCGCTCACCTATTACAGTTGGCCCGGCAATGTGCGTGAGCTGGCCAACCTGATAGAGCGCTTGGCCATCCTCTATCCCTACGGTGTGGTGGACGTGAGCGATCTGCCGGAGAAGTTTCGCGCCGGCATGCCCGCCGCGGCAGCGTCGCCGACCGGCGAGGAGCTGCCCGAGGTCACAGTCGCAGGCACCCAGCCGGGCACAGTGACCACGGTGCCGCGCCTGCCGCCCGAGGGTATCGATCTCAAGGCCTATCTGGCCGACGTGGAACAGAGCCTGATCCGCCAGGCGCTGGAAGAGGCCGACGGCGTGGTGGCTCATGCTGCCAAGAAACTGCAGATGCGACGCACCACGCTGGTGGAAAAGCTGCGCAAGTACGGTCTCCAGCGTGCCAACGAGGTGGCGTGAGGTGCGGACGGAAACTTGACGCTCGCCTTTGATTTGTTTTTTAACTTATTGATTATAAACAACCTGCACTTTAGGCACGACTCTTGCCTGATGCTGTTCGAAGCCATACGAACAGGAGGCCGGAGTCCCCATGAGCGTTACTTGTGCATCTCCCGCGCCCGACCGAGCGGCATCGCTCACCCAGGCGTTTGCGGATTTCAATGCTCTGTCTGAACAACTTACCCGGGCCTATGCTCGTCTCGAAGGTCAGGTGGCCGAACTGACGGCCGAGCTGGCCCGTTCGCGAGCCGCGCGTGAGGCCGAGCAACAGCAGCGTCGCCAGGCCGACGACCGGCTCTCGGTACTGCTCGAAGTGTTGCCTGCGGCCGTGATCCTGGTGGATGGGCGTGGGCGTATCGATCGCTTCAATCCCGCCGCCGAGGCCCTGTTCAAGGGGCTGGGCTGGGGGAGGCGCTGGCAGGAGGTGCGCGAGGACAACCTGCTCAGCCAGTGGGGTGAGGGCGACTGGCTGTTGCGCAACCGGCGCCGGCTCAGCGTCTCTTCGCGAGCGCTCAACGATGGCGGTGAGATCCTGTTGCTGGTGGATGTCACCGCGCAGCGTGAGCTCGAGGAGCGAGCCGCCCGGCAAGACCGACTGGCCGACATGGGTGAGATGGCAGCGCAACTGGCGCACCAGATCCGCACCCCGCTGGCCACCGCCTTGCTCTACGGCGGGCAACTAGGCCGTGACGATCTCGATTCGGCGCAGCGCCGGCAGTTCGCCGCCACCCTGGTCGAGGGTCTGAAGCACACCGAGCGCCTGATCTCGGACATGCTTGCCTTCAGCCGGGGAGGGCACTTCCAGCCCAATTCGGTATCGCTGCGCGAAGTGGTGGTCGAGGCTGTGGACAGCCTGGGGCCGCGCCTGGCCGATGAGGCGATCACCCTGAAACTGCATCTCGACAAGGCCGGCGAGTGCCAGGTGCTGGGCAATCGGGATGCCCTGCGTGGGGTGCTCGGCAACCTGCTCGACAATGCCTTGTACCACGCCGGCGAGGGCGGGCATCTCCAGGTCTCGCTCGAACTGTCCGAGGACGATCGAGTGTGCCTGCGCGTCGAGGACGATGGTCCGGGCATCCCCACGGACATCCGCGAGCGCATCTTCGACCCCTTCTTCACTACCCGTGAGCGTGGCACCGGCCTGGGCCTGGCGGTGGCGCAGGCCGTGGTGCTGGCGCACGGTGGTGATATCGGCCTGTGCGATTCGGTGCTCGGTGGCGCCTGTTTTCGGATCGAGCTGCCGCGCCTGGACGCAGCTGAGATGGGAGAGACGGTATGAACGGTAAGCGCATCCTGGTGGTCGAGGACGACAGCGCCCTGGCGCAGGCACTGAACGATACCCTGTCGCTGTCGGGCTACGAGGTGGCAGTGGCCACTGATGGCGAGCAGGCCCTGGCACTGCTGGAGCGCCAGCCAGTCGATATGGTACTCACCGACGTGCAGATGCGCCCCATGGACGGCCAGACGCTGTTGCGCTACTTGCGCAACCGGCATGCGGGTCTGCCGGTACTGGTGATGACCGCCTACGGCACGGTAGAACAGGCGGTCGAGGCCATGAAGCTGGGCGCCGTGGATTATCTGGCCAAACCCTTCGAGGTGGGCGACCTGCTGGAGAAGGTCGCACGTTTCCTGCCGCGGCAAGAAACCCCGCCCGGTGAGATGATCGCAGAGGACCTGCGTACCCGTGAACTGGCCGAGCTGGCGCGTCGTGTGGCGGCCTCGGATGCCACGGTGATGATCGGTGGCGAGTCCGGCACCGGCAAGGAGGTGCTGGCACGCTTCATCCATGCCCATTCGGCGCGCGCTGACGGTCCCTTCGTGGCCATCAACTGTGCGGCTATTCCCGAGAACATGCTCGAGGCGGTGCTCTTCGGTTACGAGAAGGGTGCCTTCACCGGCGCGGTGCGTGCCTCGGCCGGCAAGTTCGAACAGGCACAGGGTGGCACCCTGCTGCTCGACGAGATCTCGGAGATGAGCCTGCCGCTGCAGGCCAAGCTGCTGCGGGTGTTGCAGGAGCGCGAGGTGGAGCGCATCGGAGGACGGGAGCTGATCCAGCTCGACGTGCGCGTGCTGGCCACCAGTAACCGGCACTTGCGCGAGGAGGTGGCCGCCGGCCGTTTCCGCGAGGACCTGTTCTACCGGCTCAACGTGTTCCCCATCACCTTGCCGCCGTTGCGCGAGCGTCCCCGCGACATACTGCCGCTGGCGCGTTTCCTGCTTGCGCGCCAGCGGCAGCCCGGGCAGGCCCTGCCGGAACTGCTGCCCGAAGCCGAGGCCCGCCTGCTGGCGCACGACTGGCCGGGCAATGTGCGCGAGTTGGACAACCTGATGCAGCGTGCCCTGATCCTGTGTGATGGCGAGCATATCCGTGCGACCGACATCCTGTTCGAGGCCGAGGGCGTCGCAACCGCCGCGCCAATTGCCCCGGCGGCGGAACAGGAAGCGCCCAAGCGGCTTACCGACGATCTGCGCTCTGTCGAGGAGCAGCTGATCTTGGATGCCCTGCGTACCGGCGGCAGCCGCAAGGCGGCGGCCGACATCCTTGGTATCAGCCCGCGCACTCTGCGCTACAAGCTGCAGAAGTTGCGCGAGGCCGGCGTGGCCATCCCATGAGAGTGGCCCGTTTCTTGCCCTGTTTTTGAACAGGTCCTCTTGGCGACGAAAAATCGGCGAACAACGGAGTCGAAGACATGAGCACACCGGAGATTTCCCAGGTACTGGCACAGATGCGGCTGATGGCCGCGCAGGCAGGCAGTCCTGCCGCCAAGGCCACCCCGGCAGCCGAGGGTGTCAGTTTCCAGGCCTTGTTGGGCGAGTCCATCGACAAGGTCAATGACATGCAGCAGCAGGCCGAGACCCTCAAGACCGGCTTCGAGATCGGACAGCCCGGCGTCGACCTGGCGCAGGTGATGATCGCCAGCCAGAAGGCAGGACTGGCCTTTGCCGCCATGACGGAGGTGCGTAACAAGTTGGTCGAGGCCTACAAGGACGTCATGAACATGCCGCTGTGAGGCGGCCCATCCGACAACAGAGGTAGCAACGCATGGCAGATGCCACCGAGAGCACCGCCCTTAGCACCAGCAACGCCTTGCCCGATCCAGCAGCTACGCTCAAGGACAATCCCATCTTCCGCCAGCTGGCAGTGATGATCGGGATCGCCGCCAGCGTGGCACTGGGGGTGGCCGTGGTGCTCTGGTCGCAGGCACCCACCATGGCGCCGCTGTACGGGAATCTGGCAGAGAAGGATGCCACCGAGGTGCTCGCCGTGTTGCAGAAGAACGGGGTCGAGTACCGTGTGGACGAGGCCACCGGCAGCATCCTGGTGCCGGCCGGCAAGGTCAAGGAGCTGCGCATGCAGCTTGCCGCTGCTGGACTCCCGAACAGTACGGGCATGGGTTTCGAGTTGTTGCAGAAGGATATTGGCTTCGGTACCAGCCGGGTGGTCGAGCGCGCGCGCTATCTGCAGGCCATGCAGGGTGAGCTGGCACGCACCATCGCCACCATCGGCGCGGTGCAGAGTGCGCGGGTGCATCTGGCCATTCCCAAGCAGTCGGTGTTCGTGCGTGACCGCAAGAAGCCCAGCGCGGCGGTTACGGTCAAGCTGCTCGCCGGGCGTACCCTCGATCCTGGTCAGGTGCAGGCCATCGTGCATCTGGTGGCTTCCAGCGTGCCCGAGCTGGAGCCAGGACGGGTCACGGTGGTGGACCACCGTGGCAAGTTGCTCAGCGGTGACCAGGCCGATGACGACATCGAACGCTCGAGCAGTCATTTCGAGTACACTCGCAAGGTCGAGGAGCACTTGCGCCAGCGTATCGAGGACCTGCTCGCGCCTATCGTGGGCAAGGACCGGGTGCGTGCCCAGGTCACTGCGGACATCGACTTCTCCGTCACCGAGCAGACCCAGGAACGCTACAATCCCGACCAGCCGGCGCTGCGCAGTGAACAGATCAACGAGCAGCAGCGCAGCAGCGGCGCACCACAGGGCATCCCCGGCGCGTTGAGCAACCAGCCACCGGCGGCCGGCACAGCTCCCGAGGTAGCGCAGGGGCAGGGTGGTACGACCGAGCTCGTGGACAGCAGCCGTCAAGCCACGCGTAACTACGAGCTGGACCGGGTAGTCAGTCATACCCGTCAGGCCCCGGCCACGCTGCGTCGTCTGTCGGTGGCGGTGGTGGTGGACGATGTGGTCACCGTCTCTGCGGACGGCAAGGTGACTCGACGCGAACGCACCCCCGAGGAGATCGAGCGCATCACCCAGCTGGTGCGTGAGGCCATTGGCTTTGACGCGCGTCGTGGCGACAGCGTGAAGGTCATCAACAGTCCCTTCCTGGCCCCCGAGCCGATCGAAGACCTGCCCGAGCCGCCGCTCTGGAAACAGGCGTGGTTCCTTGATCTAGTCAAACAGGTGGGCGGTCTGCTGCTGGTGCTGTTACTGGTGTTTGGCGTGCTGCGCCCGACCCTCAAGCGCCTGACCAGTCCACCCGAGAGCACCGAGTTGGCACTGGCCGCTGCCGGTGCCGAGGGAGTCGCTGCTGGACCCGAGGGAGCGGTAGTGAGCGGCCCGTTGGGTCCGGACGGGCAGCCTCTGGAGGAGCAAGGAGAAGGTGGCCTGGCGCTTGGCAAGGATGGCGAACCCATCAAGCTGCCGGGTGGCGGTGAGTACGAAAACATCATGGAAGCTGCGCGCAAGCTGGTAGAAGAAGATCCCAAGCGCGTGGCACAACTAGTCAAGATCTGGATAGCCGAAGATGCCAGCTGACAGCGCACAGAATGAGACCGACAAGCAGGTCGTGGCCCGGCTCTCGGGGCTGGAGCGTTCGGCCCTGCTGATGCTGGGGCTGGGCGAGAACCATGCTGCCGAGGTGCTCAAGTACATGGAGCCCAAGGAGGTGCAGGAGATCGGCATGGCCATGGCCACTCTGACCAACATCACCAATTCACAGATGGAACTGGTGATGCACGAGTTCGTCGAGGCCATCGGTGAGCAGACCTCGCTGGGTATGGGGTCGGATGAGTACATTCGCAACATGCTCACCAAGGCACTGGGGTCGGACAAGGCCAGTGGGGTGATTGACCGGATCCTGCTCGGACGCAATAGCAAAGGATTGGAACAGCTCAAGTGGATGGACCCCAAGGCCATTGCCGAGCTGATCCGCTACGAGCATCCGCAGATCATTGCCATCGTGATGTCCTTTCTCGACCCGGACCAGGCTGCCGGGGTGCTCGCCGAGTTTCACGATCCGCGCGTGCGCAATGATGTGATCATGCGCATCGCCACCCTCGAGGGTATTCAGCCCAACGCCTTGCAGGAGCTCGACAAGATCCTCGAACGCCAGCTCGAGGGCAACACCAACATCAAGTCCTCGGCGCTGGGTGGCGTAAAGAAGGCGGCGGACATCCTCAATTTCGTCGATGGCTCGATCGAGGCCGAGATCATCGAGGGTATCCAGAAGGCCGACGAGGACCTGGCGCAGGAGATCCAGGACAACATGTTCGTGTTCGAGAACCTCATCGATCTCGACGACCGCAGCATGCAGACCCTGCTGCGCGAGGTCTCTACCGATCAATTGTTGCTGGCTTTGCGTGGTGCGCCGGATGCGCTCAAGGAGAAAATCTTCAGCAACATGTCTTCCCGCGCTGCCGAGATGCTCAAGGACGATCTCGAGGCCGCGCCGCCGGTCAAGGTGTCGGATGTCGAGGCTGCGCAGAAGGAGATCCTGTCGATCGCCCGCAAGCTGGCCGATGCTGGCGAGATCATGCTTGGCGGCGGCGGCGGTGACGACTTCATCTGAGCGCCATGAAGAATTCCCGTCCCAAGCGCAGCCGAGTGATACCCGCCGCCGAAGGCCACGCGCAGCAATGGCAGCCGCCGGACATGGGCGGGCACTCGGTGCAGGAAGAAAACGAGCCCGCACCTGAACCCGCACCTTTGCTCACTGCGGCCGAGCTCGAGGAGCTGGCGGCACGCGCTCAGCAAGAGGGCTATGAACAGGGGCGCTCGGAAGGCTTCGAGTTCGGTCATCGCGAGGGCCTGGAGGCCGGCCGGCGCGAGATCCAGGAAAAGCTGGAGGTGTTCGATCGCCTCTTGCAGACGCTCGAGACGCCCTTCGAGGAACTGGACGACCAGGTTGAGCAGGAAGTGGTGACCCTGGTGATCGCCATGGTGCGTCAGCTCATCCGCCGTGAGATCCGCACCGACCCCTCGCACATTGTGGGCGTGGTGCGCGAGGCGCTGAACATCCTGCCGGTGAACACCCGGCGCATTCGCGTGCTGCTGCATCCCGACGACGCGGCGGTGGTGCGCGAGGCCTACACCCTGGGCGAGTCCGACCAGAAGTGGCAGATCATCGAGGACCCGGTGATCCAGCGCGGCGGCTGCCGGGTGGTTACTGAGCACTCGCAGATCGATGCCACCCTCGAGTCACGTCTCAATGCCCTGATTGCCCCCCTGCTGGGTATCGACCGGGAACGTAACCATGCTGCCGAATCCGCAGCGCAGTGAGATCTGGGCGCGGCGCGTGGCGCGCCTGGCGGAGGTGATGCCCGAAACCCGTGGCTTGGTGGTCGAGGGCAAGCTCACGCGCATGGTCGGTCTCACCCTGGAAGCCATCGGATGCCGTGCGGCTATCGGCGAGATCTGCGAGATCGTGAACAACGGCGGCGAGACCATCGAGGCCGAGGTGGTGGGCTTTGCCGGTGAGAGCCTTTACCTCATGCCCACGGGTGATTTGCACGGTCTGCAGGCCGATGCTCGGGTAGTGCCCACTGGCCGGGTGTCCGAAGTGGCGGTGGGCGAGGCACTGCTCGGGCGGGTGATCGATGGTAGCGGTCTTCCGCTGGATGGGCACGGCCCGCTGGCGGTCCGGGAACGGTGGCCGCTTAATGGTGAGTCCATCAACCCGCTCAGCCGCGCGCCCATCCGTGAGCCCCTTGACGTAGGGATCCGCGCCATCAATGCCCTGCTCAGCGTCGGTCGTGGACAACGGCTGGGCCTGTTTGCCGGCTCTGGGGTGGGCAAGTCAGTGCTGCTGGGTATGATGACCCGCTACACCAATGCCGATGTGGTGGTGGTGGGGCTCATCGGTGAGCGTGGGCGCGAGGTCAAGGAATTCATCGACAACATCCTCGGCAGTGAGGGCATGGCGCGCTCGGTGGTGGTGGCGGTGCCCGCTGACCAGCCGCCACTGCGCCGCATGCACGGCGCCATGCTGGCGACCTCGGTGGCCGAGTACTTCCGCAGCCGCGGCAAGCAGGTGCTGCTGCTGATGGATTCGCTAACCCGCTTCGCCCAGGCGCAGCGCGAGATCGGACTGGCGATCAACGAACCGCCGGCTACCAAGGGCTATCCGCCCTCGGTGTTCGCCAAGTTGCCCCAGCTGGTGGAACGTGCGGGCAACGGCGAGCGTGACAGTGGCTCCATCACCGCCTTCTACACAGTACTGGCTGAGGGCGACGACCAGAACGACCCCATCGCGGATGCAGCGCGTGCCATCCTCGATGGACACATCGTATTGTCGCGGCGTATCGCCGAGACCGGACAATATCCGGCGATCGACATCGAGGCATCGGTCAGTCGCGCCATGAACGACATCGTTACGCGCGAGCACCGGCTGGCCGCGCGCGCCTTCAAGCAGCTCTACAGCCTGTACCAGCAGAATCGTGACTTGATCAGTGTCGGCGCCTACGAGCCGGGTTCGAATGCGCAGATCGACCAGGCCATCCAGGCCATGCCGTCCCTGCAGGCCTTTCTCGCCCAGGATATGGATACCCGAGTGGATTTGCAGCAGAGTCTTGACGAGCTGATGGCCCTGTTCCCGCAGGAGACCTCCGATGCCTCGTGATTCGAAGCGTTTCGAGACTATTCACCGCCTGGCCGAGAAAAAGGAACACGATGCCGCCGCCTTGCTGGCGCAGGCCCGCCGGGAGCGGGACCAGGCCCGTCAGCGTTTGCAGGAACTTGAGGTCTTTCGTCGCGAGTACCTGGAAGGGCACGGGCGTGTCTCTGCCATTGGCTCGCCGGTGCAGTTACGTGAGTTCCAGGTCTTTATCGACAAATTGGAACAGGCGATCGATACCCAGCGCCGACTGGTAGAGGAGATGGAGGCGAGGTGTCAGCAGGCCCGGCAATCCTGGCAGGAGCGGCATACGCGAACGCGGGCTATCGGTAACGCGGTTGAACAGAAGCGCAACGACGAACGTGCCCGTGAGGCCCGCCAGGAGCAGCGGCAGCTGGATGACCGGGTGCTGCGCCGCGAGTGAGCGTCGCTGGTCAACACCTCTTGTATGATGTGATTGCGGGAAGCGCTGAAGCAGCTGCCGGCTTCTGCACGTGGGGGCTTGGGGGTGTTTCAAAGGCTCCCGAAACGAAGCCCATCCTGCCTCGCATAACAATGATAACTCCGGAGAATCAAGTGAGATGGGTCACAAAATAGAAGATCAGCTGACCTTGTGGCTGGTGTTCTCCAGCGTGCTGGCTTCTTTCGCCGGGGTGTAGAGCAATGAAAGAAGGCGTCGTGATTTCATCATCGTGGAAGTAACGCTGACCGAAATTTTTACACCTACCGTGTGAGGCGTGGTGGTCTGGTGATGACGCTGTCGGTGCCGGGCAATTAGCCCGAATATTTTACCCGTCGAACAGCGGCGCCGGCATCGTAACCCACTGTTTTGTTTTAAGAATCTTTCAAGGATGCGGGGCAGGTGTCGGTTGCGGTTTGTACCCGGCGCCGTTCTATCCCGATGCCGGCGATTTCTTGCTCGTTGTGGCTTGATTCTCGCTCAAGCGATAGCCGGGCTATCACCTTTGTTGTGAATCGGCGCCACAACCGCTGCGAATTCTGCCGGCTCTCGGGATACGGGTGAAACACCCGGGCTAGGGAACCTCTTCCGATCGCACAAGAAAAAGGCCTTCCCGGGTTACGGGAAGGCCTTGTATGGCCACATTGAGCCTGCGATCAGGCAATGACGTAGGTGGAGCGCTTGGGTGATTGGATCTTGCCCTGGCGCTTCAGGTAGGCCAGCGTCTGGTTCAGGTTATTGGCGACCACGCCACGCCTGGCCAGTTCGGCCTTGAGATCAGTTGTGGAATGCTCCTTCTTGTCAGACAGGATCTCGAGCACCGTGTTGCTGATACGGCCCCGTCCACCACTCTTTCCACCCGCGGAGCGGACACGCCCGCCGAGTTCACGGATCTTGGCGTCGATAGCCGCCAGTTCTTTGCGATGACGCGCCAGCAGGGCCTTGCGTTCGGCCTTGGCCTTTTCCAGTTCGGCGCGCATGGCCTCGCGTTGACGCTCCTGTTCCTCGGCTTCCTTTGCCTTAGCCAGTTCATAGAGTTCCTGGGCGGTCATTTCGTCCACGGATTTCATTTTCGCCATTTCTTACCTCGTTGAGATTTTCAGTAGTTAATTCGCCAACTGAGATATTCTTGTTGTTGCCAACCTGTCGGCAAATGCAAGTATAACAATAATGAAGGTGAATTGTGAATGGATATGGCATAGAAATAATAAGGAAGGAGCGGCGGGGGAGGATGGTGATATGGCCTACGGAGAGTGTAGAAACAGCCGCAATTCGGTAGTGATTATGTGGGAATGAAGCGCTTTCGGCGTTTAGCGAATGTCGTGGTGCTGTAGAAGATAGTCCTTTACCTCGTCGCGGCGGCCTTGAAAGCGAATGCGGTCGGCTTTCTTTTCGAGCTGATAGTTGTACATGTCATCGTAATAGTCGTTGAGCAAGGCGGCGATCCAGGTACGATGCTGCGAGGTGTCGCCTGTCCTTTCGTGTCGATCCAGGGCCGAGTTCAATAGTCGTGTGATGCGCTGGTGATTGGCGCCACCGAGCCGGCGTCGTATGCGGTCCAGGCTGTCGCGCAGATAATTCGCCCATTGTTGGAAGCCCTCGTCGGCACCCGACAATTCGATATATTCCGTGAGCGCATCGTGTACATATTCCTGGAGGGTGATGTCGACGCGTTCCTCGAAATCGGCCTCCAGCACCACCACTGGAGCACGAGCGAAGTGCTCGAAGAATGTCATCGGGATGTGTCGGGCCCCGATGTTGCGACTTTCATCCTCGGCAGCAAACCAGGGGTTACCACGGTGCACCAACTTGAGCAGTGCGATGGACAGGGCGTTCTCAAAGGTGATCTGCGGTGGCTGTGGCGTGGCATGGCGGCCGAAGGCCGAGCCGCGGTGCCAGGCCAGGCCTTCGAGGTCGATGTGCGGGCTGAGACTCTGGATGAAACGGGTCTTGCCCACGCCGGTGCGCCCGCCGATCACCACCGGGCGCATGATGCGGGCGTTTTCGGCGAGTTGGTCGATGAGGAATCGGCGCAGGGCCTTGTAGCCGCCCTTCACGCGCGGCAGAGTGATGCCGGTCTCGGCCAGCCATTGCTGAGCGGTCTTCGAGCGCAGGCCGCCGCGAAAGCAATACAGCACCCCGTTCGGGTGGCGTTGCGCAAAGGCTCGCCAGGCGGCTATGCGTTCCGCCTTCCTGTCACCGGACACCAGCTTCAAGCCCAGCTCGATGGCCGCGTCCTGGCCCAGGTTCTTGTAAGTCTTGCCGATCTCGTGGCGTTCGGCATCGTCGATCAGCGGTGCGTTGACCGCGTGCGGAAAGGCACCATCGGCAAACTCGACCGGCGCGCGCACGTCCAGCAGGGGCACGTCCTCGAGGAACAGGCTCAGCAGGTTGTCGGTTTCGGGCAGGTCGGGGTCGAACTGGAGTCGGGACATCATTCGGATATCGTTCGGATCATGGAGTAGGTCGCACGGGGCGCGAGTGTATCATTGAGCGTGGTTTGGCTGGTGCAGGAGGGCCCTTGGTGGCGGATCGACGGTTTTCGGGCATTGAAAGGCTCTATGGTAAGGCTGGTGCCGGAGCCATTGCCCGTGCACGCCTGTGCGTGGTCGGCGTGGGCGGTGTCGGCTCCTGGGCGGTGGAGGCACTGGCGCGCAGCGGGGTAGGGCGGCTCACCCTGATCGATATGGACCATGTGGCCGAGTCCAACATCAACCGCCAGTTACCCGCACTGGAATCCACCCTCGGGCGGGCCAAGATCGAGGTGCTGGCCGAGCGCGTGGCGCAGATCAATCCGGACTGCGAGATCACCCTGATCGACGATTTTGTCTCGCCCGACAACCTGGAGGTCGTGTTGGAGCAAGAACACGACTGGGTGCTTGATTGCATCGACAACGCCCGAGTCAAGGCGGCGATGATTGCCTGGTGCCGTGCGCATCGCCGACGCATCGTCACCGTGGGTGCGGCGGGCGGACAGATGGACCCGACGCGTGTGCGCGTCTCTGACCTGCGGCGTACCGAGCAGGATGCCCTGCTGGCGCGCACCCGCCGTATCTTGCGCCAGCAGGCCGGTTTTCCCACCAACCCGCGTCGCAGCTTCGGAGTGCCCGCGGTGTGGTCCGACGAGCCGGTGCGCGTGCTCGAAAACTGCACGACGGACAGTTCACTCAATTGTGCCGGTTTCGGCGCCTGCATGCCGGTCACGGCGGCCTTCGGCCTGGCGGCCGCGGCACACGTGTTGCGCGACCTGGCGGAGGTGGCATGACTTTCGACTATCCGGAGAGCTATGTGCCCTTGTGTCGGCGACTCGGGCTGGATCGCGGCATTCCGTATACGCCGAAGTGGTCGGCCGAGGCCGATTTTCTCGCGCTGGCGGTCGCTGTGCTGAATGACAAGCTCCCTGAAGTGATCGTCGAATGCAGTAGTGGCCTGAGCACCCTGGTGCTGGCCCGTGCCTGTCGGCTGAGCGGGCGGGGGCGCGTCTACAGCCTGGAGAACGGGGAGGAATTCGCCGAAGCCACGCGCGAGGCGCTGGCGACCTATGACCTGCTCGATGTCGCGGAGGTCTTCCATGCCCCCTTGTGCGAGACGCGGATCGGTGAGGACTGCTGGCAATGGTATGACCTGTCCTGCCTGCCCAGGGTGACGGCGCAGATGCTGGTGATCGACGGGCCGCCAGGGTTCCTGCAGCCGCTCTCGCGCTATCCGGCGCTGCCGATGCTGGCTGACCGGCTGGCCCCGGGTTGCCGGATATTGCTGGACGATGCCGATCGGCCTGACGAGCGCGCACTGGTAGCGCGTTGGCAGCGGGACTATCCGGGGTTGTCGGTCACCTGGCCGGAGACTGCGCGGGGCTGCGCCTTGTTGCGCTGGCCAGGCTGAATCTCAGGAACTGTTGTGGTGGATGCGCAGCTCGGCGAGTGCGGCATCCAGGTCGCCTTCGGCACCGATGACCGACCAGAAGTGCAGGAAGTCTTCTTCCAGATATTCCAGGCGTGCCTCCAGCACGCGCGGCTTGTCACGCAGGAACAGGGCGATGTTGTGTTCGACCGTCTCCAGGTAGTCGTGCGCCAGGGTCAGGCTGCTCACCTGCGGATTAGCGCCGATCAGGATACCCTCGCGGTAGGCCTTCATGATACCGAAGTCGTGTCGTCGGGCAAAGCTCGAGGCTGTGGCCTCGGGATCGCGCCGCAGGTGCACGTACAGGGCCTGTTTGCCATAGGCGGCTTCCAGCCGGCCCAGCAGCCAGCTCAGGCGGTTGTCGGCTTCGATGTGGTTATCTGGATAGGCCAGACGCTCAGGCCCCACCAGGTGCGCTCGGCTCTCGTGTCCAGCGGTGTAGTTGCACATGTGCTCGCAGGCACGGATCCAGGTGGTCGAGCCACAACGCCCGCTGTTGAGGACGAAGATGTTCATGGGCGCATGATCGGCCTATGCCCCCGGACTTGGCAAGGCCGCCAAGGAACCCTGGGTCTATTCCTTCTTCCTGCTGCGACGGAGGTGGGCCAGGTTGTCGATTGGCGGTCGGTAGCCGGAAGTCTCTGCTCCGTTTGCGTAGGGAAGTATGGGAAGGGCGCACGGGTTCAGGGCCAGCTCAAGGTATCCGGTAGTTGTCTTGGGTCATCAGGTCGATACCGCATTGCAGTTGGCTGATCCAGGTGATGAATTCGGGAATGGCCTTGCCGATGAGGGCTCGGCCGTGCTGGGGCACGATCATGCGGATATCGAGTTGCGACACCATATTGGCCCACAGGCGGCAGACCTTGTTGCTATTCATGTAACGACGGTGGAAGCCCTCCATGTAGGGAAGTACCTCCTTGAGCCGTTTGGCCGGCCTGTCCAGTTCTTCTGCCGGGCAGAGGTTGGCGCCCATGTCACCTGAGAACAGGATACGTGACTTGGGATCATAGAACTGGAAGTTGCCCTCAGCGTGCAGGAAATGCGCCGGCAGTGCCTTGAGCTGGATGCTGCCGAGTTGCAGGTTGGTCCCCTGATCGGGAATGGCGATCAGTCGCCCCTTGAGCTTGCCTGGTCGCGTGAAATGCGGGATGAACCGTTCCCACAGCTCGGGCACCACCATCTTGGCATTGGTGCCGACCAGCCACTTGTTCAACGAGGCCACGATGTCCGGATCCTGGTGCGACGCCACCACATAATCGAGATTTTTCACGTTCATGTACTCGGCGATGCCCAGGTACAAGTCGGTATAGGTGAGCTCGCCTCCCGGGTCGATCAACGCCGCGTGATCCGAATCGAAGATCATGAACTGGTTGGCCTGAACGGCCTCGTTTGCGACAAGGTCGCGGAAAGCGACACAGATATGTTCGCCGTCGTTGTAGAGTTCGATTGCCATGCAAAGCCCCGATCTGCTCGTAAGAGCAATCCCTTGCGGTGAAAATCCGGGGCGAAGGGTACGACGGAATGTTTGTCGGCGACTTGACCTGGGTCAGCGACTGGTCGGGGAGTGGAGTCCTGTTCGTCTCACGACAGGGTCGAGTGGACAGGTCGGGCAGGAGCGCGGCCCCATGTGGTATGCTGTCAACCCGTTTCTATAGTGTTAATGTTGGAGGCCCCATGGCGGTCATTGAACTGAACGAAGAGAATTTCGAATCGACCATCACCGAGAACGATTTCGTGATCGTCGATTTCTGGGCGCCGTGGTGTGGGCCCTGTCGTTCCTTCGCTCCTACTTACGAGAAGGTCTCGGAAGAGTTTCCGGACGTGGTCTTCGCCAAGGTCAATACCGAAGAAGAACAGGCCATTGCGGCGCATTTCCAGATCCGTTCCATCCCCACGCTGATGATCTTCCGCGAGAAGGTCATCATCTACAGTGAGGCCGGTGCGCTGCCCGAGTCTTCTTTCCGCGAGCTGGTGACCAAGGCCGGTGAGCTGGATATGGCCGAGGTGCATCGCCAGATCGCCGAGCAGCAACAGCAGCAACAGCAGCAACAGCAGGGGCAGAGCGAGGGCTGAATCCTCCTCCTGTGCTCGATGCCTGCGAGAGGCCGGTCGCTGACCGGCCTCTTTGTGTTTGGCTATACTGGAGCGACTTGTTCTGCGACATCCCGATCCCCATGCAGCGATCCTGGCACCATTTTCTGCAATACCTGCTCGACCGGCAGCCCAACGTCGGGCGGTTGGTGGAGCTGTGCGAAGAAAACTACCGCCAGTTGCATCGTTTGCTGCCGCTCTTGCGGCAGATGCAGGGTAGTTACGTGGCGCGCTGCCAGGGACATGCCGATCTGCACCTCGAGATCCTAGAGCACAGCCGTTACACCAGCCTGATCCGGCTGACCTACTGGTTCGAGGCTGAAAAGGGACGTCTGCCTGAGCCTGACGCCCTGTTGCGCGTCTATCACGACGCCCGTCAGCTTGAAGTTATCGAACTGCGCCAGTCTGTCCTGCCCACTACCCGGCTCTACGAGGCCCCGGGTTTGCTCAACAAATGGCAGGCCAACTGGTTCGTCGCCAAGTGGCTGGGATTCTGCGTATTCCTGGACTATCGCTTTCCCGTGGCAAATGCGGCCTCGTCCCGCTTTTCGCCCGCCGCCTGCGAATCCCTGACAGATCCTTCCTGAGCGCCCAGGCGCATCGAGCTTGAAAAATCCGCTGTGTCCCTCACTTTCGTAACACTACCCCGATCTGGATAGGGGATAAAGCTTGACTAAAACGCTCGGGTAATGCTACGCTTAACCGAGTAAATTACTGGGGAATTCAGATCCTCAGGGTCAGTCAGAGGGAGGTTTGCCCAAAATGAGACTTTCAACCAAAGGCCGTTACGCGGTCACCGCCATGCTCGACCTGGCGCTCAACGGGACCGAGGGTCCGGTGACGCTGGCCGATATTTCCGAGAATCAGGGTATTTCGCTCTCCTATCTCGAACAGTTGTTCGCTGCGCTGCGTGGCAAGGGACTGGTGCGGGGTGTGCGTGGCCCCGGTGGCGGCTATTACCTGGGTCGGCCAGCTGACGAGATCTCGATCGCCGACGTGATCTGTGCGGTGGACGAGTGGGTGGAGTTCACCCGATGCAATCCGCGTCCGAGCAGTGCCGACACTCAGCGTGGCATGACGCACAGCCTGTGGGACGACCTGAGCCAGCAGATCTACGATTTCCTGACCAAGATCACCCTGGCTGACCTGGTAAAGCGGGGTCTGGAACGCGAGGCAGAGCGCAAGCAGGGCAAGTCGGCCGAAGACCTGCTCGATCTTAATCATCGCGCGGCCTGAGTGCGCGCAACAAAGCCCCTACATGGCTTCATGGCATCGAGGGACGAAAGAGGTAATAGACCATGGCATATAGCGACAAGGTGATCGACCACTATGAGAATCCGCGCAACGTGGGCACTCTGGACAAGGATGCGCCTAACGTGGGGACCGGCATGGTCGGTGCACCGGCGTGCGGCGACGTGATGCGCCTGCAGATCCAGGTGAACGAGGAAGGCGTGATCGAGGATGCCAAGTTCAAGACCTACGGTTGTGGTTCGGCGATTGCCTCGAGCTCGCTGCTCACCGAGTGGGTGAAGGGCAAGACGCTGGAAGAGGCGCGCCAGATCAAGAACACCGATATTGCCGAAGAGCTGGCGTTGCCGCCGGTGAAGGTGCATTGCTCGGTGCTGGCCGAGGATGCCATCAAGGCGGCTATCGAGGACCTGCAGAAGAAGCGGCAGGGTGGGGCCGAGAGCGCTGCCTAGCCCGGATGTTTCACCCGTATCCCGAGAGCCGGCGAGCGAGAAATCGCCGGAATCGGGACGGAACGGTGCCGGGTATGAACCGCAACCGACGCCTACCCGCGTTCTTGAACGATTCTCTGGGTAGAACAGGGGGCTATGATGCCGGCGCTGTTCGACGGGGGAATATTCGGGCTAGCGTGGCACCCGGGGTGTAATGATCGTGCCGGGCTCCGTTCTCAGGCGGATTCCCGACCAAGGCAATGGCCCGAGAGCCATTGGTGAGGCAGGAAATGCCGGTTGAGGGCGGGAAGAACGGTGCGTAGGTGGCTCGACCAGATAGCGTCCCGATTCTTGCGGTTGAGTGCAATATTGGTGCGGGTTCCCCAGCAGGCCTTTGCAATACCTTGCCCTTTCGGCTTTTCGACCGTAAAACAGCTGGCTGAGCCCAGTGGTGTCAGCCGATTCGGAGCAGTGGAGTCCGAGTATGGTCTGAAAAACCGTTTCCCGGAAGGTCCCGCGAAACTCCATCCTCAGCGCGATGCCATCCCGCAAATTGCGCGTCCCAACCCGAGCTGCTCACAGCCTGTCGATCGGGTTTTGCCAAACCACCGCTTGTCTTGATCTACCCACAATAGTATTCCGCGATCCGCTTGCGGATCGTCTTGCGGGTCTTGTGGTCTGGAGGCAGGTAGTGTGGCTGTCGATCGCCGAGGCGCGGTTGGTGTTGTTCTGGCCGCTTGATGTGTGCCGCTGAGCGCTTCGAGCATCTCGACTGCGGCTTCCCGTTCCGCCTTTTCTGTCGCCAGGGGCACTCTGGCATCGATCACCAGCCCGTGGTGATTTCCCATCATCATCAAGCCCACCAGTCGTCAGGCTCGCTTGAGCTCCCGTGTTGTCCTGTTTCTGATCCTCCTTCCATGAATCACGGGGCAACAGCCCGCTAATCTTTCCTGGCCTCCGGCTCGAGGGGCAGCAGCACCTCGATCCGGGTGCCTTCCTCGTCGTTCGAGGTGATGCGGATACTGCCGCCGTGCGCCTGCACCATGCGGTGCACGATGGGCAGTCCCAGCCCGGTGCCCGAGGCTCTGGTGGTGTAGAAGGGCTCGAACAGGTGCACCATCTGTTCTTCACGGATAGGCGGTCCGCCGTTTTCTACAATCAATATTACCGCGCGGCCGTCGGCGGCGAGTTCGCCGCGCAGGCGGACGCCGCGTTCATCTTCGCCATTGGCCTCCACCGCATTCTGCAACAGGTTCAACAGCACCTGGGTGATTCGGTCGCGGTCTGCCGGCACCGGCGGTAGGGCCTCGAGCGAAGCCCGGTCGATGTCCACTCGGGGAGTATCGAACGGTGCCTGGGTGGCCAGGTCGTCCACGACCTCCAACAGGCGCAGTGGCTGGCGTTGCAGGGTCAGTGGTTTGGCATAGAGCAGGATGTTCTCCAGCAGGCGGCCCAGGCGTCGTGATTCGTCCAGCGCCAGGCGTGCACGCCGGCGGCTGCCTTCGTGCAGGTCGTCCAGCCCGGCCAGGTGTTCCAGTGCCATGCCGATAGTGGTCAGTGGAGTGCGGATCTCGTGCACGATACTCGAGGTAAACTGGCCGATCGCGGCCAGGCGGGCGTTTGTGGTGAGCACCAGAGTGCGCGCAAAAGTCGCACCGAACAGCGCCGAGAGGTTGTTCAGCTGGCTCAACTGCTCGGAGGTAAATGTGTTGGGATGTCGCGAGGCCAGTACCAGTACCCCCACGCGCGGTTCATTGCCCAGGATGGGTATGAATACGGCTTCGTGACGCCCGTGGGCACGTAGCACCTCGAGAAAACGGTAGTGCGGGTCCATGCGTGCGATGTCACCGACGTTGGCGATGTGCAATGGGGCGCCGCTGTGCAGGCATTCCTGCAACAGGGTGCCCTGCAGTGTGAAGTCCAGGATGCCCAGCGTGTCGCGATGGCCGTCGCTGTAGGCCTGTTGCAGCTGCATGCGGCCGTCGGGCGTAAGCACCAGCAGCCCGACCCAGTCCAGCGGTACGAGGTACGGCAGGGTCTGGGACAGGACTTGCAGCGCATCTTCCGGCTCGTCGGCACGTTGCAGCCGGGTGAGCAGCTGGAGCAGGGAGTCCAGACGTTCGGTAAGCTGGTTGAATGCGGTCACCAGCCAGCCGATTTCGTTGTTGCCCGGCACCGGTACGCGGTGGGTGAAGTCGCCGGTGGCCACCGTATGAAAGCCGCGAACCGCGATTTGCAGTGGCCGCAGTACTCGCAGGTAGAACCAGGCGAGGATGCTGATCGCCAGAGCAACACCGGCGACCAGCATCAGCTTGCCGAACAGCAAGGCGCGTTCGGCACGGTGTTCGAGATCCTGTTCCAGTGCCGACAGAAAGTGCTCGGCCTGCTTGGTCAGGTCCTGGTGTTGTGCCAGTATCCATTCGGCTGCCCATTCCAGGCGTGGTTCCTTGTGGTTGCCCAGCTTGGTTTCGAGTTCATGGTCGAAGGTCTGCCAGCGCCGGTGGAGGGCGCGCGCCAGCTCGGCGGTGCGCGGAGACAGTTCGAAGTGGGTGGTTGCATGCTGCGAGGAGTTATGCAACGCCTCAGTGATGCGCCCCTTGGCGAAGGCCTCCAGGATTTGTCCGACACGTTCGCGCACGTGTAGCAGGTCCTGATAATAGAGTCGCACGTCGCGGAAGTAGGTGAGGTAGTCGCGCGGCGCGTTCTCCTGATAGTTCATCGCCTGCATGCCCATGTGTTGTTGCAGAATCTGGATCTCTCCACCCAGGCGCAGTAGCAGATCGTCGCGCCGCTGCTGATCGACGATGTGCATGGCATAGAGGAGGGCGACGGCGAACAAGGTGCTGAGCAGAGTCAGCGCCAGAGCGATCTGGGTTCTGAGTGAGTGCATGCCGTTTCCGGAAATCCGCCGTTCCCCACTATAACCGGTCGGCGGCCGCGAATGTGTCCGCAATTGGCAGCTCTGCTCTGCGCAGTCGTTCAGTGGTGCAGCAGTTCTTCGATTTCGGCGATCTCGCGTTCCGCCTCATTGAGCACGGCGATGGAGTATCGCGGGGTCAGGCGACCCAGTGCCAGGCGATGGAACGCCGGGATCTGGTCGATGCGCGGCAGATGGCTGTCGGTGTCCTGTCCGACTGCAGCATGCAGTTGCGCCAGCAGCACCACGTCCAGATAGTCGGGTATTGCCGTGCCCAGTCGCTGCCAGTTTTCGGCATGACGTGCCAGCATGGCCAGCTCATTGTCGAACTGCCAGTGTTCGAGGGTAAGCTGCCCGACCTCGCCCTTGAGATCGTCGATCAGGTGGTCGAGCAGGCCCGGTGCGTTCTGTAGTGCGGGCAGATTGCGTGCTGCATGCAGCAAGGGGATGGCGCCGATGTCGTGGACCAGGCCCGCGAGCAGGGCGCGTTCCGGGTCCAGCCCGGGGGTGAGCCGGGCCAGTACCGCACTGATGGCGGCGACGCGGCAACTGTGTCGCCAGAGCGCGTGGATGCGGTTCTTGAGTACGGGCGAGTCGGTACGAAAGAGATCCTTGATGAGGCAGCTGAACACCAGGTTTCGCACCTGCTGGCGGCCGAGTCGCGCCACGGCCTGTTGCAGCGAGCCGATGCGTTCGCGTCCCGCATAGGCGACGCTGTTGACCACTCGCATCACCCGGGCGCTTAGGGCTGGGTCGAGCTGAATGAGGCGTGCGATGTCGGCGTTGATGGTGTTCGGATCGTCCAGCGCCTTGCCGATGCGTATCGCCAGTTCGGGCATGGCCGGCAGTTCGAAGCGGCCCTTCTTGAGCTCATCGCGGCTTTCGAGATAGAGATCGGCTTCGGCGTCGTTCTCGATCAGCTCGATCCCTGTTTCCGTCCGGCTCGAAGCGCCGCGGGACAGCTCCAGGTAACGCGCCGGCACCCGCAGCAGGCGACAGGGGGTCAGTGCCTTCCAGTCGGTATCGTCCAGTGGCAGAGGGAAAGCGGCGGCGGGCTGCTCGGCATCCAGGCGGAAGGGCCGTTGCCCTGGGCGAGTGAGTTGCAGCCGGCCCTGGTCCAGGAACAGGCAGTGTTCCGGTTCGGGCCGGGGCTGCCAGGGACCGGCCGGCAGTTTGACCACCTCGCTGTGCGCGGCAATGATGCGCAGCATGGCCGCGTGCTGCTCGGCATAGGGGTAGAGGCGCCTGAGCCGTTTGGGGTCGGGGTGGCGCTCCTTGTTTTCGGTGATTTTCTTCGAAGCGCGTAGAATCACAGTCTGGTTCATTGGCCATGACGGTCATCCCCCTGTAGCGGCTGTTTCCCGACTATCTTGAGGCACGATGTGACGACACTGGAGATCCCTCTCGACGAATTGCGCAGTCTGCGCGACTGGGTGCGCTGGAGCGCCAGCACCTTCGAGGCCCACGGCCTGTTCTTCGGCCATGGCACCGACAATGCCTTCGACGAGGCTCTGGAACTGGTGCTCGCGACCCTGCACCTGGACCATTCCATGCCCGAATCGTTCCTGGACGCCCGGGTCACCCGTGCCGAGGCCGCCGAGCTCGCACGTCGCCTGCGCCGCCGGGTCGAGGACCGAGTGCCGCTGGCACACATCACAGGCCGTGCCTTCTTCGCCGGGTTGGTCTTCGAAGTGAACGAGCACGTGCTGGTGCCACGTTCGCCCATCGCCGAGTTGATCGAGGCCCGGTTCGAGCCCTGGCTCGATGCCGAGCGTGTACGCAGCGTACTGGATCTGTGTACTGGCTCGGGCTGCATTGGTATCGCCTGTGCGCATGCCTTTCCCGAGGCGCGGGTGGATCTGGCCGACATCTCGCCCGAGGCTCTGGAAGTGGCGCAGCGCAACATCGAGCGATATGGCCTGGAAGAGCGGGTGCGCGTCGTGCAGTCCGATGTCTATGCGGGGCTGGCTGGCGAGCGCTACGACTTGATCGTGAGCAATCCGCCCTATGTGAGCGAGGCCGAGATGGCGACCTTGCCGCCCGAATACCACCGCGAGCCACGCCTGGGGCTGGCCGCCGGCGAGGACGGCATGGTGGTGGTCGCGCGCATCCTGGCCGAGGCGCCTGAGCACCTGAACGAGGGTGGTATACTGGTGTGCGAAGTTGGCGCAAGCGCCGATCTCCTGATGGCACGTTATCCCGACGTGCCTTTCCTGTGGCTGGATTTCGAACGCGGCGGCGATGGCGTCTTCCTGCTCACCGCCGAACAACTGGCCGAGTTTCACGATGTGTTTGTGGAGGGCTGAAGCATGAGTCTGCGTCGCGCACGTACCGCCGAGGAATATGCCGACTGGGTGAAGAACGCCCTGTTCGAGCTCGAGGATCTCAAGAACTGCCTGATGTACGATGCCGAGGACGAGCTGGCGCGCTTCCCGGCCTACATCGAGCCGCTGGAAGAGGGTATCCGGCAGGTTTATGACGCCATGTGCAACGGCAGCTACCGTTTCGGTCGCGAGGACCTGCTGTTCATGGACGTGCTGCGCCGGTTCGAGCATGAGATCCCTTTCCATACCCTGCTCAAGCAGATCAACGAGACCCACCGCAAGGGGCTCGAGGTGGACGAGGAAGACCTGTAACTTGACCTGGGTCAGTTCGGGGAGCGGCCATACGCCATAAACTCTGTCGCATGAAAGCGCACTTCTCCTTCGATCAGGACCTGATCGACCGCTACGATCGCCCGGGTCCCCGTTACACTTCCTATCCCACGGCGGTGCAGTTCCGCGACGACTTCACAGAAGCGGACTATCGCGCCGCAGCGGGCCGTTCACGCGCCCTGTCGCTGTACTTCCACATCCCTTTCTGCGACACCATCTGCTTCTATTGCGCCTGCAACAAGATCGCCACCAAGGACCGCGCCAAGAGCGAGCCCTATCTGCGCGCTCTGGATCGCGAGATGGCCCTGCAGGCGGCCATCTTCGAGCAGGGCCAGCCGGTGGAGCAGCTGCACTGGGGTGGCGGCACTCCGACCTTCCTGAACAACGAGCAGATGCGCTGGCTGATGGCGCGCACCCGCGAGCACTTCCGCCTGCTCGACGATGACAGCGGGGAGTACTCCATCGAGATCGACCCACGCGAGGTGCGCGAGGACACTCTGGAGGTGCTGCGCGAGATCGGTTTCAACCGCATGAGTCTGGGCCTGCAGGATCTCGACCCCGAGGTGCAGCGCGCGGTCAACCGTATCCAGAGTGCGCAACAGACCTTCGGCGCCATGCGCCGTGCGCGCGAACTGGGCTTCCGTTCGGTGAGCATCGACCTGATCTATGGGTTGCCGCGGCAGACGCTGGCATCCTTCTCGCACACCCTGGATGCGGTGATCGCCGAGCGGCCCGACCGCCTTTCCATCTTCAACTACGCGCACATGCCCGAGCGCTTCAAGCCGCAGCGGCGCATCGACGCGGCCGAGCTGCCGCCACCGCAGGTCAAGCTGGATATCCTGCAGATGGCCGGCGAGAAGCTGCAGGATGCCGGCTATGTGTATATCGGCATGGACCACTTCGCGCTGCCTGACGACGAATTGGCGCTGGCGCAGGAGCGCGGTGAGCTGTACCGCAACTTCCAGGGCTATTCCACGCACGCGCACTGCGACCTGCTGGCCTTCGGGGTGAGCGCCATCGGTAGCGTGGGCGACACCTATGCGCAGAACGTCAAGGACCTGGACAGCTACTATGCCGCCATCGAGCGCGGCGAGCTGCCCATTGAGCGCGGCCTGCGCCTGAGCCGCGATGACCGCATCCGTCGCGACCTCATCGGCGAGCTGATCTGCCAGTTCCGGCTCGACTTCGCCGACTTCGGCCAGCGCTGGGAGATCGAGGTGCACGATTACTTCGCCACCGAGCTGGAACGGCTCGTGCCCATGCAGGCCGATGGTCTGCTGGTGCTGGACGAGACCGGCATCCGCGTTACCGATGCCGGGCGCCTGCTGATCCGCAATATCTGTATGGTGTTCGACGCCTACCTCGGGCAGACCCCGGCGCGCTTCTCGCGGGTGATCTGAGCGCTATACTCGGTCCTCCCGAGCAAGGAGGATGCGATGAGCCAGTCGACCATTCCCCAGGCCTTCCGCGCGGCGGTCGAGCGCCATGCCGATCAGCCCTTGGTGCTGACCCCGCAGGGGAGCCATTCTTTCTCCGCCATCTCGCAGGCCGCCGAGCGCATTGCTGCCGCCCTGCAGCGCGCGGGCTTGCGTCCCGGCGACCGGGTGGCGCTGTATGCCATCAACGGCCCCGAGTTCGTCCAGAGCTATCTGGGCATCGTGCTCGCCGGCGGGGTAGTGGTGCCCCTGAACCTGCTGATCGGTGACGAGGAAATCCAGTATATCCTCGAGGACGCGGGGGTGAGCGCCCTGGTCTATCACCAGGCGCTGGCCGAGCGGGTCGATGCCTTCGTCGATCGTGCTGCCACCTTGCGCTGTGCCTGCTGTATTGGCGAGCAACCGGTGCGCGAGGCGCATTATCGCCTGGCGGACTGGCTGGCAGTGGCCGACGAGCCGGAGCCCGTGGCCTGCGATCCTGCCGAGGGCCTGGCCGCCATCCTCTACACCTCGGGCACCACCGGCCAGCCCAAGGGCGCCATGCTCACCCATCGTAATCTGGTCGCCAACACCGCCAGCGTGGTGCAGGCGCTCGGGTTGCGGCCCGGCGAGGACCGGCTGCTGGTGGTGCTGCCTATGTTCCATGCCTTTGCCGCCACCGTGGGCATGCTCACCCCGGCCCTGCACGGCCTGGCCCTGGTGCCGGTGCCACGCTTCGATCCAGCGCTGGTCGGCGAGCACATCGCCGCCTGCCGCGCCACGGTGTTCCTGGGCGTGCCCTCGATGTACAACCTGGTGTTGCGCCTGCCCGACGAGCAGGCGGCGCAATGGGCCTCGATCCGCCTCGGTGTGGCCGGTGGTGCGGCCATGCCGGTGGACCTGCTCGAACGCTTCGAGACACGCTTCGGCTTTCCAATTGTCGAGGGCGACGGTCCCACCGAATGCGGGCCCGTGACCTGCGTCAACCCGCCGGCCGGGCCGCGCAAGCCCGGCTCGGTCGGGCCGCCGGTGCCGGGAGTGGAGATGGCTATTCTCGACGGCGAGGGTCACCCCCTGCCGGACGGCGAGGTCGGTGAGATCTGTGTGTGTGGTCCGAACGTGATGAAGGGCTACTGGAACCGCCCCGAGGCCACCGCCGAGAGCTTCTTCGGCAACTGGTTCCGTACCGGCGACCTGGGTTACCGTGACGCCGATGGCTATTTCTTCATGGTGGATCGGATCAAGGACCTGATCATCGTCAACGGCATGAATGTCTATCCGCGCATGGTCGAGGAGGTGCTCTACCGCCATCCCGACATCCTCGAAGCGGCGGTGGTCGGCGAGCCGCACCCCAGCCACGGCGAGATCGTGGTCGCCCACGTGGTGCCGCGCGAGGACGGGGCGCTGGACGCCGCCGCAGTGCGCGCCTGGTGCCGCGAACACCTCGGTGCTCATCAGGTCCCGCGCAAGGTGGTGATCCGCGACAGCCTGCCGAAGAACGCCACCGGCAAGATCCTCAAGCGCGAACTGCGGCGCGCCGGCGAGATCGAGCGCGGGGTCATCGTGGACTGAGCTCAGTTGCTGTCGTTCTTTGCACCACGCAGTCGCCGCACCAGGCGAGGCAGGAATCCCGCGGCGGCGAGCAGGGCGAGCGCCAGCAGCAGCTTTTGCACCCAGCCCTCGCTGCCGGTGGCGGCCTCGCTGCCCGCGTAGCCCAGCCAGGTGTAGGCAATGGCACCCGGGAACATGCACAGGGCGCTGGCAAGGACGTACTGGCCCAGCGGGACTCGGGTGAGCCCCAGGGCATAGTTAAGCAGGTTGAAGGGAAACAGCGGCACCAGCCGGGTGAAGGCAACGAAACGCCAGCCTTCGGCCTCCACGCCCTCGATCAGCCGCCGCAGGCGCGGACCGCTGCGCCGGCGTACCCAGTCGCCGGCCAGGTGGCGGGCCAGCAGAAAGGCCAGAGTGGCGCCCAGGGTGGCACCGGTCAGGTTGTATAACGTGCCCCAGACCGGCCCGAACAGGATGCCGCCGGCGAGCGTCAGCGCGATGCCGGGCAGGAACAGCACTGTGCCCAGGGCATAGAGCAGGACGAACAGCAGGGGAGCGAAGGCGCCGAGCCGTTCCAGGGCGTCGGCCAAGGCCGCTGGGGTGAGCGCATCGCGCCCGCTCCAGGCGGCGATCACAGCAGCGATCAGCAACAGGGCGATCAGCCCGCGGCGCATTTCAGGGGGCATCGGGCTTGTCCCAGTGGCGGCGGTTGATGACATAGTCGTTCACCTTCCCGCGGAAGGGCAGGCTCAGCATGCCGGGCAGGCGATCGACATCCTGCGGGTTGCGCCAGCCGCGAATGCCCAGGGCCATGTCCTGGTGTCCGGCACGCGGCTGCTCGCGGTAGGTGCCGAACAGGCGATCCCACCACGACAGGGCGAAGCCGAAGTTGCTGTTGGCCTCGTCGTCCTCCACCGAGTGATGCACCCGGTGCATGTCCGGGGTGACCAGCACCCGGCGCAACAGGCGGTCCACGCCAGCCGGCAAGCGGATGTTGCCGTGGTTGAACATGGAGCTGGCGTTGAGCAGCACCTCGAAGATCAGCACCGCCACCACCGGTGGCCCCAGTACCAGGATGGTGGCGAACTTGATGAGCATCGACAGTACGATCTCCAGTGGGTGAAAGCGCGCGCCGGTGGTCACGTCGTAGTCCAAGTCGGCATGGTGCACCCGATGCAGCCGCCACAACGCTGGTACGGCGTGCACCATGACGTGTTGCAGGTAGATCGCCAGGTCCATGGCGATCACCGAGAGCGCTACCTCGGGCCAGCTGCCAAGGGGGTAGATGTTGAACAGCCCCCAGCCACCGGCCTCGGCCGCCGCGGCTACGCCCACCGCGGCGGCCGGGAACAACAGGCGCAGCAGCAGGCTGTTGAGCACCACGATGCCGATGTTGCTGGCCCAGCGCAGCCCGCGACCAATACTGAGCGTACGCCGCGGCGCCAGTCCTTCCCAGAGAGCGATCAGGGCGAAAGTACCGAAGAAGAAACCCAGGCGCAGGGGGATTTCGTGGGACAGTAGCCACTGGTTCCAGTCCATCTCGTGTCCTCGGTGTTTGCCGGTGCGGTCGCTGACGGCTAATATTCAATTAGTCACTTGAATAATTGATTGGATGCCGGGACATGTCAAGCGGATCGTTCAAGAAGGACCTCTTTACCCAGTTTGCGCAGGTGGCGCGAGCGCTGGGCCACGCGAACCGGCTCGAGCTGCTGGAGTTTCTCGCTCAGGGCGAGCGCAGCGTGGAGTCGTTGGCGCGGGCGGCGGGCTTGTCGGTGGCCAATGCCTCGCAGCATCTGCAACAACTGCGACAAGCCGGGCTGGTGGTCAGCCGCAAGGTGGGTCAGCGGGTCTGGTATCGACTCAGTGGCGACGATGTGATGCGCCTGTTCGGTGCGCTGCGCGAGGTGGCAGAGCGGCATCGTGCCGAGGTGCAGCGCCTGGTCGACGATTACCTGCGGGTCAAGGACAGGCTCGAGCCGGTGCCGGCCGATGAACTCCTTGCGCGCGCCCGCGAGGGGCTGGTCACCGTGCTGGACGTGCGTCCTCCCGAGGAATACGCGGCTGGGCACCTGCCCGGCGCGATCAACATCCCCCTCGAGGAGCTGGCGTCGCGTCTGCACGAGCTGGCCGGCTCCGAGGAGATCGTGGCCTATTGCCGGGGGCCGCACTGCGTGCTCGCCTTCGAGGCGGTGGCGCGTCTGCGCGAGGCCAGTCTTGTCGCGCACCGGCTCGCAGGTGGCTTGCCCGAGTGGCGACTGGCCGGCCTGCCGGTGGAGGGCGGAAACGGATGAACGACGCACTGTTTGTCTATGGCACCCTGGTGGACCCGGCGACCTGGCGGCGGATCAGCGGTCGCCATGACCACGGCGAGCCGGCCTGGCTCGACGGCTGGCAGGCGCGACCGGTGTCCGGACGCCCCTGGCCGGGACTGGTCGAGAGTCCCGGTGGGCGTGTCGCCGGCCTGCTGTACCGGGGCATCACCCCGGCGATGTGGCATCGCCTGGATGCCTACGAGGGCACGCCCTACCAGCGCGTGCGGGTGTGGGTGCGTCTTGCCGACGGGCGGCGCCGAGCGGCCTGGGTCTATCGCTGGCGCCCGCGCTATCGCAGCGCCCTGGCGCACGGCACCTGGCAAGTGCCTGCTACGAAGCGAGGCCGGAGACGCCGTACAATGCGCCTTTTTCTCCGCACCCGGGAGTCTGATTGATGAAGGAACAAGTCCAGCATTACTACGGCAAGGTGTTGCAGAGCAACGCAGACCTCAAGACCGATGCCTGTTGCACCAGCGGCGAGCTGCCGCTGCACCTGCGCGAGGCGCTGTCACGGGTACACCCCGAGGTCACGGCGCGCTACTACGGCTGCGGCCTGGTCGTCCCGGCACAGCTCGAGGGCCTGGCGGTGCTGGACCTGGGCTCGGGTTCCGGGCAGGACTGCTACGTGTTGTCGCAACTGGTGGGTGAACAGGGCTCGGTGGTCGGTGTGGACATGACGCCTGAACAGCTGGCCGTGGCCCGCGAGCACCTGGAGTGGCACCGCGAGCGTTTCGGTTATGCCGCATCGAACGTGCATTTCGTCGAGGGCGACATCGAGCACCTGGATGCCCTGGGGCTGGCACCCGGTAGCTTCGATCTGATCGTTTCCAACTGCGTGATCAACCTGGTCGAGGACAAGGGCGCGGTGTTGCGTGCCGCCTGGGATCTGCTGAAAGAGGGGGGCGAGCTGTACTTTTCCGATGTGTATGCCGATCGCCGGGTGCCGGATGCGCTGCGTTCGGATCCGGTGCTGCACGGCGAGTGCCTGGCTGGCGCACTGTACTGGAATGATTTTCTGCGCCTGGCGCGCGCGGCAGGCTTTGTCGATCCGCGCCTGGTCGAAGACCGCCCGCTGGGGGTGAACGATCCGCAGATCCGCGCGCACCTGGGCAACCTGCGTTTCTGGTCGGCCACCTGGCGGCTGTTCAAGCTGCCGGCGTTGGAGAGCGCCTGCGAGGACTATGGGCAGGCGGTGCGCTATCGTGGCGGCATCGCCGGACAGGAAGACACCTTCGTGCTCGACAAGCACCACCGGATCGAGCGGGGACGGCTGTTTCCTGTGTGTGGCAACACTTGGCGCATGCTGCATGAGACCCGTTTCGCGCCGTATTTCGACTTTTTCGGCGACTGGCAGACCCATTACGGCCTGTTCACCGATTGTGGCGACCATCTGCCCTTCGATACCGAAGCGCCCGGCGACGTCGGTGGTGGGGGGTGTTGCTAGGGGTTTGATGGGCACGCTGCGCTTTGCCCATCCTACGGGTTGTTGGGGGTGTTGAACGATAGGTAGGATGGGCAAAGGCGCATCGCGCCGTGCCCATCATCGACCGATGCCCATCGATGGTCGTGTCCATCATCGGCCATACCCATTCAAACCATGCTCGAACCAATGATCAGGGAGGATCGTCATGGATTATCGGCGTGTCAGGCAGCCGGGTGGCTGTTTTTTCTTTACGGTGGTAACGGAGCAACGTCGGCCCCTGCTCGTGGCGCACATCGACCGGTTGCGGGACGCGTTCCGCCAGGTGCAACGTCGTTATCCCTTGCGGATAGACGCCATTGTCGTGTTGCCCGATCACCTGCACACGATTTGGCGGTTACCCGAGGGCGATGAGGATTATTCGCTTCGCTGGGCGCTGATCAAGCGTCGATTTTCCGCGGGGATGCCGTCCTTTTCGGTCGCGCCTTCAAAGGGCATCAAGCGGGAGAAAGGCATCTGGCAGCGCCGTTTCTGGGAGCATTGCATCCGGAACGATCGGGATTGGCGTGGGCATGTGGATTACATCCATTTCAATCCGGTGAAGCATGGCTACGTGAAGGAGGTGCGCGAGTGGCCGTACAGCTCTTTTCATCGTTCGGTTGCGCGTGGGTGGTATCCCGAAGGTTGGGGTGTGCGTGAGCCGGAGGAAATTGCGTCGATGGACCTGGAATGAGGGTTGGTGATGGGCACGGCCCTTCGGGCCTTTGCCCATCCTACGGGTTGTTGGGAGTGTTGAACGATGGGTAGGATGGGCAAAGGCGCATCGCGCCGTGCCCATCAATGGTCGTACCCATCGATGGCCGTGCCCATCATCGACCGATGTCTATCGATGGCTGTGCCCATCATTCCCCATTTCACTCCATGTCGAAGAACCACTTGATGATGTTCTTGGCGATGAAGCCGAGCATGCCGAAGGCGAGCACGAAGAACAGTACGAAGGTGCCGAAGCGACCGGCGTTCGATTTTCTCGCCAGGTTCCAGATGATGAACAGCATGTAGAGGATGAGGGCGCTGACGCCCCAGGTCATGCCGATTTCGGTGAGTTGTTCTTCGCTGATCTGCATGTCGTTCTTCAGCTGCGCTGTGCCACGCTGGCGCTGTCCACCTCGACGATGTCCCGGTAGAGGTGCCAGGAGGCGTGGCCTATCAGGGGGTAGAGAAGGATGAAACCGGCCATGGCGGTGGCCATGGAGAGCGCCGTGGCCAGACCGATGAATCCGGCCCAGAAGGTCATGGGCACAGGATTTTCGCCGACTGCACGAATGCTGGCCAGCACCGCGGTGCGGATGGTCACGTCGCGGTCGAGCAGCAAGGGCACGGTAATTACCGTCATAGCGAAGATCAGGGCCGCGAGCAGCCCGCCGGCCAGGGTCCACAGGATGAAATGCTCTGTCTTCTGGGCCAGCACATAGTGGGCAAAATCGTTCAGGTCGCGTATCTCGATGTTCACGAACAGGTGAAAGAGCAGGGCGCTGATTCCCACCCAGAGCGCGCCGATCAGCACCAGCAGCAGGCCGAAGCGCCACAGGCAGCGCGAGGCGGTACGCCAGGCGCAGAGGGCGTCGTGGAATGTCCCCGCGTGGCCGGCTTCGAGGCGGCGACTGATGGCATAGAGGCCGGTCGCCAGGATGGGGCCAACCAGTACAAAGGCGGTGGCAACACCCGGCAGCAGGAAGGTGTTGGTCAGGGCGATGCGCAGGGTGAGCAGGCTCAGCACGAACACCACCAGGCCGTGCAGGTAGCTGGGCCAGCCGGTACGCACCATGTCGTGCCAGCCACGGGAGATCCATTGGCCGAGGTGCTCGAAGCCGACCCGGCGTATGTGGAGTGTCGTTTCATGCAGCAGACCTTCGCGGTCGGTGGTGCTCATGCGCTCTCTCCCGTGGGGCAGGATGCCGTCTTGGTGGGCGGCTTATGCTTGGCTCTACCAGTCTAACAAACCCCCGCGAGAATCGGGGTTTTGGTGATGTCGAACGAGGATGGGGCAGGGGCGGGAGGTGGCGCTCTGCCGTCAGTCTATTTTGCCGCGGATTGGTTGCGGAAAGTGCCTCAGACGCTGTGTAAGCGCCTCTGAGCCGTTTTCTGCCGGCTCCGCGGCTTGGGATATGGTAGAATCCTGCGCTCCAGATTTCCGCCCTGCGAGAACAACCACAAGGCCCCGTGTGGCGGGTCGAAGGCAGGGTGACCACAGGACAGCGTCATGACCGAATTCGCCAAGGAAATCCTCCCCGTCAGTCTCGAAGACGAGATGCAGCAGTCCTACCTGGACTATGCCATGTCTGTCATTGTCGGCCGCGCCCTGCCGGACGTGCGCGACGGTCTCAAGCCAGTGCACCGGCGCGTGCTCTACGCCATGGGCGAGCTGAACAACGACTGGAACAAGCCCTACAAGAAGTCGGCGCGCGTGGTCGGCGACGTGATCGGTAAATACCACCCCCACGGCGATACCGCGGTCTACGACACCATCGTGCGTATGGCCCAGCCCTTCTCGCTGCGTTATCCGTTGGTCGACGGCCAGGGCAACTTCGGCTCGGTAGATGGTGATGCCCCGGCGGCGATGCGTTACACCGAGGTGCGCATGAGCCGCATCGCCCACGAACTGTTGGCCGACATCGACAAGGAGACGGTCGATTTCGTTCCCAACTACGACGAGTCCGAGCAGGAGCCGGTGGTGCTGCCGGCGCGTTTCCCCAACCTGCTGGTCAACGGTTCCTCGGGCATCGCGGTGGGCATGGCGACCAACATCCCCCCGCACAACCTGCGCGAGGTGATCGACGGCTGTGTCGCCCTGATCGATGATCCGCAGACCCCGCTGGAGGCGCTGATCGAGCTCATTCCGGCACCGGATTTCCCCACCGCCGGCATCATCAACGGCGTGGCCGGCATCCGCGAGGCCTACCGTACCGGGCGCGGCAAGTGCTACATCCGTGCGCGTGCCGAGATCGAGGAGATGGACGGCGGTCGCCAGCGCATCGTGGTCAGCGAGCTGCCGTACCAGGTCAACAAGGCCCGCCTGCTGGAGAAGATCGCCGAGCTGGTCAAGGAAAAGAAGATCGAGGGCATCTCCGAACTGCGTGACGAGTCCGACAAGGACGGCATGCGCATGGTCATCGAGCTGCGCCGCGGCGAGGTGGCCGAGGTGGTGTTGAACAACCTCTACAAGCAGACGCAGATGCAGAGCGTGTTCGGCATCAACATGGTGGCCCTGGTGGACGGTCAGCCGCGCACCCTGAATCTCAAGCAGTTGCTGGAGTACTTCATTCGTCACCGCCGCGACGTGGTGACTCGGCGCACCCTGTTCGATCTGCGCAAGGCGCGCGAACGGGCGCATATCCTCGAGGGTCTGGCGGTGGCGCTGGCCAACATCGACGAGGTGATCGCGCTGATCAAGGCGGCGCCCAGCCCGGCCGAGGCCAAGCGTCAGCTGGTGGCGCGTGCCTGGCAGTCGGGGGCGGTGGAGGCCATGCTGGCGCGCGCCGGTGCCCATGCCTCGCGTCCCGAGGACCTGCCGCCCGAATTCGGGCTCACCGAGGAGGGCTATCGTCTGACCGAGACCCAGGCCCAGGCCATCCTCGATCTGCGCCTGCAGAAGCTCACCGGGCTCGAGCAGGACAAGATCATCAACGAGTTCGAGGAGATCCTCGAGCGCATCGCCGAACTGCTGGAGATCCTCTCCAACCCCGATCGCCTGATGGCGGTGATCCGCGAGGAGTTGCTGGAGATCCGTGAACAGTTTGGTGACGAGCGGCGTTCCGAGATCATCCGTACCCGGCTGGATCTGACCCTCGAAGACCTGATCACAGAGGAAGATGTGGTGGTGACGCTCTCGCACCAGGGTTATGCCAAGGCGCAGCCGCTGGATGTCTATCGCGCGCAACGGCGGGGCGGCAAGGGCAAGGCGGCAACCACCACCAAGGACGAGGACTTCGTCGAGAAGCTGTTTGTGGCCAACACCCACGACACCATCCTGTGCTTCTCCAGTCTCGGCAAGTGCTACTGGCTCAAGGTCTACGAGTTGCCGCAGGCCGGGCGCAACGCGCGCGGGCGGCCGATGGTCAATCTGCTTCCGCTCGAAGAAGGCGAGCGTATCAATGCCATCCTGCCGATCCGCGAATACGCAGACGACAAGTTCGTCTTCATGGCCACCGCGCTGGGTACGGTCAAGAAGACGCCGTTGAAGGATTTCTCGCGTCCGCGCTCGTCCGGCATCATCGCCGTGGACCTGCGCGAGGGCGACCAACTGATCGACGTGGAGCTCACCGATGGCGAGCAGACAGTGATGCTGCTCACTTCCGCCGGCAAGGCGCTGCGTTTCTCCGAGTCCACGGTGCGTTCCATGGGACGCACGGCCTGTGGTGTGCGGGGTATCAAGCTGGGCGAGGGGCAACGCGTGATTTCGCTGATCGTCGGTGACGAGGGCGACGTGCTCAATGCCTCCGAGAACGGCTACGGCAAGCGCACCCCGGTCGAGCAGTTCCCGGTGAAGGGGCGTGCCGGCATGGGCGTGATCGCCATCAAGACCAGCGAACGCAATGGCGAACAGGTCGGCGCGGTGCGTGTGTTCGATGGCGACGAGATCATGCTCATCACCGACGGTGGCACCCTGGTGCGCACCCGGGTGGACGATGTCTCGCGCATGAGCCGCGATACCCAGGGCGTCAAGCTCATCACCCTGAGCAAGGGCGAGAAGCTCATCGGCATCGCGCGCATCGAAGCGCTGGAGGAGGACTCCGACGAGCGCGACGATGGATGAACGAACCGCAAAGGGCGCAGAGTACGCAAAGGATGAGAGCGGCCGTTGCTCTTGCGTAGCAGCGGCAATGTCCCGGGTGCCGGTCAGATCGGTGAGCGGTTTGATCGAGAAGCATTCTTCATGCCTTGGCGTCCTTCGCGTCCTTGGCGGTTATTGAACTTGGTTGTTTTGACAGGAAGTGAACATGGCACGAGTTTTCAATTTCAGTGCGGGTCCGGCAGCCTTGCCCGAGGCGGTATTACAGCAAGCGCAGGAGGAGCTGCTGGACTGGCACGGCAACGGGATGTCGGTGATGGAGATGAGCCACCGCGGCAAGGATTTCATGTCCATCGCGGAGCAGGCCGAGGCCGACCTGCGCGAACTGCTGCAAATCCCCGACAACTACAAGGTGCTGTTCCTGCAGGGGGGGGCCTCCTTGCAGTTTGCCATGATCCCGCTGAACCTGATGGGGCGAGGCGCGCGTGCCGACTACTACCTGACTGGCGCCTGGTCGAAGAAGGCGATCGCCGAGGCGAAGCGCTTTGGTGAGGTGAACATCGTTGCCGATACCAGTGACAGCAAGTTCACCACCCTGCCGGCCGAGGGCAGCGTCGAGTTCAGTGCCGATGCGGCCTATGTACACTACACGCCCAACGAGACCATCCAGGGCGTGGAGTTCCCCTATGTGCCGGATACCGGCGAGGTGCCGCTGGTGGCGGACATGTCCTCCACCATCCTTTCGCGTCCCATCGATGTCTCGAAGTTCGGCCTGATCTACGCGGGTGCGCAGAAGAACATCGGTCCGGCTGGCCTGACCCTGGTGATCGTGCGCGAGGACCTGATTGGACACGCCGATGAGCGGGTGCCGGTGATGCTGAACTACGCCACCCACGCCGAGAACGGCTCCATGTACAACACCCCGCCGACCTACGGCTGGTACCTGGCCGGGCTGGTGTTCCAGTGGCTCAAGGCGCAGGGCGGGCTGGCCAAGATGGCCGAGATCAACCAGCGCAAGGCGGCGCTGCTCTACGACACCATTGACAACAGCGACTTCTACGCCAACCCGGTGGAGAAGGCGTATCGTTCGTGGATGAACGTGCCCTTCACCCTGGCCGATCCCGCGCTGGATGCGACCTTCCTCGAAGAGGCTGCCGCAGCCGGGCTCAAGACCCTCAAGGGTCACCGTTCCATCGGCGGCATGCGTGCCAGCATCTACAACGCCATGCCGGAGGAGGGTGTGCGCGCGCTGGTGGATTTCATGGCCGAGTTCGAACGCCGGCACGGGTGACGGGGAAGGGGCGAGCCGCCAAGGTCGCAAGGGACGCGAAGGTTGTCCAGGTGAGGGTTTGCCACGAAGGGCGCAAAGGGCACGAATGATTGGTATGGACGATGGGCACGGCCCTTCGGGCCTTTTCCCATCCTACCCATCTGTTGCGTCAGGTCCATGAGGGAAGGGCACAAGACAGGGCTTTGTGTCCTTTGTGGTTTATAGGGATTCATGACCAGGGACACAAGAAACGCCTGTGCGTTCTTCGCGACCTTGGCGGTTTGTTGGTAAAGATTAGGGAAAATAACGATGTTCAAGATTCTCACGCTCAACAACATCTCGGTGAAGGGGCTGGAACGCCTACCGCGCGATCAATACGAGGTTGCCTCGGAGATCACGCAGCCCGACGCCATTCTGGTGCGTTCGGCGAAGATGCACGACATGGAGATCCCCGACACAGTGAAGGCCATTGGCCGTGCCGGGGCTGGGGTGAACAATATCCCGGTCGAGCGCATGACCGAGGCGGGCGTGCCGGTGTTCAACGCCCCGGGGGCGAATGCCAACGCGGTGAAGGAGCTGGTGATTGCAGGCATGCTGATGGCCGCGCGCAACATCGGTCCGGCTTGGCGCTACGCGGTGGGCCTGGAGGGTTCGGATGCCGAGATCAGCAAGGCGGTGGAAGCCGGTAAGAAGCAGTTCGTCGGCTTCGAGTTGCCGGGACGCACACTGGGCGTGGTCGGCCTGGGCGCGATCGGGGTCAAGGTGGCGAATGCCGCGCGTGCCCTGGGCATGAAGGTGGTCGGCTATGACCCGACCATCACCGTGAAGGCTGCCTGGCAGTTGGATGCCGGGGTGGAGCAGGCACTGTCGGTGGACGACCTGGTGGCGCGTTCCGATTTCATCACCTTCCATGTGCCGCTCAATGACGCCACGGCCAATATGATCAATGCCGAGCGCCTGAGGCTGATGAAGCCCGGCGCGGTGCTGCTCAATTTTGCACGCAACGGCATCATCGACGACGAGGCGGCGGTCCGTGCGCTCGATGAGGGGCGGCTGTATGCCTATGTCTGCGACTTCCCCAGCAACCTGCTCAAGGACCACCCACGGGTGATCACTCTGCCGCACCTTGGGGCCTCGACCCGCGAGGCCGAAGAGAACTGTGCGGTCATGGTGGTTGACGAGGTGCGCGACTGGCTGGAGAACGGCAATGTGCGCAATTCGGTGAATTTCCCCGAGATCGAGCTGCCACGTGGCGAGGGCTACCGCATCGCGGTGGTCAACAGCAATGTGCCCAATATGCTGGGTCAGGTCTCGACCCTGCTGGCCGATGCCGGGTTGAACATCCTGGACATGCTCAACAAGTCGCGCGGTGAGATCGCGGTGACGCTGATCGATGTGGACCAGCCACCGGCGGCCGAGACCGCTGAGGCCATCGCCAGTATCGAGGGCGTGCTCTCGGTACGTTGCCTGGGTTGCTGAGGACCGTTAGTCTGTGCCGGACAGGTCACGGAACCAAGCAATGAGCGAAAGCGAAGCCCAACAACTTGCCTGCATCCGTGAGCGTATCGACGCGCTCGACGAGCAGATCCAGGTCCTGCTCAACCAGCGTGCCGAGGCGGCGATCGAGGTCGCGCGGATCAAGGTGGCAGCTGATCCCAATGCCGTGTTCTATCGCCCGGAGCGCGAGGCCGAAGTGCTGCGCAAGGTCAAGGCGCGCAACCAGGGGCCGATGCCCGACGAGGAGATCGCGCGCCTGTTCCGCGAGATCATGTCCGTCTGCCTGGCCCTGGAGCGCCCGCTCAAGGTCGCCTACCTGGGGCCGGAAGGCACCTTCACCCAGGCGGCTGCGCAGAAGCACTTCGGGCACTCGGTGCGCGCCCTGCCGCTGGGCAGCATCTCCGACGTGTTCCAGGAGGTCGAGAGCGAGAAGGCCGACTATGGCGTGGTGCCGGTGGAAAACTCCAGCGAAGGGGTCATCAATCACACGCTCGACATGTTCCTGTCCTCGCCCTTGCAGATCTGTGGCGAGGTATCGCTGCGCATCCATCACAACCTGCTCGGCAAGGCGCAGCCACTTGAGTCCATTCGTACGGTGTTCTCGCACCAGCAGTCGCTGGCGCAGTGCCGCAACTGGCTGGACCGGCACCTGCCCTTCGTCGAGCGGGTGGCGGTCGGCAGCAATGCCGAGGCCGCACGGCTGGCGGCGGAGACCGAAGGTGCGGCAGCGATCGCCGGTCGTGCAGCTGCTGAGCTGTACGACCTGGACGTGCTGGCGGCCAACATCGAGGACGAGCCGGACAACACCACGCGCTTCCTGGTGATCGGCCGGCATGGCACCAGCCCCTCGGGTGACGACAAGACCAGCATCATGGTCAGCACGCGCAACGAGTCGGGTGCCCTCTATCAGCTGCTGCGACCGCTGGCCGAGAACGGCATCAGCATGACCCGCATCGAGTCGCGGCCCTCTCGGCGCGGTAATTGGGACTACGTATTCTTCATCGACCTGCTGGGGCACCGCGAGGACCCCGGCGTTGGCAAGGCGCTGGCCGAATTGCGCTCCCTGGCCGCCTTGTACAAGGAGCTGGGGTCCTATCCTCGCGCCGTGCTGTGATCTGCAGGAGGGCTTCATGAACGACAACCGTTTCGTATCACGTACCGCGCCCGGTATCGCCCACCTGCAACCCTATGTGCCGGGCAAGCCGGTCTCCGAGCTGGAGCGCGAGCTGGGCATCACCGACTCGATCAAGCTGGCCTCCAACGAGAACCCGCTGGGTCCCAGTCCGCGGGTGCGCGAGGTGCTGGCCGGCGAGTTCGACGAGCTGGCGCGCTATCCCGACGGCGGCGCCTGGGCCTTGCGTGAGACTCTGGCGAAGCGGCATGGGGTCGCGCCCGATTGCATCACCATCGGCAACGGCTCCAATGATGTGCTGGACATGATCGCCCGGGTGTTCCTGTGGCCGGGGCGCGAAAGCCTGTTCTCCGAGCATGCCTTTGCGGTTTATCCGCTCTCGAGCATGGCGGTGGGTGCGGAGTTGCGGGTGGTGCCGGCACGCGATTACGGGCACGACCTCGAGGCCATGGCCGAGCGCATCACTCCGGCAACCGGCGTGGTGTGGATCGCCAATCCCAACAACCCGACCGGCACCTGGCTGGATCGCGACACCTTGCGTGCCTTCCTGGAGCAGGTGCCCGGTGAGGTGATCGTGGTGGTGGACGAGGCCTACTTCGAGTACGTTGCGCCGCTCGAGCCCGACTATCCCGATGCCAGCCAGTGGCTGGAGGCCTTCCCCAACCTGGTGGTTACCCGTACCTTCTCCAAGGCCTATGGGTTGGCGGCGCTGCGCGTTGGCTATGGGCTGTCGCATCCTGACGTGGCCGATCTGCTCAACCGGGTACGCCAGCCCTTCAATGCCAACAGCCTGGCGCAGGCCGCAGCGCTCGTGGCACTGGACGACCCGTCCCACGTGCAGCGTGGGGTGGAGCTCAATCGTGAGGGCATGGCGCAACTCGAAGCGGGCTTTCGCACGCTGGGCCTGCGCTGGATCCCCTCGGTGGGCAACTTCGTTACCGTACTGCTCGACCGGCCTGCCAGCGAGGTGGACCAGGCCCTGCTGCGTCTGGGGGTGATCACCCGGCCGGTGGAGAACTACGGGCTGAAGGGCGGGCTGCGCATCAGCATCGGCTTGTCCGAAGAGAACGCGCGTTGCCTCGAGGCGCTGGAGCAGGTGCTGTGAGCGAGGCACCCATCGACACCCTGGCGGTGATCGGGGTCGGCCTGATCGGCGGTTCCCTGGCACGTGCCCTGCGCGCGGCTGGGCAGGTCGGGCGCATCATCGGCTGCGGGCGCGGCAAGTCCAATCTGGAACGCGCGGTCGAGCTGGGCGTGATCGATGCTTGGACCCACGACCCGGCCGAAGCGGTGCGCGGGGCTGACATGGTGTTCGTGGCGGTGCCGCTGGGGGCCATGCGCCCGGTGTTCGAAGCGATCTGCGGGCAGCTGAAGCCGGGGGCGGTGATCACTGACGGCGGCAGTGCCAAGGCCAGCGTGGTGGCCGACTTCGCCGCCGCCTGTCCCGTGCACCTGGCGCAGTTCGTGCCAGGACATCCCATCGCTGGCACCGAGCAGGCCGGCGTCGAGGCGTCTTTTGCCGAACTCTACCGCGGCCGCCGGGTCATCCTTACCCCGACTGCCGATACCGATCCCCGGGCACTGGCGCAGGTACGCGCCATGTGGACTGCCTGCGGTGCCGAGGTGGTCGAGATGGACATCGCACGGCACGATGAGGTGCTGGCGGCTACTTCACATCTGCCGCACATGCTCGCCTTCGGGCTGGTCGATGCCCTGGCGCGCATGGATGAGCACGACGACATATTCCGTTTTGCCGCCGGTGGGTTCCGCGATTTCACCCGCATTGCCTCCAGCAACCCGGTGATGTGGCGGGACATCTGTATCGCCAACCGCGAGGCCTTGTCTCGTGTCATGGGAAGTTTCGTGCGTGAGATGGAGGCGCTGGCTGCCTCGATCGAAGCGGGTGATGGTGACCGCCTGCTCGAGATCTTCGAACGTGCCAAGACCGCCCGCGATGCCTATGTCGATGGCCTTGGCGGCTGATCCGACCATTCTCTGACCCAACTCGTCGGTGACGATGGCTGACGCGTCTCGGCGTCGGCCATCCCACCGTTCCTTCCAGCAAACCCTACCTTTCGGTGCGTACCCTACTCGCGAAATGGGGTCTCGCACTACCTGTGTTCGTGACGCCATTCACAAATACTAGGCATCAGCGAAATGGGCAGAGCTCCGCACATTTTGCGTTGGCATTGCGAATGCTGTTTCTCGCAATGCATATCGAGACCGCCCAGGAAGCCTGGCGGTGAAATGGAACAGTTGAGTATCGCGCAAGCGATCGAACTTATGGGTGCAACATCATGGATCTAAAACGAATTAGTACGGGAATGCGCTGGATGCTGGCAACGACACTGATAGTGTCGGCCGGTGTGTCCCCGGCTGCACGCTTCCACATCAATGTGGTGGATGGCGATGGAAATCCGGTCACCGGTTTCCGTTACCTTGTGCAGGAGGACTCCACCTACACGGTGGACCCGAATAATCCTCCGCCAATCGACCAGCAGCTGGCGTTGAACTTCCACAAGAGCTATCACCCCCCGGCGAAGGTCCAGTGGGGTGCAAAGGCCGGATCGGCGCTCAGTGGGCATGAAGATACGAGCAGTACCCCGGTGACGCAGGTTCGTCCCGGACGTTACTTTGTTTCGGTGTTGCCTTACAACGGCTATGCCCTGGGAGGAGCGCCGGTTACCGTCCTGCCCAATACTAAGGACCCCACTGACAGCCTCGACGATGTCACTGTGGTGGTCGAGGAGCATCCCATCCCGGCCGCGCAGATCTCGGTCTTCCTGTTCCATGATTGCTATCCGCTGAACGGCGCGCCCGACCTTCCTGAGGAAGAGCCGGGTTCCGGCGCCTGTGCGCCAGCTGACGTGGATTTCAGTCAGTTCCGGGTGGTGCTCGAGGAGCCTGCCGGCAAGTACGGAGCCAACGGCGGTCCCATGTTGTTGGATGCCTTTGGCAACCCGCTGGGTACGACCTACGTGAATCAGGACACGAACACACCGGTGACAGGTCCTGGAGGCTGCCCGGCACGCGCCGACGGTAGCTGTGCCGATGGCACCTTGATCCCGAACCCGGATGGCACGCTCGTCCTCAAGAACGTGGCGCCTGGCAAGTATGGCGTCATCGTGACGGCGGCGCCGGGCTGGGTGCAGACCTCGACCCTCGAGGGTTCGCCTGTCATCGATGCCTGGGTCAAGGCCGGGGAGCCTGTCGTCATGGTGGAGTTCGGTCTTCCCGGACCGCACGTGTTCGTCGGTTTCACCCAGGAACGCAATACCTTGTCGGATGGCGTTTCGGTGGCCACGGTGAGCGGACGCATTACTGACATGCACATGTCACGCCCGACCGATACGCGGCTGTACAGCGGTCGTCCCTTCCCTCAGTGCTGGATCGCCATCAATGAAGGTGGTCTCAAGCCCGGGGCCAATCGCTATGCGGCGCCTTGCAATCCCGACAGCACCTTCTCCATTCCCAACATACCGCCAGGCAACTACCAGTTGAAGGTGTTCGACAAGCCGCTGGATGCGGTGATCGCGAGCATGAACTTCACGGTTGATCCCGCGGGTACCTGCAATGGCGGACAGTCTTGTGCTTTCGACGATGTGCCGGTGTTCACCTGGTTCAACCGTTTAATGACCTGGGTCTTCTCGGATACTAATCAGAACGGTTTCTGGGATAGCGGCGAATCGCCGTTGGGTGCAGAGAGTGGCCCGGTGAACATCCGCTGGCGTGATGGCACCGTTTATCAGAGCTTCCCGACAGATTTCGAAGGGGCTGCCCCTTTCGATGAAGTTTTCCCTTGGTTCAACTGGATGGTCGCCGAGGTTGGCTTCACCAACAAGAAGGCCACTGGCGTCACCGTCGTAGTCGATGGCGGGGGAGCAGTAGACACCGCTGCCGGCGAAGTCTTCCCCGGTTATGGCACGCTCACCCCGCAGCTTCAGGCACAGATCAACCCGAATACCGGAGACAAGCTGTCGCGTACCGAGACGGGTCCGGTACTGACCCAGGCCTTCCAGGGCTTCCTGGGGCAGACCAATGTGATTCACTTCGGCAAGACCGAATACCTCAACCTCGACTTCACCCCGGTGATACAGGGCTTGCCGCCCAAGTACGTTGCCGAGAACGGCGGCGTCAGTGGCATGGTTTTCAACACGGTCACCCGTGCAGAGAACGATCCGCAGTTCGCAGCTGCCGAAGGTTGGGAGCCGGGTATTCCCCGGGTTCAGATCGCCCTCTATACCGACGGTGATATCGATTCGCCTGTGCTGTTTCCTGCTAATTCCTTCCCCAACGGTATCGGCGATATCGACTGGAATCGTAATGGCGTCTATGACGTCGATGATGGCCAGATCGACGATGTCAATGGTGACGGCGTCGTGACCCTGGCGGACGTGGACGATTACCCGCTGGGCTGGGGAGATCCGAACTGTACCAACAACCCCAGGATTTTCGGTAACGAGTGCCTGAAGGGGCGCGAGGATCTGGACCGCAACAACGATGGCGTCTTTGATCTTGGCGATGCCCTTGCGGTCACCTGGACCGACAGCTGGGACGACAACATGCCCACAAGCTGCCAGGGGCAGAACAGCATGCCGGGTATTGCAGATAGTCGTTGCTTCGACGGCATGCGCAACTGGAACCAGGTGCGTCCTGGTGTGTTCGATGGTGGCTATGCCTTCAACGAATACGATCTGGCACACCTCGATAGCGTCAATCCACCGGCCGCTGCGAAGATCCGCGAATTCTACGATTACGTGATCGTGGGTGGTCCCAACAATCCGCCAGTGTCTCCCGAGATTGCTGCAACCCTGCAACTGGGTTTGCTGCCCACGGACTACATTGTCGATGCCTCTCCGCCTTCCGGGTACAAGACCATGCGGGAGCATCACAAGAACGTGGACTTCGGCGAATCCTTCCTGCCGGCACTTGCGGCCCTGCCGCCCACCTGTGTGGGTCCTGCCGAACCGGTTCCAGCGTACTTCGCACTGCTCACCAAGGACGGCAGCGGTACCGACCCGGGCGATGGCAGCAACCTGATCGACTCGGCTTTGCTGAACGATCCGGCAGCGGCTCCGCCCTTCGCTGGCGATATCCGTCCCTCGTGTAACCAGAAGGGGGTGCCACTTTCCTCGGCCCAAAACGCGGCGGCAGACTTCTTCATGGTCTCGGACGTGCCGGTGGCCGCCAACGTCACTGGGGTCATCCTCAATGACCTGGCCAACGAGTTCAATCCGAACAGCCCGAACTTCGGCGAGAAATATGCCCCGCCCATCGTGCCAGTCGCCTTCTATGACTGGAACGGCAAGCAGGTCAACCGGGTGTACAGTGATGAGTTCGGCGCCTACAACGCCATGGTGCCCTCGACCTGGAGTGTCAACCTGCCGAATCCCTCGGGCATGTCACCCAACATGCTGCAGGTCTGCATGAACGATGCGGGTCCGGTTCCCAATCCGCTGATCGGTACCACCGATCCGTTGACTGGCAACGTCATCCAGGCTGGCGATGTGTCGGCGCTGGTGGTAGATCCGTACTTCAATCCGGCATTCAGCCAGTTCTGCTACACCTTCCAGTACATGCCGGGTTCGACGACCTATCTCGATACCCCGGTGGTGCCGGTCGCGGCCTACACCAACCCGGTCACCTATCCGGTCGACTGTGCGCTGCCGGAGAGCACCCCGATGGTGAAGAGTGTCGAGAACGGTACGTTGGGCACCGGTCCCTTCGCCTATCCCGGCGATCAGCTGATGATCCATTCCCTGGGACAGGAACAGGTGCCGGACCCCGAGTGGGATGGCACCATGGCCACGCCACGCTTGGTCACGCGTCATCGTGATTTTGGTGCCGTTGCCGGTACCGTAGCATTGGAAGACGCCAACGGCGTACGTACGCCGATGACCGTTACTTCCTGGGATCCGTCCACTCTGACAGCAACAGTGCCAGCCACCCTGGCGGTGGGCGAGTACCAGTTGGTGGTCACCCGAACCGATGGTGTGCCGCAGCCGGTGGAATCGGAATTCGGCGTCACGGTGACCGTGGCGGCTTCCGGTACGTCTCTGCCGATCGTGGTTCATCCGACCGACCCACGTGGCCCCAATGGTGAAGGCCCGATCCAGATGGCGATCGATGCCGCTGACCCGGGTGAGCTGATCCTGGTGGCACCGGGTGAATACGATGAATTGGTCATCATGCACAAGCCGGTCAAGCTGCAAGGCTTTGGCGCGGGAGTGGTGACACTCAACGCCCGCCAGATCCCGACCAACAAGGTCGAAATCTGGCGTACCAAGATCGATCTGCTGACGGATGGCGATCCCACCAATGGCGAGATCGATCTGCTGCCTGGCCAGCAGGCCGGAGCGGGTGGATTGTTCCAGGCGCTGGGGGCTCCCAAGTTCCCGACCGAGGAGGGTGCCGGTATCTTCGTGGCGGGCTCCGCTAGCGGAGCCAATCGCTTCAACCTGCTCGCCAACCGCGGTGCGCGGATCGATGGCTTCACCATCGTCGGTGCCAGCCAAGGCGGTGGTATCGTGGTCAACGGCTACGCCCGCTTCCTCAATATCGGTAACAATGTGCTGACTGCCAACGCCGGCTTCTACAGTGGTGGCATTCGTGTCGGCCACCCGGCGCTGACCCACAGGAATGGTGGTGCCACGGTCTATACCGATGCGGTAAACGACCGTATCCGTATCCATCACAACATGGTGTACAAGAACGGTCTGCTTGGTTCATCTGCCAGCGCCGGTGGTGCAGGTATTGCACTCTATACCGGGGCTGATCGGTACCGTGTCGAGGACAATTGGGTGTGCGGCAACTACTCCGCCAGTAATGGCGGTGGTATCGCCCACATCGGCCTGTCCAAGGAAAGCCTCATCCAGCACAACAAGGTGCTGTTCAACGAGTCCTTCAGCCAGTCCAAAACAGCCAGTGGCGGTGGCATCTACATTGCCGGTCAGGTTCCGCTACAGCCTGCGGCCAATGGGCTGCTGCTGTCCGAAGGTACGGGCAACGTGGTGGTCAACGCTAACTGGATCCACGGCAACATGGCGGGTGCCGGTGATGGTGGTGGTATCGCCGTACTGCGCGCCAACGGCATGGACGTGGTGAACAGTCAGATCCTCAACAGCGCCAATTATCGTCACAACAAGTGGTGGGATGTGGGTATCTACAACAACATCATCACCAACAACGTGGCAGGCGTGGCGGGTGTCATCACCGTTCAGGATTCACTGGAAGTTCATATCCGCAACAACACCATCGCGCAAAACGACTCCACGGCGACGGCATCCCAGGCATTTACGCCAGGCTTCCCGAACCAGTCGAATGCGCTGCCCTCCGGTATTGTGTCGCGCATCCATACGCCCGACATGCTCAGTCTGCTCGACCCGATCACCAATGTGCCAGTCAACGGCATTGGGCGTGAAACCGAGTACAAGACTTTCTCGGACTTTGATGTGGTGAACAACATCGTGTTCGGAAACCGTTCGTTCTTCTGGCTCAACTACGATGATCCGAATACCACGACCATCGAGACGGGTCTTTTCCCGGCGGATTGTACGACGCCGCCTGCCTGCACCATCGACAACATTGCTGCCAGCAACGATGTCGCAGTGCTGGACGGCAATGTCGACACTGGCGACACCCTGTTCCTGCGCTACAACCTGCTGACCGACAACGCCGACAATCGGGCGGAATACGTCAGTGGTGTGCAGGTGTTCTCGGTCGATCCACAGTTCGTGAACCCGGTGTTCAACGAAGGCAGGGATGGCGTGAACATCACCGAGTTTACGGTGTTGCAGACCGCAGGTGCCTTCGATGAGGGAGGCAACTTCATCCAGGTGGCATTCGGCGCGCTGTCCATAGTGCAGTTCGCCAGTCTGCCGACTGACCGTGTGCTCTACGACTATCACCTGCAGGCCGCCTCACCGGCGGTCGGGGCAGGGCGGAACGTGGGTACCAACTGGTACCCGGCCAAGGACTTCGATGGTGATCCGCGTATCAACAACAGCAATGAGATTGGGGCTGACGAACTGCCCTGAGCGAGACTGAGACGACGTTGGCCGGCTCGGCAGGAGTCGGTCGGCCAACCGGTTCTCTTAGTGGTTTGACAAGGAGATAACCCTATGAAATACGAATTGAGAAAACGCCTTCTGGCTTCGGCAGTCTCGCTGGCACTGTTGGGTGCGTCGGGTATGACGATGGCCGCGGTCAATGTGCAGTGTCCGGGAGATGCAGATGGCGACGCCACCTGGAACACCCCGGGCGAGACACGGCCGTCACCTACCACCCGATGCATGCATCTGGTGGCAGGTGACGGGTTCGCGGAGATGTCGGACGGCCATCCCATGTACACCTTCGGCTTTTCCGATCGCACGGGTGTGCCTCCCCAGGATGTGATTGCTGAAGGGATCCTGGGAGCGCGCTGGCCTGGTTCGACGATCGTGCTGGACCAGGGCGATGAGCTGTACCTGTCCTTGACCAATGTGGGAACGGTGATGCGCCCGGACCTGTTCGACCCGCACACGGTGCACTATCACGGATTCCCCAATGCCGCGGCGGTATTCGATGGGGTGCCCGAGGTGTCTTTTGCCGTCAATGGCGGATCGACACTGACCTATTATTACAACGTAGCAGAGCCTGGTACCTACTTCTATCACTGCCACGTGGAGGCGACCGAGCACATGGAGATGGGCATGCTGGCCATTCTGTATGTTCATGCCCAACAGGATCGTACCGGCATCGGGGGTAGTGTGGCCAATCCCGACAAGGCGACCCAGGCACCACGATTTGGTGGACAGGGACCGCTGGGTTATGCGTATAACGACGGCGATGGCACGACGGCCTATGACGCCGAGATGCCGATTCAGGTCTCTGGATTCGACTCGAAGTTTCACGACGCCCATATCCAGGTCCAGCCCTTGCCGTTCTCCACGCTGGAGACGGATTACCCGCAAATCAACGGAAGGGGGTATCCCGATACCGTGATCGAGGCGACGGGTGGAACCATGCACCCGCCACGCGATACCGACGGATTCCTGAATGGCGTGCCCGGCGATACCACGCCCCTGAACAACGGCGAGATATCGCAGAACGTCGGTTCACATATTTCGGTGAACACGGGGCACAAACTGTTGCTGCGCCTGTCCAACGTCAGTATCGACCGTTTCTTCACCCTGACCATACCGGGGATGAAGATGCGTGTGGTCGGTACCGGTGCAAAGCAACTCAGGGGTATCGATGGCAAGAACATCTATCGTGATGTGGCCTCGGTCAATTTTGGCGGGGGTGAAACCAAGGACGTCATCGTAGACACCTCCAGTGTAGCGCGAGGAACCTATTTCCTTACCGCTACCGAGTACTACCAGATGAGCAACAAGACGCAACTTGATGGCGGGCTCATTACAGAGATCGTCATCAACTGACCTGGCGTTCAAGGAAATTGGAAACATGAGAAATATGAAAAAACAAAACGCGCGTCACGGACGCCACGTCAGACTGTTGCTGGTCGTCCTGGCGCTGCTGTCCTGGGGACTGTCCCAGGCGCACAGCATCAAGGGGATCACGCCGGTCGGTGGGCCAACCGGGCCTGCCTTCAACCTCTACACGGCACCCTTCAACATGAGTCTGCCAGAGGGCTCCAGCCTCTATATGTGGGGCTTCGGTGATCTGGATCAGGGGGCGGGGGCCACGCACCCGGAAGGTGCTGGATACTACCTTCCACAGTACCCTGGGCCGACGCTGATCGTTACCGAGGGACAGACGGTCACCATCGATCTGCACAACTACGGGGTCCCCGATCCGGTCTCCCTGGTGATCGCAGGGCACAATGTGCAGGCGACCGGTGGACAGCCTGGCCTGCTCACCCGTGCGGCCACGCTGGGAGCGCCGGTGACCTACACCTTCACGGCCAGCAAGCCAGGCACCTACGTCTATCACAGCATGGACGGTGACAATCCGGGGCTGCATTCCGAGATGGGCCTGTTGGGCGTGCTGATCGTGCGTCCGGCCGACGGTAGTCAGACGGTCTACGGTAGCGGTACCGGGACCGATTACGACCACGAGTATCTCTACCTGCTGGGCGACCTGGATCCCAATATCCACGCGCAGATGGAACTGGGGCACCGTACGCATTTCACCAACCACGAGCGTTACGCGACGGTTTGGTTTGTCAATGGTCGGGTCTATCCCGACCTGCTCCAGGGGGACTTCAATCCGCTGTTTCCGCACCAGCCCTACGAGTCGCTGGCCGCAGCACATCCGCGCGACCGGATCCTGGTGCGCAACGTGAACGGTGGGCATGACAGCCACCCCTTCCACTATCACGGCGAGAACCATCGCTTTGTGGGACGGGATGGCAATATGTTGTCGTCCAACGGTCTGGTAGCCGACATCGGGCGATCGGACAACACCATCAACTCGGCACCCATGCAGACGGTCGATGCCCTGTGGAGCTGGAGTGGCAAGGACCTTGGATGGGATATCTACGGCATCACCAACGGGCACACTTGCGTATCCAACGACGGTGACCTGTTCGACGATGTTACACAGGAATACTGTCCTGATCATGGCAAGCCGCTGCCGGTGAACCTGCCGGGCGTGGCTGAGCTGACGCTGGGCGGATTCTGGAGTGGTAGCCCTTACCTGGGCGACACGGGAACCTTGCCGCCGGGCGAGGGTGGACTCAACCCCAATGGTGGTTATTTCTTCGTCTGGCATTCACATGCCGAAAAGGAACTGACCACCTTCGATATCTTCCCCGGCGGCAGCCTCAGCGCGGTCATCGTTTTGCCGACCAGCGTCGCGATTGGCGATTAGTAGAAGGATAGTTACAAAGTGAAAAAGGATAATGTCATGAAAAGCAGACTCAAGCCGATCGCCATCGCGGTGGCACTGACACTCGCAGGAGGCGCAGCGCAGGCTGCGGATTTCTACCTTGCCGCCAAGTCCTATAGCAAGATGCTTCCGGACGGCACCACCGTGCCCATGTGGGGTTATGTCGAGGATACCGGAAACGGCACGGCAGCCCATTGCCACGACCTGACGGTCAAGGTGGATCGCAAGGCTTGTGTCGACAGCCTGGCCGATGCTGCTGTACCGGGGCCCCGGATGGACCTGATGCCGCACGATACGACCTTGCGGGTCTATCTGACCAACGCCTTGCCCGAGCCGACTTCGATCATCATCCCCGGGCAGGAAATGCCCTTCTCCGGTGGTGGTTCGGGACCGACCTGGAACGATGGCGCCATAGGCGCGCGTACCAGTGCCGCTCAGCGAGTACGTTCCTTCGGTGCTGAAACAGCACCCAATGGCGGAAAGCGGTTCTACATATGGAGCAAGGGTCGCGGCAACGCCATTGATCGTTCGGGTACCTTCATCTATCAGAGTGGCACCTGGCCGCAGAAGCAGGTGTACATGGGACTTGCCGGACTGGTGACCAGGGACAGTGCGCCCGGAGAGGCTTATCCTGGCGTGGGCTATGACAACGAGGTCGTGCTGTTCTACAGTGATATCGACCCGGGGTTCAACCAGGCCGTGGCGCAGGGCACCCTGACCACCGCGGCCGATCGGCACCCGAGCTGGTTCCTGGTCAATGGCACCCCCTATTACCCGGTGCTTGGTGATATTACCGCCGGTACAGACGGGTCCCCGTTGAAAGCCGGGGAAACGACACTGCTGCGCTTTGCCAGCATCACTACCGATACGCATGTGGCGGTATTGCAGGGCATGGACATGTCGATCCACGCGGAAGACGGCCTGCGATACAGCTACCAGGACAGCTCCGGCACGCCCGTAGCGGCGATAAGCAGGCGCCAGTACTCGGTGATGCTGCCGCCCGCAAAGACCAAAGATGCCACTGTGGTGGCGCCCGGCAGCGGACGCTACGCCGTGTATGACGGCAATGGTTACATGACCAATCCCAGCGATCCCAATGATCCGAATAGCGGGGACAGGGCTGGGGGCATGTTGCGCTTCCTCAACTTCGATGCCGGCATCAACCAGGCACCGACCGCGCTGGATGACGCCGCCAGCGTCGTGACCGGCAGCAGTGTGGTGATTCCCGTGGTGAACAACGATACCGATCCCGAGAACGATGCGCTCACCATCCATAGTGTGGTCACCACCGGCACCCTGGGAATTGTTAACTGCGGTCCAACCGACTGCACCTATGATGCCAGCGCAGTCCCTGGGGGCACGACCGAAACCTTCGGTTACACAGCCACTGATGGCACCAACAGCAGTAATGCAGCGACGGTGACCGTGACTGTGAATGCGAACCAGCCACCCGTTGTAGCGGGTGATTCGGTCTCCACGACCACCGACGCAGTACCCATCATCGACGTGCTGGCCAACGACAGCGATCCCGAGGGCAGTGCCCTGCGTGTCGCCACCTTTGATGCGACCACGGTGCAGGGCGGCACGGTGTCTTGTGGCACGACTACCGGCGCCACCTGTGCCTATACACCACCCAGCGGGTTTACCGGTAGTGACCGCTTCACCTATACGGCAACCGACGGGGTCAACAGCAGTGCGCCGGCCACGGTAAGCATTACGGTCTCGGCGCCCAATCTACCGCCTCTGGCAGTGGGCGACACGGCAACGACGGTGCGCAATACCCAGGTAGTCATCGACGTATTGGCGAATGATTCCGACCCGGAAGGTGTTGGCTTGAACATTGCCAGCCATGACGCGACCACGACACAAGGTGGCAGTGTGGCCTGTGTGACCACTGTGGTCGGCGGTACCTGTACCTACACGCCACCTACGGACTTTTCCGGAACCGACACCTTTGGGTATGTGGCCAGTGATGGGATCGATACCGCTGCCACGACGGCCACGGTGACGGTGAATGGCCCGGGTGCCCCGGTGCTGATGTTCTCGACCGCGGGGGCCGGCTCGGTGCCGGGTGTTGGCGGTCCGTATGATGATGCCGATCTGTACTCGATGGATGCTGCAGGGAGCTATGTCAGGACTTCCGATGCAGTAGCCGATCTCGGTCTTCCCAACGGTGCCAATATCGATGGCCTGAGCGTCAACGGCAATCTGATCTATGTCTCCTTCGCCGGGGCCAGCACGGCTGTACCGGGTATCGGTCAGGTGCCGGACGAGGATGTAGTGGTCTATGACACAACCACCGGTATCTGGAGTACCTACTTCGACGGCACGGTCTGTGGTCTGGACACCTCGAGTGGGCAGGATGTGGATGCCATTTCGGTGAGTAACGGTGTGTTGTACTTCTCGACCCTGGCCGGTGGTGCCAACAACCCGGTCGGTGGGGTGACCGGTGCCGATGATGCCGACATCTACAAGTGGAACGGCGGCACGCTCGGTAGCGCCAACTGTGGCCGCGAGATTCGCGGAACATTCGGCCAGGCCAACATGGGGCTTCCCGCCAATGCGGACATCGACGGCCTGACGGTACGCAATGGCCTGTACTACATGTCCTTCAATCTCAACCGGGGGATGACGGTGCCAGGCCTCGGCGTGGTTCAAGACGAGTCGGTCGTCAGCCATGACCCGGCCACCGGGACCTGGAGACTGGTCTATACCGGCACGGGACTCAACCTTGCCAACAGCCAGGACGTGGATGCCATTGACATCCCCTGACAGGGGGCGGCCGGGGCGGCTCGCCGCCCCGGCACTCGTGGCGAGATTGGACCATTCAGATAGCAAAAGGAACAACAGCATCATGCACGTAACACAAATCCCGGGATGGAAAGCCCGCTTCAAGCAGGTAGCCGCAATCACGGCCCTGGCCTTTTGTCTTCCGATGGCAGCCGCCGCTGAAGTCGTGCAAGGGAAGGGGAGCATGCCTCAGGAACGGCATCACCTGCCGAGTATGGAAGAGGTGTACAAGGGGATATTCGAGGCAGAGAAAAGCCGCCTGAAGATGGCCGAACCGGAGCATGACATGCCCAAGTCGCTCATCGACGACTGGGGCGTACAGGTGATCAGTGTCAACAGTACGGCCGATGGCGTATTCCTGGACTTTCGTTTCCGCGTGGTCAACCCGGAGAAGGCCGGAGTCCTGTTCGATAGCCGGATCAACCCGTACATCGAGTCCGAGGAGGACGGTGTCAAGCTGGGAGTGCCGAGCGCGGCCAAGATCGGCTACCTGCGTACCACCAACCGAGGACACAACATACATGCTGGAAAGATCTACTCCATCATGTTCTCCAATCCCGGTCTGCACGTGAAGGCGGATGACAAGGTGAGTATCGTCGCCGGTGAGTTCCGGGCGGAACACATCAAGGTCAGGGAATATGTCCAACGTCGCTTCGTGCGCCGCTAGGAAAGGGAAATCCAACCCATGAAATGTCGCCTGCTCGTTCTGGTGCTGTCACTGCTGGCCTGCGCCCTGGTATCTGCTGGTACCGTCGATCCGATCTTGCAGGGCCTGTCGTCGGTCGCGCCGGTCGACCTGGAGGTGCCGGTAATCGTGCAATTCCACCATGCCCTCGCCCCTCGGGTTCTGGAAGACCTGGCCCGGCGAGAGGTCGAACGCCGTTACCCCCATGACCATGCACGCTGGCATGAGGAGAAAAAGCACCTCAAGCGAAGGCTGATGGTGGGTTCCTTACAAAGTAGCGAGAAGCGTTCACGTCGCCGCCTCACGCGTTTTCTGAAGCAATACGGTGTCGATATCCGGCCGATGAAGTCCCTGTGGGTGCGTAACAGTGTAGCGCTGAACGTCCCGGCCTTTCTTATCGATCGCATCGCAGCCATTCCCCGCGTGGAGCGGGTGATCTATGACGCCACCATCCAAGGGCCAGGCACAGGTACCCCGCCCAACGCACCGACGGACTGGAACCTGACGGCCACGGGAGTGGAGCAGATATGGGCGACTGGCAACACCGGCCAGGGAATCGTGGTGGCCAGCCTGGATACCGGTGTCGATGTCACTCACCCTGATCTCGCCGCCAACTACCGGGGAGGGAGCAATAGCTGGTTCGATCCGCATGGCCAGCATGCTGCGCCAGCAGATGTCAACGGGCACGGCACCCAGGTCATGGGGGTGTTGGTAGGCAACGGTGCCTATTATTACCAAACAGGCATGGCGCCGGAGGCGCAGTGGATTGCCTCCAAGATATTCGACGACAGCAATCTCTCTACCCTGAGCGTCATTCACCAGGCCTTTCAGTGGGTGCTTGATCCAGACGGTAACCCGCTCACCGACGACACTCCGGACATCGTCAACAATTCCTGGTCGTTGCAGAGCACCATCAACCAGTGCAACCAGGAATTCCAGGCCGATATCGCGCTGCTCAAGGCAGCCGACATCGCCGTGGTGTTTGCCGGTGGCAACTATGGCGCAGGGGGAGATACCAGCGTGAGCCCGGCGAACGATCCGGGCGTGGTCTCGGTCGGCAGCGTGGACAATCAGCTCAATATCGATACGCAGAGCAGCCGGGGGGCGGGGGCATGCGATGGTGGCATCTACCCGCGCCTGGTCGCGCCCGGGGCCAATGTATTGACCACCGACCGGATGCCGACGGCTTACAACTGGGTGTCGGGCAGTTCCTTTGCCGTCGCGCATGTCAGCGGTGCCATGGCGGTGCTCAAGAGCGCCTTCCCCGCAGCCACAGTCAGCCAGATCGAGGCGGCGCTGGTCGCCTCGGCGACCGATCTCGGTATTGCTGGGCCGGACGATACCTTCGGCTACGGCATGCTGAACGTGCCGATGGCCTTCGAGTGGTTGGTGAGCAACCTGGGATCCAGCACCTCCGGTGCCCTGGGGTTTGGCGTGTCCGGCTACAGCATCGACGAAAATGTCGCCAGTATGAGCCTGACCGTCGTGCGTAGTGGCGGTATGGCAGGGACGGTGTCGGTCAGCTATGTCACGCAGGACGGTACGGCCACGGCGGGACAGGACTACCAGGCGGTATCCGGTGTGCTGACCTTCGCCGATGGCCAGGCCAAGGCGATCATCGCGGTCCCCATCCTGGACGATACGATCTATGAAGGAGAGGAGACCGTACAGGTCGTGCTCTCCTTGCCAACCGGCGGATCATCGCTGGATCTGATCAGCAGCACCACGCTCACCATCCTGGATGACGAGATGCCGGGGCCGGTCGATGCCGACAGCGACGGTTATGCCGCGGACGTGGACTGCAATGACAACGATGCCGGCATTCATCCCGGTGCAATCGAGATTCCCCACGACGGGATCGACCAGGATTGCAACGGCCATGACCTGACCATCGATGTGCTCCGTGCGGAGTACATACAGAAGGACGCCCGGGACGATCTGGTGGTATGGACAACCAGCGTGCTGGGCTCGCAGGCTGGTCTGAGGATGAGCGTGACGTTGGCCAATGGCCAGGTGGTGACCCGCAACCTGTGGTGGTCTGCCCGGCAGAACCGCTGGCAGAAACAGCTCGAGGGCTTCGTGGCGGGCTATGGCAGCTTGCCGGTGGCGGCGCGTATCGACGGAATCGAGGGGTCGGTCAACAGCGCCATCACGTTGATCAGTGATCCGGCCGATGCCGATGGCGACGGTTATGCCGCGGATGTGGACTGCAATGACAACGATGCCGGCATTCATCCCGGTGCAATCGAGATTGCCCACGACGGGATCGACCAGGACTGCAACGGCCATGACCTGACCATCGATGTGCTCCGTGCGGAGTACATCCAGAAGGACGGCCGGGACGATCTGGTGGTATGGACAACCAGTGTGCTGGGCTCGCAGGCTGGTCTGAGGATGGGCGTGACGCTGGCCAATGGCCAGGTGGTGACCCGCAACCTGTGGTGGTCTGCTCGGCAGAACCGCTGGCAGAAACAGCTCGAGGGCTTTGTGGCGGGCTATGGCAGCTTGCCGGTGGTGGTGCGTATCGACGGAATCGAGGGGGCGGTCAACAGCGCCATCACGTTGATCAGTGATCCGGCCGATGCCGATGGCGACGGTTATGCCGCGGATGTGGACTGCAATGACAACGATGCCGGCATTCATCCCGGTGCAATCGAGATTGCCCACGACGGGATCGACCAGGATTGCAACGGCCATGACCTGACCATCGATGTGCTCCGTGCGGAGTACATCCAGAAGGACGGGCGGGACGATCTGGTGGTATGGACAACCAGTGTGCTGGGCTCGCAGGCCAGTCTGAGGATGAGCGTGACGCTGGCCAATGGCCAGGTGGTGACCCGCAACCTGTGGTGGTTTGCCCGGCAGAACCGCTGGCAGAAACAGCTCGAGGGCTTCGTGGCGGGCTATGGCAGCTTGCCGGTGGCGGTGCGAGTCGAAGGTGTCGAGGGGACAGTGGACAGCCCGTTCACGATGGTGCCTTAGGCGAATGATTGCAGGAAGAAGAAGGAAAGATTATGAAAGAAGGAAGATTCGTCCATCACCTGGTGATGGTTGGCCTGATGCTCGGGCCTGGGGTGTCTGGTGTGGTTGCGGGCAATCTCCCGTCCATGAAGATGGAGGGGCATATGGCCCATTCCATGCAGGGAGAACAGGCGGGAGCGGCAGCCCATGCCGCCCATCGTGTGACGATGGAGAAGGTGGGCTATCAGCGCTCCGTGCATCGCTATCGAGTCCCGAATGTGGAATTGGTCGACTTTTTCGGCCACCGGACCTCGCTGCCACAGGAGTTGCCGATGGACAGGCCGGTGTTGCTGAACTTCATCTATACGACCTGCCCGACGATTTGCCCGGTACTTGGCGCTACCTTTTATCAGGTACAGAAGAACCTCGGCGAAGAGGCCAGTCAGGTGCGCATGATCTCCATCACCATCGATCCCGAAAAAGATGTGCCAGAGCGTTTGCGTGATTATGCAAAGCGCTATGGAGCAGGACCTCAATGGAGGTTTCTCACGGGTGAGCTGAAGAACATCATCACGGTGCAGAAGGCCTTCGACATCTACCGCGGAAGCAAGGTCAACCATGAGCCGGTGACCTTCCTGCGTCCTGCCGGCTCTTCGGAGTGGATTCGTCTGGACGGCATTGCTCGAGCCGGGGACATTATTCAGGAATACCAGGGGGTTGCCGTAAACGGTAGATAATGAACATATTCCGTACACTGCTGCTTACCCTGATGGTCTTTTTCGCCCAGGCCGTGTGGGCCGCCGAGGGGGAAGCAGAGGCAGATGCTGCGATTGCGGCAGGGCAGCAGATCTACCTCAAGGGGCAGCTGCCTTCAGGCGAGGCGGTGAGCGCCATCGTTCAGGGCGATATCCGCATCAGCGGGCAGCAGGCCATCTGTGCTACCTGTCACCGGCGTAGCGGCATGGGTTCCAACGAAGGCAGCCAGGTGGTGCCCGCGCTGGCAGGTGAAATCCTCTTTCAGCCTCTGCGCTTGCCGACCAGCAAGCCCCCCTTGGCGCCAGTGCAAAGGCCCGCCTATACCATGGAGAGCCTAAGGCGGGCGATCCGTCATGGTGTCGGTGCCGATGGCGGGACGCTCGATCCGTTGATGCCTCGTTTTAGTTCCCTGGATGATGATGCGTTGGATGCGCTGATTGCCTACCTGCGCAGCCTGTCGGTTGCACCATCGCCTGGTGTCGACGATCACGACATTCATTTTGCGACCATTATCGCGGGGGATGTCACACCAGCCGAGCGCCAGGGGCTGATCGATGTCATGCGTGCATTCATCGAGCTGAAAAATACCGAGACGCGTCACGAGGGCCGCCGTGCGGCACATGCTCCTTGGCACAAGCAGTGGCTTTACGAGCCTTACCGAAAGTGGCGCCTGCATATCTGGGAATTGTCGGGGAAGCCGGAAGACTGGCCGCGTCAACTCGCGCGGTACTACCAGGAGCAACCGGTATTCGCGGTGCTCAGCGGCGTGGCGAAAGGCGATTGGTCTTCCATTCATCATTTTTGCGAGGCACAACGGCTGCCCTGCCTGTTCCCGACCACTGAGCTACCGGTGATCGATCAGGCGGGTTTCTATTCGATTTACCTGTCGCAAGGGCCCTTCCTGGAAGGTCGTATCGTCGGAAAACATATCCTCGAGCAAGGTGGGCAGGATCGCGTCGTCCAGATCGTGCGTCCGGATGATGCCCGTGCCGTCAGGGCGGCACGGGGTCTCGAGCAGGTGCTGGGAAAGGACCGGGTGCAAACCCTGTATGTCCCGCAACAGGCTGAAGGCTGGCAGAATTTGACGAGCGAGATCGGGCCGGGCCCGGTGGCGCTCTGGTTGTCAGAGGAGGATCTGCATTCTGCTCGGCCTGCTCTGGCCAGTTGGCCGGGAAAGGGCGCTGTCTACCTGTCTTCCAGTCTGTTCGGACTTGATATCGAGTCGATCCCCGCGCCACTTCGCGACCGCGTGTTGCTGGTGCATGCCCGCGAGCGTCCGCAGTACATGGCGCGGCGGTTGTTGCGCGCCACCGCCTGGTTCCGCGCACGGCGGATCGATCGACCAGAGGTACGGGAAGTGCAAGCCAATGCCTTCCTGGCGCTCAAGGTTGCTGGAGAGGCATTGACGTTCATTCGCGGCTACTTCTTTCGCGACTACCTGATCGAACAGATCGAGCACATGGTGGACAGCCTGACCTATACCTCGGTCTACCCACGACTCAGCCTGGCGCCCGACCAACGTTTTGCGGCCAAGGGCGGCTATCTGCTCAAGCTCGCCGCTGGCCCCCGGCCCGTGTGGACGGCGGTCACGGAATGGACGGTGCCATGAGGTGAAGCGGTTTCAATGTATGGACCAGGGTGCTCACAGTTGCCGTGCTAGTCGGAGGGTCGATGATGGCGATGGCTGGGGAGCAGACGATACGTGAGGATGGGGAGATGGGCGATAATTTTTATAATCATGATCACTTGTTTTATTTCCTGGATTCCCCTTTCGTTGGTGTATTTGAGTTATAATAAAAACATATTGTATATCGTGAGTTTTATATATTTCAAGAAGCTGGGCGCGTTGCTCGGTTTTTCAGGAGGTACGGCGGTATATAGGGTAACTGAGTTCATGTAAGCCATATGGCACGGGACATCGCCATCCCTGCCTGCGCGGGATGACGAGGCAGTTCTTCGGGAGTCCGGGGACTGGCGCTCGATCTGGACACGCAACACGCCGGTGGTAACCGGCAGGATTTTAGGGATGGCGAAATTGAAAACACTGACAAGGCCCGATGCCAACATGGATCTGGGGGATTATCTGGTCCGCGAGGGCAAGCTGCGGCCGGTGGATCTGGCGCGGGTCAAGCGCGTGCAGTCCGAACAAGGAGGTACGCCGGGGCTGGCGCGGCTGCTGGTGAAACTGGGCGTTGTCGGCGAACGGGACTTGGAGCAGGCACTGGCCAGCCTGTGCGAGGTGGAACTGGTCGGGCCGGATGATTATCCCGAACAGCCGGTGCTGGGAGACCTGTTGTCTATCCGCTTTTTGCTGGACAACCTGGTGCTTCCGCTGCATGCCACGTCCGAAGAAGTGGTCGTGGCCATGGCCGATCCCCAGGACGAATCGGTGAGGCATATGCTGACCTTTGCCTGCGGGCGTTCGTTGTGTCTGCGGGTTGGGCTGGCCAGCGAGATAGAGGCGGCGATCGATCGGCAGAGCGGTGCAACCGAGAAAGACGAGGCTGCCCCGGCCGATTTCGATCCGGCGACCGACGAAGATATCGAGCACCTGAAGGACCTTGCGAGCGAGGCGCCGGTGATCCGCATGGTCAACCAGCTGTTTCAGCGCGCGACGGAACTGGGGGCCTCGGACATCCATGTCGAGCCGTTCGATGGCGAGTTGAAGGTGCGTTATCGCATCGACGGCGTGTTACGCGATGTCGAGGCGCCGCCGGCGCAAATGGGGATGGCCATCGTGTCGCGCATCAAGATCATGGCACGCCTGGACATCGCCGAGCGCCGCATGCCGCAGGACGGGCGGATTCGCCTGCGCGTGCAGGGGCGGGACTACGATCTACGGGTCTCCACCGTGCCGACCCTGCATGGAGAGAGCGTGGTGTTGCGCCTGCTGAACCGCGAGAGTATCGCGCACGATTTCACTGCGCTCGGTTTCTTCGACGATACGCGCGAACGCTTCGAGTCAGTCCTGGGCCTGCCTCATGGGATGATCCTGCTGACCGGACCGACCGGCAGTGGCAAGACCACGACCCTGTATTCCGCGCTAAGTCTGCTGAATACGCCGGAGCGCAAGATCATCACCGTCGAGGATCCGGTCGAATATCAGCTCGAGGGCATCAATCAGATCCAGGCTCGGCCGGGCATTGGCCTGACCTTTGCGAACGCCCTGCGCTCCATCGTCCGTCAGGACCCCGACGTGATCATGGTGGGTGAGATGCGCGACCTGGAAACGGCGCGGATCTCCATCCAGTCGGCACTCACCGGACACCTGGTGCTCTCGACCCTGCACACCAACAATGCCGTCAGCACGGTGGCGCGCTTGCTGGAGATGGGGGTGGAGGATTACCTGCTCACCGCCACGCTGAACGCCGTGGTGGCGCAGCGCCTGGTGCGTGTGCTGTGCACACACTGCCGGCGCCCGGTGGAATACACCGCGCTGCTCGAAGCGCGGGTGCCCGGGCTTGGTGCCTGTCTGCCGGCAGGTGACAGGGTCTATACCGCAGGCGGCTGTGACCACTGCGGTGGTAGCGGCTACCGCGGACGGACCACCATCCATGAATTGCTGATCCTCGACGATCGCATGCGCGAACTCATCATGGAACGGGCCGAGACCCATCGCCTCGAGGAGGTGGCGCGTGCCGCCGGCATGCGCACCATGTACGAAGAGGGGCTCCGCAAGGTGGCGGCCGGGATCACCAGCCTCGAAGAAGTGTTGCGCGTCACCCAGGAGGCTTGAGCGGACATGCCGGTATTTCATTACAAGGCGGTCTCGCCCCATGGCGAAGAGGTGGAAGGACAGCGCGAGGATGTAGACGAGGCCGCGGTGATCCGCTGGATCCAGGGCAGTGGCCTCATCCCCCTGCACGCCGAGCGGACGGAAGGCAGTGGACGACGTTTCACCTTGCCGAGCTGGAAAATGGGACGGCGTGCCCTGTCGTCGGCGGATCTGGCTGCGCTCACCGAGGAGCTCTCGGTGTTGCTCAAGGCCGGCATTGCGCTGGAAGAGGCGCTCTCCATTGCGCGTAACGCCAGTGAGTCCCCGGCGGTAGGGCGTGTCCTCGATCGCATACTGGAGCAGGTGCGCAACGGGGCCAGTTTTTCCGTTGCACTGGCATCGGCGAGCAAGGTCTTTTCACCTTTCTACATCAACATCGTCAAGACATCCGAGGCTGCTGGCACTCTGGGGCCCGGTCTCGGGGAACTGAGTGCCTATCTCCAGCGGGAAAGGGAGCTCAAGGACGAAATCGTCTCCGCTACGCTCTATCCCCTGGTGCTCTTCGTGGTGGCGCTGATTTCCATCGCGCTCATCCTGGTGTTTGTGGTGCCCAAGATCTCGGCCCTGTTCGTGGGTTACGAAGAGATGCTGCCGCTGTCCACGATCGTGGTGATCGCCAGTGCCGAATTCGTCGCCACCTACTGGTGGGCGATGCTGTTGGGCGTACTGGGGGGGCTGTTGTGGATCCGGCACCGCCTGCAGATGCCTGTGGGACGCTTGCGCTGGGATCGCCGTCTGCTCGGATTGCCGGTGCTCGGCGATCTGATCGCAAAGATCGAGGTGGCCCGTTTCAGCCGGAGTATGGCGACCATGCTGGGCAATGGGGTGCCCTTGATGCAGGCGTTGCCGCTGGCCAGTGGCGCCATGTCCAACCGGGTACTCTCCGACCTGACGCGGCAGGGCACGGAGATCCTCAAGGATGGCGGGAGTTTCTCGGCGATCTTCGCCGGAGCGGCCTGTTTCCCGACGCTGGCCTTGCAGCTGATCAAGGTGGGAGAGCAGACGGGCGACCTGGAGGGCATGCTGGCGAAGGTTGCAGAGATTTATGAAGCCGAGGCGAGCAAGGCGGCCCGGCGCATGTTGTCGATACTGGAGCCGGTGTTGATCGTGGGCCTGGGGCTGGTAATCGGCGGGATCATCATGTCGATCATGGTGGCCATCATCAGCGTGAATGAATTGCCCCTGTAGGCAAATTGTCTGAGACAAGGAAAACGATGAAGAACAAGTTGAGAGAAAAAGGTACGCAGTCCGGGGGATTTACCCTGATCGAACTGCTGGTGGTGCTGGTGGTACTGGGACTGCTGGCGGGCCTGGTCGGGCCACAGGTGATGAAGCATCTGGGGGATTCGAAGACACGGACAGCAAAATTGCAGATCGAAGAACTGGCCGCGGCAATGGACATGTCCCGTATCGATGCAAACCGCTATCCGACCACCGAAGAGGGCCTGAAGGCACTGGTTGAGCGTCCGGCGGGCTTGGCAAGCTGGAACGGCCCCTACCTGCGCAAGCGCACGCTGCCGCGGGACCCCTGGGGCAATGCCTATCATTATCGATCTCCCGGGCAACACGGCGATTTCGACCTGTATTCCCTCGGAGTGGATGACAAGGAAGGCGGGAGCGGTGAGAGCCAGGATATCGTCAGTTGGGAATGAATCATGCAAGGAACGGCGAGAGAGACAGGGAAGGGGTTTACGCTCGTGGAACTGCTGGTAGTGATCGTGTTGCTGGGTTTTGTGCTCACCCTCGTCATGCCGGCCTTCTCGGGCAGCGTCACGACACTCAAGGCGCGCGAGGCGTCGCGCCAGGTAGTGCGCCTGTTGCAACTGGCGCGTACCGATGCCATCACCCTGGGCAAACCCGTGAACGTCATCGTCGATTTCGAGCGGCAGCGTATTGCGCCCTCGGTGGGGGTGATTTTCCACCCGCCACAGGAAATGCATCTGGCAGCCGAACAGGCCGGCAGCGAACAGCTATCGCTCGGTTTCCATCCGGATGGCAGTGCAAGCAGCGGCAGTTTCTACCTGGGGGCGCCGGGGCGGCGCTATCACTATGTGATCGAGCCGATGACAGGCAGGGTCCATCGTGAAACGGTCAGTGATCCTGCATCGTGAGTCCAGCGGTTTTTCGCTGGTGGAAGTGCTGGTGGCGCTGGCCATCCTGGCGGGCGTGATGGCTGCGGCACTGAGTGTGTATGCCGGCAGCTTGTCCGGCACCCACAAGCTCATGGGATACGAACGGGCGGTCGAGGTGGCGGAGGCGCAGCTGGCCATGGTTGGCGCGGACTCCCCTGTGACCATCGGCTCGCAGCAGGGCGTCACCGATGATGGGGTGAAGTGGACGGTCGAGAGGCAGCCACTGGCTCCGCAAGGGACGAAGGAGTTATCCGGTATCGCCCCTCGTATCCTCTATAAGGTGCGAGTAGAGGTTTCCTGGGTTTCGCAGCGCCACGACTACGTATTGGAACTGCGCTCGTTGCGCCTGGGGACGACCCCGTGAAACATCACCTCGATGCCAGACTGCTTGGTGTCGCCGGCTTTACCCTGGTCGAGATGCTGATCGCCATCACCATTGTGTTACTGGTGGTGCCCTTGGCGGTGCAGGGTGTGCATACCGGGCTCGCAGCCTGGGAGCGTCTGGGACAGCATGCGGAACAGGCGGACTGGCTGCGTTCGGCGCGGCGCGTCGTTCGGCAACAGGTCGGAGAAGCGCTGCCCCTGGTAGAGGATGTCCAGGGGCGCGGGCGGGTGGTCGAATTTAGCGGGAGACGGCATAGGCTCTCTTTCGTCGGGCGCATGCCCCGGGGGATAAGGCCCGGGGGGGTGTACCGCCAGCTCCTCCAGCTAGGATCGGTGGACGATGGCAAGGTGCTGGTGATGCGTCTCCGGCCCTTCGAACCAGCGAACGGCCGTACGGCCTCTGTCGCCGGCAAGGAACTGGTGTTGATGCGTGATGTCGCCGCGCTCGATCTGGCCTATTTCGGCAGCGCCGATGGCAAGGGCAATCCAGGGTGGCATAACGAATGGATCGACAAACCGGTACTGCCGCAACGGGTGAGATTGACGATCACCCGCTCCAATGCCGGAGGGACTCCGGTTCGCATGGTGATACCGGTATACGCACAGGTGGGAGCGGGCGCATGACTCCCGTTCGTCTGTTGTCGTTGGACTCCCTGCAGCCCCCCCGGGAGGCGGGCGTGGTGCTGGTCGCGGTGCTCTGGGTGGTCGTGTTGTTGATGGTGATTGCCTCTGGTGTGACTTCCCAGTATCGAACTCAGCAACGCCTGGTGGGCAACCTGGTCAGCTCGGCCCAGGCGGGAGCTGCTGCCGAAGGCGGGGTGTATTACCTGGTGCATGTACTGGAGACGCGTTCCGCGCCCGGGGAGCAGGCGATACCAGAGAGCGCGTATCGTGTGCGGTTGGGGCGCGCCGATGTGGAAGGTTTCATTCACGATGAACGGGGAAAGGTCGATCTCAATACGGCATCCGGTGAATTGATCCGTGGTGTGATGCTGGCGGCTGGGCTTTCCTTCGAGCGGGGTGATGCGCTCACCGATGCCATCCTTGATTGGCGCGACGAAGACCACCTGCGTCGTCTGCACGGTGCCGAAGACAGGGATTATCGCCACGAGGGGGTAGTCCATGGTGCCAAGGATGCGCCCTTCGACAGCGTGGACGAATTGCGCCAGGTGCTGGGCATGACACCGGCGCTGTTCGACAGGGTACGTGATGGCTTCACGGTCTATACGGGAGCGGCAAACGTCAACCCGCAGTTTGCGTCGTTGCTCGTGCTACGTGCTATACCGGGAATGACGGCAGCGTCGGCTTCTGCCTACCTGCAGGAACGGCGGGACCGGCTGGCGGAAGGCCAGCCGCCTCCATCGTTCCCGTTGGCCGGAAGTCCCTATGTGACGTCGGACAGCGGGCCTGCTTTTACATTGGCTGTCGAGGCGCGCATCAACAACCGGACGACTGTGCGCGTGAAGGCTATAGTTGTACACGAAAAAGGGCAGGGTGCCGGGTTTCGCATCGCTTCCTGGCAGAGACACTGAAGGTGATAGGGATAGGTATGGCGGAGCAGGCGTTGAAGGATACAGCGACGCGACAGTGGATGGATGTCCGGATGCTGGGGGACATGATCAAACGCCTGCTTGGCAGTGCCGGTCGTTTCGTTCACTGGTGGCGGCAGGAGCTCTTCACTCTGTTGCCGCATTTCGCAAGGCGCATGCTTGGGGCAGAAGAGCGGATTGTGCTCATTGATGCCACCTCAAAGCAACTTGAGGCGCGCTTGTGGCAAGGGGGACGACAACAGGGATTGGGGCAGCTGATGGGGGTACACAGCGCAACCTCTGATGGCAGCGTTGCCGAACGGGTGAAGGCGCAGGCCGCGGGTGCCGAAGAGGTCATCCTGCAACTTCCCCCGGATCAGGTCATGCAGCGTGACATCACCCTGCCATTGGCGACCGAAGACAATCTGCGCGAGGTGCTGGGGTTCGAGATCGATCGACTGACACCTTTCAAGCGCGAGATGGTGTCCTATGACCATGTCGGGCTGGCACGGAACCCCTTGGAAGGAACCCTGAGCGTACGACTCTATGTCGTGCAGCGCAGCAAGCTTGAGGCGTTGGTAGCCAGGTTGAAGGTGCTGGGCATTCAGCCGACGGCTGTCACGGTGAAAGACCCCGAGGGCGGCTCGGAGATGCCGGTGCTTCCAGTGGTGCCCAACTTTCTCGAAGGCCAGCGGCGGCATGTCCGTATCACGCCCATGCAGCGCCTGGCCCGGATCAGTACCTGGGTGATGCTGGCATTGTTGGTAGTGGCAGCGATATTGCCCCTTTGGAATCAACAGCGTCATATTCGTGCGCTGGAGTCTGCCCTGTCATCCGTACAACGCGAGGTGCAACAGTCCAGAAAACTCTCCACCGAGTTGTCGGCTCTGGCCGATGACTACCATTTCCTAGTCCAGCGTCGCAAGGCAGCAGAGCGTCCCCTGAGCTATCTGAACGAACTGAGTCGGGTTCTTCCCGACGATACTTGGCTGTTGCGGCTGGAGGTGGATGACCGCCATGTCGGTTTGCAAGGTGAATCGAAGGACGGTTCGAAGGTATTGTCCCTGATCGAGAATTCACCGCTGTTCAAGGAAACCCGCTTTGCCGCGCCGGTGGTGCGCATCTCCAGCACGGACACCGACCGCTTCAATGTGCAGGCGGCGTTCGAGGAGGCGGGAGAATGAGTCGTTCATGGCCATTGTGGCAACGGCGGATGCTGGCCCTGGGGATCCTCGGGCTGCTGTTGTGGGGTGTCGCGGTCTTGATCATCGGGCCGGTGCTGCAAGCGTATCGTGCCAACGGCGAGCAGATCGCGCAGATGGAGCGTCGCCTGGCCGAGTACCGTCGAATCGCGGCCGACAAGCCGGCGTTGGAGGCAGAGATCGAGAGACGGCATTCAGTCTTGCGTCGGGCCGGCTATTTCCTCAAGAGCCGCACGCCTTCATTGGCCTCTGCGGAGTTGCAGGAGCTGGTGCGTTCCAGGATTACCGAGGCCAAGGGCAAACTGGTCAGCAGCCAGGCCCATGAGACTCGCCTGGAGGACGGCCGCCGAAAAGTGATAGTCGATGCACGCATGCGGGGTGATATCGGTGCCCTGCAACAGGTATTGTTCAAGCTGGTGACCAGCCATCCTCTGGTGTTCGTGGATGAGCTGGTGGTAACGGGTATTCGTAGCCGGGTGGTCGGGCGGGTGCGCCAGGCGGAAGATCCTTCCGTGCAGTTGCTCGATGTCCGTCTCAAGGCGAGTGCCTACATGGATTCAGCTGGGGAAGGAACATGAGAGTGCGCAGGGACTGGCTGCAGGTCAGTATCAACGCCCTGCTGATTTCGGCGCTATCATGGTTCATCTGGCTGGAGTGGAACCGAGGCCTGCAACCGGGAGAGGTGACAATGTCGCCTGAATCAGGGAAGGAGGCACGACCGCTGTTCCCGTCGCTCCGTTCACCGGTTTCCAATCTGTCAGCCTATGCCGAGATAACCCGTCGCCCGTTGTTCAGCCGCGATCGTCGGCCTCCCAGCGTGGCAGTGTCAAGCGCCGTGGCACGGCCCCCCGCAGCGATACGTGAGCTCCGCCTGACCGGTATCGTCATTGGCCCGGATACCCGCACCGCCATTCTTTCCGACGGCAAACGCAAGAAGGAAATTCGCCTGAGCAAAGGTGAGGCCTACAAGGGATGGACCTTGCAGGAACTTGCCGATGACGGCGTGGTGTTTACTCATGGAGAGCGCACCGTGGAGCTTCCGTTGGTCACGCCTCGGGCGGTGCAGGGGAAGGCGGGCGGTGCCGCTGGTGGAGCGGGTGTTCCGCGTAATCCTTACTTGAGCCGCCGTAAAAGAATGCGCGAGCTGTAACAGAGCAACAAGAGTAAAAGGAATAGAGATCAGTGACTGGGGAAAAACGTCGTACAAAGGAAAGGGAAGGTGGCCGCCTCGGGATACTCTCGCTGGCGGTTGCGTTATTGCTGAACGGTTGTGCAAGTACCAGCTCGTCGACGAGGTCTGAACGCCCCGTGGGCGCAACACCAGCGAACAACGCGGCCGGTGTTCAGGCGGCAGCCACTACCGCCATGCCATCTGCATCCGGGGGGGAGGGCGCCAAGGTGAGTGGCGCAGCTTCCTTGGCCGCACAGCCTGCTCCTCACGATCGCGCCGAGATCATCCGTGGCAGCGGCGTGTTCATTGCGCGCCTCGATGACAAGTTGGTGGCGGCCCGGAAAGGCGAAAAGGGCGAATTTACACTCAAGTTTGAAGGCGCAGAAATGCGCGAGATCGCTCGGGTCGTGCTGGGGGATATCCTCAAAGTCAACTACGTGATCGACAGCAATCTCGCCGCGACCCCGGTGTACATGCAGACGGCAACGCCGCTTTCGCGCAGGGATCTGCTGCCTACGCTGGAGACCTTGCTGGGCAACTACGGTGCCGTGATCGTGTTCAAGGACGGCATCTACAATATCGTGCCGCAGTCCAGCGGCCTTACCTCTGTACTGGCGCCGAGAACCCGGGTGTCACAGGACCAGGGGTACCAGAACATCGTGGTGCCCTTGCGCTATATCTCGGCGACCGAGATGCAGAAGATCCTGTCGTCCATTCACAAGGCCAAGAGTGGTGTATCGATCGATGCCCATCGCAACCTCTTGATGTTGCGTGGTACACGGCGTGAGTTGCTGGATTACCTCAAGACTGTCGAGATCTTCGATATCGACCAGATGGCGGGCATGTCCGTTGGCCTGTTTCCTCTGGAGTCGGTGGATGCCAAGGCGGTTACGCGTGAGTTGGAACTGATCCTGGATGCGCTTGCCGGTGAGGGCGGAAAACAACTGGTCAAATTGATCGAAATCGAAAGGATCAACAGCCTGCTGGCGATCACGCCGCAGCCGAAGTACCTCCAGGATATTCGCCAATGGATAAAGCGCCTTGACCGGGCCGAGCTGTCGGCTGGGCGCAGCATGTATGTCTATTTCGTGCAGAACGGCGATGCCAAGAAGTTGGCCGATGTGCTGCAACAGTTGATGGGTGGTATGCAGGGGGGCGACGGCAAATCGTCGAATGGCTCGAAACGAGGCGAAAAGGCTGTAGATACGCCTGGACAAGTCCAGGCCATGCAGGACAAGGGAAAGAAGGAAAAGAAGACCTCAACGCAACTGGCGTCGCTGATGTCAAAGATGAACCTGCAGACCTCTGTGCTCCCCAGTGTCAACGGACTGGACGACGTAGGATTCATTGCCGATGAAGATCGCAATGCACTCATCATCATGGCGACGCCGGAGCAGTACAAGCAAATCGAGCGGGTGATCACTAAGTTGGATGTCTCGCCGAACCAGGTGCTTGTCGAGGCCTCGATCATCGAGGTTTCGTTGACTGACGAGTTCAGTTTCGGCCTTGAGTGGTATTTCCGTAACTCCAGTGGTGGCAAGACAGGGACCGCCCAGCTTGATCTAGGCGCTGCCGGCGTTGCGGCCATTGTCCCCGGGTTCTCCTACTCCATCGTCGATCGTGCCGACAGGATCGCGGTGGCGCTCAATGCCCTGGCCAGTGATACCAAGGTTCGGGTGATTTCCTCGCCTTCCCTGATGGTGCTGGATAACAAGACGGCTACCATCACGGTGGGTGACCAGGTGCCGATACGCACTTCCGAGACAGTGAGCCAGTCGACCTCCGGCAATGCCCCGGTGATCACCAGTACCATCCAGTTCCGAGACACGGGGGTGTCACTCGAGGTCACGCCACGGGTGAACAACAGTGGCAAGGTGATCATGGACATTCACCAGGAAGTGAGCAGTGTCAATCGCACCACCACTTCCAGTATCGATTCGCCGACCATCAACAAGCGCGAGATCAAGACCTCGGTTGCTGTACCCAGTGGTGACACCATCGTGCTGGGGGGGCTCATCCAGGATGACAACCAGAACTCCAATAGTGGCCTCCCCGGGCTCAAGGACGTGCCGCTGTTCAGCTGGCTGTTCGGGAAAGAGAGCAAAAGCAGTTCGCGTACCGAATTGCTGGTGCTTATTACCCCAACCGCCATCCTGGACGATAGTGATGCGCGTGAAGCGACGGCAGAACTCAAGCGCAAGATGAAGGGGCTCCTGCAGCACAACGGAGCCTATTGATCATGACGGCGAGGGGCAGTGCGGCATTCCGCCGAAGATGGGGTTGGAAACATGGTATTGAACGGCGGTTGGGGTGTTCCCCGGAGCAGAGCGATCCTCCGCTGCTTTTCCGTTGGCGCAAGGGACAGGGGAAGAGGGTATGTCTGTGATCCGACTCGTCAAGGAATTTGTCCACATCGCCAACCGGCCACTTGATTTTGTCGAGTCGCTGAAGGCCATGCTCGATGTCCTTTATCAAAAGCTCGATATTGAGCGGGCATTCATCTATTTGCCCTCATCGCCAAATGGTTCCGATGTCTATGTCAGTATCGGAGGAAAGTACCGGGTTTCTGTCGATGGAACGTCCATGCTGCGAGAGTCGCTCGAGGACAGCTCAGGACAGCCTTGTTCCGAGACGGGGCGGCGAATGGATACGGTACTGTTGCGTACCTTGTCGTTGATGGCCGGTGTACCAACAGGTATGCCGGTGATCGAGTTCCCCATTGAATCGTCCCATGGGCAGGGGGTGGTGGGGCTGCTTGCGGTATCTGTCTACAACGCCGGTTTGCTGAGCCAGGATGACATCGATGCGCTGGAGGTCGCAGCCGGTATCGTTTCCTTGAAACTGGATCGCTGGTTCTGCTCGCGTTCTTTTGAAAGATCTCGATACGCCATTTCTGCTGCCAAGCAGGAATGGGAGCGGACCGTGGACATGCTGCCGGAGTTGATCCTCCTGGTCGATCACAATGGCCGCGTAATCCGTTCCAATCGTACTCTCGAAGCGTGGTTTTCCAAGGACATCAAGGATGTTCGGGGCGTCGATTGTCACGAGTTGATGCATTCTGATTGTGAACGAGGTGGCTGCGTCTTGGGGATGGCGTTCGACGAAGGCAGAAAGGCCTTGCTGACCACCCGGGTATGGACCAAGGAATTGTGGGATCCCCTCACCGAGCGCCATTTCAGGATCCATATCCGACGCTTGTACGATGAATCTCCCCCCCCGGATCATGACTCCGATGTTCATGCCACCATCGTGATTCAGGATATCAGCAGCGAAAAGGCGGTCGATGAACTTCGGGAGCAATACAATTGCATGCTCCGCGAAAAGGTGGAGGAAGCCACCGTCTTACTCAATCGCACGAACGAGAGCCTCAAGCGACAGATCCAGGCGCATATCCGGGACAAGCGTTCGCTACGCGAGTCGGAAGCGAGGTATGCCACGCTTTCCAGTATCACACAGACAGGGATCTACGTGGTTATCGATTGCAAGATCGTATTCTGCAACGAACGCTTTGCCGCCATCTTTGGCCGTACCGTGGAGGAACTGCTCGGTACGCCGATCGAGGACGTAGTCAATGTTTCCGATTTGCCAGACTCCACGGGAGGGGGCGTGTCTCGCGGCATCATGTGTGGACCTTCTCTGGTCCAGGCGAGGGATAGGGCAGGACGCGAGCTATGGCTCAGTCAGAGTGCCGCTCCGATCATCTACAAGGGCAGAGCGGCCTTGCTGGGCAATGTCATCGACAATACCGACCTTATCAGGGTGCAGCATTCGCTGGAGGAGTCGAAACACCGCCTCGAGTCGTTGTACCGTGAATACCTTGACGTCCAGGAGAAGGAGCGTCAGCGTATCGCCTACGATCTGCATGACGGCATCGGTCAGACCCTGAGCGGCATCAAGCTGGCACTGGAGAATGCGATAGAGGACGTCGAGAGGAAGCTGAATGGGCAGTCGCATCAGCGGTTACGAAAAATCCTCAAGAATTTGCGAGTGGGTATCGACGAGGTGCGAAGGACAGCGATGAACTTGCGGCCGGCTACCCTGGACCATTTTGGCATCATTGCCACCATTGAATGGTTCTGCCGTGAATTTGATAAAGAGACCAAGAATATCCATCTTGATACGGAGATCGATGTCGAAGAACACCAGATCCCGGAGGAGATCAAGGTGTCAATCTTCCGGATCATCCAGGAAGGATTCAACAACATCATCAAGCATGCGAACGCGAGGAATATTTCGCTTAATCTCTACGTGATGGAGCAAAACCTCGTTCTGTTGATCTGCGATGATGGCGTAGGTATGGAGATCAACAAGTCCAAGGGCTTCGTCGGAGGACTGGGGCTGCTCAGCATGCGGGAGCGGGCGGAGTTTGCGCAGGGCCGTTTCCAGATAGACTCCGCGCCAGAGCGGGGTACCCGGATCAAGGTCGAATGGCCGTTGGTGTCGGTAACGCGGCTGACTGGCCCTCCTGCGTGTGCCTGATCGTCCCCGAGGGGCCGGTTGGATTTCCGTCAGGGTTGTTCCTGCTCCGGAGTGTCATCGAACCCCGGGATACAGAGCAGCTTGTTCTTGATCGCATAGGTGGTGATCGCCGAGGCACTGTGCAGGTCGAGCTTGCGCATCAGGTTGGAGCGATGTTTCTCGACCGTTTTCAGGCTGACCGACATGATGCGGGCGATTTCCTTGTTCCTGTAACCTTCTGCAATCAATTTGGTGGTCTGACGTTCACGCTTGGTGAGCGTGTCCCATCGGGTTTGTCGCGAGTCATTTCGGGCCGATTGCTTGTCTGTCCCGGACCGGTGCAGGAAACCGGTCACGACCATCGAGGCGATACCCGGACTGAGAAAGGTCTGTCCACGTTGCACTTGTCGGATGGCAGATAGCAGTTCCTCTCGGGAATCGTCCTTGAGGACATAGGCGTCTGCACCCGAATCGAGGGTGGAGCGGATGAATTCCTCAGACTTGTGAACTGTCAGCACGATGATTTTTATCTCGGGATGGCGGTTCTTGATGATGCGGATGGCCTCGATGCCGCTGAGACGCGGCATGGTGAGGTCCATCAACACGATCCGGGGGTTGTATTTGCGAACGAGCGAGACGACCTCTTGGCCATCGACGGCTTCGCCGACGACCTCTAGGTCTTCCACGTCTTCGAGCATGGCGCGAAGCCCTTCGCGAATCATTGCGTGGTCGTCGGCTATCAGAACCGGGCATGGCTGCATGTTGGCATTTCCTTGTATTGTCGATCGATGCGCAGTCCAGGCGTTAAGCGATCGTTTTCAGCGATACGGCCCTGCCGAACGAGGAAAATTCGGTCCGAATGGGTGCTATCGTATGGTGAGCCGCATGGGTGGCAGCGCCTGGCTGTACAGGGGCCTGCGACGGGATCCGTGTTCGTGTGTCCGGGATGGCGACGGGCAGCCAGGACAGGACCGAAAATTTCATCTGGTTTTAAGACTTTTGTCTCTTTTCCCCGTCGTTTGGGAACCTCTGAAAAAGTGTCTATCCCACTTGCGGGGAGGTCAGTCTCTGGTATAGGCACTTGTTCCAAATTTCCTCTCCCAACCTGCTCCCTTTCATGGGGGAGGGGAGGGTGCGTGTTCAGGGGCTCCTTTGTGAGTTTTTGACATGAGATATTGAACACAAAATAGCACAAACCGCTGTCCTTGGTGGAATATTTACCTTTTTCAATACGTGCGTTTTTGTAATTGCAGGATTTTTCCTCGTCGGGAGCATGTCACCTTTCCTCGTCCTGCCAGGGGAGGTACGCTCGACAGAATAACCAGGCCTGGCCGCATGGGTGGGCTGAATACCCAGGGAGCACTTCGTTCGCTCGAGTCCGGCATAGGGGGGGCATGCCGTGCTCGTTCGATCGCTCAGGCCCCCCATGAATTCCTCCCTCGTTTGCGTCTTGGCCTGGACACGGGCTTGACTGGGCGAAAAGGCGCCGTATAATCGCTCGCCTGTTGCAGAGACAGGCGCGTAGCTCAGTTGGTTAGAGCACCACCTTGACATGGTGGGGGTCGTTGGTTCGAGTCCAATCGCGCCTACCAGATTCTTGTGGACCCGGCCGCTTGGCCGGGTTTTTTTGCGTTCCAGGCGTGCGCTCTGGTGTAATAGGCTGTCGTCTATTTTGCAGGTGTCGCCGCTATGTCCCGACAAGGCCTGATCGAAGAGTGCCTGGAGCGCCTCTGTCAGAAGGGCTGTGCCCAGGTCTGGCTCGACATCTCGGCGCTGGAGAAGGGTGAGTCCTTGCCCGAGGCAGCAGGCCTGTCGCTGAACGAGCGCAGGCAGCTCCTGGCGGAGCTCAAGTCGATAATGCAGGTGTACAGCTATCGTTGTCGCGTTGACTGAGGCACCTGGAGTGCTTCCATGACCGAGCACAAGCGTATCCGTAATGCCGAGTTGCGCGAGTGGGTGTATGCGGCCGAGTCGACCATCCACGGTACCGGGTTGTTCGCTGCGCGCGCCATCCGCAAGGGCGAGTACATAGGGACCTACTGGGGGCCGCAGGCAAAGCGTAATGGCCCCTATGTGCTCTGGGTGTATGAAGAAGGCGACGAGGACAATGCCATTGGGCGCAGCGGGCGCAACCTGTTGCGCTACCTCAACCACAGCCGTCCCGGCAACACGGCCTTTGACGGTTTCGATCTGTACGCCACCCGTGCCATTCGGCGTGGCGAGGAACTGACCTTCGACTATCTCGAGTCCGAATTTGACTGAATCGCGCGATCGTCTCTTCGAGCGTCCCGGCCCGGTCGGGGATTTCGTCTTCGACGCCGCGGTCGCCCGTGTCTTTCCCGACATGATTTCGCGTTCGGTGCCGGGTTACGCCGCCATCATCAACATGATCGAACTGCTCACTGCGCAGCATGCCCAGGCGGGAACCCGTCTGTACGACCTGGGCTGTTCGCTGGGTGAGGCCAGCCTGGCCATGGCGGCGGGGCTGGCGCACGACGACTGCGAGATCGTTGCGGTGGACAATGCCCCGGCCATGCTGACGCGTGCGTGCGAGTACGTGGCGAACAGCCCGCGGCCGATCCGGCTGGTCGAGGCCGACATCCGCGAGCAGCCGATAGAGAACGCCTCGGTGGTGGTGCTCAATTTCACCCTGCAGTTCCTGCCACGTGACGAGCGAGCCGATCTGTTGCGCCGCATCCAGGACGGGCTGGTGCCTGGCGGCATTCTCATCCTGTCGGAGAAGATCGCTGGTGAGACCCCGGAGGCAGATGCACTGCTATGCGAGATGCACCATGCCTTCAAGCGCCGGCAGGGCTACAGCGACCTGGAGATAAGCCAGAAGCGCGCGGCACTGGAAAAGGTCCTGTTGCCTGAGCGACTTTCCACCCACCTGGAGCGTTTGTGCGCGGCTGGATTCCGGCGCGCCGACCCATGGTTCCAGTGCTTCAATTTCGTCTCTATCGTGGCGCGTACATGATCGAGCTCGAAGCGGCATGCACTGCGCTGGCGGAAGCCGGCTTGTCCGCATGGGCCGAGGCGTTGCCTCCCGCCTTGGCGAGCCTGCGCCCTCATGGCGATTGGCCGCAATGGCAGGCGGCGCTGGAGGCCATGCCGGTTCCGTCCTCCGATGTGCTGTGTCTCGATGCCGGAACGATCCAGGTTGGTGAGGGGGCAGGCGGGGGCGCGCAGGAGGTGCTGCGTGATGCCCTGATGACACTACATCCTTGGCGCAAGGGTCCCTGGCGCCTGCACGGGGTCTTCATCGACACCGAGTGGCGCTCGGACTGGAAATGGGAACGGCTGGCGCCCCACATCGCGCCGCTCGCGGGCCGGCGGGTACTGGACGTGGGCTGTGGCAACGGCTACCACTGCTGGCGCATGCTCGGTGCGGGGGCGGAGCTGGTCGTCGGGATCGATCCCACGCAGCTGTTCCTCGCCCAGTTCCAGGCGGTGAGTCGCCTGGTCGGTGCCGTTTCTCCGCAATTGCTGCGCCATATCCACCTCTTGCCGGTGGGCATCGAGCAGGTGCCCCCCGGACTGCGTGCCTTCGACACGGTGTTCTCCATGGGGGTGCTGTACCACCGGCGCTCACCCATCGACCACCTGTTGGCCTTGCGTGACTGTCTGCGGCCCGGCGGGGAGCTGGTGCTGGAGACCCTGGTGGTGGAAGGGGGTGCGCAGACCGTGCTGGTGCCTGGCGGGCGTTATGCGCGCATGCGCAATGTCTGGTTCATCCCCAGTCCGGCAGCCTTGTCGGGGTGGCTGGCACGCGCCGGCTTCCGCAATGTTCGGGTGGTGGACGTGACTGTGACCTCGGTCGAAGAACAGCGGTCCACACCGTGGATGCGCTTTCAATCCCTTTCAGATTTTCTCGATCCGGCCGATAGGACCCGTACGATTGAAGGGTATCCTGCGCCACGCCGGGCCATCGTGCTGGCGCATTCGAGTTGAGTGATCGAGACATGGCGGCAAGGGCAAAATTCTATATCGGGCAGATCGTGCATCACCGTCGTTTCGACTACCGAGGCGTGGTGATCGACGTGGACCCGGAATTCAAAGGCTCCGATGCCTGGTACGACTCGGTGGCACGCACCCGGCCGAGGCGTGATCAGCCCTGGTATCGGGTGCTGGTGGACGGTGCTGAGCAGGAGGCCTACGTGGCCGAATGGCACCTGGAACCGGATCTGACCCGCGAACCCATACGACACTCGGCCATCGAACGCGTGTTCACCGATTATGTCGACGGGCGTTACTTGCCGCCGGTACACTGAAGGGTCAGTGATAGCGTCGCATCTGGCCAACCAGCACGCCCTGGATCTGTACCTGCGAGGGGTGATAGCGCATGGGTGACATGCTGCTGTTGGCCGGGTACAGAACGATCTCTTCAGAACGCTTTTCCAGGCGCTTGAGCGTGGCCTCCTCGCCATCGACCAAGGCGACCACGATCTCGCCGTTGCGCGCGGTATCGCGTTGCTCGATGATCACCCAGTCCCCGTCGAGGATACCTTCCTCGATCATGGAGTCTCCCTTCACCTGCAATACGTAACAGGGGTTCTCGGTACGCAGCACCGGCGGTACCGGGATGGTGTCGGGATTGGCGATGGCCTCGATCGGTCGGCCGGCCGCGATGTACCCGTACATCGGCAGTTCGTCGCTGTCGTTCGCCTCGATCGCCCGGGTCCGGTCCAAGGCCAGGCGTTTCCCGCGGGATGTGAGGCGAATCCCCCGCCGCAGGTTGTGCATGGGTTCCACCAGGTCGGCGTCGATCAGTGCCTGGATCTGCTTGTGCAGCGAGCCGCGCGATTTCAGTCCCAGCATCTGGCACAGCTCACCCAGCGTGGGCGGGTGCGGCAGCTTCGGCAGTTGCTCGGCCAGATAGTCGAAGATCTCCTGCTGGCGGCGGGTGAGACTGGGGGACATGCGGACGCTCCTCGTTCTACATTGGTTCTCATGGATTATAGAACGGGTGGAGAATCCGTCAATCCGCTTCGGTCGAAGCGGGCAGGGTGATCACATAGCCGGCGCCGTCGGCTGCCGGCAGGCAGCGAGCGATGCGCCCGGCGCGCCGCGCCCCCAGCAGGAAACGCCCCAGCGGCTGGAACAGGGTCTCGCGTCCGTCACCGGCGGCTGGCGGAAAGCGCAGCAACAGGCACTGGCCGGGTGGCGCCTGGGCGATCAGGCGTTCCACCCGTGCCAGTGCCGCGGTCTCGTCTGACCCGTCGAGGTTGATGGTGCGGTCGATGGCGCCAGGGTCGAGGGCCAGGTTGGCCAGCGGATTTTTGGAAAAGTGGGGCATTGAGGCATCCAATCCTGCTGTTGTGTTGGCACTTCTATAGTAAGGTTCTGAAGCGTTGGTTCAACCTTGGAGTAGCAATGGCGGCATCCTACGATGTGATCGTGATCGGTACCGGGCCGGGCGGCGAAGGCGCCAGCATGAAGCTGTCCAAGCAGGGATTGTCGGTGGCGGCCGTCGAGGCCTATCCACAGGTCGGCGGCAACTGTACCCACAAGGGCACCATCCCCAGCAAGGCCCTGCGTCATGCTATCCAGCTGTTGGCCGACTACCGGCATCATCCGCTGTTCGAGCATACCCTGGGGCACATGGATGTCAGCTGGCCGGAACTGCTGCGCACCTCGGGCCAGGTGATCGAACGGCAGGTGAGCATGCGCCATCGTTACTACACCCGCAATCGGGTGGCGCTGTATCACGGTGCGGCGCGCTTTGTCGACCCGCATTCCCTGCAGGTGGTGCGGGGCGACGGGGAGCAACAGCTCTTGCGAGCCGATTATTTCGTGATTGCCACCGGTTCGCGCCCTTACCGTCCGCCGGAGATCGACTTCGGACATCCCTGCGTGGTGGACAGTGACACCGTGCTCGAGCTGAAGCGCACGCCCCGGCGCGTCACCATCTACGGGGCCGGGGTGATCGGTTGCGAATATGCCTCCATCTTTGCCAACCTGGACGTCAAGGTGAACCTCGTCAACACGCGCGACCGCTTGCTGTCATTTCTCGACGACGAGATCACCGATGCCCTGGGTTACCACCTGCGCGATCAGGGCGTGGTGATCCTTCATAACGAACAGGTCGCACGGGTGGAGTATCTGGACGACGGCGTGGTTCTGCATTGTGCCTCGGGCAAGCAGATCCGCTCCGATCTGCTGTTCTGGGCCAACGGGCGCACTGGCAACACCGACGAGCTGAACCTGGAGGCCATCGGGCTGGAGGCCAATTCGCGTGGGCAACTCGAGGTGGACGAGAACTTTCGTACCGCGCAGTCGCACATCTACGCGGTGGGTGATGTCGCGGGACCGCCGGGGTTGGCCAGCGCCAGCTACGACCAGGGGCGTTTCGTCGGCCATCTGATCGCCCAGGGTGAGGTGGACTACCGCCTGATCGAGGAGGTGCCTGCCGGCATCTTCACCAGCCCCGAGATCAGTTCGATCGGTCGCACCGAGCGCGAACTGACCGAGCAGAACGTGCCTTACGAGGTTGGGCGGGCCGAGTTCAAGAACCTGGCGCGGGCGCAGATCGCGGGCCGTGACGTAGGTATGCTCAAGCTGCTGTTCCATCGTGAGACCCTGCAGCTGCTGGGCATCCACTGCTTTGGTGAACAGGCCACGGAGATCGTGCACATCGGCCAGGCCATCATGGCGCAGTCGGGGGAGGCGAACAGCATTCGCTATTTTGCCAACACCACCTTCAACTACCCGACCATGGCCGAGGCCTACCGGGTAGCGGCACTGTACGGTCTGAACCGGGTCAGCGGATTGTGAACAGTTTGTGGAAGTTGGCCACTTCGAGCACGCTACGGATCGTTTCGTTGGCGCCGGTGATGGCGATGCGTGCCGAATCACCGCCGGCATAGTCACGCAGTTGCAACAGCATGCCCAGCCCGGCGCTGTCCATGTAGTCGGATTGTCGCAGGTCGATCTCGAACTGTGCGTTGGAGGGACAGGATTGATAGGCCTCGCGGAATTCGCGATTGAGGTCGAAGGTGAAGTCGCCTTGGATGGCGATGGAAATCTTGTTGCCGTCGTTCTTGACTCGGATCCGGTTCATTTGGGCCTTAAGTATTGAAAATTTTCGAAGCTTGAAGGTGTCGCGACTGCCTCAAAAGCCCTAGACTGCTGAGGACCTAACACGCGATCCAGTCTAATCCATTTTTCCGATCGATGGTAAAGAGATCATGAGCGAGTACATCCTGCGCCTGCACGACGTGCAGATGAGCGACGTAGACAAGGTTGGCGGCAAGAATGCGTCGCTCGGCGAGATGCTGCGCAACCTCACCGCCGATGGCCTGGTCCGGGTGCCCGACGGTTTTGCCACCACGGCACAGGCCTACCGCGAGTTCCTGGCCCATGACGGTCTGGCCGGGCGCATCGATGCGCTGTTAGCGGAGTTGAACGTGGATGACGTGCGTCGCCTGGCCGAGGTCGGGGCGCAGATCCGGCAATGGATACTCGAGACGCCCTTTCCGCCGGCTTTCGAGCAGGCGCTGGAGGCGGCCTACCGTGAGCTGGAGGCGGAGTACGGGGCTGAGGCGAGCTGGGCAGTGCGCTCCTCGGCCACCGCAGAAGACCTGCCCGAGGCCTCCTTTGCCGGCCAGCAGGAGACCTTCCTCAACGTGCAGGGCCTGGACAACGTCAAGCACGCGGTACACGAGGTGTTCGCCTCGCTGTTCAATGACCGCGCCATTGCTTACCGGGTGCACCAGGGCTTTGATCACGGTCAGGTGGCGCTGTCGGCCGCAGTACAGAAGATGGTGCGCTCCGACATCGGCGCCTCGGGGGTGATGTTCACCCTGGATACCGAGAGCGGTTTCCGTGACACCGTGTTCATCACCGGCAGCTATGGCCTGGGTGAAATGGTGGTGCAGGGTGCGGTCAATCCCGATGAGTTCCACGTCCATAAGCCTACCCTGGAGGCGGGGCGGCCGGCGGTGCTGCGGCGCACCCTGGGTGCTAAGGCAATCAAGATGGTATACGCCGTCGGCGGTGACAGCCCGGTACAGGTGGTGGACGTGCCCGAGGCCGAGCGCAATCGTTTCTGCATCGACGATGCCCAGGTCCAGGAGTTGGCACGTCAGGCCATGGCCATCGAACGGCATTACCAGCGTCCCATGGATATCGAGTGGGCGCTCGACGGCCTCGACGGGCAGCTCTACATCGTGCAGGCGAGGCCGGAGACAGTGCAGAGTCACAGCGGCCGGCTGCTGGAGCGTTACGCCTTGAAGGAGCGTGGTCCGGTGCTGGCCGAGGGGCGCTCCATTGGCGCGCGCATCGGTCAGGGCGTGGCGCGGGTCATCTTCAGCCTGGACGATATGGACAAGGTACAGGAAGGTGATGTGCTGGTTACCGACATGACCGATCCCGACTGGGAGCCGATCATGAAGCGTGCAGCGGCTATCGTCACCAACCGCGGTGGGCGTACCTGTCATGCCGCCATCATCGCGCGTGAGCTGGGTGTTCCCGCGGTAGTTGGCTGCGGGGACGCCACTGCCACCATCCCGGACGGCTCTGAGGTCACTGTGTCCTGCGCCGAGGGGGATACCGGCCTCGTCTACGAAGGGCGGCTGCCCTTCGACGTGCACCGCGTTGAGCTCGACTCGATGCCTGAAGCGCCCGTGAAGATCATGATGAACGTCGGTAATCCCGAGCGCGCCTTCAGCTTTGCGCAGATCCCCAACCAAGGGGTCGGGCTGGCGCGGCTGGAGTTCATCGTCAACAACATGGTCGGCATCCACCCGCAGGCGCTGCTCGAGTTCGAGCAGCTCGATGACACGCTGCGCGCGCAGCTCGCCGAACGTATCGCCGCCTGGGGCGGGCCGCGTGAGTACTTCATCAAGCGTGTGGCCGAGGGTGTGTCCACCATCGCTGCCGCCTTTGCGCCGCAGCCGGTGATCCTGCGTCTGTCGGACTTCAAGTCCAACGAATACGCCAACCTGCTCGGCGGCGAACGTTACGAGCCGCACGAGGAGAACCCCATGATTGGCTTCCGCGGGGCCTCGCGCTATCTCAGTGAGCGTTTCCGTCCCTGCTTCGAGATGGAGTGCGAGGCCATCCGTTACGTGCGCGACACCATGGGTCTGAAGAACTTGCAGATCATGGTGCCCTTCGTGCGTACGCTCGAGGAAGCCGAGGGGGTGATCGGCCTGCTCGCCGACAACGGCCTGCGGCGCGGTGAGGACGGGCTGAAGATCATCATGATGTGCGAGCTGCCGTCGAACGCGGTGCTGGCCGACGAGTTCCTCGCCCACTTCGACGGTTTCTCCATCGGCTCCAACGATATGACTCAGCTTACCCTGGGACTGGATCGCGACTCGGCGCTGGTTGCCAACCGTTTCGACGAGCGCAACCCGGCGGTGCTGAAGATGCTGGAGATGGCCATCGAGGCAGCGCGCCGGGCGGGCAAGTACATCGGCATCTGTGGCCAGGGGCCGTCCGACCATCCCGACCTGGCCGAGTGGCTGGTGGCACAGGGCATCGAGTCGATTTCGCTCAATCCCGACACCGTGGTTGATACCTGGCTGCGCCTGGCCGGGCGTGACGCCCGCTGACGCAAAGCATGCGCACCCTGCTGCTGTTCCGGCACGGCAAGTCCGACTGGGACACCGGTGCGGTGGATCTCGAGCGTCCGCTGAAGGGGAAGGGCAAACGGGCCGCGAAGCGCATGGGCCGCTGGCTGGCCGGGGCCGGGGAGCTGCCTGATCTCGCCCTCAGTTCGCCGGCGCGGCGCGCACGCGATACCCTGCGGCGCGCGCATCGTGCCGGCGACTGGGACTGCCCGGTGGAGATCCGCGACGCCCTCTACGTCTTCGACGGCGAGGACCTGCTGACCTTTCTGCAAGGATTCGACCAGCCGGTGCGACGCCTGCTGATCACCGGCCACCAACCGGCACTGGGCGAGCTGGCCGCGATACTGGTCGGGGGCGGGCGCTTGCGCCTTCCTACTGCCGCGCTGGCGCGCATCGACCTGGCTATCGACGGTTGGGCCGGGGCGCGACCCGGCTGCGGGGAGTTGCGCTGGCTGGTGCCGCCGCGTGTCCTAGCCCGAATATTTCACCTGCCGAATAACGCTCGAAGCCCAAGGGGCTGAATGATCGAGCAAAAATGGCAAAAAGGGACGCCAATCGTCGGTTACAGTTTGTACCCCGCGTTGTTCTATCCCGATTCCGGCGGTTTCTCGCTCGCTGTGGCTTGGTTTTCACTCAAGCGATAGCGACTGCTATCCCTTTCGCTCCAAACCGGCGCCACAACGGCTGCGAATTCCGCCGGCTCTCGGGATGCTGGTGAAACATCCGGGCTAGCCTGATCAGCCGGCCAGTACCAGCAGGATCACCGCGCCCAGCAGCAACCGGTAGATCACGAAGGGCCACATGCCGATGCGCTCGATGAAGGCGAGGAAGTAATGAATGCAGGCCCAGGCGGTGAGCGCGGAAAACCCCACGGCCGAGGCCAGCATCACCGGGTCCACCGTTTCGGGCGCGGCGAGCACGTCGCGCAGGATCAGGATGGACGAGCCGAGGATGGTCGGTATCGAGAGCAGGAAGGAAAAGCGCGCGGCGGCCTCGCGGGTCAGGCCCAGCATCAGGCCGGCGGTCATGGTGATGCCGGAGCGTGAGGTGCCGGGCACCAGCGCCAGCACCTGCGCCAGGCCGATCAGCAGCGCGTCGCGGAGACCCAGTCGTGCAATGTCGCGCTCGCGCCGCGCGCGCCAGTCGGCCCAACCCAGCAACAGGCCGAAGACGATGGTGGTGGTGGCGATGATCCATGCCTGGCGCAGCTCCGACTCGACGAAGTCCTTGAGCAGCAGGCCGACCACAACTACCGGCAGTACACCGATGATGATGGCCCACCCCAGGCGTGCCTCGGGGTTGGCCGGGCGGCCCGGTGGCAGGGCCAACAGCCAGCCGCGGGCGATCTGCCAGATGTCACGCCTGAAGTAGCCTACTACCGCGATCAGCGTGCCGAAGTGGACTGCCACGTCCAGTACCAGGCCTTGGTCGGCAAAGCCAAACAGGCGCGGGGCCAGGATCAGGTGGCCGGAGCTCGAGATGGGCAGGAATTCGGTCAGGCCCTGCACCAGCGCGAGCAGGAGGATCTGCATCGGGTCCATGATGTTTCGCCGGGTGGAGTGAGGGCCGCGATTATAACTTGCCGTTCCAGCGCCACAAGCAGACCCGTGGCCGGCGACTCGCCGGCTGCCAGGCTAGGCAGGCGGGCAGGCCCGCGACATCGAATGTCCGGCAAGCCGGCGGCATGTCGTTCGGGCGTTGGCCGAACAGGCCGCCGCCCAGGCATTTCTGGCGAGCTTCCAGGGCGGTCCAGAGGCGAAAGAAGTGGGCTAGATCCCGGCCGCCAGCCTCCCAAGCCCGGTGCTCGTCGGCATCGAACAGGCGGCGGGCGATACGTGCGGCGTGGCGCAGTGGGCGCGGCGATTCACAATCGATGCCGAGCGGCAGGTCGCGTGCGACCGCTATCAGCAGTTGGCCGCCGGCATGGCTGAGGTTGAAGTGCAGCACATTCGCTCGCAGGGCGGGCTTGCCGCCCGGCTCGAGCACGATGGGGACAGCCTGGGGCGTGCAGTCGAGATAGTATCCGAGCAGGTAGCGCAGCAGGCTGCGGCTGGTGCAGAAGTCGCTTGTTGGGGTGGCCGCATCGAGGCGTGCGCGTTCGGCATCGTCCAGCCAGTCGCGACGGCAGGGCAGATCGGCCAGGCGCGCGTGCCAGACGTGGATCTCGTCGGCGGGCAGTGGGGGCGGTTCGGCGCGGAGGCGCCACTCTGTCGGCTTCGTCGGCATGTAGGCAATGGTACTATCTCCACTCTCTCGAACCGCATGAATCGCCGTGACCGCCTGTTCCCTGTCCGATGACATTGCTGTCCCCTGTATCGAACGCCGCCAGGTATCGCTGGATGGCGTCGACCTGCCCGCCGACCTGCCCGAGGTGTTGCGGCGCGTCTACGCCGCGCGCGGGCTACGTGAGGCGCGGGAGCTGGAACGCTCCCTCTCGGCCTTGATCCCGCCGGGACGCATGACCGGTGCAGACCGTGCGGCGGCGCGCATCGCCGATGTCATGGAGGCCGGCGGTCGCCTGTTGGTGGTGGGTGACTTCGATGCCGATGGTGCCACCAGTTGCGCTCTGAGTCTGCTGGCGGTGCGCGCCATGGGCCATGCCGATATCGACTACCTGGTGCCCAACCGCTTCGAGTACGGTTATGGCCTGACACCCGAGATCGTGGCCTTGGCGCGCGAGCGCGCTCCTGATCTGCTGATTACGGTGGACAACGGCATCTCCAGCCTCGAGGGCGTGGACGCGGCCAATGCCGCCGGTATCCCCGTGATCGTCACCGACCATCACCTGCCGGGCGAGCGCCTGCCGGAGGCGGCGGTGATCGTGAACCCCAACGCGCCCGGCAATGACTTTCCCTCTGGGGCCATTGCCGGGGTAGGGGTGATCTTCTATGTGCTGTTGGCCCTGCGCGCCGAGCTGCATCGCCGGGACTGGTTTGCACGGCGCGGCATCGAGCCGCCGAACATGGCGCAGTTCCTCGACCTGGTGGCCCTGGGGACAGTGGCCGACGTGGTGCCCCTGGATCACAACAATCGCATTCTCGTCCACCAGGGACTGGCACGCATCCGCGCGGGCGATTGCCGGCCGGGCATCCTGGCCCTGCTGGAAGCCGCCGGGCGTGACCACCGGCGGGTGCGGGCTGCGGACATGGGCTTTGCTGTGGGGCCGCGCCTCAACGCCGCTGGCCGGTTGGATGACATGTCACGCGGCATCGCTTGCCTGCTGGCCGACTCGCTCGAAGCTGCCCGACCGCTGGCGCAGGAGCTGGACCGTCTCAACCGCGAGCGCCGCCAGATCGAGCAGGGCATGCAGCGTCAGGCCGAGGCCATGCTCGCCGAGTGGCGGCCCGAGGGCGAGCTCGACTGGGGCCTGTGTCTGTTCCGCGAGGACTGGCACCAGGGGGTGATCGGTATCCTCGCCTCGCGCATCAAGGAGCGCTGTCACCGGCCGGTGATCGCCTTTGCGGCGGCCGACGAGGAATGGCTCAAGGGCTCTGCACGCTCAATCCCAGGTCTGCACATTCGCGATGCGCTGGACGCGGTGGCGGCGCGGCATCCGGGGCTGTTGGAGAAGTTCGGCGGGCATGCCATGGCCGCAGGGCTGAGCCTGCGTCGTGAGCATTTCGCTGCGTTTGCGCGGGCCTTCGATGCGGTGGTGCGCGAAATGCTTGCGCCCGAGGATCTGCAGCCGCTGATACCCTCGGATGGCGAGGTGGCGCCGGAGGCGCTGAACCTGGAGATGGCGCGGCAGATCGCTGCGGGCGGTCCCTGGGGGCAGGCCTTTCCCGAGCCGCTGTTCGACGGCTGTTTCGAAATCCTCTCCTCGCGCATTGTCGGTGAACAGCACTGGAAGCTGGTGCTGCGTCCCGAGGGCGGCGATCAAGCGCTCGACGGCATTGCCTTCCGCGCCGTGGAGCGTCACCCCGAATTGCCGCCACGCGTGCGTCTCGCCTATCGCTTGGATATCAACGAATGGCGTGGGCGTGAGAGCCTGCAATTGCTCATCGAACATCTGGAGCCGGCATGACCGAGGAAGATCCACCACGCGAACGGGGACAGCGCCCCAACAAGACTGCGCTCAAGCGCGAGATTGCCGCGCGCGCCGAGTTGCTCGAACAGGCGACTCGACTGAACGACCACGAGTTGGCACGCCTGGGCCTGGATGAAGGCGCCATCGCCGAAATCGCCAAGGTTCGCGCCATTCGTCCCTCGGGTGCGCGTAAGCGCCAGCTCAAGTACTGCCTCAAGCAATTGGCCGAGGAGGACTTCGACAACCTGCGGATCTACCTGGAAGACCGGCAGTCGCAGCAGGTCGAGGTCAACCGGGCCTTTCACCGCCTGGAGCGCTGGCGCGATCGCCTGATCGCCGAGGGTGACGCGCTGATCGGTGAGGCGGTGGCCGAGTGGCCAGGGCTTGATCGCCAACAGCTCCGGCAACTGATTCGCGATGCGCGCCGCGAGCGCGACACCGGCAAGCCCGCAGGGGCGGCGCGCAAGTTGTTTCGTCACCTGCGTGAACTGAGCGGGCTATAGTGCGGTTCGATATTTGCGCCCAGGGCTGGTGGAAGTTTCCCGGCGGTGTATCGGGAGCGCGCCATGGAGGGCTCAGGGGCGCCCGGTCGTCGAGCCATGCAAGGCGAATCTTGTGTTGCCTTGTGCCTGCTATATTTGGATTGAAACAATTCATGCTTGCAAGCAGTCCCTGTTGCCGCCCGCGGGTGTTAAGGTAGGCAACAGGTATCGCGTCATCCTCACCAACCATGCGGACCATGAACATGTCGCTAAAGGATGCCGGGGGTCGGCCCGTTCATCTGAACCTGTTGCGGATCCATCTCCCCGTCGCCGGGGTGATGTCTATCGTGCATCGCATCACCGGGGTGCTGATGGTTTTGGCGGTGCCTTTCATGATTTATTTGCTCGATCGTTCCTTGCGCAGTGAGGCCGAGTACCGGCAGATCGCCGACTGGATGCACAGTCCGCTGGGCGTGGTGCTGTTGTTCGGCCTGCTGTGGTCGGTGTTGCATCATTTGTTGGCAGGCCTGCGGTACCTGCTGATCGACGTGGACCTGGGAGTGGACAAGAGCATGGCGCGGACCACCGCTTGGCTGGTGTTGCTGCTCGCGCCGCTGTTCGCGTTGTTGCTTGCATGGGGGCTGTTATGAGTCGCACGGCATCGGGCCTGCGCGCCTGGGTGTTGCAACGCCTCACGGCCATCTACCTCGGTCTGTTTACTCTGTACCTGCTGGTGCTGATGTTGGCGGGCGGGCATGACGACTGGCAGCATTGGCGCGAGCTGTTCGCGCAACCGCTGATGTCGGTGGCCACCCTGCTGTATGTGCTGGCCCTGTTGTTGCATGCCTGGATAGGCGTGCGTGACGTGTTGATCGACTATGTGCGCCCGCTGGCCTTGCGCATCTCCCTGCTGACGTTGGTCGGCTTCGGACTGGTGGCCTGTGGTCTGTGGGCCGCGCAGGCGCTGTTGCTCGCGAGGTTGCACTAAATGACTCTGGCGCGCAGACGTTTCGATGCCCTGATCATCGGTGCCGGAGGGGCGGGCTTGAATGCCGCCCTGCAACTGGCAGATTCAGATTTCCGGGTCGCCGTGGTCTCCAAGGTGTTCCCTACTCGCTCGCATACCGTGGCTGCGCAGGGCGGGGTGAACGCGGCGCTGGCCAATGTGTTGCCCGACAACTGGCACTGGCACATGTTCGACACCGTGAAGGGTTCGGACTGGCTCGGCGACCAGGACGCCATCGAGTACATGTGCCGGGAGGCCATTCCCACGGTGTACGAACTGGAACACGCCGGGGTGCCGTTCTCGCGTCTGGACAATGGCAAGATCTACCAGCGTGCCTTCGGTGGCCAGAGCCAGAACTTTGGTGGTCCCCAGGCGGCGCGTACGTGCGCCGCGGCCGACCGTACCGGGCATGCCATCCTGCACACCCTGTACCAGCAGAACCTGCGCGCGCGTACCCATTTCTTCGACGAATACTTTGCCATCGATTTGATCCGTGACGACGAGGGCGCCATCCTCGGCGCCCTGGTGCTGGAGATCGAGAATGGTGAGCCGTTGTTGATCGAAGCCAAGGCCACGGTGCTGGCCACCGGCGGTTGCGGACAGGTGTTTCGTACCACCTCCAATGCGCATATCAACACTGGCGACGGTATGGCGATGGCGCTGCGCGCCGGCATTCCGCTGATGGACATGGAGTTCTTCCAGTTCCATCCCACCGGCATCGCCGGCAAGGGCATGCTCATTACCGAGGGGGTGCGCGGGGAAGGCGGTTACCTGATCAACAAGGACGGTGAGCGCTTCATGGAGCGCTATGCGCCCAACGCCAAGGATCTGGCCAGCCGCGACGTGGTCTCGCGCGCCATCGTCACCGAGGTCAAGGAGGGGCGTGGCTGTGGCCCCAATGGCGATCATGTGTTGCTCAAGCTCGATCACCTGGGTGAGGAGATCATCAACCAGCGCTTGCCCGGCATCCGCGAGACCGGGCGCATCTTCGCCGGGGTGGATGCGGCGAAAGAACCACTACCGGTATTCCCGACGGCGCACTATGCCATGGGCGGCATCCCTACCGACCGCTTCGGGCGGGTACTGGTGCCGCACGGCACCGGGGAGGAGGTCGTTCCCGGTCTGTATGCTGCGGGCGAGTGCGCCTGTGTTTCAGTGCATGGTGCCAACCGCCTGGGCGGTAATTCCCTGCTCGACATCCTGGTGTTCGGGCGTGCTGCCGGCCTGGACCTGCGCGAGCAGCTAGGCCGTCATCACCGGCCGCTCGACGAGGCCAGCGTGGAGCAGGCGATGGCGCGCTTGAACCGCTGGGATCGCAAGGGGGACGGGCCGACGGTGCGCGAACTGCGCGACGCCTTCCGCAAGGCGATGGAGGATCACGCCGGGGTCTTCCGCACCGAGGAGATCATGAGCGAAGGGCTGGAACAGCTGCGCGCGCTGCGAGAGGAACTCGACGCCGTGTGTCTGCGTGATCATTCGCGGATCTTCAACACCGCGCGCATCGAGGCGCTGGAGCTGGAGAACCTGGTCGACTGCGGCATGGCGATCGCGGTCTCGGCGCTGGCGCGGCGCGAGAGCCGTGGCGCGCACTCCCGGCCGGACTATCCCGAGCGTGACGATGTGAACTGGATGAAACATACCCTGTACTTCCGCGAGGGCGATCGTCTCGATTACAAGCCGGTACACACCCGGCCGCTGACTGTCGAGAGCTTCCCGCCGAAGGAAAGGGTGTACTGAAGAGGGCCTGTACCGTGCAATTCCTGGTCTCGCGCTACAACCCGGAGTCCGACGAGGCGCCGCATCTGCAGTCCTTCGAGATCGAAACCTGGCGCGGCATGATGCTGCGTGACGCCTTGCTCGAGATCAAGCGTCAGGACGAGTCCTTCGCCTTTCGTCATTCCTGCGGCGAGGGGGTGTGCGGCTCGGATGCGGTAAACGTCAATGGCAGCAACCGCCTGGCCTGCATCACCGCGGTTGCCGACCTCAAGGCGCCGGTGACCGTCCGGCCGCTGCCGGGACGGCCTATCGTCCGCGACCTGGTGGTGGACATGAGCCAGTTCTATGCGCAGTACCGCGCGGTCACGCCCTGGTTGGTGCGCAAGGACCCCATGCCCGAGCAGGAGATTCGTCAGAGTCCGGCCGAGCGCGCACGTCTCGACGGTCTGTACGAATGTATCCTCTGCGGCTGCTGTTCCACCGCCTGCCCCTCCTTCTGGTGGAATCCCGACAAGTTCCACGGACCGCAGGCCCTGCTCACTGCCTGGCGGTTTCTCGCTGACAGCCGCGACCAGGCCACCGAAGAACGGCTCGATGCGCTTGAAGGCCCCTACCGGCTGTTCCGCTGCCACACCATCATGAATTGCGTCGAGGTCTGCCCCAAGGGGCTGAATCCCACCCGTGCCATCGGGCATATCAAGCAACTGATGCTCGGACATGCCATCTGAGCGGGAACTGGCGCGCCTGCGCTGGCAATGCCGGCGCGGCATGCTCGAACTCGACGAGATCCTGCTGACCTACCTGGAACGTCACTATGCCACTGCGGCAGCTGCCGAGCAGGCCGCCTTCCGGTGCCTGCTCGGTGAAGAAGATCCCCAGCTCCAGCGCTGGCTGCTGCTCGATGAACGTCCTGCCGATGCGCGGCTCCATGCCCTGGTGGAGCGACTGCGGCGCCTGACTCCCACCGACTGATTGTTGACAATATTGAGTTTTAAAATCCATATTCTCGTTGTATATGGCGTGTCATACGCTATATTGTCGACAATCTGGACTCGGATCACTTTCCTTCCCCGCTTGTGAGGGAGGCCAGGAGAGCAAGGCTTGGTAGGGGTTTCCCTTCCGGTCGCTCTCGACTGGTGGCAGTGGGGATCAGGGTGCTGGTCGAGAGAGTCCTCAGGGCCAAAAACAACATGCAGCCACGGCAAGGGGGAGACATGGACTGCTACCAGGAGATCTACGAACGTTCGTTGCGCGACCCTGAGGGGTTCTGGGGCGAGGCGGCGCAGGCGCTGGAATGGCACAAACCGTGGGAGCAGGTGCTCGACCGCACGGCGAAGCCGGTGCCGCGCTGGTTCGTCGGTGGCGAGTTCAATACCTGCCACAATGCCCTGGATCGGCACGTAGCCGCCGGGCGCGGTGACCAGGACGCGCTGATCTGGGACTCGCCGGTGAGCGGGAGCAAGCGCCGCTACACCTATACGCAACTGCGTGACGAAGTGGCGCGCTTTGCCGGGGTGCTGCGCGGGCTGGGGGTAGAGAAGGGCGACCGGGTACTGATCTACATGCCCATGGTGCCCGAGGCGGCCATTGCCATGCTGGCCAGTGCGCGCCTGGGGGCCATTCACTCGGTGGTGTTCGGCGGCTTTGCGGCGCGCGAGCTGGCCACCCGTATCGAGGACGCCGAGCCAAAGGTGATCGTCAGCGCCTCCTGCGGCATCGAGCCGAATCGCATCGTCGAATACAAGCCGTTGCTCGACGAGGCGATCGCCAGCGTGTCGCACAAGCCCGAGCATTGCGTCATCCTGCAACGCCCGCAGCAACCGGCGAGCATGATCGACGGGCGCGACATCGACTGGGCGCAGGCGATGGCCACGGCCGAGCCGGCCGACTGCGTGCCGGTGGCGGCCACCGACCCACTCTATATCCTCTACACCTCGGGCACCACGGGCCAGCCCAAGGGCGTGGTGCGCGACAACGGTGGGCACGCGGTGGCCATGTTGTGGTCGATGCACAACATCTACGACGTGCGCGCTGGTGACGTGTTCTGGGCCGCCTCGGACGTGGGCTGGGTGGTCGGGCACAGCTACATCGTCTATGCCCCGCTGCTGGCTGGCTGTACCACCGTGATGTACGAGGGCAAGCCGGTGGGTACACCCGACCCTGGCGCCTTCTGGCGGGTGATCTCGGAATACGGGGTGAAGGTGCTGTTCACCGCCCCCACCGCCTTTCGCGCGATCAAGAAGGAAGACCCCGAGGGCGAGTACCTTGCGCAATACGATCTCTCGTGCATGCACACCCTGTTCCTCGCGGGCGAGCGCTGCGATCCCGACACCCTGGGCTGGGCGCAGGAAAAGCTGGGCAAGCCAGTGATCGACCACTGGTGGCAGACCGAGACCGGCTGGGCCATCGCCGCCAACCCGCTGGGTATCGAGGTGTTGCCGGTCAAGCCCGGTTCGCCGAGCGTGCCCATGCCCGGCTACGACGTGCGCATCCTCGACGAGCAGGGCGAAGAGCTGCCGGCCGGGGAGATGGGCAACATCGTCATCCGCCTGCCGCTGCCGCCTTCCTGTCTGCCCACCCTGTGGCGCAACGATCAGCGTTTCATCGAGAGCTACCTGGCGCGCTATCCCGGCTGCTATCTCACCGGCGACGCGGGCTACCGCGACGAGGACGGTTACCTGTGGATCATGAGCCGCACCGACGATGTCATCAATGTCGCCGGGCATCGCTTGTCCACCGGCGCCATGGAGGAGGTGCTGGCCAGCCATCCCGACGTGGCCGAGTGCGCGGTGATCGGTGTGGCCGACGCGCTCAAGGGGCAGTTGCCGCTGGGCCTGGTGGTGCTCAAGGCCGGGGCGCAGAAGGCGGGCGAGGCGCTGTGCACCGAGCTGGTCGCACTGGTGCGCGAACGCATCGGCCCGGTAGCCGCCTTCAAGCAGGTAGCCGTGGTCGCACGTCTGCCCAAGACACGCTCGGGTAAGATCCTGCGCGGCACCATGGCGAAGATTGCCGACGGCGTCGAGTGGCGCATGCCGGCGACCATCGACGATCCGGCCATCCTCGACGAGATCACCGAGGCGCTGCGTAGCCTGGGTTATGCGGGAAGCAGCGAATGAGTGTCTGCGCCGAGTCTGCGGTCACCCTGTCGCAGCGTATCTTCTGCGAGTTGCGCGAGGCCATCGTCGAGGGTGCCATCCCGCCAGGCAGCAAGATCAGCGAGGCTGAGCTGGCAGCGCGCTTCGGCATCAGTCGCGGGCCGTTGCGCGAGGCCATCGGGCAACTTGCCGCCATGGGGCTGATCGAGCGCCGGCCCAACGTGGGGGCGCGGGTGGTCGAGCTGAGCCGCGCGCGCCTGATCGACATCTTCCACGTGCGCGAGGCGTTGGAGGGCACCGCCGCGCGCCAGGCTGCGGTGCGTATGGATCAGCAGGCGGTGGCACACCTGCGCGAGACGCTCGACGCCCACGAGCAGCAGATCCGCGAGGACGCGGGGCATGCCTATTTCCAGGCGCCGGGTGATGTGGATTTCCACTACCGGATCATCCAGGGCAGTGGCAATGCCTACCTGATCAAGCTGCTGTGCAACGACCTCTACTACCAGGTCCGCATGTACCGCTGCCAGTACGGTATGCGCAGCCAGCGTGGACCGGCGGCACTGAACGAGCACCGGGGCATCGTCGATGCCATCGAGCGTGGCGATGGCGAAATGGCCGAGTTGCTGATGCGCGCGCACATCCGCGCCTCGCGCGAGAACGTGGAGCGCATGCTCGGACAGGGACGGTGCGCCGTGGCGGATCGACGCGATAGCGAATGAAACAGGTGAAAAGACATCATGACATGTGACTCTCCCGGCCGGCGCTTCCGCCAGGCCATCGAACAGGAAAGGCCCCTGCAATGCGTGGGGGCGATCAATGCCTACCATGCTCGCCTGGCCGAAGCCTCCGGCTTTCGTGCGCTGTATCTCTCGGGTGGTGGCGTGGCTGCGGGTTCCTGCGGCATCCCGGACCTGGGCATCACCACGCTCGAGGACGTGCTCACCGACCTGCGGCGCATCACCGACGTGACCGAACTGCCGGTGCTGGTGGACGCGGACACCGGCTGGGGCGGGGCCTTCAACATCGCGCGCACTGTGCGTTCGCTGATCAAGTGCGGCGCGGCGGCCATGCACATCGAGGACCAGGTGGCGCAGAAGCGCTGCGGTCACCGCCCGAACAAGGCCATCGTGCCCTTGCAGGAGATGGTCGATCGCATCAAGGCGGCGGTCGATGCGCGTACCGACCCCGAGTTCGTGGTGATGGCGCGCACCGACGCACTGGCAGTGGAGGGCATGGACTCGGCCATCGAGCGCGCGGTCGCCTGTGTCGAGGCCGGGGCCGACATGATCTTCCCCGAGGCCATGACCACACTCGAACAGTACCGCGAGTTCGTCGAGGCGGTGGGCGTGCCGGTGCTGGCGAATATCACCGAGTTCGGTGCCACGCCGCTGTTCACTGTGGAGGAGCTGGCCTCGGCCGGCGTACACATCGCGCTCTACCCGTTATCGGCCTTCCGCGCCGCCAACGCTGCAGCGTTGCGCGTCTACCAGGTGCTGCGCGAGGAGGGCACTCAGCGCGCGGTGCTCGACAGCATGCAGACCCGTGAGGAGTTGTACGCCTTTCTCGGTTATCACGACTACGAGCGTAAGCTCGATGAGCTGTTCGCCGCCGAGGCGGCGCAACCGCAGGAGCCAACATCATGAACGCACAGACACTTCCCCGTGCCAAGAAATCCGTCGCCCTGTCCGGTACCGTGGCCGGCAATACCGCCATCTGTACGGTAGGGCGCAGTGGCAACGATCTGCATTATCGCGGGTACGACATCCGCGACCTGGCCGCCGCCTGCGAATTCGAGGAGGTGGCCTACCTGCTGATCCACGGCGAGTTGCCCGATGCCGCGACGCTGGCCACCTACAAGGCGAAGCTGCGCGCCCTGCGCGGCCTGCCGCCGGCACTGCGCCAGGCGCTCGAGGCCCTGCCGCCGGCGGCGCATCCGATGGACGTGCTGCGCACCGGTTGCTCGGTGCTCGGCTCGCTGCTGCCCGAGGCGCCTGCCCAGCCCGCGGCGGAAGCGCGTGACCTGATCGATCATTTGATGGCGGCCTTTCCTTCCATGCTGCTGTACTGGTACCACTTCGCGCAGCATGGGCGGCGCATCGAGGTCGAGACCGATGACGAGAGCATCGGTGCACACTTCCTGCACCTGCTGCACGGCAAGGTGCCGCGTACCTCCTGGGTGCGCGCCATGCATACCTCGCTGATCCTGTATGCCGAGCACGAGTTCAATGCCTCGACCTTCACCGCACGGGTGATTGCCGGCACCGGGTCCGACCTGTATTCGGCCATCACCGGAGCCATCGGCGCCCTGCGCGGGCCAAAGCACGGCGGGGCCAACGAGGAGGCCCATCGCATCCAGGCGCGTTACCGGGATGCCGACGAGGCCGAGGCCGACATCCGCGAGCGCGTGGCGCGGCGCGAGATCGTCATCGGTTTCGGTCACCCGGTCTACACTGTGGGCGACCCGCGCAACGACATCATCAAGGCGGTGGCACGCGAGCTGTCGGAAGAGAACAGTGATCTCACCCGTTACCAGATCGCTGAGCGTCTGGAGGCGGTGATGTGGGAACTCAAGCACATGTTCCCCAACCTCGACTGGTTCTCGGCGGTGTCGTATGGGCAGATGCGCATTCCCACCGACCTGTTTACCCCGCTGTTCGTGATCGCGCGCGTCGCCGGCTGGGGCGCGCACGTCATCGAGCAGCGCGAGGACGGCAAGATCATCCGTCCCTCGGCACACTACACCGGGCCCGAGAACCGCACCTTCGTGCCCCTGGCCCAACGCTGATCATTCTCGACAGGAGTTGTTATGTCCAAGGCTGCCGTGCTGGACGCTGCGCGTCCCGAATTCGATGCCGTGATCCGCGACATCGCCGACTATGTGCTCGACTACGATGTCACCCGTTCCGAAGAGGCCATGCAGACCGCCCGCTATTGCTGGATGGATACCATCGGCTGTGGCCTGTATGCCCTGAACTACCCGGCCTGCACCAAGCTGCTCGGCCCGGTAGTACCCGGCGCCCTGCTGCCCGGTGGTGCGCGTGTGCCCGGCACCTCCTACGAGCTGGACCCGGTGCGTGCAGCCTGGAACATCGGTGCCATGGTGCGCTGGCTGGATTACAACGACACCTGGTTGGCGGCCGAGTGGGGCCATCCCTCGGACAATCTCGGGGCCATCCTCGCGCTCGCCGACTGGCTCTCGCGCCGCCGGCTGGCACGCGGCGAACCCTCGCTCACCCTGCGTGAGGTGATCGTGGCCATGATCCAGGCGCACGAGATCCAGGGGGTGATCGCGCTGGAAAACAGCTTCAACCGCGTGGGCCTGGACCACGTGATGCTGGTACGCATCGCCTCTACCGCGGTGGCTGCGCGCATGCTGGGCTGCTCACGCGAGGAGATCCGCAACGCCGTATCGCACGCCTGGATCGACGGCTCGGCGCTGCGCACCTATCGGCATGCGCCGAACACCGGTTCGCGCAAGTCCTGGGCGGCGGGCGACGCTTCGGCGCGCGGCCTGTTCCTGGCCCTGCTTGCCGAGCGTGGCGAGATGGGCTATCCCTCGGCGATCACCGCGCCAACCTGGGGCTTCCAGGATGTGCTGTTCGAGGGGAAGGAACTGCGCTTCAGCCAGCCCTATGGCACCTACGTGATGGAGAACATCCTGTTCAAGATCAGCTTCCCGGCCGAGTTCCATGCGCAGACCGCGGTAGAGGCCGCACTGGCGCTGCACCCGCAGGTGCGCGACCGGCTCGACCAGATCGAGCGCATCGTCATCGAGACCCAGGAGTCGGCCGACCGCATCATCAACAAGACTGGTCCGCTGGACAACCCGGCCGACCGTGACCACTGCCTGCAGTACATGGTGGCCGTGCCCCTGATCTTCGGCCGCCTCACCGCCGAGGACTATGAAGACGAGGTGGCCGCTGACCCCCGCATCGACGCCCTGCGCGAACGCATGGAGGTGGTGGAAAACCCGCGGTTCACCCGCGAATACCTGGAGCCCGACAAGCGTGCCATCGGCAACGCGGTGCAGGTGTTCTTCCGAGACGGCAGTGCCACCGACAAGGTGGTAGTGGACTACCCGGTCGGCCATCGCCGGCGCCGTGCCGAGGGCATTCCGCTGCTGGTGGAAAAGTTCGAACGCTACGTGCGGGGCCGGCTGTCGCCGAAGCATGCCGAACGCCTGCTGGCGATCTGTGCCGACCAGGAGCGCTTCGAGCAGACCAGCGTGGACGAGGTGATGGCGTTGATGGCGGTCTGAGGGCAGGGGCGGGCCGGGCTCAGCGACGCCCGGCCTTGCGCGAGAGCAGCACGTAGGTGGCACCACTGCCACCATCCCAGCGCGGTGCCGAAACGAAGGCCAGTACCGCCTCACTCTGCAACAGCCACTGGTAGGTCTTCTGCTTGAGCACCGGCTGGCTGTCGGGCGAGTTGCGCCCCTTGCCATGCACGATGCGCACGCAGCGCAGGCCTCGGCGCAGGCTGGCGCCAAGGAAGCGACTGAAGGCCCTACGTGCCTCGTTGACACGCATACCATGCAGGTCCAGGCTCTCCTCCGGCGGGATCAGGCCGCGTTGCAGATCCTGGAACAGGCGGAGCTGGATGCCGGGACGGCGGAACTCGAAGAACTCCGGGGTCTCGATGGAGAGATCGGCCAGCGCCTGCTCGCGTTGCTCGTCAGGGTGTTGCAGGGGGTGCGGTGCGCGACGCGCCCGGAAGGGCTCCACCCGGTCGGCGCGTTGCGGACGCACACCGGCCATCGCCTCGCGGAACAGGGCGCGCTCTTCCTCGGGGATGTCGGGTTTCTTGGTCATCCGCCGATTGGACCGAGAATGGGCGGCAGGATCAAGCACAGATTTCCACGACACGCATATGGGTGGGATCCGGTCTCCGGGCGGGGTGAGATGGACCGAGGGATGCCGTATAGTTGCGCCTTCCCCGCAGTGGTATGACGGAAGGCATGCGAATCCTGCTCAGCAACGATGACGGTTACCTGGCACCGGGCCTGAAGGCATTGGCCGAGGCGCTGGCGCCGCTTGCAGAGATCGACGTGGTGGCGCCCGAGCGTGACCGCAGCGGGGCGAGCAATTCACTCACCCTGGAGCTGCCGATTCGCGCGCGCCGTGCCGAGAATGGCTTCATGAGCGTCGAAGGAACGCCCACCGATTGCGTGCACCTGGCGATTACCGGCCTCCTCGAGGTGGAGCCCGACATGGTGGTCTCGGGGATCAATTCGGGGCCGAACATGGGCGACGATGTGATCTACTCCGGCACCGTGGCCGCGGCCACAGAGGGGCGTTTCCTGGGCTACCCGGCGATCGCCATCTCCATGGGTGCGCACGAGCCGCGGCACTACGAGACCGGCGCCCGGGTGGCGGTGATGCTGGTCGAGAAGCTGCGCCGCGAGGGCTCGCCCGGCGACCAATTGATCCTCAACGTCAATGTGCCCGACCTGCCCTGGGAGCAGTTGAAGGGCTTTCGTGCCACACGGCTGGGACACCGCCACAAGGCTGAGCCGGTGGTGCGTGAGCAGGACCCGCGCGGCCGGCCCATCTACTGGGTGGGGGCAGCAGGCCCCGAGGCGGACGCGGGCGAGGGCACCGATTTCCATGCTGTGCGCAACGGCTATGTCTCGGTTACGCCCTTGCAGGTGGATCTGACCCGGCATTCCGCAGTGCCGGTACTGGGGGAGTGGCTGGGGACATGACAGCGCTACAGGGCATCGGCATGACTTCGCGCCGCACCCGTGAGCGCCTGGTCGAGCAGATTCGCGCCCAGGGGGTGCGGGATGAGCGCGTGCTGCAACGCATCCTGGAGACGCCGCGTCACCTGTTCGTGGACGAAGCGTTGGCCTCGCGCGCCTACGAGAACACCGCACTGCCCATCGGGCACAACCAGACCATTTCACAGCCCTATATCGTGGCGCGCATGACCGAGGCCCTGCTCGAATGTGGCACGCCCGAGAACGTGCTGGAGATCGGTACGGGTTCCGGCTACCAGACGGTGGTGCTGGCACCACTGGTGCGCAGGGTATACACGGTTGAACGCATCGAGGCCCTGCTGAAAACGGCACGCCAGCGCTTCCACCGACTCAACCTGCTGAACGTGCGCACCAAGTATGCCGATGGTGGCATGGGTTGGCCACATTATGCGCCTTTCGATGGCATCATCGTGACGGCTGCGCCGCCTGGTATCCCGCTGGCCCTGGTCGAGCAACTGCGCCCCGGAGGTTGCATGGTATTGCCGATCGGCAGCGGGCGCGAACAGGTGCTGGTACGGGTGCGGCGCACTGCCAGCGGGCACGACAAGGAGATTCTCGAGCGGGTGAGTTTCGTGCCCCTGTTGGGGGGGACGAGCTGAGCCCATGAAACTGTTCACGATACTTTATGACAAGGTCATGCGCTGGGCGCGCCACCCCCATGCAGGCTGGTACCTGGCAGGCCTGAGCTTCGCCGAGTCGTCCTTCTTTCCGGTGCCGCCCGACGTGATGCTCGCACCCATGAGCATGGCGCGCCCGCAACGTGCCTGGCGCCTGGCGCTGCTTACTACCCTGGCCTCGGTGGCCGGCGGTGCGCTGGGTTACCTGATTGGCTGGTTGGCCTTCGATGCCATCGCGCCTTTCTTGCACGACTGGGGTTACTGGGGCGCCTATCAGCAGGCCCGTTCCTGGTTCGACGCATGGGGTTTCTGGGCCATCTTCGTGGCCGGCTTTTCGCCTATCCCCTACAAGGTGTTCACCATCACCGCCGGGGTCGTGAGCATGCCTTTTCTCCCCTTCGTGATTGCGTCCTTCATCGGGCGGGGTGCGCGCTTCCTGCTGGTCGCCCTGCTCATGGCCTGGGGCGGCGAGACCATGGAACAGCGTTTGCGTCGCTGGGTGGACTGGATCGGTTGGTTGACGCTATTGACGGTGGTCATCATAGTGGCAGCGGCGAGATATTGACCGGACAGCCGGACAGAGATTCCAGATGCCGAAGCGGACCACAGCTGCGATGCGATGGATATTGCTCCTGGTGGTTTCGGTACTGTTGTTGCACGGCTGTTCCTCGCGCTGGCGTGCGCCGATGGAGTCACGGGGTGTCACGTCACCTTCTCCCGCCCCCCGTGTGCATCATCCTGTGCCGGCTCCGTCCGTGGCTGCGCCCCGCAAGCTCAAGGCCAGCCAGTATCGGGTTCGCCGTGGTGATACCCTCTATTCCATCGCCTGGCGTGCCAACCGGGATTATCGTTCGCTCGCGCGCTGGAACGGCATCCGGCCGCCCTACGTGATCTATCCGGGACAGTTGATCCGGCTACGGCCCCCGGATACCTCGCACAGCAAGACCTCGCCACCGGTCACTCGTGCCAGGAGTGCCGCGCCTGCTGTGTCGCAGCCGAAGACGACAGCGAGGTCTTCGCAGTCCACCACGACCCGCGCTGGTGTGGCGGCCAGGCCCGCGCGCCAGGTCACCGAAAAGCTGCGTTGGCGCTGGCCGGCCAATGGGCGGCTGGTGGCCACCTGGAAGGCCGGCGATCCCCTGCGCAAGGGCATCAAGATCGCGGGTCGCGAGGGACAGCCGGTACTCGCCGCTGAAGGAGGCAAGGTGGTCTACAGCGGTAGTGGACTGATCGGTTACGGTCGGCTTATCATCATCAAGCATAATGACAACTACCTGAGTGCCTATGGGCACAACAGGAAACTGCTGGTCCGGCAGGATCAGCGCGTAACCAAAGGACAAAAGATTGCGGAAATGGGCAGGGCGAACGATGGGCGTCCCTTGCTGCATTTTGAAATCAGGAGAGATGGCAAGCCGGTCGACCCGCTGAAGCTCCTGCCGCATCGATGAACCACCGACTGGAGGTGAACGAGGATGCCACGGAAGAAAGCTGCCAATACCTCTAGGGCCGAAGAATCTCCTGTGGAGGATCCAGTCGTCGCCACCGAGGTGGCAACCGAAGATATCCCCAATCCGATCGTGCCGCCTCCTGCGGTGCTTGACGAGGAGGCCAACAAGGCCTTCGAAGCCGGAGTGGTGCCCGACCGCCAGCTCGATGCCACGCGGCTCTATCTTAACGAGATCGGTGCTTCCAAGCTGCTGACCGCCGAAGAAGAGGTCTATTACTCGCGGTTGGCGCAAAAGGGCGACGAGGCAGCGCGGCGCAAGATGATCGAATGCAATCTGCGCCTGGTGGTAAAGATTGCCCGGCGCTACATGAATCGCGGCCTGGCCTTGCTGGACCTGATCGAGGAAGGCAATCTTGGCTTGATTCGCGCGGTCGAGAAGTTCGATCCTGAGCGCGGCTTCCGCTTCTCTACCTACGCCACCTGGTGGATACGTCAAACCATCGAGCGCGCCATCATGAACCAGACGCGCACCATCCGTCTGCCTATCCACGTGGTCAAGGAGATCAACGCCTACATGCGTGCGGCGCGGCAACTGGCGCAGAGTCTGGATCACGAGCCCACCGCCGAGGAGATCGCGGACCTGCTCGACAAGCCGATCGACGATGTGAAACGTCTGCTAGGGCTGAATGAGCGCACCACCTCGGTGGACACCCCTTACGGCAAGGATGCGGACAAGCCGCTGCTCGACACCATTGCCGACCAGAAGGTCTCCGATCCCACCACTTGGCTTCAGGCCGACGATATCAACGCTCACCTCGACGAATGGCTGGCCCGGCTCAATGACAAGCAGCGCGAGGTGGTTGAGCGCCGCTTCGGCCTGCATGGCTACGAGAATGCAACGCTCGAACAGGTGGCGAAGGAACTGGGCGTAACCCGTGAGCGGGTGCGACAGATCCAGATGGATGCGCTCAAGCGTCTGCGCGGCATCCTCGAACACGAGGGCTACAACGTGGAGAACGTGTTCAACGATTGAAAACGGCTTTGTTCTCCTGCTCTTGCGACAGGGGATCAAGAAGTTTCTTGGCGCCGCATCTGCCGGCTACCCGGTGGTCGGCGTGGTCAACGAGCGACCGTTTCCTCTATGCTAGCAGCCTGTCGGACTTGACGCTGTTTGGCTGCAAATCCATGGATAGCGATCAACTGAACTTATCGAACTCGTTAAATAGCCCGGCTATTCGCCTCGATCGATAAGCCCATTTGATACGCTCCCACGAATTTTCGCATCAAACGGTCAAGTCCGACAGGCTGCTAGCGGCATCGAAACCCCGGAGGTACGGCATGAACGACGACAACCGCAAAGAACGCGAGATCATGATGGTGATGCGCAAGGTTCTGGCGCAGATCATCAAGGACACCACGCCGCCGAGCAAGGCGATGAAACACCCCCTGTCCGACCAGACCATCCAGGACATCCGTGCCTGCCTGGGCCTGATCTCGGCGCGTGAGCGCGAACTGGCCGATGCTGCCGGCATCCCGGTGGAAAAGCCCTACTATGCCGACGAAAAACCGGCTGCCGAAGTGGTGCCCATCAACAACATTACCCGCCTGCGACGCGACGAAGAAGAATAAGGGGTCAAATCCTTTCCCGGCATGTGGGGGAGTATGCCGGGGCTACTGAATGCCTACCAGGAGATGTAGGCGTAACCTTGTTCCTGAAGCAGCATCAAGTCCTCGGCGCCGATCGGCACCATGGTGGCAAAAGGCAGCAGGTCGTCTTCCGTCCACTCCAGCGCCTTCAGGGTATTGCCGCAGGCATGGAAGGCGACACCGTACATGGCCAGGGAGCTGGCATGTTCCTGGAGTTCGGGGCGGATGGCGCGGCGCGGCTGTTTGGCCAGCAAGTGGATACCCGGGCCAAAGACCGAGACCACGATCTCCACGTCGTCGCCATACTTGCGTACCAGCTCGCCTACCGAGAACAGGATGGCGGCCAGGTAGTCGTTGTCCGCCTGGTTGCACTGATACACGACCTTGTGTGAGGACTCGCCGAAATGGGTGGACGAGTGATCTGCGCTCGCACGCGAGCCGACCAGCGCCGCGCCGGCAGCGGTCAGCCACTTGAGCAGATTGCGTCGGCTCTGCTGGGGCATCGAGAACTCCGGTGGATAGCTGCTTCTTCCTGTGAAGACGTCCGCACTGTGCGATTGTTCCCTAATCGCCTCAGGTGGGGTTTGAGCAATGAGCAAGGTCAGGTGGCGCCGGTCCCGCCGCACAGTGGAACCGGCGATTTTTTCAGGGCCTCTTGGTACTGCTGTTTTCGGGCTCCTGCCGAGAACCCATCACCTCGATGTGCGCCTTGTCACGCAGGCCGCGGAGGTACTCGGTCAGTTTACGGGTGCGGATCTGCTTGACCAGTTCGTCCTTCACGTCCGCCAGCTCGGGTTGGGGCAGGGGACGGGATTTCTCGCGCAGGATGACGTGCCAGCCGAAGCGGGTCTGGACCGGTTTCTTGCTGTACTCGCCATCCTTGAGCTGAGCAACGGCCTCGGCAAAGGGCTTGACCATGCTGTCGGGGGAGAACCAGCCCAAGTCGCCGCCCATACTCCCGGAGGGGCCGGTGGATTTCTCGCGTGCCAGCTTGGCGAAATCGGCGCCCTTGTCCAGCTCGGCGATAACGGCCTTGGCTTCGTCCTCGGTCTTGAGCAGGATGTGCCGCGCCTTGTACTCATGGCGTTCGCCCTTGCCGTACTGCTTCTCATAGGCGGCCTGGATCTCGGCATCGCTGACCGGGGCGGTCTCCATCATGTCGCCAATCACTGCGCGGGCAATGACCCGCGCCCGGGTCACCTCCAGCGCGGCTTTGAGTTCGTCGGTGGCGGCCAGTTCCTGCCCGCGAGGTGAGTGGGCGACCATGAAGGTGTTGACCAGTTCGTTGAGCAGGCGGACCTGCTGGTCGCGGTCTTGCGACAAGGGCTTGCCTTGCTGCGCGGCGAACACCGAGTAGTGCAGGTTGGTGACGGTGAAATCGTCGATCTTCACCAGTGGCTGCACGCCGGTCGGCGTGGTGGACTGTGGCTTCCCCTCGGCCAGAGCGAGGACAGGAATCAGGGCCAGCAGAGGAACGAGTCGTTGGATTTTCATGGGCTGTTTTCTCAGGGCAGGACTTTCTTGAAGGGTTTGACGACGACATCGGCATAGACGCCGGCTTCGATGTATGGGTCGGCTTCGGCCCAGGCGCGGGCGGCCTCCAGGCTGTCGAACTCGGCCACGATCAGGCTGCCACTGAAGCCCGCCTCGCCGGGATCTTCGGCATCGATGGTGGGGTGTGGTCCGGCCAGCACCAGTCGGCCCTGTTCAACCAGTGCCTTGAGGCGTTCCAGGTGTGCCGGTCGCGCTTGCAGGCGTTGCTGCAGGCTGTCTTCAACATCGGTAGCAATGATGGCATACAGCATATTCATCCATCCTCTCGGGAGACGGGGACTTCGGATTCACGAGGCATGTGGCGCCCCAGGTACAGGCTTTGGCCGAGGATGAACAGCAGGCTCAGGCCAGTCAGGCCGAACAGCTTGAAGTTCACCCAGGTCGATTCCGGGTAGTTGTAGGCCACGTACAGGTTGAGCAGGCCTTCGCCGACGAGAAAGATCACCCAGGCGCGGTTGAGGTTTCTGAGCACGGGCAGGGGGAAGTCGCCCAGCTTCTCGAACAGGCGCCGCAGCAGCCCCTTATCCATGAACCATTCGGAAAACAGCAGGGCAGCGGCAAACAGCCAGTTGACGATGGTCGGCTTCCACATGATGAAACGCGGGTCGCGCAGCCCCAGGGTGAGCGCACCAAAGCCCAGCACCAGCGCCAAGGTGATCCAGTGCATCGTTTCGATGCGGCGGCCGGCGAGTTTCATCACTATCAGTTGCAGCGCCACGGCGCCCATCAGGACCTGGGTGGCGACGTAGATGTCGTAGTGCTGGTAGGCGACGAAGAACAGCAGCAGGGGGAACAGGTCGGACAGCAGTTTCATGAAATCAATGCAGGGTGTGTTTTTCGCTGAACAGGGCGTGGAAGCGCCGCATCACCTCGCGCACCGGCTCGGGATAGCCGACGCGGTCCATCTGTTGCATGCCTTCGGCGAAGAAGCGCGGGGCATCTTCGGGCAATTGCTCGACAATGGCAGTGAAGGCCGGTTCCATCAAGCTGGGCCGGTGGGTACGGGTGGCTACGATGGCGCGGTTGATCAGCAGCAGGCGCCAGGGGTGCAGATCGCGGGTGCCGATTTCGCTGAGGTGCGGGCTGACTGCCTCTACGATCTCGGTGGCCAGCCCATAGAGCACTTGCATGTCCTCGGGCGAGCGTGTCTGGTTGGCATGCCAGGCCAGCGCGTTGACTACTGGTGCCAGTTGCTGGATTTCCACCCCGCGTCGGGCGATCCATACCCCCAGCGGCAGGCAAAGGTTTTCCAGCTCGCGCGCGCAGTCGGCCAGTTCGGCCTTGGCGGCCAGTTCGCTCAGGTCGTTGAGCAGTTGCAAGCCGAAGTTGCCCAGCGCCTCGATCTCCTCAGGCGGGCAGGCCGTCTCGGTAGATTCGCCGGCCTGGCATGCTTCGGCCTCGCGCAGAATCTTGCACAGATCGCTCATGACCCCGATCAGGCGTTGCGGATCGTCCTGTTCCGGCGATCCGGCCGGTTGTGCCTGGAGGTGCTCGAGCAGGTGATCCGCCTGCTCCCGAAACACCTCATAGAGATAGGCGATGTCCACGGGAAGGTTTTTCATGCCATTGAGTGTAACACCGGGATCACACCGCGGCATCCGGCAGGGCCGGGCGGTCCAGGTCCTTGATGATGGGCTGGCCGTCAGCGCTGCCGCGACAGAGGTTGAAAAGTAGTGCGAGCTTGCGTCGCAGGGTGTCGAGCTGTGGCAGCTGGCGTTCGACCGAGTCCAGGTTGTCCCGGATGAGCTCGCGGACCTGGGTGGGCGTGCCGCGGATCGTCGCGCTACTCCAGTCCCTGGTCGGCCAGCGAGGTGGCCATCGGGCGCAGGGTTTTCCGTACGCGACCACAATTGCCGCAGCCGGGGGCAGTAAAGATCCCGATACGCATGCTCACTGGCCTCCTTCCAGCCAGATCTGCAACGGCAGGGCCAGGTAAGCGGCGAAGAAACCGACCCCCCAGATCGTCACCGACAGCCCATGGATGCGTCGATTCCAGCGCATCGCTCGGCCACAGGCTGGACCCAGCACGGGATCGGCCGGGCATGCCTGTCCGGGACGGTATAGCAGCCATCCAGAGGCCAGCAGCATCAGCCCCGACAGGGCAAAGATCCAGGTCTTGTGCTGGGTCAGGCTGATGAGCAAGGGAAAGGCCCCGGTCAGGGCTACCACCGCGCCACCCAGGCCCAGGGTTACCAGCAGTATGGGCAGGGCGCAGCACAGCAGGGTGCCGGTGGCCGAGAACAGGGTCAGCCAGAGGATCCCCCGGGGGTGGGTATCGATTGCTGGCTTCTTCATCGCCCGTTCTCGGTAATTGGTCGTTTCTTCATGCTGCGATAGGTGAATCCGGCGTCGTGGAACAGTTGGCGCATCTGTGCTTCGGTGAGTTCGCGACCTTCGGTCACATCGACCTTCACGATGCCATGGTCGAGATCCACCTCGATGTTGCGGGTGCCCTCGATCGCCTTCAGTTTTTTCTCGACTCCGTAGGCGCAGAAGGGACAGGCCAGGCCATCGACCCGCATTTCGTAACGGGTGCCGCCGGCCCAGGGGGTACTGGCGAGAAACAACAGGATCAGGAGGAGTGGCAGGCGTTGCATGGCGAAGTCCTTGTGCTCAGAAATGGTTTTCAAAGGTCAGGCGGAAGCGGTAGTCGGACGGGTTCTGGTGACCATGGAGATCCGCGTATACAGGAATCTGGACACCGGCCTTGATGGCAAAGTTGCGCCAGGTCCAGAAGATGCCGGGAGAGAGGAAGGCTTCGGTACCGCCAGTATCGGGCAGGGACACGCCTCCGCGTTTCGCGTGCCGGCTGATCTCGGTGTTCAGTTCCAGTAGCCAGACCGTGTCGGTCTCGAGATAGCCACGCGGTTCGGGGCGGATGCCGCCGACCAGGTCGAGCAGCCAGCGGTCGCCGCGTTTCAGGCCGGTACTGTCCTCGCCGTTGTAGCGGTAGCGGGCACTGGCCCAACCGTACCAGCGGCGTCCCTCGTGACCATAGCTCAGGCCGGCGATGACATCGGCGGCGCCCTTGTCCAGCCCGTCCTGGGCCGTGTCAGTGACGATCTTTAGCGCGAGCGCTGCCGAGCGTTGCAGGGCCAGTGAGTCGGCCCGCCAGAAACGGTACTTGGTGAACAGGGCCAGATCGCCGAGTCCCTGTCGTCGGTCGCTGCCATCATCCACGAAGCGATAGGGCAGCCCCATGCCTACTGCCCAGTCGCCGGTCAGGCCGTAGGTCAGCTCGAGGGCCAGCGCCTGTTGTCGTGCCGGACCGGCCTTTTCGGCCTCCCATTCCAGGGCGGCCTCGATGCCGCCCTTGTACAGTACATGGGGGCCCAGGCCGAAGATTGGGTCGTGAGCGGGTGCGGAGAGTGGCAGCAGAAGGGCTACTGAGGCCAGGAGGGTGATGAGTTGATGTTTGTGCATGGCCGTTTTCCCAAGTGGACAAGCCGAGTCTAGAACCTGGAGTCGACTCCAGATCAAGCGGTTTTTCTCCTTGTCCCCATGGCGGGAATTGCACGCCGCTGGTGGCGGTGACACTGGTATGATGACCGGATGTCCACGATGCCCGATCTGCACACCCATTCCACCGCCTCGGACGGCACCCTTTCGCCGGCCGAACTGGTGGCGCGCGCGCAGGCCGCCGGGGTGCAAGCACTGGCGCTTACCGACCACGACACCCTCGAGGGGCTGGAAGAGGCGGCTGCCGAGGCGGCGCGGCGGGGAATGCGTTTTGTGCCGGGGGTGGAGATCTCGGTCACCTGGGGCGGGCGCACGGTGCACATCGTCGGCTTGCGGGTGGATGCCGGCAATGCCGAGTTGCAACAGGGACTGGCCGGGTTGCGCCGCTTTCGCGACTGGCGTGCTGAAGAGATCGGCCGTCGGCTCGAACGTGCCGGTTACCCGGGGCTGTTCGAGCGGGCCCGTGCGCATTCCAACGGGCGCCTGATCAGCCGCACCCATTTCGCGCGCGCCCTGGTCGAGGCGGGGCACGCGGAGACCACCCGCGAGGTGTTCAAGCGTTTCCTGGTGAACGGCAAGCCGGGGCATGTCCCGGGCGAATGGGCGGATCTTGCCCAGGCGGTCGGCTGGATCCGCGCCGCCGGCGGGCGCGCGGTAATCGCCCATCCGGCGCGTTACGGGTTCACCCGCAGCAAGCTGCGACGGTTGATCGGCGAGTTTCGCGAGGCCGGCGGCGAGGCCATGGAGGTGATCTCCGGTAGCCACAGTCGCGACGAGGTGTTCACCATGGCCGCGCACGCGCGCGACAGTGGTCTGCTCGCCTCGGCCGGGTCGGACTACCACGGCCCCGAGAACCCCTGGATCGAGCTGGGGCGGCTGCCCGAGTTGCCCGCCGGGCTGCGCCCGGTGTGGCACGACTGGTCCTTGAATACCGCATCGACCGCCCCATCTGTCGCTGTGTGACAGCCCCTTCCCGTTACGGATTTCGCGATGTCGCAGTTCTTCCAGATTCACCCGGACAATCCGCAGGTCCGCCTGGTACGCCAGGCGGTGGAGATCCTGCGCGGCGGCGGGGTGATCGTCTATCCCACCGATTCCAGCTATGCCTTGGGCGCGCGCCTGGGCGACAAGCGGGCCATGGAGCGTATCCGCGAGATCCGCCGGCTCGACGAGCGACACAATTTCACCCTGGTCGGGCGCAGCCTCTCGGAGTTGTCGATCTACACCAAGATGGGCAACCAGGCGCACCGCTGGATCAAGCACCTCACGCCCGGCCCCTACACCTTCATCCTGCCTGCCACCAAGCAGGTGCCCAAGCGCCTGATGCATGCCAAGCGCAAGACCATCGGCATCCGCATTCCGGACAATCGCATTGCCCTGGCCCTGTGCGAGGAGTTGGGCGAGCCGCTGCTCTCGAGCACCCTGATCCTGCCCGGTGAGGAGCTGCCCATGATGGACCCCTACGAGATGCGCGAGGTCATCGGTCACGCAGTGGATCTGATCATCGACGGTGGTTACTGCGGTTACGAGCCGACCAGCGTGATCGCCTTCGAGGACGACCAGCCGCAGGTGGTGCGCGTGGGCCGGGGCGATGTCTCCCTGTTCGAGTCGGTATAATCGCCCGATGCAGGAACTGAGCCTGATACAGCAACTGTCGGTGATGCTGCTGCCGTTGATCTTTGCGGTCACGGTGCACGAGGCGGCGCACGGTTGGGTGGCCGACAAGCTGGGCGACCCGACCGCGCGCGAGCTCGGGCGGATCACCTTCAATCCCATTCCGCACATCGACCTGATAGGCACCATCCTGCTGCCGCTGGGACTCTATACCTTGTCCACCCTGATGGGTGGCATGGGGTTTCTTTTCGGTTACGCCAAACCGGTACCAGTGAACGCCGCGCGCCTGCATCGTCCTCGGCGTGACATGGCGCTGGTGGCCGTCGCCGGCCCGGGCGCCAACCTGGTGATGGCCCTGCTGTGGGCCGGGGTGGTGGCCCTGGCGCCTTACATTGGCAGCCAGCTCCCCGGGCCCGGTGTGTTCCTGATGCAGGCCGGGGCCTTCGGGGTGCTCATCAACCTGTTCCTGATGGTGCTCAACCTGCTGCCGATCCCGCCGCTGGACGGCAGTCGGGTGGTGACTTCGCTGTTGCCACTGTCGCTGGCGCAGCGCTATGCCCGGCTCGAACCCTGGGGGTTGGTGATCCTGCTGGCGCTGTTGCTCAGTGGCTGGCTGGGATCGGCACTGGTGCCGCTGGTCTTCAGTCTGTACAAACTGTTGCTGGGCGTGGCCCTGCTCTGAAATCTTGATCGAGGAGATGTCTTGAACGCCGTAGCCGCACAACACGCACGGGTCCTCTCGGGCATGCGCCCGACCGGACGCCTTCATCTGGGACATTATCACGGGGTGTTGAAGAACTGGGTCGAACTGCAACACGAGTACCAGTGTTTCTTCTTCGTTGCCGACTGGCACGCCCTGACCACCCATTACGACGATCCTTCTGCCATCCCGCAGTCCACCTGGGACATGGTCATCGACTGGCTGGCAGCCGGGGTCAATCCCAAGGAAGCGACCCTGTTTATCCAGTCGCGGGTGCCCGAGCATGCCGAGCTGCATCTGCTGCTGTCGATGATCACGCCGCTGAGCTGGCTGGAGCGGGTGCCTACCTACAAGGACCAGCAGGAGAAGCTCAAGGAAAAGGACCTGTCCACCTATGGCTTTCTCGGCTATCCCTTGCTGCAGTCGGCCGACATTCTGGTGTACCGCGCTGGCCTGGTGCCGGTGGGCGAGGACCAGGTGGCGCACGTCGAGCTGACCCGCGAGGTGGCGCGGCGCTTCAACCACATCTACGGACGCGAGCCGGACTTCGAGCAGAAGGCCGAGCAGGCCATCAAGAAGATGGGCAAGAAGGCGGCGAAGCTGTTCAACAACTATCGCAGGGCCTGGCAGGAGCAGGGTGACGACGAGGCCCTGGCCGCGGCGCGCGCCCTGCTCGAGGCACAGCAGAATATCGGCGTGGCCGACCGTGACCGCCTGTTCGGTTACCTCGAGGGCGGCGGCAAGGTGATACTGCCCGAGCCGCAGCCTTTGCTCACCCGTGCCTCGAAGATGCCGGGTCTGGACGGACACAAGATGTCCAAATCCTACGGCAACACCATCTCGCTGTCCGCGCCACCGACCGAGGTCGAACAGCAGTTGCGCACCATGCCTACCGATCCGGCGCGGGTGCGGCGTAGCGACCCGGGCGAGCCCGAAAAGTGCCCGGTGTGGCAGTTCCACCTGGTGTACTCGGACGAGCGCACTCAGGAATGGGTGCAGGAGGGCTGCCGCTCGGCGGGCATCGGCTGCCTGGAGTGCAAGCAGCCGGTGATCGACGCGGTGCTGGCCGAGCTCAAGCCCATCCAGGAGCGGGCGCGCGAATACGAGGAACAGCCCGAGGTGGTGCAGAACATCCTCAACGAAGGTTGCGAAACCGCGCGCGAGGTCGCGCGCGAGACCATGGACGAGGTGCGGCACGCGATGTCGCTGGACTATTGAACGCGCAGACCGAGAGCAACGACAAGCCGGCTTTCGTCGGCCCGCTGCAACCGCAACAGCAGGAGATGCCGTTCGCGGTGGTTGCTGGCGAGCCGCAGTACACCCTGCCCAAGGACCTGTACATTCCGCCGGATGCACTGGAGGTCTTTCTCGATGCCTTCGAGGGGCCGCTGGACCTGCTGCTGTACCTGATCCGACGGCAGAACCTGGACATCCTCGACATCCCCATCGCCGAGATCACCACGCAGTACATCCAGTACATCGAGATGATGCACGAGCTGCGTTTCGAGCTGGCCGCTGAGTACTTGGTGATGGCCGCTATGCTCGCCGAGATCAAGTCGCGCATGCTGTTGCCGCGGGTGCATACCGAGGAAGAGGAGGAAGGTGAGGATCCGCGCGCCGAGCTGATCCGTCGCCTGCAGGAATACGAGCGCTACAAGCAGGCCGCGGAGGATATCCATGCCCTTCCGCGGGTGGGGCGCGACGTGTTCACCGTCAAGGTCGAGGTGCCGCACAAGCAGCTCGAGCAGAAACCGCCTGAGGTGGATCTACGCGAGGTGCTGCTGGCGCTCAAGGATGTGCTGCACCGCGCGGACATGTTCAGCAGCCACCAGATACAGCGTGAGCCGCTGTCGCTGCGTGAGCGCATGAGCCGGGTGCTCGATCAGGTGAACAGCGAAGGCTTCACCGCCTTCACCGATCTGTTCGATCTGGCCGAGGGGCGGCCCGGCGTGGTGGTGACTTTCATGGCGATCCTGGAGCTGGTCAAGCAGCAGCTCATTGAACTGGTGCAGGCGGAGAACTTTGCACCCATACACGTCAAGGCGAGGGCCTGAGATGGCAGACCCCGAAAAGTTGAAGAACATCGTCGAGGCAGCCCTGTTGGCGGCTGGGGGTACCCTGTCGCTGGACGGTATGCAGGCCCTGTTCGAGGAGGCCGAGCGACCCGAGAAGAAACAGCTGCGCGAGGTGTTGGCCGCGCTGGCCGAGGACTATCAGGGACGGGGTATTGAGGTGGTGGAAGTCGCTTCCGGCTGGCGCATCCAGGTGCGTCAGGAGTATTCGTCCTGGGTGTCGCGCCTGTGGGCCGAGCGCCCGGCGCGGTACTCCCGCGCGCTGATGGAGACCCTGGCGCTGATCGCCTACCGACAGCCGATCACGCGCGGCGAGATCGAGGACATCCGTGGTGTGTCGGTGAGCTCCAACATCATTCGCACGCTGCTCGAGCGCGAGTGGATCCGCGTGGTCGGCCAGCGCGACGTGCCGGGTAAGCCTTCGTTGTATGGGACCACGCGCGAGTTCCTGGATTACTTCAACCTGAAGTCACTGGACGATCTGCCGAGCCTGGCCGAGATTCGCGACCTCGACGAGATCAACCGCGAATTGGAACTTGACGACCCTGAGTGCCCGGCGGACAAGGATTCGGGTGATGCGGATGCGGTTGGCGATGCGAAGGACTCCGGGGATTCCGGGGAGGGCGTGAGCTTCGAGGAGGCCGCGCGCGAGGTGCTGGAGGGCACCGAGGCGGAGGACGCGCTCCCGGAAGAGGCTGTGCAAGGGAGAGGTCCCGATGCCTGAATCCCACGGCGAACGTCTGCAGAAGGTGCTGGCCAACGCCGGCCTGGGCTCGCGCCGCGAGATCGAGCAGTGGATCCGCGACGGTCGGGTGCGCGTCAACGGTCGGGTCGCCCGCCTGGGGACGCGTGCCACCAGCGAAGACCGGATCGAGATCGACGGCCGGCCGGTGGCGGGCAAGCGCCTGGCCGGACGCGAGCGCTTCGTCATCCTCTACAACAAGCCCGAGGGTCAGGTGGTCACGCGCCACGACCCGGAAGGTCGGCCCACGGTGTTCGATCGCCTGCCGCGTCCGCCGCAGGGGCGCTGGATCTCGGTCGGACGGCTGGACGTGAACAGCGCCGGCCTGCTGCTGCTCACCAACGACGGCGAACTGGCCAATCGCCTGATGCACCCGAAATACCAGATCGACCGCGAGTACGCGGTGCGGGTGCACGGCGAAGTCACCGAGGATATGGTGCGCCGGCTGGTCAACGGCATCGAGCTGGAAGACGGCCCGGCGCGCTTCGAGGACGTGGTCGAATCCGGCGGTGAGGGCATGAACCGTTGGTTCCATGTGGTCATAATGGAGGGCCGCAAGCGCGAGGTGCGGCGCTTGTGGGACGCGGTCGGCGTGCAGGTCTCGCGTCTCAAGCGCGTGCGCTATGGGCCGGTGATCCTCGACAGTGCGGTCAAGGCCGGGCAGTGGCGCGAGCTGGACCGGGTCGAGCGCAAGGCCCTGCTGGCGGCGGTGGGCATGAAGGCCGACCGGCCCTGGGGCACCCTGTTCCGGCCGGGCTCGCGGCTGGAGGCCCGTGCCCGGGGGCGCAAGAAGGTGGTCGGCAGCCCTTGGCGGCGCCGGCGCGCGACCGGGGATGATGCCGAAGACTGAGGACTTTGCGCCATCGCCCGGTGCGCTGATCGCGCTGTACGAGCAGCTGCGTGCAGCCTATGGCGCGCAGGATTGGTGGCCGGCCGACTCGCCCTTCGAGGTTGCGGTGGGCGCAGTGCTCACCCAGAACACGGCCTGGACCAATGTCGAGCGTGCTATTGCCGGGCTGAAGGCTGCCGGCATGCTCTCCTGCGAGGCCATCCTGGCCGCCACGCACGAGGAACTGGCCGAGCGGATTCGGCCGGCTGGCTACTTCAACGTCAAGGCACGCAGGTTGCGACACCTGTGTGGCTTTCTGGCGGACAAGGGGGGCCTGGAAGCGCTGGCAGTCCTTCCCACCCGCACTCTGCGACCGGCGTTGCTGGCGGTCAACGGCATCGGTCCGGAGACGGCGGATGACATCCTGCTCTATGCCCTGGCTCGCCCGGTGTTCGTGATCGATGCCTACACCCGGCGCCTGCTGGTGCGGCACGGGCTGGCTTCGGGAACGGAAGACTACGAGACGCTGCGCGCGGGATTCGAGCGCGCATTGCCGGCCGATGTGGCGTTGTTCAAGGAATATCACGCCCTGATCGTCGAGCACGCCAAACAGGTATGCCGGCGCCGTCCCCGCTGTGGTGATTGCGCGCTGGTCGAGACCTGCGGGCGCATCGGCATCACCTGATCTGGCTATTGCATCTGTCCTGAGATCCCTTCTTACCATGGACACCGTCCAGGGTAAGCCTTCGAAACGGACCTCATCGCACGTGGTGGTCACCACAAAGGGCACGAAGGACACAAAGGTTATTGAGGCCGTGCACAGGAGGAACCACGGAGCGCACAGCCATCACGGAGTTTTCTTGCCCGTCTTGATAGGAGGCCCGTCCTCTGGCCGGATGTTCGTGGCGAGGACGCTGCTCCTAATGCAGGGGCCGTCCTTGGCCCGAACCGTTCGCGGCGGGGGCGCTGTTCCTACCGGGCGATAGTGAAAACCAGGCCGCAGCGAGCAAGAAACCGCCGGAATCGGGATGCCGGTGAAGTATCTGGGCCGGCTCAGGCCAGTTCGACGCGGTTGCGGCCGGCCTGTTTTGCCTGGTACACGGCCTGGTCGGCGCGTTCGAACAGGGAGTTGGGCGACTCGTCTTCGGCGAGTTCGGCGACCCCGATGCTCACGCTGAGATCCACCGGTCGGCCATCGATGGTGCGGATGCCGGCCACTGCCTCGCGGATGCGTTCGGCCAGCAGGCGTGCGCCGTCACGGCCGGTGTGCGAGGCCAGTACGACGAATTCCTCGCCGCCGTAGCGGAACAGCAGGTCCGAACGGCGCACGGTGGCCGACATGGCGTTGGCCAAGGCGCGCAGCACGTCGTCGCCGAAGGCGTGACCGTACTCGTCGTTAAAACGCTTGAAGTGGTCTGCGTCGATCACCAGCATCGACAGCGGCGCGTGCTGGCGACGAGCTAGATCGATCTCGCGTTGCAGGGCGTGCTCCAGGGCGAGCCGGTTCTGGATGCCGGTTAGCGGGTCGTGCGAGGCCAGGCGCAGGGCCTTGAGGTAGCTCAGGGCGTTGCGCAGCGGATAGACCAAGGCGCACAGCAGGTTTTCCAGTGTGCGCAATTCGTCTTCGCTGAAGGGGAGATCACGGAAGAAGCAGATCGTGCCCAGCGAACGGTCTTCCAGCTGCAGGTCGTAGGCGGCCTTGTGCGTGGCTTGTTCGCCGTGTCGGACCTGCACCCCAGCCATCGGATTGTTGTATTCCAGGCCGTCGATCGGCACATCATCGCGGATGTTGCGGGCGAACAGGGTGATCTGTTGTTCCAGGTCCAGCGTGGTCTGCAGGATGCCGGACAGCTCGAGTACTCGGGGGCCGAGAGTTTCGGGTGCCGATGGAGTCACTGGACCGTACATCTGCTGGGTTTCGACCACTGCAAATCCGCGTGTTGTTGTTTGTGTTGAGCTGTGCATCGCATTATCCCTGGCTGGGGTGGTTTTCGCCAGTGGGTCTGCGAAAGCCGTGCCAAAATACGAAAATCATTAGTTTTCAGTAGTTTGCGCATGCGTATTTAAACGCGTCGGCAAAATGTCGTCATAGGCGGTAGGCACGAAAGGACTAAACGACGAACTCCCGACACAGGGAGATCGCGTGGAGGGAATGTCGCAGGACTGTCTGCTGTCCTAGAGTTGGGAGAAAAACGAGCGGAGAGAGCATTCCATGAAACCCCTGTTGATGATCTGTTGCTGTCTGTTGTCATTGGGATTGCATGCAGCGCCCGCAAGTGAGGCGAGCCTGCTCGAAGCTGGCGTCAATCCCGGATATGAGGAAAAGCCTGCCTGGTTCAAGGAATCCTTCCTCGATATGCGCGAGGACGTGGCCGAGGCGGCGGAGGACGGCAAGCGAGTGATCCTGTACTTCTACCAGGATGGTTGTCCTTATTGCGCCAAGCTGCTCAAGGACAACTTCGGCAACCGGGCCATCGCCGAGAAGACGCAGCGCCACTTCGACGTTATCGCCATCAACATGTGGGGTGACCGCGAGGTGACCGATTTCGCAGGACGCTCCACCACCGAAAAGCAGTTCGCCAGCACCCTGCGCGTTCAGTACACCCCCACCTTGCTGATGCTCGACGAGCAGGGGCGGGTGGTGTTGCGCATCAACGGCTATTTCGAGCCGCACAAGTTCGACGTGGCGCTCGACTATGTGGCTGGGCATCATGAGAAGGAGGGAGACTTCCGATCCTATTACGCGCAGGTTTCGCCGGTGCCAGCAAGCGGCCAGTTGCACGAGCTGCCCGGCTCATTGCCACATCCGCTGCGTCTGAAGGACGCGCCCGAGCGCACCTGGCGTCCGCTGGTGGTGTTCTTCGAGCAACGGGTGTGCCGCGAGTGCGACGAGTTGCACCAGGACATCCTCGAACGCCGCGCGGTGGCCACGGCGCTCACCAACCTGGACACCGCGGTGGTGGACATCTGGTCAAAGGAGATCGTGCAGACCCCGGACGGACGCGAACTGCCGGCGCGTGACTGGGCACGCGAGCTGGGTATCCAGTTCGCGCCCAGCCTGGTGTTCTTCGGCGCCGACGGCAAGGAAGTGTTCCGTACCGAGGCCTATCTGCGCACCTATCACCTGCATGGAGCGATCGACTACGTGGTGAGTGGCGCCTGGCGTCACCAGCCCAATTTCCAGCGCTTTCTGCAGCACCGGACCGACCTGCTGCATGCGCGTGGCTTCGAGGTCGACCTGATGGAGTGATTCAGTCACGCACCAGGGCGAAACGTCCGCTACCGAGCAGGGCGACGGCGATGCCGCACATCAGGTAGAGGCCCTGCAATTCGAGCTGCCAGCCGCCATTTTCGGTCAGCGCAAAGAGCTGATGGCGATGCATCAGGAAGATTGCGAACAGCATGTTGATCGCCACCAGCAGGCCGGCCAGGCGGGTAAAGAGGCCGAATAGCAGCATGAGGGGGGCCAGGATCTCGCCGACGTAGACACCATGCACCAGGAAGGTCGGCAGACCGCTGGCGGCCAGGCGGCCGGCGATGAAGTCGATGGCCTGCGGGTGCAGGACCTTGGCGATGCCGTGTAACAGGATCAGGATGCCGAGGCTCAGGCGCAACACCAGCCTCCCGATGTCCCCGGACAGGAATGAAGATCGTTCAAACATGGTCGCCTCCTCCACGGCAGAAGAGGCTGCCGTTCTGTTCGAGGCTAGACACGCGAAGGAGCGCTGTCAAACAGCCCTCTGTGTCGGGTGATGTGGTTCACCGCCTTTTCCGGTATTTGTGCAAGGCACGATTCAAGCGAGGGGCGGCAAGTGGATGACGGCTTCGGGGGTGGCCGCCTGGCAGAGTGCGAACGGCGGGTATCGATGATTGGGCACCGGTTCGATCTCGCCGCCGGCCCACGGCCACTGTACAATGCCGCGCATGTCTGGAAACACCATCGGAAAACTCTTCACGGTCACCTCGTTTGGCGAGAGCCACGGGCCGGCCATCGGCTGCATCATTGACGGCTGTCCACCGGGGATGGCGCTGTCGGCGGCCGACATACAGCCCGATCTGGACCGCCGCCGTCCCGGGAAGACCCGTCACACCACCCAGCGCCGCGAACCCGACGAGGTGCAGATCCTCTCGGGCGTGTTCGAGGGCAAGACCACCGGTACGCCCATCGGCCTGTTGATCCACAATACCGATCAGCGCTCCAAGGACTATAGCGAGATCGCGCAGAAGTTCCGCCCGGGACACGCCGATTACACCTACATCCAGAAGTACGGCATCCGCGACTACCGCGGTGGCGGGCGTTCTTCGGCGCGCGAGACGGCGATGCGCGTGGCTGCCGGTGCGGTAGCCAAGAAGTACCTGCGCGAACGCTATGGGGTGGTGATCCGCGGCTACCTGTCGGCACTGGGGCCGAACCGGCCGGCATCGTTCTCCTGGGAGCCGGTCGAGAACAATCCCTTCTTTTGGCCGGATGCAGGGCAGGTGGCCGAGCTCGAGGCCTACATGGATGCCCTGCGCAAGTCGGGTGACTCGGTCGGTGCCGAGGTGTCGGTGGTGGCCGAGGGTGTGCCGCCAGGCTGGGGCGAGCCAGTGTTCGACCGTCTGGATGCGGACATTGCGCATGCGCTGATGGGCATCAATGCCGCCAAGGGGGTGGAGATCGGTGCGGGTTTCGCCAGCGTCGCGCAGAAGGGCACCGAGCACCGCGACCAGATGACCCCCGAGGGCTTTCTCTCGAACCATGCCGGTGGGGTGCTTGGCGGCATCTCCAGCGGCCAGGACATCGTCGCCCGCGTGGCCTTCAAGCCGACCTCGAGCATCCGCCTCGGTGGGCAGACTGTGGACGTGCAGGGGGCACCGGTGGATGTCATCACCAAGGGACGGCACGACCCCTGTGTGGGCATCCGTGCGGTGCCCATCGTCGAGGCCATGCTGGCGATCGTGCTCATGGATCACGCCCTGCGGCATCGCGCGCAGAACGCCGACGTACGACCGGAGACGCCGGTCATCCCCGCCCGTCCCGGTGACTGAGTCGTCCAGCGCGCGCCGGCCCATGCCGTACTGGCGCCTGTCGTCCTTCTACTTCTTCTACTTCGCGGTGCTGGGGATACTGGTCCCGTACTGGGCCCTGTTTCTGCAACATCGTGGCTTCGACGCGGTGGCCATCGGTCAGTTGATGGCTATTCTGATGGCGACCAAGATCGTCGCGCCCAACCTCTGGGGGTGGTTGGGCGACCACCTGGGCCACCGCATGATGATCGTGCGCGCCGCTTCCCTGGCCTCGGCGCTGGTGTTCGGCCTGATGTTCGTGGTGCGCGACTTCTGGGCCGTGGCGCTGGCGATGACGCTCTACAGCTTCTTCTGGAACGCCTCGCTGCCGCAGTTCGAGGTGATCACCCTCAACTATCTGGGCGACCGCGCCACCCGTTATGCACGCATCCGCGCCTGGGGCTCGATCGGTTTCATCGTCGCGGTGGTCGCGCTGGGCGTGCTGGTCGATCGCGTAGGGACCGAGGTGGTGCTGCCCTCGGTGATGGCCATCTTCGTCAGCATCTGGCTCACCTCGCTGACCGTGCGCGACCCTGACCCGGAGCCGCACCCCGCGCAACAGGTCTCGTTGGGCAGCTTGTTGCGTCAGCCGTCGGTGATTGCCTTCTTCGTGGCAGTGATGCTGATGCAGGCCAGCCACGGGCCCTACTATACGTTCTACTCCATTTACATGGAGGACCACGGCTACAGCAAGACCCTGATCGGTCAGCTCTGGGCGCTGGGGGTGCTCGCCGAGGTGGCCATCTTCATGGTCATGCACCGCCTGCTCGAGCGTTTCGGGGCAGCGCGGGTGCTGGTCGCCAGCCTCGGCCTGGCCGGGTTGCGCTGGCTGCTGATCGGTTATCTGCCCGGCTCGGTGGTCACGCTGCTGTTCGCCCAGTTGCTGCATGCGGCCACCTTCGGCACTTTTCACGGTGCGGCTATCGACCTGGTCCATCGACAGTTTCCGGGGCGCCTACAGGGCAGGGGGCAGGCACTGTATTCGAGCCTGAGCTTCGGCGTGGGTGGGGCCATCGGTAGTCTGGTCAGCGGTCTGGCCTGGGATGCCCTGGGACCGGCAACGAGTTTTCTGCTGGCAGCGCTCACCGCCTTGCTCGGCGCCCTGGTGGCCTGGAAGGGCCTCTGTGGTGCCGCTCGGGTTTGAGCCGTATCATCGGACTTTCCGTCGAATTGTTGGATCTATCATGGCAGTCACTCAAGACAAGCGGCGCGGCGCGCGCTGGCCCTGGCTGGTGCTTGGCCTGATGGGACTGGTGGCCGCCGGGCTGATCGCCACCCGACCGCAGACCGAGCCGCTGGCCATCAAGGAGCGCGCCTGGCGGGTGGCGGTGGTCGCTGCCGAACCACAGACCCTGGCACCGCACCTGACCCTGTACGGCCGACTCGAATCGCTGTGGTCCAGCCAGCTCAGCGCGCCGGTGGCCGCCGAGGTGCTTGAGGTGGCCGTGACCGAGGGCGAAATGGTGCGCCGGAATCAGGTGCTGGTGCGCCTGGATGAGCGCGACAGTCGCCTGCGTCTGCAACAGCGCGAGGCCGAGGTGCGCGATGCCCGTGCACGGCTCGAGGCCGAGCAGCACCGCCATGCGGCTGATCGCAAGGTGCTCGAGCGCGAGCGCCGCCTGCTGCAACTGCAACAGGCCGAGGTGAATCGCCTGCGCGACCTGTTGCGCAAGCAGGTGGGTGCGCAGTCGGCCCTGGACACTGCACGCCAGGCGGTGGAGCGGCAGGCCGTGGCGATCGCGCAGCGTGAGCAGGCGATTGCCGAACACCCGGCGCGGCAGGCACAGCTCGAGGCCGCGCTGGCGCGTGCCGAGGCCGCGCGCGATCAGGCCCGCCTCGAGCTCGAACGTTGCACCGTGCGCGCCCCTTTCGACGGCCGCGTGGCGCGCCTGTCCACCGCGCCGGGGCGCCGCACCCGCATCGGCGATCCTCTGCTCACCGTCTATGACACCGGAGCCATGGTGGTGCGCGCGCTGATCCCCGAGCGTTATCTGCCCCGGGTGCGCGTGGCCTTGGCGGCGGGCACACCGCCCGAGGTACGTGGTGAGCTCGACGGGCTCGGATTGAACGGGCGCTTGCGTGGCCTGAGCGGCGAGGTGGCCGCGGGCAGCGGCGGGGTGAGCGGCCTGTTCGATGTCCAGGGAGACATCGGGGTGTTGCGCCAGGGCCGCTTCCTGCGCCTGGACATGACCCTGCCCGCTGAACCCAATGTGATCGCCTTGCCGCACGAAGCGGTCTATGGCGTCGACAAGGTGTACATCGTGGACCGGGAGTCGCGCCTGCGACCGGTGCGGGTCGAACGCCTGGGCGAGGTGCGGGGCGATGACGGCAGCACGCGCCTGCTGGTGCGTTCGCCGGCACTGCGGCCCGGCGTGCGTATCGTGGTGACCCATCTGCCCAACGCGGTCGACGGGCTGCTGGTGCGTGTGGCGGAGGGGGCGGGCGCGTGAGCTTCCAGCACCGCGAGGACATCATCGGCATCTTCGCCCGGCACCCGGTGGCGGCCAACCTGCTGATGGTGGTGATGCTGCTCGCCGGGATCTGGGGCCTGGGCAATCTGAACGCCCAGTTCTTTCCCAACTTCGAGGTCGAGGTCGTTACCGTGCGCACCGTGTGGAGCGGGGCCAGCGCCGAGGATGTGGAGCGTTCCCTGACCCTGCCGCTGGAGCAGACCCTGCGCGACGTGGACGGCCTGGACCGCATGCGCTCCACCTCGGCGCGTGGCGTCAGCCTCATTAGCCTGGAGTTTCCCGAGGGCACCGACATGGGCGAGGCCACCAGCCGCGTGGACCAGGCGGTCAAGCAGGTGCGCAACCTGCCGGCGGATGCCGAGGACCCCCGGGTGCAGCACGTGGTGCGCTACGAGCCGGTGGCGCGTCTGCTGGTGCATGGGCCGGCAGACGCCGACGAGCTGCGGCACCTGGTGCGGCGCATGGAGCGTGAGCTGCTCGAGCGCGGCATTGCGCGTATCGACGTGCTTGGTCTGCCCGATGAGGAGATGGCCATCGAGGTGCCGGAGCGGGCACAGCAGGCACTGGGGCTGTCGCTGGGCGATATTGCACGCCGGGTGGCGGCCTTTTCGCGCGACGCTCCGGCCGGCACCGTGGGACGTGACGATGTGGGCCGCGAGCTGCGCGCCACGGCGCAGGCACGCAGCGAGGCGGCCTTCGAGGCCTTGCCGCTGGTGGCCGCCGAGGACGGCCGCCTGGTGCGCCTGGGGGATGTGGCGCACGTCGAACGGCGCGCCCGTCCGGCCCAAGTGCTGGTCAGCTACCAAGGCGGGCCGGCGGTAGAGCTGGCCCTGCAGCGCTCGCCGAACGCCGATTCGCTGGTCTCCGCGCAGGTGTTGCAGGAATGGCTGGCCGAGGCGCGAGACCGCCTACCGCCCAACGTGGAGCTGACCGTCTACGACGAGAGCTGGCAACTCATCCGCGATCGTATCGACCTGCTGCTGCGCAACGGCCTGGGGGGGCTGGTACTGGTGGTGGTCATCCTGTTCCTGTTCCTCAATGGTCGGGTGGCCTGGTGGGTGGCTCTGGGCATTCCGATATCGTTCATGGCCACGCTGGCGATCATGTACGTCGCCGGTGGCAGCATCAACATGATCTCGCTGTTCGCGCTGATCATGGCACTGGGCATCATCGTGGACGATGCCATCGTGGTCGGTGAGGACGCGCTGGCGCATTACCAAACCGGTGAGAACCCGCTGGAGGCCGCCGAGGGCGGGGCGCGGCGCATGCTGGCCCCGGTGATGTCCTCCTCGCTGACCACCATCGCCGCCTTCATTCCCCTGTTCGTGGTCTCCGGTTTCATCGGCAAGATCCTGGGCGATATCCCCTTCGTCATCGTGTGCGTCATCATCGCCTCGCTGATCGAGAGCTTCCTGGTCCTGCCCGGGCACCTGCGCCACAGCTTTCACCGCATGCACCATGCGTCGCCGAGTCGCTTTCGCCAGCGCTGGGATGCGGCCTTTGCGCGTTTTCGCGACGGCCCTTTCCGGCGTGCCGTGACCTGGGCGGTACACCATCGGGCAGGTTCCCTGGCATTGGCCTTCTCGAGCATCGTGCTGCTGGTCGGGCTGATGGCCGGCGGGCGCATGGGGTTCAGCTTCTTTCCCAATGTGCCGGGGAACGTAGTGGTGGCCTCGGCCTCCTTCGTGGCGGGCACGCCGCCGGCACGGGTGCACCGTTTCATCGACCAGGTCGAGCAGGCCCTGTACGCCACCAATGCGCATTTCGGCGGTGACCTGGTCCGGGTGGCGCGCGTGAGCTACGGGCTGGGGTATTTCTCCAATGCCCGGCAGACCCAGCGCGGCGACCAGTTCGCCTCCATCGTGGTGGAGCTCACACCGACCGACAGCCGCGCGGTGAGCAACGAGCAGTTCATCGCCGAGTGGCGCGCGCGCCTGGAGCTGCCGCCCGGACTCGAGTACCTGACCACCACGGTGCGCATGGGCGGGCACCCGGGGCGCGACATCGAGATCCGCCTCGGCGGTGCCGACCCCGAGCGCCTCAAGCAGGCGGCGCTGGATCTGGCGCAGGCCCTGGCCGCGGTGCCGGGCGTTGGCAGCGTGGAAGACGACATGCCCTATGGGCAGCAGCAGCTGGTGTTCCGCCTGCGCCCCCACGGCGAAGCTCTGGGTCTGACCGTGGACGAGGTGGCGCGGCAGTTGCGTGCCGCCTTCGATGGTCAGCTGGCACAGATTTTCAATGAGGGCGACGAAGAGATCGAGGTGCGGGTGATGCTACCGGACGCGGAGCGTCATCGCCTGGCCGCGCTCGACGACTTCCGGGTGTTCCTGCCTGGTGGTGGCAGCGTGCCGCTGGACACGGTGGTTGAACTGAGCGAGCGGCGCGGCTACAAGGCCCTGCGCCATGAGGACGGGCGGCTCGCCGTCAAAGTCTATGCCGACGTGGACAAGCGGGTGGCCAGCAACAACGCGGTACGTGCGCGCTTGGCCGAGACGGTGTTGCCGGAACTGGAACGTCGGCACGACATCCAGTGGGAGTTCACCGGGCGCGCCGAGGATCAGGCCGAAACCATGGGCGACATGAAACGCGGCGCGCTGTTTGCCCTGGCCATGATCTACATCGTGCTGGCCTGGGTGTTCGGCTCCTACGGTTGGCCGCTGGTGGTGATGGCCATCATCCCCTTCGGCATGGTCGGCGCCCTGCTGGGGCATTTCGTCATGGGTATCACCCCGACCATCCTGTCGATGTTCGGCCTGTTCGCATTGTCGGGGATCGCGGTCAATGACTCGATCATCTTGGTGGTGTTCTACAAGCAGTTGCGAGAGCAGGGCATGGCGGTGCGCGAGGCGCTGGTCGAGGCCGCCTGCCAGCGCCTGCGCGCGGTGCTGCTCACCTCGCTGACCACCATCGCCGGCTTGCTGCCGTTGCTGTTCGAGACCTCCTTGCAGGCCCAGTTCCTCATCCCCATGGCGGTATCCATCTCCTTTGGCCTGATGTTTACCACCTTCTTGGTGTTGTTCCTGGTGCCTTCACTGCTCTCGGCCATGGAGGGCCTGTTGCAGCGTCGGCGCGCGGGAGATCAGGCGGCCGGCGCGGCGATGGGCACCTGAAGAGAGCGCTCAAGGATTCCCGGGGGCGGTCGAAAATAGGGCCACAAGATTCAACCGACAGAGAATTTCCCATGAACAGATCTCGAGGCATTCGGGGACGGTTTCTGATGCTGACCATCGTGCTCGGCGCATTGCTGCTGATAGGGAACGGCATCGTGTTCTACAACAACCAGGCACTGGTACAAGAAGCGGATCGGGTCGCCGAGCGCAGTCTGCCGTTGGTGAATACCGCACACGAGATGAAACTGGCTGTGGTGCAGGTGCAGCAATGGCTCACCGACATCAGCGCCACCCGTGGCCAGAATGGCCTGGACGACGGTTTCGACCAGGCCCGCGTCCATGCCGAGCGTTTTCGGCAAGCGCTGCAGAAGATCCAGCAGCTCGCCCCTGAACTGGGTGTGGAGCAGAGTGATATCGTGCAGTCTTTCGAGGCCTACTATGCGGCCGGGCAGCAGATGGCCAGGGCCTATATCGAGGGTGGCCCGTCGGTGGGCAACCGCATGATGGGTGCCTTCGACGCCACGGCCGAGAAACTGAGCCAGGAGGTCGATAGGCTGCTCGAGAAGATCCAGGCGCGTGCGACCGACAGGGCGGCCTACCAGAAGACCCTGGCGCACAGCACCGGGGCCGTGCTGTTGGTGGTAAGCCTGGTGGTGCTGGGATTCATTGGCGTGCTCTACTGGCTGATCAGCCGGCGATTGCAACGGCTCGATGCGCTCCTGCCGGCGGTCGAGGGTATCGGCAGCGGGGATCTCTCCGTATCCCTGGCAGCGGAGGGTGACGACGAGATCGGGCGGCTTGCGCAGTCGCTGGAAGAAATGCGTCAACGCCTGGCAGAGATCGTCCGCGATATCGGGGGTAGCAGCCGGATGCTGGTGGAAGGCACGGGACGGCTGGATTCCTCGGTCGCCACCGCCGGGCGGAATGCGGCGGAGCAGCGGCTGGCGACGGACCAGCTAGTCGACACCGTAGAGCAGATGGCCGCTGCGGCCTCGGAGATCGCCGGGCGTATCGCCGAGGTGGCCGATGCCGGACAGAAGGCACAGGACGAGACCCGGGAAGGACGTGAGAGCCTGGCCGGCGCTATCGGTCGCCTGGGCGAACTGGTGCGCCAGATCGAGGGTACCAGCGAGGTGATCCGCCTGCTGGAACGTCAGAGTGAGGGGATCGCCGGTATCCTCGATGTGATCCGCGGCATTGCCGAACAGACCAACCTGCTGGCACTGAACGCGGCCATCGAGGCGGCACGTGCCGGCGAGCAGGGCCGCGGCTTCGCCGTGGTGGCCGACGAGGTGCGTACCTTGGCGAGCCGCACCCAGAGCTCGACCGAAGAGATCCAGCAGATGATCGAAAAACTGGTAGGCGGGGTGAACCAGGCGGTCGATTCCATGCTCGCCAGCGCCGAACTGGCCGGGACCACCATGCAGGAAGCGACCGGTGCAGAAGCCTCTTTCGACAGCATCGTGCACCTGATCGAGCACGTCTCGGATATGAGCAACCACATCGCGAGCGCGGCCGATCAACAGAGTGCGGTTGCCCGTCACATCGCCGAGAACGTGGCTGGGATACGTGAGCGTGCTGATGCCACCGCCGCCAGCATGGACGAGGCCACCGGGGTGGTGTCGCAGATGGGTGAGCGCGTGAGCCACCTCGATGGATTGGTCGGGCGCTTTCGCATCGGTTGATCCGAACGGCAGTTCCGTAAGGATGCTCCTGACCTCCCCCGCTTGCGGGGGGAGGCCAGGAAAGGGAAAAGGCCTGCTTTGACGTTTTGCCCCCCTTCCCGGTCTTCTCTACACGTGAGTGAGGGAGGGGGATAAGGCGCTTTTTCATGAGGTTCGCTAACCTCCGTGCTCTGTGTATTCATCCCCCGGCCGGGTGCCGGTTTCGACACAGGCAGCGATCATGGCCCGGGCAGCATTGCTCAGGCTGCGTCCTTCGTGAGTGACCGCACCCAGGCGGCGTGACAGGCGCATGCCGACAACGTTGAGTGCAGCCAGTTGCGGGGTGAGCTGGGTCGCCGGCAGCAGGCTCCAGCCCAGGTTGGCCTCGGTGAGCATGCGCAGGGTCTCCAGGTAATTGGTCTCCATGCCGGTGCGCAGGCGCAGTCCCGCGGCGTGTACCGCGCGTTCCAGTATCTCCCGCGTATAGGTATTGCTGCCCGGCAGCACGGCGGGGTGTGCCAGCAGCTCTTCGAGCGAGACCTGTTGCCGCCCGGCCAGGGGGTGTTCGCGGCTGACCATGAACACCAGCGGGTCGTCCCAGATGAGCTGGCTCTGCAGGCGGGGCAGGGGCTCGGGTGGCAGGGTGACGATGGCCAGCTCCAGATCACCGATCTCCACCGCGTGACAGGCCGCCTCGGAGTCCATGAAGCGGATGTCCAGTTCCACCTCGGGGTGGGCGCGAGTGAAGCTCTTGAGGGGGGTGGGCAGGCGGTGCAGGCCGATGTGATGGCTGGTGCCCATCACCAGACGACCGCGCACTTCGCCCGAGAGGTCGGCGAGCAGGCGGCGGATCTCGGCCGCGTCGTTGAGCAGGCGGCGCGCGCGGGGCAACAAGGCGCGCCCGGCCTCGGTGAGACGCACTCGCCGCCCGATGCGGTCGAACAGGCGCACGCCCAGGTCGTCCTCGAGCTGGCGCACCCGCTTGCTCACTGCCGGCTGGGTGAGGTGAATATGCTCGGCCGCCAGCGAGAAGGAACCGTGTTCTGCCACCGCGCTGAAGGCCTGCAACAGGGTCAGTTCCATATTCCCCATAAGAATGAAAAAGATGAAAAAGATGAATTTGCGTTATTCATCATAGCCGCTATGCTCGCAACAGTTCCAGTTTGCTGCTTATGGATCGGGAGATGACCGCGAAGACGCTCTACGACAAGCTCTGGGAAGCGCACGTGGTGCGCGAAGAGCCCGATGGCACCTGCCTGCTCTATATCGACCGCCACCTGGTGCACGAAGTCACCTCGCCGCAGGCCTTCGAAGGGCTGCGCCTGGCTGGGCGCAAGCCCTGGCGGCCCGGCGCCAACCTGGCCACGCCCGACCACAATGTGCCCACCACCGACCGTAGCGCGGGTATCGCCGACCCCATCTCGCGCATCCAGGTGGAGACGCTGGATCAGAATTGCGAGACCTTCGGCATCACTGAATTCCGCATGGACGACCCGCGCCAGGGCATCGTGCACGTGGTGGGCCCCGAGCAGGGGGCGACCCTGCCGGGAATGACCGTGGTCTGTGGTGATTCGCACACCTCCACCCACGGCGCCTTCGGTGCACTGGCACATGGTATCGGCACCTCCGAGGTGGAGCATGTGCTGGCCACTCAGTGCCTGATCCAGAAGAAATCGAAGGCGATGCGTATCGTCATTGACGGCTCGGTGGGGCCGGGGGTGACCGCCAAGGACATCGTGCTCGCCATCATCGGCGAGATCGGTACGGCCGGCGGCACTGGCTACGCCATCGAGTTTGCCGGACAGGGCATCATGGACCTGTCGATGGAAGGCCGCATGACGGTGTGCAACATGGCCATTGAGGCCGGTGCGCGCGCAGGTTTCGTGGCGGTGGACGACAAGACCATCGAATATGTCCGCGGCCGCCCCTATGCGCCGAAGGGCGAACTCTGGGATATGGCCGTCGCTGCCTGGCGCGAGCTGCACTCCGATGAGGGTGCGGTGTTCGACAAGGAAGTGGTGATTCGCGGCGCTGACATCGCCCCGCAGGTGACCTGGGGTACCTCACCCGAAATGGTGGTGCCGGTGACCGGCCGGGTGCCTGATCCCGCTGACGAGGCGGATGCGGTCAAGGCCGAGGGCATGCGCCGTGCGCTCGCCTACATGGGGCTGGAGGCCGGCACGCCGATCACCGACATTCACCTGGACAAGGTGTTCATCGGCTCCTGCACCAACTCGCGCATCGAGGATCTGCGCGCTGCCGCCGAGGTGGTGAAGGGCCGCAAGGTGGCCGACAACATCCGCCAGGCGCTGGTGGTGCCGGGTTCGGGGCTGGTCAAGCGTCAGGCCGAAGAAGAAGGCCTGGACCGGATCTTCATCGAGGCCGGGTTCGAATGGCGCGAGCCGGGTTGCTCCATGTGCCTGGCCATGAACGCCGACCGGCTGGAGCCGGGCGAGCGCTGTGCCTCGACCTCCAACCGCAACTTCGAGGGCCGACAGGGCCAGGGTGGGCGTACTCACCTGGTCAGTCCAGCGATGGCTGCCGCCGCGGCGATCGCGGGACATTTCGTGGACGTTCGGGAATTGACATGAACCACGAAGGGCACGAGGAACACGAAGGTCATGGCGTGTTGTATGACGGGATTTCCGCGGCGTCCCGTAAGCCTTGATCTCTCGCAAGAACCCCTTCGTGTCTCCTTTGTGACCTTTGTGTACTTTGTGGTGAAAAATCATGGAGAAGTTTGAAAAGTTTACCGGCATCGTCTGCCCCCTCGACCGGGCCAATGTCGATACCGATGCGATCATCCCCAAGCAGTTCCTCAAGTCGATCAAGCGCAGCGGCTTCGGGCCCAACCTGTTCGACGAGTGGCGCTACCTGGATCACGGCGAGCCGGGGATGGACAACAGCAAACGTCCGCTGAACCCCGATTTCGTGCTCAATGACCCGCGCTACCAGGGCGCGAGCATCCTGCTGGCGCGCGAGAACTTCGGGTGCGGCTCCTCGCGCGAGCACGCGCCCTGGGCGCTGGCCGACTACGGTTTCCGCGTCATCATCGCCCCCAGCTTCGCTGATATCTTCTACAACAACTGCTTCAAGAACGGCATCCTGCCGGTGGTGCTCGATGCCGAAACGGTGGACCAACTGTTCGAAGACGCCGGTGGCGAGGAGGCGCTGGAGATCACCGTCGATCTCGAGAACCAGCGGCTGCATACCGCGCATGGACGCGAGATCGCCTTCGAAGTCGATCCCTTCCGCAAGCACTGCCTGCTCGAGGGGCTGGACGATATCGGGCTCACACTGCAACACGTCGACGACATCCGCGCCTACGAACAACGGCGCATGAAAGAAGCGCCGTGGTTGTTCCAGGACCTGTTGAATGAAGGGTGAACCACGAAGCACACGAAGACCACAAAGGGTTTTGTGTGGATAGGAAATACGTACCCAGGGAAGGGGTATGGACGAAGAAGAACTGGGCCGGGTGCTGATCGACAGTGCTATCAGGGTTCACCGGGAACTGGGACCTGGGTTGCTGGAATCCACTTACGAGGTCTGCCTGGCGTATGAGCTGTCCGAACGAGGTATCGATGTGCGGCGGCAAGTGGCTTTGCCGATTCGCTATCGGGGCAGACGAATGGATGCGGCGTATCGAATCGATCTGTTGTTGGCGGACAGTGTAGTCGTCGAGATCAAGGCCGTGGAAAAATGGAACAAAGTGTATGAGGCCCAGCTGCTCAATTATCTGCGCTTGAGTGGATGTCGTCTGGGCTATTTGTTGAATTTCAATGTACGACTGATGAAGGAAGGCATTCGACGCATGAGATGCTGAAAGGGTCTTGACCAGGAATCTTTGTGTGCTTCGTGTGCTTTGTGGTGAAAGACAATGACGAAACGTATTCTGGTATTGCCGGGTGACGGCATCGGCCCCGAGATCGTGGCCGAGGCAGTGAAGGTATTGGACAAGCTGGCCGGGGACGGTCTGGACATCGAGCTGGACGAGGGGTTGGTCGGTGGTGCGGCGATCGATGCCACCGGCGTGCCGCTGCCGGAGAGTACGCTGGCGATGGCGCGTGAGGCAGACGCCGTCCTGCTCGGTGCGGTGGGTGGACCCAAGTGGGAGTCGTTGGACATCTCGGTGCGTCCCGAAAAGGGCCTGCTGGGGCTGCGCTCGGAGCTGGGGCTGTTTTCCAACCTGCGGCCGGCGGTGCTGGCGCCGCAACTGGCCGATGCCTCGACCCTGAAGCCAGAGGTGGTCTCGGGACTGGACATCATGATCGTGCGCGAGCTTACCGGCGGCATCTACTTCGGTCAGCCGCGCGGTATCCGTACCCTGGAGAATGGCGAGCGCGAGGGCTTCAATACCCTGGTCTATCGCGAGTCGGAGATCGAACGTATCGTGCGCAGTGCCTGCGAGATCGCCATGAAGCGGAGCAAGAAGCTCTGCTCGGTGGACAAGGCCAACGTGCTCGAGTGCACCGAGCTGTGGCGCGAGGTGGCCACCCGCGTGGTGGAGCAGGAATATCCCGAGATCGAACTCAGCCACATGTACGTGGACAATGCCGCCATGCAACTGGTGAAGTGGCCCAAGCAGTTCGACGTGATCGTCACCACCAACATGTTCGGCGACATCCTATCGGACTGCGCGGCCATGTTGACCGGCTCGATCGGCATGCTGGGCTCGGCGTCGCTCAACGAGAAGGGTCAGGGCATGTACGAGCCCATCCACGGCTCGGCGCCCGACATCGCCGGCAAGGGCATTGCCAATCCACTGGCCACCATCCTTTCGGTGGCCATGATGCTGCGCTACAGTCTCGGCGAGCCGGCAATGGCCGAGCGCATCGAACGTGCGGTCGACAAGGTGCTCGACGACGGCCTGCGCACCCCGGACATCCTCTCCAAGGGCATGACCGAAGTGAACTGCGAGGCCATGGGCGACGCCGTCGTCGCGGCGTTGTGAGAATTCACCGAAGTAGGTACGCGGGTTCACCACGAAGCGCACAAAGGACACGAAGAGGACGGCGGTAGAAGCGCTTTCTTCTCCTCGGTTGGAGGAAAGGGTTGCATGAGGTGCCGAATCCCAGGTGGTTTGCAACTCACCTTGGGGATGGGGCCCAACAGAAAATCTTTGTGATCTTTGTTCCCTTTGTGGTTGGTTTCTTGCGGGGTTGAGCGTTGCCGGGTGCCCGGTGGTTTCCAAGTTGCCTTGGATTAGGAATATCCAGCAGGAAATCTTTGTGATCTTTGTGTCCTTTATGGTTAAGGACCAATACGGGATAGAGCAATGAAGAGAATAGGTTTCGTAGGCTGGCGCGGCATGGTCGGTTCGGTGCTGATGGGCCGCATGCGCGAGGAGAACGATTTCGATCTGATCGACGAGCCGGTGTTCTTCACCACCTCGCAGGTCGGGCAGCCGGGGCCGGATATCGGCAAGGATGTCCCCGCGCTCAAGGATGCCACCGATATCGACGCGCTCAAGCAGATGGAGGTGATCGTCACCTGCCAGGGCGGCGACTACACCCGGCAGGTCCACGGCGAGTTGCGCAAGGCCGGCTGGACCGGCTACTGGATCGATGCGGCCTCGGCGCTGCGCTTGGCGGATGACAGCGTGATCGTGCTCGACCCGGTCAACCGCCGGGTGATCGACCAGGCGCTGGCCTCGGGCAAGCGCGACTTCATCGGCGGCAACTGTACCGTCAGCCTGATGCTGATGGGCCTGGGCGGCCTGTTCCAGAACGACCTGGTCGAGTGGATGACCGCCATGACCTACCAGGCCGCCTCGGGCGCGGGCGCGCGCAACATGCGCGAACTGCTCGAACAGATGGGGTACCTGCGCGACAGCGTGGACGCGCTGCTCAAGGACCCGGCCTCGACCATCCTCGACATCGACCAAGGTGTGACCGAGGCCATGCGCTCGGCGGCGTTTCCCGCGGCACACTTCGGTGTGCCACTGGCCGGTAGCCTGATTCCCTGGATCGACGTGGCACTGGAGAACGGTCAGAGCAAGGAGGAATGGAAGGCGGTGGCAGAGACCAACAAGATCCTCGGTCGCTCCGAGGATGATCGCATTCCCATCGATGGTACCTGTGTGCGCATCGGTGCCATGCGCTGCCACAGCCAGGCGTTGACCATCAAGCTGAAGAAGGATGTGCCCATTGACGAGATCGAGCAGATGCTCGACGAGGCCAACGCGTGGTCGAAAGTGATCCCCAACGAGCGTGAGATCACCATGCAGGAGCTCACGCCGGCGAAGGTGACCGGTACGCTCTCGGTACCGGTCGGCCGGCTGCGCAAGATGAACCTGGGGCCGGAATATCTCAATGCCTTCACTGTAGGTGACCAGCTGCTGTGGGGTGCTGCGGAGCCGTTGCGGCGCATGCTGCGCATTCTGCTCGATGCACTCTGAGTCACCCGTGACTGGTGGGGAGGCGGGTGTGAAAGCGGTCACACTGTCCTTCCCTGGGCGTTGTGCCGTTTGTTTGCGAGCCCGGTTTCTGCTTCTATCAGTTGGGCAAAACCCTTTGCTGGGCTATAGTTAGCCGCAAATTGTCAGGTGCCTTGGCAAGATCTCGCCCGGCCGGACGGGATGTGCGGTGCCACGCAATACCACAGGGAGCATTCTGCGATGGTTTGTCGCTTCAGGGGGACTTTCATGGTTCGTAGTCTGACGTTTGCCGTGGCCTTGGCGTTGGGCACCGTCTCGATTCCGGCGTACGCACTGGGTCTGGGAGACATCAAGACGACTTCCGCACTGAATCAGGAGTTCAAGGCCGAGATCGCGCTGCTGTCGGTGGCCAAGGGTGAACTGGACGGTGTGCAGGTGAAACTGGCCGGTGCAGACGAGTTCGAGAAGGCAGGCATCGAACGCCCTTTCTACCTCACCTTGCTGAAGTTCAAGCCGGAACGACTACCGGATGGTCGTGCCGTGATCAGGGTGACCTCGGACTTCCCCATCCGCGAGCCCTTTCTCGATTTTCTGGTCGAGATCAACTGGCCGAAAGGGCGCCTGATCCGTGAATACACCGTATTGCTTGATCCGCCGGTTACTACCAAGCGCCGGGCACCTCAGGTGCAGACGGCGCCGGCGCGTGTGGCCACCTCGCGTGCTGCTGCGACACCGCGCGGTCTGGCTTCGCCCGTCATTGCGGGCAAAGGGGAATACGGTCCGGTCAACGCCAATGAGACCCTCTGGAGCATTGCACGCAAGTTGCGCCCGAGTGGTGCCAGTATGGAACAAATGATGATCGCGCTGCACCGGGCCAATCTCGATGCCTTTATCGGAGGCGACATCAACCGCCTGAAGCGCGGACAGGTTCTGCGCGTGCCCAGTGCCGACGAGGTGTTGTCTTTGCCGCGGGCCGAGGCACGTCAGGCCTATCGTCAGGCCCAGGCACAATGGCTGGCGCAGCGCAGTCAGCGCATGCAGCAAGCGGCAGGCAGGAAGGCGACGACCGGGCAGGGGGCTGCCGGCATCACTACCCCAGTCGACGAACCCCAGTCCGAGTTGCGAATCGCCACCGCCCGTCCCGAGGGCAAGGGTGAGGCTGGCGCCAGCGAGATCCGGGGTGACGAGACGATCGACGAGATCAAGCGCAAGCTGTTGCTGGCGCGCGAGAACGCCGAGGCTTCGCGGCTCGAGTCCGAGGCCTTGCGCAACGAGGTCGATGAGCTGCAGAAGCGTCTCGATGACATGCGTCGCCTGCTGATGCTGAAAGATGAACAGTTGGCTCGCCTCCAGGTGCAGACCAGAGAGCGCATGGACGCCGGAGCAGAGGATCAGACCGCTGAATTCCAGCAGGCGCCTATGCAAGAAGCGTCCACTGGGGAAACAGCAGGGGATGCCGTGATGGAAGGTGCGGAACAGGTGTCGTCCGAACAGCCTTCCGTGATTGCAGCCGATCTTATTGCGGCCGCCGATGCGGTAGTCGAGGAAAACAACGCCAGGGAGGGGGTGCCTCAGGCGATGGTTCAGCCGGGACCTGCCGCCACTTCCACAGGAGCTGCCGGGGAGACCAGGCGCGAGGAGGCCGCGGAGAGCACCGGGGGGATGGCTGCATCGTCAGCCGAGACTGTGGAGTCGGCGCAGTCGCCGACCGGAGCAGCAGTGCCGCAGGTCGAAGTGCCCCCCGTGGCTGATGACGCGGACATTTTCACACTGCTGCGTGACAACTTGCCGATTGTCGCGGGTGGGGGCGGCATCCTGGTGTTGTTGTTGATCCTGCTGGGGATCCGCAGGAAGCGGGCCGAGGTGGAAGAGGGCGAGGCATTCGACGACCTGGTCGCTTCCTCGCTGGACGAGGAGACCTCGGCTGACATCTCTTCCGACTCGGCAGCCGTCGACACCAAGGAAAAAGAGGGCGAGGTCGACGAAGACAGCCTGTTTGGCCAGGAGGAAACTTCTTTCCTCAGCGAATTCACGCCGAGCGACATGAACGCTCTGCGCGACGAGACGGGCGAGGTGGATCCTATCTCCGAGGCCGACGTGTACATCGCCTATGGTCGCTACCAGCAAGTCGAGGACCTGCTCAAGCAGGCGCTGACCCGCGATCCCGACCGATTGGCGCTCAAGCACAAGCTGCTCGAGGTTTACTACGCCACGCGCAACGCGGTGGCCTTCAATGAGCTGGCAGAGAGCATGGTGGAAAACGGCCAGGATATTGTCGATCCCGACGCCTGGTCGCGGATCTGTGACATGGGGCGCGAGATCGCGCCCGACAACCGCCTCTACCAGAACGATACGTCGAGCCAGGTGACATCGGAAGTGTTTGCAGGTGGTGATTATGCGGAGTCCGCCGCCCGTATCGAAGAGGGGGGAGCGGAGCTCGCGAGCCAGGACGATACGGATGGCAAGGAAGCCGGCCTGCCGGGTCTGGTGGATGAACCTTCGCTGGATCTCGATGACTTCAAGGAACTCGAGGATCTTGGCGACCTGGATACCCGTCCGCTGGACTCCCTCGATCTGGACCTCTCCAGTGTGGAAAACGTCGCCGAAGCTGATCGTCCCGATGACGCGATTGATCTGCCTGCGCTGGACATCGTTGCCGGTGAGGGTGGTGTCGAGGAATCGAGGGGTGACGACGAGGGCCTGGCCCAGCTCGAAGAATTGAGTGATCTGGCCGAACTGGAAGATGACCTCAACCGCCTGACTGAGGAGCTTGCTTCCGATCTCAACACCTCGCCAGCCCAGCGCGGACTGGATGAGCCGCTGTCCATCGACGAGGCTTTCGACAAGGCGGTGGATGAGGAGATCGAAATATCCAGCCTGGCCCCGGAGACGGTCGATGCCGAGGCAGTCGATACCAAGCTCGACCTGGCCAGGGCATTCCTCGAGATGGGCGATGCCGAGGGTGCAAAGGACATCCTCGAGGAGATTCGGCAGGAGGGTAACGAGATCCAGCGCAAGGAGGCCGAAAAGCTGCTTGCTGATATCAGCTGAGCCGGCCAGAATTCTGTGCAGGACTCGACCGGGGCGCCGCTGGCGCCCCTTCTCTTTGGCGAGACCGAAACTACCATGAGAATCGCACTTGGTATCGAATATGACGGCAGTCGCTTCCACGGCTGGCAGGCGCAGCAGTCTGGCGTACGCACGGTGCAGACGGTGCTCGAGGCAGCGTTGGCCAAGGTGGCGAATCACCCGGTGCAGGTAGTCTGTGCCGGGCGTACTGACACCGGGGTGCATGGCCTGGGGCAGGTGGTGCACTTTGACACGCAAGCGGTACGCACTGAGCGCAACTGGCTGCTTGGCGGCAACGTGAACCTGCCTGCCGATGTCGCCATCGCCTGGGTGCGGGAGGTCAGGGACGACTTTCATGCACGTTTCTCGGCGGTATCGCGGCGTTATCGTTACGTGATTCTTAATCGCACGGCGCGCAGCGCGGTGCTGGCAGGTCGCGTAACCTGGACCCATCGCCCGCTGGATGCCGAACGCATGCACCGGGCGGGACAGGCCCTGGTGGGTGAACACGACTTCTCCAGCTACCGTGCCCTGGGCTGTCAGGCCAAAAGCCCGGTACGCACCCTGCATTCCCTGGTGGTGGAGCGGCGTGGTGACTTCGTGGTGCTGTCGGTGCACGCCAATGCCTTTCTGCACCACATGGTGCGCAACATTGCCGGGGTGTTGATGGCCATCGGCCGGGGTGACCGTCCCGAGGAGTGGGCTGCCGAGGTGCTGGCGTTGCGTGACCGTACCCAGGGTGGGGTGACCGCCCCTCCGGAGGGATTGTATTTCGAAGCCGTGGAGTACCCGCCGGTGTTTGCCATTCCAGCGCCGTCGCGCAGCGGTTTTCCGGCATAATGCGCCTCCATGCGCACCCGAGTGAAAATCTGTGGCATCACCCGCGTCGAGGACGCCCGCGCGGCGGTCGATGCCGGGGCCGATGCCATCGGCCTGGTGTTCTACCCGCCCAGCCCGCGGCATGTCGAACTCGCGCAGGCGGCGGCCATCGCCGCGGTCCTGCCGCCCTTTGTGACTACCGTGGGGCTGTTCGTGAACGCCGATGCCGAGACCATCGCCGAGGCGGTGAGTGCCTGCGGCATCGACCTGCTCCAGTTCCACGGCAACGAATGCCCGGACTATTGCAGCGAGCACGGTCGGCCCTGGATCCGTGCCTTGCGCATGAAGGACGACATCGACCTGGCCGCCGAGGCTGCACGCTTCGCCGGCGCGCGCGGCTTGTTGCTGGACGCCTTCCGACCCGGCGTGCCGGGCGGCACCGGCGAGACCTTCGACTGGGCGCGTATCCCGGCCGGGATGGCTGAAAGGATCGTGCTTGCCGGGGGGCTCACGCCTGACAACGTGGAACAGGCCGTGCGCCAGGTCCGTCCCTTTGCCGTGGACGTGAGTGGCGGGGTGGAACGTGAACCCGGCATCAAGGATGCAGAGAAGATCGCCCGCTTCGTGCAGGCGGTGCGACGTGGAGACGAGACGAGATGAAACTGACAGAACTGCCCGATGCCCGCGGCCACTTCGGCCCCTATGGGGGCGTCTTCGTGGCCGAGACCCTGATGGCGCCCATCGAGGAGTTGCGGCTGGCCTACGAGAAGTACATGCAGGACCCGGACTTCCTGGCCGAGCTGGACGCCGATCTGCAGCACTACGTCGGCCGGCCTTCTCCCATCTACCACGCCGAACGCCTAAGCCGCGAACTGGGCGGGGCGCAGGTCTATCTCAAGCGTGAGGACCTGAACCACACCGGCGCGCACAAGGTGAACAACACCATTGGCCAGGCCCTGCTGGCGCGGCGCATGGGCAAGACCCGCATCATCGCCGAGACTGGGGCCGGCCAGCACGGGGTGGCTACCGCCACCGTGGCTGCGCGCCTGGGGCTGGAATGCGTGGTCTACATGGGCGAGGTGGATGCCGCGCGCCAAGAGGCCAATGTCTACCGCATGCGCCTGCTGGGCGCCGAGGTGCGCACCGTTTCGTCGGGCTCGAGGACGCTGAAGGACGCCCTCAACGAGGCCATGCGCGATTGGGTGGCCAACGTGGACGACACCTTCTACATCATCGGCACCGTGGCAGGTCCGCATCCCTATCCGGCCATGGTGCGCGACTTCCAAGCGGTGATCGGTCGTGAGGCGCGCGAGCAGATCCAGGTCATGACCGGACGCCTGCCCGACGCCCTGATCGCCTGCGTGGGGGGCGGCTCCAATGCCATCGGTCTGTTCTACCCCTTCCTCGAGGACGAGCAGGTAGCCATCTACGGGGTAGAGGCCGGCGGCGAAGGCCTGGAGACCGGCCGCCACGCCGCGCCTCTGTGCGCCGGTCGGCCTGGCGTGTTGCATGGCAACCGCACCTACCTGATGGAAGACGCTGACGGCCAGATCATCGAGACCCACTCCATCTCCGCCGGACTGGACTACCCGGGTGTAGGACCGGAGCACGCCTGGCTCAAGGACTGCGGGCGTGCGCAATATGTTGCAGTCACCGACGAGGAGGCGCTGGATGCCTTCCATCGCCTGACTCGCACCGAGGGCATCATCCCGGCGCTGGAGTCCAGCCATGCCATCGCCCAGGCGATCAAACTGGCGCCGCAGATGGACCGTGACGCTATCCTGTTGGTCAATCTTTCCGGCCGAGGTGACAAGGATATGCACACCGTGGCTGCACGCGAGGGCCTGAAGCTATGAGCCGTATCGAGAACCGTTTTGCGGCCCTGCGTGCGCAGGGCCGCACCGCGTTGATTCCCTTCATCACTGCCGGCGACCCGCGCAAGGAAGACACCGTGCCGCTGATGCACACCCTGGTGGCACGGGGCGCAGACATCCTCGAGCTGGGGGTGCCCTTCTCCGATCCCATGGCCGACGGCCCCGTGATCCAGCGTGCCAGCGAGCGGGCGCTGGTGCATCACACTTCGCTGCACGACGTGCTGGAGATGGTGCGCGCCTTCCGCGAGACCGACGCCGATACCCCGGTGGTACTGATGGGCTACCTCAACCCCATCGAGGTCATGGGCTACGAGGACTTCGCCGAGGCCGCGGCCGAGGCCGGGGTCGATGGGGTGCTCACTGTGGACATTCCGCCGGAGGAGGGGGCGGAACTGCTCGCCGCCCTGCGCGCGCGCCATATCGACCCCATCTACCTGCTGGCGCCGACCAGCACGCCCGAGCGCATCCGCAGCCTCACCGCTTCGGCCAGTGGTTTCGTCTATTACGTCTCGCTCAAGGGCGTGACCGGGGCCGGTAACCTGGACCTGGAGGCGGTGCGCGCCAAGCTGGGTGAGATCCGTGCGGTCACCGAGTTGCCGGTGGGCGTGGGTTTCGGCATCAAGGATGCGGCCACCGCGCGTGCCATGGGCGAGATCGCCGACGCGGTGGTGGTCGGCAGCGCCATCGTCTCGCTGGTCGAGCGCCACGCGAGCGACCCCGAGGCCATCCGTGAGGCGGTTGGCTGCCTCGTCGGGGAGATGCGCCAGGCAATGGACGCCGGTTAGCTGTAACGGGTGACCGCATGTCGCATCCTGCTAGAATCGCAACGACTTCCCATCGCAAGGCTGACCCATGAGCTGGTTCGAAAAACTGATGCCCAGCCGCATCCGTATCAAGGGCGGCAACAAGAAGACGGTGCCCGAAGGGCTGTGGACCAAGTGTCCGAGCTGCGACGCGGTGCTTTATCGTGCTGAGGTCGAGCGCAATCTCGATGTCTGCCCCAAGTGCTCGCACCACAACCGCATCGGCGCGCGCCGGAGATTGGATATCTTCCTTGACCCGGATCCGCGCGAGGAGATCGGTGCCGAGCTTGAACCAGCTGACCCGCTGAAGTTCAAGGACAGCAAGAAATACAAGGACCGCATCGCTGCCGCGCAAAAGGCCACCGGCGAGAAGGACGCTCTGGTCGCCATGCGCGGGCGCCTGAAGGGCAGAGACATCGTCGCCTGTGCCTTCGAGTTCGCCTTCATGGGCGGTTCCATGGGCTCGGTGGTGGGTGAGCGTTTCGTGCGTGCGGTGAACACCGCCATGGAACACGATTGTCCGCTGGTGTGCTTCTCGGCCAGCGGCGGGGCGCGCATGCAGGAATCCCTGTTCTCGCTGATGCAGATGGCCAAGACCTCGGCCGCGCTCAATCGCCTGGCGCGGCGCGGCCTGCCCTTCGTCTCGGTGATGACCGACCCCACCATGGGCGGGGTCTCCGCCAGCCTGGCCATGCTCGGCGACATCAACGTGGCCGAGCCCAAGGCCCTGATCGGCTTTGCCGGCCCGCGGGTGATCGAACAGACGGTGCGCGAGAAGCTGCCAGAGGGCTTCCAGCGCTCGGAGTTCCTGCTCGAGAAGGGGGCGATCGACTTGATCGTAGACCGCCGCGAGATGCGCGATCGTATCGCCAACCTGCTGGGCATGATGACCGGCCGCGCCGGCGCTGCCTGATTCCTCTTCCGGCCTCCTCCGCGAGCGGGGGAGGGGAAGTGCTCCACCCCCCCACCCGGGTGTTTCCTCCCTGCAGGGAGGAGAGGCGAGGGAGGGGAAATGACATCCCTCCTTCCGGCCGGGCGCCCCTCCCCGTTTGCGGGGGGGGCGGGGGGGAGAAACCACGCCATTCATCTGTCTGGAACCATGACCGTGAAGTGCACCCTCGACGATTGGCTCGATCATCTCTCGCAGGTCCATCCTGCCGACATCGAGCTGGGCCTCGAGCGAGTTGCGGCGGTGTGGCGTGCGCTCGGTGCCCCGGCACCGGCGCCTCGAATCGTCACCGTGGCCGGCACTAACGGCAAAGGCTCCAGTGTGGCCTTTCTCGAGGCTATCCTGGGCGCTGCGGGCTATCGTGTCGGCGCCTACACCTCGCCGCACCTGCTGCACTACAACGAGCGGGTGCGCATCGAAGGCCTGCCGGTGTCCGATGCCATCCTCTGTGAGGCTTTCGAATGCATCGAGCAGGCGCGGGGCGACACGCCGCTGACCTATTTCGAGTTCGGCACCCTGGCCGCACTCTGGTGCTTCGCGCGTGCTGGGCTGGACGCCGCCATCCTCGAAGTGGGCCTGGGTGGGCGCCTGGATGCGGTGAACATCGTGGATGCCGACGTGGGCCTGATTACCGGCGTCGCGCTCGATCATACCGACTGGCTGGGCGATGACCTCGAGACCATTGGTACCGAGAAGGCGGGCATCGCGCGCCCTGGGCGCCCGCTGGTGTACGCCGCGCGCGAGATGCCGGATGCGGTGGCCCGGGTCGCCGAGGAGCGAGGCGCTCGCCTGTTGCGTGCCGGCCTGGACTACGATTGGCGACAGCGCGGTGACGGCTGGGAATGGCAGGGCAAGGCCGGAATGCGCGCGGGTCTGCCGTTGCCGAACCTGCGTGGTGCCGCGCAGTTGCAGAACGCGGCAGGTGTCCTCGCGGTACTCTCGCAGTTGCCGGGCCTGCCGGTCGATGCCGCCGCCTTGCGTGCCGGTCTGCTCGAGGCGCGGCTGCCCGGGCGTTTCGAGGTACGGCAGCGGCGCTGCTCCTGGATCCTGGACGTGGCGCACAACCCGCAGGCGGCCGCAGTCCTGACCGCACAGCTGGGCGAGCGTTTCGTTGCCGGCGAGCGGCACGCCGTAGTCGGCATGCTCGCCGACAAGGCTATCGGGGAGGTGCTGGCCGCGCTGGCCCCACGTGTCGATCATTGGCACTTGCTGGACTTGGGTGACCAAGCGCGCGGCGCGTCTGCACAGACCCTATTGGATGCTCTGCCAGTGGCCGCGCGTGCGGAAGCGCATTGCTGTGCCGATGTCGATGGCTGCCTGGGCGCGCTCGACACCCGGCTCGGTGCGGACGACGAAGTGCTGGTTTTCGGATCCTTCGTCACGGTCGGGCGGGTGATGGCCTGGCTGGATGCCCACCCGAGCGGGTTATAATCGCTCGCTCATCGCAGAGGGAACAGAGCTTTGGACGAAGCGCTCAAGAAACGCCTGATCGGCGCCGCCGTGCTGGCCTCGCTCGCGGTGATCTTCGTGCCCATGTTGGTGGAAGAGCCAGCCGACAGGCAGCCGCTGGAGGCCGTGCCGGAACCCCCGCCGGCCAGGCCCTTCGAGTCATCACTGCTGCGCGAGGAGGTCCCGCTGCCGCCGCCTGCCGTGCCGCCGACCCAGGCCAGAACGGAGCAGCCGGTCGCGCCCGCGTCCACTGTCCCGCCCTCCACCGAGCCGGCATCGCCGGCCCGCTCCGAGCCCGCCGAGCCACGACCAGGCCTGGCTGCCTGGGTGGTGCAGGTTGGCAGCTTCTCCCGCCTCGAGAATGCCCGCAAGCTGGTGGCCCGGCTGCGCAAGGCAGGCCTGCAGGCGCTTGATCCCGAGCGCATCGAACTGCGTGGCAAGGTGCTCTACCGGGTGCAGGTCGGGCCGGTGCTGGAGCGCAAGCGCGCCGAGGCGATGTTGCCAAAGGTGAACAAGGCGGCAGGTACCCAGGGGCGGGTGCGACCCTATCCCTGAACGCCCCGTTCCCGGCCGCGAACCTGCTAGAATCCCCGCTTTCCGAACCACCCGAGAGACCCTGCATGCCCTTGCCCTGGCTGGACACCGTGCTGATCGGCATCATCCTGATCTCGGCGCTGATCAGCCTGGCGCGTGGCTTCATACGCGAGGCCTTTTCCCTGGCCATCTGGATCCTCGCCTTCTGGATCAGCTGGAGCTTCTTTCGTGACCTCCAGGTGCACTTGCAACCCTGGGTCGGTTCGCCCACGGTGCGCCTGGGGATGGCCTTTGGCGCCCTTATGCTGGTTACCCTGTTGATCGGTGGGCTGATCAATTTCCTGCTTATCCAGTTGATCGAGAAGACCGGCATGTCCGGCACCGACCGTTTCATCGGCATGATCTTCGGCGCGGCGCGCGGTGTGCTGCTGGTCTCGGTACTGGTGCTGTTGGCCGGTCTGACCACCTTGCCGCAGGAGGCCTGGTGGCACGAATCCCGTCTTGTTCCGTATTTCCAGGAGTTGGCCTTGTGGCTGCGTGACCTGCTGCCGCAAGACCTGGCCAACTATTTCCAATATGCTTCTCTCTCTGACATCGAACGGGGGTTGACCTGAGATGTGTGGAATCGTCGGCATCGTCGGCAGACAACCGGTGAACCAGTCGCTCTACGATGCCTTGCAGGTGTTGCAGCACCGGGGGCAGGATGCGGCAGGCATCATGACCTGCGAGGAAGGACGCCTGCATCTGCGCAAGGACAACGGCCTGGCGCGCGACGTGTTCGACAACGAGCACATGATCTCGCTGCGTGGCAACATGGGTATCGGCCACGTGCGCTATCCCACGGCCGGCTGTTCCTCCTCGGCCGAGGCGCAGCCGTTCTACGTGAACTCGCCCTATGGCATCGCCCTGGCGCACAACGGCAATCTCACCAATGCCGAGCAGCTCAAGCAGGAGTTGTTCCGCCAGGACCGCCGGCATATCAATACCGATTCCGATTCCGAGGTCCTGCTCAACGTCTTCGCCCACGAGCTGGCCAACCAGAGCCGTTCGCTGGAGTTGGACGAGGAGGACGTGTTTCGCGCGGTGGCAGGTGTGCATCAGCGTTGCCGAGGAGGGTACGCGGCGGTGGTGCTGATTCCCAACTTCGGGGTGATCGCCTTCCGTGACCCCAACGGCATCCGCCCCGCAGTGTTCGGCGTGCGCGATACTGAACAGGGACCGGAGATGATGGTCGCCTCCGAGAGTGTGGCGCTCGACACCCTGGGCTTCGACCGGGTGCGTGACATCGATCCTGGCGAGGCGGTGATCTTCACCCTCGATGGCCGCCTGCTGCATCGCCAGTGCGCGGAAAACTGGCAGCGTTCGCCCTGCCTGTTCGAGTTCGTCTATTTCGCGCGGCCCGATTCCATCATCGATGACATCTTCGTGCACAAGGCGAGGCTGCGCATGGGCGAAAAGCTGGCACGCAAGCTCCAGCGCATGATGCCCGAGCATGACATCGACGTGGTCATCCCCATCCCCGACACCAGCCGCACCTCGGCGATGAGCCTGGCGGCGCACCTGGGCGTGCGTTACACCGAGGGCTTCATCAAGAACCGTTACATCGGGCGGACCTTCATCATGCCGGGGCAGGCCACGCGCAAGAAGTCGGTGCGCCAGAAGCTCAATCCCATCGATGTCGAGTTCAAGGGCAAGAACGTGCTGCTGGTGGATGATTCCATCGTGCGCGGCACCACCTCGAAGCAGATCGTACAGATGGCGCGCGAGGCCGGTGCCGCCAAGGTCTATTTTGCCTCGGCCGCGCCACCGGTGCGTTACCCCAACGTCTATGGCATCGACATGCCGGCGGCCTCCGAGCTGATCGCGCACGGGCGCAGCGAGGAAGAGGTGTGCGAGTGGATCGGTGCCGACGCGCTCATCTACCAGGATCTCGACGACCTGATCGAGGCAGTGCAGAAGAAAGGTTACACCCACGTCGATCGCTTCGACGCCTCGGTATTCAACGGTGAGTACGTCACCGGCGACGTGACCCCGGAATACCTGCACCGCCTGGAATGCCAGCGCAACGACGCGGCCAAGGGCGAGCGCGACCGGGCGCAGAGCGTCAACATCATCGGGGTGCACAACCATGGCTGATAGCGACGACTGGGACATCGCCACGCGGGCCATCCGTGTCGGTCACCGGCGCACGCCCGAGAACGAACATTGCGAGCCCATCTTCGCCACCTCGAGCTTCGTGTTCGGCTCCGCCGCCGAGGCCGCCGCGCGTTTCTCGGGCGAGCAGCCCGGCAACATCTACGCGCGTTTCACCAATCCCACGGTGCGTGCCTTCGAGGAGCGCCTGGCGGCAATGGAGGGGGGCGAAGCCTGCGTGGCCACCGCCTCGGGCATGGCGGCCATCCTCGCCACCTGCATGGGGCTGTTGCAGCAGGGTGATCATCTGGTCAGCTCGCGCAGCATCTTCGGCAGCACCGTGGTGCTGTTCGACAAGTACCTCTCGCGCTTCGGCATCCAGACCAGTTATGTCGATCTCGCCGATCTCGCCGCCTGGGAGGCCGCCATCCGTCCCGAGACACGCATGCTGTTTCTCGAGACCCCGGCCAACCCGCTCACCACCCTGGGCGACATCCGTGCCCTGGCCGAGCTGGCGCATGCCCATGACTGTCTCCTGGTGGTGGACAACTGCTTCTGCACCCCGGCGCTGCAACGCCCGCTGGCGCTGGGAGCGGACATCGTGGTGCACTCGGCCACCAAGTACATCGACGGCCAGGGCCGCGCGCTGGGCGGTGCGGTGGTCGGCGACGCCAAGCGGGTGGGCGAGGAGGTCTACGGTGTGCTGCGCACCGCCGGGCCGAGCATGAGCCCCTTCAATGCCTGGATCTTCCTCAAGGGGCTGGAGACCCTGGCCCTGCGTATGCGCGAGCACAGCCGCAATGCCGGGCAGCTGGCCGAGTGGCTGGCGGCGCACCCGGCGGTGGAGCGGGTGCATTATCCGGGACTCGAATCGCATCCTCAGCACGCGTTGGCACAACGCCAGCAGGAGGCACCCGGCGGCATCCTCTCCTTCGAGGTGAAAGGCGGACGCAAGGCCGCCTGGTCGGTGATCGATGCCACCCACCTGTGCTCCATCACCGCCAACCTCGGAGACACCAAGACCACCATCACCCATCCGGCCACTACCACGCACGGACGCCTGAGCGACGAGCAGCGCGAGCAGGCGGGCATCACGCAGGGCCTGATCCGCATCGCCGTCGGGCTGGAGGCCATTGAGGACATCCGCAATGACCTGGCGAGGGGGCTCGACCGGCTCTGAGCCGGGCCCCCTTCCGGCCTCCCCCGCAAGCGGGGGAGGGGTAACAGGAGTATGTGATCATGGCCGAAGAAACAACACGCCGTTGCCGCTGGGAAGTCCGCTACCGCACCGCCGAGGGCGAACCGCAGCCGGCTCGCGTGCTGCGCGAGCTGGGTTTTCTGCTGCCGCAACAGGGACAGGCACTGGACCTGGCCTGCGGGCGCGGGGGCAATGCCTTGCTGATGGCGGCACAGGGGCTGGCGGTGACGGCCTGGGACTATGCCGAGGCGGCCATCGAGGACCTGCGCGAACGTGCCTCGGCGCGCGGCCTTCCGATCCGCGCCGAGGTACGCGATGTCTGTGCCGAACCGCCGCCACCCGATACCTTCGACGTGATCGTCGTCAGCTATTTTCTCGAGCGTGGCCTGGCACCGGCCCTTGCCGAGGCGCTGCGTCCTGGCGGCCTGCTGTTCTACGAGACCTTTGTGCGCGAGGCGGTCGGCAGCGGTGGCCCCACGAATCCCGACTTCCGGCTGGCGCCCAACGAGCTGCTGCAGCTGTTCGCCGGGTTGCGGGTGATCGACTACCGGGAACACGCTCGGTTTGGCGATACGACGCAGGGGCAGCGCGACATCGCGACCCTGGTGGCGATGCGGCCGGCCTGAGTGCCAGTTCAGGCCGGCAAGGGCCGGAGCAGGTGATCGACAAAGGCCCTGGCCGCGGCGGTCAGGGCACGCCGGCGGTGCGAGACCACGCCCAGGCGACGACGGATGCGCAGATCGCGAACCTTCAGTTCGACCACTTCCTGCTGGTTCTGCAAGGCCAGGCGGCTGACGAAGGCCAGGTGCCCGGTGGTGACCACCATGCGCAGGATGGAGGGGATGGCGCGTAGCTCCATCACCACCTGGGGTTCCAACCCGGCCTCACGCATGGCGTTGTCGATCAGCTGGCGCAGGGCGGTGCCGGCCTCGAACCCGACGAAGCCCTCGTCGGCCAGGTCCTGCACCGCCAGGCGACGGCGGCGGGTAAGGGGATGGCCGCGGCGGGCGACCAGCACGATGTCGTCGTCCATCAGGGGATGCGCCAGCAGTTCTTCGGAGCGCACCGGCAGGGTGACGATGCCCAGCTCGAGGTGGCCGCGGCGCACGTCCTCGGCGATCTCGCTGCTGCCGGCCTCCTTGAGCTGGAAATGCACCTGCGGGTGGTGTCGCTGGTAGGTAGCGATGGCCGGCGGCAGGATGAAGGACACGGCGGTGGCGCCGCCACCGATGCGCACCCGGCCGCGCTCCAGGCCCTGGTGCAAGCGGATCTCCTCTTTCAGATCCTCCCAACCGGCGAGCAGACGGCGACCGGCGGCCAGTGCCAGCCGGCCTTCCTCGGTGAGTTCGATGCCGTGGCGGTGGCGCACCAGCAGGCGCGCACCCAGCTGTTCTTCGTACTGTTGGATACGCCGCGACAGCGCCGATTGGGTCAGACCCAGGCGATTGGCTGCGCGGGTGATGGAGCCGGTCTCGGCGACGGCCAGGAAAGAGCGGGTCAGCTGGAGGTCCATGTCATGCAAAAATAGCATGGATAAAATGAAAAGTATCTGTTTTACGAATGTATGGCGGACCGCTAGGATGGAGGCAGTCCCGCTACTGCTCTCGGAGGCTCGAGCCATGACGAACAATGGCGAATGGCGCCGTCCGCTGGGCCTGGTCTGCCTGATCGCCTCGCTGGGCGTGCTGTTCTTCCAGCAGGCCATCGGCCAGCACATCGGTACGGGCGTGTTGCCCCTGTGGCTGGTGCTGGGCGGGCTCGGCGTCTGGTTGCTGGGGCCGGGCCCCGGGGACGCCTGAAGCGAACCGTCATCACCGCATTCCGAATTCCTTAACATCGAGGTATCTGCCATGGCCTTTCTCGAAGACTACCGCGCTCATGTCGAAGAACGCGCCGCCCTGGGCATCCCGCCGCTGCCGCTGAATGCGCAACAGGTGAGCGAGCTGGTCGAGCTGCTGAAGAACCCGCCGGCCGGCGAAGAGGACTTCCTGCTGGAGCTGATCACTCAGCGGGTGCCGCCGGGAGTGGACGAGGCGGCCTACGTGAAGGCCGGTTTCCTGGCCGCCATCACCCGCGGGCAGGCCGAATCACCGCTGATCGACAAGCGCCGCGCGGTGGAGCTGCTGGGCACCATGCTCGGGGGCTACAACATCCAGCCGCTGATCGAGCTGCTCGACGATGCTGAACTGGGCGAGCTGGCCGCCGAACAGCTCAAGTTCACCCTGCTGATGTTCGATGCCTTCCACGATGTGGACGAGAAGGCGAAGGCCGGCAACGCCAACGCCCGGGAGGTGGTGCAGTCCTGGGCGGATGCCGAGTGGTTCACCCGCAAGCCGGAGGTGCCCGAGGCGATCACCGTCACGGTGTTCAAGGTGCCGGGCGAGACCAACACCGACGATCTCTCGCCGGCGCAGGATGCCTGGTCGCGTCCCGATATCCCGCTGCACGCGCTGGCCATGCTCAAGAACGAGCGTCCGGGCATCACCCCGGACAAGCCGGGCGAGATCGGGCCGATCCGCCAGATCGAGGAACTCAAGAAAAAAGGCCACCCGCTGGCCTATGTGGGCGACGTGGTGGGCACCGGCTCCTCGCGCAAGTCGGCCACCAACTCGGTGCTCTGGCACATGGGCCGCGATATTCCTTTCGTGCCCAACAAGCGGCAGGGCGGGGTGGTGCTGGGCAGCAAGATCGCGCCCATCTTCTTCAATACCCTCGAAGACGCCGGGGCCCTGCCCATCGAGGTGCCGGTGGACGATCTGGAAACCGGCGACGTGATCGTGGTGCGTCCCCACGACGGGCGCATCGAGCGAGAGGACGGCAGCCTGGTCGCCGAGTTCTCGCTCAAGACCGACGTGCTGCTCGATGAGGTGCGCGCCGGCGGCCGCATTCCGCTGATCATCGGCCGCAGTCTCACCGACAAGGCGCGCGACTCCCTGGGGCTGGGGCCCTCGGAAGTGTTCCGTCGCCCACACGACCCGGAAGATTCGGACAAGGGCTTCACCCTGGCACAGAAGATCGTCGGCCGTGCCTGCGGCGTCGAGGGCGTGCGTCCGGGCACCTACTGCGAGCCCAGGATGACCACTGTGGGTTCGCAGGACACCACCGGCCCGATGACCCGCGACGAGCTCAAGGAGCTGGCCTGCCTGGGCTTTTCTGCCGACCTGGTGCTGCAGAGCTTCTGCCACACCGCGGCCTATCCCAAGCCGGTGGATATCGAGACCCAGCATACCCTGCCGGACTTCATCGAGACCCGTGGCGGGGTGTCGCTGCGTCCCGGTGACGGCATCATCCATTCCTGGCTCAACCGCATGCTGTTGCCCGATACCGTGGGCACCGGCGGCGATTCGCACACCCGCTTCCCGCTCGGCATCTCTTTCCCGGCCGGCTCTGGCCTGGTGGCTTTCGCCGCCGCGCTGGGCGTGATGCCGCTGGACATGCCCGAATCGGTACTGGTGCGCTTCACGGGCGAGATGCAGCCGGGCATCACCCTGCGTGACCTGGTCAATGCCATTCCGTACGAAGCCATCCAGCGTGGGTTGCTCACCGTCGAGAAGAAGGGCAAGAAGAACGTCTACAACGGTCGCATCATCGAGATCCAGGGGCTGCCGAACCTGACCGTGGAACAGGCCTTCGAGCTGTCGGATGCCACCGCCGAGCGTTCCGCCGCCGGCTGCACCATCGAGCTGTCCGAGGAGTCGGTGGCCGACTACCTGCGCTCGAATATCGTCATGCTGCGCTGGATGATCGACAACGGCTACCAGGACGCACGCACTCTGGAGCGCCGCGCGCGCGCGATGGAAGAATGGCTGGCCAATCCCAGTCTTCTGCGCGCCGATGCCGACGCCGAGTACGCCGAGGTGATCGAGATCGACATGAACAAGATCACCGAGCCGCTGCTGGCCTGCCCCAACGACCCGGACGACATCAAGCCGCTTTCGGAGGTCGCCGGCGACAAGATCGACGAGGTGTTCATCGGCTCGTGCATGACCAACATCGGCCACTTCCGCGCCGCCGGCAAGCTGTTGCAGGCGGTCGGTGGCGTCATCCCCACGCGGCTGTGGATCGCCCCGCCTACCAAGATGGATGAGCACCAGCTCATGGAAGAGGGGTACTACAACATCTATGCGGCCGCAGGCGCCCGCACCGAGATGCCGGGTTGCTCGTTGTGCATGGGCAACCAGGCGCGGGTGGCGCCCAACAGCACGGTGGTCTCGACCTCGACCCGCAACTTCCCCAACCGGCTGGGGCAGGGGGCCAATGTCTACCTGTCCTCGGCCGAGCTGGCGGCCATCGCCGCGGTGCTGGGTCGCTTGCCGACGGTGGAGGAATACATGGAGTACGCCACCCGTATCGATAGCATGGCGCCTGAGATCTATCGTTACCTCGAGTTCGACAAGATGCCGGACTTCACCAAGGCCGCCGAGCACGCGCAGAACGAGGTGGTGGTGAAGTTCGGGCTCTGAGGGGTCATGAGCTGCAAACGCTGCATCGTATCCGGTCGTGTTCAGGGGGTCTGGTACCGCGACACCACACGGCGCAAGGCGCGGGAACTGGGGCTGTTGGGCAGCGCGGTGAACCTGCCTGATGGCACGGTGGAGGTGATCGCCTGCGGCGAGCCGCAGGCGGTTGCCGCCCTGTGCGACTGGCTGTGGGAGGGCTCGCCCCTGTCACAGGTAAGCGAGGTGCAGTGTGTCGACTGGGCCGGCGAGCCGCCGGCGGACTTTACTATCGGTTAGTCGCGTGGGTCGCAAGAAGCGCCTGATCGCGCGCCTGCATCACCTGATCGACCGCATCGAGCCGCTGTTACCGCAGGGGCCCGGCATGCCCGACTGGTCCTGTACGGCCTTTCGCTGGCAGGATGGCGGTCTGGTCGGTGTGCGCGAGCCGCACCGGGTCGTACTGGACGATCTGCTCGGCATGGACCGGCAGAAAGCCGAGGTGCTGCGCAATACCGCCAACTTTGTGGCCGGTCGCCCGGCCAATCACGTGTTGCTCTGGGGCGCGCGTGGTACCGGCAAGTCCAGCCTGGTGAAGGCCGTGTTCCATGCCCTGGTCGAGCAGGGGTTGCGCCTCATCGAGATCGAACCGGCCGAGCTGCGTCACCTGCCGGCGCTCACCGAGCTGCTGCGGCGGCGCCCCGAGCGCTTTCTGCTGTATTGCGACGACCTCTCCTTCGAGGCCGACGACCCGTCCTACAAGACGCTCAAGGCCCTGCTCGAGGGCTCCATCATGGCGCCGCCGGAGAACCTGCTGCTGTACGCGACCTCCAACCGGCGCCACCTGATGCCCGAGTTCATGGAAGAGAACCGTCAGACCCGCTATGTAGATGGTGAGGTCCACCCCGGTGAGGCGATCGAGGAGAAGGTCTCGCTGTCCGAACGTTTCGGCCTCTGGCTGTCTTTCCATCCTTTCGACCAGGCGCAATACCTGGCGATCTGCGCGCACTGGATCGCGCGCCTGGGCGATGGCCCGGTGGAGGAGCAGGCCTGGCGGGACCAGGCCCTGCGCTGGGCCACCCAGCGCGGTTCGCGCTCGGGTAGGGTGGCGCGCCAGTTCGCCATCGACTGGCTGGGGCGACGAACGACCGACTGAACGACCTCAGATGGCCTGCGGGCGCAGATCGCGCACCCAGTACAGGGTGGCGCCGGCCACCGAGGCCGGCATGGCGACGAAGCCGAGTACCAGCATCATGCCGGTCACCCCGGCGCCAAAAGCCAGGCTCTTGAAGCGGCGCTGGCGCAGCAGCTCGCGCTGGCGCTGTGGCGCCAGGTCGTGGTTGGCCATGGGGTAGTCGAGGTATTCCAGGGTCAGGAACCAGAAGCCGGCGAGCAGCCACAGCGCGGTGACCACCAGGTTGAGTCCCGGGATCAGCGCCGAGAGAGCGAGCAGGACCAGCAGTGGCAGCATGCGCGTGGCCATGTACAGCAGCTTGTTCAGCTCCGCGCGCACCGCCGGGACAATGGCGGCCAGCACGCCGCTTTCGGCCCCCTCGGGACGCTGCCCGGTGAGCTGTTCCTCGATTCTTGCCGCCAGCACGCTGTTGAAGGGCGAGGCGATGAGGTTGGCAAGGATGGTGAAGCCGTAGAACATGAGCATGGCATAGGCCAGGGCGAACACTACCCAGAGCACCGGGCGCAGGAAGCTCCACCAGGTGTCTTCCGGCAGGTAGTGGTTCATGAAGCCGTCGAAGTAGTGGCTGCCCAGCCAGGCCAGCAGCCAGAAGATCAGGATGTTGAGCAACAGCGGCACGATCACGTAGCGCCGGAACCCCGGCTGGAACACCAGGCGCAGACCCTGGAGGGGCAGCAGCAGACCGTCGATCAGTCCTTTCATGGCAGGCTGACTCCTTCGTCATGCAGCATTTCGGTCAGGCGGATCAGTGGCAGGCCGATCAGGGCATTGGGATCGTCGCCCTCGAGCCGCCGGAACAGGGTGATGCCCAGTCCCTCCGATTTGAAACTGCCGGCACAGTTCAGTGGTTGTTCGCGGTCGATGTAACGTGTGATCTGCTGCGTGTCGAGATCGCGGAAGTGTACCCGGAAAGGTTCGCAGACCACCTGGCTGCGCCCACTGCGGCTGTTGTGCAGGCACAGGCCGGTGAAGAAGGTCACCGCCTTGCCCGAGGCGCGCTGCAATTGCGCGATGGCACGATCGCGCTCGCCCGGTTTGCCCAGGATCTCGCCGTCGATCACCGCCACCTGGTCGGAGCCGATGATCAGGCTATCGGGATGCCGGCCCGCCACGGCTTCGGCCTTGGCACGGGCCAGGCGTTGCACTAGCGCCTCGGCCGTCTCGTCGGGCAGGTGGCTCTCGTCCACCGCTGGCGAGTCGGTCTCGAATGGCAGTCCGAGACGGGTCAGCAGTTGTGCGCGAAAGGGTGAGGTCGAGGCGAGTACCAGATTGATCGACATGATGGCGGAAACAGGGTGATCAGACTGAGGCGGCAGTGTAGCAGATGCCGGTGCGGGCGCCGGCTGCAGACCAGGGGCCCGGCCGCAGGCCATTGCCCCGATTCCCGCCCCGGAGCGAATTCCAGTAGAATGCCGCATCAAGATCGCGCCGCTGCGAGGCGACGTTCGACACAGGGGGGACCATGGCGCTATCCGAGATGTTGATGTCCGGCCTCGAGCTGATGGTGCTCGGTATGGGCATGGTCTTCGTATTCCTGGCGGTGCTGATCGTGGTCATGCGCGGCATGAGTGCGCTGGCCGCGCGCCTGGGGGGCGAGAGCGATTCGCTGGAGGCCGAACCGCAGGCCGTTACCGCCGGCAGTGCCGATCCACGTCTGATCGCCGCCATCAGCGCCGCTGTCACCCGTTACCGTTCCACGCGCGGCGCCTGAGCGTCCGCCCAGACACTAGAGTCTCTCCATGCCCGAGAACAAGCTTGCCCTCACCGAGGTGGTGCTGCGCGATGCCCACCAGTCGCTGTTCGCCACGCGCATGCGCCTGGACGACATGCTGCCGATCGCCGAGAAGCTCGATCGCGTCGGCTTCTGGTCACTGGAGACCTGGGGCGGGGCCACCTTCGACGCCTGCATTCGCTATCTTGGTGAGGATCCCTGGGAGCGGCTGCGCGCGCTCAAGCAGGCCATGCCCAACACGCCCCAGCAGATGCTGTTCCGCGGCCAGAACATCCTGGGCTACCGGCATTACGCCGATGACGTGGTGCGCAAGTTCGTCGAGCGTGCGGCGGCCAATGGCATCGACGTGTTCCGCATCTTCGATGCCATGAACGACCTGCGCAATCTCGAGACCGCGGTGCGCGCCACCCTGGAGGTCGGCAAGCACGCCCAGGGGGCCATGTCGTACACCGTCAGCCCGGTGCACGACCTGGATTACTGGTTGAGCATGGCACGTGGCCTGGAGGATATGGGTTGTCACTCGATCTGCATCAAGGACATGGCCGGGTTGCTCACCCCGCACACTGCCTTCGAGCTGGTCAGTCGTCTCAAGCAGACGGTTTCCATTCCGGTGGCACTGCACTCGCACGCCACCACCGGCATGAGCACCGCAGCCATCCTCAAGGCTGCCGAGGCCGGCGTGGACATGGTCGATACCGCCATCTCCTCGATGGCCATGACCTACAGTCATTCGGCCACCGAATCGGTGGTCGCCATCCACGCGGGAGGCGAGCGTGACACCGGGCTCGACCTGGCGCTGCTCGAAGAGATCGCGGCCCATTTCCGCGAGGTGCGTGCGCGCTACGCGAAGTTCGAGGGTTCACTCAAGGGCATCGACTCGCGCATCCTGGTGGCCCAGGTGCCCGGCGGCATGCTCACCAACATGGAGAACCAGTTGCGCGAGCAGAATGCCGCCGATCGCATGGATGAGGTGCTGGCCGAGATCCCGCGGGTGCGCAAGGATCTGGGTTATATCCCCCTGGTCACGCCGACCTCGCAGATCGTCGGCACCCAGGCGGTGCTCAATGTGCTCACCGGCGAGCGCTACAAGACCATCACCAAGGAAACCGCCGGAGTGCTGCGCGGCGAATACGGCGCCACGCCCGCGCCGGTAGACGCGGCGCTCCAGGCGCGCGTGCTCGAGGACGGCGAAGAGCCGATCACCTGTCGCCCTGCGGATCTGCTGGAGAACGAACTGGATAGCCTGGTCGATCAGTTCGACGCCCTGGCCCGCGAAAAGGGTTTCCGGGTGGCCGAAAACAAGATCGACGATGTGCTCACCTGGGCACTGTTCCCGCAGGTGGGGTTGAAGTTCCTCGAACACCGCGACGATCCCTCGGCCTTCGAGCCGGCACCGGGTAGCGAGCCGGAACCCGCGGTCGCCACTGTGCCGGCTGTGGCCGCTGCGGGTGGTCCCGAGTCCTACCAGGTGATCGTCGATGGCCATGCCTACAGCGTCACCGTGGCGCCGGACGGCAGTCTCGACCAGGTGGTGCCCGCGAACGCCGCCCCGGCCGCCGCGCCGGTCGCGGGCGGCAATGGCGCGGGCCAGCCGGTACCTTCGCCGCTGGCCGGCACCATCTTCAAGGTCAACGTGGCCGAGGGCCAGGTCGTGCGCTCCGGTGATGTGGTGATGGTGCTCGAGGCCATGAAGATGGAGACCGAGGTGCGTTCGCCCGCCGATGGCACGGTGCGTTCGGTCGCGGTCAAGGAAGGGGACGCCGTGCAGGTCGGCGACACCCTGCTCAGCCTGGCCTGAGGCGCGGTCATGGAAGCCGGTTTCGAGGCACTCTGGCAGTCGATGGGGATTGCCAACATGGATTGGGGGCAGGCGCTGATGCTCTGTGTCGGTGGCCTGTTGATGTATCTGGCCATCCGCAAGGGCTTCGAGCCCCTGTTGCTGCTGCCCATCGGCTTCGGCTGCGTGCTGGCCAACATCCCGGTCGCCGGGCTGGCTGAGGACGCGGTGGGACATCTACTGGCCGAGGGCACCCCGGAGCAGCTCGCGCTGTTGGCTGCCGCCATCGGCAGTCCCGTGGACCAGGTGGCCGAGGCCTGGAAGCATGCCAGCCCGGCGCAGCATGCGGCCGGCGTGCTCGCCGCCGAGGGCATGGGCTACGAGCCGGGCATGCTGCGCATGTTCTACGACGTGGCCATCGGCTCCGGCGTGGCCCCGCTGCTGATCTTCATGGGCGTAGGGGCATTGACCGACTTCAGCGCCCTGATTGCCATGCCGCGCACTCTGCTGCTGGGTGCGGCGGCCCAGTTCGGCATCTTCGCCACCCTGCTGGGTGCGCTGGCGCTCAACCTGGTGCCCGGTTTCGACTTCAGTCTGGCCGATGCCTCGGCGATTGCCATCATCGGCGGTGCGGACGGGCCGACCGCGATCTTCGTGGCCTCCAAGCTGGCGCCCGACCTGCTCGGGGCCATCGCGGTGGCGGCCTATTCCTACATGGCCTTGGTGCCCATCATCCAGCCACCGATCATGCGCCTCCTCACCACCGAGGCCGAGCGCCGGGTGGAGATGTCGCAACTGCGTCCGGTGAGCAAGCTGGAAAAGATCCTGTTCCCGCTTACCGTGCTGGCTTTGTGCGCCCTGTTCCTGCCTTCGGCAGCGCCGTTGATTGGCATGCTCACCTTCGGCAACCTGTTGCGTGAATCGGGCGTGGTGGAGCGTCTGAGCAAGGCGGCACAGAACGAAATCATCAATATCGTTACCATCATCCTGGGGTTGTCGGTGGGCTCCAAGCTGCAGGCCGACAAGTTCCTGAGTGTGGAGACGCTCGGCATCCTGGCACTGGGGGCGATCGCCTTTTCCATTGGCACGGCTGCCGGGGTGTTGATGGGCAAGCTGATGCACCGTCTCTCCGGTGGGCGGGTGAACCCGCTGATCGGTGCGGCCGGGGTCTCGGCTGTTCCCATGGCCGCGCGGGTGGTGAACAAGGTTGGTTTGGAGGCCAACCACCACAACTTTCTGCTGATGCACGCCATGGGGCCCAACGTGGCCGGCGTGATCGGCTCGGCGGTTGCTGCGGGCGTCCTGCTGGCGGTCGTAGGGCACTGATTTGGCAGAAGTTTCACTGTTCGTTCGAAGGGTGTTTGCCGGTCAGGCGACGGTTGCTATTTTTTTAGTATTTTCATAGAATTGCGCGCTTATGTTGTCGCAGCTTCCTGAACAGGCCGATCCCCGGCGGCTGTGCGAGCAGGGGAAACGCTACGAAGGGCGCGTCGCATTGCAGGACCTGGCTCGTCTGGCGCCGCTTCTGGCCTCCACGGAGGGCGAGGCGGCGTTTACGTTGGCATTCGACCACGACGAGACCAACCGCCCGCGTGTGCGTGGCACGGTGCGTGCCGAGTTGCAGCTGTGCTGCCAGCGCTGCCTGCAGAGCATGCCGTTGGTGGTGGACGCGGCCTTCCAGCTCAGCCCGGTGTCGGGTCCGGAGGAGGCCGAGCGTCTGCCCGCGGAGTACGAGCCGCTGCTGCTCGACGAGCGCCTGCTGCACCCGATGGACCTGGTCGAAGACGAGCTGATCCTGGCCATCCCGCCGGCACCACGGCATTCGGTCGCCGATTGCGGTGTGGACATGGCCGACTATCGGCAGGAGCCCGCCCCGGAGGCGCCGCAGCGGAAGGAAAATCCTTTCGCGGCCCTGCGGATGCTGAAGCGCGACAGCGAAGACTGAATTCGAAAACGATTGTTCTTCAGGAGGCGAACATGGCAGTCCAACAGAACCGAAAGACCCCTTCCAAGCGCGGCATGCGTCGCTCGCACGATGCGCTCAAGCCCGAGACCCTGTCGGTCGATCCGACTTCCGGCGAGACTCACCTGCGTCATCATGTGACGCCGGACGGCTTCTACAAGGGCCGCAAGGTCGTGGACAAGTAAACCGGACCGCGATGTCTCGGCCGTTTCCGCCGGCATTGCACCGCAGCGAGCACTCATGACCACACCGATCACCCTGGCGTTGGACGCGATGGGCGGCGACTTCGGTCCCTCCGTCGTGGTGCCGGCGGCGGTCGCCTTTGCCCGCAGGCAACCGGACTGTCGCCTGGTGCTGGTGGGGCAGGAGGACAGGATCCGCGAACACCTGCCCGGGGGGGAGCTGTCCGCGCAGCTTTCGATCGTCCATGCCTCGGAGGTCGTAGGCATGGACGAGCCGCCGGCCAGCGCCCTGCGCGGCAAGAAGGACTCGTCCATGCGCGTGGCCATCAACCTGGTCAAGTCGGGCGAGGCCGATGCCTGTGTGAGCGCCGGCAATACCGGGGCGCTGATGGCCACCGCGCGCTTCGTTCTCAAGACCATTCCCGGGGTGGACCGGCCGGCCATCATCACCGCCTTGCCGGCGATCGACGGGCGTACCTGGGTGCTCGACCTGGGGGCCAACATCGATTCTTCGGCCGAGCACCTGATGCAGTTTGCGGTGATGGGTTCCGAGCTGGTGACCGCGGTCGAGGGACTGGACTCGCCCACCGTGGGACTGCTGAATATCGGTGCCGAGGAGATCAAGGGTGTGGAATCGGTCAAGCAGGCGCACCAGCTGTTGCGCGCCAGCGGTCTGAACTACATCGGCTATGTCGAGGGAGACGACATCTACACCCGCGAGGGCCTGGACATTGTGGTCACCGATGGTTTCATCGGTAATGTGGCGCTCAAGAGCAGTGAGGGCGTGGCGAAGATGATTCGCCACTTCCTGGGTGTGGAGTTCCGTCGCAATCCGCTGACCCGGCTGGCCGCCCTGGTCACTTTGCCGGTGCTCGGCAACCTGAAGAAACGCATTGATCCACGCCGCTATAACGGCGCATCGCTGCTCGGCCTGCGTGGCATCGTGGTCAAGAGCCACGGTGGCGCTGACCGTTTGTCGTTCGAGAATGCCATCGGCATCGCCCGCAAGGAGGTGCAGGCCGATATCGCCGGGCGCATCACCGAGACGGTGGCTGCGCAACTGCAACAGAAGGCCAGCGCATGAATCCCCGTTTCGCCCGCATCACCGGCACTGGCAGCTATCTGCCGGAGAAGATCCTCACCAATCACGACCTCGAGAAGATGGTCGCGACCTCGGATGCGTGGATCCGCGAGCGTACCGGCATCGTCAAGCGGCACATCGCGGCGGACGACGAGACCACCTGTGACCTGGCCGAGCACGCAGCGCGGCGTGCCCTGGCTGCTGCAGGACGCGATGCGAGCGATGTGGACCTGATCGTGCTGGCGACTACCACGCCGGACAAGATCTTTCCCAGTACCGCCTGCCTGTTGCAGGCGCGACTGGACAACCACGGTGCTACGGCCTTCGACGTGCAGGCGGTGTGTACCGGCTTCATCTATGCGCTGGGCGTGGCCGAGAAGTTCATCCGCTCGGGCACTCATCGCTGCGCCCTGGTGATTGGCGCCGAGACCTTCTCGCGCCTGATCGACTGGACCGACCGCGGCACCTGCGTGCTGTTCGGCGATGGCGCCGGCGCGGTAGTGCTCGAGGCCGCCGACGAGCCGGGCATCCTCTCCACTCACCTGCACGCTGACGGCAGTTACGAGCAGTTGCTGCACGTGCCCGGTGGGGTGTCGCGCGGTTTCGATATCGCGTTGGAGGCGGGTGATCCCCGCTACACGCACATGCGTGGTAACGAGGTGTTCAAGATGGCGGTGCGCACCCTGGGGCGCATTGTGGACGAGACGCTCGAGGCCAATGGCCTGAAGAAGTCCGACATCGACTGGCTGGTGCCGCACCAGGCCAACATCCGCATCATCAGTGCCACCGCGCGCAAGCTCGACATGTCGATGGACAAGGTGGTCGTCACCGTCGATCAGCATGGCAACACCTCGGCCGCCTCGGTACCGTTGGCACTGGACACCGCGGTGCGCGACGGACGCATCCAGCGCGGCGAGACTCTGCTGCTCGAGGCGTTCGGTGGTGGTTTTACCTGGGGTTCGGCCTTGCTCAAGTTCTGAGAGAGTTCACCATGAGTTTTGCAATCGTGTTTCCCGGCCAAGGCTCGCAGTCGGTGGGCATGCTGGCCGATCTGGCCGCCACCTTCCCGCAAGTACGCGAAACTTTCGAGGAGGCCTCCGACGCCATCGGCACGGACCTGTGGACGCTGAGCCAAAAAGGCCCGGCCGAAGACCTCAATCGTACCGAGAATACCCAGCCGGCGATGCTCAGTGCGGGTATCGCGGTGTGGCGAGTCTGGCAGGACCAGGGTGGGGCGCAGCCTGCCATGCTCGCCGGTCACAGCCTTGGCGAGTATTCGGCGCTGGTCGCCGCCGGGGTGCTGGCCTTTGCCGACGCGGTGCGTCTGGTGCGCGAGCGTGGCCGCCTGATGCAGGCCGCGGTGCCGGCGGGTGAGGGCGCCATGGCGGCCATCCTGGGCCTGGACGACGACCAGGTGCGCGCACTCTGCGCCGAGGCCGCACAGGGTGAGGTCGCCGAGGCGGTCAATTTCAACTCGCCGGGACAGGTAGTGATCGCGGGCCATGCCGCAGCCATCGCGCGCGCGGTCGAGGCGGCCAAGGCCGCGGGCGCCAAGCGCGCGCTGCTGCTGGATGTATCGGTGCCCTCGCACTGCGCGCTGATGCAAGAGGCTGCCGCCGCGCTGCGCGAGTACATCGACGGTATCGCATTCGCCGCGCCGCAGATTCCAGTGTTGCACAATGTCTCGGTGGCCAGTGCCGACAATCCCGACGCCATCCGCGAAGTCCTCGCGCAACAGCTCTACAGCCCGGTGCGCTGGGTGGAGACGGTGCGCGCCATGGCGGAGCAGGGTGTGGACACCCTCATCGAGGCTGGTCCCGGCAAGGTGCTGACCGGGCTGTGCAAGCGCATCGACAAGCAGATTGCGGCCCTGCCGGTGTACGACGGGGCGACGCTCGACAAGGCTCTGGAGAAGATCAATGGCTGAACAGAAGATTGCACTGGTGACCGGCGCCAGCCGGGGGATCGGCAGGGCCATTGCCCTGCGCCTGGGTGCCGACGGCATGACCGTGATCGGCACCGCCACCTCGGACAAGGGCGCCGAGGCCATCGCCGCCATGTTGTCCGAGGCCGGCATCCGCGGCACTGGCATGCGCTTGGATGTGGCAGACGATGCCTCGGTCGAGGCAGTGCTCAAGTCCATCGCCGAACAGTTCGGCACCGTCACCGTGCTGGTCAACAATGCCGGCATCACCCGCGACAACCTGCTGATGCGCATGAAGCCCGAAGAGTGGCAGGCGGTAATCGACACCAATCTCAGTTCGCTCTACCGCGTGTGCAAGGCCTGTCTGCGGCCGATGATGAAGGCCAGGACCGGACGGATCATCAATATCGCCTCGGTGGTCGGCGCCAGTGGCAACGCGGGCCAGACCAACTATGCGGCGGCCAAGGCCGGGATGATCGGTTTCACCAAGTCGCTCGCGCAGGAGATCGGTTCGCGCGGCATCACCGTCAACGCGGTAGCACCCGGCTTCATCGATACCGACATGACCCGCGAGCTGCCCGAGGCGCAGCGCGAGGCGCTGCTCTCGGCCATTCCGATGGGTCGCCTGGGACAACCCGAAGAGATCGCCGCAGCGGTGGCCTTCCTGGCCTCGGACGAGGCCGGCTACGTGACCGGCACCACGCTGCACGTCAACGGTGGCATGTATATGGCTTGAGGGATATTGCGTAACGCATTGTCAGGAAAGGATATTGATTCAACCCCGGCCGAATTGGCAAGGCCCTATGACAGGGGCGGATTTGCACATACAATACGGCCTCATCGCGTGAGCATGGGATCACGCATATCTGGAGGAACGAACCGAAATGAGCACTATCGAAGAACGCGTCAAGAAGATTGTTGTGGAGCAGCTGGGTGTCAGCGAGGACGAGGTCACCAACGAGGCCTCTTTCGTGGACGATCTGGGCGCGGACTCCCTGGACACCGTCGAGCTGGTGATGGCCCTGGAAGAGGAATTCGAAACCGAGATTCCCGACGAGGAAGCCGAGAAGATCACCACGGTGCAACAGGCCATCGACTACGTCACTGCCCACAGCAGCTGAGCGTAGCGATAGTACCCGTTCGAGGCCGCCACGGAGCCAAGGTTCCGTGCGGCCTTGTTGACATTTCGATCAAGCGCATCGCGAGGCCTGCCCCCTGATGTCTGGTTACAAATCCGAACGACGAGTGGTCATCACCGGCCTGGGCCTGATCTCCCCGGTCGGCCAGGACGTGGCCACAGGCTGGGAGAACATTCTGGCCGGCAAGAGTGGCATCCAGCCGATCACGCACTTCGATATCGAACCTTTCAGCGTCCACTTCGGTGGTCCCATCTACGGTTTCGATGTCGAGAAGTACATCTCGAAGAAAGAAGCCCGCAAGATGGACGCCTTCATCCATTACGGCATCGCTGCCGGGGTGCAGGCCATCCAGGACAGCGGTATCGAGATCACCGACGAGAACCGGCGTCGTATCGGCGTATCCATCGGTTCGGGCATTGGCGGCATCACCGGTATCGAGAACGCCTATGGTGCCTACCTCAAGGGCGGGCCGCGCAAGATCTCCCCGTTCTTCGTGCCGGCCAACATCATCAACATGGTCTCGGGCAACCTGTCGATCATGTATGGTCTCAAGGGGCCGAACGTCTCGCTGGTCTCGGCCTGCGCGACCGGCACCCACAGCATCGGTGATGCCATGCGTATGATCCAGTACGGTACCGTGGACGTGATGGTCGCCGGTGGTGCCGAGATGGCCACTTCCCCGGTCGGCCTGGGGGGCTTCGCTGCGGCGCGTGCGCTGTCCACGCGCAACGACGATCCGCAGGCCGCCAGTCGCCCCTGGGACCGCGACCGTGACGGCTTCGTGCTCAGCGACGGTGCGGGCGTGGTGGTGATCGAGGAGCTGGAACACGCCAAGGCCCGGGGTGCCAACATCTACTGCGAGGTCGTGGGCACGGCCATGAACGCCGACGCCTATCACATGACTTCGCCCTCGCCGGGCGGCGAAGGTGCCGCGGAGTGCATGCGCATGGCCCTCGAGGACGCTGGCATCAATCCCGAAGAGGTCGATTACATCAATGCCCACGGCACCTCGACTCCCGCTGGTGACGTGGCCGAGACCAAGGCAGTCAAGCGCGCCTTTGGCGATCACGCCTACAAGCTGGCAGTCAGCTCCACCAAGTCCATGACCGGCCACATGCTCGGGGCTGCGGGTGGTGCCGAGGCGGTGTTCACCGCGCTGGCCATTCGCGACCAGGTGATGCCGCCCACCATCAACCTCGACAACCCCGACGAGGAGTGCGACTTGGACTATGTTCCGCACACCGCGCGCGAGGCGAAGATCGAGGTGGCCATCTCCAACTCCTTCGGCTTCGGCGGCACCAACGGCACGCTGGTTTTGCGTCGCTTCAACGGCTGAGTTCGCTCGCGCCATGCCGGGGCACGCGCTGCTCGATGGCGAACCGGCCCCGGAAGGGGCCTTCGCCGACCGCGCCTGCCAGTTTGGCGACGGCTTGTTCGAGACTCTGGCGGTGGTGGACGGCCAGCCCTGCCTCTGGCGATTGCACGCCGAACGACTGAGCGAGGGCTGCACGCGCCTGGGGCTGCCCCGACCCGATACCGCCTTGCTGCTGGAGGAGGCGCGCCGCCTGTGTGCCGGCCGCGAACGCGGCGTGCTCAAGATCGTGCTCTCTGCCGGACGTTCGTTGCGCGGTTATGCACGTGACCCCGATGCGGCACCTGTGCGCTGGCTGCAATGCACGGACTGGCCGGGGCAGGGGGCACTGGCCCATGCTGCGCCGTTGCGCTTGCACAGCTGTCGCTTGCGTCTGGCCCACCAACCCCGGCTGGCGGGCATCAAGCACCTCAATCGCCTTGAGCAGGTGCTGGCGCGAAGCGAACTGCCGCCGGAGGCTGACGAGGGCGTGCTGTGTGACCCGCAAGGTCGCGCTGTCGAGGCCATCGCCGCCAACCTGCTGGTCTATCTCGACGGCCAGTGGCTCACCCCACCGCTGGATGCATGCGGGGTGGCCGGCACCGTACGCCGTCTGTTGCTCGAATCGGCGCTGCCGGTACGTGTGGAGCCCCTGCCGCATGCACGACTGTTTGCCGCAGACGGCCTCTTTCTGACCAGTGCCCTGTTGGGTGTGCGTCCGGCGGCCAGCCTCGATGGCCATACCTTCGCGCTCCAGGAGCGGCCGCCGGTACTGGAGGCCGTGCACCGTGCTGCCTTTCGCTTTGCCGGAGAAGTTGCATGCAACGCCTGATCGGTTTGCTCGTCTTCTGTGCCGCTCTGGTGGTCGGCTGGTACTGGATGAGCTACCAGCGCTTCCTCGAGACCCCGCTCGTGGTGCCCGATCAGGGCCTGGTGCTGAAGGTCGAACGCGGCGCCTCCTTGCAGGCACTGGCCCGTCGTCTGCAGGGCGAGGGGGTGCTCGCCGACGCGCGCCTGCTCTACTGGCATGCGCGCTGGCACAAACAGGCGCACCGTATCCGCGCCGGCGAGTTCCTGATCCCGCCAGGCACCACCCCGCCGGGCCTGCTGAAAATCCTCATCGAGGGGCGGCCGATCGAATATCGCCTGACACTGGTCGAGGGCTGGAACTTCCGCCAGGTGATGGCCGCCATCGCGCGTGACCCTATACTGCGCAAGACGCTTGAGGACACCACGCCAGAGGCAGTGATGCAGGCGCTGGGCCATGCAGGCGAACACCCGGAAGGGCGCTTCTTTCCCGACACCTACAGCTTTCCGCGCGGTACCAGCGACCTTGACCTGCTGGCGCGTGCCTACCGACGTATGCAGCAGGTGTTGGCAGAGGAGTGGGCGCAACGTGCCGAGGACATCGCGGTGAAGACCCCGGAAGAGGCACTCATCCTCGCCTCCATCGTCGAGAAGGAGACCGGGGTGCCCGAAGAGCGTGCGCGCATCGCCGGCGTCTTCACCCGGCGGCTGAAGAAAGGCATGAAACTGCAAACCGATCCTACCGTGATCTACGGCATGGGCGAGCGTTATGATGGCAACATCCGCCGACGTGATCTGCGCGAGGACACGCCCTATAACACTTATGTCCACCGGGGCCTGCCGCCGACGCCGATCTGCATGCCAGGGCGCGAGGCCATCCACGCGGCCCTGCACCCGGCACCAGGTGATGCCCTGTATTTCGTGGCGCGGGGCGATGGCACCCATGTCTTCTCAGCTACGCTCGAGGAACACAATGCGGCGGTACGCAAGTACCAGTTGAAGCGATGAGCGAGAGGGGTGCATTCATCACCATCGAGGGTATCGAGGGTGCGGGCAAGACCACCTGCATGCGCGTGGTTGCCGAGCGTATCGCGGCAGCCGGCATCGGCCTGTTGCAGACCCGCGAGCCCGGCGGCACCCCGCTGGGTGAGGACCTGCGCGCCCTGTTGCTGGGGCATCGCCACGAGGGGATGTCCAGCGACACCGAATTGTTGCTGATGTTCGCCGCGCGCGCGGAGCACCTGGCCGCGCGCATCCGCCCGGCGCTGTACGCCGGTGACTGGGTGTTGTGCGACCGTTTCACCGACGCGACCTATGCCTATCAGGGGGCAGGCAGGGGCATCCCCGAGGCGCGCATCGCCGCTCTGGAGGACTGGGTGCAGGGTGATCTGCGACCCGACCTGACCCTGCTGATGGATCTGCCCGTGACGCTGGGGCTGGAACGCGCCGGCAAGCGCTCCGCACCCGACCGTTTCGAGCGCGAGGCCCAGGCCTTTTTCGAGCGTGTGCGCGAGGGCTATCTGCGGATCGCCCGCGAACAGCCGCAGCGGGTTCGGGTGGTGGACGCAGCGCGTCCCTTGGCCGAGGTGAGTGCGGAGATCGCCCGCCTGGTCGACGACTTCATCCAGGTTCGACGCCATGGCGCTGCCTGAAGATCTGCTACCCTGGCATGTCGATCCCTGGGCGCGATTGCTCGCCAGTCGTCGTGCCGACCGTCTGCCGCACGCACTGTTGCTCAAGGGACCTGCCGGCGTGGGCAAGCAGGTGTTCGCCGACCGCCTGGCCGCCGCCCTGGTGTGCGAGGCACCGGCGCTCGAGGCGCAACCCTGTGGTCAGTGCCAGGCTTGTCGCCTGGCTGCCGGCGGCAGCCATCCCGATCTGCACCGGGTGGCGCCGGCCGAGGAGGGCAAGCCGATTCGCATCGATGCCATCCGCGAATTGATCGGGCAAAGCGGCCTGACCACGACGGGGCAGGGCATGCAGGTATTCGTGATCTCGCCGGCCGATGCCATGAACCGCGCCGCCGCCAACGCCCTGCTCAAGACTCTGGAGGAGCCGAGCGGCGCCAGTTGCCTGATCCTGGTCTCCTCTGCGCCGCATCGCCTGCCGGCAACCATCCGCAGCCGTTGCCAGGTGGTGGCGTTTCGTCCCGTGCCTCGCGAGCAGGCACGGCAGTGGCTGGCTGCCCGCGTGCAGGCGGGGGACATCGAGGCTGCGCTGGATGCTGCCGGCGGGGCGCCGCTGTTGGCACAGGCGCTGCTCGAGACAGAGGGTCTCGAGCGCCTGCACCGACTGGCCGACGAGCTGATTGGGCTAGGGCAGCGCCGCACCGGGCCGCTAGAAGTGGCTCAGGCCTGGGCCGAGCGGCCCATAACCCAACAACTGGCCGATCTGCGCCGGGTGGTTTTCGACCTGGCGCGACTGTGCGTGACCGATGCCGACAGCCATGTGGAACTGTACCTCGGTGGCAAGCGGATGGATTTGCAAAAGCTTGCTAAAGACATAAACTTGCAAAAAATATTTCACTTCAAGGATGAGATCGACCGCCTGGAACGGTTGGCGAGCCATAACCTCAATTCGCAGATGATGATGGAAAGACTGGTCAACGACTGGCTGAGTCTCACCCGACCGGAGAAACATTGATGGCTGGCCCCCGTACTCGACAGGGCATCCTGTCCCTGACCATCAAGGACAAGCGTGCGCTCTATGCTGCCTACATGCAGTTCGTCAAGAACGGCGGTCTGTTCATTCCGACCAGCAAGCCCTACAAGCTGGGCGACGAAGTGTTCATGCTGCTCAGTCTGATGGACGAGAGCGAGCGCCTGCCTGTCGCCGGCAAGATTATCTGGATCACCCCCGTGGGGGCCGAGGGTAACCGTGCGGCCGGCATCGGGGTACAGTTCTCCGATCAGGACAACGGCGTGGCGCGCAACAAGATCGAGGGCTACCTGGCCGGTATGCTCAAGTCGGACAAGGCCACCCATACCATGTAAACCGGCGGGCCCCGCCCGCAGCAGGATTCCCGATGTTTGTCGATTCCCATTGTCATCTCGATCGTGTCGACCTGGCGCCCTACGAGGGCGATTTTTCGCGCATGCTGGCCGCCAACCGCGAGGCCGGGGTGGAGCGCATGCTGTGCGTGGCCATCGACCTCGAGTCCTATCCGGCGATGCGCGAGCTGGTCGCGCCTTACGACGAGGTGCTGGTCTCGGTCGGCGTGCATCCCTGCGACCACGATCGCCGCACGCCCACGGTCGAGGAACTGGTGGCGCTGGCCGACGATCCGCGCAACGTTGCCATCGGCGAGACCGGCCTGGACTACTTTCGTGCCGAAGGCGACCTGGAATGGCAGCGCGAGCGCTTCCGCATCCACATCCGTGCCGCGCGCGAGACGGGAAAGCCGCTGATCATCCACACGCGCGAGGCACGCGAGGACACCCTGCGCATCCTCGAGGAGGAGAACGCGGCCGAAGTCGGCGGGGTGATGCACTGCTTCACCGAGACTTGGGAGATGGCCGAGGCGGCCATGGCCATGGGCTTCTACATCTCGTTTTCCGGGATCGTCACCTTCAAGAACGCCGAGGCCCTGCGCGAGGTCGCACGGCGGGTGCCGCTCGATCGTCTGCTGATCGAGACCGACTCGCCCTACCTGGCGCCGGTGCCGCATCGGGGCAAACCCAACGAGCCCCGCTACGTGGCGCAGGTCGCCGAGACCATCGCCGGCTTGCGCGGGCTGGACACGGCCGAGGTAGCGCGCCTGAGCAGCGCCAATTTCGACCGCCTGTTCCTCCGGCACTGACTACCCCGGATGTTGCACCGGCATCCCGGGAGCCGGTGGAATTCGCAGCCGTTGCTGACACGCAGGGAGGCGTGACATGCAGATCCTTCACATTCAGCCGTCGCGGTGGGGACGCCGGGCGGTGCTCATATCGGGGCTACTCGTGCTGGCACTGCTCGCTGCCACCCGCATCGAGGGGCGCCTGCTGATCGGCCTGGCCTGGAGCCTGGTGCTGTTCTGGTGGTGGCGCAGCACGCCCGGCCTGGGCGGTCCGGAGCTGCGACTCTGGCAGGAGGAGGCAGGCTGGCGCCTGCGCCAGAGCGGGGGTGCTGTGCTGCCGGTCACCGGCTTGCGCCGCGGCTGGGTGTCGCACTGGTTGGCCAGCGGCGAACTGATGACGCCCAGCGGCCCGGTCCCGCTGGTGGTGCCGGCCGACAGTGCCGATCCCGAAGATCATCGCGCCTTGCGCCGGCTGTTGCTCGATGGCCTGCCCCCAGAGGCGGGTCTCGATCAGTCTACCGGGACGCGAGGGACATAGTTGTCGGGTATCAGTACCGTGGGCTGCGCCTGATTGGGATCGGTCTCGGGGAAGTCGATGTTGTGGTGCAGGCCGCGGCTCTCGCGGCGGCGCTGCGCCGACTGCACGATCAGGTCGGCCACCTCGACCAGGTTGCGCAGCTCCAGCAGGTCGTTCGAGACCCGAAAGTTGCCGTAGTACTCGTCGATTTCGTGGCGCAGCAGATCCACTCGCCGACGCGCACGCGCCAGTCGCTTGTTGCTGCGCACGATGCCGACATAGTCCCACATGAAGCGACGCAGCTCTTCCCAGTTATGGGATACCACCACCTCTTCGTCGGAGTCGGTGACCCGGCTCTCGTCCCAGGCAGGCACCTGCGGGTCGCTGTCCGCTTCGGCCAGCCGCTGCAGAATGCGTTCCAGTGCCAGCTCGCCGTACACCAGGCACTCGAGCAGGGAATTGCTGGCCATGCGGTTGGCCCCGTGCAGGCCGGTATAGGCGGTCTCGCCGATGGCGAACAGACCGGGGATGTCGGTCTCGCCATGGGTGTCCACGCGTACCCCGCCGCAGGTGTAGTGCGCTGCGGGGACCACGGGGATGGGTTCCTTGCGCATGTCGAAACCCAGTTCCAGGCAGCGGGCATGGATGGTGGGGAAATGCTCCTCGACGAAGGCCGCCGGTTTGTGGCTGATGTCGAGATAGACGCAGTCGGTGCCCAGGCGCTTCATCTCGTGGTCGATGGCGCGCGCCACGATGTCACGTGGAGCCAGTTCGGCGCGCTCGTCGTAGCGCGGCATGAAGCGCGTGCCGTCGGGCAATAGCAGGCGACCACCTTCGCCCCGCACTGCCTCGCTGATGAGAAAGGACTTGGCCTGCGGGTGGTAGAGACAGGTCGGGTGGAACTGGATGAACTCCATGTTGACGATGCGGCACCCGGCCCGCCAGGCCATGGCGATGCCGTCGCCGGTCGCCACATCGGGGTTGCTGGTATAGAGATAGACCTTGGCAGCCCCGCCGGTAGCCAGTACCACGGTACGCGCTGGTGCAGCCACCACCCGGTCACGTTGCAGGTCAAGCAGGTAGGCGCCGATGCAGCGGGGTTCGCGGCCGCGCTTGCGCACCCGGGTAACGTCGACCGCGATGTGGTGCTCGAGAACGGTTACGTTGGAACGTTGCCGCACCTGTGCGACCAGGGTGGTCTCTACCGCGCGACCGGTGGCGTCGGCGGCATGTACCACGCGGCGGTGGCTGTGACCGCCCTCGCGGGTGAGATGGAAATCGGAATCGCCGGTTGGTGGTTTCTGAGTGAAGGCCACCCCCTGCTCGGCCAGCCAGCGGATGGCCGCCGGGCCGCGCTCGACCACGGTGCGCACCACGTCTTCCTGGCACAGGCCGGCACCGGCCTTGAGGGTGTCGCGCACGTGCGATTCCAGTGAGTCGGACGAGTCCAGCACCGCCGAAATGCCGCCTTGGGCATACAGGGTGTTGCCCTCGATGAGTTCCCGCTTGGAGACCACGGTGCAGCGCACCTGCTCGGGCAGGCGCAGCGCCAGGCTGAGGCCGGCGGCGCCGCTGCCGATGATCAGAACGTCTGTGGTCGGCAGGGTGTCGGTCATGCAGTTGGTCCCGGTGAATTTGGTCGGAAGGGAAGTTTATCGGGAGGGAGGGCAGTGTGCATCCGTCGGCCGGTTCGCTCCCGAGCTGGGGAAACAGTATCATGCGACCATGTGTAGGATCGGAACATCGAACTGGAACGTGTCGCGCCTGGTTGCTTGTCGGCCTGAACTTGTATGCCCGTCGCCTGTCCATATGGCAGGAAAGGTGGTACCGGTGGCCGGGGAGCGCCCGCAATGACTTCCGACAGGGATGCCGACCAGGTCCTGGTCGAGCGGGTGCAGAAGGGCGACAAGAAGGCCTTCGATCTGCTGGTCCTGAAGTACCAGCAGAAGGTGGCCAACTTGATCAGTCGCTATATCCGGGATCCGTCCGAGGTGCTGGACGTGACCCAGGAGGCCTTTATCAAGGCCTACCGGGCCTTGCCGAAGTTTCGCGGCGACAGCGCCTTCTACACCTGGTTGTACCGGGTGGCGATCAACACTGCCAAGAACCACCTGGCGGCGCAGTCGCGCCGGCCGCCGCAGGACGACATCGAGGCGCAAACGGCGGAACAGACCGATCTGGGCGCGCGGCTCAAGGAATTCGACACGCCCGAGCGACTGGCCTTGCAGGACGAGATTGCCCGCACTATCAAGCAGGCGGTGGACGATCTGCCCGAGGAGTTGCGAACGGCGATCATCTTGCGCGAGCTCGAGGGTCTGAGCTATGAAGAGATTGCCCAGGCAATGGACTGTCCCATCGGCACGGTGCGCTCGCGGATCTTCCGTGCGCGCGAGGCGATAGACAAGAAGATCAAACCTCTGTTGGGTGCATGACATGAACAAGAAACGGGATCTGGCTGACGACGAACGTTACGGAGAACGACTCTCCGCCTTTCTCGATGGCGAGCTGGCGAGGCACGAGATGAAGCGCATGGCCACGGAGCTGGCCAGCGATCGCGGGGCGCGTCAACGTTACGAGCGCTATGCCCAGATCGCGGCGCACATCGCTGGTGATGGTTATTCACGGGTCGATGCCAGTGGTATCGCCGAACGCGTGAGCCAGGCCCTGAGCGACGAACCCACGGTGCTTGCGCCGCGCCAGTGGCGTGACGCGCTGCGCGTGCCGCGGCTCGCCCTGGGGGCGGCGCTGGCCGCCGGCGTGGCGATGGTGGCGGTAGCGGTGGCCCCGCAGATGATCGGCGTGCAGGAGACGGCGCCCTTGGCACCCGAGACTCAGACCTTTGCCTTCGCGCCGCGCCTGAGTGTGCCGGCCGATGGTTTCCGTACTGTGTCCCTGCAGGCCACGCCGGTGCATAACAGCCCCCTGGCCGCGGAATCCGTCGCGGCGGCCCGACCGGCAATGGCCGGGCACTGGAAGACACTCAAGCCGGCGATGCGCGAGAAGCTGGTGCGTTACCTGTTGCAGCATAACGAGGTCGCCGGCCAGATCGCCGCCCAGCAACCCAGTGCACACCTGAGTTTCGTCAGCAATCAGCATGTCCGTCCCTGAACTGATGCGTTCCCTACTGGTGTCGGTCTTGTGGTCGGCGCTGGTATTGCCGCCGGTCTCGGTGGCCGGGGAGTCCGACGCCGCCGACTGGTTTGCGCGCATGCGGCAGGCGGTGCACGGTACCGATTACGAAGGGCGTTTCGTCTACCAGGTGGGGGAACAGCTCGACGGCATGTACGTGGTGCACCGGGTGCGCGACGGTCATGAACTGGAGCGCCTGGTGGCACTGGACGGTGAACCCAAGCAGGTGATCCGCGGCCAGCAGGGGGTTGCCTGTCTGGAACCGCGCAGCCGGCACATCAGCGTGGTGGGCAATCGTGCCGGCATCCAGGACCGCAATACGCCCGATCTCGAGCACCTGCGCCAGTTCTATGATTTCGTCATGCTCGGCCCGGTGCGCGCCGCAGGCCGTCCGGCGCGGCGTATAGAGATCCGTCCACGTGACCGCTTGCGCTTCGGCTATCGCATCGATCTGGACGAGCGCACGGCCCTGCCATTGCGCTCGGTGATGCTGGAGCACGATGGCCAGGTGCGCTCGCAGACCCTGTTTGTCGATCTCAAGACCGGTGAGCACGTCACGCCCATCGAGATGGACATCTCGGCCCTGGAATTGACCCGTATGCCGCCCAAGGTTGGGGTGGATGCCGAGACCGTGCCGCAGATCGACTGGCAGTTCCGTGGCCTGCCGGCCGGTTTTCGTCTGATCACTCAGAGCAGCGCGGGCGAGGGTACGCAGCACTATGTCTTCACCGACGGCCTGGCTTCGGTATCGCTCTACATTGAACCCAATTACGAGCGGGAGCCGGTGCTGAATGGCTTCTCGCGGATCGGCGCCACCGAGGCCTTTGGCGTGGTCCGGGACGGTTACCAGTTGGTAGCCGTCGGTGAGGTGCCACGCGCCACCTTGCGTCAGATTGCTCACACGGCGGAACCGAGATGATCGAGCAACACGCCCGCGTGGTTGCCATCGAGGGAGATGTCGCCCTCTTGCAGACCGAGAGTCAGTCAGCTTGCGGGAGCTGTCAGGCGAACAGCACCTGTGGGACCGGCCTGCTGGCGAAACTGTTCCCCGCCCGTGCACGGCAACCGCTGCGCCTGCCGATCGATCATCTGGCCCGTCGTCCCCTGCCGGGCCAACGCGTGGTGCTGGGTATCGACGAGGGTTACCTGCAACGCAATACCGTGCTGTTGTATGCCGTGCCGTTGCTGGGGCTGCTGGGCGGGGCCGTTCTCGGTGATCTGTTCGGCGCCGGTGGGGCGGCAGGGGGCGGATCGGAACTCGCGGCCATCCTCGGTGGTCTATCCGGCTTGACGGCGGCAATCTTCTGGGTCCGCTGGCGCAGTCATGGCGCCAGCGCCCGCATCGCACACTCGGTGCGTATCCTGCGGGTCGAGCCCGATGTGCAGACCGTGGCGATCAGGAACCTTGGTCTGCATGCCTGATCCACTTCCTGCCGTACGACGATATCAACGAACAAACAAGGAAAAGCATCATGTCGAAGACGATTCGCATTCTTTCGATCGGGGTGTTGCTGGCCGGCTGGATGGCGCTCGGCCAGGCATTCGCCGGCAAGCTGCCGGACTTTACCGATCTGGCGCGCGAGAACAGCCCGGCAGTGGTCAATATCAGCACCCATCGCGAGGTCAAGAAGACTGACAAACCGCAATTCCCGCATCAGTTCAAGATCCCGGATCTGCCGGAGGACAGCCCCTTCAATGACCTGTTTCGGCGCTTCTTCGAGGGTATTCCACATGTGCCCATGCCGGAGCCGGACATGCAGTCCCTCGGTTCGGGTTTCATTATCTCGGAAGACGGTTACATCCTGACCAACCGGCATGTGATCGATGGTGCCGACACGGTTGAGGTGCGCTTGAGCGATCGCCGCGTGTTCGATGCCAAGGTGATCGGCAGCGACAAGGCCAGTGACGTGGCACTGATCAAGATCGAGGCCGACAACCTGCCCACGGTGAAGATCGGCAAGTCGAGCGAGCTGGAGGTGGGCGAATGGGTGCTGGCCATCGGTTCGCCCTTTGGTTTCGACCACAGCGTGACGGCCGGCATCGTCTCGGCGAAGGGGCGCAGCCTGCCGAGCGAGAACTATGTTCCCTTCATCCAGACTGACGTGGCCATCAACCCCGGCAACTCGGGCGGTCCGCTGATCAACATGGACGGCGAGGTCGTAGGCATCAATTCGCAGATCTACAGCCGGACCGGCGGCTTCATGGGGCTATCGTTCGCCATTCCCATCGAGCTGGCGATGAACGTAGCCGAGCAGCTGCGCAAGACCGGTCACGTGTCGCGCGGCTACCTGGGTGTACTCATTCAGGACGTGGACCGCAACCTGGCCGAGTCTTTCGGGTTGAAGCAGCCGCAGGGCGCTCTGGTCACGCAAGTGATGAAGGACACTCCGGCCGAGAAGGCGGGGCTCCAGCCGGGCGACATCATCGTCGAGTTCAATGGCACGCCGATCAAGCGCTCGGGTGAACTGCCGCCGCTGGTCGGCGCCAGCCCGGTGGACCAGGAGGCCACACTCACCATCATCCGCGACGGCGAGCGCATGTCGGTCAAGGTGCGTATCGCCGAGCTGCCGGAAGAGGCCATGAGCGCCAGCGCCGGCGGTGGCCAGCGCGTCGATCCGAATCGCATCGAGCGGCTGGGTGCGGTGGTGACCGACCTGACACCCGAGGCGCGCAAGCGTGCCAAGCTGCCCGCTGGCGGTGCCCTGATCACCCAAGTCGAAGACGAGGGCCCGGCGCGCGAGGCCGGCTTGCTGCGCGGTGACGTGATTCGCATGTTCAACCGCAAGAAGGTCGAGAGCGCGGCGCACCTGCGCAAGTTGGCCGAGGAGGCGAAGGGGACCGTGGCGGCCCTGATCCTGCGTGATGGCCAGCCGTTGTTCGTCGCCATCCGCGTGAATGACTGAAGGCGGCCTCGTCCTCTATTACCGCGAAGGCTGCCATCTCTGTGAGGAGATGGCAGCCGTGCTGTTTCGCGGCTGGCCACATTTGGCCGAACGTCTGTCCTGGCGCGACGTGGACAGCAACGCGCAGTGGCGGGAACGCTATGGTCTGAAGGTGCCGGTATTGTGCCTGGACGACGAGATGATCTGCGAATATTTTGCCGATATCGAGCGGCTTACCACGCGTTTCGGCGCGCCGGTGAATCCGCTATAATCCATCCTTCGAAGGCCTGCGCCAGGCGCGCGGAATCTCCGTCTGGGGGTTCCGTTTTTTCTGTCCGGCCGCCGGCCTCCACCGAACAGCCAGACAGCAGTCTTTCATGACCGACCTCAGTCACATCCGCAATTTTTCCATCATCGCGCATATCGACCATGGCAAGTCGACCATCGCTGACCGCTTCATCCAGATGTGCGGGGGGCTGTCCGAGCGCGAAATGGAGTCCCAGGTGCTCGACTCGATGGACCTGGAGCGCGAGCGTGGCATCACCATCAAGGCGCAGTCGGTCACCCTGAACTACACTGCGCGCGACGGCAAGACCTACCAGCTCAACTTCATCGACACCCCGGGGCACGTGGACTTTTCCTACGAGGTCTCGCGCTCGCTGGCCGCCTGCGAGGGCGCGCTGCTGGTAGTGGATGCCGCGCAGGGCGTAGAGGCGCAGAGCGTGGCCAACTGTTACACCGCCGTCGAGCAGGGGCTCGAGGTATTGCCGGTGCTCAACAAGATCGACCTGCCCTCGGCCGATCCGGAGCGGGTGATTCAGGAGATCGAAGAGATCATCGGCATCGAGGCGGGCGATGCGCTGAAGGTCAGCGCCAAGACGGGCGAGGGTATTCCGGACCTGCTCGAGGCGCTGGTCGAACACGTGCCGCCCCCCGTGGGTGACCGTGAGGCGCCCCTGCAGGCGCTGATCATCGATTCCTGGTTCGACCCCTATGTGGGCGTGATTTCACTGATCCGCGTGGTCAACGGTGAGATCCGTCCCAAGGACAAGATGTACGTGATGTCCATCGGGCGCACCTTCCAGGTCGAGAAGGTCGGGGTGTTCACCCCCAAGCGCGAGGAGCGCAAGGTGCTCTCGACCGGCGAGGTCGGCTTCGTGATCGCAGGTATCAAGGAGATCGACGGCGCGCCCGTGGGTGACACCATCACCCTGGCTGACAACCGTGCCGCCGAACCCCTGCCGGGGTTCCAGGAGATGCGCCCGCGGGTTTTCGCGGGGCTCTATCCGGTCAGCTCGGACGACTATGAAGCCTTCCGCGAGGCCCTGCACAAGCTCCGGCTCAACGATGCCGCGCTGCACTTCGAACCCGAGGCCTCGCAGGCGCTGGGTTTCGGGTTCCGTTGTGGCTTCCTTGGCATGCTGCACATGGAAATCGTGCAGGAACGCCTGGAGCGTGAATACGACCTCGATCTGATCACCACCGCCCCGACCGTGGTCTATGAGGTGGCGCTCAACGACGGCAGCGTGATCCAGATCGACAACCCGGCCGACCTGCCCGATCCGGCCCGCATCGACGAGATTCGTGAGCCCATCATCAACGCCAACATCCTGGTGCCGCAGGACTACCTGGGCAATGTCATCAATCTGTGCATCGAGAAGCGCGGGGTGCAGAAGAACATGCAATACCTGGGCGGCCAGGTGCAGCTCACCTACGAGCTCCCGCTCAACGAGGTGGTGCTCGACTTCTTCGACCGCCTCAAGTCGGTGAGTCGGGGCTATGCCTCTTTCGAATACGAGTTCAAGCGTTTCCAGCCGTCGAATCTGGTGAAGCTCGACATCCTCATCAATGGCGAACGGGTCGATGCCCTGTCGCTGATCGTGCACCGCGATCACGCCGAGTCGCGTGGCCGCGAGTTGACCGAGAAGATGAAGGAGATCATCCCGCGGCAGATGTTCGAGGTCGCCATCCAGGCGGCGATCGGCAGCAAGATCATCGCGCGCTCCACAGTCAAGGCGCTGCGCAAGAACGTGACGGCCAAGTGCTACGGCGGCGACATCACCCGCAAGCGCAAGCTGCTGGAAAAACAGAAAGCCGGCAAGAAACGCATGAAACAGGTAGGCCGGGTGGAGATCCCGCAGGAGGCCTTCCTCGCTGTGCTGCACGTGGGCAAGGATAACAAGTAGGCGGGACGCCGCCTGGGGAGACGATTTCGTGGACTACCTGATACTCGCCGGTTTCTTCGGCACCCTGGTCTGGATCATCTTTCAGTTCGGCATCGAGCATGCCCTGGCGGCTGGTGCGGCGCTCACCGGCATCGTCTGGCTGATCCACCGCCTGGTCAAGGGCCCGCAGAAGCGCGAAGAGCTGCCCGGTTATGCCGAGTACGCCCGTTCCTTCTTCCCCATCTTTCTGGTCGTGCTGCTGCTCCGTGCCTTTGTGGCCGAGCCGTTTCGTATCCCCTCGGGCTCGATGATGCCCACCCTGCTGGTCGGGGATTTCATCCTGGTCAACAAGTTTACCTATGGCCTGCGTATGCCGGTGACCAAGACCAAGCTGCTGGAAATCAACCAGCCGCAACGTGGTGACGTGGTGGTGTTTCGCTACCCGATGAATCCGAAGTTCGACTATATCAAGCGTCTGGTCGGTCTACCGGGCGATCACATCCGTTACCGTAACAAGACGCTCTACATCAACGGCAAGCCACAGCCGATCGAGCCGATCGGCCCCTACCAGCCGGTGGGTTCGGGTACCCGTGCCCTGGGCTCAGTTGAAGCCATCGAGGATCTCGAGGGTGTGAAGCATTCGGTATTGATCAACCCCATGGCGCCGGACTTCAATCCGTCCTGTACCTTCATGGGCTATCGCGAGATCGTGGTCCCCGAAGGGCATTACCTGATGATGGGCGACAACCGCGACGACTCCAATGACGGGCGTTGCTGGGGCTTCGTGCCGGAAGAGAATCTGGTCGGCAAGGCCTTCCTGATCTGGTTCAGTCTCGACTGGAAGCGACCCGGCATCATCGCCTGGGATCGGATCGGGTCCCTGGTCCATTGATTCCTGCCTGAAACCGGGAAAAAATCGGTCAAACCCTTGTCATCGGAGAACGCCATGTCCCACGACCGCCCGATCCCCGCACGGCAACGGGGGCTGACTTTTATTTCCTGGTTGCTGGTGATTGCCATCGCCATCTTCTTCGCCCTGATCGGCGTCAAGATGGTGCCGACCTATATCGAGAACTTTGCGATCAAGGAGGTTCTCGCCAATGTCGCTCAGGATCGTGGCTCGCGTGACATGAGCCATCGCCAGCTCAAGAGCAACCTGCTCAGGCGTTTCCGCATCAATGGCGTGTACGATTTTTCGCGTGACAATATCCGGATCAAGAAAGTCAAGAACGGGACCCGTATCGATGTCCGGTACGAGGTGCGCAAGCCGGTTATCGGCAATGTCTCGGTGGTGATGGACTTCTCTGAATCGGTTGTCATCCCCGAATGATCGATCGCTTGCAACGTCGCCTCGGTTACCGTTTCAGCGACCCGCGTCGCCTGCTGCATGCGCTCACGCATCGCAGCGCCGGTCCCGACCACAACGAGCGCCTGGAATTCCTCGGTGATGCCATCCTCGGTTTCGAGGTGGCCGATTGGCTGTTTCGGCACGAGGAGTCTGCCGACGAGGGGCAGCTCAGCCGCATGCGCGCCCACCTGGTCAAGCGAGAGACGCTGGCCGAGGTGGCGCGCGAGCTGCAAATTGGTGACATCCTGCGTCTGGGGCCGGGCGAGTTGCGTAGCGGTGGCCAGAATCGCGACTCCATCCTCGCCGATGCGGTGGAGGCGATTATTGCCGCGGTCTATCTCGATGGCGGCATCGAGGCGGCCCGTGCTCTGGTGCGTCGCCTGCTGGAGGAACGCCTGGCGACGGCCGGCCAGCAATTGCAGCAGAAGGATGCCAAGACTCGCCTGCAGGAGCATCTTCAGGCCCGCCGCTTGCCGCTGCCACGTTACGAGGTCGAACGCATCGATGGCGACCAGCATCGCCAGCAATTCACCGTAAGCTGCCAGGTCGAGGGGCTGGACACCCGTAGCCAGGGGCAGGGCAGCAGCCGCCGCAAGGCCGAGCAGGCCGCGGCAGCCGCTTTCCTGGAGGCGTTGGAGAATGACTGAAACTCCGCTGCGCGCCGGTTACGCGGCCCTGGTCGGGCGTCCGAATGTCGGCAAGTCCACACTGCTCAATCGGCTGCTCGGCCAGAAGATGGCCATCACCTCGCACAAGCCGCAGACTACCCGGCACCGCATCCTCGGTATCAAGACTCGTGATGAGGGACAGATCGTCTACGTGGATACCCCGGGCATTCACGATCGCGGCCGCCAGGCGATGAACCGCTATCTCAACCGCTCGGCGCATTCTGCGCTCACCGACGTGGACCTGGTGCTGTTCGTGGTGCAGGCACTGGCCTGGCACAAGGAAGATGAGCTGGTGCTCAAGGCGGTTCGCCAGGCCGGACGTCCCTGTCTGGCAGTGGTCAACAAGATCGATACCGTCAAGCCACGCGAGAAGCTGTTGCCCTTCCTGGCCGAACTGGGCGCGCGGCACGATTTCCTCGAGGTGGTGCCGGTCTCGGCACGTGACGGTACCCAGGTCGAGGCCCTCGACCGCCTGGTGTTGTCCTACCTGCCCGAGGGGGATCTCATCTATCCAGAAGATCAGATCACCGACCGGCCGGAGCGCTTCTTCGCTGCCGAGATCCTGCGTGAGCAGATCATCCGCCGCTACCATGAGGAACTGCCCTACGCGGTCACCGTGGAGATCGAGCGTTTCGAGGAAGAACCCGGTCGCTATGTCATTGGTGCGGTGGTCTGGGTGGAGCGCGAGAGCCAGCGCGGCATCCTGCTGGGCAAGGGCGGGCAGGCGATGAAGGAAACGGCCACCGCGGCACGGCGCAACATGGCGGAGTTCTTCGACACCCGGGTACACCTGGATGTCTGGATCAAGGTGAAGAAGAGCTGGTCGAGCGACGAGACCAGTCTGCAGCAACTGGGTTATTCGGACTAGGGACTTTCCCTGTGGACCTGCAACCCGCTTACGTGTTGCACAGCCGCCGTTTTCGCGAGTCCAGCCTGATCGTCGAGTTGATCACCCGCGACCAGGGGCGCATGGGCGTGCTGGCGCGTGGAGCGCTGGGCGGCAAGGGCGGACGGCGTGCCCTGTTGCAGCCCTTCGTGCCCCTGCTGCTCGACTGGCGAGGGCGTGGCGAACTGCCGGCACTGACCGCGTGCGAGGCCGCGGACCGTCCGCGTACCCTGGTCGGCCGTGCCCTGTATTGCGGTCTGTATGTCAACGAGCTGGTGCTCGCCCTGTGTCAGCGCGCCGATCCGCACAGCGAGCTGTTTCCCGCCTATGTCCACTGCATCGATCAGCTCGCCGGCGCTGGAGACGACAACCGGCGGCTGGAACCGGTCTTGCGGCGTTTCGAGCTGCGCCTGCTCGACGAACTGGGCATGGGCCTGCAACTGACGCAGGACTGCGAAGGGCAGGCCATCGATCCGCTCAGGCGCTATCATTACCGCTTCGACGCCGGGCCGGTGCCGGTACACGAGGGCGTCGACGACAGCTGTCACGGCGAGACCCTGCTGGCACTCGCGCGTGGCGAATTCACCAGCGACCGGCAGCGCCGCGAGGCCCGGCAACTGTTGCGCCGGGTCATCGACCGCCATCTGGGGGGGCGCCGGCTGCGCGCCCGCGAACTGTTCATAGCATCGACCAGGAAGACATCATGAACCGGAAACGCCTGCTTGGCGTCAACATCGACCACGTGGCTACTATCCGCCAGGCCCGTGGCACCCGTTACCCTGAGCCGGTCCAGGCTGCGCTCATTGCCGAGCAGGCCGGGGCCGATTCGATCACCTTGCACCTGCGCGAGGATCGGCGGCACATCCAGGACCGCGACGTACACCTGCTCGCCGAGGTATTGCAGACCCACATGAACCTGGAGATGGCAGCCACCGAGGAGATGCTGCGCATCGCCTGTGAGGTGCGGCCCTCGTATTGCTGCCTGGTCCCCGAGCGCCGTGAGGAACTGACCACCGAAGGCGGACTGGATGCCGCCGCTCAGATCGACACCCTGCGTGACTATTGCGCACAGCTGGCCGAGGCGGGCATCAAGGTCTCGCTGTTTCTCGACGCCGACGAACGCCAGCTCGAGGCTGCCGCCGAGATCGGCGTGCCGGTGATCGAGATCCATACCGGCCACTATGCCGAGGAACGCCATCCCGAGCGCAAGCAGGCCGAGCTGGCGCGTATCGCGCAAGCTGCGCGCCACGGCCAGAGCCTGGGCTTGCAGGTGAACGCCGGGCACGGCCTGGACTACCACAATGTACAGGCAGTCGCCGCCATCCCCGAGCTGGTGGAGTTCAACATCGGTCACGCCATCGTGGCGCGCGCTATCTTTCATGGTCTGGCCGAGGCGGTGCGCGAGATGAAACGCCTGATCGGCGGGGCAGGGGCGAGTTAGAATGGCGTCCATGAACTATCCGACCATCGCCGACTGCATCGGCAACACCCCGCTGGTCCGCCTGCAACGTCTGCCGGGCGAGACCAGCAACACCCTGCTGGTCAAGCTGGAGGGCGACAACCCCGCCGGCTCGGTAAAGGACCGGCCTGCGCTGTCGATGATCGAGCGCGCCGAGGCGCGCGGCGAGATCCGTCCCGGCGACACCCTCATCGAGGCTACCAGCGGCAACACCGGCATCGCGCTGGCCATGGCCGCGGCGATCAAGGGTTATCGCATGATCCTCATCATGCCCGACAACCTCAGCCAGGAGCGGCGCGACGCCATGCAGGCCTACGGCGCCGAGCTGATCCTGGTCACCCGCGAGCAGGGTATGGAGGGCGCACGCGATCTGGCGCTGGCGATGGAGGCCGAAGGGCGGGGCAAGGTGCTCAACCAGTTTGCCAACCCCGACAACCCGCTGGCGCACTACGAGGGTACCGGTCCCGAGATCTGGCGCGATACCGGCGGCAGCATCACCCATTTCGTGAGCGCCATGGGGACCACCGGTACCATCACCGGCACCGCGCGTTATCTCAAGGAACAGCACCCCGGAGTACAGATCGTCGGCGTGCAGCCGGCCGAGTCCGCGCAGATTCCCGGCATCCGTCGCTGGCCGCCGGAATATCTGCCCGAGATCTTCGACGCCTCGCTGGTCGATCGCGAGATCGACATCGACCAGGCCACCGCTGAGGAGACCACCCGGCGCCTGGCGCGCGAGGAGGGCATCTTCTGCGGTGTCTCTTCAGGCGGGGCCGTGGCCGCGGCCCTGCAACTGGCACGCGAGGTAGAGAACGCGGTGATCGTTACCATCATCTGTGATCGCGGCGACCGCTACCTGTCCACCGGCGTCTTCTCGCAGGAGTGAGCATGCAATTCACCGCCATCGGTTTCGCCGCCATCCCTGATACCGACAGCGCGCGCGATGCGCTGGGCCTGCACGATCTGGACGCGGCCGACATCGCCAAGGTTATGTTCCACCGCCACAAGCAGGCGCATGGCGACGAGCACCTGGGCTGGGGTCAGTTGTGCCTGGGCGCCGTCTCGCTGCTGCGCGTGGAAGCCGAAGGGGTGCGCCTGGAGACCTTCTCGCAGGCCGAACTCCCCGAGATCCAGCTGATCGATGCTGTGTTCCAGGCCATGCAGGGCACGCCGCCGCTGTACAGCTGGGGTGGCGAGGACGATTTCGTACCGCTCCTGTTGTTCCGTTGCCTGCGCCATCGCCGCAGCGCCGCCGATTACTACGCGGCTACCGAACGGGGAGAGGCGCCACACCAAGATCTGCGGCAGCGCATGCTGTCGCACGCGACGGCCTTCCCTGGTCTGCACGACGTGGCCCGACGCCTGGGGCTGCCCGGCATGCAGGGGCTCGAGGCCGAGTCACTGTGGGAACAATGGCTGGCGGGCGAGCGCGCGGCACTCGGCGATTATGCCGAGGTGCAGGCGGTCAACACTGCCCTGCTGGCGCTGGAGATCCTGCACCTGCGGGGTGATTGCGCGCTCGAGGAGGTGAGCCGCACCCATGCACAGCTGCGAGCGGCCTTGCAGGAGCACCCGCGCCGCGAGGCTTTGCTCGGATCGCTGCCGGCATGAGCCGCCGTCGCAGACGCTCGCGCCTGCCGCAGGGGGAGTTCGAGGCGCATATCGATGACATGGCGCACGACGGCCGTGGCGTGGCCCGTGTGAACGACAAGGCGACCTTCATCCAGGGCGGGTTGCCGGGCGAGCAGGTGCGCTTTCGCTACCTGAAGACCGGCAAGCGACACGACGAGGGCGTGGTAACCGAGGTCCTCGAGGCCGCGCCCGATCGCGTCGCACCGCGCTGTCCGCACTATGCCATCTGTGGTGGTTGCAGCCTGCAACACCTGGATCCCGCCGCGCAGATTGCCGCCAAGCAGGGGGTGTTGCTCGACAACCTGCGCAAGCTCGGTCAGGTCGAGCCGGGCGAGGTCTGGGCGCCGCTCACTGCCGAGCCTTGGGGTTATCGCCGCAAGGCGCGCCTGGGTGTGAAGTGGGTGCCGAAGAAGGACAGGGTGCTGGTCGGTTTCCGCGAGCGCGGCAGCAGCAAGGTGGCCGAACTCGACGAATGCCACGTGCTGCATCCGCGGGTCGGGCGCATCCTGCCGCAGCTGTCCGAACTGATCGAGGGGTTCAGCATCCGCGACCGCGTGCCACAGATCGAGATGGCCATGGACGACGCACGTTGCGTGTTGATCTTCCGCCATCTCGAATCCTTCAGCGAGACCGACATCGAGCGCCTGCGCGCCTTCGGCCGCGAGCACGATATTGTGCCCTATGTGCAGCCTGGCGGCCCGCAGACAGTGGCCCCGCTCGATCCGCCCGGAGTGGATCTGCGCTATGCCCTGCCATCGCAGGGGCTGGAGCTGGGCTTCCTGCCGGGCGACTTCACCCAGGTGAACACCGCCATCAACCGGCAGATGGTCGATCGCGCCATGCAACTGCTCGCCCCGCAGCCTCACGAGACGGCGCTCGACCTGTTCTGCGGCGTTGGCAACTTCACCCTGCCGCTGGCGCGCCATGCCCGCGAAGTGGTCGGTGTGGAAGGCGATGCCGGCCTGGTCGCACGCGCGCGCGAGAATGCCCGACGCAACGGTCTGGACAATGTAGCCTTCTACACCGCCAACCTGTACGAGGAGCTCGAACCAGCGGCCTGGCAGGAGCGGCAATACGACATCGCCTTGCTCGATCCCCCGCGCAGTGGCGCCCAGCCGATCCTGTCACTGCTGCCCCGACTGGGCGTACAACGCATCCTCTACATCTCGTGCTACCCTGGCACGCTCGCCCGTGACGCCGGCGAACTGGTACGCGACCACGGCTACCGGCTGCTCGGCGCGGGTGTGATGGACATGTTCCCGCACACCGGGCATGTCGAATCCATCGCCTTGTTCGAGCGGGGATGACAGTCCTGGATTCCCGCTTCCGCGGGAATGACGTGTTCCATATTTGTTGGCGCCGCATTGGCGGTGTTGTAGGTACTCCGCCTTCGCAGGAATAACATGTTCTGCGCTGCTTCCCGGGGAATGACAACGGTGTCCGCGCTTCTCCCGCCTCACGAATGCCGCGATAATACGGGCCATACTGGCCCGAGGCTCCTTCCATGCCCCTCGAAATCGAACGCAAGTTTCTGGTGACCGACGAACGCTGGCGCGCACAGGTCGAGCGCAGCGTGCCCATGCGCCAGGGCTATCTCTGCCACGATGAGCGCCGTGCCATGCGGGTGCGCATCTTCGGTGAGCAGGCACATCTGAATATCAAGGCCAGCGCCGATGGCATCCACCGTTACGAGTTCGAGTATGCCATCCCGCTGAGTGATGCCGAGGCGCTGTTCGCGCACGTGGTCGAGGGGCCGGTGCTCGAGAAGATCCGCCATTACCTGCATGTCGGTGACCATCTCTGGGAAATCGACGAATTCCAGGGCGAGAATGCGCCGCTGGTGGTCGCCGAGATCGAACTGACATATGCCGACGAGCCCTTCGAGCGCCCTCCCTGGCTGGGTGAGGAGGTCTCGAGTGACCGGCGCTACTACAACAGTGAGCTTGCCAGCCATCCTTTCAGCCGATGGCGCGATTGATCCGCCTGCTTGCCATCCTGGTGCTGTTGTCGCTTGGCGGCTGCCGTGAGGGCACGTCCGACGCGCTGGTGTTCGCGGTGGCCAGTTCGCCCAGCGCGCTGCATCCGCTGCTGGCCACCGATGCGGTCTCCGAACGCATCAACGCCCTGTTGTACCGGCCGCTGGTGGACTTCGACGCGGCTGATCGCCCGGTGCCGGGCGTGGTGCGCTGGCAACGCATCGACGACCGGCACTACCGGCTTGCACTCAACGGCTCACCCGTACCCTTTGCCGATGGTTCGCCGGTGACACTGGACGATGTAGCTGCGACCCTGCGCACTGCGCGCGATCACCCGGCCTCGCCGCATGCTGGCACCCTGAAACACATCGTGCAGATCCGCCATGAGGGCGATGCCCTGCGATTGAATCTCTCGCGTCCCGACCCGCGCCTGCCCGAGCGTCTGCACCTGGGCGTGGCGCCGGCCTCTCGGCTGGAGGAGGGCGGGGCGCTGGCGCGCGATCCGCTCGGTTCGGGGGCGTTCCGCTTTCTCGGCTGGCAGGCCGATGGCGGGGTGCTGCTGGCGCGCCGGGCCGACGGGCTGAAGCTCCGCTTCGCGGTGGTGCCCGATCCGACCATGCGGGCGCTCAAGCTGTTGCACGGCGAGGCGCAGCTGGTGCAGAACGATCTGCCCTTCGAGATGGTCGAGCGCCTGGCGCGTGACCCGGCCATTACCCTGCATGAGACACCGGGCACCACGTTCAGCTATCTGGGGTTCAATCTCGAAGACTCGGTCACCGGCGATCGGCTGGTGCGCCAGGCCATCGCGCTGGCGATCGACCGCGAGGCCATCGTGCGCCACCTGTTCCGCGGTCATACGCGGCTGGCGACCACCCTGCTGGTGCCGGGGCACTGGGCGGCGCATCCGGGGTTGGCGCCCTGGCCGCACGATCCGGATCGCGCCCGCGCCCTGCTGGCCGAACTGGGTTACGGGCCACAGCGGCCCTTGCGCATCACCTACAAGACCTCGACCGATCCCTTCCGCCTGCGCATCGCCGCGGTGATCCAGGCGCAGCTGGCAAAGGTGGGCATCGCACTGACGATCCGCAGCCACGAATGGGGCACCTTTTTCGGCGACATCAAGGCCGGGCGCTTCCAGATGTACAGCCTGAGCTGGGTGGGTATCCGCAGCCCGGACATCTACCGTCACATCTTTCACAGCGCCTCGCTGCCCCCCGGGGGCGCCAACCGGGGACGTTATCGCAACCCCGACGTCGATGCGTTGATCGAGCGTGCCGAGCGCCTGCCGCGTGAACAGGCCGTGCCCCTTTACCGGGCGATCCAGGAACGGGTGCACCGTGACCTGGTGTATGTGCCGCTGTGGCACGAGAACAATCTGCTGCTGAGCCGCGGGGTGGGCGCTGTCGCGCCCCGGCGCGACGGCAGTTATGGTTTTCTCGAAGCGCTGGAGAAAAAGTGAAAGGGCAGGGAAGGAAATGCAGCACCGGAAACGGGCGATAATGGGGTGATGACCTCGCGCCGTATCGACATCGACCTGTCCACCCAGACCCTGCGCCTGCTCGAGGGCGAGCGGGAGCTGTTGCGCTATACGGTCTCCACCGCACGCAATGGTGCGGGGCAGCGCCAGGGGGCGGGGTGCACGCCGTTGGGTCGCCATCGCATCCGCCTGAAGATCGGCGCGGGCTGCCCGCCGGGGACGGTGTTCGTGGCGCGCCGTCCCACCGGCGAGGTCTGGACCCCCGAGTTGGCACGGGCGCATCCGAAGCGCGACTGGATCCTGACCCGCATCCTGTGGCTGACCGGCTGCGAGCCCGGCTACAACCGTGGGGGAGAATGCGACAGCCTGCGGCGCTTCATCTACATCCACGGTACCCCGGACGATCAGCCCATGGGCGAGCCCTGTTCGCATGGCTGTGTGCGCATGCGTAACACCGACATCATCGAGCTGTTCGATCGTGTGGAACGCGGCACCGAGGTGCTGATCCACGTTGGTGGAGCCGGGGGATCATGCTGAGTCGCCTGCTCGATACCCTGCTGGTGCTGCTGGGCGTGGTGAGCCTGGTGTTCCTGCTAGCCGCCGTGGTGCCGGGCGACCCGGTGGACGTGATGCTGGGCGAGCAGTCCAGCGCCGCCGACCGCGAGGCCCTGCGTGCAGCCATGGGCCTGGACCAGCCGCTGGCGGTGCGCTGGGCGGACTACCTGGGCGGCCTGTTGCACGCTGACCTGGGACAGTCGTTGCTGCGCGAGCGGCCGGTATCGACGCTGATCGCCGAACGCCTGCCGGCGACCCTGGCACTGGCGCTGGCCGCCTTTGCCGTGGTGATGGTGATCGCCCTGCCGCTGGGTCTGCTAGCAGCACTGCACCGGGGGCGCTGGCCCGACCGCCTGGCCGGTCTGTTTGCGCTGCTGGGTCAGGCGATCCCGAATTTCTGGCTCGGGCCGCTGCTGGTGCTGGGGTTCTCCGTCGGCCTAGGGTGGTTGCCGGTGAGCGGACGGGAAGACGGGCCGGCCAGCTTGGTGCTGCCGGCGCTCACCCTGGGGACCTCAATGGCCGCGCTGGCGATGCGCATGCTGCGCGCCAGCCTGCTCGAGGTATTGGAACAGGAGTGGATGCGTACCGCGCGCGCCAAGGGGCTGAGCGCCCGGCAGGCCCTTTGGCGTCACGCCTTGCCAAACGCCCTGCTGCCGGTGGTCACCCTGCTGGGCCTGCAACTGGGGGGGCTGCTCGGTGGGGCGGTGGTGACCGAGGTGGTGTTCGCCTGGCCAGGTATCGGCTCGCTGCTGATCGAGGCCATCCACCAGCGTGACTACCCGCTGATCCAGGGCGTGGTGCTGGTGATCGCGGTGAGCTATGTGTTGCTCAATGCGCTGACCGACGGGCTGGTACGTGCCGTCGATCCACGTGCAGGGCAGGGCACATGAATCGTTTGCCTGCGCTGATCCTGGGCGGCTGGGCATTGCTCGCGCTGGGCGGCTGGATACTGCCGCTGACGCCCGATGCCATCGGCCTGGAGCGGCTGTTCGCCACGCCCTTGTCAAAGGGATACCTGCTCGGTGGCGACGAGCTGGGACGTTCGGTGGCCGAGCGCCTGGCCGCGGGGGGCGGAATATCGCTTCTGGTCGCGGTGCTCAGCGTCGCCTTTTCCGCGGTGCTGGGCACCATCATCGGGATGCTGGCAGGATACCTCGGCGGCTGGACCGACCGGGTGATCTCGCGGCTGATCGAGGTGTTCCTGGCCTTTCCCGGGCTGTTGCTGGCCATTGCCCTGGCGGCCTTTCTGGGGCCGGGCATCGACAATGTAGTGATCGCGCTCTCGGCCATGGGCTGGGTGGGCTATGCGCGCCTGAGCCGCAATCAGGTGCTGTCGCTGCGCCATCGCGAGCATGTGCTGGCGGCCGTTGCGCTGGGCCGCGCGCCGCCGGCCATCATGGCGTATCACCTGCTGCCGCTGTTGCTTGCGCCACTGCTGGTCGAGGCCAGCTTCGGCCTGGCCTCGGCGGTGGTCGCCGAGGCCGGCCTGTCATTCCTCGGGCTGGGCGTGCAACCGCCCCAGGCCTCCTGGGGCAGCATGATCCGCGAGGGCGTGCGCTACCTGCTGGTGGCGCCGCACCTGGTGCTGGTACCGGGGATCGCGCTGTCGCTGGTGGTGCTGGCGGCCAACACGCTGGGCGATGGGCTGCGCGACCGGCTGGATGTCACTTCACGTAGTAGGCCGTGAAGTACAGGTCTTTCACCATGGGTTCGTCGGTGAGTTCCTCGAGCTTGTCGCGGATCGCCTCGAGCAGCTGCTTGCGCAGCGCCTCCTTGCCCTCACGGGTGGTGAGTTGCTTGCCGTCGGCCCCGGCGATGGTCATCAACACCGTATGCCGCAATGCCGGCATGTGTGTCTTGATCTGCTCCACCTTGCTGGCGTACTTGGTCATCAGCTGGATGTCGCAGCGGATATACTTGGGGCCGCCGGTGAGGTTGCTGACAATCGAGGGCTTCATCTCGACATAGCTGATCTTGACCGGTTCCTTCTCCCCGTCTCCCGCCAAGGCAGGAAGAGCAAAAGCGATAAACAACATAAAGATAGAGAATAGTCTCGAAGTGATTTCCATTTTTCTTCCCATGTACTGCAAACGGATTGTCGGTTGCTGGACCGGCGGGCCTCACGCGGAGGACAGATGCACGGACCAGTGATGATCGACCTCCTCGGCACCGAGCTGTGCGCCGAGGACATCACGCGGTTGCGGCATCCGGCGACTGGCGGGGTCATCCTCTTTCGCCGCAACTACGCCTCGGTCGAGCAGTTGTATCGGCTGATCCGCGAGATTCATGAGCTGCGTTCGCCTCCCTTGTTGATCGCGGTCGATCAGGAAGGCGGGCGGGTGCAGCGTTTTCGTGAAGGCTTCACCCGGCTGCCACCGCCAGCGGCCATCCTGCCGTTCTGTGACGGCGACCTGGCGCGTGCGCGGCGAGTGGCACACGAGCTGGGCTGGCTGATGGCCGCCGAGCTGCGCACGGTGGGCGTGGACTTCAGCTTCGCCCCGGTGCTTGACCTGGGATTGGGGGTCAGCGAGGTAATCGGTGACCGTGCCTTCGGCGAGACGCCGGAACAGGTCGCCAGCCTGGCCATGGCCTGGATGCTGGGCGCACGAGAAGCGGGCATGATCAGCGTGGGCAAGCATTTTCCCGGTCACGGTGCGGTGCATGCCGACTCGCACCACGAGCTGCCGGTGGACGAAAGACCGCTGGAGACCATCCTGCATCAGGATGTACGCCCGTTTCGCCGCCTGATCTCTGCCGGGCTCGAGGGGATTATGCCGGCACACGTGGTATATCGTTGCTGTGACGAACGGCTTGCGGGGTTCTCGCCGTTCTGGTTACAGACCATCCTGCGTGGTGAGCTGCGCTTCAACGGCGTGATCTTCAGCGACGACCTGAGCATGAAGGCCACCGATGCCACCGGGGCACCGGCCGAGCGGGCGAAGGCGGCCATTGCCGCTGGATGTGACCAGGTGCTGGTATGCAACGACCCGGCGGCAGCCGAACAGGTGCTGGAGGCGCTTGCCGATCACCGCGACCCGGTCTCGCTGGCACGTTGCGCTCGGCTGCATGGCCGTCCCGCACCCGACCGGCAACAGCTTCGCAAATCGACCCGGTGGCACAGGGCGGCCGACCTGGCCGCCAATATCCTGCAACAATTCGAGGACAAATTTCCCCTATGAATGCGCTGTCACCCGAAGCAAGGCATGCGCAGGACGCGCTGGACCAGGCCGAACTGGTCCATGACGAACACGCGGTGAACCAGGCCGTGCGCAAGATGGCCGCACGCATCACGGCCGATCTGGCCGAGGTCGATCCGCTGCTGCTATGCGTGATGAACGGCGGCCTGGCGCCCACAGCCATGCTCATGCCGCACCTGGTCTTTCCCTGGAAACTCGACTACCTGCATGCCACGCGCTACCGCGAGCAGACCTCGGGTACCGAGCTGATCTGGCAGCGTACCCCCGCGCAGTCACTGACCGGGCGCCATGTGCTGGTGATCGACGACATTCTTGACGAGGGGCATACGTTGGAGGCCATTCTGCACTACTGCGAGGCCCAGAAGCCGGCCAGCCTGCGCGCTGCGGTGCTCGCGCAGAAGATCCACGACCGTGGGGTGCGCCCACCGATCGACTACATCGGCCTGACCGTGCCCGACCGCTATGTCTTCGGCTGCGGTATGGACTATCGTGGGTACTGGCGCAACCTGCCGGCCATCTACGCCTTGCCGGAACATCTGGAGGGACACTGAATCATGAAATATCTGGGCATCATCGGCGGTTCCGGCCTGACCCGGCTGGAGGCACTGGAGATCGAACGGCGCGAACTGGTCTCGACGCCATTCGGGGCTCCTTCGGCGCCCATGCAGTTCGGACGCCTGGACGGGCTGCCAGTCGCCTTCCTGCCGCGTCACGGCGGCAATCACCAGGTGCCGCCGCACAAGGTGAACTATCGCGCCAACATCTGGGCGTTCAAGGAAGTCGGGGTCGAGCGCATCGTCGGCATGGCCGCGGTCGGTGGCATCTCCGGCAACATGAGTCCCGGTACCCTGTGCGTTGCCGACCAGGTCATCGATTACACCTACGATCGCAAGCATACCTTCTACGAGCAGGATCTCACGCGGGTCATTCATGCCGATTTCACAGAACCCTATTGCGAGGCACTGCGCCAGCAACTGCTGGCAGCGGCCGAGCGTATCGGCGAAGCGGTGGTAGAAAAAGGAACCTATGGCGCCACCCAGGGGCCGCGTCTGGAATCCGCCGCCGAAATCCGCCGTCTGGCGCGTGACGGTTGCGATATCGTCGGCATGACCGGGATGCCCGAAGCCGCCCTGGCCCGGGAGCTCGAGCTTTGCTACGCCAACTTCTCGCTGGTGGTCAACTGGGCCGCCGGACTGGGTGATGGCGGACCCATCACCATGCAGGAAATCGAACGTCACCTGGGAGAGGGCATGGCGCGCGCCATTCGGGTCATCGCGGCCCTGGAGCGCGAATGACCCGCTGGCAGCAAACCTGGACCGGGGGCTTGCTGCTGTTGACGGCAACCGTGGTGGCCGAAGTGCCTGATGCCTTCGAGAAAGGGATGGAGGCCCTGCTGGAAGGCAATTTTGCCGAAGCCTGGTGCCTATGGCGGCCGCTGGCCGAACAGGGGCATGCCGAGTCGCAGTACAATCTGGGCTGGCTGTATGCCAACGGCAACGGCGTGGCCGTGGACATGGACCGTGCCTTCTACTGGTGGAAACAGGCCGCGGCCCAAGGGCATGCCGACGCCGAATTTGCCATCGGCCTGGCCTACACCACGGGCGAGGGCGTGGAGCGCGATCTGGCCGAGGCGGTGCGCTGGATCTACCGCGCCGCCTGGCAGGGCCACCCCGATGCGCGTGACATCCTGCTGCGCTTGGCCGTCGATCCCGAGATCGATGTGCTGGCCATCGTTCCCGAGCTGCTTGACCAGTCCTGGTTCGGTTGGACCGGAGAGGTCACCGGCAAGCGTATCAACGTACGCGCCGGACCTGGCATCAGCGAGCGAATCGTGGCGCAGCTCGAACAGCATCAGCAAGTGCGTGTGCTGGGCAAGCGCGGGGACTGGTTGCGTATCCAGTTGCCCCCCCGTGAAGACGAGACAGCACCGCGTCTGGCCTGGGTTTACCATTCGCTACTTGAGCCCGTGGGCACCCCGTAACACAGGAAGGAGCCATGAATATCTATCGTCTGTTGCTGATCATCCTGTCGCTGATCTCCGCCTGGCTTTACTTGCGGGTGGTCCTCCCGCCGGAATCGGCAGCACCAGCACTTGCTGAAACAACCAGGGACACTGATCCTGCACAGGCTGTCTCCCGGGTGGCCGCCGAGATCTCCGATACCGCGTCCGCCACACCGTCGGCAATCGCACCCGAAGCGGCCTCGAAACGGGAGACGTTGAACACGAAACCAGTAGAAACCACCGCAGTCGCACCGCAGACTGTAGCGCCACCAGTCGAATTGCAACCGCTGCCGGCGGATCAGATGCGACAGGTCATCGAGACGCTGGCGCCGGAACTGCTTGGACACAAGCCTTGAGGGAGCCGCATTGAGGTGAATTGCACAGGAGCGTGCAAGGGCAGGGAGCACAATGGGATTCGGCATGTGATCGGCCCGAGCCAAGAGTCGAAGGGCGGCCGGTCCGGGGACTCGAACAGACCCTGGCGGCTCTCGGTGCGCTTCTAGAGGGGACGCTGGTTGAGGCCGAGCGACAGCTCAATGATAGCCAGGTTGAGCGCGTCCAACGACAACAAGAAGATGCGGTAACGCAACCGGGCCAGCACCCAGCGCTTACCATCTGCATTCCCACCGCAATTTTTGCTTTACCAGATATCAGAGCGGTACGGATCTTCCCCGCGCTGCGACCGGCGACCTACACGGTCGGCCCGCAGTAGTCGATGTACACTTTCCCGCCGGCCTGGTCGTTTACTGCGTTGCTGCCGAGCACACCACCGGTGATACTGACCGACGTTTATCAGCAAAAATGACAGCATTCCGCTCGGTGGTCAGAGGGTTTTTAATACTTGGAACTGTTCGGGTATACCGGGCACAATCGGCAGGTCGGGCTGCGTAAAGCCATACGATTTTCTTATCTCACCATAAGGATATTGCCAGGAAGATTGTCTTTCGAGGGCTAAACTTTGGTGCCATTGTGTCGCCAACCTACGACGGCGACTGGCGATATTTTCCGAGGTGCCCCAATGAGTCCCTGTCATACGTGCTATGGCGAGTTAGGATGATGCGTAGGCTCCCTCACAGAGGGCTGGTGCCCCTACTGTTGCTGACAGCGCTCGCCGGGCTGTTGTTGCTCTGGGTCATTCAGAACCGGTACCAGGATTTCGTCACCTATCAGGAAAACCTGGCGAAGAATCACGTTACCTCGGTTGCGCAGGAGATCAAACTCTATCTGGAGGAGCGTCGACATGTCGCCAGGCTATTCACCCAGGAACAGGGTGAGCTGCTGAGCCGGCTGGTGGCACATCCCGATGATCGCGCATTGCGCAAGCAGCTGGCCAAGCGCATACGTGACTATTTCCCGAGCATGCACCGTTTCAACCTGGGCGATCCGCGGGGTAACGTGTTGCTGAGTGGCGAATCGCAAGGCGTGGGCGACGCCTGTCGAGCCGATATTTTGTACTACGCCCGGCATCGTCGGCCAGCCGATATCTATATCCATGACGGCCCGTTGGGCCGGCACATCGACATACTGGACAGTTCGCCCCCGGGAGAGAACGAGCAGGCGCATGTCTTTTTCGTGAGCATCGATGCCGAGAGCATCAGAACCCTGCTGGCGCGCATCGTGGCCCCAGATCACGAATTGCTCTTGCTTCGTTCCGATCAGCCAGGCCGGGTGGAACTGGCCTCTGGCCTTAGGCAATGGCAGCACGGCGATGTGCTGGACGACACTGCACGCGGACATATCCTGCACGCTGTCGATATTCCAGGAACCCGGTGGAAACTGGCGGACATGGTCTCCCCCGGGCTGTTCTCCTCGCATCGTGCAGCCCTGTATCGCGATGCTATAGCGGTGTTTGCCTTTTTCCTGGTGATGGCCATGCTGTTGATGGCGCGGGTATACCGGGAGGAGGGCAGAAGGCGTGTCGCGGAGCAGGCCCTGGCCCGCCTCAATCGTGATCTCGATCGTCAGGTCAAGGCCAGGACCCGCGAACTGGAAACCAGTCGCCGCCAATTGCTCTATCAGGCCACGCACGACGCCCTGACCGGCCTGATCAACCGACGTGAATTCGAGCAGCGACTGCACGCAGTGATCGAAAGGACGAAACGCGGCGAGAGCCGGGGTTGCCTGCTCTACCTTGACCTTGACCAGTTCAAGGTAGTGAACGATACGGCAGGCCACACGGCGGGCGACGAGTTGTTGCGCCAGATCGCACGTCTCATGCAGGACGTAGTGGGCGAGGAACATACGCTGGCCCGGCTGGGAGGAGACGAGTTCGGGGTGATCCTGGAAAACGTGGACCGGGAGGAGGTCCTCCGCTTGACCCGTTCCTTGCATGCCGCCATTCGCGGTTATCATTTTCACTGGGAAGACCGTCTGTACCGGATCGGCATCAGCATCGGCGGTGTGCCGCTGGACGAGGAATCCGGCGATGCGGTCCAGGTGATGAGCCGTGCCGATGCCGCCTGTTATGAAAGCAAGGAACGCGGTGCGGGCGAAACCTACATCGCTGACGTCAGCTCACCCGAACTGGACGCGCGCCAGCGCATCATGTGGCGGCACAGCGATATCGTGAATTCCGGGCGGGAAGGCCGCCTGCTGCTCTTCTTGCAGCCCATCGTGGCCCTTTCCGGCCCGCCGGTGGAGTGGTACGAATGTCTGTTGCGCATGTACGACCGGGACGGACAATTGATCCCGCCCGGCGAGTTCATTCATGCCGCCGAGCGCTACGGTGGTATGACCGACCTGGATCTCTGGGTGTTCGATCAAGCCATCGAGCTGTTGTCCAGCAATGTCGACCTTTGTCTCAATATCAATTTTTCCGGGCAGACTCTTGGAGACGCCCGGATACAAGGTTGCGTGCTTGATCGACTCGAGTCCCTCGGCCAGATCGGGGGGAGGCTCTGTATCGAGATCACCGAGACGGCCATGGTGCACAATCTCAGCCGGGCTCAGGAATTCATGCGGCAACTGCATCTCAGGGGAGTTTGCCTGGCGCTCGATGATTTTGGCAGCGGCATTTCTTCGTTCAGTTATCTCAAGGCACTCCCCGTGGACTATGTCAAGCTGGACGGTTCGCTGGTGATCGATATCGCCGAGGATGGCAGTGCCTATACCATCGTCGATTCCATTGATGCCATGGTGCGGGCTCTGGGCAAGCAGACGATTGCCGAATATGTTGAGAATGCTGCAGTGGAGCAGGCGCTGCGGGAAATCGGCGTGGAGTTCGCACAGGGCTTCTACTATGCTCGGCCGCTGCCGGCTGGTGAAGTATTGGCCGAACACGCAGGCCCTGGCTCGCCATACTGGCATGCCTGGTGCCGGCATCCCCCGGCTGCTTCGCGAGGCTGACCGGCGTGACACCGGCTTCCACGACGACAGCGCACGCCTGAGCATGCTGTTCCGCAACAGGCAAGGCATAGGGGAGCTTGCGCGGGATACACAGCACGGTACTCGAGGTGGGGAGAGGGCGTGGCAAGCCCCGGATCGTGTTTGACTCGCCCCGCGACGTGAAGGGCATAGTACTGCTCAGCCTTACCCAAAGGACCGCCCGCACGACCAGCGGCTGTTGTTGCCCGCCATGGAGAGAGAAACGAAGGCGGGCAGTCCCCGGTGGCCGAGCGACGAGACTGTTTGTCCGACGGGTGCCATCAAGCCAAGGGGATACAAAGCGAGCATCCGAACGCGGCGTTGAGCCATTTGTGGAAGTTGTCTAGCGCTGCGAACCAGCAGGGAGTAGTGCAAGGCAACGGAAACAAGGCGGATTGGGGTATAAGAACTGCCGAGTCGACTTCAGGGTCTTGGAATTCTCAAAATCTTTCACGATATCGAAAACTCGCTTGTGCGTGGTGAGTATCACCTGGACGTCCGTCTGTCCCGTTATTTCTATCCCGAACATTTCACCGTCCGGGTAACGATTGAAGCCAAAGTTGCAGAATGATCCAGTAAAATAAAGAAAGGACGCCAACCGTCGATTATAGTTTGTACCCTGGGGGCTCTCCTTCTCGGGATGCGGGTGAGACATCCGGGCGAGTAGAATGGTGGCTCCCGTGGTGTTGCCGGCAAGCGAGGTAAGATTTCCCTAGACACCCACCTTGCCGTGAGCGGATTCGATGACGTGCTACCATTTCTTGCAAGAACAGAAATAAAAAGGTGACCCCGGTCGCCCTGGTTGGTAAATCATGATCCGTCTGCTGCTGGTCGATGACCATGCGCTGTTTCGCTCCGGCATCCGGAGCGTGCTCGACAGCGCGCATGACATAGAGGTGGTTCACGAGGCCTCGAGCGGCGAGGAGGCCGTCGCCTTCGTGCGCCGCTCACCACCGGACATCGTGCTGATGGACGTCAACATGCCGGGCATCGGCGGCATCGAGGCGACGCGCAAGATCGTCCATATTGCGCCCGAGGCCCGAGTGATCGCGGTGACGGCGCTCAGTGGCGATCCTTTTCCCAACCAGCTGCTGGATGCGGGGGCCATGGGTTATCTCTCCAAGGGGTGTGATGCCGAGGAGCTGTTCAAGGCGATCCGCACGGTTGCGCAGGGCCGCCATTACCTCTCCAGCGAGGTGGCGCAGAAGCTGGCGCTGGGCAAAATGGCCAATCCGACCGAGGAGTCGCCACTGGGGCTCTTGTCGCCGCGTGAGATGCAGGTCATGCTGATGGTGGTCAGGGGGCAGGGCAACCAGGAGATCTCCGATGCCCTGTGCCTCAGCCCCAAGACGGTCTCTACCTACAAGCGCCGCTTGTACGAGAAGCTCAACGTGAGTAATGATGTGGAACTCACGCACCTGGCCATCCGTCACAAGGTCATCGATCCAACCACTTGAAACGCCCGATGTTCGACCCCGACTGCCGACGTTGTCCCCGGCTGGCGACCTTCCTGGACGAAGTCAAGACACAGTATCCGGCCTACCATGCACGCCCCGTGCCGCCCTTTGGCGACCCGTCAGCACGCCTCTTGGTGGTGGGCCTGGCGCCTGGCATGCACGGTGCCAATGCCACCGGGCGTCCCTTTACCGGGGACCATGCCGGCATCCTGCTCTACCAGACCTTGCATCGGCACGGTTTTGCCAGCCGGCCCGAGTCGCTCGCGGCCGACGACGGCCTGGAGCTGATCGACTGCCGCATCACCAATGCGGTCAAGTGCCTGCCGCCCCAGAACAAGCCGGTGGGCGCCGAGATCAACGCCTGCCGTGATTTTCTGGCTGTCGAACTGGATGGGCTGCCGGAAGGTGCCGTGGTGCTGGCACTGGGCTCGATCGCCCACAAATCGGTGGTCGCTGCGTTCGGCCTGCGACAGAAGGACTACGTATTCGCTCACGGAGCGGAACACGCGCTGCCCGGTGGTCGAGTGCTGCTCGATTCCTACCATTGCAGCCGCTACAACACCCAGACCCGGCGCCTGACCGAAACGATGTTCGACGCGGTGTTCGCCCGCGCCCGCGCCCTGCTCGATGGCTGACGCCACCTTCGACCACAAGGCCTTCCTCGCCACCCTGACCCACCGTCCCGGGGTGTATCGCATGATCGGCGCCGACGGCGAGGTGCTGTACGTGGGCAAGGCACGCAATCTGGCGAAACGGGTCGCCAGCTACTTCACCCGTGCGGCCAACCGGCGCATCGAGATGATGGTCTCGCAGATCCGTGACATCCAGATCACGGTGACGCATACCGAGGCCGAAGCGCTGATCCTGGAAAACCACCTCATCAAGGAACACCGGCCGCGCTACAACGTCCTGTTGCGTGACGACAAGAGCTACCCCTATATCCATCTGTCGGACGATGAGTTCCCGCGACTGGCCTTTCACCGGGGGGCGCGCACCGGGGGAGGACGCTACTTCGGCCCCTATCCCAGCGCCGGGGCGGTGCGCGAGACGCTGAAGCTGCTGCAGAAGCTGTTTCCCGTGCGTCAGTGCGAGAACAGCCAGTTCGCCAACCGTTCGCGTCCCTGCCTGCAATACCAGATCGAACGCTGCACCGCGCCCTGTGTCGGCTTCGTGAGTCCCGAGCGTTATGCCCGCGACGTGCAGGACACGGTGCTGTTCCTGGAAGGCAAGGCCTCGGACGTGATCGACCGCTGGGTGGCACGTATGGAGGCGGCGGCCGAGGCCCTGGAATTCGAGGAGGCGGCCAAACTGCGTGATCAGATCGCCGCCCTGCGCACCGTGCAGGAACGCCAGTACGTGGCCGGCGAACGCGGCGACCTCGACATTGTCGCTGCCGCGACCCGGGGTGGGGTGGCCTGTATCCAGTTGTTCCTGGTCCGCCAGGGACGCAACCTGGGCAACAAGACCCTGTATCCGCGCAACAGCGAGGGTGCCGACGAAGCGGAACTGGTCTCGGCCTTCATCGCCCAGTATTACCTGGACCGGGCGGTGCCCTCCGAGATCCTGGTGAGCAGCCTGCCGCCCGACCGCGAACTGCTGGAACAGGCCCTGGGCGAGCAGGCCGGACACCGAGTGCGCATCATCGCCCGGCCACGCGGCGAGCGGGCGCGCTGGTTGCAGATGGCGCTCACCAATGCGGAAATGGCCGTGCAGGCGCGGCTGGCCAGTCGTGGCGCGGCCGAGCAGCGCCTGGAGGCCCTGCAACAGGCGCTGGATCTGGAGAGTCCACCGCGCCGTATGGAGTGTTTCGACATCAGCCACACCCGGGGCGACCAGACTGTGGCATCGTGCGTGGTGTTCCAGGACGGTGCACCGTCTTCCAGTGACTACCGGCGTTTCAACATCCGAGGCATCACCCCGGGTGACGACTACGCGGCGCTGCGTCAGGCCCTGCAACGGCGTTATGCGCGCATTCGGGGTGGCGAAGGGCAGATGCCCGACCTGTTGCTGATCGATGGCGGCAAGGGGCAGCTGGCGGCGGTAGCCGAGGTATTGAGCGAGATGGGCATCAACGACTTGCTGATCCTGGGTGTGGCCAAGGGAGCGGATCGCAAGCCCGGCATGGAGACCCTGTTCTTGTTGGGCGAACAGCGCCCTCTTATACTGCCGGCCAACTCCCCGGCACTGCACCTGGTGCAGCAGATCCGCGATGAGGCGCACCGTTTCGCCATCACCGGCCACCGCCAGCGCCGGGCGAAGGCGAAGCGCCGCTCGCCGCTGGAAGACATACCGGGTATCGGCGCCAAGCGTCGCCAGCGTCTGCTCAAGCACTTCGGTGGGCTGCAAGGGCTGGCGCGCGCCGGGGTCGAGGACATCGCGCGCGTCGAGGGCATCAGCAAGAAGCTGGCGAACGCCATCTACATCAGCTTTCACGGGGAAGAATGAACAGCCTCCACAACCTGCCCAACCTGCCCAACCTGTTGACGCTGGGGCGCATCGCGTTGATTCCGGTGTTCGTGCTGGTGTACTACCTGCCGGTTTCCTGGGCGGCGCCAGCCGCCACAGGGGTCTTCGTCGCCGCCGCACTCACCGACTGGCTGGACGGCTACCTGGCGCGACGCATGCACCTGACCTCCCCGCTGGGTGCCTTTCTCGATCCGGTGGCCGACAAGCTGATGGTCGCCACCGCGCTGGTGGTGGTGTTGCAGGCCGACCCCAGGCTGTGGCTGGCGCTCCCGGTGATGGTCATCATCGGCCGCGAGATCACCATCTCGGCACTGCGCGAATGGATGGCCGAGATCGGTGAACGCGCCCAGGTGGCCGTCTCCGAGCTGGGCAAGTTCAAGACCGCCGCGCAGATGCTGGCGATCACCCTGTTGATCTACCGTGACGACCTGTGGGGCCTGCCGGTCTACGTGATCGGCGAGGTGCTGCTGTACATCGCGGTGGTGCTCACCCTGTGGTCCATGGTCATCTACCTGCGTGCTGCCTGGCCGCGCCTGGGCGGTGGAGGCGGGGCGGAAAAAAGTTCGCACTAGGGCTTGACAGCCCCCGGGGAATCCATAAAATGGCGCCTCGTTCGGCGGGAATAGCTCAGTTGGTAGAGCACAACCTTGCCAAGGTTGGGGTCGCGAGTTCGAGTCTCGTTTCCCGCTCCAATTTCCCTCGGAACCCCGCACTTCGTTGCGGGGTTTCTGGTCTCGGCCCCCTGTAAAGCGGGTCGGGACACGATCAAAGATGGCCGAGTGGCAGAGTGGCTATGCAGCGGATTGCAAATCCGTGTACCTCGGTTCGACTCCGGGCTCGGCCTCCATCTTTATCCCTGATTCCCAGTGCACTTCCAAGGCACGGCCTCCCATTCGGCCCGCGGTCGTCATCAAGTATTCTTGCGTCTGAGTCCTTGCCGATCCAGAGGTCTATCGCCAAATTGCCAGAAATCGGCAAGATTTCAGCGATATTTTGTCGAGCACCTGAAGTCATCACATAGCTGGCGTGCCTGCAAGGTGGTGAATGCAGGTGCCGAGGCGCCCCAGGAGGCCCATCGGGTAGGCGAGAGACGGGCTGGCCAGTACAATGCCCGAGCATTTCTTCCATCCGCCCGGATGGCGAAACTGGTAGACGCAGCAGACTTAAAATCTGCCGGCCACTGCGGCCGTGCCGGTTCGATTCCGGCTCCGGGCACCAACGCCGGTCAAGCCAGTTGCGACATGATCGTAACTGGCTGTTTTCTCGCTATTTCTTCTTTCCCTTGTCTGCACAAATCCGCTAGTATCCGCTCATATCTGACACAAGTTGTCACAGCATTGTCACGAGCAGTGTCACAAGGCGGGAGAAGATATGGCAACGATCTGGCGAAGGGAAAAAGGCTGGACAGCGCGGGTTCGACGGGCCGGACACAATGTGTCAAGAAGCTTCCGCACCCGACGAGAGGCAGAAGTCTGGGCAGCCAACATCGAACGCGACATCGAGGAGCGTCGCGCCGGCATTGCCCCACGGCGCCCCTTCAGTGACGCGCTGAAGCGCTATTGCGAGGAGGTCTCGCGGAAGCGAGATGGAGGGCGGTGGGAATTTCTGCGCATCGCAAAATTGCTTGGCGAGCCGACGAAGCGTGAGCCAGATCGCGACCCTGACCCTCTTGCTCAAGTATTGCTCTCCGACCTGGGACCCGAGCATTTTGCCGACTGGCGAGATCGGCGCTTGAAAGAGGTCTCAGAGGCAACCGTGCTGCGCGAATGGAATCTGCTTTCTGCTGTCTGCACGCGCGCGGTGAAAGAATGGCGTTGGTTACCGAACAATCCGATGTCGCAGGTTTCCCGCCCGAAACCCCCGCCGCCGCGCACGCGGCGCGTGACGGATGAGGAAATCAACCGGGTGCTGCTCGTCGCCGGCTACACACCGGACGAGCCGCCGGCGACGGTGTCGCAGCGCGTTGCGCTGGCATTCTTGTTCGCCTTGGAGACCGCCATGCGTGCGGGCGAGATCTGCGCGCTACGGCATGATGACATCGACTTTGGCAAATATGTAGCGCATGTGCGGGCTAAAGAGCAGGGCGCGCGCAAAACTGGGCTCGCACGCACCGTCCCTTTGTCGAGCCGAGCGGTTGCGCTGTTGCGTCAAGCACTGGCTGCCGAAGATCCGAGCGGCGACGGGCGTGTTTTCGGATTGAAAGCACGCCGGTTGGATGCCATGTGGCGCAAAATTCGAGACCGGGCTGCCATCGAAGATCTCCACTTCCACGACACCCGAGCTGAGGCTCTGACCCGCCTGTCGCGGAAGCTGGATGTCATGCAGCTGGCGCGAGTGTCCGGGCACCGTGATCTCAAGCTACTGCTCAACACGTATTACCGTGAGGATCCGGCGTCGTTGGTGGAGTTGTTGGGATGATTGATAGCGTTACTGCTGAAAACGGTTTTAAGCAGTAACGGGGGGAGACGTGCGCGGCGACCCGGATTTTCTGCAAAAAGGGTACACCGCTTCGCGGTGCGAGAATCTCGCCCTCGAGCCTGCCGAAATACCGCAAAAATCACTCAGACCCCCCGCTACCGCCACCGATAGAGAGGCTCCAAACCCCGGCGCACACCGACAGGGAGCTCACCTCGAACCAGACCGCAGGCGATTTACGCGACATCGGGCGATTAGGGGGGGGCTGCTGACGCACACGAAAGGGGAAATTCCACCCCTCCAAGGGGCGAAATCCTTCCAAAAAAGTTACACGGGCGGCGCTAGGCGGTAGCTGACCCCTCACTGAGGGGTCTGTGACCCCTCTCAGAGGGGTCTGGAAAGCCAGGGTTCTTCCAAAAAAGTTACACGGGGAACGCCAGGCGGTAGCTGATCCCTCACTGAGGGGTCTGTGCCCCCTCTCAGAGGGGTCTGGAAAGCCAGGGTTCTTCCAAAAAAGTTACACGGGGACGCCAGAGACCCCTGTGATGCCCCAAACGCCGCATGCGATCCTACCTTCGCTGGGGCGGTCCGGATAAAAAATGTCCGCTTGGGCAGGCGTGGCCGAAGCTCTCTTGTATTAGGGAGAGGCGACCGCGAAACAGGTTCGAGATGCGGGGTTGTGTCACTCGCGCCATGGCCCAGTCCGCCCACAGCACCCACCACATGGTCTTCGCACGATCCACTTCGTGCGCGCTGCCCAGATCATGTGCAGAGCCACCAATCCAGCGGAAAATGTTGGTCGGCAACCAAGTCACCCAGCCGCAGACCTTGTGCGTAACGCTCACCATCAGTCCGCCGCCAATGAAGATCATCGCAATGAAGCCCATGAAGAAGTAGACGCCATGGGTCAAGCCTTCAAAGAACACCAGGAATCATTTGGCCACGAAACGCGAAACCGGCACCAGTACCACCATCGCCAGCCAGAAGGCGACCACCATGATCGCAGGCTGCAGGGCGGCCCGCAGGAACAGCAGATAGCCCTGTTTAGCGCTCTGGCCGACTGCCCCTTCGCCTTCGGTCATGCCGTGTGCAATGGCCCAGAGTAGGGCAGCAATCACCATCTCGACGACCAGCACCACCCAGCCAACCACCTCAAAAGTCCACAGAATGAAGGGCATGGAAGGCAAGTACCAAGCCAGCATGAAGCCGCCAGTGCATGGGTTTCCCGGTGCGCAGCTGCAGCGTTTTGGGTCCGAAACATTTCAATTTCGCATCATGTCTTCAATGCTTTGAAACCTTCTTCTTTGGTGGCATTCAGTCTTGCTGGAATTCTTGTGGGCCCATCTGGGCCAAAAGGGAGTTCACAATGTAACTTTTTTGGTGTGGTTAGGGGTCTGTTGCGGCCTATGTGGGGTGTGTCTGGCGCTCTTATGAGCCTCTTTCCCTGGTGGTGTCAGGAGAATCGCTTGCTGCGTGGTTTGGGATCTTCCCCTGGCGGTGTTAGCCGCACTTTTGGGTCCTCTCTTTTGTTGGTGAATGGGAGGGCGTGTGATGTTTTTTGTGGATTTCAGGGTGGATTTTCGTGTTGAGGTTCGCGCCGATTTTCGACATGTCGTATTTGCAGGATTTCGGGGTCGCTGAGCACGGCTCCCCCCATTATATATGAAACTTGATTTCAGACGTAACGGGGGCGCTACCTTCCTGAAATAGGCTCTAGGCAAAGGGCTTGGGTCCCGCGGTACGCGCCTACCTGTATGGGCGGTGTGCCCATTAGGTGGAGTCCCTAAGCTACTGCAGGGAGAGCTATGTTAGGCTCAAGGAGGATATTTTCGTCCCTCAGCGATGCCAGACTACCTCGACTTCGCCCTGGCGCTGGAGAAAAAGCACGGCAGCGCCGACTTCGTTCCCAATCAACTCGGCGCCTTCATGCAGACCCCTGGAGGCGTAGTGGCAGCAGAATCTGCGACGACCCACCCTTATACTGCAGCCTGCCCCGGAAGCTGGAACGACTGACCATTGAGTATCAGGATCAGGGGGGCGCGCGAGGAGGCCATCCATGGGTGCCAAGAGGGCTGCAAGGGGATGAGCTGTGAAGCCACCACCTTCCGCTGATCGCCAAGGAGAGCGAAGCGAAGGCGGGTAGTCTCTGGTAGTCGCGAGGCGAGGCTGCTTTGCTGACGTGCGCGTGCGCAGCCTGCGGGGAAACAAAGCGAGCATCCGAACGCGGCACTGAGCCATTTGCGGAAGTTGTCTTGCGCTGCGAGCCAGCGGGGAGTAGTGCAATCCCGCTTGAAGCGTTTCGGGTGGGGGAGTCCTGCTGGCCCGCCGGTATCCGCAATTCCGGCCGAATCGCGGCAAGCTGGAATGAAGGAGGGCCTGGCAGGCTTGCCACGCTTTCGATCGAGCCGGACAGAAGGTAGACTGAGTTGCGGAAAACCCAGGAAAGGCAATGGATTCGTCCTTGGAAATACTTGATCGTTTCCCCGCCTTGTACCGGCTGCGTTGGACGCTTTGCTTCGCACAGCCCTTCGATGCCCCACCGTACCTCGGTTCGGCCCTGCGTGGGCTACTTGGACACGGTCTTCGGCGAACTGCCTGTGTGACCCGCCGCAAAACCTGCGCTGACTGTCCCCTGACCGATTCATGTGTCTATACCCGGCTGTTCGAGCCTACATCGCATATCAGCGGCTCGGTCAGGGTTCCGTATGTATTGAGCGTTTCAGAGTCCGGGAGACGGCATTATCCAAAGGGTGGGCGCTTCACTTTTGAGATGAGCCTGCTGTCGCCTCACGACCGGGAACTTCCTTACCTGGTGCAGGCGTTCCAGGCTGGGGGGCGCCTGGGACTTGGGCCTAAGAATGTCGGATTCGATGTCGATGAACTGGCCGCGCTTGGCACCTTGGGCGGAGACAACTGGCATTCGGTCTACGATGGAAACGTGTTGACCGCTCCGCCTGTGCCTGCCGCAATTCAGCCGCCGCCCTGGCCCGGCCATGTGGTGCTGGAATGGGCAACACCCTGGCGTTTCAAACGACGGGGACATTTGGTGCGCCCGGATCAGTTCGTGCCGGCCATGCTGTTCGAGAGCCTGCTCTATCGCGTTTATGAACTGATTGGCGAGCGCCCGCCGAGGGAGTCGCTGGGCAGGGCACGTGATCTCGGCCTGAAGGTCGAAAGCGAGCTTGTCTGGCAGGACTGGTCACGTTATTCCTCGCGCCAGAAGACACGCATGCAAGTTGGTGGCCTGATGGGCCGGATAGCCCTGTCCGGTGATGGCTTCGCTGATTGGTGGCCCCTCCTGTGGCTGGGCCAATGGCTGCACCTGGGGAAGTTCACCAGCATGGGCCTGGGACGGTATCGCTTGGTCGCGGCAAGCTTGCGGGAGGCCCACTGAATGGAGGTCGCCGGGCACACTGTTCCGCAGCGGGGCGGTCCGGGAAGGGGCCAGGGCAAGCGCATGGACGCCCCCCGCACCGTTTTCGACGGAGAGGGAAGGTAAGCGATCCGATGCACAGTCGGCCTGAGCAATATTCCCGGCGGATTCTGCTGGCGGTCACTGGACTGAGCCCTCAGGTGGTTACCGAAACTTTGTATGCGCTGGCTGTGCGGCGTGATCCCCTCTTCGTTCCAACCGAGATCCACTTGCTCACCACGGCTGAAGGAAAGCAGCGCGCCGAACTGGCCCTGCTGTCGGAGGATCCAGGCTGGTTCCATCGCCTTTGTGGCGACTACGGGCTGCCGCCCATCCTTTTCGATGCCAGCCATATCCACACGATCGCGGACGAGCAGGGTAAGGCGCTCGATGACATCCGTACCCCGGCGGACAATGAGCGGCTGGCCGATCGGGTCACCGAAAAGGTCCGGGAATTCACCGCCGACGAGAAAGCCGCTCTGCATGTTTCCATTGCGGGCGGGCGAAAGACCATGGGCTTCTACCTGGGTTATGCGCTTTCCCTGTTCGGTCGCCCGCAGGACCGCCTGTCCCACGTGCTGGTGAGCGAGCCCTATGAGTCGAGCTGGGACTTCTTCTACCCGACCCCGTATGCCCGGGTCATCACCACCCGCGACAACAAGCTTGCCGACACCCGGGATGCACAGGTCGAACTGGCCGAGATTCCCTTCGTGCGCTTGCGGCATGGCCTGGACGACGGGCTGCGGCAGGGCGGGGCGACCTTCTCCGAGGCGGTGGCGGCCGCGCAACGTGCTCTGCAGCCGCCGGAGCTAGTGATCGATCGCGAAGGCAAACGCATTCTCGCCGGCGGCACATTGATTGAACTGCCGCCGGCGCAGCTGGCCCTGCTGAGCCTGTTTGCGCAACGCCTGATACAAGGGGATGAAGCCTTGGCGGCGCCGGGCAAGTACGCCCCCGACAAGGTCTGGTCAGAACGCTTTCTGGCGCAATATCGCGTGATCCGAGGGAATGCGCTGGATGACATCGAGCGCACCGAACAGGCCCTGCGCGACGGCATGGACGGTGAGTATTTCTCCAGTACCAAGAGCAAACTGCACCGCATCCTCAAGAACCGCCTAGGGGCGGTGGCCCGGCTGTATTACATCGACGACGGTGGCACCCGGCCGCGGCGCTACAGCCTCAAGCTGCCGCGGGATGCGGTGCGGTTCGGCAGGCTTGCCGGAGCCGGTCTCGGCGATCACAAGGCACAAAATGAACACCCGGAGGAGGACCCGACATGACGGCCCAAGCCATGACCAAATCGCTTCAAGGCCGGATGGAAACCCGGCAGTTCACGATCCGCTTCGTTACACCTGCCTTTCTCGGCAACGCCGAGCAGGACGGCCAGTGGCGCGCGCCACCTTTCAAGCACCTGCTGCGCGAGTGGTGGCGGGTGGCCTGGGCGGAAGCCAATGGTTTTTCAAACGACTACCGGAGCCTGCGTGAGCAGGAGGGGGCGCTGTTCGGCACTGCCGCCGACGGCAGCGGCAATCGCAGTCGCGTGCGGTTGCGGCTGGATAAATGGAGCACCGGCAAGCTGAGGCGTTCGGAATGGAATGAGATCGGGAAAGTGAGCCATCCGGAGGTAGGCCGGTCGGTTGGGGCTGACCTCTATCTCGGGTTTGGTCCGCTGACTTACGACAGGCAGTCAAGGCGGACGGCCCTGAAGACGAACGCCGCCATCCAGGCAGGCGAACAGGCCACCCTGCGCCTGGCCTTCCCTGCTGTCGACGCCGAGTTGCTCGACAGGGCGCTGTTCTTGATCGACGCCTTTGGCGCGCTGGGTGGACGCTCGCGCAATGGTTGGGGCTCGCTCTCCCTCGCCGGCGACCTGTCAGACGGTAAGTATCCGCTGCGTGATTGGCGCGAATGTCTGGATCGTGACTGGCCCCATGCCATCGGCAAGGATGGAAAGGGCGTCCTGATCTGGCAGACCGATCCCTTCGACGACTGGCAGCAGCTCATGAGGCGGCTGGCGGAGATCAAGATCGACCTGCGCACTCGCTTCCGCTTTCCCAAGGAAAAGCCGCCGCATCGCCAGGTGGAAGACCGACATTGGTTGGCCTATCCGGTAACAAACCACGGGACCAAACGGTGGGATCGTAATGCCCGCCTCCCCAACAGCCTCCGTTTCAAGGTGGTGCAGGGGGAAGATGGCAGGCTGTACGGTCGGATCTTCCACCTCCCCTGCAGGCCGCCGCGGCAGTTCCAGCCCGACCTCGGTGCCATCGAAGAGGTCTGGTCGCAGGTGCATGCCTATCTTGATGAGGCAAAGCGAGTGAAGAGGAGTCAATCATGAGCGATCAAAGGGACAATAATAAGCTCTGGCAAACTAAGCTCGCCGCTCGCCTGCACGATCCTATCGAGAAGGCGCTGATCCTGATGCGTTCCGCCGAGGGGCACGAGGGAGGTACTTCGGCCACGTTGAGACAAGACCTGGGCCTGAGCGACTTGCCGCCCATGGTGGCCCACGCGGTGAAACAGGCCGATCACTGGGCCTCCGCTGCCGATCGCGCTGCCTTTCCGAACCGTGACGGTGAGCATGGCTATCCGCGCTGGCAGCAGGTTCGCTTCCATGAAAGTCCGGTGATCGTCCATCCTCTCACCGGTGAAGCCTTCGATATCGGCCGGCTGAGCGACATTACACCGGAACAGGCCAAGGCGCTGGCACTGGATCACCTGCGTGGCTTGATACACCCGGACGACCTGCAAAAGACCGCGCTTGCCTTCTGGCGCTTTGGCCCTGAGGTAGAGGCCGAGCAGATCAAGAGCCTCTGGGCGCAACTGCCGGCCGATACTCGGGTACCTGATCACAGTATCCACGACCATCTCGATTTGACTGTGGCGCTGGCGGGTTGTTTTGTCAGTGGCGAGGGTGGCCCGGCGTTACTGGCCGTCTCCCTCGGCCCCGTACAGGAGTTCATCGCCAGCGCTCGCACCACCTCCGACCTCTGGGCCGGTTCACATCTGCTCTCGCGCATGAGCTGGGAGGCAATGCGGGTGGTCTGCGAACGACTCGGCCCCGAGGCGATCCTGTTTCCGCGCCTGCGTGGCGTGCCCCAGATCGATCTGTGGTTACGCGAGACCATGGGCCTGCGCCCGGAACTGTTCGAGGGATGTGACTGGACCCGGTCCAAGTCCGATGCCAATCCGCTGTTCGGCGCCGCGTTGCCCAACCGGTTCACTGCCATCGTACCGGCGGGCCAGGCGCGCGAGATTGCCGAGACGATCACCCAACGGGTTCGCGACTGGGCGCGGGAGCGGGCCGACGAGGCCTTCCGTCTGCTGCTGGAGGCAGCCGGCATCGGTGACGACCCCAAGCTGCCGGGCTATCGGCAGATCCGCGAGCAGCTCGCCGGCTTCCCAGAAGTGCACTGGGCTGCGGTGCCTTGGTCGCTGGTGGGAACCGACAAAGATGGCAGGGTAGCGGCCAGCGACACTCGGCTGGCCGAGGCGATGCGGCCCTTCTTCGCGTCCAGCCCGCCCGGCTATCTAGGCAGCGAGGCCTGGCGGTTGCTATCCGGCGGCATCGAGCTGGAGCAGGGATGGTTCTGGCGGCCCAATCCCGGCAGCCTCTACCCGGCCCTGCACGAGTTGCTGGAGCGCCTGGTGGCTGCGACCAAGTCGGCTCGACCCTTCGCCCAGCTGCAACAGAAAGGCTGGCGCGATTCGCTGTCAGGCGAGGCCGAGTGGCTCACCACCGATTGTGATCAGCTTGACCTGCCGCAGGGCAAGAGGAAGAGTCGTCAAGACAAGGGTTTCAGGGAAGGCGAGCACGAAGAGACCTTGTGGACCAAGGTCGCCGACAATAAGCCCGCTTGGGCCAGAAAGGGCGAACACCTCGGTGCACTCAACACGCTCAAGCGCCTCTGGCCGACGCTGTTCGTGCGTGAGCTGGGTGATCTGGTGGATCAGGGTTTCAACCGTTTCGTGGTCAGCACTCACACCATGGCGCTGGCCGGGTCCATCGCCAATGCGCTGAATGCCGGGCATGAGTTCTCCCGAGCACTGCGCGAGAAGATCGCCGCCAGCCACGACGAGCGGGTCGCACTGCCGCGCAAGCTCTCGGCGGCACTGCGCGATCATCCCGACGGCGCGTTGCTGCGTCGCCTGCCAGGGTGGCTGGAAGAGATGCGCGAAGCGGAGGACGAAACACAACAGCGCCAGGCAGCCCGATTACTGGAAGCGTGGCTTGGCCATAAACCGGAAGCCTACTACGGCCTGCTGCTGATGGACGGCGACCGCATGGGAGCTTGGTTGTCGGCCGACCGAGAGGTGGCCTTGGCCCACGAGACCAGCTTCCATCCACAGATCCGCGCCGCGTTGCGCGTCTTCGAGGACGATCCGAACTTTGTCGCCTATGCCAGGGAGAAACGCGCCCCCAGCCCGTCACGCCACATGGCCATCTCCGAGGCGCTCAACCATTTTGCGCTGACACTTGCCCCCGAAGTGATCGAGCGTCGTCACCATGGACGCGTTCTGTATGCCGGCGGCGACGACCTGATGGCCATGCTGCCAGTGATCGATCTGTTGCCGGCGATGGCTTCGGCGCGCGCCGCCTATTCGGGGATAGCACCCGAAGCGGTTGGCCTGGAGGCCGAGCTCGGCTTCGAACGGCAAGGCAACGGCTTCGTGCGGCACCGAGGCCGGCTGTTACGGCTGATGGGCGAGCAGGCGACGGCCAGCTGCGGTGCGGTAATCGCCCACCACCAGGCCCCATTGGGCGCAGTGTTGCGCGAGCTGCGTGCGGCGGAGAAACGCGCCAAGGAGGAGGGCGGTCGCGATGCCTTCTCCATCACCATCGTCAAGCGGGCGGGCGGAGCGCTGCACCTGACTGCCCGCTGGGGCGAACCGTTGCGGCTGCTGCTGCGGCTACGCGATTTCCTTGCTGAGCCGTCCGTATCGCGTCGCGCCGTCTACAACAGCGCGCTCTGGTTGCGTGACCTGCCCGAGCCCGAGGGAGACGGTGCCATGGTAGCCGAATTGCTGGCCTATCAGTTGGCACGCCAGTGCAATAAGAAGACGACCCGCGACTATTATGAGCTGCCTGGGCTCGCCCGATCGCTGGTCGAGCAGGCGATCATTCATGCCAGGCGGGATGAACGCCTCGATTGGATCGAAAACTTCCTCTCCGTGGCCGAGTTTCTGGCCCGCGAAACCCGGGTATCCGGGGCCGCCCACCGCAACACCAGGGAGGATGCCGCATGACCGCCTACCGCTTTCTCGAACCTGTGGACGTGCTCTTTCTGCGCGGTAACAGACTGTTCGGCGATCCGGGCAGCTACGGCGAGTCGCTGGTACCGCCTTGGCCTTCGGTCGCCGCCGGGGCCATCCGTTCGCAAATGATGGTCGAGGCCGGCATCGATTTCACCGCGTTTCGCGACGGCGTGGCTTCGCTGCCGGAATTGGGCACCCTGGATGTGCCCGGCCCGTTTCGGGTCAGTGGCTTTTGGCTGGCGCGCCGCGCCGAAAACGGGCAGGTCGAAATACTGCACCCGTTGCCGGCCGATCGGGTGGCAAGCCGTGATGACGATGGCAAGCTCGTCATCGATCCCCTGCGGCCTCACAGGCCCGCTGCCGGGCTGGATAGTTCCGTGTTGCTGCCCTTGCTTCCGGTCTTGCAGAGAGATCGCCAGGCCAAGCCCGTGTCCGGTATCTGGCTTACCCAACGGGGGTGGTCGCGCTATCTCTCGGGCCAGGAGCTAAGCGCTGCGGATCTGATCGAAGCTGGCGAACTCTGGGCACTCGATCATCGTGTTGGAGTGGGCCTGAATGCTGACCAGCGCCGGGCCGAGGACGGCAAGTTGTTCAGTATGCAGGCCGTGGCCTTGCGCGAGGGGTGCGGTTTTGTTGCCGCAATCGACGGTGCCGAGCCACCGGATGATGGCCTGCTGCGCCTTGGTGGTGATGGTCGGGTTGCGGCGGTCGGCGAGGTCGAACTCGAGCCGCATGGTCCCGATCTGGCGGCCATTGCCGAGGCCGGGCGCTGCCGCTTGGTGCTGACCACACCCGGTATTTTTCCAGACGGCTGGCGCCTGCCGGGCATGGCCGAGGACGGTTACTTTGAACTGCTCGGCGTGCGTGGTCGCGTCGTCTGCGCCGCCGTGCCGCGTGCCGAGGTGATCTCCGGCTGGGACCTGGCCTGCTGGCAGCCCAAGCCTGCCCAGCGCGCCGCGCCGGCCGGCAGCGTTTATTGGATCGAGGATCTGGAAGCTATGCCCGAACAGCTTGGCAGGCTTGCCGACCACGGCCTTTGGCCGGAGTCCGACTACGATGCCAGGCGCCGGGCCGAGGGCTTCAACCGTTTCGCCTTTGCCACCTATTGATCGAGGAGCAGATCATGTTCGAAAAACAGGCCGCCGTCTTTCTGTATGCCGTAAGCCCCGTACACATGGGCGCCGGCACTGCTACCGGGTTGATCGACAACCCCATCCAGCGCGAGCGCCACACCCGTCACCCGAGCTTTGCCGGCTCGGGCATCAAGGGAGCGGTGCGGCATTCGTTCGAATCGCTCTGCAAGGGCACCAAGCAGGATCGTCCGCTCAAGGAATTGATCACCTTGCTATTCGGCCCCGAATCGGGCAATGCCCTGCACGCCGGCGCGGTCAGCTTCGGCGACGCCCAGCTGGTCGCCTTCCCGGTGCGCAGCCTCCGCGGTGGCTATGTCTACGCCACCTGCCCACAGGCGCTGGCCCGCGCCCAGCGGCTGCTGCGGCTGACCGGAAACCGCTGCGACTGGACGATCCCCGAGGTCGAGGAGCTGCACTGCCGGCTCGCCAACGGCAAGTTGCTGTCCAATGGCAACAAGCTGCACCTGGAGGCCTTCGAATACGACGCCGCGACCGACGACAGCCTCGCGGCGACAGCAAAATCACTGGCGGAACTGGCGATCCCGGGCCTGCCGGAGTACGCCTTTTTCCGCGACAAGCTCGCCTCTGACCTGGTGATCCTCTCCGACACCGATTTCGCCTACTTCGCCGAGAACGCTACCCTGGTGGAGCCTCATGTGCGCATCAATCCGGAAACCGGCACAGCGGATTCGGGCGGTCTGTTCTACACCGAGAACCTGCCGCCGGAATCCCTGTTGATCGCGCCGCTGATGGCCAGCCGGACCCGCAGCGGCAAGGACGATCTGGATGCCGCCGAGGCGATGCTCAAGATTCGCAATGTCATCGACAACCGGCTGTTGCAGATCGGCGGCGACGCCACCACCGGTCGCGGGCTGGTGGTGGCCCAGGTACAGGGAGGGATGTGACCATGACGCAGACCATGGAACAGCGGCGGGCGGCCCATGCCTGGGCATGTGCGAGGAAGGCCATGGCGGAACTCGAACGCGGGGGCACCAGGGACCGATACAAGGACTACGTCAATGCCGCCAAGGGCATGCCCGCACTCATCATGAATTCGGGCCTGATGCAGGTGATGGCCTACAACCACGGCAAGAAAGAGGAACGTTACGGGCTGCTCTCGGGTCACCTGCGCGACTGGCTGCACCAGGTGCAGGGCACGCCGGTCGATTTCGAATCCTTCATGCAACACCTGCTGAGCGCCGGGCCGCGTGAATTCCAGGCCATCACCGCAGAGACCTTCGCCTGGTTGCGCTGGCTGCGGCAGATGGCGCCGGCCGTCGAAAAGGGAGGTTCCTGAGATGCCCATCGCAGCGATACCCGAATACATCGGCAAGCAAGACCTGTCGGAAGCCTCGCCGGGGATGCGCTTCTCCATGTATCTGCCGATCTGGACCGAGCGAGCAGACCAGGAAAAACAGATCCGGAAGATGGCTGGCGCCAAGAGTCCGCAAGGACGGGAACTTGGACAGATCCTGGAACAGCAGGGGATGGACGCCGCCATTTCGCACGCGAAACAGGCGCGTGGACGATTCCCGGCGCTATGGCACAAGAACGACCAGGGTGCCCAATCGGCTTGGAAACGGGTCAGCGGCTTGAGTGGTGACGACAAGGTACGCATGCAGGCCTTGGTCGCTCGCCAGCAGGCGCTGGCATCGACCGCCTGCACCGGCGACGAGGTGATGGTGGTCGATGGCGAGGCGGTGGCACCCTTCACCACGGGCCTGGGCAATGAACACCCGTTGGAGAACGGCTTTGCCTTTCTCTGGCCCTATGGCTTGCCCTACTTGCCGGGCAGCGGGGTCAAGGGGGTGCTGCGCCAGGCGGCACGGGAACTGGCCGGCGTTGCTGCCGCTGAATGGGACATGGAATCGGATTGGACCGCAACGGCCATCGACGCCCTGTTCGGCAAGGAAGACAGCAACGACGCCCGCCGGGGCGCCCTGAGCTTCTGGGACGTGATCCCGGGCATCGAAGGCGACAAGCTGATAGTGGAGGTGATGACAGGCCACCAGAGCCATTACTACATGCAAGGGGAATCGCCCCACGAATCCGGCCAGCCGATTCCCGTGTATTTCCTCACCGTGCCTCCGGGCTCGCGCTTCACCTTTCACGTGGTGTGTGATCTGCCTTTCCTGCGCCGCATTGCACCGGAACTGGCCGAAAACGACCGTTGGCGGCGCCTGCTGCAACAGGCCTTCGAACACGCCTTCGACTGGCTGGGCTTCGGCGCCAAGACCGCGGTGGGCTACGGCGCCATGCGGTTTGACGAGGCCGCGGCCCGGGAGCGGGAGGAGCAGGCCAGGCAACAGGCATTCGCGCAACTGTCACCCGAGGAACAGGCGCTGGAGGCGCTGCGCAAGACCTGCGAAGAGGAACAACGCAAGGGGCTGCTGTCGGCCGGTTGTCAGACCGCGCAAAAGCGCCTGGAGCTGCTGAAGGCCGCACAGGCCTGGGAAGACCCCGTACATCGTCGGAGTGCCGCCCGATTGATCCGCCAGACCCTGGAGGCGCTGCCCTGGAGCAAAAAGCAGAAGAAGCAGGGCATTGCCGACGAACTCGCGAAACTGGAAGCCGAATAACGAGGTCCACATGCCCCACATCCTCATCACCTTTCTCGGCCGCACGCCTCGCGGGGAACAGGGCTACCGCACCACCAGCTACGATTTCGGTGACGGCGCCGATTGTGAGCCACTGGCCTTCTTCGGCTGGGCGCTGCAGCGGCGGCTCCGGCCAGACCGGCTGGTGGTGCTGGGCACGCCGGGCAGCATGTGGGATCACCTGTTCGAAGGCGATATCGCGCTGGGTGATGCGGCCGAGGAAGATCGCCTGGCGCTGGTGGGTGAGGCCGAGCGGCAAGCCGTCACCCAGGAGAGGCTCGACCGCCTCGCCCCGGTGCTGGCGGACCGTCTGGGCTGCGAGGTGCGCCTGCGTCTGATCTCGTACTGCAACAGCTCCCGGGAGCAGGTGGGTCTGCTGCGGGATCTGGCCGAAGAAGTAGGGCAAGGCGACCGCGTGGATCTGGACATTACCCACGGCTTTCGCCACCTGCCCATGCTGACACTGCTCTCGGCCCTGCACCTGCGCAAGGTGCGGAGCGCGAAGATCGCGCACATCTGGTACGGCGCCTACGATCCGGATACCGGTCGGGCGTCCGTGCACGATCTGGCCGGCCTGCTCGATATCGCTGACTGGCTCGAGGCGCTGTCCGTGTATGGCCAGACCGGCGATTACGGGGTCTTCGGTCCCTTGATCGGGGGCGACACGGGCGAACTGTTGCGGCGGGCAGCCTTCCTCGAAACGGTCAACCGCATCGGTCAGGCCAGATCGCTCCTGAGACAGGTGCTCGAACGCCTCGAACAAGGCACGGACGACCCGGCGCTGGCGCTGTTCCGCGAAGAACTGAGCCGGCGTCTCGCCTGGGCCCGCCAGGACAACTACTACCTGCGCCAGCGTGAACTGGCTCTGGAATATCTGCGTCGTGAGCGCTTTCTCGAAGCGGCCCTGACCGGCTGGGAGGCCTTCACCACCCGCCTGCAACGCGAAGAGGACAAGACCCTCGACCCGGACAACATGGCACACCGTGAAAGTGTCCGGGAACGCTTCGAAACAAGGGAAAGGGCGATACAACCCCGCACCCCGCGCTACCGGGCCTATGACAGCCTGCGGCGCCTGCGCAACGCCGTGGCCCACGGGAGCCAGCCCAAGGGCGACGAGGTCCAGCGGGCGCTGTCCAGCCCGGAGGCGATGCGCGATCTCCTCGAGACCTTGTTCGAACAACTCTTGCCGCCAGAGTCCCGGCAATGAACATCCTCCTCTGCACCCTCGGCCAGACCTGGGCGGTGATCCCCGAGGCCTTCGGGCTCCTCGATCCCGTGCGCTGCCCCATCTATTGCGATCACCCCGACCATGCGGCCATCGAGAGCCTGCGCCGGAAACACGAGCTGCACCCAGTGGACGAACTGTGGGTCTGCACCACCGACGACACTCAGCTCGATGAAGGGCTGAAAAAGCTCGAACGCTGGCGTGATCTGATCGCGCCCGATCTGCCGCTGCGGGTATGGCGCACCGCCGAGGTGACCGATGTCGCTGACCAGGTCGCGGGTGACCAGGTGCGCGAACTGATCTACCGTGCCGTGCTGCTGGCCTCGGAACGCACCGGCAGGGAAGGGCGCCTCTACCTCTCGCTGGCCGGTGGACGCAAGACCATGTCGGCCGACCTGCAACGCGCCGGCATGTTGATCGGGTGCGCCGCCCTGCTGCATGTGATCGCCCCGCCGTTCAACCAGATGAGCGAGCCCATGAAGCAGGCGGCACCGGACACCTTCACCCGGCCCCTGAGCGTGGACGACTGCAAGGGGCTGGTTCCTCTGGTGGTTGGTGCGGGAAAGCGCAGCGAGCTGCTCGATATCGAGGAGTCGGGCCAGCCGAGGCTGACTGCGGCCAGCTATCCCCTGCCGGCGGCAGGGGGTGCCTTCACCTGGCGGGCCGCCGAGCCGAGCCTGCCGCGCGAGATCGAACGCAGGGAACGCGAAGGCTCGCGGCTGCTCGGTAACTACCTGCAACTGCTGGCTGGAGGCGAGCACCATGAAAACTGGCGTTCGCTCTACCGGTTGCCCCCGGCGCTGATCGAGCGCCTGCGCCACACACGGCTGGCCGAGGTGGACCCCGAAGCGCTGCGGCGTCTGCCCAAGGCCGACCTGCATCGTCATATCGGGGGCTGCCTCGACATCGCCGCGCAACGCCGGGTCGGCCGCGCCATCTGGGACAGCCTCACCGAAAGGGAACGGGCACGGGCCCTGGATCGGGTCCGCCCCCTGTTGGCCAACCGGGAATGGGACTGGGAGTGGCCCCGGCAGTTGAAGGCAGGCGAGCGTGCACACAATGCCGCCGCCTTGCTGGTGGAGGCCGACGACGAACAGTTGCAGTACAACCTCTTCGATGTCACCAGCCCCCGTCATGGCCTGCAAAAGAGTGGGCGGGGCTTTGCCGCCTACGAACGCCCCGGGGAACTGACCGGCTCGGCGGTTCTCGGCCATCCTGCCGCGCTGCAGGCTTACATGCACGCGCTGTTGCAGGCGGCCCGCCACGAAGGTTTGCGTTACCTTGAGCTGCGCGGCAGCCCGCAGAAATATCGCCGGGACCGCGAGGCACAGATCGGCTTTCTGCGGCAACTGCAGGCCATTGCGCGAGAATATTCCGACATCACGTTGCGCTTCATCGTCATTGCCGACCGCAGGCAAGCCGATCGCCTGGAGGCGGTGGTGCAACTGGCCGTCGATGCCCGGGAGGCACTGGACGGCTTCGTCGTCGGCCTGGACCTGGCGGGCGACGAAATGCAGGACGGCACGCATGCACCGCTGGAGATTGCCCGACACTTCGAACCGGCCTTTCGCGCCTGCCTGCCCATCACCATCCATGCCGGCGAAGGCACCCCCTCTGACAAGATCTGGGAAGCCGCCTACCGGCTGCACGCCGACCGCATCGGCCATGGCCTGACCTTGGGCGACGATGACAAGCTGCTGCAGCGCTTTCGCGACCGCGGTATCTGTATCGAACTGTGCCCCAGCTCCAACGACGAGGTGGTCGGTTACGGTGGCGACAGACCCTATCCGCTGCAGCACTACTGGAGAGAGGGGGTGCCCTTGGCCCTGTGCACCGACAACCCCGGCATCAGTCGCACCGATGCCACCGGCGAGCTTTTCAAGGCCGCGGTATTGTGGCCGAAACTCTCCCTGTGGGAGGCCCTGGCGATCGTGAAGCAGGGGTTTGCACATGCCTTTCTGCCAACGGAGGAGCGTGAGCGGTTGCTGAAGGCCGTTGACAGGGAGGTCTATGGGTGGGTGCTGGAACAGGCCGAAGAGCCGATGTCCCGATGATGCAGTCGAAACGGACGACTATTCTGGAAGCAAGGATGTCGGGGTTCCGTTCTGCTCTTGAGCAAGACAGCTTCCGGATTGCCGGAATTTTTTCTGACCCCCTTCGTAACACATTGAAATGTAAGCTGAATTTTGAGGGGGCTGTGTAGTAACTGAGACCCGATATAAAGGGGATTAAGACCTTCTGAGCACGTTCTGTCATTTTGTTGTTTTGTAGTAACTGAGACCCGATATAAAGGGGATTAAGACATCCCCTTTTCAGTACATATTTATCAGGAGGCTGGTGTAGTAACTGAGACCCGATATAAAGGGGATTAAGACGCGCATCTTCGCCATCTTTTCCTTGTCCTTTTGTGTAGTAACTGAGACCCGATATAAAGGGGATTAAGACGCTTGATGATTTCATCGCCTGCAAAAATCTTCTGGTGTAGTAACTGAGACCCGATATAAAGGGGATTAAGACGCGCAGCGTGTGCTCATACCCGTTATCGACGACGTAGTAACTGAGACCCGATATAAAGGGGATTAAGACGTTGACGTGCGCGATTTTCGCGCGCACTCCGGTAGTAACTGAGACCCGATATAAAGGGGATTAAGACTGATGAACGTGATCAGCCCGATTGCCAACCGGTAGTAACTGAGACCCGATATAAAGGGGATTAAGACACGCTTCAATGAGTTCTTCGTCGTAGCACGTCGTAGTAACTGAGACCCGATATAAAGGGGATTAAGACCCTCGACGAAGCCGCGGAAGACGAACCGCGAGAGTAGTAACTGAGACCCGATATAAAGGGGATTAAGACTCTCCGGACGCGACGTTGTTTTTATAGTTAATCCGTAGTAACTGAGACCCGATATAAAGGGGATTAAGACGTATCCCCACAGCGCAACGGCGGTGTCGATGGCGTAGTAACTGAGACCCGATATAAAGGGGATTAAGACGCGTGCTTGCGCGAAAGACTCCGCACGCTTCTCTGTAGTAACTGAGACCCGATATAAAGGGGATTAAGACGTGCATCCCAGTGAGGTTCTTTCGGATCTGAGGTAGTAACTGAGACCCGATATAAAGGGGATTAAGACAAGACGCTGAGGGGGATCTGGTTGCCGTCGAGGTAGTAACTGAGACCCGATATAAAGGGGATTAAGACTGCTCGGTGCGAGGGTCTTCGCCCACTGCGGTGTAGTAACTGAGACCCGATATAAAGGGGATTAAGACTTCGATTCTGTCGAGCGCGAGTGCAATTGCTGTAGTAACTGAGACCCGATATAAAGGGGATTAAGACCCGTCAAGCTTGCTTACTTTGGAAATGCGGATCGTAGTAACTGAGACCCGATATAAAGGGGATTAAGACCAGGAAACGCGCTGTCCCAGCGTCCAATTTCCGGTAGTAACTGAGACCCGATATAAAGGGGATTAAGACCCGTGAAGTTCTGCCAGTTCGAGAAAGTCAAAGTAGTAACTGAGACCCGATATAAAGGGGATTAAGACTCGCTCCATGAGCTTCCTCCTCTAGCTGAAGTGTAGTAACTGAGACCCGATATAAAGGGGATTAAGACTGTATTCGATGCGCAGCGTGTACTCCTTCTCGCCGTAGTAACTGAGACCCGATATAAAGGGGGTTAAGGTGGCGGACGATGTCAAGGCTGTCGCATTTTGCAAGTAGTAAGGGAATACCTGAAGTGACCCCCTCCAAATCTGCACAAGCTATAGTGCAGAAAGGAGGGCAACGTGGACAAGCAAGAAAACGAGATCAAGCGGTGGACAGCCAAGCGCAAGACGCAGGTCGTACTGGATATTCTCAAAGGCAAGACAACGGTCGCAGAGGTTTCTCGGCAACATGACCTTACCCCCGGTGATGTAGAGCGCTGGGTGGAAGAAGGCATTCAGGGCATGGAGAACAACTTCCGAACCCGCCCGCGAGACCTTCGGGAACAGTACGAGCGCAAGCTGGCGGAGGCATATGCGGCCTTGGGCGAGAAGGAACTGGAGCTCAAAGCGATAAAAAAGTGGCAGCGCCTGCTCGACGAGGAAGAAAGCTAGTCAAGTCGGTGCAGGCGGAGCTCAAAGCAGAAGGCCATGAGGTTTCCGTTGCCAAGCTCTGTCGATGGCTGGGGGTGAGTCGCAGGAGCTACTACTACCGGCCTGCGGTGAGGCAGCCTGTGGTTGACGAGACGAAAGCCGAGAAGGTGAAAGCCATCATTGAGCGCTTTCCGACCTACGGTTACCGTCGCATCGCGTTTCTACTGGGCTGGAACCGCAAGGTGGTACAGCGAATCTGCCGACTCAAGGGGTGGCAGGTACGCAAGCGACCCAAAGGGCATCGTCCCCGGGTGAGTGCGTTGCCATCGGTTGCCCAAGCGCCGGATCAACGTTGGGCCACGGACCTGGCGCGGATCTGGTGTGGCCGTGATCGCTGGTGCCATATTGCACTGGTCATCGATTGTGCCAGCAGGGAACTGCTGGGATGGCGTTTGGCGGCCCATGGCAATGCCTGTACAGCGGAAGCGGCACTGGAAGAGGCGCTGATCCACCGGTTTGGTCATCTGGGACGCGTATCCGGGCCGTTGAAGCTACGCAGCGACAACGGCCTGGTCTTCACCTCCCATCGCTATACGGCTACGGTCAGGGGCTATGGATTGACCCAGGGAGTTCATTACGCCATATAGCCCGGAGCAGAACGGCATGATCGAGCGGTTTATCCGCACCATGAAAGAAGAATGTGTATGGCATCACCACTTTGAGTCGATCAGCCATGCACGAGAAGTGATCGGGCGTTGGATACGCCACTACAACACCGAGCGGCCCCATCAGGCACTCGGCTACCAGGTGCCTGCGCAGATTGCTGCGTAGGGTGTGCAAAAACTAGGGGGTCATTACATACCTGAAAAAAATCCACGTTCTTCTCCTCCATGCAATGGGGATCGGAGCTTGTTCGGAGGTTCCCAGGCGAGATCTGATACAAGGAAGTTAATGAACTAGAAACTTTCCAGGGGTGGACGAGCGATGGTGGGATCGTGGCCGGAGCCGATGTCCGGCCCCACATCCTGGTCGATGATGTGCCAGTGGGGCGATACAGGCATATGATCGATGGGTATGCCCGGGATTTGCCGACCAGTGACTGGCCAGGTCGGGACCAGCCCGGTGGTGCGTCTCAGGGTATCCCCTCCGGGAAGGCCAAGGCGGAAGACCAGGGAGTGGCATTCAGGCCGACGATGACGAGGATATCGTTGAACCCGGGAACCCCAGTCCAGCAGGGCCGAAGGATCGATGGCGTGCAGGCCGCCATTGGCACTAGCGATCGTAACAACCCTGTTCGAGTTATCACCCCATGGGTGCTGCCGCGGTTATGTCTGGCGGGAGCCTTGTCCAAGGACGACATCAGAAAGGCGCCGGCACCCGACAGGGGAAGAAGGACAGGCTCTCTCCCCAGGGCGATTTGGCGTCGTTGTAGACGATTTCGTAGCCTCCGACACGGGCGCCGCCGATGATCCCTTCGGAGAACAGCCAAAGGATGGCGTCCAGCTCTCTGCCATTGAGCAGGGTGACGGTCGAACCGCCGCGGATGAAAAAGCCGTTTCGCGATCGAAATGGGCGCGCAAGGTCCGATGTCTGGAGCCAGGCCAGGATTTGCTCCCGACGATCTGCCGAAGCGGCCAGAGGTGACGATCCCTGACAATGGTTTTCGATATCTACCGGGGAAGGCTCGCTGGCGAAGTGATCGAGTTGCGCCCAGTGCTGCCAGTCGGCCAGGTTCTGTTCCAGGCGCTCCTGTTTGGCGTCGGAAGACTGCTGCAGTGCCAAGGGTGGAGCATGTTCTTCGGTGCTGTCATCCTTTTTGTAAACGACCTCGTAGGCGTATGCATAGAAGGGGTCTTCCTGATCATCGGGGGAGACGTCATTGTGATCATGCTCTATGAGCTCGTCGGCGGGCCAGCACACATGCTCCCAGAATTCCGGGCCCTGGTCGTCCAGCATGTCGCCCCAATCGCCGTCACTGGAATAGCTGCACGGGTTCACGGCTGATGCTCCGTGTTTCATTGCCTGTTGCGCATGGGAATCCTAGAACAGTCTGGTGCGACGGGCGTTGTCGGCAAGCCTGCCGTCTCCCAAGAACGAATTGCGAACGCAGAGAATGGGCAGCGGGCGTCGATGGCCAGCCCTTGTCGCTTGCGCATCTGGAGGAACGGTCATCGATGAGCCTCGATCACCCCGTCGCCGGAACCGAGGTAGAGAATCCGATGCGTCAGAGAAAATCGGACCTGATCTGGGAAGTCGCAAACCGGGCTATGGCGGCAATGCTGCGCAATCCCGCCTTTTCCACTGTTCCCGCGGAAGACGTGGTAGCGGCCTGCTTCAGGACAGCGGACCTGATGTTCGACGCCATGAACGAGGCCTTCCCCGATGACGAATCGTCGGACCCGGACAGTGCAACACGCCGAATTCACTGAGGACCAAAGCAAGCGGACAGGCTTCCGCAAGCTTGCCATTCACTCCCGGGAGCCCAGGCGGCGCTACTCTCACCGATAGCGCAAGGGAGCAGACATCATGAGCACACGCAGACTCTACATTGCCGCCTATGACGTGTCGGACCCACGTCGCCTGCGCAAGGCCCTGAAGATCCTCAAGGGTTATGCGTGCGGTCGCCAGAAGTCGGTGTTCGAGTGCTATCTGACACCGGCCGAATACTGGCGGCTTATCAAGGAAATGCGCGCCTTGCTCGATGAGACAGAAGATCGCTTCCTGCTCATCCGTCACGACCCGAGCATGCAATCGCGCGTGCTGGGCAAGGCCGTCGCGCCGGCAGACCCGGACTGGTTCTACGTGGGATAGGCGCGGATGAGCACCTTGTATCTGGATCGGCAGGTGGCGTCCATCGAGCGTGAGGGTGCCAGCATCGTGATCCGTGATCGGGAAGGACGGCGCAGCAATCTGCCCCTGCACCTGCTCGACCGGATCGTGATCCGCGGCACGGTGGCGCTCGACACCAGCGTGCTGGGCCATCTGGCGGACAACGGCGTCATCTTGAGTACCCTGTCGGGCAGGCACCACCGGCTCCAGGGTAGTTTCACCGGGCCTCTGCACAACGATGCCCGGCGTCGGCTGGGCCAGGCCCGCGCGTATGACGATCTGGCCTGGCGGACGGGGTGGGGTAAGCGTCTGGTGTTGCTCAAGCTTCGCAGCCAGCAACAGTTTCTGGAACGGGCCGCCGAGGCGCGGGGCGATGCCCGCCTGGCCCTGCGAAAGGCCATCTTGTCTGTGCGGGAGGCGCGTCTGAGGCTGGCGAGACAGCCGCAGCCGACTGTCCAGACCTTGCTAGGGATGGAGGGTGGTGCGGCACAGGCCTATTTTGCCGGGCTGGCAGCGATACTTCCCCCATCGCTCGGGTTTTCCGGACGCAACCGGCGGCCCCCAAGGGACCCGTTCAACGCGCTGCTGTCGCTGGGCTACACCCTGCTGCATGGCGAGGCGGTGAAGGCCGTCTGGATGGCGGGCCTCGACCCTTACCTGGGTTTCTATCACCAACCGGCGTACGGTCGGGAGTCGCTCGCCTCCGACATGATCGAGCCGCTGCGCCCCCAGGTCGACCGCCTTTGTTGGGACTTGTGCCGTGAACAACTCATCACCGCCAGGCACTTCACCCGGGACGGCGAGGCCTGCCTGTTGTCCAAGGCGGGCCGGCGCCATTTCTACCAGGCATATGAATGCCGCATACAGCCGGCGCGGCGGGCCCTGCGCCGGGCCGCCATGACCCTGGCCAGGCGATTCGCGACCTTCGGGCCGACAGGGAGCAGCACCCCATGAAACCGCTCTATCTCGAAAGCCGGAAGGGTGCCCGTGTCTTTCTGGACGGACCGGCGCTGCTGGTGCGGTGCGTAGACGAGGCCGATCGGCTGTATCCGGTCGAACGGCTCTCGCGCGTGGTCAGCCACCCCGCGGTCCTCTGGGAGCAGGAAGCATTGCTCTGCCTGTTGGGCAAGGGCATCCCGGTGATCTTCATCGACGATCGAGGGACGATTGTGGCGCGCATGCTGGGTGCCGGCGGCGAGCACTCTTCGCTGGTACAGCAATTGGAGGAGCTTCTAGCCCGCGCCGACGGCACCGAGCGCTATGCCGACTGGTGCGCGCACCACCAGAGGGAGCAACTGCTCGCCCTGGCAAGGCACTATCCCTGGCTGGGGCATCTGCCGGATCCCGACCGGGTACACCGGCTGCTCCTGGAGACGGTGGGCAGGCAGCTCAAACGCCAGGCAGTGATCGCCAGCATTGAACATCTGCGCGCCAGGACGCTTGCCTGGACCACCGAACGGCTCATGCGCCTGGGCATCGGCGCGCAGACTCCCCACCTGACCGGTGGCATTATCGACCTGCCCACCGATCTCGCCGGTATCCTGCAGTGGAAGATTCTGCTTCACTGGGCCGGGTTGCTGCGTCGTTATCCCGCGGCCCGCAAGGCCTTCGATGATGAACGGCAACGGCAGCGTCATCTGACCTGGTTCTACCAGCAGCTCGAACCCACCCTGGACGAGACAGGCCGCCGGGCCCTGGCGCGTCTTCACCTCTGGACAGCCACCCGCGATTGCCCATGAAGCGATACTTGGTTTCCTACGACATTGCCGACCCCCGTCGTCTGGTGCGGGTCCACAAGACGTGCAAGAACTACGGCATACCCCTGCAGTACTCGGTGTTCCTGGCAGAACTCAGCAGAACCCGTCTGGAGGCGCTTGTAGCCGATCTGCGCGCCGTCATCACCAATGAAGACGATATCAGGATATACCCGCTCCAGAACCAGGCAGACGGCCTTCATATCGGTAAAACGCGATTCCCGGAAGACGTGTTCCTGGGCGAAGAAGCGGAATGGTCTGCTATCCTTGAAGGTGGCGAGTGATGCCGAAGACGATAACACCGGACAGCTTCGAAATGCCGAAAAGTTTTCCTAACTGCCGATGCAACAGCATGAATAATAAGGGAAAACATGGCCATACGGTAGAAAGGCAGACCCGATAGAAAGGGGATTAAGACGTTCCCGTTGTATGCCCATACAGAGATCCCGTGGGGTAGAAAGGCAGACCCGATAGAAAGGGGATTAAGACGCGCGTTTCGCGCTATCGTTTTCGGTGATGATGTGTAGAAAGGCAGACCCGATAGAAAGGGGATTAAGACCCGTGACGATAAACGCTGTAATACGCGCTCCTGAGTAGAAAGGCAGACCCGATAGAAAGGGGATTAAGACATATGGGCGATGTTCTCCATTGCGCCGCTCAAATCGTAGAAAGGCAGACCCGATAGAAAGGGGATTAAGACCGGTGTTTGCGTCGATGTTGCTCAGAATTGCAGTAGAAAGGCAGACCCGATAGAAAGGGGATTAAGACGATAGCGCAGAGTGCAACGCGAGACGACGAAGCTGTAGAAAGGCAGACCCGATAGAAAGGGGATTAAGACCATATAGAAGAACAGCTAATTACTTTTTCTTTTTGTAGAAAGGCAGACCCGATAGAAAGGGGATTAAGACACAGCTTCGACGCCATCATTTGTCCACTCGACCTGTAGAAAGGCAGACCCGATAGAAAGGGGATTAAGACGGCCATCTCTGGCGGCACGTCGTCCACCCACAGGTGTAGAAAGGCAGACCCGATAGAAAGGGGATTAAGACCGTCGGCGAACCAGCGGTTTTCATAGGCCCAGAGTAGAAAGGCAGACCCGATAGAAAGGGGATTAAGACGAATGCATACCACCATATCGGGCCATCTTAATAGGTAGAAAGGCAGACCCGATAGAAAGGGGATTAAGACATAATTGATGTAAAGTTTTTATCACCAATTTTAGGTAGAAAGGCAGACCCGATAGAAAGGGGATTAAGACATTTCTGAGCGCGCTCTGTCATTTTATTGCGCTGTAGAAAGGCAGACCCGATAGAAAGGGGATTAAGACACCATCTTCAAATTTGCGCTCAGTACGCTCGGAGTAGAAAGGCAGACCCGATAGAAAGGGGATTAAGACATAGCACGCTTCGCGCTTTCATTCTCAGTGTTGTAGAAAGGCAGACCCGATAGAAAGGGGATTAAGACGTAACGATTCAGGCATTTTTATTGCTGCGTCCATGTAGAAAGGCAGACCCGATAGAAAGGGGATTAAGACGACCAGCTCTATCGAGCTTTTCTTCAACTCTGGTAGAAAGGCAGACCCGATAGAAAGGGGATTAAGACCGTCGATCTGAGTCAGATCGAATAGGCGTTCAGTAGAAAGGCAGACCCGATAGAAAGGGGATTAAGACGTCATTGTGGGATACGCATCGAAGACTGCACTCTCGTAGAAAGGCAGACCCGATAGAAAGGGGATTAAGACCTTCGCTATCCGTGATAGCGAACGCTGCAATAGCGTAGAAAGGCAGACCCGATAGAAAGGGGATTAAGACGCAGCGAGCGGATCTTGTCGGACAACTCCTGGATGTAGAAAGGCAGACCCGATAGAAAGGGGATTAAGACCGATGACGACCGACCCGCGGCCCACCGGGTGGTGGGTAGAAAGGCAGACCCGATAGAAAGGGGATTAAGACTATTGGATTGCGCCCTGGGCGCTGGCGTCGTGATGTAGAAAGGCAGACCCGATAGAAAGGGGATTAAGACGGTCTTGTCGCCGACTTTCTTCGTGTACACGTCGTAGAAAGGCAGACCCGATAGAAAGGGGATTAAGACCACGAAGGGCAAGCAATTCATCTTCGTTCCACGTAGAAAGGCAGACCCGATAGAAAGGGGATTAAGACGCAACAAGTTTTGACGATCCGCGCTCATATCCGCGTAGAAAGGCAGACCCGATAGAAAGGGGATTAAGACATCCCGATTTTGAAGAACAGGTTAACCAGTTCGGTAGAAAGGCAGACCCGATAGAAAGGGGATTAAGACTTCTAAGCTGTACGTTTTCATTGCCTCGCCTCGTAGAAAGGCAGACCCGACAGAAAGGGGATTAAGACATTGTGTGCTTGCAGTGCTCGGTGCTTTGTGCAGTAGAAAGGCAGACCCGATAGAAAGGGGATTAAGACCAGATCAGTTTGAACAGTTCCTGATATCCTTCTGTAGAAAGGCAGACCCGATAGAAAGGGGATTAAGACGCTTTCTTCTCTTGAGACTTCAGGATAGCGGAAGTAGAAAGGCAGACCCGATAGAAAGGGGATTAAGACCCGAGTCTTGCTGGCAATTACATAGTCGCCATCTGTAGAAAGGCAGACCCGATAGAAAGGGGATTAAGACACGAAGCGTGGTCAGCGCTGCGGATCGCAAGGCACTCCTGCTCGAGCGTTTCGATGTGACGCCCGCCGGGGGGCGTCGGCACATGCTGTCGCTGAAAACCCTGTTGGATGCGCGTGGGTACTACCAGGTCGGTTACTGCGACGTAATCCAGGGGGTCGCGAACGTCTCATCGGCGCCACAGGCGGATCTCGAGCAACTGTTTCGGCAGATCGTACTGAACGCCTGTCTGGCCAATACCGATGACCACCTGAAGAACTTTGCCATGCAGTGGCGCGACGGGGGATGGCGATTGACGCCGGCCTTCGACATCCTGCCGGACGTGAACGACAACCGGGAACATGTATTGATTTTTGGCAGCGCGGGGCATCGGCCGACACCGAATGCGCTGCGTGACCTCGGGCGTTTGTGCGGACTGGGGCCAAGACGCGTCAGCGAGGTCATGGCCCAGATCGCGGACAAGGTGCGGTCGTATTCATCCTACTGCGAAGCGTATAGCGTACCGGAGGCGGATGCGGACTTCGTGCTGGCCCGCATGCCACTGATGCGTGATGTGCAATAATCGAAATCGATGCACTCAGGAAACCGTGCCCGAACACCCGGTGCGGAATGCCGTTCAGCTCAAGCGTTACAGCGCTGCAGTTTTGCTCAGACGAGCACAAGCGTGTCGCAAAATTGCCACATTCTCATCATAAGTCATTGATATAACACTAACAAATGGTGCCGGCTCCGGGCACCATATGTATCGCTCACTCGTTTGCATGTGGCGGCATCTAGCTGTCTGCCAAGCAGATTTCTCGCTAGGTGTTTGCGCGTGCGTGCGCTCATTGTTGCTAGTCCCGAACTGTCCCAGCAACTGTCCAGGCAAATAGGGGGCAAGAGATGGCAACGATCGTTCGGAGTAGTGGACGGTGGCGTGCGTGAGTCCCGCGGCGCGGTGTGGATCGCTCTGTGTCGTTCAAGACGTTGCCGAAACGTTGGTCGTTGGTCTGCCAAGCGTAAGCAGGAAGTGGCCCTGCGGCTGCTCAGAGGCGAAAGCCTGGACGCATTGAGCCGAGAAACAGGACAGCCGGCCTCGGTCTTGTCACGCTGGCGTGACGATTTTCTTGAGGGAAATATAGCGACCCTGAAACGACGCACGGAAGATTCCAAGATTGCCGCACTGGAACAGGAGCTCAAGCGTGCCAAGCGGCTGGTGGGCGATCTGATGATGGACAAGAAGTTGCTGGAGATGCGCATTGCGCGCTTCGAGGGTGAATACCCTTTTCCGAAGCGGAAGTCGACGCTGTAAGCCGGGTCTGATTCGGTCTCCGCACGACGGGCGTATGGTAATTAAGACCCGACAGGTAATGATCCGCAGCCTGGCGGCCTTGAGCAGACGCGCCAGCCGCTGGTTCTCCCGCAGCACCACCTTACGCCCCACCGGTAGGCCATGCGCTCGTCAGACAGTAGCGCCCTCAGCGGGGAGTGGCCAATCGAGGTGTTTCCAGGTCAGGCCATCAGATAACGAGGCCTGTCAGGCGAACCGCAACACCGGTGGCCCGGGCAGTTCCTCGAAGGCCTGTCGCTTGAGCAGCAGACGCATCACGTGCAATACCGGTTCGGTATAGCCACTAGGCAGCTCGCGGCCCTGGAACACCAGCTGGCAGGCGCTTTCGAAAGCCGGGTCCTGGTAGTCGGGCGCCATAGGGCGGTAGTCGGGATCGTCCGCATTCTGTCGGTCGACCACCTCGGCCATGCGCCGCAGGGTGAGCATCACCTGACGCTCGCTGATCACGCCGTGATAGAGCCAGTTGGCAATGTGCTGGCTGGAGATACGTAACGTGGCCCGGTCTTCCATCAGCCCGACATCGCGGATATCCGGCACCTTGGAACAGCCCACGCCCTGCTGTACCCAACGCACCACGTAGCCCAGGATACCCTGGCAGTTGTTGTCCAGTTCCTCCTGGATTTCTTCCGGTGTCCATTCGGAAGGATCGGCGAGTGGCAGGGTCAGCAGGTCTTCCAGCCTTGCCCGTGACCGTTGGCGTATGCGTTCCTGCTCGGCCCACACGTCCACCTCATGGTAGTGCATGGCATGCAGGACCGCCGCGGTGGGGGAGGGCACCCAGGCCGTGTTCGCACCCGATCTGGGATGGGCGATCTTCTGCTCCACCATGGCTGCCATCTCGTCGGGCAAGGCCCACATGCCCTTGCCGATCTGGGCACGCCCGGACAGACCGCAGGCGAGGCCGATGTCGACGTTCCGGTCCTCGTAGGCCCGCATCCAGGGTTGAGTCCTCATGTCGGCCTTGCGCACCATGGGGCCGGCTTGCATGTCGGTGTGGATCTCGTCGCCGGTGCGATCCAGGAAGCCGGTATTGATGAAGATGAGCCGTTCGCGGGCCTGGCGGATGCATTCCTTCAGGTTGAGGGTGGTGCGGCGTTCCTCGTCCATCAGGCCGAGTTTGATCGTGTTGCGCGGCAGGCCGAGGACATCTTCGACTGCGCCGAACAGTTGTACCGTGAAGGCGACTTCCTCGGGGCCATGCATCTTGGGCTTGACGATATAGACCGAGCCGGTCTGCGAGTTGCGCCAGCGCCCATTGCCCCGCAGGTCGTGCAGGGCAATCAGGCTGGTGACCAGAGCATCGAGAATGCCTTCCGGGATCTCGTGATCCTCCCCGTCCAGCACTGCCGGGGTGGTCATGAGATGCCCGACGTTGCGCACCAGCATCAGGGCGCGCCCCTTGAACTTGAGGGTGCTGCCATCCGGCGCCGTGTACTGGCGGTCCGGATGCAGGGTGCGGTTGAAGCTGCGACCGCCCTTGCTGACCGGCGCGGACAGATCGCCTTTCATCAGTCCCAGCCAGTTGCGGTAGACCAGGGTCTTGTCTTCACCGTCCACGGCCGCCACGGAATCCTCGCAGTCCTGGATCACGGTGGCGGCGGCCTCGAGCTGGACGTCCGCGATACCGGCGCGGTCGAGTGCCCCGACAGGGTGGTCACGATTGATACGCAACTCGATATGCAGGCCGTGGTGGCGGAACAGCAGTGCCGACGGTTGTGCTGGCTCACCGAGATAGCCTGCAAATTGATCGGGCGAGATGAGCCTTGCCTCCCCCTTGTTGTCGGTGCTGGCAACCAAGTCTCCATCGATGATCGACCAACCGGTCACCTCGTGATGCGAGGCATCTCGCAGCGGAAGATGGCGGTCCAGGAAGTCCCGAACATAAGCGATGACAGCCCGGGCACGGTTCTCGTCGATGCGGTCGGTCGTTTTCGCAGGAACCTGGGGCAGCATGTCGCTGCCGTAGATGGCGTCATACAGGGAACCCCATCGCGCATTGGCGGCGTTCAGGGCATAGCGTGCATTGTTGACCGGGACAACCAGCTGCGGCGCTGCCAGGGTGGCGATCTCAGGGTCCACGTTTTCCGTGCTGATCTCGAAGTCTTTGCCTTCCGGCACCAGGTAACCGATTTCCTCGAGGAAATTCCGGTACGCAACAGGATCGAATGGGTTGTTGAGGTGCCATTCGTCGATCCGGTGCTGCAATTCACTGCGCCGGCGCAACAGTTGCCGATTGAGCGGCGCGAATCGCGTGACGATACGCTGCAGGCCAGTCCAGAAATCTTCCGGGGTGATGCCCGTGCCTGGCAGTGCTTCTCGCTCGATGAATTCAAGCAGTCTTCGGTCTATCCGAAGGTCGGCTTTCACGATGTAGTCGGGTCTGTTCATGGTGGAGATACCCGGTCCTTGCTTGACACAGAAAGCCTAGATTCTCTGCTGGTGGCTGCGCATTGTTTTTTTCAATAGGCGTCTGTCTTTCGTGGACAGTGGCATATGCTCTTTTCATTGCCATGACGGGAGGAGCAAAGATGAAGGTCGATGTGCTGGCCACTGCCGATTTGAGCGATGAACTGGGTGACAAGGTTCAGGTGATGGTGCCGCCCTGGCTGAATTACGGTGGTATGGAAAGCTTTCAGGGGCCGGCCGCAACCGTTCGCTGCAACGACGACAACAGCAAGGTTCGGGAAATGCTGGAGCAGTCGGGCGATGGCCGGGTGCTGGTGGTCAATGGTGGCAATTCCACCCAGTGTGCCCTGCTGGGGGACATGCTGGGTGAACTGGCGGTCCGGAACGGCTGGACCGGCGTCATCGTCAACGGCTGCGTGAGGGACTCGGTAGCACTGGCCAAACTGCCGTTGGGTGTAAAGGCCCGAGGCACCCATCCGCGTAAAAGCATCAAGGCGGGGCGTGGCGAGACCCAGGTGACTCTGGCCTTCGCTGGCGTCACCGTCTCACCCGGTGACTGGATCTATGCTGATGCCGACGGGATCCTGGTGCGCCGCGCCCATTGACTCAGTAATTGGCGCATTGGCTCGCCTCGGACGGATCCTATCGAGATGGTATTCACGTAACACGTCGATATAGCGCACCGCCGCTGGTGACAGGGAGTTGCCGCGGTGCAAGACGAGGCCGAGGGAACGCGTGGGAAAGTATTTTCCCAGCGATTTCACCGCGAGCTTGTCGATGTCGGTGAGGCACACGTCGGTGACGATGGAGATGTCTGTGCCGAGCCCCGCGTGCTTCTTGATCACCTCCCAGTCCCCGGCCTCCAGGGGCACCTTGAACTGCAGGTCGTGTTGCCGGAATGCCAGCTCGACGGTGCGCCAGGCGGACACAGCTCGCAGAGACAGGAGCAGGCCACGTTCCGAGATGTCTTTCAGCGTGATCTGGTCCTTGTGTGCCAGCGGATGGGCTGGCCCCGTGTGGTCTCCGGCAGCACATGCCGGATGCTGGACCCGCCGACGGCGATGTTCAGCCCCCCCCTTCTGCAGGTTGCCCATGTGAGCGTGAAAGGAGTCCTGCCGCCTGTCGATGGCCTCGACCAGCGGATAGCCCAGCCGATAACAACACCTCGCCTTCCGGGGGCAGGCCGTCCTTGGGGGCGCTGCTCGAACACGGTGACTTCCATTGAGTGAAGAACAGGTCCTTCGTGGCCTCGGTGATGCTGCCGCATTGCGCCGCGTGGCAGAAAGCGCGCAGTTGCTGGAGACGGTTCTGCTTGTAGCAGGGGGGTTGGCCATTTGCTTCTGATGGTCCGGGGAGAATTATTGTGTAATCCAATAATGTTCATTGAAACAATTGGATTGGAAAATACAAGCATTAGCTTAATCTCTAGTTTCAGTAAAAGGCAGCCCCGCCGGTGACGCCGGGATTCCCCTTCTTGATCAATACCGACAAAGACCAAAGGAGCAACCCCGATGAAGAGCAGACAGGAGCAGATCGCCGCACTAGAAAAGGATTGGGCGGAGAACCCGCGCTGGAAAGACGTAAAGCGTGGTTACACGGCCGAGGACGTGGTGCGCCTGCGTGGGTCGGTGCAGCCGGAATACACCTACGCCCAGAACGGTGCGCACAAGCTCTGGGAACTGTTGCACGGTGGGGCCAAGAAGGGTTACGTGAACTGTCTCGGCGCCCTGACTGGCGGCCAGGCAGTGCAGCAGGCGAAGGCTGGGATCGAGGCCATCTACCTGTCGGGTTGGCAGGTGGCAGCAGACGCCAATACTTCCGAGACCATGTATCCCGACCAGTCGCTGTATGCCTACGATTCGGTACCGACCATGGTCAGGCGCATCAACAATGCCTTCAAACGTGCCGACGAGATTCAGTGGGCGCGGGGCATCGGGCCCGGCGACGAGGGCTATATCGATTACTTCCTGCCTATCGTGGCAGATGCCGAAGCCGGCTTCGGTGGTGTGCTCAATGCCTATGAGCTGATGAAGAACATGATCGCCAATGGTGCCGCCGGCGTACATTTCGAGGACCAACTGGCCGCGGTGAAGAAATGTGGCCACATGGGAGGCAAGGTGCTGGTGCCCACCCAGGAGGCAGTGCAGAAACTGATTGCGGCGCGCTTGGCGGCGGACGTGATGGGTGTGCCGACCTTGCTGCTGGCCAGAACCGACTCGGAGGCAGCCAACCTGTTGACTTCGGATGTGGATGACTATGACCGTCCCTTCCTTACCGGCGAGCGCACCGCAGAGGGCTTCTACCGTGTCAGGAACGGTCTCGAACAGGCCATCTCGCGCGGCCTGGCCTACGCACCCTATGCGGACCTGGTCTGGTGCGAGACTGGCACACCCGACCTGGGGTTTGCCCGGGAGTTTGCCCAGGCGGTGCTGGCCGAGAACCCGAACAAGCTGCTTGCCTACAACTGCTCGCCGTCGTTCAACTGGAAGAAGAACCTTGACGAAGCCACCATTGCGCGCTTCCAGGACGAGCTGTCGGATATGGGGTACAAGTACCAGTTCATCACCCTGGCCGGTATCCACAACATGTGGTTCAACATGTTCGACCTGGCCTACGACTATGCCCGGGGACAGGGCATGAAACATTACGTGGAAAAGGTCCAGGAACCTGAGTTCGCCGCCCGCGAAAAGGGTTATACCTTCGTCTCCCATCAGCAGGAGGTGGGTGCCGGTTACTTCGATGACATCACCACGGTCATCCAGGGCGGCACCTCGTCGGTGACCGCGCTTGCCGGATCGACCGAAGAGGCCCAGTTCGCCTGAATCGGCCAAGGTCGATGACGCGCTACCTGCTCGGATCGTCCAGGTCCGACCTCGTGTCGGGTGATCCAGGCAGTTTCCCGGAAACCCAGGGCCCGGGCCAGCGGGCCCGGGCGCGTGCCATCGCGCAGGCCATTCTCGAGGCCTTCGACCGCCACTTTCGGATCTTCCGTGAAACCACGCAGCGGGCCCGTCAGTACTTTATCGAGGGTGACTGGCAGGCGGTCAGGGAAGACAGTGCGCGACGCATCAGCCTTTATGATCAGCGGGTGCGAGAGGCGATCGCCCTGTTGCGTGAACATTATGGCCTGCATACGGCCGAGCATGAGCTTTGGCAGGAGATCAAGTTCCAGTACCTGGGGTTGCTGTACGGTCACCGTCAGCCCGAGCTGGCCGAGACCTTCTACAATTCGGTGTTCGTGGGCCTGTTTCACCGGCGTTACTACAACAACGATCACATCTTCGTCCGCCCTGCGGTTTCCACCGAACGGATCGAAGGAGAAGTGCCGGCCTACCGGAGCTATTACCCAACCCAGGAAGGCTGGGCTACCGCGCTCGACAGGCTGTTGCGGGATATCGATCTGGGTCTGCCCTACGAGAACCGGCGACGTGATCTCTGCCATCTGCTGCGCGCTGTGAGCCGACTGCCAATCCCCTCCGAAGGCTTGACCCGGCACTTCCAGGTCCAGGTGCTGCGTTCGGTCTTCTATCGCAACAAGGCCGCCTACGTAGTCGGAAGGGTGATCAACGGCAACGCGCGGCACCCCTTCGTACTGCCCTTGCTGAGAACGCGCGGTGGCAGGGTGCGGGTCGATGCACTGGTCACCGAGCCGGACGATGTCGCCAACGTGTTCAGCTTTGCGCGGGCCTATTTCATGGCCGATTGTGAAGTGCCCTCCGCGGTGGTGCGCTTTCTCCTGTCTTGCCTGCCGGGCAAGTCCGCGGCCGATCTCTACACGGCCATCGGCTTCCACAAGCAGGGCAAGGCGGAGTTCTACCGCGATTTCCTGGACCATCTGCGCAATTCCAGTGACCGCCTGCAGGTGGCACCAGGGATTACCGGGATGGTAATGCTGGTGTTCACGCTGCCGTCCTATCCCTATGTCTTCAAGGTGATCCGCGATCGATTCCCCTCGGTCAAGCGCACCACCGAGGCCGAGGTCATTGCCAAATACCGGTTCGTCAAGCGTCAGGACCGTGTGGGGCGGATGGCCGACACCTGGGAGTTCTCGCATGCCGCCTTCCCGGTGAACCGCTTCGATCCTGGGCTGTTGCAGGAATTGCTGGATGCGGCGCCGAGCAAGGTCAGCATCGAGGGAGGTCAGGTGGTGATTCGTCACCTGTTCATCGAGCGGCGGCTCAACCCATTGAATCTTTTTCTGGAGCAGGCTGACGATACAGCGCTGCGTCAGGCAATGTGCGAGTATGGCAATGCGTTGCGGGAGATCGCAGGGGCAGGGATATTTCCAGGCGATCTGTTGCTCAAGAACTTCGGCGTGACCCGCCATGGCCGGGTGATCTTCTACGATTACGACGAGATCGTTCCGATCGAAGACTGCCGTTTTCGGCGTATCCCCGAACCGCAGACGCCGGAACAGGAAATGGCTGCCGAACCCTGGTATGCCGTGGCCGAGAACGATATCTTCCCGGAAGAGTTCGGTACTTTCCTGATGACCGATCCACGCTGGCGCAGGGCCTTTCTGGAAACCCATGCAGACCTGCTGCGGGCAGAGACCTGGCGGGAGATACAGGCGATGGTCCAGGCAGAGCAGGTGCCCGATATCTACCCTTACCGGGCAGAGAGTCGCTTTCCTTCGGCCTGACAAGGCCACTCACTCACCCCATATGAAGGGGCGAATGCCAAGCAGGACGGGTAACAGAATATGGGTAAATCCCTTGTGGTAAGCACTGACGTATTTCTCATTGGTGGTGGGCTCATGAATGCCACCCTTGGCAGCATGCTGGTGGAGCTCGACTCCTCGCTTTCCATGATCATGGCTGAACGAATGGATGAGGTGGTCCAGGAAAGCAGTCACGCATGGAATAATGCCGGTACCGGGCACGCCGCCTATTGCGAACTCAATTACACACCGCAGTTACCTAACGGTGAGGTGGATATCCACCGGGTTTTCGGTATCAACGCCCGTTACGAGGTGAATCTGCAGTTCTGGTCCTACCTGGTGAAAAAGGGCGTGGTGCAAGATCCTTCCGAGTTCATCAATCCGGTGCCTCACATGAGCTTTGTCTGGGGGACGGAAAACGTGTCCTTCCTGCGCAAGCGCTGGAAGAAGATGACCGAGCACCTGATGTTCTCGGACATGGCCTACACCGAGGATCCGGACGAGATCCGGCAATGGGCCCCACTGTTAATGGAAGGCAGGCAGCTCGGACAGAAGGTAGCGGCCACCCGGGTGCCCTATGGCACCGATGTCAATTTTGGCGCCATTGCCCGTGCCATGATTGCCCACTTGCAGTCACAACCCGGTTTTGAGTTGTGGGTCGGTCATGAGGTGCGGGGGTTGCGCCAACTGGCCGATGGTCGGTGGCGTATCGAGCTGCGGGAACGCAGCACCGGTGCCGAACGGGTGGTGGAGGCAAATTTTGTATTCGTGGGAGCGGGTGGCGGTTCGCTGGAACTGCTGCAAAAGGCGGGCATTCCTTCTGTACGGGGATATGGCGGGTTTCCGGTGAGCGGTTCATGGCTAATCTGCCGCAACCCGGAGGTCGCGAGAAGACACTGGGCCAAGGTCTATGGTATGGCCCCGGTAGGTGCCCCCCCGATGTCGGTTCCTCACCTCGATACCCGTATCATCGAGGGTGAACGAATGTTGTTGTTCGGTCCTTTTGCTGGTTTGACGACCCGTTTCTTACGTAACAGCTCGCCGGTTGATATTTTTCGCAGTCTCAACGCAAGCAATCTGAAACCGATGCTCTCGGTTGGAATGCGCCAGCTTGACCTGATCCGTTACCTCATCCGTGAGTCCTTTCAGGGGCGTCGCGATTTCATGGCCAGTCTCCGGCGGTTCTATCCCGAAGCAATGGAGTCGGACTGGGAGCTTAGGGAAGCGGGGAAGCGTGTCCAGATTATCAAGCCTTGCTCTAAACATGGCGGAAAGTTGGAGTTCGGAACCGAGGTGCTGACAGCTGAGGATCGTTCCCTGGCGGGGTTGCTGGGTGCATCCCCGGGTGCATCCACCATCGTGCCGATAGCCTTGGAGGTAATAGAGAAGTGCTTCGCCGAGCGTCTCGCCACTGATTCATGGCAGAAGAAAGTTCGCCAAATCATTCCGTCCTATGGGGTGTCCATCGTGGCCCACGCGGACCGACTGGCGGCCATTCGTGAGGATACGCTTACCACGCTTAAGCTGGACAGCCACTGGTCAGGGGCTGAGCATCTGGATTAGCCCACCCGCAGCGGTAGTATTCCCCCGGCCCGGAATGGGCACATCTGTAAAGCCCTGAATTCCTGGACACTGTTCCTCCCGGAATTCATGCTGTCTCCGCCATGGGGGAATGGGCGGCGCCACATTGTTTGGTATCGGTTTGTGGCTTCCGTCTGCGGGCGCCACTTCGGCGCTTCATTTCTTCGGCGCCGGCGCGATCGGGAGGCGTGGGTCGGCCTCTTGCTCTGGCTGGTTGCGCATGTGATTGGCGGTCTGCATGAAGGCCTGCTCCAGACGCGAGCGCAGGGTGTCGTCGATGTCCATGTCGGCCAGCGCCTTGCGCATGCACAGCATCCACTGGTCTCGCTCCTTCACCCCGATGGGGAAGGGCAGGTGGCGCCGGCGCAACATGGGGTGGCCGAATTTCTGCACGTACAGGTCGGGACCGCCCAGCCAGCCGCTCAGGAACAGGAACAGCTTCTCGCGCGAGGCGCGCAGGCTCTTGGCATGCATGGCACGGACCTCGCGTGCTTCGGGCAGGCTGTCCATGTAGTCGTAGAAACGATCGACCAGTTCGCGTACGCCTTGCTCGCCACCGAGCAACTCATAGGGAACGGGGGGCTGTGTCATCTCGAAGTTTCCTCATGTGTTCGATTTGCCACGCGGTCGGCGCCCATTGCCAGAATTCTTCCAGGGTAAGGTCGGAATCGGGCATCGCCTGTCCCAGCCAGCGCCAGGCGGCGAGCAGGGTGGCCAGTGGCCGCTGCTCATCGACCGGCTGGGCGGCCTCGCGCTTGCTGAGCTTGCGGCCATTCCGATCCCGTACCAATGGTACGTGCAGGTAGGCCGGCGTGCTCGTTCTCAGCAACCGCTGCAGACAGATCTGGCGCGGTGTGGACGCCAGCAGGTCGGCACCGCGCACCACGTGGGTGATCCCGGCCAGGGCATCGTCCACCACCACGGCCAGTTGATAAGCGAAATAACCGTCGGCGCGACGGATCACGAAATCGCCGATGTCACTCGCCAGGCGCTGCATCTGCGTGCCGAACACCCGGTCGGTAAAGCCGACCGGCTCATCGTCGGTGCGCAGGCGGGCAGCACGTCCCGGGGCATCGTCGAGTCCCAGGTCTCGGCAGGTGCCAGCGTAGATCGGGCCCTCGATACCTTCCCGCCGGGCCTGCTCGCGTACCGTCTTGCGGCTGCAACGGCAGAAGTAGACCTTTCCCAGCGCCCGCAGCCGGTCCAGTGCCTCGGCATAGGCCTCGGTGGTCCGGCTCTGGTAACGCAATTCACCGTCCCAGTGCATGCCGAAGGCCTCGAGGCTGCGCAGGATGTCGTCTACCAGGCTGGGGCGGCAGCGGGTCTGGTCGAGATCGTCGATACGCACCAGCCATTCGCCGTGGTGGGCCAGGGCATCGATCCGGCTGGCCAGGGCCGTGACGAGAGAACCGAAGTGCAGTCGCCCGGTGGGCGAGGGGGCGAAGCGTCCGCGATAAGGTGGCACGGCCGGGCGATCCGCCATGACGATTCAGCTGAAGTGCTTTTCCTGCTGTTCTTGGGCCGTCTTGCAGTCGATGCACAACTCGGCGGTGGGTCGGGCCTCGAGCCGCCGGAGACCGATCTCCACGCCGCATTCCTTGCAATAGCCGTAGTCGTGCTCGTCGAGCTGCCGCAGGGCCTGGTTGATCTTGTTGATGAGCTTGCGCTCGCGGTCGCGAGTGCGCAGTTCCAGGCCGATGTCGGATTCCTGGGTGGCGCGGTCGTTGGGGTCGGCGTGCAGGGTGGCCTCGGCCTTCATGTGGTCGACCGTGCGATCGACCTCTTCCATCAGCATGCGCCGCCAGTGCTCCAGCATGGCCCGGAAGTGTGCCTCCTGGCCAGCGCTCATATAGGGCTCGTCCGCGGTGGGACGATAGGGCTCGAAGCCTTCGTAATGGGCCAGGTCGGCGGAATTTCCCGGCATCTTCGACCACCTCGCGTGTAAAACTTCACGTTACCATGAAGCCGGAACCGCGGCCAAGGTCGCACCGCAAGATGGCCGAGCCCGCCGGATGCTTGTTATGCTGCGCGGCCTTTCTTTGTGGAGCAGTCGATCGTGAGTGAGATTGAAGCCTTGATCTTCGACGTGGACGGCACCCTGGCCGACACCGAACGCGATGGTCACCGGGTGGCCTTCAACCGTGCCTTCGCCGATGCCGGTCTCGACTGGGACTGGGATGTGGCGCTCTATGGCAAGCTGCTGGCAGTGACCGGCGGCAAGGAGCGCATCAAGTACTACCTGCGCGAGTTCAATACCGCCTTCGAGCCCCCCGCGGACCTGGACGGCTTTGTCGCCGGGCTGCATGCGGCCAAGACCGAGCACTACAAGGCGCTGATGGCCGAGGGCCGGGTGCCCCTGCGCCCGGGTGTGGAACGCCTGCTGCGCGAGGCGCGCGAGGCGGGCATCCCGCTGGCGATCGCCACTACCACCACCATGGACAACGTGACCTCGTTGCTGGAGAACACCCTGGGCGCCGAATCGATCGGCTGGTTCGCCGAGATCGGTGCCGGTGACATCGTGCCGGCCAAGAAGCCCGCACCGGACATCTATGTCTGGGTGCTCGAGCGCCTGGGGTTGCCCCCGGAGCGGGTGATCGCCTTCGAGGATTCCGGACACGGCGTGAACTCGGCCGCCGATGCCGGCATCTCGCGCATCGTGGTCACTACCAACGACTACACCCTCGGCCAGGACTTCTCGCGCGCCAGCCTGGTGCTCGACCAGCTCGGCGAACCGGGCACACCGCCGCGCCGGGCCGATGGCGAGCCCCTGCCCGGGCCGGTCGATCTGGCCCTGCTGGAGACCCTCTGAGCATGTCCTGGCCCGCACCCGCCACACGCATGCAGGGCATTGCCCCGTTCCGAGTGATGGCCATCCTGGCCCGGGCGCAGGCACTGCAGGCGGCCGGGCGCGACATCGTGCACATGGAGGTCGGCGAGCCGGACTTCCCCGCTCCCGAGGCGGTCAATGCCGCGGCGCAGGCGGCACTGGCGCGTGGTCAGACCCATTACACCCCGGCACTCGGTCTGCCGGCGCTGCGCGAGGCCATCGCCGGCTGGTATGGGGAGCGCTTCGGCCTCTCCATCGACCCCGCGCGGGTGATCGTCACCCCGGGTGCCTCGGGCGCGCTGCAGCTGGTGCTGGGCGTGCTGATCGACCCCGGGGACCGCATCGGCATCCAGGACCCCGGCTATCCGTGCAACCGCCACATGATCGCGCTCTACGGTGGCGAGGCGGTGGCGGTCGATCCGGAGCGGGCGGCGGAAACGCCGGGCTTGTCCGGCATGATGCTGGCCAGCCCGGCCAACCCGACCGGCGAGCTGATTTCCGCTGAGCGACTGGCTGTCCTCTACCGCGCACTGCGTGCGCAGCAGCGCTTCCTGATCGTGGACGAGATCTACCAGGGCCTGCAATACGACACCCCACCGCAAACCGCGCTGGCGCTGGGCGAAGAAGGCCTGTTCGTGATCAACAGCTTCTCCAAGTTCTTCGGCATGACCGGCTACCGCGTCGGCTGGGCGGTGGTGCCCGAGGCCTGGGTGGAGCCCATCGACCGACTGGCGCAGAACCTGTTTCTGGCGCCGCCCACCGTGGCCCAGCACGCGGCGCTGGCGGCCTTCGCTCCCCCGGTGCTCGACGAGCTGGAGCGTCGCCGGCAGGTGTTCCAGGCACGGCGTGACCGCCTGTTCGCCGGCCTGCGCGAGCTGGGCTTCGTCTTGCCCCCGCAGCCGCCCGGCGGGGCCTTCTACCTGTATGCCGGCCTGCCCGAACACCTTGACGAAGACGGTGAAACCTTTGCGCAACGCCTGCTCGAGGAGGCCGGTGTGGCGATCACCCCGGGGAGCGATTTCGGCGACAATGACACCGCGCGCCATGTGCGCTTCGCCTACACCACCGAGGTATCGCGCATCGAGCAGGGTCTGGAACGCCTGGCCGGCCTGCTGACCTAGCAGCTTGTCGGACTTAACCGTTCGAAGCGAAAATTCGCGGGAGCGGATCAAATGAGCTTATTCGAATTGAGGAGAATAGCGGACCTATTTGACGAATTCGATAAGCTCAGTTGATCGCTATCCGCGGATTTGCAGCCGGACAGCGTTAAGTCCGACAGGCTGCTAGCGCGCCTGTCGGCTCACGGCTCATGCCGGCAGGTCTCGTCGGCCTGTTCCAGCTCGATGGTGGTGTGGCCGATGCCGCAGTCGCGGCAGGTCTCGCGGATGGCCTCCTTGATCTCGCGCTGACTCTCGGCGCTGATGGGGATGTCCAGCACCAGGTGGGCGGTCAGCACGTGGTGCTCGCCGTCCAGCGACCACAGGTGCAGGTGATGCACGTCCACCACGTGCGGCAGGGCCAGCAGCTTCTCGTGCACCGTCTCTACCAACGCGTCGTCCGGCACCCCCTGCAGGAACAGGCGCAGGGTCTCGCGCAGGTTGCGCAGCACGTTGAACAGAATGAACAGGGTGAAGGCGACCGACAGCAGTGGGTCGAGGATGGGCCAGTCGACAAACTGCAGCACGATGCCCACGATCAGCACCGCCACCCAGCCGAGCACGTCCTCGAGCAGGTGCCAGTTGAGCACCCGCTCGTTGAGGCTCCTGCCGCCGTGCAGGCTCCAGGCCGCCGCGCCGTTCACCACGATGCCCAGTACCGCCAGCCAGGTCATGCCCACCGCATGCGGCATGGGCGGGTCGGCCAGCCGGGAGATCGCTTCGGACAGTACCCACAGGCTGCCGGCGATCAGCACCAGGGCGTTGATCAGTGCACCGAGTAGCGACAGTCGCTGGTAGCCGTAGGTGTAGCGGCCGCTCGCCGGGCGACGCCCCAGACGCGCCAGCAGCCAAGCCAGGCCGATCGCCAGCGAATCGCCCAGGTCGTGCACCGCGTCGGCGAGGATGGCGGTGCTGTTGGTGAGCAGTCCGCCAACCACCTCGATGACCGTGAACGTCAGGTTCAGGACAAACGCCAGGCCGATGCGTTTGTCCGCTGTGTGGTGATCGTGGTGATGGTGATGATGCGGGCTCATGTGGCACTTCAACGCGCGGTAGGACGCTTCATGGCCGTCCGGGGGGGTTCCACGCGCACTGCCAGCGAACCGCTGCCCACGCCCTGAGCGCGGCCATTGGCATCGGGCACCTGTTGCAGGCGATGCAGCAGGGCGGTGGCCGAGAGGCGACCATCGAGCAATGCGCGGTAGCCCGCCACGATGTCCGCCACCTGGTCGCCGGGTTCGTCTACCAGTTCGATGCGATAGTGGCGGATGCCGGCTGCCAGCAGATCGGCGAGATGTCCGGCGGCCGACTGGGCCTGGGCATTGAACAGGGTGTTGCGGCAACCGACGTCGGCGAGCAACAGGTGGTCCTGACCTTTCGGGTCGCGCAGGTGCACCCGGTGGCGCTCGCAGGGGCGGCCACAGTCACGGTAGTCGTTGCCCGTGGACAGGAAGCGCGCGAAGGCACAGTGCTCGGTATGGAAGATGGGCAGGTGCTGGTGTGCCACCACCTCGATACAGGCGCGCCGGGCCTCCGGCAGACCGGCGGCCAGGGCGGCGATCTGCCGGGCATTCAGATCGTGGGTCGGAGCCAGGCGCGCCAGGCCGAGGTCCAGCAGCTGGTGGGCGCTCAGCCGGTTGGCGGCATTCAGCGAGAAGTCGCCGTACAGCGCGGGAATGCACACCGTCTCGTCGAAGGCGGCGCCTTCGCCGCCCAGGGCGTGCAGGCGCTGCAACAGGCCAGCCGAGCGTACCAGCAGGGCATCGGGTTGCAGGTGCAGCAGGTAGCGGACCAGGCGCTGCTCACCGGGCTTGAAGATGCGCGGGGCGGCGACCACCAGGCGACGACCGGCGGTGCGGATACGCTGGCAGGCGTCCTTGAGTCCGTGCACCTCGAGGAAGTCGACCTGGATCTCGTCGATGTCGTCCAGCGCCAGCGCGGCCTCGACCTGCTCGGCGGTGCGGCACAGCAGCGACAGGGCGGGCCGGGTGGGCGGCGACGGAGGGCCGGCCTCGGACAGCAGTACCGGCAGCACCGGCGCCGAGGCCAGCTCGCGGTCGTGCTGGTGCCGGGTCATCTGTTCGAGCAGGGCCCCGACCGCCGCGCGCCGGGTCTGCTTGATCTCGCCCAGGGGCAGGAACAGGCCGTCGGCCAGGTCCTGTTGCCAGTGCGCGATGCGGAAGGGGGTGTCTCCCAGCTCACCGATGGCGCGCTTCAGGGCCGCTTCGTCCAGTGGGTGGCGTTCGGCGGCCTGCAGGGGGGTGCGGCTGGCGGCCTCGGCCTGGCGGCCGTCGGGTGTTGTGAGACGGATGCGTAGCGGTTCGCCGGCTGCGCCGCTCAACTCGATGCGCAGGGGCAGGCGCACGGCCTCGGCCGGGCGCAGCACCGGGCCGCGGTCGCTGGCCGTGTCGCGGGTGCGCCAGACATGGTCGCCGGGCGCGATGTCCGTGGCGCGAAATCCGGGGCCGAAGCGCAGCACCACCTCGCCGCGGTCGATCTCCTCGCGGATACGTTCACCGCGGCGCTCGATCCGGCGCACGTGCCCGCCCGGCTCGTGTCGCTGCGGACGACCGCCGTCGAATACCACTCCGTCACCGGGCTTGACCGGGTTGTGCAGGCGCAGGCGCACCCCGTCAGCCAGCACCGCCTCGACCCGGCCCAGGTGCAGGCCGCGGTGGCGCGGGTTGCGGCCGATCACCAGTTCCTGGTGACGCGAACCGAGCAGGAAACCCGGGGTGAGACCATCGTGCCGTTCGTCCTGGCCGCGCGAGAAGATCTGCGCCAGGCCGCGCCGGGTGTCGCGGTCGATCACCAGTTCTTCTTCGTCGGCCGATTGGCCGGCCAGCAGCCGGTCGAGGGCCTGGCGGTAGGCGCGCACCGTGCGCGTGACATATTCGGCCCCCTTGAGTCGTCCCTCGATCTTGAGGCTGCGCACCCCGGCGCGCAGCAGGCGCGGCAGCAGGGGCAGGGCCATCAGATCCTGCGGCGAGAGCAGGTAGTCGAAGCCGCCCTGTTCGTGCAGTTCGCCGTCCACCAGCAGGCCGTAGGGCAGGCGGCAGGACTGGGCACACTGGCCGCGGTTGGCCGAGCGCCCGCCCCAGGCCTCGCTGGAGAAGCACTGTCCGCTGTAGCTGACGCACAGGGCGCCATGCACGAAGACCTCGAGTTCCACCGCGGTCGCGTCGGCGATGGCAGCGATGTCCTTGATGGACAGCTCACGTCCCAGCACCACCCGCGAGAGGCCGAGTGACTGCGCAAAGGCTACGCCCTCGGCATCGGTGATCGACATCTGGGTACTGGCGTGCAGGGGCAGGGCGGGCGCGACGGCGCGCGCCAGCCGTGCCAGGCCGATGTCCTGCACGATCAGCGCGTCCACCCCGCAACGGGCGGCATGGCGGATCTGTTCCTCGATCTCGGGCAGCTCCTCGTCGAACACCAGGGTGTTGAGCGCCAGGTAGCCCTTGCGACCGTGGCGGTGCAGTTTCTCCATCACCGCCTCGAGCGCGTCCGTGCTGATGCCGGTGGCGCGCCGGCGGGCGTTGAAGCCGCGGTCCAGACCGAAGTACACCGCGTCGGCGCCGGCATGCACGGCCGCCTCGAGCTGGGGCAGGCCGCCGGCCGGGGCGAGCAGTTCGGGGAGCTGTTCAGTCGTCATCGCTGCGTCCAGGCCACAGCCGCCGCGCCACCTCGCCATCGGCGACCAGGCTGTGACAACTGTCGATGAAGTCCTCGGGCGGCTGGTGCTGGTGACCGTCCAGCGACTCGCCGCGCCAGGCATAGACCGTCTGGATGGCCGTGGTAGCCAGCGGGCCCAGCAGCTCCACCAGGTGGGTACAACCGTGAACCCCACCGAGGGCCAGGCGTACCCGCGCTGTCCAGCCGGGGGCAATGCGCTGGCCGATCAATTTCTCGAAGCGCTCGGCCGGGAAGTGCGGGCAGGCGGGGTAGGGGGCCTGCTCGATGCTCGCGCGGATGTCAATCACGGTCAGCTCGTCGTCCACGGTCAGACGCATCCACATCTCGTGCAGCGGTTCACCGGGTGGGATCTCGCCCCGGCCGAAGGTCTGCAGGGGCTCGTCGCGAGTGTCGCGCAGATGGGCGTCGATGTCCCACAGACCGTCGGCGCGACGGTAGCCTCGGCAGACGATCTGCCGTGTGTGCAACGGCTCGCGTTTGGCGGGCGGCGGCAGCGGCATGCTCAGTGTCCTGCCCGCTGCTTGGAGAACTGGCCCAGCGCAATCTTGGCGAACAGCAGCAGCCAGGGGGCACCGTGCAGACACAGGTCGAAGATGTCGATGGGTCGTCGCAGGCTGCCCTCTGTGAGCATGCGCAGCTTCTCCCAGACGTGCGGCTCGGGCACGAAGGGCGCCAGCCCCAGGGTAAGGGCGACCATCAGGGCAATATGAAAGGGAATACGGGCGAGCAAGTCACGCATGGCTGGGGATCCCGAAAAGGTGAATTGTAACAACTTGAAGCCAGCGGCACGGCAGCCGCGACGCCTATCCTCGGTAATCACCGGGTAATAGAACGCCCGCTGGTCCCCGACGAGAGCACGCTGTTGCCGGCCTGCTTCGAAGGCAGCCTGCCGGCCATGGCTGCACCGCGGTGATCGCCCGGTGCCGCAACGAGGAAATGCTTTGTGCATCCAGCGGGTCTTGTTGGCGGAGGCGGACGATCTGGCGGCAACCGGCATCCTTCGCGTCATCCATGTCGCCACAGAAGGGAAACCGTCATGAAACACATCCGATCGAACCTACTGGCCCTGGTCGCGGTATCACTGGTGACTGCGGCCTGCGCCGCCCCGGATGGGAACACCGAACGATCGCCACAGGCGTCGGGAGCGCCTTTCGGTACCGCCGAGGATCTGCGTTATGCCCAGGCGCTCTGGCAACACTTGCGCCAGCTGCGCCTGGTCGGCAAGAACGCGATTCACGGCACGCCCTACACCGGCACCCATCCGCATGGCGCCATACTGGACACCCTGGATGCCGTCATTCGCGTGGGTCACGAGACCGGGCCGGTGATCGTCAAGCGCAATTACGGTGGTCAGGGTGCGAGCAAGGCGACGGTCGCCAACACGCCCGAGCGTTACCTGAAGGCGGTCACCGTGATGTTCAAACGCCCGGGCTATGATCCGCTCAATCGCGACTGGTTCTGGGTCAAGTACGCAGCGGATGGCAGCGTATTGAAGAACCCCGAAGGGATGGCTCTGGTGGGACGCGTCGCCAAGGGTTCGACCAAGGGCTGCATCGCCTGTCATCGCACCGCTCCCGGCGATGACCTGGTATTCAACCACGACCGCTACGCGCGTTGATCCTGGACTCGCCCCGCACGGGCGGGGCGAGGAGCATATCGCGTCACGGGTCGGAGGCGATTTCCGGTAAAATAGCGCTCTTCGTTTGCCACTGAAGTCACATCATGACCATCAAGACCCGTTTCGCCCCCAGCCCCACCGGCTACCTGCACGTGGGCGGTGCCCGCACGGCACTGTTCTCCTGGCTGTACGCGCGCCGTCACGGCGGCCGTTTCGTGCTGCGCATCGAGGATACCGACCGCGAGCGCTCCACCGAGGAATCGGTCAACGCCATCCTCGAGGGCATGACCTGGCTGGGGCTGGAATACGACGAGGGCCCCTTCTACCAGACACACCGTTTCGATCGCTATGACGAGGTGATCGAGCAGTTGCTGGAGCGCGGCCTGGCCTACCGCTGCAATTGCTCGAAGGAACGGCTGGACGAGCTGCGCGAGCAGCAGCTGGCGGCGAAACAGAAGCCGCGTTACGACGGCCACTGCCGTGACCGCGCGGTGAGCGCCGACGAGCCGCACGTGATCCGCTTCCGCAACCCGGTCGATGGCGAGGTGGTGTTCGACGATCTCATCCGCGGTCCCATCCGCGTGGCCAACACGGAGCTCGATGACCTGATCATCCGCCGTTCCGACGGCTCGCCCACCTACAACCTGACGGTGGTGGTGGACGATCATGACATGGGCATCAGCCACGTGATCCGCGGCGACGATCACATCAACAACACCCCGCGCCAGATCAACCTGTACCGCGCCCTGGGCTGGGACGTGCCGCATTTCGCGCACGTGCCCATGATCCTTGGCGAGGACGGCAGTCGCCTGTCCAAGCGCCACGGTGCGGTGAGCGTGATGCAATACAAGGAACAGGGATATCTGCCCGAGGCGTTGCTCAACTACCTGGTGCGCCTGGGCTGGTCGCACGGCGACCAGGAGATCTTCTCGCTCGATGAGATGATCGAACTGTTCGACCTGGAAAACGTCAACCGCGCGCCGTCCACCTTCAACACGGCCAAGCTCGACTGGCTGAACCAGCAGTACCTCATGCACAGTGACCCGGCACGGGTGGCTCACCTGCTCTCGCCTCACCTGGGCGACCTGGGCATCGATCCGTCCGAAGGGCCGGACCTGGTCGAGGTGGTCAAGGCGCAGCGCGAGCGCGCCACCACCCTGGTCGAGTTGGCGCGCATCTCGGCCTTCTACTACCGCGATTTCGACAGCTACGACGAGAAGGCGGCAAAGAAGGCCTTCAAGGGCGAGGCTGATCAGGCGCTGGCCGCGGTGCGTGAGCGCCTGGCCGCGCTGGCCGACTGGGTGCGTGAGCCCATTCACCAGGCGGTGAGCGATACCGTGGAGGCGCTGGGCGTGGGGTTCGGCAAGGTGGCCATGCCGCTGCGTGTGGCGGTCACTGGCGGCTCGCCTTCGCCCGATCTCGACCTGACCCTCTGGCTGGTGGGGCGTGAGGCCACCCTGCGCCGCATCGACCGCGCCATAGAACACATCCGCTCCAACCGCTGAGACCCGCCCATGAGCGCCGAGAATACGCCGAAGAACTTCATCCGCCAGATCATCGACGCCGACCTGGCCTCGGGCAAGCACCAACGGATCATCACCCGCTTCCCCCCCGAGCCCAACGGCTATCTGCACATCGGGCACGCCAAGTCCATCGTGCTCAACTTCGGCATCGCCGAGGACTATGCCGGTCGCTGCAACTTGCGCTTCGACGATACCAACCCGGCGAAGGAAGAGGCGCACTTTGTCGAGGCCATTCAGGAAGACGTGCGCTGGCTGGGGTACGAATGGTCTGAGCTGCACTTCGCCTCGGAATACTTCGAGCAACTCTACGGCTTCGCAGTGGAACTCATCGAGAAGGGCCTGGCCTATGTCTGCGACCTCTCGCCTGAGGAAGTGCGCGCCTACCGCGGCACCCTGACTGAACCGGGCCGCGAGAGTCCCTGGCGCAACCGTAGTGTAGAGGAGAACCTCGATCTCTTCCGACGCATGCGTGACGGCGAGTTCCCCGACGGCAGCCGCACCCTGCGCGCCAAGATCGACATGGCCTCGCCCAACATGAACCTGCGCGATCCGGCCCTCTACCGCATCCGCCATGGCCTGGTCCACCATCAGACGGGCGACGCCTGGTGCATCTACCCGATGTACGACTTCACCCATCCGATCTCGGATGCCCTCGAGGGCGTGACTCACTCGCTGTGCACCCTGGAGTTCGAGGATCACCGCCCGCTCTACGACTGGGTGCTGGACAACATCAGCATCGGTTGCCATCCACAGCAGATCGAGTTTGCGCGCCTCAATCTCGAATACACTGTGATGAGCAAGCGCAAGCTCACCCAGTTGGTGGACGAGGGCCACGTCTCGGGCTGGGACGACCCGCGCATGCCGACCATCGCCGGCCTGCGCCGGCGCGGCTACACCCCCGAGGCGATCCGCGACTTCTGCAACCGCATCGGTGTCACCCGCGCTGACAGCACGGTGGAGATGGGCATGCTGGAGTCGGCCATCCGCAGCGACCTGGATGCGCGTGCGCCGCGCCGCATGGCAGTGCTGCAGCCGCTGAAGCTGGTGATCGTCAACTGGCCAGAGGATCACGAAGAGATCCTGCGCGGGCCGAACCATCCCAAGAACGAGGACATGGGCACGCGCGAACTGGTGATGACCCGCGAGGTGTGGATCGACCGCGACGACTTCCGCGAGGAAGCCAACAAGAAATACAAGCGCCTGGTGCTCGGCGGCGAGGTCAGGCTGCGCAACGGCTATGTGATCCGCGCCGACGAGGTGGTGCGCAACGAACAGGGCGAAATCGTGGAGGTGCGCTGCACCTACGACCCCGAGACCCTGGGTCGCAATCCCGAGGGCCGCAAGGTGCGCGGCGTCATCCACTGGGTGCCGGTACCGCATGCGGTGCATGCCCAGGTGCGGCTGTACGACCGTCTGTTCCGAGTGCCGCAGCCGGGGCGCGACGGTGATTTCCTGGCCGACCTCAATCCCGATTCGCTGCGTGTGATCGATGAGGCCGTGCTCGAGCCATCACTTGGCGAAGCGGTGGTCGGCGAGCGCTTCCAGTTCGAGCGCGAAGGCTATTTCTGCCGCGACAGTGAAGATGCCTCTGACGGCCGCCCAGTGTTCAATCAGATCGTATCGCTGCGCGACTCCTGGGGAGGTTGAAATGACAAGGGACGTGGTCGCAGTTGTCGGCCTGGGCTACGTGGGCCTGCCATTGGCGGTGGCTTTCGGCAGACAGCGGCCGACCATCGGTTTCGACCTGGACGAGCGCAAGCTGGCGCACTATCGCCAGGGAAGCGATCCCAGCGGCGAGGTGACATCGGACGACCTGGCCGCGGCTACCCAACTGGAATACACCAGTGATCCGGCGCGCCTGGCCGAGGCACGGCTGATCGTGGTGGCGGTGCCGACCCCCATCGACGATGCTCACCGCCCCGATCTCGGTCCGCTGGAAAGCGCCTGCCGCACCGTGGGCGAGCACTTGCAGCCCGGCAGCGTGGTGATCTTCGAGTCCACGGTCTTTCCCGGTTGCACCGAGGAGGTCTGCGTGCCCCTGCTCGAACAGCACTCGGGTCTGACCTGGCTGGGGCGCGACGGGGCGACGGGCGAGGGTTTTCATGTCGGCTACTCGCCCGAGCGTATCAACCCCGGCGACAAGGTTCACCGGCTCGAGACCATCGTCAAGGTGGTCTCCGGCGACACCCCTGAGACATTGGCGCGGGTGGCGGCGCTGTACGAAAGCGTGGTGGAAGCTGGCGTGCATCGCGCCGCCAGCATCAAGGTCGCCGAAGCGGCGAAGGTGATCGAGAACACCCAGCGGGACCTCAACATTGCGCTGATGAACGAGCTGGCGCTGATCTTCCACAAGCTGGGCATCGACACCCTGGACGTGCTGGAGGCGGCGGGCACCAAGTGGAACTTCCTGCCGTTCCGCCCGGGCCTGGTCGGCGGGCACTGCATCGGCGTCGATCCCTACTACCTGACCTACAAGGCTGAGGCGGCGGGCCACCACCCGCAGGTGATCCTGGCCGGCCGGCAGATCAACGACGGCATGGGCAAGTACATCGCCGAGCAGACGGTCAAGCGCATGATCCAGGCCGGACGCGGCGTGTCGGGTGCCCGGGTGATCGTGCTGGGCCTGACCTTCAAGGAAGACTGTCCAGACCTGCGCAACTCGCGGGTCGAGGACATCCTGACCGAACTGGCCTCGTACTGCTGCGAGGTGCAGGTGCACGATCCGGTGGCCGACCCGGCCGAGGCACAGGCCGAATACGGTGTCGAGCTGTGTGACTGGGAAGACCTGGCCGAGGCCGACGCGGTGATCCTGGCAGTGGCGCACCAGGCCTATCGCGCGCTGGGGCCGGAAGACCTGGCCACCATCATGGCGCCCGGCGCGGTGCTGATGGACGTGAAATCCGTGCTCGACCGCAAGCGCTTCGCACAAGCCGGAGTCGATCTCTGGCGATTGTAAGACTGTTCGTTCAGTCGGTGCACACCACCGGCAAGTCATCGGGCAGACGTCTTGCGCTGCGCAGGCGGCCACTGCCATAGAGGATCAGGGCACGGTTCAGGCCGGGATCGACCGGCGAGCAGAAACGCAGGCTCAGGTTGCTGCCGACAGCATCGCCGCTGGCGCGGAAGCGTACCCTGAGCCGTCCCTTGCTGCTCTGGACCACCACGCCCGTGATCGCCTGCTGCACGGCGAGTACGGGTTCGTCGCGATCGCGTTTTCCGTCACCGTCGGCGTCCGCGAAGAGCAGGGCGCCCTCCTGCCAGCGCCGGTAGTCGCGGTGACATTGCTGGCCATCGGTGCTGGGGCAGAGCACGGTTGGCAGGCGACGCTGTATGGCCGTGCTGCGCGCCAGGCATAGCAGGCGTGCGTACATCCATTGCGCGCTGGTCAGACGGTTGTCTGCTTGAAGGTGCCGCCAGGCCGGGACTCCCGCGGCAAGCAGGATGATCATCACGCCAAGGGTGATGAACAGCTCGATGACGCTGAACCCGCGCACGCGGACAGCAAGGTGGCAGACATCCATGTCGGACCCTCCGTGTCATTGCTTGCGAGCGGCCTTCCCTGACCGCCTGAAATCGCGTTGTTCGCGGCGGAGACGGCTGACCCTGCCTATCCCCGACATACCCTGACAGGGGGTTGCCGTCCCTGTCAGGGCGAGGCTTGATCAGCCCCGGGCGACGGCCTCGATACGGTCCAGCGCGGCGTCCAGGTTCTCCATGCTGGTGGCGATGGAGATGCGCATGTGCCCAGTCTGGCCGAAGGCCGTGCCGGGCACCACCGCCACGCCGGCCTTCTCGATCAGGTACTCGGCCAGCTCGAGGTCGTTCTTCACCCCGTCGATGCGCTCGACCAGGCCGCTCACCGAGGGGAAGACATAGAAGGTGCCATCGGTGGCCAGGCAGTCGATGCCGGGGATGGCGTTGAGGCGCTCGACCACGTGATCGTGTCGCTCCTTGAAATGCGCCAGCATCTCGGCGATGCAGTCCTGCGGACCGTTCAACGCCGCCTCGGCCGCAGCCTGCGAGATGGAAGATGGGTTGGAGGTGCTCTGCGACTGGATCTTCTTCATGGCCTTGATGATCTCGGCCGGGCCGCCAGCATAGCCGATGCGCCAGCCGGTCATGGAATAGGCCTTGGAGACACCATTGAGCACCAGGGTACGATCGGCCAGATCGGGGCAGGCGTCGAGGATGTTCACGAAGCTGCCTTCCTTCCAGACGATGTGCTCGTACATGTCGTCGGTGGCGATGAGGATGCGCGGATGCTCGCGCAGCACCTCGCCCAGTGCTTCCAGCTCCTCGCGGCTGTAGGCCATACCGGTGGGATTGGACGGACTGTTGATGACCACCAGCCGGGTCTGCTCGGTGATGGCACCTCGCAGTTGCGCCGGCGTCATCTTGAAGTGCTGCTCGGCGCCGGCGTGCACCAGCACCGGCTCAGCCTCGGCGAGCAGCACCATGTCGGGATAGGACACCCAGTAGGGCGCAGGGATGATCACCTCGTCGCCACGGTCGAGCACGGCCTGCGCCAGGTTGTAGAAACTCTGCTTGCCACCGCAGGAGACCAGGATCTGCTCCGGGGTGTATTCCAGTCCGTTGTCGCGCCGGAACTTGTCGATGATGGCCTGCTTGAGCGACGGAGTGCCGTCCACCGCCGTGTACTTGGTCTGGCCTTCGCGGATAGCGGCGATGGCCGCCTCCTTGATGTGGTCGGGGGTATCGAAATCGGGCTCGCCGGCACCCAGGCCGATCACGTCACGCCCCTCGGCACGCATGGCAGCGGCCCGGGCAGTGATAGCGAGGGTCGGAGAGGGTTTGACAGACTGGACGCGAGCAGAAAGTTTGATGTTCATTCTGGGGTTTTCCGGCGTATCGGGAACGATCTCAGTTCGTTGCTATCATAACGGACGATCTCTCCCGCGGGCACCCTGCAGATGACAAAAAGATTCGAACTGGTCAGTCGCTTCGAACCGGCCGGCGACCAGCCGGAGGCGATCCGACGCCTGGTCGAGGGACTGAACGATGGCGAGGCCGGCATGACCTTGCTCGGAGTGACCGGGTCGGGCAAGACCTTCACCGTCGCCAAGGTGATAGAGCAGGTACAGCGGCCGACACTGATCCTGGCGCCGAACAAGACGCTTGCCGCCCAGCTCTACGGCGAATTCCGTGAGTTCTTTCCGCACAACGCGGTGGAGTATTTCGTTTCGTACTACGACTATTACCAGCCCGAGGCCTATGTGCCCTCGACCGACACTTTCATCGAGAAGGATGCCTCGCTCAACGAGCACGTACAGCAGATGCGACTGTCGGCGACCAAGGCTCTGCTCGAGCGACCGGACAGCATCATCGTCGCCACCGTGTCGTCGATCTACGGCCTGGGCGATCCGCGCCAGTACCTGAGCATGGTGCTGCACCTGTCACGCGGTGAGCAGATGGACCAACGCCGCATCCTGCGCCGCCTGGCCGACATGCAGTACACGCGCAACGACCTGGAACTGGCGCGCGGCACCTACCGGGTGCGCGGCGAGATCATCGACGTCTTTCCCGCTGAATCGGAAGACGAGGCGGTGCGCATCGAACTGTTCGACGACGAGATCGAAGCCCTCTCGCTGTTCGACCCGCTCACCGGTGAGGTGCGCCAGCGGGTGCCGCGCTACACCATCTACCCGAAGACCCACTATGTGACCCCGCGCGAGATCATTCTCGAGGCGGTGGACCAGATCAAGGAAGAACTGAAGGAGCGCCTGGCCCAATTGCGCGAGGCCGGCAAGCTGCTCGAGGCCCAACGCCTGGAACAGCGCACGACGTTCGACATCGAGATGATGCTGGAGCTGGGCTACTGCTCGGGCATCGAGAACTACTCGCGCTACCTCTCGGGTCGCGCGCCGGGCGAGGGACCGCCAACCCTGTTCGACTATCTGCCGGCCAACGCCCTGCTGGTGGTGGACGAATCGCACGTGACCATCCCCCAGCTCGGCGGCATGTACCGGGGCGACCGTTCGCGCAAGGAGACCCTGGTCGAGTATGGCTTCCGCCTGCCTTCGGCACTGGATAACCGGCCGCTGCGCTTCGAAGAGTTCGAGGCACGCGCACCGCAGACGATCTACGTCTCGGCCACACCGCGCGAATACGAGATCGAGCACTCCGGCGCGGTGGTCGAACAGGTGGTGCGCCCCACCGGCCTGGTCGATCCCGAAGTGGAGGTGCGCCCGGCCAGCAATCAGGTGGACGACCTGCTCTCGGAGATCAACGCCCGAGTAGCGATGGGCGACCGGGTGCTGGTGACCACCCTCACCAAGCGCATGGCCGAGGATCTGACCGACTACCTGATGGAGCACGACATCCGGGTGCGCTACCTGCACTCGGACATCGACACCGTGGAGCGGGTGGAGATCATTCGCGACCTGCGCCTGGGCGAATTTGATGTGCTGGTGGGCATCAACCTGCTGCGCGAGGGCCTGGACATGCCCGAGGTCTCGCTGGTGGCCATCCTCGATGCCGACAAGGAGGGCTTCCTGCGCTCCGAGGGCTCGTTGATCCAGACCATTGGCCGCGCCGCGCGCAATGCCCGGGGCAAGGCCATCCTGTATGCCGACGAGATCACCGGTTCTATGCAGCGGGCCATCGACGAGACCGAGCGTCGCCGGCGCAAGCAACTCGCCTTCAACGAAGCGCACGGCATCACGCCGAAAACGGTGGAGAAGAGCGTCGCCGACATCATGGAGACCGCGGTGCCGGGCGGCGGGCCCATCGCCCGTCGCTATCAGAAGGTCGCCGAAGGACAGGGCGAGTACGAGGTGCCGCTAGATCCGCTGGCCGCGGCGCGCGAGATCAAGCGTTTGGAAAAGGAGATGCATGCCCTGGCACGCGAACTCAAGTTCGAGGAGGCCGCGCGGGTGCGCGATCGCCTGCGCGAGTTGCAGGGCAAGGCCTTCGTGGCCTGAGCCGGTTTCAGTCGTCTTCGAGGTAGCGCTGGCGCAAGGCCTGACGGTCGATCTTGCCGTTGGGCGTGCGCGGTAGTTCATCCAGGCACCATACCCGCTGCGGCCGCATGTAGTTCGGCAGCTGTTCACGGCACAGCGTCTGCACTACCTCGCTGGCATCCTCTCCGGCGACCGCCAGTACGATGGCCTGGCCAAGCTCGGCGTCGGGCACGCCGAAGGCCGCGGCTTCGGCAACCAGACCGGAGGCCAGCACCGGCCCCTCGATCTCGTCGGGGCTGACGCGGTAGCCCGAGGTCTTGATCATGTTGTCCTCGCGCCCCGCAAAGTACAGATAGCCCTCCGCGTCGCGCCAGACGCGGTCGCCAGACCACACCGCGATCTCCGGCAGCGGCAGACCGTGCGGGCGGCGTGGTGCAGGGCGGAAGCGCTCGGCGGTGCGCTCGGGATCGTTCCAGTAGCCCAGGGCCACCAGGCTGCCGCGATGCACCAGTTCGCCGATCTCTTCCGGTTCGCACTCGCTGCCGTCCTCGCGCACCACCATGATCTCGGCATTGGGGATGGGCAGGCCGATGGAGCCGGGTCGCTGGTCGACCTCCTCTGGCGGCAGGGCGGTGGAGCGGAAAGCCTCGGTGAGGCCATACATCAGGTGGATCTGTGTGTCCGGCAGGGCTTGGCGCAAGGCCTGGATCACCGGTGCCGGCATGACCCCGCCGGAGCTGGTCAGGTAACGCAGACTGGCTGCCGCCTCGGGCGGCCAGGTCTCGCGCACCAGGCGACCCCACAGCGGGGGCACCGCCGCCAGGCCGGTGATGTGGTATCGAACCACGGCACGGATCACGTCGCGCGGCAACAGGTATTCCAGCAGCACCACCGAGGCCCCGGCGGCGAACGCCGTGGTGAGCTGGCTGAAACCGTAGTCGAAGCTCAGGGGCAGCACGGCCAGCAGACGGTCCTCCGGTCCGTTGTGCAGGTAGGCGTTGACGCTGTGCGCCCCGCTCACCAGGTTGCGGTGCGACAGCACCACACCCTTGGGCGCCCCGGTGCTGCCCGAGGTATAGAAGATGGCCGCCATGTCGCTGTCGATGCGCCGTGGCGGCTTCAGCGGTTCGGCCTCATCGAGCGTGCGCCAGGCATGGATGGCAACCCCTGGCAGTGGTTCTTCGGGCAGGCCTTCCCCGGCGATCACCACCGCCCGCAAGTCGCGGCAGTCGCGCAACACCGCGCGCAGCACCGCGGCACGTTCCGCCGAGGTGATGAGAAGGCGTACATTGCAGTCGCGCAGGATGTGCGCCACCTGCGCCGCCTTGAGCACCGGGTTGATCGGCACCATGACCCCGCCGGCCAGAGGGGCCGCAAACAGCGCGATCACTGCTTCCGGGATCTTCGGCAGGTACACGGCGACCCGCTCGTCAGGGCGCAGCCCCAGGCGGCGCAGCCCGGCGGCCGTGCGCTCGATGGCGGAGGCGAGCTCGCTGTAGGTGAGCTGCGTGGCACCGTGCAGCAGTGCCGGCAAGGCGCCGTGGCGCTCGGCGGTGTGCCGGACGAGGTCGTGGAGCAGGGTGGGGACGGTCGTGGGCACAGAAAGGCTCGGCTGTTGCTGGCGGGCCGCGATTATAACCACGGCCATTACTGACACTGAATCCCGGCGGGAATGCCCTGCTCACGCGGCAGGTCTTGCAACGCCGCCCATGCCGGTTAGACTTGCGCCCCCCTGCAAGACGAGGCCAGCCATGTCCGTATTCGACGAGGTGACAGAAATCGTGCGTTCGGTGCTGCGTTTGCCGCCCGAGGCGCTGGCGGGTGGGCGCGAGACACCGTTGCTGGGCGCGCTGCCGGAGTTCGATTCGCTCTCGGTGGCCGAACTGATTGCTGCCCTGGAGGCACATTTCGGTGTCCGTCTGGACGACGTGGATGCCGAGACCTTCGAGACCCTGGGCACGCTCGCCGATCACGTGGGCGCCTTGCTCGAGAACTGAAAACCGCGTCTGCTCCGGGTTTCTGACCAGGGAATGCAGCGGACCATCTAGCCACTCAGACCAGGATCTCCGCCGCCACGGGATGCCCTAGAAAACCGGTGGGGCTGGCACTCAGGCCGTAGGCGCCGGACTGGAACACCACGATCAGGTCACCGGGAGCGGCCGCGGGCAGGCGCACTTTCGAGGCGAGGATGTCCAGCGGGGTGCAGAGTGGACCGACCACGTGGCAGTCGGTGTCGGCCGGCTGGTCCATGCGGTTGCCGACGGCCACCGGGAAATTGCGGCGCACCACCTGGCCCAGGTTGCCGGAGGCCGCCAGGTGGTGATGCATGCCGCCGTTGGTGACCAGGAACACCTCGCCGCGCGAGACCTTGCGGTCGATCACCTCGCAGACGTAGATACCGGCCTCGCCGACCAGAAAGCGCCCCAGCTCCATCACCACCTCGACGCCGGGATGGGCCTGTTCCAGGGCCGGCAGCCGTTCGCCCAGGCGCTCACCGATCGGCGCCGGGTCGAGCCGTAAATCGCCAGGAAAGTAGGGGATACCTAGGCCGCCACCGATGTTCAGCCAGCGCAACGGGGCCGGGGCGTCACTCGCCAGCCGCCGGGCCAGCTCCAGGGTCAGGCGCTGGGCCTCGGCGATGGCCCCGGCATCCAGGTTCTGCGAACCAGTGAAGATATGAAAGCCCAGCCATTCCAGGTCCAGTTCAGCGACACGCCGCAGCACGGCGGGCACCTGCTCGGCGTCGATGCCGAAGGGGCGTGCGCCACCGCCCATCTTCATGCCGGAACCACGCAGCTCGAAGTCGGGATTCACCCTTAGTGCCACCCGAGGGCGCTGTCCCAGGCGTTCGCCGATGGCCGCCAGGCGTTCCAGCTCACCCGCGGATTCGACGTTGAGGATCACCCCGGCCTCGGTCGCAGCGGTCAGTTCCTCGTCGGTCTTGCCCGGGCCGGCAAAGCTGATGGCCGATGCGGGGAGCCCCGTATCGAGTGCCAGGCGCAACTCAGCGAGCGAGGCCACGTCCAGGCCATCCACCTGCCCGGCCAGGTGTTGGACTAGGGCAGGCAGGGGATTGGCCTTGATCGCGTAGTGCAGGCGGATCGCCTCGGGCAGGCAACGCCGCAGCAGCGCCACCTGTTCGTCGATCACGCGCCGGTCGTAGGCATAGAAGGGCGTGCGCCCGACCTTTTCGGCCAGCGCGCGCAGCGGCATGCCGCCGACCTGCAATTCGCTGCCGACGATGGGGAAGCGGTCCATGGGGGCGTGGTGCGGTCTGTTCATCGGGTGCCTGCCCGGTGGCCGGGCCCGCCCTCGACAGTGTGCAATGGCAGCGGATATGGCATGTGCCCAGCATACTGAGACAACCCTAAGTAAAGCAACGCTCAGAGCACTCTGCCTGTTTCGGATCAAGGCGCGGCCCGCAGGCAATGGCAGGCCCTTGGCAAGGGCCGCAACACAGAGCCGGGACAGGCAGAGCGCAAGCGGGAGAGGGGCCTGTTCCGGGGCTCCTGGTAGTAGAATCGAGTAGAGGCTCAATCAACCGAATCTATCCGATGCCAGGGAAGGCCGGGTTCTTTCTGCTGGGTTGCTGGTGGCTGCAACAGGCCGCCGTATTGCCCTCCTGGGACAGTGTCGCGCTGGTCGCCGGGATGACGCTGCTGCTCGCGGTCGTGCTGCGTGGCCGCAACGGCAGTACCTGGCTGCTCTGGGCGCTGGCCGGCTGGTTGATCGCTGCGACACAGGCCCGGGTGAACTGGCCACCTGCCTTGCCCTGGCCGATCGAGCGCGCCGACTGGCAGGCCGAGTGGGTGATCGAGCGTCTGCCGGTGGTGCGTCAGGGCATCACCCGGCTGGTGGTGCGCATCGAGCGCCTCGAACGGCAGGGCGAGACCCGGCACGGTGACTGGCGCGTGCGCCTGTCGTGGCGCGGCGCACCACCCCTGAAGGTGGGGCAACGCTGGCGCACGACGGTACGCCTGCGCCCCGCGCATGGTCATCGCAACGCCGGCAGCTGGGACTATGCCGGCTGGCTGTTCCGGCAGGGCATTCGTTACCGCGGATACGTGTCGCGCGGCGAACGGCAATTGCTGGGCGAGGCCGCTTGCTGCTGGCTGGAACGCCTGCGCCAGGAGTGGCGCGAGGCACTGCTGGCGCATACCCGCGAAGGCGCAGGACAGGCACTGCTGCTGGCGCTGACGCTCGGGGACCGCAGCGGGATCGACAGCTCCATGCGCCAGGTCCTGCAACGGACCGGCACCAGCCACCTGCTGGCCATCTCCGGCCTGCACATCGGCCTGATCGGCGCGCTGGCCGGCGGTCTGGCGGGCTGGATCTGGCGACGTACGCCGGCCTGTCGGCGCATCCCGGCCTGCCTGGTGGCCGTGGCGTCGGGACTGGCATTCGCCACCGCTTACGCTCTTGTCTCGGGGTTCGGCCTGCCGGCGCGGCGGGCCCTGCTGATGCTGGCAGTGAGCGCCTGGCTGCTGTGGCAGCGGGAGCGCATGACCCTGCCGGACGCCTTTTCAGTGGTGCTGCTGGTTGTGCTCGCCAGTGAGCCGACCGCCCTGCTCGACGCCGGTTTCTGGCTTTCTTTCGTCGCGGTGGCGGCGATCCTGGGCCTGTTGCCACACCTGCGGGGGAGGCCTGCCTGGCAGCAATGGCTTGGCGTACAACTCGGGATCACCCTGGCCCTGTATCCGGTGTTGCTGGCCTTCGACATGCCGCCGGCGGCCCTGTCGGTGCCGGTGAACCTGTTGCTGGTACCCTTGTTCAGCCTGCTGCTGATGCCCGCACTGTTGCTTTCCCTGGCGCTGTCGGGCTGGACCAACCTGCCGCTGCTCGGCGTGCAGACCCTGCTCGAATGGCTCTGGGCGGCCCTGCAACAGGCTGCGGCGCTGGTCACTACCTTTCCGCGACCGCCTGGCGAGCTGGCGACAATCGCGCTGCTGTCCCTGGCGGTACTGGCGCTGCTGGCCCCACCCGGCTGGCGGCTGCGCCGGCCCGGCCTGCTGTTGTTACTGGCATTGCACCTGCCGCGCGCGCCCGATCTGGCCAACGGCGACTTCGAGATCGATGTGCTCGATGTGGGGCAGGGGTTGAGCGTCGTGGTCCGCACTGCCGGGCACCGTCTGGTATACGACGCCGGGCCAGCTTATCCGGGGGGCTTCAACCTGGCCGATGCGGTGGTCCTGCCTTGGTTGCATCATCACGGGGTGATGGCCATCGACCGTCTGGTGCTCAGTCATGGCGATCGCGACCACGCCGGCGCGGCCGCCGCCCTGGTGCGCGGTATTCGTGTCGGCGAGGTGCTCAGCGGCGAGCCACACCGGATCGCCGTGCCGGCACGCCGCTGCCCTGCCGGTGAACACTGGACCTGGGACGGAGTGCGTTTTCGCTTCGTACAACCGCCTTGGGCGGCAAGACGACGCGGCAACAACACCTCTTGCGTGCTCGCCATCGAGGGGCAGGGCAAGCGGGTGCTGCTGTTGGGCGACGCTGAAACCGCGGTCGAACGGGCATTGCTGCCCTGGGTGCGTTCCCGGGCGCCCTTCGATCTGGTGGTGGCCGGACATCATGGCAGTGCGACCTCGTCCTCGGGTGCATTCGTAAAGGCGGTGGCCGCACGGCACGTGGTCTATACCACCGGCTATCGCAACCGTTACCGCTTTCCACGTCCCCAGGTGGACCAGCGCTGGGCCGCGGTTGGCGCAATGCGCTGGCGTACCGATGGATGCGGCAGCCTGCACATCCGTCTCGATGCCGGCGCCATGACGATTACGCCGCGTACGGAGACACATCACCGCTATTGGCAGGTGCGAGATGTGGCATGCCGCATGTCGTCGCCGTAAGTCACCCGGGCGATCCGGCACACGGGATGCTCAATGTTACCGACGCATGGCCTTGGGGCCGGTCTTTCCATCCAGTATGATTCGTGCCAGTCCAACCATCACGACGAGAGAAGGCGCGTGTTCGAACTGGTAAAGGCCGGTGGTTTGTTGATGTGGCCCATCATCGCCTGCTCGGTGATCGCCATGGCGATCGTCGGTGAGCGGCTCTGGGCCTTGCGTACCAGCCGGGTCATTCCCGAAAACCTGGTGACACAGATCTGGCAACTCTACAAGAAGGGCAAGCTCAACACGGCGCAAATCACGACCATTCGTGACGGCTCGCCGCTCGGCCGGGTGCTTGCTGCCGGGCTGATCAATTGCCAGCACACGCGCGAGGTGATGAAAGAGGCCATCGAGGAAGAAGGTCGCCAGGTGGTGCACGAGCTGGAGCGCTATCTCAACACGCTGGGCACCATCGCCGCCATCACGCCCCTGCTGGGCCTGCTGGGCACCGTGATCGGCATGATCAAGGTCTTCACTGCCATCACCACCGCCGGGGTAGGCAATCCGTCGGTACTGGCTGGCGGCATCTCCGAGGCACTGATCACCACCGCGGCCGGTCTCAGCGTGGCTATCCCGGCACTCATCTTCCATCGCTATCTCAGTGGGCGAGTCGATCAACTGGTGATCGGCATGGAGGCCCAGGCCATGAAGATGATCGAGGTCATGCTGGGGGAACGGGAGCGCTGATTCATGAACATGCGTCCCCGCCGTCCCGAGCCGCCGCGCGTCGACATCACGCCGCTGATCGACGTGGTGTTCCTGATGCTGATCTTCTTCATGGTCTCGACCACCTTCGACAAGCAATCGCAACTGAAGGTGGACCTGCCCTCGGCTGAGGCGGTGGAGCAGAAGGCCCCGCAGCCGGACAAGATCGAGGTCACCATCGACGCCAAGGGACATTTCTACGTCAACGAGCAGGAACTGGTCTCGCACGATGCGGCGACCCTGCGGCGCGCCATCGAAAAGGTGGCCAATGGCCGTCTCGACATCCCGGTGATCGTCACCGGCGACCGCAAGGCGCCCCTGCAGGCCATGGTCACCGTCATGGACGTGGCCGCCCAGCTCGGCATGAGCAAGCTGAGCGTGACTGCCAACGGATCACCGGACAGCAAGACGCGACCCTGAACTTGTCCCGCTTACTGCAACACTGGATCGAATCGCAATGGCGGCACACCGGGCCGCTGGCGCTGCTCGGCCTTCCCTTCGCGTTGCTGTTTCGCCTGCTGGTCGCGTTGCGACGTACCGTCTGGCGCCTTGGCCTGCGGCGCAGCTACCGCGCCCCCTGCCCGGTGATCGTGGTCGGCAATCTCACCGTTGGCGGCAGTGGCAAGACCCCGCTGGTGCTCTGGCTGGCGCAGTGGCTACGCGGGCAGGGCTGGCGTCCGGGTATCGTCTCACGCGGCTATGGCGGCTGCGCCCGGCACTGGCCGCAGCAGGTCCGCCCCGACAGCGACCCCAGGGTGGTCGGTGACGAGGCCGTCCTGCTGGCGCGCCAGGGGGGCTGCCCGGTGTGCGTAGGGCCGGACCGGGGCGCGGCGGTGGAGGCATTGCTGATGCACACCGATTGCGACATCGTGATCGCCGACGACGGCTTGCAGCATTACGCCCTGGCACGTGACATCGAGATCGTGGTGATCGACGGACAGGGGGGCTTCGGCAACGGCCTGATGCTGCCCGCCGGGCCGCTGCGCGAACCGGTCTCGCGCCTGCGTTCAGTGGACCTGGTGATCTGCAACGGCGAATGCCGGGCCAACGCACACAGGATGCGCATGCGTCCGACCGGGGCGGTGGCCCTCAACGACGAGCGTCGGGTGCGTGCGCTCGAGGAGTGGCGCGGATGCCGGGTGCGTGCCATCGCCGGCATCGGTCGGCCCGAACGCTTTTTCGACATGCTGCGCCGCCAGGGCCTGCTGGTCGAGGCCGTGGCCTTCCCCGATCACCATGACTTCAGTGCCGCCGATCTCGCCTTCGACGACGATCTGCCCTTGCTGATGACCGAGAAGGATGCCGTAAAATGCCGTCGCCTGATCCACCGCGACGATGCTTGGGTGGTGCGTATCGAGGCGGTGCCAGAAGCGCCCTTCATCCAGCGTCTGAAACGGCTGCTCGACGAGCTGCCAGCACGGGCCGAACAGGCGCACCGCTGACACTGCCGTTTTCGCCGGACTGCCGGCCCCGAGGAGAACCCCATGGACAAGAAACTGCTGGAAATCTTGGTCTGCCCGCTGTGCAAGGGCAAGCTGGTCTATCGCAAGGAGGCGGCAGAACTGATCTGCAAGGTCGACCGCCTGGCCTTTCCGATCCGCGATGACATCCCGGTGATGCTGGTCGAGGAAGCGCGCGAGTTGCCGGCCGACGAAGAGGTCGAAGACTGAGCATGCGCTATCACGTGGTGATCCCGGCGCGTTTCGCCTCGACGCGCCTGCCCGGCAAGCCCCTGCTGGAGATCGCCGGGCAACCGATGATCCGCCACGTCTGGGAGCGAGCGCAGGAGAGCGCCGCGGCACACGTGGTGGTGGCTACCGATGACTCCCGTATTGCCGAGGCCGTCCATGCCTTCGGCGGTGAGGTCTGCCTGACCGCGGCAGAGCATCAGAGCGGTACCGATCGCATCGCCGAGGTTGCCGAGCGCATGGGGTGGGACGAGGACACCCTGGTGGTCAACCTGCAGGGCGATGAACCGCTGATGCCGCCGACGCTGCTCGATCGCGTGGCAGCCACCCTGCATGCCCATCCCGACGCGGCGATGGCTACCCTAGGTGTACCCCTGCACGCCGATGAGGTGTTCGACAGCAATGCGGTCAAGCTGGTCACCGATCAGCACGGCATGGCGCTGTATTTCAGCCGTGCGCCCATACCCTGGAAGCGCGGCGTCTTCGAACAGGGCGAGGCAAGACCGGAGGGTATGTATCGCCACCTGGGGATCTACGCATACCGGGCGAGTTTTCTGCAGCGTTACCAGGAATGGTCACCTGCACCCATCGAGCAGGACGAGGCCCTGGAACAGCTGCGGGTGCTGTGGGCAGGTGAGCGTATCGCGGTGGGCATCGTGGACGAGCCACCGCCGGCTGGCGTGGATACCCGGGAGGACTACGAACGCGTCTGCGCCGCGATCAGCCGCCTTCGCTGAACAGCAACAGCAGTTCCTCGGAATAGGTGTCGGGGTCGTCCGCGCTGGAGATGGGCAGGGTGAGGGTCTCGGGCACGCGACGTCGTGCCAGCCCGTACTGGTCGGTCTGCAGCGGGTCGGGCTCGCCGCCCGATAGGCGTTGCAGCACCACACAGTCCTCATCGCCCAGTATGTCGATGAGGACCCAGTCGTCCGACAGGTAACGGTAGCGCCGGCCGACCAGCTTGCGCAGATTGCGATGCAGGGGCGATGTCATGGGGCGATTCCCGTTCGCTGGTTCTGAAAACTGAGAGTGATGCCAATGGTAAAGGTTCTGTTCGTGTGCATGGGCAGTACCTGAACCCGCAAGCGCTGGGCATCCGGCGCAAACCTTCTTCGGCCACTGCCCTGAATCCGGCCCAGACGTCTTTGTGGTCCATTATCCGGGGTTCTGGGAAAACGCAAGCCGGTCGGCGCGGCAGGCGGGGAGGGGCGCGTTTGCGGGTTAGGTCAGGCGGCGATGGTCAAATCCACATGCAGCGCCCGCATCAGGCGCCGCACCGTATCCCACTTCGGCTGCGCCTTGCCGCTGAAAATCTTGTACAGGCTTTCCCGGTTGAGTCCGGCTGCACGGGCTACCTCGCTCACGCCGTAGTGCCGCGCCAGGTGCCCCAGCGCATTGACGAACACCTGCGGGTCCTCGTCGTTGAAGCACTCCAGCAGGTAGGCATTGATCTCTTCCTGCGTCTCCATGTAGTCGAAGGGGTTGAATGCTCGGGTTTTCATGGCCTATTCCTCGATCTCGCTGAGAATTTGCATGGCACGCTGAATGTCGAGTTGCTGTTGCTTCTTGCTGCTCTTGGTGCCACCGTTGAGCAACAGCAGCAGGGTGTCGCCACGAATCGTGAAGTAGAGGCGATACCCCTTGCCGACGAAAATCCGCATCTCGCTCACGCCACTGCCAACAGGCTTGGCATCCCCCAGGTGGCCGGCTTCGGCACGTGCGATCCGCAGAGTGATGGCACGCACTGCCTGGCGGTCCTTCAGTCCCTTGAGCCAACGGTCAAAGACAGGGGTGGTGCGAACCTCGTATCCCATAGGCTTATTGTAGCCGTTGGGCTACATGCGGGCAACGGGGGCTTTCGGCAACCCCTTATGGACCCGGCCCACCCCGACGAGTGGACCAACATCACTCCCAACGCCTTCTATGCCGTTGTCGGGGCTTGGGCATCCAGCAAAAAGCCAAAATGGCCTGGGTCGCCAACATGATCACTCGGCATGAAGTCTTGCAACGCAAGTCCGGGAGGCTCTTTAAGAAAAAGATCACCACCACCGTCAACGCCTACACCAAGCCCCGTTGGACGGTCATCACGCCTCCGCAGGTGCCGATCCCGAATGCCATGCACCTCGGTTTTACCAATACACGCGGCGATAACTTCGACCTCGGCAAGACCGCCTATGTCCGGCACCAGGGCCAGTACGCCACGCTGCCGCAACAGGAGGTGCTGTCCTACACCTTCGCTCAGTCCAAAAGCGCATGGACCGGCCTTGCCATGTTCGTCTTCTCCTTCGCTGTCTCCGCGCTCATCCCCGGACTCGGGCAGTTGATGTCGGCGGTGGGGGGTGGGGCTGCCACTGGGGCAGCAGTAGGGGGCATTGGCTCTGTCTCCGCCCTGACCTCCGGCCTGGTCGGTGGTCTGGCAAACCTCGGCTGGAACATGGCGAACGGCGTGGGGCTGGGCGATACTACCGCGCGTATCTTCTCCAATGGCAAAGACCCGCTCAACATCAACGGCCTGCCCGGCGGGTTCGACTGGCGCAAGGGGGTCCACGACAAGATGATTGCCTCCGATCCGGGGCAGGACATCAAGAGGACACCGGGAGCGACCGGGCAGTGGTTCCGCGATCAGTCGCTGACCCACAAGGAATACTTCGTCTCGGGACGCGACCTGTTGCCGGGGGACACCATCGAGTACACCAACCGCTACCTGCGGCAAGTCATCGCCCAGACCGATGCGTGGATGCGGTCGTTCAATCTGAACCCGCTCGCCAATGTCGGCCCGGCTGTCACCGTGCCGTCCCCCGGCGCGACCGGGGCGAACGGCACCACCGGCACCACCACCGCACCGAGCTTCGCTCCCGCGCTGCCCTGACGGGCGTAAAAAAGGGGCGGCAGCGCCGCCCCTTTGCTTCCGGGGGTAAGATCAAGGTTCGATCTTCCACATCAGGTCTTTCCGCTCACCCGGCGGGGCCAGGTGCAGTTCCAGCGGGCCGTCGCTGCCATCGTAGTACCGATAACCCTCTGCATCGTAGCAGTAGTCCGGGAAGTCGATGTGGTAGCCGACCTTCTTGGCAGCGCGCTGCGTCTCGGCCATTGTGACTCCGCGCAGCCCGCCCCAAAGATCCCCGTCCTTCTCGAAGAGCCAGAACAGGTCCTTGAAGCGACCGGGGAAGTCGCGGTTCAGGAGAACTGGATTTTCGTTGTCCAGTCGAACGGAGAAGGCAGCACCAGGCATTTCTTGGTTTTTGCTCCACCGAGCATAGGTATCAACCACGGTCTCGAAGTTGGTGAACCCGCCGTCCTTGACTCCAAGCAGCGGCACGGTTACAGCCAGCGCAACATGAGGAATCGGTAGGCGGTGCCCCATCTCCTGACAAGGGGGGTTGGCCGGCCCTCGACTCCCCCAATAAGGCCCCTCCATCCGCGTGTGCCCAGCGTCCCAGTGGGCGATGACCTTGCCGGTGTCGGGATCGACCACCTCGGCCTCGTAGCTCCAGCCGGAGGTGTAGTAGCTCATCGGATACCCGGCATACTGATACACAATCGGCACCCGCACCACCACGTCATAGGCTTTGCCGGTGCCCTGATCGAGCTGCATGGTGTCCCAGACCTCGTTGAACTTGTCCTTGTAGATTTGCAGGTACACCTTGTCCGGCAGGACGTGCCACTCCGGGCCGAAGTCCTGATCCTTCACCACCTTCCAGATCAGCTTCGGGCGGTTGAAGCGAATGTCGCCGGGGTGTTCTTTCAGGTGCGCCTGCATCTCCGGGGGCAGGTCGCCCTTGATGGCGTCCTTGTCCATCGCGCTGACGGCAATATCGGTTGCCATCGTTCCGCACCCGGTGAGCAGCAGCGTCGCGGCGGAGACGAGTGCGAGGGTGAGTTGTTTGGTTGCGTTCACGGTTCCACTCCTTGTTGTTCGTCTTCCGTGACTTCCATTATCCGGGGTTCTGGGAAAACGCAAGGGAGGCCAGGCGGCCTTGCCTCCGGGCAAGTGGTTAGGCGGCCCGCAAGTGCATGTCAACGTGAATGTCGTCATAGGGGCAGACGATCTTGCCGTCAGGTGTCTTCTCGAACAGGCCCAGTTCGAGCAATATCTGAATATCGTCATGCACTCGCCGCACGTCGCGCCCCACCAGGCGGGCAATCTCCCGAACGCCCATGACTTCCTTGCCCTGAACTTGCCGCACTAGCGCCAGACGCCCCGGCGTCAGCTTCGAAAAGAAGAGATCGGCGCTGGCGAAGCTGAGAATTTCCCCAACCACCTCGCCGCTCATGGCCCGGCGAGCGTTGGATTCGAGCGATTTGCGCCAGTCTTCCTCAATCGTGATGGTCAATGTCCGGCTCATGGGATTGGTGCTCCTTCAGTAATTCCAGGAAATCCCGGATCAGGTTGTCTGTGCTCGTGAAGTCGTATCGGATTTCCTTGTCTCCCAGATGGCAGTGATCTCCCTTGCCTCGTTCGTTATCGAATCCGATGATCCTCTGGCCGTCCCTGATATAGACCAGGCTGTACTTGTACTCGTGGTTGCAAGGCGGAACGGGGCAGGGGACACGCCAGATCTTCATCTCGACGAGTTCGTTTTGTGAGATCCATTGTCGCTGGTGGAGCAGGCGTTCCGCTTTCATGGAAGGGATGCTAGTAGCCGTTGTCTAGTACGTCAACAGGTGGGTCATCCAGCAGCACGCCAACCTCGGTTGGAACCTCGCCAACGGGGTGTCTCCCGGCGATGCCGCCGACCGGGTGTTCGCAACCGGCAAGGACCCGCTCAACATCAACGGCCTGCCCGGCGGGTTCGACTGGCGCAAGGGGGTCCACGACAAGATGATTGCCTCCGATCCGGGACAGGACATCAAGAGGACACCGGGAGCGACCGGGCAGTGGTTCCGCGATCAGTCGCTGACCCACAAGGAATACTTCGTCTCGGGACGCGACCTGTTGCCGGGGGACACCATCGAGTACACCAACCGCTACCTGCGGCAAGTCATCGCCCAGACCGATGCGTGGATGAAGTCGTTCAACCTGAACCCGCTGGGCAATGTTCCCCCGCTGACGCAGCAGCCCGCTCCCGGCACGACCGGCGCGACGGGAACCAACGGCACGACCGGCACCACCACCGCGCCGGGCTTCGCTCCCGCACTGCCCTGAGCAGCAAAAAGGGGCGGCTCACGCCGCCCCTTGGCTTCCGGGGTGTGGGTTTAGAGCCGTTCGACCTTCCAAGCCCCGTCCTTGCGCTCGCCCGGCGGGGCCAGGTGCAGCGCCAGCGGGCCGTCGCTGCCGTCGTAGTCCCGGTAAACCTCCGCGTCATAGCAGTAGTCCGGGAAGTCGATGTGGTAGCCCACCTGCGCGGCGGCGCGCTGCGTCTCGGCCATCGTGATAGTACGCAGTCCGCCCCAGAGATCCCCATCCTTCTCGAACAGCCAGAACAGGTCCTTGAAGCGACCGGGGAAGTCGCGGTTTAGAGAGGGATAACTATTTTTATCCGCTCGAACAAAAACAGTATGTGCTGGCATTTCCAGGCTTTTGCTCCAACGCACATAGGTATCCACCACCGCCTCGAAATTGGTGAAGCCACCGTCCTTGACACCCAGCAGTGGCACTGTTACAGCCAATGTCATTTGAGGGACTACAGATTGATGCCCCATTTCCTGACAGGAGGGGTTGGCATCTGATTTTCCACCCCAGAAGGGGGAATGGCCTCGATCATGCCCTGCATCCCATTTGGCGACGACCTTGCCGGTATCGGGATCGACCACCTCGGCCTCGTAGCTCCAACCCGCCGCAAAGTAATTCATCGGGCGGCCAGGGAACTGATACAGGATCGGAATCCGCACCACCACGTCATAGGCTTTGCCGGTGCCCTGATCGAGCTGCATGGTGTCCCAGACCTCGTTGAACTTGTCCTTGTAGATTTGCAGGTACACCTTGTCGGGCAGGACGTGCCACTCCGGGCCGAAGTCCTGATCCTTCACCACCTTCCAGACCAGCTTCGGGCGGTTGAAGCGAATGTCGCCAGGGTGCTCTTTCAGGTGCGCCTGCATCTCCGGCGGCAGGTCGCCCTTGATGGCGTCCTTGTCCATCGCGCTGACGGCAATATCGGTTGCCATCGTTCCGCACCCGGTGAGCAGCAGCGTCGCGGCGGCGACGAGCGCGAGGGTGAGTTGTTTGGTTGCGTTCACGATTCTACTCCTTGTTGTTCTTCTTCCGTGATTTTCATTATCCGGGGTTCTGGGAAAACGCAAGGGGGCGGGGCGGGGGAGTTGAGCAAAGCCCTTGTGTATCTAATCGATATACACTACACTCTCTCCCGACCCTGCGGAGGTGGAGAACTTTCATGTCCAAAACAGCCACGAAAACCGCTCCCATCAACCTTCGAACCCGGGAATCCCAGCGGAACCTGATCGACGCGGCAGCACAAGTGCTGGGGAAAAACCGCTCGGATTTCATCATCGAAACGGTCTGCCGGGAAGCGGAAAGGGTGTTGCTCGACCAGCGTCTCTTCAATTTGGACGCCGAGGCATTCGATGCGTTCTGCCATGCCTTGAACGCGCCGACCGGTGACAACGAGGCCCTGCGGGCGCTGCTCTCCAGGAAGGCGCCTTGGGACTGACACCGCCCGCTCCCCTTGGGCCGGAACACGAAACCGCCCCTTTCCGGTGCGGGGAGCCAGTGCTGGACGAGTGGCTGAAGCAGCGCGCCGCCCGGAACGAGAGAAGCGGGGCGTCGCGGACCTTCGTGGTCTGCGAAGGCGGTCGTGTGGTGGGATACTACGCCCTGGCCGCCGGCGCGGTGCTCAGGAACGAGGCTCCAGGCAAGCTACGCCGCAATATGCCCGAATCCATCCCGATAATGGTTCTAGGCCGCCTAGCCGTGGACCAGGGATGGCAAGGTCGCGGCATCGGCCCTGCCCTGCTGGCGGATGCTTTGCGCCGCACTTTGGCCGTCTCCCGACAGGCTGGCATCCGCGCTCTTCTGGTTCACGCACTTTCCGACCGGGCACGGGACTTTTTTTACATGCGGTGGGGATTCCAGCCTTCCCCCGTAAATGACAGGACACTCATGCTCGGGCTGGAAGAAGCGCAGCGAGTGTTGGAGCAGACTTGAGGGCGACTTCTCTTCTCCTCAAGGCCGATTGTCCGCGAACAGCACCGGCACGCCAAACAACCGGCCGATACCCATCAGCGCCTTGCGCTGAATCCGGGTTTCTTCCGAGTCTGGCGACTCCCAGTGATGATTCGCCAGTTCCACGATCACCTCCGGCGGGTCCTGACTGAGAAACTGCCAGAGGACCGGCCAGCCCAGAATCGACTCGTAGCAGAAGGACAGGGCGATTCGGTGGCCGGCAATCTCACGGTAGCCCGTGCGGCCCCAGTCGGTCACCGCGCTGTCGCGCCCGCCGGGTCGCCATGACGAGAGCGGAACCGGCTGGTGGGCGGTGACCTGCCCGCGCTCGACACCCAGCAGGACAGCGGCGTTGTACCAGGTCTGGTCAATCCCGGTCGGAACCGATGCGCCCAGCAGGATCACCACGCCCCGGGATCGGGCCTGGTCGGCAATGGGAGCCCAAAGAGTTTCCCCGACATAGCCCCAAGGGCCTGCGGCATTTTCGGGGAACACCAGCACATCCCCTGGTCGGGCATGCCTCAGCCATGGCTGGGCGAGGGACATGAGGCGGTTTTGCCGGATGGCGAAGTCCTCGACCGAGAGGGTTCCGTCATAGCCGGGCAGGTGGGTGGTCGTGGTGGTTAACCAGGGAGGGGATTGTGGTGTGCTGATGACGCCATTGGATACCAGGGCCAGCACCAGCGCCAGCGCAAGGCTTCCTGCCCGCAACGTCTGCCGTGCGGCGGTCATGCCGGCAAGGAGCGCCAACATCGCCAACAGGCCGGCCCAGCCAGCGCCGGGGAACCAGTACCCGGCCAGCAGCAACGGAGAGAGCTGGCCGACAGCCCCGAGTGGCGGTACGGACACCAGAACGAGCGCGGTAGCGAAACCCAATGAAGGACAATGAGGTCAACTTAACACCAAGTCTATCCCAAGGCCGATCGCGGGCGGCGGTGTATTCCGTTCGAGGCGATGCTGCGTATCCACCTGCGCTAGCACTTTTTCAACTCATCCGACCCGGCGATGGAGGAGGTCTTATACGAGTTGCCTTGGTGCGACGGATTTCGGGAGGGGCGCCAAAGCTCTTGACAAAGCTCAATGGTCACGTTATCATATAGAGCTACAATTTTTATCTTAAGGAAGAAGGAGGGGGTCATGACCAACCAAGCCAACCACGACACCTCTCCGCGCACCCTCCGCAAGGCCTTCACCTGTGCAGCCCCCCTTCAGGGTCGCCTGCGAATAGCGAACTGACCTTCAGGCGCGCCGCGCACAGCTTGTGCGCCCGGCGTCATCACAGCCGGGTCTGCCCAGCCATCACAGATATTCGGAACGTCCACGGCCCGCCCGGTGACGGGCGCGCGTGCCCGACGCCTACCCCTGCCCCTGGAAACGAAGGAGAGAAATCATGGAACAACGTCATTACCAGGAAACGCTCGATCGCAGCATTGACAGGATTGAGGAACTCAGACAGCTGCACCACCAAATGCAACACAGCGATGCCGCCAGCGGCATCGACTGCGATTCGTTGCAGCATCACTTCGACAGCGTCAGACATTGCCTCGAACGGGCCGCCAGTGTCCTCACCCTGCTGCGCACGGCTGATCCCGGTTCGCCCGAAACCGTTGCGGCACGTATTGAATTGTGCGCGACAGCCGCTGGCGCTGCCGAGCTTCTGGTGAAGCTGACTTCCCGGCGGATGCAACAGATCCGGGCACTCGCCACAACCTCCGGAACGGGCAACCAGACCGAGGTGGCCGAACTGGCGGAGCGATTCGAGACGCTGGCAGCGGACGGGCCGCTGCGGGGCCTGGAAGAGAGGGTGTTCTCGGCAATGGAGACGGATGATGCCATGGAGAAGATCTCAGGCGCCAAACCGAGAAAAGAAGAGTACTTCTCACTCTGATTCCGGGGAGTCACGGAGCCGCAAAATGAAACGAGAACGCATCTACCGCTTCCTCGATGTGGAGGCCTCCAGCCTCGGTGAGGCCTCCTACCCGATCGAGGTGGCCTGGTCTGCCACGGATTACGAGGAATCACCGCACTGCTGGCTGATCGCCCCCTGCTTCGTCGAAACCTGGACCGACTGGGATCCAGGGGCGCAGGCGGTGCATGGCATCTCTCGCTCGCAGCTGGCAGCCGAGGGCGTGGAGCCCTCGCTGGTGGCGGCGCACATGAACCAGTCGGTGGGCGGCGAGACCCTGTATTGCGACGGCGGCGAATTCGACATCTTCTGGATCGACCGACTGTTCGAGGCGGCAGGCGTGCAGCGCCACTTTCGGATCGGCGACGCCCGTCAGCTGTTCCACCGCCTGCTGGACTCAGCTTCGGTCGTATCGAACCGGGACACCATTGTCGATCGTCTGGCGGAGCAGGCGCGCCAGGCAGTCGGTGGCCGCCGACACCGCGCCGCAGTGGACGTGCAATACCTCGAACATCTGTGCGAGCTGGTGCAGATAGCTGAGTGAGCTCACTGCGGCACACATCGGCAACAAGAACAAGGGAGCTGAACATGAACAACGACAACCCCGTACTGGCCATTGCATCCGACCTGCACGGCCATTTCGACCACATGATCCGGACAGTCAACGAGGCCCACCCCAAGGCCCTGGTGCTGGCGGGTGACCTCGACCTGGAGCAGCCGCTGGACACTGTACTGGGCCCCCTGAACTCTGACATCGAGGTCTTCTACATCCACGGCAATCACGACACCGACCGGATCCATTGGTGGGAAAACCTGGTTTCGTCCCGCCGCGCACAGAGTATTCATGGCAAGGTGGTGGACATTGGTGGGATTCGCGTAGCTGGACTGGGCGGGGTATTTCGCCAGGAGATCTGGCATCCCGACGCCGGGAATCCCCGTTACCCGACACGGGAATCCTACCGGCAACGACGACCACCGAAGGATTGGGACCTGCCGCTGAAGCGCAAACACCATTCCTCGATTTGGTGGGAGGACTATGAGCGCCTATTTGACCAACACGCCGACGTGCTCGTCACTCACGAAGCCCCTGCGGTGCATCGGCATGGCGTCCAGGCACTGGACGACCTGGCCGAGGCCTTGGAAGCCCGCTGGCACTTCCATGGCCACCATCACGAGGCCTACCGAGCCAAAAGTCGCAATGGCGTGACCGTAGTCGGCATTGCGCAGGCTGGGGTGGTGGACCAGCACGGGAGGCCCCTGTTTGGCGGTCTCAAACGTGACGGCACTCCCTGGTCCCTGGGGAGGCCTGCCCGCAATCTCTCCTCACGGGGACGTCGAGGTCCGCAGGCAAGAGGGAAATGATGGGTCTCGACACGCTTCAAGTGCGACGCGACGTGACGGGTAGCGGCCCTCTCGTCGCCGATCCAAACAAAAATAACGCTTGAAGCAGCTACCTTCCAATGACCCGATGATGATCTCCATCACACCTCTCTGGTACGATGTAGCTGGCATCAAAACGGATTGTAAGTCATTGATTCTGAATCCACTCAAAACGCGTCAAATACGCGGATCGTTATTCCTGAAACTCCTTTAAGTATATGACAGATAACGAAAAAATACGGATTCTATTCGTCTGCATGGGCAATATCTGCCGTTCCCCCACGGCCCACGGGGTCTTCCGCGAGCTGGTGCGCAAGGAAGGGCTCGAGGATCGCATCGTCATCGACTCGGCGGGCACCCATGCCTATCACGTGGGCAACCCCCCTGACCGGCGCGCCCAAGCCACTGCACTGGCCCGTGGCATCGAGCTATCGGACCTGCGTGCCCGCCAGGTGGAAGAACGGGATTTCGAGCACTTCGATTACATCCTGGCGATGGACGAGGACAATCTCGCCATCCTGCAGTCGCAGTGCCCGCCACAACATGCCCACAAGGTCCGTCTGTTCCTGGAGTTTGCCCCGCAACGCTACGAGCGCGAGGTGCCGGACCCCTACTATGGGGGGCCGCAGGGCTTCGAACATGTGTTCGACCTGGTGGAGGAGGCCGCCGAGGGGCTGCTGGCGCATGTGCGCGAAAGGGTGGAAAAAAAAGCTGAGACACAGCGGCAGGGCAGTTCATCGTAAGAGAGAAAACACGCGGCGTGCCCGTAGTAAAGGCTGCCGTCGTGCCGACAAGTTGCCTCCCTTGCCAGCCCGGCATGCCCTGTTCGACATGCCGGGCTGACAGGCCAACCGCTGTTGCAGTTCTCTTACCCTGACAGACACCGCTTGCCAGGATGGCAGCCGAAGCCGTTCCCGCTAGAAGGTATCAGCCCCCTCCGTTTTCTTCATTGCGTGGCGGCGGTGGTACATCGCTCGACGACGAAGTCTCTGGCCTGGCTGATTTTTCAGGCTTGACGGGAGCAGCGGCCGGTTCCGGTCGCGCCCCTGGTGTCCCGGACTCGCCAGGAGCCTCCAGCTTCGGGGCAACGGCTTTTTCCGCGCGCGCGGGTGATGCCTTGGCCTCGCTCGGGGCATCCGACGGTGGTGCAGCCGGTTTTTCCGCACGAGCGGGGGACGCCTTGGCCTCAGCCGAGTGCTTTTCCGGCTTGGGTGCGGCGGGCTTCTCCTGCGCCGGGGCCTTGGCCTCGCTCGGGGCCTCAGGCTTTTGCGCGGCAGGCTTTTTCTCTTGCGGCGCCGGCTCCTTGGCCGGGGATTCCGCCTTGGGTGCTGCCGTTCTGTCTTTGTCTTCCGCTGGCTTGCCGGCATCGCTTGCCGGTGACGGCGAAGCTGGGGTACCACGCGCTGCAGGCTTCGTGTCCTGGCGCTCGGTTGCCGGCAGGGCGGCGGGCTTGTCGGCCTCCCGAGCAGGGGCAGGTGCGCGCGATTCCTGGCTACGCGTTGCCGGCTGGTCCTGCCGCTCGCCCTGCTCACGCGGCTCGGCGGTCGACTGGGTGTCGGCGTCGGTCTTCGGCCCACCCGTGTTGTCGGGGCTGCCCGCGCCGCCTCCGCGACGCCGGCGTCCGCCGCGCCGACCTCGGCGCGAGCTGCGCTTGGGAGTCTCGCCGGCAGTATCTTCCTGGGGCTTGTCGCCGCCTGCTGGTGCCGCTGCCTGGGCGTTGGCCTCATTGGTTTCGCTGACCTTCTCTGCTGCCTGGCCCTTGCGTGCCTGCTGCTGTCCGCCGCGCCCGCGACCACGTCCGCCGCGGCTGCGGGTGCGTCCGTTGCCATTGCGGCTACCGCCGCGCCCACTGCGGGTGCGGGTCTCGTGCTGGGACGGCTTTTCTTCCTCGGCCGTTTCCGCCGGCTCAGCAGGAGGCGTCGAGCGCGGGGTGAAGATACTGCTGATGATGCGCTTGATCAGGCTGCCACCATTGCTGCCGGACGACGGTTCGGCCGCAGGTTGCTTTTCCTCCCGGGGAGCCGGCGTGGGGGCGGGCGCCGCCGGGGTGATCTGCTTGACTGCCGGTTCTTCGCTGCGCGTCGTTGGTGCGGCCTTGGGCGGCGGCTCGGGCCGTGGTTCGGGAGCCACGTTCTGCCAGCTCGGCTTGTCGTCCTGGCGCATGTCCTGGCGGCGAATACGCTCGATCTCGTAACGAGGGGTATCCATGTACTTGTTGGGGATGAGGATCACCTCGACCTCGTGGCGCGCCTCGATATCGGCGATCTGGCGTCGCTTCTCGTTGAGCAGGTAGGTGGCGACCTCGACCGGCAACTGGGCATTGATACGACCGGTGCCTTCCTTGAGGGCCTCTTCCTCGATGATGCGCAGGATCGACAGTGACAGCGAATCGACGCTGCGAATCAGGCCCTGGCCCTGGCAACGCGGGCACACCTGGGCAGACGAGTCGCCCAGCGAGGGTCGGATGCGTTGGCGCGACATCTCCAGCAGGCCGAAGCGCGAGATGCGGCCGATCTGTACCCGAGCGCGGTCTTCCTTCATGGCTTCACGCAGGCGGTTCTCGACTTCGCGCTGGTGACGCGAGGGAGTCATGTCGATGAAGTCGATCACAAACAGACCGCCCAGATCGCGCAGGCGCAGCTGACGGGCGATCTCATCGGCCGCCTCGAGATTGGTATTGAGCGCTGTCTCTTCGATGTCGGCGCCCTTGGTGGCACGCGACGAGTTGATATCGATAGAGGTCAGCGCCTCGGTGTGGTCGATGACGATAGATCCGCCGGACGGCAGGCGCACCTCGCGCTGGAAGGCAGACTCGATCTGCGATTCGATCTGGTAGCGCGAGAACAGGGGGACCTTGTCCTCGTACAGCTTGAGCTTGCGTTCGTTGTGCGGCATCACCTGGCGGATAAATTGCCGCGCCTGGTTGAAGGTCTCCTCGTTGTCGATCAGGATCTCGCCGATGTCCGCGCGCAGGTGATCGCGGATGGAACGGATGATGACGTTGCTTTCCTGGTAGATGAGGAAGGGAGCAGGGCGCTTGCCGGCCGATTCTTCGATGGCCCGCCACAGTTGCAGCAGGTAGTCGAGATCCCATTGCAGTTCCTCGATCTGCTTGCCGATGCCGGCGGTGCGCACGATCAGGCCCATGCCCTCGGGGATCTCGAGCTGCGACATGGCCTCGCGCAGCTCGGCGCGTTCCTGGCCTTCGATACGCCGCGACACTCCACCGGCACGCGGGTTGTTGGGCATCAGCACCAGGTAGCGACCGGCCAGGGAGAGGAAGGTGGTGAGTGCAGCTCCCTTGTTGCCGCGTTCTTCCTTTTCAACCTGGACGATGACCTCCTGGCCTTCCTTGATCGCCTCCTTGATGCTCGGGCGCCGGCCCGAGGCCTGCGCCTCCTCGCTGAAATAGCTGCGCGCGATCTCCTTCATCGGCAGGAAACCGTGGCGCTCGGCGCCGTAGTCGACGAAGGCGGCCTCCAGACTGGGTTCGATGCGGGTGATGCGTCCCTTGTAGATGTTGGCCTTCTTGAGTTCGCGGCCGGGGACTTCGATGTCGAGATTGTAGAGTTTCTGGCCATCCACGATGGCTACGCGCAACTCTTCCGGCTGAGTTGCGTTGATCAGCATACGTTTCATATTGTCGGTATCTCGTTGTAGCCCCGTGCGGCGGACTCGGTCTTTCCCGTCCGGGGCCTGCAGCCGATTCTTGAGGCGCATGGCCGGCAGCGGGCGGGAATGGCGCGCGCACCAGGGCAAATTCAGTTTCAACAGGCCAGGTCAGGCAGAGACCGCATTCCGGTGAGGCAATGGGGACATCTGATGGCTGGCACGGGCAATCTTCTTCAGGTTCCATTCGGTGCCGGCAGTGCGATCGGGCCGCTCCGTCCGCCGGGCCATTGGCTGGGCAGGGCACAGAGTAAAACGGTTGTGGGTGCCCGGGCGCCCACTCGAACCTGGCAGCAGGCTACAGCTTCTGCCAACTGCCATGCCCTGAAAATACAACAAATCGCGACAAGATGCATCCTCGTGTCCTGCCCACCACGAAGGACACGTAGCCCACAATGGTGATCGGGCAGGCACTCGACGCGCCCCGGGGTGGGCCGGTGAGGACGCATGACCTGCCAGCCTGCCGGGCGCCCGGGTATACTGCCCGGCACCTGCGGTCAGCCATTTTCAGTCAAAGAGCAGATCTTGAACGACAGTGACAACAGTTCCAGGGTGCGACATCTGGTGGTCGGCGAAGAGGCCGATGGCCAGCGCATCGACAACTTTCTGCTCAACCGACTGAAGGGCGTGCCGCGCTCCTGGGTGTACCGGGTGCTGCGCCGTGGTGAGGTGCGAGTCAACAAGGGACGGGTCAAGCCTACGCGACGGCTGCGCATCGGCGACCAGGTGCGTATCCCGCCACTGCGGCTCGCGGAGTCGACGGCCCACCCGGGACCAGGCGCCGGTGTGCGCCGGCGGATCGAACAGGCCATCGTGCACGAGGACGACGACCTGCTGGTGATCGACAAGCCCTCGGGCATCGCGGTACACGGGGGCAGTGGAGTGTCGCATGGGGTGATCGAGATCCTGCGTGCCTTGCGCCCACAGGCCCGTTACCTGGAACTGGCGCACCGGCTCGACCGCGACACCTCCGGCCTGCTGCTGATCGCCAAGCGCCGTTCTGCGCTGATGCAGTTGCAGAAACTCCAACTCGCCGGGCGGGTCGAAAAGCGCTACCTGGCCCTGCTGGGTGGACGCTGGCGGCAAGACCGCAAGACCGTCGATGCCCCGCTGCGCAAGAACACCCTGCGCAGCGGCGAACGCATCGTGCGCGTGGACCCGGCCGGCAAGGACGCCGTCACCCATTTCCGCGTGCGTCAGCGCCTGCAAGGTGCCATGCTGGTGGAGGCGCGCCTGGAGACCGGGCGCACCCACCAGATCCGGGTACATGCCGCCCACCTGGGCACCCCCATTCTGGGTGATGCCAAGTACGGTGAGGCGAATGCCGAGGCATGGGCCCGCGAGATCGGCCTGAAGCGCCTGTTCCTGCACGCATGGCGACTGGATTTTCCCTGGGAAGGCAAGAAGGGCGGCTATCGCCTGGAGGTGCCGCTGCCCGCCGAACTGCAAACCGTGGTGGATACGCTGAAATGAGACCCTATGACCTGTTGGTGTTCGACTGGGACGGTACCCTGATGGACTCGGCGCACCGCATCGTCACCTGCATGCAGCGGGCGGCGCGTGACGCCGGCCACCCGGTGCCTAACGATGCCGCGGTGCGCGAGATCATCGGCCTGGGGATGCGCGAGGCAGTGGCCCGGCTGTGGCCTGCGGCCGCTGAGCGCGAGATCGAGGACATCATCGAGGCCTACCGCACCCACTGGTTGGGTGACGAGATCCCGGCCTCGTCGCTGTTCCCCGGGGCCGAAACGGTGGTTCGGTGGGCGCGCGAGGCCGGCTACCTGCTCGCGGTGGCGACCGGCAAGAGCCGGCGCGGGCTGGATAAAGTACTTGAAGAAACCCGTCTAAAAGATTGTTTCGATATGACCCGCTGCGCCGACGAGGCCCACTCCAAGCCGCACCCACAGATGTTGCAGGACATCCTCACCGATCTGGACACTCCGCCGGAGCGGGCCCTGGTGATCGGTGACAGTGAATATGACATGCTGATGGCGGCCAACGCGCGCGTGGATGCCCTGGGCATTGCGCACGGAGTGCACGAGACCGACCGCCTGCTCAAGGCCGGAGCGCTGACGGTACTGGACGAGCTGGCCGCGTTGCCCGGGTGGCTGGATGGCATTCACGAAGCGAAGGAGTCGAAAGGGTGAACGAAAAGGAAGAAAACCGGGCTGCCGATGGCGGCTGGGAACGCGAGCTGGTGGAGAACCTGGCCACCGAGGCGCTGCGCGAGAAACGTCGCGCGCGGCGCTGGGGCATTTTCTTCAAGCTGCTGACCTTTCTCTACCTCGGTGTGATCCTCTACCTGCTCAACAGCGGCGGGGACATCGATCTCGACCAGGCCTCCGGAAAGGATCATGTCGCCCTGGTCGAACTCGAGGGCGTGATCGGTTCCGATGGGCCGGCGAGTGCCGATAGGGTCAGCAAGGGACTGCGCAAGGCATTCCGCGACAGCCGTACCAAGGCGGTGGTGCTGCGCATCAACAGTCCTGGTGGCACCCCGGTGCAAGCCAGCCTGATCTACGACGAGATTCGCCGCCTGCGCCGCAAGCACGAAGACATCCCGCTCTACGTGGTGGTCGGCGACATGTGCGCCTCCGGCGGTTATTTCGTGGCCGCCGCAGCGGACAAGATCTTCGTCAACCGCTCCAGCATCGTCGGTTCCATCGGCGTGCTGATGGACGGCTTCGGCTTCACCGGCACCCTCGAAAAGCTGGGTGTCGAACGTCGCCTGCTCACTGCCGGCGAACACAAGGGCATGCTCGACCCCTTCAGCCCGCTCAAACCCTTCGACGAGGCACACGCGCGCAAGATGCTCTCCGAGATCCACGCGCACTTCATCGAGGCGGTGAAAGAAGGGCGCGGCGACCGCCTGGCCGACGACGACACCCTGTTCAGCGGGCTGTTCTGGAGCGGGCAGCGCGCCATCGAGCTGGGGCTGGCCGACGAACTGGGCGACCTGGGCCATGTGACGCGTGACGTGGTGGGCATCGAGAAGGTCGTCGATTTCACCGCCAAGGACGATCCGCTGCAACGCCTGGCCGATCGCATCGGCGTGGCCGGGGCCGAGGCGCTGGCGAAACTCGCGGGCTGGTGGCCGGGAATACGCTGAAGGCGGCAAACGTCACCCCCCAAGAAAGGTGATGGAGAAACGCATGCCCCCGACACTGGCCTTCGATGTCTATGGCACCCTGATCGACACTCACGGCCTGGTTCCCCTGCTGGGGGAGATGGTCGGTGAGGAGGTCGCCCCGGCACTGTCTCGTATCTGGAGAGAAAAGCAGCTCGAGTACAGCTTTCGCCGCGCCCTGGCACGCGACTACGTGACCTTCGCCACCTGTACCCGTCAGGCCCTCGATTACGCCTGTGCCACGCTCGGGGTGAAGCTCGCACCCACCGAGCGCGATTCCCTGCTCGAGCGTTATCGCACCTTGCCGGCCTTTCCCGAGGTCCCGGGCGCACTCGCGCGCCTGCAAGACAGTGGCGCGCGCCTGTACGCCTTTTCCAACGGCACCCGTAAGGCGGTCGAACAGTTGTTGTGCGCCGCCGGCATCCGCGATGCCTTTCTCGACGTGGTCAGTGTGGATGCGGTGTCTTCTTTCAAGCCCGATCCCGCGGTGTATGCGCATTTCCTGGCACAGGCCGGCGCGCGCGCCGATCAAACCTGGCTGGTCTCCGGCAACCCCTTCGATGTGCTGGGCGCCGAGCATGCTGGCTGGCACACGGTGTGGGTACGGCGCGATGCCGTGCAGATCTTCGACCCCTGGGAACGCCAGCCCGAGCAGGTGGTGAGCGACCTGGACGGGCTGGCCCGACTTGCCACGCGCTGGGACTGACGGCTGTCGGAAATCTCAGGCCAGGGCGTCCCGGATGCGCGCCAGCAGGGTGCTGTAGGTGGGCATGTCGAGCTTGCGGATGAGCTTGCCCAGGTCGTAGAGATCGCGCGCCAGGGCCTCGTTGTTCTCGTGGGTCAGGATGTAGCGCCGCAGCCGCACGATGGCATCGTCGAGGTCGATGCCGGTTACCGGGTTCTGCACTTGTTCATAGTCGGCCGCGAGACGCAGGAAATTGGCTACCAGCGTTTCTTTCGACTCGATCATGTGTCTCACCCAAGTCCATACAACTCCGGATAGACGAGAATGGATATGACCACGCCCACCTGGATCAGGATGAAGGGCACCACGCCGCGATAGATATCCACGGTGCGCACCGAGGGCGGCGCCACGCCCTTGAGGTAGAACAGGCTGAACCCGAAGGGCGGAGTCAGGAAAGAGGTCTGCAGGTTCATCGCAATCAGGATCGCGAACCACAGCATGTTGATACCCAGCGCCTCTGCGATCGGCGACAGGATGGGGACCACGATGAAAGAGATCTCCACGAAATCGATGAAGAAGCCGAGCAACAGGATGATCAGCATCGACAGGATCAGGAAGCCCCATTTCTCGCCGGGCAGCTGCAACATGAATTCCTCGACGATGGTGTCACCGCCGGTATAGGTGAAGGTCATCGAGAAGGCGGTGGCGCCTAGCAGGATGGCGAACACCATGGCGGTGATCTTGACAGTCTCCAGGGCGCTGTCGAATACCAGCCGCCAGCTGAACTTGCGGTACAGGATCGCCAGCACGATGGCCCCCACACTGCCCAGTGCCGAGGACTCGGTAGGTGTGGCGATGCCGGCGAAGATCGAGCCCAACACCACGATGATCAGCGCCAGTGGCGGCAGGATGGCCTTCAGCGCCTCCAGGATCTGCTGGGTCCGCGTACTGCCATCGTCTTCGAAGGGTATCGGCGGGGCGGCGGCGGGGCGAGCCCAGGCGATGCTCAGCACGTAGAAGACGTAGATGCCCACCAGCACCAGGCCGGGAATGACGGCGGCCTGGAACAGGTCGCCCACCGGCAGGCCCAGCACGTCGCCGAGGATGATGAGGATGATCGAGGGCGGGATGATCTGGCCCAGGGTGCCGGCACTGCAGATGGTGCCGCAGGCCAGGCCCTTGTTGTAGCCATACTTGAGCATCACCGGCAGCGAGATTACGCCCATCGCCACCACGCTGGCGCCCACCACGCCGGTGGAAGCGGCGAGCAGGGCGCCGACCAGGATGGTGGAGACCGCCAGTCCGCCACGCACCGTGCCGAACAGGCGGCCCATGGATTCGAGCAGTTGCTCGGCCAGTTGCGTCTTCTGCAGCACCAGGCCCATGAAGATGAACAGCGGTACCGCCATCAGCACCACGTTCTGCATGATGTTGTAGATGCGGAAGGGCATGAAGGCGAACAGGTCCCAGCCCTCGGCCCAGACCCCGAAGATCAGTGCCACCCCGCCGAAGGTGAAGGCTACCGGGAAGCCCAGCAACAGCAGCAGCAGGGCCACGCCGAACATGATGATGCCAACCACGGTGTCGCTCCTAGATTTCTGTTTCCTGATGTTGCCGGACCTTCAGGCCCAGCAGTTCATTGATTGCCCCGAGAAGGAAGCCCAGGCTGCTGATCAGCACACAGGCGAACGACAAACTGATCATGCCCTTGATGATCCAGCGATGCGGCAGTCCACCCGGGTCGCCACTCATCTCGTTGATCTCCCAGGCCTCACGCGCAAACCCGATGCCATAGCTGGCGACCAGGAAGCAGAAGGGCCAGAGAAAGGCCAGGGTGCCGAAGATGTCGACCAGTGCGCGTATTTTCGGGCTGGCTTTTTCGTAGAGGATGTCCACCCGCACATGGCCGTCGGTCTGCAGGGCATAGGCCACACCGAACAGGAAGATCATAGAGAACAGGTGCCATTCCAGCTCCTGCATGCCGATGGACACATCGTTGAACAGGTAGCGCATGATCACGTCGTAGAAGACATTGGCCACCAGCAGGAGCAACAGGACAGCAGAAAAGTGGCCGACCCAAATCGAAAATCGGCCGATCGCGGCTTCCGCCTTTAGCAGGAACGACATTGCCGGACTCCAGACAACGGTCGGAAATAAAAGAGGCGGCAATGGTAACCCATCACCGCCCCTCGCGTTAAGGAGCCCTTATCAAATTCCTCCTCCGCGCACGGGAGAGGGAAATGGAACATTTGTTCAGGGCTCCCTTGCTGGCTACCCCTCCCGACCTCTCCCGCTCGCGGGCGAGACCAGGAGGGATAGCGATACCACGGCTCGGTCGCGCGGATCAGACCGTGGTTATTCCGCGCCAGCCGAGTTCAGATAGGCCTGGTCGGAAATGGCGGTCCAGGCACGGACCTTCTTCAGGTAGGCCTTCTGCGACTCGATGATCTCCTTGGCCAGCGGGTTCTTGGCCGCACGCTCGGCGAGCAGCTCGTCGTTGGCCTTGCGCAGGGCGTCCATGACCTCCTTGGGGAAGGTGCGGATCTTGATGTTGGGGTACTCGGTCTTGATCTTTTCCCAGTTCACCGCGCTCTCGTGATAGGACTGGGCATACATGTCGTAGGCCGCGGCCTTCATAGCGGTCACCAGGATGGCCTGCAGGTCCTTCGGCAGCTTGTTGAACTTACGCTTGTTCACGAGGAACTGCAGCTCGGTGGCCGGCTCATGCCAGCCGGTGTAGTAGTAGGGCGCGATCTTGTGGAAGCCCATGCGCAAATCCAGCGAGGGGCCAACCCACTCCAGGGCATCGATAGTGTTGCGCTCCAGCGCAGTGTACAGCTCGCCAGCCGGGATGTTGGTCGGCTTGGCGCCCAGCTTGGCCAGCACCTCGCCAGCAAAACCCGGGATACGCATCTTCAGGCCCTTCAGATCGTCCAGCGACTTGATCTCCTTGCGGAACCAGCCACCCATCTGGTTGCCGGTGTTGCCGCCGGGGAAGGACAGCAGGCCATGCTTGTCATAGACCTTCTTCATCAGCTCCATGCCGCCGCCATAGTAGAACCAGGCATATTGCTCCGGCGCGGTCATACCAAAGGGCATGGTGGTGAAGTACAGGGTGTTGGGGTCCTTGCCCTTCCAGTAGTAGGAGGCCGAGTGACCCATGTCGTACTGGCCGGACTTGACCATGTCGAAGATGCCGAACGGCGCCTTGTGCTTGTTCTTCGAGTCGATGGTGATCTTGAGACGCCCGTCGGACATCTCTTCAGCCAGCTTCGCGAATCTCTTGGTGACGTCGCCGAAAATCGGGAAGTTCGGCGGCCAGGTTTCGGCCAGGCGCAGCTTGTAGACCTTCTTGTCAGCTGCCTGGACGCCAGCGGCAAGTCCCAGCGCCAGCGTAGTGGTGAGGGCCAAGCCCAGGAATTTCTTCAGCATATCGGTTCCTCTTATGGTTGTCTGTTTAAGTGCGACCGAGGCGTGAATGTAGCCCCCTTTTCGACCTTGCGCAATCGCGTTGAAGCACCCGGACACAACCCAGGAAACGGGAGCGGCATGCCCAGCTCGATCGCACATCAGCTGGAGTCGCGGCAGGGCCTTCATGCGTGCAATCCAGTCGCGGATCGCGAGGGCATCAGACCGGTCGAAAACCGACCCTCATCGCGTTCCAGAAGGGGAAGCTGGACCCGCCGAGTCGAACGCTGAACGCCAGGAATTCTGGGGAACGCATCTCGCCGGCAATGCCATCCACCGCGACCTGGTGACAAGGAATGTCAAGCAAAGCTGCCAGCAGATGGATCTTGTAACAGTCGCCGGGTTTCGCGGCTGGAAGAGACAAAAAGGCCGGGGCACAAGCCCCGGCAGGAGAGCAACCCTCTTCAAGGGTTGAGAGATGCCACTTTGATGGCTGGGCAGGCCTCGGGCATCTCAGTGCTGCATGGGAGACATCGGCTGTTGCTGCATGTGTTGTTTCATGGAGTGCATCATCCCCATACCGGTCTGGCGAGCCTTCAGGTTGACAGCCATCTTGCTGCCGTCACCGAGGGTCAGTTCGAGATGGACCGGGTCACCGGGTTTCAGCGGGTGATTCAGTCCGATGAGCATCACGTGATAGCCACCGGGCTTGAGTTCGACCTTGCCGTGGGCCGGCACCTCGATGAAATCGACACGCCGCATACGCATCACCCCCTTGTCGTGAACATGGGTATGCAGCTCGGTCACCCGCGACACGTCGGAACGGGCATCCACCACACGCACCGGATGGTCCGATGCATTGTGCAGCACCATGAAGGCGCCGCTGTTGCGGGCCGTTGGGGGGACCGCTCGCGCGTAGGGGGCTTCGACGCGCACGGAATCGCTATCGGCTGCCAACGTCAGGCCAGGAACACAGAGTGCGGCGGCAAGTGCCAGGATTCGTATTTTCATGACGATCTGTCTCCATTGCGTATGTGAAAGGCATGTAGAGCGGACAGGCCGGCGTCAGCATCGCACCAGACGATGCGCCGTGTTGATGACGAGTGCAGACGCCGGTAAAGAGATCAGACCGCGGGAGGATCGCGGGCGAGTGGTACAGGGGCAGGGGAGTGCCGCAGCAGAATTGGCTGCTCGGCAACCACGGCCATCCGTAGCAGTACGGCCTGCGGCGGTCGCACCACCGGTGCTGCCGGGGTGAAGTGATTGAGCAGGTCGGAGAAAGCCATCGCCGCCGAGCCGTGTGGACTATCGTCACCGGCTCCTGGCAGGCTCAGCTCGATTTCGCGGGGACCCTCTAGGGTGCAGACCACCACGGTCAGACCATGACCGTCGCGCGCCAGCCGACTGTGAGCCTGAATGGGCAACAGCAGCTGTGTAAACAGCACCGCCACCAGCCCCAGGGCCAGGCGGACGCGAAGGTCGTGCTGTCTGAGTCGGTCTAGCATGGGGACAATGCAATCACCCTTGTCCCCACTTGTCCACCCCCAGAACGCCTCGATATTGACCGGCGACAAAATATCGGGGGTTTTCGATCGACTGCTCCTTGATTTTTAAGGATGCACCGGCCGTGGGCGGCCTTGTTCATCCAGCGCCACGTAGACCAGCACCGCGTCGGCCACCAGATCCTGGTCGTCGATGTCATGACTGCGCTGGCGCGAGGCCACGGCCTCGACGTGCACCGTGATCGAGGTGTTGCCGATCGCGACCACCTGGGAGTAGCAGCTCACCAGGTCGCCGACGCGGATAGGGGCGAGGAAGCGCAGTTCCTTGACGGCCACGGTCGCTACACGGCCGCGAGCCTCGCGGATCGCCAGCACGCTGCCGGCAATGTCGATCTGCGACATCAGCCAGCCACCGAAGATGTCTCCGGCAGCATTGGTATCAGCGGGCATGGCGACCACGCGATAAGTGAGTTCACGCGTTCCAAGAAAGTCGTTCTTGTTAGATTCAGTGTCCGGCATAGAGGTGTTCAGTCAGGTCATGGCATTGCTGCAAGATGCGCTCGCGCCGCAACTTGAGGGTCGGGGTCATCAACCCATTGTCCGGCGTCCAGGGATGGTCGAGTATGGCGATCCGGCGGATCCGCGCATAGCCCGGAAAGTCACGGGTACGTTCCTCGATGTGTTCCATCAGCACTTCGCGCAGGTGCGCATCATCGTAAATCGCCTGATTGGCCGAGTCCAGATGCAGCTCGCGGGCGAGCTGCTCCAGTGCCTCGGGGTTGGGTACCACCAGAGCGCTGAGATAAGGTTTGCCCTCGCCGATGACCATCACCTGGTCGATCAATTCGTCGAGCGCGATGGCATTCTCCATGTCGGCCGGCGGCACCTTCTCGCCATTGGAGAGCACGATGATCTCCTTGATGCGCCCGGTGATGCGGATATGGCCCTGCTCGTCGATGGCCACCTGGTCACCGGTATGCAGCCAGCCCTCGTCATCGATAATGCGTGCGGTGGCCTCGGGGTTGTTCCAGTAGCCGAGCATCACAGCCGGGCTGCGGGTGAGCAGCTCGTCGTTCTCGCCTGTCCGCACCTCGATGCCGGGCAGGGCGCGGCCAACGCTGACCGGCAGGTTGTCCTCCAGGGAGTTGACCGCGATCACCGGGCTGGTCTCGGTGAGCCCATAGCCTTGCAGGATGGGCACCCCCAGTCCGATGAACCGCCGCGCCACCTCCTCGCCCAGGGCAGCGCCGCCACACACGGTGAAGCGCAGGCGACCACCCAGACGCTGCCGAATCTTGCGACCGACCAGACGGTCGAGCAAGGGTTGCAGCAACAGCCCGAGCGTCCAGTACGCACGTCCCTGCCGCCATTCGAAACGCTGCCAGCCGAGGGCCACCGCCTTGTGAAACAGCCATTGTTTCATGGCGGATTCCTCGGCCACCTTGGCGCTGATGCGCCCGTAGACCCGCTCGAAGATACGCGGTACCGAGATCATCAACGTGGGTTTCATCATGGCCAGGTCGTCGGCCAGTTGCTGGATGCCGCGCGAGAACGCGACCGGGGTGCCGGTGACAATGGGCAGGTAGTACCCGGCAGTGCGCTCCAGGGTGTGCGACAGTGGCAGGAAGGACAGCAGCATGTCCTGCGGATAGACCGGCACTTGCTGCAAGGCGGCGTGGATGTCCCAGAGGATATTGTGATGACAGAGCATCACCCCTTTGGGCCGTCCGGTAGTGCCCGAGGTATAGACGATGGTGGCCAGCTCTTTGGGCGCGCCAGGATCAAGCACGTAGTCCGGCGGAGTAGGCAAGGTGCGCGCGGGTGCCAACCAGGCGTCCAGGTGGATGACATTGGGCAGTTCGCCCTCCACGCGCTCGCCGGTGACGATACGTGTCAATCCGTCCAGCCGGTCGCGGATCTCCTGCAGCCGATCCCAGTGCTCGGCCTTCTCGAGGAACAACCAGCGTACCCCCGCATCCTCCAGGATCCAGCCGATGTTCTCCGCGCGGTCGTTGGTGTAGAGCGGCACAGAAACCAGTCCCAGGCCCTGCGCGGCCTGGTCACAGAGTGCCCATTCCCAGCGATTGCGGCATAGGATGGCGATGCGCTCGCCGGCTTGCAGGCCGTCGGCCTGCATGGCGTGTTGCCAGAGTGCGACCTCGGCCCGGCTCTCGGCCCAGGTGTGATCGCTCCAACGGCCGTTGCGCCAGTCGCGCCAGGCAACCTGGTCGGGCGTGCGCAGGACGCGTTCATGGAAGGCGTGCGCCAGGGTAGGTGCCGCCTCCAGTGAGATGATGTCCTGTTCTCTCTCCATCGCCTTGACTCCTTGAATGGCCTCGTGTTCCTGTGGGCCGGGATCGGCCCTTTTCAGCTTGCCCGTGCCTGGTCGAAAGGCATTCCGACATGCGCGCCAGCGCACCCCTGACAGGATGTTTTCCGGAGCGCCTGTCGACTCATCCATGCCCGGTGGCCAGCGCGTGCCAGCCGGGATCGGCGTGGAACTGATGGCCATAATGGTCCTCGAGTTCGTGCAGTCGCTTCTCGCAGCGTTCCATCCCGCGCTGGCGGGCATATTGCAACGGGCCGCCGCGGAAGGGCGCGAAACCGGTGCCGAAGATCACCCCGGCATCCAGCAGGTCGGCATCCTCGACCACACCCTCGCGCAGGCAGGCAACCGACTCGTTGATCAGGCGCAGGATCATGCGCTCGGCCAGCTCTTCCAGCCGCGCCTTCGGCGGCATGGTGACCCGGGGTTTCTGGGGCCGTCCTTTTTGCCAGCGGTAGAAACCCCGTCCACTCTTCTTGCCCAGGAAGCCTGCCTCGACCTGCTGTTGAAGCTGCTCGGGCAGGGGGTCGTCGTGCAGTGGCGCCAGCTGGCGCGCCACCGACAGGCAGATGTCCAGGCCCACGGTGTCGGCCAGTTCAATGGGCCCCATGGGCATACCGAAATCCAACGCGGCATGGTCGATGGCAGCGGCGGGCACACCCTCGTCGAGCAGGTGCACCGCCTCGAGCAGGTAGGGCATGAGCACCCGGTTGACCAGGAAGCCCGGCGTGGTGCTGACCGGCAGCGGCAGCTTGTCGATGTGGCGAGCGAAAGCCAAACCTCGTGCCAGCATCCCGGGGTCGGTGTGCTCGTCGCGCACGATCTCGAGCAGCGGCATCTTGGCCACCGGGTTGAAGAAATGCAGGCCGATCAGGCGTTCGGGGCGCGCTAGCTCCTGGCGCAGCTCGTCCAGCGGAATGCTCGACGTGTTGGTGGCCAGCACGGCATCCTCGCGCAGACGGGGTTCGAGCTCGGCGTATAGGGCACGCTTGGCCTCGGCGTCTTCGAAGATGGCCTCAATCACCACATCGGCGCGGGGCACGCCCAGACCGCGATGGTCGGGGGTGAGACGATCCAGCGCCGCCTGCACTTGATAGCGGTCCTTCAGACGCTTTGCGAACAGTTGCGCGGCGCGCCCCATGGCCCGGCCCAGCAGCTCGGGCGTGCGGTCCTGCAAGGTGACAGTGAAACCCTGCAGGGCGCACCAGGCGGCGATGTCGCCCCCCATCACTCCGCCACCGACCACGTGCACGTGGCGCGGAGCGAAGGCGTCCTTGTCGGCCAGGCTCTTCAGGCGTTCCTGCAACAGGAACACCCGGATCAGTTGCTGCGCGGTGTCCGAAACGATCAGACGTGACACCTCGCGGGCCTCACTGTCGTACAGGGCATGCGCGTTGCCTCCATGCCGCCGCCAGTGATCGAGCAGGGCGAAGGGGGCCGGGTAGTGCGCGGGATTCACCCGCGCACGCAGCTGGCGCGCCATGAAGACGGCCACTGCGGGACGCAGGGGCAGGAGACCGGGCAGGCGAGCGGCCAGCGAGGCACGGCGCGGCGGGCGGTGCTGCTCGATGAGCAGGCGCGCGACATTGCGCAACTGTCGCTCGGGTACGGCCTCATCCACCAGACCGAGCCGCCTGGCGCGGCGTCCGTCGAGCGTACGCCCGGCGAGCATCAGCGGCAGGGCCTGCAGCGGCCCCAGGGCACGCAGGGCGCGTACCGTGCCCCCGAAGCCGGGGAAGATGCCCAGCCGCACCTCGGGAAAACCGATGCGCGTGTCCGGGTCGTCGCGTGCCACGCGGTAGTCACAGGCCAGCGCCAGCTCCAGGCCACCGCCCAGGCAATAGCCGTGGATCATGGCTACCGTGGGGAAGGCCATGCTCTCGAGACGCTGGAAGATCTCGTGCACACGCAAGATGAAACGCTCGGCGGCCTGCGGGTCATCCACCTGGGCAAAGGACGTCACGTCCGCCCCGGCGATGAAGCCACCCGGCTTGGCCGAATGGATCACCAGTCCGCGCGGGTGCCCCTGAGCGATCTCCACCAGCATGGCGTCGAAGTCTTCCAGGACCTGTTCGCTCAGCACATTGGTGTCGCCGTCGTGGCGGTCGAAGGCCAGCCAGGCGATGCCGTTGTCGTCCAGTGTCCAGTGCAGGTCGTGCTCGTTCATGGCCTTGTCTCCTTCAGTGGATGGATTCGAGCAGCATGGCGCCGCCCTGGCCGCCGCCGATGCACAGGCTGGCCATACCCAGCCTTCCGCCTTCGCGGCGCAGCGTCTTCAGCGCATGCAGCACGATGCGCGCGCCGCTGGCACCGACCGGGTGCCCCAGGCTGATGCCGCCACCGTGCGGGTTCAGGCGTTCCTCGTCGATGGGATCGAAGGGTTCGCTGTCGAGCGCCTCGTGGCAGAACCCGGGGTCGCTCCAGGCCTTGAGGCAGGCCAGCACCTGAGCGGCAAAGGCCTCGTTGATCTCCCAGGTGTCGATGTCCCCGGAGGTGATTTGTGCGCGCTCGAGTAGCGGCGCCATGGCGTATACCGGCCCCAGCCCCATATGGCGCGGCGACAGGCCGGCCCACTGGCTGTCGCAGATGCGCCCGAGTAGCGGCAGGTTGAAGCGTTCAACTGCCTCGGCCGAGGCCAGCAGCAACACCGCTGCACCATCGGTGATCTGGGCGCTGTTGCCGGCGGTGACGCGTCCCCCTACCTTGTCGAAGGCGGGGCGCAGACGGCCCAGCTTCTCCATACTGCTGTCCGCACGCAGCCCCTCGTCGTGCAGGTAGACTCGGCCCTCGCGGTCGTAGAGAGGCACGATCTCTTCGTCGAATACGCCATCCTCGACGGCAGCGGCCAGGCGCTGGTGGCTGCGCAAAGCGAAGCCATCCATGGCGCGGCGCGAGATGTCGAAGCGAGTCGCCAGTTCCTCTGCGGTCTGCCCCATCGACAGCCCGACCACCGGGTCGGTGAGACCGCGCAGCAGGCCGATCACCGGCTTGAAGTGTCGTGCACTCAGTTGCCTCAGCAGGCGGCCACGCGCAAGCAGCGAGTGAGCCTTCGCCCACTCGGCCAGCCAGGCCACCATCAGCTCGGAGAGCAATACCGGGTGGTGGCTCATGGCCTCGGTGCCACCAGCGAGCACCAGGTGCGAACGGCCGAGGCGAATGGAGTCGGCCGCCGCGTCCAGCGCCTGCATGCCCGAGGCACAGTTGCGCTGTACCGTCCAGGCGGGGGTACGCTCGGGAAGACCGAGCCGCAGCGCCACCACGCGGCTGATATTGGCCTCGTTGGGACCGGGTGCCACGCAGCCCAGGATCACCTCGTCGATGGCATCCGGGGCGATGTTTACTCCCAGCAGCAGGCCGCGTGCGGCGGCATGCGCCAGATCACTGGCGTGGAAGGGGCCGGGTCGCCCCTGGGCCTTGAGCTGAGGGGTGCGGCGGCCATCGACAATGTAGACCTCATTGCGGTTGGCGTGTGTGGACATGGTGGGCCTCCTCGATGGGGTGAACATTGGCGGGGCGGGTGAAGGGGCGCTCCAGCACGTACTGGTGCCCGTAGTCGTCGAAGGCATCGACCGCGATCACCTGGGCTCGCAGCCGTTGCATGGTGCGCAGGGCGTCGAGCTGGTTCTCGTCGATCAAGCCTTGAGCCAGAGCCTGCTCGGCCGCACGCAGGGGCGCGCGGGCATCGATCAGGCCATTGCGGCGCGCCTCGCGCAGGGTCTTCTCTATCGGCGCCACGTGCTCGGCCTGGCGCAGGGCCTGTTCGAGCTGGCCGATACGAAAAGCCGGGTCATCGGTGATGAAGATGCCCTCGGTGAGCCGGTCACGTGCCGCGCCCGGGTGCAGCAGGATCTGCGCCACCCGGTGATCGAGGCGGTCGTGTGGTTCGGTGAAAGGCTGACCGCTGGGGAACACCAGCAGGCGCAGCAGCCAGCCCAGTGGCCACCCGGGCAGGTTGCGGAACAGCAGGCGGAAGGCCTCCTGCATCTGGTAGATGGACTGCTCCATGCACCATTCGAGCAGCGGCAGGTCATCTTTCGGCCGGCCCTGATCCTCGAAACGCTTGAGCACCGCCGAACTCAGGTACAGTTCGCTGAGGATGTCGCCCAGGCGGGCCGAGAGGCGTTCCTTGCGCTTGAGCGAGCCGCCCAGGGTCATCATGGCCACGTCGGCGCACAGCGCGAAGGCGGCACTCATCCAGTTCAACCGTTGGTAGTGGCGGCGCGTGGGGCCATCGACCGGGGCGCGGCTGAAGCGTCCGCGGGTGATCCCCAGGAACAGGCTGCGTGCCAGGTTGCCGAGCAGGAAGCCAACGTGGCCAAACAGGGCATGATCGAAATCGGCCAGACCCTGCCGTCGCTCGGGGTTCTGCGCGGCCTGGAACTCCTTGAGCACCCAGGGGTGGGCGCGCACTGCCCCCTGGCCGAAGATGATCATGCTGCGGGTGAGGATGTTGGCGCCCTCCACCGTGATGGCGATGGGAATGGCCTGGTACACCCTGCCGATAGGATTGTTCGGCCCCAGGCAGATGCCACTGCCGCCCTGGATGTCCATGGCGTCGTTGATGCACTGGCGGTACTTCTCGGTGAGGTGATACTTGACGATGGCCGAAATCACCGAGGGTTTTTCGCCCAGATCCAGTCCGTCCAGGGTGAGATTGCGTGCGGCATCCATCTGGTAGGTGAGCCCGGCGATACGCGCCAGTGGCTTCTCGATGCCCTCGAAGCGCCCGATGGGCATGCCGAACTGCTGGCGGATGGCTGCATAGGCCCCGGTGTAGCGGCTGGCCAGCTTGCCCGCGCCCACACTCAGCGAGGGCAGGGAGATGCCACGCCCCTCCGACAGGCATTCGACCAGCATGCGCCAGCCGTTGCCGATGTGGCGCTCGCCACCGATCAGCTGGCTCAGGGGCACGAACACGTCGCGTCCTCGGTTGGGGCCGTTCTGGAACGGGATATCCAGGGTGACGTGACGCGCACCGATTTCCACCCCCGGGGTATCGCGCGGGATCAGCGCCAGAGTGATGCCGCGGTCCTCCTCTTCGTCGAGCAGGTGCTCGGGGTCGTAGAGGCGGAAGGCCAGTCCCAGCAGGGTGCATACCGGGCCCAGGGTGATGTAGCGCTTTTCCCAGTTGATGCGCACACCGAGCACGCGCTCGCCCTGCCATTCGCCGTAACAGACTACGCCGTGGTCGGGAATGGCCCCGGCATCGGAGCCGGCATCCGGCGCGGTGAGCGCAAAGCAGGGGATCTCCTCCCCGCTGGCCAGGCGCGGAAGATACTGATCACGTTGCTCGGGCGAGCCGTAGCTGAGCAGCAGCTTGCCTGGTCCCAGCGAGTTGGGAACCATGACGGTCACGGCGGCGGTCACGCTGCGGCTGGCCAGTTTCATCACCACCTCGGAATGAGCGCGCGCGGAGAAGCCCTTGCCGCCATAGCGTTTCGGGATAATCAGCCCGAAGAAGCCCTCGCGGCGGATGAAGTCCCAGATCTCGGGCGGCAAGTCGCGTTCGTGATGCGTGATCTGCCAGTCGTCGAGCAGGCGGCAGAGCTGCTCGGTCGGGCCATCGAGGAAGGCCTGCTCCTCGGCGCTCAGGTGCGGGCGCGGCAGGCGCAGCAGACGCCCCCAGTGCGGCTGCCCCGAGAACAACTCGGCATCCCACCAGACACTTCCGGCCTCCAGTGCCTCGCGCTCGGTGTCCGACATGGCCGGCATCACCTTGCGGAACTGGTGCAGCAGCGGCGCGGTAACGTAACGCCGGCGCAGGCGCGGCACGCCCAGCAGCAGCATGGCGGCTACGGCAAGCAACCAAAGCGGCAGCAAGGCATACCAGGCGATGTCGGCGACCAGGGTCACCGCCACCAGGCCAGCGATCACTACCGTGCTCCACAGGGTGGCCCCGGCACCCTGATAGGCCAGGAACCAGACCAGGGCGACCGTCGCGATCAGGCCGATGAGCCACATGGCGTTCTCCTCCAGTGATGTTTCATCCTCCACCTCCGCCCAGGCGTCCCAGCCAGCGGGGCAGGGTCGACAACTCGTGCTCGTCGATTCCGCTCGTGGCCAACGCCTGTGAAGGTTTCTCACCGGCAGGATGTGCGATGCCCTCGGGCTCGTCGTTGTAGTAGGTGTCCCCGGTGCTCCAGGGCAGCTTGCGGTAAAGACCCAGCTCATCGATGCCGAGGAAGGGGTACTTGATGATGTCGAAATAAGGCGAAGTATCGAAATCGCGCGGCGCGAACAGCTTGGGATTGCGCTTGAAGAAGCGGATGCTGCCGTCTTGTTCGCGGTCGATGAACGGCAGGATGGGATAGTCCACTGCCATGAAGGCTTCGGCGATCAGGGTCGAGCACACCGCGCGCGTCGGCTCGCCCGCATTGTGCTGGAACAGGCTGGAGCGCCAGCGCCGCGGCAGGATGCCCCACGGAAAGAAGAAACGCGCCAGATCGAGGACATGGCGCATGTCGTAGTCCAGGCCCAGGCGATGCACGCAATAGTCGATGACGCGCTGGGCGTCGTCGGGCGACAGGCTGGCGGGACGGCAGATCCGCAGGTGGTCTTCGCGGTAGGTGGACAAGGGAGTGACGATGGTGCCCTTGCCGATGATGGCCTCGATCAGCAGTTGTTCCTCGGGATCGCCCGCATAGTGGGCCAGCACCCGCTCGCGCAGTGTCGGGTCGCGGATGTCGTGCAGGCGGCCCAGGTGCAGGGCGGCATGGCTCCAGGGGCTCTGGGTGATGCTCTTGATGACCTCTGCCACCCGGCTGCGACCTTCGACCAGCAACACGTCGCCAGGACGCAGTTCGAACTGGAGTCGCTTGAAGTCGCACAGGGGGGTGAGCGGTGGCGGCCCATCGTGGATCAGCCACTTGGTGGCCTTTTCATCGATCCACTTCAAGAGTTTGTGCATGCCCAACCTCCCGGGTTGGTGTTGTTATTCAGAAGTATAGACCGGCCTGATCGAGGGATAACTTCACGGGCAATTATCAGATGGCAATCCCAATTTACATACCCATGAGATATCCAGGTATTACAATGCCATATGAAGTACACTTCAGATATCGGATGATATGATGAATCATCGAATCGCTTGCTGAATCACATCTTCTTCCCCCGAATTTCACCGCGCATCGTTCGCGCCATGGCACCGCACAGGGCTTTTCAATGCCCGTTAGGCGACCTATCATGAACGAACGTTCATTCACCTCGGGGTGACGCATGCTGGCCAGGCGCAGCGAAGATACGCGCGACCGTCTGCTCGAGACGGCCATCGAGCATTTCAGTGAAAGGGGGTACAACGGGGTGTCGGTCCGCGATATCGCCACTGCCGTGGGCATCACGCCACCGGCGCTGTACAACCATTTTCCGAACAAGGCCGCGCTGTACCGCGCCGCGGTGGCCGCCGCCTTCGAGGAGAAGGCCCAGCGTCTGCTCGAGGCCCTGGAGCACCCGGGTGCGCCGGCCGAACGGCTGGCCGACTTCCTGCTCGTCGCGGCCAGCGAGATCCGTCACTCACCGGCCTTCCGGCGCCTGATCGACCGTGAACTGCTCGATGGCGACGGTGAACGCCTGGCATTTCTCGGCGACGCGGTGTTCGCGCGCATCCAGATCCCCTTCATGGCGCTGCTGCGCGAGCTGAACCCCGACTGCGATGCCCTGCTGCTCTCGGAGATGGTGCTGGGCATGCTCAAACAGCACGATGCCATGGAAGGCCTGCGTCCCCATCTGGCGCTGGAGCAGCCGGCACCGCGCGATCCACAACAGGTCGCGGCCCTGGCCCTGGCCATGTTGCGCGGCCCGCTCGGCCTGGAGGAGGGCACGTGATGGTCCGGTTCCTGTATCTGCTGCTGTTGTGGCCGCTGCTCGCCTGGCCGGTGCAACAGGGCGTGCCGGTGACTCTGGTCAACGTGCACCAGGGCGAGATCCGCGAAAGCGTGCGTGTGCCAGCGCAGATCGAAGCCCGCAACGCGCCCCTGTTGCACGGCAAGGTGAGCGCCGAGGTGGTCGAGATCCGCGTGGACGAGGGCGATACGGTGCGCAAGGGCCAGCTGCTGGCGCGGCTGGACGACGAGGGCTTTCGCCTGGACCGCAAGGCCGTGCTGGCCGATATCGCCCGTCTCGAGGCAACCCTGGCCAATCAGCAACTCACCCTGAAGCGTGACCAGCGGCTGTTCGCCAAGGGTCTGGTCCCCGATACCCGGCTGGATGCCTCACGCACCGCGGTCAAGCAGACCCGGGCAGCGCTGGCGCATGCACGCGCCCTGCTGGAGAAGGCCGACTACCAGCTGTCGCATACGCGCATCCTCTCGCCGATCGATGGCGTGGTACAGCAACGACTGGTCTCGGTCGGTGACTACCTCAACCCCATGTCGCCGGCCAGCAAGGCGTTGTTTCGCATCGTCGACACCCGCCACCTCCGAGCCCGCCTGTACTTTCCAGACACCCTGGCCAACCGCCTGAAACCCGGCCTGCCGGTGATCCTGGACGATGGACGGCGGCGGCTGAAGACCCGGTTGGACAAGGTATTGCCCATGCTCGAGGACGCCAATCGTGCCCTCGTCGCACTGGCCGATTTCGACAATACGGCTGACTGGCCGCCCGGCCTGCATCTGAACGCGGACGTGGAGCTGACGGTCCATCGCAACGCCCTCCTGGTGCCCGAGGCCGTGCTGGTACAGCGCCCGGCGGGCATCGTGGCCTATCGGCTGCGCGAAGACGACCGGGTCGAGGCAGTCCCGGTGGTCACCGGCATCCGTCGTGACGGCCAGGTGGAGATCCTGTCCGGGCTCGGGGACGGCGACCGGGTCGTGCTCGACGGCGCTGCCTACCTGAGCGATGGTGCCCGGGTCTCCGTGAAGGCGCCGGAGAACACGCAATGAATCTGCCGGCGCTGTCGATCCGGCAGCACGTGCTGACCCTGATGGCCAGCCTGGTGCTGATCCTCTTCGGCACTATTGCCTACCAGCGCATCGGCGTCGACCGTCTGCCGCAGATCGATTTCCCCATGCTCTCGGTCTCCACCACGGTACCGGGTGCCGATCCCGCTATCGTGGATGCCGCGGTCACCAATGTCGTCGAATCGGCGGTGAACAGTGTTTCGGGGATCGAGAGCATCCGCTCGTCGTCGCTGTCGGGGGTGTCGCTGGTCGTCATCCAGTTCGTGCTCGAAAAGGATATCGACGTCGCCTTCAACGAGGTGCAGGCCAAGCTCAACGAGATCCTGCGCAAGCTGCCGGACGAGGCCGACACCCCGGTACTCAAGAAAGTCGAGGCCGGCTCCCTGCCGATCATGTGGCTGGCGCTGCGTGGCGACCGCACCTTGCAACAGCTCGATCGCTATGCCCGCAACGTCATCAAGAAGCGCCTGGAGACCATCTCCGGCGTGGGCGACGTGGTGATCGCCGGCGCCCGCGAACGCACGGTGCGCGTCAGCCTGGCGCTCGACCGGCTGGCGGCACTGGGCATCGGGGTCGATGAAGTGGTCGCCGCCTTCGGGCGCGAACACCTGAAGCTGCCGGGCGGCTTCGTGAGCAGCGGGCGAGGGGAGTACCAGCTCAAGCTCGACTTCGAGTTCCACCAGGTGGCGGCACTGAACGACCTTATCGTCGCCTGGCGCGAAGGCCGCCCCATCCACCTGCGCGACATCGCTGAAGTGCACGATGCCGAGGCCGATTTCCGGCGCCTCGCCACCTACGACGGCGAGCCGGCGATCGGCCTGGGCCTGGTGCGCATCTCGGGCAGCAACACCGTGGCCATCATCGATGAGGCCAAGCGGCGGCTGCGTGAGGAGATCCTGCCGCAGCTGCCACCGGGGATGCGGCTGGACGTGGTGGTAGACGATGCCGACCGTATCCTGCAGATCGTCGAGGCCCTGCAATCACACCTGTTGGAAGGCACCTTGCTGGCAGCGCTGGTGGTCTGGCTGTTCCTGCGCAGTCTGCGTTCGACCCTGATCGTGGCCACGGCCATCCCGGTGTCCCTGTTTGGTGCCATCGCCGGCATGTACTTCGCCGGCTACACCTTCAACGTCATGACCCTGCTCGGCCTGCTGCTGCTCATCGGCGTGGTGGTGGACGACGCTATCGTGGTGCTGGAGAACATCCACCGTCACATGGAAGAGGCGCCGGAAGAGGACCGTGCCGCACTGGCCGAACGCGGCACCCGCCAGGTGATGTTCGCGGTGCTCGCCTCCACCCTGACTCTGGTGGCGCTGTTCGGCGCGGTGGTGTTCATGCAGGGCATCATCGGTCGCTTCGTGGGCTCTTTCGCGGTGGTCGTGGTATTGGGCGTCCTGGTGTCGCTGTTTGTCTCCCTGACGCTCACTCCCATGCTGTGCGCCCGTTACCTGCGGGTCGAACCGCGGCACGGGCCGGTATATCGCGCACTGGAAGCCGCGTTTCGCGCCATGGAGGGCGGCTACCGTCGCCTGCTCGGGGGCACACTCAGACAACGCTGGCTGGTCATCGGCCTGTCGGCGCTGGTGGTGTACAGCAGCGGCGGCTTCCTGGGGCAACTGGGCAAGGGCTTCATGCCGGACGAGGACGAAGGGCGCTTCATCGTGTCGTTCCGCACCCCGCAGGGAGCCGGCATCGAGTACACCCGCGATCGCCTGCAGCGTATCGAGCAGGTGCTTCAGCAGCACGACGAGATCCATGGCCTGTTCTCCACCATCGGCACTGGCGAGCGCGGTCAGGTCAACAAGGGCGAGGTATATGTCAGCCTGGTGCCGCGCGAACGACGCCAACGCACCCAGAAGCAGATCCTGGAGACAGTGCGCGAGGAATTGCAGGCCATCCCCGGCATCCGCGCCTTTGCCTCGCCGGTACCGATCATCGGCGGACAGCGCGGGGAGCCCCTGCAGTTCGTGCTCACCGGTCCTCGCCTGGAGCGTGTGGCGCAATTGGCAGAGACGCTCAGGCAACGCCTGCAACAGATTCCCGAGATCGGCAGCCTGGATACCGACCTCCAGCTCGACATGCCCCAGTTGCGGGTACGCCTGGACCGTGAGAAAGCCCGGCAGGCAGGCCTGGATACCGCCAGCGTGGGGCGCACCCTGCGCGTGCTGGCCGGTGGCATGGACGTGGCCAAGTACAACGACGAACCGGGCGACGGCGAGCGCTATGACATCCGCCTCAAGGCCGACGGACAGATCCGCCAACCCGAAGACCTGAAACGTATCCTGGTTCGCAACCGTGCGGGACAGATGATTCACCTGGACAGCGTCGCCAGCCTGGAACGGCGTCTTGGCCCCGCGACCATCGGGCGCTATAACCTGCAATACGCCGCCACCTTCTTCGCCACCCCGACCATTGCCGAAGGCGATGCCGCGCAGATCGTGCTGCGCGAGGCGGCCGACCTGCTGCCCGCGGGCTACCGCATCGAGTTGATCGGCCGCGCCAAGGAGTTCAGCAAGACGACGGGTTATGTGCTGTTCGCCATGGCCACCGGCCTGATCCTGGTCTACATGACCCTGGCCAGCCAGTTCAACTCCCTGATCCAGCCACTGATCGTGATGACCGCCCAGCCGCTGGCCATCGTCGGCGGGATCTTCGGTCTGTGGCTGGCCGGCCACACGCTCAACATCTACTCAATGATCGGCATGACCCTGTTGATCGGCCTGGTCGCCAAGAACGCCATCCTGCTGATCGACCTCACCAATCAACTGCGTGCCGAGGGCCGCAGCGTACACGAGGCCCTGATGCTGGCCTGTCCCATCCGCATGCGCCCGGTGCTGATGACCTCGCTGACCGTGATCTTCTCCATGCTCCCCGCAGCCCTCGGGGTAGGTGCGGGCGCCGACACCAACGGCCCGCTGGCCGTGGCGGTGATCGGCGGCATGATCAGCTCCACACTGCTCACCCTGGTGGTGGTGCCGGCGGTCTATTCGCTGGTGATGCAGGGGATGGAGCGCCTGATACGCTACCGGGAGCGCGCTGGCTGACGCTTAGCGCCGCCACCACCACGCCAGCAGACTGAGCACCAGGCTCAGCAGGATCATGCTGGTGACCGGGAAGTAGAAGGTGAAACCCTCGCGTTGGATGACAATATCCCCCGGCAGGCGACCGAAGGGCAGGTGACGCAGCCAGGGCCAGAACAGCCCCAGCAGGAGCAGCAACAGTCCGATCAGGATGAACGTGCGTTGCATGCGGCCATCTCCTCGCGCAGGATCTCGAGCGTGCGTTCCAGCGTGGCCTCGCGGGTATGAAAATGGGGCGAGAAACGCACAAAACCACCCCGGCAGGCGCAAATCACCTGGCGCGCCATCAGCCGCCGGTACAGGGTCTCGCTGGCGATGCCCTCGACGGCGAAGGCCAGGATGCCGGCATGTCGTTCTGGCGGGGCCGGGGTGACGATCCGCACCCCGGGGAGGGCCGACAGTCCCTCGCGCAGGTAGTGCACATTGCGGTGCAGATGTCCGGCGACCGTCTCCATGCCCACCTCCTGCAGCAACGACAGGCTGGCCTCCAGTCCGTGAATGCCCAGCATGTTGGGGCTGCCGCATTCGAAGCGCCGGGCCGAGCGCGCAATCTGCCAGCTGCCTGTGCCGTAGTCACCGGCCACCTCGCGCATGGCCCAACCGTATTCCAGCAGGCGCAGGCGGTCGCGGATTGCCGGGTTGACGTAGAACACTGCCAGCCCCTCGGGACCCAGCATCCACTTGTGGCCATCGGCGACCACGAAATCCGCCGGCACCTCGCGCAGATCGAAGGGCAGGGCACCCAGCGACTGGATAGCATCGACGCACAACAGCACCCCGCGCTCCCGGCAGGCCGCCGACAGGCGTGCCAGGTCGAGTCGCAGACCGGTGGCGAAATGCACGCTGCTGACCGCCATCAACCGGGTCTCGGGGCGCAACGCGTCGATCAGTGCCTGTTCCGGGTCGGCAACGGCATTCACGTCCACCTTGTCGAAGTGAACGCCGTGTGCTGCCAGCGATTCCCAGACCACACGATTGGAGGGGAAGTCGTCGCTGATGCCGACGATGCGCTCGCCCGGCGACCAGTCGAGACCACCAGCAACGAAGGACAACCCCTCGGAGGTGTTCTTGAGCAGCGCGATGTCATCGGGCGATGGCGCACCGATCAGCCAGGCCGCGCGCTCGCGCAACCGCTGCTCAAGTTCCATCCAGCGTGGGTAATCGCTGGCACCCCGAAGCATGTTTTCGCGGGCGAAACGCTCCACCGCCAGCGCCGTGCGCTTCGGCCAGGGCGCCACCGCGGCATGGTTGAGATAGCAGATGTCGGGATCGAGGGCGAATTCGCCAGGGAAATAGAACGGCTGCATGCCGAGGAGCATAACAAACGCCTGGCGGCCCCGGCACACCTTGCCCCAGCCCCCCATTAGTTCGCATAATACAGATTATGTTAAATAGCTCGTTTGTCCCGAAGGGAGCTCTTCGGGAACACGCGGGCTGAAATGGACAACTTGCCCATTCCGCCGGCCGAATCGGGATGCTCGTACAAATTTACTCAGGTTTGCTCGAGTTTATTCGAGAGCGCGGGTTCCACGGCATTTCGGGAACCGACTGCAGCCCCAAAATGCCTTTCCGGCATGAGATCCCTGCTTTGCCACGCGCTTGACCATGCTGGCGCCGCAGTTCGGACAATCGGGCGGCGTGTCCAGAACGACTACGGTTTGCATCGGGCGCTCACGTTCGCGCCGTGCGCTGGCAATATCCGTGATATTCGATCTGGATTTGGCCTGCCTGCGGATTTCCCTTTCGAGCGCTTTTCCATCAATCAGGATGATGTTGCGCCCTCGGGAAAACTTCCTGGCCTCTTCGGTGAACGTACCCGACGTGACCACATAGGCACTGACAGCGCCTCTGGCCGCCATGACGCCAAACAGCTCACGAACGACACTGACGCCAACCTTGGTGGCACGCCACTGCTTGCATTGCACCAGAGACAACTCACCAGCTTTCCGCAGTTCGAGATCGACACCGCCATCCGGACCCTTTGCCGTTTCGGTAACGGAGAATCCCTTGTTCCGGAACATCTCGCCAACGAGCATCTCGAATTCCCGCCAGGACAAGGACTTGACGGGCTCTGAGGCCGTCGATTTTGCGGTCTCTTCAAGCAGCGCCTTGCGCTTCATTCGTCCAATGGCAGAAACACCGGCGCCGATAACAAAGGCAAAAGGAACCAGGTATTGCCCAATCGCGGCCAAAGTGCGGTAAAGCTGGACAGCAGCCACCTGCCCCATCTGGTCGAGGTTTGTAGCCCGTACCGCATTCGGTGGCTCGCTGGCGAAGAAATGGAGAACAAGATAACTGATCAAGGCTAGCAAAAGCCCCAGCCACCACGGCATGCCTGCAGCCAGCTCGACCAAGTCCTCGAATACGTTCTGTTTCCTTCTGGCCATCAGCTCATCTCCTTATCAAGCAGGCCAATAAATCTTGGTCAATGGGATCAATCGCTTGGCTTCCATGTCCATTTCGTCGTAGTGTCGCTGTATCTCATGCGCGATGTCATCCAGATCCATCAGGACCAAGGGGATCGCCGCCCTTTCAGCTTCGTACCGGGCGTCTTTTGTGAAACCGCCGGTGCTCACATACAGTCCCTTGTCATCCTTGTGCCGGCCACCGAGAAAACTTCGGATGGCCTAGGAATCCATTGCACAATTGGGTCGGTGCTTGACCTCTACGACAATGCGAGGCTGTTCGAAACCAAACCCGTCCGGCGAAGCGATGATATCCTTTCCCCGGTCGGCCCCCGCGGGTGAAATGCGCGTTTTGTAGCCCATCGCGCGCAGGAGTCCGGCAACCAGCTCCTGCATTTCCGACCATTCGAGACGGATAATGCGATCCTTTATGAACTCGTGAGACCGAGTGCGAAGGTCGCGTGTAATCTCTTCGGTATCGTCGTCCTCTTGCTCCTTGTCCTCCGTTTCTCCCGCTTCCTTTCCCTGCGAGACAGCGAGTATTTCTTCAGCGGCTTCCGGTGGCAATTGAAATAGCGTGGAGATTGCCCCGAGGCTATTGCGTGTTGGGACACTGAGCTTGTCCCTGGATACTTCTGCAAACCAACTGACTGATCGAACCCTGGGCAATTCCTCGATCAACTCCGGCTGGTACTCAGGGTCTCCCTCTATCTTCCCGACGTGATAAATGCGGCGACTCGGATCATAGCTGACCACGATGTCTCCCTTCTGCAATTCGTTGAGGAAGCGAAAGACCTGTCCAGCACTACTACCAATGGTGGATCGACTGGCATTGGGCCACTCCTTCATCCCCTTATGTGCGATTTCTTCCCGCGAGACTCCAACGTTTATAGGCCCCAATTGCGGCCAACCCACGGCAACCACTTGGTGCTTGCGGAACTCATCGATCCACTTGCCACCTTCTCCGGCGCGGACCATCCACAGATGTTGGGTTTTCATGCACCTACCTGTCGTGGGATGAAGCTGATAGCGATGAAGGTCTTACCGCCGATGCCGTATTCGCCTCGGTCATCGGCGATTCGCCGTGGTTCGGAGTCCAGCCATTCGGCCAGTTGCTCGGGGCGGTGAAACGCGAATACTGATCGCGAATGCGGTTGGGGATCAATACCATTGGCAAAGCGTGTTTCTGTACCGGTGGACTGGTAGGAAAACGGCAGCGAACGTTGCCAGCCCGGTAGGGTTTCCGGCAGCCCCGTGGTGTATTTGTCGGACTGGGGCTCGGCGCCACTGAACGTGGCACCTTCCTTCTTCGCCTCGATGACGCCAGCGGCCGTGCGCCATCCACGTACAGCAGGTAGTTGGCAAAGCCATGTCCCGGTAGCGGAAACTCGCGAATGGCAACGCCCGCCCTGCGTGAATGTGGGCCTCGCCCGGATCCTGGATGTTCCCGCCGCCTTGGGCGAGCAGTTCGTCGATCTTTTCTCGCACTTGTTGTTCAGGCGTCATGGTCACTTCCCTGTCGGCCGTGATTTTGCGCGCGAATACAGGTTGTTACAAGCACCCTTGAAGACCAGGAAGCACTCGCGGGAACAACCAAGGCGTAAGGGAGCAAGGATTGGCGCCCTGAACGTACATGGGCCAAATGGGGACGCAGAATCGAGGCGGAGGCCGCCAATCATTTGTCATCCCGATCCGCTCCTGACATGACAAAGGCCCCAGGCGGGGCCTTCGTGTACTGGCGGAGAGGGTGGGATTCGAACCCACGGAGGGCGTTAACCCTCGACGGTTTTCAAGACCGTTGCATTCAACCGCTCTGCCACCTCTCCGGATTTCCTGTCCACTGCGCCTGGTTCTGAAGAACCCCTGAAAAGGTTCTGCATTCCCCTCCCCCCACGTGTGGAAACGGCCGGGAGGGGTGCCGAAACAGGCCCTTATCCCCTTCGGGGCGACGGCGCGCTCAGGCACTGTGGCCAGAGGCGGGCAATATACCGGAAATCCCCCGTAAAACAACCGTCTTTGCCGCGCCTCTGTCGCATTGACCCCGGCGCCTTTTTCAGTATGCTGGAGCGAACTTTGGCCCCGGCACGGGGTCTTATTCGTGACAGGATTACGGTTTCCTGATGCCTTGGGAGGGCAATGACACCATGAATCGCTATCAACCCGTTGTTTCCGGCACCGCCACACAGGCGGGCTCGATCAACAAGGTTCTCAAGAACACCTACCTGCTGCTGTCGGCAACGCTGTTTTTCAGCGCCCTGATGGCAGGGGTGTCGATCAGCATGAACATGCCGCCGATCGCCTACATGGTCTCGGTGATCGTCTCGATGGTGCTGGGCATCTTCGTATTGCCGCGCACCGCCAACTCGGCTGCCGGCATCGGCGTGATCTTCCTCATTACCGGCCTGCTGGGCTTCGGCCTGGGGCCGATCCTGTCGATGTACCTGGCGCTGCCGAACGGGCCGCAGATCATCGCCACCGCCTTTGGGGGCACCGGGGTGATCTTCCTTGGCCTGTCGGGTTACGCCCTGACCAGCAAGCGCGACTTCAGCTTCCTCGGCGGCTTCCTGTTCGCCGGCATGATGGTGCTGGTGGTGGCCATGGTCGCCAACATCTTCCTGGAGTTGCCGGCGTTGTCCCTGGCCGTCTCTGCCGGCGTGATCCTGGTGATGAGCGGCTTCATCCTGTTTGACACCGCGCGCATCGTGCGTGGCGGCGAGACCAACTACATCATGGCCACCTACGGCCTGTACCTGACCATCTTCAACATCTTCATCAGCCTGTTGCAGATTCTCGGCATCTTCGGCAGCGACGAGTAATTCTCCCCGTCCTGCCCTGTAAACCCCGGCCTCGTGCCGGGGTTTCTGTTTCTGCTTCCTGCCGACGAGTAGAATGTGCTCATGAGATGGAGCCCCCGCGTCACTGTCGCCGCCGTCATCCGCGACTCGGCTGGTCGTCACCTGCTGGTCGAAGAGGCACCGGATGGCGCGCCGGTATACAACCAACCGGCCGGGCACCTGGAACCCGGCGAGTCCCTGCATAATGCGGTGATTCGCGAGGTTCGCGAGGAGACCTGCCTGGCCTTTCGCCCCACTGCCCTGCTCGGCATCTACCGCTGGCAGACCAGAGCCGATGGCGACACCTACCTGCGCTTCTGCTTTCTCGGCGAGACCGACGGCGAGATCGCCGACCAGGTCCGCGACCCGGCCATCCTGGGCCTGCGCTGGGCAGAGGCAGATGAACTGGCCTCTGGCCGCCTGCCCCTGCGCAGCCCCCTGGTGATGGAATGCGTGCGCGACGCCGAGCGGGGCATCGCCCATCCGCTGGACTTGCTGCACGACCTGGAGACCGGCAATGACGACTGAGACAGGTGCCCATGTGATCGTCGGTCTTTCCGGGGGCGTCGACTCCTCGGTGGCCGCCCTGCGCCTGCTCGAGTCCGGCTACCGGGTCACCGGCCTGTTCATGAAGAACTGGGAAGAGGACGACACCGAAGAATACTGCTCGGCCGCCGAGGACCTGGCCGATGCACAACAGGTCGCCGAGCGCCTGGGCATCGAGCTGCTGACGATCAACTTCTCGGCCGAGTACTGGGACCGGGTGTTCGAGCACTTTCTCTCCGAATACCGAGCCGGGCGCACGCCCAATCCCGACGTGCTGTGCAACCGTGAGATCAAGTTCAAGGCCTTTCTCGACTATGCCCTCGACCTGGGGGCCGATTACATCGCCACCGGCCATTACGCGGGCATCCGCCGCCTGCCCGATGGCCGCTGCGAACTGGTGCGTGCCGCCGACGAGAACAAGGACCAGACCTATTTCCTTTACATGCTGGGGCAGCGTGCTCTCCAACATGCCCTGTTCCCGCTGCACGATCTGCCCAAGCCCACAGTGCGGCAGATCGCCGAGCAGGCCGGTTTTGCCAACTTCCGCAAGAAGGACAGTACCGGTATCTGCTTCATCGGCGAGCGCCGCTTCCGTGACTTCCTGGCGCAATACCTTCCCGCGCAGCCGGGCGACATCGAGACGCTCGAAGGCGAGGTGATCGGCCGCCACCAGGGCCTGATGTACTACACCATCGGGCAACGCCAGGGCCTGGGCATTGGTGGACGCGCCGATGGCGACAACCGCCCCTGGTTCGTGGCCGCCAAGGACCTCGAACGCAACGTGCTGCGCGTGGTGCAAGGCCACGATCACCCTGCCCTGCTGCGACGGGAACTCACCGCCGAGCAGCTCCATTGGGTGGCGGGCCAGCCACCCGCCGCGCAATTCACCTGTCGTGCACGCTGTCGTCATCGTCAACCCCTGCAGGCCTGCGAAGTCACCCTCGACGGCGAGCTGGCGCAGGTGCGTTTTGCCGAGCCCCAGCGCGCCATCACCCCGGGTCAGTCGGTGGTGTTCTACCAGGACGACATCTGTCTGGGCGGAGGCATCATCCGATGAGCCACCACGACGACAACGAGCGCACCCTGGCCCTGGCCGGGGTCTTCCAGGCCGCACGTCTGGTGCGTGACCTGGCGCGCCACGGCCGCGCCGACGAACAGGCCATGGCAGCCAGCATCGGCTCGCTGTTCACCTTCGAGCCCGAGAGCACCGAGGCGGTGTTCGGCAACCTTGCCGGGGTGCGCCTGGGCCTGCTGACTCTGGTCGAACAGCTCGAATCGCCGGCCTCGCGTGATCTGGAGATCGCGCGCTACGTGATCGGTCTGCTGCATCATGGCGACAAGCTGCGCCGCGACCAGGAACGGCTCGCCGAGCTCGGTCGCGAGCTGGAACAGCTGAAAGACAAACAGGTGCATTTCGACCTGCCGGACTTTCCCCTGCACGCCCAGCTCGCCCGCCTGTACCAGCGCCATGTCAGCCCGGTGCCGCCGCCCATCCTGGTCAAGGGCGAACCTCTGTACCTGCAGAACCCGAAGATCGCCGACGATATCCGCGCCTGCCTGCTCGCCGGGCTGCGCGCTGTCGTGCTCTGGCGTCAATGTGGCGGCAAACGTTGGCAGTTCCTGCTGGGACGTCGTCGCCTGGCGGCCACTGCCCGTACCCTGCTGGAACAAACGGTGTGACCTGAGGCCCGCCCACGGGGAGCGTGGCTTTACTTAGGGTTGTCTCAGTATAATGCCGCGTTTTTCCGGTGCCTCCGGTTATCCCCAGCAAATGGAGCAGACAGGCATGCAACTGAGCACCCTTACCGCAGTTTCCCCCATCGACGGCCGCTACGGCGGCAAGACCGAGGCCCTGCGGCCGATCTTCAGCGAATACGGTCTCATCCATCACCGCGTGACTGTCGAGGTCCGCTGGTTGCAGGCCCTGTCACGTCATCCCGGCATTGGCGAAGTACCGCCCTTCTCGGATGCCGCCAATGCCCTGCTCGATAGCATCGTCGCCGACTTCGGCGAAGCCGACGCCCGGCGCATCAAGGAGATCGAGCGCACCACCAACCACGACGTGAAGGCCGTGGAGTATTTCCTCAAGGAGCGCATCGCCGGCAACGCCGAGCTCGAGGCAGTCAGCGAGTTCATCCACTTCGCCTGCACCTCGGAAGACATCAACAACCTGTCACACGCGCTCATGCTGCGCGCCGGCCGCGAACAGGTGCTGTTGCCCGAGCTCGACCGCGTGATCGAAGACATCCGCGCCCTGGCGCATGCGCACGCCGAACTGCCCATGCTCTCACGTACCCACGGCCAGCCAGCTTCGCCCACTACGCTGGGCAAGGAGATGGCCAACGTGGTGGCACGCCTGCGCCGCCAGCGCGAACAGATCGCCAGGGTGCCCCTGCTGGGCAAGATCAACGGCGCGGTGGGCAACTACAATGCGCATCTTGCGGCCTATCCGGAGATCGACTGGCCGGCCTTCGCGCGCGACTTCGTCGAGTCGCTGGGGCTGGAGTGGAACCCCTACACCATCCAGATCGAGCCGCACGACTACATGGCCGAGCTGTTCGACGCCATCGCGCGCGCCAATACCATCCTCATCGACTTTGCGCGTGATGTCTGGGGCTATATCTCGCTGGGCTACTTCAAGCAGAAGACCGTGGCGGGCGAAGTCGGCTCCTCGACCATGCCGCACAAGGTCAATCCCATCGACTTCGAGAACGGCGAGGGCAACCTGGGACTGGCCAATGCCCTGTTCGATCACCTGGCCATGAAGCTGCCGGTCTCGCGCTGGCAGCGCGACCTCACCGACTCGACCGTGCTGCGCAACATGGGCGTGGGCTTCGCCTATACTCTGATCGCCCTGCAGTCGCTGCGCCGCGGTATCGGCAAGCTCGAAGCCGACGAACAGCGCTTGGCCGAGGATCTGCTGACCAACTGGGAGGTACTGGCCGAACCCATCCAGACCGTGATGCGCCGCCATGGCATCGAGAAGCCCTACGAAAAGCTCAAGGAACTGACCCGCGGACAACGCGTGGATCAGGCGGGCATGCAGGCCTTTGTCGATGGCCTGGAACTGCCGGAGGAAGCCAAGGCCGCCCTGCGCGAACTCACCCCGCTGAGCTATATCGGCAACGCAGCCGAACAGGCCCGAAAGATCTGAGAACCTGTCGTCTCCGAAGGATCTCTGTTTCCCTGAGGAACCTCCGAACCAGTTCCTCCCCCGCTTGCGGGGGAGGTCAGGAGGGGGCGTAACTCCTTAGTTGGAAAGCTCCTTCCCAACCTCTCTCCTTCCATGGGGGAGGAGAAAGTGTGGTTTTTCAGGGATGCCCTGACAAGGGGGCAACAAAAAAGCCGCGGCAACAGCCGCGGCTTTTTTGTGGTGGGTACCGTAGCAATTACTTGATCACGATCTCCACACGACGGTTGGCGGCACGGCCTTCACGGGTAGCGTTGTCGGCCACCGGCTCACGCTCACCCATGCCCTTGAGACTCAGGTTGGTGATGCCCTTGCCAGCCAGGTAGTCGGCGGCAGACTGCGCACGACGCTCGGACAGACGCTGGTTGTAGCCTTCCGGTCCGGTGGAATCGGTGTGGCCGATCAGCAGCACCTGCTCATTGCCTGGCGAGGCTTTCAGCTTGGCCGCGATATCCTCCAGAACCGACATCATGGCGGGTTTCAGTTCGGCGCTGTCGAAATCGAAATGGTCGATGGTGGTCTGGAGGGTGATGTTCTCGATGATTTCGCAACCCTCGGCATTGACACGCGCCCCCGGACGACTGTTGGGGCACTTGTCCATGTAGTCGGCCACGCCATCGTGATCGGTGTCCAGCGGGCAACCGAAGGCATTGACCTCGACACCTTTCGGGGTGTTGGGGCACTCGTCACGGCCGTCGACCACGCCGTCGCCATCCGAGTCCTTCGGAGCTTCTTTCTTTTCTTCCTGCTTCATGACCGGGTCGCCACACTCGGGAACCGCGGTGGCCACCCCACCGACCGTCTTCCAGCATTTGCTGAAGCCGGTAAATACCGCCTTGCCCTCGGCGTCGGTGAGGTAAGGACCGGCAACGCCGCCACCACCGTGCGATGAGGCACTGGCGACTCCCATCCCCCCCAGAGCCAGGCCTATCGCCAGGCCCAGCGGTGCGATACGGGTAACAATCTTGTTTTCGGTTTTTTGGAACATGGTTTTCCTCCCCATAATGAATTCCTTAGCGAGTGAACGGGCCTCTGCTGGTGTGGTCGGAGGGTAAAGTGCGACGTGAGCCCGATACGGGCGAGCTGCTTGTGCCGCATTAGACCGGTAGAACCCACAAAGTTCAAGCCTTCGCAGGCCGTTCAAGGTACGACGCAAGGCTGCCCCACTGTCTGTTCATGCCAACCGTTACAATACCTTTTCGGCATAGCCAATGCCCGAATATCGCAATCGCCCGCCATGACGGGATACCGAGAAGTAGCGCACCACAACACGACATGACACTGGCATTCCTCGACATCGACCGGTCCGAATTTCTCGACCGCTACTGGGGCCAGCGCCCCCTGCTGCTGCGTCAGGCCATCAATCCGGAGCAACTGACGCTCGCGCCGGAGGAGCTCGCCGGCCTGGCCTGCGAAGAGGGCATCGAGAGCCGGCTGATCGCACACAGCGATGGCGAATGGACCTTGCAGCACGGCCCCTTCGAGGACAGTGACTTCGCCGCCCTGCCCGAGCGCGACTGGACCCTGCTGGTACAGGACGTGGACAAGTATCTGCCCGAGGTCGCGGACCTGCTGGACGCCTTCGACTTCATTCCCGACTGGCGACTCGACGACATCATGGTCAGCTATGCTGTCGATGGTGGCGGGGTCGGTCCACATACCGACAGCTATGACGTCTTCCTGGTACAGGCACAGGGACGTCGGCGCTGGCGCCTGAGCGACCACCGCTTCACCGACGACGACCTGCTGCCCGACTGCCCGCTGCGCGTGCTGCGCGATTTCCCGGTGAGCGAGGAGTGGCTACTGGAACCGGGCGACGTGCTCTACCTGCCGCCCCATGTGGGCCACTGGGGCATGGCCGAGGGCGAATGCATGACCTGGTCGGTAGGCATGCGCGGCCCCACCGACCTGGAGATCACCGCAGCCTGGCTGGAACACCTTGCGCAGACGGCACGCCCACAGCTCGGCGACCATGTCGGCAGCGACACCGACCTGCCCACGCGACTCCAGCCCCGCGACCTGTCCGCCGCACGCCGTCTCATCGGCGGCGTCGCACCCGACGACAGCCCCGATTTCCGACGCTGGCTCGCCGCCTGGCTGACCGAACCCAAGCCCGGCTTCGAGATCGAGCCCCCCGAACCTTCGCCCGCCTTCAATGGCTCGACCTTGCGTCGCCACCCCTGGGCGCGTTTCGCCCTGGTCGAACTGGACGCCGACCGTCTGGCGCTCTGCAGCCAAGGTGAATGCCTGGTGTTCGATAGTGCACACGCACAGACCCTCGAGACACTGTGCCGCCGGCGCCGTCTCGAGCGGGGCAGCCTGCCGGCAGATGCTGCCCCGGTGGTCGAGGCCCTGCTGGCACGCGGCTGGCTGGTGACCGATGATTGAAATTAGCATCGCCGACTGGGCCAGCGAGCGCGAGACCCTGCTGGCCATCCGCTTTGCGGTCTTCGTCCATGAACAGGGGGTGCCACCTGAGCTCGAAGAGGATGCCCAGGATGCCGAGGCCCTGCACCTGCTGGCCCTCTCGCCCGACGGACAGGCCATCGGCACCGGCCGCCTGCTGGCCAACGGGCACATCGGTCGCATGGCGGTACACCGCGACTGGCGTGGCCAGGGCGTAGGCTCGGCGCTGCTGCGCACCCTGCTGGCAGAGGCCCGGGGCGCGGGACTGCGCAGCGTTTTTCTCAACGCCCAGTGCACGGCAGAACCCTTCTATCGCCGTTTCGGCTTCCAGCCCGAGGGCGAGGTATTCGACGACGCCGGCATTCCCCATCGGCGCATGGTGCGGATGCTGGAAGACGGCTAACCCTTCACACCCAGGGCGATGATAAAGGGGGGACGGTGCCGGCGCTGTTCGACGGGTGAAATATTCAGGCTAGACTGAAACCATGACGCCACACATCCGCCTGCTGATCACCTGCCTGCTGCTCGGCTCCCAGCTCGTCTTCGCTGCCACCGAGACGGCACTGTTCACCGTGCGCCACCGCCCGGCTGCCGATCTGGTACCCCAGCTGCAGGCGCTGCTGGGCAAGGACGGCGGCGTCTCGGCCTGGGGCGATCGCCTGATCGTGCGCGCCCCGGCCGAGCGCCTGGCCGAGGTCCGCTGGCTGATCGGCGAATTGGACCAGCCGCTGCGTCGCCTGCTGATCGAGGTCGAAGTCGGTCGCGAACAGGGACAGCGCAAGACCGAGGCCGATCTGCGCACCCACGATGGCCGGGCACGCATCCGCTTCATGGAAGGCCACACCCGGCGAGATGGCGAGCGCGTGCAACGGGTGCGCACCCTGGACGGGCACCCTGCATTGATCCGCATCGGTCGCTCGGTGCCGATCTACACGGTCGAACAGTCCCGCCAGAGCAACCAGACCGAACAACGCCTGAGCGTGCGCTACAAGGACTTGCACACCGGCATCCTGGTGCTGCCACGGGTGCATGGTGATCAGGTCACACTCGAGGTCTACCAGCAGGATCAGCGGGAAGCCGCCGGGGGACGTTTCTCCCTGCAAGACGCCGAAACCGTGACCAGTGGCCGCCTCGGCGAATGGCTGTCGATCGGCAGCATCGAGACGCATGGCCGCCAACGCGAGCGGGGCATCGGCCTGTCCGCGCGCACTCGTGCACACGACGAGGTAACGATCCGGGCACGGGTCATCGCCCTGGACTGAGTCACGCGAGGCGACCGTCGCGCCGCGCCAGCTCCAGCCATTGCAGGGCAATCAACGCGCTGGTGGAGTTGATACGCCCGAAGCACTCGGCCAGCGCCTGCGCACGCGGCATCACCACCACGCGGATCTCCTCGCCTTCTTCCGGCAGACCATGGATGCCGCCGGCCTGGCCACTGTCCACCTCCCCCACAAACAGGTGAATGCGCTCGACCGAGATGCCGGGACTGACGAAGAAGGCACCGATCGGATACAGCGCACGCAGCACACAACCGGTCTCTTCGGCCACCTCGCGCCGCGCCACCGCCTCGGGCGTCTCGCGCGTCTTGTCGCAGAAGCCCGAGACCGTCTCCAGGGTCCAGGGGGGCTCGACCTGCCCCATCAAGCCCACGCGGAACTGCTCGACCAGCACCACCGCATCCTCGGCGGGATCGTAGAGCAGCACCGAGACCGCTGCGAGGCCCTCGATGCGCTCGCGCACGATCTCCGGGCACCAGCCGCCACGGAAGCTGGCGTGCCGCAGGCGGTGACGGTGGATCTTCAGGAAACCCTGGCAAACAGGCTCTTCTTCGAGTGGCTGGTAACGGTATTCCTCGTCCATGCGCCCACCATGGCACAGCCGGCCCCATACGAAAAGACCCGCCCCGGCGCACCGGAGCGGGCCCTTCAGGCGGCAACCGCCCGGCCTGTTACTTGTTCAGGCTCTGGTAGTAGTCGATGAGGATCTGCGCCACCTCGGGGCGGGAGAACTCGGGCGGCGGGGCAATACCCTGGCCCAGCATCTCGCGCACCTTGGTGCCGGAGAGCAGGATGAAGTCTTCCTTGGTGTGGTCCGGTGCCTCGCGCATCATCACCACCTTGTTGAGCTTCTTCGACCAGGCGGTGTGGTCGGCCTTGAAGATCTCGATCTGCAGTGCGCCCGGCGGCACTTCCTCGTCGAAGATGGTCTGGGCGTCGAAGGCGCCGTAGTAGTCGCCCACGCCGGCGTGGTCACGGCCGATGATGAAGTGGGTCGCGCCCATGTTCTGGCGGAAGTAGGCGTGCAGCACGGCCTCGCGCGGGCCGGCATACAGCATGTCGAAGCCGTAGCCGGTGACCATCACGCTGTTCGGCGGGAAGTACAGCTCCACCATCTTGCGGATGGCTGCATCGCGCACTGGCGCGGGGATGTCGCCCGGCTTGAGCTTGCCCAGCAGCATGTGGATCACCAGGCCATCGGCGCCGGTCCGTTCCATGGCCATGTGGCACAGCTCCTCGTGTGCCAGGTGCATGGGGTTGCGGGTCTGGAAGGCGACGACCTTGTTCCAGCCGCGCTCCTTGATCTCGTTGCGGATCTCCACCGCGGTGCGGAAGGTGTCCGGGAAGTCGGTGATGAAGTAGCTGAAGTTCAGCACCTTGATGGGGCCAGACAGGGCGATGCGACCCTGGCTGTTGAAGGCCTTGACGCCGGGGTGCTCCATGTCGGTGGTGCGATAGACCTTCTCGGTCATGAAGGTCATCTGCTCGTCGCTGACCTCCTCGATGTTCTCGATGTCCATCACCGCCAGCACCGGGTTGCCCTCGACGTTGGGGTCACGCAGCGCGATGCGCTTTGCGTCACCGATGGCCTCGGTGCTCTCGACCAGGCACATCACCGGCACCGGGAAGAAGGAGCCGTCGGTGAGCGTCATCTTGTCGGCAGCGCCCATGGCGTCGGCCACGTTCATGTAGCCCTTGAGCGGACTGAAATAGCCACCGCCCAGCATCACGGCATTGCCGGCGGCCTGCGAGCTGATGACCAGCGACGGTAACGATTCGGCCTCGTGCATCAGCGCTTCGTGTTCCTTGTCGTCGTATACGAACAGGGGCTTGAGCTCGTCAGAGCCAACGGGATTGATCATGCGGGCGCTCCTCCAGCATTGCGATTTCCAGTGAGATGTTCTGATGCAGAACGTGAGGATGTCGCCTTAACCGATTGATTACACGAACCGATGGCGCAAAGATTCTGCATCAATACATTAGTGGCGCCTAAAGCTACCAGACCGGCGAGCGCTCTGCCCCAAGGTTCTTTTTATATCGGGGTAAGAAAATCGGGGTTTTTCAGCTCAACCGGCAGCCGCAACCTCTTCAGCGATGGCCGAGAGCGCAGCCAGCGGATCGGCCGCTGCCGTGATGGGCCTGCCGACCACCAGGTAACTGGAACCGGCACGGATGGCATCGCCCGGGGTCATCACCCGGGTCTGGTCGTCCAGCGAGGCGGTCGCCGGGCGCACCCCTGGGGTCACCAGCAGAAAGTCATCGCCCTGCTGCGCACGCAGGCTGGCCGCCTCGCGTGGCGAGCAGACCACACCGTCAAGCCCGCAGTCGGCGGCCAGCCCCGCCAGTCGCCGTACGTTGTCTTCGGGACTGCCGGCAAAGCCGATCTCGGCCAGCTCATCGGCCCCCAGGCTGGTGAGGATGGTCACCGCAACCAACAGAGGGCGTTCCTGGCGCTGCGCCAGGCGCGCCATTGCCGTCTCCATCATGCGTCGCCCGCCCGAGGCATGCAGATTGAGCATCCATACGCCCAGGTCGGCGGCCGCCTCGCAGGCAGCAGCCACGGTGTTGGGGATATCGTGGTACTTGAGGTCCAGAAACACCTCGAAACCGCGATCGATCACCCGACGCACGAAGTCCGGTCCCAGGCGAGTGAACATCTCCTTGCCGATCTTCAACCGGCACATGCCGGGGTCGAGCTGGTCGATCAACGCCAGGGCAGGCGCCTCGGCCGGGTAGTCCAGGGCCACGATCACGCGGGGGGAGGAAACTTCGGTCATGACATGGTTCTCGTATTGCAGGAAATCAGCCGTCTGCATCGTGCAACGGACGGCGCCGGATGGTCGCCCAGGCATGGCAACTCGGGCACTGCCAGTGCAATTGCTTGGCCTCGAAACCGCACTTGCCACACTGATAGGCGGCGCGCTCACGCATCAGTCGCCGCAACTGGTCGCGCACCTGGGCGAGCAGAGTGCCGTTGTGTCCGTCGGCACGTTCACAGCGCAGCTCCAGCAGACGCATCAGGCCCAGCAGCGACGGCGTGCGCGCGATGTAATCGTTCAGGTAGTCGAGTGCTGCCTGCTCACCCTCGGTCTCGCGGATCAAGTCCACCAGGTGCAGTTCCGCGCCCCGGTTGGGATAGCGCGCCGCCATGTCCTCAAGGAACCGGCGCAGGCGATCGTGTCGCCTCAGTACGCGACTGGTCTGCACGACCTCCTCTACCACCTCGGGCAGGTAGTCCGGGTCCCGGTCCACCGTGGCGAGATACAGCTTGAAGGCGTCAGCGGCACTGCCCGACTCGCGCTCCATGCGGGCCAGCTGGTGACTGGCGCGCACGCAGCCCCGGTCGGCCGCCAGGGCCTTGCGCAACAGGGCCACAGCGCGCTTGCGCTGTCCCTGGCGTTCGGCCTCGCCAGCGAGTTCACAATAATACTGCGAACGCTCGACCGACAGATCGGCGTCGGTATGGCGTTCAAGCTCGTCGACAATCCGCAGGCAGGCCTCCCAGTCCTTTTCCCGCTGGTAGATGGTGAGGAGGTGGCGCAAGGCATGTGGCAGGTGCAGCTTGTGCTGACACAGCTCGTTGAACAGGTTTTCGGCCCGGTCGTAGAGTCCCGCGCGCAGGTAATCCTGTCCCAGCTCCAGCAGCGCCTGGCCTCGCTGCTCGGTGGTGAGCGCCGGGCGCGCGATCAGGTTCTGATGGATGCGAATGGCACGATCGACCTCGCCGCGCCGACGGAACAGGTTGCCCAGGGCCAGGTGGGTCTCCACGGTATCGCTGTCCACCTCGAGCATTTCGATGAAGACATCGATAGCCTTGTCCGGCTCCTCGTTGAGCAGGTGGTTCAAGCCCCGGAAATAGGCCGGATCGTGACGCCGCTTGCCGGCTGCGAGCTGCTTGCGCTGGCTGCGCATGGCCGCCCACCACCCGGAGGCGGCGGCGACAGGCAGCAGCAACCAGAGGAGTTCCTGCATGACAATGTCAGCGATCGTTGATCGGCAGGCTGCGGAGGTTCTTCACCTCCTGCTCGACCAGGCGCACATGGCGCCGCAGGTCCGCGTTCTCTTTCCGGATCTTCACGAAATAGAGGAAACTCGCCAGCAAACCGAGCAGGATACCGACCCCCAAGGCCAGCAGCAGGATCATCGACAAGGGCATGCTCACGGCCACGAAATAGAGATCCAGTTCCACCGGCTGCTCATTGACGATGGCGAAGGCCGCTCCGAGCACCATCAGCAGCACGGCGACGATGAGTTTGATCAGGCTGCGCACGCGTATCCCCCTCCTCAAGTAACGCGCACATCATAGCAGCGACGCGGTCACGCATTGAACCGGGCGACCGGACTCAGGCGAACAGGTCGAGCAACCCCTTCCCGACAAGGGCCCCAGCGTGCTGCTCGACGCTCACCCCCTCCTCCAGGGCGTCGCCTGCCGGCGCAGCGACCGTCGCCTGCTCACCGCGTGTCCCGGTGTCGTTGCCGGTCTCGTCACCCGGCGAGTGCCTTGCCCCATCGCCCACCTCGGCCTGCACCAGCTGCAGCGACTCCTGGGCCAGCATCTCGCGCAGGCGCGGCAGCGCCGCCTCGATGGCATCGCGCACCAGGGCGTGATGCGACACGAAACTCACGCTGGCCTTGTCATCGTTGATGGTCAGACGCACCTCCAGCGGCCCCAGGTTGGGCGGCGTGATCTTCAGTTCCACCTGCTGCACATCGCCCTTGACCATCCATTGCAGGCGCTCGCCCAAGGCCCCCCCCCAAGGTGGACTGCCTACCGGCTGCGGTAGGGGCATCGCCAGCAACTCGCGAGCCGGCAGGGCGCGTGCTCCGGTAGCGCTGACCAGCGCCTCGCCGGCCGCATTCGCGCCCACCAAGGCCTGGCGGGTGTTGTCGGCCAGGGCCAGGAGATCATCGAATCCGGGGATCTCAGGATCGGCTGAATCGAGCGCGGCGGCCATCGCTGCCGACAGGGCATCACCTGAACCACCGGCCGGTCGCTGCGAGAGCAGACCACCGATCGTGGCGAACGACGCGACCGGTGACTGCCCCTCCCCCGCCACTACCGACGGCAATGCCTGGCCGCCACCGGCCAGCGGCAGCGGCAGCTCGGCGCCGCCAGCCAGCCACTGACGCAGCAGCGCCTGCAATTCGGGCGACAGCTCCTCGATCTCCAGCTCGCCATCGGCGAACAAGCGTTTCAGCTCTGCGCCGAACGCCTCTCCCTCCGGTGTCTCCGCCGAGGAGGCCACTGCCGGGGAAGCCTCGAACAGGCGCTCTAAACCCTGTTTCATACCCGGCAATTGCGACGCTGTCGTCATCTTCTGTCCTGCTATGCTGATGGAATCGAAGAACCACAAGCAGACAATGTGCCAGGGAGGAAATCCATGTCCAGCGAATTCGATAACAAGGTGGCGGTAGTCACCGGCGCCGCCGGCAATCTGGGACGCGCGGTAGCACGCGCCTTCGCCGAACGCGGTGCGCGTGTCGCCCTGCTCGACCTGAGCGAACCGGTGATCCAGGCGGTGATCGACGAGCAACTGCCTGCCGGTGCCGAGACGCAGGCCTTCGTGGTGGACCTGCTCAAACCCGAATCGGTGAGCGCTGCCCTGGAGGCGGTGATCGACCGCTTCGGGCGCATCGACATCCTCGCCAACATCGCCGGCGGCTTCACCATGGGACCGCTGATCCAGGACACCGAAGACCGCGACTGGGACTTCATGATGAATCTCAACGCACGCTCGGTGTTCTACACCTGCCGCGCCGCACTGCCCCACATGTTGGAAAATGGCTGGGGACGGATCATCAATGTGTCGGCGCGCGCCGCCCTGCAACCCAAGGGGCGCATGGGGCCGTACTGCGCTTCCAAGGCCGCGGTCAAGACGCTCACTGAATCCATCGCCGCCGAGACGAAGTTCGACAACATCACCGTCAACTGCATCCTGCCTGGCACCATCGACACTCCGCAGAACCGCGAGGCCATGCCCGACACCGATTTCAGCCAGTGGGTACCGCCCGAGGCACTGGCCGATGTGGTGCTGTTTCTCGCTTCTGAGGCCGCGCGCTGCGTCACCGGCGCGGCGATCCCGGTCTACGGCAAGAGCTGATGGCGGGAAAGGTCGTCACCCTCGACTGCCCCCCGGCGCAAGCCGTGCAGCTGGCCGAGGCCCTGCGCACCTATGTGGAAGCCGCCTATCCCCCCGGCGGCTCGCCCTGCGCCCAGGTCGCCCGCGAGACTCTGCTTGACACCGCCCGCCAGCTCGCTGCGGGCGACGGCCCGGCCACCATTCCCCGTCGCCAGCGTCACCTGGTCCGCGCCGCGATTGCCTGGTACTACGGTCCCGATGGCCCGGCGAGCAATCACCCTGAAGGTCGGATACTGATGGAACTGGGCGAGCAGCTCTGACCGCCGCCCCGGAACCCTTTGGTACTGCGGGGCCCTTGTGGGCAAAACTCCCCTGTCTCGCCCACAAGGCATCTTCAGTGCGCCGCTCAGCGCAGCCCCAGCACGTCCTGCATGTCGAAGCGCCCCTTGTCCTGGGCGGCCAGCCAGGCGCAGGCGCGCGCCGCGCCGTTGGCGAAGGTCATGCGGCTGGAGGCCTTGTGCACGATCTCCACGCGCTCACCTTCGGTAGCGAACCAGACGCTGTGCTCACCCACCACATCGCCCGCACGGATGGTCTCGAAGCCGATGGTGCGCCGATCACGCGGCCCTGTGTGGCCTTCGCGGCCATAGACCGCAACTTCCTTGAGGTCGCGTCCCAGGGTCTCGGCCACGACCTCGCCCATGCGCAGGGCGGTGCCGGAGGGGGCATCGACCTTGTGGCGGTGGTGAGCCTCGATGATCTCAATGTCGGCGTCCTCGCCCATCACCCGTGCGGCCAGCTCCAGCAGCTTGAAACAGAGGTTGACGCCGATGCTCATGTTGGGCGCGAAGACGACGGCAATGTCCTCGGCCGCCTGATCGATGCGCGCCTTCTGTTCATCGCTCAGGCCGGTGGTGCCGATGACCATCTTGCGGCCGTGCTCGCGGCAGATGTCGAGGTGGATCATGGTGGCCTCGGGGCTGGTGAAGTCGATGACCACGTCGAATTGGTCCACCACCTTGGTGAGGCTGTGCGAGATCGGCACGTTCAGGCGTCCCACCCCGGCCAGTTCGCCGGCATCCAGGCCGATCATGTCGGAATCGGGCCGCTCGGTGGCGGCGGTGAGTTCCAGTTCGGGGTGCTGGTGGACGGCCTGGATGAGGTTCCGGCCCATGCGCCCGGCGGCGCCGACGACTGCGACTCGCATCATGATGGTGTCTTCTCTGTTCTGTTGCTTTCGGTGTATCAGGTGGTCGATCGTGGTCTGAGACGACCGCCGTATTGCCCCCTCCCAGCCTCCCCCGCAAGCGGGGGAGGAGCAGAAAGGTGCATAGTTTCTTCGCCCTCGCTCCCTGCACAAGCGGCGAGAGCGCGGAAAGGCCATCTTTAGCTTCCGCTCAGCCCTCCCGCAAGCGGTGGAGGAGCGGGCCTGCGCCCCCGCCCCCGTGAATGGGGGAAGAAGCCCATTCCCCCTCCCCGCTTGCGGGGAGGGCCGGGGTGGGGCCTTACAGCCCCACGTCCTTCAGGAATCCTTTCACCTTGTCCAGCCACCCATGGGCGTTGGGGCTGTGCTTGCTGCCGCCGCCGGTGAGCGACTGGTCGAGTTCCTCGATCAGCCGGCGCTGCTCGGCGGTGAGCTTGACCGGGGTCTCGACCACGACACGGACGATGAGATCACCCTGCGGGCCGCCACGCACCGGCTTCACGCCCTTGCCTCGCAGACGGAACATGCGCCCGGTCTGGGTACCCTCGGGAATCTTCAGCTTGACCTTGCCATCGAGGGTAGGCACCTCGACCTCACCACCGAGCGCCGCACGGGTGAAGGGAATGGGCATCTCGCAGTACAGGTTGGCATCGTCTCGGGTAAAGATGGGGTGCTCGCGCACGTGCACCTGCACGTACAGGTCGCCAGGCGGCCCGCCGTTCTCGCCGGCCTCGCCCTCGCCCGCCAGACGGATGCGGTCGCCGGTATCCACGCCCGCCGGCACCTTGACCGAGAGGGTCTTGGTCTTCTGCACCCGGCCCTGGCCGTGGCAGGTGGGACAGGGGTCTTCGATAACCTCCCCGCGACCATGACAGGTCGGGCAAGTCTGCTGTACCGAGAAGAACCCCTGTTGCAGGCGCACTTGCCCCGCACCGTGACAGGTGCCACAGGTCTTGGGCGCACTGCCCTTGCGCGCCCCGCTGCCGTCGCAGGTCTCGCACTGAATCCAGGTGGGCACCTTGATCTTGACCGTGGTGCCGGCTACCGCATCCTCGAGGCTCAGCTCCAGGTTGTAGCGCAGATCGGCGCCACGATAGACCTGCTGGCGCCCGCCGCGGCCACCACCGAAGATGTCACCGAACACGTCGCCAAAGATGTCGCTGAAGCTGGCCCCGCCGCCACCGAAGCCTCCTGCTCCGGCGGCCGCACCGTCGACACCGGCATGGCCGAACTGGTCATAGGCTGCCCGTTTCTGCGAATCGGAGAGGACCTCGTAGGCCTCCTTGACCTCCTTGAACTTGAGCTCCGCCTCGGCCGCACCCTCGCCGCTGTTGCGATCGGGGTGATACTTCATGGCCAGCCGGCGATAGGCCTTCTTTATCTCAGCCTCGCTGGCATTGCGCTGGATGCCCAGGACCTCGTAATAGCAACGCTTCGACATGGATTCTCACTCTGTCTCGTGACCCGACTCGCGTCCGCCGGGCGGCGCATCATACTCTATGCCCGAAAACGCCGAAACGCGCGGTCCTCACGAACCGCACGTTTCGGTTGGCAACACTCAAACGAACGGCATCGCCTTACTTCTTGTCGTCTACCTCTTCGAACTCGGCGTCGACGACATCGTCGTCGGCCTGTCCCGAGGCTGCACTTGCACCAGCGGCCCCTGCGGCAGCCCCGGCTGCACCGGCTGCTCCCGCGGCAGCCCCGGCGTCAGCGCCCTGCTGCTGGTAGAGACGCTCGGCCATCTTGTTCGAAGCCTCGGCAAGCGCCTTGGTCTTGGCCTCGATGGCGTCCTTGTCATCACCCTTCATGGCCTCTTCAAGCTCGGTGATGGCCTTCTCGATCTTCTCCTTCTCGTCGGCCTCGAGCTTGTCGCCCAGCTCACCCATCGACTTGCGGGTGGCGTGAATCAAGGCATCGGCGCTGTTGCGCGCGGTGACCAGCTCCTGGAACTTCTTGTCTTCCTCGGCATGCATCTCGGCATCCTTGACCATGCGCTCGATCTCTTCCTCGGACAGGCCGGAGGAGGCCGTGATCTTGATCGACTGCTCCTTGCCGGTCGCCTTGTCCTTGGCCGAGACGTGCAGGATGCCGTTGGCGTCGATGTCGAAGCTGACCTCGATCTGCGGCACCCCGCGCGGCGCCGGCGGGATGTCGGTCAGATCGAAACGACCCAACGACTTGTTGGCCGAAGCCTGTTCCCGCTCACCCTGCAGCACGTGCACGGTGACCGCGGTCTGGTTGTCCTCGGCAGTCGAGAAGATCTGCGAGGCGCGGGTCGGGATGGTCGTGTTCTTTTCGATCAGCTTGGTCATCACCCCGCCCATGGTCTCGATACCCAGGCTCAGCGGGGTCACATCGAGCAGCAGCACATCCTTCACGTCACCGGCGAGCACGCCACCCTGGATGGCAGCACCGATGGCCACCGCCTCGTCGGGGTTGACGTCCTTGCGCGGTGCCTTGCCGAAGAACTGCTCGACCACCTCCTGCACCTTGGGCATGCGGGTCTGTCCGCCGACCAGGATGACATCGTCGATGTCCGAGGCCGACAGCCCGGCATCGGCCAGCGCCACCTTGCAGGGCTCGAGCGTCCGCTGCACCAGATCGTCCACCAGCGCCTCGAGCTTGGCGCGGGTGAGCTTGATGTTCATGTGCTTGGGACCGCTGGCGTCTGCCGTGATGTACGGCAGGTTGATGTCGGTCTGCTGGCTCGACGACAGCTCGATCTTGGCCTTCTCGGCGGCCTCCTTCAGGCGCTGCAGGGCCAGCGGATCCTGGCGCAGATCGACACCCTGTTCCTTTTTGAACTCATCGACCAGGTAGTCGATGATGCGGTTGTCGAAGTCCTCACCACCGAGGAAGGTGTCACCGTTGGTCGAAAGCACTTCGAACTGGCGCTCGCCGTCGACCTCAGCCACCTCGATGATGGACACGTCGAAGGTGCCACCACCCAGGTCGTAGACCGCCAGCTTCTTGTCACCCGGCGACTTGTCCATGCCGTAGGCCAGGGCCGCGGCAGTCGGCTCGTTGATGATGCGCTTGACCTCCAGGCCGGCGATGCGCCCGGCATCCTTGGTGGCCTGACGCTGCGAGTCGTTGAAGTAGGCCGGCACCGTGATGACCGCCTCGGTCACCGGCTCGCCCAGGTAGTCCTCGGCGGTCTTCTTCATCTTCTGCAGGACCTTGGCCGAGATCTCCTGCGGCGCCATCTTCTTGCCGTTGACCTCTACCCAGGCGTCACCGTTGTCGGCCTTGACGATCTTGTAAGGCACGATGTCCTGGTCACGCTTGACCACATCGTCGTCGAAACGACGACCGATCAGGCGCTTGATGGCAAACAGGGTGTTCTCCGGGTTGGTCACGGCCTGGCGCTTGGCCGACTGGCCGACCAGGATCTCACCCTCCTTGGTGAAGGCCACGACCGAAGGGGTGGTGCGTGCGCCTTCGCTGTTCTCGATGACCTTGGGGGTGTCGCCTTCCATCACAGCGACACAGGAGTTGGTGGTTCCGAGGTCAATACCGATGATCTTGCCCATTGGGGTTCTCCGTCTTTTTGCTAATCTTCAAAACTGTTGCTCATGTGGGGCTGGCCTGCCCGCTTTCAAGCCCCGCCATCACCTTCGGCCGCTTTCGAGACCGCGACCAGCGCCGGACGCACCAGGCGCCCGTTCAGGGTGTATCCCTTCTGGATCACGTCCACCACGATGTTCGGCTCGACATCGGCGCGCGGCACCGTGGCCATGGCCTGGTGATACTCCGGGTCGAAGGGCTGCCCCTCCGGGTCGAGCTGCTCGACACCGAACTTGCCCATCACGTCGGCCAGCATCTTCAGCGTCAGCTCGGTGCCCTCGCGCAGCTTGGCCACGTCGGCGCTCTCGTCCTGCGCGGCCGCAAAGCCCAGCTCGAGGCTGTCACGCACCCCCAGCAACTCGGAGACGAACTTTTCCAGCGCGAACTTGTGCGCCTTTTCCATCTCCTGTGCATGCCGGCGCTTGAGGTTCTCCATCTCGGCATGGGCCCGCATCAGCTTGTCGTGGGTCTCGTCGGCCTTGGCGCGCGCCTCGGCGAGCAGCCGGTTCAGCTCGTCGGCATCCTGCTCGATCTCGGCGGCTTCGGCCTCGACCTCCTGCAATTCCTCCTCGAAGGAGTCGACAGCTTCTTCTTGCGGCTCAGCAGCCGCCTCCTTTTTGATGTCGTTCATCAAGAACCTCTCGCAACCATTTGATTTACAAACTCAAGCAGCCCGCAACTCGCCAGGCCGCAAGATGTTGCCCAGCGATATGGGGGCCACTTCGGGGAATTCAAGACCGAAACTTCAGCGCCGCACCCAGCAACTGCGCGGTGACATCGACGATGGGGATCACCTTGTCGTAGGGCAGTCGGGTTGGACCGATCACACCGAGCACCCCGACCACCTCGTCGTCCACCTTGTAGGGGGAGGTGATGATACTGCAGTCGCGCAGGGTCTCGTAGCCGGACTCCTCGCCGATGTAGATCTGCACCCCGTCGGCCTCCAGGCAACGATCGAGCAGGTGCAGCATCTGCTGCTTTTCGGCGAAGACCTCGAACAGCTCACGCAACCGGTCCATGCGCGCCAACTCGTCGAAGTCCATCAGGTTGGTCTGGCCGGAGACCACCACGTCCGCCTCGTCCTCAGCATCCGCCGAGAATGCCACCTGGGCCATGCGCAGGGCCTCGGCCATCAAATCGTCCATGCGCTCGCGAGTGGTCTGCATGTCGTCGAGCACCAGGCGACGCACAGTCTCCAGGTCATGTCCGGCGTAGTGTTCGGTGATGTAGTTGGAGAGCTGTTCGAGCTCGCTACGCTCGAAACGCCGGCCAGTCTCGATGATGCGGTTGAGAATCTCGCCGGCCGAGGTCACCAGCACCGCCAGCACCCGGGTGCCCGAGAGTGGCACGAACTCGATCTGCCGCACCCGCTCCTGGTTCCGCTTGGGCACCATCACCACGCCGGCCAGACGGGTCATGCTGGAGAGCAGGCGCGAGGCCGACTCGACGATCTCGCCCGGCGTAGTGGCACTCGGCAGCTGCTGTTGCAACTGGTCCACTGTCTTGGGATTCAGCGGCTTGATCGACAACAGCGAATCGACGAACACCCGGTAGCCCGCGGGCGTAGGGACCCGTCCGGCAGAGGTATGCGGCGAGGCGACCAGGCCGAGCTCCTCGAGGTCGGCCATCACGTTGCGAATGGTGGCAGGACTCAGGTCCAGCCCGGAATCACGCGCCAGGGTGCGCGAACCGACCGGCTGGCCGTCACGGATATAGCGCTCGATCAGCACCTTGAGAAAGTGCTGCGCACGCTCGCTGATCTGTTCGGTTGAGAGTTTCGACACCATCCGACTCCGGGTCACTGCATGGAAACCACCGACACCGGCCGACTGTCGCCGAACGCGGGTAATGCCCGGACACCGGGCAACGGATTATGTGGAGGCGGTTTCCAGGGAGTCAAGCGAACCTCCCAATAAAAATACGCCCCCTTCCCCGCGAGCAGGGGGGTATGACTTGACTGGAGAGTCCCAGGCGCACTACGAACCCGGTTCTTTCACGACCGTGGGCAACATGCTAGTTTTTTGGCAGCCCTTCTCGACCGACGGATCGCATCTTGAACAACATCCCGGAGTTCCGCCGCATCGCGCTGATCGCCAAGCCCGACGACACCAGCGAGGACCTGGTGAACACCCTGCGCCAGGCCATCACGTTTCTCGGCAACCGAGGGCTGGAAGTCTATCCTGACCGGCATACTGCTCGGGCGCTGGGCCTGTCACGCCATTTCGCTACCGAGGAGATGGGTCAGTGCTGCGATCTGGCGATCATCGTCGGTGGCGATGGCACCTTCCTGAGCAGTGCACGCCGCCTGAGCGACAGCCAGATTCCGCTGCTGGGCATCAATCTGGGGCGCCTGGGCTTCCTGGTGGATATCTCACCTGACGCCATGCACAACCTCCTGGGCGAGGTGCTGGACGGTCGCTATGAAGAGGAAGAGCGTTTCCTTCTGAATTGCCAGGTGGGTGGGCAGGCGCCCGAGCTGGCACTCAACGACGTGGTGCTGCACAAATGGAACACCGCGCGCATGATCGAGTTCGAGACCTGGGTGGACGACAGCTTCATCGACACCCAGCGGTCTGACGGTATCATCGTCTCCACACCCACCGGCTCGACCGCCTATGCCCTCTCGGGCGGCGGCCCGCTGCTGAGCCCAGAACTCGATGCCATCGCCCTGGTGCCGATCTGCCCGCACACGCTGAGTAACCGACCGATCGTGGTACACGGTCGCAACGTGGTACGCCTGCGGGTCTGCGGCAAGACACCGGCGGACCATGTGCGCGTCACCTGCGACGGCCAGGTGACCCTCGAGGTCGCCCCCGGCGAGGACGTGGTACTGCGCCGCCACACCCACCCCCTGCGCCTGATCCACCCCGCCGGCCACGACCATTTCCAGATCTTGCGTACCAAGCTGCACTGGGGAGGCCGACACGACTGATGCTGGTCCATCTCACCATCCGCAATCTGGTGATCGTGCGCGAGCTGGCGCTCGATTTTGCCCCCGGCATGACGGCACTCACCGGCGAGACCGGGGCCGGCAAATCCATCCTGATCGACGCCCTGGGTCTCACTCTGGGTGACAAGGCCTCGCCGTCGCTGATCCGTGCCGGCTGCGAGCGCGCCGAGGTCAGCAGCGAGTTCGACCTGGCCGACTGCCCTGCGGCGGCCGACTGGCTGCGCGATCACGACCTGGACGAGGACGACGCCTGCCAGTTGCGCCGCGTGCTGGTGCGTGAAGGCCGCTCGCGAGCCTACATCAATGGCCGCCCAGTGCCACAGGCATTGCTGCGCGAACTCGGCGAGCGCCTGCTCGACATCCACGGACAGCATGCCCATCAGTCCCTGTTGCGGCCGGCCGCGCAGCGCGAACTCCTTGACCGTTACGGCGGGCTGGAGGAGGCCGTGCGTGAAGTGGCTGAACATTTCACCGCCCTGCAGGCTGCACGCGAGGAATACGAGCGCCTGCGCCAGGCTGCGGAGGACCGTCACAACCGGCTCGACTACCTGCAGTTTCAGATCGCCGAGCTCGAGCCCCTGGTCGAGGCTGCCGGTCGACTCGCCGAACTGGAAGCCGAACACCACCGCCTGGCCCATGCCGAGCGCCTGCAACGCGAAACCGGCGAGATCGCCGTCGGGCTGGCCGACGGCGAGGAGGATCTCGCCAGCCGGCTCGGGGCCATGCAGCGCCAACTCGAGGCCCTGCTTCCGCTCGACGAGGAACTGCGACCAGTCGCCGAACTGCTGGACTCGGCGCTCATCCAGATCGACGAGGCCGCACAAACGCTGCGCCACTACCACGACGCCATGGAAAACGACCCGGCGCGCCTGCAAACCCTAGAAGAGCAGCTCAGCCAGTTGCACGAACTGGCGCGCAAGCACCGGGTAGAGGTTGCCGAACTCCCCGACCTGCTGACGCAATTTTGTGAGGAACGCGATACCCTGGATGCCGCCGACGAACGCCTGGCCCGGCTTGCGGCCCGGGTCGCCGAGCTCGAAGCCGCCTACCGGCAGGCCGCCGAGGCACTGAGCGCCGCCCGGCGCAAGGCCGCAGCCCGCCTGTCCGCTGTCGTCACCGAATCGATGCAGACCCTGAGCATGCAGGGTGGCCGCTTCGAGGTACAGTGCGAACCCAGTGGCGAGGCGGCACGCCACGGCATCGACCAGGTCCTGTTCCAGGTGGCGGCCAACCCCGGCCAGCCGGTCGCCGCACTGGCCGATGCCGCCTCGGGTGGTGAGCTGTCGCGCATCTCGCTGGCCATCCAGGTGGCCACCGCGGACTGTGGCGACATCCCCACCCTGATCTTCGACGAGGTGGACGTCGGCATCGGCGGCGCAGTAGCCGAGATCGTCGGTCGCCTGTTGCACGAGCTGGGGCGCCGCCGGCAGGTCCTCTGCGTAACCCACCTCCCCCAGGTTGCTGCCCAGGCCCATCATCACTTGCAGGTAGTCAAACGCACCTCGCAGAAGGCCACCGAGACAACCATCAGGCCACTCGACCACGAGGACCGCGTCGAGGAGATCGCACGCATGCTCGGCGGTGTCGAGATCACCGCGCAGACCCTGGCACACGCCCGAGAGATGTTGCCGCAGGCCGACTGATGCGCCGCCACACGGACTGTTCTTGTCCTCACCGATCCAGTAGCATTTGCGGCGCACGGACGCTCGACCCCCCCGCCAACCAACGCGACGCAATGAATCACCTACTCCCCCTGGCACTGATCGCGCTGATACTGGTCGCACCGGCACGGGCGGCCACTGGCCCCTACCCGGCACACGTGTTCACCCGGAACGTGGACCAGGGCGCCGTGCTGCTGGTGGAGAAGGTCAGCAAGCGCGCCTGGCTGCTCGATCTCGGCGATTATCCACCGCAGATCCGGCGCCAGTTCGATGGCCTCATGCTCGGCGAAAACGGCGGACGCAAATACCGTGTGGGTGATCGCAAGACGCCGGAAGGCATCTATCACGTGCTGCGCTACCTGCCCGACGAGATGCTGGACGCACGTTATGGATCAGGGGCCTTTCCGCTGGACTACCCAAACCCCATAGACCGTTTCAAGGGGCGCAACGGCAGTGGCATCTGGCTGCACGGACGCGACGACAACGACAAGGACAAACAGGCCACGCTGGGCTGCGTTGCCTTTGCCAATGACGATATCCGCACCCTGCGCGATGTCGTCCACCCGGACACGCCGGTGGTCATCACCGACCGACTGGACTTCGTGGACGCCGCCACCTACGAGGAGGAGCGCAAGCGCTTGCTGGGCGTACTCGATCGCTTTCTCGAAGCCTGGGAGAAGGGGCACTTCGACCAACTCGAACACATGCTCGACCCGGCCTTCCACGGCGTAGGCGGATTGAACAAACGCAGTTGGCTGGCACGCAAGCGAAATATCTTCCATCACCAGCGGCAACGCATCATCGAGGCCGAACAGGTCGTCGCCCTGCGCGAAAGTCATGAACAGGTCGTCTTCGACTTCGTGCAATCCTACTGCGCCAGCACCATCAACAGCCGCGGTCGCAAGCGCCTGTTCTTCCACAAATCCAACGACCGTCTGCGACTGCTTTCGGAACAATACTTCCCATTGCCGACAACCAGCATCCCGAGAGAGCGGGTCGAACATTTCGTACGCGGCTGGCTCGCGGCCTGGAACCAGCGCGACCTTGACACTTACGTGGCGCGCTATGCCAGGAGCTTCCGCGACAGCAAGGGGCGCGATCTGGCCGCCTTCAAAGCCTTCAAGCAGCGGGTGTTCGCACGCCGCCCCCGGCAGCACATCACCATCGACGATCTGCAGATCCAGCGACTGGGCCCCAACCGTTTTCGGGCAAGCTTCATCCAGCACTACCGCAGTCGTGAACTGAACGACACCGGATACAAGACACTGCTCATCAGCGCTTGTGGACAGCGCCTGTGGATCGAACAGGAAACCTGGAAACCCTTATGAAACGCTTGACCCTGCTAGCCAGCCTGAGCCTGCTCCTGGCTCCGGTCTGGGGGTGGGCGCAATCTACCCACAGCGTGTTCTTCCAAGGCTCGGACTACGAGCTGAACATCTATCGCATCAAGGGAGACCAGCCGGGCAAGACCCTGTTGCTGATCGGCGGTATCCAGGGCGACGAGCCCGGCGGCTACCTGTCGGCCGACATGTATTCCGAGATCGCGCTTGAAAAGGGCAATCTCATCATCGTGCCGCGCGCCAATCTCAAATCCATCATCCTCAACAGCCGGGGCGCGGACGGCGACATGAACCGCCAGTTCCATGACAACCCGCGTCCCAATCCCATGCTGAAGGTGGTGACCAAGCTCAAGGAACTGATGGGCGAGGCCGACCTGTTTCTGCACCTGCACGACGGCTGGGGTTTTCACCGCCCGACCTGGGAAGACGCGCTGCACAATCCCAAGCGTTACGGTCAGTCGCTGATCGCCGACACAGAGGAATACGAATGCTCCGATGGCCGCCGCCTGAAGCTGGGCGAGATGGCACGCCGCGTGCTCGAACGGGTCAACCGCAAGATCCCTCAGAAGGAGTATCACCTACACTTTTTCAATACCCGCACCGACGACCCGAGCACCCCCTTCCCGGCAATGCGCAAGACGGCGACCTGGTACGCCCTGCGCCAGCATTGCCTGCCGGCCTTCGGCGTCGAGGCTTCCAAGAACCTGCCGTCACTGGAGCTGAAGGTGTTGCACCACAACCTGGTGATCAACGAGTTCATGCGCGAGCTGGACATCGTGCCCATGACCCCCAAGGTACTGGTGCAGTCGCCGCGTATCGAGTTCATCGAGATCGACGTCAATGGCACGCCAATGATTGTGCGCCCGGGTGAGCCCCTGACGCTCAAGCGCGGGGACACCATCACCGTCAACAAGATCGCCGCCAACAGCCCGCGCGGCATCTCCTGCGATGTCGAGGGCAAGGGCGATCTCAACGACCTGGGCAACACCTTCACCATCGACCGGAGCACCGACATTGTGTTCCGCAAGGAAAGCAAGGTGATCGCCAAGGTCCACCTCGAACTCGGACGCCACCTGGGCCGTTACATTCCGGGACGGACGCGGGTGTTCGTGGTCGAGGTCAACGGGCACCGACGGCTGCTGCTCGATGGCGAGGTGCTGGAGCTGACGCCAGACGACACCCTGCGCCTACTGGCCAGCTTCAGCGACGGCAACAATACCGTCTCGCCCAGACTGAACTTCAAGGGTTGGGTGCCCAAGGGTATGCGCAACCGCGGGGACGACCGCAACTTCCGCATCGCCCTGAGCGACCCCTTGCAGAAGAAATACTCGATGAACGGTCAGGGCGAACTCTACCCCGTGGTTGCCGAGGGCCCGAGTGGCCGCAAGCTGGGACAGTTCCTGGTGCGGATCAGTCCGCGCTGAGCCTCAGTCGCGACGGTTGGGACAGTCGGGCTTGACGCAACGCCCGTAGATGATGAGCGAGTGATCGTCGATCTCGAAACCGTGCTTTTCGGCAATGGCGTGCTGATGTCGCTCGATGGTCTCGTCAACGAACTCCTCGACCCGTCCGCACTGCTGGCAGACGATATGATCGTGATGCGCACCGCGGTTGAGCTCGAAGATGGCCTGCCCGCCCTCGAAGTGATGACGCTCGACCAGGCCGGCATCGACAAACTGGGTCAGTACCCGGTACACCGTGGCCAGGCCGATTTCCTCCTCGCGCTCGAGCAGAGCGCGATAGACATCTTCGGCTGTCATGTGCCGGGCTTCGCTGGCCTCCAGGATCTTGAGGATCTTGACCCTCGGCAGGGTGACCTTCAGCCCCGCACGCTTGATATCCGCATCTTCCACGACCTGACTCCCGTTCGGGCGGGCATGTAATCCGACGCCGGATTCGTTATGATCTCGGCATGGACCGTCCCGCAACAAATGATAACCACTCGCGTATGCGCAAGCTTCTCATTTCCATTATTCTACCTGCAAACCTCGCCCTGGTCGGTTGCAGTACCGTCGGAGAAGGTGCGGAAAAACTGGTGGGAATCACCGACATCATCCCACGCGCCTTGGACCGCGCGTCCTTCATCTACCGTCCCACCATACAGCAGGGTAATGTCGTCACCCAGGAGCAGGTGAACCGCCTGAAGCCCGGCATGTCGCGCGAGCAGGTCCGTTTCATACTCGGCAGCCCCACGCTGCGCGACGTGTTCCACGACGATCGCTGGGACTACCCCTATACCATTGGTGTGGGCAGCACGCCCAAAGAGATCAAACACCTCGCTGTCTTCTTCGAGAACGGCCGGCTGGCGCGCATCGTCGGCGACTACCGCCCGCAGGCACCCGACGAACAGACGCCGGTCGAGAAAGCCCGCGTCGTCAAGGTGCCGGACTGGGAACCCGAAAAGAAGACCCTGCTGGGTCGCATGGCCGACGCCATTGGACTGGGCGACGACGGCTGATCGAGATGGCCTGAAACAACACCGCCCCCAGGGCCGGCCTGTCGGGGCTCAGTTTCCCGCTCCCTGCCCCTTCTTGGCGGCTGCTCCAGCCCCCTTCTTCATCACCTTGCCCTGCGCCGCACGCTTCTTGCGTGCCTCCTTGGGATCGGCGATCAGCGGCCGGTAGATCTCCACCCGGTCGCCAGGCTGCAATACCTTGTCGAGCTTGGCGAGCTTGCCGAAGATGCCGACCTTGTTCTTCGCCAGGTCGATCTCGGGAAAGCGCTCGATGATGCCCGAGCGTTCGATGGCCTCGGCCACCGTGGTGCCCGGCGGCACCTGCAACTCGATGATACGTTGCTCATCCGGCCGCGCGTAGGCCACCTCGACCGTGATCGGATCATCATCCACCGTGAACCTCCTTGGCACGCTTGCAAAAGGATTCGACCAGAGTGTTGGCGATCTGCTGAAAAGCCTTGCCGAACGCGGCATTGATCAACTTGCCCGAAAACTCGAACTCCAGTCGCAACATCACCTTGCAGGCATCCTCGCGCAGGGCCAGGAAGTCCCAGCGGCCGTGCAGGGACTTGAACGGCCCCTCCACCAGTTCGATCTTCATCCAGTGGGGTGCCTCGTACTCGTTGCAGGTGGTGAACGACTGGCGGACGCTCATGCGTGCCACCTCGATGCGCCCGCAGACCTGGTGACCGTCGTCCGAGAGCAGCTCGGCATCACTGCACCAGGGCAGAAACTCGGGATAACGCGCCACGTCCTTGACCAGCTCAAACATCTGCCGATCAGAAAACGGCACCAGCGCGGACTTCTCGACCACCGGCATCAGACCACTCCAATTGCGTTGAGAAACACCAGCACGATACCGGCCGGCGCCACGTAGCGGATCACGAAATACCACAGACCAAACAGGTGCGGGCTGTGCATCGCCAACTCTTCCTCGCCGACCCGCTGACGCACTGTCCAACCGACGAACAGGGCGATGAACAGGCCACCCAGCGGCAGCAGGATGTTGGAGGCCAGGAAGTCTTCGAGATCGAACAGTGTCTTGCCGAAGAACTGGTAGTCCTCGCCCGACCACAGGTTGAAGGACAGTGCCGCACCGATTCCCAGCAGCCAGGCAAGGCCACCAAGGACGAGGCTGGCACGGACACGCGAGAGGTGGCCGTTCTCGCTCAGCCAGGCCACGCCCGGCTCCATCAGTGAAATCGAAGACGACCACGCTGCAAAGACCAGCAACAGGAAGAACAGAACGCCCACCAGTTGCCCACCCGGCATGGCCCCAAAGGCGATCGGCAGACTCACGAACACCAGGCCCGGCCCGGCCCCTGGCTCGAGTCCGTTGGCAAACACCAGCGGAAAGATCGCCAAGCCCGCCATCAGTGCCACCAGGGTATCGGCGATGGCGATCATCACCGTGGAACCGGCAATCGACGCCTCACGGGGCATGTAGGAGCCATACACCAGGATCGCTCCCATCCCCAGGCTCAGGGTGAAGAAGGCATGCCCCATGGCCACCAGCAGCGGCTCGGCAGTGAAGGTACAGGCACCATCGTCGCCGCATTGCAGGAAGACGCGGGAGAAATCGACATCGAACAGATAATGAAAGCCGCGTTCAAACTCGCCGGCCGTCATTGCATAGCCCACCAGCAACGCCAGCAATACGAACAGCAAGGGCATCAACAGCGTGACCAGGCGCTCCAGCCCCGAACGCACGCCACGCGCCACCACCGCCACCGTCAGCAGCATGAACACCGTGTGCCAGAACAGCAGGCGTTGCGGCGAGCCGGTCAATGCCCCGAACAATTGCCCGGCGCGCTCTCCGTCCAGACCATCGAAGGCCCCGCGCAACGCCTCGAACACGTAGGCCAGTGCCCAGCCGGCAACTACGCTGTAAAACGAGAGGATCAAGAAGCCGGCGAACACGCCCATCAGGCCAACCCCACGCCAGATGCGCGACTTGCCCTCGCTCTCGGCCAGCAAGCGGAAGGCATCGACCGGGTTCGCGCGTGCGCGCCGCCCGAGCAGGATCTCGGCCATCATTACCGGGATGCCGATCAGCGCGATACACACCAGGTACACCAGCACAAAGGCCCCGCCCCCGTACTCGCCGGTGATGTACGGGAACTTCCAGATGTTGCCCAGGCCGACCGCCGAGCCGATCGCCGCCAGCATGAAGGCCAGCCGGGAAGACCACTGATTGTGAATGACTCTCTCTGTCATGCCGTCTCGTCACCAGGTCGGAAATTTGCCTATTGTCCGCCAGCCACCACGGCCGGACAACCAGCACCATGATAAAATGGAGCGATGGCGAAGAAATCCAAAAAGCAGAAGAAAGACACCGGCTCACTGATTGCCGTCAACAAGAAGGCCCGCCACGACTTCGAGATCGGCGAGACCTGGGAGGCGGGACTGGCGCTCCAGGGCTGGGAGGTCAAGAGCCTGCGCGACAAGCGCGTCAACCTCAATGACACCTACGTCATGATCCAGCATGGCGAGGCCTGGCTGGTGGGCGCCCACATCACCCCGCTGGCCTCTGCCTCCACCCATGTGCACCCCGAACCCACCCGGGCACGCAAGCTGCTGCTGCACCGCTACGAGCTCAACAAGCTCATCGGCCAGGTCGAACGCAAGGGCTTCACCCTGGTCCCCCTGCGCCTCTACTGGAAGAAGGGCCGCGCCAAGCTCGAGATCGGCCTGGGCAAGGGCAAGAAACTCCACGACAAACGTGCGGACATCAAGGAACGCGACTGGGCGCGCGAAAAGGCCCGCCGTTTCAAGCACGCTTGAAACCGGGAACTTCGGCCCCACCTGCCCGTCTCAGTACGTGCTAGAATTTGCACTCCCCACACTTGGGGGCGACACGGCATTCGACGTGGATTGCAAAACCCAAGGTGCATGCCGAGGTGCAGTTACCTCGTAAATCCACTGCAAATCCAATAGTTGCCAACGACGACAACTACGCACTCGCCGCTTAATACCCGGTAGGGTGCCGTCTCACTGGAGCCGTGCCCGTGCGTCCAGGTTCGAGGCGTCGATTCTCACGGGATCGCGAGGCGGCTCGTCCGGGGCCAAATCGCTAAACCCTTACCGGACTCGCCGCTGAACTGCCCTGTCGGTCGGGCGGCCAGCGGTCAAATAAAATAGACCGACTAAGCATGTAGAACCGAGGGCGGAGGATCCGCGGACGCGGGTTCGACTCCCGCCGCCTCCACCAAATGACGAAGGGTCACCCAGCGGGTGGCCCTTTGACGTTTTGAGGTGGTGCGGACGAGAAGCCGCGTTCCGGGTTCGGGCCGACAGCAGTTCACCAAAGACATCTCCGGCTGGTGCTTTCAGCTCGACAACGTCACTCTCGTTCATAGCGGTGCACGTCGCCTGTTGGTTGTTGATCCGCCAAGACCAATCAACAGGGTACACCGCTTCTTCCGTCAGCCCGTACACCAGAAATCAGCATAGCGGGGGCTTTTTCAGAGGCTCCTTAGCGACTCTTTTTCAAAAACATTGAGTTCAGATTCACAAAGCCTGTCGCAAGCATGGTCCCAAAGATGATGACCATACAGGCCAATGCTTGAAACAGGGTTATCTCTTCGCTCAAGATCAGCCAGCCAAAAAACATTCCAAACACAGGGATAAGGAACGTCACCGTGACTGTGCTGAAAGGGCCGACTGTTTTAATAAGGTGGAAATATATGATGTGGGCGACACCCGTCGATGCAATACCCAACAGTGCTGCACTCAACCATTCCGGGAGCGATATCGGCGTAACTGGCCATAACCAAACACTGAATGGCGCAAGGAACAAGCTTGCACTCAGCATGCTACCGAACGCGATGGTCAGCGGCGGAGTATCAGCCAGTTTCGCTTTTATGTAGTTTGCCGACACACCGTACAAAAGAGTCGCGGTCAACACCGCAATCGCTGCCATGACAACATCAGAAAACGATAGCGAGAAGCTCACCTTCTCCCACATCAGAAGCGTCACCCCCAGAAAGCCCAGTGCGATACCGATAGATTTCGAATAACCAAGAGTAGTCCCGAACCAAAAGAACGCAATGATTCCGGTCCACATCGGGGTGGTCGAGTTGAGAATAGACGTCTCACCTGCAGTCAAGGTTAGTTCCGCGAACGCGAAAAGACAGAAAGGTATCGCCTGGTTGACGATGCCAACTATCGCAATATGCTTGATATCTTGGCGTCGCACCGGTTGTTTCGATAGTAGAAAATAAACGATGGCCAAAAACGCCGTAGCCAATACAACCCTGACCCCCATCAAGGGAATCGGCGTAAAAGCACTTGCACTCACACGAATGAAGAGAAACGAAGCGCCCCATAGCGCAGCAAGCGTCACCAATAACGATAAATTACCAAGAGACATTCTTCTTTATTCCTGTTGGCTAACGGTGTGAGGTTGGACTCCTTCTGCACAGCCCCCACTGATAGAAAACGCCCTACATCCGACCGTTAAGCTCCCAATCTGTAGTTTCATTCATGAGATATCATAACAAAGCGCCAGACTGGCATTAGTCGGGCGCTTTTCGCTATAGCTGACCGAGCCCCTTCCACAGCACCCGGCATGCGGATCCTCACCACCAGGCGGCTGGAAACAGTTGAGACCGGTACATTTGAGCACTCCCGGTGTACCACCTGAACCCGCTGGGCTCGGGCTCTCCGGATTCGCCTTCTCACTATCGCTGGCACCTCAGGCTTCCCCCAAAGCCCCCGGAAAGCGCCATGCATACGGACATCTGGCTCCCGATCCGGAGCTGCAAGAGTAGACTCTACTGCGCCTTCTGCCCATCGCTCACTCCGGCCTCCCGGGCCCCTCCCTACTACGGCCTCTGCCAACTTCTCGCGCAGTATCTCCACACCGCCTGAGTTGACGGATTCCGAGTGGTCAGCGTAGAAAACCCGTTCCACCGGGAACCTGTTGAGTGCATCGATCACCATCATCGGCCAACGTACAGATACCAGCGCCGACACCAAGAAGAAGAACCAAGATGGCCGACACCACCCACCTGCGCATCACCGTGGATACCGGGCGCTTCACCGCCGCCCGCCGCAAGGCGGTCCAGTCGTCGCTTTGGCTGACAGCTCTGCTGGTACTGGGCAGTCCAGCGGAATACTGGTGGCAGCGCTTGATGCTGTTTGCCGCGGCACCGGTGGCCCTGGTGGCCGCGAACAAGATCGGCCGGGCCAGGCGGCTGTGTCCACGCGACTTGCGCGAAGAGCTGGCCTGGCAGGTCTCTGCGCAAGGTATCCAGCTACTGTGCATGCGCGATGGCGAGGAGGTCTGGCGGCATACCGCGACCATCCCGAAAGGCTGTGAGGCCCGACCCGGTTTCGTCTTTCATGATGAGGAACCTGATGGCGCGACCGACCGCTACGAGGTGTTTGTCGAACTGCACGGCCCCGATGGCGCAGAAAAACACACCCTGCTCACTCCCGAGGACACCCGGTTGCAACTCGACAAGCCGCAGGTGATCCGGCTGGTGGAGATGGCGGCGCAGGCGCTGGGCAAGGAAGAGGAGGTGCGCGAGCAAACCGAACTCTGGAAACAGCGGGAGACCATGCCCACGCTGCTTTACCGGGAAGGCGAGGAGCGCTTTGTGCTCCAGGGGCGCACCCTTCGGTTTGAGGATGTGGTGCAGGAACGCCACTGGCGAACGGATGTGTACAGGAATGGCACCTATAAGGGAACGGGCTTTACTCTGGAGCTGACACTGGCCACCGGCGAGCAGCTGCGGGCCACCGTGGGTGCCGACGAGCCGGAATCTGTCCACGCCTGGTCTGATTTGACCCGCGCGCTGGAACAGTGGCGGAGCGAGGAGCGCCAGCAGCAGTTGCGGGAGACGGGCGAGACCGTTTTCGAGCAGGGCAGCACGCGTCTGGTCTTTGTGCATGGCGATGATGGGGTGCGCGCCTTTCTTGAAAGGAAGGGCGAGCGCGCGCAAGTCGCCAGGGTGCTGGTGTACTACGCCCTCGACACCTGGAATTATGTATTCGTCGATGCGCGGGGACTGCGTATTGCCGCGATCCACGGCATGCCCGCCGACCTCGATGCGATTCTGGAGCTATTCGCCGAGAGCGGCGTGCCTGTTGTGACCCTGGAACGCTCGCCGATGCTGTCGCTGTGGTTGCGCCGGCTGGGTTTCAGGACCGATGGTGAGCGCCCGGTTCAGGGTATCGTGCTGAAGGCCCTTGGCCGCCTCTGGTGGCGCCTGCTTGCGCCCCTGGCCCTGGTGTATCACCTGGCCTTCGGCAGCGCCTTCGCCCGCTGGGATGAGTCACTGCAGCGCCATCTCGCCCCCGCCGAACGCTGGCTGGGGATCGAGGCGCCCTATTGGCTGGATGAGTGGGCCCTGTTTGTGCTGGTTCCCTCTGCCATTTACCTGGGGCTGCTTCTGTTCGGCGCTGTTTCCGCCTTGATCAACCATCTTCTGGCCGCCGATTATGCGCGCCGCCTCAACCGCAAGGAGGAGGACAGGTGATGAAAAAGCTGCGCCTGCGCCTTGCCAACGACCCCAGGCGTTTTGCCGCCGTGCGCGACAAGGCTGTTGTTCTGTTCCTCCTGCTGGCGCTGTTGCTGTTTCTGGGACATCCGGCGCAGTGGTGGTGGCAGCGGCTGATGCTGCTGCTTGCCATTCCCACGGCCTGGAAAGCCCTGCGCAACCTCCTGTGTGCCATCCAGCTGCGCCCACTCTCCCTGCGCGAGGAGCTGGAGTGGCGGGTCTCCCCGCGCCGGGTTCAATTGCGGTGCCTGCGCGATGGCGAGCAGAGTTGGAAACACGTGGTGGAGCTGACCCCCGAAGTCTGCACGGCCAGACCCGGCTTTGTATTCCGCGACCACAAGCCGGACGGCAGCGGCGAGCGTTACGAGGTGTTCATCGAACTGCATTGCCCCGATGGCGTGGAAAAGCACAGCCTGCTTGTCCCATTCGAAACTTTTCATCAACTGGACAAGCAGCAGGTGATCCAGCTGGTGGAAATGCTGGGAGAGGCCCTCGGCATGACCGAAGAAACCCGCGAGCAGACCGAGCCATGGAAGCAGCAAGAGACCATTCCTTCACTGTTCTATCGTCAGGGCGATGAACACTTCGTGTTGCAGGGGCGCTCGATCCGCTTTGCGGATATCCTGTCCGAACACCACTATAGCGTGCGCCATTACACCTATGGCAGCTATGTCGACACCACCTACCACCTGAACCTGAGCCTGCGCACCGGTGAACGGCTGCGTGTGACAGTGAAAGAGACCGAGCCGGAGGCCGTCCAGGCCTGGCAGGCGCTGACACCCGCATTGGATCAATGGCTTCTTGCGCGACATCGGCAAGCGCTCGCGGATACGGGCGAGACGGTCTTCACCGAGCATTCCTTGCGTGTTGTTTTTACGCGCGGAAAAGGCGGCCTGCGCATGTTCGTCGAGCAGGATGGCCGGCGCACCCAAGTCGCCAAGGCGCTCGCATACGAGAGCTTTGATCGCCCGGTGTTCGTGTTTGTGGATCAGAATGGCATGAAAATCGCCGTGCAGACCGGCTCTTTCGATGAACAGGAGGGTCTCTTTGCGTTGATGAAAGATGCCGGCGTGCCTATGGTGTTGCTCGATCACTCCCCCATGTTGTCGCTGTGGCTGCGCGCCAGGGGCTTTCGCACCGATGGTGAACACCCGGTGCAGGCGATTTTCTACCGTTTCTTCCGCCGCCTTTGGTGGCGCGCGCTCGTGCCGCTGGCCCTGCTGTACTATGTGCTGTTCAGCGGCGTCCTCATGGTTCGGGACGAAGTGTCGGATCGCTACCTGACCCCCGCCGAGAAATGGTTCGGCCTCAGCGCGCCGGACTGGCTGGACATCCCGGTCGTCATCATCCTGCTCGCCCTCTCCTGGTATGTGCTGGTGTGGATCGGCTCAAAGATCGGAAAATCGTGATGCAACGTGTATTGCTGGCCCATATCGCCCCCAAGGATGTGGAGGTGCGCGTCATGGCGAGCAAGGGCCTGGCCACCCTGGTCGCGGCGGCACTGGTGCTCATGCTTACCCTGGACGGCGCAACGGTGATCCAGCGCATGGCGTGGTTTTTTGTGATCCCGCCGCTGACACTCTGGGGGCTGGCGGTATTGCGCAATGCCTACTCCCTTGCGCGGCGCTTTGCCCGGCAACAGCCATGCCGCCTCTACCTGTGCTGGAGCGACACGGAATTGCGTCTGACTTGCGAAGATGCCGAGGGCAATACGCAATGGAACAAGGTGCTGCCGCGAACCGAGGATTGCAGCCTGGCCTTGCGCATCCATCATCATTCATCATGGAGCGGAAACCTGCTTCAGGATGTGGAGCTTTGGGCAGATCAATTGTGCCCGGAGCGCGAAAAAGGCATCTGGCAAAGCATACGCCTGCTGCGCATGGTGATGCTTCCCTGCCCGATGTCGCGTGCTGAATTCGAGCAGATGGGAAAAAATCTGCTGAAAACGCCATTTACTGATTCCTTGCACGCCGCGAGCCTCGCCCTTGTGCCCTTTTCCTGGGAACCGGGGGATGCACGCTTCACCCTGAAGAATCGCTCCATCCCGCTGGCGGCAGTGGACGCGCTGGACTACGCCGTGATCAAACACTATGTCAACGGTGTGTTGCGGCGCGTGAGTGTGGAAGTACAGGTGCGGCTGAAAAACGGCGAACAGCTGGTCGCCCGCACGGGTGCCGAAGATTTGCCGGTCGTGCTAGACCTAATGGAAACCTGGCGCGCCATGCAGGGCTTGCCGGAAGAAACCGAACCCGACGATCATGCTCCTGAATCACACAAAGGCCGCTGGCTGACGCCGCTGCGCGCCATCGTGCTGACCTGGTGGCTGGGTCTGGTGCCACTGGCAATCTACATTCAGCAGTTATATGACCAGCACTGGGAAACACCCCTTCCCGATTGGCAATGGGAGCTGGCCCTTTGGCATGATGTGGCGGGGCTGGGGCTCATAATCTCCTTGGCATGGGCAGTCTTTTTCGGACTGAGATTGTTGTTGCGGGGTATCAACAGGCTGCTCATGCGTCGTTATTTGCGGCGGCGATGAGGCGTGGTCGCGTTCAGAAGCTCCCGAGCGCCCCGTCAGTCTATCCACAAGGTCTTTTGGTTGACGAACTCCCGGATACCGAGCAGTGACAGCTCGCGCCCGTACCCGGAATCGCGTATCCCGCCGAAGGGCAGGCGCGGGTCGCTGCGCACCAGTGAGTTGACGAAGGCGCAGCCACAGCTCAGTCCGCGCGCCAGCTGCTCGCCCCGTTCCCGGTCTTCCGTCCACACGCTGCCGCCCAGGCCAAAGGCAGTAGCATTGGCCAGGCGCAGTGCCTCGGCCTCGTCGGGCACGCGATAGATCACCGCTACCGGACCGAACAGTTCTTCGTGCCAGGCACGCATGTCCGGGGTGACATCGGTCAACACCTCGGGGCGGTAATACCAGCCCTCGCCTTCCACCGGCCCGCCCGCGAGCAGACGGCGCGCCCCCTTGCTCACTGCATCCTGCACCTGGCCGGCCAGCTCGTCGCGCAGATCGGCGCGCGCCATGGGTGCCAGGGTGCTGCCGGGGTCGGCCGGCGGCCCCGGTTGCAGATTGCGTGTCTTTTCGACGAAGGCCTCGGTGAAGGCATCGGCCACGGCATCGAGCACGATGAAACGCTTGGCGGCAATGCAGCTCTGTCCGCAGTTCATGAAGCGCGAGGTCACGGCGGTGGTGGCCGCCTGCTCCAGGTCCGCATCCTCGAGCACCACGAAGGGATCGGAGCCGCCGAGTTCCAGCACGCATTTCTTGAGCGCCTGGCCGGCGGCGGCCGCCACCGCGCGCCCTGCCGTGTCGCTACCGGTCAGGGTCACCGCGGCCACCCGGCGATCGGCGATCACGCGGGCCACGCGCCTCGCCTCGATCGGCAGGTGCACGAAGACGCCCTCGGGAAACCCGGCCTCGGTGAACAGACGAGCGATCGCCTCACCGCAACCGGTGACATTCGAGGCATGCTTGAGCACCAGCACATTGCCTGCGGCCAGGATGGGGGCCGCGGCGCGGAACACCTGCCAGAAGGGGAAATTCCAGGGCATCACCGCAAGCACCGCACCCAGCGGCTGGCAGGCGACCAGGCTGCGCCGCGCCTCGGTGGCGACGATCTGGTCGGCCAGCATCTGCGGCGCCTGTTCCGCGTAGTAACGGCAGACCCAGGCACACTTGTCGATCTCTGCCAGCGCCTCGGCATGCAGCTTGCCCATCTCCTGCGTGATCAGCCGCGCCAGAGGCTCGCGCTGCGATTCCAGGACATCGGCCAGGCGAGACAGCGCGGCACAGCGCTGCTCGACCGCCAGCCCACTCCAGTGCTCGGCGGCCCTCGAGGCCAGCGCCAGCGAGCGCTCGAGTGCCGTGTCGTCCAGTACGCCCCAGGTGGCGAGTTGTTCTCCGGTGGCGGGATCGATGCTTTTCAAGGTTGCTGAACAGTTCATCGGTGGTGTCCTCCTTTGGGGCCCAAGCTTAAGCTGTCACTCGCCTGTTCGCATCCCCTGCTCGGTCAGCTCCCGAGCCAGCAGCACCATCGAGGGCAACACGGGCTGCCCGCGTCTGATCATCACCCGTGGCGAGGGGCTGACAGGCATCGAGGCCAACCGTGCCGGAGCCGACGAGGCGGTGAGGCCCAATCACGCAGGCCGCGTGGCCAAGGATGCCGCCGACAACCTGTTCATCGTGCGTGATCTAGAAGTCCCAGCGATAGCCCATCGACACGAAGTAACCGAGATTGCTCGTGTTGCCCGTCGTGGGATTGTTCTCGCGCGTCCAATCGATACCGCCTTCCAGATTGATTTCAAGATTGCGAGAGTACTTGTATTCGGCGCGAATCGACGGCTTGACCAGGGTCCGCCTCGAGGTAGCCGTCCCCTTGGGCGAACGATATTCCACGAGCACCCGGGGGTTGATCCGCCATCCGAGCGGCAGGGGCTGCCGCGCATCGACGTTGAAGGCAAAGATATTGGCCGGTGTCGTGTTGCTGTAGCGCAGGCCCAGGATCAGGCTGTCGCCGTCGCTGAACAGATCGTTGCCAATGAATTGCAGGCTGTAGAGCCATTCAAGGTCGGTCGCTGGCGTTGCCGCCACGCCACCCGATGCCGGAGTACTGCCCGTCCTTGTTGCCGTGATGTCTCCGTTGACCTGGAGATCCTCGCGCAAGCGATGCGACCCACCAACCGTCACGCTCGTAGTGCGCGGCGTGCGGTCGATGGCCAATTGGCGTACCTGGGACTCGGTATTGGTCAACAGCAACCCTCCCAACGTTCTTGCAGTCTGCCCTGTCAAGGCATTGCCCGTGGTGAGTGTCGGGCTCAGTCGGGAATCGAAGGTAGCGTAAATCGTGTCACGGTCCGTCAGGTTCCAGTTGAACTGGGTGAGAAAGATATTGAGCGCCCGATAGGAGAGGTCGTAGTCGAATTGGGTAAACAGCGACTTGTCGTCCGAAAAATAGCGTACTTCGCCACCTATCGCCCGACGATCGAGGACCCCATCGTTCTGTTGCTGGATGAAGAAGACGTTGTAACTCCAGTCGGAATCGACCGGCGTGATGTCGGCGCTCAAACCGGCGAAGCTGATCTCTTTCTGCAACTTGGTATTGTCATTGAGATCCACTGGAAAACCTGCCACGAAATTGCTCGTGATGGTATCGCTCAGCGGATAGCCGACCAACAGGCCATCGAAACGGCCCAGCACGCCACTGCCGTTCTGTCGCTGGCGCCCCACTTTCAGTCTGGCGCCCGAGGCCTTTTGCTTGACCTCCAGGTAGAAGTCGGAGATCGCATAGGTGTCCGGCTTGCTGTTGCTGATGAAATCGCGCTGGTGCTGCACATTGGTACGGGTACGGATATCGTAATCCGCACTGCGCCGACGCGTGGTCATGTCCAATGAGGAGGTCAGGCGCGACGAGTTGACCGACACATTCGCCGGATCGTCCGCCGAAGTCGTCTGATCGCGGAAATATTCCTGAGACAGACTGCCATACCACTCCCAACGCGCCGGCCGCTCACGCCGCTTGGCTGCCTTCTTCTCCGCTGCTGCCAGCGCCTGCGTCTCCCGCTCGCCAGGCGTCGCCGTCAAGACACCCGCCAGGCGCTGGCGCACCCTGTCGGCGTCATCCCCCTTGGGATAACGCTGGAGATACTTTTCGTACACCGCCTTGGCCTGCGCCAACTGTCCCAGGCGCTCTCGGGCCAGACCCAGCAATTCCAGCGCCTCCTGGTGATAACGCGGGTCCGAACCTTCGAGAACCGCCGTGAACAAGCGAATGGCACGACGATACTTGCCATCGGTCATGGCATCGCGGCCAGCCTGTATCACCTGCCCCATGTCCCTGCCGGAGAGCGTTCCAGTCCTTGCCGCCTTCGTGATGGTCGCGCCCGCGGCTGCCTGTCGGGACAAGCCGATCCAGGCCTTTGGGTAGCTTTTGCTGATTGCCGAGCGAGCCGCCTTGGCTTCGGACTTGCTCTTGAAATATCCCAGGGTCAGCCGATACCAGTGACGCCCACGAACATCCGCCTCACTGACGAACAGTTCCTTGTCGGCAAACCCCTCGGGTCGCTTCACCTTGGTGGTATCGATCGGGCGGGTATCGGAAAGAAGATACAGTACATAACGTCCCTTTGGCGCCACGGGTCGGGTGACGGGCGCCTGTGCCGGGGCCTTGCCCATCACTTCCGAATAGGTCTTGTCCGCAGGCTGGGTGACCTCCTCTTTCTTCGTTTTGCTGGGGAGGGTCACCACGATACTCCGGAGATCGGGCGTGCTTCGGACATTGAACTCGATACTGCGCGCAAACTGCAGGGTGAGTATCGATCCGGTGGTGCGTGTGCCCTCGTAGCGCAGGTTGCGCAACGGGTGCGGCTCATCCGCCCCCCAGCCCCGACTCTCCCGGCCATAGAGTGCACTCTGGGGGAAGGCGTCTGGGGCGAGTGGTTTCACAACGATCCGCAATTCGCGCCCCACCCTTGCAGGCGTGTGGTTCTGGTAACGCATGGGCGCAGTAAACACGATGCGTACCACGGTACGCGAACCTTCCTGCTCCACGGTGACACCTTCGAAGACGGAAGCGGCATGTGCCGCACCCGCGGCCACCAGCAGCCACAACGTACCGATCCTGTACAGATACTCGGCGATTGTGGCTTTCCTCTTGTCGCTGCTCATTGATTACTCCCCTGCATTTTCCACTTCCAGCGGACATCCCGAAGAGCCGGGGTCCACCGGGGACTCGACGATCACCTTTCTGGGATCCCGTTGCGGTAGCAGCCGAAACGGTCTTGGCGAATCGGCTTCGACCAATAACATCTGCAATCCAGGCATGTCTGCGATATGAACGACCGACAAGAGCCACTCAGGCGTCGAACCAGACAGGTTGGCCCGCTCTCTGAACAAGCTGATCTGCCCGCGTGAAGACGACCCGTCTCCCGCAGGCAATGCATGGCCGAAGACATAGAAATACCTTGTCGCGCCCAGCGGCAATCGCCCGATCACCATGAACGGCCTGTACAAGCGAATGGCAATTCTGTGACATTCGGCAGAACGGGTAACGACCACCTCGTCAATGAGGCCCTGAGAACCCGTACCGGCAAGGGTGTGCTGACCCGCCATCAGGCCGGCGAGCCAGCAACAACCCACCCTTATCCAGCGCATGAGGCCGCTTTACCAGTCTTTCTTTCTGGGACTGTGCTCCGGCTTGGACTTGTGACACAGACCCGCGCAGTTGCGCAGTTGCGAGATGCTCGCACCCTTGTGCGGGCCCGCTTCCCAGTCCTTGGCATGACAGGCCGCACAATCCGGAGCATAGGCCGGGAAGGGCCAGGGAATGGTCTGGCTGTTGCTGGTATGGCAGTCCACGCAATCAAGCCGGCCATGATCGGGATAGTTCGGGCTGTTGTGCACATAGTTGCGTGCCGGTGTCCATCCATTGGTCGAGTGACAAGACGCACAATCCTGGTTGGTGACGAAATGGCCCGAGGGCTTGCCCGTGGCGGTGCTGCCATTGTGGCAGCTCGCGCAATTGCCAGTGACGCCACTGTGGTCGAAGCGCGCCGGCAACCAGCCCTTGGTAGTGTGACACGAATCGCACTGCGCCGTGGTCGGGATGTGTGTCGACGGTTTACCCGTAGCCGTGCTGCCGTTGTGGCAACTCGAGCAGCTGCCGGTCACGCCACTGTGATCGAAACCGGCCGGCGTCCAGCTCTTGGTCGTATGACACAGATCGCACTGCGCGGTCGTGGCCACGTGATCATTCGGCTTGCCGGTAGCCGTGCTGCCGTTGTGGCAACTCGAGCAATTTCCGGTCACGCCGGAATGGTCGAACCTGGCCGGGGTCCAGCCCTTGGTGCTGTGACAGGTATCGCACTGGGCTGTGGTCGGCACGTGCGTGGCCGGCTTGCCCGTGGCCGTGCTGCCGTTATGGCAGGTCGAGCAGCTGCCGGTCACGCCACTGTGATCGAAGTTGGCCGGGGTCCAGGCCTTGGTCGTATGACAAAGGTCACAGGACGAATTGGTCACCACGTGTCCGGCCGGTTTGCCCGTGGCCGTTGCCCCATTGTGGCAGCTCGCACAGGCACCGGTCACACCGGAATGATCGAACTTGGCCGGGGTCCAGCCCTTGGTGCTGTGACAGGTATCGCACTGGGCTGTGGTCGGCACGTGCGTGGCCGGCTTGCCTGTAGCCGAGTTACCGTTGTGGCAGGTACTGCACGGCTGCGTCACATTGGCGTGATCGAAGCCAGCCGGCAGCCATCCCTTGGTCGAGTGACAGGTGTCGCACTGTGCCGTGGTGGGGATGTGCGCGGCCGGCTTGCCCGTGGCAATCGCACCATTGTGGCAGGTCGTGCAGGCGCCACTCACGCCCGAGTGATCGAAGCGTGCCGGCTTCCAGCCACCGGTCGTGTGGCAGGTATCGCACTGCGCCGTGGTCGGCACGTGTGTGGCCGGCTTGCCCGTGGCCGTGCTGCCGTTATGGCAACTGCTGCACTGGCCGGACACGCCCTGATGATCGAAGTGCGTGGGAAGCCAACCACTGGTGGTATGACAGGTGTCGCACTGCTGCGTGGTCGGAATGTGGCCGTTCGGCTTGCCGGTGGCCTGGGTACCGTTGTGACAACTGCTGCACGAACCGGTGACCCCGCTGTGATCGAAGCCGGCCGGCAGCCAGGCCTTGGTGGTATGGCACGTCTTGCAGTCGGCGGAGGTCGTCACGTGATTGGGCGTTTTTCCAGTGGCACGGATGCCGTTATGGCAGCTGCTGCACTGGCTGGTATTGACCTTGGAATGATCGAAATTCGCCGGCACCCAGGCCTTGGTGGTATGGCAGGTGTCGCATTGAGCCGTCGTAATGACATGGTTGCCACGCTTGCCCGTCGCGGTCGATCCATTGTGGCAGGTCGAGCAATTGCCCGAGACATTGGCATGGTCGAAGCGGCCGCTGCTCCAGGAGACCGTGCTGTGGCACTCGACACAGTCTGCGCTCGTCGGGATGTGACGCGCATGCTTGCCTCTGGCCTTGATGCCATTGTGACAGCTTTGACAGGTGCCCGTTACCTGGGAGTGATCAAACTGGACACTGCTCCAGCTCGACGTGCGGTGACAGGTTTCGCACGGTGCGGCAGTCGCAATGTGACCGGCATGCTTGCCCATTGCGACTACACCATTGTGGCACTTCACGCAGGAGCCGGTGGCATTGCTGTGATCGAACACCGCCTCGTTGAAGTTCCGTTCGTTGTGACAATCGTCGCACTGCCCGACGCTCGGGACGTGGGAAGGCGACTTGCCCGGTGCATGAATGCCGTCGTGACAGGCACTGCACTGCTGGGGCGTCCCCTTGAAACGCCCACGGATGTGACAGGAGCTGCATTCCAGGCGCGCGTGCGCACCCGTCAGCGGATATCCCGTGGTGAAGTGGTCGAAGGCTTTCGAGGGGGCAGCCAGGACCGACGTCGGGAGAAACAACATCAGAAAACCGAGCTGCACTGCCAGCGCCACTCCCAGCCGTCTCATGTGCCGGGTGACAGCACCCAGTCGTGATGCCTGATTCATACCGATACCTCTGATCATGGATGATTGAATACGGGATTTCTGAAGGTGTCCTGTCCATGGCAGCGATCACAACGCCTGCCGAAGTCTCCTTCATGTACGTCGTCTTGCGCGTGACATGCGACACATTGTCGCGACTGCACCACCTCGTCGACCGCACGCGTGTGACAGTCAGCGCAAACCAGCTCGCGATGCGCACCCTCGATCCTGAATCGGGTCTGCTTGTCGTGGTCGAACAGCCAGGCACTCCAGGCATTGGGGTTGTGACACAGGGCACAATCCCTGCCCAGTGTCTGCCTGTGCACATCGTCTTCCTTGTGACAGGCAACGCACTCGGTCGACGCGTCTTTGAAATTGCTCGATTCGTGACAGGCCTCGCATGAGGCCAACGCGTGCTGGCCGATCAACGGGAACGCGCTGAGATCGTGATCGAAGCGCACTTGTCCAGCCCAATCGTTTTCGTTGTGGCAACGCGCGCACTGCCGCCCCTGGGCGCCCTTGTGGACATCGTCCTCACGGTGGCAGTCGTAACAACTGGTGGCCAGCGGCGCAGCCTTTGGCGCCTGGCGATGACAAGCAAAGCACTCCAGTTTCGAATGACGCCCCTTGAGCGCAAATCCCGTGTCGCGCTGGTGGTCGAAACGCACCTGCTTCCAGCCCTGCGGACTGTGGCAATCCGCGCACTGGGGTCCTGCCCCGCCCTTGTGCACATCATCGGCCAGGTGACAGGACTCGCAGGCGCGTCGGTTGCGTTCGTCACGGGGGTTCCCCTTGTGACAGGCGACGCATTCGATGTCACGGTGCTTGCCGGTCAGGCGAAAACGCGTCTTCGAATGATCGAACTGGGTGTTGCTCCACCGGTCCTCGCGATGACAGGACTCACACTTGTCGCCGTTACGCCCCTTGTGCCAGTCATCCTTGCGGTGGCAGGCGACGCACTGCTTCTTCGGCTTGTTCTTCTTGAGGTTGCCCTGGTGACAACCATCACAAGCGGCCTTGCGATGCGCGCCACGCAATGGGTAATCGGTCTCCTTGTCGTGATCGAAGATGATGGCATCCCACTTGCGGCTGCTGTGACACTCCTGGCACTGCTCGCCATAATCGCCGTTGTGCACGTCATTCTGCCGGTGACAGGCGACGCAGGTCTTGGGCACACCCTTGTAGTGATTACCTGCATGGCAGCGCAGGCAGGCCACTTGCTTGTGCTTGCCACGCAGCGAGAAATCCGTCTTGTCGTGATCGAACTCCGCCTTGCGCCAACCGCTTTCGCTGTGACAGTCGGCACACTGCGTGCCGAGCTTGCCGGCATGCGCATCGTCCGACTTGTGGCAATCGATGCAAGCGCCGGGCGCGTCGCGAAACTTTTTCCCCTCCTCGTGACAGGCGTTGCACGACAGGCCAACATGCCCACCCTTCAAGGCGAAATCGGTCCGTGAATGATCGAACGCCGCACGATCGAGGTTCACGATATCGGCATCGCGGCCCAGGTGCTCGCCATGACAGGTATCGCAGCCATCACTGGCCAGGCGCCCCAGGCGGCCATGAAAACCTTCCTTGCGCTCGATGTCGCGTGCGATATCGGCATGCTCATGACAGGCCAGGCACTTGCGAACCTGACCTTTCTTGCGGAATTTCTCATGGCAACTGTCACAGTCTGCCTCGATCTCGGCGTGCGCCTGGGTCAGCTCCCCGGGCATGACGGCCTTCTCCCAGAACGCCGCGCTCCCCGGCGCTGGCAACCAGGCCACAACCAGCAAGGCCATGGCCAGAAGATAGGTGCGGAAATACATATTTGACGCTCCGGGTCAGTACATGTGGACCGCGATGACGTGGAAGACCGCCGTGATAATCAGCAGGATGAACAATGGCATGTGCAGCATATGCCACAGGGACAACAAGCGCTCGAAGAAATCGAACTGGGCCACTTTCACTGCGGTACGGATATAGGCCTGGATCTCGCGCCGGATCTCCCGGTAGTCGAGTTTCTCGCCGGCCGGAGCGCGCCGCACAGCGGCACGCAACGCCCGCAAGGCCTTGCGCCGCACCCGGCGCGCCCGGCGTCCGACCGACAGCGCGGCACGCGCCGCCCCTACGAAACCTTCATCATGAGCGGCCAGCGAACCTTCCAGCGCCTGCAACTCTTCTTCCAGTCCAGGAACCCGCTCGAAAAACACCCGCAACCCCCGGCGTTGCTGCGCTTCCTCGGCACGCAGCAGGGCCAGTGCCTCGCGATGGCCGGCCATACCATGATGCGAGCGCCCATACAGATAACGTCCGATCAGACCGCTGAAGGCGACCGTCAACATGCTGACCAATGCAATGCGCCCATTCAGCGAACCCAATGAGAAATTCGAATGCAGCACGATCAGCATCGGCCCCAGCATCCCGAACAGCTGATGCACGATGAACCACTGTCGCACCGTACCGAAACGCGCCATCGCCCGCGAACGCTTGCGCAGTGGATACAGCAGCAACAACAGCATCAGCGAAGCGCCAATGATGCCCAACCAGTACCCCAGGCCCTGCTCCGGCGTGATGTAGCGATATTCGCGTTGCTGCCAGGCCACCCACAGCGGCAGCAGGATCACCGCCGACGTCACGATATAGATCATCTGGCGTCGCCATTCGCTCGATATCGCCATCTCTTTCCGTCTCGATGAAACCTGCACAAATGACATGGGACCCTCGGATATGTCCTGAGCGATGAAATCACGCTTTACGACCTGTTCACCGAGGTCAGGTCGTGAACTGGATCAAGGCGTTCCCCTCCAGGTTCGGCCAGACTCAGGGCTCGCCCGGATGCATGAAACGCGGCCTGAAAACCCTGCCGACCGTATCCAGCCGATGCATACCATCGTAGACAATCGCAGGGAATGTTCCGGGCTTTCGATGGTCGAAGCGTTAACTTCGTTCCCGAAGCGATGACGAAATGCGATCTGTTTCACGAATCACCCAACGATACGCATGATCGAGAGTGCTCCCTATATCGTCCTTCTGATGGCCATCTGGGCTATCTACGGCGGCCTCAAGGGCCGGCATGAACGCAAGGCCCGCACCTTGCGCTCCGAGGCCGCGGCCGCCGGACTGACCGAACCGGCCTCGCTGCATCCCAAGATCGATCCAGCACGCTGCAAGGGGTGCGGCGCCTGCGTAAGCGCCTGCCCGGAACAACCGGGACACTTCGTGCTCGGCATGATTCGCGGCCGGGTGGAACTGATAAACCCCACCGACTGCATCGGTCATGGCGCCTGTCGGGCGGCCTGTCCGCACGACGCCATCACCCTGGTGTTCGGTACCGAACGCCGTGGCGTGGACTTGCCACTGGTCTCCGAGGAATTCGAGACCAATGTGCCCGGCATCTTCATTGCCGGCGAGCTGGGCGGCATGGGCCTGATCCGCAACGCCATCACCCAGGGCCGACAAGCCATGGACGTGATCGCCCGGCGCTGCAAGGAAAACAAGGCCACAGGCGACTGGCTGGATGTGCTCATCGTGGGCGCAGGTCCGGCCGGCTTCTCCGCCACCCTGGGGGCCAAACAGCACGGCCTGCGCTACCGCACCATCGAACAGGACTCTCTGGGGGGCACTGTGTTCCAGTTTCCGCGCGGCAAGCTGGTCATGACCCAGCCGGCCGAGCTCCCGATCGTCGGCCTGGTCAAGTTTCGCGAGTTGCAGAAAGAAGAACTGCTCGCCTTCTGGCAGAAGGTCGAGCGCGAAACCGGCGTGGAGATCCACTACAGCGAACGCCTCGATGAGGTGCACAAGGAGAACGACGGCTTCCGCGTGGTCACCACCAAGGGTGAATACCGTACCCGTCACCTCCTGCTCTGCCTGGGGCGGCGCGGCACCCCGCGCAAGCTGGGCGTGCCCGGCGAAGATCAGCCCAAGGTGGTCTACCGGATGATCGATCCCGAGCAATACCGGGGCCAGAAGGTGCTGGTCGTCGGCGGTGGCGACTCGGCCCTGGAGGCCGCCTGCTCGATCGCCGAGCAACCAGACACCACCGTCACCCTGTCCTATCGCAGCGGCGCCATCACCCGCGCCAAGCGCAAGAACCGCGAACGTCTGGAGCGCATGGTCGAGGACGGACGCATCGATCTCCTGCTCAAATCCAATGTCAAGGAGATTCACCCGGACCACGTCGTCCTCGATCAGGAAGGCGAACGTATCGAGATTCCCAACGATGCCGTCATCATCAACGCGGGTGGCATCCTGCCCACCCCCTTCCTGGAACGGATCGGCATCGAGGTCGTCACCAAACGTGGAGAAGCGTGACCCCATGAAAACCCGTTTATTCCTGGGCTGCCTGTTGTCGCTGACGGCCCTGGCCCCGTTTGACACAGTCCTGGCCGATGCAAGCACCGACCTGCAGGCTGTCGAACTGGCCGTCCGTCAGCGCAACTTCGACAAGGCGGCTGCACTGTTGAAACGCCTCGCCAACGAGGGCAATGCCGAAGCCCAGTATCGCCTGGGCGCGCTCTATCGCACGGGCCGTGGCGTGAAGGTCGACCACGCCAAGGCCGCCCATTGGTTCGAAAAGGCTGCCCTTCAAGGACACAAGGATGCCCAGTACAACATCGGCGTGATGTACGCCCGCGGCTGGGGGGTAAAGGCCGATCGCGCGCGCGCCCGCGAGTGGCTGGAAAAGGCCAGCGGCCAGGGCCACCGGCGTGCCACCGCCTACCTGAAAAAACTGCCCGCCGGCAAGGTCGACAGATCGCCACGTGACGACGAACACCTGTTGCTTGCCGGCAAGCAGGTCGCGGCTGCCGAACGCCTGCGCCAGGCCGCGCTCGCTGGCGATCTCGAGCGCCTGCGCAAACTGCTTGGAAAAAAGGGCATCAAGATCAACGCCCGCGACAAGTACGGCCGCACCGCCTTGATCGAGGCCGCCGCCAACCGGCACCCGAAGGCCGTGCGCCTGCTGTTGCAGCACGGCGCCAATCCCAACCTCGCGGATCGCTACGGCGATACTCCCCTGCTCGCCGCAGCCGGCAATGGCGATGTCGAGAGCATCAAGGCCCTGCTCGCCGGCGGTGCGGACATTCATCACAAGGACAAGCTGGGCAACACCCCGCTGCTGGCCGCCGTGGCACGTGGCCATACTGAAGCGGCACGCGCCCTGCTGGCCGGCGGCGCCCGTGTGAACATCACCAACGACAAGGGTGCAGGACCGCTGGAACTGGCACGCGGCAAGCCCGAACTGCAAACCCTGCTGCGCAAGGCAGGGGCCAGGCCCGTGGCCGTGGCCCGTCGTCCCCGACCCGCGGTCAGTGCCGAAGCCCGCCTGCACGCCTTGCGTCAGACCACCCAGGGCAAGGGCCAACACGCCGGCTGGTCGCCGTTGATGCTCGCCGCCTGGCAGGGTGATGCCGAACTGGTCGAGCATCTCATCGAGAACGGCGCCCGCATCGACGAAGTTGACGCCGAAGGCCATTCACCGCTCACCCGCGCCGCCTGGAATGGTGATGTCGCCACCATAAAGGCCCTGTTGCGCGCCGGCGCGCCAATAAACGACAAGCGCACCCGGGGCACTCCGCTGTACTGGGCGGCCGAACAGGGGCACACCAGGGCTGTCGCCGCACTCCTGGATGCCGGTGCCCGCCCGGACGCCGGCGGCTCCCGGGGTGAAAATCCGCTGCTGGCGGCAGTGCGCCGCGGCTCCGCCGAGATCGTCAGGCAACTCATCGCCGCTGGCGCCAGCCCGGATCGTGCCGACAAGGACGGGATCACCCCGCTGATGCGCGCCATCGAGGCACAGAACGACCAGCTGGCACGCCTGCTCATCCAGCATGTCCGCAAACCGGACCAGCGCGACCGCCACGGCCGTAGCGCCCTGTCGCTCGCGGTCACCAGCGGGCAACTGGAGCTCGGCCGCCTGCTGCTGCGCAATGGCGCCTCGACAGGCTATCGGGATACCAACGGCGCCACCCTGCTTCACGAAGCAGCGCGCGTCGGCTCCCTCGACTGGGTAGATGAACTGCTCAAGGCAGGCATCCCGGTGGATTCCACGGACAAGGCCGGCAACACCCCTCTGATGGTGGCGGCCGGACGCGGCCATGCCACGGTCATGAACGCCCTGCTGAAGGCCGGCGCAACGCTGGACTGGCGAAACAAGAAAGGCAATACCGCCCTCATGCTCGCCATCGTCAACCACCGGCACGACGCGGTGCGCCTGCTGCTCGAGCGTGGGGCTGACCTGCGCCTGCGCAACCACAACGACGACTCGCCGGTCGATCTGGCACGCGCCTCGGGCGACGAACGGCTCCTTGCACTGGTCGAACAACAGGGCAGGAAAAAAGGCTGGCTGGGGCTGTTCTAGCGATCAGCTCTCTCCCTGGGGCCCGGGGCTGAGAGTCGCCGAGCAAGCCCCCTCTTCCCCACCCTCATGTGCGGGACGGCAGAGAGGCGAGATCCCGACAAGGACTTCCCTTCTTCCCACGCCCCGCCCAGGCTGGAGGCTCCTCAGGGAGCCTCCGACAACGGCTGACACCCCGGGCAAAAGTAGATCGGCTGCCCCCCGATGCGGGCCTTCACGATCTCTCCACCACAGCGATAACAGGCCAGTCCCTCACGCCGGTAGACGTGAAAGCGACGCTCCTCGAAGGTATGACCCTCGGCACGCAGACATTCTGCACGGTACAGGTCATTGGTGATACCCGCAGTCAGGTAGGACCGGCGGGTCAATGCAAGGCAGGTCGCGGCCAGCCTGTCCACCTGTTCGGATGCCAAGTCGGCCAGCCGCCGACGCGGATGCAGACCCGCCACGTGCAGAATCTCGCAACAGAGATAGTTGCCGATCCCCGCGAGTACCGACTGATCCTGCAACAGGCCGGACAGAGCACGTCGCGGGTGATGCAGCAGACGCGCCTTCACCTGTGCCGCATCAACGCCCGGATCGAGCAGTTCCGGCCCCAGGCGTGACAGGTAAGGGTGCGCGGCCAGCGCTTCTTCATCCAGCATCTCGATCTCGGTGGCGCTATAGAGCAAGGCCAGATGACTGCGGGTGCCCAGCACCAGACGCAGCCGGCGGCGTGACGATGGCAGCCGCCTGCCCTCGACCACTTCCCAGCGGCCGTAGAGCTGATTATGGGTATAGAGCGTCATGCCGTTGTCGAAACGGGTAAGCAGCGCCTTGCCGCGCGCCATCACCGACAGCACCCGGGTGCCTGCAAGCCGGTCCTCCCAAGCCTGCAGGCCCGGCACCGCGAAACGAACCTGCCGCAAGTGCTGGCCGGCAAGGGCATCAGCCAGGCAATCGGCAGTACGCTTGATCTCGGGGCCTTCGGGCATGAGGCATCGCGACGGACAGATACGCAAAAGCCCCGACGGGCGGGGCCTTGCAAGACCCTCTGGGAGCAGAGGGCGGATCGATACTGGTCGGAGCGGGGAGATTCGAACTCCCGACCCCCACAACCCCATTGTGGTGCGCTACCAGGCTGCGCTACGCTCCGAAAACGAGAGGCGCATGCTAGAGGGGCATGCGGCGTTTGTCAATTTGAAAACAGCCCGATCAGGCCTCGAGCAATTGCAGGATGGCCTCTAACTCCTCGCGCAACTCGCGAACCAGTTGCGGATCGGCAGCCTTGGCCTTGCCGGCCTCGTCATCCCCGTCTTCCAGGCGCTGACGCGCCCCGCCGATGGTGAAGCCCTGCTCGTAGAGCAGGCTACGGATATGGCGGATCAGCTCAACGTCGTGACGCTGGTAATAGCGCCGGTTGCCGCGCCGCTTGACCGGCTTGAGCTGGGGGAACTCCTGCTCCCAGTAACGGAGCACGTGCGGCTTGACCTGGCACAACTCAGCCACCTCACCGATGGTGAAATAGCGCTTGCCGGGTATCGGCGGCAGTTCCAGATTGCTGCTCTCGGGATCGAGCATAAGCTACTACCTCAACCGGTCCGCTGCTCGGCCGCCGCCTGCTGCTGGGTGTAGGCCTCTACCCGGGCCTTGAGCTTCTGGCCGGGCCGGAAGGTAACCACGCGGCGCGCAGAGATCGGAATCTCCTCGCCAGTCTTGGGGTTGCGCCCGGGCCGCTGGCGCTTTTCTCGCAAGTCGAAATTTCCGAAGCCCGACAACTTCACCTGGCGCCCGTCTTCCAGGGCCTGGCGAATCTCCTCGAAGAACATCTCCACCATTTCCTTGGCTTCGCGCTTGTTCAACCCAAGCTCCTCGAACAGATGTTCAGCCATGTCGGCCTTGGTCAATGCCATAACGATAAACCTAGTCTCTCAACGTAGCGGACAATTCCCCGGCCAGGGCATCCAGCACCGCCTGGCCGGCCCGTTCGACTTCCTCTTCAGTAAGAGTGTGCGAAGAATCCTGTAAAATCAAGCTCAAAGCGAGGCTTTTTCGATCGGAATCTATATTCTCGCCGGTATAGACGTCAAACAACAGGATCTCGCGAACAATTTCAGGCGCTGCCTTGCGCGCCACCTCACGGACCTGGGCCCAGCTCGTCTCGCGCGCCACCACAATGGCAAAGTCACGGCGAATCGCCGGGTACTTGGACAAGGGCTCGAAGGCCGGCAAGCGCCCTGTAGCCAGCTCTTCGAGCGAAACCTCGAAGACATAGGTCGCCGGCAGATCCAGCCGCTGCTGCAACTGCGGATGCACCGCCCCGATCCAGCCGATGGCCTGCCCGTGATAGAGCACTCGTGCGGTCTGTCCCGGGTGAAGGGCTGGGTGCTCGGCTGCCACGAAACCGAAGTCTTGCGCCGGCGCAACCTGGGTGAGTACGGCCTCCAGGTCGCCCTTGAGATCAAAGAAGTCGGCCTTGCGCGCGGCCTGCCCCCACTGGGTGTCGACCACCGGGCCGCAGATCAGCCCCCCCAGCCGCGGGCGCTGCGCAATCTCACCGGCAATACGCTCGAAGGTGAGCCCCGACTCGAAGATCCGCACCCGCTCCTGCTGGCGCGCCAGGTTGTGTCGCGCTGCGCCCAACAGTCCGGGCCACAGGCTGGCGCGCATCACCGACATGTCGGCAGAGATGGGATTGCTCAAGCGCACCGGAGCGATGTCCGGGGTGACCTGCTCAGCCATCTCCGGGCTGATGAAGCTGTAAGTGATGACCTCGTGATAGTCCCGGTCGACCAGGGTGTCACGCGCGCGGTCGAGACGGAAGGCTGCCTCGGGCTGCGCGGCGATGGTGACCGGCGCGGCGCGCAGACTGGCCGGGATGTTGGCATAGCCGTGGATGCGCCCCAGCTCCTCGATCAGGTCCACCTCGATGGCGATGTCGAAGCGGCTGCTCGGCGGAGTCACGTCCCAGCCCTCCTCGACCTCCTGCACCTGCATGCCCAGGCGCTCGAGAATCTCCTGCACCTCGGCGTCGGCCAGTTCGATCCCCAGGATGCGCGGGATACGTGCACGGCGCAGGCGAATGGGTTGCCGCACCGGCAGCTGCGCCTCGCTCACCGTCTCGCTGACCGGCCCGGCCTGGCCGCCGGCGATCTCAAGCAGCAGCGCGGTGGCATATTCCATGGCGCGCACCGGCAGCTCGGGATCGACACCCCGCTCGAAACGGTGTGAAGAATCGGTATGCAGACCATAGCTGCGCGCCTTGCCAGCGATCGCCAGCGGCGCGAAGAAAGCGGCCTCCAGCAACACATTGCGGGTAGCGCCGGTCACTCCGCTGTCCTCACCGCCCATGATACCGGCCAGCGCCAGCGGCCCCTTGCCGTCGGCGATCACCAGGGTGTCGTCGCGCAGCGTCACCTCGCTGCCATCAAGCAGGGTCAGCGCCTCGCCGTTCTGCGCCATGCGCACGGTAACCCCGCCTTGCAACCGGTCGAGATCGAAACCGTGCATGGGCTGGCCGAGCTCGAGCATCACGTAGTTGGTGACATCCACCACCGGGGAGATGGCGCGCACGCCGCCGCGGCGCAGGCGCTCGACCATCCACAGCGGGGTCTGCGCATCGGGATCGATGCCACGAATCACCCGGCAGACATAGCGGGGGCAAGCCTCGGGCGCTTCCACCGTCACCGGAAAGGTGTCGGTGAGCTCGGGATTGACCGGCTCGATGACCTCGCCGCGCAGCGGCGCGCGGTTGAGCACCGCCACCTCACGCGCGATACCGGCCACGCTCAGGCAATCACCGCGATCCGGCGTCAGATCCACGTCGATGCAGGCATCGTCCAGATCCAGCCAGGCACGGAAGTCCTCGCCCACCGGGGCGTCTTCCGGCAAGACCATGATGCCGTCGGACGATTCCGCCAATCCCAGTTCGCTGGCCGAGCAGATCATGCCCTGTGACACGACACCGCGCAGTTTCGACTTCTTGATCTTGAAATCACCCGGCAGACGTGCGCCCACCGTGGCCACGGGCACCTTCTGCCCGGCCGCCACGTTGCGCGCACCGCACACGATCTGCAGAGGCTCCTCGCCGCCCACCTCCACCCGGCAGACGCTGAGCTTGTCGGCATCGGGATGCTTCTCGCAAGAGAGCACCTGGCCGACCACCACGCCGCTGAACGCCGGCGCGGCCGGCTCCACCGAATCCACCTCCAGCCCCGCCATACTGAGCTGGTCGGCCAGCTCGGCGGTGGAGATGTCGGGATTCACCCATTCACGCAACCAGGCTTCGCTGAATCGCATCGTTACTGGTCCTTAGAGACTTGCATGTCAATCTTCACCACAAAGCCCACAAAGGGCGCGAAGAACGTCGAGAGTGCCGTCGTTCGCCTTCCCGACACCCTTTCGCGCACAGCGGTGTTCGCCTCACATCGCCCCGCCACCCTTTGTGTGCTTCGTGTACTTCGTGGTTTTTCTTCTCAAGCGAACTGCCGCAGGAAGCGCAGGTCGTTTTCGAAGAACAGCCGCAGGTCGTTGACGCCGTAGCGCAGCATGGCCAGGCGCTCCACCCCCATGCCAAAGGCATAACCGGTGTAGCGTTCGCTGTCGATGCCGACATGGCGCATCACCTCGGGATGGATCATGCCGCAGCCGAGCACCTCCAGCCAGCCGGTGCCGGAGCACACCCGGCAGCCCTCCCCGCTGCACATCACGCACTGGATGTCCACCTCCGCCGAGGGTTCGGTGAAGGGGAAATAGGACGGGCGGAAACGCACATCCAGGTCCTCACGCTCGAAGAAGGCATGCAGGAAAGCGATGAGAATGCCCTTCAGGTCGGCAAAGGTGACCTGTTCGTCCACCATGAAGCCTTCGACCTGGTGAAACATGGGCGTGTGGGTCAGGTCGGAGTCACAGCGATAGACGCGCCCCGGCGCGATCACCTTGAGCGGTGGCTCGGCGTCCTTCATCACCCGGATCTGCACCGGTGAGGTATGGGTACGTAACAGCCGGCCGTCGTCAAAATAGAAGGTGTCGTGCATCGCCCGCGCCGGGTGATGGGCAGGAATATTGAGCGCCTCGAAGTTGTGGAAGTCGTCTTCGATCTCGGGGCCTTCCGCCACGTGGAAGCCAGCGCCGCCAAAGATCTCCTGGATGCGCCGCATGGTGCGCGTTACCGGGTGCAGACCGCCCCGCCCCGGGCCACGCCCCGGCAGGGTGACGTCGATGCGCTCGGCGGCCAGGCGCTCGGCCAGCGCGGCGGCCTCCAGGGTCTGGCGACGCGCTTCGATGGCCTGTTGCAGGGCCTGCTTGGCACGATTGATCGCCTGGCCGGCAGCGGGGCGCTCTTCCTTGGGGAGCTTGCCGAGCTGCTTGAGCTGCGCGGTAAACACCCCGCTCTTGCCCAGGTAGCGCACCCTCACCTCGTCGAGCGCACGCAGGTCGGCCGCGGCCTCGACCGAAGCCTGCGCCTCGTCCAGCAGCTGTTCCAGTTCTGTTGCCATGGCTTTCTCGAATACGGTTGGGGCTTTCACCGAAAAAGGGGAAGCCAAACGACTTCCCCCTCTCCAGACCGGCGGTCGGACATGCCGGTGGCGATCAGCCTGCGAGGGCCGCCTTGGCCTTCTCGGCGAGTTGGCTGAAGGCAGGCATGTCGTGTACCGCGATATCGGCCAGCATCTTGCGATCGATGGCGATACCGGCCTTGTTCAGGCCGTCGATCATGCGGCTGTAGGACAGGCCGTTCATGCGCGCCGCTGCATTGATGCGCTGGATCCACAGCGCACGGAACTGGCGCTTCTTGACCTTGCGGTCGCGATAGGCGTACTGGCCTGCCTTGATGACAGCCTGCTTGGCAACCCGGAACACCTTGCGGCGGGCGCCGTAGTAGCCTTTGGCCTGCTTGAGAACCTTCTTGTGCTTGGCGTGTGCGGTGACGCCGCGTTTCACTCTTGGCATGCTTCAGTCCTCCGGTCAGGCGTAGGGGATCATGCGGCGGGCCGCGGCCACATCGTTCTTGTGCAGCATGGACGGCGCGCGCAGGTGACGCTTACGCTTGGTGGATTTCTTCGTCAGGATGTGACGGCGGTGCGACTGGTTGCGCTTGATGCCACCAGCAGTGACACGGAAGCGCTTGGCAGCACCCCGGAGGGTCTTGATCTTGGGCATTTTGCTTTCTCCTGTATCGAGGTTGCTTCAGAGTGACCCAGGCAATGCCTTGGGCCCGGCCACCCGTGGCGGCGATGCCGCCGGATTCGGTATCACTTCTTCAGCGGACCGAGCACCATCACCATCTGGCGCCCTTCCATGATCGGTCGCTGCTCCACCTGGGAGATGTCGGCCAGGTCGCGCTCAACGCGCTTGAGCATCTCCAGCCCGAGCTCGCGGTGTGCGTGCTCGCGACCACGAAAACGCATGGTCACCTTGCACTTGTCGCCGTTTTCGAGAAACCGCCTGAGGTTGCGCAGCTTGACCTTGTAGTCGCCGATGTCAGTCCCGGGCCGGAACTTGACCTCCTTGACCTGGACCTGCTTCTGCTTCTTGCGCGCCTCCTGCCGCTGTTTCTTCTGCTCGAACACGAACTTGCCATAGTCCATGATACGGCAGACAGGTGGCTCGGCGTTGGGAACGATCTCCACCAGATCGAGCCCGGCGCTGTCGGCGACACGCTGGGCCTCCTCGAGGCTGACGATCCCGATTTGTTCTCCATCTGCGCCGATGAGCCTGACCTCGGGGGCGGTGATGTCCCCGTTCAGACGATTGCGCTTTTCTTGTTTGGCGATGTCCTGATTCCTCCAAAAAAACAAAACCGCCCGACAACAGGACATGCCTGGGACATGCTTGCTGATCGGGCAGCCGGTCAGGACCGCTGGGCGATCTCCTGCTCGAGATGCCCGGCAAGGTCGTCGAGGGACATGACCCCCAGATCCTTGCCGTCACGGGTTCGCACCGCGACGCTGCGGTCCTCCACTTCACGGTCCCCCACCACCAAGAGGTAGGGCACCTTCTGCAAGGTATGCTCGCGAATTTTAAAGCCGATCTTCTCGTTTCTCAAGTCCGTTTCCACGCGAATACCGCGTCCCTGCAGGAATTCCGCGACTTCGCCGACGAACGGTGCCTGCCGGTCGGTAATGTTCATCACCACCGCCTGCACCGGCGCCAGCCACAGCGGCAACGCACCGGCATAGTGCTCGATGAGGATGCCGATGAAGCGCTCCAGCGAACCCAGGATGGCGCGGTGCAGCATCACCGGCGTCTTCTTGCTGTTGTCCTCGGCGACATAGGTCGCGCCCAGGCGCTCGGGCATGGAGAAGTCGAGCTGGATGGTGCCCAGTTGCCAGACCCGACCCAGGCAGTCCTTGAGGGCGAACTCGATCTTCGGCCCGTAGAAGGCACCCTCGCCCGGTTGCAGCTTCCACTCCACGCCGCGCTCGTTCAGCGCATCTTCGAGTGCTTTCTCTGCTTTATCCCATAACGCCTCGGAACCTACGCGTTTTTCCGGACGGGTAGACAGCTTGATCTGGACATCCTCGAAACCGAAATCGCGATAGACCTCGAACAGCAGGTCAATGAAGGCCAGCACCTCGGGCAGGATCTGCTCCTCGGTACAGAAGATGTGCGCATCGTCCTGCACGAAGTTGCGCACCCGCATCAGCCCATGCAAGGTGCCCGAGGGCTCGTTGCGGTGGCAAGAACCGAATTCGGCCAGGCGCAGCGGCAGGTCCCGGTAGCTCTTGAGCCCCTGGTTGAAGATCTGGATGTGCGCCGGGCAGTTCATCGGCTTGATCGCGTAATCACGATTCTCCGAATGCGTGGTGAAGATCATGTCACCGAACTTGTCCCAGTGGCCCGACTTCTCCCACAGGCTGCGGTCGATCACCTGCGGGGTGTGCACCTCCTGGTAGCCGTGCGCGCGCAGCTTCTCGCGGATGTAGTTCTCGATGGTGAGATAGATGCGCCAGCCCTTGTCGTGCCAGAACACCATGCCCGGCGCCTCTTCCTGGGTGTGGAACAGGTCGAGCTGGCGGCCGATGCGCCGGTGATCGCGCTTCTCGGCCTCTTCCAGGCGCTTGAGATAGGCCTTGAGCTCCTTCTTGTCGCGCCAGGCGGTGCCATAGATGCGTTGCAGCATGGCGTTGTTCGCATCCCCCCGCCAGTAGGCGCCGGCCAGCTTCATCAGCTTGAAGGCCTTGGGCAGCTTGCCGGTGCTGGGCAGGTGCGGACCACGGCAGACATCGAACCAGTCGCCCTGACGGTAGACCGAGATCTCCTCGCCCTCGGGAATGGCGTCGATGATCTCGACCTTGTAGTGTTCGCCGATCTCGCCGAAGACCTTCTTGGCCTCTTCGCGGTCCCAGACCTCGCGCACGATGGGCAGGTCGCGACCGACGATCTCGCGCATGCGATCCTCGATCTTCTGCAGGTCCTCGGGGGTGAAGGGTTCCTCACGTGCGAAGTCGTAGTAGAAGCCGTCCTCGATCGCCGGGCCGATGGTCACCTGGGTGCCAGGGTAGAGTTCCTGTACCGCCTGCGCCATCACGTGCGCCGCATCGTGGCGAATCAACTCCAGCGCCTCTTCGTCGCGCGCAGTGACGATCGCGAGTTCGGCATCACGGTCGATGGTGCGCGAGAGGTCCACCAGTTCGCCGTCGAGCTTGCCGGCAAGCGCAGCCTTGGCCAGCCCCGGGCCGATGTCGGCGGCCACCTCGGCGACCGTCACCGGGTGATCATAGGCGCGCTGGGAACCGTCGGGCAACGTGATGACAGGCATGTTCCTTCCTCGATAAAACGAAAAGGCGCCGGGTGCCGGCGCAGGATCGGCCGGCAATTATATAGAAGCGTTGCACGGAACGCAGCGCCCACCACGGACCGCCAGCTCACCGACCACCTCGACTACTGCGCCACACAGCCGCGCCAGGTCCTCCCTGTCGATCACGAAAGGGGGCATCAGGTAGACCAGGCGACCAAAGGGACGCACCCAGACGCCGTGCTCCACGAATCGCGGCTGGACCGTCTTCATGTCCACCGGCTCGGTGAGTTCGACCACGCCGATGGCGCCGAGAACGCGCACCTCGGCGACGTGCGGCAGGTCGGCGCAGGGCGCCAGCCCGCGGCGCAGCGCGTCCTCGATGGCGTCGACCCGCATCTGCCAGGGCGAGTCGAGCAACAGGTCGATGCTCGCACGCGCCACCGCGCAGGCCAGCGGGTTGGCCATGAAGGTAGGGCCATGCATGAACAGCCCCGGCTCGCCCCCCGCGATGGTGCCGGCAATCTTCGGGGTGGTGAGCAGGGCCGCCAGGGTCATGTAGCCGCCGGTCAGCGCCTTGCCCAGGGCAAGGATGTCAGGCGTCACCCCGGCGTGCTCGCAGGCGAACAGGCGCCCGCTGCGCCCGAAACCGGTGGCGATCTCGTCGGCAATCAGCGGGACATCGTGGCGGTCACACAGGGCGCGCACCGCACGCAGCCAGTCGGTCGAGTAGAAACGCATGCCACCGGCGCCCTGCACGATGGGCTCGAGGATCACCCCGGCCAGTTCGCCGGCATGCTCGGCAAAGGCCGCCTCCAGCGCGGCCAGATTACGCGCCTCGCAGGCCTGCCCGAAGGCAGGTTCGGGTCGCTCCACGAACAGCTGTTGCGGCAGCACCTCGCGGAACAGGCCGTGCATGCCGGTGACCGGATCGCACACCGACATGGCGTGCAGGGTATCGCCGTGATAACCGCCGCGCGGGGTGAGGAAACGCCGTCGCTGCGGCTCGCCTCGCGCCACCTGGTACTGGATGGCCATCTTCATCGCCGCCTCGATGGCCACCGAGCCCGAATCGGCAAAGAACACCACATCCAGCCCGTCAGGCGTGATCGCCACCAGGCGCTCGGCCAGTGCGACCGCCGGCTCGTGGGTGAGCCCACCAAACATGACGTGCGCCATGTCCCGCAGCTGGTGCTCGATCGCGGCATTGAGCACCGGGTGGTTGTAACCGTGGATCACGCACCACCAGGAGGCCATGCCGTCGATCAGCTCGCGACCATCCTCCAGATACAGCCGTACCCCCTCGGCACGGCGCACGCCGAACAGCGGCAGGTCGGCACCCCAGGCACTGTAGGGGTGCCAAAGGCAACGGGCATCGCGTTCACATAAGTCCATGAAACTTTTCACATCGCATGCTGGGGTGGAGGCGGTGTGCGCTGGCTGTACGAGACATTGTGCCGCCGCCTGGCCATTCCCGCTCGTACCGCCTGGCAGTAAGCCGAACTGCATTCTAAAACACCTGAGGATACGGCAAGATTGCAAGCATTCCACACTGGGAGTAACTTGATCGCGTTCGTGTCGCCGGCCTGGAGACCCCCCTGTTGCACGCCCTGAGTCGTTTCCTCGTTCTTGCGATCATCCTGCTCGTTGCTCCGATTGCCACGGCGCAATCTCCCGACGATGCGGGGCCGCAAGGCAACATCGAGACACGCGCCCTGCCCGCACGCATCACTCCACTGACCATCCAGCAGGCAGAGCTGGAGCTCAAGGCCACAAAGCTGCGTCTGGAATCGCTGCGCCTGGAGCTCAATGGGGCACGCCAGCGCGAGGACGAGGCCGAGAAACAACTCGGCTGGATGAAGGCTTCGCTGGAGGCGGCGACCACCGAGGAGCAACGACAGGTGCTGCGCGAGGCGCTGGACGCCCAGCAGCAACGCCTGGACGCCTTGCGTCGGCAGCGACAGAACACCGAAGAGAGCCTGTCCCGCACCCAGGCACGCATCGGCGAGCTGACGCGCTGGACCGAGCGGTTGCGCGAGGCCTATGCACAACAACAGGAGGCCGCCCTGCTGGCCGACCTCAAGCGCCTGGAAGAACGGTCGGCACAGGAAATCGCCCGCTTCAATACCACCCTGAAACAACTGCGCGAACAGCTGGCTGCACTGGGCGAGGACAAACGCGCACAGCGCGCCCTGCTGCAGGCACGCATCGACGCTGCCGAGAACGGCATCTTCATCACCCAGACACGCCTCAAGCTGGCCAGCGTACGCAGTGCCTTCGATCACCTGGCCTCGCGCAACCGCGAAATCCGCACCAGCGACATCGAACTGTTGGCAGGCGACTTGAAAAAGCTCAGCGCCCTGCAGCAGGAACTCGACTCGGTGAGCGACCTGCTCGGGCGCAAGCTCGAACTGGTGAAGTCACAGCGCCAGGTGCTCGCTCAGAAGCGCAAGGCCGGCGAGCTGTCGGCACGCATTGCCGAACGCATCGATCGCCTGCTGCGCAAGGACGAACGCGCCCTGAGCGACCAGCTCGACGAAGCGAAGGCCCTGCGCAAGACGCTCGAGGAGCGCCACGCTGCAATGACCCGCACCTACCGGGAGCTGCTCAACCAGGACCTGACCGCGCGTCAATCCTTTCCACGCAAGCCGGGCCTCTGGAAAGCACTGCTGGGCGAACTGGTACAGCTGCCTGGCACCCTGGGCAAGCTGCTGGTCGACGAGTATCAGCGCCTGCTCCAGCAAATCAACGACACCAGCGCCGAACGCACACTCGGCGCCCTGCTGTTGGTACTGATCCCCCTGGGCATCGGTACCAGTTACCACTATCGCATGCGCGGCACTCGCCGCCGCGCCCTGCAAGCGCAGAACTTCGCCACACGCATCAGCGCCATCGCCCTGCACGTGCTGCGTGGCATCAGCATCCCCGCCAGCATACTGCTGGGACTGGGCAGTGCCCTGTGGCTGCTCGACGCCCCCACAGGCCTTGTGACACTGGTCTTGCTCTTCTTCGGCACCTGGGTGGCCATCCGATTCCTGCGGGATGTCGCCTACTGGTTCCTGGTCTCGCCCCTGGTGCCCGCCACCGATGCCGAAGTCCGGCTGCACCACCTGATCAGCATCAATATCTGGGTCAGTGGTGTGTTCGGCCTGATCGCCGGCCTCGACCGCCTGGGTCTGCTCAGCGAGCCGATGGCGCTGATCGCCAAGCGCCTGTTCATGCTCAGCCTGCTGCCTGCGGTCTATCTGGGATTCCGCCTGCGCGCCCTGCTGATCCGGCGCCTGCGCGACCACGGCACCAGCGCGTACTGGTTGTGGGTGGTGCGCATGATCTCCCTGCTGGTGCCATTGGCCATGCTGGGCATCTCTATTCCCGGCCTGGCGGGCTACATGAACCTGGCCGGGCTCATCGCCTGGTACCTCATCGCCACCATCCTCATCATCGCCACCTGGCTGGTGCTGCGCGGCCTGCTGGGGGACCTGGCCGATGCCGTCGGCCGCTACGTGGCACGCGACGAAAAACGCAGCGCCCTCTGGTACGAAGGACTGATTCGCCCCCTGCACCTGGTAGCACGCTTCGCGCTGGCGGTTGCCGCCATCCTCGCGCTGGTGGCGGTCTATGGCCTGGGCAGACAGTCGACCATACTCGAGCTGGTACGCACCGCCCTGAAACATCCCCTGTTCAGCATCGGTGACACCACCATCGACCTGGCGCACCTGATCATCTCGCTGATCGCGGCGGTCGGCGCCTTCCCCGCCGGGAGCTGGATCCGCCGACTGAGCTTCGACTGGCTATACGCCGGCGTGGCCGACCGCGGCATGCGCAACAGCCTGGCGGTGTTTACCCAGTATTTCACCGTGCTGTTGGGCCTGCTGCTGGCGGTCAACCTCCTGGGCATCAACCTTACCAGCCTGGCGGTATTCGCCGGCGCGCTCGGCGTAGGTATCGGTTTTGGCCTGCAGAACATCGCCAACAACTTCATCAGCGGCCTGATCCTGCTCGCCGAGCGCCCGATTCGCGCCGGCGACTGGGTGACCGTGGGCCAGTACGAGGGCGAGATCACCTATATCGGCATCCGCTCGGCCACGGTGCGCACCTGGGACAACCAGGAGGTCATCATTCCCAATGCCGAACTGGTGAGCAACGCGTTTACCAACTGGACCCGCTCCGACCCGGTGGTGCGTACCGTGCTCCAGGTCGGCATCAGCTACAACGATGACCCTCACGAGGCTGCGCGGGTGATAGAGGAGGCGGTCACCATGCAGCCCGAGGTGATGCTGCGGCCGCCACCGCAAGTGCAACTCGACAATTTCGGTGATTCCTCGGTGGACTTTCGCGTCATCTACTATGTTGATGTCGGCCAGTTCGGCCGCATGGACGTGAAGTCCAAGGTGATGTTCGCCATCTGGGACGCACTCAAGGAAGCGAAGATCGAAATCCCCTTCCCGCAGCGCGATGTGCATATCCGCGAGATCCGCCCCGAAAGCGGCCCCGCACCGAATACCGCTTGATCCTCGGTGGAAGGCCCGGCCTCCACCCTCATAACCGTGCCAGGAGGCCGCCATGATCCACCCGATCCCCGTGCATGACGATACCATCGTCGCCTACCGCCTCACCGGCCGGCTCACGCATGCCGACTACCAGGCCTTTCTGCCCGAGCTTGAGGCACTGATCCGCGAACGCGGCCCGCTCTCGGTGCTGTTCGAACTGCACGATTTCAAGGGCTGGGAACTGGAGGCCGCAGCGGACGACCTCCGTTTCCTCAAGGCCCACCCCAAGGATTTCAAACGCTTTGCCATCGTGGGCAAGGGCCGGCTGCAACGCTGGATGACGGCCCTGGCCACCCCTTTCACCCAGGCCGAGGTACGCTTCTTCGAAGAAGACCGGCTCTCCGAGGCCTGGGACTGGCTGCGCCAGCGCGAGCTGCAGGAACACCCCGCCGATAGCCCACTCCGACCCTGGCAACGGATCCTGGTCGGGGTGGAATTCACGCCGGAAGGCCAGCGTGTGGTGCAGCGCGCGCTCGACATCCTCGAACAGCACCCGGAGGCCAGGGTGCAACTGCTGCACGCAGTCGATTACCCGAGCTACGTGGACGAAGCCTACGACCCGGTGATCCCGCTCGCCATCGAGCAACAGCTCACCGAGGTGGCGGAGAAACGCCTGCAGGACCTGCTGCGCGAAATCGATGACGCACGCGTCAGCGGCCAGGTGGTCCCCGGCACGCCGAAACGGGTACTGCTGTCACAGGCCGAGGCCTGGCAGGCCGACCTGATCGTGCTCGGCCGCCATGGGCGCGGCGCGCTCGGGCGCCTGCTGGGCTCCACCGCCAGCGCGGTGATCCACCATGCCCGTTGCGAAGTGCTGACCGTTCCCCTGGAGGAGACCAGGCAGTGAACGATGAGACCACGCCAGAACCAGGCTGAGCTGTACTGAGGCGACGGCATGCCTCCGATGCTGCCGGCCCAACCGGCATCGCCACCCAGTCAAGGACCTGATGGTGTTGTAGCCGGCATCGCCTGCACTGGCCAGGTGCGTGTCAATCCCCCCAGAGAACTAAGGTGTGAACCGGGATCTTGACGCCAGAATGCACCATTTCTGCGTTACGAATCTTCGCAATAGCGGGCTGTTCCGTGCAATCCGCGCCTTGAACTGACGCAATCTGACACCAATCTCTTCGGCCCAGACTTGTTCTGGGGGGCTAAACGACGCGTTGACGCGGGTGGTACTGCGTTACTATCAACCGTGCCACCCGCATCGCCCCCCCCGAGCCCACTCACCGGAGCACGCCATGTACGACGCCCGTATCGAAGAACTTCTGCAACGGCTCAGGGACACCCAGGCCGAACTCTCCCAAGAGATGGAACGGCTGCTGGCCGAGCAACGCCAGCGCTTCCACTACAGTCTGCGCCGCGGGCGCGTCACCTTCGAGCGCAGCATGCGCCAGCTCCAGCGCCGCTACCGCACCGGGGTATGGCGCTACATTGCCCGGGCACCGCTGCGGAACATCCTCACCGCACCGGTGATCTACGTCATGATCGTGCCCATCGCCCTGCTCGACCTGAGCGTCACCCTCTACCAGCACATCTGTTTTCGCGCCTACCGCATCCCGCGGGTACGACGCCGCGACTACGTGGTGATCGACCGCCATCGCCTGCCCTATCTCAACGTCATCGAGAAACTCAACTGCGCCTACTGCGGCTATGGCAACGGAGTGATGGCCTATGCCCGCGAGATCGTGGCCCGCACCGAGCAATACTGGTGCCCGATACAGCACGCGCGCCCGGCCCGCGGCGCCCACGAACGCTCGCTGTCCTTCTTCGAGTACGGCGATGCCCAGGCCTATCGCGAGGGGCTGGAGCGCATCCGCCAGGATTGGGGCGACGAATCGGAAACGCGCGGCTCGAGCGGGCAGGATACGCCAGCGCGCTGAGGGCACGAGCCCGTGCGATCACCACCCTGACAGGGTCCAAGACCCTATCAGGGTGAAATCTCAGGGGACTGAAATATCCAAGTTAACCGGCCAGCAGGGCGGCGATCTTGTCGCGGTCCGGGTGCTCGACCACACCCTTCTCGGTGACGATGGCATCCACCAGTTCCGCCGGGGTCACGTCGAACACCGGGTTCCAGGCGCCTGCCCCCTCGGCCGCCACCAGCTGCCCCCCGCAGCGCAGCACCTCCTGCGGGTCACGGGTCTCGATAGGGATCTCGGCCCCGCTGGGGGTATCCGGGTCGATGGTGGAGGTGGGTGCGGCAACCATGAACTTCACCCCGTGGTAGCGCGCCGCGACCGCCAGGGCATAGGTACCGATCTTGTTCGCCACGTCGCCGTTGGCGGCGATGCGGTCCGAGCCCACGATCACCCAGCCGATGCCACCGGCGGCCATGCGCGCCGCGGCTGCACCATCGGCCATGAGCTGTACCGGGATACGGTCTCGCACCAGCTCCCAGGCGGTCAGGCGCGCGCCCTGCAGCCAGGGGCGGGTCTCGTCGGCGAAGACCTCGGTGATCCGCCCCGCGGCATAGGCCGAGCGGATCACCCCCAGCGCGGTGCCGTGGCCGCCGGTGGCCAGCCCGCCGGTGTTGCAGTGGGTGATCACCGCGGTCGGCCCCTCGATCAGCGCCGCGCCGAGTTCGCCCATGCGTCGGTTCATGGCGCGGTCTTCCTGGTGCAGCCCCTGCGCCAGCGCCAGCAGCGGCGGGAAAGGGTCCTCGCCCTCGCCGATGCCGTCCAGCGCCTCGCGCGCGCGATCCAGCGCCCAGAACAGGTTCACCGCCGTAGGGCGCGACGCCGCCAGTCGCTCCAGGTCGGCCTCCAGTGCATCGCGCCAGCTGCCCGGCGAGGCCGCATGGCGCACCCGTGCGGCCAGCGCCACACCGTAGGCCGCGGTGATACCGATCGCCGGCGCCCCGCGCACCACCATGGCGTGGATCGCCTCGGCGGTATCGGCGGCATCCGCGCAGCGCACGAAACGTACCGTCTGCGGCAGTACCCGCTGATCCAGCAAGTGCAGGGCATCGTCGTGCCAGAGAATGGCGTGATCGGCGGTGACATCGAGGTCGAGAGTAACAAGCTGCATGAGGCTATCCCGGCGGTTGATCGGCGAGCGATTGTAGCGATTCCACGAAAGGGCTGCTGCTCGATGCGGTCACCAGCAGGCACTCCCGGGCCCGGGTCATGGCCACGTAGAGCAGGCGCGCCTGGTCCGCCCGGTTGTCCTCCGCCTGCCCCAGCTCGCCGGTGCCGAGCAGGATCACCCGGTCAAACTCCAGCCCCTTGCTGCTGTAGATGCTGGAGTCGGTGACCCGATCCTGTCCCGGATCACAGGCTGCCTTTCAAGCATCTGAACCCATAACAAACAACCTATGCCAATAGATGCCCATTACAATAACCCAAAAAAGAATATTTCTTTCTCCTTAAGACCCAATGAAACGGCATAACCAACCCTGGAGCCGAAACCACCAATTCATCCAAAAGGCTTTTTATCGATACCAGGAATGTCTTTTAGGTCATTTCTGATGAATCCAATTTTATTTAGCAATTCAATTCAATTTCCTGAGTAAGCTTGATATGACTTCAACGTCGCTAATCAGCGGGCCAGAAAAATGGCGTGGCTTTTGCGACAGCAAAACAGCATGCCAGCTTTCTGGTTCCACCGAATTGGCCTTGTCATGCATATATTATAAATATCTCTTTATTTCTTTAATTTTATTTGCCGCATCAAACGCGGCTTGCTCCCTAGGTGAAAAACCACCTTCATCATAATCATAATCAGGCTCAGAAACACTTTCTTCAGTCGCCACATTAAATAGTACGACAACAAACACAACACCTAAAAACAAAAAGAAAGGGTTATTTACAAAGTACTCATATATATTGGTTGGTATATCAAGCAAATGAGACGCGACGCCTTTAAATGATGTGTCTTCAAGCTCTATTCCCTCTTGTTCTACATAAGCGCGCACCATAAGATAAAAATAAACCACCCCAATTGCTTTTCTTAAAACTGGATGTTCATCATCTATAATCATCGCCACGAAAATGGCGATAATGATTATCCATTTTATTACATCAGGAAAAAGATCTAAAAATATATAAGCCAATTCAGCTATGGAGCTTATTACCCAAAAAAAGAATGCAAATATTAATTTTACTACCCATATGATTTCACCCATATCAACCCCCGGTTGATTGCATAACGTTACGCATGCGCGGCAGGAAACCGCGAAGCGCAGCGTAGCGGTTGCCTGTACGGCACGATGCGCTTGTTATACATTACTCATTATCAAAATAATCTGAATCAAGTTTTTTAACTTCGTACATGCCAATGGTAGATACCCCAACATTATGCTCTACCATTATCTTCGAAAGATGTTCACCATCAATGAGAATTATTTTCGACTCAATAAGAGAGGCATATTCTATTGCTTCTTTTGTAAACGAGGATGTCGTAATAAATACGCCCTTTCTAGCACGCTGGCCTTGCAACGCCCCTGCAAACTTCTGTATTTCAGGGCGACCAACTGAACCCTCCCAGCGCTTAGCTTGAATATAAATAACATCCAAACCAAGACGATCTTCATTAATGATTCCGTCAATTCCACCATCGCCACTCTTTCCGAGTGCCTTTCCAGCATCTTGACGGATTCCGCCATAACCCATTTTTACTAACAAATCGACAACTAAACGCTCAAAGAACGAAGGCGACGCCTCTTTAACAGCATTGATTATTTCTGATTCGAGAGCTGAACGAAGCTGTTTATACGCTTCTGCTAGAGAATCCTCTGGAGTTAAGTCGAACCCCCGCTCAGTAGATATTTCTACCTTCCCCTCATTTCCACTTTTAGCCTTTTTACGGTTTTTGAACTCGATAAATTCAGGAAACTGCTCAAGGACAGATATATCTATTTTTTCCGGGTTTGTGCCGAGCAACTCCGTTCCTTTTGGGGTAATAGTGAAGAAGCCTCGTTTTGGCGATTCGAGTAGCCCTGCTTGCTTTAGGTAGGAACGCGCCCAGCCAACACGATTGTTAAAAACGGCTTGGCTTCCGCTGGGGAGAAGTTCATTTCTTTCTTCAGTTGAGAGATTGAATTCATCAGCCAATTCTTCAACCGCTTGACTGAACTTATGCTCCTTACCATCGGATGCCAATTTCAGGAGCGGCAGCATGATTGTTTGGTAGTTTGGAATTGCCACTATTCTATGGATTCCTTTTTATGTATAACGCTTGAATTCACTTGACGCAAAAAGCAGAGTGGAGCGATAGCGGAACGCCGCTTTTTGCCTCAAGTGGAATGATTTGTTAGGCATCATGACATCAATATCCATGAAATCTTTATAAAACAAAACCCAAAAAGAATCGGCCCAATAAAAATGCTTGATGACCGGATACTGTATAAATTACCATATCTTACCCACTTAACAGTCTCAATTCTTACTTGCTCTAACAATCTTTCAGTTATATTTTGATTGTTTCCTATTACACTAGATAACTCATCAATCAAGTGCTTTGGAGCAACAAACAATATTGGAACGGAAGAGTAATATTCACTATAAAGATCTTGCAACTCTCTTAAGTATTCTTTTGCTGATATTGATTCAATATGTTTTAGTCTCTTCGTGAGCCAAAAAATACGACTAAGCTTAATATCTCCTTTAACCAACATAATGGCATCGATTGTGATCAGTATCGATGCAACAATCAGAACCAACCAAATCACATCTATTGAATTCAGTCTTTTATTTAGTGGAGGATCTGATATTTCATTAACAAACTTGATTTCTTCTATTTCTTGGATTTTATACTGCATCTCAATATTAGGGGGCAGTGTAGTCATTACCAGTAAATCTATCTTTTCGCCTGGATTTAATAAATCCCATTTAATACCTAAAAGGTTTCCGGAATATGTTACGTTTTTACCCGAAGGTGAAACATTTAATATGATATTCCCTTTGCCAAAGTCTATTTGGAGTGCTTTATAGATATGCTTATTTGTGAGCGCCCTTCTTCCTGTGTTTATTATTTTTAACGCTGTTGCATAGAGAGATGCAATTTCTTTGCCTTTATAAAGAACCTTCAGGTTATCTAAAGCCGAGTTATTGGTAATAACCAAGTCGCTTCTGACCATATGCAAGGAAATATCATATTCATTTGTAGCTGTATATATTTGGTAAAGTGAGACTACTCCTCCAATCGTAGCTAGTATGCTAAGGATAAAATACAGGTTCTTGGCTATAAGCTTAAACATGTAGTATCAACTCTACCTAGCCTAACGCATAGCATCACCGGCCACAAAAAGCGGTGTGACTGAAGCGTAGCGAAAGCCACGTCGCTTTTGGCAGTCCGCGTGTATGCTTTTGTTAGCATGAATTTTAACTCAGATCCCAAGATTCAATTAAAATCCACTCTTTGGGTTCAAACTTGGCCAACGCTTCCGATATAGATGAAGTCGAAGAAACTGTTGTGCTTTTGATTATCATCCACTCAGGAAGCTCAGCGCTTTCATCCTCTGAGCTTACCCTAATTAAGTGAGTGTCAATATCGGCAGTGATATCTTCTATGTATGGTAAAACGTCTTTTGCCATCCCCGTATACCTATATGGATAGCCGTGCCCACCTAATTCCAGTAATAATTTTTTATCAATTTGTGTTTTTAACCAATCGAAACCACTTAAACCTGTCTCAAAGCTAAGTACTCGAATTAAGCATGTAGAATCAATTGAAGCAGGTGTTCCCCCTCCATTACCTTGACGATAAATATAAAATTTGAAACCAAGCATTTGAATGATCTTCTTACTCTTTAATGCTAACGACTAGCTCACCTGCTGCGGTGGAGCGGAGCGGAACCGCAGTCAGGTGAAGCTACTTGTTAGGGGACCTTAATTAAATATCACGTCTGACAATCTTGCATAATACTTTGCTCCTGTGTCATCACCAATAACTACAATATCATCTATATAATGCTTAATGACTTTTTCTCCCCTCTCTTCTGTTTCGTAAGTTCTATTTTTAAGTTTTATAATTTTAATGATTTTTACTCTTAATTCTCTTTCGGTAACCATCGACGAAAAAGCTTTTTTTATTTCCCATACACCCTGATCCATCAATCCCTGTACAATCTCATTTTCGGTATTGAATACCATAGAGTCAGTTTTTAGTTTTCCTATTTTAGGTACACCTCCACAAGAACCAAAGCCCTTGGCAAACCCAATAATGCCTGATACATCATCATTTGAACTTCCTCGTTTACCAGAACTCCTAAGTGCGTTGATGACGCATTGCCAGTATGCAGATGACTCAGAGGAGTTGTTACAATAGCCATAAGCAAAACCTTCGTCTCCACCAGCCATATAAATTGCTTGTTTACATAAATCATTTTTACCTGCTAAAGCATTGGAGCTTGTAGTGGCGACGCATCCCAAAAAAACGAGTTTAATAATTGCTTTTTTCATTTTAGTATTGCCTCCACGCCCTGTGGACAAAACCCTGCTAGACGCCGGGCGTATTAAACGCCTAACGATTGAATTAAGCGGCGCGCGTTAGCGCGTCCGACGACCGAAGGGAGCGAACTTGAATGACTTGTTATGTGTTGCTCTCATACTCCCTTACAACCTCTACAATTTGGACCTTATACCACCTATACCACTTGGATTTACCCAACTCCTGAGCAGCGATATGTTCGGCATCATTTTTCCACGCTTTTATTTGCTCTTGAGTTTTCCAATAGGAAATTGAAATCTCTTCATCATTCTCAGTAACTGAGGTGAACCCAGTGCACCCATATTTTTTAATAGCAAGCTCTCTCATTCGTTCCGCAGTTCGACTATATTCTTCATCCATCTCGGCAACTTTTGCTCTGAAAATGACAGCGTACATTTAATTCTCTTTATTTACACATAACAGTGTCTTAGGCTGATTCCCGGTACATCGTGATAGGCGGAATCGTCATATCACATCACCGTCCTGGTCTGATCGGTCGCTCTCGCGAGCTTCTGTCCCGGTTGCCTTGTCCCGAATATTCCAATCGCCATCGTTCACTCCCGACTCAGGCGGATTGTCGCTCGCTCAGGCTGACCTGCCCGCATTGGTGCCACACCGGCAGCAAATCCAGCCTGCTCGTGGGATGCGGGCGCTGTTCTTGGGCCCGAATTCCACCCCGAGGCTAGCCCAGAGCCGATCCGGACGCAATTCCCCTCCCCGATCAGGGGATTCCCGCCACATCCCGTGACTTGGGGCACCAAGAGGCACCGGCCCTTTTCCAAGGCGCAACAAACACCCATGCTGCCTCCGTCGTGATAGACGGCTGCGGACTATCACCGGCTGGACAATGGCGATTACACGTTCTACATTAGTTCTCTATCGATTCGGAGTAAGAGAACAGTGACAGAGAGGGCGATGGCATGGATGCCGACGACCAACAGGAACACATCCGCAGGTTTTGGAGGGGCTACCTCGCCCATCTGAAGACACAGGGGGTGCAGCCCAGGCAGTTGCCCTGGTATCGCCTGCGCGCCCGGCAATACATCGAGTCCTCGGATATGCCTCTGCGGCAGCACGCTGCGGCACAGGTAAAAGCCTGGCACGAACGCCTGTGTAATCAGGCAGGTCTTGCGGATTGGCAGGTACTGCAAGCCATCGATGCAGTGGAACACCTGCTCCGCTTCGCACGCACTCCGGCTTCGTCCAAGGTGGACTGGCAGGCGCTCAGGGACGCAGCGCGGCGTCTGGCCTCGCAACACCCGACACTGGCACGCCAGGAGGCCCCCCTCCCAGACGATCTCCCTGCGTGGAAACGGCGCCTGATCGGCGAGATCCGACGTCGCGGCTATTCCTGGCGTACCGAACAGGCCTACCTACAATGGCTGGAACGACTCTGCCAGCATGCGGAAAGCGAATCCCCCGATTCGCTGGATGGACACACGGTTCGAACCTTTCTGGAGGCACTGGTGGTTCGACGCAATGTGTCGGCAAGCACGCAGAATCAGGCGCTGAATGCCTGCGCCTTCTACTTCAAGCAAATTCTCGACCGCCCCTTGGAGCTTGGTCCGTTCGCCCACGCCAAGCGACCGAAACGGTTGCCTGTGGTGCTGACAGTGCAAGAGCTGGGCCGCCTGCTGTCACGGGCAGACGGCATACCCGGTCTGATCATCACCCTTGCTGTACGGCACCGGCATGCGGCTCATGGAGGGTCTGCGGTTGCGGGTTCAGGACCTCGATTTCGGCTATCGGCAGATCACCGTGCGGCACGGCAAGGGCGGCAAGGACCGAGTGGTGCCCTTCCCTGCCCCGCTGATGGATCGCCTGCGCGCGCACCTGGAGGATGTCAGGGCGCTTCACCGGCGGGATCTGGACGCCGGCCACGGCGAGATCCTGCTGCCCGATGCCCTGGCGAGGAAGTATCCGAATGCCAGCAGGGAATGGCGTTGGCAGTGGGTGTTCCCCAGTGCCCGCCTGTCTGTCGATCCTCGCAGCGGCACGATACGCCGGCATCATATGCACGAGTCTTCGGTGCAGCGGGCAATAAAACGTGCCGCCGCGCGGGCGGGCATCGACAAGCGGGTCGGGTGTCACACGCTACGGCACTCCTTCGCCACACACCTGTTGGAACAAGGTGGTGACATCCGCACGGTTCAGGAACTGCTCGGGCACGCGGATGTGTCCACCACCATGATCTATACGCATGTATTGAACAAGGGTGGTCAGGGGGTGACCAGTCCGCTGGAGCGGCTGGGGATAACGCCTTTCCAGTTCGATCATTCAGCCTCTCAGGTAAAGGGTATTGTTCGGCCGGTGACATATTCGGGCTAGAATCGTCTGCCTTTCAATCTGGGGAGCCACAAGGTGCAAGTCGAATCGCTGATCAACGCCCGCTGGGTGATCCCGGTCGAACCCGAGGGCCAGGTACTCGAACACCACAGCATCGCCATCGAGGCGGGCCGCATCCATGCCATTCTGCCCACGGCCGAGGCGCGCGAGCAGTTCCGCGCCCAGCGTACCGTGGACCTGCCGCGCCACGCCCTGATCCCTGGCCTGGTCAATGCCCATACGCATGCGGCCATGAGCCTGTTCCGCGGCCTGGCCGACGACCTGCCGCTGATGGACTGGTTGCAGCAGCACATCTGGCCGGCCGAGCAGCGCTGGGTACACGAGGAATTCGTGGCCGACGGCACCCGCCTGGCGATCGCCGAGATGCTGCGCGGCGGCACCACCTGCTTCAACGACATGTACTTCTTTCCCGACGTCACCGGGCAGGTGGCAGCGGCCACCGGCATGCGCGCGGTGATCGGCCTGATCCTCATCGACTTCCCTTCCGCCTGGGCGGAAGACGCGGAGGGCTACCTGGCACGCGCCGCCGAGGTCCACGACCGCTTCCGCAACGAGCCGATGGTGCGCACCGCCTTCGCCCCGCACGCCCCCTACTCGGTCTCCGACGGGCCGCTGGAGCGCATGCGCGTGCTGGACGCCGAGCTGGACCTGCCCGTGCACATGCACATCCACGAGACCGCCGACGAGGTGCAACAGGGCCTGGCGCAGCACGGCAAACGCCCGCTGGCTCGCCTGCAGGAACTGGGGCTGCTCGGCCCCTCGCTGGTGGCGGTGCACATGACCCAGCTCGAGGACGCCGAGATCGAGACAGTAGCGCGCGCCGGGGTCAACGTGGTGCACTGCCCCGAGTCCAACCTCAAGCTGGCCTCGGGCTTCTGCCCGGTGGCGCGCCTGCTCGAAGCCGGGGTGAACGTGGCCCTGGGCACCGATGGCGCGGCCAGCAACAACGACCTGGACCTGCTCGGCGAGATGCGCACTGCTGCCCTGCTCGGCAAGGGCGTAGCCAGCGACCCCAGCGCCCTGCCCGCACGCCAGGTGCTGCACATGGCTACCCTTGGCGGCGCCCGGGCCCTGGGGCTGGGCGAGGAGATCGGCTCGCTGGTCGTCGGCAAGGCCGCGGACATCGCCGCCATCGACCTGGGCCAGCCACAGACCCAGCCGGTGTACGACCCGGTCTCGCAGATCGTCTATGCCGCCGGACGCGAACAGGTCAGCGATGTCTGGGTCGCCGGGCGGCGACTGGTCTCCAACGGCCGGGTGAACTGCCTGGACATCCCCGAGATCGTGCGTAACGCCACCCGTTGGGGCGAACGTATTCGAGAAGGCGACACCGCCGACCTGAAACGCTGACACCCAGGCGCCATACCCCGTAGAATGACACCCGAGGCACGACCCCGGAGAATCCCATGCCCCAGGCCGCCAACGTCGATCAAGCCGAAGTCCGCAAGTTCGAAGAACTCGCCAACCGCTGGTGGGACCCCAACAGCGAGTTCAAGCCGCTGCACGACATCAATCCCCTGCGCCTGGGCTACATCGAGGAGCATGCGGGGGGACTGGCCGGCAAGCGCGTGCTCGACGTGGGTTGCGGCGGCGGCATCCTCTCCGAGGCCATGGCCGAACGCGGGGCCGAGGTGACCGGCATCGACATGGGCGAGGCGCCGCTGGAGGTGGCGCGGCTGCACCTGCTCGAATCGAACCTGGAGGTGGACTACCGGCGCATCCCGGTGGAAGAACTGGCTGCCGAACAGCCCGGCAGTTTCGATCTGGTCACCTGCATGGAGATGCTCGAGCACGTCCCCGACCCGGCCTCGGTGGTGCGCGCCTGTCACGACCTGGTGAAACCCGGCGGGACGGTGTGTTTCTCGACCATCAACCGCAATCCCAAGAGCTATCTGTTCGCCATCGTCGGGGCCGAGTACCTGCTGCGCCTGCTGCCGCGAGGCACCCACGACTATGCCCGGTTCATCCGTCCCTCGGAGCTGGCCCACTGGGCGCGGGACGCGGGCCTGGCGGTGGAAGACCTCTGCGGCATGACCTACAACCCGTTCACCGGGGTCTATCGGCTGGATGCCCGCGACGTGGATGTGAACTACCTGATGGCCTGTCGAAGGAACACCTGAACACCCCAGCAGCCCCTCCCCGGCCCTCCCCGCACGCGGGGAGGGGGCGGCCGCGCGGCCTCGTAGCGAGCGAGCACCTGCCGGCTCTCCCCGCACGCGGGGAGGAGGCAGTTTTCCCCTGTTGCCGCGCCATCACCCCCTCCCCCGCGAGCGGGGGAGGCCGGGAGGGGGCGCCCAGCACGGTCAGGCGGATCAGGTCCTTCTGTGCAGCCGATGCGGTAACCGCGCCAACGCAGCGGGATAAGCGTCAATTGACGGCGACACGCTGGAATTCGGTGGTCTGGCACCGGGGACAGGGGGGGATGTATCCCGCTTTGTGCAGGTACATCCGTTCGCCACACTCCAGGCATTCGAAAGTGCCCGGCAGGGCCACCTCGCCGGTGCGATAGGTCGCATACTCGGTGGCCGCTTCCATCTTCAGCTTGAGCCACTCGACCTCGGTACGATCGGCCGCCTGCAACAGCAGCCTGGCGAACCAGTCTTCCAACAGCGCGGTCTCGAACCCCAGCCAGTCCTTCAGGTCACGCCCCGTCTCGGCCAGGTGCCTCCCCATGTCGCGCAGGTCACGCTCCAGGTACTCGGCCAGTTTCTGTCCCTGCTCCTCGGTGATTTCCTCGGCCGCGAACAACTTGTCGCGGGCCTTGGCCACCAGTTCGTGCAGCACAGGCTCGGTACGATCGCCGATCTGTTTCCATTCCTCGGCCACAGCCTCGAACAGCCTTTCATAGACCTGCCCTACGGCCTCGATGGGATCGTGCGGGGGTTTCAGTTCCTTCATCATGCCTCTCCGGTAGCCAGCGTTTCCTGCCACGCAGATGCAGCCTGACGGAACGTGAATCAAGTCCGGCCAGCCCAATTGACAGGTTGAGGCTACGGTAACATGATCCCCGCCCCCGCGAACGACCAGGTGAACACCGTGAGCCCATTGCACCCTCCCGCGGCCGTGCTGTTCGATCTCGACGGCACGCTCGCCGACACCGCACCGGACCTGGCGTATGCGCTCAACGAGACGCTGCGCCACTACGGGCACCCGCCGCTGCCGTTCGCACAGATCCGCCCGGTGGTCTCGCACGGTGGCATCGCCCTGATCCGCCTGGGCTTCGGCATGGCGCCGGAGCAGCCCGGCTTCGAGGAACGCCGCCAGCACCTGTTACAGGTCTACCGGGACAACCTGTGCCGCGAAACCCGCCTTTTCGACGGCATGGAAACGGTGCTGGACACACTCGAACAACGCGGTATCGCCTGGGGCGTGGTGACCAACAAGCCCGCCTGGCTGACCGATCCGCTGATGCATGCGCTGGGACTGGACCGGCGCACCCCGGCCATCGTCAGTGGCGACACCTGCCCCGAGCGCAAACCCCATCCCCTGCCGATCCTGCATGCCTGCCAGCTGCTCGCCGTGGCACCAGAACATTGCTGGTATGTCGGCGATGCGGGCCGCGACATGCAGGCCGCGCGCGCAGCCGGCTGCCTGCCCATCGGTGCCACCTTCGGTTATCTGCACCCGGACGATCCGGTCGAGAACTGGGGCAGCGCGCTCGACATCGACGACCCACGCGCCCTGATCACACTGCTCGAACAGTCGTCGGAGACAGCATGAACGAAGACTGGCGCTTTCCCAATGCCGCCACGCCACCGGGCTCGGCGGCCTATTACCTGGCCCGTTTCGCCCATCCGGAAGAGCGCGACCGCCTTGCTGCCTGGCTGGCCTGGTTCGACGTGCTGGAGCAGATGGTGCGCCGCGCCAGTGACCCGGGTGTGACCCGACTCAAGCTCGACTGGTGGCGCGAAGAGATCGAGCGCCTTGCGCGTGGCGAGGCACAGCATCCGCTGTCCCGGGCGCTGGCTCCGTGGACGCAGAGTAGCGACTGCCGTCAACCGATGCGGCGCGCCCTCGATGCCACCGAGCAACGCATCATGCAGCAGGCGCCGGACAGCCTCGAAGACTTTCACCGGCAATGCCGTGACGAACAGGCCAGCCGTCTGTATCTGCTGGCAGGCTCGACCAACGAGACACCGGCGATCGAGGCACTCGGCTGCTATCTGGGTACCGTGGCACGCCTGCAACGCCTGGGCGAGGATCTGCAACGCCATCACCGCACCCTGCCCCGCGAGTTTGCGATCCCCGGCATCGAGCAGCTGCTGCAAGACCGAAAGCTCGGCACACCCGGCGCCTGGCTGTTGCAAGCAGCCGAAGAGGAGCTGGAGCGGGAGGCCGCTCTCGACTACCCGCTGCGTGCCTTGCTGGCACAGCACCGGCGCACGGCCCGCCTGCTGCGGCGTCATGGCTTCCCCACCGACCGCGTGCTGCACCCCGCGCCGCTGGGTCTGCTGTGGGACGCCTGGCGGGCTTCACGCCACCCCTGAATTCACTGCCTTGCGGTAGAATTCCTGTCTTTTCCTACCTGGAGCCGCCGTATCATGTCGTATCCCGCCGACTACCAACCCGCCCCCAACCTGCTGCGCGACCGTGTCGTCCTGGTGACCGGTGCGGGCGACGGCATCGGCCGCGCCGTCTCCCTGGCCTGTGCCACACACGGCGCCACCGTGGTGCTCGCGGGCAAGACGGTCAAGAAGCTCGAAGCCGTGTACGACGAGATGGAACAGGCCGGCGGCCCCCAGCCTGCCATTTACCCCATCAACCTCGAGGGCGCCACGCCCGCCGACTACGACCAACTGGCGCAGACCATCGAAAACCAGCTCGGACGCCTGGACGGCGTGGTGCACTGCGCCGCCTCGCTGCCCTACCTGTCACGCCTCAAGGACCACGAGGCCGAAGACTGGATGAAGGTCATGCAAGTCAACCTGAACGCCCCCTTCCTGCTCACCCAGGCCCTGTTCGGGCTGCTGGAGGCATCGGACAGTGGACGCGTGATCTTCACCGTGGACAGTGTGGGCACCGAGGGCCGTGCCTTCTGGGGGGGCTATGGCGCCAGCAAGGCCGGGCTGGACAGCCTGGCACGCATCTGGGCGCAGGAACTGGAGAACAGCCATATCCGGGTCAACCGGGTCGACCCCGGCCCCACGCTGACCGCGTTGCGCAAGCGGGTCTTTCCCGGAGAGGACAACAGCGCCCTGAAACGGCCCGAGGCCGTTGCCCCCGCCTACCTCTGGCTGCTCGACCCGGCCAACCGGGTCAATGGTGAGTGCCTGCGCCTGGACTAGCAGCCTGTCGGACTTAACGCTGTCCGGCTGTAAGGAACCCCTGAGCACCCTCCCCGATTGCGGGGAGGGGTCAGGAGAGGGAGGAGAATACGGCGCTCTTTCCCGATTTCCTTAGTGCTTGAGCCAGGTATTGACCCGCTTCACATCCTCCACCGACAGGGTGCCGGCAGCGTTCAGCAGGCGCAGGGTGCTCAGCACATAATCGTAACGCGCCTGAGCATAGTCGCGCCGCGCGCGAAACAGGTCGCTCTGGCTGTTGAGTACATCGACCAGGGTCCGGGTGCCGGCCTCGAAGCCGGCCTCGGTGGCCTCCAGGGCGCTGAGTGCCGAGCGCACCGTGGCCTTGAGCGCGGCCACGCGGCTGATCGCCGCCTGGATACCACGATAGGCATCACGCACCTGGCGCACCACCTCGCGACGCTTGGCGTCGAGGTTCTCCTGCGCCGCGATGAACTGGTGCCGCGCCTGGCGGGTACCGGTCACCAGCGCCCCGCCGCTGTACAGCGGCACCGCCAGTTGCAGGCCGATGCTGCGGGTGTCCACGTCACGCCCGCCCACCGCATCGGTGCGTGAGCGCCCCAGGGAACCGACCAGGTCCAGCGTGGGATAATGCTGTGCACGTCGCCGCGCTATCTCCTTGCGCGCCACCTCGCTGGCCAGTCGCGCCGACTGCACCACCGGGTTGTGCTGCAAGGCCAGTTCGCTCCAGGCGTCGAGGCTGGCCGGGTTCGGCGGCAGCAAGGGCAGCTCCTCCTTCAGGTCGTCCAGCTGGGATGGCGCATCAGCGACCACCTGGCGCAGTGCCTCCAGCGCATTGTCCACGGCGTTGCGCGCGGTGATCTCGCTGGCCTTGGACTGGTCGAAGCGTGCCTGCGCCTCGTGCACGTCGGTGATCGCCACCAGACCAACCTCGAAGCGCTCCTTCGCCTGCTCGAGCTGACGCGCGATGGCCTTCTTCTCGGCCTGCGTGAACACCAGGTTCTCGCGCGCCGAGAGCACGCCGAAATAGGCCTCGGCCAAGCGCAGGATCAGGCCCTGCTCGGCAGCGGCATAGTCGGCATCGGCCAGCTTCACCTGGTCACGCGCCTGCGACAGGGCGACTCGGCGGTCCTGGCGAAACAACGGCTGCACCACCTGCACGGTGAGCGCATTGCTGGCGTAGTCGTCGTTCGGCGCACCTTGCACGTCCTGCGAGGTGAAATTGAGATTGCCGCTCAGGTTGGCATTGGGCAGCAGATTGGCCCGCGCCAGGGGTTCGACCTGGTGGCCAGCGTCACGGTTCGCGCGGGCGGCGCGGATCACGGGATCGTTCTGGGATGCCCTTTGATAGAGGCCCAGCAGATCGTCCGCCTGGGCGCCCAGGGACAATGCCAGCATGCCCATCACCGTCAACAGCTTTTTCATGCTCACTATTCCATATACTTATGTGTACATAATTTTGTTGATGGTACGCTATTTCCGTACCACTTCAACTGCCTGTCGCGGCATCGGCGGCACCAGCAACTGCGGGTCGATGCGCACATCGCGCAAGTTGGCGCCCCAGTGCAGGTGCGGCCCGGTAGCACGCCCGGTGGCACCGATCTCGGCGATGGGCTGGCCCTTCCTGACCCGGTCACCGACCTTGACCAGCAGCTTGCTCAGGTGCAGGTAGGAGGTGTTCAGGCGCAAGCCATGATCGATGATCAGGGTGCCGCCCGAAAAGAACAGGTCCGGATCGGCGAAGATCACTACCCCGTCGGCCGGAGCCACCACCGTGGTCCCCCTGGGTCGGGCGATGTCCACGCCGTAATGTGGTCGCCGGGGCTTGCCATTGAGCACGCGCTGGCTGCCATAGGTGCCGGAGATGGGGCCTTGCACCGGCCAGATGAAACCCTGCAGAAAATCAGCGCGTTCGCTGAGGATGCGCCGCGCCTCTTTCACCGCTGCCGTCTCGCGCCGGATGCGCGCCAGCTCGGCCTCGGTCCGCGGCGTGACCTTGTTGGCAGGCAGGCCATCGATACGCTGGATGCGGAACTGGCGCCGGGCGATCTTCAGCCGGCGTTTCTCCTCGTGGCCATCGGGATAACGGAGCCTGATCTCCGAGACCGGCCCGGCATCGCGCGCAAATCCCAGCAGGAAGACGCCACCCGGGCCCACATCCACCGGCCTGCCGTCCTGCCAGACCTTCGTGCCCTGCGGCAGGCCGCGACCGACAGCCATACCGCCCTGGGTAAAATCGCCGTCCAGCGACAGGCTGTCGGCCACCACCGGCCCGGCCAGCAGCAGCCACGCCAGCCACGACAACCACCTGGCCCCGCTTGAATTGCCTACCCCGCCCCCGGATACTGCCCCCATGTCCACTCCCGTCGTCTCCGATCTGCGTTCCGAGACCTACACCCTGTCGGAACTGCTCACCATGATTACCCGCCACCGGCGCGAACTGGTGGCTGCCAACCTGATCGCCGTGCTCGGCGCCCTGGTCTCGGTGCCGGTGCCCCTGCTGATCCCGCTACTGGTCGACGAGGTACTGCTCGACCAGCCTGGCGCTACCGTGGCCCTGATGCAGCGCCTCTTCCCCGAGGCCTGGCAGGGGCCGGTACTCTATATTAGCGCCATCCTGCTGCTGACGTTGTTCCTGCGCTTTCTGACACTGGTGTTCAACGTCTGGCAGACACGGGAATTCACGCTGATCTCCAAGGAAGTGATCTTCCGCATGCGCCGCGACCTGCTCGAGCGCCTGCAACGCTTCTCCATGAGCGAATACGAACTGCTGGGCTCGGGCACCGTGGCCTCGCACCTGGTAACCGACCTGGATGCCATCGACCAGTTCGTCAGCCAGACCACCAGCAAGTTCGTGGTAGCCGTGCTCAGCGTGCTCGGCACCGCGCTGGTGCTGCTGTGGATGCACTGGCAACTGGCGCTGTTCATCCTGCTGCTCAACCCGGTGGTGATCTGGATCACCACCCGCTTCGGGCAGAAGGTCAAGCACCTCAAGCAACAGGAAAACCGCGCCTGGCAGGCGTTCCAGGAAACCCTGGTCGAGACGCTGGACGCCATCGCCGAGATCCGCGCGGCCAACCGCGAGCGGCATTACATCCGGCGGGTGATCGAGGCTGCCGCCGGCATCCGTGACCGCTCGGCGAGCTTCACCTGGCGCTCGGACGCAGCCAACCGGCTGTCGTTCATGGTGTTCCTGTTCGGTTTCGACGCCTTCCGCGCCCTGTCGATGATCATGGTGCTCTACTCGGGGCTGACCATCGGCGAGATGCTGGCGGTCTATGCCTACCTGTGGTTCATGATGAGCCCGGTGCAGGAGATCCTGAACATCCAGTACGCCCTGCATGCCGCGCGCGCTGCGCTCGGGCGCATCAACAAGCTCATGGACGTGGGGTTGGAGCCACGTTACCCGCACCTCGAAAACCCCTTCGAAGGCCGCCTGAGCACCAGCATCGAGGTCGAGGACCTGTGTTTCAGCTACGACGGCGAGACCCCGGTGCTCAATCACCTGAACCTGCGCATCGCCGCCGGCGAGAAGGTCGCGCTGGTCGGCGCCAGCGGCGGCGGCAAGACCACCCTGGTGCAGATCCTGCTGGGCCTGTACATACCGCAGCGCGGCAGCATCCGCTACGACGGCGTGCCGGTGGAACGCATTGGCCTGGACGTGGTGCGCGAGCACGTGGCTACCGTGCTGCAACAGCCTGCGCTGTTCAACGACAGTATCCGTGCCAATCTCACCCTGGGGCGAGAACTGCCCGAAGAACGCCTGTGGCAGGCACTGGAGATCGCCCAGCTCGCCGAGGTGGTGCGCCACCTGGACGACGGACTGGAGACGCACATCGGCCGCGACGGCGTGCGCCTCTCGGGCGGGCAACGGCAACGCCTGGCGATCGCACGCATGGTGCTGCGCGACCCGAAGATCGTGATCCTCGACGAGGCCACCTCGGCACTCGACGTGGCCACCGAGGCGGCGCTGCACCAGGCCCTGCAGACCTTCCTCGAGGGTCGCACCACCCTGATCGTGGCGCACCGCCTGAGCGCCGTGCGCCAGGCCGATCGCGCCCTGGTGTTCGAGAACGGCCAGATCGTCGAGGATGGCAGCCACGAACAACTGATCCAGGGCGGCGGTCTCTATGCCCGACTCTACCGGCGCCAGGAACATGCCCCGAGTAAAAAGTGAGTTTCAGCCCGCCTGGTGGCTGCGCGGCGCGCATGCCCAGACCCTGTGGCCCACCCTGTTCCGGCGCGGTCCGCGCATCGCGCTCGAATGGGAACGGGTATCCCTGCCCGACGGCGACTTCATCGACCTCTGCTGGCACGGGCCGCACGACGGCCCCATGGTGCTGTTGCTGCACGGCCTGGAAGGCAGCATCCATTCACACTATGCGCGCGGCATCCTGCGCGAGCTGGGCTGCCGGGGGTTTCGCGCCTGCCTGATGCACTTTCGCGGTTGCTCGGGCGAACCTAACCGGCTGCCGATCGCCTACCACAGCGGCAAGACCGACGACCCGCTGTGGCTGATCCACCACCTGCGCGAACGGGGCGAAGTGTTCGGCGCGATCGGCGTCTCGCTCGGCGGCAATGTGCTGCTCAAGCTGCTGGGAGAATTGGGCGAGACGGTCCCACTGCGCCGCGCCGCGGTGATGTCGGTGCCCTTCGTGCTCGATGACGCGGCCCGGCGCCTGCGTCAGGGCCTGTCCCGCCTGTACGAACGCCACCTGATCGGCCACCTGCAACGCAGCTTCGAGCGCAAGTTCGCCCACCTGACCTGTCCGCTGTCGGTCGAGGTGCGCCGCTTGCGCAGCTTTCATGCCTTCGATGACCAGGTGACCGCGCCCTTGCACGGCTTCGCCGGGGTGGACGACTACTACCGGCAGGCGAGCAGCCGCCAGTTCATCCCGAAGATCCGCATCCCCACGCTGATCCTGCATGCGCTGGACGACCCCTTCATGTTTCCGCACACCGCACCCGCCGCCGAAGAACTGCCCGAGTGTGTGCGCCTGGAGATCGCACCACGCGGCGGTCACATGGGTTTCGTTACGGGCCGCTGTCCCTGGCAAGCCGAATACTGGGGTGAGCGACGGCTGGCGTCATGGATCGCCGGGGAAGTTCAGCGCGACGGCGGATAGGCCGCGCGCGGGTCCATACCGTCGCCCGACCAGTAGCCGAGGCCGCCAAGGGGCGAGGGCGATCCCCGGCCATAGGGCGAGGCGGGCGTCTGCGGGGGCGTAGCCCAGGCCGTGGGTGGACGGTAACGCGGGGCGTCGTCAGCTGCGGCCCTGGAGATCGACGGCGATGCGGATTGCGCCGGTGCGGTCTCACCGGATGCAACCTCAGCGGCGGTCGGCGCGGCCGATGGCGTCTCGCCCGCCGTCTCGACCGCGTGCGCCACGGCCGCTTCCGGCACATCCGTGGCGGCCAGCGCCGATTTCGCCTCGCCCGCTGCTCGCGGTTCGGCAGGTTCAGGTTCAGGCACCGCCGGAAACCACCAGGTCCCAATTACCCCCAGCAGAGCGAACACCGCCAGCGCCATGGCCAACAACGGGTTGCTCTGTACATCATCCTGGTCGATCACGCTCATGGTCACCTCGCTCTCCACCTTGGAATCCCTGAAAAAGTACACATTCTCCTCACCACATGAAATGGGGGAGGAACTTGTCAGGAGGTTCCCTTGCGACCGGCCTGGCGATTACGCCAGCTGCAATTTCGTTGAAACCGGCCGGTAGCGGTGAACTGTCATTCCCCGTACGCCAGACGCTTTCGCGGGTTTTTGCCGTCACGACCGCGTGCTAGGCTAGGTAAGCGATGATTGATTCCCTTGCCCCGCTTGCGGGGGAATCAGAGTCAACATCCGCCTGGATTGCCCCCTTCCGGCTCCAGGCAATCACACAACAGCCGAACCAAAGCGACAACGCCATGCCCTACTTCGTGTATTACGTCACCGTCAATCCGGACAACAACACCAAGAAGCTGGAATACATCGACACCAAGGACAACTATCGCGAGGCCCGCGCCCTCGCGCGCGAAATCCGTGCCGGCATGGACCGCAGCAACCCCCACCGCGAATGCCGGATGATCTTTGCCAAGACGCAGGTGGAGGCAGAAAAGCTGTTGAGCATCCCGCGCGAAGAGCGGGTAATCGGCGAGGACTGAGCCGGATCAGCGCCGGGCGAGCTGCGCGGCGGCGCGGTATTCCTTGTAATAGCGCAGCACCTTCTCGACGTAGTCCTGTGTTTCCCGAAACGGCGGCACCCGGTTGCCGTACTGGGCGACCGCGTTTTCACCGGCATTGTAGGCCGCCAGCGCCAGCCGCAGATCGAAATCGAAACGCTCGAGCAACTGCCGCAGGTAGCGTGTACCCCCACGCAGGTTCTGGCGGGGATCGTACGGATCGGTCACCCCCAACTGGCGGGCGGTCTCCGGCATCAACTGCATCAACCCGCGCGCGCCCTTGGAAGAGACGGCATCGGCACGATAGGCCGATTCCGCCCGGATCACCGCGTGCACCAGCTCGGGCCGCAGGCGTTCGGCACGCGCGGCGGCATCGATCAAGGGTCCGAGCGCCTTGCGCCGACGCTCCAGGGCGGCCAGCGCATCGCCCCCTGTACGGCGAGACTTCTTCTTCGGTGTGCGGTAGCGCTTGAGCAGCTTGTACTGGCCCTTCATGGGCTTGTCGGTCAAGTAGATGTGACCGTCATAGTCCCGGTACTTGTAGATGTCAGCCGACACCACTCCCCCCCACAGCAGGAGGCTGGTGGCAAGTACCGCGGCAGACCGGGACGCGCTATCCATGTTTCACTTCAAGATACTGTTGCAAGAGCCTGATTCCTCGGGCGCCATGGCCAGACACCTTCAAGAAGCCTAGCAAGCACCCCGCAGGAATGCCATCGGCCCGGCCAGAGTTTGCTTGAGCAGCACGCCCGAGTGTGACGGCCTTCCCCTTCAATCCGCGACCGGGGGCTCCCGGGTCCAGCACAGGATCTTGTTGTCGGCGGGCATGTCGACGGTTTGTGCCAGCGCCAACCCAGCCCGCTGCCCCAGTTCCTGCAGCCAGGCAACATCACGCACCCCCATGCCCGGGTCCTGCGCGCGCAGCCACTGGTCGAAACGCGCATTGCTCGGTGCGGTAGGCCGCCCGTCAATATGGAAGGGCCCGTACAGCAGAAAGATCCCGCCGGGACGCAGCACCTGCCCCACCCCGTCGAACATCGCCGCCACTTCGGGCTCGTGCAGGATGTGCGCGGTATTGGCGCTGAACACCGCGTCGAATGGTCCGGAAGGCCAGGGATCGCGCACCACGTCCAGCGCGATCGGCGCCAGAAGGTTGGGACTGGGCCGGTAATCGAGCCAGGCCTGGATGCCCGGCAGGTTCTCTGCGCGATCGCTGGGCTGCCAGGTCAGATGCGGAAACTCGGGCGCAAAATACACCGCGTGCTGCCCGGTACCCGAACCGACCTCGAGCAGGGAGCGGACCTCCGGACCGAGCCAGTCGCGCAGCACCGCGAGGATGGGCGCCCGGTTCTGCTCGCAGGACTCGGCAAAGGGCCGGTTCATCGTCCGCAGCACTTCTTGAACTTCTTGCCGCTGCCACAGGGGCAAGGGTCGTTACGCCCTACCCTGGGCCCTTCCTTGCGCTGGGTCTGCGGCTTGGGAATCTCGCCGTCCACGTAGTACCAGCGGCCATCCACCCGCTCGAAGCGGCTGCGCTCGTGGTGCCGGCGCGGCTGGCCGTTTTCGGTGAAGCGGGCGATGAACTCGACCATGCCGGTTTCTTCATCCGGCCCACCGGCCTCGGTGGCCACCACCTCCAGCCCCAGCCATTGCGAGGCGGCCGCCCAACGCGCTGTGGCGGCGCGGTCCCAGTCGCTGCGATGCTCGGGATGCAGGGTTTCACCCAGGTAGTCGATGGCCTCGACCACGTAGGCCGAATAACGTGAACGCATCAGCGCCTCGGCAGTCGGCGCCGGGCGCTCGCCGGCGATGAAGGGCCCACAACAGTCGGCGTAGGCCAGGCCAGAACCACAATGACAGGCCGTCATGGCTTCTCCTCATCGATATAGAGGCTGCGGATTCTACGCCATGTACGCTCAACCCGCCTGCTCGTCGGGCGACCAGTACTCCATCCCGGCAGGCGCATCAGGGCCTGCATCGATAAAGCAGCCGGGTGCGGTCGTTGCCGGTACCGGGACCGGTTGCCCCTTCAGCAGCGCGTCCAGCGCCGAGCCCAGGTAGCGGCGCGTCACCACCTCGCGGGTGAAACCGATCCCGTACTGATCATCCACCGCGCCGCGGAACACCAGTCGCTGATCCGCGTCCAGCACGAATACATCACCCGTACTCTGCACCCCCAGCACCCGGGCCAGGTCGAAGGCATGCCCCCGAATGAACACCACCGGCCCGTCGAAACCCGCTGCATCGGCAGTGATCGCCTCGGGTGCCAGCAGGTCGTTAAGGTACAGCACCACGAAATGAAAGCCCCGGGGCTGGTAGTCACGCGCCAGGCGCGCCTGCCGCGGCCCGTAGACCCGCGACACCGGGCATTCCGGATCACGCACCAGGATCACCGTGCCGCGCTCACCGCCCAGATCGTGCAACGACGCCTTGGCACCGGACAACGTGCCCAGTTCCTGGTCGGGGATGCGTCGCCCGATCCCTGCCTCCGACGGGTTCAACGACTGCGGCCCCATCCACTCGGTCGGCTCCCGCCCCTCCGGCGGCTCGATATGCCCCGCCAGAGCCCAGGCCGAACAGGCCAGCAGACCCACCGACAACCAGTGCATGATGGCAAGCATGACGATTCTCCGCGTTGATCCCTATCCCCATAAGACCCGGCGGGCGGTGAAAAATGTTCAGGCGGGAGGACGAAGCCATTCAGGGCACGAAAGCACCGTGTGTAGAGGTTTCGAGGCCGTGCGGGGGAAATTCCCCCAAAAGGACACAAAGCACACGAAGAAAATGGTGGCCTGTGAATATCAGCCGCAGGTCGGGCTGAAGCCCGACCTGCGGAAGCGCATCCGGTGGAGAAAACACGCCTACCCAGCTCTTTTATGGCTAACGTCGTAAATCACCGGCGGTTAAAAGCGATGTGGCTGTGGCGCAGCAGGAGCCGCACCACTTTTACTGTCTGAATGAACCTGACTTGCCAGGCGGCATGTTGCATTCACCTTCTCATTTCATAAGTTTCATCTCCAATTATCCTGAGTGCCCTTTCGAATGCGCCAATCACGTTATCTTCAAATTCATCTGGATTAAATCCATACTGAAGCGGATAGAAGAACTCCACCATAAGAGAATCACGATCCACCATTGACACTTTCGGATATTTCTTATTGGCGTTCCATGAATTTGCGTATTCAATCAATTCATCGTAGCGACTTTTCTTCGTGGCAAATTGAGCCACCACCTGCACATTCCACAACCGTCCCAAGACCTCATCGAAAAGTACGTATATAGCCCAGCCCTTGTCATCTGTCTTGTATTTAATGTCGCCATCATCATCCACCGTAAACTCTATTCCCATTTTTTTCATGGCCTTCTTGACAGCAGACCTGGTTGGTTTATAGACAGGGCTTCTTGCCTCCTCTTCGCCATCCAGCTTCATAGCGTTTGCTTGCATCTGAAAGCCGAGCAACGAGGCCAGAACCAATGAAACAACTATTCTCTTCATTTTTACCTCTCCACGCCCTGTGGATTTGAATGTGATAGACGACGGGCGCGTCAGCCGCCTACCGACCAGACTTACCTGCTGCCATGCAGCACAGAAAAATAGCGGCCAGATGCACATTCTCCTCCCCCATGAAATGGGAGAAGTTGGGAGGGGACCTAAAAACAGGGACCTATCCCTATCCTGAGCTCCCCTGCAGGTGGATGAGGAACTTGTTCAAAGCTTCCCCAACTACAACACCCGAAAGACAACCCATATATTCAAGATCCGGATTATCGCCTAGCCAATCAACAATTGGCGGCGACACAACGCAATAGAACTTATTTTTCCGGACCATTCCGGCAGGCAATTACTTTCGGGAGTATTTTTCCCACAGGAAGGGGAGGAAGAATCGACGTATCGAGCTTCCCGGCATCTTGCCAAGCACCCTTGCGGTCGCTGGCGGGCCGCGTGCACCTTGCCCATCAGCACAACCTCCTTGCCGGCCTGGCGCCAGTTTATTACTCCCCCGCCCAAGCGCGCAAATACCCAAATACCGAAGGGAATTAGGCTGGCAGTTACCAGCCCTACAGGCCCAACTCCCGCCAGCGCTTCTCGATACGCTTGACCGACACCGGGCCGTCGGTGCCGATCTCCTGGGCGAACAGGGAGATGCGCAGTTCTTCGAGCAGCCAACGGATTTCTTCCAGCCGGGGGTCGATCTGGCCCTTTTCCCTGACCTGCTGATACCGGGTGCGCCAGCGTTCGAGCAGCCCGGCCATCTCGTGCATGGCGGCCTGGTCGCGGGCCTGGCCGCCGGAGCGCAGCTTGTCGATGCGTCGCTCCAGCGCGCGCAGGTAGCGTGGGTACTGTTGCAGGCGCGCAGCGGGGACCTGCTCGAGAAAGCCCTGCCAGATCAGCTCGTCGAGCTGCCGGTTCATGTCCTGTACCGCGGCAAGCAGGGCGAGCTGGTTGAGCCCCGATAGCGTCTTGCGCAGAGCCTGGTAGCGGCCGAGGATGTCGGCGACCAGCTCGACGGTCTGCTCGAAGGTCTCGACCAGGCATTCGCGCCCGGCATCATAAAGCCGCTGGAAGGCGGCGCGGTCGCGCGGGAGTTCGCCATCGGAAAGAAAGGCCCGGTCGAAGCTCAGGGCCAGGATCTGTTCTTCCAGCGCCGGGGGCTTGCCGCCCTGCCCCGCGCTCGCGGGTGCCTTGGCGTATTGCAGGCGCAGAGTCTGCAGGTTGGGGATGCGCCGACGCAGGTCCTTGACGGTGCTGCGCATGCGCAGCATCAGCAGGCGGCGCACCCCGGCATGGTGGGCTTCCTGTGCCCGCGCCTGTGCATCCAGGCAGTGGATGGCCACGCTGTCGCCCTGATCCACCAGCGCCGGCCACAGGCTCAGCTTGAGACCATCGCGCCGGGTCTCAATGCGCTCGGGCAGGTCGTCGAAGTCCCAGTCGCGCAGTCCCTCGCGCGCCAGTGGGCAGACTTCGTCCACCGTTCCGGCCCCGGCGGCGGCACGCTCCCCCCATTCGCGTTGCAGTACGGCCAGATCGCGCGAGACAGCCAGTTCTTCCAGGCCGTCGGCCGAGAGCAGGCGGATGCGCAGACGCAGGTAGGGATCAAGCCGGTCCTCGTCCCAGGCATCCTCGGGGATACGCACGCCGGTGAGCTGGTGCAGCGCCTCGGCCAGCGCCTGGCGCAGCGGGGTGTCGCTTGGAGTGAGCCGTTCGCGCGCGCGCCGCGCGAAGTCGGGCGCGGGCACGAAATGCCGACGCAACGACTTGGGCAGGCCGCGGATCATGGCGGTGAGCTTCTCTTCGAGCAGCCCCGGCACCAGCCAGTCCACGCGTCCCGGCACGAGCTGGTTGAGCAGAGGTAACGGCAGGTCCAGGGTGACACCGTCGGCCTCGCTGCCCGGCTCGAAGTGGTAGCGCAGCGGCAGGCGCGCGCCGTGCAGTTCCAGCGCGTCGGGGAACTGCGCCTCGTCCAGCCCCGGGTCGCGACGGCGGATGTCCTCGGGACGCAGGTGCAGGATCTTCGGGTCCTTGTGGCGACGCAGCCAGCGCTCGAGCTGGGCGGTGCTGTAGATGCCCTCGGGGATGCGCTGATCGTAGAAGGCGTACAGGGCCTCTTCATCGACCAGGATGTCACGTCGCCGCGCCTTGGCCTCTTCTTCGTGCAGCTCGGCGATCAGCCGCTGGTTGTGGCGCCAGAAGGGCGCGCGGGTGTGCAGCTCGCCTTCCACCAGGCCGAAGCGGATGAACAGCTCGCGCGAGGTCTTCGGGTCGATCGGCCCGTAGTTGACGCGCCGACGCGGCACGATGGGCAGGCCGTAGAGGGTGACCTTCTCGTAGGCCCCCACCTGCCCCCGCCGTGCCTGCCAGTGCGGTTCGGAATAGCTGCGGCGCACCAAGTGCCCGGCCAGGCGCTCGATCCATTCGGGCTGGATACGCGCTGCGGTGCGCGCATACAGGCGGGTGGTCTCCACCAGCTCGGCGGCCATCACCCAGGCCGGGCGCGACTTGAACAGCACCGAGCCGGGGAACAAGTGGAAGCGGCTGTTGCGCGCGCCCAGGTAGTCGCGTTCGCGCCCCTGCGCGCGCTGACCGATGTGACTCAGCAGGCCCGACAGGATGGCCTGGTGGATGGTCTCGTAACTGGCCGGCTCGCTGTTGTCGCGGTACCCCATGGCATGCATCTGCTCGCGCAGCTGGCGATGGATGTCCTCCCATTCGCGCAGGCGCAGCGGCGAGACGAAATGCTGGCGGCAAAGGCGCTCGAACTTGCGCCGCGTGAGGTGGCGCTTGCGCTCCTGCAGAAAGTCCCAGAGTTGCAGCAGCGAGAGAAAGTCCGAGTCCTCGTGTGCGAACAGGGCGTGCGCCTCGTCGGCCTGCTGCTGCTTGTCCAGCGGGCGCTCGCGCGGGTCCTGCACCGACAGTGCCGCACCGATCACCAGCAGCTCGCGCAGGCAGCCGGTGTGCGCTGCCTCGAGCAGCATGCGGCCGATGCGCGGGTCCACCGGCAGGCGCGCGATCTGACGTCCCAGATGGGTGACCTTGCGCGCGCCGTCCACCGCGCCGATCTCGTGCAGCAGGCGATAACCGTCCTTGATGTAGCGTGCATCCGGCGCATCGACGAAAGGAAAGGTCTCGATGTCGCCGAAACCGAGCAGCTTCATCTGCAGGATGACCGCGGCCAGGTTGGTGCGCTGGATCTCGGGCTCGGTGAAGGCCGGGCGCGAGAGGAAGTCCTCTTCGGAATACAGACGAATGCACACCCCGGGCGCCACCCGGCCGCAGCGTCCCTTGCGCTGCTCGGCGCTGGCCTGCGAGATGGGTTCGATGGGCAGGCGCTGGATCTTGGCGCGCGCCGAATAGCGGCTGATGCGCGCCAGGCCGGTGTCGATCACGTGGCGGATGCCGGGCACGGTAAGCGAGGTCTCGGCCACATTGGTGGACAACACGATGCGCCGCGCGCTCCCGGGATGGAAGATGCGCGCCTGCTCGCTCGGACTCTGGCGCGCGTACAGCGGCAGGATCTCGGTGGACGGCGGGTGATGCTTGCGCAGGTACTCGGCCGCCTCGCGGATCTCGCGTTCGCCCGAGAAGAACACCAGGATGTCGCCGCGGTCCTCGGCGGCCACCTCGTCCACCGCATCGAGCAGCCCCTGCAGGCGATCCACCCCGCCCTCCTCGGACTCGGGCGGCGGCCGGTAGCGTACCTCGACCGGATAGGTGCGGCCCGAGACCTCGATCACCGGGGCATCGTCGAAGTGCCGCGCAAAACGCTGCGGGTCGATGGTCGCCGAGGTGACGATCAGCTTCAGGTCCGGTCGCTTCGGCAACAACTGCTTGAGGTAGCCCAGCAGGAAATCGATGTTCAGGCTGCGCTCGTGCGCCTCGTCGATGATGAGGGTGTCGTACTCGTTCAGCCAGCGGTCGCCCTGGATCTCGGCCAGCAGCATGCCGTCGGTGAGCAACTTGATATGGGTGTTGTCCTGCACCCGGTCGGCAAAGCGCACCTTGTAGCCCACCGCCTCGCCCAGTGGGCGTTCCAGCTCCTCGCTGATGCGCGCGGCCAGGCTGCGCGCCGCGATGCGCCGTGGCTGGGTATGGCCGATACGCCCGGCCACACCGCGCCCCAGCGACAGGCAGATCTTGGGCAGCTGGGTGGACTTGCCCGAACCGGTCTCGCCACAGAGGATCACCACCTGGTGCTCGGCGATGGCCTCGCGGATCGCTTCGAGCCGCTCGACCACCGGCAGTTCTTCGGGAAAACGCGGCTGCGGCAGGGAATCGGCGCGCTGGGCGAACAAGGCGCGCGAGCGCGCCAGCCGTTGCTCGAAGCGCGCCCGCAGATCCGCCGCCTCGGGATCGCGCGCCAGCGCCTGGGCCATGCGCCGCAGCGCGTGGCGATCACGGATCAGGCAGTCGTCGAAAGAGCGCGGCAGGGAATCGGCGTTCAAGGCAATGTGGATGAATCGGGAAAAGCGCGCATCTTAGCAGAGCGCCAACCGTCAGAAACGGCGCGGCAAGGCCGGTATTGCCTCACCAGGATGCAAGGAAGTTCGCCTCGTCCCTTGGCAAGCGGCCGGGTGGAGCCGCCGTTACCCCGACTACGGCCGGGGTTTATGGGTCCGCGTCGACCGATTGGCTCGATCTACTTTCATTGACATACGCGAATTTACTGTGACCATATCTGATCACCAGCACCGTCACGGCTATCAACAGAATTGCACCACCTATGCCCAGTATCCTCAAGGTATCCAGATTCTTCATATCCAGAATCAGATATCTCGCCAAAGCCACGATGGCAATATAAAGAGGCATTCTTACGGGGAGCTTCCCTGACTCCAGATAGACTGCAACCATTGCCAACACCTCGAGATAAATGAACATCAACAAGAGATCGGCCAGCGACACCCTGCCAAGCTCCATCATTGATGATATTTCAAACCCAAAGGCAATCAGCGTTGATATTGAAACTATTCCCAGTCCAATACTCTCTACAAAACGAAGCAATCTGGTGCTTGCAACTTTTACATCTTTCAAGACAACACCCCCTTGACGTCAACACAACGCCCCATCAACCCTCGACTAAAAGCATAGTTAGCGAAACAGAACGACTCTTTCCGGCCCCGAGTTGACGCGATTTCCAGCATCTTTATCCAGAAGATTATTGCGCTTGCCTACTATGGTAAAAATAAAGATATACCAAACCGACAGGAGCAATAAAAATCGCAAGACTCCAGCAGAGGGCTATGGTGACAAACTTTACTGTCAACATCATGAAGGCATTCACCCAAAAAACATTGTCACCCATAATAAAGTCAATTACACTTTCATAAACAAATCGTGAATATGGATACAAAAAGGTGTTTGCAATGAACAAGGCCGCAGCTCCCACAGACATGGAAGCCTGCGGGTCTCCCTGATAAAAGCCAAAAACGAGAATCGACGGAAATATCAGGCCAAACAGGAACTGCCTGACGTAATATTGCCGAGTCAATCCACCAAACGTTTTTGCAATTATCTGTTTCATTTTTATCCTTGTTGGTTTATAAACATCGAGTGCCAGGAAACTCCTGAAGCAATCCGTCTTCTCCTCCCTCATGAAATGGGGGAGGTTGGGAGGGGGCTTTACGAACAAGGCGTTATGCCCCTCCTGGCCTCCCCTGCAAGCGGGGAGGAAGTTGTTCAGAGGTTTCCTGACGCCCTCATCAAAGGCTTTCAGAAGAGGCGCGATTTTTGCGTTGTTTGCGGTTGGTTTCTCCTTCAATGAGGTGAGATGCCATCCTGGAGGTAGAAGGCCGCCAGTTCCAGATCGCCCGGTCGGGTGATCTTGATGTTGCCCGAGTGTCCCTCGACCATCAGCGGGGCATGCCCGGCCCACTCAACGGCGCTGGCCTCGTCGGTCACCATCACGCCGGCGGCCAGCGCGCCTTCGATGGCCTCACGCAACAGGCGCAGGCGAAACATCTGCGGGGTGAAGGCATGCCACAGCCGTTCGCGCGCGACGGTCTCATCGATACGCCCCTGGCTGTCTGTGCGTTTCATGGTGTCGTGTACCGGCCGACCGAGCAGGCCACCGATGCCGCCACCCTGCTCGACCCGCTCGATCAGGCGGCTGATGTCCTCGCGGCGCACACAGGGGCGGGCGGCATCGTGCACCAGCACCCAGTCGTCTGGGGCCGCGCGGTCCTCGAGCGCGCGCAGGGCATTGAGCACCGAGTGAACGCGTTCCGCACCACCATGGACCCGCACCAGGTCAGGGTGACCGGCATATTCGGTGTCTTCCCACCAGGCATCCTGCTCGCCCAGCGCAATATACAGGCCGTCGATACCGGGATGCAGCAGCAGGCGCTCGACGGTATGCTCGATGACGGTACGCCCAGCCAACGGCAGGTATTGCTTGGGGATATCCGTGCCCATGCGCCGCCCCACCCCGGCGGCGGGAATCACGGCCCAGCGTCGCGGTTCACTCATGGCGGGGGAGTTCCTCGGGTTCGATCAACTGGAAATAAGTCTCGCCCTCGCGAATCAGGCCCAGCTCGCGGCGCGCCCGCGCCTCGATAGCATCGGCGTCCTTGCGCAGGCTCTCGACCTCAGCTCGCAGGGCGGCATTACGCGCGCGCAACGCCTCGATCCGCGCCTGCTGGTCGGCCAGCCGGTGCTCGAGTGCGCGCACCTCGGCCAGGCTGCCCTCGCCCACCCAAAGGCGGTATTGCAGCAACAGAAACAGCACGGCCAACAGCGCGATCACGAGCCGGATCGGCCAACTCATGCGCGCTCGCCTCCCCGCGCAAGACGCACAAAGGCCCCCGCGGGGGCCTTTTCGGCGGTCGTTCCAGTGCCAGCGCGTCGGATCAGAAGCAGGGGAAGGCCTCCTTGCCGGCCCACACCGCCTCGTCGCCCAGCGATTCCTCGATACGGATCAACTGGTTGTACTTGGCCACGCGGTCGGAGCGCGACAGCGAACCGGTCTTGATCTGGCCGGTCCCGGTGGCCACCGCCAGGTCGGCGATGGTGGTGTCTTCGGTCTCGCCCGAGCGGTGCGAGATCACCGCGCTGTAGCCGGCATCCTGCGCCATGCGGATTGCCGCCAGGGTCTCGCTGAGAGTGCCGATCTGGTTGAACTTGATGAGGATGGAATTGGCAATACCCTTGTCGATGCCCTCGCGCAGGATCTGCGTGTTGGTCACAAACAGGTCGTCGCCAACCAGTTGCACGCGCGATCCCAGGCGCTCGGTGAGCAGTTTCCAGCCGTCCCAGTCGCCCTCATCCATGCCGTCCTCGATGGAAATGATGGGGTACTGGTCCACCCAACCGGCAAGAAAGTCCACAAAGCCGGCCGCGTCGAAGGACTTGCCCTCGGAAGCCAGCACGTACTTGCCATCCTTGTAGAATTCGGAGCTGGCCGCATCCAGGCCCAGGTAGACGTCCTCGCCCGGTTTCAGGCCGGCCTTCTCGATGGCCTCGAGGATCACCTCGATGGCCTCCTCGTTGGAGCGCAGGTTGGGTGCGAAACCGCCCTCGTCGCCCACGGTGGTGGCCAGGCCACGGCCGCCGAGCACCGACTTGAGGGCGTGGAAGACCTCGGCGCCGAAGCGCACTGCCTCGCGGATCGAGCCGGCATTGACCGGCAGGATCATGAATTCCTGCAGATCGACGCTGTTGTCGGCGTGCTCGCCACCATTGATGATGTTCATCATCGGCACCGGCATGCGGTAGTTGCCGTCGCCCAGGTACTGGTACAAGGCCATCGCCTGCTCCTGCGCGGCGGCGTGCGCGGCGGCCAGCGAGACGGCGAGGATGGCATTGGCGCCCAGGCGCGACTTGTTCTCAGTGCCGTCGAGCTCGATCATGGCCGTATCCAGAGCCTGCTGGTCATTCACTTCCATGCCGCGCAGGCGGTCGGCGATCTCGCCGCTGGCATACCCTACGGCCTTGAGTACGCCCTTGCCCAGGTAGCGCGACTTGTCACCGTCACGCAGTTCCAGCGCCTCGCGGGAGCCGGTAGAGGCACCCGAGGGCGCGGCAGCGCGACCGATGGCACCGTCGGCGGTGATGACATCCGCCTCGATGGTAGGGTTGCCGCGCGAATCGAGGATCTCACGGGCCCGAACTTCGATGATTTCAGACATGCACTACTCCTGAAAACGTATTGTATTTTCGATAAACCTTGCCATCCGGCGGCCAAACGCTACAGGCTCGCCTCGATGAAGCCGCGCGCCTTGACCACCTGGTCGAGCGCGACCAAGGTCTCGAGCAGCTCGCGCATGCGGTCGAGCGGCCAGGAATTGGGGCCGTCGGAGAGCGCGCGGTCAGGATCGGGATGGGTCTCCATGAACAGGCCGGCCACACCGGCGGCCACCGCCGCGCGCGCCAGCACCGGCACGTGCTGGCGTTCGCCGCCCGAGCAGTCGCCGCGTCCCCCCGGCTGCTGCACCGAGTGGGTGGCGTCGAACACCACCGGGCAACCCGTCTCGCGCATCACCGCCAGACCGCGCATGTCCGAGACCAGGGTGTTGTAGCCGAAGCTCACGCCGCGCTCGCAGACCATGATCTGCTCGTTGCCGGTCGCCTTCGCCTTGGCCGCCACCTTGGCCATGTCCCAGGGCGCGAGAAACTGCCCCTTCTTGATGTTCACCGGGCGGCCGGTACGCGCCACGTTCTGGATGAAATTGGTCTGCCGGCACAGGAAGGCCGGGGTCTGCAACACGTCGACCACCTCGGCCACCTCGTCGAGCGGCGTGTCCTCGTGCACGTCGGTGAGCACCGGCACACCGATCTGTTCCTTCACCTGTTGCAGGATGCGCAGCCCTGCTTCCAGCCCCGGCCCGCGAAAGCTCTCGTGCGAGGTACGGTTGGCCTTGTCGAAGGACGACTTGTAGATGAAGGGCACGCCGAGCGCATCGGTGATCTCCTTGAGGCGACCCGCCGCATCCAGCGCCGACTGCTCACTTTCGATCACGCAGGTACCGGCAATCAGGAACAGGGGCTGGTCGATACCAACCTCGAATCCGCAGAGCTTCATGCCGTCTCCACCGCCTGCGCGGCATCCAGACGCTTTTCACGATGCGCCAGCGCGGCCTCGAGAAAACCGCTGAACAGCGGGTGGCCGTAGCGCGGCGTGGAGGTGAACTCGGGATGGAACTGGCAGGCCACGAACCAGGGATGCTCGGGGATCTCGACCATTTCCACCAGGCGGCCGTCGATGGAGGTGCCGGCCACCTTGAGGCCAGCGTCTTCCAGGTCCTGCCGGTAGCCGTTGTTGAACTCGTAGCGATGGCGGTGGCGCTCGTGGATCACGTCCTTGCCATAGACCCGACGCGCGATGGTGCCCTTGGCCAGCTTGCAGGGCTGTGCGCCCAGGCGCATGGTGCCGCCCAGGTCGGTGTTCTCGCTGCGCTGCTCGACAGTGCCATCAGGATTGAGCCACTCGGTAATCAGCGCGATCACCGGGTGCGGGGTGTCACGCACGAACTCGGTGCTGTGCGCGCTCTCCAGCCCGGCCACGTGGCGTGCGTACTCGATGACCGCTACCTGCATGCCCAGACAGATGCCCAGGTAGGGGATGGCGTTCTCCCGTGCATACCGCGCCGCCGCGATCTTGCCCTCGACCCCGCGCTCGCCGAAGCCACCGGGCACCAGGATGGCGTCCATGTCACGCAGCGCCGCCAGGGTAGTGTCAGACTCCAGCTCCTCGGAGTCGATGAAGTGGATGTTGACCTTGCGCCGCGCGCGGATGCCGGCATGGATCAAGGCCTCGTTGAGCGACTTGTACGACTCGGTGAGATCGACGTACTTGCCCACCATGGCGATGTCCACCTCGCCCTCGGTGTGAGTCAGGCCGTCGACCACCGCCTGCCATTCCGAAAGGTCGGCCGGCGGCACATCCAGACGCAACTGTTCGACCACGATGTCGTCGAGCTCCTGCTCGCGCAGCAGCAAGGGGATGCGGTAGATGCTGTCGGCATCCACCGCCGAGATCACCGCGCGCTCGGGCACATTGGTGAACAGCGCGATCTTGCGCCGCTCGCCCTCGGGGATGGGCTGCTCGGCGCGGCACACCAGCACATCGGGCTGGATGCCGATCGAACGCAGCTCCTTGACCGAGTGCTGGGTAGGCTTGGTCTTGATCTCGCCGGCAGTGCGGATGTAGGGCACCAGGGTCAGATGCACGAACATGGCATTCTCGCGGCCCAGTTCCACGCCCATCTGGCGGATGGCCTCGAGGAAGGGCAGCGACTCGATGTCGCCCACGGTGCCGCCGATCTCCACCAGCACCACGTCGGCCCCGCCCGCGCCCGCGCGGATGCATTCCTTGATCTGGTTGGTGATGTGCGGGATCACCTGTACCGTGGCGCCCAGGTACTCGCCCCGGCGTTCCTTGCGGATCACCTGGTCGTAGATCTGGCCGGTGGTGAAGTTGTTGTTCTTCCCCATCGTGGTACGGATGAAGCGCTCGTAGTGACCCAGGTCAAGGTCGGTCTCGGCACCATCCTCGGTGACGAACACCTCGCCATGCTGGAAGGGGCTCATGGTGCCCGGATCCACGTTGATGTAGGGATCGAGCTTGATCATGGTGACAGAAAGGCCCCGGGCCTCGAGAAGCGCCCCCAGGGAAGCTGCGGCAATACCCTTGCCAAGGGACGAGACGACACCGCCCGTAATGAAGATGCACTTGGTCATGTGGCCGAAAGAGACAGCTCGTGGAAAGGATGACGGACGGGGGACAAGTGTACTAGGGAAGCCCCGAAAAAGCACCTCGTCCCTCCCTCGCCTGGCGCACTCCTGTCCGGCGCAGCCCGGAGAAGCGCGATCGCGTTGGACGGATCGACGAAGACTGCGACGAATCCGGCCGGATCTTCCCGGTCCTTGTCGACGGCAGGCCAGTGGCGTCGCCGCTGCCGGAGTGAAGAAAGCGGTCCACAGCGGGGACTGGAGATCTTTCTGCTCCATCTTCAGCGCCGGCCGGGAGGACGAAGATGTGGCTTCCTGACCATGCCGGGTAGCCTCTCCCCGGCCCTCCCCGCACGCGGGGAGGGGGCGGTTTTCCCGGTTATCGAGGGTTCACCCTCCTCCGTTTGCGGAAAGGCCGGGAGCACGCTCACCCTTGAGCCACAGGGGGTCATTCCACCGGGAGCGGGGTACCGACCGGGACCCGAGTCGACATGCCGGTGCACCTGTCGCCAGCCTGCGCCGGTTTCGGGTCGAATCACTCAATCCGCACGACATGGCCGGAAATATCCGCTGCTTTCCAAAGATCGCGGGATTTCCCAGGACAGCCATGTCGCCAGACGGGATCAGGAGGAGAATCCGGGCAGTCGCATGCCCCATGCTCCCGCCCAAGCGGAGGGGGCCTGGTCGGCGGTTCCCGGCCGGATCGACAACACCTGCCTCATACCGCTACTCGACAAAAACGACATAAAACAAACTATATCGCGTGCCGCTAAAGTTATTTTATTAACAGATGCTTAACGACAAAACACGGACGTATTCCAACTGGCGACCACCGAGTATCTGAACTATATTTTTTTTGTCCAACAGGGACGATGACGCCACCGGAGTTCCAGGCCGGCGCCATGAAACAAACCACAAAGTCAGGAGTATTATCAATGCGCATGATCGCGAAGACCCTGGGTGCCATGACCCTGGCCAGCACCCTTGCACTGACCCTGTCGTCCGCTCAGGCCAGTTCCTGGGGCCCCTGGGGCGACAACGGCTCCGGCTACGGCAACAGCCGTGGCAACGGCGACTTCGCCGGCGACGGCACCGGCGAAGGCCAGGCCGAATTTGGCATGAACTTCAAGGGCCGCGGCAACACGCGCGGCAACTTCCGTGGCACGGGGGACACTGACTGGAGCGGCAATACCTCCAGCTACGACGCGCCCTACGGCTATCCCGGCTATGGCTATGGCTATCCCCCACCCCCACCACCGGCCTATGGAAACTCCTACGGCGCCCCTTGGGGTGGACCGGGTTATCGCCCGATGATGCCCATGATGCCACCGCCCGGTTATTATCCGCCGCAACCGCCCCAGCAGCGGCCGGCACCCCAGCCACAGCCACAACAACCCCAAGCCCCGGCACCTCAGCAACGCTGAAGACCAACCCGAAATATCAACTCGGGTTAGGGGAAAGGCCGCTGTCTCCGGACCGCGGCCTTTTTTGGTGCCAAAAAAACTGGAATATGGCCAAGGTTCACGCCAAAATCAGGGGAAACAGTCACAGAAGGACCAACAACCCATGGGCGAAAAATCCAAGGTCGTATCAATCGATGGCATCAAAGTGGCTTGCGCCAATTGCAGCTTGGCCACCCTGTGCCTGCCCTACGGCCTCGAATCACAAGATGTCGAACGCCTGGAGAATATCGTCAAGCGCAACAAGCCCATCCAACGCGGCCAGTTGCTGTATGGCCCGGGCGACCACTTCCGCAGCCTGTACGTGGTCAAGACCGGTGCGGTCAAGACCTTCACCCAGACCCCGGCCGGCGACGAACATGTCATCGGCTTCCACCTGCCTGGCGAGATCCTCGGACTCGACGCCATCCAGGACAACCAGCACGGCTGTTTCGCCAAGGCGCTGGAGACCACGGCTGTCTGCGAACTGCCGTTCGAAAAGCTCGAGCACCTGGCGACTGCCATCCCCGGCCTGCAACACCAGATGCTACGCCTGCTCAGCCGCGAAGTGAGCGCCGAGGCCAACATGATCTCGCTGCTCAACAACAGTACTGCTGAAGAACGCCTGGCCTCTTTCCTGCTCAGCCTGTCCGAGCGTTTCCGCCGCCGCGGCTTCTCACCCACCGATTTCTTCCTGGCCATGTCACGGCAGGACATCGGCAGCTACCTGGGCCTGGCGCTGGAGACAGTCAGCCGGCTGTTCACCCGCTTCCAGGAACAGGGCATCCTCGAGGTCGATCGCAAGCACGTGAAGATCAAAGATTTGGAGCACCTCAAGCAGTTGCTGCGTCACCACACGCCCTGTCACGCCTCGCTGAACCGCTCGTCTTGACTCACCTCAAAGGGAACGCGACATAAAGCGTTTCCTTAATATCGCGTGCAGTTCCATTTGATCTGGGTCAAAGACGGAATTGCCCATCAGATTAGTCTCCCGCTCAGGCGGCAATTTTGTCGCCGAAGCCCTTTTCACTTGGGAGTTGGGAGACGCAAATGCAAGCAGAAACCTATAATTACAAGGTCGTGCGGCAATTTGCGATCATGACCGTCATCTGGGGCATCGTCGGGATGCTCGTCGGCGTGATTGTTGCAGCACAGTTGGCCTTTCCAGACCTCACCCACGGTATCCCCTGGCTGAGTTACGGCCGACTCCGGCCACTGCATACCAATGCGGTTATCTTCGCCTTCGGCGGATCCGCTCTGTTCGCCACGTCTTATTACGTGGTGCAGCGGACCTGTCAGACCCGCCTGTTCTCCGACAAGCTGGCCGCCTTCACCTTCTGGGGATGGACGGCGATCATCGTGCTGGCTGCCATCACCCTGCCGCTGGGGATCACCACAAGCAAGGAGTATGCAGAACTCGAATGGCCGATCGACCTGCTCATCACCGTCGTCTGGGTGAGCTACGCGATCGTGTTCTTTGGCACCATTGCCAAGCGTCGGGTCAAGCACATCTACGTGGCCAACTGGTTCTATGGCGCATTCATCCTGACCATCGCCCTGCTGCACGTGGTCAACAGCGTCGAGATCCCGGTCACCCTGACCAAGTCCTACAGCTTCTACCCGGGCGCCATCGATGCCATGGTGCAGTGGTGGTACGGCCATAACGCGGTGGGCTTTTTCCTGACCGCCGGCTTCCTCGGCATGATGTACTACTTCGTGCCCAAGCAGGCCGGTCGCCCGGTGTATTCCTACCGCCTCTCGGTGGTGCACTTCTGGGCGCTGATCTCCACCTACATGTGGGCCGGTCCGCACCACCTGCACTACACCGCCCTGCCCGACTGGACCCAGACCATGGGCATGGTCTTCTCCCTGATCCTGCTGGCCCCCTCCTGGGGCGGGATGATCAACGGCATCATGACCCTCTCGGGCGCCTGGCACAAACTGCGCACCGACCCGATCCTGAAGTTCCTGATCGTGTCACTGTCGTTCTACGGCATGTCCACCTTCGAAGGGCCGATGATGTCGATCAAGACCGTCAACGCCCTGTCGCACTACACCGACTGGACCGTCGGCCACGTACATTCCGGCGCCCTGGGCTGGGTGGCCATGGTGTCGATCGGCTCGCTGTACTACCTGATCCCGCGCCTGTTCGGGCGTGAGTCCATGTTCAGCACCAAGCTGGTCGAACTGCACTTCTGGATCGCCACCATCGGCGTGGTGCTCTACATCGCCGCCATGTGGATCGCCGGCGTCATGCAGGGCCTGATGTGGCGCGCCGTCAACGCGGACGGCACCCTGACCTACTCCTTCATCGAGTCGGTCGAGCGGACCTATCCGTTCTACTACGTGCGCCTGCTCGGCGGCCTGCTGTTCCTCACCGGCATGCTGATCATGGCCTACAACACCTGGAAGACCGTGTCCGACTCCAATGCCGTCGATGACACCGTCCCGGCCACAGCCTGACAGGAGGACAAGTCATGTCACATGAAGTAGTCGAAAAGAACGTCGGCCTGCTGGCCATCCTGATCCTGCTGGTGGTCAGTGTCGGCGGCCTGGTGGAGATCGTCCCGCTGTTCTTCATGAGCGACACCACCGAGCCGGCGCCCGGAGTGCACAAGTACAGCGCCCTGCGCCTGGAAGGCCGCGACATCTACATCCGCGAAGGCTGCTACACCTGCCATTCGCAGATGATCCGTCCCTTCCGCGCCGAGACCGAGCGCTACGGCCACTACTCGGTGGCGGGCGAATCGGTGTACGACCACCCCTTCCAGTGGGGTTCCAAGCGCACCGGCCCGGACCTGGCCCGCGTGGGCGGTCGCTACAGCGACGACTGGCACTATGCGCACCTCTACAACCCGCGTGACGTGGTGCCCGAGTCCAACATGCCCGCCTTCACCTGGCTGTTCGACAACAAGCTGGACGGCAAGGACACCGCAGCCAAGATGCGTGCCCTGAACACGGTCATCGCGGCCACCTGTCCGAAGTGCGAGCTCTACACCGAAGAAGAGATCGCCAACGCCCAGAAGGAAGTCGCCGGCAAGACCGAGGCAGAGGCCGTAGTGGCCTACCTGCAGGGTCTGGGCCTGGCTTCCAAGCAGTGGTAAGGAGGAACCGGCATGTTCGACATCACGCTCAACGACATCCGGGCCTGGCATACCGCGGTGATGCTGTTCACCTTCATCGGCATCATCCTCTGGGCCTACAGCAAGAACCGTCGTCCAGCCTTCGACGAGGCTGCCAATCTGCCGTTCGCCGACGAGAGCCTGCATCAGCAGTCCGTTGAAGCGCTTCAGGCAGAAGACGCATCCAACAAGGAGAATCTGTCATGAGTGCATTCTGGAGTGGATGGATCATCGTCCTCAGCGGCCTGAACATCATCGGCTGCTGGTGGCTGATCCGCTGGACCATGAAGAAGCGGGCCGGTGAATCGGCCCAAGGCGACGTCACCGGCCATGTCTGGGACGGCGACCTGCAGGAGTACAACAACCCCCTGCCCCGCTGGTGGCTGTGGCTGTTCTACGGCACCCTGGTGTTCGCCGTCATCTACCTCATCCTGTATCCCGGCATGGGCAACTGGAAGGGAATCCTCGGCTGGTCGTCGCACGGCAGCCAGTACGAGGCCGAGATGGCGCGGGCGCACGCCAAGTACGACCCCATCTACAAGCAGTACGCCGCAGTGCCGGTGGCCGAGCTGGCCAGCAAGCCCGAGTACAAGGAAGCACGCGAAATGGGCAAGCGCCTGTTCCTGACCTACTGCATGCAGTGTCACGGTTCGGACGCCGCGGGTGCTCGGGGCTTCCCCAACCTCACCGACAACGACTGGTTGTACGGCGGTCAGCCCGAGAACATCGTGGCTTCCATCACCAACGGACGTAACGGTGTGATGCCCTCGCATGCCCACCTGGGTGACGAGAAGATCGCCAAGCTGGTGCAGTTCGTGCTCAGCCTGAGCGGTCGCGCCACCGACCAGGCCGCTGCCGAGGAAGGTAAGCAACTGTTCACGAACTCGGGCTGTGTGGGTTGTCACGGTATGGATGCCAAGGGCAACACCATGATCGGTGCACCCAACCTCACCGACAACATCTGGCTCTACGGGGGCAGCCCCAAGACCATCGAGAAGACGATCCGCGAAGGCCGCAAAGGCCAGATGCCCGCACACAAGGACCTGCTGGGCAGTGACAAGATCCATCTTCTCGCAGCCTACGTGAAGAGCCTCTCCAACCAGTAGTACAGCGGTGCCCCTGGCCGGGCGGAGCGCGCTCCGCCCGGCCCACCCGACATCCATCATCATCGACCAGGAAAATGCTACCGTGGCCACCTTGCCCGTGACCAAGATACCGACCGACGCCATCCCGCTGGTACAGCAGGTTGTTTCCGTCCTGTGGCCCTCTTTCCTTACGGCCACCGGTGCGACGGTCCTTTTCTTCGCGGTCTTCGATCCGCTCACCCTGGCCGAACTGCACCAGATCACCGGCTTTTCAAGACTGGCCGGCTACACCCTGGGCTTCTTCGGTTTCTGGCTGCTGACCTCGATCAGCAGCGCCCTGACCTGTTATTTCCGTAGACCCTGTCACGCACAGGCCTCTGCCAGACCCGAGGGTAACGACGTTGAGCAGTAATGACGCAACCCGCACCGCCGAGACCAGCGGCGGCGAACTCTACCAAAAGCACAAGAAGGTCTATGTGCGCGAGGTGCACGGCCTGTTCGCCACCCTGCGCAACACCGCCATGGTGGTCCTGCTCGGCCTGTACTACGGCGTGGCCTGGATCAACTGGGACGGCCACCAGGCCGTGCTGTTCGACTTGCCGGCCCGCAAGTTCTACCTGTTCGGCCTGGTGTTCTGGCCACAGGACTTCATTTACCTGTCGGCGCTGCTGATCATCGCTGCCATCGCCCTGTTCATGTTCACCTCGCTCGCCGGGCGGCTGTGGTGCGGCTACGCCTGTCCGCAGACGGTCTGGACCGAGATCTACATGCTCATGGAACGCTGGATCGAGGGCGACGGCCGCAAGCAGCGCAAACTCGACCAGGGCAAGCACGATGCGCACTACTACCGCGTCAAGATCACCAAGCATGCCCTGTGGCTGGCCTTTTCGCTGTGGACCGGCTTCACCTTCGTAGGCTACTTCACGCCCATCCGTGAGCTGGCCCACAACTTCATCACCTGGAACCTCGGCCCCTGGGAGACCTTCTGGATCTTCTTCTACAGTTTCGCCACCTATGGCAATGCCGGGTTCCTGCGCGAACAGGTGTGCATCTACATGTGCCCCTATGCGCGCTTCCAGAGCGCCATGTTCGACCGCGACACCCTGGTCATCAGCTACGACGTCAAGCGCGGCGAGCCGCGCTCGCGCAAACCGAAAAAGAACACTGCCGATGGCGAGAAGACCGGCGATTGCGTGGACTGCGGCCTGTGCGTCCAGGTCTGCCCCACCGGCATCGACATCCGCAACGGTCTGCAATACCAGTGCATCGGGTGTGCCGCTTGTGTCGATATCTGTGACCAGGTCATGGAAAAGATCGGCAAGCCAAAGGGGCTGATCCGCTACACCACCGAGAACGCGCTGGAAGGCAAGCCCACACACATCCTGCGCCCGCGGCTGTTCGTCTACATCGGCATCCTGACGCTGGTCACCGGTCTGCTGTTCTGGGCCATCCTGTCGCGTACGCCGCTCGAAATAGACATCATCCGCGATCGCAGTGCCCTCTACACCGAAAACCAGATGGGCCTGATCGAGAACGTCTACCGGTTGAAGGTCATCAACATGGACCAGCATCCACACGACTTCGAGATCAGCGTCGAGGGCATCGAGGGCATCTCGCTGGTCGGCAAGTCGCCACTGGTGGTGCGTGTCGAGAGCGGCGAAGTGGTAGACGTACCGGTGCGCGTACAGGTCGATCCCGAGTCGATCCATGCGCGCTCCAACCAGATCTTCTTCAACGTGGTCGCCCGCGACAAGCCCGAGCTGTTCCGGCACGAACCGGCCCGTTTCCTCGGTCCTGTGTCCCGATGAATCCCGATTTGCAGGAGAAGAACGCCATGCACACCGCAGACGAATTGCTGCCCCGCCCCTGGTACCGTCAGTTCTGGCCGTGGTTTCTCATCAGTATCCCGCTGGCCACCATCATCGCCTCGATCGTGACCATCAACCTGGCGATCGACAGTGACGACGGCCTAGTGGTGGACAACTACTACAAGAAGGGACTGGCGATCCATCTGGATGCCGAGGCCCTGCAACGGGCGCGTGATCTGGGCGTGGAGGCCGATATCCGTATCTCGCAGGCCAGGCACCTGCTCGATCTGCACCTGAAGACCCGTTCACAACAGGCCCAGGGTCGCTTACAGGTGGCCCTGCGCCACCCCACCCAGGCCCATCACGACCTGTTGCTCGATCTGGTCCCCGCCGGTCCCCATTACTATCGGGCCGAGCTACCTGCCGACATGGCGCGAGTCAACTGGGTGATCCAGCTCAGCGCGCCGGAAAGTGGCTGGCAGCTGCACGGCCGCATCGACAACAAAACGGACGAGGCGCGCCTGCTGCTGCGCTGAAAAGGCCGCAGCCAGGAAGAACCAAGGGTATAGCGGGCTTCTCCGAGCGGGGAGCACTTTCGCCCCCTCCCCTCTGGGAAGCGAGCCAGGGGGAGGGGACCGGCATTCAGCTCTTGCCAGTCGGGCTCAGCTCTCGGCACGCCACAGGGTCTTGCCGCCCGAGGCCTTGTCGATGGCAGCCAGCCGTTCTTCATGGCGCGCGAGTTCCTCGGCGCTGGCGCGCACCACCCGCAGCGGCGGACGATCCGCGGGCAGGCGGCGGATGCCCGAGACCTCGCCCTCGCCCGACTCGCTGTCCTCATCTCCCTCCAGACTGAGCGTCTTCTGGCCACCGGTCATGGCCAGGTACACATCGGCCAGGATCTCGGCATCGAGCAGTGCGCCGTGTTTGGTGCGATGGGTATTGTCGATGTCGTAGCGCCCGCACAGGGCATCCAGGCTGTTGCGCTGTCCCGGGTGCATCTCACGCGCCATCACGAGGGTGTCGGTGATCACGCACAACTCAGCCATGCGCGGCCCCTCCGGCAGGCGCGCGAACTCGGCGTCGATGAAGCCCACGTCGAACGGTGCGTTATGGATGATGACCTCGGCCCCACGCAGGTAGTCGATGAACTCCTCGGCAATGTCGGCAAAACGCGGCTTGTCGGCCAGGAACTCGTTGGTGATGCCGTGCACCTCGACCGCGCCGGCATCGATCTCGCGGTCCGGTTGCAGGTAGACATGAAAATTGTTGCCGGTGAGCCGCCGATCGATCAGCTCCACGCAGCCGATCTCGATGATACGGTGCCCCTGCGCCGGCTCCAGGCCGGTGGTCTCGGTATCCAGCACGATCTGGCGATTGCCTGTCTCACTCATCCGACCATCTCCTCGATGCCGCGGTTGGCCAGTGCATCCGCGCGTTCGTTCTCCGCGTGCCCCGTATGCCCGCGCACCCACTGCCATTCGATGTCATGGCGACCGGCGGCTTCATCCAGACGCTGCCACAGGTCAGCGTTCTTCACCGGTTTCTTCGCACTGGTCTTCCAACCGTTGCGTTTCCAGTTGTGGATCCACTGGGTGATACCGTTCTTCACGTACTGCGAATCGGTGGTGACAATCACCCGGCTGGGCCGCTTCAGCGCTTCCAGGCCACAGATCACTGCCATCAACTCCATGCGGTTGTTGGTCGTCTCCGGCTCGCCGCCCCACAGTTCCTTTTCCACATCACCATAGCGCAGCAGGGCGCCCCAGCCTCCAGGGCCGGGGTTGCCCTTGCAGGCGCCATCGGTAAAGAGTTCCACCGGCTTGTTCATGTCCTGTCGTTTTCCCGTTTCATCGCACCGCGCGCAGAGGGCTCGATCACCCCACGTGGCGAGAGCACACCCAGGGCCCGCCAGCGCGGGCGGATCGGGGTCACGGTGGACACCCGCTTGACTGCGCGGATCACGTAGACCCCGGCGAACATCGGCCACAGGCGCCGTGCCAACCGTTCGAAGCGCCCCGGCGGCCCCTCGCCCAACGCAGCGTGCGCCAGCGACAGACCGAAACCGGTGACATCGGTGTATTCGATATCGAAGCCCAGCAGCCCCAGCCAGTCGGCCACCCGCCGGTAGGAGAGAAAATGCCCGCACCAGGGCACCTGGCCACGCCGCTTGAGAAACCAGCGCCATATCCCCCACAGGCTGAAGGGGTTGAAACCGACGATCAGCACCCGCCCCTCGGGGATCAGTACGCGCTCGACCTCGCGCAGCACCTGTTGTGGATCGAGCGCATAGTCCAGTCCATGGTGCAGCACGGCCACGTCGATGGCGTCAGTGCGCAGCGGCAGGCGCTCGCCCTCGGCACGAATGTCCAGGATGCCGTCTCCCGTCCCCAGACGCAGCTTTTCGCGTACCGGACAATCCGCCACGCCGGACAAGTCGCCAGCCACCCCTTGAATGTCCACCAGGTAGTAGCCGAACAACCCCTCCGACAAGCGCCTCAACAGGGCCTGCTCGGCCTGCAACAACGGGCGCCCAGCCTCGCCGGTGAACCACTGACACAGGGCCTGGCGGAATTCGGGGGAGGCCCTTTCACAGGTGGAAGTGGTGTACATCGGAGTGGTTGGATCCCGCTGGATTTCGTATATAGTCCCGCGCCATGATCTGCACGCCGGACACCGCCATAACCCTCGATTCTGACCAAAGCCGTCGCTTCCGGCAATGGTTGGTCCTGTCCACCCGCCTGGCCCTGCTCGGGACCCTGCTGTCGCTGGCCGGCTGTGTGCTCCCACCGGGCGAACCGACGGTACGCCCCGATACCCCGTCCGCCCCCGAAACGAAAGCCTCCCCGCACGGGACGATGTCGACATCCCCGCCATCGGCCGATGTCGCAACGGCGCCGGAAGACAGGGCCTCTACGACAAATCTTTCCACACCCCCTGCCGATCTCTGGGAACGGCTGCGCCGACGCTTCCGCTTCCAGAGCATCGAACACCCACGCATCGAGACCGAGCTGAACCGCCTGCGCCGCCACCCGGTCGCGCTGCGCGCCCTGCTCGAGCGCGCCACACCCTACCTGTACTACATCACCAACGAGGTGGAGGCGCGTGACCTGCCGGGCGAGATCGCCCTGCTGCCGTTGGTGGAGAGCGGCTTCCGGCCCCGGGCCTACTCGCCTAACGGCGCCGTGGGGCTGTGGCAGTTCATGCCGTCCACTGCGCACATGCTGGGGCTGCGCAGAGACCGCTGGTACGATGGACGGCGCGACGTGCTCGCCGCCACACCGGCCGCCCTGAAGTACCTCGCGTTCCTGCACCGCCAGCTCGACAACGACTGGCTGCACGCGCTCGCCGCCTACAACTGCGGCATCGGCACCGTGCGCCAGGCAATCCGCCGCGCAACCAAGGCACGGCGCCCGACCGCCTACTGGGAACTGGACCTGCCCGGCGAGACCGATGCCTATGTGCCTCGCCTGCTGGCGATCGCACGTATCGTCGCCACCCCCGAGTCCTTTAGCATCGCCCTGCCAGCGATGCCCGACCAACCGCAGTTCACCACCGTCGAGATCGATGCCCCGCTGGATCTGGCACTTGCCGCCAAGCTGGCCGAGGTCCCCTTGGCCGAATTCCTGCGCCTGAATCCGGCCTACCCACGCGGGGTGACCCCGCCCAAACACCCTGCCACCCTGCTGATCCCGGTCGAACGCCAGGCGGCCTTCAAGGAGGCACTGGCGGCCCTGCCGAAACACCAATGGCGACGCTGGGCGGAACACCGCGTGAAAAAGGGTGACAGCCTGATCCGCATCGCCCGGCGCTACGGCGTGAGCGTGAGCGCGATCCGCCAGGCCAATGGCCTGCGCGGTGATCTGATCCGCACCGGGCGCTTCCTGCGCATCCCGCTCGCCGGCCAGGCCAGCGACCGCCAGCAGGGCATCGCCGCGCGCAACGGCCCGCGCATCCGCTACCGGGTGCGCAAGGGCGACTCACTCTACACCATCGCACGCAAGTTCCAGGTGTCGGTACGTGATCTCAAGCGCTGGAACAAGGTGGGACGTTACATCCGCCCCGGCCAGCGCCTCACCGTCTACCCGGGCGGAGCGGGCTAAACCACAGGTTAGCCGCCAAGGGCGCCAAGGACGCCATGGCGAAATGATCGTCCTGGGTGCGGAGAAATTCATCCTGACGCTGCCGCTCTCGACCATGGGCGAGCCGAAGCCTGGCCTGCATCCCGCATGCTTGCCCCCTTGGCGATGAATCCTATTTCTGCTCGTCGCAGTTGGCCACGCACACCCGACGGCTGCGCACCTCGCCCCCGCAGCCGATGTAACAGGCGCGGAAGGTCGCCTCACAGTCGCAGTCACGCCGGCAATCGGCTTGATAACGTGCCACCAGGGCTTCCAGCGTCGGTTCCTCAGGTCGCTCCGGCGGATCCGGCAACACCAGGGCATCCCTTTCGCGGCGCAGGCGCTGCAGTTCGCTGCAGCCGGAGCGGTCATCCTGGGTGCAGCGGGGCTCCAGTTGTGCGATGCGCGCCTCCAGCAATTGGCGCTGGTGCAGTTGCAATGCCTTCTCGTCCAGCCAGAGTTCACGCTCGCGCAGGTAGATGTCCAGCCGGTCCAGATAGGCCCGACGCCTGGCCGGCAGGTCGGCGCGGGCGCGCGCCTCAGCCCTTTTCCTGCAGGCCTGGAGACGCTGGTCGCAGGCGGTGTCGCAGGCCTGGCGCTGTTGCTCGCAGCCGGCGATACAGCTCCGCGCCTTGCTGTCAGCCGGCGGGACGAAGTCTTCGATCACCTCGTAGCGGGCGCCACAACCGGCCAGCAACAGGATCGCCAAGGTCCAGAGTGCGATCTTCACGGTTCATTCCTCGTCTTCGTACAACCAGCAGGCCACCTCGTGGCCCGCATCCAGCGAGCACCGCGGCGGATAGGCCTCGCGGCAGCGCGGCATCACCCGCGGGCAACGCTCGTGGAAATGGCAGCCAGGAGGCGGCGCGGCCGGTGACGGCAGGTCGCCCTCGAGGCGGATGACCCTGCGCCGATGCTCTGGATCGGGCACCGGCACCGCCGCCAGCAGGGCCCGGGTGTACGGGTGGGCCGGGTTCTCCAGGATCGCCTTTACCGGCCCCTGCTCCACGATGCGCCCCAGGTACATCACTGCAACCTCGTCGGCCAGGTAGGCCACCACCGCGATATTGTGGGTGATGAACAGGTAGGCCAACCCCAGTTCCCGTTGCAGCTCCTTCAGCAGGTTCAGTACCTGAGCCTGTACGCTTACATCCAGTGCACTGGTGGGCTCATCACACACGATCAGACGCGGATCGACCGCCAGGGCACGGGCGATGGCGATGCGCTGGCGCTGGCCGCCGGAGAACTCGTGTGGATAGCGGCGCAGTGCCTCGGCCGACAGCCCGACCTGGTCCAGCAGTTCGATGGCACGCTCGCGGCGCTCGGCGCGTGAGGCACCGATGCCCTGCGCCACCATGCCCTCGGCGACGATATCCTCGACCAGCATGCGCGGGTTCATCGACGAGGCCGGGTCCTGGAAGATGATCTGGAACTGATGGCGCAACCGGCGCAGGGCCTTGCCACCCAGCGAGGTCAGTTCGATGCCATCGAAACGCACGCTGCCCGCGGTCGGCCGCAGCAGTTGCAACAGCGCCTTGCCAGTAGTGGTCTTGCCGCAGCCCGATTCGCCCACCAGCGCCAGGGTGCGCCCGGGCCAGAGGTCGATGTCCAGACCATCGACCGCGCGCACCTGCCCCACCACGCGGCGCAGCACCCCCTCGCGGATAGGGAAATGCACTTGCAGGCCGCGCGCGCGGAGCAACGGCTCCGCCGCCCTGGGGGGCGCGGTGCCCTCGTCGCGCGCCGTGGGCGTCCCCAGGGCGATCTGTTCGACCGCCAGGTGACAGCGATAACCGTCTTCGGCCTCACCACGCCACGGCGGCAGCGCCCCCTCGCAGACCGCCTGCCTGGCCTCGCAACGATCGAGGAAACGGCAGCGGGTGAAGGCCCGGTCCAGCGGCGGCACCCGGCCCGGGATGGCGTCCAGACCCTGCACCCGCTTGTCCGCCCCGGGCAGGGCGCGGAACAGCTTGCGGCTGTAGGGATGGCGCGGGTGGGCGAAGAACTCGTGCACACCGGCCGTCTCCACCAGCTGCCCGGCGTACATCACCCCCACCCGATCGGCCATCTCCGCGACCACGCCCAGGTCGTGGGTGATCAACAGGATGGCCATGCCGGTCTCGCGCTGCAGGTCGCGCAGCAGCTCCAGCACCTGTGCCTGGATGGTCACGTCCAGCGCCGTGGTCGGCTCGTCGGCGATCAGCACCTTCGGGCGGCCGGCCAGGGCGATGGCGATCATCACCCGCTGCTTCATGCCACCGGAGAGCTGGTGTGGGTACTCGTCCACGCGGTGCTCGGGATCGGCGATGCCAACCTGGCGGAACAGCTCGATCACGCGTGGACGTGGATTCGCGGCATGTTCCGGATCGTGCAGCCGTACCGCCTCGGCTACCTGACGACCGACGCTCATCACCGGATTGAGCGAAGTCATGGGTTCCTGGAAGATCATGCCGATGCTGCCGCCGCGCTCGCGGCGCATCTCCGCCTCGGTGAGGTCCAGTAACGCGCGCCCCTCAAGCAGCACCTCGCCGGCGACGATGCGCCCGGAGGGCGGCAGCAGGCGCATCAGCGAATAGGCGATCATCGACTTGCCGCAGCCCGACTCGCCCACCAGCACGTAAGTCTCGCCACGCCGCAGCGTCAGGTCCACCCCATCGACCGCGCGCACCGGCTGGTCCTCCGGCCCCAGCCAGGTACGCAGGCCCCGGACCTCCAGCAGCAGATCGCTCATGTCCTCTCCCTCAGACGCGGATCGAAGGCATCGCGCACCACGTCGGCAAACAGGTTGGCCGCCAGCACCAGCACGAACATGAACACGAAGGCGGCTGCCAGCGACCACCAGACCACCGGCTCGCGTGCCAGCTCGAGGCGCGCGCTGTTGATCATGTTGCCCCAGCTGTTGGTATTGGGATCGACCCCGATGTTGATATAGGACAGCACCGCCTCGGCCAGCACCAGACCGCTGAAATCGAGCACGACCACGATGAGCACGATGTGCATCACGTTCGGCAGCACGTGACGCGCCAGAATGGTGAAGTGCCGCACCCCGAAGGCCTGCGCCGCCTGCACGTACTCGAGCTGGCGCAGCTTGAGCGTCTCGCCACGCAACAGGCGGCACAGCGAGGTCCAGCTGGTCACCCCGAGGATCAGGCACAAGAAGAGCAGGCGCAGGTCGGCGCGCTCGGTCAGGCTGTTGAATTCCGCCTGGTGATTGTTCATGTAGATCTGCATCATCAGCACCGCGGCGGCGATCAACAGCACCCCGGGCACCGAACTGAGCGTGGTGTAGAGGTACTGGATGACATCGTCCACCCAGCTACGGAAATAACCGGCCATGATGCCCAGCAGCACCGCCGCCGGCAGCATCACCAGGGTGGTCAGGGTACCGATCACCAACCCGGTGCGTACACTCTTGAGCGATTGGTAGAACACGTCCTCGCCCACCTTGTCGGTGCCCAGCAGGTGCCAGACCCCGGCCAGGTTCAGCACCAGACCGAGCAGCAGGGCCATCACCAGCCCGGTCCAGGCGGCGCTGCGCAGGGCGGCCAGTTCGGGCGCGCGGAACAGGCGCCGCAAGCGCGCCAGGCGGCCCCGTGCCAGCAGCAACAAGGCTCCGCCCCAGATCACCAGGCCCAGCATCAGCCCCGCCGCCACGCGCCGGGTGATGTCGGCGGCACGATCGGCCGGGTCGGCCAGGTGCGCCCCGCCCCACTTCAGGCGCGGGTAGTCGCGCACCTTGCGCCCGTCGGGCAGCTCGATGGTCTCGCGCATGTACAGGTGGGTCGCGAAGGGCGCCGAATAGGTCTTCTCGCGATGCTCGCGCAGGGGGGCGGCGATCAGATCGAGCAGGCTGAGCACCTCGGTGGCATAACGCGGCCGGCCCTGCGCATCCTGTCCCTGCAGCGGCCGGAAATGCACGGTGTCGAGCAGGCCGATGAGCACATACACTCCCAGTACCACCAGCGCGCCCATGGCGGTGCGACTGCCCGCCACCTGCCGCCAGGGTGCGCGCAGGTGCTCGTGGCGACGCGCATACAGCGCAAAGCCCACCGCCAGCGCCAACAGCAGGTAGATGAGCGCATCGGTAGCGAGCACGACCGGCTGGAATCCCATCACTGCAACCTCACGCGCGGATCGACCAGGGTGTAGGAGATGTCGGTCAGCAGCAGCCCCAGGATATAGAGCACGGCGCCGAGGAACACCATGGCACGCACGATGGCGAAGTCCTGACGACTGATCGCGTCGATGGTATAGCTGCCCAGCCCGGGGATGCCGAAGAAGGACTCCAGCAACAGGCTGCCCATGAACAGGGTCGGGATCACCACCACCACGCCGGTCAGGATGGGGATCAGGGCGTTGCGCAACACGTGACCGAACAGCACGGCGCGCTCGGACAACCCCTTGGCGCGTGCGGTGCGCACGAAGTCCTTGCCGACCTCCTCGAGGAACAGGGTACGGTACCAGCGCGTGCCCGAACCGATGCCCGAGATCGCGCCAATGATCACCGGCAGCACGAGGAAGCGCCAGGCATCAGGCCCTGGCGCATAGCCGGAGATGGGGAACAGGTTGAGCAGCTTGCCCAGCAGCACCTGTCCGCCGATGATGTAGAACAGCCCCGAGATGGACATCATGGCCACACACAGCACCACGCCCCAGAAATCCAGGTAGGTGCCGCGAAAGAACGCCAGCAACAGCGAGAAACTGATGTTCACCGCCAGTCCCACCAGCATGATGGGCACCGCGATCGCCAGGCTGGGCCACATGCGCTGCGCGATGTCGTGCCCGATGTTGCGCCCGCTGTCGGACTGGCCGAAGTCGAAGGCGAACAGGCGCACCGACTTGTCGAAGAAGATGGTGTCGGTCAGCTTGGCCAGCCCCTCGGCCTCGGCATTCCACACCAACGGCTTGTCGTAGCCGCGTTCCGCCTTCCACTCGGCGATCGCCTGGTCACTGACCCGCTTGACCCCCAGGTGCATGCGCGCCATGTCGTCGGGCGAGTTGACGACGAAGAACAGCACGAAGGTGAGCAGGTTCACCCCGATCAGGATGGGGATGGCATAGAGCACGCGGCGGACGATATAGGCCATCATCGTGCACGTCTCCTCTCACGTGCCCGATAGTCGCGGATCGCGGGCACCGCGGACAGCACCAGCAGGCCCAGCAGGGTCCACAGCGGCCAGGTCACCGGCTGGTTCCATTCCTTCTGCCGGCGCGCGCGCAAGGCACCGTCGATGCGCTTGTACTTGAGAGTATTGTTGGCCATCAGGTGCGGTAGGGCGTTGTGGTACCAGACATGGTGCAGGCTGAACGCCTTGGGATAGTAGCCGAACAGCCAGGGCGACTCGGTCTGCAGGATGGCCACCATGCGGTCGATCACCTGCTGCCGCTCGGCGCCGTTGGGCAGGTTCTTCATGCGCTCGAACAGGGCGTCGAACTCGGCATTGGCGAAGTTGGCCGCATTCTCGCCGTGGTGCTCGACCTTGCCGTTGGGCCCGTAGAGCAGGAACAGGAAGTTCTCGGGGTCGGGATAGTCGGCATTCCAGCCCCAGCTGAAGAGCTGCGCGGTGCCCTTGAGCATCTTTTCCTGGAAGCGGTTGTAGTCGGTGGCGCGCACCACCAGCGAGATCCCCAGCTTGCGGAACTGGTTGACGTACCATTGCAGGATGGACTTGCTGCCCGGCCCCGAGAGCGCGGTGTCGTAGTACAGCACCAGGGCGTTGCCGGTGGCCGGATCGATGCCATCGGCATAGCCCGCCTCGGCCAGCAGGCGCTTTGCCTCCTCGATGGAACGCCGCACCGCCTTGCCGTCCTGCCAGCGATAGACCACGGGGTTAATGCCCTCCCTGCCCTCGCGGTACCCGAAGATCCCTGGCGGCAGCGGCCCGTGCGCCGGCAGGCCTCGCCCGTTGTTGAAGATGGCGATGAACTCCTCCCAGTCCACCGCGATGGCGATCGCCTGGCGCAGCTTGCGCGCACGCTCCTGATCGGCCGGGTCGTCGGGATCACCGCCGACCACCGGGTCGCGCATATTGAAGCCCAGGTAGTAGATCGAGGTCTCCACGGCGGTATCCAGGGCGATGCCTTTCTCGCGCATCTCCGGGGTCAGGCGCGCCTCGCCATCGGCAGCGAGCTGCACTGCCTGATCGAAGCTGTCCGAGGCGATGCCCGAGCTGTCGTAATAGCCCTGGAGGAACTTGTTCCAGCGCGGGATGGCCTCCTTCTCCAGGGCATAGACCGCCTTGTCGATGAACGGCATCGGTTTACCAGCATCGTCGAGCAGACCACGCGCACGGTCGGCCTCGCTGCCCTCGGTGGGATAGCGCTCACCGTGGAAATTGGGATTACGCTCGAGCACCATGCGCAGGTTGGGATTGTTCTCGGTGAGCATGAAGGGGCCGGTGCCCACCGGGTACCAGTTGAGGGTGATGTTGCGCTCGGCCATGCCGGGCTGGGCATGGAAGCGCTCTGCCTCCCAGGGCATGGGAGCGAAGAAATTGGTCGCCAGCCAGTAGATGAACTGCGGGTAGCTGTCCTTCAGGCGGATGCTGTAGGTATAGCGGTCGATCACCTGCACCCCGTCCATCTGCAGCGGACGCAGGTCGGTCCACAGGCGTCCGGCGTCACGATCCCGCCGCGCCTGCTCGGCCGCCGCTTTCGCAAACGCCGCAAAACCCTCGATATGCTCGGCCAGCAGGCCGGCCAGCGGCGAGTGGTTGGGCGGGAAGGCCAGGCGCTTGATTTGGTAGGCGTAGTCCGCCGCCACCAGCTCGCGGGTGTCGGTCTCGGGGAAATCGGCCAGGGTGTACCGCTCGGCTAGGTCCTCTTCACGCAATGGCCAGTAGCGATAACCGCCGTCCGCAGTGCGCGCGAACGCCGGGTGTGGCTGGTAACGGATGCCCGGGCGGATATGGATCAGGTACTCGGTCGTAGCCACCTGCTCGGCCGGTGCGTCCGCCGGCAACAGTCGGCCCGCCGCGTCGTAGTGTCGCACCTCGGGCATGCCATCAGCGGTCAGCGGCACCAGCTCGTAGGGTCGCTTCAGGTAATGATATTGAAGAGGGGGCTCATAGACCTGCGAGATGAAGGCCCATTCATTGGAGCTGTAGGAGCGCGCCGGGTCCAGGTACTTGGGCCGCTCTGCGAAGGAACTGAAGAACACCGACCCCGACACATCTTCCGAAGGCCAGGGATCGTTCCATGGCGGATCGCCACAGCCGCCCAGCACCAACAGGGTCAGCAGCAGGAGCAGGCGGAACGGATTGTGGCCAGGTCTTTTGAACAAGGTGCGGCTTTCAGGTAATTTATCGGGCTTCCATACACGGCGATTCGGGGTGGATCATCGCATTCTCCGCCCACGACCGCCAGCGCCGATCAATCTACCAGAGCAGGTAAGAATTCATGGGTTTTCTCGCCAACAAGAAAGCGCTCATCGTGGGCGTCGCCAGTAACCGTTCGATCGCCTACGGCGTGGCTGCCGCCATGCATCGCGAGGGCGCCGAGCTCGCCTTCACCTACCAGGGCGAAAAACTGGAAAAGCGGGTACGCGGTTTCGCCGAGGAATTCGGCTCGGACATCGTGCTGCCGCTGGACGTGACCAGCGATGAACAGATCGACGCGGTGTTCGACACCCTGAAGGAACGCTGGGGCGCGCTCGACTGCCTGATCCACTCGGTCGGTTTCGCCCCGCGTGATCAGCTCGAGGGTAGCTACATCGACGCCGTCAACCGCGAGGGTTTCCGCATCGCCCACGACATCAGCTCCTACAGCCTGGCCGCCCTGGCCAAGGCGGCGCGCCCGCTGATGCAGGGCCGTAATGCGAGCATCGTCACCATGACCTACCTGGGTGCGGTGCGCACCGTGCCGAACTACAACGTCATGGGCGTCGCCAAGGCCTCGCTGGAGGCCAACATGCGTTATCTGGCCGACAGCCTGGGACCCGAGGGGATTCGCGTCAACGCCGTGTCCGCCGGTCCCATCCGCACCCTGGCCGCCTCCGGTATCTCCGACTTCCGCAGCATGCTGGCCGAGGCCGAAAAGAAAACCCCACTGCGCCGCAACGTCACCATCGAGCAGGTCGGCAACGCCACCGCCTTCCTCTGCTCCGACCTGGCCTCGGGCATCACCGGCGACGTGTTGTACGTGGATTCGGGATATCACATCCTGGGTATGGCCTGAATCCGTCGTTTCCTGATCCCCCCTCAGTTGTCGATCACGATCTCCGGTCCCATCAAGGCATTGGGGACCACCGTCGACAACCAGGGCACATAGGTGATCAGGATCAGGAACACGAACAGGATCGCCAGCCACGGCAGGGCCGCGCGTACCACTCCCAGCACAGGCATCTTCGCCACGCCGGCGGTGACGAAGAGATTCAGACCCACCGGCGGGGTGATCATGCCGATCTCCATGTTCACCACCATGATGATGCCCAGGTGGATGGGATCGATGCCCAGTTGCACCGCGATGGGGAAGACCAGCGGAGCGACGATGACGATCAGACCCGACGGCTCCATGAACTGACCGCCGATCAGCAGGATCAGGTTGACGATCACCAGGAACATCACCGGGCCGAAGCCGGCATCGAGCATCGCCTGGGCGATCTCCTGGGGGATGCGTTCCTCGGTGAGCACGTGCTTGAGGATCAGCGCATTGGCTATGATGAACAGCAACATGATGGTGAGCTTGCCACCCTCGAGCAGGGCGTGGCGATTATCGCGGTGGAAAATCGCCGGCAGCAGGTAGACGACAAACTCCACGATGTTGCGTGCCAGGGCGCGCAGGTGACCCTCGCCCGACCGACGGAGCGGCCTGTCCTTCAGCGGCCCCATGTCCCGATATACGAAATTGGCGATGAAAAAGGCATACACCGAGGCCACCGCCGCGGCTTCGGTCGGTGTGAACACCCCGCCATAGATGCCGCCCAGGATGATGACGATCAGGAACAATCCCCAGCCCGCCTCGCGTGCCGCCCTCCAGATCTCGGCAAACCCCGCAAAGGGCTGCGCGGGCAGGTTCTTCACCCGCGCCGCGACATAGATACCCACCATCAGCATGAAACCGGCGAGCAGGCCGGGGATGATGCCGGCAAGGAACATGCGCCCGACCGACACATCGGTGGCCGCAGCATAGACCACCATCACGATCGACGGCGGGATCAGGATACCCAGGGTACCGGCATTGCAGATCACCCCGGCGGCAAAGTCGCGGCTGTAACCGACCTTGACCATGCCCGCGATCACCAGCGAACCGATGGCCACCACCGTGGCCGGCGAGGAACCCGAAAGGGCGGCAAACAGCATGCAAGCGAACACGCCAGCGATCGCCAGGCCGCCGCGCACATGCCCCACGGTGGCGATGGCGAAACGGATGATGCGGCGCGCCACCCCACCAGTGGTCATGTAGGACGAGGCCAGGATGAAGAACGGGATGGCCAGCAGGGTGTAATGACCCTCGAAGGCCTCGAACAGGGTCTGCGCCACGCTGGCCAGCGAGCTTTCGGAATGGTAGAGCAGGAACAGGATGCTCGACAGGCCCAGCGCCACCGCGATGGGCACGCCGATGGACAGCAGAAGGAGCACCCCCAGGAACAGTAATGCCGCGGCCATCTAACGCTTCCTCTTCTTCCCGGGGCCGTCGGTGGACGACGAGCCCGGGTGCTCGACGTTGTCTTCCTCGGTATTCTCGATCAGATCGTCGGCCTCGTGGCTTGCGATCAGCATGCGCTGCTCACCGCGCCAGATGCGCCATCCTGCCTGCACAAAGCGCAGGCCCAGCAGCGCCATGCCGAACGGCAGGATGAAATAGGGTATCCAGCGCGGCAGGTTCTCGTAGCGCGGTTCGCCGTCCTCGACCAGGCCGATCAGTCCCTGCAACCAGACAGGAAAGGGAATGTCCTCGACCTCCAGGAAGTTCAGCTTGAAGGCAAACTTGCTCCAGTAGTCCCAGCCCCCCTTGAGCAACAGGCCGACATACAAGAGACAGACGGCCACCGCCAGCAGACCGAGCAGGCGCTGGATACGAAGCGGCAGGATGTTGACCAGCGCGTCCACCCCCAGATGCGCCGTGTGCTTGACGGCATAACTCACACCAAACAGCACCAGCCAGGCGAACAGGTAGGTGGTCGCTTCCAGGCCCCACAGGATGCCGGACTGGAACAGGTAGCGTGCTACCACGTTGGCGAAGGTGATCGCCACCATCAGGCCGAGGATGACCGCAATGGCGGTCTCCTCGAAGATATCGACCCAGCGTGACAGGCGCTGGCGCAACGGTCTGCTCAAGATCTCGCCCTCCTGACCTCCCCCGCAAGCGGGGGAGGCACGGGATCAGAGGTTACTCGAGGGAAAAGGCCGGAAGAGCCCTCGGCTCAACCCTCGTTGGCCTTCTGTGCCGCGGCGATCACGTCGGCGCCGACATCACCCTCGAACTTTTTCCACACCGGCTTGAGGGCATTGACCCACTCCTGCCGCTGTTCGGGCGTGAGCGTGCGCACCGGGCTGCCGGCGGCGATGATCTTCTGCTTGTTCTGCTCGTTGATCGCGGTAGAGACCTTGTTTCGCTCCGCGGTCACCTCGGCAATGATGCGCTCGAGCTGGTTGCGCACGTCCGAGGGCAGCCCATCCCAGAATTCGGTCGAGGTCACCACCAGGTAGTCGAGCACCCCGTGGTTGGTCTCGGTCACGCCATCCTGCACCTCGAAGAACTTCTTGGTGTAGATATTCGACCAGGTGTTCTCCTGACCGTCCACCACCCCACTCTGCAGGGCGCCATAGACTTCAGAGAAGGCCATCTTCTGCGGGATGGCACCCAGTGCCTCGAACTGTGCCTTGAGCACGTCGGAACTCATGATGCGGAACTTCAGCCCCTTGGCATCCGAGGGGTGGATCAGCGGCCGGTTGGCCGACATCTGCTTCATGCCGTTGTGCCAGAAGGCCAGCCCCTGCAGCCCCTTCTTGCGCATGGCGTCCTTCAGCTTCTGCCCGGTCGGGGAGTTCTGGAAGCGGTCCACCGCCTCGATGTCCTTGAACATGAACGGCAGGTCGAAGATACGGTACTGCTTGGTGTACTTCTCGAACTTCGACAACGAGGGGGCCGCCATCTGCACATCGCCGAGCAGCAGCGCCTCGAGCACCTTCTTGTCGTTGTAGAGCTGCTTGTTGGGATAGACCTGCATGCAGACCTTGCCATCCATTTCGCGGTTCACCCGCTCGGCCAGCAGTGCGGCGGCCTCGCCCTTGGGATGGCCCTTGGCGGCGGTCACATGGCTGAACTTGATAACGATCTCGCCCTTGTCACAGCCCTCCGAGGCAAGCGCGGAAGCACTGCCCAAAGCCAGCGCCACAGCAGCAGTCAGACAGACGAACGATTTTTTCATGGGATTCCTCCTGGTTGGTTCTTGTGCGGACGCCAGACGACGACCTGCCCCAACTATAGGCAAGGACCGGGCCAACTGCTCAATTGCCCGCCAGAAGCGGCTGCGGCGAGAACCCCACCCGGCCACCCCCTGAAAAAGCGGCGAGATTCCGCCTGTCGCACCCTTCCGAATCGGCGGAATCTCAGCCCTGCGTCTTGTACTGGCTCTTGTCCAGGCCGTACTTGCGCATCTTGTCGTAGAGCGTCTTGCGCGGAATGCCGAGCGCAGCCATCACGTCCTTGAGGCGGCCCTGGTGCATGGCCAGCTGCTGGGCGATCAGGCACTTCTCGAAGGATTCCACTTGCTGCGGCAGGGTCAGCGCCGGTTCCTGGCTGGCCCCGTGCAACAGGCGTTCGAGGTCGTGCCCCACCTGGTCGCCGAGCAGCACGTAGCGCTCGGCCAGGTTGCGCAGCTCGCGCACATTGCCCGGCCAGGGATGACTGAGCAGGGCGCGCATCTGCCCGGGGTCCGGCGGAGGCGACTCGGCCCCGTAGCGCGCCGAGGCCACCAGCAGGAAGTGCTGGAACAGCAGCGGGATGTCTTCGAGGCGTTCGCGCAGGGGCGGGATCTCCAGGGTAACCACGTTCAGACGGTAGTACAGATCCTCGCGGAACTCGCCACGCCCTGCTGCCTCCCGCAGATCCACCTTGGTCGCGGCCACCACCCGCAGGTCCAGCGGCACCGGTGTGTTCGAGCCCAGACGCTCGACACTGCGCTCCTGCAACACCCGCAGCAGGTGCACCTGCACCGCCATCGGCATGCTCTCGATCTCGTCGAGAAAGAGTGTGCCCTGGTTGGCGTGCTCGAAACGGCCGATGCGCCGCGTGCGTGCCCCGGTAAAGGCGCCCGCCTCGTGGCCGAACAGTTCGCTTTCGATCAGGCTCTCGGGGATGGCCCCGCAGTTGACCGGCACGAAGTGATGCGCCCGCCGGCGCGAATGCTCGTGCAGGGCGCGCGCCACCAGCTCCTTGCCGGTGCCGGTCTCGCCCAGGATCAGCACATCGGCATCGGTATCGGCCAGTCGCGCGATGGTCTGACGCAAGCGCTGCATGGCCGGGCTGTTGCCGACGATGCGCGGCCCCGGCGCACTGTGCATTTCCAGCTCACGGCGCAGGCGGCGGTTCTCCAGCGCCAGCGCACGCCGGCTGGCGGCTCGCCGCACGGTATCCACGAGGCGCTCGGCCGGGAACGGCTTTTCGATGAAATCATAGGCCCCGGCGCGCATGGCCTCGACAGCCAGCGCCACGTCGCCGTGCCCGGTGATCAGGATCACCGGCAGGTCCGGGTCGCGTGTGCGCAACGCCGAGAGCAAGCCCATGCCGTCCATGCCCGGCATGCGAATGTCGCTGACCACCACGCCGGGCCAGTCGTCGCGGATGGCGGACAGTGCAGCCTCGGCGCTCTCCAGCCCCTGCACCTCGAAGCCAGCGAGCTCCAGGGTCTGCACATTGGCCGCACGCACCGCCGGCTCGTCGTCGATAAAAAGGACCGGTATCCGTTCGTCGCTCATTGCGCTGTCGCCCGTTCCAGGGTGAGTATGAATTCGGCGCCGCCATCCGGCACGTTACGTGCCTCCAGCCGGCCACCCATGTTATCCGCAATCTGCTGCGAGATCGCCAGCCCCAGCCCCAGACCGGACTTGCGGGTGGTGAAGAAGGGATCGAAGATCTGTGCCAGGTGCTCCTGCGCAATGCCCGGCCCGTTGTCGCGCACCCGGATCTGCACCTGCTCGCGCGCCGCGAGAGCGTCGATGCGGATACGAGGATCGGCCTCGCCTTCCAGGGCGTGCAAGGCATTGCCGACCAGGTTCAGCAACACCTGCTCCAGGCGGGTGGCATCGGCCAGCACCCACAACGCATCCAGCCCCTCTCCCAGCTCGACGAACACCCCGGCGCGCCGCAGGTCGGGCTGCAACAGTTCCAGCACGACATCCACTGCCTGCCGCAAGGACACCGGCAAACGGTGACCGTCCGACTTGCGCGCAAACAGCTTGAGCTGGGAACTGATGCGGCTCATGTGCTCGACCAGGCGAGCGATCTGCTCCAGGTTGCCGGCCACCTCGGCATCACGTCCCCGCTCGAGCAACAGGCGTGCATTCTCAGCATAGCTGCGAATGGCGCTGAGCGGCTGGTTGAGTTCGTGATTGATGCTCGCCGAGAGCTGGCCGAGCATAGCCAGCTTGGCCGCCTGTACCAGTTCGTCCTGGGCACGGCGCAGAGCCTGTTCGGCACGTCGCCGCTCCTCCACCTCGCGCTGCAGATCGGCGGTGCGCTCGGCCACCCGCTGTTCGAGTTCGCCGTGCGCGCGCTCCAGCGCCGCCCGGGCTTCGGCATCACAACGCGCCCGCTCCAGACGCCGCGCGCGCGACTGCCACCACAGCAGGCCCAACAGCAACAGCGCCACGCCGGCCGCCCCGGTCACCGCCATGGCGCTGGACACCTGGCGCTCCACTTCGTTGGTCGGAGTCAACAGCAGCATACGCCAGCCCTGCGCCGGCATCGCCAGCTCGCGCACCAGCAGGGTCGGTGCCGCCGGCCGGTCGGTGCGCTGCACCAGGTGGATGCCGCGGGGAGCGGGACGCGTCGCCAGCGGCAACGGCGCCGGCTCGACACCCGGGTAGCGGTGACTGTCACGGATGCGCGCCAGCACCTCCGGCGGCAGAACGCCGAAGGTACGAAAACGCCAGTCTGCTTGCGAGGCGATGAACACCACCCCGTCGGGATCGACTACCAGCACCGTCTCGCGCGGGTTGCGCCAATCCTGCTCGAGGTGCGCGATGGCTATCTTCAGCACCACCACGCCGACCGGACGCCCCAGCTCGAGGACCGGGTAGGAAAAGTAATAGCCACGCACCCGCGAGGTGCTGCCCAGCGCATAGTAGCGCCCCGCCTCGCCGCGCATGGCCTGGCGGAAATAGGGGCGAAAACCGAAGTTGCGGCCGATGAAGGTGCGCTCTTGCGCCCAGTTGCTGGCCGCGAGCGTCAGGCCCTGCGCGTCCATCAGGTAGATGTCCAGTGCACCGGTACGCCGCGCCGCCTGCTCGAAATACTCATTGAGCGCCTGGCGGGCCGAGGCGTTGTCGGGCTGGCGCAGCACCTTGAGCAGACGCTGGTGGGTTGCCAGCAGCGCCGGGATGGACTCGTAACGCGCCAGCTGTCCCTCGAGGTTGGCAGCATACAGCGCCAGTCGCTGTTCGGCGGTACGCGCCAGCTCGCCCAGTGCGCGCTCGCGGATCACCCCGGCCACCCCCCACACCACCAGGCCCAGCACCGCGAGCGCCGACAGGAGCAGCGTCAGCAGGCGCCACGCGGGCCGTGGCGCCTGGGGGCCGCCCCCGAGTTCCCGTATCGCGTGCTTCACCCCTGGTCCACCACCACCTGCGGCTCGCCCGCGAGCACCTCACCGATACGCGCCGCCCGGTAACCGGCAGCGAGCAGGGCCTCGAGACAGGCGTCTGCGCGGTCGGCGGGCACGCCCGCGAGCAGGCCGCCAGCGGTCTGCGGATCGAACAGCAGCGGATAGCGAGGGTGGTTGGTGACGGCCTCGAGATCGACCACGGCGCGACGCAGGCGCAGGTTCTCGGGTGCCAGGCTCGACTGGATGCCCATCGCCAGAGTCTCGAGCGCACCATCGAGCACCGGCAACGCCCCCAACTCGAGTCGCGCCCCGCAACCCGAGGCGCGCAGCATCTCCAGCAGATGGCCGAGCAGACCGAAGCCGGTGACATCGGTGCACGCGCTCGCGCCATGCGCGTGCAGGAGGGCGGCGGCCTTGCGGTTCGACTGCAGCATCTGTTCGATGGCGTCCTGCACCCAGCGGCCACGCGCGCGGTGGCGCATGTCGGCGGCCATCAGGGTGCCGGTGCCCAGCGGTTTGGTGAGGATCAGCGCATCTCCCGGGCGCAGCCCGCCCTTGCGCAACAGCCGATCCGGATCGGCCAGGCCATTGACCGCCAGCCCGAAGGCCAGCTCGGCGCCCTCGCTGGAGTGCCCGCCGGCCAGCACCGCCCCGGCCTCGTGCAGCACGCCAAGTGCGCCGTCGAGCAGCTCGAACAGGGTCTGTTCGACCACCGCCTCGCGCCCGAAGGGCACGGTGGCGATCGCCAGCGCCGAATGCGGTGCCGCGTTCATGGCATACAAGTCGCCCAGGGCATGGTTGGCGGCGATGGCGCCGAAGACATGGGCATCGTCGAGAAAGGCACGAAAATAATCGACGCTCTGCACCAGCAGGCGCCCCGGCGGCACCGCGAAGGCCACCGCATCGTCGGCATCGGCAGGTCCGCCGGCGACGATGCCCTCTCCGCCCTTGCGCGGCAGGCGCGCCAGCGCGCGCTCCAGCACCGTGCTGCCCACCTTGGCCCCGCAGCCGCCGCAGCGCATGGGCAGCCGGGTCAGCGTCTCGCACAGCTCCGCGTCAGCCAGCCCCTCTGCCGGTGCGGGCGTCTCTGGCTCGGGCATCTCGGGCAACTGGTCGAACATGCGCATGAAGCGGCGGTCGATCCCGTCCTTGACCGTCCACAGCCAACCACCCTCGGCCGACCAGGGGCCGCGCGAGGCGATGGCATAACGATCACCGGTGGTGATCAGTCCCAGAAAATGCCGCTGCGGGCGGTAGCGCCGCAACGGCCTGCCGCGCGCTGCGGCTACCAGGTTATGGTGCAGCACCGGGCCCTGGCGCACCGCGAATACCCCCGACTTGGGGCGCGGATCGGGCAGGCTGGCAACATCGCCGGCGGCAAAGACCTCGGGGTGGGACAAGCTGCGCAGGTAATGGTCCACGCGGATGAAGCCGTCCGCGTCCACCGCCAGGCCCGCCCGCCCTGGCCAGCTGGGGGTGCTGGCGCTGGTTGCCCAGAGCACCGCATCGGCGGCAAGCTCACGGCCATCGGCCAGGCGCAGCCCATCGGCCCGCACCGAGACCACCCGCCCAGCGACATGGCATTCGACATCGCGCTCGTCGAGCACGCGCTCGAAGCGCCGGCGCACCCCAGGCGCGTGATTGGCCAGCAACAGCGGATCGGCGGTGCACAGCGCAAACTGCAAGCGATTCGGATCGTCACCGCGGCGACGCAGGTCCTCGCGCAACCGATACTGCACCGACAGCAGCAGCTCCACCCCACCGGCGCCGCCACCGACCACAGCAATACGAAAGGGGCCGCGAGAGGCGATCACCCGCTCGCGCAGGCCCTCCCAGCGACGCAGGAAAACATCGACCGGCTTGACCGGGATGGCATGCGCCTCGGCGCCCTCCACCCCGGAGTGGCCGGGGCGCGAGCCGGTGTTGATCGACAACAGGTCATAGGGTACCGGCGGCCGTCCCGGCAGCCGCACCTGGCGCGCCTCCAGATCCAGCCCTTCGACCTCGCCGTGATACAGGCGCACCCCCGCGAAGCGGCACAGCCGCCGCAGGTCGATGTGGCACTGGTCGTAGTCGTAGAAACCGGCGATGTAGCCAGGCAGCATGCCCGAATACGGGGTGTGGATGTCACGGGTGATCAGTGTCACCCGCAGGCCAGGTACCGGCTTCATGCCCAAACGCAGGATCACCCCCGCGTGGGCGTGTCCACCGCCGACCAGCACCAGCTCCTTTGCCACCGGCACCGCACTGTCCTGCATCACGGCCTCCCGGATACCGCTTCGGAAACGGTCCAATATACCCGATCGCCCCCTTGGGAGCAGTGGAAGAGGTGTCTGTGTGAACGCAGCGTCCCTGCCGCGAACCGGCCATCCCTCTTCACCCCGGAGAGGGGCCTCCTACTCCTGAGGGCGGATGGCAATCAGCGTCTCGTCGGGATTCACCGCATCACCCTTGGCGACATAGACGGCCTCGACCACGCCGCTGACCGGGGCCTGGATCTCGGTCTCCATCTTCATGGCCTCGGCGACCAGCAGGGGCTGGCCAGCCACCACTTCGTCACCCTCGCGCACCAGCACATCGACGATGTTGCCGGGCATGCTGGTGGTGACATCACCCCGCCCCTGCGGGCGTGGACGCTTGCCGGCAATCGAGCTCTTGACCGCGCCCTGAGCACCTCCCTCGAGGACGATCTCGCTCAGGGTCTCGACCCGCACCTCTTCGGGAATGCCATCGACGGTGAAATAGAAGTGCCGCTGTGATTCTTCCTTGAGGCCGGTGCCGGTCACCTTGACGTGGTAGCAGTCACCGTGCAGGAAGATGTTGAACTCGGTGGGCGCGGTGGACGGGGTTTCGCCGCCCTCCTCGCTCGGTGCTTGAAGGGGCTCGGGCTGCAGGGTGCCATCGCGACGCGCCTGCAGGAACTGGCGACCGATCTCGGGGAACATGGCGTAGGTGAGCACGTCTTCCTCGCTCTCGGCAAGGTCGCCGATCTCCTCGCGCAGGCGGTCGAGTTCCGGCGGCAGGTCGTCGGCCGGGCGGTGGTCGATGGGCGTCTCCTCGCCGATGGCCTTGCGTAGCAGCTCGGGGTCGATCGCCCCCGGGGCACGGCCATAGCCACCCTGAAGGTAGAGTTTCACTTCCTTGGTGATGGTCTGGTAGCGCTCGCCGGTGAGCACATTGAGCACCGCCTGGGTGCCGACGATCTGCGAGGTCGGCGTGACCAACGGCGGATAGCCCATGTCGCGGCGCACCCGGGGGATCTCCTCGAGCACCGCCTGCATGCGGTCGAGCGCGTTCTGGTCACGCAGCTGGTTGGCCAGGTTGGAGATCATGCCACCAGGGATCTGGTTGACCTGTACCCGGGTGTCCACGCCAGTGTATTCGCTCTCGTACTGGCGGTACTTCTTGCGCACCTCGTAGAAATACATGCCGATCTCCTGCAGAGCCGGCAGGTCCAGTCCGGTGTCGAAACGGGTACCGCGTAGCGCGGCCACCAGGCTCTCCGTAGGCGGGTGCGAGGTGCCGCCGGCGAAGGCCGAGATGGCGGTATCGATGTGCTCGCAGCCGTGTTCGATGGCCTTCAGGTGGCACATCTCGGCCAGACCGGCGGTGGCATGCGAATGTAGGTGCAGCGGCAGGTCCACCGCGTCCTTCAGCGCCTGCACCAGCTCACCGGTAGCATAGGGCGTGAGCAGGCCAGCCATGTCCTTGATGCAGATCGAGTGACAGCCCATGGCCGCCAGCTCGCGCCCCATCTTCACGAAGCCGGCGATGTCATGCACCGGGCTGACGGTATAGCAGATGGTGCCCTGCGCGTGCTTGCCGGCCTCCAGCGTGGCCTCGATGGCGGTGCGCAGGTTGCGGGTGTCATTGAGCGCATCGAAGATGCGGAACACGTCCATGCCATTGCGTGCCGCCGCCTGCACGAAGGCATGCACCACGTCATCCGAATAATGCCGGTAGCCGAGCAGGTTCTGCCCGCGCAGCAGCATCTGCAGGCGGGTGTTGGGCAAGGCCTCGCGCAGGCGACGCAGACGCTCCCAGGGGTCTTCGGCCAGGAAGCGGATACAGGCGTCGAAAGTGGCCCCACCCCAGCACTCCAACGACCAGTAGCCGATGGCATCCAGCCGCTCGCAGACCGGCAGCATATCCTCGGTACGCAGGCGAGTGGCGATCAGCGACTGGTGAGCGTCGCGCAGGATGAGGTCGGTAATCTGTATCTTGCTCATGGGCCTCGATGCCTTATTGTCCAGTGTGCGCCACGATAGCCGCCGCCAGCACCGCGGCGAGCTGGTGACGGTTGCGCTTGAGCGAATAGTTCAGCAGCTCGGGATGCGACTCGACGAAGCCGGTGTCGAAGCGCCCGGAGCGAAAATCGGGATGGCGCAGGATTTCCAGGTAATAGGGGATGGTGTGCCGGATACCCGACAGCCCCATGTCGCGCAGCGCGCGCTCGCCGCGGGCCACCACATCGTCCCAGCCCAGGGCCCAGACGATCACCTTGGCCAGCATGGAATCGAAATGCGGCGGGATCTCGTAGCCGGTGTAGATGGCGGTATCGGTACGTACCCCCGGGCCGCCCGGCGCGTAATAGCGCGAAATACGCCCGAAGCTGGGCAGGAAGTCGTTCTTGGGGTCCTCGGCATTCACCCGGAACTGCATGGCATAGCCGCGACGCTGGACCTCGTGCTGGGCGAAGCGCAACGGCAGGCCGGCAGCGATACGAATCTGCTCCTCGACGATATCCACCCCGGTGATGGTCTCGGTGATGGTGTGCTCCACCTGCACCCGAGTGTTCATTTCCATGAAATAGAAGCGGTCGTTCTCGTCGAGCAGGAACTCCACGGTGCCGGCATTGGTGTAGCCCACCGCCTTGGCGGCGATCACCGCCAGACCACCGATGTACTGGCGCTGCGCCTCGTCGAGCTGCGGCGAGGGGGCGATCTCGATCAGCTTCTGGTTGCGGCGCTGGATGGAGCAGTCGCGCTCGTAGAGGTGAATGGCATTGCCATGGTGGTCGGCCAGCACCTGCACCTCGATGTGGCGTGGATTGACCACACACTTCTCCATGAACACGTCGGCACGGCCGAAGGCCTTGGTAGCCTCGGAGATCACCCGCTCGTAGTTGCGGCGCAGTTCCTCTTCACTGTCGCAGCGGCGGATGCCACGCCCGCCGCCACCCGAGGTGGCCTTGAGCATCACGGGGTAGCCCAGCTCGCGCGCCAGCCCAACCGCCTCTTCGACATTGGCCAGATTGCCGTCGGAACCGGGCGTAACCGGCAGACCGGCGGCCATCATCGCCTTGCGTGCCTCGGTCTTGTCGCCCATGCGACGGATGACCTCGGCCGAGGGCCCGATGAAGGTCACGCCACGCCGCGCGCACACCTCGGCGAACTCGGCGTTCTCGGAGAGGAAGCCGTAACCTGGGTGGATGGCGTCGCAGCCGGTGGCCACCGCGAGGTTCACGATGCGATGCACGTTGAGATAACCAGCCAGCGGATCGGCACCCAGACTGTAGGCCTCGTCGGCCTTTTTGACATGCAACGAGAAGCGGTCCGGCTCGGTGTAAATGGCCACTGAACGGACGCCCATCTCCGCGCAGGCGCGGATGATGCGGACGGCGATCTCGCCGCGGTTGGCGATCAGGATCTTGCGGATCATTCAGTCCCGCCCCGTGATGGACACCATGCCATTCTGCCCCAGCGCTGGCCGGGGGTCGATAGGGACACCCCCACTATTGAAAATGGCAATTCCGTTATTCAGGCGCACTCGGGGACCATCAACTCGCGTACCAGGGCCGTGGCGTAACTGCCCGACGGCAGGGCAAAACGCAGTACCAGGGCGTCGTGCTCCCACTCCCACTCCAGTCCTTCCGGCAACACGCGCAGAGCACGGCGCAGGGCATCGAAGCCGTGGCCGGCCAACCAGTCGACCCACTGCGGAAAGGGCGAACGCGCCAGGACCGCCGCTTCGCGCACGGCGGCCTCCGCCTGCGGCGCCAGGCAATGCCCGACACGCCCCGGCAGCGGCCCGCTGGGGTGCCACTTGCCGGCGGCCACGGCGTTCGCCAGCTCGGCCGCCCCGGCGGCAAACGGCAGGGCACGCCCCTCGACAGCATGCAGCAACACCTCGCCGGGCAGGGGGCGATCCCAGTCCCCGGCACGCACGCGCTCGGCCAGTACCGCGTTGAACAGGTAACTGCGCGCCGCCGAGGTGACCATGCGCAACTGTTCCGGCGGCAGGCGTCGCAGGCGACGGTTGAACAGGGCCTGGGCACGGATCAGGTTGGAGGACCCGCGCCCGAAACGCTGCGCCCCGAAGTAGTTGGGGATGCCCCGGCGGCGGCAGGCGGCGAGCACCACCTCGGCCGCCTCGCGGTCACCGGTGATCGCCTGCAGCCGCAGCGTGAAGCGGTTGCCCGCCAGTTCGCCGCGTCGCAGCTTGCGCCGCCGACGCCCCAGCACGGTGATGCACAGGCTGTCGTCATCCAGCGAGGCCCAGTCCACCGCACGGCCAGGGAGGTGTACGCTGAAACGCTGCCAGGTCAGCGCATGCCGGTCCTTGAGCCCGGCAAATCCCACCGCACGCCAATGCACGCCCGCATGCCGCGCCAGGCGGCGCGCCACCTCCAGGGTGTCGAGTCCACGCTTGCGCACCCCCAGCAGAAGGTGCTCGCCCTCGTCCTCCGGCTCATCGAGCGGGATCTCTTCGACCTGGAAGTCCTCGGGCTCGGCCTTGAGCCGGCCACACAGGGGCGCCCCACCATGTGCGACAGGCAGGTCGAGCGTGACATCCTCGGCGAAGACCAGCGTGGCGGACGACAGGGCCTCTGACTCAGGCATCGGCTGGCAACAGCAACACCACCGCGTGCGCATCGATGCCCTCGCCACGCCCGGTGTGCCCCATCTTCTCGGTGGTGGTGGCCTTGATGTTGATCTGCGCGGGCGTGGCAGCCATCACCTCGGCCAGACGCGCGCGCATGGCCTCGATATGCGGCGACAGACGCGGCGCCTGCGCGATCACCGTGGCGTCCAGATTGCCCAGCCGATAACCGGCCGTGTGCACCCGTGTCATCACCTCGCGCAACAGCAGGGTACTGTCGATGCCGCGGTAGGCTGGATCGGTATCGGGAAAATGCCGACCGATATCGCCCTCGCCCAGCGCCCCGAGCAGGGCGTCGCAGATGGCATGGATCAGCACGTCGCCATCGGAATGCGCGGCCAGGCCGCGCTCGTGCGGGATCTGTACGCCACCGATCACTACCGCGTCGCCCTCGCAGAAACGATGGGCATCGAAACCGTGTCCTATACGCATGAGATACCTCATCCGGTCGAGCGCCCCGCCCGCGGGGACGCCGCCCGATCATACCCGTAAAATCGGCGCATGGAACTGTTCGATACCCATTGCCACCTGAACGTTGCGGCCTTCGATCCCGACCGAGCTACCGTGCTGACCGCCGCGCGCGCCGCCGGGGTGCGTCGCCTGCTGATTCCCGCCATCACACGTGCCGGCTGGGACGGGGTGTGGGAACTGTGTGCCGGTGATCCCGACCTGTACCCGGCCATCGGCCTGCACCCGGTACTGCTCGAGGAACACGATCCGCAACAGGACCTGCCGGCCCTGGAAGACTTCGTACGCGCACACCGACCGGCGGCCATCGGCGAGATCGGGCTGGACTTTCAGTTGCGCGAACTCGACCGTGCCCGCCAGCAGGCCCTGTTCGAGGCCCAGCTCGCCCTGGCCGAGCGCGAAGGGCTGCCGGTGGTGGTGCATGTGCGCAAGGCACACGACGCCGTGCTCGCCACCCTGCAACGCTACAAGCTGCCCGGCGGTTTCTGCCATGCCTTCAACGGCACGCTGCAACACGCCGCACGCTACCGCGCGCTGGGCTTTCGCCTGGGCTTCGGCGGTATGCTCACCCTGCCCAATGCGCGTCACCTGCGCGCACTGGCCACCCAGCTGCCGCTGAGCGACCTGGTGCTCGAGACCGACGCCCCCGACATGAGCGGTGCCGCCCACCGCTACCAGCGCAACAGCCCGCAATGGCTGCCGGAAGTCCTGGACGTGCTGGCCGAACTGCGCCCCGAGACCCGCGAGACCATCGCGCGGCAGACCACTGCCAACGCCCTGGCGGTGCTCGCTGCCGGTCGCACCCCCCCCTGAAACGCAAGAACCCGCTGGAGACCAGCGGGTTCGTCGTGTTGCCGGTGAAGGCCTCGCTCAGTGACCGCCGCCCTTGAGCGCGGTGACCATGCCCTCGATGGTGTCCTTGGCATCGCCGAAGATCAGCGAGACGTTGTCCTGGTAGAACAGCAGGTTGTCCACACCGGAATAGCCCGGCCGCATGGAGCGCTTGAGGAAGTACACGTGCTGCGCCTTGCCGGCCTCAAGGATGGGCATGCCGTAGATGGGACTGGACTGGTCGGTACGCGCGGCGGGGTTGACCACGTCGTTGGCCCCGACCACCAGCACCACATCGGTGGAGGCGAACTCCGGATTGATGTCGTCCATCTCGAAGACATGATCGTAGGGGATGTCCGCCTCGGCCAGCAGCACGTTCATGTGCCCGGGCATGCGGCCAGCCACCGGGTGGATGGCGAACTTGACCTCCACGCCCCGCTCCTCGAGCAGTTCCATCAGCTCCTTGAGGGCGTGCTGGGCCTGGGCCACGGCCATGCCGTAACCGGGCACCACGATGACGCGGTTGGCGTCTTCCATCCAGTAGATGGCGTCTTCCACCGAGGCCGACTTGACGCCCTTGTCCGCCGCCACCGCGCCGGCACTGGACTCGCCCCCTCCGGCGTCGCTGCCGAAGCCGCCAAACACCACGTTGATGATGGAGCGGTTCATGGCGCGGCACATGATGTACGACAGGATGGCTCCCGAGAAGCCGACCAATGCGCCGACGATGATCAGCAGGTTGTTGTGCAGGGTAAAGCCGGTAGCCGCCGCGGCCCAACCCGAGTAGCTGTTGAGCATGGAAATGATCACCGGCATGTCGGCCCCGCCGATCGGGATAATGAGCGTGAAGCCCAGCACAAAGGACAGCAGGGTCATGACGGTGAGCGACAGCATGGAGCCGGTCATGGCGAAGTGGATTGCCAGCAGCACGGTGACCACGCCGATGGCGGCATTCAAGGCGTGCTGGCCGGCGAAGCGCACCGGCGCGCCGGAGATCAGGCCCTGGAGCTTGCCGAAGGCGATCACCGACCCCGAGAAGGTGATGGCACCGATCACGATGCCGGCCGACAATTCGCTCATCAGCACAGCATTGAGGTCGCCGGTGACCTGGCGGTTGATGAAGGTGCCGACCGCCACCAGCACCGCGGCCATGCCGACAAAGCTGTGCAGGGCCGCCACCAGCTGCGGCATGGCGGTCATCTGCACGCGCGCGGCCAGCACGCCACCGATCACCGCACCGAGCAGCACGCCGGCGACGATGAAGCCGTAGGATTGCACCTCGCTGCCCATCAGCGTGGCGACGACGGCGATCGCCATGCCGATCATGCCCAGGAAGTTGCCCCGTCGTGCCGAGGCCGGATGGGTCAGGCCCTTGAGCGACAGGATGAACAGGACCGCCGAGACCAGGTAGGCCAGGGCCTGGGTATTGGCTGAAGTTTCCATGTCGCCCCCTTACTTCTTTTTCTTCTTAAACATCGCCAGCATCCGGTTGGTCACCAGGAAGCCGCCAAAGACGTTGATCGAGGCCAGCAGGACCGCGAAGAAGCCCATGATCTCGGCCGCCCCCGAGGCCTCTTCGGCACCGGCCACCAGCAGCGCACCGATGATGACGATGCCCGAGATGGCGTTGGTCAGCGCCACCAGCGGCGTGTGCAGTGCTGGGGTGACGCCCCAGATCACGAAATAGCCGATGAAACAGGCCAGGACGAATACGTACAGTGCTACGAGTGTGTCAGGCATGATCTTCTCTCATTCGCTGGTTTGCGGCTTGAACTGAGCAGCGGCGGTGATCTCGTCCGCGTCGAGGTCCTTGAGGCTCAGCGAACCGTCCTCGCCCTTGTCCACCATGATGCCCAGCAGGTTGGCGATGTTACGCGCGAAAAACGCACTGGCATCGGTTGCCATCATCGAGGGATAGTTGGTGTGACCGACGATGATGACCCCGTGCTCGGTGACGATCTCGTCGGGCTTGGACAGCGGGCAGTTACCCCCCGAACCGGCGGCCATGTCCACGATCACCGAGCCCTCGCGCATGCGCTCGACCACCTCGGGCGCCACCAGCTGCGGTGCCGGACGGCAGGGGATCTGCGCGGTGGTGATGATGATGTGGGCACGGGCCAGCTCGTCGGCCAGCAACTGCTGCTGGCGCGCCTTGGCCTCGTCGGACAGTTCCCTGGCATAACCGCCCTCGCCACTCCCTTCCTCGCCGATGTCCAGATCGATCGGCTTGGCACCCAGCGACTCGATCTGCTCACGCGTCTCGGGACGGATGTCGTAGGCATAGACCTCGGCGCCCAGGCGGCGCGCGGTGGCGATCGCCTGCAGACCGGCTACACCGACACCCAGCACCACCACGCGCGCCGGCTTGGCCGAGCCCGCGGCGGTCATCATCATGGGCAGGAAGCGCTCGTAGCGCGCGGCCGCCTCGATGACCGCGCGATAACCACCGATGTTGGCCTGCGAGGAGAGCACGTCCATCGACTGCGCCCGCGAGATGCGCGGGATGCGTTCGAGCGCCAGCACGGTGATGCCACGGGCGAGCAAGGCGGAGGCCACCTCGTCCTCGCCGCAGGTCTCGAGCATGCCGATGAACACTGCGCCCTCGCGCATCTGCGCGGCATCCTCGACCGTCGGTCGGCGGACCTTGGCGACGATGTCGCAGGCCAGCGCCTCGGCGCGATCGACCAGCGTGACGCCGGCTTCGGCATAGGTGTCGTCGTGATAGTGCGCGCCCTCGCCGGCACCGCGTTCGACACAGACTTCAAAGCCCTTGCCGATGAGCGACTTGGCAATTTCCGGGGTGATGGCGACGCGCGCCTCTCCAGTCAATGTTTCTTTGGGTATCCCGAGTTTCATGATTCTCGTTGTTCAGGTCGGAAGGGTCCGCCTGCCGTTTTCCGGCTGGGGCCTCGTGTATCGAAGGACTACTCAGTGCATTGAAGGTTTTAATTTCAAAAATTCAGAACATTATCTCCATGTCCAAGGGGAACCGTCAAAAACCCGAAGAGCGACATGTGCTCGATTCCCACAATTGCCGATCCTTACGCCTGCACCAGGACCCCGTCCCGCCACCAGCGCTCCAACAGCGATCGCAACTCAGGGACATCCCAATCGGGCCGGGGTTCCCCTGCCGGCCAGGAGGTCCCCGGCAGAAATCGCCCAGTGCGAACCAGCGCACAGCGCAGACCGACGCGCGCGGCCCCGACGATGTCGGTATCCGGCCGGTCGCCGATCATCACGCAATCACCCGCCGGCAATCCCAGTCGCGCCAATGCCATCTCGAACAACAGGGGCTCCGGCTTGCCGATGGTGATGGCCCGCCGGCCAGTGGCCACCTCGAAGGGGGCGACCAGAGCGCCCCCGCCGGGCAGCACGCAGTGCCTGCCCGCCACCACCGCATCCACGCTGGCGTCGGGGTTGGTCGAGACCAGGGTCGCACCGTTTCGGATCAAGTCGATGCCCCGGGAGAGGGTGTCGTAGTCCAGCCCCGGCCCCTCGCCCACCACTACGAACTCGGCATTTTCGGCATCCTCGATACCGTGTTCGGCCAGCACCCGGTGCAGACCCTCCGCACCCACAGCAAAGAAACGAAACCCCGGTCGCTCGCGCGCCAACCAGCGCGCAGTGGCCACGCCGCTGGTCAGCACGTCCGCCGGATCGGGTCGCGGCAGGCCCAGTGCGGCGAGGTGATCAGCCACCTCCACGGGGGTGCGGATGGGATTATTGGTGACGAACACCCGCGGCAGATGCGCCGTGGCCTCGAGAAAGTGCCGAGCATGGGGCAACAGCCGACTGCCGTGATACAGCACCCCGTCCATATCCAGCAACAGCCCCCGGGCCCGGAAACCCATGCCCTTCTCCCAGCAAGTACGACGGGGCGCGATACTGCGCGATCGAGCGACCAGGCACAAGCCTGTTTTCGGCATCAGAACGGTGAGAACAGCACCTTGCACGAGCGGCCTCCATCCGGCCCGAAGAGGGGGCTCCTGCATTCTTCAAACGGCCCACCGCCCGTTACAATGCGTGCTTTGACAGTATATCGGGACAGGCAGGCAACATGAGCGACAAGACATCGGACTTTTCCCGACGACTCAACGGGCGGTTCACCGGCATCCTGCGCTGGGAAGATCTCGAGCGCCTGTGGGAGACCCTCAACGGCTCGGGCAAGGCCTGGTACTTCTACCAGGTGGGCAGCGAAGTCCCGGCCCTGCCGCTCAAGGGCGACGGCCTGCGCCATGCGCTGAGCGAACTCGACCAGCTGCTGCATGCCGATCACGACCACGACTATTGCGGCATCGTCTACGTGGACGACCGCGAATCACCCACCCTGGTCAAGGTGTACGACCCCAACAATCTGGGTTCGTCCTGTGGCAGCAGCGGCATGATCATCCCGCCGCGCTGGATCATCAGCCTCGAGCGCCCTACCGAGGTGATCGACGACGCCCCCACCCCGCGCAACCGCCAGCGCTGGTGGCAGCGCCTGTTCAGCTGAAGCCGAGCAAGCGATCGTGCAGGCAGGTACACGCCACTATGCGGTGATCACCGCCGGCTACTGGGGCTTCACCCTCACCGACGGCGCCATCCGTATGCTGGTGGTGTTGTATTTCCACCAGCTGGGCTATTCGCCCTTCGAAGTGGCCATGCTGTTCCTCTTCTACGAGTTCTTCGGCGTGGTTACCAACCTGGTGGGCGGCTGGCTGGGCGCGCGCATCGGACTCAACCTGACCATGCACATCGGCATGGCCCTGCAGATAGTGGCATTGCTGATGCTGACCGTGCCCGATACCTGGTTGAGCGTGCCCTGGGTGATGACGGCCCAGGCGCTCTCGGGCATCGCCAAGGATCTCAACAAGATGTCGGCCAAGGCCTCGGTCAAGGCCCTCTCCGGCAGCGACGGCGAGGCGCAGCTGTTCCGCTGGGCGGCAGCGCTGACCGGCTCCAAGAACACCCTCAAGGGCGCAGGTTTCTTCATCGGTGCCGCCCTGTTGCAAGGGTTCGGTTTTCGCGCTGCCTTGGCCATCCTGGCAGGGATGCTGCTGGCGGTGCTGCTGATCACCGCCTGGCTGCTGCCCTCTAGTGTCGGGCGCATGAAGTCGAAACCCCGGTTCCTCCAGGTCTTCTCCCGGGTGGCGGCCATCAACTGGTTGTCGGCCGCACGCTTCCTGCTGTTCGGCGCGCGCGACGTGTGGTTCGTGGTGGCCCTCCCGGTGTTTCTCTACGACCGGCTGGGTTGGGATTTCTGGCAAGTGGGCAGTTTCCTCGCCCTGTGGGTGATCGGCTACGGGCTGGTACAGGCCACCACCCCAGGGTTACTGCGTGAGCGCCGGCACCTGCCTGGCGGGCGCACCGCCCTTTACTGGGTTGCGGCCCTCGCCCTAGTGCCAGCCGGCATGGCGTTGGCGCTCGATCTGGGCCTGGACGCCCGCGTGGTGCTGATCGGCGGCCTGGCACTGTTCGGCCTGGTCTTCGCAGTCAATTCCGCGGTCCATTCCTACCTGATACTCGCTTATTCCCAGCACGACGAAGTAGCCCTGCGGGTTGGCTTCTATTACACGGCCAATGCCGGCGGTCGGCTGGCCGGCACCGTGCTCTCGGGGCTGATCTACCAGCAACAGGGCATCGAAGGCTGCCTGTGGTGGTCCGCCGGCATGCTGGCAGGTGCCGCCCTGTTGTCCCTCCCCCTGCCCCAACCGGCCTCGCCGACACCACAAAACCCCACTGGCGCCACCAATATCGGATAATGGCCAGAGCAAAGAGAGGTAGTCCCATGCTCCAGATCGACCCCCGCACCCCTCCGCCGAGCTTCGCCCTGTTCCAGCTCGGCTTCCGTCCCTTCTTCAGTGGCGCAGCGCTGTTCGGCATCACCGCCGTCGGCCTGTGGATGGCGACCTATGTCTTCGGGCGCGACGCCACACCGGCATCCCTGCCGCCGGTGGTCTGGCACGGTCACGAGATGGTCTTCGGCTATACCATGGCGGTGGTGGCCGGCTTCCTGCTCACTGCGGTGAGCAACTGGACCGGCCAGCCCAGCCTCAAGGGGCCTTCGCTGGCCGTCACCTTTGCCCTGTGGCTGGGCGCGCGGGCGGCCTTCTATGTCCCCGGCAAGGGACTCTGGCTGGCCGCGGCCGCCGACCTGGCGTTTCTGTGCGTGCTGTTCTACGGCGTGGCCCGCCCGGTGCTGCGAGTACGGCAGTGGAAACAGGTCGGGATACTGGCCAAGCTGGTGCTGATGCTGGCTGCCAGCGCCACCTTCTACGCCGGCGCACTGGGCTACCTGGCCGACGGTATCCAGTGGGGGCTCTATGGCGGGCTGTACCTGATCCTCGCGCTGGTGTTCATGATGGCCCGTCGGGTGGTGCCGTTTTTCATCGAGCGCGGCGTGGACGAAGATTTTGTCCCGCGCAACCGCCGCTGGCTGGATATCGCCAGCCTGTTCGGCGTGCTGGTCTGGGCGGTGTTCGAGGTCTTCCTGCCGGGACAGACCATGGTCATCGGCCTGCTCAGCCTGGCCCTGTTCTGCATGCATGCCCTGCGTCTGGTCGACTGGCACACCCCCGGCATCTGGCGCAAGCCGCTGCTGTGGTCATTGTTCCTGGGCTATGGCGCGCTGGTGGCCGGCTTCGGCCTGCGCGTGCTCTCGGTATGGGGTGAGGTCTCGCCCTTCATCGCCCTGCATGCCTTTGCCTACGGCGGCATTGGCATGGTGACCCTGGGCATGATGTCGCGGGTGGCCCTGGGGCACACCGGGCGTAATGTGTTCTCGCCGCCACCGGCCATCCGCTGGTTCCTGGCACTGCTCGCCGCCGGCGCCCTGAGCCGGGTGTTGCTGCCGTTGCTCGACGGCGCACACTACACCCTGTGGATCGGCCTTTCGCAGGCGCTGTGGATACTGGCTTTCGCCCACTTCGCAATCATCTACCTGCCGATGCTCGCACGCCCCCGTATCGACGGCCGGCCAGGCTGAGGCGGACTGAGGCAAAAAACGGGCTCTATGCGCCTGCCTCCGCTCAGGCGCGCCCTGCGAACGCCTCAGCCTGGCTGGCGAGCGCCTTGCTCATGTAGTCACGAAACATCCGTACGCGGGTGGTCCGCCGAAGATCGGGATGCAAAAGAACCCACAGGCCCAAGTCCCACCCCGGGCAGGCACCGCCGTAACGCACCAGGGCGGGATCGGCATCCCCCATGAAACACGGCAGGATCGACACCCCCAGGCCCTCACGCAAGGCGGCCTGGCTCAGCAGGGTGTCGTCCACGATGAAACGGTGTGACTGTCCATGGCACTGCTGCCGTGTCCAGGTACGGTGGACGCTGCAGCATTCGACCCCGAGCCATTGGGGATCCTTTCCCTCCTTCTCCACACGGTCGAGATACTCGCGGCAACCGTAGACTGCCGATGAAACCGTCGCGACACGCTTGCCGACCAGGGTATCGGGCGGGGTATTGGTCAGGCGGATGGCGACATCGGCCTCCCGCCGGGCCAGGCTGATGTCGCTGTTGGCGATCAACAGGCGCAGCGTGACCTCGGGATATTCGCGGCTGAAACCGGCAAACATGGGCATCAGGATGGTCGTGGCCATATTGTCGATGGCGGTGACGCGCAGCAGGCCCGCAGGCCTCAGATCGGTCCCTGCCAGGGTGCCATCCACTGCCAGAACCTCCCGCTCCATGCGCTCCGCAGCCCGAGCCAGTTTCTCACCGGCCGGGGTCAGCTCGTAGCCACTGGGCACCCTGTCGAACAGGCGTACCTCCAGTTCTTGCGCCAGCTTGCGTATCCGCCGTGACACCGTCGAATGTTGCAGTCCCAGTTGCTTGGCGCCGCTGGAGATCGAGCCACTCCGCGCCACGGCCAGAAAGATTCTCAGGTCGTCCCAGTTCATCCGCTTTTCCTCCGCGTAAAGCCTTGTGCATTTCTGCACATCGACTTTCCTTTTTTTGGCAATGGGCAAACCAGGGCATAGACCTAGACTCTCCATCATCCCACCCGGGAGCCAAGGAACCTCCGATAAAGGCACCTTCCCCCCTACCCTACACCCTGGGGAGGCCGGAAAGGGGAATCCAGACAAGTAGTTGTCCCCCTCCCAACCTCCGCAGAAAACGCGGGGAAGCACGGTCGGAGACTGCCAGACCAACGAGGAGAGAGATCATGCACCAGGTACTCACCACCACGCAGGCCGTCTTTGATCCGGTCAAGTACAAGCAGACCACGCTGCAGCAATGGAACGCGGCCGCCGAGTCATGGGACCGCTGGGGCCCCCTGCTGTCGCGCTGGCTGGGCTCGGCCACCGAGACCATGCTGGACATGGCCGGCATCAGCGAGGGCTCGCGGGTACTGGATGTCGCCGCCGGTGCCGGCGAGCAGAGCCTGGCCGCAGCGCGGCGCGTCGGGCCAAAGGGACATGTCCTGGCCACCGACCTCTCGCCGGTGATCCTCGAATATGCCGAGCGCGCCGCGCGCCTGCAGGGACTGGACAACATCCATACCCACGCCATCGACGGCGAACGCCTGGACGAGCTGGAGGCTGGCCCCTTCGACGCAGTGATCTCGCGGGTCGGGCTGATCTATTTCCCCGACCAGCAAAAAGCCCTGCGCGGCATGTACAACAAGCTGGTCGAGGGCGGCAGGATGGCCGCCATGGTCTATTCCCGTGCCGAGCACAACGGCTTCTTTTCGCTACCGGTATCCATCATTCGCCGCCGTGCCGCCCTGCCACCGCCCCTGGCCGGTCAGCCAGGCCCCTTCAGCCTCGGCCACCCGGAGGTGCTGGAGAAGGCGCTTACCGACGCCGGTTTCCGCGACGTGCAGATCGCAAAGGTCGATGCCCCGATACGGGTCTCCAGTGCCTCGGAATGCCTGCAGTTCGAGCAGGAATCCTTCGGCGCCCTGCACCAGATGCTCGCCGGGGTCTCGGACGCCGAGAAGGACGCGGCCTGGGAGGAGATCGAACAGGCCCTGCAGCAGTACGAGAACGGCCAGCAGTTCGAAGGCCCCTGCGAGATGCTGATCGCGGTCGGCACCCGCTGAACCCTACCCTGGAGATGATCATGCACAGGATCGCCATCGTTCAGCACGCCCCTCACGTCCTCGACCGCGAGGCCACCCTGGAAAAGGCGGTGGCGCTGATCCACGAGGCCGCCGGCGCTGGCGCACGGCTGATCGTCTTCCCCGAGGCCTTCGTGCCCGGCTATCCGGCCTGGGCGTGGCGCCTGCGCCCCGGCGATGACTGGGACCTGAGCGAGCAGATCCATCAGCGCCTGCTGGAGAACGCCGTCGACCTGAGCCGTGACGACCTGGCGCCGGTGCGTCAGGCCGCTGCCGAGGCCGGTGTGACCGTGGTCATGGGCATCGACGAACGCGATGGCACTGTGAGCCACAGCACCCTGTACAACAGCGCCGTGGTGATCGGCGAGGACGGAGAGATCCTCAATCACCACCGCAAGCTGATGCCCACCAATCCGGAGCGCATGATCTGGGGCTTCGGCGACGGTGCCGGACTGCGCGTCACCGACACCCCGGTGGGACGCATCGGCGTGCTGCTGTGCTGGGAGAACTACATGCCGCTGGCGCGCTTCGCACTGTACGCCCAGGGCATCGACATCCATATCGCGCCAACTTACGACAGCGGCGAGGCCTGGACCGGCACCCTGCAACACATCGCCCGCGAGGGCGGCTGCTGGGTGATCGGCGCGGGCGTGGCCCTGCGCAACCACGACCTGCCCGACGACTTCCCCGGGCGCGACAGGGTCTATCCACCGGAGGAGGACTGGATCAACCCCGGCGACTCCGTGGTGATCGCGCCGGGCGGCGAGATCCAGGCCGGGCCCTTGCACCGGGAGCAGGCGATCCTCTACGCCGAAGTGGATCCCGGCCGCGCCGCCATCGCCCGTCGCACCTTCGATGTGGCCGGCCACTATGCGCGACCCGACGTATTCACCCTGCAAGTCGACACCCGACGCCAGTCGCCGATCGTGTTCACCTCGTGAAGCGGCAGTAGGCGTAAAAGACCGCGCTTTTTTGCGGTCGTCAGAACGGCAAGCGCACCATCACGCGCAGACCGCCCAATTCGCTGTCATCGAGTTCGAGCTGGCCATCGTAGCTGTCGACGATCTCGCGCACGATGGACAGGCCCAGGCCATGTCCTTCGACCCGTTCATCAAGCCGCAGGCCACGTTCGAGCAGACGTTCGCGCTGTGGCTCAGGCACGCCCGGGCCATCGTCCTCGATGACAAGCACGAACGTGCCCTGCTCGATCGACAGGCGCAGTACGGCGCGCGAAGCTGCCCACTTGCAGGCATTGTCGAGCAGGTTGCCGACCAGTTCGAGCATATCTTCCCGGTCCAGTGCCAGCTCGCGCAAGGTATCGGGCAGGATCAACTCGATGGTGACCTGTTCATGGATGCGCCCCAGCACCTCGACCAGATCTTGTAAATCAGGACCCGGCTGCCATTGTTCACCGGTCGGCCCGCTGCCGGCGATGCGCGCGCGTCGCAGTTCGCGTTCCACGATCTCGCCGATGCGCGACGCCTGTCCTTTCAGACGCTCGCGCAAGGCATCTGCTTCTATCGCGGCGATGTCCTGCATCAGCAGGTTCAACGGCGTCTTCAGCGCGTGGGCCATGTCGCCCAGGCCGTTGCGCGAGCGTTGCAGGCGCTGGTGCAGCGAGCGCACCATGCGGTTGAGCGTGTCGATCAGGGGCTGGATCTCCTCGGGGACTGGCTGGTCGATACACTCGCGCCCCCCTTCGGCGAGCTCGTCGAGCTGTTGCCGCACGCCGGCCAGCGGGCGCAGCGCGCGACGGATATGCCAGCGTTGCAGCAACAGCAATACCAATGCCGCCAACAGGGTGATGACCACGAACACCAGATCGAGCCGCTCCATCGCCTCTTCCAGCGGCTCGATGTCTTCAGCCACCACTGTCCAGATCAGGTGTCCCTGCTTGCGGTAGGCCGCCTGCCGCAGCAATACCGGCCTGCCCCCCGGACCCGGCACCACGGCCGTTTCCACCTCGCCGGCTCGCAGGGGGCGCAACGGCAGATCCTCGTCCCACAGCGAACGCGACTGGAAGCGGCGCTCGTCGACACGCACCATGTAGTAGTGATAGTAGTGACCCGAACGGGGTTGCAGATAGGGGCCGGCCAGCGCATGTTCATCGAATACCAGCCGCCCGCTGGACCAGTCGAGCGCCGAGACCAGGGTTTCTGCGTCATGTTGCAGGCGGCTGCCGATCAGGGTCGCCACCCCATCGTGCATGGCCCAGCGCCCGGCGCCCCAGAGCACCAGCGAGAGCAGCAGCACCACCAGGACACCGCTGCGCCACAGTTGCCTTCGCAGTGAGGTCAAGCCACTCCTTCCCGCCCGTCGGGCATCAGGTAGCCCAGGCCGCGCCGGGTGACGATGCGTTCGGCACCCAGCTTGCGGCGCAGGCGTCGGATGTAGACTTCCAGGCCATTGCCGATCTGATCACCATCTTCAAAGGCCGCCATGGCCAATTGTTCACGGCTGACCACCCGGCCGGCGCGGAGCATCAGGGCTTGCAACAGACGGAACTCGGTGCCCGTCAGGGGCTCCTCCCGGCCGTCGGGCAAGACCGCGCAGTGACGCTCGCGGTCCAGTTCCAGCCCCGCCACGACCAGCCGGTCGGCCGGCTGGCCATGCGAACGCCGTACGATGGCATCGATACGCGCCAGCAGCTCCTCGGGCTCGAACGGCTTGCCCAGGTAATCATCGGCCCCGGCGCGAAGACCCTCGACGCGCTGTCGCCAGCCGTCACGTGCGGTCAGTATCAGGACCGGCATGCTGCGTCCCCGCGCGCGCCAGCGGCGTAAGATCTCCATGCCATCCAACCCCGGCAGGCCGATATCGAGGATCACCAAAGCGTAGTCGTTGTCTTCCCCCATGCGCAGGGCACGCTCACCATCGCCCACCTGCTCCACCAGGTAGCCTTCATCGCCCAGCCGGCGGATCAGGCGTGCCGCCAGTTCCCGGTCGTCCTCGACCAACAACAGCCGCATCAGTCGTGTTCCTCTTCTTCTCGCACAGTTCCGGTAGCGGCGTCGATCTTGAATTCCTTGACTTGCCCGTCGACCAGATATTCAAGCTCGTATTCCCAACGCCCGTTTTCGTTCTCGAGCTCCAGATCGAGCAGACGCGCACCGGGTGGCACATCGACCCGTTCGACGATTTCCGCCAGCGGCAGGATCTGCCCGCTGGCCAGCAGGCGACGCGCCTGTTCGTAATCGGCCTCGTCGTCATCCGCACCAGCGAAAGGCGCCAGGGTCATCAGCATCGCCAGCAGGACAGCGCGCCCCCGATGTTCATCAGTCATCCCAGCGGCCAACCCCCGGGATACGCACCTGGTGTTCATCGTAGTTGCCCTGATCCGCCTTGAGGTGACAGGCATCACAGCGGGAAAAGCTGCCGACATCGGGGTTGTTCTTGACCAGGCGCTCCGGTATCTCGTAATGCTTGCGCCGGAAATAGCGGGTCTCGGTGAAGCGCAACGGCGCCTGCCCGGCCAGCGAGCGCGCCACGCCGGGCGAACGTCCCGTGTCCACGCGATCGGCCGCGTTGCTCTCCAGCAGCGAAAGGATATGCTGTCGGACCGGTTCGTCGAGTTCCGCGTTGTCACCGAAATGATCATCAAGTCCGTTCATGATACGCCGCCAGGAAGCGGCCGGCAGCATACCCGGCTGGTACGGCATGTGACAGTCGCCACATTCAGCCACGTACTGCGGATCGTTCAGCGGCGCAAAATCGGCGCGTTTCCACCACCCCCGGCCCCAGTCGTCGTCATCGGCACAGGCCTGGAGCGAAAGCCCGGCGACCAGGGCCACCGCAACGGTCATACCGAAAGAGCGAAAATTTTTCATAGCCAGTACCTCCAAATCAAAGTGAATTCAGCCAGCTCAGCAGATTGGCCTTTTCAGCCGCCGTGCACTCCCTTCCCAAGGTCCACTTGCAATTGCGCTTGAACCACTTGGCGACCTTTTTCGGATCGGTGAAGCGTTTCGGGTTGACTGACGGCGCCATCGGCTCGATGCGCTTGCCCGTGCGCTTGTGCTTCCCCGGGCGGGTCAGGTCCCTGCCGTGGCAAGTCGTGCAGGAGCGGCCCTTGATACCTTCTTTCATCCACAGGCGTTTACCGGCAGTCGCATCGGCCTGCCCTCCAGCAGCCTGCACATACTGCTGTACAACCCCTTCCCGACTGGCACCTGCTGCGCTGGCCAGCTCGAACGGCGCCAGCACCAGACTGGCAGTGACAAGAAAAACGGTTGTCTTCATGCGTTTTCTCCTTGCGTTTCATCCACACTTGCCGGCTTGCGGCCAGTGAGCATGGCGTGCACCAGGTTCTCGCCATGCAAGCGACTGCTGAACACCACCCCGGCCACGTGCAGCACTACCAGCAGCAGCGTCAGGTTGGCGAAGAATTCGTGTACCTCTTCCCCGAGTTCAGCAACTTCATTACCACTGCTGCAAAGACTCCCCGCCAGTGGCCCGGCGCATTCCGCCCCACCGTATGTGACCAGGCCGGTGATGACAGTCAGGGCAAGCGACAACAACAAGGCCACGACCATGGCGCCCCCCGCGGGGTTGTGACCGAGATAACGCCGAGCATGGCCGGCAAGCTCTGCTTTCAGATAGGCGATCACCTCACCGGGAGAACGGACAAAATCGGAGAATCGAGCATAGCGCGGCCCGACAAATCCCCAGACGATGCGCACGGCCACCAGTGCACCGACCAGGTAACCGGCCCAGACATGCAGACTCATGAAATCGTCTTCGGTGAGGTAGGCGACAAAGAATCCGGCGACCAGGCTCCAGTGAAAGATGCGGACCAAGGGGTCCCATACCTTGATAGTTGATGCAGTCATGGCATACCTCCTCTACGACTGTTGGGGGAGAGCTTAGCGGGCGAAGCTGAAAACGAGCTGAACAGGCCGGAAGCGCTTTCAGCCGATCGTCTCCATCCAGCGCGCTTGCTGAGCCGGGAGATCGCGCACGGCCGCGGTCAGGCGCCCTATCCAGTCTGCGCGAAAGGCGGGATCTTCCAGGGCGCGCACGGCAGTTGCCTGCGGTGAGTAGTTGTGCCGAACCCGTTGCGCAAAGCGGCGGTAGGGCGCGAGCACGGCGTCATCCAGCTGCCCGGCGCTGTCGACCCGGCGTGCGAAGACCGCGAGGCCATCCATCACCCGCTCACGCACCTGGCGATATTCGCCGAGCAGGCGCGCGGCTACCGCATCGAATACCGCCACCAATCGATCGGGTGGCGGCACGTGCTGCGGGTAGCCATCTGCAAGCAACTCGATGATGCCGAACAGCATCAGATCACCTACGAACTGCCGCTGGTACTCGCCCGCCAGATCCACCAGCGCGCCATCGTGACGTACCCCGGGACGGTATTCCGCCCTTCCGCTCTCCGGTTCGGCACGCCGGTGCAACAGCGGCAAGGCCGCCTGCACGAAACGTTCACCCAGCCCCTGCTGCAACAGCCGGCCGAGCGTGGGGCCGGCCATGCGCAGCTTGAGCGCGGCAAAGGGGATGCCATGCCGCAACCCGTCACGGTTGAGCACATAGTTGCCGGTATAGACGGTGCGCGCGGGGGCCAGGCTGGTCTCGACATTGACCGGCGCAAAGGGCGTGACGCGGGTCGGGTGTTCACCGTCGAAGAACCGTGACAGGCGTTCACCCAGCAGCTGCAGTGCCTCGAGATGGGTGTGCACGCCGGCCAGAGGACAGGCATATTCGAATCCCTGCGCTGCCTGGTCGAGCCCGAACAGGGCCGCCATGTCATGATAGGCCCCGTGGCCAGCACCCGCCTTCGCACCGTGAAAGGTACAGGCGGCACCGGGACTGGGCAACGCAGCCTCCAGAATACCGTTGAGATCCTGCAACAAGGTGCCGGCCATCACCGCCGGCGATACCGGCGGATCGCCCACCACCTTGCCGGTCAGCACCTCGATGTCGCGGGTACGGAACAGGCGGTCGAGGTGACGCGCATGATCCAGCAGGTAACGCGGTCGCTCGGCGAACGGATCGACATGGAACACCTGGTCGCTGTCGATGAAGTGAAACAGCGGTCGCTCGAAACCCTGACGCGCCAGCCACAGCATGGCGATGTTGCGCGTCACCGAGGCCCCCTTGTGGCCCATGGCCTCGGCTCGCTGCCGCCCCAGGAACAGCGGCAGCGCCGCTTGCAGCGGTTCGACCAACGCCCATTGCGCCGCCGTATCCAGGTAGTGAGCATCCAGCCCGGCGCCGTGGATCTCGCGCACCAGGTCGGCATGGGCACGCCGGTTGGCGGGATCGAGCGAGTCTTCGACCACCACCAGCGACACGCCGCCGGCATGCGCGAACCGCCGCTGGTGCTCGATCAGGCTTTCGAGACAGTGCCGCAACTGGCGCGGCCGGTCGGCGACCGGCACCACTACGACCAGGTGATGCTTGGCGGCCCGTTCGCGCCCCGCCGCCTCGCGGCAACAGGCCTGGTAGAGCCTTTCGAGTTCAGCAGTAGGGTCGTCCCAGAGCGCCTGCTCGAGACGCGACAAGAGGGTATCGTCATCGACGGCCTCCGCCGTGCTCATGCCCAGCCGCTGCCGGGCCACTTCGAACGCCGTCTCCGCCATACCGCCTCAGTGTCGGCGTGAATCGTAATGGGGGAAGGCGTCACGCTCGAGCAGGATCTCGATCAGGGTGCGCCCTTCGACGAGATCGACCTGCTCGAGTACCGCATCCACCTCGTCTGGCCGCGCGATGCAGTGATGGGCCATGCCAAAACTGGCCGCCAGCTGGCGGTAGTCGGGATTGACGAAATCGCAGTCGACATAGCGACCGCCGTAGTTCTGTGCCTGGTTCTTGCGGATCAGCCCCATGGTGGCGTTGTTGAACATCACCACCGTGATCGGGATGTCGTAGTTCACCGCGGTCATCAGCTCCATGCAGCACATCTGGAAGCCGCCATCGCCGAGGATGGCCATGACCGGCACCTCGCGGGCGAAGCGTGCACCGATAGCCGCGGGGATGGCATGCCCCAACGAGGAGATGCCGCTGTTGGGATAGAAACGCACGCTCTCGGTCACGTCCAGGAAGTTCTGCGCGAAGATGATGTTGTCGTCGAATACCATCAGCCCCGGCAGGCGCTGGGCCTGGAGGCGTTGGAAGAAACGTTCGACCACCGCGAAGCCGGCGCGGAAAATCTCGCTGGTGCCGGTCTCACGGCGCCTGGCCGGGACATGCGGCACACGGCTACCGGTGGCGCGATTACGCTTCCTGCCCTGCTGGTCGATGCGCGAGAGCACCCCGTCGAGAACCGCACGGATATCGCCGTTCACCGCCACATCCGCCTTGAACACCTTGTTGAGCTGCTGCGGGTCGTTGTCCACCTGGGCGATACGCTTGCCGGCCAGCAGGGCCTGGTCCCACAGGTAACTGGTGCGCTCGTTGAAACCGGCACCAAGAAAGATCACCGAGTCGGCATGATCCACGATGTAGCGATAGGCGAATCCGGTCGAGGTCACCCCCAGGCTACCCAGCGAACGCGGCGAGTTCTCGGCGATCACCCCCTTGCCCTTGAGACTTGTGGTCACCGGAATGTCGAGGGTCGCACTGAGGCGCTCGACCAGCGGCTCACTGCCCGAGCGAATACAGCCGTAACCGGCGACGATCACCGGATTGCGTGCATCGAGCAACAGGTCGGCCAAGGCGTCTATCTGCTCGTGCCGCACGTGGATACCGTTGAGCGGCCTGGATGTGACCACCCGGTCGAGTATCGACTCGTCCACCCACTCCTTCTGCAGGTTGAACGGCAGGCTGAGCAACACCGGCCCCGGGGTGTCCGACAGCAGCTCACGCGCCGCCTGGTTGAGCACATTGGCCAGGTAGTCGGTGCGCTCGATCAACCGCCGGTAGCGGGTAATCCCGGCGAACAGGGCGCATTGATCGATGGCTCCGCCCTCGCCCGCACTCTCCTGCAAACCACCCTTGCCGAAGATGTGAGTGGAGGTCTCGCCGGTGATCAGCAGCAGGGGCAGACGATCGGCATAGGCACTGGCGATCGCAGTGACGGTATTGGTGGCGCCCGGACCCGCGGTGGTAATGCAGCAGCCGATGCCGCCGCTCACCCGCGCATGCCCACCGGCCATGAAGGCCGCACCCTGCTCATGCTTGGCGAGCACCGTGCGAATGGACGAGTCATACAGGGCATCGTAAACAGGCAGAATGTGCGCTCCCGGCATGCCGAAGACGCAATCGATGCCCAGACGCTCCAGAAACCGGACGATCAGCTCGCTGACTTGAATCTCCATGGCCTGCCGGGGTTACGACACCTGGGGACGATTCTATCGCCTTCCGTGCATACCGCCCATGCCCTTTCCTGGTGCCGACGCAGAGCTTGAGCCCGGCCCACGATCAGCAGACTCCCACCCTGACAGGATCCTCGACCCTGTCAGGAGGGTATCGATAAAACGCACAGCAGGGGGGAGCATCCCCGCCGCGAACGGGTTCGGCCCGAGGACGGGCTTCCTACTTGAGCATCACCTCGATGTCGGCACGGGCACGCAGGGCCTGCAGCACGCCCCGGAACTCGGTACTGCCTAGGACTTGCCGAAGCCGCGCCAGGCGCTGCTCGCGCTGAGCCTGGTCGAGCGCCTCAAGATCACCATCGATCACCTGGTCCACCGCGACCAGGAAATAATCACCATTGGCCGAGACCACGCCGCCATAGGCAGGCTTGCCATCGGCCGGGCGCAGTACGTCGAAAGCGGCACGTGCCACCTCGGCCGGGGCACCTTCGCCACCCCGCCGACCGACCGTGGCCTGCTTCAGCTCCCAGCCATTCGCCTTGGCCAGGCCGTCGAGATCACCTCCTTCACGCAATTCCGTCAGCCGCTTCTCCCCCTCGGAACGCGCCTTGTCCGAGGCCTTGGCACGGGCTGCGGCCTGACGCACCTCGTCCTTGACCTCCTCGAAGGGCTTGACCATGGCCTCCTCGTGCTCCTCGACACGCACTACCACCGCACGAGTCGGCGCCAGCTCGATCACGTCGCTGTTGTTGCCTTCGCCGAGCACTTCGTCGGAGAAGGCCGCACCGACCACCTTGGGCGATTCGATCGCCAGCGGCAGACCACCATTGCGCGTGACCCAGTCGCTGTGTTGGATCTTCAGCCCCAACGCCTCGGCCGCCGGAGCCAGGCTATCGGGCGTTTCGTAGGCCAGATCCGCCAGGCGTTCGAGGCGTTCGTAATAGATCTCCTCGGCCTGGGCGCGACGATAGGCCGCCTCGACCTTGTCGCGCACCTGCTCGAAACTCGCCTCGGCACCACCGCGAACCTCGGTGACCTCGATGATGTGATAGCCAAACTCGGTCTTGACCGGGCCGGTGATCTCACCCGGCCTGGCTGCAAACACCGCGTCCTCGAAGGGCTTGACCATCACCCCGCGATTGACCCAGCCCAGGTCGCCACCATCGGCCGCAGAACCCGGGTCCTTGGAATGTTCCTTGGCCAGCGCCGCGAAATCCGCACCTTGGCGTAACTGTTCGATCAGTTGCTCGGCCTGCTGGCGCGCCTGGTCGTCGTCACCCTCGACGGGGATCAGGATGTGCCTCACTCGGCGTTCCTGCTCGGCGACGAACTCACCGCGGTGGTCCTCGAAATACTGGCGCACCTTCTCATCATCCACCGGCACCTCGTCGGCCAGATCCTTCACATCCAGCAGTATCCAGGCCAGCTTGACCCGCTCGGGCACCTGGTAGTCACGTTGCGAACGTTCGTAGTACTGCCGGGCCTCCTCGTCGTCGATCGACTCGACATCGAGAAAACCATCGGCGGGAATACGCACATAGCGAATCTGCCGCCGCTGCTCGCCCAGGCGCACCTGCTCGGCCAGGTCGGTGTGGGTGACGATAGCGGTATCCCGAATGCCCGACTGTTGCTGCGCACGGATCATCTCCTCGCGCACCAGGGCCTCGAAGCCGGCCTTGGTCAACCCCCGGCTACGTACCGTGGCCTCGTACAGGCGCATGTCGAACTTGCCGCCGTTCTGCAGGCCCGGCAACGAGCGGATATAGGCCGCCACCTGCTCGTCACTCACCCGCATGCCCCAATCGTCAGCCGCCTGGCGCAGCAGGGTCTCGTCGATCATCGCCTGCAACACCTGCGGTTTGAGTAGCTTGTCGGAGAAGATATCGGCATTGAAGGCTGGCCCCAGGCGCTGACGCATGGAATCACGCAACTCGCGCACCCGGCGCTCGAGCTGCCGGACAGTGATGTCGGTACCATCGACCGAGGCCACTACCGGGTCGGAGCTGACCCCGAGATACTGCTGTATGCCGAACAGCGCAAAGGGAATACTGATGAGGATCACGATTGCCCAGGCGATCCACCCCTGAGCCTTTTCTCTGATTGCCTGCAGCATGATCTGTCTTTGTTCGTCCGGATTGAATTCGATGCAAAAAAAACGGGGTATCGCAATGATACCCCGTCTTTCAGAGTTGGCGGAGTGGACGGGACTCGAACCCGCGACCCCCGGCGTGACAGGCCGGTATTCTAACCAACTGAACTACCACTCCTATGACCCGTGGTGGGTGCTGCAGGGATCGAACCTGCGACCCTCGCCTTGTAAGGGCGATGCTCTCCCAGCTGAGCTAAGCACCCCGTTTCGAGGTGCGTTAATTTACAGCATCTTTGAACGCTTTGCCAGCCTTAAATGCAGGAGATTTTGAAGCCGCAATCTCGATGGTCTCGCCGGTCTTGGGATTGCGGCCCTTGCGCGCAGCACGCTCGCGCAGGGTGAAGGTACCGAAGCCGATGATGGACACGCTGTCGCCCGACTTGATGGCCTGAGTGATGGCATCGATCATGCCATCCAACGCACGGCCTGCGGCGGCCTTGGAGATATCGGCAGCGTCTGCCATGGCTTCGATAAGCTCGGTCTTGTTCATGTCGTTGAATGCCCCCTTCGGAGACTCCAGCCTACCCAGGCCTGGACGTCATCCAAATCAATCTTAAGAGTAAGCAGCTCCTGCCGCAAGAGAAAGAGCGGCTTTATAGCAGCCGCTCCCGAGTCCAGTCAAGCGCTGGCGGCGCCTCCACAAGCGGGCCGCCGCGCAGACCTATTTCTACCAGCGATCGCGCCAATAATCAATGATGGCGCAGCCCGTCCTTGTCGCTTTCTTCGCTTTTTGCGGTCTTCTCTGCCTTCGCGTCATCGCTGTCGGTCCGCGGCGTCGGCAGCGCAACCAGCGCGATCTCCAACACCTCGTCGATCCACTGGACCGGACGAATGTCGAGGTTCTGTTTGATGTTCTTGGGAATCTCGACCAGATCGCGCTCGTTGTCGGCCGGGATGATCACCGTCTGGATGCCACCCCGGTGCGCAGCCAGCAGCTTCTCCTTGAGACCGCCAATAGGCAGCACTTCACCACGCAGGGTAATCTCGCCGGTCATGGCCACATCGGCCCGCACCGGGATGCTGGTGAGCGCCGAGACCAGCGCAGTGCACATGCCGATGCCGGCACTCGGGCCATCCTTGGGCGTGGCGCCCTCCGGCACGTGGATGTGCACGTCGACCTTCTCGTAGAAGTCCGCGTTGAGCCCCAGTGCCTTGGCGCGACTGCGCACCACGGTCATGGCGGCCTGGATGGACTCCTTCATCACGTCACCGAGCTGGCCGGTATGAGTCAACCGTCCCTTGCCAGGGGTGAGCGCCGCCTCGATACGCAGCAGTTCGCCGCCGACCTCGGTCCAGGCCAGGCCGGTGACCTGCCCGACCTGGTCGTGCTCGTCGGCACGGCCGTAGCGGAAACGCCGCACGCCGAGATACTTGTCCAGCGACTTGGGCGTGACCGTGACCTTCTTGCCCTCCTCCTTCTCCTTGAGCAGCAGATCCTTGACCACCTTGCGACAGATCTTGGCGATCTCGCGTTCGAGGTTACGCACTCCGGCCTCGCGGGTGTAATAGCGCACGATGTCGCGCACCGCTGCCCCGCGGATCACCAGCTCGTGCTCCTTGAGGCCGTTGTTCTTCATCTGCTTGGGGATCAGGTAGTTCTCGGCGATCGCCACCTTCTCATCCTCGGTGTAGCCCGAGAGACGAATGACCTCCATGCGGTCGAGCAGCGGCGCCGGGATGTTCATGCTGTTGGCAGTAGCCACGAACATGACCTCGGAGAGATCGAAATCCACCTCCAGGTAGTGGTCCTGGAAGGTGTGGTTCTGCTCCGGGTCGAGCACCTCAAGCAGCGCCGAGGCCGGATCGCCGCGGAAGTCCATCGCCATCTTGTCGATCTCGTCGAGCAGGAACAGCGGGTTGCGCGTGCCGACCTTGATCAGGTTCTGGACGATCTTGCCGGGCATGGCGCCGATATAGGTACGACGGTGGCCACGGATCTCGGCCTCGTCACGCACCCCACCGAGCGCCATGCGCACAAACTTGCGATTGGTCGCGCGTGCGATCGACTTGCCCAGCGAGGTCTTGCCCACCCCGGGCGGCCCAACCAGGCAGAGGATGGGGCCCTTGAGCTTGCGCACCCGCTGCTGCACGGCCAGGTACTCGAGGATGCGTTCCTTGACCTTCTCCAGGCCGTAGTGGTCGGCATCCAGCACCGCCTGGGCGCGCGCGATATCGTTGCGCACCTTGGTGCGCTTCTTCCACGGCACGCTCACCAGGGTGTCGATGTAGTTGCGCACCACCGTGGCCTCGGCCGACATGGGCGACATCAGCTTGAGCTTGTTCAGCTCGGACTGCGCCTTGGCCTTGACCTCCTTGGGCATGCCGGCCTTCTCGATCTTCTCACCCAGATCCTCGAGCTCGTTGGGCACGTCATCCAGCTCGCCCAGTTCCTTCTGGATGGCCTTCATCTGCTCGTTGAGATAGTACTCGCGCTGGTTCTTCTCCATCTGGCGCTTGACCCGCCCGCGGATGCGCTTCTCCATCTGCAGGATGTCGTTCTCGCCTTCCATGAGCGCCATCAGGTGCTCCAGGCGCTCGCGCACGCTGGCGATCTCGAGGACGTGCTGCTTTTCCTCGATCTTCAGCGCCATGTGCGCGGCCATGGTGTCAGCCAGGCGCGAGGGCTCGTCGATGCTGGCCAGCGAGGTCAGCACCTCGGGCGGCACCTTCTTGTTGAGCTTGACGTACTGATCGAACAGATCGGTGGCCGAGCGCATCAGCACCTCCATCTCACGCTCGGAAGTGTCGATCTCGTCTTCCACCGGCTCGATAGCGGCGGCCAGATAGCCGTCGGCCGCGACATAGCTCTTGATGCGCGCCCGCTGGTTACCCTCGACCAGCACCTTGACGGTGCCGTCCGGCAGCTTCAGCAACTGCAGGATATTGGCCAGCGTGCCCACCTCGTGCAGGTCACTGGCCTCGGGGTCGTCGATGTCAGCCGCCCGCTGGGCAACCAGCAGGATCTGCTTGTTGTCGGACATGGCCGCATCCAGCGCCTGGATGGACTTTTCGCGTCCGACGAACAACGGTATGACCATGTACGGATAGACCACCACGTCGCGTAGCGGCAATACCGGCACGCTCAAGGGGCCACTACCCTGAATTTCCTGTCCCATGGGTTCCTCCGAAAGACGTTCCCCGGACCGGGAAGCGCCTGAATGTCTGTCTGCCGTCCCGGGTTCGGGCCGACGATCTGGGTGTGAACTCGATTGAGATCAATCTGGGGACATCCCCGACAAAATCAAGTTATAAAAAATGCCCGGCAGGCCGGGCATTCGGAATCAGTCGGAAGCGGCCATCTGCTGGTCCGCCCCCTCGAAGATGATCAGCGGGTCCGACTCGCCCTGCACCACCGATTCGTCAATCACCACCTTGCTGACATTCTTCAGCGAGGGCAGGTCGTACATGGTGTCGAGCAGAATGTGCTCAAGGATGGTACGCAGGCCACGCGCGCCGGTCTTGCGTTCCATGGCCTTGCGGGCAATGGCGCGCAGGGCGTCGTCGCGGAACTCGAGCTCGGCGCCCTCCATCTCGAACAGGCGCTGGTACTGCTTGACCAGTGCATTCTTCGGTTCGGTAAGGATCCGCACCAGGGCCTCCTCATCCAGCTCCTCGAGCGTGGCGACCACCGGCAGACGACCGACGAATTCGGGAATCAGACCATAGGAGATCAGGTCCTCGGGCTCCACCTCGTGCAGGATCTCGCCCAGGTTACGCTTCTCATCCTTGCTGTGTACCTCGGCGGAGAAGCCGATGCCGCCCTTCTCGGAGCGGTTGCGGATCACCTTGTCGAGCCCAGCGAAGGCGCCACCGACGATGAACAGGATGTTCGAGGTATCGACCTGGAGGAATTCCTGTTGCGGGTGTTTGCGCCCACCCTGCGGCGGCACCGAGGCCACCGTGCCCTCGATGAGCTTGAGCAGGGCCTGCTGCACGCCCTCGCCTGAGACATCCCGGGTGATCGAGGGGTTGTCGGACTTGCGCGAGATCTTGTCGATCTCGTCGATGTAGACGATGCCGGTCTGAGCCTTCTCGACATCGTAGTCACACTTCTGCAACAGCTTCTGGATGATGTTTTCGACATCCTCGCCGACATACCCCGCCTCGGTCAGCGTGGTGGCATCGGCGATGGTGAAGGGTACGTTGAGCAACCGCGCCAACGTCTCGGCCAGCAGGGTCTTGCCCGATCCGGTGGGACCGATGAGCAGAATGTTGCTCTTGGAGATCTCGATCTCGTCCTTCTTGCCAGAGGCCTCGAGGCGCTTGTAGTGGTTATAGACCGCTACCGAGAGGACCTTCTTGGCCCGCTCCTGGCCGATAACGTACTGATCGAGGGTCTCGTTGATTTCATGCGGCGTGGGCAGTCCGCGCGCGGACTCCGGGGCGCTTTCCTGCATCTCCTCGCGGATGATGTCGTTGCACAACTCCACGCATTCATCGCAGATGAACACGGACGGGCCGGCGATCAGCTTGCGCACCTCGTGCTGACTCTTTCCGCAGAAAGAGCAGTAGAGCAGCTTGCCATCGTCGTTCTTGCCGTGTCTGTCGTCACTCATACTCTACACCCTGTTGCGTTGCGACCGGGACGGCGGCGAACCTTTCGCCTCCCTTTCCACGGTTTACAATCCCATCATATCGGAAACCGTTCCATTGACAAGCCGCCAATTACCGCCGGCTTTGCCTGCGAATTCCGGTCTCCGCAGGGGCTTCGACACGGCCTGTAAGCCCGCTCAATCCTTGCCGCCGCGCCGTGTCACCACCTCGTCGATCAGCCCGTACTCGCGGGATTCCTCGGCACTCATGAAGTTGTCCCGGTCGGTATCGCGGCCAATCTCCTCGAGCGAACGGCCAGTGTGCTCGGCCAGGATCGCGTTCAGGCGCTCGCGGATCTGCAGGATCTCGCGGGCGTGGATCTCGATGTCGGTCGCCTGCCCCTGAAAACCGCCCAGCGGCTGGTGGATCATCACTCGGGAGTTGGGCAGGGCATAGCGCTTGCCCTTCTCGCCTGCGGCCAGCAGCACCGCGCCCATGCTCGCCGCCTGACCGATACACATGGTGGTAACGTGCGGGCGGATGAACTGCATGGTGTCGTAGATCGCCAGCCCGGCGGTCACTGAACCGCCCGGCGAGTTGATGTACAGGTGGATGTCCTTGTCCGGATTCTCCGACTCGAGGAACAGCAGCTGCGCCACAATCAGGTTGGCCATGTGGTCTTCCACCGGTCCCACACAGAACACCACCCGCTCCTTGAGCAGTCGCGAATAGATGTCGTAGGCGCGCTCACCGCGCGCCGTCTGCTCCACCACCATCGGCACCAGGCCGAGGTTCTGCGGTTCGAAAGTGTTCATGCCCTTGGTATCGATCATGCAGGAAAATCCTTGAGTGTTATTTACGAGACCGGATCAATTCTGCGCCTGTTGCTCGGGGTTCATCACCTCGGAGAATGTGCGCTTGTCTTCCTTGACCTCGACCTGGTCGAGCACCCAGTCCACAACCTTGTTCTCGAGCACCAAGTTTTCGAGCGAGGCCCGCTGTTGGGGATTGTTCAGATAATAGTCCACGACTTCCTGCGGGTCCTCGTAGGACTGTGCCAGCTGCTCGATCATTTGACGCACATCGTCCTCGGAAGCCTCGAGGCCCTGCTTGTCGATGATCTCGCCGACCAGCAGACCGAGGTGCACGCGCACCCGCGCCTGCTCCTCGAACAGGCTCGCCGGCAGGTCCAGCGACGACTGCTGCCCACGCGCCTGCATGTCCGCCAGGGCCTGCTGCTTCATGCGCTCGGCCTCCTGTTTGACCATCGCATCGGGCACCTCGAGAGGATTGGCCTCGCGCAGCAGGGTCATGACGTTATCCTTGACCAGTCCGGACAGCTTCTGCTCCAGTTCGGTCTCCATGTTCTTGCGCACCTCGGCGCGCAGGGCCTCCTCGGTGCCCTCCTCGACGCCGAAGTCCTTGACGAACTGCTCGTCGATCTCGGGCAGACGGGCTTCGAGCACCTTGCGCACCGTAATCTCGAAGCTGGCAGGCTTGCCAGCCAGGTGCTCGGCACGGTAGTCCTCGGGGAAGGTAACCTCCACAGTACGGGTCTCACCGGCCTTGGCGCCCAGTAGACCGGATTCGAAACCATCGATCATGGAGCCGGAACCCAGCACCAGCGGCACGTCCTCGGCGCTGCCGCCTTCGAAGGCCTCGCCGTCGATGAAGCCCTTGAAGTCGATGTGAACGGTGTCACCGTCCTGCGCGGCACGATCAACCTCTTCCCAGGTCCGGCGCTGCTGGCGCAGGCGCTCGATCATCTCGTCCACGTCGGCCTCGGTGACCTCGGCCACCGGCTTGACGACCTCCTTGCCGGACAGGTCGGCCAGCTCGATCTCGGGCATCACCTGGAAGGTGGCGGTGTAGCTCAGACCACCTTCCTCGGCGGCATCGCGCAGCTCGATGCTGGGATCACCAACCGGGGCCACGCTGGACTGCTCAGCCGCCTCGTAGAAGGTGGCCTGGATCAGGTCGCCATAAACCTCCTGACGCACCTGGTCACCGAAACGCTGACGCACCACGCGCACCGGCACCTTGCCGGGGCGGAAACCATCGAGACGAATATTCTTCGCCAGCTCGGTGAGCTTCTTCTCCACCTCGGTCTCGACCCGCTCTTTCGGCAGGTCCACCAACAAACGCCTTTCCAGGCCCTCGCCAGACTCAACAGAAACTTGCATGAAACATTCTCCGGCAGCCCTGACTGCCCATATCGGTTCAAATTACGGGTGATCCAGATCGGGGCGAACCCCGGGGGGGACGCCCCGAACAGCCCACGGGCCGCGAGATCGCGGCCCGGAGTCACTCGGCACTTCCCCGAATCCTGGTGCGAAAGGAGAGACTCGAACTCTCACGGGTTGCCCCACTGGAACCTAAATCCAGCGCGTCTACCAGTTCCGCCACTTTCGCATCAACCGCTCGTCGCGGGAAACGCCTAGTATACAATACCTGCCCTCTCGACATAGTCCGTTCCCATGCGCGTCTTCACTGCCTTCGTCCTGTACCTGGTCGCCTGCATGACCGCCTCGGCGCTGCTGCTGCCTTGGCTGCAACCGCTGTTCCATGCCGCCTTCGGCGCCACGCCCGACCGCGCCCTGTACCGCTTCGGCATGCTGCTGATGCTTCTGGGCCTGCCGCTGCTCATGCGCGCATTGGATTTGCGCGACCGCCAGACCCTGGGGCTGGCCACCGGCCCGGAAGGCTGGCGCCGCCCACTGGGCCAGGGACTGCTCTGGGGACTGAGCATGCTCGGGGCCGTACTTGGGCTGCTGATGGTCATCGGGGTGCGCTACCTGCCACCCGGGGCACTTTCGGCAGGCAGCCTGTTCTCGGCGGCGCTCGCTGGCCTGGGTTCCGGCCTGGCCGTCGGCCTGATCGAGGAATTCTTCTTTCGCGGCGCCTTGCAGGGCGGCATGCGCCGGTCACAGGGCTTGTGGCCTACCGCCCTGGCCATCGGCCTGTTCTACGCAGTGGTGCATTTCATCCGCCCCACCCCCCTGCCCCCGGACACCCCACTGACTATCACCAGCGCCCTGGGCATGCTCGGCGGCGGCCTGGCCAACCTTGAGCAGTTTGCTGAGTACGCCGACAGCTTCGCCACTCTGGTCATCGCCGGGGTCTTCCTCAGCCTGACCCGCGAACGCACCGGCGCCATCTGGTTTGCCATCGGCGCCCACGCCGGCTGGGTGATGGTGATCCGCATCGCCAAGCGCCTGACCAACACCGACCATCAGTCACCCTGGATCAGCCTGATTGGCGACTACGACAACATCACCGGCTGGCTGGCCAGCGGGGTGTTGCTGGGAAGCGTTCTGCTCTATGCAAGGCGTACACATACCACTAGCCGGACATGATCCTCAGCCCGAACACCGGCGACTCCGGTTTCGCACAACGTTCTTGCCTTGTTCTCTCCATGTGCTAGCATTTTGGAGAACAAACCAAGAACGACTGTGGAGGACGCCATGAAATTCGATAGTCGCTATGTCATGCACGACCAGGTCCGCGACCTGGTTCCCGATCTGATGCGATTCGACGCCCAGGGCGGGCGACGGCTGAGAAACTCCTTCGGCGAACTACTGCTGTTCGCACTGGCCACCCTCGCCTACCTGCTCGCCCTGGGGCTCAGCAACTGAACCCAGTTTCCCTGTCATTTCACCAGAGGGAAGAGAACAGGGAATCCTGCCTTCCCCCTAACACGAAAAAACCGGCTGACGCCGGTTTTCGTGTATCCACCCAGGACTCTTCAGGTTGCCTCTTCCTGTGGCGGCCGGTAGTTCTTGTTGACCCGCTCGCGCAGTTCCTTGCCGGGCTTGAAGTGTGGCACGTACTTGCCTGCCAGTTGCACCGCCTCGCCGGTCTTGGGATTGCGCCCGATGCGCGGCGGCCGGTAGTGCAGGGAGAAGCTGCCGAATCCCCGGATCTCGATCCGGTTACCCGTGGCCAGCGCCTGACTCATCTGTTCGATCATGCACTTGACCGCCAGTTCGACATCCTTGTACGCCAGATGGCTCTGCTCCCTGGCAATGACTTCGATCAATTCCGACTTGGTCATTAGGTGTTTCCCGATGATGTGGCGGGGCAGCACATGCTGCCCCGCCAATGCAGCCCAGGCTATTCCTTACTTGTCGGCGTCGAGCTGCTCCTTGAGCAGATCGGCCATGGAGGTCTTGCCGGCCGAGCTCGCATCGCTGTTGTACTGCGAGATGACCGCCTTTTCCTCTTCGTAGTCCTTGGCCTTGATCGACAGACTGATGCTGCGGTTACGACGATCGACCCCCATGAACTTGGCCTCGATCTCGTCACCTTCCTTCAGCACACTGCGCGCATCCTCGACGCGGTCACGCGACAGGTCGGAGGCCCGGATGTAGCCTTCCACGCCCTCGTCCAGTTCGACGATGGCACCCTTGGCATCGACCTCGCGCACGATACCCTTGACGATGGCACCCTTGTCGTGGGTAGCCAGCCAGGTGGAGAAGGGATCCTTGTCGAGCTGCTTGATGCCCAGGGAGATACGCTCGCGCTCGGGATCGACCGCCAGCACAACGGTTTCGATCTCCTGGCCCTTTTTGTAGTTGCGAATCTCGTCCTCGCCGGTGTCGTCCCAGGAGATGTCGGACAGGTGCACCAGGCCATCGATACCGCCGTCCAGGCCGATGAAGATGCCGAAATCGGTGATCGACTTGATGACGCCGGTGACATGATCGCCCTTCTTGTAGCGCTCGCCGAACTCTTCCCAAGGGTTGGGCTGGCACTGCTTCATGCCCAGCGAGATGCGGCGACGCTCCTCGTCGATGTCGAGCACCACCACTTCGACTTCCTGGCCCAAGGTGACCACCTTGCTGGGGTGGACGTTCTTGTTGGTCCAGTCCATCTCGGAGACGTGCACCAGACCCTCGACACCGTCTTCGATCTCGACGAAGGCGCCGTAGTCGGCGATGTTGGTGACCTTGCCGAACAGACGGGTACCCTCCGGATAACGGCGGGTGATGTTGACCCAGGGGTCTTCGCCCAGTTGCTTCAGGCCCAGCGAGACGCGCATTTTCTCGCGGTCGAACTTGAGCACCTTGACCTCGATTTCGTCACCGATCTCGACCACCTCGGAGGGGTGCTTGACCCGCTTCCAGGCCATGTCGGTGATGTGCAGCAGGCCATCGATGCCACCCAGGTCCACGAAGGCGCCGTAGTCGGTGAGGTTCTTGACCACACCCTTGACCACCTGCCCCTCTGCCAGGTTGGCGAGCAGTTTCTCGCGCTCTTCGCTGTATTCCTTCTCGACCACGGCGCGGCGCGAGACCACCACGTTGTTGCGCTTCTGGTCCAGCTTGATGACCTTGAACTCGAGGTCCTTGCCCTCGAGGTAGGCGGTGTCACGCACCGGGCGCACATCGACCAGCGAGCCGGGCAGGAAGGCGCGGATCTCGTCCAGTTCGACGGTGAAGCCGCCCTTGACCTTGCCGTTGATGCGCCCGACCACGATCTCGTCGTTTTCGAAAGCCTTCTCGAGCTTCCGCCACGCATAGTGGCGCTTGGCCTTCTCGCGCGACAGGCGCGTCGCGCCGAAACCATCCTCCACGGCCTCGAGAGCCACTTCGACCTGATCGCCCGGCTTGACCTCGACGTTGCCGTCCTTGTCGGTGAACTGGCTGATCGGGATTCGCCCCTCGGACTTGAGGCCAGCGTTGACGATCACTTCGTCGCCGTCGATGGCGACCACGGTGCCGATGACGATGCCACCGGGCTGGAGGTTGGTGCTGTTGAGGCTCTCTTCGAAGAGCTCGGCAAAACTTTCAGACATGTTGAGTTACCCAAGGCCCGTTCGGGCCAAATTCGCCGCAGCCGAGGCTCCGGCACTGGTTGAAGTTGAACGAACGCAGGCCACACGACCTGCCCCCAATGTCCCTTGCGGGACGCCCATAACGAAACAGCCCCGGCGAACCGGGACCTGCTCAATCCACCGACGGAAACGCCTCACGCGCCGCCTGCAGGATACGTTCGACCACCGCGTCGATGGTCATGCCGGTCGAATCGATGACCAGCGCCCCCGGCGCCGGGACCAGTGGCGACACGGCGCGATTGCGATCGCGCTCGTCGCGCTCGCGAATCTCGGCGGCGAGACTATCAATGTTAGACGATATACCCTTTTCCTTCAACTGCTTATAACGCCTTCTCGCACGCTCCTCGGCGCTGGCATCAAGAAACACCTTGAGCGGCGCGTCGGGGAACACCGTGGTGCCCATGTCGCGCCCGTCGGCCACCAGCCCGGGCGGACGCGCCGCACGCCGCTGCCAGTCGAGCAGGGCCGCGCGTACCTCGGGCATGGCAGCCACCTTGGAGGCATTGTTGCCGGCAGTCTCCGAGCGGATCGCCAGGGTCACATCCTCGCCATCGAGAAAGACCTGCCCCTGCTCGAAGCGAGCATCGAGGCTGGCTGCGATTTCCGCGGCCTTTTGCGGATTTTCAAAGCCAATCCCTGCCCTTGCGACCGCCAGACCGGTCAGGCGATAAAGCGCGCCCGAATCCAGTACGTGCCAGCCCAAGGCCTCCGCCAGGCGCGCTGAAACAGTACCCTTGCCCGAGCCACTGGGGCCGTCGATCGTGATCACTGGCACCGACTCAGTCACCGTTCACCTCGATGGCCAGACCAACCCCCCGTGCCAGCTCGACAAAGCCGGGGAAAGAAGTGTTCACGTTGGCGCAGTCGTCGATCAGGATCTCACCGTCGGCGCGCAATGCGGCCATGGCAAACGCCATGGCGATGCGGTGATCACCATGGCTGTTCACCCGGCCGCCACCAATGCGTCCGCCGCGGATCACGATGCCATCAGGCGTGGGCCGGGCATCCACCCCCAGTGCCTGCAGACCGTCCGCCATCACCTGGATGCGGTCGGACTCCTTGACCCGCAGCTCCTCGGCACCGGTGAGCACTGTCTCACCCTCGGCGCAGGCCGCGGCCACGAACAGCGCGGGAAACTCGTCGATCGCCAGCGGCACCAGCGCCTCGTCGATGCGGATCCCCTTCAACGGGGCACTGCGCACCCGCAGATCGGCCACCGGCTCGCCACCGACCACGCGTTCGTTGCTCACCGTGATGTCCGCCCCCATGGCGCGCAGGATGTGAATCACCCCGTCGCGCGTCGGGTTCATGCCGACATGGCGCAGGGTCAAGTCCGACCCCTCGGCGATGCTCGCCCCCACCAGGAAGAAGGCCGCCGAGGAGATGTCCGAGGGCACGTCGATGTCGCAGGCGAGCAGACGACCACCGCCACGCACCCCGCGCCGCGGTCCGTCGATCATCACCTCGTAGCCGAAGCCTTGAAGCATGCGCTCGGTGTGGTCGCGCGTAGGTGCGGGCTCGGTCACCCAGGTCTCGCCCTCGGCATACAATCCGGCCAGCAGCAGGCAGGACTTCACCTGGGCGCTGGCCACCGGCATGTCGTAGTCGACGCCGCGCAACCCGTCTACCGGCCGGATCACCAATGGTGCAGTGCCTTTCGGGGTGGTGTTGATCTCGGCCCCCATGTGCGCCAGCGGCTCGGTGACCCGCTTCATGGGGCGGCGCGACAGGGAGGCATCGCCGATCAGCCTGACCTCGAAGCCCTGCCCCGCCAGCAGGCCGGCCAGCAGGCGCATCGAGGTGCCCGAGTTGCCCAGGTCCAGCGGCGCCTCCGGGGGGCGCAGGCCATGCATGCCCACGCCATGAATGGTCACCCGACCGTCCTCGGGACCCTCGATCTCGACTCCCATGGCACGAAAGGCGTTCAGCGTGGCCAGCGCATCCTCTCCCTCGAGAAAACCCTGCACCCGCGTCGTGCCCTCGGCCAGCGAACCGAGCATGATGGAACGGTGAGAAATGGACTTGTCGCCAGGCACGCGGACATCGCCGCACAGACGACCACCGGGCTGCACCCTGAACTGAATGGAAGACACGCTCTCTAGGCCCTGCTGGATCACGGAAGGCAGCAAAGGCTAGCGCCTGCCCATAGCAATTACAAGCCAGCCCAGTGACAAAGGGGGGTTGACCACCCTCCTGCTGCTCAGTAATATTCGCGGCCTCAAGCCACTCCCCTGTGGCGCAGCGGTAGCGCAGCGGACTGTTAATCCGTTGGTCGTTGGTTCGAATCCAACCGGGGGAGCCATACACAGAGCCCGGCCAATGTGCCGGGCTTTTTCATGCCCTCGCCCCCGGTTGGGTTCGAAGCAACGACGTTCCAGAATGGCAGTTCGGCAACGGCGCAGCCATTGGTCGCGCGCAGCACCCGAAGGAGGCGGAATATCTCTCCGCCCCGCCTTCGGCTGCGGTCGGGATGACTAGAGGGTAGAGGCCGCTCGGGATGGCGAAAGTGTCTACTCCGGGCAATGCTTGGGCATCCCCTCACTGACCCTCCCCGCACACGAGGAGGGAGCACTTTTCTCCAACTGCCTATAAGGTTCACCCCTCCCCCGCTCGCGGGGGGCCGGGAGGGAGAAAAGCTACTCCGCCAGCGATTCCGCCTCCATCGACAGGTAGACGTTGTAAGCGTTGATGCGATGCGCCGCCTCGAAGGCCGGCAGTTGCGAGAATTCCGACCAGTCGGCAGATTCGAAGGCGGTCTTGAAGTCTTCCATCTCCTCGACTGCCGCGCCCATCACCTCGCGCAGGCGCTGCAAGTAATGCCGGGTCAAAGTGATGGCGCCGGCGGGGTCGCGTGCCGCGGGACCGTGCCCTGGCACCAGCGCGGTGATCCCCTTGCTCTCGAATCCTTCCAGGGTATCCAGCCAGTGCTTGGTATCGGCATCGCCAACGAAGGGCACACGCCCTTCGAAGATGATGTCACCGGAATACAGCACGCGGTCGGGGGTGACGAACACCGACACGTCACCATCGGAATGTGCCTTGCCGAGATAATTCAGGCGAAACCCCACACCCCCCAGTTCGAACTGCTCCACCCCGTCCACGATACGATCCGGCGACACCAGGCGGGTATCCTCATCCACCCAGGGAAACAGCGAGACCCGGCGCTCCTCAAGACGGTTCACTGCCGCGTCCGAATCCAGGTATTCGAGCGCCCCCTGTGGCGCAATGATCTCGGCACCCTCATCCTTGAACACCTGCAGACCATAGATGTGATCAGCGTGGTAGTGGGTAAGGATCACCTTCACGACCGGCTGGTCGGTGATGCCGGCGATCAGGCCGCGCAACTTCTCGGCCAGCGAGGGCGAGCCCAGGGTGTCGATCACCACCACGCCGGCATCGGTGACCACGAAACCAGCGTTGGAGATGAAACCCTTGTTCTCGGTCGCCGCACCAGCCGCCCCCTGTACATAGTAGCTGTGCGGCCCGACCTGCCTGACCTGCATGTCCACATCGACCGGGGCATATCGGGTGGCCGCCCAGGCCAACACGGGCAACAACAGGACCAGTTTGAACAGTGACTTCATGAATTCATCTCCGGTTTCGACGCGCGCGGAAAAAGGCACGCAACAGTTCACCTGTCTCGTCGGCCAACAGGCCGCCCTCACAAGCGGTGCGATGATTGAAACGGCCATCCGAGGGCAACAGGTCGAACACGCTGCCGGCAGCACCGGTACGCGGATCACTCGCACCGAACACCACTCGCGCGACACGCGCATGCACAATGGCCCCCGCACACATGGGGCAAGGCTCCAGCGTGACATACAAGGTGCTGTCAGGCAGTCGGTAGTTGCCCACCGCCTTCCCGGCTGCCCGCAGGGCCATGATCTCCGCGTGCGCGCTCGGATCGTGCTCGCCGATGGGTCGGTTCCAACCCTCGCCTATCGGCTCGCCGTCACGCACCAGCACCGCACCGACCGGCACCTCGCCCTCCGCCTCGGCGCGGCGCGCCAGGGCCAGGGCATGGCGCATCCAGTGTTCGTCCTCGGCGCTCACGAGCAAAGACGCCCGGGGACCGGGATCATTCCCACTCGATGGTTGCCGGCGGCTTGGAAGAGATGTCGTAGGCGACGCGCGAAACGCCCGAGACCTCGTTGATGATGCGCCGCGAGACGGTCTCCAGGAACTCGAAGGGCAGGTGCGCGAAGCTGGCGGTCATGAAGTCGATGGTCTTCACCGCACGCAGGCTGATGACGTACTCGTAGCGCCGGGCGTCGCCCACCACGCCCACCGAGCGCACCGGCAGAAACACGGCGAAGGCCTGGCTGACCTCGTCGTACAGACCGGCCTTGCGCAGTTCCTCGATATAGATGTGATCGGCCTGACGCAGGATGTCGGCGTATTCCTTCTTCACCTCACCGAGGATGCGCACGCCCAGCCCCGGTCCCGGGAAGGGATGGCGATAGACCATGTCCGCGGGCAGGCCCAGCTCGATGCCGATCTTGCGCACCTCGTCCTTGAACAGTTCGCGCAGTGGCTCGACGAGTTCGAGCTTCATGTGCTCGGGCAAGCCACCGACGTTGTGGTGTGACTTGATCACGTGCGCCTTGCCCGAGGCAGCACCGGCCGACTCGATCACGTCGGGGTAGATGGTGCCCTGCGCCAGGTAACGCGCGTCCTCGATCTTCGCCGCCTCTTCCTCGAAGATCTCGATGAACAGGTTGCCGATGATCTTGCGCTTCTTCTCGGGGTCGGCCTCGCCAGCGAGCGCGGCGTAAAAGCGGTCAGCGGCATCCACGCGGATTACCTTCACGCCCATGTGCTTCGCGAAGGTGGCCATCACCTGGTCGCCCTCGTGCAGGCGCAGCAGGCCGTTGTCCACGAAGATGCAGGTGAGACGGTCACCGATGGCACGATGCAGCAGGGCTGCTACCACCGAAGAGTCCACGCCCCCGGACAGGCCCAGGATTACCCGCCCGTCACCGATCTGCTCGCGCATCTGCGCAATGCTGTCCTCGATGATATTGCTCGGATTCCACAAGGCAGCACAGCCACAGATCCCGCGCACGAAACGCTCGAGGATGCGCCCGCCCTGCTTGGTGTGGGTGACCTCGGGATGGAACTGGATACCATAGAAACGGCGCTCCTCGTCGGCCATACCGGCGATGGGTGCATTGTCGGTGCTGGCGATCACCTTGAAGCCCGGCGGCAGTTCGATCACGCGGTCGCCGTGGCTCATCCACACATCCAGCAGGCCCCAGCCCTGTTCGTTGGTATGGTCCTCGATGTCGCGCAACAACTCGGAATGACCGCGCGCGCGCACCTGGGCATAGCCGTACTCGTGTTTGTCCGAGGATTCCACCTTGCCGCCGAGCTGCGCCGCCATGGTCTGCATGCCGTAGCAGATACCCAGCACCGGCACACCCAGTTCGAACACGATCTGCGGCGCACGCGGGGTCTCCTCGGCGGTGACCGTCTCCGGACCGCCCGAGAGGATGATGCCGCGTGGCTGCTGCTCACGGATCGCCTGCTCACAGTTGTCGTAGGGCCAGATTTCGCAATAAACGCCGATCTCGCGCACCCGGCGCGCGATGAGCTGAGTGTATTGCGAACCGAAGTCGATGATGAGGATGCGGTGATCGTGGATGTCAGTGGTCATGGCGATTCAGGTTCAGGGGCGGTAAAGGGAAACCACGAAGAGCACAAAAAACACAAAGGCGCTTGCGGACGCAAGCCGTTCAGCAGGGGAGCGTCTCCACCTCCCTCACCGATCAGACTGTTTCGCAAAGCGGCCCGTCGGCATGAATCCCGACCTGCAAACCACAGGGGGTATCCCGCTATCCCCAAGGATCGGGCCACGGCCCGATGAACCGGTCCCGGTATGGATCCGGTCAAGGATGCGCCCCCACTCCCTCGTGTTCTTCGTGCCCTTCGTGGTCGATCAGAACTGTTCCTTCCGTTTCCGACGACTCAGTCGCGGCGGTAGTTGGGCGCTTCCTTGGTGATCTGCACGTCGTGGACATGCGACTCGCGGATGCCCGCGTTGGTGACGCGCACAAACTCGGGCTTGGTGCGCATCTCCTCGAGATTGGCGCAGCCGGTGTAACCCATGCTGGCACGCAGACCACCGGTGAGCTGGGTGATGACGTTAATCAGCGGTCCCTTGTAGGGAACCCGACCCTCGATGCCCTCGGGCACCAGCTTATCCTTGTCTTTGGTGTCTTCCTGGAAGTAGCGATCGCTCGAGCCCTGCTTGCCGGCCATGGCACCCAGCGAGCCCATGCCGCGATACGACTTGTAGGAACGGCCCTGGTAGATTTCGACCTCACCCGGCGACTCATCGGTGCCAGCGAACAGGCCGCCGATCATCACCGCGTGGGCGCCTGCGGCGATCACCTTGGCAATGTCGCCCGAGTAGCGCAGGCCGCCGTCGGCGATCAACGGCACCCCGGTTCCCTTGAGCGCGCGTGCCACATTGTCCACGGCCGTGATCTGCGGCACGCCCACGCCGGCAACCACGCGGGTGGTGCAGATCGAGCCCGGGCCGATGCCCACCTTGACCGCGTCCGCACCCGCCTCGATCAGCGCCTGCGCGGCCGCAGCGGTGGCGATGTTGCCGCCGATCACCTGCACCTCGGGGAAGTTCTTCTTGATCCAGGCCACGCGCTCGAGCACGCCGACGGAATGGCCGTGCGCGGTATCCACGGTGATCACGTCCACCCCGGCGGCAACCAACGCCTCGACGCGCTCGTCGGTCCCCGCGCCAACACCCACGGCCGCACCCACGCGCAGGCGCTCCTGGCCGTCGCGGCAGGCCTTGGGATAATCGGCAGCCTTCTGGATGTCCTTGACGGTGATCAGCCCACGCAGCTCGAAGTCGTCATTGACCACCAACACCTTCTCGATGCGGTGTGCATGCAACTTGGCAACCACTTCTTCGCGGCTGGCACCCTCGGGCACCGTCACCAGGCGATCCTTGGGCGTCATGATGGCCGAGACCTTCTCGTCCAATCGGGACTCGAAGCGCAGATCCCGGCTGGTAACGATGCCGACCAGCTCGTTACCATCGACCACCGGCACCCCGGAAATGTTGTTGGCGCGGGTGATAGCCATCACCTCGCCGATGCTCAGATTGGGCGAAACCGTGATGGGATCATGGATCACCCCACTCTCGTAACGCTTGACCTTGCGCACATGAGCCGCCTGCTCTTCCGGCTCCATGTTCTTGTGGATGATGCCAATACCGCCCTCCAGCGCCATGGCAATGGCCAACCGCGCCTCGGTCACCGTATCCATGGCGGCGGACACCAAGGGGATGTTGAGCGCAATATCTCGGGTCAGGCGGGTGGCGAGATCGACGTCCTTGGGCAGGACGTCCGAGCGCGCCGGAACCAGCAGCACATCGTCGAATGTCAGGGCTTCTTGATCTTGTGCAAGGCGCATCGGCACTCCGGGAGGCAGGTGAAAAGGATAGCCGCGCATTATAAGTTTCAGGCGGCTGCCGGTAAACCACGACGCCCTGACATGCCCGTCCCTCCCCACGAGTGGGGAGAGACGGGCTGTGCCAACGACAGCCACCTGCTGCCCCCTCGCACGCGGGAGGGGTCGGGAGGGAAATCAGCCGTCGAGCCCGGCGAAGATGGCGTCGCGGACCTCCTCGACCCCACCCAGGCCGCTGACCTTGACGTACTTGACGTTGCCGGCCTCGGCCTCCCTGCGATAGAAGTCGATCAGCGGTTCGGTCTGTTCGTGATACACCTTGAGACGCTGGCGGACGGTTTCCTCCTTGTCGTCGTCGCGCTGGATCAGGTCCTCGCCGGTGACGTCGTCCTTGCCCGCGACCTTCGGCGGATTGAAGATCACGTGGTAGGTACGCCCCGAGGGCAGGTGCACCCGGCGCCCGGACATACGCTTGATGATCTCCTCGTCGGGCACGTCGATCTCGACCACCGCATCAATGGGGATGCCGGCGTCCTTGAGCGCCTGAGCCTGCGGGATGGTGCGCGGGAAGCCATCGAACAGATAGCCGTTGGCGCAATCGGGCTCCTTGATGCGCTCTTTCACCATGTCGATGATGATGTCATCGGATACCAGCCCGCCCTCGTCCATGATCTTCTTGGCCGCACGGCCCAGCTCGGTGCCCGCCTTGACGTGTGCCCGCAGCATGTCGCCGGTGGAGATCTGCGGGATGCTGTAACGTTCGGTGATGTACTTGGCCTGGGTGCCCTTGCCGGCCCCGGGACCGCCCAACAGGATGATGCGCATGGTCGTTCCTCCTCCATATCGAACGCCCGAGCATGCCAGTTCGGGGCCGGCCGACCAATTCGCATATTCCAATACGTGAATCGAGGTTTTTTATCGGCGCCTGGCCCGCACACGAAAAAAACCCGACCGAAGCCGGGCTTTGCCGGGGCGTCGATCAATCGCCTTCAGACACCAACGTGCTTGCGGATGGCCGCGACCACCGCGTCGCTGGAGGTGGCGTTCACATCCAGCAGCAGGCCCTCTTTCTCGTAGAAACCGACCAGCGGAGCGGTCTGCTCGTTGAACACGTCCAGCCGCTTGGAGATGGCCTCTTCGGTCTCGTCGTCGCGCTGCACCACCTTGCCGCCACACTTGTCGCACACGCCCTCGACCTTGGGCGGATTGCTCTTGACATTGTAGATGGCACCACAGTCCTCGCAGGTGCGGCGGGTGGTCAGACGGTCGAGGATGACCTCGCGCGGCACGTTCAGGTTGACAGCGGCCTGCAGCTCGATACCCAGCTTCGCCAACAGCTCCTTGAGCGCCTCGGCCTGCGGGATAGTGCGCGGGAAACCGTCGAGCAGGAAACCGGCCTTGCAATCGTCTTCCAGCAGGCGCTCGCCCATGATGTCCATGATGAGCTCGTCGGGCACCAGTTCGCCGGCCTTCATGTACGACTCGGCCTTCTTGCCCAGCTCGCTGCCCTCCTTGACCGCGGCACGCAGGATGTCGCCGGTGGAGATCTGGACCGAACCGTCGATCGCGGTCAGCATCTTGGCAACAGTGCCCTTGCCGGCACCGGGGGCGCCCAGAAGAATCAGTCGCATGGCTAGCTCCTTGAGAATATCAGTATATAGGGAATCAATTGAGTGGCGGCGAGTCTGCCACAGGGCCGGCGCACCCGGCATTCGACCCTCCAAATGGGTCGATTCAGCGGATTTATCAAGGCAAAATATATGGCCGCTGAACAAGCAACATTCTATGGCCTCGCCCTCTGGTGAACTGTACCCTCCACATCCTTGGCGGTCTAGCCGCCCCTCACGTCGGCGCAGCGGGGGGCGTGGCCCAGTCGCGCTCCAGTTCGGCAACCTGTTCTTGTCGCCTCTTCATCCTTGGCAGTCCCCTTAGAAACAACGACCTGCCCCCCTGCGGCAAGACGGGAACTTTCTTCCCTACACTGACCGTTCCTGTTACCTCGTGGCCTTCCATTTGGTGTAAAAGAGACTATGCTAGCCAAAGCATTAACATATCCAATCGTTCCTCCAACAACCATTCTGCAAGCCAATAATAGAAGGAGCACGAGCCGGCGATGAGCAACAAACTCAAGACGCCCTACTACAAGCAGAACCGACTCAAGCAATTGCGCGCCTTCTGTCATGCCGCGCAATGCGGCAGCATCACCGAGGCAGCAGAAAATCTGTTCCTCAGCCAGCCCTCGGTCACCTTGCAGATCCAGGCCCTGGAACGCGAAATGGAGATCACGGTGTTCGAACGCCGGGGGCCGAAGATCAGCCTCACCCCCGAGGGTGAGGTGCTCTATCGCCTGGCCAGCCCGCTGGTCGAGGCCATCGATGGCCTGCAGGAATCCTTTCATGCCCACATGGGCAACCTGCAGAAAGGGGAGCTGAACATCGCCGCCGGCGAGTCCACCATCCTCTACGTGCTACCCGACGCCACCAAGCAGTTTGCCGACCAGTACCCCGGCATCAGCCTCAAGCTGCACAACGTCACCGGGCGCGACGGCCTGTCCATGATCCGCGCCGACCAGGTGGACTTCGCCGTGGGCTCCATGCTCGAGGTCCCTGACGACATCCGCTATGAACCCATCGTGACCTATTACCCAGCCCTGATCACTGCGCGCAGTCACCCCCTGGCCGACCGGGACAAGATCGGCCTGGAGGACATCGCCGAATATGGCCTGATCCTGCCGCCGCGTCACCTCTCGACCTGGCGCATCGTCGAGCTGGTGTTTCAGCAGCATGACCTGCAGTTCAAGGTGGCCCTGGAGGCCGGCGGCTGGGAGGTCATCAAGAAATACGTCGAGCTGGACATGGGCATCTCCATTGTCACCGACGTCTGCCTCACAGAGGCCGACCGCGAACGCCTGGCGGTCAAGCCGCTGGGCAAGTACTTCCCCACCCGCTCCTACGGCATCGTCTCACGACGCGGCAAGTTCCTGTCGCCGGCCGCGGTGCGTTATATCGACATGCTGCGCGAGTTCTACGAAGACCGCGACCCCTCCGACGTGAGCCGCTGCGCCAACTGCTGAACCCCCTCCCCGCGCATTGGAAAAAACAATGCGCGGGGGCAACCCGCGGACTAGGCTGAAGCCAAAACGATCAGGCGGAGGCGCAACATGTCCCTACGCAAAGACTCCGTACACCAGGCGGGGCTGCACATCGACCCCTTGCTGCATGCCTTGCTGAACGACGAGGTCCTGCCCCCGCTGGGCCTGGCCCCGGAAGGGATCTGGCAGGCGCTGGCCGATATCATTCAACGCGTCACCCCGCGCAACCGGGCCCTGCTGGCGCGCCGCGACTGGCTGCAACGGCGCATCGAAGACTGGCACCTGCGACACGCTCCCGACGACCCAGGCTATGAGGCCTTCCTGCGCGAGACCGATTACCTGGCCCCTGAAGTACCCGATTTCCGGATCACCACCACCGGCGTCGATCCGGAAATCGCGCACATTGCGCTCCGCAGCTAGTGGTGCCACTGGACAATGCACGCTATGCCATCAATGCCGCGAACGCGCGTTGGAGGTCACTCTACGACACCCTCTACGGCGGCGACATGTTGCCCGAGCCCCCGACCCGTCAGGGCACCGACATCGACCCTGAACGCGCCGAAGCCGTGGTCGCCTGGGCGGCCGATTTCCTCGACCGTCACCTGCCCCTGCGTGGCGCCTCGCATCGCGAGATCACCGCCTGGCAGGTACGCGATGGCCGCCTGGTCGCGCACAGCGCACGGGGGACACATACGCTGGTCACACCCGAGGCGTTTCGCGGCTGGCGGGGCGACCCGGCCTCGCCCGAGGTGGTGCTGCTGCGCCACCACAACCTGCACATCGAGCTGTGTCTCGATCCCCGGCATCCGGTCGGCCAGCGCGACACGGCGAGCTGGGAGGTGTTCGAGGGACTGTTGGACGCCTTCGTCACCAGCCTGATCGCTTTACACGACCTCAACGGCCTGGGGCGCTGGCGCAACAGCAAGACCGACTCGGTGTACATCGTGAAACCCAAGATGCACGGGTCCGAGGAGGTCGCCTTCACCTGCGAGCTGTTCGCCGCGATGGAAGAAGCCCTGGCGATGCCACGCCACACCCTCAAGCTGGGCCTGATGGACGAGGAACGGCGCACCGCACTCAACCTCGAGGCCTGCATCCATGCCGCGCGCAAACGCCTGATCTACATCAACACCGGCTTTCTCGACCGCACCGGCGACGAGATCCACACCAACCGACTGGGCGGCCGCGTGGTGCGCAAGGTCGACATGAAAAAGCAGACCTGGATAGACGCCTACGAAGACTGGAAAACGATTATCAATTTTCCCTCCAGCCCTTCCTGTCGGCCTGAAGACCGGCCTACGCTGAAGAATCTCCGAACAAGTTCTCCCCGCTTGCGAAGTGTTCAGCCCGGACAGATAGCCGACAGGCGTTCGGAGACATGGTTGACACTATCCGCACTGCTTTCAACGAAAGGGGTTCGGATACCGTGGAAAGAGGTGTCGATCATGGACTAACGACGGGAACTCGTGTTCTTCGGGCGTCAGGAAGGGGCAGATGTCCTTGTTCGAAAGCCTCCTCCCAACCTTCCCCATTTAGCGGGGGAGGAGAATGTGCCCTTTTTCGGAGTTTTCCCAAAGACCGGCGAGCAACGCTCAACTTTTGCGTAACGGGGCCGACTACCCTGTCATCCCTGTTGCGCCACAGTCCACGGGGAAAGAGGCCGGTACGATTTCTCAGAGGCGTATGGGCTCAGGAAGTTGATTGACTTTACTGCCAAAGGACCGGAGTATCTTTGTCAGGATGACGTTTACCCGCCAGCGCAATGGCTATAGTCTCCTGACGCTAAAAGATAATCCATCTCAGCTGCGGGAGAAAGGATGCGAATACTTTTTGATACTTCTTCGAGTCTCGAATTATTTCAACAATCGCTTCAACGTCTCGAAGAAGATCCCGACATCGGCGCGATCATGGTCATGCTGCCTTCGGGCAACAACCACCCGGTATCGGCGCTCACCCCACTGCTGAAGGCCGCCCGCAAACCGCTGTTCGGCGGCATCTTTCCCGCTGTCATCCACAATGGCCAAATGTATCGCCAGGGGCACCTGCTGTTCGGCCTCCCCGCGCCGGCGGAATACTGCCTGATCGAACCACTGGACAATCTGACAGAACGGGATCTGTGTGCTCTCGACACAACCGACAAGGGGACACTGTTTGTCCTGATAGACGGACTGGCCCCCAGAATCGGGGCACTGATGGACAAGATCTTCAACACCTTTGCGCTGGACGTTCATTATCTCGGCGGTGGATGCGGCAGCTGGGACCTGAAAAACCATGACTGTATCCTCAGCAATCAAGGCGTATCCCGAAACGCCGCCCTACTGTGCTTTGCCGAAGGTATCCAGTCACATATCGGGGTCGCCCATGGCTGGCAGCCCATATCAAAACCCATCAAGGTCACCGAATCACGTGACGGCCGCCTGATCACGCTCGACTGGAAACCGGCGCGAGAGGTGTACTGTCAACACCTGCTCGAATACACCGGCACGGAGATTGACGAGAAAAATTTCCCCTTGTTGGCCCCCACCTACCCGTTCGGCATCGCCCGACTGGATACCGAAATGGTCGTCCGCGACCCCTATATGTTGGACGGGGACGATATTCTCTGCCTGGGCGACATTCCGGCAGGCAGTCATATCCACATCATGCACGGCAAGGAACAGCACCTGCTCGATGCCGCCTCGGAAGCCCGCCAGCGCGCACAGGCGACAGCCGGCAGCACACCAGGGCGCTGCCAACTGGTCATGGACTGTATATCGCGTGCCTTGTTCCTGGATGACCGTTTCGAACATGAACTGACAGCCTTTGCCCAGCCCGGCCTGCCGATGCTGGGCGCACTGACGATCGGGGAGATCGCCAATCACGGCGACGACTACCTGGAGTTCTACAACAAGACTGTGGTCGTGGGAGTTCTCGAATGAACAATGACCGTCTCTACGAGCTGGTTATTCTGCACGAGCTATCCATGGCCATCGGTTCCAGCCTGGATCAGCAGGACATGCTGAACGCCTGCCTGCCACTGATGCTACGGCGCTTGGGTGGTCGTGCCATCACCTTGTTCGAACAACACGATAACGGCGACATCCTCGAACCGGCATTCCACTTGCCCCGGCATGCGCAAACAGATGGACAGCTGCAGACAGCCAGGAAGCTCATCAAACAGAAGCACCCCCCTTGGCTCGTCTGCAGAACCGGTCACTACTGGAGCCATGCCTGGCAGGTTCCCAGCTTCGGCGTCCTGGTGCTGCTTCGCGGCAGACAGCTCGAAGAGTCGATGTGCCACGAGATCGGCCAGATTGCCGGCAAGCTTGGCATGGCATTGCTGGGCTGTCACCAGTATGCCCAGCTGCAAGCCGTGCAAACACAACTCGCCAGAGAGGCCGACCTACACCGCGAGACCTTGCTGGCCATAGGCGATGCTGTCATCACCACCGACACTGAAGGCCGGATACAGGAGGCCAATCCCGCAGCCGAACAGCTCCTGGGGAATCCGCGAAAACACTTGATCGGGCACCCTCTCCACGAGATCCTGCATCTGTATTCGGTCTACATCGGCATGGACGCTGCCGCCATCCGGAATGCCGAACCAATCGACATCTCGCGCAACACCGATGGCACCGCGTGCCTTCAGCGCCCGGACCAGTCGATCATCACAGTGCAATTCAACATTCAGGACATCACTGCCTCCAGCGGCGAGCTCATGGGCCGGGTGATGGTGCTACGCGACATCAGCGACCTGCACGCCCTGGAACAGGAAGTCGCCTGGCGCGCCACCCATGACGTGCTGACCGGACTGCCCAACCGATCCTTGCTGAGCGAACGCCTGGGCTGGTTGCTTGCACAAGCCGACCGGCACGAGAAGCTGCTCGCCGTGGCGCTCGTCGATCTCGACGAATTCAAACCAGTCAACGATCACCTCGGCCATGCTGCCGGCGACAAGCTGCTGTGCGCCGCTGCCCAACGCATGCAAGAAGCTCTGCGCGCCAGCGACACCCTGGCACGGCTGGGAGGCGACGAATTCGTCATCATTCTCGATGACCTGGACAACATAAACCACGCAGAAAAGATCTTCGATCGGCTCATCGAGCAGCTATCCCAGCCATTCGAGATCGAAGGTCAGGAGGTCCGTATCTCTGCCAGCCTCGGCTACACCCTCTACCCGCTGCTGGAAGAAACCGATGCCGACACCCTGCTGCGCCATGCCGACAAGGCCATGTACCAGGCCAAGCTCGCTGGACGCAACTGCTATCGACTATTCGATGTACGGGAACAGCAGCAACGCCTGGCCATGCATCAGCACGGCGAGGTCATCATGCAGGCCCTGCTCAACCAGGAGTTTCACCTGCACTATCAACCCAAGGTCGACATGCGCGCGGGACGCATCCTGGGATTCGAAGGACTGGCCCGCTGGCATCATCCGGAACGGGGGGTGCTGTTACCGGCGCACTTCCTGCCATGGATGCAAAGCAAAGAACTGGCCAGCATGCTGGGGTGTTTCGCCATCGGCGAGGCTTGCCGGCAGCTCGTACGATGGCACCAGGCCGGACGCGACTGGACCCTGTCGATAAACATCGCACCGGCACACCTGCTCTCACCCGACTTTCTCGAACAACTCGATGCCATCCTGGAGCGCCATCCCGACCTGCCGCCGGAATGCCTCGAGTTCGAGATCCTCGAGAGCGCGGCCATCTCGGACATCGAAGCGGCCACCCGAGTCATCGAAGCCTGCCATCGTCGCGGCATCTCGGTGGCGCTGGACGACTTCGGCGTCGGCTATGCCTCCCTGGCCTATCTCAAGAATCTGCCGGTCGATCGCCTGAAGATCGACCGCAGCTTCGTGCAGGACATGCTCAACGACCGCGGCGATCGCATTCTCATCGAGTCGATGATCACGCTCGCGCGCCTGTTCGGCCAGACACCGATAGCGGAAGGCGTGGAGACCCCCGAACAGGGCGTGCTGCTGATGCGTCTGGGATGCGATCTGGCACAAGGCTTCGGCATCGCCCGGCCGATGCCCGCCGAACAGATCGACGACTGGAGCGCGCAATGGGAAACACCGGAACTGTGGCGGCTTTGGTGCGATACGCCATGGAAACTGGACGACCTGCCCCTGCTGGCGGCACAACACGATCACCTGCACTGGATTCAGCAAGTGTTGCAGGTCGCCGAAGGCGAGTCCCTCACGCTCCCGCACGACGAGCTGGCCGATCACCACTGCTGCCGGCTGGGCAAGTGGTATGACAGCTACGGACGCCAACACTACGGACATCTTCCTGCCTTCCAGGCGCTCTATCCCGTGCACGTCGCGGTGCACCAGGCTGGCAGCGAGATCGTTCGCCTGACTGAAAACGGTCAGATGGCGCAGGCAAAACACCAGTGCGCCAGACTGCTAGGCCTCAAGGACCAGGTGCTGCACCATCTCACCGAGCTCGAACGCCAGGTCGCCCAGCACCTCGCTGCCGACAGCAAGTTGTCGGACAGCCTGTCCCCGTCCAAATCCAAAGCCTCCTGATGGGGCATGCGGCTCACAGGCCCTCGCTCAGACGCCGCACCAGCCAGCCGCGAAAAAAGGGATTGCTGGTATCGGCATAGAGTCGCGCCTCGCGCAGCCAGCCACCCAGTTCATCGGGATCCTGCGGCGGCCGCCCGTGCTGGGCCTGGAAACAATTCAGGTAAAACTCGCCCTGAAGCTGCTGCCAACGCTCGTCGTCGATAGCATCCTTGAGCTGGCCTGGGAAAGGAATGATGTTGTCGTCGGACACAGGGAAAACCGAGTGGAAAGTGGTAGGTCAAAGTCTAGCACCCCCGGAATCCCCCTTCCCGGCCTTTCCCTTGAGCGGCGAGGTGTCGGACTGAAGTCCGACCTGCGCCCCATGGGGCCGGGGGAGAACCACAGCCCCTGCAGGTCGGTCTTCAGACCGACATCGCCCTTCACCCCTGCATGTCGAGGATCAGCCGGTTGAGCCGATGCACAAAACTGGCCGGGTCGTCGAGCTGACCGCCCTCGGCGAGCATGGCCTGTTCGAAGATCAGCCGGGTGAGGTCGGCAAACTTCTCTTCGTCAGCCTCCTTCTCCAGGCGCTCGAGCAGCGGGTGCTCGAGATTCAGCTCGAGGATGGGCTTGGGCATGGGCGCATCCTGCCCGAGCTGCTTGAGCACCCGTGCCAGGTTCTGGCTCATCTCGTACTGGTCGACCACCAGGCAGGCGGGTGACTCGGTGAGCCGGGTCGAGGCGCGTACATCCTTAACCGCATCACCCAGCACCTTCTCGATGCGCTCGATGAGGTCCTTGTGCTCTTCGGCAGCCTTCTCGGCCTTTTCGCGGTCTGCCTTGTCCTCGAGCTCGCCCAGATCCAGTTCTCCCTTGGCCACCGATTGCAGGGACTTGCCCTTGTATTCGGTGAGGTGCGAGACCAGCCACTCGTCCACCCGGTCGGTGAGCAGCAACACCTCGATGTCCTTCTTCTTGAACACCTCGAGATGCGGGCTGTTGCGCGCCGCGGCCAGGGTGTCGGCCGTGAGATAGTAGATCTTCTCCTGCTTCTCGGGCATGCGCTCGAGATAGGCATCCAGCGACACCGTCGGCTCGTCGCCCTCGGCCTTCGTCGAGTGGAAGCGCAGCAACGAGGCAATCTTCTCGCGGTTGGCGAAGTCCTCGGCCGGGCCTTCCTTCATCACCTTGCCGAATTCCTTCCAGAAGGTGGCGTACTTTTCCGGCTCGTCCTTGGCCATTTTCTCGAGCAGGTTGAGGATGCGCTTGGTATTGGCCGAGCGGATGCTGTCGATGCGCCGGTCACTCTGCAACAGCTCGCGCGAGACATTCAGCGGCAAGTCGGACGAGTCGACCACGCCCTTCACGAAGCGCAGGTAGTGGGGCATCAGCTTGTCCGCCTCGTCCATGATGAAGACCCGGCGCACGTACAGCTTGACCCCATGCTTCTGCTCGCGGTCCCACAGGTCGAAGGGGGCATGCTTCGGAATGTAGAGCAGCGTGCTGTACTCCTGCTTGCCCTCCACCCGGTTGTGGGTCCAGGCCAGCGGCTCGTCGAAGTCGTGGGTAAGGTACTTGTAGAAGTCCTTGTACTCTTCTTCGCTGACCTCGGACTTGTTGCGCAGCCACAACGCCGTGCCCTTGTTGACCTGCTCCCACTCGGGGGCCTTGTCCTTATCCTTGTCGTCCTCTTCCTCGCCGACCGCCTCCTTGCGCATCTCGATGGGGATGGCGACGTGATCGGAGAACTTGTTGATGATGCCACGCAGCCTCCAGGGATCGGCGAACTCGGCGTCCTCCTCGCGCAGGTGCAGGGTGATGCGGGTGCCGCGAGCCGGCTTGTCGATGGTCTCCAGCGTGTAGCTGCCCTCGCCGGTAGACTCCCAGCGCACCCCCTGGTCCGCGGGCAGACCGGCGCGGCGAGTCTCCAGGGTCACCCGGTCGGCGACGATGAAGGCCGAGTAGAAACCCACCCCGAACTGGCCGATCAAGGCGCTGTCCTTGGCCTGGTCGCCCGAGAGCTGCTCGAGGAACTTGCGGGTGCCCGAGCTGGCGATGCTGCCGATGTTCCCCACCACCTCATCGCGGCTCATGCCAATGCCGTTGTCGTCGATGGTGATGGTGCGCGCCTCGCGGTCCACCTCGATGCGGATACGCAGGTTCGGATCGTCCTCATACAGGGCATCGTTGCCCAGAGCCTCGAAACGCAGCTTCTCGGCGGCGTCCGAGGCATTGGAGATCAACTCGCGCAGGAAGATCTCCTTGTTGGAATAGAGCGAGCGGATCACCAGGTTGAGCACCTGGCTGACCTCAGCCTGGAACTCCCGTGTCTCCTTCTGTGCAGCAGCAGTCATGTGCGGTCCTCTTGCTGTACTGTGGATCGGATGCGCGCCAATGTGGGGGCGGAGACGGCCGGTTTCAAGCCCGGAATAGGCGTCCATTCTGCCCGAGGACGGGCCTCCTACAAGAAGTCTGGCCGACAACGCGACGACTCACCTGCGCAACACCGCCAGCCAACGCCAGAAATTGAGCAAGCCGGCCAGGGCACCTGCCACGTAGGTCCAGGCTGCCGCCCGCAAAATGCGCCGCGCCGCAGGCACCTGCTTCTCATCCAGATAACCGGCTTCCAGCAGTGGCAAGGCCTTGCGAAAGCTGGCATCCAGTTCCACCGGCAGGGTCAGAAACTGCACCAGCAGGCTGAACCCCATCATCAGGAAGGCGCCCGCCGCGCTCAACAGGGCCGGCTGCGGCAAGCGTATCAACAACACCAGTACGGGGGCGGCGAACAGCAGGAAAGAACCGAAACGCTCGGCCGCGATAGCCAGGCGGGCCAGGCGGGATCGCCAGGCGAACAGCGGTTCGCCCGCGGCATGCTGCAGGGCATGGCCTACCTCGTGCGCCGCCACCGTGATGGCGGTGAGGGTACGGCCCTCCAGCTTGTCCGGTGTCAGCCGTACCGCGCGGGCGACCGGATCGTAGTGGTCACCCTGCTCGGTCGCCTCCACCCGAACCTCTTCCAGACCGAAACGATTGAGCAGATGCCGCGCTAGCTCGCCACCGGTACCCGGGAAATTGGGCTCGGGTTCACGGTGGTAGTACGCCAGCACCCGTTGCACCCACCACTGGGGCCCCGCGATGACCGCGAACAACAGCAGGCCCAGCAGCAGCCAGCTCATGCCGCGCCCGCCTGCCGCTCACCCGCGGCCACGTCCACCCTCGAGAGCAGCCAGGCACTGGCAACCAACACCAGCATGAGGATGCCCAGCCGGACATCCCCGGACAACGCCACCACAGCGCCCACCAGAACCGGGCCAGCCACCAGTGCAAACTTGCCCGTCACCTTGTACAGACATCGGGATATAGGGGCAGTCAGCAGAGCGGGCCAAGCCCCTCCAACACCACGCAACGATTGCCGGCGCACAAAATCCACGAGGGGTTTCCTGGGCACCTTTGATGAAGCTTTTCAGACAATCATTCATGCAGTCCCTCCCTTGCTCATGGGATTCCCATTGGAGTCCCTCTTCAAGGGGCGAACAAGTACCCGGGCAGACAAGGAAAAGACGTCGAGCAGATCTGGAATCTCCTGGTCATGCCGGTTTTGGCTGGAGATCAGGGCCTACGCCCTCATTGTCCCGTGATCTGGCGCACCTTGCGTGCTTGCATGGCTTGGCCGTAGTGGATGGGATTGTGGATAAGGGCCCGAAGCCTTCCAGGCTTTCTTGTTTTTATTCAACAGCTTAAGAAAATGGCGGAGAGTGAGGGATTCGAACCCTCGATGGAGCTATTAACCCCATACTCCCTTAGCAGGGGAGCGCCTTCAGCCACTCGGCCAACTCTCCGGTATTGTGCAGCTTTCCAGCGGCCCTCACGGGCGCGGCAGGGGATCACACTGTATGCAGCCTCACTATCCCCTGTGCCGAACTGGGAGCCTTCTGAAGATGAAACGGAAAGCCCCGCGTCAGCGGGGCGCATTCTCGCATATTCTGGCCCCTCAGGGCCAGTCGCGAAGCAACTTATTCGGACTTGGCCTGTTGCTCGTTCTTGATCCGCTCGTAGATCTCCTCGCGGTGTACAGAGACATCACGCGGGGCATTGACCCCGATGCGAACCTGGTTACCCTTGACACCCAACACGGTTACCGAAACGTCGTCGCCAATCATCAAGGTCTCTCCGACCCTGCGCGTCAAAATCAACATGAGATCTCTCCTGCGTGCCTGCACGGGGCCTGTCTTGGCCTCGTGTCCTGAGTTTGCCAACCAACCCGGTTGTCTGTTGTTGTTCGGGCAGCCGATATTCTACCAGTAACCCATTCATAGCAGAAGATCAGAGACCCTGCTCGAATGGCAATTATTATTCCCCTTCCTGGTCGAGTCCGAAGGCCTCGTGCAGGGCGCGCACACCGAGCTCCAGGTACTTTTCATCCACCACGACCGAGATCTTGATCTCGGAGGTGGAGATCATCTGGATATTGATGCCTTCCTTCGACAGGGTTTCGAACATCTTGCTGGCGATGCCGGCATGCGAGCGCATACCGACGCCGACCAGCGAGATCTTGACGATCTTGTCGTCGCCGATGACCTCACGCGCGCCCAGCTCGCTGGCGGTCTTTTCGAGGATGGCCTTGGCCTTGGCGAACTCGCCACGGTTGACGGTGAAGGTGAAGTCGGTGGTGCCATCGTTGGCGATGTTCTGCACGATCATGTCGACTTCGATGTTGGCGTCACCTATCGGGCCGAGGATCTCGTACGCTACGCCTGGCTGATCGGGTACGCCCCGGATGGTCAGCTTGGCCTCGTCACGGTTGAATGCGATGCCCGAGATCTTTGCCGCTTCCACGCCTTCCTCCTCGAATGTGATCAGGGTGCCCTCGCCCTCCTCCTCGAAACTGGAGAGGACGCGCAGGGGCACGTTGTACTTGCCGGCGAACTCCACCGAGCGGATCTGCAACACCTTGGAGCCAAGACTGGCCATCTCCAGCATCTCCTCGAAGGTGATGCGGTCGAGCTTGCGCGCACGCGGCTCCACGCGCGGGTCGGTGGTGTACACCCCATCGACATCGGTGAAGATCTGGCACTCGTCAGCCTTCAGCGCCGCCGCCATGGCCACCGCAGTGGTATCCGAGCCGCCGCGTCCCAGGGTGGTGATGTTGCCGTGCTCGTCCACGCCCTGGAAACCGGCCACCACCACTACGCGGCCGGCCTTGAGGTCGGCATGCACGCGCACATCATCGATGTCGCTGATGCGCGCCTTGCCGTGCGCGCTGTCAGTGAGGATGCGCACCTGAGCGCCGGTGTAGGAGCGAGCATCACAACCAATCGCCTGCAGGGCCATCGACAGCAGGGCGATGGTCACCTGCTCGCCGGTGGTCACCAGCACGTCGAGTTCGCGCGGGTCGGGGTTATCGGTGATCTCGCCGGCGAGCGCGATCAAGCGATTGGTCTCGCCGGACATGGCCGAGACCACCACCACCACGTCGTCACCGGCGTCACGGCGCTTCTTCACCCGGCGAGCGACGTTCTGAATGCGTTCCACCGTGCCGACCGAGGTGCCGCCATACTTCTGGACGATCAGTGCCATCTTGCTTTACTGCCGATTACTGGAAAGCGCGGTATTAGACCGCATTCCCCCGTCACGATAAAGAGCCTGTTCTGGTTCCGACGTGGATCGGACTTGAGCCCGACATGTCGGCCTGAAGGCCGACCTACAGGTGACCTTTTTGGTCCTGTCGTTGTGGCGTCCCCGCCGCGAAGGGGTTTCAGGCGCGCTCGCGCACCCACTCGGCGACCAGTGCCAGGGCCTGGGGGATGCCGGCCGGATCACTGCCGCCGGCCTGCGCCATGTCAGGCCGCCCACCACCCTTGCCGCCGACCTTGGCCGCAGCCTCGCGCACCAGGTCACCGGCCTTGAAGCGGTCGGTCAGATCCTTGGTGACCCCGGCAATGAGGTTGACCTTGCCGCCGTTCTCCACCGCCAGCAGGATTACCCCGCTGCCCAGCTTCTGCTTGAGCTGGTCGAGCAGGTCACGCAGCGCCTTCGGTTCCACGCCTTCCACCTTGGCGGCCAGTACCTTGATGCCGGCGATCTCTTCGGCCTGGCCGGCCAGATCGGCACCCGCCGCGGCGGCCAGCTTCGACTTCAGCTGCGCCAGCTCCTTCTCCAGCCGGCGTTCCTGCTCGACCAAGCGCGCGGCCTTGTCCACCACGTCGTCACGCCCGGCGTTGAGCAGGCCGACGATCTCGAACAGGCGGTCGTCGTCACGCTGCATGGCCTCGATGGCCGCGGCACCAGTGACTGCCTCGATACGTCGCACTCCCGAGGCAATGCCCGACTCGGCAACGATGCGGAACAAGCCGATATCGCCGGTGGCCTTGACATGGGTGCCGCCGCACAGCTCGATGGAGAAATCGCCCATGCGCAACACCCGCACCTGCTCGTCGTATTTCTCGCCGAACAGGGCCATGGCGCCAACGGCCTTGGCATCATCCAGCGACATGATGCGCGTCTCTACCAGATGATTGGCGCGGACCTGTTCGTTGACCAGGCGCTCGATGGCCTGCAGCTGCTCGCGCGAGACCGGCTCGAAGTGCGAGAAGTCGAAACGCAGGCGTGCGGCCTCGACCAGCGAGCCCTTCTGCTGCACGTGCTCGCCGAGGATCTGGCGCAGCGCCGCGTGCAACAGGTGGGTGGCGGAATGGTTGAGCGCGATGGCGTGGCGGCGCGCCTCGTCCACCTGCGCACTCACGCGATCACCGATGTTCAGTTCGCCCTCGGCCATGCGACCCAGGTGCCCGAACACCGCCCCACCCTGCTTGCGCGTGTCCTCGACTTCGAAACGCACACCGTTGGCGACCAGCTCGCCGGCATCGCCTACCTGGCCGCCCGACTCCGCATAGAAGGGGGTGCGATCAAGCACCACCATGCCCTGCTCACCCGGGCCGAGGCGGTCCACCGCCTCGCCGTCGTGGAACAGGGCCACCACGGTGGACTGGTCCTCCAGACGCTCGTAGCCGGTAAAGTCGGTCACCCCCTCCAGCGCGACCGTGGCCTGCTGCTCGGTGCTGAACTGGCTAGCGGCGCGCGCCCGCTCCCGCTGCGCGGCCATCTCGCGCTCGAAGCCGGCCTCGTCCACTTCCAGCCCGCGCTCGCGTGCAATGTCCGCGGTCAGATCCAGCGGGAAACCGTAGGTATCGTACAGTTTGAACAGCAGTTCGCCGGGGATCACCTTGCCGTCCAGGCCCTCGATGGCCTCATCGAGGATACGCATGCCGTGTTCGATGGTCTCGGCGAAACGTTCTTCCTCAACCTTCAACACCCGCTTGACGTGTTCCTTCGAACGCCGCAGCTCGGGATAGGCGTCGCCCATCTGCTCGTCCAGGGCATCGACCAGGGTGTGGAAGAAGGGCTCATGCTGGCCGAGCTGGTAGCCGTGACGGATGGCACGACGGATGATGCGGCGCAGCACATAGCCCCGGCCCTCGTTGCCCGGCAGCACACCATCGACCACCAGGAAGGCGCAGGAGCGGATGTGATCGGCAAGCACGCGCAGCGACTTGGATTCCAGGTCGTCGGTACCGGTGGCCCGGGCGGCGGCGCGGATCAGCCCCTGGAACAGGTCGATCTCGTAGTTCGAATGCACCCCCTGCAACACCGCGGCCAGCCGCTCCAGCCCCATACCGGTGTCCACCGAGGGCTTGGGCAACGGCGTCATGTTGCCCTCGGCGTCACGGTTGTACTGCATGAACACCAGATTCCAGATCTCGATGTAACGGTCCCCGTCCTCCTCGGGCGATCCAGGAGGGCCACCCCAGACCTCGGGGCCATGGTCGTAGAAGATTTCCGAACAGGGACCGCAGGGACCGGTGTCCCCCATGCTCCAGAAATTGTCGCTCTCGAAGCGCTTGCCGCCCGGTTTGTCGCCGATGCGGGTAAAACGCGCCGGATCGACACCGATCTCGTTCAGCCAGATCTCGGCCGCCTCGTCGTCCTCCTCGTAGACGGTCACCCACAGCCGCTCGGGCGGCAGACCCAGGCGTTCGGTCAGGAATTCCCAGGCAAAACCGATGGCCTCGCGCTTGAAGTAGTCGCCGAAGCTGAAGTTGCCCAGCATCTCGAAGAAGGTGTGATGCCGCGCGGTGTAGCCGACATTCTCGAGGTCGTTGTGCTTGCCGCCGGCACGCACGCAGCGCTGGGCGCTGGCCGCACGCGTGTAGGAACGCTTGTCCTTACCCAGGAACACGTCCTTGAACTGCACCATGCCGGCGTTGGTGAACAACAGGGTCGGATCGTTGGCCGGCACCAGGGGACTGGAGTCGACGATCTGGTGGCCCTTCTCCGCGAAGTAGTCAAGAAAGGCAGAACGGATTTCGGCGCTGGTCTTCATACAGGCTGGAGCAGTGGTTACGACAGACAGCGAATGGTATGCAGCTTCGCTGGGAATGTCACCTGGAGAAGCATGGCGGCGGCTATCTCCGTGCCCCCGCCCTCGCAAAGAAATCTCATGGACAAAGTGTTTTAACCCTTCCCCCAATCACGGGGGGCGGGAGGGAGAGTCGCAACAGACACATCTCCAACTGGACCAGGCTATTCGATACCCCGCACCAGCTCGTCCTGTTCACGACGGCATTCGATGTGCACATCAAAGCCCACCCCGGCATCCTCGGGGAAGCTCTGCGCCACGATCCACACCTGGCTGATGTCCTCGCCCAGCTCGGCCAGGGCCGCCAATGCGCGGCGGGTGCGTTCCTCGTCGAAGAAGGCGAAGGGCTCGTCGAGGAAGGCGAACTGGCGACCGCGCACCTTGCGCGCCAGCAGCTTCTGCGACAAGGCCAGGCGCAGCGCCAGCATGATCTGGCGCTGGGTGCCGCTGGAGACTTCCTCGAGGTCCATGAAATCGCGCTTCTCGGCGGAGAAGACCCGCACGCTGAGATCCCGGTCGATCTGCAGGTGCTCGTAGCGCCCGTCGGTGAAACGCGGCAGCAGTCGTGCCACCAGCTCCTTGATGTCGCGGTTGAACTGGTTGGACAGGGCACCGACCGCGCCTTCCAGCAGCTCGATCGCGGTCTCGCGCAGGCGGATGCGCGCCTCGACCTCCTCGCGTTGCTCGCGCAGCCCCTCTAGCACCTGTCCCAGGTTGGTTGCCTCACGCAGGCGTGCCTGCTCCTCCTCGATAGCCGCATCGAGCGTCGCGACCTCCGCCCCCAGCTGCTCGCGCACCCAGTCCAGCCAGACCAGTTCGGGCTCGACATAAGCGCGCACCTGGCGCACCGCAGCCTCGCCGCTGGCAATGCGTTCGACCAGCGACTCGAAGGCCATGGCATCGGGCCGCTCGGGTACCACTTCGACCGACGCCTCCTCCCCGGCCTCGTCGTCCAACGCCTCCTCGGCGCTCTCCCCGGCAGGCGCCGCCGGTGTCTCCTCCAGCGCCTCGGGCAACGGCTGCTCGATCTCGATCTCCAGGTCGCGCGCGCGTTGCAGACTCTCGGCCAATTGTCCGGCCTCGGCGCGCAAGCGGCGCACCCGCCCCCCCTTGGCGGCAACACGCAGCCAGCTCAACAGGAACAAGCCGCCCAGCCCCGCGGCGCCCCACAGCCACCACTGCAGCGGCACCTGGACATATTGCGGCGCATACTGGTCGAGCAGACCACGCACCTGTCCGGCCAGCGGCATCTCCGCGCCCTCGCCCAGCAGCCACCACAGGGCCAGGGCGGCCAGCGCCAGCAGGAAGAAGACAAAACGCAGGAAGGCCGCGCGCGAGCGTGCCGACTGCGCCTGGTAGATGGCGCGCATGTGTTCTGCATAGGTATCCACGCGCTGCGCGATCTCCTCTCCCAGGCCACCGACCTGGTCGGCCTGGTCGCGCAGGGTGGCACGCTCGCGCTCGAGTCGTTCCAGCCGCCCCGGCTCGACATCCAGCGCGTCCAGGTCGCTGCGTACCGTGTCGATCTCGGCCTGCACCTCGCCGAGCAGCTCGTGGCGCTCACGGATCTCGCCCGCGATTTCCTCGCGCACCCGCTCCAGCGGGGCGATGCCAGCCATGATCTTGACCGCCTGGCTGTGCGGATGCGGGGTGGTGATCTCGCGCTGCGCCAGGTAAAAGGACTCGACGAACTGCTCGTACTCGAAGCCGACCAGCTCCACCAGCCGCTCGTTGACCACCTTCACGCCCCGCGCAACCGGCTCCTCGTCCCCCGCCCTCGTCAGGCTGGCGCCGTGGTTGCCATCACGATCGAGCATGCGCGAGAGTTCCCAGGCCACCCCGTCGACGGTGAAGTCGAGGGTGACCGTGCAGTGGTTCTCGCCCCAGCGCACCACCTTGTCCAGCTCATCGGGACCGATGGAAAAGGTTCGCCCGAACAGGGCGAAGCAGACCGCCTCACCGATACTACTCTTGCCCGACTCGTTCTGCCCGCTGATGGCGATCAGGCCGCTCTCCGGCAAGGCCAGCTCGAGGCGGCGGTACTTGAGGATGTTGCAGCCCTTGATGCGCGTGATGATCATGCCCGGCCCTCGTCTTCCAATCGTTGCAGGCGCTCGATGACCAACTGCATGGCCTTGCGATAATGCCCCTCATCGAAGTCGTCACCCGAGTTGCGACGGCGCTCGAACTCGGCCTCACACCAGGCGGCGAACTCGGCCGCCGGGGTGTTGGGGGAAATGTCGCCGGTATTCGGGGTCTCGCTGTCGGACATGCCGTTCTCCTGCAGGCGGACGTTCAGGGGAGCTCTGAATCAAGTGCTGCATTCCCCTCCCCCACGCGTGGCCAAGAGCTTGATCAGAGGTTCCTTCCAGGCGCGGAGTATATCGGGTTTGCTCCTACAGAATAATGCGCCGGATCAAGAACGACTCAACCGCCCGTCATGGACATGAAGCGCACCACCTTCTCCTGGCGCTCGTTGAACTCGTGGCGCTCGGGTTTGAGGTTGATCGCGGCAAGCACGTGCTCGGCCAGTTCCTCATCGCTGCACCCGGCGCGCAGAGGCTCGCGCAGGCCATAACGGTGCTCGTCACCCAGACAGGCGAACAGATCACCCTCACAGGACAAGCGCACCCGGTTGCAGGTAGCGCAGAAGTGCTGGGAGATGGGGGTGATAAAGCCAATGCGCGTCTCGCTGCCGGGCACCCGGTAATAGCGGGCAGGTCCGGCACCGACCATTGAAGCCGGCACCAGGCCGTGCCGCTCGACCAGCTCCTGGCGCACCTGCTGCAGGTTAAGGTAACTGCCCAGGGCCCGGCGCCCGGTGTCGCCCACCGGCATGGTCTCGATGAAGCGCAGGGCGTAGCCATGCTCGACGCAATAGGCGATCAGGTCGTCGAACTCGTCGTCGTTGAAGCCCTTCATGGCCACAGTGTTGATCTTGATCGGCCACATGCCGGCCTCGCGCGCCGCCTCGATACCGCGCAACACCTTGTCCAGCCGTCCCCCGCCGGTGATCTCGCGGAAACGCTCCGGGCGCAGCGAGTCCAGACTCACGTTCAGCCGCTTCACCCCGGCCTCGACCAGCGGACCGGCCAGCTTCTCCATGCGCATGCAGTTGCTGGAGAGCGAGATATCCTGCAGGCCGGGGATCTCGGCGAGCATGCGCACCAGCACTGGGAGGTCACGGCGTACCAGCGGCTCACCGCCGGTCAGCCGCAGATGACGCAGGCCCAGACGGGCGAACACCGCCATCAGGCGCGCCAGTTCTTCGAAGCTCAACCAGCTACCGGGTTCGGCGAAATTCTTGAACCCCTTGGGCATGCAGTACTGGCAGCGCAGGTCACAACGGTCGGTGACCGACAGGCGCAGGTAGTCGATGGTCCGGCCGAAGTTGTCGCGCAATGGCGGTTTCATGTGGCCCCCCGACGGCGAATCAGTATATGGCGATACACTGATGCACAAGATAGCACTTCCCGCCCGATGTTGTGCCGAATATCGCCATCGACGTCATCAATGGCGTAGAGCGAGCACTGCTTCCAGCAACCGGGGACTGTCCCATTTGCGCCCGCCCACGGCACGATAGGCCAGCCGCCCCTCAGGATCGACCACGAAGGTGGTGGGCAGGCCACGCACACCCCAGCGCTCGATCACCCGGGAGTCCTGGTCCAGCAGCAGGGGAAACTCCACCGGGTAATCGGCCAGGAACTGGAACACCGTCTCCTCGTCTTCGCCCACATCGACACCCAGCATCACCACGCCCTGTTCCCGGAGTTTTTCCCAGGCACGCTGCATGGACGGCATCTCGGCACGGCAGGGTGGGCACCAGGTGGCCCAGAAGTTGACGATGACGACCTTGCCACGATAGTCGGCCAGGCGGTGAGTCTCGCCATCCAGATCCAGCAAGGTGAAATCCGGGGCCTCGGGCCGCCCCTCCACCGGGGTCAGGCCGCGTCCGGGCTGCTGCGCCAGCACGAGCCCGGTCAGCAACAGCAACCCGAACAAGCGGAAAATCGTTTTCATGGTTTGTCTCCGTCACGGGGGCATTCGATACCGGGCAACAACGCCTCCACCGGCTGCCCGCCGATGTGCAGTACCAGGCGGAGGTCGAAACGGCTGCCCGGCGCCAACCCGTAAGCGCTCATGCCCCAGTTGTAGTCGCCGGGCTCGAAGTGCTGGCGGGTCGGCAGCAGCGACCAGCGCAGGGCAATGCGTGCCGCCTTGGACACCGCATCCTCCGGCCAGAGCGCGTCCCAGTCCTCGCGCACGCGCAGCCGCGAGGACTGACCCTGGTGCAGCACCCGCCAGTCACGCAGATCGAAATCCACCGGGCGGGCACCGTCGTTACGGAAGATTGTCTGGAACACGCAGGCCCGGGCGATGCGATCAGCCTCGGCAGCACGGAAGCCGCGCGCCAGGAAAAAGCCCCGGGTCTGGTCGGGTAGACGCTGCACCAGCCGCACAGAGACTCCATCCTCCGACCACTGCCAGAAGCGCAGGCCGGTCTCCGGGTCGCTGCCGGTCTGCACCTCGGCAAATGCCAGCGGAGGCATCATTGAACAAATGGCCAGCCAGCGACAGAACTTATCGAGCATGTCCAGCACCCTCAGTTACCGGAACCCGAGTAGGCCAGCTTTCGCCCCCGGCGGTCAAGGCCGGTCAGACCACCTGGAACCAGACGTCCTGGGTGGTGAGATCGAGGTCGCGCAGGCGCAGGCGCACCGTCTGATCGGGCGCGAAACGATCGTGCGGGCGCATGCGGATCTCCATCGCCAGCTCGGGGATGATGAGTACAACCTTGCGCTCCTCGAGTGCGGCGACCACCGCCTCACCCTCCCATCCGGGGTGACGCTGCAGGTAGATCAGCTTCCAGTGCAGGTTGGATTGGCGCTCGGCGCGGCGGATGCGCCCGCCCGCCACGTCGATACCGGCGATGCGCTCGGCCAGGGTCTCGCGTGACATGGGCTCCATCCCGGCGACGAAGGCACGCAACTGCTGGTGCACCAGCAGGTCGGCATAGCGGCGCAGCGGGCTGGTGGCGCGGGCATAACGTTCCAGCCCCAGGCCGAAGTGCGGCTCGGGGTGCAGCACCGTATTGCTCGGCTTGAACAGCCGCCGGTAGGCATACATCTCGGCCAGGGTCTGTGGCTGGCGGATCTCCTCAGGCTCGGGCTGCATGGCATAGGGGATAGGCAACTCATTGGCCTCGGCGAAGCGGGCCACCGCCTCGCCGGCCATCAACATGGCGTCGGTCACCAGGTCGCGCGCCGGCATCTTGGGCAGCGGGCGGATCACCACTTCGTCGTCGATCACGCGGACCGCGGCCTCGGGCAGGTCGATGCGCGCCGCATTGCGCGCCAGCCGTCGCGCGCGATAGACGGTGGTGAGTTCTGCCAGGCGCGCGAACAGCGGCTCGTGCAGGCGCTCGTTGGCCGCCTCGTAGCTGGTGCGCGAGACTTTCACCCAGGTGCGCTCGATACGGATGTCACGCGGCTCGCCGTCGACCAGGCGCAGGCCGATCGACAGCGCCGGGGAGACCGGTTGCAGGCCCAGGCCCAGCTGCTCGGTGAGCGCCGGCGGCAACATGGTGACGGTACGCTCGGGCAGGTAGAGATTGCTCGCGCGCTCGCGCGCCGCCTGGTCGAGATGCCCATCGGGGCGCACCAGGGCAGCCACATCGGCCACGTGCACCCACAGGTAGTCGCCGTCCAGGCTGATGGCATCGTCCGGGTCCTGGTTGCCGACATCGTCGATCGCCCAGGCCTCGAGGTGGGTCAGGTCGAGCCGGTCTTCCTCGGGCAGGGCCGGCACACCGATCTCCGGCGATTCGAGCACCACGCCGGCGCGCTGCGGCCAGGGGTTGTACTCGGCCGGCCAGTAGCCGCAGCGCAACAGGAAACGGTGTGCCGCCTCCGGCGTGGCGTCCACCTTGAAGTGGCTCAGGATGCGGCTCCTCGTGGCATCCCCCAGGGCAACACGTTCCACCTCGGCCAGGCGCTTGCGGTCCTCCTCCTCGAGCGCCGCCTGCTCCACGCGGACGAGAAAGCCCTCCCATTCCTCGGCCTCGCGCTGCTTGCGTTCGCGTTCGGCGCGTAGCGCGGCGACCACCTCGGGGGCATTGACCTTCACGGCTGCAGGGTCACCGGCGAAATACAGACCATTCTGCAACAGTTCCCAGGTGGCCCAGGCGCTGGCCGGGGTGAACTCGCCAAACACCAGCTCAGCCAGCTCCTCGAAGGTCGGCTGCTCGCCCTGCAACAGCTCCCAGGCCTCCTCGACATTGGCTTCCGGGGCTTCCAGGGCAGCGAGCGAATTCAGCGGCCCCGGGTGCAACAAGCTGACGTCCTTGGGACGCACCTTGCGCGACTTACCGCCGGCCAGTTCGATCTCGATCTTCTCGCCCACCGCGCTGACCCGGGCCGGGTGGATCTTGTAGAGCACCAGACTGCCGGCGCGGATGGATGCGGACACGTGGAATTCCCTCGGGAGACTGCGAAAAATCGACTCGGAAGTTGGCTATGATACCTGCCCACCCCGAGGATTTGCGGAGAACATCCATGCTGGACTGGCAGGAATTCCTGAACCAACAACGGCTCGACGACGGCCCCCTCCCCGACTGTGCCCTGACCGATCTCTCGCACATCGGCCTGCTCCAGGTGAGCGGAGAAGACGCACGCAACTTCCTGCAGGGTCAGCTCACCAACGACATCAACAAGGTCGACGCCACCCACAGCCAGCTCAGCGCCTATTGCAGCCCCAAGGGGCGCATGCTGGCGAGCTTCCGTATCCTCGAACGCGACGACGCGCTGCTGTTGATGCTCCCCGCTGAGCGTCTGGCTGCCACCCTGCAGCGGCTGCGCATGTTCGTGTTGCGCTCGAAGGTGCAGATCGAGGATGTCAGCGACAGGCTGGTGCGCATCGAACTGTCTGGCGACTGCGCCCCCGGCCTACTGCCCATCGATCCGCCGAGTGAAGACAACGGCGTGCACAGTCTCGACGGCTACACCGTGATCCGCATCCCCGGTGACCGCCCACGCTTCCAGGTGCTGGGCGAGCCAGAGGCCATGCAGGTCCTGTGGGAAAAGGCTGCTGGCACAGCCCGGCCCACCTCGGCGGTCGCCTGGGCATTGCTCGACATCCGAGCCGGCATCCCCACGGTATACGAGGCCACGGTCGAAGCCTTCGTCCCGCAGATGACCAACCTCCATATCATCGACGGCGTGAGTTTCACCAAGGGCTGCTATACCGGCCAGGAGATCGTTGCGCGCATGCACTACCTGGGTAAACTCAAGCGCCGCATGTACCGGGTGCGCATCGACAGCAGCGATCAGCCCGCGCCCGGCGAGACCCTTTACTCGCCGCACAGCGCCTCGGGCCAAGGCACCGGACGCATCGTCTCGTCCGCCCCCTCGCCGGACGGCGGCTACGAGGCCCTGGCGGTGATCGAGATCGCCGCCGCCGAGGCCGGCGACATACACCTGGGCACCGTAGACGGCCCGCAACTGACCTTCCTCGATCTGCCCTACACTTTCACCCAGTAGCGGTTCCTAGCCCAATTGGTCGGGCGAAAGCCCGACTCACGGCATTTATGGGACGCCCCCGCTGGCCAGGTGTTCGATTCAAGTTCACCACAACTGGCCGTTACAGAGGTATCTCGCTGAAAAGGGGCACCCATTCATGTCTGCTGTCGTACTCGATCCCTCCACCTTCGCTGAGCAGATCCTCGGGGATATCGCCACCAACCGTATCCAGTTGCCCACCCTGCCCGAGGTCGCGCTTCGGGTGCGCGAAGCGGTCGAGAGCGAAGACAGCAACGCTGCGACCATCGCCGAGATCGTGACCCAGGACCCGGCGCTTACCGCGCGCCTGCTGCAAGTCGCCAACAGTGCCCTCTACGGTGGTGCACGCCGCATCGACAATATCCAGACGGTCGTCACCCGCATGGGTCTGAAGCTGGTCAAGAACCTGGTCATCAGCCTGGCCATGAAACAGATATTCCAGGCCACCTCCGACGCACTGGACCATGCCTTTCGCCGCATCTGGAACGACAGCGTGGAGGTTGCCGCCATCGCCCGCGTACTGGCCACCAGCGTGCACGGGCTCGACCCCGAACAGGCCATGCTCGCCGGGCTGATCCACAACATCGGCGCCTTGCCGGTGTTCACCAGGCTCGAGCTGGAACTGGGCTTCGAGGCCGATCAGGCGCTGGTCGAGCGCCTGCTGAACGAAGTCGCCCCAGCACTTGGTCGCGACATGCTGCGCGAATGGCAGTTCGCGGATTGTCTGGCTGAAGTACCGGTAGCCTGCCTGGACCTGAAGCGCGAACGCGAAAAGGCCGACTACGCCGACCTGGTGCTGGTCGCCCGTCTGGAACACCTGGCTTCCAGCGGCAAGGTGGATGCGGATACCTGCCCGATGGAATGGCCCAACTACAGCGCTTTTGCACGGGTCGGCGTGGACACCGAGATCACGGTGCTGGAACTGGAAGGCCCAGCCGAGCAGATCGCCGAGGTACGTTCCCTGCTCTCCGGATGAGACACGCTACTCGGCCAGGCGCTCGCGGATGCTGGCCAGGCTGCGCGGCCAGGGGTCCATGCCGCGGAGCCACGCAGGCAACTCCTGACGGGCCCGCCCCGCCTGCTTCGCATCGGCAAAGATGCCATATCCCAGGGCCCACAGGACCTGTCCGTCGCCAGCGCGGATCCGATAACGCAACAGAGAACGTCGCCAGACCCGGGAACTCACCAGTTTTTCCAATACCGCGCGATCGCGCGTGGCCAGCAGTTGCAGGGTGAACTCCTGGTCCCGACGCGCCGCCAGCCAGGCGGCATTCACCACGATTGTCCCTGACCCTTGTCCTTCCCTGATTTCGTCCTGCAGCTTGTCGAGTGCAGCGAGCAGCTCGGCAGACCGGGTGGAACCATTGCGTTGCGCCATGCGGTACCAGTAGCGCGCCTGCTCGAGATCGCGCTCTACACCCTTGCCCAGTGCATACAGGCTGCCCAGGTTGTGCTGCGCCAGCACCAGACCCTGTTCCGCCGCCTGGCGCCACAAGGCGGCAGCGCGTGCGGCACCGGCCTCGGTACCCTCACGCAGGTATTCATTGCCCAGGTTGTACTGGGCCGCTGGATCGCCACCATCGGCGGCCTGCCGTAACAGGCGACGCGCCCGTTCAGGATCCGCCTCTACGCCCAGTCCCTTCTGGTAAATCAGGCTCAGGTAAAAGGTGGCGCGCGGCTCACCCTGTGCGTGCAGTGGTTCGAGCAGCGCCCTGGCACGAGCATAGTCACCCAAAGCCAGTGCCAGGCGACCGTCGTCCAGGGTCATGTCAGTGGCGTTCGTCTCGCCCAGCCACAGCACCATGAGCAGGAGCAGCAGGCCGGGACGCCGCATCATTCCGTCCTCAGGGCCTGCCGAGTCTGCTCCACTACGCGGCGCGCGGCCTCGCGCCCTCGGTCGGCCGCCTCGGAAAGCGGTGGCTGGCCAGGTTGTGGCGGTTCGTAATCCTCGTTGCGCAGGTACAGCGTCTGCGTGGGGAAGGCGAACTCCACGCCCAGCTCGCGCGCCACGCGCAGGCAGTCGAGCAGAAAGCGGTGCCGTTCACGCAGCTCGGTGGTCCAGTCTGGCGTCTTCCAGAAGACGTAGATCAGCACCGACAGGGCGCTGTCGCCCAAGTCGTTGAGATAGATGTGGAAGTAGTCCTTGCGCATGTAAGGATGCTCGCGCACCAGCTCGCGCAGGGCCTCGCAGAAGGCCTCGACACGCTCCGGTGGGGTGTCGTAGGTAAGCCCGAAATGTGCCTTGTAGCGCCGGTAGCGGCGCGCGCCCATATTATCCACCTTGGCGGTGATGAAGCGCGAGTTGGGGATGGTCACCAACGAGTTATAGAAGGTACGGATGCGTGTGCTGCGGAAGCCCATGTGCTCCACCGTGCCTTCCACGTCGTCGAGCACGATCCAGTCGCCCACGGTGAACGTGCGATCGAGCAGTACGGTCACCGAGCCGAACAGGTTCTGCACCATGTCCTTGGCAGCCAAGGCAAAGGCCAGACCGCCCAGTCCGAGGCCGGCCAGCAACCCGGTGATGTCGATGTTGAGGTTGTCGGCGATGAACACCAGGCCGATCACGGTGACGAAGATCTTCAGCGAACGGGTGATCAGCGGCACCAGCACATCGTCGACCTTGTTCTCGGTGGCCGCGGCACGGGCGCGCAGCCAGACCGCAAAGATGTCCACCACTCGGTAGGCCGCCCAGACCGCAGCCAGACTGGCCAGGGTCTTGACCGCCACCAGCAGGATCAGCAACGCCAGTTCCGGCAGGCCGATTGCGTTGATACCGGCCCACCAGATGCCGGCCATGACCACCATGCCCAGCGGACGCAGGCGGTTCTCGCCATCTTCCACCGCCGCATAATCGCCGGGGTTTCGCCGCATCCAGCGGCGCATGAAGTATCGCAACGTACGGCTCACCACCCAGTCGGCGAGCACACCGAGCACGATCACCAGCAGCAGCGTCACCCAGCGCCAGTTTTCCAGCAGGAAGGTCTTGTGCCGCAGCGCCTCGGGCATCATGCGTTGCAGGCGGATCTCCCAGGGCAGGTAGTCGGCGTTGTCGTTCAGCCCCTTGACCGGGGCGCGGCTGGCGATGCGCTCATAGACCGTCGGCAACTGCTCGATGGTCGAGGCGTCGAACAACCAGCGACCATCCTCCTGGCGACGCAGGCGGATGATGCCGTCGTCGTACCGGGCGAAGATCCATTCGCTGCCGTCCGGGCGCTTGGGCACCCGCTTGAGGTTTACCTTGCGCGTGCGGTCCATGATCTCGAGCAGCATCCAGGCGCGCTTCTCGCCGATCTCACGGCGCACCGGGGCGCTGATCTGCGACAGGTCCAGCGTCTCCAGGGCATCCTCGATACGCTTGGCATCCCCGCGCTTGATGTCGTTCATGGCGCTCAGGAAGGTACGCAGGGTCTCGCGCGGCGAGGCCAGGTGTGCGGGCGGTGCCTTGGGCGCACTCGCCTGCGGTGGTTCTGCGAGCGTTTCCGCAGCAACCGCTGCGAGGCTCAGGAAGGCCAGGAAGAAGGTCAGAAGGATCGGAATCCGGTACGTCGTTCCCGTCACTTGATTTCCATCTCCAGATTGTCAATCAGGCGTGCCTTGCCGAGCCAGGCGGCAACAAGAATCACCAGCCTGCTGCTCTTGTCCGTTGGCGGCAGCAGGGTGGCAGCATCCACCACTACCGCATAGTCAGTACGAAAACCCGCACCGTCCAGCTCAGTCCGGATCCAGTCGGCCAGCTTGTCCCAGTCGCGCTCCCCCTCGGCCACACGGGCGGCCGCTGCGCGCAGCGTGGCATACAGCCGTGGGGCAATGCCGCGTTCGGCCACGTCGAGGTACTGATTGCGCGAACTCATGGCCAGGCCGTCGGGTTCACGCACCGTATCGACCCCCAGGATCTCCACCGGCATAGCCAGGTCACGCACCATGCGGCGGATCACCAGCAGCTGCTGGTAGTCCTTCTTGCCGAATACCGCCAGGTCCGGCTGTACCATGTTGAACAGCTTGCACACCACAGTGGCCACGCCGGCGAAATGCCCGGGACGCGAGGCGCCGCAATACAGGGCGCTGATCTCCGGCACCTCGACCCGTGTCTGCTGCTCCAGCGACACCGGGTACATGACCTCCACCGGCGGCGCAAACAGCACGTCTACGCCTTCTGCCTCGAGCGCGCGGCGGTCGGCCTCGAGCGTACGCGGGTACTTGTCGAGGTCCTCGTTCGGTCCGAACTGCAGGGGATTGACGAAGATGCTCACCACCACGCTGTCGGCATGCCGGCGCGCCTCGCGCACCAGTGTCAGGTGACCGGCATGCAGATTGCCCATGGTCGGCACGAAGGCCACCCGGCCACGGGCTCGCAGCCCAGCCACTGCCTCGCGCAGCGCCTCGACCCGCTCGACCGTCTTCATTCGAAGGTATGCTCCTGGCCCGGGAAGGTGCCCTCGCGCACGGCCTCGACATAGGCCCGAACCGCCCCCTCGATGCTGCCCGCCCCTTGCATGAAGTTGTGCGCAAACTTCGGGATACGGTTCACGCTGATGCCGATCACGTCGTAGAGCACCAATACCTGTCCGTCAGTGCCGGAACCGGCGCCGATGCCGATGACCGGGATATCGAGATGGTTGCTGATCTCGGTTGCCAACCCTTGCGGCACGCATTCGAGTACCAGCAACTGCGCGCCGGCCTGTTGCAGGGCCACAGCTTCCTCCAGCATGGCACTGGCGGCATCCGGCTCACGCCCCTGCACCCGGTAACCACCGAGCTGGTGCACCGACTGCGGGGTCAACCCGAGGTGGCCGCAGACCGGGATACCCCGCTCGGTGAGATAACGCACCGTCTCGAGCTGGGGCACGCCACCTTCCAGCTTCACCATCTGTGCACCACCTTCCTTCATCAGGCGCGCGGCAGTGGCCAGTGCCTGGTCGGTGGTGGCATAGGCCATGAACGGCATGTCGGCCACGACCAGCGCGCGCTCGGTGGCGCGCACCACACAGGCCGTGTGGTAGACCATGTGGTCCAGGGTCACCGGCAGCGTGCTGTCATGCCCTTGGACCACCATGCCCAGTGAGTCGCCGACCAGCAGCAGGTCTACGCCAGCGTTCTCGCACAGGCGGGCGAAGCTGGCGTCGTAGGCTGTGATCGCGACGATCTTCTCACCCGCGCCCTTCATGCGCTCGAGGGTGGTGATGGTGATCTTGTTCATCCGGGGTACCCCTTATTCGTGGGGCGGCATTGTGACCAGCCGCGCCCCGCGGATCAATCATCCAGGCGAAAGGCCGCCGGCGGCCCGCAGCTGGGCAGCAGCGCTGATACCCGCCCTCGCCTCGGTATCTCGATGTCGCCGGCCACTTCCAGCAGCGGCAGCAGCACGAAACAGCGCTGGTGCAGGCCCGGATGCGGCACCTGCAGGCGCGGTAGGTCGATCTGGCGGTCGCCATAGAGCAGCAGGTCGAGATCCAGGGTGCGCGGCCCCCAGCGGCGACTGCGTACCCGCCGTTGTGCCTGTTCGATGTCCTGCAAGGCATCCAGCAGGGCCAGCGGCGCCAGTTGCGTGTCCAGTTCGGCCACCGCGTTCAGGTAATCGGGCTGGTCGGCGGGGCCCATGGGCGCGGAGCGGTACAGCGAGGAACGGGCCACCAGGACGCTCTCGGGTAGAGTCGCCAGGGCCTCGAAGGCGCTCTCGAGCTGCCGGCGCGGATCATCCAGGTTGCTGCCGAGCCCGACATGGACCCGTGTCATGGCACTCACTCCGCAGGGGCCGCCTTGCGCCGGCGCCGTCGGCCGCCCCGGCGACGACGCGAGCGCGCGGGCGTCTCCCCATCGGCTGATGGCGAAGGCGGCGCACCACCTTCTTCCTGAAAGCGGGTCCACCATTCGGCCAACGCCGGGTCAGCCTCACCGGCGCGTGCACGCAATAACAGGAAATCGTAGGCCGCACGGAACCGCGGATGGGCCGCCAGACGCTGAGGACGCTTGCCCTTGGTGTAATGGAAGCGCGATTGCATGGTCCAGATCTCGCGCATCGGCGTGTTGAAGCGCCGCGGAATGGCCACCCGCGCCAATTGCCGTTCGACGAGGTCACCCGCCGCCACCTGCAAAGCGGTATAGGGCGCCATTCCCTCGGCCTCCAGCGCCTGCGCGCGCAGACGCACTGGCTCCCAGAGCAGCACCGCGAACAGGAAGGCCGGGGTGACCGGCTTGCCCTGGCGCACTCGCTCGTCGGTATCGTTCAGGCCCTGCAACACCATGGTATGCGGAAAGCCTTCCTCTTCGGTCGCCAGCGCCGCCTCGGTATCGGGGAACAACTGGGCGAACAGACCGTACTGGCGCAGTTTCTCGAACGAGGCCACACCGTAGCCCGCCATGAACAGCTTGAGGACCTCCTCGAACAGGCGCGCCGGCGGCACGTCGGCGAGCAGTCCAGCCAGCTCGGCGATTGGCGCTTCGGTATCGGGATGCAGGCGAAAGCCCAGCTTGGCGGCAAAGCGCGCGGCGCGCAGCATGCGCACCGGATCTTCACGGTAACGGGTCTCGGGGTCGCCCATCAGGCGCAACACGCCCTCCTGCAGGTCCTGCATGCCTCCGGCGTAATCGACCACCGAGAAATCGCGGATGTTGTAGTACAGCGCATTGACCGTGAAATCGCGGCGCAGGGCGTCTTCCTCGATGGTGCCGTAGACGTTGTCGCGCAAGATCATGCCGTTGTCGGTATGCGCCAGGGCCTCGTCAGCAGGGCGGTTGGCGCGGAAGGTGGCCACCTCGATGATCTCGCGCCCGAAATGCACGTGCGCCAGGCGGAAGCGCCGACCGATCAGGCGGCAGTTGCGAAAGGTCGCCTTGACCTGCTCCGGCGTGGCATTGGTGGCCACGTCGAAGTCCTTGGGCTCGCGCCCCAGCAGCAGGTCGCGCACCCCGCCGCCCACCAGGTAGGCGTCGTAACCCGCATCCTTCAGGCGGTACAGCACCTTCAGGGCGGCCTTGGAGATATTGGCCCTGGAGATGCAATGCTGGTCCCGCGGGATGACGGCAGGCGTAACGATGACAGATTTCCTCGGTTTGCGGACAAACAGGTCGCGCAATGATACAACGGCCGGGGCCGGGGAGCAGCCATGTGTCCTGGCTCCGATGCGGAGCGGGCCTGAAGGCCGACCCACGAGCGGCTGGGCCGGGACGCATGTCTTCGATGTCTCACATCTTTGCGGACCTGGTCACCATAGGACTGATCCGCGCTGCGCCCCTCACGCGCCGTTCAGTAACGTGCCGCCTCAGCCAGCTCCCGCATCACCTCGCTGGGATTGCCCGCGGCGTTCTCGAGCACGCACACCAGGTTGCCCACGCCACACACGGTCATCCCGACGCCGTGCACGATCCAGCCCCCCGGCGGGGTCCAGCCGTCAATACCGGTGAACATTGCCAGCTGATCGATGTTGCCCTGGACGAGACGCTTGTAGTCGTGCGCAAAGCGCGCCAGCGCCTGCAACTGTTGGTCCGGCATCCGTCCGTACCCTTCGACGAGGGCGCCGTCGTCCCGAAAATGACAGACGGCGACCACACCGTCCACCGCAAGCAAGCTCCGGATCACGCCGCACCTCCCCCGACGCCAAGCACCTCGTAGGCCTTTTCGTAATCCGCCGATGCGTTGCTCATCACCACCGCATGGCACCCGTTGGTCACTGCCGACCATTTCAGGCCCACCAGGGTGAACCCGTTGACGGGATAGAAACCCTGCTTGCCAAAGGAAGCTTCCCAGCCCCGCGCCTGCATGGTGGCTATCGCCATGTTCGCCACGCACATATGCCCCAGCAGGTCCAGGGTGCGCTCGTCGAATGCGCTGTCCTCGACGACGCGATGCTGCTGCAGCTCGCCCCGTTCGTTCATCTCGAACGCGGCCAGCGCGCCATCGATCGCCATCAGTTGATCCAGATTCGCCATCTCTTCTCTCCCTCCGTCGGGTTTCTTGTTGTCTCAGTACCCCTCACACCAGGTCAGTACCCTCATCGGCCAATCGCTTGTGCATCAGTGCCATGATGTCGTTGAGCGATGCCGACTGGTTGTCAAGAAAGGCGAACACATTGGCCACGTTGCACACCGTAAACATCGGCCCGCGCACGATCCAGCCGTTCGCCGGCGAGCTGCCACAATCAGGGCAGAACTGCTCGAGCATCCCGACTTGCATGTGTTCGCTCATGGTCGTGGCGCGACACATGATGGAGGCCATACGCGCCATCTCGTCATCGATCTCGCCCTTGTAGCTGAAGCGGTCACCGCGATAGGAATACTCTCCCGCCGCGATCACGCCCGGCTGACGCATCAGCTCGGCTGTCAACATGTCTCTTCCTCCGTTCTCACGCTTTCCCTGGGACCTCCGACCGGATCCCTCCCCCGCCTTGCGCGAGGGAGATCAGGAAGGGATGAAGACTCGCCTGGAGTCCCCTGCCGGCCAGGCTCACATGCGGGAGAGGGAAAGAAACTCCTTTGTGCAGATTCCCTCTGGTCGGTTTCTCGGTTGCCGGGAATCACTCCGCCCACCGTTATTCATCGGTGGTTACCTGAAGATAGCACTCTTCGGCAGAATTACGCTGTTTAACAGAACTTCTTCTATATTGCCGGGCCGCTTCGGCGACGTTTTTGACAATTCCCCTCCAGGGCCGTAGCGTTGCGCGGTCCGAGACGTTGCTGACAAGGAGTGCCGACCCGATGTCATCCGTGCTGTTGCCCGTGATCCTCTCCGGAGGCGCGGGGACCCGCCTGTGGCCACTGTCCCGTCGTGCCTTTCCCAAGCAATTCCACAACCTGGTGGACGACCTCACCCTGTTGCAGACCACCGCGCTGCGCTGCGATGGGCTATCCGGCCACGAGGTAGCCGCACCGCTGGTGGTGTGCAACGAGATGCACCGGTTCCTGGTCGCCGACCAGTTGCTCGCCTGCGGCCGTCCGGCCAGCAGCATCCTGCTCGAGCCGGTGGGCCGCAACACGGCCCCGGCATTGACCCTTGCGGCCCTGCACGCCACGCACGAGATCGGCGATCCCATCCTGCTGGTGATGCCGGCCGATCACGTGATCCAGGACGAGCAGGCCTTTACCCAGGCACTGACGACCGGCGTGCACCAGGCCGCCGACGGCAAGGTGGTCACCTTCGGCATCGTGCCGCAGGCAGCGCACACGGGTTACGGCTATATCCGTCAGGGCGAGGCACTCGACAACGGGGTGCACCGGCTCGATGCCTTCGTCGAAAAACCCGACCAGGAGACGGCCGAGCGCTACCTGCACGATGGCGGCTACCTGTGGAACAGCGGCATCTTCATGGTACGCGCCGCCCGCTGGCTGGAACTGATCGAATCCTTTGCCCCCGAGATCCACCAGGCCGTATCGGCGGCCCATGCCGGCGGGCAACAGGATCTCGACTTCGTCCGCGTGGACGCCGAGGCCTTCGCCGCCTGTCCCTCCGACTCCATCGACTATGCGGTGATGGAACCGCTGTCACGCCAGGGCGGGGACTGTGTGGTGGTGCCGCTGGATGCCGGCTGGTCGGACATCGGCGCCTGGGAAGCGCTGTGGGAGGTCTCGCATCAGGACGAACAGGGCAACGCGGTGCATGGCGATGTCATGACCCTGAACGCACAGAACAACCTGCTGTTCTCGCAACACCGCATGCTCGCCGCGGTGGGCGTGAAGGATCTGGTGGTGGTCGAAACCCCGGACGCAGTGCTGGTTGCCGACAAGTCGCGCGCCCAGGACGTCAAGCAGATCGCCGAGCGCCTGCAGGCCGATGGCCGCAGCGAACACGAATTCCACCGCTGCGTGTACCGCCCCTGGGGTACCTTCGAGGGCATCGACCGGGGACACCGCTTCCAGGTCAAGCGCCTGACGGTCAAGCCCGGGGCCTCCCTGTCCCTGCAGATGCACCACCACCGCGCCGAACACTGGATCGTGGTACGCGGCACCGCGCGCGTGACTCGTGGCGACGAGACCTTCCTGCTCACCGAGAACCAGTCCACCTACATCCCCATCGGTACCCGGCACCGACTGGAGAATCCCGGCCAGGTGCCCCTGGAGATCATCGAGGTGCAGTCGGGCAGCTACCTGGGCGAGGACGACATCGTGCGCTTCGAGGACGTCTACAACCGCGAGGACGAGTGAGCGCCGTATTCAACCCCTGGTGTAACCCTGGGGATTGGCCTTTTGCCAGCGCCAGGTGTCAGCACACATCGCCTCCAGCCCGTGTTCGGCCTGCCAGCCCAGCTGTTCGCGCGCCAGCGCAGGATCGGCCCAGCAGGCGGCAATGTCGCCAGCACGCCGATCGACGATCTCGTAGGGGATCTCGCATCCCGAAACCGCGGCGAAGGTGTTCACCATCTCCAGTACCGAGTAGCCCTGCCCGGTGCCCAGGTTGCAGGTCAGCAGCCCCGGAGATTCGCGTAGCCTGTCCAGCGCTGCCAGATGACCGCGCGCCAGGTCCACCACGTGAATGTAGTCGCGTACCCCGGTGCCATCCGGGGTCGGATAGTCACCGCCGAACACCCGCAGTTTCGGCAGGCGCCCTACCGCCACCTGGGCGATATAGGGCATCAGGTTGTTGGGGATGCCGTTGGGGTCCTCGCCGATGCGCCCGCTGGGATGCGCGCCGACCGGATTGAAATAGCGCAGGATGGCGATGTCCCAGGCAGGATCGGCACGATGCAGGTCGCGCAACATGCCTTCGATCATCAGCTTGGCGCGACCATAGGGGTTGGTGGCCGAGAGCGGAAAATCCTCACGGATGGGCAGGCTGGCCGGCTCGCCGTAGACCGTGGCCGAGGAACTGAACACGAAGCGCTTCACCCCCGCGTCACGCAGCTCCTCGAGCAGGATCACGGTACCGCCGACATTGTTGTCGTAATAGGCCAGCGGCTGCTCCACCGACTCGCCCACCGCCTTGAGCCCGGCGAAATGGATCACCGCATCGATCGCCTGTTCGGCCAGCAGCCCCCGTAATACCGTGCGATCCCGGATGTCACCCTCGACGAAAGTCAGCTTGCGCCCCGTGAGCTCCTGCACCCGGCGCAACGCCTCGGGACTGCTGTTGCTCAGGTTGTCCAACACCACCACCTCGTGGCCTGCCTCGAGCAGCTCCACGCAGGTATGGCTACCGATGTAACCAGCACCGCCGGTTACCAGAATGGTCGCTCCCTGTCGCGTCATTCTCCCTGTTCCCTATTCCCTGTTGCCTGAACGAAGGCCTGCATTCTATCGGTTGGTGGTAGCGTTGGCATGACGCCCGATCCAGTGCGCCAGCAGCATGGTGAGCACCACGCTGGCCGAGAACCAGTAGATCCCCGGCTCCACCCGTGCCTGCGCCAGCGCGCCGAGCTTGACGGTGACCACGATCAGCGCCACCACGAACACGTCCAGCATGGACCAGCGCCCGTACTCGGTCAGCCAGTGCAGGTGCCGGGCGTGCACCCGGCTGCCTTCACGTCCGAAGTTCCATACCAGAGCCAGCAACAGGATCTTGACGACGGGAAATGCCACGCTGAACAGGCCGATGAGCGCGAACAGGCCCCACTCGCCCTCGGTGCGCAGTTGTTGCATACCCGACCACAGGCTGACCGTATTGCGAAAGAAATAGAACTGCTCGACGGTCAGCAGCGGTGTGTGCAGACCAATCAGCAACAGCACCAGCGCCACGACCAACAAAAGGTTCACCACCACCCCCTGCACCGGGTGGTGCGCGGCATGACTGTCACGAAATCCCATCGCCCTCCTCCCGGGTTGGCGGCCAGACCGCTGCCTCCCGCCAGGACGGGCGATAGCAGGGTTCACCCGCTCGGGCCGGCGGCAGATCACAGAGCGTGAAACCACCGACCGCCACCAGTCGCTCTTCGACGAAGACCAGCGGCACATGGGGGCGCACCCAGGCGGGCACGCCGAGTTCCTGGTACAACTTGCGCGCGCTCCGATGACCACGGCGGCCCGGGGGGCAGCAGCGCCAGCCGGACACGCCCCAGCGCACGCGCACCCGCCCCGCCTCCCACCAATGCACAGGAATGCCCCGCTCCGCCGGCAGGGCCAGCAGCCGTCCCTGCCCCGGTCCCAGTTCAAGTGGCATCGGCGCCGGCCAGGCCCGCTCGCCGGTCGGCGGCGCTGGCAAAGGGTCGGGCACGGCATACAGGCACTCGCGATAACGGCGCAGGCTCATGCCGGCCCAGGCCACCTGCGGCGCCGTGCCGGCCGCACCCTCGATCAGCTGGCGCTGGATCGTCTGCAGGCGCCCCTGGTCGGGCAATGGCCAGCCGCCATCGCGCAGCCAGGCGCGCACCACCTCCGCGCGCATCGGCACGGCGAGTTCGCGCAACGCGGCGACAGAAAGCCCACTCCCGGTACGACACCCGGCCAGGGCCTCGGCCACGCAGTCGTCAAGCAGGTGCCGGGTCTCACCCAGCAAGGCCGCACTGCGCGCCAGCGCCTTGTCCGCACCGGGCCAGCGTTCGCGCAACAGCGGCAGTACCCGGTGGCGCAGGAAATTGCGGTCGAAGCGCGGATCGGCGTTGCTGGGATCCTCGATCCACTCCAGTCCTTGCGCTTCTGCCCATTGGCGCAACGCCGCGCGCGAAAAATCGAGCAGGGGACGTGCCTGCCAGCCGCTCGCCCAACGCCGGCAGCGTGGCATGCCGGCCAGCCCGGCCACCCCGGCGCCACGCAGCAGTTGCAGCAGCAGGGTCTCGGCCTGGTCGTCACGGTGCTGGGCCAGCAGCAGCATCTCGCCAGGGCGCAGCACCCCGGCGATGGCGCGATAACGCGCGCTGCGCGCCACCGCTTCCAGGCTCTCGCCGGGAGGAACATCGAGGTCCAGGCGAATCACTTCCAGCGGAATCCCCAGAGTGTCGCAGGTGTTGCGGACATGGGCCTCCCAGGCATCGGCGCCCGCCTGCAGGCCGTGGTGTACATGAACCGCGCGCAACGGCGCGACCTGACGGTCGCGCAAGGCGGCCATAGCGTGCAGCAACACAGTGGAATCCAAGCCGCCACTGCAGGCGATCAGCCAGCCGGTAGGAGCTGGCAGGCGCGACAGGCGATACAGTAACGCTTCGGGATCGAAGCCCACGGGGAAGGGTCAGCCGTTGGCGACCATGCCGTAGGACATCAGGCGCTCATAGCGGTGTTCGAGCAGGCGGTCCAGGGGTTCGGCGGCCAGGTTGTCGAGCGTCTGCACCAAGGCATTGCGCAGGTTGCGCGCCATCTGCTCGGGGTCACGGTGCGCGCCACCCAGCGGCTCAGGGACGATATCGTCGATCAAGCCGTGGCTCTTGAGGTGCTTGGAAGTAATGGCCATGGCCTCGGCGGCCAGCGGCGCCTTCTCGGCATCCTTCCAAAGGATGGAGGCACAGCCCTCGGGCGAGATCACCGAGTAGGTGGCGTACTCCAGCATCATCAGCTTGTCGGCCACACTGATGGCCAGGGCGCCGCCTGAACCGCCCTCACCGATCACGGTGGCAACGATAGGCGTGCGCAGTGCCGACATCTCCCACAGGTTGCGGGCGATGGCCTCGGACTGGCCGCGTTCCTCGGCACCGATGCCGGGATAGGCGCCAGGCGTGTCGATGAAGGTGACCACCGGGATGCGGAAACGCTCGGCCAGCTTCATCAGCCGCAATGCCTTGCGGTAGCCCTCGGGCCGCGGCATGCCGAAATTGCGATAGATCTTCTCGGTGGTGTCACGTCCCTTCTGGTGTCCGATGATCATCACCGCGCGACCATCGATGCGTCCCAGGCCACCAACGATGGCGTGGTCGTCGGCAAAGGCGCGGTCGCCGTGCAGCTCCTCGAAGTCATCGACGATGCGCTCGATGTAGTCCAGGGTGTATGGCCGCAGCGGGTGGCGCGCCAGTTGCGAGATCTGCCAGGGCGTGAGCTTGGCGAAGATGGATTCGGTCAGCGAGCGCGACTTGCTCTCGAGCTTTTCGATCTCTTCCTGAATGTTGATCTCGTTGTCACTACCGACCAACCGCAGTTCTTCGATCTTGGCCTGCAGTTCGGCGATCGGCTGTTCGAAGTCGAGAAAATCGAGGTTCATGGGCGATGCTTAGGGTCACTCTTGAGCTGACCGTCTATCTTACAGGTGCCCGCCGCCAGGGGCCAGCAAGCCCCGGCGGGAAGCGGCGTCGCGTCCGGACTCAGCTCTCTGGCCGCATGTGCGGGAACAGCAGCACGTCGCGGATCGAGGGCGAGTCGGTGAACAGCATCACCAGGCGGTCGATACCGATGCCCTCGCCGGCCGTGGGCGGCAGGCCGTGCTCGAGCGCGCGGATGTAATCGGCGTCGAAATGCATGGCCTCCTCGTCGCCGGCCTCCTTCTCCTCCACCTGGCGGCGGAACCGCTCGGCCTGGTCCTCGGGGTCATTGAGCTCGGAGAAGCCGTTGGCGATCTCGCGTCCACCAACGAAGAACTCGAAGCGGTCGGTGACGAAGGGATCCTCGTCGTTGCGCCGCGCCAGCGGCGAGACCTCGGTGGGATAGGCGGTGATGAAGGTCGGGTCCTCGAGGCGGTGCTCGACAGTCTTCTCGAAGATCTCGATCTGCACCTTGCCCAACCCGTAGCTGTCCTTGAGCGGGATGCCCAGGCGCTCGGCCACGGCGCGCGCACGCTCCAGGTCGTCGAGATCGGCCTCGCTGATATCCGGATTGAAGTGGAGGATGGACTCTTTCACCGTCATGCGCGCGAAGGGCTTGCCGAAGTCGTAGGTCTGGCCCTGATAGCTGATCTGCTCACTGCCGATCACGTCGCGCGCGATGCCACGCAGCAGCTCCTCGGTGCGGTCCATCAGGTGATGGTAATCGACGTAGGCCTCGTAGAACTCGATCATGGTGAACTCGGGGTTGTGCCGCGTGGACAGCCCCTCGTTACGGAAGTTGCGATTGATCTCGTAGACCTTCTCGAAGCCACCGACCACCAGGCGCTTGAGATACAGCTCGGGCGCGATGCGCAGGTACAGCGCCATGTCCAGCGCGTTGTGATGGGTGACGAAGGGCCGCGCGGTAGCGCCACCCGGAATCACCTGCATCATCGGCGTCTCCACCTCGAGGAAGCCCGCCGCATTGAAGTATTCGCGGATGTAATGAATGATGCGCGAGCGCAGCACGAAGGTACGCCGGCTGTCCTCGTTGACGATCAGGTCCACGTAACGCTGGCGATAACGCTGTTCCTGGTCGGCCAGGCCGTGCCACTTCTCGGGCAAGGGGCGCAGCGCCTTGGTGAGCAGCACCGCCTCGTCCAGGTAGATGTACAGATCGCCCTTGCCCGACTTGTGGATCACACCCTCGCCGCCGACGATGTCGCCGATGTCCCACAGCTTGATCTGCTCGAGCAGCTCGGCGGGCAGCTTCTTCTTGTCCACGTAGAACTGGATGCGGCCGGACATGTCCTGCACCACCACGAAGGGACCGCGTTTGGTCATGATGCGTCCGGCCACGCGCGCGCGCTGGCCGAGCTGTTCCAGTTCTTCCTTGCTCTTGTCCCCGTAGCGTGCCTGCAACTCGGCGGCCAGCGCATCGCGCCGGAAGTGGTTGGGGAAGGCCTGGCCGCGCTCGCGCAAGGCCTTGAGCTTTTCGCGCCGCTGCGCGATGAGTCGGTTTTCGTCTTGCTGCTGATCTGTCATGGAATTCACCAACCACCGGGCGCACGGGTCGCCGGCCCGCGCGCTCGTTCAGAAATGAAAATTCACAGCCCGCTCTTCAGGCTAGCCTCGATGAACATGTCCAGGCCACCGTCGAGCACGGCCTGGGTGTTGCCGGTCTCGACCCCGGTACGCAGGTCCTTGATGCGCGACTGGTCGAGCACATAGGAACGGATCTGACTGCCCCAGCCGATGTCGGACTTGGTTTCCTCGATGGCCTGAGCCTGCTCGCGGCGCTTCTGCATCTCCAGCTCGTAGAGCTTGGCCTTGAGCTGCTTCATGGCCTGGTCCTTGTTCTTGTGCTGCGAACGGTCGTTCTGACACTGCACCACGATGCCGGTCGGATTGTGCGTGATACGCACCGCCGACTCGGTCCGGTTGACGTGCTGGCCGCCCGCGCCCGAGGCCCGGTAGACGTCGATGCGCAGGTCCGCCGGGTTGATCTCGATATCGATGGAATCGTCGATCTCGGGCGACACGAACACCGCCGCGAAGGAGGTGTGCCGACGGTTGCCCGAGTCGAAGGGCGACTTGCGCACCAGCCGGTGCACCCCGGTCTCGGTGCGCAGCCAGCCATAGGCATAGGGGCCCTCGAAGCGCACAGTGGCCGACTTGATGCCCGCCACCTCGCCGGGCGAAACCTCCATCAGCTCGGTCTTGAAGCCGTGCGCCTCACCCCAGCGCAGGTACATGCGCAGCAGCATCTCTGCCCAGTCCTGCGCCTCGGTGCCGCCGGAACCGGCCTGGATATCAAGGAAGGCGTTGGCCGCGTCCATCTCGCCGGAGAACATGCGCTGGAACTCCAGCTCGGCCACCCGCTTCTCGTAACCGTCCACGTCCTCGGCCACCGCATTGATGGTGTCCTCGTCGTTCTCCTCGACCGCCATCTCCAGCAGATCGGCGGCGTCGCTCAGACCAGCTGTGAGCTCGTCGATGCCGCCGACCACGTTCTCGAGCAGGGCACGCTCCTTGCCCAGCGCCTGTGCGCGCTCGGGGTCGTTCCAGACATCGGGATCCTCTAGCTCGCCGAGGACTTCTTCGAGACGCTCCTGCTTCGTCTCGTAGTCAAAGATACCCCCTCAGGGCGTCCACACGCCCTCGAAGGTCGGCAATCCGGTGGGTGATGGCATTGATATCGATGTCCTGCATGGCATCCTCGTGTTCATGGCGCAACGGGCCTCGGCCCGGAACAAGCCGGCGATTCTACAACAATCGATTGATCGACGTTTCCGACGAATTCCCTTCTCCCCGCATCCCGGCCCTCTCCCCGGAAGAGGGTACAAACCACAGCGGTCGATCGGTGAGCAAAAAACCAACTGCAAGGGACGCCAAGATTTTCGAAAAATGCCTCGACAAACCCCTCCCCCGCTTGCGGGGGAGGCCGGGAGGGGGCCCCGTGCACTGCCCCCTGCTACAATGCCCGCATGTTCACCGACCGCCTGCCCCAGCTGCTTGCCCTGGCACTGACTGCACTGATCGTCTGGTCGGGCATCGCCCCGGCGGCGCGCGATGTGTGGATCGCCGAGATCGTCCCCATCCTGCTGGTGTTCGGCGGGCTGATCTGGCTCTACCCGCGCTTCCGCTTCAGCAATACCGCCTACCTGCTGATGGCGGTGTGGCTGTTCACGCACACCGTGGGCGCACACTACACCTTCGCGCACGTGCCCTTCGACTGGTTCAACGAACTGATCGGCTCGCAGCGCAACCATTTCGACCGCATCGGCCACTTCTCGGTCGGCTTCTACGCCTTCGCCATGACCGAGTGGCTGCTGCGCACCCGTCAGTGCCGGCCACTGCTCGCCGGCCTGTTCGGCCTGCTGCTGATCATGGCCATCGCCGCCGCCTACGAGATCATCGAGTGGCTGTTCGCGGTCTACTACGGTGGCAATGCAGGTATCGAATTCCTCGGCTCGCAAGGTGATGTCTGGGACGCCCAGAAGGACATGCTGGCCGACACCCTGGGGGCACTGACCGCACTGGCGCTGTACGCCTGGCTGCGCCCCGACCGCCGACTGGCCGACTGACCGGACACTGCCCCATGGAAGACCTGCCCGAGCTCGACGCCGGCACCCTGCTGCTGACCGTCAACAACCGCCTGGCACGCGCCCTGCGCCAGGCCCACGACGCCCGCCAGCGCGCTGCCGGGCTGACCGTCTGGGACAGCCCGCACATCGTCTCCTGGAACGCCTGGCTGCGCGGCCTGTACGACGAACTGGTCGATCGCGGCCTGTGTGACCGCGCCCTGCTCGATCCCCACCAGGAGAGCCTGCTGTGGGAAGACATCATCCGCCACGCCCAGCGCGAGGATCCGCTGCTCGACGTACCCGCGGCAGCACGCAGCGCCCGCCAGGCCTGGCAATTGCTGCACGACTGGCGACTGCCCCTGTCGGTGCTGGCCGACCGTCACGACGAGGAGGCCACGCAGCTGCTCATCTGGGGCCAGCGTCTGCAGGAGATCCTGCAACGCAACCGCTGGCTGACCGCCGCCGAGCTGCCCGGCGAAACAGAGAACGCGCTGGCCCACGAAGCGGCGCCGCCACTGCCCCGGCGCCTGCTGCTGGCCGGCTTCGACCAGTTCACGCCCATGCAGCAGGCGCTGCACGAACGGCTGCGCGAGCGCGGCTGCCAGGTCGAGACCTGGCGACCGCGGCCGCTCGACGCGGTGATCCGACGCCTGCCGTGCCGCGATGCCGAGGCCGAATGCCAGGCCGCCGCCTGCTGGGCGCGCACCCGGCTCGAGCAGGACCCGAACGCCCGGCTGGCGATCATCAGCCCGGCTCTGTCGGTCCACCGCGACCGCCTGGCGCGCTGGCTGGGCCGCCTGCTCGACCCCGCAGGCCTGCTCCCGGGGCGCACACCCCGCCCGCGCTTCGACATCTCGCTGGGCCGACCACTGGCCGACTGGCCGGTGGTCGCCCACCTGTTGCTGGCGCTGCGGCTGTGCCGCCGGGGCGAGCTGCCGCTGCACGAGATCGGCCAGCTGCTGCGCTCGCCCTTCCTCGGCGGCATGCCCGAGGAGGCCGATGCCCGCGCCGCGCTCGACCGCGTGCTGCGCGAATCGGGCCGCCCGCGGCTCGACCGCCACCGCCTGCTGAGCGAGGCCCGTCGCCGCGCGCCGGGCGACCCGGCCGCCAGTCCCCGGCTGATCGAACACCTCGAGGCCGTTCAGGCCGTGGTCGACGAACTGCCCCCGCAAGACTCGCCCAACGCCTGGGCCGGCCACCTGCTGCGCCTGATCGAGGCCTGGGGCTGGCCAGGGCCTCCCAAGTTGCTGGACAGCGCCGAGTACCAGCAGGCCCAGCGCCTGCGCCAGGCAATCAGCGAGTTTTCACACCTCGCGCAGGTGCGCACGCACATGAACCTGGAACAGGCGCTGGAACGCTTCGCCCGCCTGTGTCGTGACACCGATTACCAGCCACAGGGCCGCACGGGCGGTGTGCAGGTACTCGGCATGCTGGAGGCCGCCGACCTGCGCTTCGACGGCCTCTGGCTGCTCGGTCTGGACGACGCCACCTGGCCGCCGGCCCCTGCGCCCAACCCCCTGTTACCTGCCGATCTGCAACGCGCCCACGACATGCCGCACAGCTCGGCCGCGCGTGAACTGCGCTTCGCCCACGAGCTCACCGGGCGTCTGCTCGACGGTGCGCGCGAGATCTGGATCAGCCATGCCGAGACCGAAGATGACAAGCAGCTCACGCCCAGTCCGCTGATCGCCACCATCGACGAGACGGCACCCGACTTCGCCATCACCGATCCCCTGTACGAGGCGGCCCGGCACGGCCACAGCGTCCCCCTGCCGCTCCCCGGCCACCTGCCACCGGCGGCGCCACCGCGCGGCGGCACCGCCCTGCTCGACGACCAGAGCGCCTGCCCCTTCCGCGCCCTGGCGCGGCACCGACTGGGCGCCGAGGCGCTGCCCGAGCCGGACTTCGCGCCGCCTCCCTGGCTCAGCGGCCAGATGCTGCACCGGCTGCTCGAGCATATCTGGGGCGAGCTGGGTGACTCGCAGACCCTGGCCGCACAACCTGCCGAGGTGCTGCGCAACCGCCTGCGCGCCCTGGCCGAAGAGACCGTGACCGAGCTGGGCCGCGACCGGCCGGACCTGTTCGAGGGGCCGCTGAAGGTGCTCGAGGTCGAACGCCTTACCGAACGAGCCCTGGAATGGCTGGATCACGAGCGCCGCCGTCCCGCCCCCTTCCGCGTGGTCTCGCGCGAGGTCCGCGAGACCCTCGAGCTGGCCGGGCTGCCGCTGCGCGTGCGCGCCGACCGCATCGACGCGCTCGACGACGGCCGCCGCATCGTCATCGACTACAAGACCGGACGCGGCACCCGCCTCCCCGACTGGGAGGCCGAGCGCCTGCCCGAGCCCCAGGTGCCGCTGTATGCCGTGCACCACCCCCCGGTCGCCGGCGCGGTACTGGCGCACATCCACCCGGATGGCGAGCAGACACGCTTCCTCGGGCTTTGCGCGGAAGCGGACCTGCTGCCAGGGGCCAGCGGCAGGGCGAAAAACGTCCACGTCCCCGACGACTGGGAGCAGACCCTGCAAGACTGGCGTGAGCGCCTCGAGGGACTAGCCCGCGAGGTACTCGAAGGCCGCGCCGAGATCGCCCCACGCGATGCCGATACCTGCCGGCACTGCGATCTGGGTGGTTTCTGCCGCATCGGCAACCCGGACGGGGAGGCATCGGAATGACCTGTATCGACGACGCCCGGGCGCGCGAACTCGCGCTCGATCCCACCCGCTCGTTCATCGTCCAGGCGCCGGCCGGCTCGGGTAAGACCGAGCTGCTCACCCAGCGCTTCCTGCGCCTGCTCGCCGGCGTCGAGGAGCCCGAACAGATCCTCGCCATCACCTTCACCCGCAAGGCCGCCGGCGAGATGCGTGAGCGCATCCTCGCCGCGCTGCACAAGGCGCGCGGCGATCGCCCCGAGGCCGAATGGGCGCAACGCACCTGGGAGCTGGCCCGTGCCGCGCTGGCGCGCGACGCCGAGCGCGACTGGCAGCTCACCGACAACCCCAACCGCCTGCGCGTGCTCACCTTCGACAGCCTGGCCGCCAGCCTGGCTGGGCAGATGCCGGTACTCAGCCGCCTGGGCAGCGCACCCCACGCCCGCGAGGACGCCCGCCCGCTCTACCGGGAAGCCGCGCGCCAGCTGCTCGCGCGCCTGGGCGACGAGGACATCGGCCCCGCCCTGCAGACCGTATTGCGCCACCTGCACAACCGCCTCGGGCGCCTCGAGGAGCTGCTGGTGGACATGCTGAGCAAGCGCGACCAGTGGTTGCCGCACCTCGACGCCGACCCCGAACACATGGCGCAGGTACTGCGCGACCAGATCGAGTATCACATCGCGCTGAGCACGCAACGGATTCCGCCGGATCGGCTCGACGAACTGGTACGCCTGGCACACATCGCCGCGCCGCGCGTGCCGGAGGGCAAGCTCGCCTGGCTGCCGCGCTGGGCCGAGCGCGACACCCCGCCCGGCACCGCCTGGGAAGACCTGCCCGACTGGCTGGGGCTGGTGGAGCTGGCATTGACCAAGAGCGACCCGGTGTTCCGCACGCGGCTGACCAAGAGCGAGGGCTTTCCGCCCAAGGACCCGGCCAAGGACGAGATGACCGCCCTGTTGCAGGCACTGGCCGCCGAGCCCGGCCTGGCCGAGGCCCTGCACAGCCTGCGCACCCTGCCGCTGACCCCGCCCGACGCGGAACAGCGCCAGCTCCTCGATGCGCTGGCACAGGTACTGCGGCTGGCCGCCGCGGAGCTGCTGCTCGTCTTCCAGGCCAGCGGCGAGCTCGACTTCGTCGAGATCCAGCAGCGGGCGTTGCGCGCCCTGGGTACCCCGGACGCCCCGGGCGAGGCAGCGCTGCGCCTGGACTACCGCCTGCACCACCTGCTGGTGGACGAGTTCCAGGACACCTCCAGCGGCCAGTACCAGCTGCTCACCCGCCTCACCGCAGGCTGGCAGCCGGACGACGGCCGCACCCTGTTCCTGGTCGGCGACCCCATGCAGTCCATCTACCGTTTCCGCAAGGCCGAGGTCAGCCTATTCCTGCAGACCTTCGAGGGCCAACTGGGCGAGATCACACTCACGCCGCTCACCCTGGCGCGCAATTTCCGCTCCCAGGCCGGGCTGGTCGACTGGTTCAACAGCGCCTTCCGGCAGATCTTCCCGGTAGCCCAGGACATCGCGCTGGGCGCCATGCCGCACACCCCGTCGGAGGCGGTACACCCGGCGCTGCCCGGCGAGGCGGTGACGGTGCATCCCCTGAACACACCGGATGTCAGTGTCGAGGCCGAACGGGTGGTCGGGATCGTGCGCCAGCGCCTGGCCGAGAGCTCTGGCACCGTCGCCATCCTGGCACGCGCCCGCTCGCACCTCGGGGAGATCGCACGCGCGCTGGGCGAAGCCGGAATCCCCTACCAGGCCGTCAAGGTGGCGCCGCTGGCCGACCAGCCCACGGTGCGTGACCTGCACGCCCTGCTGCGCGCCCTGCTGCACCCTGCCGACCGCCTGCACTGGCTCGCCCTGCTGCGCTCGCCGCTGGTCGGCCTGTCGCTCGACGACATCGTCCGCCTCGCCGAGGACGAACCGCGCCACCTGCGCACCCTGCTCGCAGACCCGCAGGCGCGCGCCCGCCTGAGCGCCGACGGCCGGCAGCGCGCCGAACGCCTGCACGCCCTGCTCGAGCAGGAACTGCCCGCCCGCCACCGTCGCCCACTGCGCGAATGGCTGGAAGGCTTCTGGCTGGCACTGGGCGGCGCGGTGGTTGGAAGACGCGAGGACGCCGAGGCCTACCTCGCGCTGGTCGAACGGCACGCCGGCCCCCACGGGATAGAGGACCTGTCCCTGCTGGAGAACGCGCTCGCCGAGCTCTACGCCCCACCGGACACTCGCCCCGAGGCCGAACGGGTACTGCTCACCACCCTGCACCAGTCCAAGGGATTGCAGTTCGACACCGTGATCCTGCCCGGCCTGGGCCGGAAGGCGAGAAACGACGAGGCCCGCCTGCTCTACTGGCACGAACTGCCACACCCCGAAGGCGGCACCGAACTGCTGATCGCGCCCATCCCCCGCCGTGCGGGCGCCGACCCACTGGTCGACTACCTGAAGATGATCGAACGCCAGAAGGCCGACCACGAACAGCAGCGTCTGCTGTACGTGGCCGCGACCCGCGCCGAATCGCAGCTGCACCTGCTGGGGCACGTGAAGTTTTCGAAGGACAAGAAAAAGGCGGGCGAACCCTACCCGGAAAGCAGCAGCCTGCTGGCCACCCTCTGGCCGGTCGTCGAACAGCACTTCGCCGAGCTGACGCCACCGGAGGAGACCGCAGACGAAGATGCGCCCGCCGCCCCCGTGAGCGAGCAGCGCATCGCCGCCGACTGGCAACTGAGCGCACCGCCCGGCATCGCCGCACCATCACCCACGCCCGCCAGCGAAGCGCCGGGCATCGAGTTCCAGTGGGCAGGCGACACCGCGCGCCATGTCGGTACCCTGGTGCACCGCTGGCTGGAGCGCATCGCCCGTGAAGGGCTGGCACACTGGCCAACGACGCGCATCGACGAACTGCCCCCCCGCTTCCGCACCGCGCTGGCGACCCTGGGCGTGGCACCCGAGGCGCTGGACGAAGCGACCGACAAGGTGACCCGCGCCCTGCGCCAGACCCTCGAGGATGAACGCGGCCGCTGGATACTGGACGCCCACGAACAGGCCGCCTGCGAACTGCCGATGACTGTGCTCGACGAACAGTGTGAGCCCCGGCAATACGTCATCGACCGCACCTTCGTTGCCGACGGCGTGCGCTGGATCATCGACTACAAGACTGGCGACCACCAGGGCGGCGACCTCGACAGCTTCCTCGACAGCGAACAGGAACGCTACCGGGCGCAGCTGGAGAACTACGGCCGCATCCTGCGCCTGCGCGAAGACCGGCCGGTGCGCCTGGCGCTGTATTTCCCCCTGCTGGGGGCCTGGCGGGAATGGACGCCGTAAGCGTTGGTTCGGCCCGGGGACGGGCCTCCTACGGTAGGAGCGGCGTCCCCGCCGCGAACATTCGGCCCGAGAACAAACCTCCTACCGCAGGAGCGGCGTCCCCGCCGCGAACATGCCGCCAAAGGAGGGGCTTCCCCGCCTGCGGGGAGCCAGCAGGGGCAAAAAACCAACCGCAAAGGACGCGAAGAACGCCAAGGTTTTCAGAAAATGCCTCGATCAACCCCTCCCCCGCTTGCGGGGGAGGCCGGGAGGGGGCATAAATGCGCGTCTGAAAGGCCCCTCCCGACCGCCCCATGCCCGGGAGGGAGGAAACCCACTTCATCGAACCCTGCCCCAAGGAGTCACCTGATGGACATCGCCGACCTGCGGCGCGAATACCAGTACGCCGGACTGTCCCGCAAGGACCTCGACCCGGACCCCTTCCGCCAGTTCGAACGCTGGTTCATCGAGGCCCGCGACGCCGGCCTGGACAACCCCAACGCACTCAGCCTGGCCACCTGCGGGACCGACGGCATGCCCTCAGTGCGCACCGTACTGCTCAAGGCCTTCGACCACCGCGGCTTCGTCTTCTACACCAACTACGGCAGCCGCAAGGCCCGCGACATCGAGGCCAACCCCAAAGCGGCCATGTTGTTCCACTGGCTCGAACTCGACCGCCAGGTGAAGATCCAGGGCGCAGTCGAACGGGTGAGCACCCGCGAATCCCTCACCTACTTCCGCTCCCGCCCCCGCGGTAGCCAGCTCGGCGCCTGGTGCTCCGACCAGAGCCGCCCCATCGCCTCACGCACCCTGCTGGAACAGGCCTTCGAATCGATGAAGCGAAAATTCCGCGACGGCGACATCCCCCTACCCGACTTCTGGGGCGGATACCGCGTCATGCCCGAACGCATCGAATTCTGGCAAGGCCGGGAAAACCGCCTGCACGATCGCTTCGAGTATCAGAAGGAAGGCGACGGATGGGAGATACGGCGGTTGGCGCCGTGAGTTCAAATATAACGGCAGTGATAAGCGGCATTTGACCGTGGTGTGAGGCTTGGCGTAGCCAAACGAGCAGCGCGGTCAAATGTCCGAGCGAGCGTAGCGAGCGGTTTGATCACTTGGTTAGATGTCATTTTGCATCAACATCGATGGCCCTCAAGAATTCAATACCAAGAACTGTTCGATGCACACAACTGAATATTGCAAACCCTCCCCAGGCCATTGCGGTCGTAATCAGACCTAAACGAGCCAAATTACCTAGCAAGACCTCTACCTGACGTGGAGGCCGAAGATTCTCCTGCTCAGGTTTTTCTTCAGACACACGATCCGGTAAGAACGTTGTCCATATCTCTACTTCGACGCCAGCGACATCAGGCGCGGAATAGATTTTTTCGAGCATAAGAGCATCAAATGGTGTCAAGTTCTCCAAAATATTAATAAAGGCGCGTCGCACTTCGACATCGTAAGAAGCGCCTGCTGCGTTAACTAAGAGTGCCGCCCATTTATCCTGAAGATAATCATTCTCTTCAAGAGAGGCCCCAGCATCAACGGGATTGCGAATTACATGGGCACATTGCGGCTAGGAGCACTTAACCCCTTACTAGCCATGAGTTGATTGGCTTTTTCCATTAGCCGGATTTTGCGCTCCCACCGTTGATACTTCAATTTGTCTTCAACGATCCCCATCGCCTGCTCAAGCGAGCCGCCAATATACTTGGACAGGAAGCCACCTAATTCTCGACCAGCATCAACCGCCTTTCCAGTAGCCTTTGCGACTTCTTCCACGGCTTTAGATTCGCCATTCATTTTCTTTGACACCTAACGCCAGCCATAAGCGGGGACAAAAAGCGAAGCGCAGCGTAGCTTTTTGTCTTTCGGCTTTATGGCATTGTTATGCAATCCCTCTCATTTTTCGGTCACTACTGCGGTTCCAGAAGCTACAAGCATAATCATGCCGCTCTTTCCTCCACCAGAAATTTCTTGGTAATCAAGATCGACAGCGATAACCGCATCAGCACCGACCATCAGGGCCTCCTTTTTTAACTCTAATAGCACGGCCTTTCGAGCATCTCGGAGAACCTTTTGAATGGAACCACTACGACCTCCAACAATGTCTGTAACGCTGGCGAACAGATCCCGAAAAAAATTCATGCCATATACTACTTCGGCGGTAACGATAGATATTTCTCGCTCAATCCTATGCGCGGCAAGCTGGAAGGATGTGGTAATTATGATGTTATCTGCCGCTCTGTTTAGAGTGGATCCTGGGACGCCCGACCAATCACCTTGTGCGATTGCTTTATTGATCAACAACCGGTCCTTTTCCTCTTGGCTAAGACATTCAAAAGCTTGTTTTTCTTCGAGTTCCTTGGCTACTCGGTTTAATGCGGCTTGTTTTTCTTCTTCGGTAATAGGCCGCTTGCATTTCCAGCATTTTTCGTCTTCTGCATCATTAAACACCCCACATTTAAGACAAGCTAGTCGCGCTTTCATAATTTTTTACTCCAACTAGGGCAAGAATATTCTGCGGTTTTTTTTACACATAACGTTCAGCCAGCAGCGGCCGCGCTATGCGCGCCCCGCTGGCTGCCCTTGTTAGATATCCAGCTATGAGCGAGAACGAATTGCACCTGCTTTGTTTCATTGGCATTCAGTTAGTCTTACTATGGCTAGTAATATTGTGATGAGTGTAAAGAACGCACTAACAAGCCACTTCCAGTGCTCAATGGCAAAGTGCTTGTACGGACTGAGAAGCCTCTGTGCTTCAAAGTACCCTTCCGTGGTTAGGGCGAATTCCATGTTTTGCCCAGTTGCATACCCTCTCTCTTTTAGCTCCCTGACCAGAACCATTGTGAGGCGCTTAAACGATCCATCTTCTTGAAACTGCACAAGATCTGGAATGTCCTCCAGCAGAGTGTCATCCATGATGTTGAAACGGGTGAAATAGAGTTGACCGATGCTTTCACCGTGCTTTTGGATGTGGCGCTTGTACAAGCAAATGAGGAATTGCCGTATGAGCTTTTGGGTGAGCACGGTTCAGTTCCTTTTGAAAGCTAATGCCATGACTCACAGGCGGCGAACTCGGAGCGCAGCGGAGAGCTTGACGTCCTTGTGTAGCCGATTGTTAAGTGCATATTCACGGTTTACGGATATTCTTTGCGTGTCCAACCATTGTCGCATGGACATTTAATTTATTGAACGATGGATTCTTGAACTTCACTCTTGACCAAATAGCGCTCCTGCAATCCTCGAAGAATGCTTTTGCTGCAACGGGCCATCTCTCGGACAGAGGCGTACGAAGCTCATAATATTTTTTTAGTGTGAATGCGACTAGATCCGCGAGTTGAATCAAGGGATTTGCGTGACTAGATGCGCTGTAGCCTATTTCTACGACCTTCTTGAGTTGCTTCCACCCGGTGTCCGCTTGTCTTCGAGCGGTATGCCCTCGAACGAACTCGACATAACCATCTTCGTGATCAATGATTGCCAACCCAGTACTCGTTGCGCCGGTTGACGAGCTTCGTAAGAACTCCTCAAACATGGTTATGTGCATACTGAACGCGTATTGCCACGGGTGATGCCAGTTAAACCCAAAATCTTTATTTGGGGCTTCTAATGTCTGAAGTTTTGACTTAAATATTGGAGTATGAAAGACGTAATGCCCTCGATCACCTATAAGGTTTAGGAGTTCAAGAGCCAAACCATTTCTATTTTCACGATCATGCCCCGCGAACGGCCCCTCTCCATTCGGCGATAGAAGCTCACACGCGTGAAGTTCGAAATTTGGCGGCAAGTTACCCCCAAAGTATGCTTCGAGCGCTTCTCGAACCATTCGCGTGGTTTTCCTCCATTTCTCGTCACTTACAACAAGAGAAGCCATAACGAATACTGGTTGCTGAACTGCCGTGAGATTTGCACCCGTGTTTCCTGCTTCATCTATGTATAAGAAGTGCATCAACTCTCCTTAGCACTTAACAGTTGATTATGTGGCTGGCGCCAATATTGCGATATGCGGCCATTCGTTCTATTCTCGTTCTCCATCGGCCCGGCACACACGGAGGTTTGCCCATGTCCGATCGAGAATCTGCCCGGGAAGACCCTCGCGTGGCACGCTTCTGGCGCACCTATTTCGAAACCCTGCGCACGTTCCATGTCCCCGAGTCAGCCCGTCCCTGGTATCGACGCCATGTTGAATCGTTCATGCGGGCCAATCCGGGGGCGCCTGCGCGAGCAGACCGCCGAGACGGTCGGCGACTGGCTGGAGGCGCAGTGACGCTATCTGCTGGTGCCCGATTGGCGACTTCGTCAGCAGGCCGATGCCTTGCATTTGCTGTTTGCCCATCACCTGCGCCTGGAATGGACCAAGGCGTTCGATTGGGATGGGTGGACGCAGGGCAGCAGAGGGCTGGAGGTCGATCACCCTACCCTGGCGCGGCCGAGCGAGATGATCGAGAAGGCGGTGGCCGCGGCGGACAATCCGCTGTGGATACGCTTTCCGGCGCTGTACCGGCGTTTTCTGACGGTGGTGCGGTCGCGCGGGTATTCGGTGAACACCGATAAGGCCAGCCCTGGCTGGGTGAGCGATCACCTGTTTTTCCATTGCGACAAGGATCCCTTTGTCGGCGCCGGGTAGGCAATTAGTTCCTTTTTAAAATATCTGGCACTAAAACGCAAAGTGGCCAATGCCACCCAGGCGCAACCCTTGAATGCACTGGTGTTCTGTTCGCGCAGGTGCTGGAGCAGCCGCTGGGCGACATTGGGCCCTTTCGTCACGCCAATTGGTCTGGTTTCGGGCGCTTCTATCCCATATGACTATGGCCCCCTCCCAGCCTCCCCCGCTCGTGGGAGAGGAGCTGGTCACGGAGTCTCTTTGCGTCCTTCGCGTCCTTTGCGGTTCATTCGAACTGTCAGGGTGGCACGCAACGTCCGGCAGACAAGACTCGAACACAACGTCCCTTCGTGTACTTTGTGCCCTTTGTGGTTCCCCTGCCCCCACTTGGTATTAGAATCTACCCATGCCACACGTTATCGTCGATCCCGAATCCACCGCCTTGGCCGAGCGCTGGGCGCTGATCAAGACCCCGCGCAAGAACCGCAAGCGCTATCCGGAGGCCTGCGTGCAGGTGTGCGAGAGCGAGGCGGACGCCCGCGAAGGTGCGGATGCGCAGCGCAATCTGCATCCGGCCATTGTGTATGGCCCTTCGGTGTCGTCGGAGTCGCAGCGCATCTATTACCTGGTGCGCTGGTTGGAATAGCCGCTGGTTCGGGAGGCCCCCTCCCGGCCTCCCCCGCAAGCGGGGGAGGAGGAATAGAACGGAGAATTCCGCAAGCGGGGAACAGCGTGGAACGGGGAAGTCCGCAAGCGTGGGAGGGACTTGATCAAGAGGTTCCCCAGAGGTAATCGCGGATCAGGGATTCGGGAAAGCCCCGGTATTGCAGAAAGCGCGCCTGTTTCGCCTGGGCGCGCCGGTCGGCGGGGCGATCGTCCCCGAAACGTCCCCTGGCCACCTCGCGCAGGCACTCGCGCCAGGTATCGTCTCCCAGGTCCAGCCAGGCTTCGATCAGATCCCCGTCGATGCCGCGCTCGCGCAGCTCGGCGCGGATGCGCAGCGGGCCAAAGCCCTTGCGCATGCGGCTGGCGACATAGTGTTCGGTGAAGCGTTCGTCGGAGACCAGGCCGCGCTCGACCAGTTCGTCGAGCACCGCCTCGACTACCTCACGGTCGAAGCGGCGGCCCAGCTTGTTCTCCAGTTCGTGCCGGCTGTGCTCGCGGGCGGCGAGCAGGCGGACGGCCGCCGCCTCGATCTCTGGCGAGGGGTCGGCCGTCTCCTCGTCGTCACCGAAGGGCAGCTCGCCTTCTGCGCGCATGGACGATCAGTCCTCGGCCGGGGCCTCGGCGCTCTCTTCGCTGCCCTCGGCCTTCGGGAACAGGGCCTCGCGGATCTGGGTTTCGATGGACTGCGCGATCTCGGGATTTTCCTTGAGGAAGTTGCGCACGTTCTCGCGCCCTTGGCCGATACGGTTGCCACCATGGCTGTACCAGGCGCCGGACTTCTCGATGAGCCCCATGGCCACGCCCAGCTCGATGATCTCGCCCTCGCGCGAGATACCCTCGCCGTAGAGGATCTCGAAGGTGGCCTGCTTGAAGGGCGGCGCGACCTTGTTCTTGACCACCTTGACGCGGGTCTCGTTGCCGACCACCTCGTCGCCCTTCTTGATGGCGCCGATACGGCGGATGTCCAGGCGCACCGACGAGTAGAACTTGAGGGCGTTGCCGCCGGTGGTGGTCTCGGGGCTGCCGAACATGACGCCGATCTTCATGCGGATCTGGTTGATGAAGATGACGATGGCGTTGGACTTTTTGATGTTGGCGGTGAGCTTGCGCAGCGCCTGCGACATGAGCCGCGCCTGCAGGCCGACGTGCGAATCGCCCATCTCGCCCTCGATCTCGGCCTTGGGGGTGAGCGCGGCGACCGAGTCGACCACGATCAGGTCCACCGCGCCGGAGCGCACCAGCATGTCGGTGATCTCCAGGGCCTGCTCGCCGGTGTCGGGCTGGGAGACCAGCAGCTCGTCGGTGTCCACGCCGAGCTTTTCGGCATAGGAGGGGTCGAGCGCGTGCTCGGCATCGACGAAGGCGCAGGTGCCGCCGGCCTTCTGGGCCTCGGCGATGCAGTGCAGGGTGAGCGTGGTCTTGCCCGAGGACTCGGGGCCGTAGATCTCGATGATCCGGCCGCGCGGCAGGCCGCCGATGCCGAGCGCGGCATCGAGGCTCAGCGAACCGGTGGAGACCACGTCGATGTTGCGCACCGCACTGCCGTCGCCCATGCGCATCACCGAACCCTTGCCGAACTGCTTTTCGATCTGTGCCAGCGCGGCGGCCAGCGCCTTCTTGCGATTTTCGTCCATCAGGCTCTCCCCGAGTCGTTGTCCACGGAATTTGCGTGCAGTGTAGTTTGTTCTCTTTTTGTTTTCCAGACTTTTTTGCCGATGCGCCCTATCGGCCCGGCGTCGGCAGGCGCCAGCGCGCCAGGGGATGATACAGCGGCCGCGCACCGGGGCGGGACTCCAGCAACGCCCATTCACGTACCGCCCAGTCGAGCGCTGCAAAGGGCAGATCGCCGGGAGCACGCACCACCTTGCGCGCCAGTGTCACGTGCGGTCGCCAGGGCCGCAGGTCGAGCACGAAGTCCAGCGCGGCCAGGCCCTCGCCCAGAGCGGCGTGCAGTGCCCCCAGGGCCTCCGGCACCCGGTCGGGCGCGGCCCAGAGCACACGCGGCCCGGGCCAGTGGCCCAGGTGATCGAGACGCAAGGCAAAGGCGTCGCTCGCCAGGCGGTCGCCCAACGCCCGCAAGGCCGCCAGGCGCTCCTCCTCGACCTGCCCCAGAAAATGCAGGGTGAGATGCAGATCGGCCGGATGGGTCGGCTGCACGCCCGCCGGCAGGTGCGCCTGCTGCCAGTCGGCCAGCCGACGGCGCAGCGCCTCGTCCGGCCACAGGGCGAAGAACAGGCGGCGGCTCACAGGCGTTCGAGCAGCCCGCGCAGGGCCGCAGCCACGGTGGCGGCGCGCACCTGCTCGCGGTCGCCGGAGAAATGCGCGCAGACGGCCGACACGCCCACGGGCGTTCCCCAGGCCAGCCAGACCGTGCCGACCGGCTTGTCTGGCGTGCCCCCGCTCGGTCCGGCAATGCCGCTCACCGCGACGCTGTAACGCGCCGCGCTGCGTGTCAGGGCGCCGGTCGCCATGGCCTCGACCACCGGCCGGCTGACCGCGCCGTGCTGCGCGATCAACGCCTCGGGCACCCCCAGCAGCTCGTGCTTGGCGGCATTGCTGTAGGTGACGACACCGCGATCGAACCAGGCACTGGAACCCGCCCGGTCGGTACACACCTTGGCGATCCAGCCGCCGGTGCAGGACTCGGCGGTGACCAGCAGGGCCTCGCGCGCGACCAGCCCCTCGGCCAGTCGCGCCACCAGCGCGGGAAACTCGCCTTCGATCGCGTTCATGACGTTGTTTTATCACAGATGCCAGGCCAGGCGGGCTTGCAGGGCTTCTCGAGGTTTCAGGTGAGGTCCACCTTCGGCCCCCTCCCGGCCTCCCCCGCAGGCGGGGGAGGAGTCGATCTGGTGGTGTCCGCAAGCGGGAGGCTGATCCGAGGCCCTGCAGGCGGAGAGGGCTCGGTTTGCGGCTTCCTGGAGACCTTTGCGTCCTGTGCGGTTTGCCCCTCGTGGCCTCCCCTGCGGGAAAGAGGGTTGGGGTGAAGGCGCAGCAGCCCTCCGGACGGGTTAGAATCCGGTATCCCTTTCATCGACCAACGGAATCACCACCATGTCCGACAACGAAATCCGGCTCGAGCGCAATCCCTCCCCCCCGAAGCTCGAGGTGCTGGGGGTGTACGACTGGCCGATCTGGCGCAAGGAGGCCAGTACCTTCGAATGGACCTATGCCGACCGCGAGACCTGCTACATCCTCAAGGGCCGCTTCCGGGTCACGCCCGAAGGTGGCGAGCCGCAGGAGTTCCGGCGCGGCGACCTGATCACCTTCCCCGCCGGCATGAAGTGCGTGTGGGAGATCCTCGAGGACGTCGAGAAACACTACGACTTCGGCTGAGCACGCCATTTCCGACCACGACAGATCACGACCTGCGCACCCCCCTTCCCGCATGAGCAAGACCAAGGCGCAACACACCCCCGTGATGCAGCAATACCTGCGCATCAAGGCCGAGCACCCGCACCGCCTGGTGTTCTACCGCATGGGCGACTTCTACGAACTGTTCTACGAGGACGCCGAGAAGGCCGCGCGCCTGCTCGACATCACCCTTACCCAGCGCGGCAAGTCGGGCGGGCAGCCGATCCCCATGGCCGGGGTGCCGTACCACGCCGCCGAGAGCTACCTGGCCAAGCTGGTGAAACTGGGCGAATCGGTAGCGATCTGCGAACAGATCGGCGACCCGGCGACCAGCAAGGGGCCGGTGGAGCGCAAGGTGGTGCGTATCGTCACTCCCGGTACGGTGTCCGACGAGGCGTTGATGGACGAGCGCCGCGACAACCTGCTCGCCGCCCTGTACTGCGAGGGCGAACGCTGCGCCCTGGCCTGGCTGGACCTTACCGGCGGGCGCTTCGCGGTCACCGAGCTGGACGATGAGGCCGCCCTGCGTGCCGAGCTGGAACGCCTGCGCCCGGCCGAGCTGCTGCTCGCCGAGGAGGCGAGCGCACCGCCGGGCACGACCCACCTGACCCGCCGCCCGGCCTGGCACTTCGACCACGAGACCGCCGAGCGCCTGCTCTGCCGCCAGTTCCAGGTACAGGACCTGGCCGGCTTCGGCCTGCATGAACACCCGCTGGCAGTGTGCGCCGCCGGCGCCCTGCTGCAGTACCTGCACGAGACCCAGCAGGGCGCCCTGCCCCACCTCACCGGCATCCGCCTGGAGCGCCACGACGAGGCACTGATCATCGATGCGGCGACCCGTCGTAACCTCGAGCTGGACCAGGCCGTCTCCGGCAACAAGCGACACTCGCTGGCCGGTCTGCTCGACGACTGCGCCACTGCCATGGGCAGCCGGCTGCTGCGACGCTGGATCAACCGCCCGCTGCGCGACCGCGCCACCGTCGAGGCGCGCCACGCGGCCATCGACTGCCTGATCACCCAGGACGCCATGGACGACATCGCCGGCCTGCTTGCCGGCGTGGGCGATATCGAGCGCATCCTCGCCCGGGTGGCGCTGGGCACGGCACGGCCGCGCGACCTGGCGGTATTGCGCGACTCGCTCGGCCAGCTGCCGGCCCTGCAACAGCGGCTGGCCGGACTGGACGATCCGCTGTTGCGCAAGCTGGCCGGCGAGATCGGCGAACACCCCGACACCCATGCCCTGCTGGTGCGCGCCATCGTCGAGAACCCGCCGGTGGTGCTGCGCGACGGCGGCGTGCTGGCCGAGGGCTATGACGCCGAACTCGACGAGCTGCGTGCGCTGTCGAGCAACGCCGACCAGTTCCTGCTCGATCTCGAGACCCGCGAGCGCGAGCGCACCGGCATCGACACCCTCAAGGTCGGCTACAACCGGATACACGGCTACTACATCGAGATCAGCAAGGCACGCGCCGCCGAGGCGCCCGACGACTACGTGCGGCGACAGACGCTCAAGGGCGCCGAGCGCTTCATCACCCCCGAGCTCAAGCAGTTCGAAGACCGGGTGCTCTCGGCGCGCGAACGCGCCCTGGCCCGCGAGAAGGCGCTCTACGAGGCGCTGGTGCAATCCCTGCAAGAAGTGCTCGCCCCCCTGCAGGCCTGCGCCGGTGGCCTGGCCACGCTCGACGTGCTCAGCAACCTCGCCGCACAGGCCCGGCGGCTGGATCTGGTACGCCCACAGTTCGACGATACGCCGGGGCTGCACATCGAGGGCGGGCGCCACCCGGTGGTCGAACAGGTCTCGGATCAGCCCTTCGTGGCCAACGACGCGCACCTCCACGGCAAGCGGCGCATGCTGGTGATCACCGGCCCCAACATGGGCGGCAAGTCCACCTTCATGCGCCAGATCGCGCTGATCGTGATCCTCGCCTGGGCTGGCGGCTTCGTACCCGCGCGCAGCGCGCGCATCGGTCCGGTCGACCGCGTGTTCTCGCGCATCGGCGCCTCCGACGATCTGGCCGGGGGACGCTCGACCTTCATGGTCGAGATGGAAGAGACCGCCAATATCCTCAACAACGCCACCGAGCACTCGCTGGTGTTGATGGACGAGATCGGGCGCGGCACCAGCACCTTCGACGGCCTCTCGCTGGCCTGGGCCTGCGCGGTGGAACTGGCCACCCGCATTCGCGCCTTCACCCTGTTCGCCACCCATTACTTCGAACTGACCAGCCTGCCTGAGGAGCACCCCGGCATCGCCAATGTGCACCTCGACGCGGTGGAACACGGCGAGCGCATCGTCTTCCTGCACGCAGTCAAGGACGGGCCCGCCAACCAGAGCTACGGTCTGCAGGTCGCCGCACTGGCCGGGGTGCCGCGGCATGTGATCCGCGAGGCGCGCGCCCGGCTCGAACAGCTCGAACGCCAGGCCGCGCGCCAGAATGAGGCCGGTAGTGCTCAGCTCGGCCTGTTCGACGCCCCTCCACCGCCCCCCGAGCCGGTAACACCAGAGGCGCTGCGCCTGCTCGAACAGGCCGACCCCGACGCACTCAGCCCGCGCGAGGCCCTGGATCTGCTGTACCGCCTGAAGGCGACCCTGGCAAAGGACTGACGCCACGTCGCTTGGCCGTTTACCTCCCGTCGCATCCGCCAACCCCGGCCCCGCGACGGGGTGGTCTGTGCTGAAATAGGCTCATCGCAGTCATCTACAGGGAAGCCCCATGAACATCCAGGAGATACGCACCAGCCCCTTCGACGATCAGAAGCCTGGCACCTCGGGCCTGCGCAAGCGCGTGACGGTGTTCCAGCAGCCGCACTACCTGGAGAACTTCGTGCAATCGGTGTTCGACACCCAGGAAACGCTGGCCGGCGGCACCCTGGTACTCGGCGGTGACGGGCGCTACTACAACCGCCAGGCGATCCAGGTCATCCTGCGCATGGCGGCGGCCAACGGGGTGGCACGCTGCCTGGTTGGCCAGGGCGGCCTGCTCTCGACCCCGGCGGCTTCCTGTGTCATCCGCAAGCACGGCGCCGCCGGCGGGCTGATCCTCTCGGCCAGCCACAACCCCGGCGGACCGGACGGCGACTTCGGCATCAAGTTCAACACCGCCAACGGTGGTCCCGCCCCCGAAGCCGTCACCGAGACCATCTACCGGCGCAGCCGCGAGATCGAGCGCTATCGCATCCTGCCCGCCGACGACATCGACCTCGAACGGATCGGCGAGACCCGGCTGGGCGAGATGCAGGTGACTATCATCGACCCGGTGGCCGACTATGCCGAGCTGGTCGAGACCCAGTTCGACTTCGACGCCATCGCCGAACTGCTGCGCGGCGGCTTTCACATGGCCTTCGACGCCATGCACGCGGTCACCGGCCCCTATGCCCGGCGTATCCTGGAGGAGCGCCTGGGCGCGCCCGAAGGCACGGTACGCAACGGTGAACCGCTGGAAGACTTTGGCGGCGGCCACCCCGATCCGAACCTGGCGCATGCCGCCGAGCTGGTAGCCCTGACCCGTGGCCCGAACGGACTGGATTTTGCCGCCGCCTCCGATGGCGACGGCGACCGCAACATGATCCTGGGCCGCGACTGCTTCGTCACCCCCAGCGACAGCCTGGCCATCCTCACTGCTCACCATGCGGTGTTCCCGGCCTGGCGGGAGGGCATTCCTGGCGTGGCACGTTCCATGCCCACCAGCCGCGCCACCGACGTAGTGGCTGAACGGCTTGGCATCCCCTGCTACGAGACGCCCACCGGCTGGAAGTTCTTCGGCAACCTGCTCGATGCCGGGCGCATCGCCTTCTGTGGCGAGGAGAGCTTCGGCACCGGATCGGCACACGTGCGCGAGAAGGATGGTCTGTGGGCGGTGCTGGCCTGGCTCAACCTGCTGGCGGTCGAGCGCCGCCCGGTGGCCGAGGTCCTGCGCAACCACTGGCGGCGCTTCGGTCGTCACTACTACACACGCCACGACTACGAGAGCATCGACAGCACCGCCGCCCAGGCACTGATGGAGCAACTGCGCCGCCTGATGCACGGCCTGGAAGGTGAATGCTACGGCACACACCAGGTCGGCCGCACCGATGACTTCCGCTATGTCGATCCGATAGACGGCTCGGTGAGCGAGCATCAGGGCATCCGCTTCCTGTTCGAAGACGGATCGCGCATCATCTACCGGCTCTCGGGCACCGGCACCGTGGGCGCCACCCTGCGCGTCTACATCGAGCGCCACGAGACACGGTCCGAGCGGCTCGAAGACGATACCCAGCAGGCGCTGGCCGATCTGATCCGCGCCTCGCGGGCCATCGCCGACATTGCTTATCACACCGGACGCGAAGCCCCCGACGTGGTGACCTGAGCGTTTTCTTTCGCGGCGGAGACGCCGTTCCCGCCGATGCGCCCCTTCCCGCCCCCCACAAACGGAGGAAGGGCGAACCCTCGGCAACCGGGGATAACCGCCCCCTCCCCGCACGCGGGAAGGACTGGGGAGGGGCCACCCATAGACAACACCACACCTACCCTCGGGAGCCCCATTCCCAAGCCGAATTGTCAATCGACAGGCGACCAGGTTAGGATTTAAATTCCTATTCACAAGCACACCCCGAGGGACCCCATGACACTCTGGTGCCGCGTCCGTTACGACCATCGCGACTGGCTCGCCCAACCCGAGGGCGACCATCTGCGCCTGTTTCGCGGTGAACTGTTCGGCCCCACCAAGGACCTCGGCCGCACGGTCGACCGCACCGACATCGCCTGGCTGCCTCCGGTCCAGCCCCGCCAGTTCCTTGGCCTGTGGAACAACTTCCACGAACGCCTGACCGTCGAGGGCACACAGAGGCCGCGCTTTCCCTTGTATTTCGTCAAGTTACCCGGCTGCCTGTCGGCCCACGAGGAACCGATCACGCACCCGCCGGGCTTCGCTGGCAAGGTCAAGGTCCGGTTCGAGGCCGAGCTGGGCATCGTCATCGGCAAGCGCTGCTTCCAGCCGGCTCGAGAAGAGATCGACCAGATCATCTTCGGCTACACCTGCGTCAACGACGTGACCGCTCCCGAGCCCTTGTTCGAGGACCCGGCCTTCGGCCAGTGGTGCCGCGCCAAGAGCTTTCCTAGCTTCGGCCCGGTCGGGCCCTTCGTCGCCACCGGCATCGAACCCGAAACCTTGCGCGTGCGCGCCGTGCTGGATGGCAAGACCGTGCAGGACTACCCGGTGGCCGACATGATCTTCTCGCCACGCGAGATCGTCTATCGCATCGCCCACGAGATCCCCCTCTACCCGGGCGACCTGATCGCCTGCGGCACCTCGCTCGGTGCAGCGTTGATGCAGCCCGGCCAGACCGTCGAGGTCACCATCGACGGCATCGGCACCCTGCGCAACCGCTTCGCCGGCTGAGTTACCAGACGCGCTCCATCCCCACCTGCTGCATGATCTCGATCGCGAGTTCCTCAATCGAGAGATTGGTACTGTCGATGAAGGGGATGCGCTCGGCCCGGTAGAGCGCCTCGGCGGCACTCAGCTCACGCCGGCATTGGGCGAGGCTGGCGTAAGTCGAGCCGGGCCGACGCTCCTCGCGGATCTGGTGCAGACGTTCCGGCGAGATGATCAGCCCGAACAGGCGCTCGCGGTGCGGCCGCAAGGGCTCGGGAAGACGACCCTCGAGAAAATCGTCCTCGGTGAGCGGGAAGTTGGCGGCTCTCACCTTGTACTGCATGGCCAGGTACAGGCAGGTCGGCGTCTTGCCGCTGCGCGAGACGCCGACCAGGATCAGGTCGGCCGCCTCCAGCCCGCGCAGGCGCGCTCCATCGTCGTAGGCCAGCGCAAAGTTCACCGCCTCCACGCGTTGATCGTAGTCCTTGTAGTCGGCGATGCCGTGCGCCAGCCCCACGTGCTCGATGCTCGGCTGGTGTAAAGTCTCGCTGAGCGCGGGCAGGAACAGGTCGAAGATGTCGAACACCTGGCCGCGCGAGCGCTTGAGATGGGTTCGCAGATCCAGATCCACCAGGCTGGAATACACCAACGGCCGCCGACCGTCGGCCTCGGCAGCAGCATCGATCTCGGCCACCACCCGCGCGATCTTGTCCGCATCGTCGCAAAAGGGCCGCACCACCCGTTGCACCGGCGCCTGATCGAACTGGGTCAGCAGGGTGCGCACCAGGCTCTCGACGGTGATCCCGGTACGGTCTGAGACCAGGAACAGGGTGCTGTGCTCGGGCATGAAGCGATCTCCAGGGTTTCACCTGCGCCATATTCTGCGACAATCACGCCATGCAAGACAGCCATCTCGACACCCTGCGCGAGCGCCTGGCCGCTCGGCTGCGCAAACATCTGGACCCGGCCTTCGTGCTGGTTCGCGAAGAAGAACGCCGTCCCTACGAGTGCGACGGCCTGTCCGCCTACCGCCATCTGCCACTGCTCGTGGCGCTGCCGGGCGATATCGAGCAGGTGCAGGCGGTGATGCGCATCTGCCATGAGGAAAAAGTGCCCGTCATCGCGCGCGGTGCTGGCACCGGGCTGTCCGGCGGTGCCCTGCCTCGGGAGGATGCCGTGCTGCTCGGCCTGTCGCGGCTCAATCGTATCCTCGAGGTCGATCCGGACAATCTCTGTGCCCGCGTGCAGCCCGGCGTGCGCAATCTCGCCATTAGCGAAGCAGCGCGCCCCTACGGTCTCTACTACGCACCCGATCCTTCCTCGCAGATCGCCTGTACCATCGGTGGCAATGTGGCCGAGAACGCCGGCGGTGTGCACTGCCTGAAATACGGGCTCACAGTGAACAACCTGCTGGCGCTGGAGATCGTCACCGTCGAGGGCGAACGTCTGCGTATCGGCGGCAGCGGACTGGACAGCCCCGGCTACGACCTGCTCGCCCTGCTCACCGGCTCGGAGGGCATGCTCGGCATCGTGGTCGAAGTGACCGTGAAGTTACTGCCCATTCCCGAGCGCACCCAGGTGGCGCTGGCCGCCTTCGACGACGTGGAACAGGCCGGCCAGGCGGTGGCCGATCTGATCGCCGAGGGCATCCTGCCGGCCGGGCTGGAGATGATGGACCGGCCCGCGCTGCGTGCCGCCGAGGACTTCGTGCACGCCGGCTATCCAACCGATGCGGCCGCCATCCTGCTGTGCGAGGTGGATGGCGACAACGACGAGGTATCCGAGGAGATCGCTCGCGTGCGCCAGCGCCTGCTGGCATCCGGCGCCAGCGAGGTGCGCACCGCGCGCGACGAGGCCGAACGCGCGCGCTTCTGGGCTGGTCGCAAGGCCGCCTTCCCCGCGGCCGGTCGCATCTCGCCCGACTACTACTGCATGGACGGCACCATCCCGCGCAAGCACCTGGCGCGGGTACTGCGCGAGATCGCCGCCCTGTCCGAGCAATATGGCCTGCGCGCGGCCAATGTCTTCCACGCCGGCGACGGCAACCTGCACCCGCTGATCCTCTACGATGGCAACGCGCCGGGCGAACTGGAACGTGCCGAGGAATTCGGCGGCAAGATCCTCGAACTGTGCGTGGAGGTGGGCGGCACCATCACCGGCGAACACGGCGTGGGCCTGGAGAAGATCAACCAGATGTGCGCCCAGTTCCCGCCCGAGGAGCTGCAACTGTTCCATGCCATCAAGGCCGCTTTCGACCCGAACGGCCTGCTCAACCCGGGCAAGGCCATCCCCACTCTCAACCGCTGCGCGGAGTTTGGCGCCATGCACGTCAAGGCCGGCGACCTGCGCTTTCCTCACCTGGAGCGCTTCTGATGACAGACGACCTGACCGACGCGCTGCGTGAGCAGGTGCGCGAGGCCGGGCACACCGGCACCGCCCTGCGCATCCGCGGCCACGACAGCAAGGCCTTCTACGGCGACCCCGTGGACGGCGAGCCCCTGGATCTGTCGGCGCACTGCGGCATCGTGGACTACGAACCGACCGAGCTGGTGCTCACCGCACGTGCCGGCACCCCGCTGGCCGAAATCGAGGCCCTGCTGGCCGAACAGGGCCAGGTGCTGGCCTTCGAGCCGCCGCACTTCGATGAGCGTGGCACCCTCGGCGGTGCGGTCGCCAGCGGCCTGGCCGGCCCACGTCGGCCATGGGGCGGCGCGCCACGCGATCTGGTACTGGGTGTGCGCCTGCTCGACGGCCGCGGTCAGGTGCTGCGCTTCGGCGGACAGGTGATGAAGAATGTCGCCGGCTATGATGTCTCGCGCCTGATGGCCGGCAGCCTGGGCACCCTGGGCGTACTGCTCGAGGTCTCGCTCAAGGTGCTGCCCGCACCGGCCGAAACCCGCACCCTGCTGCTGGAGCTGCCGCGCGAGGCCGCGCTGGCACGCCTGCGTGAACTTGCCCGCCAGCCTTGCCCGCTGAGCGGCGCCTGCCATCTCGACGGCCACTTGTACCTGCGTCTGTCCGGCGCCCACGCCAGCGTGGACACCTGGACGCGGCGCATCGGTGGCGAGGTAGTGGCATCGGGCAACACCTTCTGGCAACGCTTGCGTGACCAGCGACTCGACTTCTTCGCACGCCCGGGCCAGACCCTCTGGCGCCTGTCGCTGGCGCCCGCCACGCCACGCCTGGCCTGCGAACGCGACAGCCTGCTCGACTGGGCGGGCGCCCAGCGCTGGGTGTTTACCGACCACCCGGCCGAGGCCATTCGCGAACAGGTGGCGGCGTACGATGGCCATGCCGAGATCTTCCGCCGTGGCGAGGGCGAGAGCGCACCCTTCCAGAAGCTCTCGCCGGGTCTGGTCGCGCTGCACCGACGGCTCAAGGAACGCTTCGATCCGGCCGGCATCCTCAATCCCGGGCGGCTGGGCAGCGTCTGCTAGAATTCTGCCCTCTCGACAACTCACCGGAATACCAGGAGTCCACCGTGTCAGCAGAAGAACGTCAGGTAGATGTCGCCATCATCGGGCTGGGCAGCGCCGGCCTCTACACCCTGGGCAAGGTCCGCCCCACCGGCAAGTCCGTGGTGGCCATCGACGGCGGCGAGCTGGGCACCACCTGCGCCCGCGTCGGCTGCATGCCCTCGAAGGCCATCATCCAGGTCGCCGAGGACTTCCACCGCCGGGAACTGTATTCGCGCCTCGGCATCGAGGGTGGCGAGCAACTACGCGTCGATCTGCCCGAGGTCATGGAATACGTGCGCGACCTGCGCGACACCTTCGTGGACCGGGTGCTGTCGAACAGCTCCGACAACTTTCCGGAGGGGCTGCTGATCGAGCAGTACGCGCATTTTGTCGAACCCGACCTGCTGGAGACCGACGACGGCCAGCGCATCCGCGCCAAGGCCATCGTGATCGCCACCGGCTCGCGCCCCATCGTACCTGACGCCTGGGCGGAGTTCGCCGACGACATCATCACCACCGACAACTTCTTCGAGCAGGAAACCCTGCCGTCTTCCTGCGCAGTGATCGGCCTGGGCGTGATCGGCCTGGAACTGGGTCAAGCCATGCAGCGGCTGGGGGTGGAGGTAACCGGTATCGACATGGCGCAGACCATCGGCGGCCTCTGCGACCCCGAGGTGGCGAAACAGGCCATTGACATCGTCGGCAAGCAGATGCCCCTGTGGCTGGGCGCGCCGGCCGAGCTGTCGCGTGCCGAGGACGGGCGCATCCGCGTCACCGCGGGCGAACGCAGCGTGGTGGTGGACAAGGTGTTCGCCTGCCTCGGTCGCCAGCCCAATGTGGATCGCCTGAACCTGGCGGCAGCCGGCATCCCGGTGGACGAGCGCGGAGTGCCGGTGTTCGACCGGCATACCATGCAGGTCGGCGACTTGCCGATCTTCATTGCCGGCGATGCCGATGCCGAGCGCCCGCTGCTGCACGAGGCCGGCGATGAGGGCCGCATCGCGGGCTACAACGCGGCCCACGAGGGCATCACCGCCTTCCGCCGCAAGACACCGCTGAACATCGTGTTCTCCGACCCCAACATCGTGCAGGTGGGTGCGCGTTTCAGCGAACTTGATCCCGAGACCACCGCAGTCGGCCAGATGGCCATCCCGCCGGTGGGACGCGCGCTGATCCTGGCCAACAACCGCGGCCTGATCCGCGTCTATGCCGACAAGGCCAGCGGACGCATGCTGGGCGCAGAGATGATCTGCGTACGCGGCGAACACCTGGGCCACCTGCTGGCCTGGTGCATCCAGAAAGAAATGACCGTGGGCGAGATGCTGCAGATGCCCTTCTATCACCCGGTGATGGAAGAAGCCCTGCAGGCCGCGCTGTACGACCTGTACCACAAGGTCGAGGCGAAGAACGACACCCCGGTCCCCGAGCTACAGCCCCTGTAATCCCGAGGGGAAATGTGCGGCCCAGGGACGGGCCTCCTGCCGGGCAGGATCACAACGGCCGGCGCTGCTCCACCGCGATCACCATGCGCACCAGCTCAGCCAGCGAGCGGGCGTGCATCTTTTCCATCACTCGCGCACGATGCGCCTCGATGGTCTTGGCCGACACCCCCAGGGCGTTGGCGATCTCCTTGTTGGAGCACCCGTCGGTGACCATCTTCATTACTTCCAGCTCACGCGGAGTGAGCTGCTCCACCCGCTCGGCATATTCCGCCACCTGGGCGCTGGTGACCCGGCGTTCCTCTTCCTTTGCCAGGGCGTGACGGATCGCGTCTAACAGGGTTTCGTCGTTGAAGGGCTTCTCGATGAAATCCACCGCGCCAGCCTTCATGGCGCGCACCGCCATAGGCACGTCACCATGCCCGGTAATGATGATGGTCGGCGGCATCATCCGTTCCCTTTCCATGTACTCGAGCAGGTCCAACCCGCTCATGCCCGGCATGCGCACGTCCAGCAGAAGGCAACCGAAGCGCCCGGGGTAGTGGTCACGCAGAAAGGCGTCGGCCGAGTCGAAGCTCTCGACCCGCATGCCCACCGATTCGATGAGCCACTTGAGCGAGGAACGCATGGCCTCATCATCATCCACGACCCATACCACGGGTTCGGCGCGCACTGAGCTGTTCATGATGCGAGACTCTCCGGCGTATCCACGAACAGGGGCAATTCGATGGTGAAGGTGCTGCCCTTGCCCGGGCAGGACTCGGCAAGGATCTTACCATGGTGATCCTCGATGATCGTCTGGGTGATGGCCAGCCCCATGCCCATTCCGGTCTCCTTGGTGGTGAAGAAGGCATCGAACAGGTGTTCCATGTCCTCCGGCGCAATGCCGGTGCCTCTATCGCGCACCGCGACCCGGGCAGTGCCTGAAGGGCCCAGAGTGGTACGGATCACCAGCCTTCGCTCTAGCGGGGCCACGGACTTCATGGCATCCAGCGCATTGCGCACCAGGTTGATCAGGGCCTGTTCGATCTGTACCGAGTCCACGTACACCATCAAGGGCCCCGGGTGCAGGCGCGTCTCCACGGTGAGCTGCTGCTTGCGCAGATCGTGCGCCAGCAAGGCACAGACCTCGGTCACCAGGTGATTGAGATCGACCTCGCTGCGTACCCGGTACTGGCGGGTGACCAGGCTGCGCAGGCGCTTGATGATCTCGGCGGCACGATTGGCCTGGTTGGCGATCTGTGACAGCGCCGAGAGCAGCTCCTCCTTGCCTCCCACATCCAGGCGCAAGCGGCGCGCGCAGCCGTTGGCAAAATTGGCGATCGCCGACAGGGGCTGGTTCAGCTCGTGGGCAATGCCGGTGGACATCTCCCCCATGGTGCTCAGACGCGCCACGTGCACCAGCTCGTCCTGGCGCTGCTGCAGAGCATCTTCGGCACGGCGCTGGGCGGTGATGTCACGGGCATAGATGTTGACATAGCCGAGGTCGGTCACTGGTGTGAGCAGCAGTGAATAGATGCCCTGTTCGGTGACGATCTCGGTCTCCTGGGTATGCCCGGTCGCCAGCACCTGTTCGACCTGCTCGCGCCAGTACACCGGCAGGGTCTGCATAGGTCGGCACTGCCAGTAATCGAGCAGGGCTTCGCTGGGAGCATTGGCATAGGTGATGACCCCGCGGCTGTTGATCCGCAGGATGGGGATGGGGCTCTCCTCGGGGAAGGCCGCCAGAGCACGGATCTCGGCCTCGCGCTGCTTGCGCTCGGAGATATCGCGCAGGTAGACGGTGAACAGCAGGCGCTGGTCCAGTTCGATCGGCTTGATGACCACCTCCATCGCGCGCCGTTCCTCCTCACCATCGACCGTAGTCAGCTCGACGTGGATGGAAGAGCTGATCTGTTCGGGCGACTCGCGCAGGCGCATGACAAGGCACTGGAAATATTGCCCCGAGGGCTCGTCGAACACCAGGCTGGCCAGCTGGCGCCCACGTGCCTGTTCCAGCGTGCGCCCGAACACCTGCTGCGCGGTGGGATTGAAATCGATGATCTTGCCCTCGGCATCCACCGTGACGATGGCGTCCACCGAGGCTTCCATGACGCCGATACGCAGGGCCTCGAGCTGGCGCAGCTCGTGCTCATGCCGCGAGCGAGTCTCCTCGCGCGCCTTGAGCACCAGTTCGATCACGTCATGAATGCGGTCCTCGAGCTGGATCAAGCGGTTGCCCGAGGGATTCAGCGGCGCCAGTCGCCCGCCCAACGCGCGTTGCGCGAAATCCTGGAGCCTTCGCAGGGAGTGGTTGATCCGGCTCGACAAGAATACGAACAGCAACACGAACAGACCGACGATGATCGCCGCCCCGATGGCACGCTGGCGCCGCTCCAGGTCGAGAATAGCCTGCCCAGCTCCACGGTACAGGGCGCGCGGCACCAGGGTGCTGAACAGCATGTTGAGATCGGAATCATCGTAATTGGAGAAGGACTGGGTGGTCAGCACATAGTCCGGGCGGAGGGCGTCCACCGGCGTGCCGGCCTCGACTTCCAGCGGGTTGCTGCTCGAGAGGATGATCTGGGCATCGGCATCCATTACCGCGGTAATGGCACGTTCCGAGACCGCGGCCTGCTGCGAGGCCGCCAGGAAGGCACTGTCCAGCGGCACCAGCAGCACCAGCGATCCCTTGACGACATGCTCGGCATCCCGGATGGGTTCAGATACCACCAGGTAAGGCTCGCCATCGACCAGGGTGAGCAGGGCGCGCTGTTCGCTGGCCGCCAGGTAGTTTGCCGGCTCGTAGCTGAACGCCTGCGGCAGCGGGTCCCCGGTGACGAAATAGACCTCGCGCACCCGGCCCCCGCTCCCCATCAGTAACATGTGACTCGGCTGGGCCACGTCCGAGATGATGCGTTCTCGCGGCAGCCAGGGCGGGCGGTGCCCGTGATACACGCGCCGCACGCCATGTTCATCGCGCCAGACCGGGGAATCCAGGTAGGCCGCCATCCGCCGGTGATTGGCCAGCAAGCGGGCCAGGAAGACGTAACTGCGACGGTGTTCCTCGAAACGGATCAGGGATTCGCGCGCCAGCTGATGCAACTGGTTATCGAGCACTTCCTCGAAGATCTCGCTGAGCGCCGCGCTCTGCTGGCGATCGATCACCATCCAGGCCAGGACACCCACAGCCAGCCCCAGCACCAGCGCGGCGGCCGGCAGAGGGATATGGCGCCAGAAATTGCGCCAGCGCGATTTATCCTTGGCGGGCATGCGGCGCATTATCGCATGCCCGTTCCAGGGTCGCTGGGGGTACGGTCGGTATCAGAAAGCGGCCAGCAGCCCCTCTCTGTCCTCGACAGGCGTGGCCTCTTCCGCAAGCAGTTCGCGCAGCCGGCGGATGCAGGACTCATCCACCTTGGCGAAACGCACGCCAAAGCCCTCGGCATCCTGGTGCACCACCACGCCACTGACCTCGCAACAGGTCTGTTGTGCCCCCTCCCCACCCTGCAGGGTAAGCGTGACCGGCACATCGATGCACATGTTGACATTGGGAGTGCGCACATAGACGCCATCGACACTCAAATTCTCCACCGCGCCACGAAACAGGCCAAAGCGCGGACAGGACACCACGGCATACAGGTGGACCGGATGACGGGATTGTTTCCTTCTCTCCATGAGCTCCTCCTGAAATCGCTGGGTTGCGCCTCTTCGCGGAGGCTCCTCCGGCTCACTGACACGACGCGGTTTCGGCCAGAATGAAAAAGCCACAGCCCCGGATCGCTCGCCGACGACCGGGAACATCGGGGCAGTCGCTGATGAGTACTGATTATGGGAAAATACTCACGAATTGAAATCCGGATGACCCCGCATCCCTTCGGTAAAAACCCTGAGAAGCCCCTTCCATGCCCGTGCCACTCGAACAGGCCAGTCGTCCCGGACTGCTGCGGCGTCTTGCGGCCATTTTCTACGATGCCTGGCTGATCCTGGCGCTGTGGCTGGTCGGCGCGGCGGTCGATGCCGCCATCCGCTCAGCACTGGGCGGGCATCCGGGCGAGGGGACGCACTGGCTGCTCCAGCTCTATCTGCTGGCCGCACCGGTCGCCTTCTATTGCGGCTTCTGGACTCACGGCGGCCAGACACTGGGCATGCGCGCCTGGCGGTTGCGTGTGGTCGGCCCCGACGGTGCCCCCATCGGGCTGCGCCAAGCCCTGCTGCGCTGCCTGGCCGCCGTGCTCTCCTGGCTGGCGCTGGGGCTGGGCTTTCTCTGGGTGCTGTTCGACCGAGATCGTGCCGCCTGGCATGACCGTCTGTCGGACACCTGGCTGGTCATGACCCGCAAGGACGCCTAACACTAAGACGACCCCCAATCAAAGCCACGCTCAGCGGGCTTCTGGGCGTTCAGCCACAAGGCGCGCCGGCGCAGGCATAGTCACCTATGTCAAGCCGGCGCAACGCAGCGGATGGACACCCAGAAGCCCGCCCGCAGGGAGCGACCCGGATGTCCCGGCTCTGCGTTGCGGCTCTTGGCAAGGGCCTGCCATTCCCTGCGAGCCGCGCCTTGATCCGGAACATCCGGGCAGCTCTGAGTGAGACTTTGATTGGGGGTTGTCTTAGTAGCGAACCTGCCGCAACAGGAACAAGGCCAGTGCCAGAAAGACGCCGGCCGGCACCACCGCCGTGAATGCCGGGTCTACCTGGTAGACCACCGCCACATATGACAGGGCCCGAGTGAGCAGGAAGAACACTGCACCCACCACCGCGCCCAGAAAGATACGCTGTCCCACCCCCACGTTGCGCCCCGCCCGCAGCACGAAGGGCACGGCAAGAAACAGCATCGCCAGGGTAGCGAAGGGATTGACAATCTTCAGCCAGAAGGCCACCTCGTAATCGATGGCCGACTGGGCATTTTCCCGCATGAAAGCGATGTAGTCGGCCAGCTCCCACAAGGGCAGCATGGTGGGACGGACCACCACGGCACTCAGCAGAGCCGGGTCCAGGGGGGAATCCCAGCGCGCCGAGGCCAGGGAACGGACCTTCGCGCCGCCCTCGTCCAGTTCACTCTGCGCAATGTCCCGCAGCACCCAGTGGTCGACCTCGTAGTCTGCACGCGCGGCATGGGTGGCCAGGCGCAGCCGATCGTCACCGTCGAACTCGTAGATGGTGATGTCGCGCAGGTGCCGACCGTCGCCCAGGGAACGGATATTGATGAAGGCCTGTTCGTCCCGTGCCCAGAAACCATAACGACTGGTCAGGGTCTGTTGGCCCAGCAGCTTGCTGGCACGCAGTTCCTGAGCGTACTGCGCGGCCGGCGGCGCCAGCAGTTCACTGAAGACGACCACTACCAGCATCATCAGCACGCCCACCTTGAGTACGGCCAGCATGATGTGTCTCAGCGAGAATCCCGCAGCGCGCATCGCCACCAGCTCACTGCGCACCGCCAACCCCCCCAGGCCCAGCAGGCTGCCGAGGAGTGCGGACACGGGAAAGACCTCGAACAGATAGCGTGGGGCGGTGAGCAGAGCCACCAGCAGGGCGTCGCCCATGGTGTAGCTACCGCGGCTGACCTGGTCCAGCTCCTCGACCAGATTGATGAAGGAGAGCAGGATCACCAGCACCAGGATGGTCATGGCGGTAGCGCGCGCGATGGCCCACCCGATATAGCGATCGAGAATACCGAACATCATGCCGCCCGTCGCTCACGCCAGCGCCTTAGCCAACCGGCGAGCCAGAAGGAGTCGGCGAGCACTACCAGGCCGCCGATGCCGACCATTACCAGCGCTACCCACCACATGCCCAGCCAAGCCGGCAGCACGCCCAACTCCATCCAGCGCTCGGCCACGCGTTGCAGGTTCAGAAAAACGAAATACACCAGTACCGCCAGGCCCACCCGGCCATAGACATCGCCACGCGGTCGGGTGCGTGCCAGCGGCACCGCCAGCAAGGCAAACACCAGCACACCTGTCGGCACCGACAGGCGATACTGGATCTCGGCACGGGCCGGCAGGCTGTCGTCACGCCAGAGATCACCGGTCGCGCGTGCGCCCACCCGCAAACGCCCCTGCCCGAGGTCGAGCCGGGGCAGGCGCAGGGCATACTCGCCAAAGCTCGCTACCGCATAGTCTGCCTGCCCCGGCCGCCCTTCGTAACGGCGACCGTCGGTCAATATCACGAAGCGATCGCCGCTGGCCTCGTCGAATGCCTGGTAGGCCTCCCGGGCGACCACGACGCCGGAACGCCCATGCTGACGGTCCTGTACGAACACCCCTTGCAAGCGGCGGCCATCATCCGATATCCCCCGGGTATAGATCACCAGCCGCCCCTTGTCGAAATCGTTGAAGCGGCCGGGACGGATACCGCCGATATCCAGCACGTCGCGTTGCGCAAGCTTGATCCGTTCGATGGCAGCATTGGCCCAGGGCAGGCCCTCGAACGACAAGACGGCGGTCAGCAGTGCCAATGGCACAGCCAGCAACATGACCGACCGATAGAGCCGCGCCGGGCCCACGCCAGCAGCCTGCAAGGCCACCATCTCGCCGTCACGGTACATGCCGCCCAGCACCCACAGCAGGGAAAAGAAGAAGGCCGGCGGCAACAGCACACCCAACACCTTGATCGCCTGTAGCCCGAGCAGGCTCAACAGCACCTGCGGGCTGATGTTACCCGCCGCGGCCTTGCCCAGCAGCTTGACGAAATGGCTCGCCAACAACACCAGCATCAGGATCAGCAAGGTGACCAGCAATGCCTTGAGCACCTCGCGCATCAGTAATCTGTCGATGAGGGTCACCGGACCTCCTGGCGGGTATCGTGCCGGGACCGCTCCGGGCCGGCCTTTGCTACACTCAGTCCTCTGTCGCCCCCCACAGCGGGCGTCGCTGCGCGGCATGCTAGCAAATCGGCGCCGGTCACGCCTCGGCGGGCGTACCGGACCACCGTCACCAAGAGGATTCCGATGAAGTACAACAGCAAGCACGTCCCGGTCACCGATCTCAAGACGCCCTGCCTGGTCGTCGGTGTGCATGAGCGTCACCGCGCCAGCACGGCCTTCGATACGCTGGACCAGGCCAGCGGCGGCCACCTGCGCCACATCCTGCGCAAGGGCGATTTCCACGGCAGAACGGGCGAAACCCTGATGCTCTATCAGGTCGAGGGTATCGCCGCGGCGCGGATCGTCCTGCTCGGCCTGGGGCGGCAGAAGGACTTCTCGGCTCGGACCTTCGGCGAGGCACTGCGCAAGGCCACCCCCGCGCTGGACCAGGCGAACATCGGCTCCCTCGCCATTTGCCTGCCCGACGACGAGGACGGTTACGCACTGGTGCGCGAGGCCATCGCCGGCATCGAGACCGCGGTGTACCGCTTCGACCAGTGCAAGAGCAAAGTCGAAAAACCGTCCAAGCCACTGCGCCAGGCGACCTTTCTCACCAGCGACCGGCGTCATCTGAAGCGTCTGCAAAAGGCCTGCGCCCACGGACAGGCCATCGCCAACGGTACCCGGCTGGCGCGCGACCTGGGCAACCTGCCGGGCAATATCTGCACCCCCACCTATCTGGCCGAGCAGGCGCGCAAGCTGGCGCGAGGCCAGCGCAAGCTGAAGGTCACCGTGCTCGACGAGAAGGACATGGAAAAGCTGGGCATGGGCGCCCTGCTCTCGGTGTCGCGCGGCAGCCGCCAGCCGGCCAAGCTCATCGTCATGGAATACCGGGGCGGCAAGCGCGGCAGCAAGCCCGTGGCCCTGGTCGGCAAGGGCCTCACCTTCGATGCCGGCGGCATCTCCATCAAGCCAGCGCAGGCCATGGACGAGATGAAATACGACATGTGTGGCGGCGCCAGTGTATTCGGCACCCTCGCCGCCTGTCTGGAACTCGATCTGCCGATCAACGTGGTCGGCGTGGTTCCCTCATCGGAGAACCTGCCCGACGGCAACGCCAACAAGCCCGGCGACATCGTGACCACCATGTCCGGGCAGACCGTGGAGGTGCTCAACACCGACGCCGAGGGCCGCCTGATCCTGTGCGACGCACTGACCTACACCGAGCGCTTCGAACCGGCGGCAGTGATCGACATCGCCACACTGACCGGGGCCTGCATCATCGCCCTGGGCCACCACGCCAGCGGGCTGATGGCCAACGACGACCGCCTGGCCGAGGAGATCACCCGCGCCGGCGAGGCCGCCAACGACCGGGTCTGGCGCCTGCCGCTCTGGGACGACTACCAGAAACAGCTCGACTCCAACTTCGCCGACATGGCCAATATCGGCGGTCGCGCCGCGGGCACCATCACCGCCGCCTGCTTCCTCTCGCGCTTCACGAAGTCCTTCAAGTGGGCGCACCTGGACATCGCCGGCACCGCCTGGGTCTCGGGCAACGACAAGGGAGCCACTGGGCGCCCCGTCCCCTTGTTGACCCAATTCCTCATGAAACGCTGTAAAGTCGCTGATTGATCATCTATGCTTTGGGCGCTCAATAAGAACAAGCGACCAGGTCACGGGCCGAAAAGATGACCAGGGTCGACTTCTACGTGGTCGCCGCAGGAAGCCGCGGCAACCGCCATGTGCTGGCCTGCCGGGTCGCCGACAAGGCCCGCAGGGCCGGACATCGCGTGGTGATCCACGCGCCGTCACCCGAGGAGGCGCGGCACATGGACCGCCTGCTCTGGACCTTCCAGGAGCAGAGCTTTGTGCCACACGGCTTGCTGGGGGAGGCCGACCCCGCCTGTAACCCGATCCTCATCGGGGATGCATCGCAAGCCACCGAGGAACACGATGTCCTCATCAACCTGGCCATGGACGTGCCGACATTCTTCAGCCGTTTTCAGCGACTGGCAGAATGTGTAGACAACGAACAGGCCGTGCGTGAAGCGAGCCGCCAGCGGTATCGTTTTTATCGGGACAGGGGCTATCCCCTGAAGATGCACGAGATTGCCTGAAAATCAGAGAGGGCAATTATGTTGACCAAAAAGCGCATGCCGATGATCAGGAGTGTTTTGGGGGACAGCAGGGAAGTGATGGAGAACGAGGAAGCCAGGGCGGATGTCCTGCTCGACCCGGCTCGCGCCGAGGCACTGGCCCAGTCGCTGGAGCAACAGCTCCAGCCCATCATCAAGGAGGCCATCCGGGATGCCGTCAGGGACAGCGCCCGCCGCCTGGCCCGCGACCTGCGGCACCGACTGGAGAACGAGCTGTCGCTGATGATCCGCGAAGCCGTGGACGAGGCCATCCACAGCGATCACGCCAGTCAGCGACGCGGCTGAGCGGTCGCGCCGCCCACCGGCGGCCACCAGCCCCCAAGCAGCAGCCTCGCCAGCACCAGGGCGGTCGCCAGCACGACCGGGTAGCCGAACAGGACATCGCTGAGGAAGTGCGCTCCCTGGACCAGGCGCCCGAGGCCGACCAGCAGGCCGATCACGCCCCCCCACCACAGCCAGCGACGGTCGCCGAACACCCAGGCAAAGGCCAGGAACCAGAACCCCATGGCGGCGTGTCCACTGACGAAGGAGCAGTTCGAGGCGCACTGATCCGCCGGCTCGAAGGCCGGAGTGAACGAGCGCTCGCCACCAAACGCCTCCACCGTGGCCGGTCGTGCCCGCCCGGATTCGGCCTTGAATACCTCGTTAACCAGCAACCCCGGCCCGATCGCCAGCACCAGAAACAGGAACAGCAGCCGGCGGCGCAAACCGGCCTCTGCCTTGCCCCGCCACCACCAGCTGGCAAAAAACAGCCACACCAGCATCGGTACAACCACATAGGGCAAATCACGAAACAGCCCGTAACTCCACTGCACGGGCGGTAGTTCCCGCAGAAAGAATCCCTCTTGTGCGTCCCAGAACCACCCGCTGACCGTCAGGTCGATGACCGGCACCTGCCAGAACAGCAGTTGCAGGGCCAGCAGGGTTGGGATCGGCCAGAACCGCAACAGCAACTTCATGGCGAGGCATACCCCCGAAAACCGGTGAGACGATAGACGTACAGACGCCGTACCAGGTCCGGATAGACCCTGACCCGCAGGATGGCGACCAACTCGCCCTGCGCAAAACGCGACAGCACATTGTCGTCCAGCGCCTGGCGGCTCACGAACAGGAATTCGCCATCCGCATGATCGGCAATGTCGTCATACAGGTCGTACTGGTGACGCCAGCGACCTGACGGATTCCACGAGCGCAGCACCGGCGGACGACCATTCAGGCGCGAATGATACCCCAGCAGAGCCAGCAGCTTGCGTGAATCGGACAACAGCGCCGCGCGCGGGTAACGCCGGCGGACATCCGCCAGTTGGATACCCAGCTCACGCCAGCCCAGGCGCTTGAAATAGGGGTCGGTCTTGCGCGTGAGCTGCACGCCGAGCGCATCTGCCAAGGCGTGATAGTGATAGAGACCGGCCACCAGCATCAGGTTCACACCGATCGCCGCGAACAGCCAGCGCCGCGCGTGGGCCAGCAACCAATGCACCGCCACCAGGGTGAGGCCGATATAGGCCGGCGCCGCCCAGTTGAGATTGGCCTCGTGCCTCCAGGCCTGATAGCTCACCAATCCGAACAGCGGCAGCGAGGCGAACAGGAGTAACCGGGCCGCCGGTTCACGCCACAAGGCAGGCCGCCCGATCCACAATGGCAGTGACAGCGCCAGCAAGGGACCGAAGGCCCCGACCTGCCCCAGCAGGTATTCGCCCAGGTTTCCCCAGTCGCCGGCCCGGGGAATCGCCACAGTGATATGACGGGTATGGTCCACGGTAACCCAATCGTGGGTCGCCAGCCACCACAGGTTGGGCGACCAGACCAGCACGGCGACCCCGAGACCCGCCCATAGCCGAGGCGAGGCCACCAACGACCGCCAGCGCGCATCGGCCACCAGGGCCAGCGCCAGCCCCACCGCCAAGGCCCCCATGGTGTACTTGGAGAGCAGGCCCAGCCCGGCCATCGCTCCGGTAAACAGCCACCAGCGCAGGGCATCGCGCTCGACGGCACGCACGAAGCCATAGAGGGTGCCGGCCCAGAAGCACATCAGCGGCGCATCGGTACTGGCGAATAGCGACAGCACCCCGACCAGCGGCAGCGACTGGAAGGTGATCGCAGCCCAGGCGCCAGTACGTGCATCGAACAGACGCGCACCGATGCCATACACGAACAGGGCCGCGACAGCGTGGAAGAACACCGCGACCGACTTGATCACCACCGGCCCGTCGCCCAGCAGCCCCGTCACCGCAGCCAGCACCCAGGTCAACAGGGGCGGCTTGGAAAAATATCCCGCCTCCAGGTGGCGCGCCCAGTCCAGGTAGTAGGCCTCTTCCACGTCCAGCGGGATGTCGCCCCAGAGCAGTACCGCCAGGCGGTACAGGGCCAGACCCCAGACCCCCCACCAGGCCAGGCGCAACCAGACCACCCTGTCCCCTGCCCCGCTCATCGGCGATCTGACAGGTAATCCAGCACGAACTGCGCCGCCATGGCAAATACCAGCGGCCAGACCAGCCAGTCGGCAGACGGGTTGCCCGCATCGGACAACAGCAGTACCGGCAGGGCTCCGAGCGGCAACAGCAGCAGCGCCAGATGCACGCCCGGACGCAGGCCGGCCCGCCAGTGCAAGCTGAGCCAGGTGCCCGTTGCTGCGGCCAGCATGCCGCCATAGGCGCCAGCCAGCACATCCTGCGGCCAGTGCACGCCCAGCGCCACTCGACTCAGGCCCACCAGGGTGGCCGCCAGTAACGCCGCCACCCGTTCACGCCCGCTGCGTGCACAGGCCGCGAGCACACCGAAGAACACGAAGGCCGAAGTGGTATGACCCGAGGGGAAACTGTGCGAATGCAGCACCGGACCGATCACCTTCAGCGCCTCCGGCGGCAGCACTGCGGGAGGGCGCAGGGCATCCACCAGGTGCTTGAGACCGCGGCTGTAGAGCGCGCCCAGCACCGCGGCCAGCACCATGGCCCAGAACAGCTCGGGCCGCCGGCGCGCGAACAACAGGGTGAGCGCCAACAGCACCCGCTCGTCGCCAAAGCGGGTGACCGTCGCCCAGACCGTATCGGGCAACAGGGCACCGAGCAAGGCATGCAATGTGGAGAAACCGGCATGATAGCCTCCGGCCAAGGCCAGCAGGATACCCAGCCAGGCCGCGGCAATGGCCGACAGCAACAGGGTATCGATCCCCACCGACGAACAGCGCTGCTGGCGCTCGCGCGCCCATTGCATCACCAATGCCAGTCGCGTGCCCGCTTCAGCCATCGCCGGCCTCCGGTGCCTCGATGGCGACCAACACCGCTGGCCCTTGGCGGAACACCACGTGCCGATCCCACGGCAACGGCAGGGCGAGGAAGTCGTCCAGCTTGTCGATCCGCAGATAGACCCACTGCCCCGGGCGCAACGCGGCCGGATCACGTAACTTCGGGATCACCTGCTGCGCATAGACGCTCACGCTGGGCTGATGGACGCGGTAAAAGACCACGGACTTGTCGTGCGCGCGGGCGAACAGCGCGGCGGCGCGGGGACCGTCCTGCAACACCCCCATCACTCCCGGCAGCACGATGAAGGCCACGACCGCCCCCTGCACGAAACCGGCCAGCACCAGGCGCTGCCAGACCGGCAAGCGCAGCAGGGCCACCCCCACCAGCAGTACCAGCGCACCGCCCAACAGCCATTGTGGCGTGCCCGAAAAACGCGCCGAGCCCTCGCGGAACAGGGTCAGCTCGTAGAGCCGGCCGGTCTGCCCCGCCGCCCATTCCAGGGCCTGCGGCAGCAGGGCGAACAGCGCCATCAGGACAAAGACCGGCAGGAAGTGCAGCCAGGCCCGGCGCAGATCGCCGCGGTAGCGGGCCATGGGAATCAGCACGCCGATGATGCCGTACAGCAGGTAATGCGGCAGCTTGGTCGCCGAGAAGGAGAAGAACAGCAGCACGCAAAAGAACCACAGCCAGGCGAAACGATCCAGGGGATCTCGCCGGGCCTCGGGCAGCCGTCGCAACGTGGCGAGCAGCCAGCCGGCGAAGGGCATCACCACCAGCGGGGCCACCGCCACGAAGTACAACAGGCTGCCGCCGTGCCCCTCCATCGCTCCGTTGTAGCGATCGAGGTTGTGGTGCAGGTAGAAGCCCTCGAAGAAGGCCCAGCCGGTATCCAGGTAGACGGCGATGTGCCAGGGCAGCACAATCGCCAGGAACAGCGCGATGCCCGGCCAGTGGAACACGGCGCGCACCCAGTCGCGCCAGCTACCCAGGCTGGCATAGAACAACCCGCTGACCAGCAGCGGAAAGAACACCGCCACCGGTCCCTTGGTGAGAAAACCCAGCCCCAGCCACAGGAAGATACGCAGGTGCAGACCGCGCGCGGGCTGTTTCCAGTAGCGGTAGATGTCGAACATCGCCAGCGCGAGGAAGAGATTGAGCAGTGCATCGGCCACCGCCGCGCGCGCAATCAGCCCCACGTACAGTGACAGCGACAGCAGCAGGGCTGCCACGATGGCCGTCTCGCGATCGACCTGCCGGCGCACGAAGGCGAACAGCACCCATACCCAGGCCAGGGCGGCCAGCACCGAGGGCAGGCGCAGGGCGAACTCGTTGAGGCCGAACAGCTGCGCCGAGGCCGCCTGCAACCAGTAGATGAGGATGGGCTTGTCGTGCCGTGGCGCGCCGTTGAGGTAGATGGAGGTGTAATTGCCCGAGGCCAGCATCTCGCGCGTAGCCTCGGTGAAGGCACCCTCGTCCAGGTCGTACAGCGGCGCCGACCAGAAGCCCCAGACCATCAGCACCAGCGCCAGGGCCAGCGCCAGCGGGCTGGTGGAAAACCGCGACAGGTACTGCGACATCAGTCGCCGGCCACCGTTGCGCCCTCGCCCGGCGCGTGCCAACCCGCCTCGTCACCGTCCATCTCGAGGATGTGATAGGCGCGCCCGCCACCGCTCTCGAAGAAGGTACGCGATAGCATCTCGGCCATCACCCCGGTGGTGAGCATCTGGATGGACATCATCAACAGCAGCACCGAGACGAACAGCAACGGTCGTCCAGCGATGGACTCGCCGAGCACGAACTTGACGAAGCCCAGCCAGGCCATGCCGGCCCCGCCCAGGGCACCGAAGGCCAGGCCAATAGAACCGAAGAAGTGCCCCGGGCGCGCGCGGAAGCGCAGGAAGAAGAACACCGTCAGCAGGTCCACGATCACCCGGAAGGTGCGCGACAGGCCGTACTTGGAAGTACCGAAGCGCCGTGCCTGATGGGCGACCACCGTCTCTCCGATGCGCTGTGGCGAGGTCACGCCCGCCACCCACACCGGGATGAAGCGATGCATCTCGCCGAACAGCTTGACCCGCTGGATCACCTCGGCCCGATACACCTTGAGGCTGCAACCATAGTCGTGCAGATCGACCCCGGTCACGCGCGCAATCAAGCGGTTGGCCACACGGGAGAAGAACTTGCGCACCTCGTCATCGTGGCGTTCGCGGCGCCAGCCCTGCAACAGGTCAAGATCACGCTCGTGCAGCTCCTCGAGCATGCGCGGGATATCCGCCGGGTCGTTCTGCAGGTCGCCATCGAGGGTGGCGATGTAGCGCCCGCGCGCGCAATTGATGCCCGCCTGCATGGCCGCGGTCTGGCCGAAATTGCGGCGCATGCGGATGATGCGCACGTGATCACCGTACTGGCGCTGCGCCTCGCGCAGGCGTTCGACGGTGCGATCGGCACTGCCGTCGTCCACGCAGATCAGTTCCCAGGGGCCGGGATAGTCGGCCAGTCCCTCGTGCACCCGCGCGACCAGTGGCAGGACATTGTCCTCTTCCTGGTAGAGCGGGATCACCACCGAAAGCGAGTCGTTCTCTTGCATGGCTACCTGGTCCAAAAGCGACGGTGAAAAACGCAAAAAGGGGCCGCCAGGCCCCTTCTTGCGGAGCGGCGGGGCCTCTTAGCCCTCGCCGTCCTGCACGGCCTTCATGCTCAGGCGGATACGGCCCTGCTTGTCCACCTCGAGCACCTTGACCTTGACCACCTGACCCTCGGAGAGTTCATCGGCCACGTTAGCCACGCGCTCTTCCGAGATCTGCGAGATATGCACCAGACCGTCCTTGCCGGGCAGAATGTTGACGAAGGCACCAAAGTCCATCAGGCGCACTACCTTGCCCTCGTAGATCTTGCCCACCTCGATGTCGGCGGTGATCTGCTCGACGCGGCGGCGGGCCTCGTCACCGGCGGCCTTGTCCACAGAGAAGATCTTGACCGTGCCGTCGTCGGAGATGTCCACGGTGGCGCCGGTCTCCTCGGTGATGGAGCGGATGGTCGCCCCACCCTTGCCGATCACATCGCGGATCTTCTCGGGGTTGATCTTGAACGAGACGATGCGCGGCGCGTGCTCGGACATCTCCTCGCGCGGTGCCGAGATGGCCTTGTTCATCTCGCCGAGGATGTGCAGCCGGCCTTCCTTCGCCTGCTCCAGCGCGATCTGCATGATCTCGCGGGTGATGCCGTTGATCTTGATGTCCATCTGCAGGGCGTTGATGCCTTTCTCGGTACCGGCCACCTTGAAGTCCATGTCGCCAAGGTGATCCTCGTCGCCCAGGATGTCGGTGAGCACAGCGAAGCGGTCGCCTTCCTTGATCAGGCCCATGGCCACGCCAGCCACCGGTGCCTTCAGCGGCACACCGGCATCCATCAGCGACAGGCTGGTGCCACACACCGAGGCCATCGACGAGGAACCGTTGGACTCGGTGATCTCGGAGACCACGCGGATCGAGTACGGGAACTCCTCCATGCTCGGCATCACCGCCAGCACACCGCGCTTGGCCAGGCGGCCGTGGCCGATCTCGCGGCGCTTGGGGCTGCCGACGCGGCCGGTCTCGCCCACGCAGAAGGGCGGGAAGTTGTAATGCAGCATGAACGGCTCCTTGTAGGAACCGCTGAGCGCGTCGATGATCTGCGAATCACGCTCGGTGCCCAGGGTGGTAACCACCAGAGCCTGGGTCTCACCGCGAGTGAACAGCGCCGAGCCATGGGTACGCGGCAGCACCCGGGTACGGATATTGATCGGCCGCACAGTGCGGGTATCGCGACCGTCGATACGCGGTTCGCCGGCGAGGATGCGTCCACGCACGATCTGCTTCTTGAGCTTCTCGATGGCCTCGCCCACCTCGGCCTCGTCGAACTGCGGTTCCTCGCCGCCGCAGAGCTGCTCTTTCGCCTTGGCCTTGGCCGCGTCGATAGCGGCATAGCGCTCCATCTTGTCGGCGATCTGGTAGGCAGCACGCAGCTGTTCGCCGATGGCAGCCTCAACAGCCTCGGCCAGCGCGGTGTTCTCGGGCTTCTCGGGGACTTCCATGCGCGGCTTGCCGGCCTCGGCGGCCAGCGCCTCGATGGCCTCGATGGCCACCTGCATCTGCTCGTGGCCGAACAGCACGGCACCGAGCATGACCTCCTCGGACAATTCGCGGGCCTCGGACTCCACCATCAGCACCGCCTCTTTCGTGCCCGCGACCACCAGATCCAGATCACTGATGTCGCACAAGCCGGTCTTGGGCTGGTTGAGCAGGTACTGGCCGTCCTTGTAGCCGACGCGCGCCGCACCAATGGGACCCTCGAAGGGCAGGCCTGAAATGGCCAGCGCCGCCGAGGTACCGATCAGCGAAGGCACTTCCGGGTCGACCGCCGGGTTCAGCGACATCACGGTGCAGATCACCTGCACCTCGTTGGTGAAGCCCTTGGGGAACAGCGGGCGGATAGGGCGGTCGATCAAGCGCGCGGTCAGGATCTCCTTTTCGGACGGACGCCCCTCACGACGGAAAAAGCCGCCGGGGATGATGCCGGCGGCGTAGGTCTTCTCTTGGTAATCGACAGTCAGCGGGAAGAAGTCACGCTCGACCGAGGCGTTCTTCTCGTACACCACGGTGCACAGCACCACGGTGTCACCCATGTTGACCATCACAGCACCGTCGGCCTGGCGAGCGATCTCGCCGGTCTCGAGTACGACCTTGTGATCGCCGTATTGGAACTCTTTTCTGACAAGACTCACGTGGAAATCCTCAACCTTGCTGTAATGCCGCGGATCAGCGGCGTAGTCCCAGTCGCTTGATCAGGTCGCGGTAGGCTTCCACGTCCTTCGACTTGAGGTAGTCCAGCAGCTTGCGGCGCTGGTTGACCAGGCGCACCAAACCCTGGCGGGAGTGGTGGTCCTTCTTGTGCTGCTGGAAGTGCGGGGTGAGATCCGCGATGCGTGCGGTCAGCAGCGCCACCTGCACCTCGGTAGAACCCGTGTCCTTGGGGCCCTTGCCATACTCCGCGATGATCGCGGCCTTCTGTTCTGCGCTCATTGCCATGACATGTCTCCTGTCATCGATGGCCTTGCGGAAGACGGAGTCTTCAGGGGGCCCCCGACAATGACTTCAGGTGACCCCGGCCGTTTAACGAAACGAAGGAACCCGCCAGCCGGATTCCCGTGAAAGTGCGGCATTTTGCCGCAAAACCCGTGAAAAGTCAGCCGTTGCCGACCAACAGCCTTTTCGGCGCAATGCGCCCGTCGTCCAGCACCTGGCCAACGCCGATGAATCGGTCCGGCTCCTCGTAGAGGCGCACCCAACCCTCGGTAGGCGCGCGCGGCACCACCACCGGCTGCCCCATCTTGAGGTAATAGCTGGCGTCGGCATTGAGATACACCGCCGGCCAGTCGCCCAGGGCGGTATCCACCGGCAGCAACAGGGCGTCGAGCGCCGCGTTGCCCTCGGCCGCGGCCTGCTCGATCTGCGCCATGCTCACCATGGGGTGCCCGGCATAGGGCCCCACCCCGCTGCGCCGCAGCGCCACCACATGCGCGCCACAGCCCAGCGTCTCGCCAATGTCCTCGGCCAGGGTGCGCACATAGGTGCCCTTGGAGCAGTGCACGTACAAGTCGAATTCCCCACCCTCGACCTCGCCCAGGCGCATGGCGTGGATGGTGATCTCGCGCGGTTCGCGTTCCACCTCAATGCCCTCGCGCGCCAGCTTGTACAGCCGCTCGCCCTTGTGCTTTATTGCCGAATACATGGGCGGCACCTGCGAGATCACCCCGGTGAAACGTGGCAGCACCGCTTCGATCTGTTCGCGCCCGATGCCCTCCACCGGGCGTCGTTCCAGCACCTCGCCCTCGGCGTCGCCAGTCGTCGTTGTCTCGCCCAGCCGCACCCGCACCTCGTAGTGCTTGTCGGCATCCAGCAGGAAGGCCGAGAGACGGGTAGCAATGCCGAAGCACAGTGGCAACAGCCCAGATGCCAGCGGATCCAGACTACCGGTGTGCCCCGCCTTCTGTGCATGAAACAGGTGCTTGACCCGCTGCAGGGCATCGTTGGACGAGATGCCCACCGGCTTGTCGAGCAACAGGATGCCGTTTACCGCGCGGCCGCGCGGACGCCTGCGTCGTCCCATGGCTCAGTCCTCTTCGTTGCCTTCCGGGCCGTCCGCGTCCCGGTCACTGCTGGAGGCCACCGCCTGTTCGATCAGCGAGGACAGGCGCATGCCGCGCTCCAGCGAATGGTCGTACTGAAAATGCAAGGCGGGAATGGTGCGCAGGACGACCCGCCCACCCAGTTGCTTGCGCAGAAAGCCGGCTGCCTTGTTCAGCGCCTGCTCGGTCTTGCGCGCCTGGTCGCGGTCGAGCACCGTGAAGTACACCTTGGCGTGTGCCAGATCGCGCGTCACCCGCACCTCCTGGACGGTGACCTGGTTGAGGCGCGGGTCGCGCACCTCGTCACGCAAGATCAGGGCCAGCTCGCGATGCAGCTCGGCGCCAACCCGTTCTTCCCGGCCGAAGTCCCGTCTCGCCATCGTCGTCTCAGATCTCGCGCGCCACTTCGTAGCGCTCGTAGACCTCGATCTGGTCACCCACCTTCACATCGTTGTAGTTCTTCACACCGATACCGCACTCCATGCCGGCCTTGACCTCGTTGACGTCGTCCTTGAAGCGGCGCAGCGATTCGAGCTCGCCCTCGTAGATGACCACGTTGTCGCGCAGCACGCGGATGGGGTTGTGACGCTTGACCACACCCTCGAGCACGATACAGCCGGCAATGGCTCCCAGCTTGGACGAACGAAACACATCGCGCACCTCGGCCAGGCCGATGATCTCTTCCTTGACCTCGGGCTTGAGCAGACCGGCGACCGCCTTCTTCACGTCGTCGATCACCTCGTAGATGATGCTGTAGTAACGCAGATCGATACCGTGCTCCTCGATTACCCGGCGGGCCGCGGCATCGGCACGGACGTTGAAGCCGATGATGGCCGCACCCGAGGTGAGCGCCAGGTTGGCATCCGACTCGTTGATGCCGCCGACGCCCGCGGCGACGATCTTCACCTTGGCCTCGTCGGCCTGGATCTTCTGCAGCGACTCCTTGAGCGCCTCGACCGAACCCTGCACATCAGCCTTGATGATGAGGTTCACGTAGGCAACCTCACCCTCGGTCATGCGCGTGAACATCTGCTCGAGCTTGGCGGCCTTCTGCTCGGCCAGCCGACCCTCGCGCTGGCGTTCACGGCGCACCTCGGCAACCTCACGGGCCTTTTTCTCGTCGGCGACCACCACCAGATCGTCCCCCGCATGGGGCGCACCCGACAGGCCCAGCACCTGTACCGGGATGGAGGGCCCAGCCTCCTTCACCTTCCGGCCGTTCTCATCGAACATCGCCCGCACCCGACCGTACTCGGTACCGGAGACGATGGGGTCGGCCTGCTTCAGCGTGCCAGACTGCACCAGCACCGTGGCCACCGGCCCCTTGCCCTTGTCCAGGCTGGACTCGACGATGATGCCCTTGGCTGGCCCATCGGCCACCACCTTGAGTTCCAGCAGCTCGGCCTGCAGCAGAATGGCCTCGAGCAACTGCTCGACGCCCTCGCCAGTATGCGCCGAAACCGGGATGAACTGGGTGTCACCGCCCCAATCCTCGGGCACCACTTCTTCAGCCACCAATTCCTGCATCACACGATCGGGATTGGCCTCAGGCTTGTCGATCTTGTTGATCGCCACCACCAGCGGCACTCCGGCGGCGCGCGCATGCTGAATGGCCTCCTTGGTCTGCGGCATAACCCCATCGTCGGCAGCCACCACCAGCACGATGATGTCGGTGGCCTTGGCGCCGCGCGCACGCATCGCCGAAAAGGCGGCGTGCCCGGGCGTGTCGAGGAAAGTGATCATGCCGTGATCGGTATTCACGTGGTAGGCACCGATATGCTGGGTAATGCCCCCGGCCTCGCCTGCCGCGACACGGGTCTTGCGTATGTAGTCGAGCAGAGAAGTCTTGCCGTGGTCGACATGCCCCATGATGGTGACCACCGGTGCGCGCGGCACCAGCTCGCCCTGTTGCAGCTCCTCTTCGAGCGCGGCCAGCACTTCTTCCTCGGCGTCCTTGACCTTCTCTTCGACCGCGGTATGCCCCATCTCCTCAACCACCAGCATGGCGGTTTCCTGGTCGAGCGGCTGGTTGATGGTCACCATCATGCCCATGCCCATGAGCGTCTTGATGACCTCCGAGGCCTTGACCGCCATGCGCTGCGCCAGATCGCCCACAGTGATGGTCTCGGGCACCTCGATGGTGAGCGACTTGCGCTGTACCGGCTTCTGGAAGCCGTGCTGCTGATCTTCGGTCTCGGCCAGACGACGTGCACGCTTGCTGCCCTTGGATCGCTTGCCACGCTTGTCGTCGGACACGTGCAACTCGCGACGCCGGCTGGCGCCCCGCTTGGCCCGATCTTCGCTCTCACGCGAAGGCGCGGCGCGCATGCGCTTGGGTTTCTTCGGTTCCTCAGCCGGTTCCGGTGCGGGCTTGGGCTCTGTCGGTGCGGCAGCGGCCTCTTCCTGCTGCTTGCGCGCGGCCTCCTCGGCCGCCTTTTTCGCCTCTTCGGCACGCCGACGCTCTTCCTCTTCCTGCCGACGCTTCTCTTCCAGCGCCTTGCGGCGGGCCTCTTCCTGGGCAGCCAGTTCCTCGCGCTGCCGGCGCTGCTCCTCCAGCGCGCGCTGCGCCTCTTCCATCTCGCGCAGGGCGCGTTCCTTCTCGCTCTCGGCCTGCGCGGCGTCCTTGCGGACCACGCGCTTGCGCCTGACCTCGACCGCCACCGTCTTGGGCGCAGCGCGGGTCGCACGGGCAGCGCGTCCGCCACTGGCCGGCACCTTGAGCTCGGTGGTAGTGCGGCGCTTGAGCGTCACCTTCTTGGTCGCCTCCGCGGGCTTCTTGTCGGTCTTGCCGTGACTACGCCGCAGGTGGTTGAGCAACGTGATCTTTTCCTGTTCGGTGATCACATCGTCACCCGACTGCTTGGCCACACCCGCATCGTTCAACTGCTTGAGCAGGCGATCAACCGGGATACCTACATCCGAGGCCAGTTGATTGACAGTTACTTCGCTCATGCCTACTCCTCGTCACTTTTCTTCTTCGGCGAACCAGGGGGCCCGCGCGGTCATGATCAGCTCGCCTGCACGCTGCTCGTCCATACCCTCGATCTCCATCAAGTCGTCGATGGCGCACTCGGCCAGATCTTCCATGGTGATCACACCGCGTGCCGCGAGCTGGTGCGCGAGCGCTTCGTCCATGCCTTCCATGTTCATCAGGTCCTCGGCCGGCGGCGTGTCGCCAAGCTGTTCTTCCTGAGCGATGGCGCGGGTGAGCAGGGCGTCGTTGGCGCGATTGCGCAGTTCCTCGACAATGCCCTCATCGAACTCCTCGATAGCCAGCAGTTCCGCCTCGTCCACGTAGGCGACCTCCTCGACCGAGGTGAAGCCTTCCTGAACAAGGATCGCGGCGACCTCTTCATCGACATCCAATTCTTTCATGAAGCGCTGGATGAATTCCTGGGCCTCGGCCTCGCTCTTCTCCTGCGCCTGCTCCTCGCTCATCACGTTGAGCTCCCAGCCAGTGAGCTGGCTGGCCAGACGCACGTTCTGTCCGCCACGACCGATGGCCTGCGAGAGGTTTTCCTCACGCACCGCGATATCCATCGCGTGCTTGTCCTCGTCCACCACAATGGACACCACATCGGCCGGCGACATGGCGTTGATGACGAACTGCGCCGGATTGTCGTCCCAGACGATGATATCCACGCGCTCACCGCCCAGCTCGTTGGAGACCGCTTGCACGCGAGAACCCCGCATGCCCACGCAGGCGCCCACCGGATCCACGCGCGGATCGAGTGCACGTACCGCGATCTTGGCACGCAACCCCGGGTCGCGCGCCGCGCCCATGATTTCGATGGCACCCTCGTTGATCTCGGGCACCTCGAGCTTGAACAGTTCGATCAGCAACTCCGGTGCAGTGCGCGAGGCGAGCAACTGCGGGCCGCGCATCTCGGTGCGCACATCGTAGAGATAGGCGCGCAGGCGATCCCCTACCCGCACCACTTCGCGCGGGATGACCTCGCTGCGCGGGATCAGCGCTTCGGCGTTCTCGCCGAGGTCGAGCACAATGGTGCCCTTGTCTGCACGCTTGACGATACCGGTAATGAGGCTGCCCACCTGGTCCTTGTAGGCATCGATCACCTTGGCACGTTCGGCCTCGCGCACCTTCTGCACGATCACCTGCTTGGCGGTCTGCGCAGCGATACGCCCAAAGCCGATCGACTCGATCTGCTCCTCGATATAGTCACCCGGCTGGATATCCGGATTGCTCTCGCGTGCGGCCGAGAGGGTAATCTCCGCCTTGGGGTTCTCCAGCACTGGCGTCTCGGCGTCATCCACTACCAGCCAACGCCGGAAGGTCTCGTAGTCGCCCGTCTGGCGGTCGATCTGGACCCGCACTTCGATGTCACCACCGTGCTTCTTGCGGGTGGCCGAAGCCAGTGCCGCCTCGATGGCCTCGAAGATGACCCCCTTGTCCACGCCTTTTTCGTTGGACACGGCATCCACTACGAGCAGAATCTCTTTGTTCATCACGCTACCTTCTTGCCTGGAACCGCGGCACCACGCGTGCCGTATCAATCTCGTCCATTGCCAGGGTGACCGTCTCGCCATCCACCAGCAGTTGTACCTTTTCCCCGTCGGCCGCCAACAGCTCGCCGCGGAAGTTCTTGCGCCCGGCGACTGCCGGCAACAACCTGACCCGCACCACCTCACCAACGTAGCGGGCGAACTGATCGGGCCGGTACAGCGGCCTGTCCATACCCGGGGAAGACACCTCGAGCACATACTCCCCGGCGATCGGGTCTTCCACGTCCAGCAACGCGCTGAGCTGCCGACTGACCCGCTCGCAATCATCCACGCCGATGCCGTCCGGAGACTCAATATAGACCCGCAACAATTGCCCGGCGCCCGGACGCGCCAGCAACTCCACACCCCAGAGCTCGTACCCCAGGGGCACGACCACGCTTTCGGCCAGCGACTGCAACTGCTGCGAGACTTTGTTCATTACGCCCGAAAAACAAAAAATGGGCCCAAGGCCCATTTCCAGAAAACGTGCCCAACCACTCCGGCCCCGGCACTCGGAATACAAAAAAACCCCGTCAACGGGGCCTTGAGCTACGTTTCCGCTCGCGCCAGGCGCCAGAGGAAACCCCAGTCACCAGCCCTACCGGGACTGGATGCGGGGCACATTATAAGATTCGGGAACACTCGCAGTCAAACGGTTTTTTGGAGCCCGTATAGCCAAAAATCCGCCAAATCAACGATATGCATGCCCCATCTAGTGACAGGGACTGGATCCATTGACTCCGCTCATGCTGAGTGCCTTCGACGCCTGTTGAACCGCACCACTCCGATTCTCCCAGGTTCAAACTGGGCCCCATACGAAAAAAGGCCGCATTGCTGCGGCCTCTTTAGATTATTGGTAGCGGGGGCAGGATTTGAACCTACGACCTTCGGGTTATGAGCCCGACGAGCTGCCAGACTGCTCCACCCCGCAACTGGTGCCGCGTATTATAGGGAACACGCCGCCAGCGGGCAAGCCCTAATTGCGACCGAGGCTGATCTTGCGTGGCCCCACCATCAGACCGAAAGGCCACCCCCGGCGACAGCCGATTTCATGCACGTCGGGCCTGTTCCGGCACCCAGGCTGAAATGCCGGCTCGAAGCCTCTCAACCGGCGAAGGCGGCGCGGCAGACCTCGAACAGCCCCGCGGGGAACAGGCCGAACAGCAGCATGGCCACACCGTTGACCGAGAAGGCCATGCGGCTGTCGAGGCTGGCCTCGATGGCAGCGTCGTCAATAGGCTTGTCGAAGTACATCATCTTCACCGCCCGCAGGTAGTAGAAGGCGCCGATGATGGAGAAGAACACAGCCACACCAGCCAGCCACACCTTGTCCACGCTGACGACCGCCTCGAGCACGAAAAGCTTGGCGAAGAAGCCGACGGTCGGCGGCACCCCAGCCATGGAGAACAGGATCAGCAGCATCATGCCGGCCAGCCAGGGACTGCGCTCGTTGAGACCCTTGAGATCGTGCAGATTCTCGGCGTCGAAGCCGCGGCGGCTGAGTATCGCCAGCAGGCCAAAGCCACCGGCGGCCGTCAGCGCATAGACCACGGTGTAGAAGAGGGCCGCACTGTAGCCCTTGTCATTGGCGGCGATGAAGCCGAGGAAGATAAAACCCACGTGCGAGATGGTCGAATAGGCCAGCATGCGCTTGAGGTTGCTCTGCGCGATGGCAACGACATTACCGATCGCCAGCGACAACACCGCCAGGATGGTGAGCATGTCGGCCCAATGCGCAGACAAGCTACCCGCGCCATCCACCAGCAGACGCAGCGCCAAGGCGAAAGCCGCAATCTTGGGCGCGCTGCCGAGGAACAGGGTCACCGCGGTAGGGGCCCCATGATAGACGTCCGGCACCCACATATGGAAAGGCACGGCGCCGAACTTGAAGGCAATGCCGATGACCACAAACACCAGGCCAAACACCAGCACCGTCTCGTCCACCTCGCCCGAGCCGATGGCCTCGGCCACCTCGGCGAAGATCAACGAACCGGTGGCGCCATAGAGCATGGAGATGCCGTAGAGCAGCATGCCCGATGCCAACGCGCCCAGGACGAAGTATTTCATGGCCGCCTCGGCGCCCTTCAGCGAGTCACGATCGAAAGCAACCAGGGCATACACGCTGAGCGCCAGCAGCTCCAGGCCCAGATAAAGAGTGAGGAAGCTGCCCGCGGACGCCATGATCATCATGCCGAGCAGGGCGAACAGGGCGAGGATGAAATACTCGCCGCGATAGATCCCCTGTCCCAACAGGTAGCCACGCCCGTAGGCGAGCGCGAAGATGCCTATCGAGAGCAGCGCGATCTTGAGCACATCCGCCACCGGGTCACGCACGAAGCTGCCCGCGAACAGCGTCTCGCGCTCGGGGCCGGCGACCCAGGCGACCAGGGCGATGGTACCGAGCAGGGCCATCAGCGAGAGGCCATAGCCCACCATGCGGGTACGCGGTGAGAGGAAAAGGTCCACCAACAGCACCAGACAGGCGGCGCCGAGCAGGAAGAGTTCCGGCAGGACCGGTTGCAGGCTTGTCAGGTCGTATTGCATTTCGCTATCCGCTTGAATCCGACATCAGAGCTTGCTGACACCGATGTGCTGAACGAGATTGCCGATCGAGGCGTCCATCACCTCAATGAGCGGCGCAGGCCACAGTCCCAGGGCGAGCACTGCCAGCGCCAGCGAGGCCAACACCACCGCTTCGCGGGCGTTGATATCGCTGAGAGCAGCCACGCCTTCGGAGCGCACCTCGCCGAACACCACGCGCTTGACCATCCACAGCGTATAAGCCGCGCCGAGGATCAAGGTGGTGGCCGCCAGTACCGCGAACCAGAAATCGGCGCGGAAGCTGGCCAGGATCACCATGAACTCGCCGACGAAGCCCGAGGTGCCCGGCAGGCCGGCATTGGCCATGGCAAAGAAAACCATGAAGAACGCGAACCAGGGCATGACGTTGACCACACCGCCATAGTCGGCGATCTGGCGGCTGTGCAGACGGTCATAGAGCACGCCAACGCACAGGAACATGGCCGCCGAGATGAAGCCATGAGACACCATCTGCACCATGCCGCCCTGTACGCCCAGCACCGCGCCGCTGTCCACCTCGGGGTTGGCAACGATGCGGAACACGATGAAGAAGCCCAGGGTCACGAAACCCATGTGCGCGATGGACGAGTAGGCGATCAGCTTCTTCATGTCCTGCTGCACCAGTGCCACGAAGCCGATGTAGACCACCGCGATCAGCGACATGCCGATGACCAGCCAGTCCAGCGTCTGGCTGGCATCCGGCGTGATCGGCAGGCTGAAACGCAGGAAGCCGTAACCGCCAATCTTGAGCATGATGGCCGCCAGGATCACCGAGCCGCCGGTGGGCGCCTCGACGTGCGCATCGGGCAACCAGGTGTGCACCGGCCACATCGGCACCTTGACCGCGAAGGCCAGCAGGAAGGCGATGAAGATCAGCAGCTGCTCGGTGAGGTTCAGCTTGAGATCGTGGAAGGCCAGGATCTCCATCGACCCCGACTTGAAGTACATGTAGATCAACGCCACCAGCATGAACACCGAGCCGAGGAAGGTGTAGAGGAAGAACTTGATGGTGGCGTACACCCGGCGCGGCCCGCCCCAGATGCCGATGATGATGAACATCGGGATCAGCATGGCCTCCCAGAAGACGTAGAACAGCATGGCGTCCAGAGCCGCGAACACACCGACCATCACCCCTTCCATGATCAGGAAGGCCGCCATGTACTGCGATGGCTTGTACTGGATGACCTCCCAGCCGGCGATGATCACCAGGATAGTGACGAAGGTGGTGAGCAGGACCAGCGGCATGGAGATGCCGTCCACGCCCAGGTGATAGTTGATGTCAAAAGCCGGAATCCACGGCAGGTTCTCGACGAACTGCATCTGCGCGGTGGACGCATCAAAGCCGGTGTACAGCGGGATGCTGAGCACGAAGGTCAGGATCGACACCAGCAAGGCCAGCCAGCGGGTGACGTTGGGCGCGCGGTCGCCGCTCCCCAGCACCAGCAGACCACCGATGATGGGCAGCCAGATGACGACACTCAGAATGGGCCAGTCAGCACTCATTTTTCATTCCGTCCTCAGGGCGATGTTCAGCGGATCACGAACCAGCTCAGCAGCCCCAGCAGGCCGATGATCATCGCGAAGGCATAGTGATACAGGTAACCGGTCTGCAAGTAGCGCATGACCGAGGCCAGCCAGCCGACCGAGTAGGCCGAACCGTTGACCGCCACCCCATCGATGACCATCCGGTCACCGACCTGCCACAGGGCCTTGCCCAGCAGGCGCGAGCCACCCGCAAACAACCACTGGTACAGGTCGTCGAAGCCGAACTTGCGGTCGAGGATCCAGTAGGCCCAGTCGAAGCGCGTGGCAAACTCCAGCGCCAACGAGGGGCGGCGCATATAGATGTACCAGGCGGCCAGGGCGCCGGCAGCGGCGAGATAGACCGGAATGCCGGTCAGGCCATGCAGCATGAAGCCAAAGGCACCATCGAAGCCGATCTCGCCCAGGGTGTCGTGCGCCGCCGCGACAGTGATCACGCCGTCGAAGAAATCGCCGAACAGCATGGGCCCGATGGCGAAGTAGCCGATGAAGATCGAGGGTACAGCCAGCGCCATCAGCGGCAGCGTCACCACCTTGGGCGACTCGTGCAGGTGCTCCCTGGCGTGGGGATCACGCGGGCCTTCACCGTGGAAGACCATGAAATACAGTCGGAAGCTGTAGAGCGCGGTCACGAAGACCCCGGCCACCAGCAGCAGATGGGCATAGCCGCTGCCGAACAGCTCCGAATGGTGGATGGCCTCGATGATGGCATCCTTGGAGAAGAAGCCCGAGAAGCCAGGGAAGCCGATCAGCGCCAGGGTGCCGATCACCATCATCCAGTGCGTGATGGGCATGTACTTGCGCACCCCGCCCATGTTGCGCATGTCCTGATCGTGGTGCATGCCGATGATCACCGAACCCGCACCCAGGAACAGCAGCGCCTTGAAGAAGGCGTGGGTCATCAGGTGGAACAGGCCGGCAGCATAGGCCGAGGCACCGAGCGCGGCGATCATGTAACCGAGCTGCGACAGCGTGGAATAGGCGATCACCCGCTTGATGTCGTTCTGCACGATGCCGATCAGGCCCATGAAGAACGCGGTGGTGGCGCCGGTGATCATCACGAAGCTCAGCGCCGTCTCCGACATCTCGTACAGCGGCGACATGCGCGCGACCATGAAGATACCAGCGGTAACCATGGTGGCCGCATGGATCAGCGCCGAGATGGGGGTCGGGCCTTCCATGGAATCGGGCAGCCAGACGTGCAGCGGGACCTGTGCCGACTTGCCCATGGCGCCGACGAACAGCAACACACAGATCACGGTCATCAGCGACCACTGCGCGTCACCCCAAACGTTGATGGTGGTGTCCGCGTACTCGGGCGCACGCGCGAAGGCCTCTGCATAGTCCAGGGTATTCATATACATGGCCACCGCGGCAATACCCAGGATGAAGCCGAAGTCGCCCACGCGATTGACCAGGAAGGCCTTCAGGTTGGCGAAGATGGCCGACTCGCGCTTGAAGTAGAAACCGATCAGCAGATAGGACACCAGGCCCACCGCTTCCCAGCCGAAGAACAGCTGCAGGAAGTTGTTGGACATCACCAGCATCAGCATCGAGAAGGTGAACAGCGAAATGTAGCTGAAGAAGCGCTGGTAGCCGTCCTCGTGGGCCATGTAGCCGATGGTGTAGACGTGCACCATCAGCGACACGAAGGTGACCACCGCCATCATCATGGCGGTGAGCCGGTCGATCAGGAAACCGACCTCCATGCGCAACCCGTCGACCACCATCCAGGTGTAGACCGACTCGTTGTACACCGGCGCGTCGTTGAAGGCGTACTGCCAGAACACATACAGCGACAGCGCGCAGGAAATGGCCACACCCAAAATGGTGACCGTGTGCGCGCCAGCGCGCCCTATCTGGTTGCGGAACAGACCGGCAATGATCGCGCCAGTCAGCGGCGCCAGTACGATGGCAAGCAGGATCGTTTCCATCATCATCAGCCCTTCAAGGTATCCAGATCAGCAACGTTGATGGTGTTGCGTGTGCGGAACAACACCACCAGGATCGCCAGGCCGATGGCCGCCTCGGCAGCCGCCACCGTGAGGATGAAGAACACGAAGATCTGTCCGTGGACATCTCCCAGGTAATGCGAGAAGGCCACGAAGTTGATGTTCACCGCCAGCAGCATCAGCTCGATGCACATCAGCAGCAACAGCACGTTCTTGCGGTTGAGGAAGATGCCGGCCACGCTGATGGCGAACAGGATGGCGGCAACGATCAGGTAATCGGACAACGCAATCATCAGGCCTTCTCCTCCGCCTTCATCTTGATCACGCGCAGCCGGTCAGCGGCGCGCACGCGCACCTGGCGACCCGGATCGAGGTACTTGGTATCGGGGCGCCGGCGCAGGGTCAGGCTGATCGCCGCAACGATACCCACCAGCAGGATCACCGCCGCGATCTCGAAGGCATAGACGTGCTGGGTGAACAACGCCAGGCCCAGCTCGGCGGTGTTGTTGTAGTCAGCCGGCTTGTGCTCGGGCTTGGCGTAACGTGCCAGGCCGAAGCGCTCGGGGCCGAGCACTATCACCAGCTCGGCCACCATCACGATGGCCACCACCAGCGCCACCGGCAGATTACGCACGAAGCCGGCACGCAGCTCCGCGAGGTTGATGTCCAGCATCATCACCACGAACAGGAACAGCACCATCACCGCCCCCACATAGACCAGTACCAGGGCGATAGCCAGGAACTCGGCCTCGGCCAGCATCCACAGCCCGGCACTGTTGATGAACGCCAGCACCAGGAACAGCACCGAGTGCACCGGGTTGCGGCGGGTGATGACCATCAGCGCCGCGCCGATCAGCAGGGCGGCAAACAGGTAGAACAGGATTTTCTCGAAACTCATGCTCGTCGGACTCCTAGTACAGCGCCGCCCGCTTGACCCGGTCGGCCGCCAGCTGCTCCTCGTACTGGTCGCCGATGGCCAGCAGCTTTTCCTTGGTCATGATCTGCTCGCCGCGGTTCTCGAAGTGGTATTCGTAGATCCGGGTCTCGACGATGGAATCCACCGGACAGGACTCCTCGCAGAAGCCGCAGTAGATGCACTTGAACAGGTCGATGTCATAGCGTGTGGTACGCCGTGAGCCATCTTCGCGCGGCTCGGCCTCGATGGTGATCGCCAGCGCCGGGCACACCGCCTCGCACAGCTTGCAGGCAATACAGCGCTCCTCGCCGTTGGGATAACGACGCAGTGCGTGCAAGCCACGGAAGCGCGGCGACACCGGGGCCTTCTCCTCGGGATACTCCAGGGTGAACGGCCGGCTCAGCATGTAGCGCCCGGTAAGCCCCAGCCCGCGGAACAGCTCGAACAGGAACAGGCTGCGGATGTAGTCGATGACCCTTTTCACACGTACGCCCTCCTCAATCGAACCACCAGGGCAGTTGTCCCACCTTCATGGCGCCAATCACCACGATCCACACGATGGTGATGGGCATGAACACCTTCCACCCCAGGCGCATGATCTGGTCATAGCGATAACGAGGGAAGGTGGCGCGGAACCACAGGAACAGGAACATGAACAGGAAGGTCTTGCCCAGCAGCCAGATGAAGCCAGGCACCCACTCGAAGGCGCCCTCCAGCGCAGTACCCTGGAAGGGCGAGAGCCAGCCGCCGAGAAACAGCAGCGAGCTCAGTGCCGAAATCAGGATCATGTTGGCGTACTCGGCGAGGAAGAACACCGCGAAAGTCATGCCGGAGTACTCGACGTGGAAACCGGCAACGATCTCGGACTCGCCCTCGGCCACGTCGAAAGGCGCGCGGTTGGTCTCGGCCACGCCGGAGACGAAGTAGATCACGAACAGCGGCAGCAGCGGCAGCCAGAACCAGTGCAACAGGCTGCCCTGCTGGGCCAGCACGATCTCGCGCAGGTTGAGGCTGCCGGCGGCCACCAGCACGCCCACCAGGGCAAAGCCCATGGGGATCTCATAGGCCACGATCTGTGCCGCCGAGCGCATGGCGCCGAGCAGCGAATACTTGGAGTTCGAGGCCCAGCCGGCGATGATCACGCCGTACACGCCCAGCGAGGTCAGCGCCAGGATGTAGAGCAGACCGGCGTTGACATCGGCCAACACCCACTCGGCATCGAAGGGAAATACCGCCCAGGCCGCCAGCGCCGGCGCGATTGCCAGCATGGGTGCGATCAGGAACAGCAGCTTGTTGGCACCGCTGGGGATGATGATCTCCTTGAACATCAGCTTGACCGCATCGGCGATCGGCTGCCCCAGACCGAACATGCGGTAGCCGAAGAAGCCCACCCGGTTCGGTCCCATGCGCACCTGCATGTGACCGATGACCTTGCGCTCGGCGTAGGTGTAATAGGCGACCAGCACCATCAGCGGCGCCACGATCAACATGATCTTGAGCAGGATCTGCACCACCAGCGGCAGCGAATCCCAGATTGCGATCAATGAATCCATGGGTCAGATCTTCTCCACGCTGACTTCGGCGAAACCACACCCCAATGCCGCACTCTCGGGCACCCCGGTCGGCAGCCAGATACAGTCGTTCGCCACACATTCGTCGATTACCGCCGGCAGCTCCACGCTGGCCTCGCCCTGGGTGATGCGCACCCGGGCCTCGTTGTCCAGGCCCAGCCGCTCCGCCAGTCCCGGGGCGATACGCACCCGGCCATCCCAGGCGTCTGGCGTGGCCTGTAGGGGAGCCGAGTGACGGCTGAGGGCATCAACCGAGTACATCGGCACGCCACCGATGCGCTCGGTACCGGACGGTACAAACTGACGCGCCGGGACTGCGGCATCGGCCAGACGGTTGTCGGGCTGCCAGTCACCCAAGCGGCCCAGCAGTTCATCGCGCACCTCGGCGCTGTCGGTGTACTCGAAGCCGTCGAGATCCACCAGGTTGCCCAGCACACGCAATACCTTCCAGGCCGGCCGCGCGTCTCCCGGCGGCGGCATGGCACCGGCGAAGGACTGCACGTCACCCTGCAGGTTGACGAAGGTGCCGGAGGTCTCGGCAAAGGCGCCAACCGGCAGAATCACATCGGCCACCGCGCGCAGCGCCTCGCTGTCATGGGTGCCCAGAGCCACCACGAAGGCCTGCTCCAGCCCGACCCGGCTGGCGGCCGGATCAGCGAAATCGAGTTCGGGCTCGGCGCCCAGCAACAGTATGGTGTCGCAGCCCCCATCGAGCATGGCCGCAACGTTCGCACCGCCCGCCGACTCGCCGGGCGCACGCCGGTGCGGGACCGCGCCGGCCAACCAGGCGCCCGTGTCGTTGGCGCCGAATCCGACCGTACCCCAATCGATGCCTGCTGCCTCGGCGATGTTCGCCGCCAACCGGCGCAGCAGGGCGAAATCGGGATGCATCAGGGCCTGGCTGCCGAGGATCAGGCTGCCGTGCCCCGCCTGCTTGAGTTGTTCGGCGATGGCATGGTGGGCCTGGTCGACTTCGACCGCCACCCCAGCGGTGTCGGCGCCCAGTGCGGCGGCCACCCCGGCCAGCTCCGCAGCCAGCTCAGAGGGCTTGCAGACCACATCCACCTCGCGCTCGTAGTTGAAGTCGTAGTCCACCGGATTGATGGTCATCACCACCCCGCCGCGCTTCCAGGACTCGCGCACCCGGTGGTTGAGCAGGGGCTGGTCCTTGCGCAGCCAGGAGCCGACCAGCAGGGTCGCCTCGTTGTTCGCGATATCGGCGAAACGCCGGCCCAGCCAGGGCAGCGCAGGGTCAGCCGCATCACCGCGGAAATCGCACTGGCGCAGGCGGTGGTCGATGTTGTCCGAACCCAGGCCGCGCACCAGCGCAGCGGCGAGCGCCATCTCTTCGAGGGTGGCGCTGGGCGAGACCAGAGCACCCAGGCGGCCCGCCTCGGTGCGTTTGAGCGCCTGGGCGGCGACCTGCAGCGCCTGGTCCCATTCGACCTCCTGCCACTGGCCGTTCTCGCGCAGCAGCGGACGGGTCAGGCGATCGGATTCCAGCCCCTTGTACGAGAAGCGGTCGCGGTCGCTGATCCAGGTCTGGTTGAGCGCATCGTTCTCACGCGGCACCACCCGCATCAACTGGCCCCGCCGCAGGTGCAGGTGGAGGTTGCTCCCCACGCCGTCGTGGGGCGCGATACCGTCGCGCTGGATCAGCTCCCAGGCACGGGCCTGGAAGCGGAAAGGCTTGGAGGTGAGCGCGCCCACCGGGCACAGGTCGATAATATTGCCCGACAGCTCCGAGCTCACACTGTGCTCGACGAACACACCGATACGCATGTGCTCGCCGCGTCCGGTGGCCCCCAGTTCGCGCAGGCCGGCGATCTCGCCGCCGAAGCGCACGCAGCGGGTACAGTGGATACAGCGGGTCATGTCGGTGGCGATCAGTGGACCGATATCCTCGTCACGCACCACGCGCTTGCCTTCGTTGTAGCGCGAGATATCGCCACCGAAGCCCATGGCCACGTCCTGCAGCTCGCACTCGCCGCCCTGATCGCAGATCGGGCAGTCCAGGGGGTGGTTGATGAGCAGGAACTCCATGGTTCCCTTCTGCGCAGCGCGCGCCAGTGGCGAGCGAGTGTAGACCTTCATGCCGTCGGTACAGGGCGTTGCACAGGCCGGCAGCGGCTTAGGTGCCTTCTCGACCTCGACCAGGCACATGCGGCAGTTGGCGGCCACCGACAGGTGCTTGTGATAGCAGAAACGCGGTACCGTGATGCCGGCGGCATCGGTGACCTCAATCAGCATCTGCCCGGGGCGTGCCTCGAGCGGCTGACCATCGACCTCGATTGTGATCTTCTCGTCGCTCATGCCGCTTACACCATGCACTGCTTGTGATCGATGTGATACTGGAACTCGTCGCGGAAGTGCTTGACGAAGCTTGCCACCGGCATGGCCGCGGCGTCGCCCAGGGCGCAGATGGTGCGACCCATGATCTTGTTAGCCACGTCGTCGAGCAGGTCCAGGTCCTCGGGCCGTCCGCGCCCGGTCTCGATGCGGTGGATTACCCGGTGCATCCAGCCGGTGCCCTCGCGGCAGGGCGTGCACTGGCCGCAGGATTCCTCGTAATAAAAGTACGAGATGCGATCGAGGATCTTCACCATGCAGTTGGAATCGTCGATGACGATGACCGCACCCGAGCCGAGCATGGAGCCGGCCTGCTGGATGGCGTCGTAATCCATGGTGAGATCCATCATCACCTCGCCCGGCAGTACCGGCGCCGAGGAGCCGCCCGGGATCACCGCCTTGAGCTTGCGCCCCTCACGCACACCGCCGGCCATCTCCAGCAGCTCGGCGAAGGGGGTACCCATAGGCACCTCGTAGTTACCGGGCCGATTGACGTTGCCGGAGACCGAGAACAGCTTGGAGCCGCCGGAATTCTCCACCCCCAGCTCGCGGAACCAGTCCGGCCCCTGGCGGATGATGTCGGGAATCGAGGCCAGGGTCTCGGTGTTGTTGATCACCGTGGGCCGACCGTAGAGGCCGAACATGGCCGGGAACGGCGGCTTGAAACGCGGCTGCCCCTTCTTGCCCTCGATGGACTCGAGCAGCGCGGTCTCCTCGCCACAGATATAGGCACCGGCACCCAGATGGCTGTGGATGTCATAACTGAAGCCCGAGCCGAGGATGTTCTCGCCGAGGAAGCCAGCCTCGCGTGCCTCGGCCAGTGCCGCTTCGAAGCGCTCGTAGGGCTCCCAGAACTCACCGCGGATGTAGTTGTATCCGGCGGTCGCGCCAATGGCGTAACCGGCAATGATCATGCCCTCGATCAGCGCATGCGGGTTGTAGCGCAGGATGTCGCGATCCTTGAAGGTGCCCGGTTCGCCCTCGTCGGAGTTGCACACGATGTACTTGTCGCCCGGCGCAGCGCGGTTGATGAAGCTCCACTTGAGCCCGGTGGGGAAACCCGCACCGCCACGCCCGCGCAAGCCCGAGCGCTTGACCATCTCGATGATGTCGTCCTGCGAGATCTTCTCGGAGAGGATCTTCTTCAGCGCCTCGTAACCGCCCTCACTGACGTAGGTCTCGAGGCGCCAGGGCCGGTCCTTGTGCAGAGTACGGAAGCAGACTTCGTTGGCCATGACTCACTCCAGCCCGTCGAGGATCTGATCCACCAGCTCGGGGGTCAGATTCTCGTAGTAGGTATTACCGATCTGCATCATGGGCGCGCCACCGCAGGCACCGAGGCATTCGACTTCCTTGAGGCTGAAGCGACCGTCCTCGGTCACTTCCCCGAAACCGATGCCCAGACGCGAGCGCAGGTGCTCATAGATGCCGTCCGAGCCGTTGATCATGCACGAGACGTTGGTGCACAGGCAGATCTTGTGCCTTCCTACCGGCTTGTGCTCGTACATGGAGTAGAAAGTGGCGACCTCGTAGACCGCGATCGGCGGCATATCGAGATAGTCGGCCACCTGGTCCATCAGCTCGGTGGTCAGGTGCCCGCCATTGGCGTCCTGCACGATGCGCAGCGCAGCCATGCAGGCCGACTGCTTCCAGTCCTCGGGATACTTGGCGATCCACTGGTCGATCTCGGCGCGGATCTCGGGCGTGAACAGCGTCTCCTTGTCCTCGCAGCGCCGAGTACGTTGCATGGGTTCTGCGCGCATGCTCATCGGTCAATCTCCCCGAAAACGATGTCCATGGTGCCGATGATGGCCACCACGTCGGCCAGCATGTGCCCGCGCGCCATTTCGTCCATGGCCGCAAGGTGGGCAAAGCCCGGAGCACGGACCTTGAGCCGGTAGGGTTTGTTGGCGCCGTCCGAGATGATGTAGCAGCCGAACTCGCCCTTGGGGGCCTCCACGGCCGCGTACACCTCGCCCTCCGGCGGGCAATAGCCTTCGGTGAACAACTTGAAGTGGTGGATCAGCGCCTCCATGCTCTGCTTCATCTCCTCGCGATTCGGCGGGGCCACCTTGTGGTCGTCGATCATCACCGGGCCGGGATTCTCGCGCAGCCAGGCCACACACTGCTTGATGATGCGTGCCGACTGGCGCAGCTCCTCGACACGCACCAGGTAGCGGTCGTAGCAGTCGCCGTTGGTACCCACGGGGATGTCGAAATCGACCCGGTCGTAAGCGGCATAGGGCTGCTTCTTGCGCAGATCCCAGGCGATCCCCGAACCACGCAGCATGGGGCCGGTAAAGCCGAGCTGGCGAGCACGCTCAGGCGAGACCACGCCGATGCCCACGGTACGCTGCTTCCAGATGCGGTTGTCGGTGAGCAGGGTCTCGTATTCGTCCACCAGGCCGGGGAAGCGATCGGCAAAGTCGTCGATGAAGTCGAGCAGCGAACCCTCGCGCGCACGGTTGCGGATCTTCGCGTCCTTCTCGCTGCAGAAGCGACCCGGCTCGAAGCGCGGCATCTCTTCGGGCAGGTCGCGATAGACGCCCCCCGGACGATAGTAGGTAGCGTGCATACGCGCCCCCGAGACCGCCTCGTAGCAGTCCATCAGGTCCTCACGCTCGCGGAAGCAATACAGGAACAAGGTCATCGCGCCGATATCCAGCGCGTGAGTACCCAGCCACATCAGGTGGTTGAGGATGCGCGTGATCTCGTCGAACAGGGTGCGGATGTACTGCGCACGGATCGGCGGCTCGATACCCAGCAGCTTCTCGATGGCGAGCACGTAACCGTGCTCGTTGCACATCATCGAGACGTAGTCGAGGCGGTCCATGTAACCGATCGACTGGTTGTACGGCTTGCTCTCGGCCAGCTTCTCGGTGCCACGGTGCAGCAGGCCGATGTGCGGGTCGGCTCGCTCGATGACCTCGCCGTCCATCTCCAGCACCAGGCGCAGCACACCGTGTGCCGCCGGGTGCTGAGGACCGAAGTTCAGAGTGTAGTTGCGAATCTCAGCCATGGTTCATTCCGCCTCTTCGGTCGCCTCGGGCTTGTGACCATCCTCGTAGCGGAAGTCGTGCCGGATGACACGCGGCACCAGGGTGCGCGGCTCAATCGAAACCGGCTCGTAGATCACGCGCCGCTGCTCGGGGTCGTAGCGCATCTCCACCTCGCCGATCAGCGGGAAATCCTTGCGGAAGGGGTGCCCGATGAAACCGTAGTCGGTGAGAATGCGTCGCAAGTCGGGGTGGCCGGCAAAAAGGATGCCGAACAGATCAAAGGCCTCGCGCTCAAACCAGTTGGCCGAGGCCCAGATGCCGGTGACCGAATCAACCACGGGCTGATCGGCATCGAGGAACACCTTCACCCGCATGCGCACATTGTGGGTCAGCGACAGCAGGTGATAGACCACCGCGAAACGGTTTGCCGGGTCGGCCTCGGGACGCATGGGCGTGACGCCGCGCTCGAAACCGGTATTGGGCGCATCCCCGACATCCCACTCGGACTGACCGTAGGTGGCATAGTCCACGCCACAGACGTCGATACACTGCTCCATGGCAATGGGCGCGCGGGTACGCAGGATGCGCATCACCGCAAGCAAGTCCTCGCGCGGCACCGTGAGCGTCAGCTCACCGTACTCGGTACGCCACGAACAGCCCTCGAAGTCCTCGAGCAGCTCTTCGAGCGCATCTTGCAGTTCTTCCAGTCGTTCTTGGGGAGTCATGGGGTCACGATCTCTCTCGTTGCCTGCGCGTTCAGCGGGCAATGGTGTTGGTGCGGCAGATCTTGTTCTGCAACTGAATGATGCCGTAGAGCAACGCTTCGGCAGTGGGCGGACAGCCGGGCACGTAGATGTCCACCGGCACAATGCGGTCGCAGCCGCGAACCACTGCGTACGAATAGTGGTAGTAGCCGCCGCCGTTGGCGCACGACCCCATGGAGATCACCCAGCGCGGCTCGGCCATCTGGTCGTAGACCTTGCGCAGCGCAGGCGCCATCTTGTTGACCAGGGTGCCGGCCACGATCATCACGTCGGACTGGCGCGGACTCGGCCGAAAGATGATGCCGAAGCGATCCAGGTCATAACGCGAGGCGGCCGCGTGCATCATCTCCACCGCGCAACAGGCCAGACCAAAGGTCATGGGCCACATGGAACCGGTACGTGCCCAGTTGATGAGCTTGTCGGCCGTGGTGGTGACGAAACCCTTCTCCAGGATGCCTTCTACTCCCATTCCAGCGCCCCCTTCTTCCACTCGTAGATAAAGCCGACGACCAGCACGCCGAGGAACAGCATCATGACCCAGAAACCGACCCAACCGATCTGGTCGAGCACTACCGCCCACGGGAAGAAGAAGGCAATCTCCAGGTCGAAGATGATGAACAGGATGGCCACGAGATAGTAGCGCACGTCGAACTTCATGCGCGAATCCTCGAAGGCCTCGAAGCCGCACTCGTAGGGCGAAAGCTTCTCGCTATCGGGACGATGCGGGGAGAGGACGAAACCGATGCCGATGGCAGCGACGCCCACAAACACGCCCACCGCCAGGAAGATCAGGACAGGCAAATAGTTTTCCAGCATGCGGGCCGGCCTCCCCTCAATTTCAGTTTATGGTTACGCCGTCGGATATAAACTCGACACCGAGAATATCGGGCATGCCCTTCCCTGTCAAATCCCTTCCACAGTTCAAGTCATTGATTTTTTTGTGTTTTTGTCAGACAAAAAAAACGGCATCACTTCTGTGAAGCAATACCGTTTATATGGTGCCGAAGGCCGGACTCGAACCGGCACGGCTTTCGCCACTACCCCCTCAAGATAGCGTGTCTACCAATTCCACCACTTCGGCAAATACGTTGTTACTGCTGCGCCGGCACTACGGGCAAGTCGTCCTTTGCGCCCCCCGGCGAGGCCGCCTCAGGCACTGCCGGCAGATCGGCCGGCTGGGCTGACTGCTCAACGGCGAGCTGTTTCTCAACCAGCGACTCCTGCTCACCCTTCTGCATGGCGAACCATGCCAGCGCCAGACTGGTGAGAAAAAACAGCGCAGCCAAGACGGCAGTGGTGCGGCTGAGAAAATTGCTGGCACCCGCAGAACCGAACACGGTCGCCGAGGCGCCGGAGCCGAAGGCAGCGCCCATGTCCGCGCCCTTGCCATGCTGGATCAGCACCAGGCCGACCAGACCGATGGCCAGAAGCAGATGAATGACGACGAGTACGGTTTCCATGATGTTGCCTCTCGTGTTACGCGCCCGACTCAGGCGTTGGCCGCGGTGGCAACAGCCAGAAAATCTGCTGCCTTCAGCGAAGCGCCACCGATCAGGCCGCCGTCGATGTCCGGCTGCGCCAACAGTTGCGCAGCGTTACCCGGATTCATACTGCCACCATAAAGAATACGCAAGCCCTCGGCCACCGCAGCGCTCGCTTCGGCAACCCGACCGCGGATGAAGGCATGCACTTCCTGCGCCTGTTCGGGTGAGGCCGTCTTGCCGGTACCAATCGCCCAGACCGGCTCGTAGGCGATCACGCCCTCGCCCAGCATTTCCACGCCGCAATGGGCAATCACGGCGTCGACCTGGCGCCCCACCACCTCTTCGGTGATGCCAGACTCGCGTTCCTCCAGCGTTTCGCCGATGCACAGGATGGGCACCAGCCCGGCCTTACGCGCGGCGACGAATTTCTCGGCGACCACCTGGTCGGTCTCACCATGGTAGGTGCGACGCTCGGAATGGCCGATGATGACGTACTTGCAGCCAAACTCGGCAAGCATGCTGCCAGCGGTCTCGCCAGTGTAGGCGCCGGACTCGTACACCGAGATGTCCTGGCCACCCCAGGCAACGGCGCTGCCCTCGAGCTGCTGCTGCACGTCACACAGGAAGATGTGCGGCGAACACACCGCCACCTCGGCGGTCTTCACCTCGCCCATGCCGGCCTTCACGCCGTCGAGCAGCTCGCGAATACTAGCGCGCGAGCCGTTCATCTTCCAGTTTCCGGCAACCAGTGGCTGTCGCATGGCCCTACCTCTGTTTCAAGCCGTTCGAATCAGGCGGCGTACTTTACCGGCAACCCCCGAATGAATCAACGACCGCCGCCACAAATCCCCCGCACCTCGTCGGCGATGCTGTCGCCCAGCTCGCGCACCAGTTCAGGGTCGCGCCCCTCGACCATCACGCGGATCAGCGGTTCCGTACCGGAAGGCCGCAACAACACACGGCCCTCGCCGTTCATGCGCCGCTCCGCCTCGGCCACTGCGGCGTTCACCGACGGGGCCCTCATGACGGTCTCAGCCGCGTGTTCGCCCAGACCCACGTTCACCAGCACCTGCGGGAACTTCTCCACGCCTGCGCACAGCTCGGCCAGCGATCGACCGGTTTCGTGCATCTCGGCGAGCACCTGCAGTGCCGAGATGATGCCGTCACCAGTGGTGGTGCGATCGAGGCAGATGATATGCCCCGACGGCTCGCCACCAAGCAGCCAGCCCTCGTCCACCAGGCGCTCCATGATGTAACGATCGCCGACCTTGACCCGACACAGGCCGATGTCCTGCTCACGCAGCGCCAGCTCCAACCCCAGATTGGTCATCAGGGTGCCCACCACCTCGCCGACCATTTCGCCACTGCGCCGCCGCGAGCAGGCGAGCACATAGAGGATGTCGTCGCCATCGTGGATCCGCCCCTGGTGATCGACCATGATCAGACGATCGCCGTCACCGTCGAGCGCAATCCCCAGATCAGCGCCGTGCTCGAGCACGGCGGCCTGCAGGGCCTCGGGGGCTGTGGCACCGCAGCCGTCGTTGATGTTGAGCCCGTCGGGCTGCACGCCGATAGCGATCACCTCGGCGCCGACCTCACCGAATACATCAGGCGCGATGTGGTAGGCCGCGCCATGCGCACAGTCCACCACGATCTTCAGGCCCTGGAAGCCCATGCGCGAAGGGATGGTGGCCTTGCAGAACTCGATGTAGCGGCCGCGCGCGTCCTCCAGGCGCACCACCTTGCCCAGGCGCTCGGAGCTGAAAGAGTCCATGGGCCGATCGATCATGGCCTCGATCTCGGCCTCGACGGCATCCGGCAGTTTCTGGCCAGAGGACGAGAAGAACTTGATACCGTTGTCGTGATGGGGGTTGTGCGAGGCACTGATGACGATGCCGGCATCAGCATGCAGGGTACGGGTGAGATAGGCAATGCCCGGCGTGGGCATGGGACCGAGCATGCAGGTATGTACCCCCGCGGCGACAAGACCTGCCTCCAGCGCCGATTCGAACAGGTAACCCGAGATACGTGTGTCCTTGCCGATCAGCACCTTGCCTCCCTCGCCCCCACCGAGCACCTTGCCCACAGCCCAGCCCAGCTTGAGCACGAACTCGGGGGTAATGGGCCACTCGCCCACCCGCCCACGGATGCCGTCGGTCCCGAAATAGCGTCTACCCATGGTGGTCAATCTCCCTTGCCATCATCGCCTGCCGCAACGGACCGCTCTCGCACCGCCACCCAAACGCGCAGCACGTCGCGTGTCTCGGCCACGTCGTGCACGCGCAGGATGCGCGCCCCGCCCTCCAGCGCCAGCAACGCCATGGCCAGGCTGCCAGCCAGTCGGTCGTCCACCTCGCGCCCGGTGATTGCACCGACCATGGACTTGCGCGAGATGCCGGCCAGTACCGGATAGCCAGTGGCACACAACACCGGCAGCTGCCGCAGCAGTTCCAGGTTGTGTTCCAGTGTCTTGCCGAAACCGAAGCCCGGATCGAGCACAATGGCGTCGCGCGGGATCCCCGCCACCTCGCAGACCCGGGCGCGTTCGAGCAGAAAATCACGCACCTCGGTCACCACATCGTCGTAGCGGGGGGAACGCTGCATGGTACGTGGCTCACCCTGCATGTGCATCAGGCAGACCGGCACGCCGGCTTCGGCGGCCGCCGCCACGGCGCCCTCGGCGCGCAAGGCGTTGACGTCATTGATCATGTCAGCACCGGCAACCACTGCCTCGCGCATCACGGCAGGCTTGCTGGTGTCGATCGAGATAGGCTTCTCAAAACGCGCGGACAGCGCCTCGATCACCGGGATCACCCGGTCGAGCTCCTCTGCCTCACTCACCGGCTGCGCACCTGGGCGCGTGGATTCCCCCCCCACGTCGAGAATGTCGGCACCGCTGACCACCATCCTCTCGGCATGATACAGGGCCGCATCCAGGCGATCGTAGCGACCACCGTCCGAGAAGGAATCGGGAGTGACGTTGAGAATCCCCATGATGCGGGGAACAGAAAGATCGAGCTGAGGCATGACGTGCCGCGCCTTGCAATGCTCGAGGCCGGGTCGCCCCGGCCTCGTCGTCTCAGTGCTGTCCCGCAGGATCGCCCAGCGGGCCGTCCTTCTTGGGCGGCACCTCGTCACTGGTCGCGGGGGCGCCACCGCTGGGAGAACCGGAGTCGGGGGTATCGCCCCAGCCAGCCGGCGGCCGCGGCTCACGGCCTTCCATGATGTCGCGAATCTGCTCGCTGTCGATGGTCTCGTACTTCATCAGGGCATCGGCCATGGCGTGCAGCTTGTCCATGTGCTCGCGCAGGATGGATTCAGCGCGCTCGTAGTTGCGGTCGATGATGGCGCGGATCTCCTCGTCGATCACGTGCGCAGTCTCGTCGGACAGCGCCTTGTGCTGGGTGACCGAACGCCCCAGGAACACCTCACCCTCGTCCTCACCGTAGGCCAAGGGCCCCAGGCGCTCGGACAGACCCCACTTGGTGACCATGTTGCGCGCGATCTCCGTAGCGCGCTGAATATCGTTGGAGGCACCAGTGGTGACATGCTCCATGCCGAAGATCAGCTCCTCGGCAATGCGCCCGCCGAACAGACTGGAGATCTGGCTCTCCAGGCGCTCCTTGCTGTGACTGTAGCGATCTTCCTCAGGCAGGAACATGGTCACGCCCAGGGCACGGCCACGCGGGATGATGCTCACCTTGTACACCGGGTCGTGCGCGGGCACCTTGAGCCCGACGATGGCGTGCCCGGCTTCGTGGTAGGCGGTGAGCTTCTTCTCGTCTTCCTTCATGACCATGGACTTACGCTCGGCGCCCATCATGATCTTGTCCTTGGCCTTTTCCATATCCTCCATGTCCACCCGGCGCTTGTTGGCACGCGCCGCGAACAGCGCCGCCTCGTTCACCAAGTTGGCCAGATCGGCGCCCGAGAAGCCCGGGGTGCCCCGCGCGATGACATTGGGATCGACATCGTCGGACAAGGGGACCTTGCGCAGGTGCACCTTGAGGATCTGCTCGCGGCCCAGGATGTCTGGCAGACCGACCACCACCTGGCGGTCGAAGCGCCCCGGGCGCAGCAGCGCCGGGTCGAGCACGTCGGGACGGTTGGTGGCGGCGATCACGATCACCCCCTCGTTGCCATCGAAACCATCCATCTCCACCAGTAGCTGGTTCAGCGTCTGCTCACGCTCGTCGTGACCGCCTCCCAGGCCCGCACCGCGGTGCCGGCCGACCGCGTCAATCTCGTCGATGAAGATGATGCAGGGCGCGTGCTTCTTGGCCTGCTCGAACATGTCACGCACCCGCGAGGCGCCGACGCCGACGAACATCTCGACGAAATCCGAGCCCGAAATGGTGAAGAAGGGCACCTTGGACTCGCCGGCGATGGCACGCGCCAGCAAGGTCTTCCCGGTGCCGGGCGGGCCGACCATGAGCACACCCTTGGGGATCTTGCCGCCGAGTTTCTGAAACTTGGCCGGCTCACGTAGGAAATCCACCAGCTCCTTGACCTCGTCCTTGGCCTCTTCGCAACCGGCGACATCGGCAAAGGTGACCTTGACCTGGTCCTCGGTAAGCATGCGGGCCTTGCTCTTGCCGAAGGACATGGCGCCACGCCCTGCTCCGCCGCCCTGCATCTGGCGCATGAAAAAGATCCACAGACCGATGAGGATGAACAGCGGGAACCAGTTGATCAGGATCTGCCACAGGATGGAGGGCTCCTCGGCCTTCTTCACCCGGAAATCCACGTTGTTGGCCAACAGGTCCGACACCAGCCAGATATCGTGCGGCGCGGTGGTGGTAAAGTGCGCACCCGAGACAGTCTTGCCGGTAATGATGGTGGAACGGCCGTTCTCCATCAGCGTCACCGAGGCAATGTTGTGGTTCTTCACTTCCTCGACGAAACGCGAATACGACAGCTCCGGCACGGTCGACCGGGGCACGTTGAAGCTGTTGAAGACGGTCATCAGCACTACCGCAATGACCACCCACAGCACGATGTTCTTTGTCATGTCGTTCAAGGTCCGGAACCTCTCGCTCCCTGGAATGAAACTTCAGCCTCTCGCCACGGGGCGGTCGTTGGCACCGCTCCCCGTCGAAAGGACGTGTTGGGTGTATGTAAGCTACTACGAATGATAGTTCCCGGCTACCAGATAGACCTCGCGGCTTTTCGGGCGCGAGGCCTTCGGCTTGCGCGTGACCACCCGCCGGAAACTGGCCTTCACGTCCCGGTAGTAGTCGTCGAAGCCCTCGCCCTGGAACACCTTGGTCACAAAAACACCCCCCTCACGCAGCGCCTGGCGGCAAAAATCCAGCGCCAGTTCACACAGGTACATCGACCGCGGCTGGTCCACTGCGGCGATGCCGCTGATGTTGGGCGCCATGTCCGAGAGCACCACATCGACCGGGCGGCCATCCAGCAAGGTCTCCAGGCGCGCCAGCGTCGCCTCCTCGAGAAAATCCCCTTGCAGCAGCTCGACGCCAGGCAGCGGATCGATATCCAGCAGATCCAGGCCGATCACCCGCCCTTTGGCACCGACCACGGACTGCGCCACCTGTAACCAGCCACCGGGAGCCGCCCCCAGATCCACGACCACCTGGCCGGGCTTGAGAAAACGATCCTTTTCCTGCAACTCGAGCAATTTGTAGGCCGCACGCGAGCGATAGCCTTCCTTCTGAGACCGTTTCACGTACTCGTCGTTGACGTGCCGCTGCATCCAGCGGTGACTGCTCTTCGATCTACCCATGCATCCGGGACCTGTTCGGGGAAGCCTGCAGGCGCTATATTACGCGCCTTTCCGCTACCGGGACCGCCTCATGACCTTGTCCAACCACCAGATCCGCCACCTGCGCAGCCTGGCCCATCACCTGAAACCGGTGGTGCGCATCGGCCAGCACGGGGTGAGCGAGGCGCTGCTCGAGGAACTGGAGATCGCCCTCGACCACCACGAACTGGTCAAGATCAAGATCGCTGCCGACAAGGCCGCACGGCTGGCGATCATCGACCGCCTCGCCGAGGCTACCGGCGCCACCCTGGTCCAGCATATCGGCCAGATGGCGGTATTCTTCAGGCGTAACGACAAAAAGCCGAAGATTGCCCTACCCTCGAAATGACTTTTCGCCACGAAGGGCACAAAGAACACGCAGAAAGCTGCAAATGACGGGCACCTACAGGCTGGGCTCGTTTCGCTGTTCCCGGCCCGTGACTTGTCAGCAAGCCAGCATGAGCATTCTTTGCGCTCTTCGTGTTCTTCGTGGTGAACCCGCTTACTCGTAGCGGACCTCGAGGATCTCGAACTCGTGGGTTCCGCCCGGCGCCTGGAGGGTGATCTCGTCACCCTCTTCCTTGCCGATCAAGGCGCGGGCGATGGGCGAACTGACCGAGATCTTGTTTTCCTTGATGTCGGCCTCGTCCTCGCCGACGATCTGGTAGGTCTTTTCCTCATCGGTATTGAGGTCCAGCAACACCACGGTGGCGCCAAACACCACCTTGCCACCGGCATCCAGCGAAGCTACGTCGATGATCTGCGCATTCGACAGCTTGGCCTCGATCTCCTTGATGCGTCCCTCGATGAAGCCCTGCTGCTCGCGCGCGGCATGGTACTCGGCGTTTTCCTTGAGATCGCCGTGCTCACGCGCCTCGGCGATAGCCTGGATGATAGCGGGCCGCTTGACGGTCTTGAGTTCCTGCAGTTCGGCGCGCAGTTTCTCCGCGCCAGCCAGCGTCATGGGAGTCTTCTGCATCTTGCCACCTCAGTTCTGTAGTTCACGCAGACTGCGCACGTTCAATTCGTCGGGCTGGCGCAGGGCCAGCACCACCGCTTCGGCACCGGCGATGGTGGTGGTGTAGCTCACCTTGTGTTGCAGGGCCGCGGCACGGATGGAACGCGAGTCGATGATGGCCTGCTTGCCCTCGGTGGTGTTGATGATCAGATCGAACTCGTCGTTCTTGATCATGTCCACGATGTGCGGCCGTCCCTCGGCCACCTTGTTGACCAGGGTACAGGAAGTGCCCGCATCCTGGATGGCCTTGCCGGTGCCGCGCGTGGCATACAGCTCGAAGCCCAGTTCGGCCAGCTCCGCAGCCACCCGCACCGCGCGCGCGCGGTCGGCCTCGCGCACCGAGATGAGCACCTTGCCGGAGCGCGGCAGGCGCATGCTGCCACCCTCGAGCGACTTGGCGAAGGCTTCGCCGAAGGTCGCCCCCACGCCCATCACCTCACCGGTAGATTTCATCTCGGGACCGAGAATGGTATCCACCCCGGGGAACTTGATGAAGGGGAAGACCGCTTCCTTTACATAGTAATGGCGCGGCACGATCTCCTCGGTCTGTCCCTGCTCGGCCAGGGAAGTGCCGGCCATGCAGCGTGCCGCGATCTTGGCCAGCGGCCGGCCCGTGGCCTTGGACACGAAGGGCACGGTACGCGACGCGCGCGGGTTGACCTCAAGCAGGTAGATATCGTCGCCCTGGATGGCAAACTGGGTGTTCATCAGGCCGACCACCTTGAGCCCGCGCGCCAGGGCGCGGATCTGCTCGCGCATGCGGTCCTGCACCGCCTGGCTCAGGGTATAGGGAGGCAGCGAGCAGGCCGAGTCACCGGAGTGCACCCCCGCCTGCTCGATATGTTCCATGATACCGCCGATGAGCACATCGGTGCCGTCGCAGACAGCATCGATGTCCACCTCAATGGCGTCGTCGAGGAAGCGGTCGAGCAGCACCGGCGAGTCATTGGACACGCGTACCGCCTCGCGCATGTAGCGCTTGAGATCCTCGACATCGTGCACGATCTCCATCGCCCGTCCGCCGAGCACATAGGAGGGCCGCACCACCAGCGGGAAACCGATCTCCTCGGCCAGGGCGATGGCCTGCTCGGGGTCGGTGGCGGTGCGGTTGGGGGGCTGCTTGAGCCCCAGTTCCTCGACCAGATGCTGGAAGCGCTCGCGGTCCTCGGCCAGATCGATGGAATCGGGCGAGGTGCCGATAATCGGCGCGCCGGCGGCGGCCAGGTCCTCGGCCAGCTTCAGTGGTGTCTGCCCGCCGTACTGCACGATGATGCCGGTAGGCCGCTCCTTTTCGATGATCTCGAGCACGTCCTCGAGGGTGAGCGGCTCGAAATACAGCCGGTCCGAGGTGTCGTAGTCGGTGGAGACCGTCTCCGGGTTACAGTTGACCATGATGGTCTCGTAGCCGTCCTCGCGCATCGCATAGGCGGCATGGCAACAGCAGTAATCGAACTCGATACCCTGGCCGATGCGGTTGGGCCCGCCACCGAGCACCATGATCTTCCGGCGATCCGAGGGCTCGGCCTCGCACTCCTCCTCGTAGGTGGAATACATGTAGGCGGTGCTGGAGGCAAACTCGGCGGCGCAGGTATCCACCCGCTTGTACACCGGACGGATACCCAGCGCCTGCCGGCGTTGCCGGATCTCGGCCTCGGCCACGCCCAGCAGGTCGGCCAGGCGGCGGTCGGAGAAGCCCTTGCGCTTGAGCGCGCGCAGTCGCTCGGCATCCAGGGCCTCGAGACCCTCCTCGCGCACCCGCGCCTCTTCGGCGACCAGGTCCTCGATCTGCACCAGGAACCAGCGGTCGATGCGCGTGATCTCGAATACCTCGTCGAGGGTCATGCCGGCGCGGAAGGCATCGGCCACGTACCACAGGCGTTCGGCGCTGGGCTGACCGATCTCGTTACGGATCAGCTCCAGTGCGCCATCAGTGGACAGGTCGACGACAGGGTCCAGACCATGCTTGTCGGTCTCCAGCCCGCGCAGGGCCTTCTGCAGCGACTCCTGGAAGGTGCGACCGATGGCCATCACCTCGCCGACCGATTTCATCTGCGTGGTCAGGCGCGGGTCGGCCTCGGGGAACTTCTCGAAGGCGAAGCGCGGCACCTTGGTGACCACGTAGTCGATGGCCGGTTCGAACGAGGCCGGGGTGACGCCGCCGGTGATCTCGTTGCGCAGTTCGTCGAGGGTGTAGCCCACCGCCAGCTTGGCCGCCACCTTGGCGATGGGGAAGCCGGTGGCCTTGGAGGCCAGCGCCGAGGAACGCGACACCCGCGGGTTCATCTCGATGATGATCATGCGCCCGTTCTCGGGGTTGATGGCGAACTGCACATTGGAGCCGCCGGTGTCCACCCCGATCTCGCGCAGCACCGCCAGCGAGGCGTCGCGCATGATCTGGTATTCCTTGTCGGTGAGCGTCTGCGCCGGCGCCACGGTGATGGAGTCCCCGGTGTGCACACCCATGGGGTCGAGGTTCTCGATGGAGCAGACGATGATGCAGTTGTCCTTGCGGTCGCGCACCACCTCCATCTCGAACTCCTTCCAGCCCGCGATGGACTCTTCGATCAGCAGCTCGCGGGTGGGCGAAAGGTCCAGGCCACGGGTGCAGATCTCCTCGAACTCCTCGCGGTTGTAGGCGATGCCACCACCCGAGCCGCCCATGGTGAAGGACGGACGGATGATGGTCGGGAAGCCGATCTGCGCCTGCACCTGGAAGGCCTCTTCGAGCGAGTGGGCGATTGCCGAACGCGGCATGTCCAGGCCGATCTTCTGCATCGCCTTGCGGAACAGGTCGCGGTCCTCGGCCTTGTCGATGGCCTCGCGCGAGGCGCCGATCATCTCCACGCCGAACTGCTCGAGCACGCCCTCGCGCTCCAGGTCGAGCGCGCAGTTCAGCGCCGTCTGCCCACCCATGGTCGGCAGCAAAGCGTCGGGACGCTCCTTCTCGATGATGCGCGCCACGGTACGCCAGTTGATCGGCTCGATGTAGACCGCATCGGCCATCTCCGGATCGGTCATGATGGTGGCCGGGTTGGAGTTGACCAGGATGACCCGGTAGCCCTCCTCGGCCAGCGCCTTGCAGGCCTGGGCACCGGAATAGTCGAACTCGCAGGCCTGACCGATGACGATGGGGCCGGCGCCGATGATGAGGATGCTTTCGATGTCTGTGCGTTTGGGCATGGGCTTTCTGGCTGTGGGTCGGGCTTCAGCCCGACATCGTGCTTCGGTTCGGGTTCTGTTGTCGGGCCGAAGCCCGACCTACATGCGCGATCGTTCTCGTTACTGATCCATAAGCTCGATGAAGTGGTCGAACACCGGCGCCACGTCGTGCGGTCCGGGACTGGCCTCCGGGTGCCCCTGGAAGCCGAAGGCCGGCACATCTGTGCGGTGGATGCCCTGCAGCGAACCATCGAACAGCGACTTGTGGGTGGCCTTCAGGTTGTCCGGCAGGCTGTCCTCGTCCACCGCGAAGCCGTGGTTCTGGCTGGAGATCATCACCCGGCCGGTGTCGAGATCCTGCACCGGGTGGTTGGCGCCGTGGTGGCCGAACTTCATCTTTACCGTGCGTGCTCCACTGGCCAGCGCCAGCAGCTGGTGCCCCAGACAGATGCCGAAGGTGGGCACGCCGGCATCCAGCACCTCGCGGATCGCCTCGATGGCATAGGTACAGGGCTCGGGGTCGCCCGGGCCGTTCGACAGGAAGACCCCGTCGGGCCGCATGGCCAGCACCTCCGATGCTGGCGTCTGTGCCGGCACCACGGTTACCCGGCAGCCCCGATCGACCAGCATACGCAGGATGTTGCGCTTGATGCCGTAGTCCCAGGCCACCACGTGCCGCGGCAGCTTCTCCTCGACCGGGTGTGGCGCCTCGGGCAGACCGCCCTCGAGCGTCCAGCTCCCCTGCGCCCACTCATAAGGCGCGTCGGTGGTGACCTCCTTCGCAAGGTCCATGCCCTTGAGCCCCGGGAAGGCCCGCGCCGCGGCCAGCGCCTCGTCTTCGGACGGCGCCTCGCCGGCGATGATACAGCCGGCCTGGGCGCCCTTCTCACGCAGGATACGGGTCAGGCGGCGGGTATCGATATCGGCAATGGCGACAATGCCCTGCTCCGCCAGGTAGTCATCCAGCCGCTGCTCGGCGCGGAAGTTGCTCATCAGTAATGGCAGGTCGCGGATCACCAACCCGGCGACATGGATGCGCGAGGACTCTTCGTCCTCGTGGTTGACCCCCACATTGCCGATGTGCGGATAGGTCAGGGTCACGATCTGCCGCGAATAGGAGGGATCGGTGAGGATCTCCTGGTAACCCGTCATCGCGGTGTTGAACACCACCTCGCCTACCGTCTGGCCGTCGGCGCCGATGGACTGGCCGCGGAACACGCTGCCGTCTTCGAGAACAAGGATTGCCGGTCTGGTCATTATGCGCGCACACCAAAAACCGGAAGGCACTGCGAGGCAGGTCTTCCGGCAGAAAACAGGATCTGTTGGACGATGGGCACGAAGCCCCGCATTGGGGAGGCAATGTTACGGGAAAAGCTGGCTTTGCGCCATGCCGAAAATACCAGCCACCAGCTCCCCCACGGCACGGGCAGCAAAAGAAACAGCCCGGCCGGGCAGACTACGGGATCAGCCGCGGGCCAATACCTGCCGCGTCCAGTCCACGATACCCCTTGCATCCAGCGCCCCGGACAGGCGGTCGACCTCGCGGCCTCCCGCGAACAGCATCATGGTAGGGATGGAACGGATGCCGAACTGCGCCGCCACCGCCTGTTCTTCCTCGGTATTCACCTTCAACAGGCGCACCTGCGGCTCCAGGCTTGCTGCCGCCTGCTCGAAGGCCGGGGCCATCATGCGGCAGGGACCGCACCAGGGTGCCCAGAAATCCACCAGCAAGGGGATATCGCTGCGTGTCAGTTGCTTTTCGAACATCTGGCCACCCACCGGCCAGGCCTTGGCCTGGAACAGCGGCTGCTTGCACTTGCCGCATCTGGGATTTTGCCCCAGCCGTTCGGCTGGCACGCGGTTGACCCCGCCGCAGCTGGGGCAGACGATATGCATGGCATCGGGCATCGATGGAATCTCCGTGAAATACTGTTGAGTTGAGGGGCAAATGGGGACGGCATGCCGCACGTTCAAGCTTGAAGATCCCCAGACCGCCCCCATCTGCCCGCCAGACCGCATCTCCACGACTACCCAGGAACAGACGAGCATGAGCAATTCGCCCTACATACAAGAAGTCACTGCCGAAAATTTCGAACAGGTCGTCATTCAGGGCTCGATGGAGCGCCCCGTGCTGGTGGACTTCTGGGCCAGCTGGTGCCAGCCCTGCCAGATGCTGATGCCCGTGCTGGCGAAACTGGCCGAGGAATATCAGGGCCGCTTCATCCTGGCCAAGGTCAACACCGAGGAACAGCAGACCGTGGCGGCACAGTTCGGCATACGTTCCATCCCCGACGTGCGCCTGTTTCACGGTGGCCGCGAGGTAGACGGCTTCACCGGCGCCCTGCCCGAGTCAGCCATTCGCGAGTTTCTGGACAAGCACATCCCGCGTGAATCCGACAGCACTGTGGAACAGGCCATGCAGGCCCTGGCCACGGGGGACACCGCCAGCGCCATCGCGGCCCTCGAGGCGGCGGCCGCGGCCGATCCCGACAACCCGCGCATCCCGGTGGCGCTGGCCCAGGCGCACATGACAGCCGGCGACTGGGAAGCGGCAAAGGCCGCGCTCGACCGCCTACCCGCCAGCGAGCAGGACCAGCCCGAGGTTACCCGGCTGCGCGGCCAACTGCACTTTGCCAGCGAGGCACCACCGGCACAGGATCTGCCCGAGCTGGAGGCACGCCTTGCGGCCGACGAGAACGACAGCGAGGCCCGCTACCGCCTGGCCATGGGCCTGGTACTGCAACAGCGGTTCGAACAGGCTATCGAGCACCTGCTCACCCTGATGCGCAAGGACCGCCAGTATGGCGACGACGCCGCGCGCAAGGCACTGCTCAGGCTGTTCGACATGCTGGGCGACGACCCGCTGGTGCAGGACGGCCGGCGCCGCCTGTTCAATCTGATGCACTGAGCCCCGGTGCATCCTCCGCGCCGACCGGCACGATGGCCTCCACCTCGGCGCGGTCGCCCTCGACCTGCCAACGCACGTCGAAGCCCTCGATGCGCATGCCGTAACGCCGCTGGTCCTGCCCCTTCCGGTAGGCCGGGCGCGGATCCAGCGTCAGGGTCTGCACGATCAACTCGCGCAGGCCCGGCTGTTCGCGCAACACCGCATCAGCCCTCTCGCCGAAGTGCACCGCCAGCACCGGTGAGGGCGGCTGCGCTGCAAAGCCGGCAGCCGCGTCCGGATGGGCATCCGCATAGGGCAGATAAGGCTTGATGTCGTAAACCGGCGTGCCATGCAGCAAGTCCATCCCCGAGACCCGCAGGCGCAATCGCCCATCCACCTGCTCGATCCCCTCGAGACCCAGGAGTGACAGCCCCAGGTTGTTGGGTCGGAAAGGCGAACGGCTGGCGAACACGCCCACCTCGCGATTGCCGCCCAGCCGTGGTGGTCGCACCCGCAGACGATAGCGTCCCTCACAAGCGTGAAAACCGAAGATCACCCAGATCCGCTCGAACCCCTCCAGGCCCTCGAAGGCCTCGGGGCGCGCGAATTCGGGAACCATCTCCAGCCAGCCGCGCGCCGCCTCGACCAGGCCAGCCTGGCGCGGGATACCGAACTTTTCGCGATAGGGCGAGACCACCCGTGCGATCGCTTGCAGGTGAAGGCCGTGGTCGCTCATGATCATGGACTCATATCGAGGCTATGGCACAATGGTACGCTAGCTGAACCGCCACCCCCAGCGAGGCAAGGCCTTGGGTCAGGACGAACATGCCTACGTAGCACGACGCGACCTGTTTCGCCTCTCGGCACTGGTGCTCAGCGTCACCAGTGCCGCAGTGGCCCTGCTGTCGATGGCCGGCAGCCCGACCTGGCTGCTGACCCTGCTCTCCGGCGCCACTGCCTCGCTGGCCGTGGCACGCGGCATCCCGGCCCTGTTCCTGTCGATCCGCCACGACCTCGCCGCGCCCCGACACGCCGACGAGACCGACCTGCTGGCCAGCTGCCGAATCCACGAGCGCACCCACGACGTGGGATTACTGGTCGACCCGGACACCCATCTGATACTCGATTGCAACCACCAGGCCAGCCACCTGCTGCGACTGTCGAAAGAACAGCTGCTGCGGCACAACATCCTCGAACTGGCAGAACAGACCGATCCGCTGCTGGAGCTGTTGCGCCAGGCCCAGGAGATAGCGGGCGTCCATCATCGCAACATCCGACTGCGCTCGCAGAACAGCAAGATCCTGTATTTCGAGATGAGCGCAGAACAACTCCACGTGCAGGGCCGGCCACTGATTCTGCTGCTGGGGCAGGACCAGACCCGCCATGCCGAGGCCGAGAGCCGCGTCCTGCATCTGGCCTATCACGACACCCTCACCGACCTGCCCAACCGCACCCTGCTCACCGACCGAGTGAACCACGCCCTGCAACGCAGCCAGCGCAGCGGACAACACGGCGCCCTGCTGTTTCTCGATCTCGACAACTTCAAGCGTATCAACGATTCACTCGGACACTCCATCGGCGACCTGCTGTTACAGGAACTGGCCGCCCGACTGCGCCGCACCCTGCGCGAGGAAGACACCATCTCCCGCCTGGGGGGTGACGAGTTCGTGGTCCTGCTCGAGCACCTGGGGCGCGACCCGGAAGAAGCCGATCGCCAGATACGCGAAATCGCGCACAAGATCCGTGCTGCCCTGGCACCGGCTTATCACCTCAACGGCCACGAGCTGCACATGACCGCCAGTATCGGCCATGTTGTCTTCCCGCGTGACGGCCAGACCATGGAGACCCTGTTACGTCATGCCGATCTGGCCATGTACCAGGCCAAGAAGGCCGGACGCGACACCGTCACCCGCTTCCACCCGAGCATGGACGAGATCGCCACCCAGCGCATGCGCGTGGAAAACGAGATCCGCCAGGCGCTGCAGGACGGCCACCTGGAACTCTATTTCCAGCCTGTGCTGCGCATCCAGGATGGTCGCATCCTGGGCGCCGAGGCCCTGCTGCGCTGGCGTCATCCCCACGACGGACTGATCCTCCCCGACCGCTTCCTGCCACAGATTGAAGACGGCGCCCTGATGCTCACACTGGCCGATTGGGTACTGGAACGAACCTGTCAAGAGCTGGCCACGATCATGGCCACGCCCGGGATGCATCCACCGGGCTACATTGCCGTCAACATCAGCCACCAGCAGTTTCACCAGCCTGATTTCGTCTCACGTACCCGCGGCATCATCGAGGCGACCGGCGCCGACCCCCACCATCTGCTGTTCGAGATCACCGAAACGGTCATCATGACCAATGCCCGCGAGGCACGAGCGCGCATGCTGGCACTCAAGGAACTGGGCCTGCGCTTTGCCATCGACGACTTCGGCACCGGCTACTCCTCGCTGGCCTATCTCAAGCAATTGCCAGCCGATACGCTGAAGATCGATCGCAGCTTCGTCAGCGAGGTGACCCGTGACCCGGACGATGCCGCCATCGTGCGCACCGTGCTGGGCATCGCCGGCCATATGGGCATGCAGGTGATCGCCGAGGGGGTGGAGCACCGAGAACAGTTGCATTTCCTGCGCGAACACGGCTGTACCTGCTACCAGGGCTTTCTCGGTCGCCCACCACTCGACCGGCAGGCATTCCGTGAGGAACTGCGACTGGGCGCACAACTTCGCCTGGTCGAATGAACTCATCCTCTGGTCACGGGTCGGTCAGACCAACAGGGGCTCCCACCTTGGTACAGCCAGCCACGATTGTTACCCTACGGCACCTCTGAAAAAGTGCTGTCTTCCCCTCCCGCCTTCCGCAAGTGGGGGAGGGACTTGATCGGAGGCTCCCCGTGACCCTACTGACAACCTACTCGATCACCCTGCGGAGTTCATCCATGTTGCGTCATTGGCTACTGCTTTCGGTATTGCTCTCCATCGCCTCGACCGCGCCGGCCGGCTGGGACCCGGCCGACCGCAAGGAGCTGGTACAGGAAGCCTCGGCCACCATCCAGCGCTTCATGCGCAAGGACCCGTCCCTCAAGCGCTTCTTCAACAACGCAGCGGCCTGGGCAGTCTATCCCACGGTCGGCAAGGCAGGCTTCTGGGTGGGCGGCGCCTATGGCAAGGGCGTGGTCTATCGGCGCGGCCAGGTCATCGGCTTCAGCGAACTTCGCCAGGTCAGCATCGGCTTCCAGTTTGGCGGCCAGGCCTACAGCGAGATCATTTTCTTCCGCGACCAGGCCGCTCTGGATCGCTTCAAGCGCGAACGACTCGAATTCGACGCCCAGGCCTCGGCCGTGGTAGCCGACAAGGGGGCAGCGCTCAATGCCGACTACCATGGCAGTGTCGCGGTGTTCACCCTGCCCAAGGGCGGCCTGATGGCCGAGGCCTCGGTCGGCGGCCAGCAGTTCACCTTCGAACCGCGCTGAACCTCAGTCACGCCGCAAGCGCTCGGACACCGCGATCGGAGTCGGAAAGCGCTTGACGATCAGGTAGGACGACGCCAGGAAGGTCAGCAGGGTGGCCAGCTGAATGAGGTACGAAGCCTGGGCACCGATCGCCTGCCGCTCCTCTGCCAGTACCGCAAGCAGCAGCGAGAACTCGCTCATCTGCCCCAGGCGATAGCCGATCTCGTGCGATCGCCGCAGAGACTCACCGGTGCGGTGCAGCAACAGTCGAAACACCAGCGGCTTGAGCAGCAACAGCGCAACCGCCAGCAACAGTGCCGGCAGCAATACCGAACTCATCATGCCCAGGTCGAAACCCGCGCCCAGCGAAAAGAAGAACAGCACCAGGAAGAAATCGCGCAGTGGCTTCAGGCTTTCGGCAATGAACAGGGCAATCGGACTGGAAGCCAGGGTCACCCCGGCAATGAAAGCGCCGATCTCGGCCGACAACCCCATCAACTGCCCCAGCTCGGCCATGCCCAGGCACCAGCCGATGGCCATAAGAAAGATGTACTCCTGAATGCGGTCGAAGCGCTGGATCAATGGCAGCAACAGATAACGCTCGCCCAGCCAGGCCAGCAAGACCAACGCCGGCAGCGCACCCAGCAGCTTGAGCAGATCGAACAGCGGCATGCCATTGCCACCCTGCACGATCAGCAGCAGCACGATAGCCAGCAGATCCTGCAACAGCAGGATACTGACGATGACCTCGCCAGTATGCTGGTGATGAAGAATGGTCGTCGGCAGCAGCTTGAGGCCGATGATGGTGCTGGAGAAGGTGGCCGCCCCGCCGACCAGCACCGACTCCATCAGCGTCATCCCGAACGCCAGCGCCATACCGAACCCCACCACGAAGAACACTGCGGAACTGAGCAGGGTTACCAGGGTGGTCTTGCGCACCATGTGAAGCAGGTCCTGCGGCTGCAAGTGCAGTCCCAGCAGAAACAACAGGAACATGATGCCAAACTCGGCAATTTCGCGTACCAGCTCCGGGTCATTGACCCAGCCCAGTCCCCAGGGGCCGAGCAGTATGCCCAGCAGAATATAGGCTATCAATAAAGACTGCCGGGCATAGAGCGCGACGGTCGCGAAGACCGCCGCGCCCGTGAACACGATAAAGATAGTAAAGCCGATGGAACCGGTATCCATGCCGGAACCTTAGCAAGCAAGTCCTGGCACGGGTACCCGGAAAGACCCTGTCTTCCTGTTTCAGGATCGCAGGTCAGTGCTTCCCGACCGCTGTTCTGCCCTAGTCCCCGAGCTTCTTCGGCCCGGAACCGGTCGGCTCCTTGCTCGCTCTGCGCGAGACAGTACGGCAATAGGCCTTCACGTGGCGCCCGTCCTTGCGAACATACCCATCAACCCAGGTGCACTCCGGGTGGGCGCTGCAAGCCTCCCTGGACAGGGCCTTGCACTGCACGGGCGAGCCCGCATGCACCGGTTGGGCAATCACGGTAGCGCCAAGGAACAGCGGCGCAGAGATCTTGATGATACGGAAAGGTGTCATGGCAATCCCTCCTTGGACCAACATGAGAAACAACGAAATGTCACGCCCTGTAGGCGATCGAAATGCTAGCACCCTTGTTGTCACGCTGGAAAGCGCTGCAGTCGTCACGCCTTCGAACAACCACTGAACTTTCCCGTCCTGCAGCCGATAAGGCAGTATCATGTCGGAGATTTCCAACATCCGCCCCGGCCTGCCACTGGTCGTCGAGCGCATTCGCACGACAGGCGACTCTGCCGCGCTACTGGCACGGTTGCGCCCTGGACAGCAGGTACAGGCCCAGGTACTCGAGGCGCGTCTCGGGCAGGTACTGCTGCGTATCGGTGGCACGACATTGACTGCGCAGAGCAGCACCCCCCTGGCCAGCGGGATGCGACTCCGCCTGCGCGTCGAGCAGGGCCTGCCCACGCCGGTACTGCGCATCCTGCCCGAGGCGCCGCAACACGCGGCCGCGCCGATCACGCTGCTGCGTCACGCCCTGGCGCGCCAGCTACCCGCCACCGAAGTGCACCAGCAACTGGCCCGACTCGCGCTGGACGAGGCGGAAGCCCCGACCCTGGCACGCACCACGGCCGCGACGCTGAAAACCGGCGTGTCAACGGATCAGCTGAACGCGGCGACAGTACGCCACCAGTTCGAGCGCTCCGGGCTCTTTCTGGAAGCACGCCTGGCCGCGGGCACCCCGCCCCCGGCCGACGACCGCAAGTTGATGCTACTGCGCCTGCGCCAGCAGTTGTTGCCGGAGGGGCGCATCGCCTCCGCTGTCGAGCGATCCGCCGACGACATCCGCCATCCCCGTACCGACCAGCTCCTCAACCGCCTGTTGACGCTGGTCGAGGGCGAACTGGGGCGCATCCAGCAACACCAGGCTCGTGCCCTGCCCGGCGACGATCCCAACCGGCAGGTCTGGCAGTTCGAATTGCCACTACGCCAGGGCACACAGCACCAGGAGGTGACGATTCACATTGAAAAGGACCGAAAAACGCCCACCGAGGACAGACCCTCTATCAATTGGCGCGTAGACATCCATTTCGACTTCGGTGAGCTGGGAAAGGTCAGTGCCCGGGTGAGCCTGTGCGATGGCCAGGTACGCTGCGCCTTTCATTCGCAGCGACCCGCAACCGCAAGGCGCTTTGAACAGGCCCTGTCCCGTCTGGGGAGCCGCCTGAAAGATGCCGGCCTGGAGGTCGCCGCCCTGAGCAGCCTCGAAGGCATGCCGTCCCACTCCGGAACGGCGCCCCCGGCCGGCCTGCTGGACGAACAGGCATGAAACGCCGTCCACCCCACACCGTCTCGGGCAACACCGATATCGCCGTGGCCCTGCGCTACGATGGCCAGAACGCGCCGAAAGTGACCGCCAGCGGACGTGACCTGACCGCCGAACAGATCGTGAAGCTGGCCGAAGAACACGACGTGCCTCTCTATCCCAACCCGGAACTCGCCACCGCCCTGGTCCAGATCCCATTGGGCGAGGAAGTGCCCGAAGCCCTCTACCGGGCCGTGGCCGAGGTCATCGGGTTTGCCTACGTGGTGGCGGGGAAGACACCCCGGGGAAACGAACCCCAAGAAAACTGAAGACCTGTCACCGCAACGGAACGCAAGAATCCGTGTCATCCACCTGTTGCCCTCCCCCACGAGCGGGGGGGAGAAGGTTGACCAGAGGTTCCGTTGATTCAGGCTGGGTTCTGGGCTGCCCTGGTGGGCTGAAGCCCGCCCCGCATTTCAGCGGGGCCGAGGCCCAGCCTGCCCTCAATGCTGCAGGATCTGACTCAGGAACAGCTGGCTGCGTTCGTGTTGCGGATTGTTGAAGAATTCATGGGGTTCATTGACCTCGATGATCTCACCGCCGTCCATGAACACCACGCGGTCGGCCACGGTCTTGGCGAAGCCCATTTCGTGGGTCACCACCAGCATGGTCATGCCGGTCTCGGCCAGTTCGATCATGGTGTCGAGCACTTCCTTGATCATCTCGGGGTCGAGCGCGGAAGTGGGTTCGTCGAACAGCATGATGCGCGGGCTCATGCACAAGCTGCGTGCGATGGCCACGCGTTGCTGCTGGCCGCCGGAGAGTTGCCCGGGATACTTGTTGGCCTGGTCGGGGATACGCACCTTTTCCAGGTAGTGCATGGCGATCTCTTCGGCTTCGGCCCTGGGCATCTTGCGCACCCAGATGGGTGCCAGGGTGCAGTTCTCGAGCACTGTGAGATGCGGGAACAGGTTGAAGTGCTGGAACACCATGCCGACCTCGCGGCGGATGATCTCGATATTCTTCACATCGTTGGTCAGCTCGGTGCCGTCCACCACGATGTGACCCTTCTGGTGTTCCTCGAGCCGGTTGATGCAGCGGATCATGGTGGACTTGCCCGATCCTGAAGGCCCGCAGATGACGATGCGCTCGCCACGCGCCACATCCAGGTTGATGTTCTTGAGCACGTGGAATTCGCCGTACCACTTATGCACGCCCTGCATCTGCACTGCGGGCAACCCTTCGGGCGCATGGTGGATCTTGTTTTCGCTCATGATGTAAACCTCAACGTTTGTGTCCGGTATGCAGCTTGCGCTCGATGGCCATGGAGTAGCGCGACATACCGAAGCAGAACAGCCAGAACACCAATCCGGCAAAGGTGTAACCCTCGATGGAGTAACCCAGCCAGTTGGGGTCTTCCAGTGCAGCCTTGATGATGGCCAGCAGGTCGAGCAGGCCGATGATCATCACCAGCGTGGTGTCCTTGAACAGTTCGTTGAAGGTGTTCACGATGCCGGGGATCACCAACTTGAGCGCCTGCGGCAGGATGATCAGGCCCATTTTCTTCCAGTAGCTCAGGCCCAGCGCATCGGCGGCCTCGTACTGGCCCTTGGGTATGGCTTGCAAACCGCTGCGCACCACCTCGGCGATATAAGCCGACTGGAACAGCACGATACCGATCAACGCGCGCAACAGCTTGTCGAAATTGACCCCCTCGGGCAGGAACAGCGGCAGCATCACCGAAGACATGAACAACACGGTGATCAGCGGCACGCCGCGCCACAGCTCGATGAATGCCACGCTCAGGGCGCGAACGATGGGCATCTTCGAGCGCCGTCCCAGCGCCAGCAGAATACCCAGAGGGAAAGCTGCCACGATACCTACCAAGGCCAGGATCAGCGTCAGCATCAGACCACCCCAGAGGGTGGTCTCCACCGGCTCGAGGCCGAAGCTGCCTCCGCTGAGCAGCAGATAGGCAATCACTGGGAAAATCACCAGGGCAAACAGGCCGGCATAGCGCTTGCCCGGGATCTTCGGCACCGTCAGCCAGGCGATGGTGGCCGCCAGCAGCAGGCCAGTCATGTTCACCCGCCACTGCTCGCCCACCGGATAGAAGCCGTACAGGAACTGGTCGAGGCGCACGCGGATAAACACCCAGCAGGCCCCACCCGAAGTACATGCCTCACGTGAATCGCCTACCCAGTCGGCATCGATGATGGCCCACTGGATCAGCGGCACGAAGATCAGGTAGACCAGATACAGGCCCAGGAAGGTGAGCCCGGTGTTCCACCAGTTGGAAAACAGGTTCTGGCGCAGCCAGCCGACTACCCCCACCTCAGTGATCGGCGGCGGCAGGTCGGGATACTGGCCCGGAATGTAGTCAGTCTTGCCTTCGCTCATGTCCATCTCCTACCGCTCCACCAGCGCCATGCGCTTGTTGTACCAGTTCATGAAGGCCGAGATACTCAGGCTGATGGTGAGATACACCCCCATGGTGATGCCGATGATCTCGACTGCCTGCCCAGTCTGATTGAGCGTGGTGCCAGCAAACAGGGCCACCAGGTCGGGATAGCCGATGGCCGGGGCCAGCGACGAGTTCTTGGTCAGGTTGAGGTACTGCGATGTGAGCTGCGGGATGATCACTCGCATCGCCTGCGGGATGATGACCAGGCGCAGGGTTTGCCCGGGCTTGAGACCCAGGGCATAGGCGGCCTCGGTCTGTCCATGGCTGACCGACTGGATGCCCGAACGCACGATCTCAGCGATGTAGGCCGCAGTATAGATGCTCAGCGCCAATGCCAGCGCGAACAGCTCTGGAATCACGGTGATGCCGCCGCGGAAGTTGAAGCCCCGGAGCTCCGGGTATTCCCACGACAAGGGGAAGCCGGTGATACCAAAGGCCAGCCAGGGCAGGAAGACGATCAACCCCAGCGAGGTCCAGAACACGGGAAAGGTCTGGCCGGTGGTGTCCTGGCGGTGGCGCGCCCAGCGCGCTATGAACACCGAGGCAACGATCGCCACCCCCAGCGCCGCCAGCACCCAACCAAAGCCCGACTCGGTGATCGGTGCTGGCAGGTACATGCCACGCTTGTTGAGAAACACCGCCTCTCCCAGCTCGATGCTCTGCCGCGGATGTGGCAGCAAGGGCAATATGGCGAAATACCAGAAGAGGATCTGCAGCAACAATGGAAGGTTGCGGAAGATCTCGATGTACAGTGCTGCCAGGCGGCTGATGATCCAGTTGGACGACAGCCGGGCCACACCGATGATGAATCCGAACAGGGTCGCAAACACGATGCCGATCGCCGAGACCAGCAGGGTGTTAAGCAGGCCAACCAGGAAGGTGCGACCGAAGGTATAGGTTTCGTCATAGGGGATCAGGCTCATCAGAACCCCGAAGCCCGCCTCGTTGTTCAGGAAGGCAAAGCCGGTGCTGATGCCGCGCTTTTCCAGGTTGTGCAGGGTGTTCTGGAAGATATAGCCGAACAGCGCGAGTACCACGGCCACTACCAGGACCTGGAACAGCCAGGCACGTTTTTCAGGGTCCCGCCAGAAGCTCGCCGCGGCCGGCGCCTTTTCGCTGCTTGCGTCGCTCATGGATCTACTACAGGTCTGTATCAGAAGATCGGGGGCGCAAAGCGCCCCCAAGAAAAAAACCAGGCATCCCGCCGGAACGGCGGGATGCCCATCGCTCAGCGGATCGGCGGAGCGTACTGAATGCCGCCATCCTTCCACAGGGCATTGATGCCGCGGGCGATCTTCAGCGGCGAGCCCTGGCCAACGTTACGCTCGAAGGCCTCGGCGTAATTGCCCACCTGCTTGATGATCTGGTAGGCCCAGTCGTCGCGGATCTGCAGACCCTGTCCCTTGATGCCCGAAAGGCCCAGCAGGCGCTGCTTGCCCGGGTCCTTGGTGGTCTTGCGGACCTCGTCCACGTTCTTCGAGGTGACACCCATCTCCTCGGCGTTGATCATGGCGAACAGCGCCCAGCGCACGACCTTCAGCCAGTCGTCGTCGCCGTTGCGAACCACCGGGCCCAGCGGCTCCTTGGAGATGATCTCGGGCAGCACCACCGCGCTGTTCGGATCCTTCAGCTTGATACGCAGGGCGTACAGCTGAGACTGGTCGGAGGTGAGTACGTCGCAACGACCGGCCTCGAAGCCCTTCACCGTCTCGTCCGAGGTGTCATAGGTGATGGGGGTGTACTTCATGCCCTTGGAACGGAAGTAGTCAGCCAGGTTCAGCTCGGTGGTGGTGCCGGCCTGGATGCAGACCGCCGCGCCGTCGAGCTCGGTGGCGCTCTTCACGCCCAGGCTCTTGTGCACCATGAAGCCCTGGCCGTCATAGTAGTTGACCCCGGCAAAGTTGAGACCGAGGTTGGTGTCGCGGGTCAACGTCCAGGTAGTGTTGCGCGAGAGCATGTCGATCTCGCCGGATTGCAGAGCGGTGAAACGCTCCTTGGCGGTCAGCGGGGTGTACTTGACCTTGGAGGCATCGCCGAATACGGCGGCCGCCACTGCGCGACACACGTCTACATCGAGACCGGTCCACTGACCCTTGTCATTGGTGGCAGAGAAACCGGGCAGACCGGTAGATACACCACACTGAACGAAGCCCTTGGCTTTCACTGCATCCAGGGTGGCACCGGCATGCGCGACCGGCAAGGTGCTGAGCGCCAGCAGGGAACCGCCGGCAAGCAGATGTTTTATCTTCATTAATTCCTCCGTCTTTGTCTCGACAAGGCAATTAGTATTGTTCGGATGATGTCCGGCCCGCAGGCCGAATCGCGGCAAGTGTCGCGTGCCCTCCGGTGCAGGTCAAGGCATGCGTGAACACAATGTCACCATGCACCATTTTCGGGCACTCGAAGGTCCAAAATGGCGCCAAATTTACCGCCCCGCCACTTGGTACAGACCGCTGTCTCGTGATTCAATGCCGACGAACCAACCAGCCGAATATCGCCGCCTGATGCCCCGCAAACTGCTCAAGCGCTACACGCCCGACCCGCACACGGTGCGGAACCACCGGCACCTGCGCTGGCTGGCGCACTTCCTGGTTGATCCCAACCTGTTCCACATGAACCGGCACTCGGTCTCCGGCGCCTTCGCCGCGGGATTGTTCTGGGCTTCCATCCCTATCCCCTTCCAGATGATCGCAGCGGCGATCACCGCCATCGTGGTGCGGGTGAATCTGCCGATCGCGGTGGCACTGGTATGGCTGACCAACCCACTGACCATGCCGCCAGTGTTCTACTTCAACTATCTGGTGGGCACCTGGATACTGGGCAAACCGACAGACGTGGGTGGATTCCAGATGAGCCTGGAGTGGATCGGTTCACAACTGCACGCCATCTGGCTGCCGTTGTACTTCGGCAGTTTCGTGGTTGGGGTGATCGCTGGGGTACTGGGCTACATCGGCATACGCGGATTCTGGCGCTGGCACGTGGTGCGCCAGTATCGTGCCCGACAACATCGCCAGCGGCGCACCTGAGGTTCAGAGCGGTTCGAGACGCCCGTCGCGCAGCTCCAGCACCTGTTGCATGCGCCGCGCCAGAGTGCGGTCGTGGGTGACAATGACGAAGGCCGTACCCTGTTCCCGGTGCATTTCGAGCAGCAGTTCATAGACCGACTGCGCGGTCTGTGGATCGAGATTGCCCGTCGGTTCATCGGCCAGCACGCACGAGGGATTGGTCACCAGCGCCCGCGCAATGGCGGTGCGCTGACGCTCGCCGCCGGACAGCTCGGCCGGCTTGTGGCGCAGGCGCTCGCCGAGCCCCACCCGCTGCAGGATGGCTGTCGCCGCCGCCTCGGCCTGCACCGGGCGGTCACCGCGGATCAGCAACGGCATGGCCACGTTCTCCAGAGCGGTGAACTCGGGCAACAGGTGATGGAACTGGTAGATGAACCCAATGTGGCGGTTGCGCAGGTGGCCACGCACCGGTTCGGGCAGGCCGCTAAAATCACGCCCCGCCAGGATCACGCGTCCTTGGTCGGGCGGTTCCAACCCGCCCAGGCAATGCAGCAAGGTACTCTTGCCGGAACCTGAAGCACCAACGATAGCGAGCTGGGTGCCGCGCTCGATCGTCAGGTCCACGCCGCGCAGCACCTCTACCCGGTCCGGCCCGAGCTGAAAGGCCTTATGCAGGGCCTCGGCACGCAGGACGACCTCACTCATAGCGCAACGCCTCCGCCGGCTCGGTACGATAGGCCCGCCAGGCCGGGTACAGAGTCATCAACAGGCTGAGCAACAGCGAGCCGCCAGCAACCAGCGCCACGTCCGACCACTGCACGTCGGAAGGCAGCTTGCTGATGTAGTAGACGCTGGGATCGATGAAATGAATACCGAAGGCGCGCTCGATGGCCGCCACCGCGTCTTCCACGTTTAACGCCAGCAACAGGCCCAGCACGGTACCCAGCACGGTGCCCACCACCCCCAAGGTCGCGCCCTGTACCACGAAGATGCGCATGATCATCCCCGGCGAGGCGCCAAATGTCTTCATGATCGCGATGTCGCTCTGCTTGTCCACCACCATCATGACCAAGGTGGTGATGATATTGAATGCCGCGATCACCACGATCAGGAACAACAGCAGTCCCATCATGCGCTTCTCCATCTTCAGCGCGGCAAAGAAGTTGCGGTGATAATCGGTCCAGTTGAGTACCCGGTAGACACCGGGCAGGCCGTTGGCCAGTTGTAGCGACACCCGGCGCGCCTGCCACACGTCGCGGATACGGATGCGTACCCCGGTGACCGCATCACCCATGCGCAGCAGCCTGGCGGCATCGCGGATATGGATCATGGCCACCCCGCTGTCATACTCGTGCATCCCGACCTCGAAGATGCCGACCACGGTGAAGCGCCGCAGGCGCGGCATGCTGCCCGCGATGGTCACCGTCATCTGCGGCACCACCAAGGTGACCCTGGAGCCAACCTCCACTGCCAGCGCCTGCGCCAGCTCACGGCCGAGGATGATGCCGTAACTCCCGGCCTTCAGATCGTCCAGGCGCCCCTCGCGCATGTGCTGCGCCACGTCCACCACGTCCTTCTCGAACTCCGGGTCCACGCCGCGTATCAGTGCTCCGGAGACATATTGCTTGTGCGTGAGCATGGCCTGCGCCTGAATATAGGGCGCAGCAGCCAGCACCTCAGGATGCCGACGCACCTGCTCCATGGCCTGACGCCATTCCTCCATGCTGCCGTCGAGCGCCTGTACATCGCCATGCGAGGCCATGCCGAGGATGCGCTCGCGGATCTCCTTGTGAAAGCCGTTCATCACCGACAACACAGTGATCAGCGCGATCACTCCCAGCGCAATCCCCAGCGCGGAGAACAGCGAGATGAAAGAGATGAAATGGTTTCTGCGCCGCGAGCGGGTATAGCGCAGACCGACGAACAGGGATACTGGGCGAAACATGGCGCACATTAGACCACAACCGCCGCCGATCGGCGGCAACCTCTGTGACACGGAGCACTTGCCAGCCGTGCTGCCACTTGTACACTTGGACGACCGGTGGCAGGAGTCACCTGTTTGCATCAGGGAGTCCCCATGTACAGAGCCTTGGCCCTATCGATCGTTCTTCTCTGCCTCGGCGCCGTCGCCTCTGCCGAGACCCTGCTGATCGAAGCCATCGAGAAACAGCCGCCCAACAACCCGCAGGGCCTGCTACGTCCCCGTGGCGGCGAGACCATGTCCCGGGTCGAAGACCGTTTCGGCAAGCCTCTGGCCATCAAGGGGCCGGTGGGCGATCCGCCCATTACCCGCTGGGACTACCCGAGTTTCAGCGTGTTCTTCGAGTACGACCGGGTCATCCACAGCGTCGTCAAGCGCTAAGGAACCGGTGAACAAGCCTGCGACGATGAGATCGCCGATCGAAATGCACCAGTGCATGGCGCCAATTGCGCGGAACAGCAAGCCATTGCGAAGATTGGCAACGCCAAAATGGCGGTTTTCGGCGACGAAGTCGCGTTTCACAAACTGCTTCAGAGACTCCTCGATACCATGCTGACCCCCCGACTGCCTGCCGAGTGGGAACCGCAGGCAGGCGTCCAGCTCACCTGGCCGCATCCCGACACCGACTGGGCCGACGACCTGCCAGCGGTCGAAGCGGTCTTTCTGCAGATCGCCCGCACGATTACCGCCGACGAGCCCCTGCTCTGCGTCTGTCGCGACCTCGACCACCGGCGGCACGTACAGGACCTGCTCCAGCAGGCCGGTATTGCCCCGAGCCGCCTGCTCTGGAGCCTGGCCGACAGCGACGACACCTGGGCGCGCGATCACGGCCCACTGACCACCCTGAACGATGGCAGGCCCCTCCTGCACGACTTCCGCTTCGACGGCTGGGGCGGCAAGTTCGCCGCCCGACGCGACGACGCCATCACCACCGTCCTGCATGCCCAGGGCTGTTTTGGTGACACCCCGCTACGCCGACACGGGCTGGTGCTGGAGGGCGGTGCCATCGAGACCGACGGCCGCGGCACCCTGCTGGCGACCCGTTCCAGCGTACTCGATCCGAAACGCAACCCCGGGCTCGGCCAGGCCGACATCGAGGCGCTGCTGCGCGAACACCTCGGTCTCTCGCGTTTCCTGTGGCTGGACCACGGCGCACTGAGCGGCGACGATACCGATGCCCACATCGACGTGCTGGCACGCTTCACCGACCCGCACACCATCGTGCATATCACCGCTCCACCAGGCGACCCCGACCACGCCGCCCTGGCGGCGATGCACGCGCAACTGACCACCTTCCGCGATGCCGAAGGTCGACCTTACCGGCTGATCCCCTTGCCTTTCGCCGGCGAACACCACGATACCGACGGCCGCCGCCTGCCCGCCAGCTACGCCAACTTCCTGGTCACCAATCGCTCGGTGCTGTTGCCGGTCTATGGGGTAGCGGCCGACACCGAGGCGGCACGCCGCCTCGCCGAAGCCGTACCCGACCGGCGCATCGTCCCCATCGACTGCCGGCCGCTGATCCGCCAGAATGGCAGCCTGCACTGCCTGACCATGCAATACCCGCAAGCGCTGCCGCTGCGCAGCGGCGAGGACACCTGATGAGCCGCAAGCTGACCATCGCGCTGACCCAGCATGCCCACCAGGGCGATGCCGAACACAACCTGGCGCATATCGCCGAGCAGATCCGCACCGCCGCGGCTCAGGGCGCGCGCCTGGTGCTGTTGCAGGAACTGCACAACAGCGCCTATTTCTGCCAGAGTGAAGACCCGCGACACTTCGACCTGGCCGAACCCGTCCCCGGACCGACCACCGAGCGCCTCGGCCGGCTGGCCGCCGAACACGCGGTGGTGATCGTCGCCTCGCTGTTCGAGCACCGCGCTACCGGCCTGTATCACAACACAGCGGTGGTATTCGACACCGACGGTCGTATCGCCGGTCGCTACCGCAAGATGCACATCCCCGAGGACCCAGGCTTTCACGAGAAGTTCTACTTCACACCCGGCGATAGCGGCTTCACGCCCATCGACACTGCGGTCGGCCGACTCGGCGTGCTGGTGTGCTGGGACCAGTGGTATCCCGAGGCGGCGCGGCTGATGGCGCTGGCGGGCGCCGAGCTGCTGCTCTATCCCACCGCCATCGGCTGGGACCGCCGCGACCCCGAGGACGAACGCCAGCGCCAGCTCGATGCCTGGCGCATCGTGCAACGCGGCCATGCGGTGGCCAACGGCCTGCCGCTGGCGGCCTGCAACCGCGTCGGCTTCGAGCCCTCGCCACGCACAGGCGACCCCGGCATCGACTTCTGGGGCCACTCCTTCGTTTGCGGGCCACAGGGCGAGCTGCTGGCCGAGGCCGGCAGCGAGGAGACGCTGCTGCTGGCCGAGATCGACCTGGCGCGCAGCAAGCCGGTGCGTAACATCTGGCCCTTCCTGCGCGACCGGCGCATCGACGCCTATGCGGACCTGACCCGTCGCTGGCGCGACGACTGATCCAGTGCCCTTTGGACGGTTTCTCCCGCCGCGCCATCCCCTATACTTCGGCCCGTTGTCAACCGAGAGACAGACGATCAATGACTACAGCGAACCTTCCCGGGCCCGCCGAACTCGACGCCATGATGGCATCGATCATCCAGCGCATCGCCACCGGGCCCGATCTGTCCAAGGACATCGCCGAGGAAGAGGCCCGCCTGGGCATGCTCGGCGTGCTCGAGAACGCGGTCGACCCGGTACGCGCCGCCATCTTCCTGATCGCCCTGCGCATGAAGCGCGAGACCCGCGAGGAGAACCGCGGCGTGCTCGCGGCCATCCTCGAGACCACCGACCGGGTCACTGCCGAGGTGGACGAGGTACTCGACCTGGCCGACCCCTACGACGGCTACAACCGCACCCTGCCCGCCTCGCCCTTCCTGCCGCCCCTGCTCGCCGAAGCCGGTGTCGCCACGGTGAGCCATGGTCTCGACCAGGTCGGTCCCAAATACGGCATCACTCATCGCCATGTGCTGGCCGCCGCCGGGGTGGACGTCGATCTCGACACCCGTGCCGCGGCGCGCCGCCTGTCCGACGGCCCCGGCTGGGCCTACGTGGACCAGGCAAACTTCGCCCCCAAGCTGCACGACCTGATCGAGCTGCGCCGCAAGATGATAAAGCGCTCGGTGATCACCACCGTCGAGGTACTGGCCAAGCCGATCACCGGCCGTCACAAGACCCACTTCGTCACCGGTTACGTGCACAAGCCCTATCCGCCGGTATATGCCGACCTGGCGCGTCATGCCGGTTTCGATTCCGCGCTGCTGGTGCGCGGCGTGGAGGGCGGCGTCATCCCCTCGCTGCGCCAGGCGGGCAAGTACTTCGCCTATCACGACGGCGGCGAGGAGACCGCTCATGACATCGACCCGGCAAGCATCGGCATCGCCAGCGAGCACCGCTGCGTGCCCGTCCCCGAAGACATCCCGCAGACGCCGAAGGGTGAAGGCGCGGTGACCATCACCGACACCGCCGCCGGGGCACAACGCGCCGCCGAACTGGGCCTGGCCGCGCTGCGCGGCGAGAAGGGCGCGACCTATGACTCGCTGGTGTACTCGGGCTCGCTGATCCTGCACCATCTGGGCCGGGCCGACTCGCTGGCCGACGGGGCAGCGCAACTGCGCGCCATCCTCGATTCCGGCCGTGCTGCCGAGCGGGTGGTCTGATGGGCTTCGTCGCCATCGCTGCCGCGGACGAACTGGCAGTCGACGAGATGAAGGCTTTCGAGCTCGACGGTCGCCGCCTGCTGCTGGTGCGTACCGCCGACGACTTCTACGTGGTCGACGAGATGTGCACCCACGAGGACTATTCCCTGGCCCTGGGCTGCATCAAGGGCCGGCGTATCAAGTGCTCGCTGCACGGCAGCTACTTCGACCTGGCCACCGGCGAGCCGGACGAGGAACCGGCCGACGAACCCATCTGCAGCTATCGGGTGAAGGTAGAAAACGGCCAGGTGTGGGTCGACCCCGCGCAGACACGCCCCGAATCCCGCTGCCGCCGCTGATCCGCCAGGGCAGCCCTCCCCGCACGCCACGTGGTGAGCAGGCCGTTCGGTTGGCGTGCCCGGCGGGCTCCTGGAAACCGCCTCACCTCTCGAAGGTGAACGAGGCCCAGTAGCTGCCCCAGTCCCACTCCGGATCGTCATCCCCGGCGCGCACCATATGCACGGCCTTGATCAGCCAGACTCCGGGGCCATCCAGCGGCAGCGATACCCGCCCCTCGGCGTCCGTGCGTTGCCGAATCTTGTGTTGCGGATCGGTATCGCGGTAGGCAGTGACCAGTACGCCTTCGATTGGTCGCCCCCGGAACAGCAGCCGCATCGGCAACGACTGGCCCGGTCGCCAGGCACACGGATCCCGCTCCGGCTCCAGTTCCAACGGCAAGCCGAAGCGGAAGTCCCAGCCCGGTGCCCCCTCACCGACACAGATCAGCGCCTTGGCGTGCCGGGTGTACCATTCGCGAGCCGGCCAATCGGCCTCGCCCCGTCGCTCACGTTCGGCGATCACCCATTCCAGCCCCTCGTCGCGCAGGTAGGCATGGAACTTCGCCGGCTTGAGCTTCACACCGTCACGCTCGCCCTGGTAGGCCACCAGGGTACTGGTTCGCACCGCCGGGAGGTAACCAGCCGGATCGTCACCGAGTTCGCCCGGCACCGGCTGCAGGCCGCCCGCATCGTGGTAATCGAAGCGCACGATCCACTCGTCGATGCGCGGTAACACCTCGCCACCGAAGTCCTGTCCCACGCGCAGCGACAGCTCGACGCGCGCCCCCGGTGGGGGCCGGAAATCCGAAGCCTGAATCCAGAAATCATGCGCCAGCACCGGCCTCGCCAGCAGGTACGCGCATGCCAGCCAAAAGGGCATAATGCATCGCCATTGCCATTGCCATTGCCATTGCCGAAGCGGATTTTCCATGCGCGTTCTCGTTACCCTATTGCTGCTGTCTTGTATCGCCGGCACACCGGCCCACGAGCTGCGCCCACCGGTGATCACCGTGGACCTGTCGGCCGCGCCCGCTGTCACGATCACCATCAAGGCCAATCTCGAAGCCCTGCTGGCCGGCATCGGCACCCGTCACAAGAACACCGACGACGCCCCGCAAGCGGCACAGTACCGGGCCCTGCGCGCGCTGTCACCCACGCAGCTGGCCGCCGAGACACGGCGTCGTATCGACGGGCTGTTGCAGGAACTGCGCCTGTCTTTCGATGATCGCCCCGCCCGCCTGCAACTGCGCGAGTTGCGCATCCCCGAGGCACCCGACACCACGGTGGCGCGCACCAGCGAGCTGGCCCTGGAAACCACCATCCCGCCGGGCAGCCAGCAGCTGCGCTGGGCCTGGCCCCGGCGCCTGGGCGACAACGTCCTGCGCGTGCGCCTACCGGGCGAGCAGAAACTGTACACCGCCTGGCTGCGCGACGGCCGCCCCAGCGACCCGGTGGACATCGCGGGCCTGGTCGAACCGTCTGCTGCGCAAGTCTTCCGCAATTACGTGGTGCTCGGCTTCACCCACATCGTGCCCAAGGGCGTCGACCACATCCTGTTCGTGCTCGGGTTGTTTCTTCTCAGCACCCACTGGCGGCCGCTGCTCTACCAGGTGACGGCCTTCACCCTGGCACATACCCTCACCCTGGGGCTCTCGGTATACGGCCTGATCGCGCTGTCGCCGGCCATCGTCGAGCCGCTGATCGCCGCCTCCATCGCCTTCGTTGCCATCGAAAACATCCTGTCGCCACAGCTCAAGCCCTGGCGGGTGGCCCTGGTGTTCGGCTTCGGACTGCTGCACGGCATGGGCTTCGCCGGGGTACTGACGGAACTGGGCCTGCCCGATTCGCAATATCTCACGGCCTTGTTGAGCTTCAACCTGGGGGTGGAACTCGGCCAGCTGGCCATCATCGCCAGCGCTGGCTTGCTGGTATTGCCCTGGTCACGCCGCGACAGCTACCGCCGGCTGATCGTGGTGCCTGCCTCGCTGGTGATAGCTGCTATCGGCCTGTACTGGACCTGGGAGCGGGTGTTCCTGACCACTGCCTGAGCGGGATCAATCGGTGGCTGGAAAGACCTGATCCAGCCATTCCGCCACCACTTCCAGCAGTACCTCGTTCATGTCGGTGAAATAGTGATCGGCGCCCGGCACCACGACCTGGCGCGATACCGGGTTGCCGGCCTGCTCCAGCATGGAAGCACGCTGCGGCGCCATACGCAGCACCGCCGGATAGTCGTTCCCGCCATAGACATCGAGCACCGGCATGGGCATGCGGTTCAACACGAAGGGCTCCACCATGGGTTGCCGATAATCGGTGGCCCCCATGCCAATACCCACATAGGCATCGAAGCGACGCAGCGCCGCGTCGCCCCTTTCGCGAATCCAGTGCTGCGCCATATGCGAACCGCAACTGTGCGCCACGATCACCACCGGGTGCCCGCCCTGCTTCTCCAGGTAGTCCAGCGCCGCCTCGATGCGTGGCATGGCGTGAGGAAACAGCCAGATGTAGTCGAAATACTTCGCCTGCTTGTCCAGCACCGGCAACTGGATGGACAGGGTGTTCCAGCCACGTTCCACCAGGCCCACGCGCAGAGGCTGCACCAGCTCTGGCCAGTCGGGGTGGAACCCGCGACCGTGCAGGATCAGCACGCTGCCGCGTGGCTGCTCGGCCTCGGTATAAATGCCGAGAAAAGGCTGCCCTTGCGCCTCCAGCTCCACTGGCTCACCATCGAGAATGGCATCCACAATCTCCTCGGCCATGCGCTGCTCACGTGCAAAATCGGGACGCCCGGCCCAGGCAACGGCACAGAACAGCAACCAAAGAACGGGTGACAGTTTGCACAAGAAGCCTTTCATGAACTCGATCTCCCATGTCGTTCAGGGCGTATGGTTGGGCCACTCTAGCGAGCCCAGTCACCGGCGACAAGCAACTGCCACTTCTGACACACTGCCACGCAAACTGTCAGTCGTGTCCTTATTTTTCTTTTCAAATCAGTGTATTAGGCGATACTACTACTGGTTTGCGCCGACTATGCTTTGGGCTATAGTGTGGCCGCGTGAAAACGAGACAACGTCCCGTCCGCTTTCAAGCGGCCACGTGTGAGGAACATATACATCACCCAAACCAGGCATCAGATCTGGTTCGCATGGCCTGCAGGCCTGGAGGTAAACAAATGCGTTTTTTGCAAATTCTTTTCGTCGCATTGGTTCTGATCCTTGCATGGCAAGGGAGTGCTCTGGCCGCACTCTCGGTCGCGCCTTCCTGCGTCGCCGCGGCTGACAACGACACCAAGACCCCTGATGGCGACAAGGGCGAAGAAGACGAGGAACCCGAATGTGACTAACCGTCACTGATGCACCGGAAGCGATTCACGGCAAGGAGAGCCAACCCTCTTACCGGTCGTGACGCGACCGATCACATGAAAACAAAACGGGCATTCCACCCGGGAGGACTATTCAACATGAAACTCAAGACGCTGATCACCACTGGTATCCTGGCATGTTCGCTCGCCTTCGCCGGCGGCGCGCTGGCGGGTTCACATGGCAACATGAAGGTCGGCATCACCCCGACCATGAAGAAATTCGAGGGCACGGTGAACGGCAAGAAGATTACGATCATGCGTAATCAGAACACCAAGAACACCGTCAACCCGGCCTTCGCCAAGACCTCGCGCCCCTGCCCGCCCTTCTGCATCCAGCCGATCAAGCTGGCACCGGGCGTGGAGACCATCGGCGAGGTCGAAGTCATCGGTTATATCAAGCGCATGGCCGAAGGTGACAAGAGCGTGATGCTGGTCGATTCGCGCACCCCCGACTGGGTTGCCAGGGGCACCATTCCCGGCGCCGTCAATATCCCCTGGACCAAGCTGAACCCGGCGAAGGGCGCCGACCCCATCTCCATCGGAGAGATCCTGACCAACCAGTTCGGTGCCAAGGAGATCGAGGGCCTCTGGGACTATTCCAACGCCAAGACCCTGGTCATGTTCTGCAATGGCATGTGGTGCGGCCAGTCACCCAACAACATCAAGAACCTGCTGCGCTTCGGCTACCCGGCGCACAAGATCAAGTGGTACCGCGGCGGTATGCAGGATTGGGAGATCCTGGGCCTGAGCACCGTGAAGCCCTGACAAGACACCCCCATTGCGTACCGGCGCCGTGGTGCCGGTGCGTCGTACGCATCCTCGTGCGACGTTCAGGCGGCCAACTGGCCGCCTCTTTTTTGCTTGTCGTTCAGACGACAACACCAAGAACGCGAAGGGGCATGAGGCGAGAAACCTTGGAACTTCCTGCGCCTCGCGTCTCCTCCCCTCACGGCAAGGTGACGTCAGGCCACTCGAACGGCACAATGGAGCGAATCGCGTTACCGAGGAAACCGAATGGACTGGATGAAGATTCTCAGCCTGGTCGCCGGGGTGATGATGCTGTTCTTCCTGTGGCCGGCCTACAAACACTGGAGCCAGAACAGCCCCAAGGCACAGAAGGGCGACTGGGCCGCGGTGATCGGCGTGTTCGGTGCGGTGCTGGCGCTGATCCTGCTGCTGATCACCGCAGTGCGCTGAGTCACCAGGCCGCCTCTCAAACCGGCTCGATAACCTCCTGCCCGCCCATCCAGGGGCGCAGCGCCTCGGGAACGACCACGCTGCCATCTGCCCGCTGGTAGTTCTCCAGCACGGCGACGAGGGTGCGACCCACCGCCAGGCCGGAACCATTGAGGGTATGCACCAGCTCGGGCTTGCCGGTATCGGGGTTGCGCCAGCGCGCCTGCAGGCGGCGCGCCTGGAAGTCCACGAAGTTCGAACAGGACGAGATCTCGCGGTACTTGCCCTGCCCCGGGAGCCAGACCTCGATGTCGTAGGTCTTGGTGGCGGAGAAGCCCAAGTCGCCGGTACACAGGGTGACCACTCGGTAGGGCAGTCCCAGCTTCTGCAGGATGGCCTCGGCATGGCCAGTGAGCTGCTCGAGCGCCTCGAATGATTCCTCGGGCCGCACCACCTGCACCAGTTCCACCTTGTCGAACTGGTGCTGTCGGATCATGCCCCGGGTATCCCGCCCGTAGGCGCCGGCCTCGGAACGAAAGCAGGGGGTGTGCGCCACCCAGCGGCGCGGCAGCTCGCCAACCTCGAGGATGACATCGCGCACCAGGTTGGTCACCGGCACCTCTGCGGTGGGAATCAGCCGATAGTCGGTGCCCTCGAGGTGGAACAGATCCTCGGCGAACTTGGGCAACTGGCCGGTACCGTAGAGGCTGTCGGCATTGACCATGTAGGGCACGTAGGTCTCGACATAGCCGTGCTCGGTGGTGTGTACGTCCAGCATGAACTGGGAGAGCGCGCGATGCAGCCGGGCAATGGCGCCACGCATCACCACGAAGCGCGAACCGGTGATCTTCGCCGCAGCATCGAAATCCAGACCGCCCAGCGCCTCGCCGATGTCGACGTGGTCCTTCGGCTCGAAGTCGAACGCGGGCGGCTCGCCCCAGCGGCGTTCCTCACGATTGTCGTCTTCGTCCTTGCCATCGGGTACCGAGGGATGCGGCAGGTTGGGCACGCCGAGCAGAATCTCACGCAGCGCACCCTGCACCTCGGCCAGCTCGGCCTCGGCGGCCTTGAGCTGCTCGCCGAGGTCGGCTACCGCATCGAGCAGCGGCTGGATGTCCTCGCCGGCGGCCTTGGCGCGGCCGATGGACTTGGAGCGGGTATTGCGCTCGTTCTGCAGCTCCTGGGTGCGCACCTGCAGCGCCTTGCGGCGCTCCTCGAGCACGCGGATACGATCGGTATCCAGGGTGAAGCCGCGCCGTGCCAGCTGCGCGGCGATGTCGTCGAGTTCGGTACGAAAACGCTTGGGGTCCAGCATGTCTCAGTCCAGGTTGGCCCGCGCTGGCCAAGCGATCATGTGGCCCGGCTTCACCAGCGGGCGCAGGTGTTCCATGATCGCCTCGACCCGCTCCGGGCGGTCGAAGAATTCGATGATCACGGGCAGGTCGAGCGAGATGTCCAGCAGGTGGGTCTCGTGGATGCGCCCCGAGCCGCCGAAACCGGCAATGCCGCGAAAGGCCGTGACGCCCGCAACCTGTTCACGGTCATGCAACAGATCCAGCAGGCGGCGGTGCTCCCCGCCCTTCTCGCTGCAATAGATGCGCACCACGGTCACGTCGCTCGTCGTCATCCGATCTGCCTCGCCAGGATCACGCCGGCAAAGGCGGCAACCACGCAGGCCATCACGCTCACCAGCACGTTCAGCAGGGCACGCCCGTAGAGCGCCTCCTGCATCAGGTTCAGAGTCTCGATGGAGAAGGTCGAAAAGGTGGTGAAGGCACCCAGCAGGCCCACCAGCACGAAGGCACGCCATTCCGAACCCAGCGCCAGGCGCTCAAGCATGAACACCGACAGGAAACCCATCGCCAGCGAGCCCAGGAGATTCACCGCCAGCGTGCCCCAGGGAAAGCCCCGCCCCAGCCAGGTATAGACCGCCGAGGACACGCCGAAACGCATCACCGCGCCGATGGCCCCTCCTGCCGCGATGGCCAGCACCTGGTTCACGCCACCCTCTCCACAAAAAGGCGCATTCTAACAGGATGCCGAAACAGGCCGCTCAAGGGGCTGGCGGACCACCTCACTTCTCCTCTTCCCGTGCCTGCCGGTCCAGTTCGGCCAGCCGCCGCAGCTTCTCGCCGATCTGGATTTCCAGCCCACGATCGACCGGGTGATACAGGCGCGTGCCAGCCAGCGCCTCGGGAAAATAATTCTCGCCAGCAGCATAGCCCCCGGGCTCGTCGTGGGCATAGCGGTAGGCCTTGCCGTAGTTCAGTTCCTTCATCAGCCGCGTGGGCGCATTGCGCAGATGCAAGGGCACCTCCAGCGAGCCCGACTCGCGGGCCAGCTTCATGGCCTGGCCGAAGGCCTTGTACACCGCGTTGCTCTTGGCCGCGCAGGCGAGGTAGACCACCGCCTGGGCGATCGCCAGCTCACCCTCGGGACTGCCCAGCCGTTCCTGCACCTCCCAGGCATCGAGCGCTATCTGCAAGGCGCGTGGATCGGCGTTGCCGATGTCCTCCGAGGCCATGCGCACCACGCGGCGGGCAATGTAGAGCGGATCACAGCCACCGTCGAGCATGCGCGCCAGCCAGTAGAGCGCGGCATCCGGCGACGAACCGCGCACCGACTTGTGCAGCGCCGAGATCTGATCGTAGAAGGCCTCGCCCCCCTTGTCGAAACGCCGCACCTGACCGGCAACGACTTCTTCGAGCACCGTCTGGGGGATACGCCCCTCTTCGGCCAGGTCGGAGGCGATCTCGAGCAGGTTGAGCGCGCGCCGGGCATCACCGTCGGCCGCCTCGGCCAGCAGCTCGAGCTGCTCGTCGCCCAGCTGCAGACCCAACGCCCCTAGCCCGCGTTCGGTATCGTTCACAGCGCGCTCGAGCAGGGTACGGATAGCCTCGCGGTCGAGCGCCTTGAGCACATAGACCCGGGCGCGCGAAAGCAGCGCATTGTTCAGTTCGAACGAAGGATTCTCGGTGGTGGCACCGACGAACACGAAGGTTCCGTCCTCCACATGTGGCAGAAAGGCGTCCTGCTGGGCCTTGTTGAAACGGTGCACCTCGTCGATAAACAGCAGTGTGGACCGCCCCTCGGTGGCCAGGGTCTGGCGGGCCTGTTCGACAGCGGCACGAATCTCGCGGACGCCCGAGAGCACCGCCGAGAGGGTGATGAAACGCTGCCCCGCGTGGTTGGCCAGCAGCCGCGCCAAAGTGGTCTTTCCGGTACCCGGCGGCCCCCAGAGGATCATCGAGTGCAGGTGCCCGGAGAGAATGGCCCGGCGCAAGGGCTTTTCCTCACCGAGGATATGCGCCTGACCGACATATTCGTCGAGACTGCGCGGGCGCATGCGATCGGCCAGCGGCTGGCTGGCGGCATTCTCGGCAGCGAACAGATCAGCGGTATCCATGCCGCGATTGTACCGGTTCCGTGCCGCAAGGCCGCACCCCACGCGAACGCCCAGCCCCCAAGCGACGCCATTGCGCTTGCGGGGCAGACTGGACAAGGGGCTTCAGTTCTGCTGGTTCAGCAGGTCCCAGTCGGGTGGCGGCTGGTAGGTGAACAGACTGTCGTCGAGGGGCGGATTGCGCTTGACCTCGAAGAAGGTGAAGCGCGAAATCTGCCCGAACTGGTCAGTCAGTTCGAGCTTGCGCAACTCGTCGTCCTTGAAGGCAACCAGGATGCGCAGGATGTCGCTCTCGGGATCCTTCGGCGAGAGCTCCAGCCATTGCAGGCCCTGGCGCTCGCCCAGCTCGACCACGTTGAACTCCTTGTCCACCGGCTCCTGGGCCAGCAGGATCTTCGCCGGCGACCCCTTGAGTGCAGTCTTTTGATAGACCTTGGTGACATGGTTGAGGTCATCTTCCACGATCCACAGGTCGTGACCATCGGCGATGATGTGCCGCTGCTCGGGCATCACATAGTCCCAGCGGAAGCGGCCGGGACGCTTGAGCAGCAGCACCCCGTGGAACAGCCCCTGGCGGGCGTTCTCGGTATCCAGCACCGCCTGTTCGAAGCGGGCCTCGAGCGTGGTGAGCCCCTGGCTGAAACGATCCAGCGCCTCGCGGCCCGGTCCGGCGACGGCGAGCTGGCCGGCGACCAGCAGCAGGAGAATGAGCAGTCTCTTCATGCTTCAGTCCTTGGGTGGGGCGGAGCCAGCACCTCGCGGTTGCCACGCTCATCCGGCGTGCTGACGATGCCTACCCGTTCCATTTCCTCGACCAGACGCGCAGCCCGGTTATAACCGATCTTGAGCCGGCGCTGCACACCGGAGATGGAGGCACGACGCGACTCGGTGACAATGGCCACCGCTTCGTCGAACAGCGGATCGGCATCCTCGGTATCGACGCCGGCGGCCTCGGGAGATAGACCCGGGATGGGCTCGCTGGGTTCCTGCACAATCTCCTCGATGTACTCCGGCTCGCCGAGTTGCTTGAGGTGCGCCACTACGCGATGCACCTCGTGGTCGTCCACGAAGGCCCCGTGTACCCGACGCGGGATGCTGGTTCCCGGCGGCAGGTACAGCATGTCGCCGTGTCCCAGCAGGTGTTCGGCGCCCATCTGGTCGAGGATGGTACGCGAGTCCACACGCGAGGAGACCTGAAAAGCGATGCGCGAGGGGATATTGGCCTTGATCAGGCCGGTGATCACATCCACCGAGGGACGCTGAGTGGCGAGCAGCAGGTGGATGCCGGCAGCGCGCGCCTTCTGCGCCAGGCGCGCGATCAGTTCCTCGACCTTCTTGCCCACCACCATCATCATGTCGGCCAGCTCGTCGATGATGACCACGATGTAGGGCAGCGGGGCCAGATCGGGGGCCTGAGGCGGTTCCTCGGCCAGCGGGTCGGGCTCCGGCTGGAACAGCGGATCCTTGATCGGCTTGCCCGCCTTGAGTGCCTCGCGCACCTTCTTGTTGAAGCCACCAATGTTGCGCACCCCCAGCGCGGCCATCAGCCGATAGCGCCGCTCCATCTCGGCCACGCACCAACGCAGGGCGTTGGCCGCGTCCTTCATGTCGGTGACCACCGGGGTGAGCAGATGAGGGATACCCTCGTAGACCGACAGCTCGAGCATCTTGGGGTCGACCATGATCAGCCGCACCTCCTCGGGCGTGGCCTTGTAGAGCAGGCTGAGGATCATGGTGTTGATGGCCACCGACTTGCCCGAGCCGGTGGTGCCGGCGATCAGGGCATGCGGCATCTTTGCCAGGTCGGCGACGACCGGCTCGCCGACGATATCCTTGCCCAGCGACAGGGTGAGCGGCGATTTCGAGCTGTCGTAGGATTCGGAGCGCAGGATCTCGCTGAGATAGACGATCTCGCGCTCGGCATTGGGAATCTCCAAGCCGATCACTGACTTGCCCGGGATCACCTCCACTACACGCACCGAGATGGTGGACAGGGCACGCGCCAGATCCTTGGCCAGGCCGGTCACCTTGCTGGCCTTGGTGCCGGGCGCCAGCGAGAGCTCGAACATGGTGACCACGGGCCCCGGGTGCACCGCCACCACCTCGGCGGTGACACCGAAATCGGCCAGCTTGCGCTCGACCAGGCCCGACATCTTCTGCAAGTCGTCCTCGGACATGCGCCGCCCCGAGGGTTGTGGCGGATCGAGCAGGCTCAGCGGTGGCAATGCGGCATTGGGCGGCGGATCCAGCAGGGTGAGTTGCTTTTCCTTTTCGACACGCACGCTCTCGCGCGGCTGCCGCTTGGGCTTCTCGATCACCGGCGGCGGCTTCTTCTCGACCCGTTTCTGCTCCTTGAGGCGTACCGCCTGGCGCTCCTGTTTCATCTGCCGGGCCTGACGGCGCTCGCCAAGCAACAGCCAGAGATCGCGTGCCTGACCCAGCACCTTGAGCACGAAATCACCGAGCCCATCCATCACCGTCAGCCAGGAGATACCAGTGAACAGGGTAAAACCGATCAACAGGGCGGCCAGCATCAGCAGGCTGGTACCCGCGTGACTGAGCGCCGCCACCAGGCCGTCGGCCAGCGCCAGGCCGAGAATGCCGCCCGGTCCCTCGGGCAGATCCCCCCCCTCGCTACGCAGATGCAGGGCCGCCAGGGTGGTCGCGCCCATGAGCGTGAGCACGAAGCCCGTGCCGCGGGCGATCCACAGGTAGGGATGGGGTTCGGTGTCGTCGCGCTCGCGGAACAGCATCCAGCCGAACCAGATCAGCATCAGCGGGAACAGGTAGGCCATCACGCCCACCAGCGAGAACAGCACGCTGGCGAACCAGGCACCGACTGGCCCACCGGCATTCTCGGCCTGCATCCGGGGGCCGACATAGCTCCAGCTGGGATCTTCCGGTGAATAGCTCAGCAATGCCATCATGAAGAAGCCGCCGAGCGCCAACAGAAAAAGAAAGCCCGCTTCCTTGAGGCGCTTGTTCAGAGAGGCGTTCAAGACCCGTTCAACCTTGTTGAATCAAGTGGATATGCGTGGAATTTCGCGCAATTTCCAGATTATTCCACAAAACCCCGCACCCTGCCCAACCGGGATCACGACAGGGTCGCTCCCTCACCCCTCGCCGCGCAGCGCCGACAGCACGATCTCGCCGTCGGCGACGTTGATCGCACCGGCCAGCACCGGATCAGCCAACCAGTCGGGTTGCAGCAGGCGTTGCAGCCAAGGCAACAGGGCACCGGCCAGGGCCTGGGAAGCGCTGCGCGGGACCGCGCCAGGCATGTTGGTGACACAGAAGTGCAGCACGCTCTCCTCGACGTATACCGGGTCATCGTAGGTGGCGGGCCGGGTGGTCTCGATGCAGCCGCCCTGATCGACCGCGATGTCCGCAATCACGCTGCCATCCGGCATGGCTGCCACCTGCCGGCGCGATACCAGGCGGGGGGCTTCCGCTCCCGGCAGCAGCACGGCCCCCACCAACAGGTCGGCCGTGCGCACCGCCCGGTCGATCGCCTCGGCGCTGGCGTACAGCGCCTGGATATTGGGCGCACTCTCGGCCATCGCCGCCAGCTTGCGGGGATCGCGGTCGAACACCGTCACCTGTGCCCCCAGGGCTGCGGCCAGGCGCGCCGCACTGCCACCGGCATGACCCGCACCCAGCACCACCACCTGCCCACGCTCGACCCCGGGCACCCCGCCGAGCAGCACGCCGCGCCCGCCCTGCGGGGTATGCAGCAACTGAGTGCCGACCTGCACCGCAATGCGCCCGGCAATCTCGCTCATCGGGCGCAACAGGGGCAGGTCGCCGCCGACCATCACCGTCTCGAAGGCAATGGCGGTCAGGCCGATCTCACACAGGCGCCGGGTCAGCACCGGATTGGGTGCCAGGTGCAGGTAGGAGAACAGGACCTGCTCGGCGCGCAGGCGATCCAGCTCTGGCCCCACTGGCTCCTTGACCTTGACCAGCACCTCGGCTGCGGCATACAAACTGTCGGCGTCCGGCAGGATTTCCACCCCCACCGCGGCGTAGGCGGCATCGTCATAGCCGCTGGCCTCGCCCGCCCCCTGCTCCAGGCAGACCCGATGCCCGGCACGCACCAACTCGGCCGCCACCGGCGGCGTCAGCGCCACTCGTCCCTCCAGCGGCTTGATCTCCCGTGGCACCCCCACGCATCGTCTCTCCATCTGTTCTCTCCCTGTACAAGGTTGGACTTTCTCAACAACAGCTTAGTAGTATGGCGCGCAGTTTTGGCCCGCCAGGGCGGGCCTGTCCCCCGTTTTTTCCAAGGAGTCGTCTCATGAGCGAAACCAAGCATTGCCGTCTGCTCATCCTCGGATCCGGCCCCGCCGGCTATACCGCCGCGGTCTATGCCGCTCGCGCCAACCTGCAACCGGTGCTGGTCACCGGCATGGAACAGGGCGGCCAGCTGATGACCACCACCGACGTGGACAACTGGCCTGGCGACCCCGACGGCGTGCAAGGCCCGGACCTGATGGCGCGCATGCAACGCCATGCCGAGCGTTTCGAGACCGAGATCATCTTCGACTACATCAGCGAGGTGGACCTGAGTGTGCGCCCCTTCCGCCTCAAGGGCGATAGCCAACAGTACAGCTGCGATGCCCTGATCATCGCCACCGGCGCCTCGGCACAGTATCTGGGGCTGCCGTCGGAAGAAAAATTCAAAGGCCGTGGCGTATCCGCCTGCGCCACCTGCGACGGCTTTTTCTATCGCGGCCAGAAGGTGGCGGTGATCGGTGGCGGCAACACCGCCGTCGAGGAGGCGCTGTACCTGTCGAACATCGCCTCGGAAGTGGTGCTGGTACACCGACGCGACAGCCTGCGCGCCGAGAAGATTCTGCAGAAGCAACTGTTCGAGAAGGCCGAGAACGGCAACATCACCATCGAGTGGAACCACGTGCTCGACGAAGTGCTGGGTGACCAGAGCGGCGTGACCGGTATGCGCATCAAGAGCACCACCGACGGCTCGACCAAGGACATCGAGCTGCAAGGTATCTTCATCGCCATCGGCCACAAGCCCAACACCGACATCTTCGAGGGCCAGCTCGAGATGGACAACGGCTACATCAAGGTCAAGAGCGGCACCGAGGGCAATGCCACCGCCACCTCGGTGGAAGGCGTATTCGCCGCGGGCGACGTCATGGACCACGTCTACCGCCAGGCCGTCACCTCGGCGGGCACCGGCTGCATGGCGGCCCTGGATGCTGAACGCTACCTGGACGCGCTGGAGGCTGGCGACTGAAACGACGACGGCCGGGGACTCAGCCGAGGTCCCCGGCCCCGGTGGCCAACTGTTCCATCACCCAGGCGTGCAACAGCACCTGCTGGAACCGGTTGATCGCGCGGAACTGGATCCCGTGCAAATGAACCAGGCGGCGCCTGCCATCCTCCTCGAACATGCGCTCGCTGCGGCTGCGCACGTCACCGACCAGATTCAACGGCTCAGCCTGTCCCAGCACCTCCAGGCGGAACAGGATCTGCACCATGTCGCCCACCTCGCCCAGAGGGCCCAGAGACTGCACGCGCACCCCGGTCTCGCTCAAGTCGACGATCTCTGCCTGCTGGAAATGCTCAGGCTGGTCCGGCTGCCGGGTATTGCGAACCTGACAGGCGATCAGCGTCCTCACCCGCGCCGAGTTGCGCACCACGATCTGCTCGAACTCGCGTGGATAGGCCAGGTGAAGATGCGGATAGGGCTTGACCGGCGCGGCCAGCACCCGCGAGGTAAAGCCCACCACGGTGTCGCCACGCAGCATGCGCACCTTGAAAACCTGGCCCTCGCGGACGATCTTGTACTTGCCTTGCCGGGTCACCGGATTGGTGACCACAAGACTGGAACCCACCAGGTAGCCGATCACGCGCACCAGCTCGCGCGGTGCACCCTCCGGCACCAGCGGCTGAATTTGCATCGGTGCCCCTACGGCCAGATTGAGCGTATCTTCGGACATCATGGCCAATAGCGGCAGTCCCTCAGGAACCTTTATCCCGACATGCACTGCGTCATCTCCCACGACCCCGAACAACCAGCCACCCTCCGCAGGAGGCCTCGTCCATGAAGCCGCGGGTGGAGATCCTCGAGGACCTGTCCACGGTATCGGCCGGGGAATGGAACCGGCTCGGCGTGGCCGCCCTGCCTTTCCTGCGGCACGAGTTCCTGCGCGCCCTCGAGGTCCACGGCTGCCTGGGCGAGCGCTTTGGCTGGCTGCCGCGACATATCGTGGTGCACGACACGCAGGACCGGCTGATCGCCGCCTGCCCGCTGTACCTCAAGTTCAACTCCTACGGCGAATTCGTGTTCGACTGGGCCTGGGCCGATGCCTACGAACGCAACGGGCTGCGCTACTACCCCAAGCTGGTCTCAGCCTCACCCTACACCCCAGCCACCGGCCCGAAACTGCTGGTCGCACAGGATGCACCCGAACCTGACGGCCTGCGCCGTCTGTTACTGGAGACCGCCCGGCAACTGGCCGAGGCAGAGCGCGCCTCCTCGTTGCACTGGCTGTTCACCCCCGACGAGGAAACCGCCTTTCTCGAGACCTGCGGTTACCTTCGCCGCACCGGCTGCCAGTTCCACTGGGAGAATCAGGGCTGGCGCCACTTCGACGATTTTCTCTCGGCGTTCAATCACGCCAAGCGCAAGAACATTCGCCGCGAGCGTCGCAAGGTGCATGCAGCCGGCATCCATTTCCGCCGGCTCGACGGACAGACCGCCAGCGAGGCCGACTGGGCCGACTTCCACCAGCTCTACGCGGCCACCTTCGACCGCAAGGGCGGCATTCCCACCCTCTCGCTCGACTTCTTCCTCGACCTTGCCGAACACCTGTCGACACAAGTTCTGCTGGTACAGGCACTGAAAGACGACCAGGTGGTCGCTGCCGCCTTCAACCTGGTGGGCGAGACAACCCTCTACGGACGCCACTGGGGCTGCCGCGCGCACTACGACAGCCTGCACTTCGAGACCTGCTACTACCAAGGACTGGACTTCTGTCTGCAACGCGGCCTGCAACGCTTCGAGCCGGGCGCCCAGGGCGAGCACAAGATCGCCCGCGGCTTTCTCCCCACGCCCACCTGGTCGGCGCACTGGCTGGCAGATGCGCACTTCGCCCGGGCCGTGCAACAATTCCTGCAACACGAGACCGAGGGAATGCAGGACTACATGGAAGAACTGGCCGGGCACTCGCCCTACCGCCGATCGGAGAGTGCATGATATTTCGCCTCGATAACACCGCCCCCGATCACCCCTTCCCCGATCCCGAACTGGCCGAGAGCGCCCCCAACGGCCTGCTCGCGGTCGGCGGCGACCTGCACCCGCAGCGTCTGCTCAACGCTTACCGTCATGGCATCTTTCCCTGGTACAGCCAGGACCAGCCCATCCTCTGGTGGAGCCCAGACCCACGCATGGTGCTGTTCCCCGGAGAGATCCATGTCGCACGCAGCCTGCGCCGGCAGATGCGGCGCGGCGGCCTGGAGCTGCGCATCGACAGCGACTTTGCCGGCGTGCTCGATGGCTGCGCAGCACCGCGGCGCGACGACGAGGGCACCTGGTTGACCCCGGAAATGCGTGCCGCCTATCTGGCCCTGCACCGCATGGGGAGGGCACATTCCTTCGAGCTGTGGCAGGATCAGCGGCTGGTCGGCGGGCTCTACGGCGTGGCCCTGGGGAGAATGTTCTTCGGCGAGTCCATGTTCAGCCGAATTCCCAGCGCCTCGCGCATCGTCCTGGTCTATCTTTGTGAACACCTCTCCGCCAACGGCTTCCCGGTGATCGACTGCCAGATCCACAACTCTCACCTGGAACGCATGGGCGCGCGCGAGATCCCGCGCGCCCAGTTCCAGCGCCTGCTGGCCGAAGCAGTAGAGGCACCCAGCGAGTCCACCACCTGGCAGACCCCACCGCTCGACTGCAGCGCCCTGGAGCACGCACGGTGAACGAGCGCTCATTGCGCCTGATGCTCTATCTCTCGGCCCCACACCCGTGCAGCTACCTGGCGGAACAGGAGGCACAGAGCCTGTTCGCCGACCCACAGGGCCCCATGGACACACGGATCTACAGTCAGCTGGTGGACCGCGGCTTCCGCCGCAGCGGGCGACTGGTGTACCAGCCGCACTGTCCAGCCTGCGAACAGTGTCGCTCAGCCCGTGTGCCGGTCGCCGACTTCCAGCCTCGGCGGCGTCACCGCCGGACCCTGCGGACCAACTGCGACCTGCGAATCGTGCCAGTGCCACCGGGCTTCCGTGAAGAACACTTCGCCCTGTACCAGCGCTACACCCGCACTCGTCATGCCGGTGGCCCCATGGCCGAGTCGAGCCCGCAGGAATACATGGATTTCCTGGTCGCCAACTGGTGCACGACTGACTTCCTCGAGATACGCCTCGGCAAACGACTCCTGGGCGTGGCCATCACCGACCGGCTGAGCGACGGCCTGTCGGCAGTCTACACCTTCTTCGATCCCGATCAGGCCGGGCGCTCGCTGGGCACCTGGGCCATCCTTGCCCAGATCGAGCGGGCACGCGAGCTCGGCCTGTCCTGGCTATATCTGGGCTACTGGATACGCGACTGCGAGAAGATGCGTTACAAGACCGGGTTCCGCCCCATCGAGCTGTACGACGGGCAGGAGTGGCACCGCTTCGAAGCCGGCGAGACAGTCGAACTCTAGCCCGAATATTTCACCGGCCGAACAACGCTTAAAATCCAAGATACTGAATGATCGAGCAAAAATGGCAAACAGGGAGGCCAGTCGTCGGTTACAGTTTGTCCCCCGCGTTGTTCTATCCCGATTCCGGCGCTTTCTCGCTCGCTGTGGCTGGGTTTTCACTCAAGCGATAGCGCAGGCTATCACTTGAGCGCCAAACCGGCGCCACAGCGGCTGCGAATTCCGCCGGCTCTCGGGATGCCGGTGAAACATCCGGGCTTGCGCACCCAGGCCGTTTCCGCCTGTGTGCCAGGCAATGGATTTTCGCCGGCATATCCCCGAGAATGCGCGCACCGGGCCGATAGCCCGCCTGACAGAGTGAGGAAGATTCCGTGATTACCCTGAAGACCAGCCTGGGCGACATCGTCATCGAACTGAACCACGAGGCCGCCCCCAAGACCTGCGAAAACTTCGAGCAATACGTGCGCGACGGCTTCTACGACGGCACCATCTTTCACCGCGTGATCGACAACTTCATGATCCAGGGCGGCGGCTTCATGCCCGACATGATGCAGAAGGCCACGCGTGACCCCATCGAGAACGAGGCCAACAACGGCCTGAGCAACGAGACCGGCACCATCGCCATGGCGCGCACCATGCAGCCGCACTCGGCCAGCTCGCAGTTCTTCATCAACGTGGCCGACAACAAGTTCCTCGACTACCCGGGCCAGGACGGCTGGGGCTATTGCGTGTTCGGGCGCGTGGTCGAGGGCATGGATGTGGTCAACAAGATCAAGGGCGTGCCGACCACCAACCGCGCCGGTCATTCCGACGTCCCGGTGGAACCGGTGGTGATCGAGTCCGCCTCCCTGAGCGAGGACTGAATCCCCACCTGCCCCCTGACAGGGCCAATGACCCTGTCAGGGGGGGCAGTCAGTCCCTTCCATTACGGTTGCACAGGCCGTGCTCGACAGCGAGCACAGCCGCCTCGACCCTCGAGTGCACCTCCAGCTTGCGCAGTATGGCCTTCACGTGCAGCTTGACGGTGCCGTCCGATATCCCCAGGTTACGTGCGATGACCTTGTTGCTCTGGCCCTCGGCCAGCAGGCAGAGGATCTCGTGCTCGCGCGGGGTGAGCTCGCCGAATTGGCGTTCGATGTCGCTCTCGGGGCGTGCTGCCTCGCCCTGCACCGCACGCGCCAGCACCGCGGCCAACTCGGGCGCGACCACAGTCTGACCCTTGACGATGTCTTCCAGCGCACGGATCAACGAGTCGGGCTCCATGTCCTTGAGCAGGTAGCCATTGGCCCCGGCCTGCAGGGACTGCACCACGTCCTCCTCATCGCGGCTGGTGGTGAGCATCACGATCGGCATGCGCTGGCCACCCTCGCGCAGCGCACGCAGCATCTCGATGCCACTCATCTCGGGCATGCGCATGTCCAGCAGCACCACGTCGGGCTCCAGCTCGCCGACCAGGACGATCCCCTGTTCGCAGCAGCCCTCGGCAGCCACTACCTGGATGCCACGCCGCTCCAGCAGCTCGCGCAGCCCCATGCGAAACAGGGCGTGATCGTCGATCAGTAGTACCTTCATCGTGTCTCCTGACATCAAACCAGCCAGCGCCTGGGCTTCTCGTCCTTGCGCGTCGCCGGCTTGTAACACAGTTCGAGACGGGTACCCTCGCCCGGCTCACTCTCGATACGTAGGCTGCCGCCCAGGCGCTGCGCGCGTTCCTCCATGATCGCCAGGCCGATATGCTCGCCCGGCAATCCGTGCCGCCGGGCATTGTCGAAGCCCACACCGTCATCCTCGATCAACAGCACCAGGCGACCGTCGGACTGGCAATTGAGCAGCACCCGCACGGTATGCGCCTTCGCGTGCTTGCGGATGTTCGCCAGTGCCTCCTGGGCGATACGCAGAATCTGCATCTCCTCGGCCGAGCTCAGCTCGGGCTCGCGGCAGGCCACCTGGAAGAAGCCCTGGACGCCGCTCTCCTGCTGAAAGCGCTCGACCAGCGCGCGCAACGACTGGGTGAGACCGCGCTGTCCGACCGGCGCGCGGAAGCTGTGCAGCAACTCGCGCAGCTCGGTGTGCGCCTCATCCAGGCCATTACTGATGCGTGCCAGGTCGTTGCAGGCCGCCTCGATATCGCCGCTGCGCAGCACGTCCTGCAACATGCGCACCTGGAAACGCAGGCTGGCCAGGGTCTGCGCCAGCGAGTCGTGCAGCTCGTGCGCCAGCGCGGTGCGCTCCTCGACGATGGACAGGCGCCGCGCCTCACGGTCCGAACGCTGCTTGGCGACCGCCATGCCCAGATGGCTGCCCACGGTCTTGAGCAGCTCCAGGATATCCTCGCGCCCGGAAATACCCGGCTTGCGTACATACACATGGTAGAAGCCCAACACATCACCGTGATAGTCGAGCGGCACCGTCACCCGCTCGACCTCGTCGGGGCCGAACATGTTGTGCCCCAACCGGCGCGCGCAATGACGCTCGGGATGCTCGCACAGGATGTCGCCAGGCGAGAGCGCAGTACCACACAGGCACAGGTCCAACGGCAGCATCTCCTGCTCGGTGAGCACGGCATCGTTCAGGCCGATGGCACCGACCAGGCGCATGTTGCCGTCCTCCTGCACCAGTCGCACCGTGGCCACCATGCCATTGACCATCTCCTTGAGCACGCGCAGGAAGCGCAGCAGCAGCTCGTCGAGGTTGTCGGCCTGGTTGATGCTGGCCGCCACATCGTAAAGGATCTTGAGCGAGGCGGTCTTCTGTGCCAACCGGGCAGTCTGACGCGCCACCCGGCTGTCCATGTCTTCGTAGAGGTCGGTCAGCTCCTCGTTGATGCTGTCGATGTCCTCGACTATGTCGCGCAACACCCCGGTGTCCTCGTGCGAGAGGGTGGCTCCCGGCTCGCCCTGACAGACCCTGGCCACCGAGGTCTCCAGCCGCGCCAGTGGTTCGAGCAACTGGGTGCGCAACCGCCGCGCCGTCAGCACCAGTCCGATCAGGGCGACAATGGCACTGATCAGCAGGGCATGGGCGGCCAGTTTCTGGTCGAGCAAGCCCATGGGAAACTGCGCCGCGATCAGCAGGATTACACCCATGCCCGCGAGCAGCAGGCTCAATGGCATCACCAGCCGCGCACTCCAGAGAATGCGCAGGATGCGATGGCGCACCGAGTCGGCGGTTGGCGCGTCGGCCGCCCCCCTGGGTCGGTTCTGTGCGGGTAGCGCCTGTTGTTTGCTCAATTCCATGGTGTTCTGTGTGTTCCCCTTCAACCGGCAGTTTGCGTGCTTGCCAGGCGCAAGACAAGGCCGCTTACCATGCGGTTTCAATGGCCTCGCGGCGCGCATGCGCCAGCGCCTCCCCCAAGGCACGGCCCGCCAGCCCGCGTGCCTGCAAGGCCCGGGGATCGACGGCCAGCGCCTGTTCGCGCACCCGCGCCAGGTCGTCCAGTCTCGCTGGTGCACCGGGCTGCGCACGGAATACCCGCAGCAGGGCCTCGAAACTGCCACCCCCTCGCCAGCTCCCCATGCGCTCGAGCAGATCGGCCACTTCGCGGCCCGACAACCGATCGAGCTCGCGCACCTGCGACCATAATTCCCGCGCCTGTGTCAGGCGCTGCTGCAGGCGTGGCGGCATGCCCAGGCGCTGCGCAGCGACATCCGGTGCATCCCCCGAGGCCAACAACAGGGCGAGCACGCGTTCATCGGGGTCCTCGCTCAGCGCGCTGACCCGCTTCAGCGCCTCGATTGCCGGTGCCGCGACCGGGGCACCATGGCCGGGACGCATCTGTGCGGCCAGCCCCGGCAGCAACTCGGCCAGGCCACCGCAGGCAGCGAGCACCTCGAAGAAACGCCAGGGTTGCGCGTAGCCAAGCGCCTTGTGCAACTCTTGCCAGATCCGCTGCGGACGCAGTTCACGCATCAAGCCGTCGGCGACCATGCGCTTCATCAGCCGGTGCGTGTCATGTGCCACCCGAAAGCCGAAAGGACCGAAGCGGGCGGCAAAACGGGCGATGCGCAACAGGCGCACCGGGTCTTCGACGAAGGCCGGGGTGACATGCCGTAACAGCCCTTCGGCCAGGTCCTTTTCGCCACCGAAGGGATCGATCAAGCGCCCCTCGGCATCGCGCGCCATGGCATTGATGGTGAGATCGCGCCGCGCGAGGTCCTCCTCGAGGCTGACATCGGGACTGGCATCCACCACGAAGCCCCGGTAACCCTCGCCGACCTTGGTCTCGCGCCGCGCCAGAGCGTATTCCTCCCCGGTCTCGGGATGCAGGAACACCGGAAACTCGGGATCGGCCTGGCGAAACCCCGCCGCGCGCATGGCCTCCGGGGTGCTGCCAACCACTACCCAGTCACGCTCTCCGACCGACAGCCCCAGAAGCTCGTCGCGCACCGCGCCACCGACCAGGTAGGTGTCTCGTTCATTCCGCATCGCGTTCCCCAAACGGCAGAGACTCACCAAGGTACCGGATTTCTGGTGGGGCAAGGCATGCCCATTCCCCGCCTCGGCCTATGGTCCATCGCCGACTCGCACGGGACCAACAAAAAAAGCTCTTCTGTTTCGGCACCTTACAGAATCCATGAACTTTTTCGGCATTTTTTGGGCTCATCTGGCAGCCCCGTCCATGCGACAGCCCTCGAGAAACGTCGGAATGGAACGACAATGCCTTGCCAAATCAGGGGGATTAAATTTCTTGAAACTTTATTAGCATATGCTAATCTAAAAATATTGAGTAGCTTATAAACTTTTTTTATCAGCACGAGGACAAGACCATGTTACCTATCATTCTTGGCGTAGTAGCGGCCTCGGTATTCGGAATCGTATCGACGATGGTGCTGGGCACGGAAGGCCTCATGACCCATGCGTGGGTCGACGTGGTCTTCTGGAGCCTGATTGGTGCCGGCGCAGCCGTCTCGGCCATCAACATGACCTGGGGGTGCCTGCCCTGTCGACTGTCTCAGGTAACCCACAACGAGCGCCTGATCAAGCGTCTGTGCCGCAATTCCCCCTGCGCGCACTGACACGGCACCGCTGACCTCGGAGAGGGCTCGCCTGCCAGCCGGCAGCGCGGGCCTTTGTCTTGCGCCCCTCCCCGACCCTCCCCGCGAGTGGGGATGGGGTACTTCCCTGCCCCAGGCCTCCCCACAAAATCAGGATTCTGCCGCGTTTTCGTCCCCCTGCTCGTCGGCCTCCTGCTGTTGCAACTCCCACATGGCCTTGTAGGCGCCGCCAGCGCGCAGCAGCTCGGTGTGGGTGCCGCGCTCGACGATGCGTCCCTGGTCCATGACCAGAATCTGGTCGGCATCGACCACGGTGGACAGGCGATGGGCGATGACCAGAGTGGTGTGATCAGCAGCCACCGCCTCGAGCGTCTGCTGAATGGCCTGCTCGGTATGGCTGTCCAACGAGGAGGTCGCCTCGTCGAAGATCAGGATGCGCGGACGCTTGAGGATGGCGCGGGCAATGGCCACACGCTGCTTCTCGCCACCCGACAATTTCAGGCCACGCTCGCCGACCACCGTATCCCAGCCATCGGGCAGGCGTTCGATGAAGTCCAGGATGCAGGCCATGCGCGCCGCCTCGATCACCTCCTCGCGGCTGGCCTCGGGACGACCATAGGCGATGTTGAAGTAGATGCTGTCGTTGAACAGCACCGTGTCCTGCGGGACGATGCCGATGGCCGCGCGCAAGCTCTCCTGGCTGACCTCGCGCACATCCTGTCCGTCGATGCACACGCAACCGGCCTGCACGTCGTAGAAGCGGAAGATCAGCCGTGACAGCGTGGACTTGCCGGCACCGCTGTGTCCCACCACCGCCACCTTGTGTCCGGGCGGCACCTCGAAGCTCACGTCGTGCAGGATCTGACGCTCAGGCTGGTAGCTGAAATCCACGTGCTCGAAGGTGATACGCCCTTCGCTCACCTCGAGGGGGCGGGCATCGGGGGCATCGCGGATCTCCGGTTCAGTATCGAGCAGCTTGAACACCAGATCCATGTCCGCCAGGGCGTACTTGATCTGGCGATAGACGACGCCCAGGAAGCCCAGCGGAATGAACAGCTGCAACAGGAAGGCGTTGACCATCACCAGGTCACCGATGCGCATCTCCCCGGCCGAGACCGAACGCGCCGCCAGCACCATCATCAGGGTCACGCTCAGGGCGATGATGGCGCCCTGCCCGAAGTTGAGCAGCGACATCGAGTTCTGGCTCTTTACCGCCCAGTACTCCCACTGCTCGAGGGTGTCGTCATAGCGCTGGAGCTGCAGCCGCTCGTTGCCGAAGTACTTGACCGTCTCGTAGTTGATCAGGCTGTCGAAGGCGATGGAGTTGCCGCGCGAATCCAGTTCGTTCATGTGGTGGCGGAAGTCCATGCGCCACTCGGTCACCAGGAAGGTGAACACCATGTAGAGCACCACCGAGCCGAACATGGCGCCGGCGAACACCGGGTCATAGTTGTGCAGCATGATGGTAGCCACCAGGCTGAACTCCACCACGATGGGCAGGATGGAGAAGGCCATGTAGTTGAGGATCTGGCTCACCGAACGGGTGCCGCGCTCGAGGTCGCGGCTGATCGCTCCGGTCTTGCGCTCGAGGTGATAGCGCAACGACAGCTTCAGCAGGTGATTGAGCACCCGGGTGGAGAGCCGGCGCATGGCGCGGTAGCGCACCTTGGCAAAGACCACATCGCGCAGCTCGTTGAACAGGCTGGCGCTCAGCTTGAGCAGGCCGTATGCCAGCAGCAGCAACAGCGGCATGGCGGCGGTCAACTCGGCCCTGGAGGCCTGTTCGTAGTAGTCGATGATGGCCTTGAGCGCCACCGGCACCCCGACATTCGCCGTCTTGGAGAGCACCAGGCAGGCCAGCGCGAACAGCGCGCGCCCGCGAAACTCCCACAGAAAGGGGAGCATGGAACGCAGGTTGTGCCAATCCCGACGATTCTTGTGGACTTGGGGCGGCGGCCCGCTAGCATGCACCATGTTAGGATGTTTCCCTCTGTCAGAGCGCCCGTCCCGGACGCAAGAAGGCCCGGGAGCATAGCAAATTCCGCACGAGAGCAGCCCGATGAGCACTGGTGATTTCCACGACGGCAGCGCCTGTTCCGAACTCGAACCCTTCGCCCTGCAGGTGCTGGGCGACAGTATGGAGCCGGAATTCCCCGACGGTTGCATCGTCATCATCGAACCGGCCAAGTCCTGCCGCCACGGCATGTACATCATGTGCCTGGTCGAGGACACCCGCTGGTTCCGCCAGTACCTGAACGACGAGCAGGGCGAACGCCTGGTGGCGCTCAACGACCTCTACCCCGAGATCCCGCTCGAGGGCCTGGAATGGAAGGTCGAGGGCATCATCACCCAGCGTACTCTGCTGCGCCACCAGAGCCCTACCGGGCGCCGCCACAGCAAGCACTACGAGTACCCGGAACAGCCCTGACCCCCCCCGCACGACCCAGTGCTTCCCTCCGACACCGGCATGACCCGGGTCGGAACCTATTGCCTGCGCCCACTGGCAGCATGGGAACAATCCGACACACCAGGAAGCTCCTTCCCCAGCCTGGGGATGCCGCCAGCTCTCCCCTTGCATCGACAAATGACAATGATTATCATTTTCTAGATAAGCACGTGACGAACTGCTGATGGACATGCGAGCACACGACACCCCGGTGGCGACCCTGGCCGACCTGTTGCCAGGTCAGCACGCCACCATCACCGGCCTGAGCGGCGAGTCCGAACTGCGCACCCGCCTCCAGTCACTGGGACTACGCCCCGGCCGCCGCGTGACCGTGGTGCGTCGTTCACGCTTCGGCGGCCCCATCCAGATTCGTCTCGGTACCAGCGACCTGCTGATCCGTCCGCAACAGGCCCGCACCATTTTCATCAAATGAAGCGCGTTGCCCTCCTTGGCATGCCCAACACGGGCAAATCCACCTTCTTCAACCGGCTGACCGGTGCCTCTGCCAAGGTGGGCAACTGGCCAGGCATCACAGTCGACCTGCTCTCGGCCAGGATCCTGCTGGGCACCGAAATGGTCGAGGTGGTGGACCTGCCCGGGATCTACAACCTGCATGGTTTCGCCGAGGACGAGCGCGTCGCCCGCACCTTCCTCGAGGAACAACCGGTAGACCTGCTGGTGGTGATCACCAACGCCACCCAGCTCGACCGCCAGCTCGCCCTGGCGCTGCAATTGCAGGCACTGGGCCAACCCATGGTGCTGCTCCTGAACATGATCGACGAGGCGCGCACGCTGGGCATCCACATCGACCAGCAACGCCTGGCACAGGAGCTGGGTATGCCGGTGGTGGCAATCAGCGCCAAGCATGGCATGGGCATGGAACAGGCGCGCCAGGCGATCACCCAGGCCCTGCACGAGGCTCACCCCCCCCGTGCCGCGGACATCGAAAGGACTTTCGCCGAGGACAGCGCCCTGCAAACCCGCCTGGACGCGATCTTTTCCGCCACGGTCGATGTGCCGGTGAGTGCCACCGACCGGCTCACCGACCGCCTGGACCGCCTGCTGCTACACCCCTGGCTGGGCTTGCCACTGTTCTTCGTGGCCATGCTGGGCATGTTCGAGGCGGTCTACACTCTGGGCGCACCGTTGCAGGATGGTGTGGCCTGGATGCTGGAGCGCGTCAAGACCGGGGCGGTCAGCCCAGCGGTCACCGCCTGGCCGCCGCTGGTGCAGAGCTTCGTGCTCGATGGCCTGTTCGATGGCATCGGCACCATCCTGTCCTTCCTGCCCATCATCGTGCTGTTCTTCCTGTTCATGGCGATCATCGAGGACAGCGGCTACATGTCGCGCGCGGCTTTCCTGATGGATGCCTTCATGTCGCGCCTGGGGCTGGACGGGCGCGCCTTCGTGATGCAGTTGATGGGTTTCGGCTGCAATGTCCCGGCACTGATGGGCACCCGGGTGATGCGCTCGCGGGGACTGCGCCTGCTGACCATGCTGATCATCCCCTTTTCGCTGTGCTCGGCGCGCCTGCAGGTGTTCGTGTTCTTCACCACCGCCATCTTCGAGCCCTGGGCCGCCCCCCTGGTGCTGTTCAGCCTGTACCTGTTCAGCTTCGGTGCCGCCTTCCTCACCGCCGTGCTCTACCGCAGGCGCCTGGCGCACGCCGAGCCATTGCTGCTGGAACTGCCGCCCTACCGCTTCCCTACCCTGCGCCAGATGTGGCTGCGCGGCTGGCGCGAGGTGACCCACTTCCTGCGCGAGGCCAGCGGCTTCATCCTGTTCGGCGTGGTGCTGGTGTGGATCCTCACCCATTTCCCCAAGGATGTGCCGGTCGCCAGCCCCGAAACCCTGGCCGGCCAGCTCGCCGCCTTGTTCGAGCCCCTCATGCAGCCCCTGGGGATCGATCACCTGATGACCATCGCCCTGTTGTTCGGCTTCGTCGCCAAGGAAGTGGTACTGGGCGCCCTGGCGGTGATCTACGGCGTCGGCGAGAGCGAGTTGGCGGGTATCGTCTCCAGCCGCATCGACTGGGTACAGGCCTACAGCTTCATGCTGTTCGTCCTGATCTACACGCCCTGCCTGTCCACCGTGGCGGTACTGAAACAGGAATCGAAGAGCTGGCGCTTCACCGCGCTGGCCATCGGCTGGCCACTGCTGCTGGCCTGGGTGGTGAGCTTCGTCTTCTACCAGGGCGCACGCTGGTTGGGTCTCTGAGTACCCGGCGCACCGACCCAGGAAGCGGTTTCTCGGACTAAGGTCCCAGCTGCAAAAGGTGCTGTTCCCGCACGGATTCACCCATTGACCTTGCCACCCCCGGCCTGGGCGCCAGCCAGGACCAGTTCGACAATGCCGGGTTGCGCCCCCAGGTGGTCAGCGAGGCGGATGGTGACCTGCGGGTGCTCACGCTGCTTGCGCGCGACTTCGGCGGGGATGTCTTCGCTCACGTGCCGTCCGGCCGACAGGAAGTAAGGCATCACCACCACCTCGTCGGCACCGGCATCAATACAGGCCTGGATGCCGTCGGGAATGGATGGCTCGGCCAGTTCGAGAAAAGCGGCCTGCACCTGATCGAAGCGCCCGCCGGCCAGCTCGCCGACCCGGGCCGCCAGAGCGCGCACCTCGTCATTCGACGAGCCCCGCCGGCTGCCATGGGCGACGATCAGCAGGGCCTTCATTCAGTGTCCTCTTGCAGGCTGCGGCTGGCGACCTCGTAGACATCCTTCGACACCCCGGCCGAGATGATGCGCCGCAGCGCTTCTTGCGCATGCTGCTGGCGCTGCTCGTCGTAACGCCGCCAGCGCGCCAGGGCACGCGCCAGCCGCGCCGCGATCTGCGGGTTGAGCGGGTCGAGCGCCAGCACCTGCTCGGCAAGAAAGGCATAACCGCTGCCGTCGGCGGCATGGAAGCCCACCGGGTTGCCATTGACAAAGGCGCCGATGAGCGCACGCACCCGGTTGGGATTGGTCAGGGAGAAGGCCGGGTGGTCCATCAGCGTACGCACCTGCGCCAGGGCGTCGGGGCGCACCGCCATGGCCTGCACCGAGAACCACTTGTCCATCACCAACGGCTCGTTGGCCCAGCGCTTGGCGAAGTCGGCCAATATCTCGTCGCGCTCGGGGCGTTCGCTGTCAGCGATCAGCGAAAGCGCCGCCATCACGTCGGTCATATTGTGCTGCGCGCCGTACTGGTCGAGCAGCAACTGGAACACCGCATCGTCATTCTCGAGGCTGGCCAGCCAGCCCAGCAGGGTATTCTTGAGCCGCCGACGACCGATGGCCGCCGCGTCGATGCGGTACTCACCGGTTTCGCGCAATTGCTCGTAGCGCATGAGCAGATCTTCGCGCAGGGCCTCGGCCACAGTGCGCTTGAGGTGCTCACGCGCAGCATGCAGACCATCGACATCCACCACCGCCATGAAGTCGCCCAGATAGCCGATGGCCGGCAAGGCCAGCACCTCGGCGATCAATGCCTGTTCGGCCTGTTCATCGAACAGCGCAGTGCGCAGGGCGCCGACCAGCGCCTCGGGCACGCTCATGGATGCACCCTCCTGGCGCTGGGCGACCATGCGCAGGATGACCTGACGCAGCAGGGTCTGGCCGGCATCCCAGCGGTTGAAGCCGTCGCTGTCGTGGGCCATCAGGTGCAGCAACTGCTCCTCGCTCCAGTCGTAATCGATCTTGACCGGGGCACTGAACCCGCGCAGCAGAGAGGGAGTGGGCCGCTCCTCGATGTCGTCGAAGACGAAGACCTCCTCACGCTCACGCAGTTCGAGCAGCAGGCTACCCCCGTCGCTATCGCTGTCCCCGTAGCGCAAGGGAATGTCACGCCCTTCGCCGTCCAGCAGACCAATGGCAAACGGGATGTGGAAAGGCGGCTTGTCGTGCTGTCCCGGGGTGTCAGGCACTTCCTGGCGGATCTTCAGCGTGTAGCGTCGCTTGCGCGCATCGTAGCTGTCCTGTACGTGCAGCACCGGCGTGCCGGCATAGTCATACCAGTGTTTGAACTGGCTCAGATCACGCCCGGAGGCCGCCTCCATGCAGGCGACGAAATCGTCGGTGGTCACCGCCTGGCCATCGAAGCGCTCGAAATACCGGTCCATGGCCTCGCGGAACCGCTTCGGGCCCAGCAGGCGCGCCTGCATGCGCACCACCTCGGCGCCCTTCTCGTACACGGTCAGGGTGTAGAAATTGTTGATCTCGATATAGGACTGCGGCCGCACCGGGTGCGCCATGGGGCCTGCGTCCTCGGCAAACTGGTGGGTGCGCAGCAGACGCACGTCCTCGATGCGCTTGACCGGGCGCGAGCCCATGTCGGCAGAGAATTCCTGGTCGCGATAGACGGTCAGGCCCTCCTTGAGCGAGAGCTGGAACCAGTCACGGCAGGTGATGCGGTTGCCCGTCCAGTTGTGGAAGTACTCGTGCGCCACTACGCCCTCGATGCCCTGGAAATCGGCGTCGGTAGCGGTATCGGGGCGCGCCAGCACGTACTTGCTGTTGAAGATGTTGAGACCCTTGTTCTCCATCGCGCCCATGTTGAAATCGTCCACGGCGACGATGTTGAACACGTCGAGGTCGTATTCACGCCCGTAGTGTTCCTCGTCCCAGCGCATGGCCGCGACCAACGAGCGCATGGCGTGTTCGCACTTGTCGATGTTGTGCGGCTCGACATGGATGCGCAGCAATACCTCGCGCCCCGAGGCGGTGGTGAAGCGTTCCTCGATGTGTTTCAGGTCACCCGCAACCAGGGCGAACAGGTAACAGGGCTTGGGGTGCGGGTCGTGCCACTCGGCAAAGTGCCGGCCGTCGGGCAGCTCGCCGGTGGCCCCCGGGTTGCCGTTGGACAACAGCACCGGGTAGCGCTCACGGTCGGCCTCGATGCGCACATCGAAGACGGCCATCACGTCGGGCCGGTCGAGAAACCAGGTGATGCGCCGGAAACCCTCGGCCTCGCACTGGGTGCAGAACATGCCCCCGGAACGATACAAGCCCTCGAGCGCGGTGTTGGCCTCCGGAGCGATGATCACCTCGCTGGACAGCTCGAACTGCTCCGGCGGGGCCGGCAGGTGCAGGCCCTCGTCATCGACCCGGTATTCACCTTCATTGAGGCGCATGCCGTCGATGGCGAGCCATTGCAGATCCAGCCCCTCGCCATGCAGCAACAGCGACTCGGTGATTTCAGACGCCGGGTTGCGCCGCAGGCGCATGAACGACAACACCCGGGTCCCGGTCTCGCGCAGGTCAAACCGCAGCGAGACACGGTCGATCAGGTACGGCGGTGGACGATAGTCGGCCAAGTGTATGGCCCTAGGCGTGGAATCCTTCATTTACAACATCCCGGCAAGGCTGGCAAAGCATTGCTCTGCATCATAGGGATTCCGCTCGGAGCTTCCAAGCACCAAGCGCCGGCAACGCAACGCCTACCCCAGCGTCAATACGGGTTTTGCCGAATGCCCGGGCGTACCCGAGTTGCTAGGATTGCCGTACCTCAGGAGGATAAAACTGCCATGCCAAAAATCGAAATCTACACCACCGCCATGTGCCCCTATTGTGTGCGCGCCAAGTCCCTGCTGCAGAGCAAGGGCGTCACCTGGGAAGAGATCCGCGTCGATATCGACCGCGATCGCATGATGGAAATGATGCAGCGCAGCCAGCGGCGCACCGTGCCACAGATCTTCATCGACGATTTCCACGTCGGCGGCTTCGATGACATGGCGGCCATGGATGCACGCGGCGAGCTCGATCCCTTGTTGGGTATCGGTGAACACGCCACCCCGGTGCACGACATCGACCACTCGGAGGACGCCCCCACCTGATGAGTACCGAAGCCCCGCAACGCATGCGCCTGGACAAGTGGCTCTGGTGCGCGCGCTTCTTCAAGACCCGGCAACTGGCTGCCGAGGCCGTGCAGGGTGGCAAGGTGCACCTCAACGGTCAGCGCACCAAGCCGGGCAAGGAGGTGCGCATCGGTTCCCGCCTGCGCATCCACAAGGGGCCCTACGAGTGGGACATCGAGATCACGCAACTGCCGCGCCAACGACGTCCGGCCAGCGAGGCGAAGGACTTCTACACCGAGACACCCGAAAGCCACGAACGCCGCCAATTGCTCAACGAGCAGATCCGTGCCGAACGCGCAGCCATGCCCGTCAGCGAAAGACGCCCCAACAAGCGTGAGCGTCGCCTGATCCACCGCTTCAAGCAGGCAGACTGATGGACCAGGATGCATTCCGCGAGACCTACCGTGAGGTCAACGAACGTGCCTGCGTCTTCGAGAAAAGCGTATTGACCAACCGCTGTGCCTGTTCGCGTGCGGAACGCTTCTGCATCGCCGAGCGGGAAGGTGTGCGCTGCCTGTCGGAAGCAGGTCAGGACCGCTGCCAGCGCGCGCTCGCCATCCTGCGCGAACAGGCCCGGTTCGCCCTGCGTACTCACGAGGACCGCGCCACCCTGCCCCACGGCAAGGCCATGCGCATCCAGGTGGGCGGCATGCAGGGCATCCGGGCACTCATCGAACCCGATGCTGACGACCCCAAGGCGGTGCCCGATGTTTACGCGCTGCTGGCGCGGGCCGAGCAGCAATTCCAGAATCTCGAACAGCTACCTTTCTCACGCATCATGCCCTGGATCGCGGCCTACGAGCCCCGGCCACGGCGCAAACATCGTCGGGACCACTGACGGTCTGCCCTTTGGGCGATCAGAGCCCAAGCGTCATCCCGCCAGGAAACTACCGGGCCGAAGCCCGGCGCACATTGCCTCGATCAGGAATCAGCCACCAGGCTACCGTCGTTGCGCAGGGTCTGCCGGATGGCGGCGCTGTCGCGACTTGTGCCGCATCCTGCACTGCACTACCTTGAAGCGGCCTGTGAACAAGTCCCTCCCGCTTGCAGGGAGAAAAGGCCAGGAGGAGGCACATGGCAGCTTTTCAGACGGCAACTTCCCGGGGAGTACCTTCATTGATGCGCCCTGGACCGGCGTTCCCTCTGTCCCTCGTGCTTCTGCTGGGCAGCGGCCTGTTTCCCGCACTGTCGTTCGCCGGCGAGACCCTGGCTGCCACCCGCGACCTGACCGCCACCGCCACCGGCCTGACCGCACTGGGCCTCTTCGTCCTTGCCTACCTGCTGGTGATGGCCGAGGAATTCACCCACCTGCGCAAGTCCAAGCCGGTGATCCTCGCCGCCGGCGTGATCTGGGCGATGATTGCCCTGGCTTACCGGGACTCCGGGGACAGCCACATCGTCGAGGCCGCAGTCCGCCACAACCTGCTCGAGTACGCCGAGCTGATGCTGTTCCTGCTGGTGGCGATGACCTACATCAACGCCATGGACGAGCGCAAGGTGTTCGCCGCTCTGCGCTCCTGGCTCATCAAGAAGGGCTTCAGCCTGCGGCAGCTGTTCTGGATCACCGGCCTGCTGGCTTTCTTCATCTCGCCGGTGGCCGACAACCTCACCACTGCACTGCTGATGTGCGCCGTGGTGCTGGCCGTAGGCGGCAAGGACCCGCGCTTCGTGCTGGTCGCCTGCATCAACATCGTGGTGGCGGCCAACGCGGGCGGGGCCTTCTCACCATTCGGCGACATCACCACCCTGATGGTCTGGCAGAAGAACATCCAGACACCCGAGGGCGTCATCGACTTCTGGGCCTTCTTCAGCCTGTTCGTACCAGCGCTGGTCAACTGGCTCGTGCCAGCCCTGCTCATGTCGCTGACGGTCAGCCGCAACAAGCCCGATACCGACGAGGCACCGGTGCGCATGAAGTTCGGCGGCAGCATCATCATCGGCCTGTTCCTGGCCACCATCGTCACCGCCGTGAGTTTCCACAGCGCCCTGCACCTGCCTCCGGTGGTTGGCATGCTCACCGGCCTGTCCTACCTGCAATTCTTCGGCTTCTACCTCAAGATGCGCGAACGGCGTCGCAGGCTCGAGCAGAACGACACGATCGGCAGCCGGGCGGCGTTCGACGTGTTCCGCCACGTGGCACGCGCAGAATGGGACACCCTGCTGTTCTTCTACGGCGTGGTGGTGTGCGTGGGCGGACTGGGCTTCATCGGCTACCTGGCCCTGGTGTCGCAGGTGATGTACACCGGCTGGGGGCCAACCGAGGCCAACATCGCCGTGGGACTGCTCTCTTCGGTCATCGACAACATCCCGGTCATGTTCGCGGTACTCACCATGCTGCCCGACATGTCCGAGGGCCAGTGGCTGCTGGTCACCCTGACCGCAGGCGTGGGTGGCTCGCTGTTGTCGATCGGCTCGGCCGCCGGCGTGGCGCTGATGGGCCAGGCCCGTGGCATTTACACCTTTTTCGGGCACCTGAAATGGACACCTGTCATCGCCCTGGGCTATGCCGCCAGCATTGCGGTGCACTTCTGGATCAACGCCCATCTCTTCGATTGAATCACGATCGGCCGGCATTCAGCTTCGGTTCAGGAATACGCCGGCAAACTTCTCCCTGACAGTCGGAAAGTTTTCTTCAACCAGGGAGAAACACCATGAACAAGCTGATCCAGATCACCACCCTCACCCTGGGCATTGCCCTGAGCGGTTGCGCCACTGCCAGCCCGCACTGGGATGACGCACGCGACGAGCACAAGCATCGCCGCGCCTTCGAGGACACTGCACGGGTGATCCGCGTCACCCCCATCTACGAAACCGTGCGGGTCTCGATCCCCGAGGAGCGTTGCTGGAAGGAGCAGTATTATCAGCGATCGGACTACGGGCACGACGACTCCTACACCCCGCCCATCGTCGGCGCCATCGTCGGCGGCGTGGTCGGCAACCAGTTCGGGCGAGGCAGCGGCAAGACGGCAATGACCGTGGCCGGCTCCCTGCTGGGCGCTTCGATCGCGCGCGACCTGAGCCGCAGCGAGCAACCGGTCGACTATCGCCCACGACAGCGTCGACGGTGCGAGGTCACCGAGCGCGTGGAAGAGCACGAGGAGATCGTCGCCTACCGTGTAAAATACCGTTACCGGGGCCACGTGTTTCACACCCGCATGAACCATCATCCGGGAAAACACATCCAGGTCCGGGTAGCGGTCCAGCCCATCGACTGAGCAAGAGAGAACCCGATGCGCTCCATCGCCTGTGCAGCCCTGTTGCTTGCGACGACCACCGCTCACGCGGGCTGGCTGCAGCGGAGCTCGCTCGACGAGGCCGTCTCCGAGGCCCGCGAACGCTACCAAGGCCGGGTCATCTCCGCCGAGACCCTGCTCGACGCGCACGGCCGCGAGACCTACAACATCCGCATCCTCACCCCCGAGGGCCGGGTCAAGCGCTACCGGGTACGCGCCGGCGAGGAGCAACGCCGGCGGCACAGAACCCCCCGGCACTGAGATGCGCATCCTGCTGGTCGAAGACGAGGCCCCGCTGCGCGAACAGCTCGCCCGCGAACTGGCGCAACGGGGCTTTCCGGTCGATGCCGCAGCCGACGGCGAGGAGGGACTGTTCCTGGGGCGCGAATATCCCGTGGACCTGGCCATCATCGACCTCGGCCTGCCCAGGCTCTCGGGCATCGAGCTGATCCGCCGCTTGCGTGAACTCGAACGCCACTTCCCCATCCTCATCCTCACGGCGCGCGACAGCTGGCAGGACAAGGTCGAGGGGCTGGAGGCCGGCGCGGACGACTATCTCACCAAGCCTTTCCATGTCGAGGAACTGGTGGCCCGCATCAAGGCCCTGCTGCGTCGCGCGGCCGGACATGCCAGCCCGGTCATCAGCGGCTGCGGCATCCGCCTCGATACCGCGCGGCAGACCGTGGAGGTCGAGGGTCAGGCGGTGGAACTCACCGGCCACGAATACCGCGTGCTCGAATACCTGATGCTGCACGCCGGCAAGGTGATCTCCAAGACCGAACTGACCGAACACCTCTACGACCAGGACTTCGACCGCGACAGCAACGTGCTGGAAGTGTTCATCGGGCGCCTGCGGCGCAAACTCGACCCCGACGGCCGGCACAAGCCCATCGAGACCCTGCGCGGCCGCGGCTATCGCTTCCGCACCGAATAGGCCATGCAATCCTCGATCACCCGCCGCCTGCTGCTGGTCAGCACCACCCTGGTCGCGGCCTTTGCCGGCCTGGCGGGCTGGTCGCTGGACTCCGCCTTTCGGCATGCCAGCAAAACCGTGCTGATCGAGCAGCTCCAGGCCCACGTCTATACCCTGCTGGCGACCGCCCGGGAGGACGCACGCGGCCGCCCGCGCCTGCCGCAGGCACTGCCCGACCCCGTCTTCAACCGCCCCGACTCGGGACGCTACGCCCGGGTCGTCGGCGAGAACGGCGCCTACCGCTGGCAGTCGCCCTCGCTGCTCGGACGTGACCTACCGACATCGCCGCCACCGGCGGTTGGGCAAAGACGGATCCGCCACCTGGGTCACCTGCTGGTGCTCGAGCAAACCGTGGCCTGGGAGGACTTCACGGGTGCCCCCATCCCCTACACCTTCACCATCGCCGCCGATACCCGCGACCTGGAACGCCAGCAGGCCGACTTCCGCACCACCCTCTGGGGCTGGCTCGCCCTGCTCAGCCTGATCCTGCTTGGCGTGCAACTCGCCGCCGTGCGCTGGGGCCTGCGTCCCCTGTACCGGCTCGCCGGGGCGATCAAGCAAATCGAACAGGGCCGGGCCTCGCGCTTGCCCGACGAGGTACCGTTGGAGCTGCGCCCGCTGACCGACAACCTCGACGCCCTGCTCACCCAGGCGCAGACGCGCCAGGAACGGGTACGCCACAGCCTGGCCGACCTGGCCCACAGCCTGAAAACCCCGCTGACGGTGCTGCGCGGCGCTACCGACCCGGAGCGCTGCCCCGAACTCTCGGCACTGGTCGAAGAACAGGTACAGCGCATCGACGAGATCGTCAGCTACCAGCGGCAGCGGGCCGCCGTGGCCGGGAGCACCGCGCTATCCGCCCCGGTCGCCCTGCGACCGCTGCTCGAACGCCTGGGCCGCGGCCTGGCCAAGCTGCACGCCGATCGCGATATCCGACTGAGCATCGACCTGGACGACTCGGTCCACCTGCGCATGGACGAAGGCGACCTGATGGAGCTGTTCGGCAACCTTTTGGAGAACGCCTTCCGCCATGCCCGAAAACAGGTTCGGGTCTGCCGCCTGGAAGGCCGCCCCCTGAGCCTGGAGATCGCCGACGACGGCCCCGGCCTGCCGCCCGGCATGGGCGAGGCCCTGCTTGCCCGCGGGGTACGCGGCGACGAGCGCCATCCCGGCGAAGGCATCGGCCTGGCCGTGGTACGCGAAATCCTCCAGCAATACGGCGCCAGCATCCGCATCGGTCGCTCGGCGCTGGGTGGCGCGGGCTTCGTGCTGACCTTTCCCTGAGGCCACCCCAAGGAACCTCCGAACACGTTCCTCCCCCGCTTGCGGGGGAGGTCAGGAGGGGGCATAAGTCCTTGTTCGAAAGCCCCCTCCCAACCTCCCCCATTCCGTGGGGGAGGAGAATGTGTACTTTTTCGCAGATTTCCTAAAGTCCCGCGACTGGCTGCCGCCACAGCCCCCAACAATCAGGAGGACTGGATGCCCATGGCGCTCGACACCCCTTCCCCAGCACTGACCGAAGAACCCCAGACCGAAGAACCGCTGATCCGAATCGGCGAGCACTGGGTGCCCGCGCACGAGGCCTGGCAAAAGCTCGAGACCGCCACCGCGGTCACCGAAATCATCGACCGTTTCAACCAGCGCTTTCCTGAGTTGAGCACTCCGGTCACCCGAGAGGTCGTGCCACTGGTCCGCCAGCGCCTGAAGACCATCGCCTTGCGCATGCCCCGGCGGCAGACCGCCCCCGAACTGGAGGCCATCGCCACCGAACTGCTGCACCGCCATCCGCCCGAAACAGTGCTCGAGATCCTTCGCAAACAATACGATCAGGACATCGACCTGGCGGGTCTGGTCGCGCTGGCCGGCGAGGGACCTTACCTGGATGCCCTGCGCAAGGAGGCCCGGGAATACACGACCAACAAGATCCTGCCAGAGCAGACCGCCGATATCTGGAACGACATGCGCCGCCCCGCGCCCGGTGGCGGCCTGTGGAACCGACGCAAGGTAGAGATGCTGTTGCAGATGCCAACAGGCGACTGACACCTGCCGCATCTTTTGCGCGGTTTTCTCGGTTGCCGCCCGGATCGGGCCCTCCCTATACTACGCGGTTCACGACATTTTCAGTCAGGTTTCCAGCATGTCACAGACCGCATTCCACCCGCCGCTGCGCACTCTCATGGGGCCTGGTCCCTCGGACGTACCGTCACGTATCCTCGAGGCCCTGAGCCGTCCGACCATCGGCCATCTGGACCCGGCCTTCGTCGAGCTGATGGACGAAATCAAGGCCCTGCTGCAATACGCCTTCCAGACCGAGAGCCAGCTCACCATGCCCATTTCGGCCCCCGGATCGGCCGGCATGGAGGCCTGTTTCGTCAACCTGGTCGAGCCCGGCGACAAGGTCATCGTCTGCCAGAACGGCGTGTTCGGCGGACGCATGAAGGAGAACGTCGAGCGCTGCGGCGGCGAGGCCGTGATGGTAATGGACGACTGGGGCAAGCCGGTCGATCCGCAGAAGGTCGAGGACGCCCTCAAGGCACACCCGGATGCCAAGATCCTTGCCTTCGTGCATGCCGAGACCTCCACCGGCGCACTGTCCGATGCCAAGACACTCGCCGAGCTGGCCCGCCGGCACGACTGCCTGACCATCGTTGATGCGGTCACCTCGCTGGGCGGTTGCGAACTGCGCGTGGACGACTGGGGCATCGACGCGGTCTATTCCGGCACCCAGAAGTGCCTGAGCTGCGTGCCCGGCATCTCGCCAGTGAGCTTCAGCGAGCGCGCCCAGCACGTCATCGCCAACCGCACCCACAAGGTGCAGAGCTGGTTCCTCGACATGAACCTCATCATGGCCTACTGGGGCGGTAGCGCAAAACGCGCCTACCATCACACCGCGCCGGTCAACGCCATGTACGCCCTGCACGAGGCCCTGCTGATGCTCAAGGAAGAAGGGCTGGAGAACGCCTGGGCACGCCACCGCGAGAACCACCACATCCTGCGCACCGGCCTTGAGGCCATGGGCCTGGAATTCATCGTCCCCGAAGACGCTCGCCTGCCGCAGCTCAACGCCGTGAGCATCCCCGCGGGTGCCGACGACGCCGCGGTGCGCAGCCGCCTGCTCGCCGATCACCACCTGGAAATCGGCGCCGGGCTGGGTGACCTGGCCGGCAAGGTCTGGCGCATCGGTCTGATGGGCTATGCCAGCCGCATCGAGAACATCACCCTGTGCCTGGGCGCGCTCGACGCGGTACTCAGCGACATGGGCGCGGCCATCAACAGCGGCGCTGCCCTGCCAGCCGCCGAGAAGCTGCTGGCACACCACGAGGCTTGAGGCGGCCAGGCGCCAGGCCAAGCCGCCTGCCGCTGGTCCTGCTGGCGGGGGCGGTGCTGTTGCTCGGCTACTGGCTGGGCAAGCAGTGGCAGCGCCACCAGCTGGAGGAGGCCGGCCTGCGGCTACCCGCGCAACCGCTCGCACTCTCACCGGGGCAGCTCGGCCAAGGGCTCGAGCGCGCCACCGCCGGGCACTGGACCCTGCTGCTGGTCGGCGAGCCCGGCCCGGCCTGCGAGGACCTGCTGCGCGCTCACATCGAGACCTGGAACCGCCTGGCCGACACCCCGAAGCTCCAAGGGGCACTGCGCCTGGTGCTGCTCGCTGCCTGGCAGAGCGCGCCCGACAGCCTGTGGCGGCATCTCGACTGGGCCGCCGTACAGGTATTGCCCCCCAGTCGCCGCGCCACCCTTGCCGAGGCGCTGCGCCTGCCTACCGACACCGCCGGCTCCTGCCGCGGCGCACAGGCCACTGCCGCCCTGCTCGGCCCGGATCGGCGGCTGTACGCCTGGCTGCCGCTGGACAAGCCGGCGCGAATGGCCGAAAGTCTGCGCCTGCTGTATTACCACCTCGACGACATGACTATCGACGACACCACCCCGGACTGGGGCGACCGCCTCAACACCGCGCTGCTGCGCATCCTGCCGCAACACCTGCTCTCACGCGGCATGTACCACCTGGCTCGCAGCGAGATCGGCTGGCTGAAAGACCTGCTGATCCGCTACGTGATCACCCACTACGAGGTGAACATGCACGAGGCGCTGGTCGAGGACCCCTACGCCTACCCCAGCTTCAACGCCTTCTTCACCCGCGCGCTCAAGCCCGGCGCACGGCCGGTCACCGAGGAAGGCATGGCCAGCCCGGTAGACGGCAAGGTGAGCCAGGCCGGGCGCATCCTCCACGATCGCCTGATCCAGGCCAAGGGACACGAATACAGCCTCTATGCCCTGCTCGCCGGCGATGGCTTCATGGCCTCGCAGTTCGAGTCCGGCACCTTCGCCACCATCTACCTGGCACCACGCGACTACCACCGCATCCACATGCCGCTGGACGGCACCCTGCGCGAGATGGTGTTCGTGCCCGGCGACCTGTTCAGCGTCAGCGAAACCACGACCCAGCTCGTGCCTGGCCTGTTCGCGCGCAACGAGCGGCTGATCCTGCTGTTCGACACCGACCGTGGTCCCATGGCGCTGATACTGGTCGGCGCCATCTTCGTCGGCAGCATGGAGACGGTCTGGCACGGCGAGGTGCGCTCGCCCGACGGCGGCATTGCGCGCTGGACCTACGAGGGCGACGAGGCCCCGCGCTTTTCCCGAGGCGAGGAGATCGCCCGCTTCAACATGGGCTCGACCGTGATCGTGCTCAACACCCAGCATGCGGTGGACCCGGTGAACGGCCTGGTCGGCCGCCGGGTGCTCATGGGCGAGAAGATCGCCGACTGAACCGGCGATGCCACCCGTTCAACTCCTCCCCCGCTTGCAGACGCCTCCCATTCAACTCCTCCCCCGCTTGCGGGGGAGGCCGGGAGGGGGCATAACGCCTTGTTCACAAAGCCCCCTCCCAGCCTCCCCCATTGCATGGGGGAGGAGCATGTGAACTGATTCAGAGGTTCCTTACAGGGTGGAAAATCAGCCCCGGCCCGGCCCCATTCCGTATGCGTGAAATATCCGGGCTAGCCCGCAGACAACTCGGACATCTCGATCCGCTGATAGCCGGACGGGACACCGAACAGGCCGCCATCGACCTCGAAATCCGGCATGTAGTCGAGCAGCACCTGCACCCGTCCCGGACTCTGCTCGCTCAGCGGTAGGCCGTGATCGAGCGAACGGGTCGGCGCGTACACCGTGCTGGCCAGCTCGCAGGCGGTCTGCAAGTCCTGCGGCATGGCCGCCAGCGAGCGGGCCTGCACCCGCGCCAGCACCCGGCGCAAGTCGCGCAACCCCGCCAACGCGGCCTCCATGGTGCCCGGCAGCACGGTAAGCGTCGTGCAACGCTCGCCATTGGCCAGCAGTTCCACCCGGTGCGGGGTACGCCCGGCCACCTTCGGGGCCTGTGTGTCGGGCTCATCGGTGGCATCGAGCATCAGCGCGGGCTGCGCCGGCGGGGACACCTCGCCAGGCGCCATCACCAGCACGCTGTGGTCCTCGGCCGACACGTTGTAGACCACGCCCGCGGTGCGATCGAGCAGGGTGTAGTCACCCGTATCCTGCCCCTCGTCCAGACGCACATGGGTCGGGGTGACCAGGATACGACTGATGTAGGGATCGCTGCCCTGCTCCCACACCTTGTACACCAGCAAGGCAGCCGACTCGGCGAACGCCGGGGTCACGGCCAGCAACAACAGCCAGGGAATCAGTCTTTGCACATTGCCTCCAGACGTTGCAGCTCGGTCTCGCTGAAGCCCGCCTGGCGCCGCGCTGCCTTGTGCAGGGGACAGCGCATGCGCTCGCCGAAGGCGGCCTCGAGCAATTCGAAATAGTGTTTCTCGGGGTCCAGCCCGCGCTCACGGCACAGGTGCCGGAACCAGCGCGTACCCGCTTCCACGTGGCCGACCTCGTCGCGCAGGATGACCTCGAGTATCGCGACGGTCTCCTGATCGCCGATGCGCGCAAAGCGTTTCATCATGCCAGGGGTCACGTCCAGCCCGCGCGCCTCCATCACCCGCGGCACCAGGGCCATGCGCCGCAGCGGATCGTCGGCGGTCTTGCGCGCCAGCTCCCAGAGGCCATCGTGTGCGGCAAAGTCGCCGTAATCGTAGCCCAGCGCGCGCAGGCGGTCGCGCAGCAGGGTGAAGTGATGCGCCTCTTCGGCGGCCACCCGCAACCAGTCGGCATAGTAGGCTTCCGGCAGCCCCTGGAAGCGCCAGGCCGCATCGCAGGCCAGATTGATGGCGTTGAACTCGATGTGCGCCACCGCGTGGATCAAGGCCGCGTGGCCCTCCGGCGTGCCGATGCGCCGCTGCGGCACCTGCGAGGGCGGCACCAGCTCGGGCCGAGAGGGGCGCCCCGGCTCGCTCACATCGGGCAGTGCTACCGGTGCACAATGCAAGCGCCCGGCGCGCCACTCGGCATCCAGGGCGCGTGCCTGTTTCAGCTTGCTGTCGATGTCCGCGGTGAGCAGGCACTCATGTGCTGCAGCATGGAGATTGCGAGGCATGGGGCTCCTGGATCTGTCGCTGGCAAGATACCGAATATTCGCGGCGGGCACGCCGCTCCTGCAGGCCGTGAAGGTTAACAAAAGATGTTGCGCGATATATTACTATTCCCGGAAGCCCCAACGGGGCAATGCTAGAATCGCCGGTCTCCAATGGCCCGCGCACGAGGACCAAGGACTTGGACAACATCAACTTCCATCGCCACTACAGCCGCAACACCCTGTTGCGCATGTTCGTGCTGATCGTCGTAGCCACCGGCCTGCTCTACTGGAAGTGGAGCCTGATCAACACCATCTACTTCAAGGATCAGCTCACCGAACTGGGCTGGGTGATCAATGGCGCCATCGTGGTCCTGTTTCTGATCGGCATGTTGCGCATGGCTATCAGCCTGATGGGCTATGCGCGAGAAGAAGCCGCCCTGACGCGCTTCGTGCGCAACCTGCACAAGCGCCCCGACGATGCGCTACGCGGCGTGCCGAAGCGCAGCCTGATCGCGCAACGCTACCGCACCCTGCTCAAGCTGCACGAGACCCATACCCCGATCAACCAGAACGCACTGGCCTCCACCCTGGTGGCTACCGAGAGCACGCGCAGCAGCCTGGCGAAGTTTGTCAACAACATCCTCATCCTCACCGGGGTATTCGGCACCATCGTGTCGCTGTCGATCGCGCTGATCGGCGCCTCCGACGTACTCGAGAACGCCGTCTCGGCCTCGGGCATGGGCATGGTGATCCATGGCATGTCCACCGCGCTGTCCACCACCATCACCGCCATCGTCTGCTACGTGTTCTTCGGCTATTTCTACCTGCGGCTGAACGACGCCCAGACCAACCTGGTGAGCGCCATCGAACAGGTCACCACCAATTACCTGATGCCGCGCTTCCAGGTCGAAACCGACACCGTGCTCTACGAGTTCACCGGTTTGATCCGCTCGCTGCAATCCCTGGTCGCCGAGATGGCCAACTCGCAGAAGGCCTTCAGGGAGACCGAGCAGCAAATCGTCGAGACCCTGGAGCACTATCGCGGCAAGGTGGACAATCTCGAGGACCACATGACGGATATCCTGCGCATGCTGCGCCTGGGCTTCCGCCTGCGTGACGACGAATGAACGACGGCTTCACCGATCTGCGGCTGAACCGCCAGGAAGGCCAGGTCAACGAGAGCTTCTGGCCCTCGTTCACCGACATCATGACCACCGTGGTCATGATCTTCCTGATCGCCCTGGTGGTGCTGCTGGTGCGCAACATGGAGCTGGTACGCCAACTGCGCGCCACCATGGAAGCCGAACGCATCGCCGCCGAGCTGGCGCGCGCCACCGGCGAGGAAAAGGACAGCCTCTCCATGGCCCTGCACCGCACCGAGGCCGAGCTGCGCCAGGCCCGGCTTGAGATCCTGCGCCTGCGCGAGAAGGCCGTGGACCGTGAAAAGGTCATCACCGACCAGATCGCGACCATCAACCGCCTGACAGAGGCGCGCGACGCGCTCGAGCGCAAGGCTGATCGACTCGCCGTCGACCGGCAGCGACTCGAGGGCCGACTCAAGGACCAACAGGCACGCCTGACCATGCTCGAGCAATCGCTGAAGAACCGCGAGCTCGAACTCCAGGCCAGCCGCAGCGACGTGGACAGCCTGAGAGCCAACATCGACAGCCTGCAAGCCAGCCTGCGCGACGCCCAAACCCGCGCCGACCGCCTGCAAGAGGACCTCGACGAGCGCAGCCGCGCGCTCGAGGCCGCGCGCCAGGCGGCGCAGGAGGTCGAGCGCAAGTACCTGGTGCTGGCCGGCGACTATGACAACCTCAAGGTCAAGTACGACAAGCTGATACGCCCGGCGCGCTCGCCGGCCGGCCGCCACGTGGTCGAGGTACGGTACTGGAAGGAAGGCGGCCAATACCGCATCGCCTGGCACGAGGGCAACAAGGGCGAATTCCAGCCGATCAGCCGCAAACACCTGGATCTGGTACTGAGCCGCCTGCTCAAGCAGTATCCCAACGGCCTGTACGTGAAGGTGATCTTCCCCGAGAACAGCGGTCTGTCCTACAACGAGGCCTGGGAGTTCACCAACCACCTGCACCGCAACTACGACTACTACTTCCGCGACGACGGCCAGGCGGCAAAGGACGCCCCCCGGGCCGACGTCACAGGCGACAAATGATCGCGGTCAACCTGGTCACCGGCTTCCTCGGCACCGGCAAGACCACCCTGGTCCGGCACCTGCTGGCGCACCACCCCGAGAACGAGACCTGGGCCGTACTGGTCAACGAGTTCGGCGAGGTCGGCATCGACGGCGCCCTGCTCGACGAGACGGGTGTGGCCATCGAGGAAGTCGCCGGCGGCTGCCTGTGCTGCGTCGCCGCACCGGCCTTCGAGGTCGGACTCAACCGCCTGATCCGCGCTCACCGCCCCGAACGCATCCTCATCGAGCCCAGCGGACTGGGTCACCCGGCGCAGATCCTGGAGCGCCTGCGCTCGCCGCTCTACCGCGAGGTGCTGCACCTGGAAGCTACCCTCTGCCTGGTCGATCCCCGGCACCTGGACTCGCCCCGCCACCTGGCCCACCCCGTGTTCCGCGACCAGATCCACCTAGCCGACGTGCTGATCGCCAACAAGGCCGACCTGTGCGACACGCAGCAACAGCAGGCGTTCCTCGACTTTGCCGCCGAGCTGCAACCCCCGCCGGCACGCCTGGCGATCACCGAACAGGGACGCATCGACCCGCAGCTGCTGTGCCTGGACGCCAGCCCGCGCACGGCCAGCTTCCCCGAGGCCCATGCCTTCCTGCTCGCCGACGAAGCGGCGCCAGAACCGGTGTCCGACGCCCGGCGCTGGCAGCGTTACGAAGGCGAGGCCGATGGCTTCCACCGCCTCGGCTGGCACATCGGCCCCGACTGGCGTTTCGAACGCAGGGCGCTGCTCGATTGGCTGAACGCCCTGCCCTGCGAACGCATCAAGGGGGTATTGCACACCACCGAGGGGCTACTCGAATACAATCGGGCCGGCGCCGATGCGGCAGCGGTGCGTGACGGGAAAACGGATGAGCAGACGGCCTCGCGCCTGCAATTGATCGACCCGGCCCCGCTGGAGGCCGAGGCGCTGGAAACGGCGCTGCGCCGCTGCCTGCTCAGTTGAGCGGCGTCATCTTCTGCGCCACCTGGTCACGCAGATACACCGGCAAGGCCGCCTCGGCCGCCACCGTCTCGCCACGGCGTACCAGGGCGACCGCCAACCGCGCCACATCCGCCGCATGCACCTGCCACTCGGGCAGCCGCGTTCCGCCCAGGTGCGCCAGCACCTCGCCATAGGTCGCCACCCCACTGCCCGCCAGCACCCAGTCTCCGCCGCCGGGCAGGCTCACGGCCGCAGGGGGGCCTACTGTCTCGGCGCCCTGCGGTTGCATCAGGCCATCTTCGCCCCGCACGCAGGCCAGGGCATAGACCTCCTGCATGCGCGCATCCAGCAATGCCAGCACTTGCCGGGCACCGCTCTCGCGCGCCGCCCCCTGCGCCAGCGCCAGCAGGCTGGAGACCGGCGCCACCGGCAGATCGACCCCCAGCGCCAGACCCTGCACCACCGCCGTGGCAATGCGCACCCCGGTGAACGAGCCCGGCCCGCGCGCAAAGGCCAGGGCATCGAGCTGGGCCAGCGCCAGGCCCGCCTCGGCCAGCAGGGACTCGACCATGGGCAGCAGCAGGCGCGAATGCTGACGCGGCGCTATCTCGAAGCGCTCCACGAGCTCGTCATCCAGCAACAAGGCCGCCGAACAGGCCTGCTCGGTGGTATCCAGCGAGAGAATCTTCATGCCCGGGATTGTACACGGCGGGCGGGGGAGTCAGGCTTGTGTGCTCGGGGGAATCACCACAAGGGGCGCTAAGGAACCTCCGAACCCGTTCCTCCCCCGCTTGCGGGGAGGCCAGAAGGGGGCACAACTTCACCCCTGTTGTCTGGGGGAGGAGAATATGGATTTTTTCAGGGATTCCCAGAGGACACGAAGGTTTTTATGTCGAGAACAGCGAAGGGGCCAGAGGATACTTATCCTCTGGCGATGCTGGCAGAATCACTGGCACTACGACGGGGAGAAGTGGCGGATGGGCCTGAAGGAAATGGGTTCTCCGCTTGCAAGCGCTTGCGAAAACGACAATTTCAGCCTTGACAGACTACCTCGGTGGGAGCTGTATGTCTGCCGCATATTCCCTTGTGATCTTCACCTAACGACAAGGGTAACTCGCTGGCAATGAAACGCTGAGGAATTGCCACCCCATGCTGACCAACCTGTTAGGTATTTAACGTTTTCTGCCAAGCCCAACTGCACCACCAGAAACAATACTGGTGATTTTATTAGTATATCTTTTTCTGCTCGTTAGCGCTTTAGTTGCTACCGCATCTGCATTACCAGTTACCACTCTCCTGGTATCAACCACACCCCCCTCCTCCGCTGCCTTTACTATAATTGATTCATACTCTTTTAAAGAATACTCTGGATGCCTTCTATTTCTGTGCCGTTGTAGTTTATTCATCCTTACTTTTGCACTACACAGCGGACAAACTATATCTACCTCCCAACTTTTCACAAATAAACCTCCCGTAGCACCAACGCCATCCACAACCGGCGCCAAAAGTGAAGCGCAGCGTAGTTTGCGTCCGAACGAACGCCTTGTTAGGCAAGCCAGCTACTATTTTATGTTATCCAAACGGAGTATATTTATGTTCTATATTTGCTTCTGAACCACATTTTTTGCATTTGGCAGACTTGATCTGAGGTTCCTGCTTTCCTCCTTCTGTAGCATCGACATCAAAGTCTTCAAAAGGAGGTATATTGCTCCACCACGACCCACTCCACATAGACCCCTTATCACTGTATCTTTTTTCTTCGCTCACGCCACATTTATCACATGAGAGTTTTATATAAGCTACATCAATAATTCCCATTGCATAACCCTCAATATCAAGCGATAGGTTTTTTTGCCGCAATCAATATCTTCTTTGCCTAACGCCGCGAATAACCGATGCAAATGGAGCGCGGCGGAATTTGCATCCGAGTTAATTTGCCTTGTTAGGCCCTTTATTCATCATGCGCCATTTGTCTTGTTGTTTGATGAACCATATAGGTTTATCAAACAGTGCGCTTTCATACACAGCCAAGGTGTTATTTTCAGAGAATTTAGGAATCAACTCTTGAGCTCTAATCAACACAGACCTTAATTCTTGGCGTTTGGTGCCCGGTATTTCTGAGGGAACGTTACCTCCAACACCAAAGTAGACATATTCAGAAATCAGTTTCTTGTCTTGGCCAGCGTCAATCAGGGCCACCATCTCTGAAATGGTATCTCGCAGATCACTTTCGTCGCTTTGAAAGCTGCAGGCAGCTGAAAACAGAAACAGAATCGTTGTCAATAATCTAAACATCAGTCCTCCTTTGGAACCTAACGCCGCGAATCACCGGCAGTAAAAAGCAGAGCGAAGCGGCGCTTTTTACTGTCCGAGTGGATTTGCCTTGTTAGGCATTAACCTTATTCGAGACAGCATTTCCAACCGGATTGATGTGGGCGTGGGGGTAGTGCGGATCACGCTTTTGAAACGACAGAATAGAGGGGTCCTGAATCACGCCACCATCAATATTTATAGCCCGTCGAATAGTCTCATTTTGCTGCCAACCATCACGGCCCGCCACCACAGTCGGTAAATAAAAAATGAGAGCGGCAGAGATTGAGCGCGTTGCACTTTCCCAGAGATAGCTTGGAGTATGATCCACTGCGTAGTAATCTATGGTTTCATATTTAAACATCGGATTCTTGAATGTGGTTGGTTTGGCAAAAAAGAATCCCATACCCTCGTCGCAACTGACATCAATAATCAGGCTGTTGGGCTTGAGGTATGAACTTTCCGCTTCGGTCACAAAGTGGGTGGGATTTTCTATTTCTTGAAAGGTTCCGTTTATGATGATATCTGCTTCACTGATCAGATCAGTCAACGGCCGCGTAGTTCCATCGTGTTCCACCACCAACATGCGTGCCTCGCCCTCATTGCCTGACCGAATCCGGACATAGTGACAATCAAGTACCTCTTCACGTACTTCGTGGTCGGGGCGCTGAATGCAGATTGTGATATCTCTAAAACCATGCGCCTTGAGGGCGCATATCGCCCCACGGCTGACGGCACCAAAACCGAAAATGATCGTTTTGCGTTGGTTGCCGTAATGCCCATCGATACCTTTGAGTTGTAAGGCATGTATTACTGCGCAATAGCCAGCCATTTCGTTGTTCTTATAGAACGTGTGGCGGCCAATCTGACCGTTGGGAGTCCAAACAAACATTTCCTCAAAGGCAATGAGCGTCAGCTTACGATCGAGTGCAGCTTGGGTGATATCCCGTTGCTGTACACAATGCACATAGCCCCAAAGTGTTCCTCCTTCGCGAAGTTCTTGTAAATCAGCTAATACTGGCTTGGTAATGATAACCGTGCCAATGTCGGCCAATAAATCGTGGCGTGTGGCAATGCCACCCGTCTGAGCAGCAATTTCCGAGTCTGCGATACCGAATGGTGCTCCATAACCCTCCTCAAATATCAGCTGGCGGCGAATGTCTTCAGGAATGCGCGGCAAATGCTCTGGATGGATTGGAAGCCGTCGCTCATCTTCTTTTTTTGAAGTCCCAATGACTCCCAGTGTTAATTTACTCATGCCGTTTCCTTTTTATTAAACAAATCAATACGCGCTACTTCATGAACGAATTATCAGCTTCGACAATAGGCCTGCTTTTTTATGCTTTGGTCTGTCGCAAGCGTTCCAGAGTTTCAGTGTTTCAGAAAGTGAAACACTGTACAAATGACGGCTGTATCAAACCTAACGTCGCAAATCACCGGCGGCAAAAAGCAGAGTGAGTAACGAACGACACTTTTTGAGTGTCCGAGTGAATTTGCCTTGTTAGGCTTTTCGTTCTGCACACCCTAAACTTTCTCGCAAGAATGCTTGGCATCCATCTCAAGCAGGTAAGGAGCTGCAAAGCCTTCATACTCTTTCTTCTTCTCGTCTGGCAAATCTTTCCATCCTGTAATCCTACCGCGACATTTATTAGATCCACACACACACTTCCTCGGGAAGTAGTCGACAATATAGTTTCTCATAGCATAATCGAAAGTTATTTCCTCATTAACACTGATGCCCTTTATTGCAACGAAGTCATGTGCACCAGTTTCATTTACTTTAATGCCACAATTCGGGTCACAGGAATGATTAACCTTGGTTATTAATCCATCGTGAAGTACAAACTTATTTTCTCCTATCTGCGAAGCATGAGAGTGATTTCCATTCAGCACTTCTTTAATAACACCAACCATTACTATGTCACCAACCTTAAATGATTTGATGGCAAAAACACCTTCTCCCCTCCCGGAAGACTTCCTTAACTCAAATCCATCTTTCATAATATATCCTCATTAAAAACCCAACGCCTGCGTTCAGGTGCGGCTGGCACGCCTGGCGGGCCAGTTGTCACCTGCAACGCTTTGTTGGGCGCTACCCTGTCAAAACAGTTCTCGTCCACAGCTGGAACACGTAGGCGGATTTCCATCCGGATAAAGTTCGATACTTGCAAGATTATCGGTACCGCAAGAATCACAAGGCACCCAACGATCCTTCAGAAATTGCTCTAGTGCGATGTTTCTATGGATGAGACGAACGATAGCTGGATCGCTAACGTAGTAAAAATTCAGTGGCCGCTTGGAGGATTCGACACTTACAGTTCCAACTTGCTTCACTAACCCAGCATTACTCCAGTTCGTGATTTTATTGCGCACGGCATTAGTTTGAACTTTAAATACATCGTTAGCCAGGAAGTTAATCGTAAATAGTTCCCTACCAACTCTTTGTAGATCTCGAATATAGTCCTCAGGGTAATGATCGCGAGCCACCTGGGTGCAGTAAGCCATAACCCCTTGATCAATTGCCTCTGGCTGAACCGCATTGCTCTCAGAATTGCGCTCAGCCTGTGCGGCAAAAATTCTCTCACAAATGCGAATTACATTGCGTGGAGAATGATTTGCCATTAGGCAGATCGCACTATCTGGATCGTAGGGCAAGCCCAACACGCAGAGGTCACGGAAAGACGTGACGCGACCATCACTAAAGGACTTAAGCCGTTCAGAAAGCAAGCGCTCCAAGCCTTGCCGCGACCAGCTTAATTGGTATTCCTGCACTCTGTCTGGCCGGGCGTCTGTTCTGTAGAAACTTTCAATCTGGTCCCAGAGAAAAAACTTGAAAGCGAAGCCATCAAGCCCAAGAAGCTCGAGATCACGAATGAGAGGTTGAATTAATCTGTAAGTGGCGGCCGCATCGTTGCCCGTCAACTCAGTTTCGTCTGGCTTGTCAATAAGAACGTAGACTGAGCGAAACCCAATAGAGCGTGCAAGCCGCCCTAGATATTCCAACTGATACTTGTATGTTTCGACGAGCGACTTTTCTTCCTGCTTTAGTGTTGGCAGATCAATACTTTCTAAGTCATAACTTTTAAGCAACAAATTTATTACCGATTCCAGAAATCCAACCTTTTCTCGCCAAAATTCGCGAAAGCGCTCGGGAAGACCCTTAAGTTCCTTTAGAAGATTTTGCAATCCGTCGCCGGTTACATCTCCTAGGTAGGAATGCACGAATAGGGAGATACGCCGTCTGTCATCTGATGGCAGGTTTTTCAGAAGGTTGGGATCGTCAGCGAGGTGAGAAAGATAGGCGACTAGTAGCCTGCTGATGATGTTTCGTAGGTGGTACTGGAGGTTAATATCGCCAATGCCTTGGCCTGCCGAAAACTCGAACCGATCATAGGAGACTGGAAGGTAGTGCCTCTCTTCTGCCGTTTCCTCAAGCATTCTACGAAGGGCTGTCTTACCGCCACCTCGCGGAGCAAGTACAACGCTTGCAGTGGGCACCGACGGATCTCCCAAAACTCCGTCGTAGAATGGAGGCGGGACAAAATAATCCGCAAGGTTGGGTTCCTCATCGGCATTTGTTTTTGCGAATGGATGCGCCTTAAATCCTAAGTTTTCGTAAAGCGGCATGCTTTCTCCTATAACGCCCAACAGTCGTATTCAACAGCATCCTTGTCTAGCGTGATAGACGGATGCTGTATATCACGGGTCATTCTCCCCTCTATCGTTCGCCCTTTTCTTCTTTCCCTGCCTGTTGCATGGGGTTCGCTTTCTGAAGATACGCCTTTCCTCGACGCGGCTGGAATCTGCACGCATGGAAAAAATCTTGTCGATTCCATAAGTTACGCCAACACCACATTCCCATTCGCTGACCACGGACGCTCTGATCGGAGATGACACGCCGTGTTTCCCGGGGCCCCGTACCCCGGTCGATCGGCGGTACTCTCACCGCATGCTTCTGGTGATAGACGGCATCTGCGGCCATCGTGATAGGCAGATTCTGTCCATCACCGGGATTGGCGGGACGGGCTGGGGATCGCGCGCCCGTTGCCGAAGGAGATCACGAATGCCTGGAAGCCGTTCCGTCTGTCTGTGGTATCGACTGAAAGCGCGCCTCCGCGCCTGCCGGCGCATCGGAAAAGCACCCTGCTCTATGGCACGGGGCGGCGTCCGAGGGGTTGCTCGTGGTCGCAGATCGGGAACGTGGATGTCGATAGAGGGGAGATCCGGGGCGGGCGCAGAGTGCTGCCGGACGCGTTCGAGGCATCCCTGCGAGTCCCGGTCGACCGTGTTTGCACCTTCCATGAGCTGGATCTCCATTCCGGCTTGGTGCCAGTCTATATCCCACGCGCCTTGGCGCGCAAATACCCCACGCGCTTTGCGTCCTTCGGGAAATCTTCCCTCGCTTGTGGAGAGGCCGGGAGGAGGAGAATATGCCCCCTCCCAACCTCCCCCACTGACGTGGGGGAGGAGAATGTGTCCCCTCCCGACCTCCCCCACCGACGTGGGGGAGGAGCTCATGATCGAGCCTGCTCCAGGCTACAGCTCCTCGAGGAAGGCGCGTGCGGTCTCGGGGTCGCGGGTGCGGGCGAAGTCGGGCATGGCCGCCAGGAAGGTATGGCCGTAGGATTTCTTCAGCATCCGCGGGTCGCAGACCACCAGCACACCGCGGTCGCTGGCATCGCGGATCAGGCGACCGGCGCCCTGTTTGAGGGCGATGGCGGCTTGCGGCACCTGGTAGTGCATGAAGGGGTTGCCACCACGCGCGCGGATGGCGTCCAGCCGGGCCTGCAGCACCGGGTCGCCCGGCGAGGCGAAGGGCAGCTTGTCGATGATCACCAGAGAGAGGGCATCGCCGCGCACATCCACGCCTTCCCAGAAGCTGGCGGTGCCCAGCAACACCGCATTGCCGTGCTCGACGAAACGACGCAACAGCTCGGCCTTGGGCTGATCGCCCTGCACCAGCAGTGGGTAGTCCAGTTCCTGCTCTTCCAGCCAGTCGGCCGCCTCGTTGAGCGCGCGATAGCTGGTGAACAGCAGGAAGGCGCGGCCGCGCGCGGCGCGAATCAAGGGCAGCGCCTCATTCATCACCGCCTGCACATAGCCGCGGTCGCTGGGCGGCGGCAGGCCACGCGGCACGTACCACAAGGCCTGTTGCTGAAAGTCGAAGGGACTGTCCCAGCGTGCGGTGCGTGCTTTGAACAGGCCAAGCTGGTGCTGGAAGTGCGCGAAGCTGTCACCCACCGCCAGGGTGGCCGAGGTGAAGATCCAGGTGGCCGGGCTCTGGCGCATCTGCCCGCTGAACACCTCGGCGATGTCGATGGGCGTGCTGTTGAGCCGCAGACTGCGATCGAACACCTCGAACCAGCGCACCACCTCCTCGGGCGCCTCGGGCTCGCGCAGGTCGGCCAGGGTCTGTTGCTGCGAGGCACAGCGCGCGAGGCAGGCATCCAGCCCCTTGCCACGCCCTTCGATGCTCTCGAGCAGGCCATGCAGGGTCTCCAGCTCGCGCGCCAGGGTGTCGAGGGCCGTGCCGATCCTGGCGTCGTCCTCGATCTCAGCCCAGGCGCCTCGTCCCGGCCGCCCCTCGAAGGCCAGGCGCAGGTCCTTCGCCGCCTTGTCGAGGCGGTCGAGCTGGTCGAGGATCTTCGGCAGGTCGCCGGCCTCGCGGTGGTACTCGGCGCGGGTGTCGGTCACCAGTTCGGTGACCTGACGGGTGCTCAGGGTCTCGCCGAAGAAGTTGCTCGCCACCTCGGGCAGCTGGTGCGCCTCGTCGATGACGAACACGTCGGCCGTGGGCAGCAGCTCAGCGAAGCCGGTGTCGCGAATGGCGAAATCGGCGCACAGCAGGTGGTGGTTGATGACCACCAGGTCGGCCTCCTGGGCCTGCCTCCGTGCCTCGACCAGGTGACACTTGCTCCACGACGGGCACTCCTGCCCCAGGCAATTGTCGGCGGTCGAGGTGACCAGTGGCCAGATGGGGGCGTCCTCGGGCACATCGCGGATCTCGCCGATGTCGCCACGCTCGGTGTGCAGCGACCAGTCACGCACCTTGAGCAGCCAACGCATCTGCTCTTTCGGGTAGCCGCGCACATCCTGCAGCGTCAGCTCCAGGCGGTGCAGGCACAGGTAGTTGGCGCGCCCCTTGAGCAGGGCCACTTTCGCCGGGCTGGCCATCACCTCGCGCAGGCGCGGCAGGTCACGCAGAAAGAGCTGGTCCTGCAGGTTGCGGGTGCCGGTGGAGATCACCACCTTGCGACCCGACAGCAGGGCCGGCACCAGGTAGGCGTAGGTCTTGCCGGTACCGGTGCCAGCCTCGGCGATCAGGTGCTCACCCTCTTCGATCGCCGCGGCCACCGCCTCGGCCATGGCCAGTTGTTGCGGACGATGCGCAAAGCCTTCTATGGCACGCGAGAGCAGGCCATCTGCCCCCAGCACATCCTCGATATCGGACAACACCTCAGTCTTCGCCGTCTTCCGCACGCCCACCGACCGCGTCCCATACCAGCTCGCCGAGGATGCGGAAACGCGCCACCGACATGGCGCCGCGCCGGGCCCGTGCGCTGCCACTGTCGATGTATTCGAGCAGGTCGTCGCGGCGGGCGCACCAGATCTCCTGCGGCTGGTAGTCCTCGTCCATGAGCACCAGCAGCACTGCGTCCCACGACTGGTTGAGCTTGAGCTGGCCGATGCGCTCGCCGCCGCGGCTGTCGTCGGCGATCAGGCGCGACTTGATCTGGAAGCGTTCGCCAGTGCGCGGATCACGCGCATCCCAGCCGCCGGCCTCGCCTGCCGGCCGCGGTTCGAGCCCTAGCAGGCGGATGGCATCGTGCTCGGCGATCTCGCTGCTCACCCCAGGCAGCGGCTTGCCCAGGGCGCGGCGATACTCGGCAGCCAGGGAACGCGCCTGGGCGATCAGCTTGTCCGGGGCATAGGGCGTGGGCACGGCCGGATCACTTCTGCGGCGGTTCCCAGTAACCGAAGGCCTCGCCCGCCGGCGGGCGCGGGGGCTGCTGCTGTTGGGCCTGCACATCGCGGTACACGCGCTCGGCAAATTCGCACAGCTGCTGGAAATAGGTCTCCTTCTCTTCCGCCGGCAGGTTGCGCTCGCTGCCCAGCAGGTAGCCGGTTACGGCGGCCAGGTATTGCAGCACCAGGCCGTTGTCGGCCCCGGGATGCTGCCGGTCCACCGCCTGCATGATGTCCTGAAAGAGTTCGTTGGATAACTGGATCTCGGCCATGGGGCCCTCCTCGGTCATTGAATGATGCGGGCCCTGCGGCGCGCCTGTTCGGCCCCGCGCCGGTCGCCCAGCGTCTCGCGCGCGGTGGCGATCAACTGCCAGTTGTCGGCCTGCAAGATGGGATCGCCGCCGGCCAGGGCATTGGATTTGGCGGCAAAGGACTCGACCCGAGCGTACTGGCCCTGGTCGGCATACAGATGCGCCAGACGGTTCCACAGACGCGGGTTGCGCGGCTCGATGCGCAGCGCCCGCTCGATGCTGGCCTGGGCGGCGGCATAGTCGCCAGCACGCCGTTGTGCTGCGGCCTTGCGCAACAGCTTGCGCACCGCCGGCGAGGCGCTCGGGCGCACGCGCACCACCTGCGTCGGCGGTCGATAGGGTCGGACCTCGAGGCCGCCACCGGCCGCAGCCGCACCGGTATCCGCCGGCGACCCGCCGCCGACCGATTCCACCGGGGCCGGTGGCGCATCCAGGCGGTAAGGCGAGCCGCAGGCGCCCAGCAACAGGCCCAAGGCAGCAATCGACAAACGCTTGAGAGGCATCACCAGTCCTAGCATGCAGAACGATGCGCGCATTGTAATGGAATTGCCGAATAGCGACAGACGGCAAGGCGACATCGGCCATCGTCCGGACCCGGCACTTTCAATCCGCCTGAAACCCTGCCATATAATGCATTCGCCCCCCATGCGCCGAGCCATCCCAGCAGAAGGAACCGGCCGCGCTCATACCACAAAAGGAGATGTACCATGCTGGTCAAAGATGTCATGTCCACCTCGCTCAAGACCGTGGGCCCCGATACCCCGCTCGCAGAGGTGGTCACCACCATGTGCCTGTTCCGCGTCAGCGGCATCCCGGTGGTCGAAGAGGACAACCGGCTGGTCGGCATCATCGCCGAAAAGGATGTGCTCGACTCGCTGTTCCCCACCGTCGAAGAGGTGATGACCGAGAGCGGCACCGCCACCATGGATCTGGAGAGCGCGCTCAACAAGTACGCCGACATGACCACCAAGAAGGTGGCCGACCTGATGACCCCGGGCGTGATCAGCGTGTCGCCGGACATGGAGATCCTGAAGGCCGCCGCGCGCATGGTCGGCCGTCGCTTCCGCCGCATCCCGGTGGCCGAGGGCGAACGCCTGGTCGGCATGCTCAGCCTCGGCGACGTGCACAAGGCCATCTACCGCGAATACGCCAAGCGCCGGCTCTGAACGGCCCCGGGCGACCGGCGTTCCCCTCCCCCTCGCCCCTGCTCCTCCAGCAGGAGCAGGGGACGGTGGTGTTGCGCCACGAGGAACTGCCCGGGCTCATCCCTGCAAATCTTCAAGAAACTCGGATGCCGGATCAACGCCCGTCACCAACAGGCGGTCTCTCGCCCGGGTGCAGGCGACGTACAGCAGGTGACGCTCCGTTGCGTAAACCTCCTCCAGATCGGCCTCATCGGCGACGAGCTCTATCCTGTCCTGCGAAGGGATCACTTCATCATCGCAGGCCATCACAGCGACCGCCCGGAACTCCAGGCCTTTCGCCAAATGCATGGTGCTGATGGACATCTTGCCGTTGGTGAGCGTTATCCTTTCATCCAGCACGACGAAAGGCAGGCCCGATTGTCGAGCGACCTCGCGAGCGCGCTCGAATTGCGCCGACGAACGCACGAAGATACCGATCTCGTGAGGAAGGAACCCCTCCTTCGACAAGGCAGAGAGCCAGGTCACCACTTCGCCGATCTCCTCTTCGACGCTCTCCAGAACCACGATATGGGGGCTCGGCCCATTGAAGACCGACAGGGTGCCGCGCCGATCCTCGACATTGCCATCCACATCGGACACCTGCGGACCCAACAGGCGATCGGCCTGCATGCGGATCTGGTGGCTGGTCCGGTAATTGATGCGCAAGGTTCGGGAGCGTCCGCGGATATCGACACCCAGTGATTTCCAGGAGAAGGGGGCCTGAAAGATCCGCTGTCCCTGGTCGCCTGCAAAGAAGAGACCATCCGGACGCCCCCCGGCCAGAGCGGCCAGAAACCGCAGCTGCGCAACACCGATGTCCTGCGCCTCGTCCACCACGGCAAACTCGAAGGGAGGCGTCCCGCGCTCACCCAGTTTTTCGGCAAGACGGCTGAACAGCGCCGCCTGCGTCACCAGGCCCTCATCACGCAAGCCCTGTCTTACCTGCTCGAACACGGCCCACAACAGGGCACGCTGCTGCTCGGACAAGCGGGTCTTGCGCCCCAGCCGCTTGATGTCCCGATACGCCTCCCAATCCTGCAACTGCCAGGCATCGACGACATCGTGCCACTCGCCCCACAAGAAACGCTCGTTGAACTTCAGCCCGTCCACCCGGGTGGCTGCTTCAGCAATCAGCGACTGTATCTGCTCCGGCGTCGCCATCCTTACCGCCCCGAAGTGCGCTTCGTACAGCCGGACACCGATGGCATCGATGGCATGAACCTCCAGCCGCTCACCGATACGGGGCGCATTGCCGATCAACCGCCGCAACTTGATACGCAAGGCACTGGCCAGTGTTTCAGAAAAGGTCGTGAGCAAGATGCGTGCATCGGGGTTTGTCTTCGCAAGATGCACCGCCCGGTGCAAGGCGACGATGGTCTTGCCCGTTCCCGCGGAACCCGCAACACGTGCCGGCCCCTTGTAGTGCCTTTCCACCAGTTCTCGCTGCGTCGGATGCAGGAAGATCGTCCACTTCTCCCACGGATAATCGAGCGCCAGGGCCAGCTCGTCGGCATTGGCCATGATGCGGAAACGCCGCTGCGCATCCGGGTGTTCGAAGGGGTCGACCGATCGCGCCACGGGGACACTGACCTGTGGCTGCCCCCCGGTCGCCAGTTCGAGCAGCGCCTCTGCCGCCTCACCCGGCAGGTGATCGGCCAACTCCAGCAAACTGTCCTCATCGGCCCGGCGCACATCGTCCAGCCATTCGGCCGGAACGCCGTAGCCAAGCAAGGTCTCTTCGGCCACACCGGCAAACAAGGGTGGCTTCTCGGGCGCTGCTTGCACCGTGGGCGCATAGAGCGGAATCTCGATCTCCCGCACCGTCTCGCGAATCTCCACGATCTGTGCGGCACCGGTCTTCGGATGCGTCTCCAGCTTGCGCCGCTCCGCCCATTGATAGGCCTTGTCGTGGTGATCGACATAGCACAACAGCAGGCTGGATTCCGTCTTGTGGACGATGATGCGGATATCCCGGCTCACCCGCACCGACCAGAAATGCTTGTCGCGGGCGCGATCCAGCTTGTGAAAGCTGAGCCCGGGATTGGCCGGGTTCATTTGCAGATCGAAGACCGTGGTCTTGACGGCCTTCTGTTCATCACCGCTGAGCCTGGCGAGGCTGTCGGTGAAGGTGTCGGCGATGAGGAAATTCACGAAATGCTATCCCGTCTCGTGAAGCCGTCCATCATGGTTGCTGGCAAACTGCACCGGCAGAACCCGCTTTGGCAGGTTCATGCGCAGGCAGTGCATACTCAGAAAGTCCCGCCAGTAGGGCCAGATAGGCACGAGGATCAATCATCTTCTTTTTCCCTCAGATATGCGATCAGTTCCGTCTCGTACTGACGCAACAAGCTGACCACTTTCTTGACATAGACCGGCTTGATCTCGGGATACCGTTCCCTCTCCGAATGCCCCTCATACTCTGAACACCTTCATCACCTCATCCCCCAGGTGGTTGATGACCTTCACGGCAATGCGCCCGGATGAGGGTTTCGGGAATGGCCGTGAGGTATCGCTGTTGAGGCTGGCCCAAGCTTCTTCGTCGATTTCGGCCTTGAGGGTGGTCTTGAGGGCCTTGTAGGGGTCGTTGGCGCCGAGGAAGTAGGCATGGCGGACGAAGAAGCTCTCTTCGTTGTAGTCGGTGTCGATGAACCAGCAGGCGATGCCTTCGGGGCCGTCGGAGCGGACTTCGCCGGTCTGGGGGTGAAAGACGTCCACGCCGTTGACCTTGACCTGGATGCGGCTGTCGTCTGTTTCCAGAATGTCGATATCCGGCTCGCCGAAGATGACGAAGAGGTTGCCCTTGCCGGTATTGGCCAGGTCACCGGCCATGTGCAGGTCCGCGTTCATGCGCGCCTTGAGTACCGGGATGCGACCAAGCTTTTCGAAGTCCGATGAGTGTGCGTCGTAGTTGAAGGCGCAGGCGATGAGCACATCGAAACCGGCATCACCCGCCTCGCGGGCGGCGGCCACCAGGTCGGGGCGGGAGACGGTGCCGAATTCAGGACCGATGAAGATGGCGGCGCGCTTATCCCCTTCGCTGTCCTCATAGCGGCCCTCGGCACAGATCAGATCGCCGGGCCAGGGGGTGAGGGAGATGAAATCGATCTTGTCTTCCTTGTGGGCCTGCTGCACGCCGGCGGTACGCAGGTTGTCGAGGATCATCTCCACGAACCCGACCTCTTCGCCGTAGGCGCCGCGGCCTTCCTGGACGCTATCGATCAGCTCGTCGTTCTCGTCCACCGCCAGCACGCGATGGGGCGAGAGGCTCTCCACAGTGAAGGGGCCAGCCACGCGCACACGGCTGTTGTCCTCGTAGGGCTTGTCGTAGAGGTATTCGAAATCGGCCTTGGCGGCGATGGAGGCATCGATCTCCTTCTGGCGCTCGATGCGCAGCTCCCAGAACTGGCGGTGCAGCTCGATGGCCTGTTCGTCATCCCAAAGATCGAAGGGCTTGTCCGGCAGGTCGTCGAGGGTGAGGTCTCGGCCCAGCGCCTGGTTGATGGTCTTGAGCTGGGTGAGTTTTTTCCTTTCGGTATCGGCGGCATGGCATTTTTCCAGCGCCTTGGCGGCCTTTTCCGGCCAGGGAAAGCCGGGCTCGCGGGGGACTTCCCAGTCCTGGATCACATCGGGCAGCTCCACATCGTAGTTCTGCGTGGCACGGAAGTTGGCCAGCCAGTCGGGGGCGATGGCGGCGATGGCCTCGGTGAGCTGCTCACGCAGGGGTTCGAGCTGCTGCTCGAAGCGCTCCCAGATCACATCGATCTCGGCGTTGTTGGCGATGGACTTCAGGGTGATGTGGGGCACGCGCTGATAGACGAAACCGTGACGGATGTCACCGTGAGTCGGCTGGCTGGACGGCGCGGTGCGGGAGATCTCCGCCTCCTTCTGCTGCCCCTCCGGGCTGTCGGCCAGCAGATAGTAGGGATAGCGGGCACCCATGATGCGGGCGCGGGCCAGGGCCAGGGCAACACGGGAAGTGTCGATGGTGATCCAGCGGCGGCCCCATTGCTCAGCGACATAAGCGGTCGTACCGGAGCCGCAGGTCGGGTCGAGGACGAGGTCGCCGGGGTCGGTGGTCATGTGGATGCAGCGCTCAATAACCTTTGGCGAGGTTTCCACAACATAACGCTTGTCGGAAGCGAAGCCCGCGATACCGGTGTCACTCCAATTATCTGACATTGGAAATGCCAAATAATCATCAAAATACCTGACATAGTAGAGGTTTATTGATGTATCTTGCACACGATCGGCTTTAAGTAACCGATGCATAGATGATTCTTGGGTTTTCCAATATCCTTTGGGAAAGAAAGCTCTCCCCTGAAAATTTACAACATAGCGAGTACCAGGACTTTGGCTTGTCAGGTTATCAATGCGGTAAACGCGCTCGCCGCATGGAAGTTGCGCCCCATTTTGCTCTTCAATTTTTAGAGGCCTAACACTCCCCCCGATACCTCTTGCATTATTATATGCGCTACCTCCCTCGCCTTGGAGCATCTTTAATTTCAAAGGCTGGCGAAATTTCACCTTTGTTCGTTCTTTTGAGAACCATAAGATGTAATCTGACACAGAAGCCAGGAGATTATCTGTTTGCCCAGTTGTTTTGACGAAAGTTATAAGTCGAACAAAATTTTCGGCACCAAAAACCTCATCCATCAACGCCCTTACCCGATGCACATTCTCTTCCCCAATCTGCACAAAGATCGAACCTGAGTCAGTGAGCAGATCCCGGCACACCGTCAGCCGGTCGCGCAGGTAGGTCAGATAAGAATGGATGCCGTCCCGCCAGGTGTCGCGGAAGGCCTTGACCTGCTCCGGCTCGCGGGTGATGTGTTCGGCCTTGCCGTCTTTCACATCGCGGCTGGTGGTGGACCACTGGAAGTTGGAATTGAATTTGATGCCGTAGGGCGGATCGAAATAGATACACTGCACCTTGCCGCGCAGCCCCTCGCGTTCGGCGAGGCTGGCCATCACCGCCAGGCTGTCGCCCAGAATCATGCGGTTGGTCCAGTTGGCCTCGTGCTGGTAGAACTCGGTCTTGGCAGCCTCATCCGGAATACCGTTGAAATCAGCAAACAGATCGGCCTGCGGATCGTCGGCCTGCTCATTGGCTTCTGTCTGCCGCCGCAGGTCATCGATGAGCGCCTTGGGATGCACCTTCTCCTGGATGTAGAGCGGCGGGGCGTGGACGACCAGATCGGACCAGTCCTGCTCGTCCTTGCCGCGCCAGACCAGTTGCGGGTCCAGATCACGGTTGCAGGTGGTCTTCTCCTCTTCCAGCCCGTTGCCTCCGCGCGGGTAATGCACGGCTTTCGGCGCCTCCACCTCTTCGGGCACCACCGATTGGTACTCGGCGGTGGGGATGTTCCTGCGTGTCGCTTCGTCGTGGACAAGGGCTTCGATCTGCTTTTTCTGCTTGGGTTTTCTGGCCATATCAGCTGTTTTGCGAATTCATGTCAGCACGGTTGTTGGGGTTCGGCAGGCCGGACTGGAGGCCGTCGATGTGTTCGAACAGGTCCGCCTTGACCTGTTGCCACAGTGGATCGAGGATGATTTCCAGGCCCTCCCGGCGGGCCAGCTTGGCGGCGGGAACAAAGTCGCTGTCACCCGCCACCAGGATGAGTGTGTCCACCTGCCGCTTGAGCGCCAGCGAGGTGATATCGACACCGATACGCATATCGACCCCCTTCTGACGCAAACCCAGACGCACCGAACCCCCATCCAGTGAACGCCACAGATCACGCAGTGATCGCAGTTCCTTTACCTGCTGAGGCGTGAATTGAAGTTCCAGCGAAGCACCCTCTCTCTCCTCGGGCAAAGCTTCCAGCGCTGCAAGAAGACTTCGGCTTTTCAGCAGCTTCTTGGTGAGCCCGGGCTGGATCGCCCAGTCGTGTTCGCGCACCACCTTGCCCAAACGCAGCGCTACCTTGCGCTCTCTGCGTAACAATTGGTGGAGTTCCTTGCGCTCCCGGGCCAGGTCGGATTTGGCGAAATCAATAGCCCGGTTGTCGATGGGATGGTGCGCTTTGCCTTCGTAGGGTACGGCGTCGTAGAAAAAGATGCGGTAAACGTGACGGTGCCAGCGGGAGTCATTGTCGCCGGTCAGGATCTTGATGTGGTTACGGCACAGACGACGGATGCAGGCCACGATCCGGCCCGGGCTGTTGCAGTGCCTGGCCTCTACCAGTCTGGGCAGACGCTTCAGGAAAAAACCACCGTCGATGAGGATGGCGATGCGGGCCTGGTTCATGCCCAGCCCCCCGAAAACGCAGGGACAGCCTCCGGCCCGCGCCCCCCGGACATGAAAAAGCCCCAAGGGTTCGGCACGCGCTCGGGATGAGTGAGCGGGCGTACTGCCATGGGGCGGATGTGCAGGCAAGTATGGACAATAGTCCCTACTGCGTCAAACGCGTCGTTACCCGGAGCGGGCATCACCGCGCACCTCCATTGCCGTTGCGGCGTCGATCATCCGATCGAACTCGGCTGCCACTTTCCGGGAAAACTCTTCTTCCATTTCATACACATCGCAAAATTCTGCAAACGCCCAGCGGCCAAATTGTCCGTGGTTGTTCACGCCCGGCACCCAGTAGTTCTCCATGGTGGCCTTCTTGTCCTTGGCATCCTCGCCCCGGTAGCCCTTGATCTCGACGATGAGGTTGAGGGGGTCTTCCCTGCCCCGGCCGTCATCGATCTGGACGATGAAATCGGGGATGTAGGTTCGGCTCTCGGAGCCGTAGCGGTAGGGCACTTCGAGGCCCAGATTGTGGTTTTTCACATAGGCCAGCACCTTCGGGTGGCTTTCTGCCACGCGGCAGAATTCCGCCTCCCAGTCGCTGTCGAGAATCGCCCAGTTGATGTGGCACTTGCGGGCATCCGTCTCGTGGCGCTCCGTTTTCGAGGTGTTGAAGTTGACGTGTACCGTGGAGCCGAGCGGGTTGTAGGGGTCGAGCACCGCCTTGACCGGGCGCTCCTTGCCCTGCTCGGCACGGGTGATGGCGGCGGTGATGCGCTCGCAGGCCATGTCGGCCAGTTCCTGGTACATGAGCTGGGCCGGGTAGGTGCCGCCCTTGCAGACCAGGCAGTTGTCGAGCCACTGCCGGGTGATACGCTTGAGCTGGCCGAAGAGATGGAGCCTGGGTTCCTCGCCCGGGTCGCGCCACTTGGTGTAGAGCAAGTGTCTGGTCAGGTGCATCAGCAAGGTGGAGCGGCGCATGCCTTGCAGATGTTTCAGGCTGAGATCGACCTCCTCGCCGATGATGCCCTGGTTCTTGATAACAGAGGGACCTACCAGTTTCGGCGTCAGTACCAACACGGAATCGTCGTCGAATTGCGCCGTAAGACGCTCCTCCGGCAGTTCCACACGATAGCCGGCCACCCTGGGGAAGCGGACCTCCAGCGCGTCCCGATCCGGGCGAACCGCCTTGACCTGGATGGTCTCGCACGGCGGTTGCGGCGGGGAGACAACCGGCCTGGCGGTGAAATCGAAGGGAATGCCCAGCACGTCGGCGTACTCGACGTTGAACAGCCCTTCTTCATTCAGCTCATAGGACTGGCGGCGCAATGCCCGGCCGATGACCTGCTCGCACAGCAACTGGGTGCCGAAGGCGCGCACGCCGAGGATGTGGGTGACATTGTTGGCGTCCCATCCCTCGGTGAGCATGGAGACGGAGACGACACAGCGGATGGATTCGCCCAGGGTGCCCGGCTTGCCGACAGTGTTCATGACCTCGCGCAACAAGGTGGCGTCGTCGATCTCCTTGCCGGCACGAAGCTGGTTGGCCAGTTCGCCGCCACGTTCCATGACCTCGCGCTTGAAGCGCTTGATCTCGTCGGCGGCCATGGTGCGAAAGTCCTTGTCCAGGGATTCTCCCGATTCAAGCTGCTCACTGTCGATCAGCAGGGTTCGGGGACGGGGCAATGGGTTGTCGTACTCGTCGAAATTGCGGAACAGTTCCAGACGGCCATTTTCCAGGGTGCTGGAACCGTCCTCGTGCTTGCGGTAGAACCCGGAGATGTAGTCGTACACCAGCTTGGAAGTGGAGGTGTTGTTGCAGACCACGATGAAGCAGGGCGGTACGCGAATGCCGGCCTTCTGCCAGAGGTCGAAGGTCTGCTTGTAGTGGCCATAGAGTGCGTCGAGTGCCGTCTTGAGCGGTGTGGGCAACGCCAGTGGGTCCAGGGTCTTGGCCCTGCCCCGCCCCTTCTTGGGCATGTCCTTGCGGATGTGTTCCCATAGGTTGCGGAACATCGGCATCTCGTCCCGGTTGATCAGGTTGTCTGCCACCGGCACCCGCGGCAGCTTGACGATGCCGCATTCGATGGCATCCATCAGCGAGAAGTCGCTCATGGTCCACGGAAACAGGGTGCCTTCGGCATAGCCGGAACCGCTGAGGAAAAAGGGCGTGGCCGACAGGTCGATCACACGGGCCACGCCGAGCTTGCGGTTGACCGCCTCCAGGCCGGAGATCCAGAGCCGAGCCGCCTCCTTGTTCTTCTCGGCCTCTTTCTTCTCTTCGCCCTTTTTCTGCTCCTCGTCCGGATCACCGGGTTTTTCGCGGTAACAATGGTGCGCCTCGTCGTTGATGACCAGGATGTTCTTCATGCCCATCAGCTCGGGCATCACCCGTTGCAGCATCTGGCCCTCGGTCTCGGTGGTCCGCAAGGGTTCACCATGCCCCTGGAGCAGCGCCCGCCCTCCCTTGGAAAGCGCCATGCGTTCGCGCAACTTGAAAGCGTGATAGTTGGTGATGACGATCTTGGCCCGTTCCAGGTCGGGCAGCATGTCGCTGGGCACCAGCTCGCGGCTCTGGTAGTAGCTGTCCGGATCGTTGGGCTGCAACACGCGGAGACGGTCGCGAATGGTCAGGCCGGGTGCCACGATCAGGAAACCGCGCGTGAAGCGCCTGCTCTGGGGGTGGCGAACGGCGTTGATGGTCTGCCAGGCGATGAGCATGGCCATCACCGTGGTCTTGCCCGCACCGGTGGCCAGCTTGAGTGCCAGACGCATCAGTTCCGGATTGGCCTCGGCATTGGCATTGGCCAGGTGCTCCAGGTATTTCTGGCCGGCCTTGCCCGACTGGGGGGCAACCTCGGTCAGCCAGATCGCGGTTTCCACTGCCTCCACCTGGCAGAAGAACGGTCGGATGCCGCTGAAGTTGTGGTGCCGCCAGTGTTGCAGCAGGCGGGCGGTCTCTGCGGTCACCCGCCACTGGTGTTGTGGCAGCTGTCGCCAGCGATCCACCTCCTGGCGGACCCCATTGATGATGGCGGTATGACTGTACTGCTGGCTCTGGGTAGAGAGGTCATCGAACAGGAGATCGTCCTGCTTCGGGCTACCCTTGCGCTTTTTGGGTTTGGGAATCGGTGTGATGAACTGTGCCGGACGCCGGGCATTGACGATTTTCTGGGTCGGCTGCCCGGTTTCATCCAACTCCCAATGCCGCGTGGGGTACTCGTAAGGCGAGTTGAGGATCGGATGATCGAAAAAGGAGTCGTCCATGTTCTCCGCCTTCCTGGCTCAATAACTTCCCGTCAGACAAGTCCCACACCAGCACTGCCCGCGGTGACGCAAGGGTACGGAACCCGCTTGTCCAGGAACCGAAGATACCAGATCTCCCCCGAGGACAGGCAGGGAAAGCCTCAGGTTGCTGTTTGCCGCGGTCCGCGCCCGAGACGCTCACCGCTCCAGCAGCCAGTCCAGCAGCCCCGGCCCGCCACGCTCGCCGCAGGCGGAGCGCAGGTGCGGCTGGGAGCCGGCGGCAAAGGGCAGGCGAATTGCGCCCTTGCAGCCTTCGGCCGAGAGCATGCCACTGTCGGCCTCGACCCAGTGATACTCGATGCCTGCGGGCGGCAGCGGATCAAGCGCCTGCAGGTGCAGCGCACGCATCGCACGGCCGAACAGCGGCAGCGCGCCGCGTGAGCCGGTCAGTCGGATCGGTCGGTTGTCGTCCCGACCCACCCAGACCACGGCCAGGCGATCGGCACCGAAGCCGGCAAACCAGCTGTCACGCAGGTCGTTGGTGGTGCCGGTCTTGCCGGCCACCGCGAAGCCCTCACCCAGCCAATGTTGCAAGGATTTCGCCGTGCCCTCGCGCACGACCTCCTGCAGGGCCTCGCTCACCAGGAAGGTGGCCACCGGATCGACCGTGCGGCGCACCGCCAGCGGGTAACGCTGCAAGGGTTGTCCGTCGGCGCCGAGCACCTCGCGGATGGCACGCAGCGGCGCACGGAAACCGCCGGCGGCGATCGTCTGGTAGACCTGCGCCACCTCGATCGGCGCCAGCGGCACGGCCCCCAGCAGTACCGAGGGATAAGGCGAGATCTCGCGCTCCACGCCCAGTGCATGCAGGGTATCGACCACCCGTTGCACGCCGATGTCCATGCCGACATGCACCGCCGCCAGGTTGTAGGAATGCGCCAGCGCCCGGTGCAGCGGCACCCGGCCATGCGCCTGGTGATCGAAGTTGTCGGGTGACCACAAGTCCCCATTGGGCAGCTCGATACGTACCGGGCTGTCGTCCACCAGGGTCGCCAGGGTATAGCGCTGCGGCTCGGACAACGCCGCCAGGTAGAGCGCGGGCTTGACCAGCGAGCCGATAGGCCGGTGCGCATCCAGCGCCCGGTTGAAACCCGCGTAAGCGGCGCGGCGCCCGCCGACCAGGACGTGCACCTCGCCCTGGTCGGGCGTCACCATCACCATCGCCGCCTGCAGGCTGCCGGCCGGCAGGCGCCGTGTCTTCTCGATGCGTGCCAACCCCTTGGCCACCGCCTCGGCCGCGACCTTCTGCGCCCAGGGGTCCAGGGTGGTGAAGATGCGCAGCCCCTCGGAGGTCAGGTCCTCCTCGCGGTAGTCGCGCGCCAGCTGCCGGCGCACCAGTTGGATGAAGGCGGGATAGCGGTGCTGCGGCCCCTGGCCACGCCGCCCCACGCCCAGCGGGCGCGCCTGGTAGACACGCAGTTGCCGCGCATCGAGGAATCCCAGCCGGTGCATCTGCTCGAGCACCAGGTTGCGGCGCTTGCGCGCGCGCTCGGGATGACGTCGCGGATTGTAATAGGACGCCCCCTTGACCAGCCCCACCAGCAAGGCCGTCTCGTGGGGCTGCAATTCGGAGAGCGGACGATTGAAATAGAACAGTGCCGCCAGGCCGAAGCCGTGGATGGCCCGATCGCCGTCCTGTCCCAGGAAGATCTCGTTGGCATACGCCTCGAGGATCTCGTCCTTGCTGTAGCGCGCCTCGACGATCAGCGCCATCAGCGCCTCGTTGACCTTGCGCCACAGGCTGCGCTCGGGGGTGAGGAAGAAGTTCTTCACCAACTGCTGGGTGAGCGTGCTGCCGCCCTGCACCGTGCGCCCCGCGCGCAGGTTGGCCCACAAGGCTCGGGCGATGCCGCGCGGATCGACCCCGTGGTGTGTGAAAAAGCGCCGGTCTTCCACGGCCAGCAGGGCCTGCACCAGGTGCTCGGGCAGGTCCTCGCGGCGCACCAGCACACGGTCTTCCTTGTGCGCGGGATAGATGCTGCCAATCTCCACCGGCTCCAGGCGCACCAGGTCCAGCGGCCGGCCGGCGGCATCGTTCAGGGCGATCACCCGGCCGGAGGCGATGCGCACCGTCAGGCGGCGGGCGGGCTGCTCACCGTCCCAGAACACGAAGGGCCGGGTGTGAATGATGAAGTGCCCCCGCGCCTGGCTCCACTCCGCGCCCTTGCGAGGATGGCGTACCTTGCGATAGCCCAACACCGTCAGTTCATAGCGCAACTGGGCCACCGACACCCGCGCGCCCTCGTAGAGTTCCAGCGGTCGCGCATAGACCCGTGCCGGCACTGCCCAGCGCTTGCCCTCGAAGGCCACCCGCACCTGCTGCGAAAGGTAGAGCAGGTAGCCGCCGAACAGCAACGCGCCCAGCACCAGCCCGCCGAGCAGCCAGCGCCACCAGGCGCGCCGGCGAGGAGCACGGGCGTTGACCTTGCGCTGGCGGACGGACTTTTTGCGGGTGGCCGGCTTGCGCCGGCCCTTGGATTGTCTGGCCATTCAGAGATCTCGTCGCGTTCGGCAAGAGGCAAATGGTGCAGATGGTACAGCCCGGAAGGTTCACGGCGAGGACTCCCACAGGTTCGCAGGAGGCCCGTCCCCGGGCCGAACCCATCCCCGGCCGAAGGTTCTCGGCAGGGACGCCGCTCCTACTTGTAGGAGGTCCGTCCTCGGGCCGAACCTCCTACGTCTCGAGGAGCAGGCCGTCGACCTTCTGGAAACCACGCGGCAGCTTGTTGCCGCGCCGCCCGCGTTCCCCCTCGTAGGCGTTGAGGTCGGCGGCCTTGAGCGTGAGATGGCGCTTGCCCGAGAGCACACGTACCCGCCCGCCTTCCGGCACCACCAGCACCCCCACCAGGTACTCGGAGCGGTCGGCCACGGCCTTGGACGGAATACCGATGATCTTGTTCCCCTTGCCGCGCGCCATGGCCGGCAGTTCGCTGACCGGAATCACCAGCATGTGCCCCGCGCTGGTCACCGCCACCAGGCGGTCGGTGTCCGGGTCGTGCAATGGGCTGGGCTTGAGCACCCGTGCGCCCTCGGGCAGCCGGAGCACGGCCTTGCCACTCTTCTTGTTGGCCAGCAGATCACGCGCCTGCACGCGGAAGCCATAACCGGCATCGGACGCCAGCAGCCACCAGCGCTCGGGCTCGCCGCCGATCACCGCGCAGAAGGCCGCACCTGCCGGTGGCGAGAAACGCCCGGTGAGCGGCTCGCCCTGGCCGCGCGCCGACGGCAGGGTGTGTGCCAGCAGGGAATAGCTGCGCCCGGTACTGTCGAGGAAGATCACCGGCTGGTTGGAGCGCACCCGCGCCGAATCGAGGTAGGCGTCGCCGGCCTTGTAGTTGAGCCCGGCCGGGTCGATCTCGTGGCCCTTGGCGGCGCGCACCCAACCCTTCTCGGAGAGCACCACGGTAACCGGTTCGGAGGGTGCCAGCTCGGTCTCGTCCATGGCCTCGGCCGGTGGCCGGGTGACGATGGGCGAACGCCGTGCATCACCGTACTGCTCGGCATCGGCGGCCAGTTCCTTGCGGACCAGGGTCTTCATGCGCGCCTTCGAGCCCAGGGTCTTCTCCAGCTCGGCACGCTCGCGATCCAGCTCCTGCTGCTCGGCGCGGATCTTCATCTCCTCGAGCCGCGCCAGGTGGCGCAGGCGGGTGTTGAGGATGTACTCGGCCTGCACGTCGGTGAGCTTGAAACGGCGCATCAACACCGGCTTGGGCTCGTCCTCGCTGCGGATGATGCGGATCACCTCATCCAGGTTCAGGAAGGCGATCAACAGACCCTCGAGCAGGTGCAGGCGCTCGTTGACCTTGTCCAGGCGGTGTTGCAGGCGCCGGCGCACCGTCTCGAAGCGGAACTCCAGCCATTCACGCAACAGGCTGCGCAGGTCCTTGACCTCGGGGCGGCCGGACAGGCCGATCATGTTCATATTCACCCGGTAGCTGCGCTCCAGGTCGGTGGTGGCGCAGAGGTGGCGCATCAGGCGCTCCAGGTCGACGCGGCTGGAACGCGGCACGATCACCAGCCGGGTCGGGTTCTCGTGGTCGGACTCATCGCGCAGGTCTTCCACCCAGGGCAGCTTCTTCGCCTGCATCTGCTGCGCGATCTGCTCGAGAATGCGCGCACCCGACACCTGGTAGGGCAAGGCGGTGATCACCACGCAGCCGCCTTCGACCTCCCAGCGCGCACGCACCCTTACCGAGCCCTGCCCGGTCTCGTAGATGCGCAACAGATCGGCCGGCGCGGAGATGATCTCGGCCTCGGTAGGGAAATCCGGCCCCGGGATGTGCTCACACAGCTCGGCTACCGTGGCTTTCGGCTGTTCGATCAGGCGAATGCAGGCGGCCGCCACTTCGCGCAGATTGTGCGGCGGGATGTCGGTCGCCATACCCACGGCAATACCGGTGCCGCCGTTGAGCAGCACATTGGGCAGGCGCGCCGGCAGGGCCTTCGGCTCCTCGAGGGTGCCATCGAAGTTGGGTTGCCATTCCACCGTGCCCTGCCCCAGCTCGGAGAGCAACACCTGCGCATAGGGCGTCAGCCGCGCCTCGGTATAGCGCATGGCGGCAAAGGACTTGGGATCGTCGGGCGAGCCCCAGTTGCCCTGGCCGTCGATCAGCGGGTAACGGTAGGAAAAGTCCTGGGCCATCAGCACCATGGCCTCGTAGCAGGCCGAGTCGCCGTGCGGGTGGAACTTGCCCAGCACATCCCCCACGGTGCGCGCCGACTTCTTGAACTTGGCGGCAGCCGACAGGCCCAGCTCGGACATGGCGTAGACGATGCGCCGCTGCACCGGCTTGAGGCCGTCGCCGATGAAGGGCAAGGCGCGATCGAGGATGACGTACATGGAATAGTCCAGGTACGCCTTTTCGGTGAAGCGCGCCAGCGACAGGCGCTCGGTGCCATCGGGGTTGTATTCGGTTTCCTGGTCCATTGACGGGGTGTCTCCGGAACTGCTGCAAAGGCGGGGATTCTACACCCCCTACACCCCGCCGGGCCGCCCTATCGCGCCGCCTGCAGCTCGCCGGCGTCCAGGGCCGCCACCGGCCCGCCGGCGGCCTTTTGCACGTCGGCGAAGATGGAGAGGATGTCGTTCTTCCAGCGACGGAACTGGATGACCATTCCGGGATCGCCGGCAAAGTAAGGCTCGAAGGTCGTCGGATCGACGGCCACCATCAGGGTCTCGTCACGCTCGGCCTCGACCGCGATCTTCAGCGGCAGGTAGGGCGTGAACTCGGGATGATGCTCGCTGATGCGACGCACCTCGTTGACCTTGCCGAAGAACAGCACCCGGTAGGTGTCGGAATGGAAGCCGAAACCGGCCAGACCGCTGTCGCACTTCTGGATATGCGCCAGCGCATAGCCGTGTTCCTCGATGGCGGTCTTGAGATACTCGATCGCCAGGTCGGCCTTCATGGCCACCCGGCTCATGAGCATGCCATCGGCCGGGGCGGCGCCTGCGATCAGTAACAGCACCAGCAACAGTACGCGCTTCACAGGGTCACCTCCTCGATGATCTCGGCGAAGGTCTCTTCCATGTGGTCCCACAGGCGGATCAACTGGTCGTTGTTGAACCAGCGCGCGGCCACGCGCAGGTTGGGGATGATCAGCAGCACCTTGCCATCCGGCCGCTCCAAGATGGTCACCCGACAAGGCAGCACCACGCCCAGGCGCGGCTCGATGTTGAGCATGCCGTAGAGCTCGTTGAAGTTGCAGAAGCGGATGCCCACCTGCCGCTGGTTGACGCTGAACTCGTCAGTCAGCCCCTGCTCGAGGAAACGATCGGGAAAGGTGCGGAAATTGTTGCCGACCAGCGCCTGCTTGACATTGCGCACCGTGGTCTCGAAATCGTAGGGTGACTCGTAGACGTGCGACGGCTCCTCGTCGGCCGCCAGCGCCTCACGCACCGATACCTGCCGGCCCAGCTCACGCACCCAGGCCACAATGTCGGTGATCTGCGCCTGCGACAACTGCTTGCCGAAGGCCGGCATGCCCGACTGCGGCCGCCCCACGGTGATAATGCGGCGGATCATGCGGTCGGTCGCCGCCGCCTGGAAACCGGGATTGGCAATCGCCGCGGGCATGACCAGGAAGGAGCGCTTGCGCGCGATGCTCACCCCGGTCCCCTCGCCCGCCCCCTTGCCGTCTTGCGCGTGGCAGGCCACACAATGCTTCTCGTAGAGCACCTTGCCTCGCTGGGGATCACCCGCGAGCGGGGCTGGATCATAATGACGATCCCTGGTGTTCGTCCGTTTGCGCAGGAAGCGCACGATGGCACTCACCTGCGCCTCGCTCAGTTCCTGGAAGGCCGGCATGATGCGCCCCGGCCGGCCGTTGCGAATGGTCTTTACCAGATAGTCGTCACTGTAATCGACGAATTTCTCGGCGGTCAGGGGCAGGCCGATCCCGCCCGACCCCTCGAACTGATGGCAGGCGGCGCAATGGTCGATATAAAGCTGCCGGCCGTCCGGGAGGGCGCTGGCCTGAACGGACAGCAACAACAGCCATACCCCCAACAGGCGATGGATTCGCATCATGTTTCCTCGCGGCAGTGCGGATTCAAAAAGAATATTAACATTTTCTAATTAACATGGATTGATCGGGATCAAGCTCCTGCCAGATCAAGATAGAACATGTCGGCCGCGAGAGGGCTCGGCAACGCCGGACGGATCACACCTCGGCCAGATCCCCCTTCTGCTGCAACCAGGCCTTGCGATCAGCGGCACGGCGCTTGGCCAGGAGCATGTCGAGCAGGCCGTGGGTGTCGTCGCCCGGACTCAGCACCAGCTGTACCAGGCGGCGGGTGTCGGGGTGGATGGTGGTCTCGCGCAACTGCGCCGGGTTCATCTCGCCCAGGCCCTTGAAGCGCTGGATGGTGACCTTGCCGCGCAGCTTTTCGGCAGCGATGCGGTCGAGGATGCCCTGGCGTTCGTGCTCATCCAGGGCGTAGAACACCTGCTTGCCCACATCGATGCGGTACAGCGGCGGCATGGCCACGTACACATGGCCCTCGCGCACCAGGCGCGGGAAATGGCGTACGAACAGAGCACACAGCAGGGTGGCAATGTGGGCGCCGTCGGAATCGGCATCGGCGAGGATGCAGATCTTGCCGAAGCGCAGGCGCGACAGGTCGTCCGAGCCCGGATCGACGCCGATGGCCACCGAGATGTCATGCACCTCCTGCGAGGCCAGCACCTCGGACGGATCCACCTCCCAGGTGTTCAGGATCTTGCCGCGCAGCGGCATGATGGCCTGGAAATTGCGATCGCGCGCCTGCTTAGCCGAGCCGCCGGCGGAATCGCCCTCCACCAGAAACAGTTCGGTGCGCTCGGGATCGTCGAGCAGGCAGTCGGCCAGCTTGCCCGGCAGCGCCGGCCCCTGGGTGACCTTCTTGCGCACGACCTTGCGTCCGGCGCGCTGGCGGGCCTGCGCAGCACTGATCACCAGCTCGGCAATGCGTTCGCCGATCTCCACATGCTGGTTGAGCCACAACCCGAAGGCATCCTTGACCACGCCGGAGACAAAGGCCGCGCACTCGCGCGAGGACAGGCGCTCCTTGGTCTGCCCCGAGAACTGCGGATCGGCCAGCTTGACCGACAGGATGTAGCTGATGTTGCCCCAGACATCGTCCGGCGCCAGCTTGACCCCGCGCGGCAACAGGTTGCGGAACTCGCAGAACTCGCGCACCGCCTCGGTAAGCCCGGTGCGCAGGCCGTTGACATGGGTGCCACCCTGTGCGGTCGGGATCAGGTTGACGTAGCTCTCGGTCACCGCCTCGCCCCCTTCCGGCAGCCACACCACGGCCCACTCGGCGGCCTCTTCGTTGCCTGCCATGCTGCCGGTGAAGGGCTCCTCGGGCAGCAGGGGTGTATCGCCCAGGGCGTCGAGCAGGTAGTCGCGCAGACCGTCCTCGTAGTACCACTCCTCGGGCTCGCTCTCGCCTTCCTGGAAGAAGCGGACACGCAGCCCCGGGCACAGCACTGCCTTGGCGCGCAGCACGTGACGCAACTGGCGCACGCTGAACTTCGCGCTGTCGAAGAACTGCGGATCGGGCCAGAAGCGGATACGCGTGCCGGTGTTGTTGCGGCCGACCTTGCCCACCACCTGCAGGTCGGAGACCTTCTCGCCATTCTCGAAGGCGATGTGGTGCTCCTTGCCATCACGCTTGACCCACACATCCAGCCGCTTCGACAGGGCGTTGACCACCGACACCCCCACCCCGTGCAGACCACCGGAGAACTGGTAGCTCTTGTTGGAGAACTTGCCGCCGGCGTGCAGGCGGGTGAGGATCACCTCGACCCCGGGCACCCCCTCCTCCGGGTGGATGTCCACCGGCATGCCACGGCCGTCATCGATCACCTCCAGCGAACCGTCCTTGTAGAGGTGCACCTCGATGCGCTTCGCGAAACCCGCCAGCGCCTCGTCCACGCTGTTGTCGATGACCTCCTGCGCCAGGTGGTTGGGGCGGTCGGTGTTGGTGTACATGCCGGGGCGCTTGCGCACCGGCTCCAGCCCGCTGAGGACTTCGATGGCGGAGGCGTCGTACTGGCTCATGAAGGCAAACGTCGGTTCATTCGTAGGGGGACTGATAATCGGTCGCCTCGGGCTGGGGGCGCAGCCGCACGCTGTCGGGATCGCGCGGATTCGTGTCCGAGCACAAGGTCTCGCGCGCCAGCTCGGCTCGCCAGCTCGCCGGGCGAATGGCCCGCCAGCGCGGCAGGTTCACCACCCGCAACGGCTTCGACCGCCGCGGATTGTAATAGGCATAGACCTTGTACTCACCGGTGGCGCAGCGATACCCCTCGAAGGTCGCGTTGTCGGCACCACGGGCCGAGCGTACCACCAGCCACAGGCGGCTGACGTGATCACGTGGATCCACCGTCAGGTGCGCAAGGTCGGCGAACAGACGCATGCCCGGCGGCAGGCGCTGGTTCTCCAGCTCGACCAGGCCCTGCTCGTCCGGCCCCTTCTCCACGTGGGTCTCGATTTCGATCCAGGGGACCTCGAGGCTCTCGTCGTAATCGTCCTGAGGCTGGAAGCGGGCGTAGGGATCGGCCACGTCGGTAGCCGCCGGTGCCAACAAGGGGCACCAGGCCAACAGAAAAACCAGTTTACGCATCGACGCCATCCTGCCTCCTCGATTGGGGACGAACCGGCGGAGAGTTTACCGTTTTCGGCAACGGCCCGTTAGAATGGCGAAAATCCCAAAGGACAACAGTCGTGAGCAAGACAGACAACGACGACATCTCCTTCGAACAGGCCCTGGGCGAACTTGAAGCCCTGGTCGAGCGCATGGAATCGGGCGAGCTCTCGCTGGAAGAGTCGTTGGCATCGTTCGAGCAGGGCATTGCCCTGACCCGTCGCTGCCAGCAGGCGCTGGAGCAGGCCGAGCAGAAGGTAAAGGTCCTCACCGCCAACACACCCGACGCCGCCACGGAGCCCTTCGACGGTGACTGAGCTCCCGCTGGCAGACTTCATCGAGCAGGTGGCCCAGCGCACCGACCGAGCGCTGGATGCCTGCCTGCCCGCCCCCCGGGTCGCCCCCGGCCGCCTGCACGAGGCCATGCGCTATGTGGTGCTGGGCGATGGCAAGCGCTTCCGTCCCGTCCTGCTGCATGCCGCTGGCGAGCTGCTGGGGGCACCGCCCGAACGTCTCGATGTGCCCGCCTGCGCCATCGAGCTGATCCACGCCTATTCACTGGTGCACGACGACCTGCCGGCGATGGACGACGATGAACTGCGCCGCGGTCGCCCCACCTGCCACAAGGCCTATGACGAGGCCACGGCCATCCTGGTCGGTGACGCCCTGCAGGCCCTGGCCTTCCAGATCATCGCCGAAGACCCGCGGCTGGATGCCCTGCCCGCGGCCACCCGACTGCGCATGCTCGCCGAACTGGCCCACGCCGCCGGCTCGCGCGGCATGGTCGGCGGCCAGGCACTGGACATCGACGCGGTGGGCCATGAGCTGAGCCTGGCCGAACTGGAGAACATGCACATCCACAAGACCGGCGCGCTGATCCGCGTCAGCGTGCGCCTGGGGGCCTTCTGCGCCGACCAGGCGGACGAGTCGCAACTGCGCGCCCTCGATCACTATGCCAAGTGCATCGGACTGGCCTTCCAGATCCGCGACGACATCCTCGACGTGGAGGGCGAGACGGCGCACATCGGCAAGACCCGGGGCAAGGACGCAGCCGACGGCAAACCCACCTATCCCTCCCTGGTCGGCCTGGAGGAGGCACGCGAGATGGCCGACCGCCTGCTCGAGGACGCGCTGGAGACCCTTTCGCCCTTTGGCGAGCGCGCGGCCACCCTGCGCGCCCTGGCCCGCTTCGTGGTAGACCGGCAGCGCTAAAACCTGATAGAGGGCGGGAAGTCTCTCGATGGGCACGGCCCTTCGGGCCTTTGCCCATCCTACGGTGTCAGGCTTGTTGAATGGTGGGTAGGATGGGCAAAGGCGCATCGCGCCGTGCCCATCGATGGCCCTCGCCGCGAATAGTCGGCGGGCCTCTTGATCAACGATGCACCCCCCGGCCTCGGGGCACCTTGAGCGTCACCACCAGGGTCTGCCGGTGCGCTTCACCGTCCTTCCCCTGACGCAGCACGGTAAGGCGCAGCCGCTCGCCCGGACCAAGCCCGAGTGTGCCCAGCTTGAAGCTCGTGTAATCGGTGACCTCCCGGCCATTCACCGCGACAATGTGGTCTCCCTCGCGCAGGCCGGCAGCGCGCCCGGCACTGCCCGGGGTGAAGCCCTTGATCACCACCCGGCCGTCGGCAGTGTCCAGCAGGGCGCCGATCAGGCCACGCGGCGGCAGGGGCTGTTCCTCGCTGAGCACCAGGTAGTCGGCCTGGCCGCGCGGCGGCTCGTCGTCCACCGGACGCAAGACCACCACGCCGCGGATGCCGCTGCGCCGGGTCACCCGGTTGGGGATGCCATGCCGTCCGGCGATATGCCCGCGCCCGGCCATCACCACCATCTGGCGTTCGGGATGGACCTTCAGATAGGCAGCGATACGCTGCGCCATGCTCTCGTCCCAGGTGAGCTGCACCTCGCGGAAGCGTGGAAACTCCTGCTCCTCGCGGGGATGCTGCGAGAATACCTTGCGCAGGATGCGGTCGTATTCGCGATTGCTGAAGTCGTAGCTATCCGGCAGCTCGTCGCGCAGGCCGGGCGGCAGCCCCGCGATGCCGCGAGCACGGATCGCATCGGTCAGTTCGCGACTCGCATTCAGGGCAATGATCGGTATATGGTGCTCGCGCGCATAGCGGATGATCGGCCGGTACAGCCGGTAATCGAAGCGCCAGCGGGTGAAGTACTCGGTGCGCCGCAGCATCTCCTCCTCTGCGATGCGACCGGCGATGTAATCGTCCAGCGCCGGCTGGAAACGCGCCTGGAACCACTCGACACCCAGCGCGACCCGATCCGGCGGCAAGGCCTGCAACACCGCCAGCTGCAGCCGGTGGTCGGCATTGCGGTCGTGGACCTCGCCGACATAGATCAGGCGCTGGTCGCGCAGACGCGCCAGCAGCTGCGGCAGGCCGGGGCTGAGCGCGGGCTCGATCACCAGGGCATCATCCGCCGACGGCGGCGACGGATGGTTCGACGGCAGCGGCGAACGCACCGGTGAACTGCCGCACCCGGCCAGCATCAGGGCAAGGAGAAAGGGGAAAATGCAGCGGGTTCTGTACGGTTTCATGCTATGCCTTTCGTGGCTTGCTGTCGCTGTCGCGGCCGACGGCCCTGCGCACGACATGGCCATCACCCTGCAACCGGATTCGGGTCGCCTGATCGTAACCGACCGTATCGTCCTTGACGAACCAGTCCGGCAGTTCGCGTTTCGCCTGAACGCCGGGCTGCGCATCGAAACCCATCCGGGACAGCTCGAGCATCTGGGCACCGACGGGGTGCTGGCCCGCTACCGCCTGACGCTGAGCGAACCCGCACGACAGTTCGCGCTCCACTACGCCGGGCAGCCACGCTTTCCCGCCGACCGGGGTCATGGCGGCATGCCGGCGGGCGAGATCTCTCCGGCCGGGGTCTGGCTGGACGGCACTTCGGTCTGGTATCCACAGACCGGCGAACCGGTGCATGGCGCACGCCTCGCCATCCGCCTGCCCCAGGGCTGGGAGGCGCTGGCCGTGGGCCGACGGGAACCAGGTGACGGCATCGTCACCTGGAATACCCCGCATCCCCTGGAGGCCCTGTACCTGGTCGCCGGGCCCTACACCCGGCACGAAAGACGCGCGGGCGAGACCACCCTGGCGGTCTGGCTGCTGCACGACGATCCCGCGTTGGCCGAACGCTACCTCACGCTGCTGAGCGACTACCTGCGGCATTACCAGGCGCTGATCGGCCCCTACCCCTATGCACGCTTCACGGTGGTCGAGAACCGCTGGCCCACCGGCCTGGGCATGCCGGCCTTCACCCTGATCGGCGGCCAGGTCCTGCGCCTGCCCTTTATCCCCTACACCTCGCTGCCCCACGAGCTGCTGCACAACTGGTGGGGCAATGGCGTCTGGGTGGACTTCGCACGGGGCAACTGGAGCGAAGGACTGACCAGCTACCTGGCCGATCACTGGATGCAGGAACGCCGGGGCAAGGATGCGCAATACCGCCTGCGCGCCCTGCAACGCTACAGCAACCATGCCGCGCAGGGCCGAGACCTGCCGCTGCGCGCCTTCGTCAGCCGCCACGACGCGGCCACCCAGTCGGTGGGCTACAGCAAGTCACTGATGCTGTTCCACATGACCCGCCGCCTGCTGGGCGATGCCGCCTTCACGGCCGGCCTGCGCCGCCTCTGGAGCCGCCATCACTTCGAGCACATCGGCTTCGAGACTGCGCTGCGTACCCTGGTGGGCGGCCGTCCCGACCTGCTCGCACGCCTGCTGCCCTGGCTGGCGCGCGAGGGAGCGCCGCGCCTGCAACTCGGCGAGACCCGGGTACAGCACGACGGCGACGGCTACCGGCTGGAACTCCAGCTGGCGCAGGATACCGATCTCCCCTTCGACCTGGATGTGCCGGTGGCGATCACGCTCGCCGATGGACAGGTCGTGCGCCAGACCCTGCGCCTCGACTGCCGTCAAAAGCCCTTTACCCTGCGCCTGCCCTCGCGTCCACAGCGACTGCACGTGGACCCCGACTACGATGTGCTGCGCCGGCTCGACCCGCGCGAGCAGCCACCAGCGCTGAACCTGCTGTTCGGCGGCCCGACCTGGCTGGTACTGCCGTCGGATGCCCCGGCCGCCGAGCGCGCCGCCTGGCAGCGTCTGGCCGACGCCTGGCGCAAGCGTTATCCGGGCCTGCAGGTGATCGACGACCGCGCCGCCGACCAAATCCCGGACTCGGCGCACCGCCTGCTGCTCGGCTGGGGCAACCGCCTGCTCGACCCGGCACCGCTGACGAATGCGCAGTACCGCCTCGAGCACACTGGCCTGAGCGCCAACGGCCACCACTGGGCAGCCGACCGCTTTGCCGTGGTGCGGGTGAACATCGATCACGAGGGGCGCGGCACCGGCTTCATCGGCGCACACGGACCCGCCCTGATCGACGCCCTGGCACGCAAGCTGCCCCACTACGGCAGTTACGGGGTGCTGGTGTTCGATACCCAAGGTCGCAATCGCCTCAAGGCCAGCCCCGACAACCCCCATTCGCCCTTGTCGCGGTCGTTGTGAGATCTTCTCTCGAACTGTTGCGGCTGGCGCCCACAAGCCGGGACCGGCATAATACCGAGCTTCGTCCCGGTGATTGGCCGCTTGGCCATCTATCGGCGGGCCGGTATAATCCCAAGCAAATTAGTCAACTTCTCGAGGTGCGGCTTCGCCCGCCCGGATCGCCCATGACAGCCAGTTCCACCCCCAAGCCGGTCAATGCGGCCGAAATCGAAGACGTCCAGTCCAGTCTCGACACCCGCCAAATCGCGATCAACAAGGTAGGCATCAAGGACATTCGTCACCCGGTGCGCGTGGCCGACCGCAGCGAGGGTGAGCAGCACACCGTCGCCACCTTCAACATGTACGTGTACCTGCCGCACAACTTCAAGGGCACGCACATGTCGCGCTTCGTGGAGATCCTCAATGCCCACGAGCGCGAGATCTCGGTCGATACCTTCAAGCAGATGCTGGTAGAGATGGCCGAGCGCCTGGAGTCCAGGCAGGGTCATATCGAGATGACCTTTCCCTACTTCATCAACAAGAAGGCGCCGGTCTCTGGCGTGGAGAGCCTGCTCGACTATCAGGTGACCCTGATTGGCGAGATCAGTGACGGCGAGCCCAAGATGTACATCAAGGTGGTGGTACCGGTGACCAGCCTGTGCCCCTGCTCCAAGTCGATCTCCGACTACGGCGCACACAACCAGCGTTCGCACGTCACCGTGACCGTGCGCACCCGCGAGTTCGTCTGGATCGAGGAGATCATCGAGATGGTCGAGCAGGAGGCCTCCTGCGAGCTGTATGGCCTGCTCAAGCGACCGGACGAGAAGTACGTCACCGAGCGTGCCTACGACAATCCCAAGTTCGTCGAGGACATGGTGCGCGACGTGGCCGCGCGCCTGAACAGTGATGACCGCATCTGCGCCTACGTGGTGGAATCGGAGAACTTCGAGTCCATTCACAACCACTCCGCCTACGCGCTGATCGAGCACGACAAGGAGGCCGCTTCGGGCTGAACAACGGCGCTTTCTCTAGGGACGGCTGCGCAGGATCATCAGATTGTCACGGTGGTCCATCTCGAAGTGGCGCAGCACGTTCATGCCCAGCAGCACCTCTTGTGGATAGTCGCCCTCGATCACCATGGCCTGCACATCGTGGAAGGTGCGACTGCCGACCTTGACCGAGCGCAGGCGCACAACATAGCCAGGTGACACGCCCGAGGCAGTACGCGCCGCAGCGGTCTGCCCCTCCTGCACATAGTGGATCCCCAGGCGGCGCGCATCGCGCCCGCTCAGTGCCATGGTGTTGGCGCCGGTATCCACCAGCATGCGCACCAACTGCCCATTGATGAGACCGTCGAGGTGAAAGGCGTCACCGCGCCGCAGCAGACGGATCTCCTGGCGCTGTGGCCTGGCATAGTGGTCGCTCACCGCGTTGCCCAGTCGCAGGCTTTCCACCCGCCCGTCGACCATCACCCGCGCCTCGTGCGGGTCAGCAGCGACCAGCTTCACGCCATGCAGTTCCTGCCCCACCGCCAGCACCTTGCGCTGACCGTCCACCTCGAGCAGGGCCTTGCCCGGAAACAGCGCCAGTACGTGCACCTGCGCCGCCAGCGAGGCCACAGGGAGCAGCAGGGAAAGGCACAACCCAAACAGGACGCGCGACATCGCGGTCTCCTCGAACTCAGAGCGCCAACCCGTGCGCCAGCAGCTGCAACAGGCCCAGTGCGGCGAGCCCGGCAGCCAGATCATCGAGCATGATACCCAGGCCACCACCGACGCGGCGATCAAGCCAGCCTATCGGCCACGGCTTGAGGATATCGAAGAAGCGGAACAGCACAAAGCCGAGCAGCATCCAGATCAAGCCCGGGGGTGCCCACAGCATGGTCACCAGGTAACCCGCGATCTCGTCCCAGACGATGCCCGGGTGGTCGTGCACCCCCAGCCGGCGCGCCGACCAGCCGCAGATGAACACCCCGCTCGCCGCGACCGCCAGGGTCACTCCCAGGTAAGCCCAGTCCGGCAGGCGCGACAGCGGCAGATAGAGGGCCAGCGCCATCAGCGTGCCCATGGTGCCAGGCGCCTTCGGCGAACAGCCCGCACCGAAACCGAAGGCGAGAAAATGCAAGGGCCGGCGCATGTCCGGCTTCGGCAATCCGTCAGCTCGCAAAGTGGTCATGCCCCTTCGCCACCCCTTCATCGATCTGTCCGTCGGGATATTGCGCGCGCACACCCGCACCACTCTCGATCATGCCCACCCAGGTCACCGGCACCGCCTGTTCGCACATGACCGCCTCGAAGGCCGCCTGGCGCTCGCCGGGCACGGTGAACAGCAGCTCATAGTCGTCACCGGCCGAGAGTGGCAGCGACCAATCACCGGTCTCGTCCACGTAGTCGCGCACCGCGGGCGAGAGCGGCAGGCGCTCGAGATACAACATGGCCCCCACGCCGCTGGCCGTGCACACATGCGCCAGGTCACCTCCCAGGCCGTCGGACAGATCGATGGCGGCATGCGCCAACGGAGCGGCGGCCAGGCCGAGCTCGACACGCGGCTCGGGTCGGTCCAGGCGCTGGCGCAGGAACGGCAGGCTGCCGGCGCGGGTGTACAGCCCCTGCTGCGCCAGCAGCGCCAGTCCGGCATCGCCCAGGGTACCCGAGACATAGACGAGGTCACCCGGCCGTGCGGCATCGCGACGCAAGGTGTGTGCCGGATCGGCAAGGCCCTGGATGGTGACACTGATCGACAATGGCCCGCGCGTGGTGTCTCCACCGACCAGTTGCACGCCGTAGCGTGCGGCCAGCGCCGAGAAGCCGCGCATGAAGGCTGCCAGCCAGGCCTCGTCGGCCTCGGGCAAGGTCAGGCAGAGGCTGGCCCAGGCCGGCTGGGCACCCATCGCTGCCAAGTCGGAGAGATTCACCGCCAGGGCCTTGTGCCCCAGGCTCTCGGGGTCGACGGTGGGGAGAAAATGCCGACCGGCCACCAGGGTATCGCTGCTCACCGCCAGCCAGCGCTCCGGTGGCACCCTCAGCAGGGCGCAGTCGTCACCAATGCCCAGGGGGACGTCCTCGCGCGATGGGGTGGCCTGGGCGAAATAGCGCCTTATCAGGTCGAACTCGCCGGGCATGCGCTCAGTCGCGCCCGGCGGCGCCGATCTCCAGCGCGCGCAGGCTGCGCGCCGCCTTGTCGAGCACGCCGTTCACGTAGCGGTGGCCCTGCTCGGAGCCGAAGGTCTTGGCCAGTTCGACCGCCTCGTTGATGGCCACCCGGTAAGGGATCTCGGGGTGCCGGAGAAGTTCGTAGGCACCGAGGCGCAGGACGGCGCGTTCTACCGGGTCGACTCGCTCGATGTCGCGGTCCAGTGCCTCGCCCAGCGCAGCGTCCACGGCCTCGAGCTGCCCGGTCACCCCCTCGAACAGGTCGCGAAAATAGTCACGGTCGAAACGCTTTTCGGCGTGCTCGAGCAGAAACTGCTGCACGATATCGGGCACCGGCTGCCCGGCCATCTGCCACTGGTAGAGGGCCTGGAGCGCGAGCGCACGGGCCTTGCTGCGTTGCCGGCTCACGAGCCCCTCACAGCTTGCGCAGCAGGTTGACCATCTCGATGGCGCTGGCAGCCGCCTCACCACCCTTGTTACCGGCCTTGGTACCGGCGCGCTCGATGGCCTGCTCGATGGTGTCCACGGTGAGCACGCCAAAGGCGACCGGCACCCCATGCTTGAGCATCACCTGAGCCATGCCCTTGACGCATTCACCAGCCACATACTCGAAGTGCGGGGTGCCGCCGCGAATCACCGCGCCCAGCGCCACGATGGCGTCGTAGTCGCCGGAGGCAGCGATCTTCTCGAGCACCAGCGGCATCTCGAAGGCGCCCGGCAGGCGTACCACGGTGATGTCCTCGTCGCGCGCGCCGTGACGCTTGAGGGTGTCGATGGCACCCGCCTCCAGGCTGTCCACCACGAAGCTGTTCCAGCGGGATACCACTACGCAGAAGCGCGCGCCAGTGACGGTCATGCCGCCTTCGATGGTCTTGATAGTCATGTCTCGGGAGCCTCCTGGTGCTCATCGGTATTCACGAATTCGGTGACTTCCAGGTCGAAGCCGGCCAGGGCATGCAGATGCTTGGGCGCGCTCATCACGCGCATCTTGCGCACACCCAGATCGGTCAGTATCTGCGCGCCCACGCCGATGGTACGCAGCTCCTCGTCGTTCTTCGAGCACTTGCCGTCGGCACGCGGCTCGGGCTTGATGCCGTGCTTGTATTCCTCGATACGGTTGACGATGTCACGCGCGGTGTCGTAGTTGCGCAGCACCACGATCACCCCCGCGCCCTCGGCGGCGATATGATCCATGGCCGAACGCAACGGCCAACCGCAGTCGCGGGAGCTCTCGAACAGGTCGCACAGGCTGTTCTGCACATGCACCCGCACCAGCACCGGCTCATCGGGATGAACCTTGCCTTTCACCAACGCCAGGTGGATATCGTTGCCCACGATGTCCTGGTAGGCATACAGGTGGAAATCGCCGTGGCGGGTAGGCAACAGGCAGTCGCTGACCAGCTCGACGGTCTTCTCGTGCCTGATCCGGTACTGGATGAGATCGGCGATGGTGCCGATCTTCAGCCCATGCTCTGCGGCAAACTTTTCCAGGTCGGGGCGGCGCGCCATGCTGCCGTCCTCGTTGAGGATCTCGACGATGACCGAGGACGGTTCCAGCCCTGCCAGCCGCGCCAGGTCACAGCCCGCCTCGGTGTGCCCGGCGCGCACCAGCACCCCGCCGGGCTGGGCCATCAGCGGAAAGATGTGTCCCGGCTGCACCAGGTCTTCGGGTCTGGCGTTGGGCGCCACCGCCGCCAGCACCGTGGTCGCACGGTCGGCCGCCGAAATGCCGGTGGTCACACCCTTGGCCGCCTCGATGGAGATGGTGAAGTTAGTCGCCTCGAGCTGGTTATCGGTGTTGACCATCAGCGGCAGGCGCAGCTGCCGGCAACGCTCCGGGGTCATGGTCATGCAGATCAGACCGCGCCCGTAACGCGCCATGAAGTTGATCGCCTCGGGCGTGACCTTCTCGGAAGCCATCACCAGGTCGCCCTCGTTCTCGCGATCCTCGTCGTCCATGATGATGACCATCCGGCCCTGCCGCAGGTCTTCGATGATTTCTTCTGTGGTGTTCAGTGACATGACAGGACATCGGGTTGGGGAAGCCGGTTATTGTACACCGAAATCCGGCCGCTCAGTGCTGCGCGCCCCGGGCCAGGGCACGGGCATGGGCCACCCGCTCCTCGGTCAACGGATGGGTGGACAGGTAACTCCGCAAGCGGGCCTGATCCTTCTCGCCTGCCGCGTCACCGGCGACTGCCTCCAGTTTTTCGAGGATACGTGCATAGGCCTCGGGATCCTCACCCAGTTTCAGCATGTGCGTCAGCGCGTAGTCGTCGGCCTCGCTCTCGGCCTGCCGCGAGTGATGTCCCTCGAGCAGGAAGGCGGGCAAGGCCGCCGCCAGGCTGTTGATGACGTTCACGTCACCGACCACCAGCAACAGGCCGATGCTGATGAAAGAACCGCGAATCACCGACTGCAGACCGTGCCGCTGCACCACGTGTCCGATCTCGTGCAGCAGCACGGCGTCGACCTCGGCCGGGTCGTCGGCCAACGCCACCAGGGCATCGGTCAACACGATGTCGCCCGAGGGCAGCGCCAGCGCATTGGCCATGCCCCCGGCCTGGCGGAAATGCAGCCGATAGCGCAACCCCCCGGTGTCGGCGGGAACCAGGCGTTCGCGAAAACGCTGGCGAATGGCATCGCGCCTTGCATCAGGCAGGGCACTCGGCTCGAACACCCACTGGTCGAGCAGTTCGAGCACCCCTTGGGAAAGCGACTGGTTGACCGAAGCCGGCAGGGCCTGGGCCAGGGCACGACTGGCCCAGGGAACACCCCACCACACCGCACCGAAGGCCACCGCCAGCGTCAGCAACAGGGCAAGAACGATCCACGAACGCCGGGACTCCAGCCGATGCACGATGCCTCCGCGCCCGTCACGGTGGCTTCCCCGCTGCAGCAGGGTATCGACGGCAGCATTGTCCGAGGTCTCGAACAGCGAACCATCAGGCAGCACCAGGCGGCGCGGGATATCGCCCACCCGGTCGCTCACCTGCACCTGTCGGAAATCGCCTTCGCGGCGGGTGCCGCCTTCCACCTCCAGTCGGTAGTACAGACCATTGCTGTGCAGGATGGCGGGGCGCCGCGCCGCACTGCCCGGCGGATACCAGGCACCGGACAGCGCTCGCCCCGCCGGGCCGTCAGAAGCCGAGTTCGGGACCGACATCGAAGACTTCGCCCATCTCCTCGCCCAGCGCGGAGGTGGCCGCGCGCTGTTGCGAGACATAGGCATCGAGATCGCCCTGCACTTCGGCAGCGGCCGACTCGATCTTGTAGCGGGACAGGCGAACCTGGGTCCAGGGCCAGGCCAGGCCGAGGGTGAAGGCCAGCAACAGCAGGTTGCTGGCATGGATCCAGACCAGGCGTCCGACGCCCAGACTCGAAGCCATCTGCAGCGTGTCGTCGAGTCGCAGCTGCGAGAACGCATGGTTGCGCACCTTCGCCTCGAACCAGGCACGCGTCCAGACACCCAGCAGCAACATCAGTACATACGCCAGCATCATCCCGGCCAGCGCCTGAGCGGGCACGCCGCTGCCCGAATTCACCCCTTCTGCCATCCCCACCAGGGTATTGCCGAACAGGCCAGCCACGGCCAGGGAACCCACGGTCACGATGAGCACGAACCACAACAGGTACGCCAGGTAGATGCCATAGAAGCTCCGGGTCTTCAGGTCCGCCTCCAAGCGCCCCTGCCCGTAGCGCAGATTGCCCAGCACATAAGCGACCAAGCGCTTGTGCACATAGGGAGCCATCGCCAGGCTGGCAACGAGCGAAAGGGTGGCGACACCCCAGAATACCAGCATCGTCCCCAGCATGACCTCGTCGGGATCGATATCCTCGACGGCGGCCACGGCTATGCCGATGAAAGGCAGCAGGAACAACAACACCGCCAACAGGGGCAGCAGCAGGAACACCACGTAGGACTCCGCCAGCCTGCCATCGAAACCGAAACGCACGTTGCGGTAGGACGTCATGGCCGAATTGAAACGCAACGAACGCCAGATCACCCACGGCATGACCAGCATGAACAGCAACAGCATGAGACTGCCGATCACCGGCCACAGGTTGGAGGTGACCACATAGATCAACGCCAGCCCCAGCGCGATCAGCCGACCCTTGAGAATCATCAGCGGCGTGGCGTGATAGTCGAAGGAGGACTCGCCGAACCAGGTATTGCCCAGGAAATAACGTCGGGTGCGCACCTTGGCCCAGGCCGAGTAGATACCCAGGGTGAGGAGGGTGAGGATCAGGTTGACGATCCAGATACGAAAGTACTGCCCTCCCCGTCCCGTGAAACGGAAGGGCGTGACAGCGACAGACGGCAAGGTACCGGACATGGCTCTCTCCCTGGACTGCGGGTTTCCGAAGAGACGACGGCGGCCGATGCGATACGGCTCGCGCCGACGCACGCGAGGCTAACATCGCACGCCAGCTCCATCCAGCCCATGCACCACATCACCCGAACGAAAGGCAGGCCATGCGCGCCATGCCTGCCAAACGGCAACGGCATGCTTGCTATCATGTCTCCATGAACGTAACGACCCCGCCCGCCGAGGGCATCATCCGCTTCCGACTCGAGCATACCAACGGGCCACTTCCGGGATGGGCAGAGCCCGGCGAGATCCTCGCCTGGTTCCGCCGCTGCCGGGCACTGGGCGGCATCGGGCGTTACCCACCCGAGCGTTACCAGGGCGCGGCCTTCGGCAACATCAGCCAGCGCGGCCCCGAGGGCTTCCTGATCACCGGCACCCAGACCGGCGGCAAACAGGCGCTGAAACGGGACGACCTCGCCTGGGTGAAGTCCTGCGATATTGCAGAAAACCGGGTGGCCTCGCAGGGACCGGCGCGACCCTCGTCGGAATCGATGACACACGGCCAGCTCTACACGCTGGACGCCGGCATCGGCTTCGTGATCCACATCCATGATCCACTGCTCTGGCGACAGGCCGATCGCCTGGAGCTGCCGGTCACCGACCCCGCGGCCGAATACGGCACGCCGGCAATGGCGCACGAGGTAGAACGCCTGATGGCGATGCCGGCAACACGACAGGGTGGCATCTTCGCCATGGGCGGCCACGAAGACGGCCTGGTGATCTTTGGTGCGGATGCCGAGCAGGCCGGTTTGCGCCTGCTCGCGCTGTACCGGCGCGCCTGCGCCCGGTCCGTCGACGGATAGCGGAACTCAGAGCCGGCGCTCTTCCACCAACGCCATGATGCGCCCGGCGATGGCACCGCGCGGTTGTTCCTCCTCCACGGCCAGCGCATCCCGCGCCAGCGCCAACCAGTGTTCCCGCCCCCGCTCGACGCAATCGCGCCAAGGCTGGAGCGTACCCGTGGCGCGCCAGGCCTCGTAGGCGGCGAGCACCTCGGGAAACAGATCCTTGCGCATGTTGCCCAGGTTGCCGACCCAGGCATGCAGCGAAGCGCCGTCGCCTGGATCATCGAGCAGACGCGGCAGGGTCTGCAGGCAATCGGCCAGGTTGTCGCGCACCGCGCGCAGCATGAGCTCGGCCGGGGTGCCGAGTACCCGCAGCAACAGCATCTCCCACCCCTCACCCAACAGTTGCCCGGCGCGGTATTCGCCGATCTCGTGATCGCGAACCACCTGCATCTCGCGCTCGGTCATGCGCTCGAGCGCTGCATCGATATCGCTCTCGAAGGGATAACAGGCCAGGGCCCGACCCATGGCATTGTCGGGCCGGCTCCACAGCCAGGCCTCGTACTTTTCCCAAAGCAGCTGCTTGAGGGCATTGCGGCGCAGATAGATATCGCGACCCAGCAGCAGGGCCGGCGGCACATGCAGGCCACGCGCCAGCTCCTCCCCGCCAACCCACAGGTCGAAACCGTCTGCTCCCCGCTCGTGGTCCAGCAGGCGGGTGAGAAAGAACTGGGCACGCCCCGACTGTGCCAGACCCGCACTGTACAGGTAGCCCAGGTCGCGGATACGCTGGTTGACAGCGGCCACGTCGAAGGGATCGAGCCGGTGCTCACCGAGTGCCAGCGGACGGTATTCCTCGTCGGCCAGACTGTCCCACAGGGCCTCGCGCTCACTCAGCCAGTCACCCACCGCGTCCTTGTCGAGGGCCTCGCCGTAGGGCAACCCCTGCTCCCAGCGATAGTATTCACGCATCTTCATCAGGTAGGTGCACAGCCCGTAGTCGGTACCGTGGCGTGCGTCGCTGATGTGGCAATTGAGCTGGACCTGTTCGACCAGCTCGAGAATCTCCGGCGACATGATGGATGCTCCATGGCAGGTTACCGAGTAAAATACTCAGTTATTGACTCCCTGCCAAGCACAACGAGAGGTATCCATGGCACTGCGTATCAAAAGCCGCTGGCACAACGACGAGGGCGAACATTCACTCGAGGAGATTGCCGGCGCATTGGCCTTCATCAGCTGGCGGGTCGCCAAGGAGAAAGCCATCAACCTGCACGGCGAGGATTTCATCTACGAGACCGACGAACAACGCATGGCGGTGATCGTCGAGTATCTGATCTTCCAGTTGCAGATCATCGACCGCATTGCACATCAACGGTTGGGACTCAACGAAGAGGAACGGCGCCAACTGGTGATTGCCGTGGCCCGCCACCTGGCCGGGCACCTGCAAGACAACTCGGTGGACCTGTTCGGCCCAGGCGATTATGTGAAACCCTTCATCGACAAACTCAACGAGCGCGGTGCGGAATACGCCGAATTCAACTACACCGAGGACGGACCGTCTTACCCCTTCATGCGTCACCTGGGCTACGAAATCCAGCAGATCATGGGCGAGACCCAGTCCAATCGCTGGGTCATCGACCAGGTGATGGACAAGGACGGTCCGGACGTGGACCGCGAGATCAGCCGCGCCATCGACAACCTGTTCGACTGATCCCGGGACTGGGGGCACGCAGCTATTGGCGTACCCCCATGAACAGCATGACCAGCGCCACCGGGTTGCGCCTGGCGGTTTCGCGAAGGCCTCCGATCAGGCCATCATTGTCGAACGACATGTTGTCGATGATTAACGCCGACCCGGTCGTCAGACCAGACGGTCGTTACCACCACAAAACAAAACCCCGGCCAAAGCCGGGGCTTTTATATCCGCGGGCAGCAAAACCAATCGCCGCCCGTAAAGGAAGAACGGATCAGCTCTTCACCCAGTTACCGAAATTGTCAGTGTTCTTTTCCTCACCGTCGGCATAGCCTGCTTCGTAGGCCTCGGTGATACGCTGTTCCTCGCGCTTGGGATTTTGCAAGAAGCCAGCCTGCCAACCCTGGATGTACTCCTCGTCCACACCCATTTCTTCCATTTTGGTCACAGCGTCGTAGTAGAACTGGTTCATATCCGGTCTCCGATTGACAATCCAAGCCGCCCATTCGGTACGGCGTGCAAAAAACTCGGACCTGAGGGCCTTCACCCCTTGGCCCAGCACCCCCCACCTATTCGTCATTTTTTGGTGTGGGCGGCTCAAAAACGGCATTAGAATAATCTAAATTACTCGCCGCTGACAAGCCGCAATATTGACAATCTGTCGGGGCCTGTACCAGGCCGGCTTCCTGCTACCCGTGCTGCCGCCGGGGTTGATCTTTGGGGGCCTACTTACCATGCTTGCCGCCTAGTCTCACCGACGATCTGGACACACGGAGTCATCATGCGCCCGGCCCAACTGCTCACCATCCTGGACCGCGAATTCACCAGCACCCTCGAAGGTCACCACACCCCGGTCATGCTCTGGGGGCCACCAGGGGTCGGCAAGTCGGACATGATTCGCCAGACCGCGGAACGCCACCAGGTGCCGGTGATCGACATCCGCCTGTCACAGATGGAACCGTCGGACCTGCGTGGCATCCCCTTCCGCAATGGCGAGCACGTGGAATGGGCCATCCCCGCCATCCTGCCCGATGCCGCCCGCCACGGCGAGCGCGGCATCCTGTTCCTCGATGAGATCACCTCGGCTCCGCCCAGCGTCTCGGCCGCCGCCTATCAACTGATACTCGACCGTCGCCTGGGCGAGTACCAGGTTCCCCGGGGCTGGGCCATCTTCGCCGCCGGCAACCGTCAGGGCGATCGCGGTGTCACCTATACCATGCCCGCGCCACTGGCCAACCGCTTCTCGCATTTCGACGTCGAGGCCCATCTCGACGACTGGGTGGCCTGGGCCTATGCGCACGGCATCGACGAGCGAGTGATCGCCTTCCTGCGCTTTCGCCCCGAACTGCTGTTCGACTTCGACCCGGCGCACAACCCCATGGCCTTCCCCTCGCCACGTTCCTGGGAGTTCGCGCACCGCAGTCTGCAGAAATTCGGCGACCTGCCCGAGCTGCTGCAAGGTGCTCTGCAGGCCTGCGTGGGGCCGGCCGCCGGCATCGAGCTGACCGCCTTTGTCAACAGCCTGGACAAGATGCCCGACCTGGACGACATCGTCGCCGGCAAGAGCGTGCCCGTACCCGAGGAGATCGACCTGCAATACGCCGTGGCCGCTGCCCTGGTGGGCCGCGCCATCCGCGCCAGCGGCGAGGCAGATGCCGCGCAGGTGATCGGTCACATCCTCGACTATGCCGGCACCTTCCCGCAACGTGAGATGGGGGTGATGCTGGTCTCCGACCTGCACCGCGCCATCGGTGAACAGTTGTTCGGCGTACCGCAGTTCGCCACTTGGGCGAATACCATCGCCGACGTGATGCTCTACGATTGACGACATGGCCGCGGACATCGAACGGGTCGAGACCAAGCTGGCCGCCGCGCGTACCCGGCTGATCCTCGACAAACCCTTTCTCGGCGCCCTGGTACTGCGCCTGCCGATGGTCGCGGCCGATCCGAAATGGTGCCCCACCACGGCCACTGACGCGCGCAAGTTCTATTACAACCCCGAATACATCGCCGGCCTGTCGCTCGACCAGACCCAGTTCATGCTGGCGCACGAGGCGCTGCATTGCGCCCTGTCGCACTTCGCGCGCCGCCAGCACCGCATCAAACACCGCTGGGACCTGGCCTGCGACTACGCCATCAACCCCCTGCTGATCGAGGACGGTCTCAAGCCCCCGCCCGACGCGCAGATCATGCCCATGTACCTGGGCATGACCGCCGAGGAGATCTACCCACTGATCGACGAGAACGACCAGACCAAGACCCTCGACCAGCATCTCTACGACCAGGACAACGAATCCGGTGGCGGCCAGCAGGGGCAGAAGTCGGGCCAGGCACGAGACGCCGACCAGCAGCAGGGGCATCGTCCCGAGGATGGCGCCGGCGAACCGGACGGCGACCCCGGTGGCGAGCGCCCGCTCGACGAGCAGTCCGACAACCGGGAAGGCGAAGGCGCCCAGTCGCTGCAGGACGAGGGCCGTGACGGCGAACAGGAGGGCGAGACCAACGACACGCAACCCGGCGAAGGCGACCCCGCACCCGACCCGCTCTCGCCCGAGGAACGCGCCACCCTCGAGGTACAGTGGCAGCAACGCCTCGCCGGCGCAGCGCAACAGGCGAAACAGGCCGGCAAGCTTGGTGGCACCCTGGCCCGCCTGATCGAACATCTGCTGCAGCCGCAACTGCCCTGGCGCATGCTGCTGGCCCGTTACATGACAGCCATGGCACGCGACGACTTCAGCTATATGCGCCCCTCACGGCGCGAGGGCGACGCCATCCTGCCCTCACTGAAGAGTTCGCAGATCGACATCGCCGTGGCCATCGACACCAGCGGGTCGATCAAGGCCGGCGAGATCGAGGAATTCCTCTCCGAGGTCGCCGCACTCAAGGGCCAGATGCGCGCCCGGGTCACCCTGCTGCCCTGCGACTCGCAGCTCGCCCCCGGCGCTCCCTGGGTCATCGAACCCTGGGAGGACTTCGACCTGCCCGAGAGCCTGGCCGGCGGGGGTGGCACCGACTTCCGTCCCGTGTTCGAATGGATAGCAGCCAACGGTGTGCAGCCCGAGCTGCTGGTGTACTTTACCGACGCCGAGGGCCGTTTTCCCGACCAGCCACCGAACTACCCGGTGATCTGGCTGGTCAAGGGAAAGGAAAAGCCCCCCTGGGGACAACGCATCCAGCTCAACTAGGCGGCCCGCGGAGCGGAAACAGACCACATGGCCCGATCCTGCAAGCAACTGCTCTCCCTGGTGCTCACCAGCGCGCTGATGGCCACACCCGCACCGGCGGTATCCCTCGACACCCGCCTGCCCGACCTGGGCAACAGCGCCGGCGGCCTGATGACACCCAGAGCCGAACGAGAACTTGGGCGCGCCTTCATGCGCAACGTGCGCCAGACCCAGGCCGTGCTCGACGACCCGTTGATCGGCGACTACATCCAGCAGCTCGGTGAACGCCTGGTCGAACACAGCGACGCTGCCGGTACGCCCTTTCACTTTTTCGTTATCGACAATCGCGAGATCAACGCTTTCGCCGGACCCGGTGGCTACATCGGGGTCTATACCGGCCTGATCACCACCACCCAAACCGAGAGTGAACTGGCCGCGGTACTGGCGCACGAGATCGCGCACGTCACTCAGCAACACCTGCTGCGCGCCTGGGAGACCGCCAGCAACATGACACTGCCCAATGCCGCCGTCCTGCTCGCGGCCATCGCCATCGGGGTCGCTGCCGGAGGCGATGCCGGCCTGGCCGCAGCCACCGTAGGCCAGGGCGCCCTGATCCAGGAACAGATCAACTTCACCCGCGCCAACGAACAGGAGGCCGACCGCATCGGCATCGACATCCTGGCGGCGGCCGGCTTCGACCCCAACGCCGTGCCGGCCTTCTTCTCGCGCATGGGCAAGGCCAACCGGATATATGCCAGCAAGCTGCCCGAGTTCCTGATGACCCACCCGGTGAGCACCAGCCGCACCGCCGACGCCATGGGCCGTGCCTCACACTATCCCGCACGCCAACTGCGCGACAGCCTGCGCTTCGAGCTGACCCGCGCACGCATCGCCCTGCGCGATGTAGACCAACCCCTGGCACATGCCGCACGCCTGGCCCGGCAACTGGAAGACGGCCGTTATCGCAATCGCCTGGCCACGGAATACGAACGCGCCCTGAGCCTGCTGCAAGGCGGCAAACCCGAAGCGGCCTCTGCCATTCTCGACAAGCTGCTGAAGAAGGCGCCGGACACCATCGAATTCATCATCGCCCGGGCCGAAGTGGCACAGCGCCTCGGCCAACCCGAGGCAGCCCTGAAGCGTCTGCAAGACGCACTGGAACATCACCCCTCGAGCCGCGCCCTGGTCTTGGCCCATGCGGAACTGGCCATCGCACTCGGACACTTCCGCGAGGCCGAACGCAAACTGCGCTCCCATATTGGCCTGGCCGCCGACGAACCACGCATCCATGCCTTGTTGGCGCGTGCCAGTGGCGAGGCGGGAGATGCCGTCACAGCGCACCGACACCAAGCGGAATATCACTACCTCAACGGAGAACTGGAAGAAGCCATCCTGCAACTCGAGCTGGCACAGAAGACGCCCGGCATCGATTTCTTCGATAGCAGCCGCATCGACGCCCGCCTGCGCGAGTTGCGCGAGGAACTGGCAGCACGCAAAAAACGGGAATAAATCCGGAGCCCCCGCGTCTATGCATCGGGTCCTTGATACACGCCCAACGCATCAGTTGTTACTGATATGCCGGACTGCATAACACAGGGTTGCGCCAGACCACTAAATCATTATGCTTGAGCGCTACCCGCAGTGGGTAAAGTCATAAGACCGACAACAATGTGGTGATCAGCGAAACGCGTCCGCATCGAAGGCAGACCGATTCACAACCGCCAAAACAATTCGAAAACCTTTCATTCCACACCAAAACGAGCATAGGAGGATATGCGATGCGGAATACCGCAAGACACGCAACCATCGCTCTGTCACTGGCTGCCCTGTTCAGCGCCGCCAGCCTGATGCCCCAGGTTGCCTCGGCGGCGGGTGCCAACATGGCCGCCAAGGGCAAGGAGATCGCCTGGAACCGCAAGAAGGGTAACTGCCTTGCCTGTCACGTCATGGCCGGAGGTAATCTGCCTGGTGATATCGGCCCGCCGCTGGTAGCCATGAAGGCTCGCTTCCCGGATCGCAAGAAGCTGTTCGACCAGATCTACGACGCCACGAAGAACAATCCGTCCACGCGGATGCCGCCTTTCGGCAAGCACAAGATCCTGTCGAACGCGGATATCGAGGCCATCATCGATTACTTGTACACCCTCTGACCGCTGGTCAGAAATACCCCGTTCAAAGTCACTTCGTCCCAGGAGAGTACGCAAGATGAATACCGATATGAAACGCCGAGTCTTCCTGAAAGGCTCCCTGGCCGCGGGCACCGTGGGTGTCGCCGTGAGCGCCGGTTTGCTGGCGCCGCAAGCCGTGCTGGCCGCCTGGCCCGAGAAGGCCTTCCAGGCCAAGAACGCTCAGGACGCACTCAGTGGCGCCTTCGGCTCGGGCCAGACCGAGGCTTCGGACAAGATCAAGATCAAGGCGCCTGACATCGCCGAGAACGGTGCCGTGGTGCCGGTGACCGTGAAGACCGACATCCCCGGTGTCGAAAGCATCGCCATCCTGGCCTCTGCCAACAACTCCCCGCTGGTCGCCCTGTTCAACCTGAGCCGAAACACCAAGGCGGATGTCTCTACCCGCATCAAGATGGGCAAGACCGGCGATGTGGTCGCCGTGGTCAAGGCCGGGGGCAAGCTGTATGCCAACCGCAAGGGTGTCAAGGTCACCGTCGGTGGCTGCGGCGGTTGATCCCGGTCGCCCCCATCGCAACTGCGTAACATATTCGAGGTAATACCCAATGGCTAAATCAATCAAGATTCGCGCAAAGGAAAAGAAAGGTGTGGTGACCGTTAAATGTCTGATCAGCCACCCGATGGAAACCGGCCTGCGCAAGAACAAGAAGACCGGCAAGCTGATCCCGGCACACTTCATCCAGGACGTGGTCGCCAAACACAACGACAAGGAAGTACTCACTGCACAGTGGAGCGGTGGCGTTTCCAAGAACCCTTACCTGGCCTTCAAGTTCAGTGGTGGCAGCAAGGGTGACACCATCACCATCGCCTGGACCGACAACAAGGGACAGAGCGATTCGAAAAGCGCCAAGATCAAATAACACCCACAAGGCACCACGGCATCATGCCCCTCCGGGGGCATGCCAGTTCCACTCTGGGAGGAGATTCAAACCCATGAAACCAATGAAGACCGCGATTGCCGCCCTCTGTGCCCTTGCGGCCACTGGCGCCTTCGCTGACAAGAAGGCGACTGACACGACGCCGGAAGAAGACCTGAAAACCTACCGGGACTACTTCTTCAAGCGCTTCCCAGGCGTCCCGCTGCAAGAGTATGCGAACGGCGTGTACGCCATCGACAAGACCTCGCGCGACAGTTGGGAGGCCATCGAGGAATTCCCGCCCTACGAGCCGATGGTCGAAGAAGGCGAGACCATGTGGAATACGCCGTTTGCCAACGGCAAGACCTATGGCTCCTGCTTCAACGACGATCCGGCCCAACGCAAGAACTACCCGTACTGGGACGACCAGCGCAAGATGGTGGTCACCCTGCCCTTGGCCATCAACGAGTGTCGCGAGAAGAACGGCGAGAAGCCCCTGAAATACGCCAAGGGCCCGATCACCCGCCTGCTGGCCTACATGGCCTACGAATCACGCGGCCAGAAGATCAACGTGAAGATCCCCAACAAGGACGCCCTGGCCGCCTACAACAATGGCAAGTCCATCTACTGGGCACGGCGGGGGCAGCTCAATTTCAGCTGCGGTTCCTGCCACGTGCAGTCGGCAGGTCAGCACATCCGTGCCGACATCCTCAGCCCGGCGCTGGGACAGGCTACCGGCTGGCCGGTGTACCGTTCCAAGTGGGGTGAGCTCGGCACCTTCCATCGCCGTTTCAAAGGCTGCATGAAGCAGATGCGTGCCAAGCCCTACAAACCGCAGAGCGAGGAGTTCCGCAACCTGGAATACTTCCTCACCTACATGAGCAACGGCATCGAATACAACGGACCGTCCTCTCGCAAATAGACAGTCCAGACTTCGTGCAAGCAAAAGCCCGGCATCCGCCGGGCTTTTTTTCGGGCGCCGAACAGGGGCCTTCAGATCACGATGGCCTTTTCCTGCTCGCCATCGGTCACCTCCGCATCCGTCTCCGATGCGTCGAGCGCCGCCAGCTCGTCCTCGTCAAACAATCCGCCCAGATCCTGAGCCAGAGGCTCCTCTGCCAACAGCTCGTCGATGGCCTCGGGCTCGACCGGCTCCGTTGCCATTCCCTCGCTCTCTTCTGCGTTCTGGACAGGGGCGGCGTCTTCTCCTGCGCCAATATCCAGCATCTCGGTATCGAGTTCGGCGGCCGCACGCGGCAGCTCGGTTTCCCCGGAAACCGTATCGTTCCCAACTTCCCCAACCGCTGAGGGCACAGCCTCCGGTGCGGCATCCGAACCCGCAAACATGCTGGAGTATTCGCTGAGCATGCGACTCATGGTCTCCATGGTCACGCTCAGCTCCTCGGACAAGCGCTTGTTCTCCTGGCGCAAGGCCTCGAGCTCACTGTCGTCGATCTCGCTCACCTCGCCCGCACCTCCACCGCCACGCAACTCGAACCAGGGGGCGAGCGCCGATTGCAGGGCAATATGGAACTGCGCCGCGCTACCGGCGTCACGATCACGATAGATGGTGGCAAAGCGCTGCAGCAATCCCAGCTCCTCGCGCATCATCGCCACCCGGGTACGATCCAGCTCTGCGCCCTGCAGGCCCATGCGTTCGGCAAGAAAGCTGCCGATTGCCGCCTCGCGCTCGGCCCGCCCCGCGCGTACCGCCGAGATCAGGCGACCGATGGCCTCGCGGTCACGCCGTGCCATGGCGGTATGCCGTATCCAGTACACTAGCAACAGCACGAACGCCAGCAGGAGGACCTCCCCCCCCGCCAGCGCCAGCCAGAACATCAGATCCTTCATGCCGCCTCTCCCTTGGCATTCGTGTCCTCTGCTTCACTCGCCTCGCCCTCGGACAGGGCCTCCTGCGACGCACCGTCCGCCTCTTCTGCGATGACGGCATCCGGCTCCGCCTCGGCAAGCTCGGCCTCCACGGCCTCGATCTCCTCGCTCAGGGACACCTCTTCACTACTGTCTCGCCGGCGACGCAGGAACCACCAGACACCCAGGCCCCCACCGATCAGCAGCAGGTTGACGACACCAAATATCGCTGCGGGCAAGACCCATCCCGATTCCTCCTCAGTGGCGTCTTCCTGAACCACTGCCTCTGCCGGTGGTGCTTCGGACTGTGCCGGAGTGGATTCAGTGGTCGGTGCCGACTCCTTGGGCGGTTCAACGCCCGGTACATAGACCGGCCCGTATTCACGGGCGATCCGGTTGCCCAGGCGGCTCTTGCCCTCGATCTTCAGATACACCGGCGCGGCGAGGTCGGCCAGCATATAGCCCTTGGCATCCTTCTTCAGAAGCTCGCGCTGGCCATCGAGCTGCTGCCAGACGGTGACCGTGGCCCCGTCCTGCATCACCGCGCCGTTGACTTCGACCACCGCCCGCGCCGCATCGCCCTCACCTTCTATCCTGAGCGATGCCGGCTCGTGCACCGCCAGGCGATAACGTTTCTCGCGCACGAAGGTTGGGCTGTCCACGCTGAACAACAGCTCTACTTCGTCGAAGGCAGTCTTCTCGTGATAGCGCACCGCATAGCGGCCGTCACCCGCCTTGCTGTCACCATCTCGGCCCTCGTCGTTGAGTCCCAGTGGATCGCTGCCGTTACGGGTGATGGCATCGGCACGCACGTCCAACAGGCGCAGGAAGGCCCGGCGATCGACCAGCTTGCCCTTGTTACTTAGGTAGGCGCTCAGCAACAGCTCTTCGCCCACTGCCAGGTGGGCCGGCACCTCGGAGGTCTGCAACTTGAGATCGGTGACAATCATCACCCGGTTGTCGGGATCCACGTCGGCCAGCAGGCGCCACTCTCCCTTTTTCGGAGAGGCGATGGTGATCAGGTCGTACCCCTGGTCACGGTACCAGGCCACGCCCGCCACGAGATCGCTGTCGGTATAACGTTCGCCCGCCGGCGAGATCAGCACCGGATCGGCCGACCCGGGCTTGCGGAACAGCAGGATGGTCGCCTCCTTCACGCTGGGATCCACGGTAAAGCGATTGTCCTTGAGCGGCACCCCGTCAGGCCGACCGACCTGCTCGAACACCTTGAGGAACACCCGGCTGAGCTGCTCCGCGGAATCCACCTGCTGGTACCAACCGCCGGTCCCCTCCGAGAGGCGTTTCATCAGGTCGTGGTCTGCCCGCTCCGACAGTGCGATGGTGTGCACACGGATACCCAGCTGCTTCAGTCGTGGCAGGATCTCCTCGAGAATGCGTTGGCGCGAGGCCACGCTCTCATCCGGCTGCTTCGACACATCCACCATGCCATCGGTCAGCAACACCAGGTGACGGTTGTAACTGGACGAAGGCGCATCGATATCACGCGTTGCATCCCGCAGCACCCGCTCGATGTGAGTGAACTGGCCAGGGGATCGGATCTGTTCCGAGAGCTTCAGTGCTCGTGCCTTCCAGTCCTTGTCCACCTCGCCCAAGGGAATCAGGGGATTACTCCAGCGTGCGAAGGTCCATACCCCGGCACGGGTGCCCGGCTGCAACAGCCCCACCAGCATGCGCAACGCCGGTCGCCGCAGATTCTGCGGATCGTTCTGCTTCATGCTGCCCGAGATGTCGATCAGCACCCGCACCTCATTCTTCTCGGGCGCCGCCCAGGCATGCCATGTCGGCAACAGGCAAAGCACGCTCAACAGCAATCGGGTCCACAGTGCCATGGTCTTCTCCCCGGGCAGCACGCTCTGCCCGCAACAATCCGGATCTACCGGCATAGCGGCCTGCGAACGCGACTCTTTAGGGGATTGGCGGTGGGCAGAGTCGCTCGAGGAACTGCCGGTCAGCCCCGCCCCGCCGCGGACCGAAGTGGCCCCGGTACTTGATCGGGGCTTCCCGGGAGTACTCAAGCATAGGGGTTGGACTGCCCCGGCACCGCCGGATAGAAACGCCGGTAGGCCCACTGGTACTGAGCTGGGGCGTCGGCGATGCAACGCTCCACGTGACGGTTGAGTACAACGGCTGCACGTTGCAGGTCAGTGGCGGCAATGTCTTCGTCGGCCAGGAAATGGCGCATGCGATAGCGTCCATCGGGTTGCCGCTCGGCCCAGACAAAGAGCACCGGGCTACCATGACGCGCCGCCAGCCGACCGAGCAGGACCATGGTGGTGCACTCACGGCCGAAGAAGGGGGCGACGGCCGCGGCCGCACCGGCACTCTTGGGCACCTGGTCGGGCAGGATGGCAACCACCTCGCCGGCCTTGAGCGCGCGATTGAGCGCCTTGATGCCGGCAGGTGTGGTCGGCACCATGCGGATGCGCGCAATGCTGCGGCCCTGGCTCATCAGCGGTTCGAGAAAGGCCTGGCGCGGCGGCCGGTACAGGCCGGTGATCGGCAGGGAGGGGTCGATGCCGGCCGATACCAGCTCCCAGTTGCCATGGTGCGGCATCGCCAGGATCAGCCCCTTGCCCTGTTCTACCAGTTCACGCATGCGCTCGGGCAGGCCGGCTGGATCGACGCGGTCCGACAGGTCCTCGTCACGCAGCCAGATACGTGGCATCTCGCAGAAGGTGATGGCGCTCTCGATCAGGGTCTGGCGCACCAGTGCCTCGCGTTCCGCCACCGGCAGGTGCGGATAGGCGATCGCCAGATTGGCCCGCACGTTGCGTGCCTCGCGACCGTTCAGACGATATAGCAGACGACCGAGCCCCCGGCCCAGGCGGCGCAAGGCGCCCCATGGCAGGCGAGCCAGGCCTCGTAAGGAGAGGATGGCGATCCGGTACAGCATCAATATTTCCAATCCAGAAAAAACAGCACGGGCCCTAGACTTCCTCTATAACTCCCAATCAACCGCAGAACATCCACCTCTACCAGAAGGCCCCCATGAACGAACAGACCGAACCTGTCGCCCTCTCCCCCCAGCAAGCCTGGGAACTGTTGCAACAGGACCCGAGAAGCGTACTGGTGGACATCCGTTCGACCATGGAATACCTCTTCGTCGGGCATCCCAAGGGGGCCGTTCACATCCCCTGGATCGACGAGCCCGACTGGGAGGTCAACCCGAACTTCGTCACCGAAATCCGCAAGCTAATGCTCGGCGGTGTGGCGTGCGCCAATGATAGCGGTTGCGCGCCGGTGATTCTCATCTGCCGCAGCGGCAAGCGCTCGCTCGAGGCCGGTCGCGCCCTGCTCGACGCCGGGCTGAAGAACATCTATCACGTGGACGAAGGCTTCGAAGGCGAGCTCGACGAGGAACACCACCGCAGCACCTTGGGCGGCTGGCGCTTCCACGGTCTTCCCTGGGAACAGTGCTGAGGGAACCAGGCCGTTCCCACCATCACCCCGCACCACACGCCCGGCAGCGGCTGATAGAATCTACCGCCATGTCGTCTGCCGTCCTCCTCTGCCGCGATCCACTGGCTTCCCCCCTGGACGAGGTGCTGGCGCGTTTCGGCCTGCGCGTCGAGCACCTGCCCGAGGGCACGCCCATCCCCGGCAGCTTCTGGGGCGAGCCCGAAGCCGGCCTGGTCGGCGAGACCCTCTATGTCCGTCCCGACACCCCGTTGCACTCGGCCCTGCACGAGGCCTGTCACTGGATCTGCATGGACGGACGGCGACGTGCCGCCCTGCATACCGATGCCGGAGGCGATGTAGCCGAGGAGAACGCGGTGTGTTACCTGCAGATACTGCTCGCCGACCGCTTTCCCGGCGTAGGCCGTGCCCGCATGCAGGCCGACATGGACGCCTGGGGCTACAGCTTCCGGCTGGGGTCGGCGAAGGCCTGGTTCGAGCAGGATGCCGAAGATGCACTGGAATGGCTTTTGCGACACGGGATCGTGGATAATGCAGTCCGCTTGACCTGGAACAAACGCGACCCGCAGGAACCCCTACGGACCCCATCATGATCAGGAAGTGTCTCTTTCCCGCCGCCGGTTACGGCACCCGTTTTCTTCCCGCCACCAAGGCCATGCCCAAAGAGGTCATGCCCATTGTCAACAAGCCGCTGATCCAGTACGGCGTCGAAGAAGCGCTGGAGGCTGGCATGCATGACATCGCCATCGTCACCGGGCGCGGCAAGCGCGCGCTGGAAGACCATTTCGACGTGAGCTACGAACTGGAACAACAGATCAGCGGCACTGACAAGGAAGCCTATCTCACCGATATCCGCCGCCTGATGGACGAGTGCACCTTCTCCTACACCCGCCAGAAAGAGATGAAGGGCCTGGGGCACGCCATCCTCACCGGCGAGACCCTGATCGGCCGCGAGCCCTTCGGCGTGATCCTCGCCGACGACCTGTGCGACGGCAACAGCGACGGGGTAATGGCGCAGATGGTGCGCATCTATGCCAAGTACCGCTGCAGCGTGGTGGCCATCGAAGAGGTACCGCAGGACCAGATCGAAAAATACGGCGTGATCGCTGGTTCCGAGATCGAGGACGGCCTGTTCATGATCTCCGACATGGTCGAGAAGCCCAGCTCCGAAGAAGCGCCGTCCAACCTGGCCATCATCGGACGCTACATCCTCACCCCGGACATCTTCGACATCCTGCGCGAGACCCCGCCGGGGCGTGGCGGCGAGATCCAGATCACCGACGCCCTGCTCACCCAGGCAAAGCGCAACATGGTGTTGGCCTACAAGTTCAAGGGACGGCGCTTCGACTGCGGCAGCGTGGCCGGTTTCGTCGAGGCCACCAACTACTATTACGAGCGCATGCGCGACGGCGGCTGATCACCCTCGGGGCGCGCGCCGACAAGCTCGAAGAACACCGCGGCCTTGTCCAGCGACTCCTGGAACTCCTCGGCGGCGCGGGAATCGAACACCACCCCGCCACCGGCCCAGTAACGCAGCCTCGCACCCTGCCGCACCAGGGTGCGGATGGCGATGCTGCTTTCAAGGCAACCGTCGAACCCCAGGTAAAACAGGCTGCCGCAATAGGCCTCGCGACTCACCGGTTCCAGCTCGTCGATGATCTCCATCGCCCGGCGCTTGGGCGCACCGGTGATCGACCCTCCGGGAAACCCGGCACGCAACAGGTCCACGGCATCGTATCCTGCGGCCAGCCGGCCGCATACCGGACTCACCAGGTGATGCACACGGGCGAAGGATTCCACCCGGAACAGCTCGGGCACCTCGATGCTGCCCGGCACACACACCCGGCCCAGGTCGTTGCGCAACAGGTCCACGATCATCAGGTTCTCTGCCCGGTCCTTGTCGCTGGCCAGCAGCTCAGCACGCAACCGGGCGTCGAGCTCCGGATCGGCGTGGCGTGGCCGGGTCCCCTTGATCGGCCGGGTGATCACCTCACCCTCGCGCAGCGAGAGGAACTGCTCGGGCGAATTACTCAGCAACTGGAAGTCGCCAAGGTCCAGAAAGGCGCCGTAGGGCGCGGGACTGAGCGTGCGCAGACGCCGATACAAGTGCCAGGCCGGAACGGTCAACTCAGCCTCGAAACGATGAGTAAGATTGACCTGGTAACAATCCCCCTCGCGCAGGTAATGTGCCACCCGGGCGAAGGCCGCCTCGTAGGCTGGCCAGGGCAAGCTGTCGGCCACCCCAGCGGCCCTCTCCGCTGAAGCCGCCACCTCCCCCGGGACGACACTCGCTGCCTGCTCCAGGGTGCTGCACAGGGCATCCCAGCGGCGACGCAGCGCCGGGTCTCGCCCCTGGCCGACCAGCACCGCACGTTGCCGGCCATGATCCAGGACCAGCGCCCAGTCGTAGAGTCCGAAAGCCGCCACCGGCAGGTCGTGCGCATGATGCCGTGGCAGGCCCTGCCAGGCGCGCCCCAGTTCGTAACCCAGATAACCGATGGCTCCACCAGCAAAGGGCAGCGCCGGGTCGCCCGCGGGCGGCTGCGCGATCACCTCGCGCAAGGCGTTCGCCACTGCATCGGCCTCTTCCCAGGCAAAGCGCAGGCAACGGTACGGCTCGGCGCTGAGGATGTCATAACGCCCGCCGGCAACGCCCCCCGCGCTGTCCAGCCAGACAGGACAATCCAGCGCCCTCAGAGCCGCGAACCAGACACCACCGTCCGGTTGATAAGGCAGTGGATGGTATTTCGGCCAGCTCATGTGGCCTCAGGACAGCATCGCAACAACAGGCCGCCTTGCCGGGCCGCTTCGTCGAAGAAGGGAGACTCACTCATGAGATACGCTTCGCTACAAGAGGCAGCCGATGATACCCGCAAGCGATCGGATGGTAACGGAAACACGTGGCCCGATCGCCAATCCGAGACCAAAAGAAAACGGCTCGCGCCGTAGATGACGCGAGCCGTTGATCGATATGGTGGGTCGTGCAGGATTCGAACCTGCGACCAACTGATTAAAAGTCAGCTGCTCTACCGACTGAGCTAACGACCCTCGGTTCGCGGCCTCGACCGCGCCAGGAAGCGCGCATTATACCGAAGCCGCGTTCAGGCTCAACCCCCCTTTGAGGCTCAAATGGCCTCCAGTTGCCGCAGGCCCGATGGCAGCAGCCTGAGATCGACCAAGGCGGTGATCAAGGCCTTGTGGAAGGTCGCCTCGCTCTCGTAGACCATCTTGTAGTACTGCACCTTCATGGTCAGCGCCGAGCCCAGGAAGATGGCGCCAAAGGTGAGCAGGGAGCCGATCGCCAGGGTCGATACCCCGGTGATCGCCTGACCGATGGTGCAACCCATGCCCAGCACGCCACCAAAGCCCATGAGCACGGCACCGACCACGTGGTTGCGCACATCGGCCAGCGAGCTGAACCACTCGATGCGGAAGCTGCGGCTGATCAGCGCATACAGCAGCGAACCCAGCACCACACCGAACACGGCCACCACACCAAAGGTCAGCAGGCTGGATTGCAGACCGGAGCTGAAGTAGCCGAAGGTCTGCCCCATGGGGTTGATGAAGGTATAGGACTGCGGCGACAGCGGGCGGCCGGCGGCCGGCTTGCCCTCGTCGGAATCGGCCAGCATGTCCCATTGCTCGTAGTATTCGCTCAGACTGACCACCTCGCCGTCGGCATCGATGAAGATATTACTGGAGACATACCAGGCCCCCAGCACCGCCAAGCCGACTACCAGCCCGCCCAGCAGGTGATCACGGTTGCCACGGAAGTCGCTCGACTTGAGCGTGAACACCAGCAGGGCCACGCCCAGCAACAGGCCGATCACCAGACGCCCCATCACCGCGTTCTCCTCACCGGCCAGCACGGTACCCAGGTCCTGGTGTGCGCCCATGTCCACCGACAGCGGGCGGATCCAGTCGTAGAACAGCACACTCATCAGGGTCTGGTCGGAACCCGGGAAGGGGTTGATCATGAAATAGGCGATCACCGCAATGATGGCGAACACCACGATGGACTTCAGGTTACCGCCACCGATACGGATCAGGGTCTTGTTGCCACAGCCAGAGGCCAGCGTCATGCCGACGCCGAACATCAGACCGCCGAGGACATTCTCGGCAAGCAGCAGGAGGCTGCCGCGGTACGGCGGGAAGGCCTCGTCAGGGTTCACCAGCCCGACATATTCCAGGACGCTCACGCCCAGCACCGCCACCGCGATGGCGAACAACCAGGCGCGCAGACGTCCGGTATCACCCATGTTCACGAAATCCGACACCGCACCCATGGTGCAGAAGTTGGTCTTGTTGACCACCGCGCCCATCACCAGGGCAATCAGGAAGGCGCCCAGCAACAATGCCTGGTGGGCCTCGACAAAACTCTCGAACTGCATGTCACTCTCTCCGGCTGGTTATTCGGGATTCCACAGGGTGACAGACGTCCTGGCTGCGCAGAATATTCCTGCACGACCGCTGGTGGCCTGCAGCCGGATAACACAGAGCAATTTGCGCGCCGTTCGGGCGGCGGGGATCAATCCTGGTAGGGCGTGGGATCGGGCACCCCGGCTTCGGCGAAGCCCTGGGCGCGAAAACGACAGGAATCACAACGGCCGCAGGCCCGGCCCTCGGCATCAGCCTGGTAGCAGGAGATGGTCAAGCCATAGTCCACGCCCAGGCGACTGCCGGTACGAATGATCTCGGCCTTGCGCATCTCGATCAGCGGCGCGTGGACGCGGAAACGCTCTCCCTCCACCCCAGCACGCGTCGCCAGGTTGGCCAGTTGTTCGAAGGCCGCGATGAACTCGGGGCGGCAGTCAGGATAGCCGGAATAGTCCACGGCATTCACGCCCACGAACAGGTCGCGTGCGCCCAGCACCTCGGCCCAGCCCAGGGCGAGGGACAGGAACACCGTGTTACGCGCCGGCACGTAGGTCACGGGGATACCTTCCCCTCCCTCTTCAGGCACCGCGATGGCCTGATCGGTGAGCGCCGAGCCGCCGATGGCGTCCAGCGACAAGGGCAGCACCTTGTGCTCGACCACACCCAGCGCGGAGGCCAGCCGGCGCGCGGCATTCAGCTCGGCGGCGTGCCGCTGCCCGTAGTCGAAGCTGAGCGCATGGCAGGCGAACCCCCGCTCACGCGCGATGGCCAGCACGGTGGCCGAATCCAACCCGCCCGAGAGCAGCACCACGGCCTTCGGCTGTTCGTTCATCGCCCGGCCTCCTCTCCCCACAGGTACTTGTGCAACTGGATCTGAAAACGCACCGGCAGGCGATCGCGCAGGATCCACTCGGCCAGTTCGCGTGGGGCCAGCCGACCGGCCACCGGCGAGAACAGCACCTCGCAGCGATCGACCAGGGCATGCGACTCGAGCTGCTCGCAACTCCAGCGGTAGTCGTGTTCGTCGGCAATCACAAACTTGACCTGGTCCTGCGGCCGCAGCAGCGCGATGTTCTCCCAGCGGTTGCGCGCCTGCTCGCCGGACGAAGGGGTCTTGAGATCCATCACCCGCGTCACACGCGCATCGACCCCGCCGATGTCCAGGGCACCACTGGTCTCCAGCGAGACCGCATGACCGGCATCACACAGGCGCTCGAGCAACGCCAGGCAGCCCTTCTGCGCCAGCGGCTCTCCCCCTGTGACACAGACATGGCGCGTATCGAAGGCGGCCACCCGTTGCAGGATGGTATCGAGCGACAGCGCCTCTCCGGCCTTGAAGGAGTAGGTGGTATCGCACCAGGTACAACGCAAGGGGCAGCCACTCAGGCGCACGAACACCGTGGGCCGGCCGACATCGCGTGCCTCACCCTGCAGGGAATGGAAGATCTCGGTGATGCGCAGCGAATTCATGCAGGCGAGCAGGAGCGCCTCAGTTGCGGGATGCGAGCTTCTTGAGCTGCTCGCGCGCCAGGTTGGCCGCCGGCGAATCGGGATAACGCGCAATCAGCTGTTTGAACGTCTTGCGCGCCCCCTCGGTATCGCCCTCGGCCGCCAGGATACGCCCTATCTTGTACAGCGCCCCCGGCACCTTGGCGCTGTCGGGGTGCTGATCGATCAGAGCCTGAAAGGCCGCCTTCGCCTCGGCGTTCTTCTGCGAGACATAGTAGGCCTCGCCCAGCCAGTAACGGGCATTCGCTGCCAGCGGTGCCTGCGGGTACTTCTTCAAAAACTCGCTGAAGGCCGCTGCTGCCTCGGCATAGCGCCGCTCGCGCGGGCTGAGCAGGGCATAGGCTGCCTGGTACTCGGCCTGGACCCGCTGCGGATCGAACGCGGCCGGTGCAGGAGGCTCGCCTTCGCCGGCGTCTCCGGTGGGAGCCCCCCCCTCGGCAGCATCACCCATCACCGCCGGCGGCGCCGGTGGCCGTGCCTGCAAACGGGACAATCGCTGATCGATATCCAGGTACAGATCGCGCTGTTGACGCCGCAACTGCTGCAGCTCGTGCTGCAGGCGCTCCATCTCGCCCCGCAGCCGGCTGTTCTCCTGGCGCAAGGCATCCACCGCCAGCGTCAGCTCGGTGATACGCGCGGCACGGCGCTCCAGCCGCTCGACGCGCTGCTCCAGGGCCACCCCCGCAGCCTGGGGGGCAGAAAGCCCTGCCGACGGCAACACCGCCAGCAGGCCCACCATCACAACAGCGCGCTGGCGCATCGTTTCAGTAGACAAGCACTGCGCGGCGGTTCTTCGACCAGGCCGCCTCGTTGTGCCCCAGCGCCTCGGGACGCTCCTCACCGTAGCTGATGGTGTTCAGCTGCGCCGGATCGACCCCCTCGGCCTCGAGAAAGCGCTTCACTGCATTGGCACGGCGCTCGCCCAGCCCAATGTTGTACTCGCGCGAGCCACGCTCGTCACAGTGCCCCTCGATAGTCACCTTGACCAGCGGATGCGACGCCAGATACTCGGCATGTGCGCGCAGCACCTCGACGTACTCGGGCTTGATGTTGCTCTTGTCGAAATCGAAATAGACCTTGCGCTTGGACAACAGGCTGTTGGGATCCTCCAGTGGGTTGCCCTGCCAGCCCCCCCCCTGGGCTGCACCGGCAGTCTGCGCGTCGCCACCCTCGACGACCTGGGCGCCTGCCTTGTCGGACGCCGCGGCGCCTTCTTCCCGTGTCCCGGTACTGGAACAGCCTGCAAACAGCAGGGCAGCCGCGACCATGGCCAGCCAGCTCAGACGTTTCGTGTTCATCGATCGGATCCTCTTCATTGTTGGTGATGATTCATTGTTGGTGATAGGGCGACCAGGCGGGCTCCCGTACATCCCCCACCTGCGTTGCCAGGCGCTGTCTAACCCGTCCATCGGTGGATACGGCCCAGAGTACGCCCCGACCGCCGTCCCTGCCGGCGTAAATTATCATGCTACCATTGGGCGCGAAACTCGGTGACTCGTCCAGATCGCCCCGGCTGAGCACCTGCAGGTCGCCATTCTCCATATCCAGCAGCCCAATGCGAAAGTTTCCGTTCACCCGTGTGACCAGCGTCAAATATCGCCCGTCCGGCGCCCAGGAGGCACGCGCATTGTAATTGCCCTCGAAGGTGATGCGCTCAGGCTCACCGCCGGAGACCGGCACCCGGTAGATCTGCGGCGTGCCGCCACGATCGGAAGTGAACACGATGCTCTTGCCGTCCGGCGACCAGGCCGGTTCCGTGTCGATGGCCCAGTGATGTGTGAGCTTGCGCAGGCTGCGCCGGCGCAAATCGAAGATGTAGATGTCCGGGTTGCCGTCCTTGGACAGGGTGAGTGCCAGGCGGCGCCCGTCCGGCGACCAGGCCGGTGCCCCGTTGATCCCCTTGTACGAGGTGATCCGCTCGCGCTTGCCAGTCAACACGTCCTGTACCCAAACCGAAGGCCGGTGCTTCTCGAAGGAAACATAGGCGATGCGCCGCCCGTCCGGTGACCAGGCCGGTGACATCAGCGGCTCGTCGGAAGCGACGATGGTCTGCGGATTGTAACCATCGGCATCGGATATTTTCAGATGTACCCGCTCGCGCCCCTGGCGGTCTCGCACCGAGGTGATGTAGGCAATGCGCGTGTCGAAGGCCCCGCGCTCGCCGATCAGCTCTTCGTAGATCAGGTCGGCGATGCGATGCGCGGTGGAACGCAGGTCGTTCTGGGTGGTAGGGAAACTGAACCCGGTGATCTGGCCACCACGGAACACGTCGAACAGGCGGAACTTCACCAGGTAACCACGCGGCCCATTGGGCTCGATCTCGCCGATCACCAGGTTCTCGACGTTCACTGCCCGCCAGTCACGAAAATCCACCGCATCGGGCGTGCTCGGCCGCGCCAGCATATCGGCCAGCGGCAGGGGCTTGAAACGGCCACTGCGCGCCAGGTCGGCCGTGACGATGGCCGCCACGTCCTGCGTCGGCGGGTTGCCAGCCCCCCGATAGGCAAAGGGCACGATGGCGATCGGCAAGGCCCCTTCCACGCCCTCGGTGATCTCGATCTCGAGGGCGTGCGCCGACAGGCTGCCGAGCAAAGCCACCAGGCTCAGGATCATCAGCTTCAGGTGTCTCATCATGGGTTCCTGGACGGATCGAATATGAAGGTGTGATTACGAAACTCGTTGCGCGAGCGCAGTGCCGGATCGTCGGGCATGGGCAGGCGCCGGCTCTTCCACACCGCCGCCTCCACCGAACGGTCGAAAGCCGGGTGGCCGCTGGATTCCACCACACTGACCGCCAATACCGAACCGGACGGCCCCAGGCGCACATGGACCTTGCACTTCAGCCCCTTGTCCAGCGTCCCCGGAGGCGGGTTCCAGTTGCGCGCCACCTTGTCCTGGATGAGGCGCATGATGCGCGCCGCCTCGCTCGCCCTCCGTTCGGCCTCGAACTGGGCCTGGAGTTCCCGCTCACGCGCCTCGGCCTCGGCGCGACGCCGGGCCTCTTCGGCCTTGCGTTTCTTCTCGGCCTCGGCACGGCGACGGGCCTCTTCAGCCTTGCGCTTCTTCTCGGCCTCCGCCCTGCGGCGGGCCTCCTCGGCGCGTCGCTTCTTCTCCGCCTCCGCCTTGCGGCGGGCCTCCTCGGCCTTGCGCTTCTTTTCTGCCTCGGCGCGACGTTTCTTCTGCAGTTCGGCCAGGCGGCGTTTCTCCGCCTCCTGACGCTTGCGCAGGGCCTCTTCCTTGCGCTTGAGTTCGGCCAGCCGACGTTTCTCGGCCTCGGCACGACGCCTGGCCTCGGCGGCCGCCTTCTCTCGTGCCTTGCGTTCCTTCTCCAGGCGCGCGAGGCGACGCTTCTCGGCCTCGCGACGTTTCTTCAGCTCGGCCAGGCGCTGTTGTTCCTTGCGGCGCGCCGCCTCGGCCGCGCGCCGCTTGCGTTCGGCCTGCGCTTCGAGCCTTTTCATTTCCTCCTGCACGCGGCGCTCGTCGATCACCCGCGCCTGCACCACCTTGGCGTCCGAGGCCAGGGGCTTGGGTTTTTCGCGCCAGTCCACGCCGACCACCAGCAGGGCGACCAGCAACAGATGCAGCAGGGCCGCGACGAGGAAGGCCAGCGGGTTACGGCGAACGATATCCAGCATCTCGGTTCAGGTCGGATCAGTCAGCAGGCCCACCGAGGCGGCCCCGGCCTGCTGCAACAGCACCATCAGGCGCACCACCCGATCATAGGTCACACTGCGGTCGCCCTTCACCAGCACCGGCGCGCGCGGATTGTGACGGATCAGTGCCGCGGCCTTGAGCAGCAGGGCCTCCTCGTCCAGCGGCACGCTCTTGTCATCGTCGTAGGTGACGTAATAGCGCCCCTCGCGGTCCACAGTGAACACGATGGGACGCAGCGCGTCCTCCTGGATGGGGTTGGCGTCGGCCTGCGGCAGCTCCACCTTGACCCCCTCGGTGAGCAGGGGCGCGGTGATCATGAAGATCACCAGCAGCACCAGCATCACGTCGATATAGGGGACGACGTTGATCTCGGCCATGGGGCGGCGTGTCTTCTGACGACGGGACATGACTTCCTCAGCGGCGCTTCACGCGGACATGGGCCTGGCGTTGCAGAATGTTCGAGAACTCCTCGACGAAGTCGTCGTAACGGTTCTCCAGACGCTGCACCATGTTGGCGTACTTGTTGTAGGCGACCACGGCCGGGATGGCGGCGAACAGGCCCATGGCGGTGGCGATCAGTGCCTCGGCGATGCCCGGGGCCACCAGATTGAGCGTAGCCTGCTTGACATTGCCGAGCGCATGAAAGGCATTCATGATGCCCCAGACGGTGCCGAACAGGCCGACATAGGGGCTGGTCGAACCGACCGTAGCCAGAAAGGACAGGTGACGTTCCAGCTGGTCGAGCTCGCGGCTCATGGCCACCTTCATGGCCCGCCGTGCGCCCTCGACCAGAGCCATGGGCTCCACCGCCGGGTTCTCGCGCAGGCGCGCGAACTCGCGGAAGCCGGCATGGAAGATGGCCGCCTCGCCGCTCAGGTCTTCATGCCCCAGGCGGCGATACAGCTCGCCCAGGTCACCGCCAGACCAGAAACGCTCCTCGAACTCCTCGGCCTCGCGCCGTGCCTTCTTCAGCACCCGCGAGCGATCGAAGATCACCGTCCAGGACAGCAGCGAGGCCAGAATCAGCGAGGCCATCACCAGTTGCACCAGCGGGCTGGCGTTGAGGATCAGCGTGAGAAAGGAAAGATCGGCACTGGCGGTCGGCATGGAATCAGTCTTCTCGTGTTGTCAGTCGTCTCTTGATCGCTGCGGGCAGGCGCGCCGGGCGCAGATCGTCCGCACGCAAACAGGCCACCCGCACCACCCCCCGGCACAGCTCGGCGCCATCATCCAGGCGCACCACCGTCTGCGCAAAGTCCAGGCTGGCCCCGGCCAGTCGCGCGATACGGCTGTGCACCTCGAGCCGGTCGTTGAAGCGGGCCGGCAGCAGGTAGTCCAGCTCGACCCGGCGCACCGCGAACAGCACGCCCGGGTCGCGCATCAGGGCGTCCTGCTCGAAGCCGAGGTGACGCAGCCACTCGGTACGTGCCCGCTCGAGAAAGCGCAGGTAGTTGGCGTAGTACACCACCCCACCGGCATCGGTGTCCTCGTAATAGACGCGCACCGGCCAGACAAACCGGCTGTCCTCGTTTCCCTTCTCAGATATCTCGCCCACGAACAAGTTCACTCGTCGAAAAGATCGGGTGCTACCGGCTCGTCACGGTGTGGCGGCGTCAGCCCGAAATGGGTCCAGGCCGCACGGGTGGCCAGGCGCCCGCGCGGGGTACGAATCAGGAAGCCCTGCTGGATCAGGTAGGGCTCGACCACATCCTCGAGGGTGCCGCGCTCCTCGCCGATGGCTGCCGCCAGGTTGTCCAGCCCCACCGGGCCACCATCGAACTTCTCGATCACCGCGCGCAGCAGGCGGCGGTCCATGTGGTCGAAACCGTTGCGATCGACCTTGAGCATCTCCAGCGCGGCATCCGCCACCTCGGCGGTGACCACGCCGTCGGTCTTCACCTGCGCATAGTCACGTACCCGTCTCAGCAGGCGGTTGGCGATGCGCGGGGTGCCGCGCGAGCGGCGGGCGATCTCGAAGGCCCCGGCCTGGTCCATCTGCATGCCCAAGATACCGGCGGACCGGCGCACGATGTGCGCCAGCTCCTCCACCGAATAGAACTCGAGACGCTGCACGATGCCGAAGCGGTCGCGCAGCGGTGAGGTCAGCAGGCCAGCACGAGTGGTCGCGCCCACCAGGGTGAAGGGCGGCAGGTCCACCTTGATCGAGCGCGCCGCCGGCCCCTCGCCGATCATGATGTCGAGCTGGTAGTCCTCCATCGCCGGATAGAGCACCTCCTCGACCACCGGGCTCAGGCGATGGATCTCGTCGATGAACAGCACGTCACGCGGCTCGAGGTTGGTGAGCAGAGCCGCCAGGTCACCTGGCTTCTCCAGTACCGGGCCAGAGGTCTGGCGCAGGTTGACCCCCATCTCGTTGGCGATGATATGTGACAGCGTGGTCTTGCCCAGGCCGGGCGGGCCGAAGATCAGCACGTGATCGAGTGCCTCGCCACGATCGCGCGCGGCAGGGATGAAGATCTCCATCTGCTCGCGCACGGCCGGCTGACCGACGTACTCGGCCAGAGTGCGCGGGCGGATAGCGCGGTCGATGACAGCGTCTTCCGAGGCCGCCTGCGCGGTCACCAGTCGATCGGCTCCAGTCATGAGATCCCCGCGAGGTGGAAACGCCCCGCATTATGGCTGAATCCGGGAGCGCTTTCAGGTACTACCGTCACCTCCCGAGCGACACCCCGAACCGAAGGTTCGCGGCGGGGACGCCGCTCCGGCCTGTACGACGGATGACATGTTCGGGCCGGGCTCATCTCCCCTTGGCGGCCGCTCCCTGCAGAGCGGCACGGATGATCTCCTCGGTACCCATGCCCTCGGCCGCTACCGCACGTACCAGGCGCTGCGCCTCGGCCGGCTTGTAGCCCAGCGCCAGCAGGGCGGCGACGGCCTCCTCACTGGCGGATTCGGCAGGCGGCGCAACCACCGGCGCGACCTCGCCGGCCGCCGGCAGGCCGGCGCCCTCGAGCTTGTCGAGGCGGTCGCGCATCTCCACGATCAGGCGCTCGGCAGTCTTCTTTCCGATCCCCGGCAGGCGCGTGAGCGCGGCCACGTCGCCGGCCTGCACCGTAAGCGAGAACTCCGCAGCGGTCATGCCCGAGAGGATGGCCAGCGCCATCTTGCCGCCTACCCCGCTGACCTTGAGCAGGGCGCGGAACAGACTGCGGTCGGCGGCACTGGCAAAACCGTAGAGCACATGGGCATCGTCGCGGATCGCCAGGTGGGTGTGCAGGGTCACCGAGGCCTCACCTTCGGGCAGCACGTAGAAAGTGGACATGGGCGCTTCGATTTCGTAGCCCACACCGTTGACATCGAGCAGAAGGAAGGGAGGGCGACGCTCGACGATACGCCCGCGCAGCCGGCCGATCATGCCCTGCCCTCCAGGCGTGCCCGCGACACCTGGTTGTGTGCATGGCACAGCGCAATGGCCAGGGCGTCGGACTCGTCCAGCGACATCTTCCCTTGCAGGCCGAGCAGCAGTTGCACCATGTACTGCACCTGTTCCTTCTCGGCACTGCCCTTGCCCACCAGTGCCTGCTTGACCTCGCGCGCGCTGTATTCGTACACCGGCAGGCGGTGCTCGACCGCCGCCACGATGGCCGCACCGCGCGCCTGCCCCAGCTTGAGCGCGGCCGAGGCATTCCGGGCCACAAACACCTGCTCCACGGCCACCTGTTGCGGCCCATGCGCCGCGATCACGGCATGCAGCTCGCGGTAGATCTCGCCGAGACGGGCCGGCAGGTCGTCACCCCCGGTACGCACACAGCCACTGGCCACGTGCCGGCTGCGCGAGCCGTCACTGTCGATGATGCCAAATCCGGTCACCCGCGAGCCGGGATCGATGCCGAGGATGCGCACCCGGGTTCAGCCCGCTGCCTCGATCGCCTCCTCGGCGATGTCGGCGTTGGTGTAGACCTCCTGCACGTCGTCCAGGTCCTCAAGAAAATCGATCATCTTCAGCAGCTTCTCAGCGGCCTCACCTTCCACCGCCACCAGGGTGTCGGCCTCGAAGGTGATCTCGGCATTGGCCGGTTCCAGGCCGGCGCCGATCAGGCCGTCGCGCACCGCCTCGAAGTCGCCCGGCTCGGTATAGACATCGATGGAACCGTCGTCATGGGTCACCACGTCCTCGGCCCCGGCCTCCAGCGCGGCCTCCATGATGGCGTCCTCGTCGGCACCGGGGGCAAAGCTGATGACCCCGCGCTTCTTGAACATATAGGCCACCGAACCGTCAGTGCCCAAGTTGCCGCCGTGCTTGGTGAAAGCATGGCGGACTTCCGAAGCGGTGCGGTTGCGGTTGTCGGTCAGGCAATCCACGATCACCGCAATGCCGCCAGGGGCATAGCCCTCATAGCGGATCTCGTCGTAGTTGCCCTGCTCCTCGCCCCCGGCACCGCGCTTGATAGCGCGCTCGATGGTGTCGCTGGGCATGTTGGCGCTCTTGGCCTTGTCCACCGCCAGGCGCAGGCGCGGGTTGGAGTCCAGGTCCCCCCCACCTTCCTTGGCTGCCACCGTGACCTCGCGGATCAGCTTCGACCAGAGCTTGCCGCGCTTCTTGTCGTTGGCGGCCTTCTTGTGCTTGATATTGGCCCACTTGCTGTGACCTGCCATGAGATACCTCGTCGTGCGTGGAATTCGGAATCGCGGCGATTTTACCAGACCCGCCCGTCGCCGGCCGCGTGCTCAAGTCCCCGACACAACGGCCGACAACCAGGAGCAGGAACCACTGCTGCCCGAGCACGCCGCTTCATGTCCCGTCGTCTTGCCACCCTGAGCCGCGCCCGTCCCCCCGTCATGCCGGAGACGGCACGCCGGGTGCGCGCCCTGCTGGCCAACCCGCGCAGCACCCACCAGGATTTCGAAGCGGTGTTGCTGTGCGATCCGGTGGCCACCCTGGCGCTTTACCGGGCCGCCGAGCGCCTGCGCCGGGGGACGGTGGACGAGCTGACCGGTCCGGCGCACGCCCTCTCGCTGATCGGACGCGAGGCCTTTCGTCGTGCCTTCGAGCAACTGCCGGTACTCGACCGCCCTCCCCTGCAACACATCCTTTCGCCCGCCTTCGCCGCCAGCCAGGCCGCACATGCCGGCTGGTACGCTGAGCAAATCGGTCGGGTGATGGGCTTCAGTCACCCGGTGGAGATGCGCGTGGCCGCGCTGTTGCAGCACCCGGCCGTGCTGGCGCTGTGGGCCACGGACTTCGAGGCCGCCGCGCGTGCCACCAACGCCATGCGCGACGGCGTGAGCTTCTCGGTCGCCTTCACCGCCGAACTGGGACAGCCGCTGAAAAAGGTCAACCGACGGCTGGCGATGGAGTGGACGCTGCCGCGCCTGGCACGTGAGGTGATCAGCGACTGGGACCCCGCCAATCGCCTGCCGCAATCGGTCTCGCTGGCTTCACGCCTCGCGCTGGTCGGCGCCGCGGGCTGGCCGGAAGAAGAACATCGCCTGCACATCGAGATACTGGCCGGCCTGCTGCCGCACCATCACCATGACGCCGCCACCTGGTGGCACCGGCAGGCGGTAGAGGCCGCGCGCAGGCTGCATCCCTTCGGCTACCCGCTGGCGGCGCGCGAGCTGATCCTTCTGCCCGGCGGCGAGCACGAGGTCGAAGTGCCGGCCCTGCGCGGACGCGACTACCGGCGCACGCCGTCCCGCCAGGCAACCGGGGGGCTGCAACAGCTGCTCGGCAACCAGCTGCGCGAGATCCGTCAAGCCTGTGGCGTGGACCGCATCCTGCTGGCCATGCCCGACCGCGAACGCAAGGTCCTGCGCGCCCGCCTGGTGCTTGGCGGGCCGCCGGACAGCCCGATGCGCAAGCTGGCACTCCCGCTGCGCGCCAGGCACCTGTTCAGCCTGCTGCTGACCCAACCACGCGCGGTATGGATCCGCGCGGAGAACCGCGAAAAATACCTGTCCCTGCTGCGCCCTCTGCCCCTGGATGCGCAATCGGCCGGCGGCTTCTTCGCCATGTCACTGTTCGTGGAGCAACGCCCCCTCGGCGTGCTGTTCGCCGACGGCGGCACGCTCGATGATGCGGCCTTCCGCGCCTTCCGCAAGGCTGGCCAGCAACTTGCCGAGCAAATCCGCGCACTGCGCCGCCAGGCCGCCTGAGCCCCAAGCCGCCAGTTGAACCGGCCCGCCCAGCGTGCCAGCATTCGACCCTGTCCCATCCCGTCAGGCGAGAACTCATGAGCAAGAACGAACACCCGGTCCCTACCGAGATCAACCTGCACCGCAAGTCCCGTCTGCTCAATATCACCTTCTCGGACGGGCAGTCCTTCTCCTACCCCTGCGAATACCTGCGGGTGTATTCGCGTGCCGCCGAAGAGGTCACGCGCGATGCCCCGATCGTGGGCAAGGAGCAGGTCAACATCGAGCGCATCGAGCCCCAGGGTACCTATGCCGTGCGCATCGTCTTCGACGACGGCCACGACACCAGCATCTATTCCTGGGAGACGCTCTACGACCTGGGCATCCACCAGGAGCGCTACTGGCAGGACTATCTCGACCGCTTGGCCGCCGCCGGCTACAGTCGCCAAGGCGATCGCCTGGGCGACAAGCCTGAGGCCCAGCGCCGCATCACCGTGCTCTACTTCAACTACCTGGCACGCATGATGCGCCGCGAGACCGAGGAACTGACCCCGCCGCCGAGCGTGACCGATGTCGAATCGCTGCTCACCTGGCTGCAGAAGGTCAAGGGCGAACGCGGCTACCTGCTGGCACCGGAACATGTACGGGTGACGGTCAACAAGCAGTTCGCCGAGCCCTTTACCCGCCTCGATCCCGGCGACGAGGTGGCCATCGTGCCCAACTCACCCAACCCGCCTGCCCCACCCAAGAAGTGACGCCCGCGCGACAGGCCTCGGCATGATGCTCGATGGCCTCGCGGTTGGTCCAGGAAAAGACCCGTGCGGCCGCCTCGCGCGCCGGCAGCCAGCGCCAGCGCACATGCTCGGCGGGGCGTAGCCGCGGGATGCGGCGACCGTGCACGCAGGCCAGGAAGCCGTGTTCCAGGTTGCTGTGCACATCGGGTGCGTAACGCGCACGCCACGGCGGCACGATGGGGAAACGCCGCTGCTCGCGCAGGTCGAACAGCGGTACCGCATGGTCGAAGCCGGTCTCCTCGAACAGTTCGCGGCGCGCCGCCATGTGCGGGCTTTCACCACGCCGCAGGCCGCCGGTAACCGACTGCCAGAAACCGACCGGCGAGCGCCGCTCCAGCAGCAAGACTTCGCCGCGGTCATTGCACACCAGCACCAGCACGGACTCGGGTCTGCGGAAGGCCATTCATGAAGTCCCCTTGCTCCCCACGTTGCCCCGGGGCACGATGATCGTGCCGAACCGGGCGTTCTCAGGCGGTTCTCCGAGCGAACCAGTAGCCCAGGAGCGGATTTCCGGGCGGTTGCGTCTCGATACCGACCAACACCCGATGGTACAGCAATGGAATCAGTTGGTTATCATCCCATCCCGGCGACCGGGTGCAATCCTGACGTTAAAGATTTCGGCCATCCGGTCGCCAAACCACAGAGTTTGAACCCACACAGGGCTTCGATGCCGATCATGCAACACTGGAATCGTCCGACCCCCTGTCATGCCGGAAGGGCCGCCGGCATGGTCCTGCAGCTTGTCGCCCGCGGGAAGCCATGTCTGCGACACCTGTCGCCCAGGGCATTCCTCGCCCGTCGCGCCGGCACCAGGGAGCGTGGCCGATGACAGGCGTTACGATGAATTCCGGGGGCTCGAGAACTGCTCCAGGACTGATCATCCTCGACGCACACGGCCGGATCCGCCTGTGGAACGAGCGGATGGCCCTCTTCTGTCCCCGCCATCCCGGTGACATCCAGGGCGATCGGCTGGATCAGCATTTTCCAAAGCTGCCCGAATCGTTGCGGCTGGCCATCGCGGACGCACTCGAAACCGGCCAGGAAAGTCAGCTCGAAATCACCAACCCTTTCTGCGCCAACCTCGGTGAGGGCTCCCCGCCCCGGCTCTCTATCTCGATCCAGCCGCTGGAGATCGAGGACGCCCCCTCGTGCCTGCTGGAGGTCACTCTCCTGATCGCAGACCAGGGGAAGCGCGTCATGGCCATGCAGGCGCACCGGATCATCGAAAACATCCGGGATGTCATCATCACGCTGGACGACCGGCAACGCATCGTCGACATGAACCGGGCAGCCCACGAGCTGCTGGGCCTGAACGACGCGCAGGTACTGGGAGCACATATCCACACCATCCTGCCGGGGCTTTCCCTCGATCAGGTTCTGGCCGATGACAATGGCAACCGGCAACTCACCGCCATCCATGGCTCGGGCCGGCATTTCCCCGCTGAGGTCAGCGTGTCACAGGTCGAGTGCGATGCGGCATCGTTTACCCTGCTCATCCTGCGCGACCTCACCGCCCAGAAAGAAACCGAAGAAACCCTGCACCGCGAAAAGGAGTTCGCACAGATCACTCTGCAGTCCATCCACGAGGCGGTGATCACCACCGATGCCCGTGGCCGCATCAACTCCGCCAACCGTGCGGCCTGTCGCCTGCTGCGGCGCGAGGAAGACGGCATCCTGGACCGCCTGCTCACCGACCTGCTGCGATTCACCGGCCTGGACCACCGGCGCAAGGTTCGCCAATACCTGAAAAGCACTCTGGAACACGGCCACTCGAACGAGATCGATGGCCAGCCGGAGATCCGCTTCGATGACCACGAGAGCATCTACATCAGTGGCCGCATCGCCCCCTTGCGTTCGGCAGCCGGCGAGATCATCGGCAGCGTAGTGGTGTTGCAGGACGTGACCTCGGAGAAGCGCATGCGCGAGATCCTGTCCTGGCAGGCCTCGCACGACGACCTCACCTCGCTGATCAACCGCCGCGAGTTCGAACGCCGCCTGCAGGCACTGATCGCCGACCGCCCGGGCAATGCCCGCCACGTGCTGTTGTACCTCGACCTCGACCAGTTCAAGCTGATCAACGACAACTGCGGACACGATGCCGGCGACCAGATGCTGCGCCAACTCACCAGCCGCCTGGGAACGCGGCTGCGCGAGACCGACACCCTGGCGCGACTCGGCGGGGACGAGTTCGCGGTGCTGTTGCCCTACTGTGATGTGGAAGACGGGCGCCGCATCGCCGAGGAACTGCGCGAGCTGATCCGCAGCTTCCGCTTCGACTGGGAAGGCCGCACTTTCGGCGTGGGCGTCTCCATCGGCCTGGTTCTGATCGACCGGCACATCCTCAGCGTGACCGATGCGCTGACCGCGGCCGATTCAGCCTGCTACATTGCCAAGGAAAACGGCCGCGACCAGGTCGTGGTGTACCGTCCCGAGGGTAACGAGGAACAACGCCGTCGCGAGGAGATCTCGCAGACAGCGTTGATTCGCGAGGCACTGGAACAGGACCGCTTCTGCCTCTGGGCACAGCCCATACTGCCCATCCAGCACCACAGCAGCGACTGGAGCGCCGAGGTGTTGGTGCGCATGATCGGGGAGGACGGCCGCATCATCCCGCCCGGCGCCTTCATCCCCGGCGCCGAGCGCTACCACCTGATGAGCCGGATCGACCGCTGGGTGGTGCGCGCGGTATGCAAACACTGGCAGACCCATCCCGCCAGCTTCAAACGCCTGGACAAGATCGCCATCAATCTCTCGGGCCAATCCATCGCCAACGACGAGTTCCTGGAATTCCTGATCCACGAAGTCGAACGTTTCGGCATCCCCTGGGGCCGCCTGTGCTTCGAGATCACCGAAACAGCCGCGATCACCAGTATCAAGAAGGCCCAGTACTTCATCCAGACACTGCGCGACCACGGCGCCCGCTTCGCGCTGGACGACTTCGGCAGCGGCCTGTCGTCCTTCGCCTACCTCAAGCACCTGCCGGTGGACTACCTGAAGATCGACGGCGCCTTCGTCAAGGATATGGAACACGATCGCATCGACGCGGCCATGGTACGTTCCATCAGCGAGATCGGACGGGCCATGCAGTTGCGCACCATCGCCGAGTTCGTGGAGAACGAGCGCGTGGTGCACATGCTGCGCGAGGCCGGGGTGGACTTCGTCCAGGGTTACGGCATCTGCCGTCCCATGCCCATCGATGAACTGGGCGCTTACGAGCCCCAGGCCCCGGGCCTGTCCCTGGCCAGCGGCTGAGACGGATCAGCCGGACCGCTTTTCCTGTGCGCGCACACGGATGTGCAGCTCACGCAACTGCTCGGCCGACACCTCGGAAGGGGCCTGAGTGAGCAGGCAGCTCGCGCTCTGGGTCTTGGGGAAGGCCATCACGTCGCGGATCGAGTGCGCGCCAGCCATCAGCATCACCAGCCGGTCCAGGCCGAAGGCCAGGCCACCGTGCGGCGGGCAGCCATACTTGAGCGCATCGAGCAGGAAACCGAACTTCTCCCTCGCCTCTTCCTCGCCGATGCCGAGCAGAGCAAAGATCTTTTCCTGCACCGCTTCCTGGTGGATACGGATGGAACCGCCACCCACTTCGGTGCCGTTGAGCACCATGTCGTAGGCGCGTGAGAGACAGGCGCCGGGATCGCTCTCCAGCAGGTCGATCTGCTCGGCCTTCGGCGCGGTGAAGGGGTGGTGCAGGGCGTGCCAGCGATCGCTGCCCTCATCCCATTCGAACATCGGGAAGTCCACCACCCACAACGGACGCCAGCCTTCTTCCATCAGGCCCAGGTCCTCGGCCAGCTTGACCCGCAGCGCGCCCAGGGCTTCATTGACCACCTGCGCCTTGTCGGCGCCAAAGAATACGATATCGCCATCCTCGGCACCGGTGCGCGCCATGATCTCCATCACCGCCTCATCGGGGATGAACTTGAGAATGGGCGATTGCAGTCCGTTCACGCCATTGGCCAGTTCATTGACCTTGATGTAGGCCAGGCCCTTGGCGCCATAGATGCCGACGAACTTGGTGTAGTCGTCGATCTCCTTGCGGCTCAGACGACCACCACCGGGCAGGCGCAGCGCCGCGACCCGACCCTTCGGATCCTTCGCTGGGCCGGCGAACACCTTGAACTCGATGTCGGTGAGCAGGTCGGCCACATCCACCAGCTCCAGCGAGCAGCGCAGGTCCGGGCGGTCGGAGCCAAAGCGGCGCATGGCCTCGGCATAGCTCATGCGCGGGAAGGGATCGGGCAGCTCCACACCCAGAGTCTCGCGGAACACCTCCCGGATCATCTCCTCCATGAGGGACATGATCTGCTCTTCGTCGATGAAGGACATCTCCAGATCGAGCTGGGTGAACTCAGGCTGGCGATCGGCGCGCAGGTCTTCGTCACGGAAGCAGCGCACGACCTGGTAGTAGCGGTCCATGCCTGACATCATCAGCAACTGCTTGAACAATTGCGGCGACTGCGGCAAGGCGAAGAACTTGCCGGCATGCACCCGGCTGGGCACCAGATAGTCGCGCGCGCCCTCGGGAGTGGCGCGGGTGAGCATGGGTGTCTCGATATCGAGAAAGCCCTGCTCGTCCAGATAGCGACGCAGGGCGCGGGTGACCCTGGCGCGCAGCTGGATGCGCTCCTGCATCAGCGGCCTGCGCAGGTCGATGTAGCGATAGCGCAGGCGCAGCTCCTCGGAGGTATCCTCGTCGTCGAGCTGGAAAGGGGGCGTCTCGGCACGGTTGAGGATCTCCAGCTCCTTGCCCAGGATCTCGATCTCGCCGGTGGGCAGGTCAGGATTCACCGTGCCCTCGGGGCGCGCCCGTACCCGACCCTTGATGCGCAGCACGAACTCGTTGCGCACCTGCTCGGCGGTGGCAAACACGTCCTCCACGTCAGGGTCGTAGACTACCTGCACGACCCCACTGCGGTCGCGCAGGTCGATGAAGATCACGCCGCCATGGTCACGACGCCGGTTGACCCAGCCACACAGTTCCACGGTCTGGTCGATGAAGTCGGCATTGATTTCGCCACAATAGTGGGTGCGCATAGAATGTCCTTGGATGAAAACAAGACGCCCCGCCTGGCGGGGCGTCGCATGGAACGATCAGGGTTGTAAGCGCTGCCTATTCACAGGCCGGGCAGGCACCGCCCGTACCACAGGCAGGCGCCTCGTCCGCGGGCTTGCCGCAACTGCCGCCCTTGAAATCGGTGGCATACCAGCCACTGCCCTTGAGCTGAAAGCCTGCTGCCGAGATCAGCTTGTCGAGCGCGGGCTTGCCGCATTCCGGGCAATCGCGCAGGGGGGCGTCACTCATCTTCTGCATGGCCTCGAACTCGTGGCCGCACTCCGCGCAGCGATACTCGTAGAAAGGCATGTGATTACTCCACTCTCCGGTCCCGAAAACCGGCGAATTTTACCACACGCTGATATAGAGATTGAAGCGACGGCTCAAAGCAACAGCGAGGTGTCGGGACCGCCGTCTTCCTGACGTCCGCCGTCCTCGCGCAAGCGCTGCACCAGCCGCCGCAGCTGCGCCAGCTCGGGCTCGGCCATACCGAACCGGATAAAACGCTCGGTGTACTTCAGCACCTTCTCGAGGCGCTGGTTACGTTCATGCAGATAAAGCACCGCGTGTGCCAGATGATGCGGATCCACTGCATTGCTACGCATGCGTTGTGCCGCCGCCAGGGCTTTCTCCAGAGCTTCCCGACTCGGTTTCTTCATGCCGAGTCCGCCGGCTCTCCGTCCTCGCGCCGCCCCTGCCCCCGCAGGGCCTGGCTCTGGCAACGCAGTACATGCCGGATGATGATATCGCGATCCTGCTCGCGCATGTGGGTGAACGCCATGCGCACCCGGTGACTGTACCCCGCACCCGCATCGTCTTCTTTCACCGGATCGCAGGCCACCACGGTGCCATACATGAGCACCCCGGTGAACGAGGGAAACAGCAGCATGCGGATCTCCACCACCTGTCCCGGCTGGTAGCACTCGTTGACCAGCGCAGCCATACCGCCGGCACTGAGATTGACAGGATGCGCCGGCTGTTCGACCAGCTCCGATTCGCAGGCGATGAAGGCACGACCCAGGATCTCGATCTTGCGATCCAACGCCTTGAGATAGGCCGCCACGTCCGGGTCGCTGTTCTCGATGCGGCGCATGTTCACCACCATCTCGGCGGTCACCGCCGCCAGACTGGACATGATGGTAAAGCTGTCGGCCAGATTGCGATCGAGCAGCTCGGACAGATTCTGCGCCTGCTCGGGAGGTACAGGCCGAAGGCTGAGACGCACTGCATCATCGACCCGGAAATATTCGCGCCGCTCATTCACCGTCTGCTTGTCTTCATTCCGGTGCATCGTTCTCCTGCCCGCTGACTCAATCGGTGGGAATGGTGATCTTTTCGCCGCTCTCTTCGTCACGCCCGCGCATGATAATTAGCTCGACCCGACGGTTCTTGGCGCGCCCCTGTGGGGTGGCATTGTCGGCCACGGGCCGGGTGTCGGCAAAACCCTGCACCACGACCCGCCGCTGGTCCAGCTTGGGATTGCGCAACAGGGCATGCAGTACCGTCACCGCGCGTGCCGAAGAGAGCTCCCAGTTGGAACGGAAACGCCCGGTGCGGATGGGAATGTTGTCGGTATGGCCGGCGACCAGGATCTTGCCCGGCCGGGTCGCCAGCACCTCGGAGATGCGGTCGATCACCTTGTAGAAGCCGGGATCCAGCCGCGCGCTGCCCGAACCGAAGGAGCCCTTTTCCTGGATACGGATGATGATCTTCTTCTCTTCCTTTTCCAGACTGATCAAGCCCTGATCGATCTGCTCCTTGAGCGCCTCCTGCAACTCGGCCATCTGCTCCTGCAGCTCCTTCTCGATGATCTGGTCGGCCAGCTTCATGGCCTGCTCGGCGTCCATCTCGCCGTCGTTCATCTTGAGGTTTTCCTTCTCCACATCCGAAGTCTCCTGGCGGACCTCGTTGACCACCGACGGCTCGGACACCGAGGGACTCCATTCCTGTTTGATCACACTCACGCCCTTGACGATCTCGGCCGCCGGAATCTCGCGCTGCACACCGAAGGCATCCTTCATCGACTCGGCCATCTTCTTGAAACGAATGGCGTCTATGGTGGCGAAAGACAGCAACAGCACGAAGAAGCACATCAGCAACGACATCAGGTCGGCAAAGGTCGCCAGGTAGGCGGGCAGGCAGTCCTCGCAGGGCGGACACTTGTCAGCCATGTCACTCGTCTCCCGGGCGCTTCTTCTGCGGCAGGTAGGTCGAGAGCAATTGCTCGAGCACCTTGGGGTTCATGCCCTCCTGGATGCCGGCGATGGTCTCCATGATGAGCGACTTGTTGGTGCGTTCGATGGCTGTGGCGCGCGCCAACTTGTCGGCCAGCGGCTGTGCAAAGGCATTGGCGATTATCGCGCCATAGAGGGTGGTCAGCAGGGCCACCGCCATGGCCGGGCCGATGGCCGCCGGATCGGACATGTTGGCCAGCATCTGCACCAGGCCGACCAGAGTGCCGATCATGCCCATGGCAGGCGCCATGGTGGCCATGTTCTTGAACATACTGATGCCCACCTCGTGACGCTCGAGCATCTGATCGATCTCCTTGGAGAGCATGCGCTGCACCAGGGCCGGGTCATGCCCATCGACGCACAGACCGATGCCACGCTTCATGAAATCGTTGCTGATCTCCTGCCCCTCGAGCGCCAGCAAGCCGTTCTTGCGCGCGATGTCTGCCAACGCTACGCCTTCCTCGATCAGCTTCTTCGGGTCATCGACCTTGTAGAAAAAGGCCTTCATGCCCACCGCGAAGGAACCGAGAAAGTCCCCCAGAGACACCTGCATCAGCGTGACCATGAAGGTACCTCCGATCACGATCAGCACGGACGGCACGTCCACGAACATCATCACGTCGCCGCCGGTGGCGATTGCCCCGATGATGATGCCGAACCCGCCCAGCAGGCCCACTAGAGTTGCGATATCCACGCGCTACCTCCCTCGCATCGTCAAGTCGTATCATGCCGGGAAGGCCGGCATTCCTGACCGGGATAGCGGTCGATACCGGCAGAACTTTAGTTCTTTAGGCGGCATTTTTCCCAGCGGGAGACATCATGAAAGACAGACCCGGCCCCGTGCTGATCACCGGCTGCTCCAGCGGCATAGGCCACCACGTGGCACATGGCTTGCGACAGCGAGGCTGGCCGGTGATCGCCAGCGCGCGCCGCGACGATGACGTGGCCCGGCTGCGCGCGGAAGGGCTGGAGGCGGTGCGCCTGGACCTCGACGCCCCGGACAGCGTGCAACAGGGGTTCGACGAAGCCCTGCAACTCACCGGGGGCCGTCTCTACGGCCTGTTCAACAATGGCGCCTGGGGACTGCCGGGCGCGGTCGAAGACCTCTCGCGCGAGGCCCTGCTGGCGCAATTGCAGACCAACCTGCTCGGCTGGCACCAGCTCACCTGCCTGGCCATCCCGGTGATGCGCGCCGCCGGCCGCGGGCGCATCATCCACAACAGCTCGGTACTCGGGCTGGTTGCCATGCCCTTTCGCGGAGCCTACAACTGCTCGAAGTTCGCGCTCGAAGGATTGGCCGACACCCTGCGCCTGGAACTGCACGGCAGCGGCATCCATGTCAGCCTGATCGAGCCCGGCCCCATCCGCAGCCGCTTCCGCGCCAACGCCGAAGCCGCTTACCGGCGCTGGATCGACGCCGAACACAGCGTGCACCGCGCCGCCTACCAGGCCATGGAACGCCGCCTGAAGAAAGAAGGCGACGCCGCCCCCTTCACCCTCCCGCCGGAAGCAGTCCTGAAGAAGGTACTGCACGCCCTGAACAGCCCACATCCGCGCCCGCGCTATGCGGTCACCATCCCCACCCACGCCTTCGCCCTGCTACGGCGCCTGTTGCCCACCCGGGCGCTGGACGCCCTGCTGCGCCGCGCCTCCGGCGGCGGTGCGCGTTGAACACGCGCACCATAGTTATGGTGCCGATTTGCAGCGAAAGTGATAGCCCGGTTATCGCTTGAGCGAAAATCACGCCACACCGAGCGGGAATACGCCGAAATCGGGATAAAAGGGCGCCGGGGACAAACCGCAACCGGCGCCTGTCCCGCGTTCTTTAACGATTCTCTAGGCAGAACATAAGGTTACGATGCCGACGCTGTTTGACGGGTGAAATATTCGGGCTAGTCCTGCAGAGTCTCGAGCGCCTGCCAGGTCTGGGCGAAATAGTCAGCAAGAAAGGTGTCGAAGTCGCGGTCGTCGGTCGTCTCCAGGCGCGCTTGATCGGCAAAGGATTGCTCGACCAGGCGATCGAACTCATCGACCCTCTCTGGCCTCAGGGCGCGTTCGCGGAAATAGCGGTGGTGCGCGGTCGAGAGCCGGCGTGCAAACTGGTAGAAGCTCTCGCCGCGTTCGCCCATTTCATCGAGCATGCGCGCCGAGGGGGTAAGGTCGACGTGCATCAGCTTGCGCAACTGGTCGTCCACCGCGTCCTCGTAGCCATCATCGCCGTGCAGACAATCGAGGAATTCGGCCACCGGCATCACCGCGTCCATGATGCGCCGTCCCCAGTCGCTCAGCAGTACGGGTTCGCCGCAACAGCGCAGCCTCAGACCCGGCTCGCGCCCGCGGTGCGCCACGCGCAGGATGTTCTCGTTGATCTCGTGCAATTCATCGCCGGACAGCCCCGGGCTGTCGGCCAGCAGGCAGGTAAACATCAACGCCTCGAGGAAGCGCAACTGGGTCTCGTCCACGCCCAGGGGATGATAGGCATTGACATCCAGCGAGCGCAGCTCGACATAGCGCACGCCGCGCTCCAGCAGCGCGACTGCCGGCGCCTCCATGCGGCCGAGCACCTGCTTGGGACGCACCGTGTTGTAATACTCGTTCTCGATCTGCAACAGGTTGGCGTTGAGCTGACGGTATTCGCCATCCACCTTGACGCCGATGCGCTCCCAGGCCTCGGCAGGCGTGGTCACCGCGTACAGCAGCGATCGCGCATAGGTCGCCACGTCGCGGTAACAGACGTGGATACCGAGACCATCTTCCTTCTTGTTCTGGTACCCGATGTCGCCCATGCGCAACGAGGTGGCGTAGGGTTCGTAGAAGGTGTCCTCGTCGAACACCGAAAGGTGGCTGGTGCCGTCGGCGAAAAAGGATTTGCACACCGCCGGCGAAGCGCCGAACAGGTAGGGGACGATCCAGCCGATGCGTTGCAGGTTGCGCACCATGCCCATGTAGGTGTCGTTGCGCAGGACGTCCGCATCCGGCTCGCCCAGCAGCTGGGCGTAGGCGGGCCAGAAGGACTCGGGTAACGACCAGTTGAAGTGCACGCCGGCAATCACCTGCATCACCCGTCCATAGCGCCAGCCCAGGCCCACGCGATAGATGTGTTTCATGCGCCCCAGGTTGGAATCGCCATACTCGGCGATGGGGATGCCCTGCCCGCCGGCAAGCACGCAAGGCATGCTGGTGGCCCAGAGAAACTCGTCGTCGAGGCAGCGGTAGGCGTAGCTCTGCAGATCGGCCAGGAAGTCCAGCGCCGCGCCCGAACTGGCGAGTGGCGGAGTGATGAACTCGGCCAGCGCCTCGGAATAGTCGGTGGTGATCCAGGGATGGGTGAGCGCCGCGCCCCAGGCGCGCGGATGCGGGGTGGTGGCGATGCCGCCATCGCGCGCCACGCGCAGGCTCTCCTTCTCCAGCCCCATGCGGGTCTGGCGAATGGCTTCGGGCGACATGGCCTCGCGCAGGCGCGCCAGGCGCTCACCGGTCAGCGCAAACAAGGCGACCTCTTCCGGCCGGTACGGCCCCGATCAGCGGTCATGCGCAGTGACCTGCGCGGTCAACGGCCGGCTGGCGCGGATCCAGTCGGCGAGGATGTGTGCCGCCTCCTCCAGCATGATGCGATCAATCCCTTCCGGATCTTCGTCGGCATGTGCCAGGCGCTCGTCCTCGTCCTCTTCATCCAACCGCTCGAGCGGCGGCAGCCCGCGCCAGGTACGCAGGCGATTGCGCAGGGCGAGGAGGCGCTGCTCGCGTGCCTTGCGCTCGGCACGGCGGGTCTCCTCATTGAGCGAGGCGCTCTTGACCTTGCGGATCTTCATGAACTCCATTTCGCGGTCGATCAGATAACGGAAGCCAGGATTGTCGCGGATGCGCTTCTCGCTCTGCTCGCGCAACCAGGCAATGGGAAAGGCGATGCGCGGCGGATCGATCACCGGTTGGATGGCGGCCCAGGGTATGGCGTGCTCGAGTGCCCGCTCGCCGTGATCCGTGGCGCCCATGGCCGTGGGGAATTCGATATCGGGTTCCACGCCCCGGTGCTGGGTACTGGCGCCGAGCACGCGGAAGAACTGCGCCATGGTCAGGCGCAGGCGCCCCAGGTCTTCCTTGCTGCGCAGGTAGCGCGCCAGATTGACCAGGGTCTGCACCGTGCCCTTGCCGAAAGTCGGCTCGCCCACGATCAGACCGCGGCCGTAGTCCTTGATGGCACCGGAGAAGATCTCGGATGCCGAAGCACTGTTGCGATCGACCAGGACGACCAGCGGCCCGTCATAGACCTCGCCGGGATCCCTGTCCCGCTCCAGCTCCACGTGCCCGGCCGCATCCTTGATCTGCACCACGGGCCCCTTGTCGATGAACAGGCCGGTCAACTCGGTGGCCTCGGCCAGGGAGCCGCCACCGTTCTGGCGCAGATCGATGATGATGCCGTCCACGCCCTGCTGTTTCAGATCGAGCAACAGACGACGCACATCGCGCGTGGTACTGCGGAAGTTGCGCTTGCCCGCCGCCTGGCCGGCAAAGTCACGGTAGAAGGCCGGGATGTCGATCACGCCGATCTTGAGCCCGCCGTACTCCGGCCCCTCAAGCACCTTGGCCTTGGCCGCCTTGTCCTCGAGCTTGATGGTATCGCGCACCAGCACCACCTCGCGCGCCCGCCCGCCGATGCCCTCGCTCTTGGGGATCACGTTGAGCCGCACTACCGAACCCTTGGGACCGCGAATCAGCTCCACCACGTCCTGCAGGCGCCAGCCGACCACGTCTTCCATCGGCCCATCGCGCCCCTGCGCCACACCGACAATATGATCGCCGGGATGCAGTTTGCCGCTGCGCGCCGCCGGCCCACCGACCACCGTGCGGATGATCTTGGTGTGGCCGTCCTCACTGCGCAGCACCGCGCCGATGCCCTGCAAGGACAGACGCATGCCGATGTCGAAATTCTCGGACACCTCGGGCGACATGTAGCTGGTGTGCGGCTCGATGCTCAGGGTAATGGCGTTGACAAAGGCCTGGAACACGTCACCGGCGTTCATCTGCCGCACGCGGTCGCGCATGCCCTCGTAGCGTTTGACCAGCTTCTCCGGCTCGAAGGGCTTGTCGCTCAAACGCTCGATGAGGATGTCATTCTTCACCCGCTTGCGCCACAGATCGTCCAGCTCGACCTCGTCACGCGCCCAGGGCTGATCCTCACGATCGAAGACATACTCCTCGTCGCGACCAAAATCGAAATCGTGATTGTTCACCAGGTTGATGGCGTAGGCCGCGCGCTGTTCCACCTTGTGTCGGAACAGGCGGAAGATCTCGAACGGCACTTCGAGCCGCCCCTTGACCAGGGCGTCATCGAAGCGGTCGCGATAGACCTCGAAACGGGCGATGTCCTGTTGCGTGAAGAAACTGCGATTGGGGTCCAGCGTTTCGAGATAACGCTCGAAGGCGTCACGGGAGAGGTGGTCGTCGATGTGAGGCCGAGTGTAATGGAACCCTTCGAGCACCTGCGCAATCACCAGCGCTGTACGCCGCTGCTGTTCGTCCGCATGCAGCGATTCCACCGCCACCGTCTGCGGACGCGCCCAGGCCCCCAGGCACCACAGCACGCCCAGCACCACCAGTATCCTGTCGAATGTCCTTCTCATAACCCCCTACTCGTCTCGGGCATGCCCACTGCCGGGTGCAGACCGGTGACGATCTCCAGGTAGTCCGGGTCGTCCGGGCCGATCACCCCGTGGCGCACCAGGAAGTCGATGATCACCAGGTTGCAGTTGAGCTTGAATTCGTCGGTCTCGTGCACGATGCGCGCTACCTCTTCCAGCGGCAGGAGAAGAAATTCCTCCACCTCGCCGTCAGTATTGCGAGGCACGAAGTCCGCCGGCAGTTCCAGATCGTAACAATACAGCACATCGGGACGAAAACCGCGCTCGGCCACGCGATTGTACGTCAGCACGCCGACCGGGCGGGCGCGGCGGGCCAGTGCTTCAGGCATGCCGGCCTCCTCGGCACATTCCTTGACCAGGTTGTCCCACAGATCGACGCCGTGCGGCAGGCCGCCGGCGACCAGCTGATCCAGCGCACCGGGACAGATCAGGCGATCGCGCGCACGTCGGCCAACCCACATCAGGATGCGCCCGCCATCGCGTACATAACCGTTGAGGTGCTGGCCGAAGGAACGCAGGCCCAGTGGCGCGGCCAGGGCGCGATCCACCGTGGCAATGGCCTGCTCGCGCCCACCCGCGGTAACCGGGTAGGGTTCGTCGAGCAGCGCCGTGACCACACCCCGGGCTGCCAGTTCGCGGGCCACCTGGGCCAGCCGCCCGGTGAGTTCCGGCACCCGTGCCGAGGGCGTGTGCAGGGCCTCGTCACGGCGCTCGAACAGGTCCGGCCAGTCAGCCAGGTGATCGGCAAAGGCCGGGCGTATCCATCCATGCACCCGGCCGTCGATGTACCAGGGCAGGAAGGACTCGGTGACCGGGGCGTTGCACGCCCGTATGTGTCGCAGATAACTCACATGCCCCCCTCAGCGCACCGGGCGTGCCGCGATGATCCGTGCCACCAGACCGCGTGCCTCGGCGGCATCGCGCAGCTGCAACCCGGTATCGAAGGTCCGTTCGCGCCCGGCGGGCAACCGAGCCCGCAGGCGCAGGGTGCGCAGCGGCTCGAAACGCCGGCCCACAAGACGACCGATCGCCACCTGCATTCCGCTCACCGGCACCACACTGGCATTGTGCAGCCGCAGCATCAGTCGGCCGTCCTTGCGCAACAACAGGCTCGCCTTGAGGTAGCGCTCGGGGTGATCGGCCAGATCCAGCAGCGCCAGGCGTCGCGCCGCGTCCTTGCTCATGTCCGACTCGGAGGCCGCCACCGCCTGGAAATAGCCCAGCGCTTCGCGTGTCCTGCCACGCTGCTCGGCGATCAGCCCCAGGCCATAGTAGGCCTCGGCGGTGGGCAGCAGGGCAATGCTGGCCTTGAGGTCGCGCTCGGCGGCGGTCTGTCGACCCAGCTCCTGCTCGAGCAGGCCACGCTGCACCCGCGGCAGGTAGTAGTCGGGATTGAGCGCCAACGCGCGATCGAAATCACGCAGGGCCTCGCGGCGGCGACCGAGACGCTTGTGGATCTCGCCGCGCAGGGTGGGAAACAGCGCTTCCTTCGGCTCGATGCGCATCGCCTTGTCCACCAGCGCAAGCGCACGCGGCATGTCGCCTGCCTCGAGTGCCTTGCGCGCCTGTGCATAAGCCTCGTAGGCCGGCTGCACCCGCCGCAGGTGGGCGATCGCCCGCTGGTAGCGTTCACGGCCGCGCTCGCCACCCGGGTTGCCCAACTCGGCGAGCAGGCGACGGTTGGCGGCCACCCGCTCACGCGAGGGCGGGTGCGAGGCGAACAGACCGGCCAGCCAGCCGGGTGACTTGTCCTCGAACAGGCGCACGAAAGTCTCCTGCAGGCTGACCGCGGCGGCCGGGTCATAGCCCGCACGCAGCATGTAGCGCATGCCGTAGGCATCGGCCTCGGACTCGGACTCGCGACTGTAGCGGCTCTTCACCAGGTTGGCGCCGATGGACGCGCCCAGCATACCGAGCTGCTGGTAGTTCGCCCCCTGCAGGGCTACGCCCGCCGCCACCAGCGCCCCCTGCAGGAAGATGCCGCGCTGCATGGACTGCGCGGTATGCCGTGCCGCAGCGTGCACGATCTCGTGCGCCAGCACCGCCGCCAGCTCGGCCTCGTCCCGCAACGCCAGCAACAGACCACGGTTGACTGCAATCTTGCCGCCGGGCAATGCCCAGGCATTGGGCGAACCGTCATTGACCACCCGAAACTCGTAGGGCAGCTGGCGATCGGACACCGCCGCGATGCGCTGCCCTACCCGCTGCACATAGGCGACCAACGCCGGGTCGGCAGTGTAGTCGCCCCCCTGGGCCTGGCGGTACGGGCCGTAGTTCTTCTTGCCGATGGCCAGTTCCTGGGCCTCGCCGATCAGTGCCAGCTCCTTCTTGCCGGTAACCGGGTTGACCGTACAACCGGCAAGCAACACCAGCAGGAAAGCGAACCAGAACCCCTTCCACTTCCCAGGCATCATTCCTCCTCTTTGACCGCCTGCCAGGCAGCTTCCATCTGCTCCAGCGTCAAGGCATCCAGGTCGTGGTGACCCGCAGCCGCCAGCCGGCGTTCCATGGCGCGGAAACGGCGCTCGAACTTGTCGTTGGCACGGCGCAGGGCATGCTCAGCCTGGAAGCCGTGCAGACGCACCAGGTTGACCACCGCGAAAAGCAGATCGCCCAGTTCCTCCTCGAGGTGATCGGCATCACCCGCTTCCGCGGCCTGCTCGACCTCCGCGAGTTCCTCGCGCACCTTGGCGTGCGCACCCGCCGGGTCGGGCCAGTCGAAGCCGGCATCGCGTGCCCGCTTCTGCAACTTGTGGGCGCGCACCAGGGCCGGCAGGGCACGCGCAATGCCCGCCAGGCGGCTGGCATCCTCGGTCTTGTCGGCACGCTCGGCGGCCTTGGCTGCTTCCCAGGCACGGTGCAGGCTGTCGGCATCACGGGCCGTGCTGTCGCCGAACACGTGCGGATGCCGGCGCACCATCTTTTCGGTGATGCCGCGCGCCACCCCGGCAAAGTCGAACTGCCCCGCCTCCCGGGCGATCTGCGCATAGAACACCACCTGGAACAGCAGGTCGCCCAGCTCCTCGCGCAGGGCGTCCGGGTCATCCTGCTCGATGGCGTCGGCCACCTCGTAGGCCTCTTCGAGGGTATAGGGAATCAGGCTGCGCCAGTCCTGGGCGCGGTCCCAGGGGCAACCGTCCTGCGGATCGCGCAGGCGCGCCATCAGTTCGAGCAGGGCCTCGACGGCTTCGCCACCGGCTGCCATCTCAGCCTCCCGGCAGCGAAATGCCGGTGACCTTCTTGTACAGGCTCACCGCGTAGGAATCGGTCATGCCCGAGACGAAATCGGTCAGCAGCAGCAGGCGCAGGTAAGGGTCGGGTGACGGCACCCGGTGGTGGCCGATGAACTGCTCGGGGATCAGGCGGATCAGCATCTTGCTGTGCGGCGAAGCCTGTTCGCCGTGTTCGGCCACGTCGTCGAGCACCTGCACGAAGCGCTCGAGCAGATCGTGGATCACCTGGAAACCCGCCGCCTGGATGCTGACCACCTCGGGCGCGCAATAGATGCGCTGACGCGCCATCTCGACCAGCACGTCCGCCTGAGCACGCGCCGGTATCTCATCGAGCAGCGGCCGGTCGAAACGGCCGGCGAGGATGTCCTGCTCGTTGTCCATGAAGCAGGCCAGCGCCTGTTCAATGATCTGGTTGATGACCTTGGCACGCAGGAACTCGATACGGTCCTTGGGCTCGCGGATACCACCCAGCCGCGCGGCCTGGCGCTCGCGATCGGGCAGCAGGTCGAGAAAGGCGCCGGTCACCTCATCGTAGCTGAAGTGGCCCAGGCGATAGCCGTCCTCGATATCGATCACGCGATAGGCGATGTCGTCTGCCGCCTCCACCAGAAAGGCCAGCGGGTGCCGGTACCAGATGGCGTAGTGCTCGTCCCGGCGGAGCAGCCCAACCGCCTCTGCGACCTGCTCGAAGAACTCGCGATCGGCGGCGGTGAAGCCCTGCTTCCGGGCGCTCACCCCCTCGAATCGGTTGCCCGCCAGACAGGACTCGCGCGGGTACTTGGTGAAGGCCGCCAAAGTGGCGCAGGTCAGCTGCAGACCGCCCGGGTTGTCGGGGTTCTGCAGGCGGGTGACGATGCGAAAGCCCTGGGCATTGCCCTCGAAGGCCAGGAAGTCCTCGCGCTGGCTACCGCGTAGCCCGGCGACCCGGCGAGCGCCATAGTCGGCGCTCTCGGCCCAATGCCGGATGGCGTCCTCCCCGGAATGCCCGAAAGGCGGATTGCCGATGTCGTGCGCCAGACAGGCCGCGGCACAGACGTTACCGAAGTCCGCCGCCTCGAAACCTTGCAGCCGGTGCCGTGCGATCACCTGCTCACCCACCAGGGTGCCCAACGAACGCCCGATGCACGAGGCCTCGAGGCTGTGGGTCAGGCGGGTGCGCACATAGTCCACCTTGGACAGGGGAAACACCTGGGTCTTGTCCTGCATGCGCCGGAACGCCGAGGAAAACACCACGCGGTCGAAGTCGCGCTGAAAATCGGTGCGCGCGGTGCTCAGCGAGGGCTCGGCATCCGAGCCCAGACGCTTGCGCGAAAGCAGGCGCGGCCACTGCATGGGCGTACTCACCGGCGGACTGTGGAAACGACAGGCTGCATATGCGCCGGGACTTTACACCACCCGGCGGCGATTCCCCAGTCTCGGGGCCTTGTGTCACGGAGACCTTGGTGGAGAAAGAGACGCAAAAGTAGCGAATAGCACACAGATTTCAGGTTGGGGAACGGATGAAGTCCGGGATCCGAGGCCTGGCGTTTTGCCCTCTCCCCCGCCTCTTGTCACCACAACAACCTGAACTCAAGGTTACGCAAGCCCCTGTCGCGCCTTGCTATTCCCCGACATTTTCAGTAGTTTCTGGCGCCTCCACGTGTTACCGGAACCCGACAGGCTGGAAAAGATCGGCCCGGTATCCAACCATGGGGGGGTGGCCAGGGATGCCAGAACACCCGGCCGCTATCAGGAACCAAAGGCCCGGAGGTCTGCCAAGATGCGTACCCTTTCCCTCCTCGCTGCCGTCAGCCTGGCGCTGGCCGTGCAGGTCTCACCCGCCGCCGAGCCGACTGCCACACCGGATCTGCGCATCGTACCGGTGGAGCGCCGGCAGGCAGACCTCACCGTCTCCATCGCGGCCACGATCACCCCCTTCCGTACGGTACAGCTCACGGCACAGATGCCGGGCAGGGTGAAACGCATTGCCGGACGCGAAGGCGACATCTTCGCTGGCGGTGCGGTGTTGATCGAGCTCGACGACGCGGCCCTGCTGGCCCGGCGCGAATCGGCCTTCGCCGCGCGCGAATCGGCATTGGCCGCCATTCAGAACGCCCAGGCGCAATACCAGCAGGAGCTGTATTCGCCGCGCTCGGACGCGGTACGCACTGCGCCGGGTGGCTTCGGTTTCCCGGCCATGATGGACCAGATGTTCGGTGTGCCCATGCAGGATGCCCTGGGCCTGCGCGAGCAGGGTGTGCAGCGCTACACCGACATGATCGACGTGCAGACCCGGTTGGCGCAAGCACAGACTCAGTTGCGCCAGGCGGACGCCAGCATCCGCGAGATCGAGGCGCAGCTACGCGACATCCGCAGCGTGGCGCCGTTCGCCGGGGTGATCGACAAGGTGCACGTGGAAGAAGGCGACACCGTACAACCCGGCCAGCCGCTGGTGGACTACAGCCAGGCCGGCCTGTTCAAGGTTGAGGCCGATCTGCCGGTGCACCTGGCCCGTCACCTGGTGCCCGATCAGACCCTGCCGGTACGCCTGGACAACGGCGGTGAGCCAGTATCGGCACGGGTGCACCGCATCCATCCCAGTGCCGATCTGCGCCGCCACACCATTCACGTTGAACTGGCACTGCCGCCGAGCGCCCACGTCACCGCCGGCCAGTATGCCGAGGTGCTGGTCACCGACCGCGGCGCCGAGGTAACCGCCCAGCTGGCCATCCCCACCAGCGCGGTGATCCTCAAGGGAGGCATGCCGCTGGTGTTCAGCGTGGATGAAAAAGGCATCGCACACCTGCGGGTATTGCGCCTGGGCGAAGAGCTCGCCCAGGGCCAGGTGGCGGTGCTGTCCGGCCTGCACGAGGGCGACCGCGTCATCGACCAACCGCCGGCGGGCCTGAAGGCCGGTCGCCAGGTGATCACGCCGGAGGCGCCTGCCGAACCGGCCGGGGCTACCACCCCGAACACCACGAACGAAGGCTGAGGCCATGCCCGGCGAGGTTTCCGTGAACAAGCACCAGCAACTTGGCCTGGCCGGCACCATCGCCCGGTCGTTCATCCATTCTCCGCTGTCACCGCTGCTGTTCCTGGCCATGCTGGGGATGGGCATCATCGGCCTGATCGCCACCCCACGCCAGGAAGACCCGCAGATCTCGGTGCCTCTGGTAGACATCTTTCTCGCCTATCCCGGTGCTTCGGCGGAGCAGGTGGCAGCCAAGGCAATCGAACCACTGGAGCGCATCATGTCCGAGATCCCGGGCGTCAAGCACGTCTATTCGGCGAGCATGCGCGAACAGGGCATCGTCACCGTGCGCTTTCGTGTGGGTGAAGAGGCCGGCCCCTCGATCATCAAGGTGCACGACAAGCTGGCCTCACATCTCGACCGGATACCGCCCGGTATCCAGGGACCACCGCTGGTGAAAGTGAAAGGCATCGACGACGTGCCCATCGTCACCCTCACCCTGTGGAGCCGCGAGCTCGACAGTGCCAACCTGCGCAAGCTGGCGAACAACGTACTGCAACAGCTCAAGCAGATCCCGGACACCGGCCAGGGCTTCATCGTCGGCGGCCAGCACGACCAGATCCGCATCCAGATCCGACCCGAGAAGCTTGCTAGCCATGGCGTCACCGCCGACGAGATCGTGGCACGCATCCGCCACGCCAACCTCGAGCGCCGGGTCGGCCGCGGCGAGCAGGACAACCACGACTTCCGCATCTATGCCGGGGCTTTCCTGCGCACCCCGCAGGATGTGCAGAACCTGGTGCTGCGGGTAGAAGACGGCGCGCCGATCTATGTGCGCGACGTGGCCGAGGTGAATTGGGCGCCGGAGGAGACCCGGCACTATGTCAATTACTTCACCGGCCCGGCAGCCGCCGCTGCGCTGACGGATGAAGACGTCGCCGACGGCGAGAACGCGGTGACCATCGCCATTGCCAAGAAGCAGGGCAGCAATGGCGTGAGCGTGGCCGAGGCCATTCTCGAGCGAGTGGAACACCTGAAGGGCGACCTGATCCCCGAGCAGGTCGAGGTGGCAGTCACCCGCAACTACGGCCAGACCGCCGCCGACAAGGTGAATGCCCTGCTCATGAAACTGGTGATCGCCACCGGCATCGTCACCCTGCTGGTGTGGTGGACGCTGGGCTTCAAGCCGGCGCTGGTGGTAACCATCGTGATCCCGGTAGTCATCCTGATGACGGTGTTCTCCGCCTTCGTGATGGGCTTCAGCATCGACCGGGTGTCGCTGTTTGCACTGATCTTTTCCATCGGCATCCTGGTGGATGATGCCATCGTGGTGGTCGAAAACATCTACCGACGCTGGCTGCTCAAGGGTGAGCCGTCCACCGAGATCGCCATCGACGCAGTGCGCGAGGTCGGCAATCCCACCATCATCGCCACCTTCACCGTGGTCGCCGCGCTGATGCCCATGGCCTTCGTGCGCGGCCTGATGGGGCCCTACATGGCGCCCATTCCGGTGCTCGGCTCGGTGGCCATGATCATCTCTCTGTTCGCGGCCTTCGCCTTTACCTCGTACCTGGTGATGCGCATCCGCCCCTCCATGGCACGACTGGAGCAGGCCGAGGAAAAGGAACACGCCGCCAACGCGCGCCTCGAGCGCCTGTTCCGCCGCATCCTGCCGCCGCTGCTCGACAATCGTCTGCTCGGCTACGGCTTCCTGTTTGCCCTGATCGGCGCCTTCTTCGCGGTCTGCGCCCTGTTCTACACCACCGCGGTCACGGTGAAGATGCTGCCGTATGACAACAAGCCCGAGTTCGCCGTGGTCATCGACCTGCCGGAAGGCACCGCCCTGCCGGTGACCGCCAACGTGGCGCGCGAGATGGCCGAGGCGTTGCGCGGCATTGACGAAGTGACCGCCTTGCAAACCTACGCCGGCACCGCACGTCCCTTCGACTTCAATGGCATGGTGCGTCACTACTACCTGCGCGAGCAGCCCTGGCAGGCGGAGATTCAGGTGCAACTGGTGGACAAGCACGCGCGCAGTGCCTCCAGCCACGAACTGGCCGAACGTGCGCGCGCCCTGCTCAAGCCCATCGCCGACGCCTATGACGCCCACATCACCGTGGCCGAGATGCCGCCCGGGCCGCCGGTGCTGCAATCGGTAGTGGCCGAGATCTACGGCCCCGATGCCGACACCCGGCGCGAGGTCGCACGCCACATGACCGAGGTCTTCGAGCAGACCGAGGGCATGGCCGACGTAGACAACTACATGACCGAGCCCTACGCTTCCTGGCGCTTCGTCATCAACGCCCAGAAGGCCTCGACCAAGGGCGTGACCACTGCTCGCATCGTCGAGAACCTGGCCATGGTGATGGGCGAGTACAAGATCACCGACCGGCGCACGGACAACGCCCTGGAACCCACCTGGATCACTATCCAGGCCCCGCTGGCCTTGCGCGCCAACCCGCAGGCCCTGGGTGACCTGCCGATCGCCGCGCCGGGCGGAGTGACCATCCCGCTGGCCGAACTGGGCCACTGGGAACGCATCACCGAAGACCCGATCATCTATCACAAGGATCTGCGGCCGGTGGAATACGTGGTGGGCGATGCAGTCGGTCGCCTGGGCGCCCCCATCTACCCTATGATGAAAATCGACGAGGCGCTGCAGGACTATGTCACTCCCGACGGGCAAACGCTCTCCGGCACCATGACCGGACCGCCGCCGGCCAATGGCCTGTCAGGCTTCGAGTGGGCCGGCGAATGGACCGTCACCTACGAGACCTTCCGCGACATGGGCGCGGCCTTCGGCGTGGCCCTGGTGCTGATCTACATGCTGGTGGTGGGCATGTTCGGCAACTTCACCGTGCCGGCCATCATCATGGCGCCTATCCCCTTGACCCTGTTGGGCATCATCCCGGGGCACTGGATCATCACCCAGATCACCGGCACCAACGCCTATTTTACCGCCACCTCGATGATCGGCTTCATCGCCCTGGCCGGCATCATCGTGCGTAACTCCATCCTGCTGGTGGACTTCGCAGTGGAGGAGATCCGTTGCGGACGTGACGTGCGCGAAGCGGTGATCCTGTCGTGCAAGGCACGCACCCGACCGATCATGATCACTGCCTTCGCACTGATCGGCGGCGCCAGCGTGATCCTGTTCGACCCCATATTCCAGGGCATGGCTATCTCGCTGATGTTCGGCGTCTTCGTCTCCACCATGCTCACCCTGCTGGTCATCCCACTGGGCTGCGTGAGCGCGGCAAGGAGCATGCAGGCCATCGCCGATGCCCGTGACGCCAAGGGCGCGCCACGGGCGATCTGAGGCTCCCGGGACAGCGGCCCGCCCCTTGCCTCACGCAAGGGGGTAAACCGCGAAGGGCGCAAAGGAGGCGAAGGCCTCCAGGAAGCTTCGAACCGCGCCATCCCCACCTGCAGGACACTTGAATCAGCTTCCCCCCGCTTGCGGACACTGCCAGGCCAACTCCTCCCCCACTTGCGGACACTGCCAGGCCAACTCCTCCCCCACTTGCGGACACTGCCAGACCAACCCCTCCCTCGCTTGCGGGGGAGGCTGGGAGGGGGCAAACCGCGCAACGACTGCGAATGGTGCTGATTCTCAAGATGCCGACAGGCGCTTCGGACATTGGTGTGGATGACCGCCGCCATGTCGCTTATCCTGCCCCTCTTTGCGTACGCCCACGTCGATCAACGCTCGCGCCAGGACAAGCCTTCCCGGCCCAGCAGGGCGTGATCGCACGGCACCTGACAACCTAAGGGGATAGAATGAGTAGAATAATCTGGATCGCCGATGCCGGGTATCTGATAAAAGCCTGTCCGGGAAAATTCGATTATCTGAAGCTGAAGGAACTGTTGGAAAAGGAATGCGGTGGAGCCTTTGCCGAATCGTTCTACCTCAATTCAACGTCATACCCGCCGACCGATGCACAGGACGCGTTCCACACATGGCTGAAGACGGCTCCTCCCAGGGGGCCCAAAATGCGGGTAAAGCTGTACAAGCTGAAGGACATGCATCATCAATGTCCCAACTGCAACCACTCGTTCGATCGTCCTGTGCAAAAGGGGGTTGATGTCGGGATTGCGACATTGATCGTAAAGTTGGCAGCACAGGATCAGTATTCCCGATTGATTCTTTCCGCCGGCGATGGCGATTTTGAAGATGCCATCGCCTTTGCCAAGGAGGAACTCCACAAGGAAATCTGGATTTCTGGATTCCCGGAAAGCCTGTCCCCCGACCTTCAGTCCTATGCCGACAAGGTCATTTGGCTTGACGAGCACTGGGAAGCGTTCAAAAAGTAGCGCATGACAAGGCCGGAACGCTGCTGCGCCCGATAGCGACGGCGAGACAGGCGACAGGGGCGAGGCTGTCGCCAACGGCTCTCCGTGAAGCGCCGCTTTCTCCACCCTGACGGAGTCCATGACCCTGTCAGGGTGGCATATCCGGGCTACGGACTAGATCGCCAGGTATTCCTCGCGCAGCTCGTGGTTGTCGAGCACTTCCTGGGCGGTGCCGTCGAACACCACCTGTCCCATATCGAGGATGACCGCGCGATCGGCAAGGTTGAGCGCAGCAATGGCGTTCTGCTCGACGATGATGGTGGTGATACCCAGCTCGCGAATGCCTTCGAGGATGCGTTCGATTTCCTGCACGATGACCGGCGCCAGGCCCTCGTAAGGCTCATCGAGCAGCAGCAGCTTGACATCACGCGCCAGGGCACGGGCCACGGCCAGCATCTGCTGCTCGCCGCCCGAGAGAGTCACGGCCTCCTGCTGACGGCGCTCTGCCAAGCGCGGGAAGTGTTCGTAGATGCGTTCCTTGGTCCAGCCGTGCGGCGGGGCGATCTGCGCCAGGTCCAGCGATTCCTCGACAGTGAGCCCGGGGATGATACGCCGGTCCTCGGGCACCAGCTGGATGCCGGCGCGCGCAGCCTGCCAGCTGGCCATCTCGTGTATCGGCTGGTGGTCCAGCCAGATCTCACCGTGTTTCATCTCGGGCGTCTCGACCCGGGCGATGGTGCGCAGGGTGGAGGTCTTGCCGGCGCCGTTGCGGCCCAGCAGGGCCAGGATCTCGCCCTCGCGGATGTCGAAACTCACCCCCTGCACGATATAGCTCTCGCCGTAGTAGCTGTGCAGCTCCCAGGCCGAGAAAAAGGCCGGTGAAGGGCCGCGCGCCTTGATCGGCGGGGTCTTGGGTGCTCGCTTGGTGGTGAAAGTCATATCTCTGCACTCCCCAGGTAGGCCTCGCGCACCTTGGGATGCCCCTTGATCTCGTCGGGCTCACCCTCGGCGATGATGGTGCCCTGCGCCAGTACGCTGATGCGGTCGGCCAGGCTGAACACCACGTGCATGTCGTGTTCGATGATGACCTTGGTCATGCCCCTCAGCTTGATCTTCTTGAGCAGTTCGATGGTGCGGTTGGTATCGTGCCGCGCCATGCCGGCGGTGGGTTCGTCGAGCAGCAACAGCTTCGGGTGCTGTATCAGGCACATCGCCAGCTCCAGACGCCGCTTGTTGCCGCGCGACAGATTGCCCGCGTGATGATGCGCCTGATCGGCCAGGCCGAAGTCCTCGAGCAGGCTCATGGCCTCCTCCTCGATGGCCTTTTCAGTACGCAGGGCCGAGAAGGGGTTGAAACGGAAGGAGCCCTCCTTGTGCGCAAAGGCCGGGATCATCACGTTGTTCAGCAGCGTCAGCTCGGGAAAGATCTCCGGCGTCTGGAAGACGCGCGAGATGCCGAGCTGGTTGATGTCGTGCGGCTTCATGTCGCCGCCGGTCAGGTCGTGATCGAGGAAACGGATACTCCCGCTGTCGGGGCGGATGCGACCGATGCAAGTGTTGAGCAGGGTCGACTTGCCGGCCCCGTTGGGTCCGATGATGGCGTGCGTCTTGCCCTCCTCGATTTCGAGGTTGATGTTCGACAGCGCCTTGAGTCCCCCGAAGGTCTTGTTCACCCCGCGGATGGACAGGACGATGTTGCGCGAGGTCTCGCTCATGCCTGGCCCTCCTCCGGCTTGCGACCGAACAATCCGGCGATGCGCCGAACGCCCTCCATGATGCCACCGGGCAGGAAGATGATGATGACCATGAAGAGCACACCCAGCGTCAGATGCCAACCGTCACCCACGAAGGGCGAGGTGACGGTGACCATGATGTCTGCCAGCCAGCCCGGCAGGAAATCGAAGGCCTGTTGCAGCACCTGATCGTTGAACGACGAAAAGATGTTCTCGAAGTACTTGATGGTGGCCGCACCGATGATGGGACCGATCAGGGTTCCCACCCCACCGAGGATGGTCATCAACACCACCTCACCCGAAGCGGTCCACTGCATGCGCTCGGCGCCGGCCAAGGGATCGACGATGGCCATCAGCGAACCGGCCAGGCCGGCATACATGCCCGAGATCACGAAGGCGCTCAGCAGGTAGGGCCGCGGGTTGAACCCGGTGTACTCCATGCGCGTCTGGTTGCTCTTGATCGCCACCAGCTTCATGCCGAAGGGCGAACGGAAGATACGCAGCGACACCCAGAAGCCGAAGATCAACAACGCCGCGCAGAAGTAGAAACCACTGTAGCCGGTGAGCGTGATGCCGAACAGATCGGCCAGCGGCGAGCCTTCAACCTGCACGCCCAGGGCCGCATCGAGCACGCGCGGATCGTTGCGCAGCACGCGCAGGCCGGTCTCGCCATTGGTGATCGGGGTGAGCACCGAATAAGCCAGGTTGTACGACATCTGCGCAAAGGCCAGGGTAAGAATGGAGAAATAGATGCCGGTACGGCGCAGGCTGAGGAAGCCGATCACCAGCGCGAACAGGGCCGAGATGGCCACCGCCAGCAACACCGCCGGGATCACATTCATGGTCAGCAGCTTGAACGACCAGACGGTGGCGTAGGAGCCGACACCGAGAAAGGCCGCGTGACCAAACGACAGGTAGCCAGTGAGCCCGAACAGCAGGTTGTAGCCGATGGCAAACAGGCCGAAGATGGCAAACTTCTGCAGCAGGTCCGGGTAGCCGGCGCCGATAGCCTTCGCCCACAAGGGCGCAGTCAGCACCACGGCCGAGAACAATGCCAGCAGCAGGGTGTCTCGTGTTCGCGAAGATGCAACGATGGTTTGCATATCGATACCTCAGTCCTTACCCAGCAGCCCCTTGGGACGCACCAGCAGGATGATGACCGCCACCAGGTAAACGATGATCTGGTCGATGCCCGGCAGGTAGGTCTTGATCTCGTTCATCGAGAAGAACGATTGCAATATGCCCAGCAGGAAGCCGGCGGCCACCGCGCCAGGCAGCGAGCCCATACCGCCAACCACCACTACCACGAAGGACAGCACCAGGAACTCCATGCCCATGTGATAGTCGGGCGACAAGATGGGTGTGTACATGGTGCCCGCCACACCGGCCACCACCGCCGCCAGGCCGAATACGATGGTGAAACGCTTCTGGATATTGATACCCAGCAGGCCGACCATCTCGCGGTCGTGCATGCCGGCACGCACCACCATGCCGAAAGTGGTGAAATGCAGAAAGGCGAACACCCCGCCGATGACCGACAGCGAAAAGCCCAGGTAGATCAGACGCCACCAGGGATAGGTGATGCCTTCCAGGCCGAACAGCGAACCGACGTCCACGCTGGTGGCCACCACCTGCGGCGCATTGACCGGGATGGGATTGGCGCCGAAGAAGCCCTTGACGATCTCCTGCAACACGATGGCCAGGCCGAAGGTGACCAGAATCTGGTCGGCATGGTCACGCTTGTAGAAGTGGCGGATCAAACCACGCTCCATGGCCAGGCCGATCAGCAGCATGACAGGGATGGCCACGATCACCGAGATGGGCACCGCGTAGTCGATGATGGTGCGCCCGACATCACCCCACCACAGTTCGAGGTAGGGCGTCTCCTTGTAGGCCTCGAAGAAGGTGATGCTGGTATCGCGCACCCGCGCCGAAATGGTCAGCAGGTTCTGCACCCCCACTGCCACGAAGGCGCCCATCATGAACAGGGCGCCGTGCGCGAAGTTCACCACGCCCAGCGTACCGAACACCAAGGTGAGCCCCAGCGCGATCAGCGCATAGGCCGCCCCCTTGTCCAAGCCGTTGAGGATCTGCAGCAGGATCGCTTCCATAGATATCGTCTTCTTCAGAAAAAGATGACCTGAAGAACATCAGGCCATCGCAAACTCGTGCGTCATTACAGACGAGGGCCGGCCGACAGGCGGCCGGCCCCAGACGCGGGATCAGGCGTTGCAGCTGCCCAGTTCGCCACCGAAGATCTTCGGATCATACTCGACCTGGGAACGCGGCACTTCCTTCACCACCTCGAGCAGGTCGAACTGCGACGTGGGGTTCTCGTTGCCGCGCACCACCAGCACGCTCTTGAAGCACTGGTGATCGGCCGCGCGATACTCGGTCGGGCCGTTGCCCATGCCGTCGAACTTGAAGCCCTCGAGCGCCTCGATCACGCCGCAGGGATTGAAGGTGCCAGCCATCTCGCAGGCGTTGGCATACAGCAGGGTCTGCACGTAACAAGTGTGTGCAGCCTGCGACGGTGGGAAGCCGTACTCGGCGCCGAAGGATTTCACGAAGGCCTTGGAGCCCTCGTCGGTCAGCGACCAGTTCCAGTTGGTGGAACCCAGGATGCCCTTGATCGCATCGCCCGCACCCTGCGCCATCAGGCGCGAGAACAACGGCACCACGATCTCGAACTTCTTGCCGTTGACCATCTTGTCGCGCAGACCGAACTGCACGGCCTGGGTCAACGAGTTGACCATGTCCTTGCCATAGTGGTTGAGGATCAGCACGTCGGCACCGGAGTTGAGCACCGGGGTGATGTACTGCGAGAAGTCACCGGCGCCCAGCGGCGTGCGCACCGTAGCCACGGTCTTCCAACCCAGCGCCTCGGTGGCGTTCTTGATCGACTCTTCCTGGGTCCAGCCCCAGGTGTAGTCCGCGGTCAGGTGATAGGCCTTGCGGTCGGTGCCGTATTCCTCGGCAAGCACCGGGGCCAGCGCCTGGCCGGACATGTAGGCGTTGAAGAAGTGCCGGAAACCGTGCTTCCGCTTGTCCTTGCCGGTGGTGTCATTGGAGTGGGTCAGGCCGGCCATGAAGATCACGCCTGCCTCTTGGCACAGCGACTGCACCGCGATGGCCACGCCCGAGGAAGAACCACCCGAGATCATCAGCGCACCGTCCTTCTCGATCATGCGCTTGGCCGAGGCGCGCGCCGCGTCGGACTTGGTCTGGGTATCACCGGTCACATAGACCACTTTCTTGCCCAGGATGCCGTTGCCCTTCAGGCTGAGCGGCTTCATGGTATTGAGCATGCCGCCGTCACCCTCGCCATTGAGGTGCTTGACCGCCAGTTTGAAGGCGCGCAGCTCGTCGGCACCCTCGTCGGCATAGGGACCGGTCTGGGGCACGTTGAAGCCCAGGGTCACGGTTGCCCCCTTGGGCTCGTTGACGAAGGCGTGCGCGTTACGGATCAGGATGGTGGGGGCAGCGGCGGCCGCTGCGGTGGCAATGGATGCCTTGAGGAATCCACGGCGGGACAGGGTCCCGAATTTCTTATCGTCGTCAGACATGTTCTGCAATCCTCCCGATTCTGCCGGCCCGCGACGGGACGGCGCTGAGATGGTGGTCCTGGCACGGACGCGTCCGACACCGTGCGGCGGGAGTCGCCCCGCGGGGCGGCGCGCAGCTTCACGGTGCCACCGCGCGACTATGGCAACAGGCAAGCCGACGAACAATTAGACTTTAGTCGAATACCCCGAAAGCCCCCCGTGGCACCATAATCGCGGAACGGCGCCTCACCGGCCGGTAGCGGTTGCAGATACACAAGATCATGAGCACACATATCATCGTAGCCGACGACCATCCCCTGTTCCGGGACGCCGTAACCCACCTGCTGAAGCGCAGCATCCCGGGCGTACACGTCAGCCAGGTCGAGACCCTGGGACAGCTCAGCGCGACCCTGTCCGGCAACGCACTGCCCAGCCTGGTGCTGCTGGATCTCAAGCTCGACGATACCCGCGGCCTGGATGGCCTGCTGTTGCTCAAGAAACAATATCCCTCGCTGCCCATCCTCATCATCTCGGCCTACGACGACAGCAAGGTGGTGCAGATGAGCATGCAGTGCGGAGCCAGCGGCTTCGTGCCCAAGAGCCTGGAGATGGAACGCATGGCCGAAGCCATCCAGGCGGTCCTGGCCGGCGACATGTGGTTTCCCGAGCTGGGCGCCTCTGAAGACGACACGCCAGCAGACATCCATACCCTGGTCGAGACCCTCACCCCGGCCCAGTTGCGCGTGCTGGCCCTGCTGCGCGACGGCAAGCCGAGCAAGGAGATGGCGGCCATCATGTCGGTCACCGAAGCGACCATCAAGGCGCACCTCACCGAGATCTTCCGCAAGCTGAAGGTCAAGAACCGCACCCAGGCGGTGCTCGCCACCCGCGACCTGGACCTGCCGAAACCGGACGTCACCGATTGAACGCCTGGGCGGCCAGGCAGCCTCAGGAAGCCTCGCCCATCTTCCGCCAGCCCTCCGCCTGCCTGCGCCCGAGCATGGCTGCATGCAGCACCGAGCGCAGCTTGGCCGGCTCCACCGGCTTGGCGAGGAACTGGAAACCGGCCTCCAGCGCAGTGCGCTCCACCGCCGGGTCCTGCTCGGCGGTGATCAGCACACCCAGGAAGTCTTCGCCGTGACGCGCGCGGTAATGATGCAGCAGGTCCAGACCGTTGGTGTGGTCGTGCAGACGATAGTCCATAAGCACGATGTCGTGCACCGGCTGGCCCTCGACGGCATCGAGGAAGGCCTCGGGGCTGTCCAGGCAACACACTTCCCCACCCCAGCGTTCGAGCACGGTGCGCGTGGCTTCCAGGATGTCGGGGTCGTCGTCCACGCAGAGGATGCGCCGGCCCTCCAGCCAACGGGTCTTGAAGCTGCGGCGGTCGCCGGCACGGGCCGGACGCTGGGCCACCTGCACACGTGGCACGACCACACTGAAGGTACTGCCCTCGCCCTCGCGTGAACGCACCTGCAGGCGGTGCCCCAGCAGCTCGGCCATGCGCTCGCAGATCGCCAGCCCCAGGCCCACTCCCTCGGTGGCGTGATCGAGCTGCTGGAACTCGCGGAAGATGGCCTCCAGCTTGTCCGGCGGGATGCCGCGCCCGGAATCGCGCACCTCGATGCGGATGGCATCGGGACCAGCGCGGCGGCACACTACCAGGATGCAGCCCTCGCTGGTGTAGCGGATGGCATTGGACAGAAAATTCTGCAGGATGGAGCGCAGCAGGTTGCGATCCGAGCGAGTACCGCATTCGCTGCCGCGGATACGCAGGTTCAGCCCCTTCTGGCGGGCCAGCACCGAGAACTCGTTGTACAGGGCATCGAACAGCGGCTGGATGGGGAACTCGGTGATCTCCGGGTGCATAGCGCCGGCATCCAGCTTGGAGATGTCGAGCAGCGCGCGCAGCAGGTTCTCCGCCGAAGACAGGGCCGAGAGCGCATTGCGCGCCAGCGCCTGGCGTTCATCGCCGGCCAGGTCCTCGTACAGCGCGCCCAGGTACAGCTTGGAAGCACCCAGCGGCTGGGTGAGGTCGTGGCTGGCCGCCGCAAGAAAGCGGGACTTGCTGCGCGTTGCCTCCTCGAGCTGGGCATTGAGCTCGGACAGCCGGCGGGTGCGCTCGGCAACCTTGGATTCCAGACTCTCGTTGACCCGCGCCAACTCGCGCTCAGCAGCCTTGATCGCGGTGATGTCGGTGAAGGTGGTGATGAAGCCCCCGTCCGGGAGACGCGCCCCCTGGGTCTGGATCACCCGGCCATCACGCCACTCGCGCACATAGGTATAGGGCCGACCATGGCGCAGGAAATCCAGGCGCTTGCGCACATTGTGTTCCACCGAACCTTCCAGCGGCGGCCCCAACCCCCGAGTGACGTTGAAACGGATCACTTCCTCGATGGGCTTGCCCACGTAGAGAAAATCGGGCGGAAAATCGAACAGCTCCAGATACAGCCGGTTCCAGGCCAGGAGGCGCAGGTCGATGTCCACCACGCTCACTGCCTGGCCGATGTGATCGAGCGTCACCTGCAGGATCTCGCGGTTGAACTGCAAGGCCTGGCCGGCGGTGTCGAGCAGGCGGTAGAGATTGTCGGGCCCCTCATCCACGCTGCCGCGCAGTGCGGTCTCCACCAGATGCCCGGCGGTGGCAGTGCCGATACTGCCGGCGAGCAGGTGCTGGGCCTGGCGCAGCAGCTCGTCGGTCACCCGCTCGTTGTGCTGACGCGCCGGATCCCAGCCCTGTTCCAGGAAGAACTGGCGGGCGCGCTCCTCGCCGGTGAAACGGCTGCACAGCTCGAACAGATCGGTCACCCGCAGGCGATGATCAGGGCGCTCGTGCGGGGCCTCGTGCAGATCGACATAGGCGCTGGCCTGCAGGCGGTCGATGAAGGAATGGCGCGCACGCAGTGACACCAGCACGTAGAGCACCAGGTTGGCGCCCAGACTCCAGAACACCCCGTGGGTCAGGTAGTCGTCGAAGGACCAGCCGAACAGGGCGCGCGGCGCCAGCCAGGTCAGACCGAAGGGCCCATCGTTCACGAAGCCGTCGGGAATCCAGGCCGAACTGGCCAGCGACGGCAGCAACAACAGGTAGACCCACAACGCGAATCCGGCAAGCAGGCCGGCGATTACACCGCTGCGGTGCGCGCGCCGCCAGTACAGCCCCCCTACCAGCGCCGGCAGGAACTGGATGGCCGCGGCAAAGGACAACAGGCCGATACTGTTGAGCGACTTGTCGCTACCGGCCGCCAGGTAGTAGCCATAGGCCAGCAGCATCAGGCCGAGGATGGTCAGGCGCCGGATGAGCAACAGGCGGCAGTGCAACTCCTGCCCTTCGGAAGGTCGCCCGTAACGTACCATCAACGGGAAGATCAGGTCGTTCGAGACCATGGTGCTCAACGCCAGGGTGGAGACGATCACCATACCGGTGGCGGCCGAAAAGCCGCCCAGGTAGGCCAGCAAGGTGAGCAGCTCGTGATCGGTGCGCAACGGCAGGAACAGCACGAACAGATCGGCATTGCCGCTGTTCCCCAACAGTTGCAGGCCGGCGGCAGTAATCGGAATCACCGCGATGCTGAACAGCAGCAGGTACAGCGGGAAACCCCAGCGCGCAAACGGCAGTTCGTTGCCCCGCCCCTCCACCGCCAGCACGTGGAACTGGCGCGGCAGGCAGAGGATGGCGGCGGCCGCCAACAGGGTACGGGTGAGAAAACCGGTATCCAGCGTCCAGTCACGGAAGGGGGCGGCGGCCATGGACAGGGCGGCCAACCGGTCGGGAGTGGCCGCCAGGCGGGTCAGCAGATGCCAGGCCAACACCGCGATGGCGACAAAGGCCGCCAACTTGATGATCGACTCGAAGGCGATGGCGTGGATCATGCCGCGATGGTGCACCGTGGCGTCGATGGTACGCGCGCCGAACAGGATGGCGAACACCGCCAGGATCAGGGTCAGCACGAAGGCAGTGTCCAGGTTGTGCAGCAAGGGCAGTGCGGGGGAACCCGCAGGGCTCAGGGCGTCGTAGGCGCTGGCCACCGCCTTGATCTGCAGGGAGATGTAGGGCAGCGTACCAAGCAGCGCGATCAGGGTCACCAGCGCCGCCACCAGGTGACTCTTGCCGTAGCGGCTGGCGATGAAGTCGGCGATGGTGGTCGCCTTCTGGCGCTTGGCCACGCGCAGCAGCTTCTTGACGAAGGGCGCGAACAGCACGAACACCAGGATGGGTCCCAGGTAGATGGCAAAGAACGAAAAGCCGCCCTGGGCGGCATTGCCGACTGCGCCGAAGAAAGTCCAGGAGGTGCAGTAGACGGTCAGCGACAGGGTGTAGATCAGCGGCTGATAACGCGAGACGTGGCCCTCGGGCTGGGCATCGCCACGATAGGCGATGTAGAACAGCACCCCCAGGTAGAGGGCAACGACCGCGACAATCAGCTCGGCGCCGAGCAAGGCCCTGCCTCAGCAGGTATGGCTCAGGACTTGCACCGCAACTGCGACAGGTCGCGCACCGCACCGCGCGCCGCCGAGGTGGTCAGTGCCGCATAGGCCTGCAATGCCTGCGACACCGAGCGCTCCCGGTCCACCGGCTGCCAAGCGGCCTCCCCGCGCGCCTCCATGACCGCACGCCGCCGCGCCAGCTCCTCGTCGCTCACCGCGATGTGGATACGGCGATTGGGGATATCGATCTCGATGGTGTCACCTTCCTCGACCAGGCCGATGTTGCCACCCTCGGCCGCTTCAGGCGAGCAGTGACCGATCGACAGCCCCGAGGTCCCGCCCGAGAAGCGTCCGTCGGTAATCAGGGCACAGACCTTGCCCAGCCCCTTCGACTTGAGATAGCTGGTGGGATAGAGCATCTCCTGCATGCCCGGCCCGCCCTTGGGGCCTTCGTAGCGGATGATGACCACGTCGCCCGGCTGGATGCGGTCGCCAAGGATGGCCTCCACGGCCGCATCCTGGCTCTCGAAGATGCGTGCCGGCCCCGAGAAAACCAGGATGGACTCGTCCACCCCGGCGGTCTTGACGATGCAGCCGTCCTCGGCGAGGTTGCCGTAGAGCACGGCCAGCCCACCATCGCGTGAATAGGCGTGTTCCAGGTCGCGGATACAACCTTTGGCGCGATCGGTGTCGAGGTCGGGCCATTGCGCGTCCTGGCTGAAGGCCACCTGGGTAGGAATCCCGCCCGGGCCGGCCAGGTAGCGCCGGCGCACCGTCTCGTCGGGATCGCGCCGGATGTCCCAGGTCTCCAGCGCCTCGCCCATCGAGGACGCATGCACTGTGGGCACGTCACGGTGGACGAGTCCGGCACGGTCGAGCTCGCCGAGGATACCCATCACTCCGCCGGCACGGTGCACGTCCTCCATGTGGTACTGCGGCGTCGAGGGCGCCACCTTGCACAGGTGCGGCACCTTGCGGCTCATGCGGTCGATGTCGCTCATGGTGAAGTCCACCCCGGCCTCGTGCGCCGCGGCCAACAGGTGCAGCACGGTGTTGGTCGAGCCGCCCATGGCGATGTCCAGCGCCATGGCGTTCTCGAAGGCCTCGAAGGTGGCAATGTTGCGCGGCAGCGCCGTCTCGTCGTCCTGCTCGTAGTAGCGCCGTGCGAGCTCGACGATGCGCCGCCCCGCCTCCAGAAATAGCTCACGGCGCTCGGCGTGGGTAGCCACCAGCGAGCCATTGCCTGGCAGCGAGAGCCCCAGCGCCTCGGTCAGGCAGTTCATGGAGTTGGCGGTGAACATGCCCGAACAGGAGCCGCAGGTGGGACAGGCGGAGCGCTCGATCTGCTCGACCTCCTCATCGCTCTCGCGGTCATCGGCAGCAGCGACCATGGCATCCACCAGGTCGAGCTTGATCTCGCCCCTGCTCGCCAGCCGCACCTTGCCCGCCTCCATGGGCCCGCCGGAGACGAAGATCACCGGGATGTTCAGGCGCAGCGCGGCCATCAGCATGCCGGGGGTGATCTTGTCGCAGTTGGAGATGCACACCAGTGCATCGGCGCAGTGCGCGTTGACCATGTACTCGACCGAATCGGCAATGAGATCGCGCGAAGGCAGCGAATAGAGCATGCCGCCATGCCCCATGGCGATGCCGTCGTCCACCGCGATGGTGTTGAACTCCTTGGCCACGCCCCCGGCCTTCTCGATCTCGCGCGCCACCAGTTGCCCCATGTCCTTGAGGTGCACATGCCCGGGCACGAACTGGGTGAAGGAGTTGGCGATCGCGATGATGGGCTTGTCGAAATCGCCTTCCTTCATGCCGGTGGCGCGCCACAGCGCGCGGGCGCCGGCCATGTTGCGACCGTGGGTGGTGGTGCGGGAACGATACTGCGGCATGCCAGACTCTCCGAAACGGGTTAGCTGAGGGGGCATTATCGGCCCGGGGACGGGCCTCCTACAAGGGCAAGGACGATTCAGCCCGGTGGCGCCCCCTCTTCCCGTAGGAGCGGCGCCCCCGCCACGAACCTTCGGCCCGAGGGCGGACCTCCTTAACAAGGGCCAGTGCAGATGGGCCGGGGGAGGATCTCAATCGCTGCGCATCATGCGCAGCTGCCCGAGATCGGACAGGGGCTCGGGGCGGGCCAGGTGGAAACCCTGCAGGTAATCCACCCCGAAACCGCGCATGCACTGCACCGTCTGCTGATCCTCGATCATCTCCGCGATCGTTTCCACCCCCAGCACATGGGCGATCTCGCAGATCATACGTACCGATACGGCCGACAAGGGATCGGTCAGGGCGCGGCGTACGAACTGGCCGTCGATCTTGATGAAATCCACCTGGATCTGGTGCAGGTAACCCAGCGAGCTCATGCCCGCGCCAAAGTCGTCCAGCATCAGACGGTAACCGCGCTCACGCAACTGTGTCGCCAGGCGCCCCGCAACCTGCAGATTGCTGATCGCCACGGTCTCTGTGACCTCGAAACAGACCCGGCGCGGATCCACACCATGACGTTGCGCCTGGGCATGGATGTGGTCGAGCAGGTTCTCGTCGGTCAGGGTCTGGCCCGACAGGTTGATGGTGCAGACGCTTTCCCGCGGCATCACCGATGGGTCGCTCATCGCCTGCATCGCCAACTCGATCACGTGGTGGTCAATGGCGCGCATCAGGTCGAAGCGCTCGGCCGAGGGGAGAAAGACGCCAGGCAGCAGATCGTTGCCATCGGCATCGCGCAGCCTCAACAGAAACTCGTACATGGCGGGCTCGCCGTCCAGGGCAAGCACACGCCAGATCGGCTGCCGGTAGAGCACGAAACGGTTCTCGTCCAATGCCTCCTGCAGGCGCGGCAGCCACTGGATCTGGCGCTTGCGTTCACCGACCACGCGATCGTCGGCGCGCAACACGTGCACCGTGTTGCGCCCGGCTTCCTTGGCCGCGTGGCAGGCGAGGTCCACGTTCATCATCAGCTCCTCGAAAGAGCCGGAAGTCGCGTCCACCGGCACCACGCCCAGGCTGGCGTGGATCTCCATGGCCTGGCCGTCCCACAGGAAGCGGATGGTCTGCAAACGCTCGCGCAGGCGGTGCGCCATCTCCGATGCTGCCTCGAGATCGGGGGTGCGCATGAGCACCGCAAACTCATCACCTCCCAAGCGCCCCAGGCAATCATCTTCGCGTAGAACCTGCTGCAGGACTTCGGCCACCTGCTTCAGCAGGCGATCCCCGGCCTGGTGACCGTGCGTGTCGTTGATGAGCTTGAAACGATCGAGGTCGATGAAGATCAGGGCGTACGATATACCCTCCTCTATCGAACGCGCCAGCGCGCGGCGCACCCGCGCCTCGAAGGCCGCGCGATTGAGCAGGCCGGTGAGCGCGTCATGGTTGGCCTGGTAGGTAAGACGTGCCGTCAGTTCGTGTTCGTGACTGATGTCGCGGATCGCTACCACGACCCCCTGACGCTCGATCTCGCGAAGCCGAGAGACCCGGATGTTCACTGGGATGCAATCGCGTGCAGGCGTGTGCAGCAGCAGATCCGGAAACTGCTCTTGCCCGCTCATCCGCTGCAGCCAGCCATGCAGGGCCTCCAGGGGTGCCCGGGTGCGCGCATCCAGCAGCACCAGGACCTCTTCGGCAAGGCGCCCCGAGAGTTCCGCGGCATCCAGGCCCAGCATACGTTCGGCCACCCGGTTGACATAACGAATGCGAAAGTTCTCGTCGAGCATCAGGATGGCATCCGAGATGGAACGCATCGCTCCATCGGCCCGCCGCCGCTCGTCCTCGAGCTCGCGTTCCTTGCGCACCAGTTCTACGCGGACCTCTTCCCTTTTCTGAAGGGCCACGAGCAGAGACAGCGAGGCCATCCCGACGAACAACGGCAGAAAGAGCGCAATGGGGGACAGCAGCTCACCCGGGCGCAGATAACGACTCATGTGCAGCCCCCCCAGTCCGTCCAGCGTGGCCTGCACGGCGGTCAGACGCAGCCCCAGCCCCCCACCTTCGGATACCGGTCTCATCGTCACACCACTGCCCACTGCCTCGCCAGCGGTCATGGGGCCGAGCACGAAGGCAACTTCCGGATGCAACCTTTCGAGCTTGCTGACCACCATCTGCGGGTCCACCCCGAACAGGAACAGACCATCCAGCTGAACCAGACGGCCGTGCGTGTCGCTCGGTGCGAAAAACCCCCGGTAGGTGGGCATGACATAAAACACCAACCCATCGGCCACGGGTCCCGGGCGCCACCCTTCGAGCACGGCCGGCAGGCCCGAAGCCGCCAGCTCGCGCACCTGGTAAACGCTGTCGTCATCCTGCAACACGTCGAGACCCAGCAGGCGCAACAACCGGGGATTATTCGGCTCGATGAAACGGATGGGCAGGTGCCCACGCTTGCCGGGAATCAGCTCCTGTGCGTCCTGGCCGCGGATACGATAGCTGGGATAGCCACTCTCGACCATCTCCGCCACAAACGCGTTTTCTTCGCCATGATCCACCCAGGTGGCAAAGGCCACCAGCTGCACGCCCGGGGTGTTGTAACGCATGGAGCTGGCCAGGGCAGAAAGACGCGAAGCATCGAATTCGTTCATGACCTGGTAGCTGGAACCGATGGCCGTGAGCATTGCCACAGTGGTGCCGCGTACCAGTTGCAGTTCCTCGATCGCACTCTGCCCGACGTGCAGAAAGACCTGACGATAACCCTCGATGCGGACCGCCAACACCATGGCCAGGGTGAGTAGCGCCGGCAGCAGGAACGCCAATACGCGACCGAACCAGCGCGCTGCCCAGCGCTGCCGGCTCATTGCAGGATCCCGAAACGCTTGGCCTTGCCGCGCAACCAGGCTGGCAGCTCGGTACCAGCCTCGCGCCAAAGAGACTCGTTCATCCACAGATCCCATCGCTGGTTTGCAATGATGGGGATCTCCGAGGGCTTCACACCATCGAGGATCGCCAGTGCGGCCTCGGCCGCCCAACGCCCTTGCTCCTCCGGGATCTTGGTGAATCCCAGCATGCTCACGGGCATCATCCACTCCTGGTTGGTCACGGTGAGCCGCCGGGTATGCCCGACAATCGCCCGCCTCGCCGCAGCGAAGTCCCAATCGGCGATACCGGCATGACTGCCGATCACCAGATAGGGGTAATCCTGGGCCTGCCGGTAAGCCGTCACCCATTGATCACGACTGGAGACCAAGCGGTACTCGATGCCCAGGCCCAGTGCCTCGGCGACCTTCTGGAAACGCGCCAGATTCTTGCGCTCAGTCGCGGTATCGGCACTCAGGTAGTAGAACCGGTCGCCATTGCCCGTCAACATCTGCGCCTCGCGGATCATGGCACGCACCGGGGCGACCTCGATCATGCCGGTCACGTTGCTGTAGGGGAAACCGTACTCGGCGACCGACCAGTTCACTCCGCAGAAGACGAAAGGGATGGCGGCATCGCGGAAATAGGACTTGACCAGATAACGCGCGGCATTGTCGTCCGAGGCAATCACCACCTGGGGGTGCCATTGTTCGATCAGCGCCCTGGCACGCCGGGCTGCAGCTTCCATGTCCGCCGGCGTCTTGTGGCGCTCGGTGTCCATATCGAACTGGCGCAGCTGGCAACGCCCCCGCAAGACCAGCTCGATGCCGCGCTGCACGCCATCCGACCAGGCATACCCCGGGTGATAGGACGACACGAAAAGGCAACGAGGAAGCTCTGCCCAAGACGGGGAGGCCCCAAAAAATGCCAGGCAGGCGAGCCAGAACCAGCACTGTCTCATGAGAGCATATCCTTCCCTGACGACAGGCAGGGTCCTGAACCCGTAGCGGCAGTGGCACCCCATCCTTCCATCCCTGGCATACCACCACACTTTGTGAGTGCCGCACTATAATCTAAGGTCAACAACTAGTACATGAACGCCTCTTTGTCCATGGCCCGAAAAAGTGAACGCACCCGGCAACGTATCGTCGAAGCAGCCAACCGGCTGTTCTATCACCAGGGGTATCACAATACCTCTTTCAGCGACGTGGTGCGTGCCGCCGGTGTGCCACGCGGCAATATCTACTATTACTTCAAGACCAAGGACGCCATCCTGCATGCAGCCATCGACTACCGGCTGGAACGCATCCGCAGCATGCTCGAGGGCTGGAACGGCCAGTTCCGCACGCCTATCGAACGCCTGCACCGTTTCGTTGCCCTGCTCGACGATACCAGCGAAGCCCTGGTGCAATACGGCTGCCCCATGGGCTCGCTCAACGCCGAGCTGGGCAAGACTGACCTCGCCCTGCAGGAGCACGCCGCCCAGCTGTTCCAGGTATTCCAGGAGTGGCTGACCGACCAGTTCGCAGAACTGGGCTATGCCGGGCGCGCCAACGAACTGGCGCTCCGAGTGATGGCCATCGGCCAGGGCATCAGCATGATGGCGCACGTCCATCACGACACCAACCTGCTGAAACGCGAACGCCAACGGCTTGGACGCTGGATCGATCAGCTCGCCGACGGCAGCGGGGACTGTCTCTGAGCCGCCCCCTCCCGTCCTCCCCCGCAGGCGGGGGAGGGGTGAATCCTCGGCAACCGGGGAAAACCGCCCCCTCCCCGCGTACGGGGGCGGGGAGGGGGCGCCCAGCGTGACCAGGAGTCGACACCTTCGTCATCCCGGCCAGCATCCGCCCCTTAGGTCATTCCGAGCGGAGCTGAAAAAGTGCACTTTACTCCTCCCCCAGGCATGGGGGAGGCCGGGAGGGGGCATTCCCCGGCAGGGCGTCAGGCCGGTAACAGCGGCAACTCGAGATAACCGCCGTCCCGCCGTGCCATGGCCGAATCCAGCATCGCCCGCCCGCCCAGACGCTCGATAGCCACCTCCCCGGCATCGGCGGCGAGCGCGTCGAGCAGGCGCAATTCACGCACCAGTTGCGGCTCGAGGATCCCGATACGGCGTATTTCCAGCCCCTCCTCGCGACGGCGCCGGCGCTGTTCTAGTTGCAGGGCGCGCTTGGCCTGCTCGAGCTGTTCACGCAACGGCAGGGCCAGGTCGAAACGCACCAGGGCCTCACACCGGGGATCGAGCACGTCGGCCTCGCCTGGCTCGACCAGGCGCGCCACCGACTGCTCGCGTGGCCGCCAGCTCAGACGTCCCGCGACCACGGCATCGTCGTCACGCGGGTCGGGCGGAAACTTGTGGAAGCCCCAGCGTGCGCCCAGAGCACACTCGATCAGCACCTTGTCCTGGTCGATGCGACAGTCACCCGCCGTCTCGTCGCTCACCCGCACCCAGGCGCGAGGATCGTTCTTCCAGGCACAGAAGTCACGGTCCGGCGGCCGGCCATAGGCCGCCTCCAGCGCCTCCCAGGTATTCATGAAGGCCTGCCATTCGCGCTGGTAGTCGGGATTGCGGCGCAGAAACTCCCAGGCCCAGGCCGCGCCGTCGCAGCCTCGCAGTGCCTGGTAACCTGTCTCATCGCGCCAGTCGGCAATCCGCATCATGCGCTCATACTGGACGAAACCCCGTCACTAGTGCAATCTCGACACATGCACTACCCCGACCTGCCAGAGATGATGCGGCGGCTGATCGGCTCGCCCTCGGTGAGCAGTGTCAGCCCTGAGTGGGACCAGTCCAACCGCCAGGTGATCGAACACCTGGCCGAATGGTGCCGCGATGCCGGTTTTACGGTCGAGATCCTCGAGGTACCGGGCCGTCCTGGCAAGTACAACCTGATCGCCAGTGCCGGCAGTGGCCCCGACGGCCTGGTGCTCTCGGGGCACACCGACACCGTGCCCTTCGACGAGGGCCGCTGGAACGGCGACCCGCTGCGCCTGCGCGAAGCCGACGGCCGCTGGTACGGCCTGGGCACCGCCGACATGAAAGGTTTCTTTGCGGTGGTACTCGAGGCGATCCGCGATCTCGACCTGCACACCCTGAAGCAGCCGCTGGTGCTGCTGGCCACCGCCGACGAGGAGAGCAGCATGTGCGGTGCACGCAGCCTGCTCGACCTCCACCGCCGACTGGGGCGCCACGCGGTGATTGGCGAGCCCACCGGCCTGCGCCCGGTACGCATGCACAAGGGCATCACCATGGAGGCGATCCGCGTCATCGGCCGCTCCGGGCATTCCAGCGACCCCGCACTGGGCAACAACGCGCTCGAAGGCATGTACCAGGTGATCGGCGAACTGCTGGCCTGGCGCGACGAGCTGCAGCGGCATCACCATAACCCGCTGTTCGCGGTCGAAGTGCCGACACTCAACCTCGGCCACATCCACGGCGGCGACAACCCCAACCGCATCTGCGGCCAGTGTGAGCTGCACTTCGACATCCGCCCCCTGCCCGGCATGTCGCTCCAGGGGCTGCGCGAGGAACTGGACAGCCGCCTGGCCCGTCTGCAGGAAGCGACGGGCCTGCGCATCCAGCGCGAGCCCCTGTTCGAGGGCGTGCCTGCCATGGAGACACCCGCCGAAGCCGAGATCGTGCGCGCGGTCGAGGCGCTCACCGGGTATACCGCGGGCGCTGTCGCCTTCGCCACCGAGGGCCCCTTCCTCAATGCCATGGGCATGGATACCGTGATCCTCGGGCCCGGTCACATCGACCAGGCCCACCAGCCTGACGAGTACATCGAACTCGCCCAGCTCGAACCGGCGCAGCAGATCGTCCGCCGGTTGATCGAACGGTTTTGCCTGTAAAGACGTCGGTCTGAGATCCGGCCCGCCCCCCTCCCGGCCTCCCCCGCAAGCGGGGGAGGAGAGACCGTGCCCCCCTCCCCGCTTGTGGGGAGGGCCGGGGAGGGGCGGACGCCGCAAGCCGGAATGCAAAAAAGTAGAAAGGTTCCCCTGGGTCCTTACACTAGCTCGACGCGGAACACGGTGCCATCCACACCGACCACCCGTACCCGGCTGCCGGCCGGGGCGTCCGGGCCTTTCACCCGCCACAGCGTATCGTCCACGCGCACCCGGCCGACACCGTTCTCGATGGGTTCGCCGAGGGTGAGCACACGCCCGAGGTATTGCTCCCCGCGCCGGTTGAGCGTCGGCTCGTCGGTGGCGATCGGGCGATGCCGCAACACCAGCCGCACCAGCCCGATGCTCAGCACCGAGAGCACCGCGAAGATCACCAATTGCGTCTGCCAGACGAGATCGGGCATCCACCAAAGGATGGCGCCGACCCCAAGGGCAGCCAGCCCCAGCCACAGGAAGAACACGCCGGGCGAGACGATCTCCAGCACCACCAGGGCCACCGCCAGCACCAGCCAGTGCCAGTAGTCGACATGTTCCAGCCAGCTCATTGGGCGTCCCCTTTCTGGCCGGCCTGCCTGGCGATCTCGGCGATGCCGGCCACCGAGCCGATCAGGTTGGCTGCCTCCAGCGGCATCATGATGACCTTCTGGTTCTCGGCCGAGGCGATGGCCTGCAGGGCCTCGGTGTATTTCTGAGCGACAAAATAGTTGATGGCGTTGATGTCGCCCTGGGCGATGGCCTGCGAGACCATGGCAGTGGCGCGTGCCTCGGCCTCGGCCAGGCGTTCGCGTGCCTCGGCCTCGCGGAAGGCGGCCTCCTTCTCACCCTCGGCAGTGAGGATGGCCGACTGCTTCTCGCCCTCGGCCTTGAGGATCTCGGCCTGGCGCAGGCCCTCGGCCTCGAGGATGGCGGCGCGCTTGTCGCGCTCGGCCTTCATCTGCCGGGCCATGGCGTCCACCAGGTCCTTGGGTGGCGCGATGTCCTTGATCTCGATGCGCGTCACCTTCACGCCCCAGGGAGTGGTGGCATCGTCCACCACGCTGAGCAGGCGCGCATTGATGTGATCGCGCTGGGAGAGCAGTTCGTCCAGATCCATCGAGCCCATGACGGTACGGATGTTAGTCATGGTGAGGTTGAGAATGGCACGGTACAGGTCGTTCACCTCGTAGGACGCCTTGGCCGCGTCCAGCACCTGGAAGAACACCACGCCGTCGACCGTGACCATGGCGTTGTCGCGAGTGATGACCTCCTGCGAGGGCACGTCGAGCACCTGTTCCATCATGTTCTGGCGATGCCCGATCTGATCGATAACCGGCACGATCAGGTTCAGGCCGGGCCGCAAAGTACGGGTGTAACGCCCGAAGCGCTCGACCGTGTACTCCATGCCTTGCGGCACCCGCTTGACGCCCAGCACCACGACCACGACGGCAAGGACAACCAGCGCGACGACGAAGATATCCATGGCTCAGGCTCCCTTTGTACTTTGGGTAAAGGATCACCGGCCGGATGCTTTCCCTGACAGCGCGCGGCCGATATGCTTGTTTGCAAACGGCATTCTAATGGACCCATCGCATGCCTGCACAAAGCGACAACCCGGACTTCGTGCACTGGTTTCGCCAGTCTTCGCCCTATATACACGCCCACCGCGGCAAGGTTCTGGTGCTGTCGTTCGCCGGAGAGGCACTGCAGGACGAGCGCTTTCCGCACCTGATTCACGATATCGCCCTGCTCGACGGTCTGGGCATGAAGCTGGTGCTGGTGCCCGGTGCACGCCCGCAGATCGAGGAGCGCCTGCGCCTGCGCGGCGCCGACATGCAGATCGTCAACGGCCTGCGGGTGACCGACGAGACCGCGCTGCAATGCGTGAAGGACGCGGCCGGCGCGGTACGCGTCGAGATCGAGGCCCTGCTGTCGATGGGCCTGGCCAACTCACCCATGGCCGGCACGCGCATCCGCGTGGCCTCGGGCAATCATGTCACCGCACGCCCTATCGGCGTGCTCGACGGCATCGACTACCAGCACACCGGCGAGGTGCGGCGCATCGACGCCGAAGCCATCCGCCGCCACCTGGACAATGAGCAGATCGTGCTGCTGCCACCGCTGGGCTATTCACCGACCGGCGAGGTGTTCAACCTCAACGCCACCGACGTGGCTGCCGCGGTGGCCGAGGCCCTGTCCGCCGACAAGCTGGTCTACCTGACCGAGGGACCGCCGCTGGGACGCGGCAAGCCTGTCGCCAGCAGCCTGATCCCCAGCGAGGTCGAGACCCTGATCCGCCGCCGGCGCAGCCTGCGCGAGGGCCTGCGCCGGGTACTCGAGCGCGCGGCTGCCGCCAGCCGGGCCGGGGTGCGTCGGGTACACGTACTCGACCGCCAGCACGACGGCGTGCTGCTGCGCGAGCTGTTCACCCGCGACGGCGCCGGCCTGCTGATCACCCAGGAACCCTACGAACAGATCCGTTCGGCAAGCATCGACGACGTGGCCGGCATCCTCGAACTGATCGAGCCGCTGGAGCAGGCCGGGACACTGGCACGGCGCTCGCGCGAGCGCCTGGAACAGGAGATCGACCGCTTCGTGGTGATCGAACGCGACGGCGGCATCATCGGCTGTGCCGCACTCTACCCCTTCGAGAAGGAGGCCATGGGCGAGCTGGCCTGCCTGGCTGTACACCCCGACTACCGGGGCGAGGGCCGTGCCGCGCAATTGCTCGAGCGCATCGAGTGGCAGGCACGCACCCAGGGCTTGCGCGAGCTGTTCGTGCTCAGCACCCGTACCGCGCACTGGTTCCGCGAACGCGGCTTCCAGCCGGCTGGTGTGGAACGCCTGCCCGGTCGCCGGCGCGATCTCTACAACTGGCAGCGCCGCAGCAAGGTGTTCATCAAGCCGCTCTGATCACACACGACGCGGCCGAAGACTTCACTAGAGATACTGGCCATGCCGGGAGGGCCCCTCCCCGGCCCTCCCCGCAAGCGGGGAGGGGGCACCTGCGGCTGTTCGATTACGCCAACCTCGGCCCGGCCCTCCCCGCACGCGGGGAGGGGGCGGTTTTCCCCGGTTGCCTAGGGTTAGTCCCCGCTTGCAGGCACCGCCTGATCAACTCTCCCCCGGCTTGCGGACACCCGTCTGATCAGCTCCTCCCCCCAGCTTGCGGACACCGCCTGATCAGCTCCTCCCCCGCTTGCAGACACCTACCAATCAACTCCTCCCCCGCTTGCGGGGGAGGCTGGGAGGGGGCAAACCGCAAAGAACACAAAGGTATCCAGGCAGCCTCAAACCGAATCCTCTCTGCTTGCGGACTCAGATCAGCGCCTGCCTTCAGCTCTACTGACATAAGAGATAGAGGCCGGTCGCGATGATGAAGGTGGTGATTCCCGACCATGCCAGGCGGCCCCTCCCCAGCCCTCCCCGCAAGCAGGGAGGGGGCGTTTTTCCCGGGTTGTCGAGGGTTGTCACCCCTCCCCCGCAAGCAGGAGGAAACTCCAGACCAGAGGCAATCGCGATGCGGGCGCAATATCCGGGCGGGTGCCTTCAGGCGACCGGGCGCATCAGTGCCCGACAGGTCGCGGCGTCAGCCAATGACTGGCCCCGGGAGCGCAAGGCGTGAGCTGCGGCTTCGACCAGCGCGGCATTGCCAGGCGCGCGACGCCCGTCCGGCAGCTCCAGTCCGTTCTCGAAACCGACCCGCACATGACCGCCCTTCGCAGCTGCGTCGAGTACCGCGGTCAGCTGTTGCTCGCCAAAGGCGCATGCCATCCAGTTGGGTCCGGGGCATCCCTCTCGCAAGAAATTTTCGAGCGTGCCTCCCGGGAAACGTCCCAGCACCAGCAACAGCGGCAGGGAAACATCCGGCACCAATCCCTCCGCCTGCCACTGCCGGTAACGGCGCAGATCGTCCGGGTGATAGACGATCAGCTGCGGCAGACAACCGGCCTCGAGCAATGCCCGCAGCAGGAGCCCCGTCTCCCGCGCCTGTTCCCGGTCCGGCATCAACTCGCGAATCGCCAACGACACAGCCTCCGGCATCAGGGTACGAACGCTATCGCGCTGCTCCTCGGGTCCGTAACACCCCGCGGCCTCGGAGGTGATCTGGATCAGCAGGGTGTCCCCCACCGCATCCCGGATCGCCGAGATGGCCTCGCGGTAGCGCCCGGGATCCAGGCTGTGCCGGCCGGCGTCGTCGCGCACGTGAAGATGGAACATGCAGGCCCCCGCCGCGGCACAGGCGACAGCCTCACGCGCCAGTGCTTCGGGAGTCAGCGGCAGGGCCGGGTGATCCGCTGCCGTACGGCGCGCCCCGTTGGGGGCGACCGCCACGATCACGGGCTCAGACATCGCCGGTCCCGGCAATCGCCTGCTCGATGGCTGGGGCGAGGCGTTCGACAATCTCGTCGAGCTGCTCCTCGGTGACGATGAACGGCGGCGCAAGCAGCACATGGTGCCCCCGGCGGCCATCGATGGTGCCGTGCATGGGATAGCACATCAGCCCGCGCTCGAGTGCCAGTGAGCGAATCCGCGCATCCAGGCGGGTCTCGGGTGCAAAGGGTTCGCGACTGGCGCGGTCACGCACCAGCTCCAGCCCGAGCAACAGCCCGCGCCCCCGGATGTCCCCCACGTGCGGATGATCGCCGAGGCGCGCGACAAGGCGCTCGTGCAACTGCTGTCCGCGCAAACGCACCTGCTCGACCAGCCCTTCTTCCAGGATCGTCTGCCCCACGGCCAGGGCGGCGGCCAGCGCAGAAGCGTGTGCCATATAGGTGTGGCCATGCTGGAAATAACCCGTGCCGCTACGGATGCGCTCGTGGATCGCCTCGGATACCAGCAGGGCCGCCACCGGCTGGTAGCCGGCGCCCAGCCCCTTGGCCAACACCACGATATCCGGCACCACGCCTTCCTGCTCGAAGGCATAGAAGCTGCCGGTGCGGCCTATGCCACACATCACCTCATCGAAGATCAACAATACGCCGTAACGATCGCAGATCTCGCGGATGCGTCGAAAATATCCCGGTGCCGGCGGCACGGCCCCCGCGGTAGCGCCCACCACCGGCTCGGCAATGAAGGCGATGACATTCTCGGGCCCGAGCTCCTGCAGCTTGCGCTCCAGCTCGTCCGCCGCACGCCGCCCGTAGGCCTCCGGGGTCTCGTCAGGCCGCCGATGCCGGTAGGCATAACAGGGCGGGATGTGATGCGAGGGCATCAACAGGGGGTCGAAGGATTCGCGCCGCCAGCGATTGCCGCCCACCGCCAGCGCGCCGAGCGTATTGCCGTGATAGCTCTGTTCACGCGCTACAAACCAGCGCCGCTGCGACTCGCCCGCCTCGAGGTGATACTGGCGGGCCAGCTTGAGCGCGGCCTCCACTGCCTCGGAACCGCCGGACAGGTAATACACGCGATCGAGTCCCGGAGGCGCCTGCTCCACCAGCAGGTCGGCAAGGCGCTCGCAGGGTTCGGTGGTGAAGAAGCTCGAATGCACATAGGGCATGGTCGCCATCTGGCGCTGCACCGCCTCTACCACCCGCGGATGGCCATAGCCCAGCGAACAGACCGCCGCACCGCCACAGGCATCGAGGTAGCGCTTGCCCCGGTCATCGATCACCCAGGGGCCTTCGCCCGTCACGGCCAGCGGCAACGCCGCATCGCAACGGCGGTGAAAGACTCGACTCGGAGGCTCCTCAGCAACGGCGGCATTCTGAAGCATTTCTTTTTTGCATCCTCTTTGGTTGGTGACACTATCGGAAAGGGACCGGCACGACTGGCCGCTTCTTGCGGAACGTCTGTCATGATCGCGACAAGAGACTGAAAGCCGCGCACAACGCGATGCACCACATATTTGCATGCCTTATAGCTAACGCAAAACGTTATTGCAACTAAAAATGGAGAAAAATGTAGATTTGCGTAAAGGATGCAACGCCAGGACCTCCTCATTCACCCCTCCATGAAATGGAGGAGGTTGGAAGGGGGCTTTCAAACAAGGACTTAGCCCCCACCCGCCCCCCGCTCTTGCGGGGGAGGACGTTGTTCGGAGGTTCCCTGGGGCAATCAGGGAGAAGGACTGATGCGCAGGTCGCTCACGAGTTTTTCATGCAGTCTCAGTCTCTCCACCGCCCGCGGGCCCAGGCGGGTGGCCGTTTCCAGCAGCAGCGCCTCCGAGAGAATGAACGAGGAAGCGACGTTGTTGGCGAAGAACGCGCCGGAGGTGTTGGCGATCAGGGTCTGCTCGGCATGCTGGGCCAGCGGAGAACTGTAGGCATCGGTCAGCGCCACCACGCGAATCCCCTGCTCGCGCGCCAGCTGGGCCAGCTCGCGCGCCGAACTGGTATAGGGCGCCGTGCCGATCAGGAACAGCAGGTCGCCAGGTCGCAACTGCAGCAGGCCGTGGGCCAGTCCCTCGCTGGAGTCGGCGAGCAGCGCGACCTCCTCACGTATCAGGCCCAGGCAGTAAGCGATGAACGAGGCCAGCGAATGGAAGAGCCGTGCGCCGTAGATCCGGATCCGCTCGGCCTCGACCAGCATGCCCGCCACCCGGTCGAATACCTCGGGGTCGAGATGCGACATCAGGATCTGCAGGTTGTTCAGCTCGTCCTTCGCCACCCTTTGCAAGGTATCCAGCGGCGAATCGAGGTTGAGCCATTGACTGGCCCGCTCGGAGAACGGCGCCCCCGGATGCGTCAGCTCGGCGCGGAACAAGGCCTGGAAGGCGGAAAACCCCGGGAACCCCAGCAGCTTCGCCAGGCGGGTCAGGGTGGAAGGATTGACCCCCAGCTCCTCGGCCAGACGCGAGATCGAGTACACCGCCGCCTCGGTCGGGTTGTCCAGCATGAAGGACAGAGCGGCGATGCTTTTCTCGCCTGGCGCAACCGGCCCCTCGCCGGCGCGAAACCGGGCCAGCAGCTCGCGCAGTTCCTGCAGCGAGGCGGGGGCGCGACGCAGGCGGCGCTTTCGGGTTGTCTGCTTGCGAGCCAAGATCCCCAATCCGTCGATGACATCCTCGAGATACCGGGGATTATGCGTGCCCGCCGGGCGCATTGCCATCACCGGGGGTCAGCGCAACAGGTTCTCGACCACCAGCGCCGCCCCTTGGCCGCCGCCGATGCAGAGCGTGGCCAGGCCATAGCGGCCGCCACTGCGTGCCAGTTCGTGCACCAGCTTGGTGACCAGGATGGCGCCAGTGGCGCCGATCGGGTGTCCCAGCGCGATCGCGCCGCCATTCGGGTTGACGATGGCGGCATCCAGCCCCAGCTCACGGCTGACCGCACAGGCCTGTGCGGCAAATGCCTCGTTGGACTCGACAACATCCAGGTCGCCCGCATCCAGGCCGGCGCGCTGCAAGGCCTGACGGCTGGCGCCGACCGGCCCGATGCCCATCAGCCGGGGATCGGTACCCGCATGCCCCCAGGAAAGCACCCGGGCCATGGGCCGCAGCCCTGCCACCGCATCCTCATCGGCCAGCACCAGGGCACTGGCCGCATCGTTGATCCCCGAACTGTTGCCGGCCGTCACCCGCCCCCCTTCACAGAAGGCCGGCGGCAGGGCGGCCAACCGCTCGGGCGTGACGTCAGCACGCGGATGCTCATCTTGTGCAAACGCATGGCGCCGCCCCGGGGGACCCACCTCGATCGGTACGATCTGCTCCTCGAAATGACCGGCTTCGATGGCCGCGAGCGCCTTGCGCTGGGAATCCAGTGCGAAAGCGTCCATGGTTTCGCGGTCGATACCGAAGTGTTCGGCCAGGTACTCGGCCGTTTCGCCCATGTGACCGTGGCCGAAGGGATCGGTCAGCGGTCCGGGCAGCATGTCGAGCATGCCCACGTCCCCGAGCTTCTTGCCGAACCGCAAGTTCGGCAGTATATGGGGCGCGCGGCTCATCGACTCCACCCCTGCGGCAATGCCGGCACGGACTTCGCCAAGACGGATCCGCATCCCCAGATCGATAATCGCCTCCAGCGAACTGCCGCACAGCCGGTTGATCGCCAACGCGGTGGCCGCATGCGGCAGACCGGCCTCGATCGAGCAACGGCGCGCCAGGTAAGGATCGCCAGGTGCGGTATGCAGCACATTGCCCAGGATGGCTGTCTCCAGCCGCCCGGCCGGCAGCCCCGAGCGTTCGATGGCGGCCCGCATCACCGGGGTGAGCAGTTCGGCCGGTGGCACATCGCGCAGGCTGCCGCCGAAGCGGCCGATGGCGGTGCGCACTGCGGAGAGGATGTAAACCGGTTTCATGACTGCAGCTCCGGGCGATCCCGGAAGCAGGCCAGGGCTTCGGGATTAGCCAACGCATGGGTATTCTTCACCGGCCGGCCATGGATCACATCTCGCACCGCCAGCTCGCTGATCTTGCCTGAACGGGTGCGCGGGATATCGTCCACTGCCAGGATCCTGGCGGGCACGTGCCGGGGCGAGGCGCGTTCCCGGATCGCGCGACGCAGCCGTTGCTCCAGGTCTGCGTCCAGCCGCGCACCGGGCACGAGACGCACGAACAGGATCACCCGGACGTCGCCCTCCCACTGCTGCCCCACCACCAGCGCCTCGGCAACCTCCTCGAAGGCCTCCACCGGGCGATAGATCTCGGCGGTGCCGATGCGCACGCCGCCAGGGTTCAGCACCGCGTCGGAGCGTCCATGAATGACCACGCCGCCCCGCTCGGTGAGCGTGGCCCAGTCACCGTGCCGCCAGATACCGGGGAAGTGCTCGAAATAGGCTGCCCGATAGCGGCTGCCATCGGGATCGTTCCAGAAGCCGACCGGCATGCTCGGGAAAGGACTCAGGCAGCACAGCTCCCCTGCCTCGCCGACCACCGCCTTGCCGTCCTCGTCGAGCACCGCCACGTCCATGCCGAGCCCCCGAGTCTGGATCTCGCCGGCATAGACCGGCTGCAGCGGCGTGCCCAGCACGAAGCAGGAAATGATGTCCGTGCCGCCGGAGATCGAGGCCAGCAACAGGTCACGAGAGACCGCGTCGTAGACAAATTCGAAGCCTTCCGGGCTCAGGGGAGAACCAGTCGAGCACAGCACACGCAGCGCCGAGAGATCCTGCTCATCGCCGGGCCGGTAGCCCGACTTGCGCACGGTATCGAGGTATTTCGCGGAAGTCCCGAACAAGCTCAGTCTTTCGCGGGCCGCCATCTCCCACAGGCGTTCCGGGCCCGGGTACAGGGGGTTGCCGTCATACAGCACCACTGTGGCGCGCAACGCCAGCGCCGAGACGATCCAGTTCCACATCATCCAGCCACAGGTGGTGAAGTAGAACACCCGGTCGCCGGCTCGCACGTCGCAATGCAGTCGCAGTTCCTTCACGTGTTGCAGCAACGTACCGCCCACGCCATGCACGATGCACTTGGGCACCCCGGTCGTGCCGGAGGAATACAGGATATAGAGCGGATCGTTGAAACCGACCGGCACGAAGTCATCCAGCGGCTCATGTGCCAGTGCCTGGTCGAAAGGCATGGCCCCCGGCACGCCGGACAGGTCCGGTTGCGATTCCAGGTAGCCGTGCACCAGCACGGCCTGCAGGTCAGGCAAGGCGGCGGCGAGGCGGGACAGCGTGTCCAGGCGCTCGATGCGCTTGCCGGCATAGTGGTAGCCATCCACGCCAACCAGCACCTTGGGGCGGATCTGGCCAAAGCGGTCCAGCACCCCTTCAAAGCCGAAATCCGGAGAACAGCTGGAATAGACAGCCCCCAGGCTGGCCGTGGCGAGCATGGTGATCACCGCCTCCGGGATGTTGGGCACATAGGCGGCCACCCGGTCGCCGGGCCCCACACCCTGTTCGCGCAGCCAACCCGCCAGCGCCAGGGCGCGTTGCCGCAGTTCGGCGCGGCTCAGCTCGATCCGCCGACCGTCCTCCCCGTGAAACACCAGTGCAGGCTGGCCGTCGGCCTCACGCAACAGATTTTGCGCAAAATTGAGACGACTCTCAGGAAAGAAACGCGCACCCGGCATGCGCTCGCCATCCACCAGCACCGGACCGGAACGCTCGCCGAGGATACCGTGCCACTCCCAAAGTGCAGACCAGAAGACCTCGGGCTGGTCTACCGACCAACGCCAAAGCGCCTGGAAATCGTCGCTTTCTCGGTACAGACCGCGCTCGCGCAGCCAGGCCATGAAGCGGGTGACCTCGGCCGCTTGCCGGAGAGAGTCATCAGGTTGCCAAAGGGGAGCGTGCATCGATACCACCGCAATCCGGGAATGCCGCGCAAATATTTAATGCATGGCGCCCCGAATTGCAAATCCAGTAGCATCCAGACCGCAAGGGAACCCTCTAACAAGGTCCTCCTACACTTGCGGAACGGGTAGAGGCTGGTCGGGATGACGAAGGTGCGATGCCTGTCCATGCCGGGCGGCCCCTCCCCGGCCCTCCCCGCTCGCGGGGAGGGGGCGGTTTCCCCGGTTACCGAGGGTTGGTCCCCGCTTGCAGCGCTACTGACCTAAGGGATAGAGGCTGGCCGCAATGACGAAGGTGTCGAGTCCTGGCCATGCCAAGTAGTCCCTCCCCGCCCCCACCCACGGGGAAAGGGCGGTTTCCCCGGTTACCGAGGGTTGGTCCCCGCTTGCAGCGCTACTGACCTTGGGGATAGAGGCTGGTCACAATGACGAAGGTGTCGAGTCCTGGCCATGCCGAGTAGTCCCTCCCCGGCCCTCCCCGCTCACGGGGAGGGGGCGGTTTCCCCGGTTACCGAGGGTTGGCCCCCGCTTGCGGCTCCACTGACGTAAGGGATAGAGGCTGATCGCGATGACGAAGGTGTCGAGTCCTAGCCATGCCGAGTAGCTCCTCCCCGACCCTCCCCCGCACACGCGGAGGGGACGACTCCCGATTGCCGAAAGGACTGTCACTCCTCCCCCGCTTGCGGGGGAGGCCGGGAGGGGGCAAACCGCAAAGAGCTCAAAGGACACATGGGCCTCCAGGCTGCCTCAAACCAAACCCTCTCCGCTTGCTGGGCCTATGATCAGCGTCCGCTTGCACGGGAGGAATGAGGCGTGCGTGTACTGTCGGCCAGTGACTGCGGATCAGCGGGACGCGGCCGGAGCCGATGCAGCCTGCTCAACCCCCGGACCCGGCTTTGCGGCAGCCGGCTTCTGCTGCGGCTTCTTTTCTGCCTTTTTCTCCTTGGGCTTGCCAGCGGAGCCGAAGCCCGCCCCCTCCTCGCTCCACATGTTGCGGAACTCGGTCGGCGCGTTACGGAAGTTGCGCTCGAACTCGTTTTCCACGTCGATGGGGTTGGGCACGCTGATCTGGGGCGCGGTCCAGCCCGGCGGCATGCGCCCCATGTTGTACGGGGTGTTGATGGCGTCCTCCCACATGTTGGCTATGGACTCTTCGGGATCGGAGGGGTCGATCCACTTGAAAGGCACATCATTGCCCCACGGCGTCACCCCCTTCCAGCGGTCGGGGCCATAGCCACCGAAGAAGCCCTCGCCCCAGCCCGGGAAATTGCCCCAGGGCATCTGCTTCATGGGGTGATCGCGCCATTTGTCGTGCGCGAAGGGCCCACTGCGCCAGGGCTGGAACCGCGGATGTGCCCAGTAGCCTTCGTGGTCCAGGGGATTCTGCAGCGGATTGTCGCCTCCAAACAGGTCCCAATCGTCCCAGCGCTTCTTGCCAAAGCCGCGCGGAGCGCCACCGTAAGGCATGCTGTATCCATAGGCCGGCGGGTAATACCCCTGCCCCCCCGGATAGGCGTAGGCACCGGCCGGCGGCGGGGCCTGGTAACCATAGCCCGGGTATTGGCCATAGCCGTAATCACCATAGCCCGGCTGGGCATAACCATAGGGAGCGGCCGGTGGCTGCTGGGGCGCGGAGCCACCGCCTTGCGGATAACCCTGCGCGAGCGCCTGACCGGCGCCGCTCGCAAGCCCGAGCAGGATAGCGGCAGAAAGGGATTTGATCGATTGTTTCACTGGTGCGCTCCCGATGCCCTCGAAAGGCGGACAGCCCGCCGACATCATAATAATAAATAATAATCAAAGATATGCTTATGCTATCAAATATTTATTTATAATGTTGCCTTTCCCCGGACCATCCGTCCGCTCACAGGAGAGCCCGCCATGTACGAATTCAACCTCACCCTCGACCTGCCCTTCGAACAAGCACTCGAAAAGGTCCGCGAGGCCCTGATGTCCGAACACCTGGGCATCGTCAGCGAAGTGGACGTGCAGGCCATCTTCAAGGCCAAGATGGACAAGGACATCCCGCCCTATCGCATCCTGGGTGCCTGCAACCCGCAACTCGCCGACCGGGTGCTCGCGGTCGAACCCAATGCCGGCACCCTGCTACCCTGCAACTTTGTAGTCCGTGACACCGGTGACGGCAAGACCGTGGTCAGCTTCATGGACCCGGTCGCCGTGCTGGGACTGAGCGAGTCGGCCGAGGTGCGCGCGGTAGCCGAGGAGGCCCGGGACAAACTGCAACGGGTGGTTGCCAGCCTGGGTGGCTGAGACCACAGACAAGCCGCATCCCCTCGGCCGGATCGTCGCACACCGCCAGGACTCCTGCGGCCCCGTGGAAGTCCGCGAACTGGGGCAGCACCGCTTCCTCACCTTCGGCAATGCCGTAGAACAGAGCTGCTGCAACACAGCCCGGCCGTGGCGGCTGGAGCATGTCTACACCCAGGCGATGATGCTCGGGCTATTGCTGCACCCGGCACCCGCCTCGGCACTGATCCTCGGCCTGGGAGGCGGCAGCCTGGTACGCGCCCTGCGCCACGCCGTCCCCGACCTGAACCTGACGGCCGTGGAGTATCGCCAGGCCGTGATCGATCTGGCCATCGAATGGTTCGGCGTCCATCCCGACGACCCTCAGCTGCGCCTGCATTGTGCCGATGCCGCCGATTTCATCGCCGGCACGCAGGACCGTTTCGACCTGATCTTCGCCGATCTCTACCTGGCCGAAGGCGTCAACCCCGTACAGATGCGGATCGACTTCCTCGAGCACACTCGGGAGAGCCTCGCCAGCCATGGTCTGCTGCTGCTCAACGCCTGGTGCAGTGAATTCCGCGATGCCCAGGCCGCCCTCCAGGCGCTGGACGCAGTGTTCGGCGAGTCCCGCCTGGCCCTGCACGTGCAGGGCGGCAACAGCATCATCTTCGCCTTCCGCGAGCACCTGCCGGTGATCGATCGCAACCGGCTGTTCTCCACGGCACAGGCCCTTGGGCTCCGCCTGGACATCCCCCTGCAACGCCTGGCACGCAACCTCTGGCGACAGAACGCGCAGGCATTGCGCAGCGGGCGATACCACCCGAGATAGCCGCCAAGGCGTGACAGACGCCAGAGCATAAAAAAGGCCGGACCCTACCCGGGTCCGGCCTTGCCAATAGCGGCGCGCGGAATGTTCACTCGGCTTCCTTGCGCGCCTTGGTCTCCTTGATGACCTCCTCGGCCACGTTGGCCGGGCAGGGCGCATAGTGCGAGAACTCCATCGAGAACTGGCCACGACCCGAAGTCATGGTACGCAGGTCGCCGATGTAGCCGAACATCTCCGAGAGCGGGCATTCGGCCTTCACGCGCACGCCGGTGGGACCGGACTCCTGGCCCTGGATCATGCCGCGGCGGCGGTTGAGGTCGCCGATGACGTCACCAACATGGTCCTCGGGCGTGAACACGTCCACCTTCATGATCGGCTCGAGCAGTTGCGGACCGGCCTTGGGCACCGACTGGCGGTAGGCACCCTTGGCGGCGATCTCGTAGGCGATGGCCGAGGAGTCCACCGGGTGGAAACCACCATCGACCAGGGTCACCTTCACGTCCAGCAGCGGGAAGCCGGCCAGCGGGCCTTCCTGCATGCTGACCTCGAAGCCCTTCTCGACCGCAGGCCAGAACTCGCGCGGCACGTTGCCGCCGGTGACAGTGGACTCGAACTGGAAGCCGCTGTTGGGCTCGCCCGGCTCGATCACATAGTCGATCTTGGCGAACTGACCCGAACCACCGGTCTGCTTCTTGTGGGTGTAGCTGTCTTCGACCCGCTTGGTGATGGTCTCGCGATAGGCCACCTGCGGCTTGCCCATCTCCACGTCCACACCGTGGGTGCGGCGCAGGATGTCCACCTTGATGTCGAGGTGCAGCTCGCCCATGCCCTTGATGATGGTCTCGCCCGAGTCCTCGTCGGTCTCGACGCGGAACGAGGGGTCTTCCTGCATCATCTTGTTGAGCGCCACCCCCAGTTTCTCGGTCGAACCCTTGTCCTTGGGCTTGATGGCGATGGAGATCACCGGATCGGGGAACACCATCGGCTCGAGGGTCGCCGGGTTGTTGGGATCGGCCAGGGTGTGACCGGTCTGGGTGTTCTTCAGGCCCACCAGGGCGATGATGTCACCGGCCTGCGCGGAATCCAGCTCCTTGCGCTCGTTGGCGTGCATCTCGACGATGCGGCCGATACGCTCGGTCTTGCCGGTGTAGGTGTTGAGCACGGTGTCGCCCTTCTTCAGCCGCCCCGAGTAGATACGGGTGAAGGTGAGAGCACCAAAGCGGTCGTCCATGATCTTGAATGCCAGGGCGCGCAGCGGGCGGTCGGGATCGACGATGGCGTACTCGCCGGTCTCGTTGCCCTCCAGATCGACTTCCGGCTGGGGCTTGACCTCGGTCGGGTTCGGCAGATAGTCCACCACCGCGTCCAGCACCAGCTGGATACCCTTGTTCTTGAACGCCGAGCCGCAGTAGGTCGGGAAGAAATCCAGGTTGATGGTGCCCTTGCGAATGCAGCGCTTGACGTCCTCGATGGAAGGCTCCTCGCCCTCGAGGTAGGCCTCCATCAGGTCATCGTCCTGCTCGACCGCGGTCTCGATCAGCTTCTCGCGGTACTCCTCGACCTTGTCGACCATGTCCGCGGGCACATCTTCGATGTGGTACTTGTGCGGATCGCCCGAGTCGTCCCAGATCCAGGCCTTGCGGGTGAGCAGATCGACCACGCCGGCGAATTCGTCCTCGATGCCGATCGGCAGGGTCATCACCAGCGGGTTGGCGCCCAGCACGTCCTCGACCTGCTTGACCACGCGGTAGAAGTCGGCGCCCATGCGGTCCAGCTTGTTGACGAAGATGATGCGCGCCACCTCCGACTCGTTGGCATAGCGCCAGTTGGTCTCGGACTGGGGCTCCACGCCGCCGGAGCCGCAGAACACGCCGATGCCGCCGTCGAGCACCTTCAGCGAGCGGTACACCTCAATGGTGAAGTCCACGTGTCCGGGGGTGTCGATGATGTTCAGGCGATGATCCTTCCAGAAACAGGTGGTCGCCGCCGACTGGATGGTGATGCCGCGCTCACGCTCCTGGTCCATGAAGTCGGTGGTGGCCTCGCCGTCGTGCACCTCGCCGATCTTGTGGGTCTTGCCGGTGAGGTTGAGGATGCGCTCGGTGGTGGTGGTCTTGCCCGCGTCCACGTGGGCGAAGATGCCGATGTTGCGATACAGGGTGAGATCAGTCATGTTGGGTCTCTTTAAAAGCGTTCAAATTCCAGTTAATCCAAATCTGCTGCCACCACGGGAATCGCCTCCCGACGGCTCCGGACTGCCAGACAACGGCCGAACGTATGCAACAGGCCACCGGACAGCAAAACCAAGTAATTGATTTTGCTGAAATTCGTCACAATCCGCAGAGAAATAGGCGCGTATTCTAGCACTGTGGGACGAAATCGCCCAGCAAAAGTTCCTTTGCCGAATGGTTCGCCCCGGGGACGAGCCTCCTACCGGCAGGCGCGTTGCACTACCCGCTGATCGCCACGCAGGGTACACAGAATCCACAGGCTGTCGCTCTCCCTGGCGATCAAGATCAGCTCGGGAAGCTGACGCGGCGAGACTCGCTGGAGGGTACGCGTCAGAGCCGCGCGGTTGGCACGGTCCAGTTGCTTGAAGGCAAGAAAGCCGGCCCGGGCGATATTGAGTTGTACCTCGGGTTCCCAAGGGCCAGTCTCCAGCGCGCGGGCGAAGGCGCGCTGGAATTCCGCGTCGATCTGCCCGAACCGCGCCTTGGCCGCTGCCAGGTCCGCCCAGGCATAGGGCCAGGCCGGACGACGTGACAGCGAGGCTCGGTAATAGCGCAAGGCCCGTTCGCTGCGCTCCTCACGCGCCTCCCCGATCAGGGCACCCCATTCGTACAAGCGCCCGGCCTGCTGCAACAACCGCGGATCTTCGGGCGTCCAGTCCAGTGCCGTCCGTACCAGTTCACGCACCTGTTGCCATTCCTGCTCTTTCGGAAGCTGCCGACGCTTGGCCCAGGTATCGAGGTGGGCCTGCACGAAATAGGCATAGACATCGGCAACCCCGCGAGGAAAGGCAGACACGGCAACGACAAGCAAGGCCACCACAATGCCGCCCGCCAGGATCCGCAGCCCGAGAGCTGGCACTCCCATCAGGCCAGCCCACAGATCCGTGCCGGGTTGTCCCTGACCAGACTCCATGCCGAGGCCTCACCGAGACGCTCACGCACGATCTTGAAAGCGGGGCGCATGTCGGGCGGACGGGCGTGCAGATTGTGGGCATCACTGGCCAGCACCGTCACCCACCCCTTCTCGAGCAACTGCCAGGCACGCTTCAGGGCCTGGGGGCCGAAGCCCCCTGCGACCGCTGCCGCCGTGACCTGCAGCAGACAGCCTTGCTCCACAAAGGGATAGATCTTCTCGAAACGATGGATCACATCCTTGTTGCGCTCCGGGTGAGCGATCATCGGCTGATAGCCTTGGCGCAGCAGAAAGGCCATCAGCTTTTCACTGCCCGGAGGGATATGGCTGTGAGGGAATTCGAGCAGCACCACGGAGCGCTCTTCCCATTCACCGATGGTCGGCAAGGTGCCCTGCTGCACCTGCAACAGGATCTGGTCGCTCACCCGGACTTCCGCACCAGGCGAAACATGCAGGGCGATGTCCGCGGCTTCGAGGGCCTGCTGGAACGCCTCGCAAGCCTGGGCAATAGCGTCACGGTGGTTGTCATAGCGACCGGGATGCACATGCGGTGTCACCACGGCATGACGGATACCGGCATCGACAGCGACCCGCGCCAGCGCCAGGCCCTCGTCGAGATCCTTGGCACCATCGTCAATACCGGGCAACAGGTGGCAGTGCAGATCGATCACGCGGCCCTCTCCGGTCAGCCCTGGGTGTAGCCGTAAGAACCGTAGTAACTGCCACCGTAGCTATCGTAATAGCCGTAACCCTTTTTCTTCTTTTGCGGCACGTCGTTGAGCACGGCACCAATCAGGTGTGCCTTGTACTGGCGCAGTCGCTTGACACCCTCCTGGGCAGCAGGATATGGCGTGCTGTCGGCCTTGATCACGTAGATCACCCCGCTGGCATTGCGCGAAAGCACCAGGGCATCACTGACCGCCAGAGCCGGCGCACTGTCGATGATAATGTGATCAAAGGTCCGCCCCAAGGTGTCCAATGCCTCCTTGAAGCGCCGCGAGGACAACAGCTCGAGCGGATTGGGCGGCACCACCCCCGAAGGCATCACGTAGACATTGCGCTCGCCCAGTTGGTGCACACAGTCCGAGGCCTTGGCCGACTGCGACAGGAACTCCGACAGGCCCCTGGCCTTGCGATCCAGGCCCCAGGTGCTCGCCACCGTCGGCCGCCGTAGGTCGGCATCGATGAGCAACACCTTATGCATGTCGCCGAGGGAATCGGCGAGATTCATGGCCAGCGTGCTCTTGCCCTCACCCGGCACCGAGGAGGTCACGACGATCACCTTGTAGGGCTCATCCAGGCCGGACAGCAACACCGAGGTCCTCACCGTGCGGACGGACTCGGCGAACAGGGACTGGGCGTGACTACGCGCGTAGCCCAGTGGGGTCTCGTTCTTGCTCAGCTTCAGGTGCGGCACTGCCCCCAGCAACGGCAATCCGAGACGCTCTTCCACGTCAGATGCCCGCTTGAAGGTGTTGTCCAGCCGCTCCAGCAAAAAGGCCAGACCGATACCGAACAGCAGCCCCAGCACGCCGGCAATACTCACGATCAGCGACTTCTTCGGCTTGACCGGCACTACCGGCACCACCGCCGGGTCGGCGATACGGGCGTTGGCCTTCTGCAGATCGCCGGTCTCGCTGGTCTCCTTCAAACGCTTGAGGAACAGCTCATAGAGCTGGCGGTTGGACTCCACCTCGCGCTCGAGCACATTGAGCTGGTAGCTCTTGCGATGGATGGACTGCATCTCGCCCTTGGCATTCTCCAGCGAGGCGCGGATCGCCCGCTCGTTGGTGAGCGCCACCTGGTATTCCTTTTCGAGGCCGGCGATCACGCTGCTGACGCGCTTGCGCACCGCCGCGCGCGCCTCCTGCAGATCGGCCCGGGCCGCGGCCATCTTGGGGTGCTTGGCCCCGTAACGCTTGGCCAAGGTCTTGAGGCGACGCTCGGCTTCCACCTCGGCCGCCTTCAGCGAACTGACGACCGGGTCGTTGAGCACTGCCGGAATGGAGGCGAGCTTGTCGGGATCCCCCTTGGCGGCGCGGACCTGGCTGACGGCGGCCTGCGCGCGAATGCGCTCCTGCTGAGCCACCACCAGATTCTGCCGCAGGTCCTGCAACTGCTCGGCGGTGAGGGTGCCCACGCCGCCAGAATCGACCAACTTTTCCTTTTCTCGGTAAGCCTGCAATGCCTGTTCGGAATCGCGCAGCTTCTTCTTGAGCTCCTCCAGGCGCGAGGCCAGCCAAGCCGTCGCCTTCTTGGTCATCTCCAGGCGGGCGTCGAGATCGCTCTCGATGTAGGTATCGGCCAGGGTGTTGGCAATGTGCGCCGCCAGCGCGGGATCATGCGCCTCGAAGCTGATGCGCACGAAACGGGTCTTGCGTACCGGCGTCACCTTGAGGCGCTCGAGAAAGTCGCCGATCAATGCCTCGCGCACCGCCAGGGCCTCCGCCTCGGGGTCGGGCACCCCCTCGCCCATTGCCGGCAGCCAGGCCGCAAACCAGTCGCGCCAGTTGAAATTGAACTGGAAATTGAGCCCCCCTCCATCCTCTCCTGGCTGGAACTCCGGGTGCTTGGCCAGCGAGAGCTTGTCGATCACCCTGGCGGCCAGTGCACGCGACTTGAGGATCTCGACCTGGGTGCGGTAGTAGGCGTCGTCGCCAGTAACCGCATACACGTCTTCGATCTGTACGATCTTGTTTGATTCCGGCTCGATCAGCAGCGAGGCCGTGGCCTGGTAGACAGGCCGCTGATTGAACACCACCAACACGGCCACCAGCACGAACAGCAGGGCGATACCGATGATGCTCCACTTGTGAGAATGTATGATGCGCCAGTATTCACGTAGATCGATGGCCTCGTCATCGAACTCCTCGCGAACCGGCTCCCTGCTGATATCGTAAGCGTCCATAAGCATCGAGCCAGCTAGGCACCGGCCCTCTCCTTGATCCGATTTGTCCGTGTTTTCCGCCCCTCTCAGAAGAAGCTACGCCCTACCGAGAGGATGTCTCCAGGCTGCAATTGATCGTCCAGGCGGATCTGCTGCGGTTTGCCAGAGGGGTCGTCACCGTGCACGACGGTCAGCGCCTGCTTGTTGGCGCGCTCGGCAAAACCACCCGCCAGCGAGATGGCCTTGCGTACCGTCATGCCCGGCTGAAAGGGGAACGAACCGGGCTTCTTGACCCAGCCGTTCACGTAGAAAGGGCGATATTCGACAATGGAGACGGTCACCTCGGGATCGACCAGGTAATCCCCCTTCAGCCCCTCGGTGATGCGTTGCTCCACCTCGCGCAGGGTACCGCCCTTGACCTGGATCTCGCCCAGAAAGGGGTAGGAAATGGTCCCACTGTCGTCCACCAGGGTCTCGATCGAGAGATCTTCCTCGCCGTAAACCTGAATACGGATCTTGTCACCCGCACCCAGACGATAATTGTCGAGCCCCGACGCGGCCAATGCCGCGTTGCCCACCAGGCTGAACAACAGCACGACCAGCCACGCCCACGGCCTCCTGCCGCGCGTATTCATGCAGTCCACCTCTACCCCCGGAGGTCGCCCTTACATGTTGATGCCGATCTGCACACCGATCTGGTTGTCCTTGTAGTCGAGCCCCGCAGTGTTGCTGTCGCGCCGGCTGTGCGAAAGCGAGGCCCCCAGCAACAGCCAGGGACGCGCGCGATATTCCACATTGACGCCCCACGAGCGATTCTTGTCCTTGCGGGTATTACCACCGTACTTGATGCTCGACGTGTCCAGCGACAAACGGGTACCGAGCACATCGGTCCAGTCGTGGCTCCATGCCAGTCCCAGGTTGCGCGTATCCTGGTAGGAGCCGACACCGTCAGACTCGCCGAAGTCCCGCGAGGTAGACAACTGGAAAGAGGAATAGCTCAACGGCTTCCAGTCCACGCCGAGCTCCCAAGAGGCACCCGAGGCATCATTCAGGGCAGCCGAGGACATGTTCTTCTTCTGCCAGCCAACCTTCGCAAAACCCGCGGTCTGATAGGTCGCCTCCCAACGCACCCCAACCAGGCCACGCAGCTCGGTGCTGTCGAGCGCCGCCACGTCGTAGTTGATCTTTTGCAGATCCAGATCGAGGGTCATGGCGGTATTCGGCGCCACCTTCATCGACAGCCCGGCCGACACGGCGTCGGACTTGCGATCCTGAAAGACGGTATTGGCGCGGTTGTTGTCGTACTTGCGGTTTTCGTGAACGTAGCCGAACTCCAGCTTCTGCTCACCGATGCCGTAACTGACCCGCGCCTCGCCGGACCAGAGATGGAAGCGGTCGGGCTCGGTAATGGTCAGCGGGTTGCCGGCACTGGTACCCGTACCACGGGCCTCGTGCCCACGCTTGTAGCCCAAGCGACCGTAGAGGGTGAGGCGTTCGGTCGGCAGATAAGCTGCCTCACCGACCAGATCGACATCCAGGTAGTTGTCGTCGCTACTAGAGAAATAGACGCCCCGCTCCATGTCGACCTCGAAGGCCACCTGCGTGGCTTCCCCTGCATCGTACTCGAGCCGGGCCGTGGGAGTGAGCACCAACAAGGTTGACGACTTCTTGTTGGTAGCCGTTCGAAAGATATTGTCGTCATGTGTCAGCGCGATCCCAATGGACGGATAAAACACTCCACCATCCAGGATCACGCTACTGGGCTCTCCGCCCTTGATCGCATGCGCCTGACCCGCAACCAGCGACGACAGCACCACTGCTGCCATCCAGTCCCTGTTCTTCCCTTGCAGCGCCATATCCATCCCCTTGTAGTTGCCACATCCTTATTCCGAGGTCGGGCGAGATTCTACTGGCTATCACAGGCTATTGGCAATTACATTACTGCATACAGCAACAGACGACAGCATCGCTCAACCCACAAAGTCTCCTCGTCCACTTGTGAGGGAGGAGGAGATCCCCCTCCCGGCCTCCCCCGCAAGCGGGGGAGGAGTGCTCCCTCCCTGCCTCACCCCACGGGCGAAGAAGAAGTACTGATCTGGTCAAGTAATGTTGGACAGGTTCATGGGTTGGGTCGCTATGCGGCCCTGGCCTCTACGGAGACCGGAGGCAGGTAGTCGTTAAAACTGTGTGGACGCTCCCGATTGTAGTAGTGGGTGAGGTAAGTAAGGATATCGCTCTGCGCTTCCTGGTAACTGCGATAGCCTCTCTCTGGAATCCACTCGGATTTGAGGCTCCCGAAAAACCGCTCCATTGGCGCATTGTCCCAGCAGTTTCCTCGTCGGCTCATGCTCTGAATCATGCCGTATTCTTTTAGCCGTTCACGAAACGCCTGGCTGCTGTAATGACAGCCCTGGTCCGAGTGAAACAGGACCCCCTCCGGACACCCCCGGGCCTCGTAGGCCACCGCCAGGGCCTGTTTGGTCAGCTCGGAGTCGGGGCTGCGGGACATGGCCCAGCCCACCACCCGACGGGCATACAGGTCCAGCACCACGGCCAGATACAGCCACCCACTCCCCGTCCAGATGTAGGTCACATCCCCGCACCAGACGGCATCAGGGCGTGCCACCCTGAATGCCCGATTCAGCCGGTTGGGCGCAATTCGCGACGCCGGAGCGGCCACTCGATACCGATGGGGACGCCGTTGGCGGCTGACAATCCCGGCTTCCCGCATCAGATGCCGGGCCTTGTAACGGCCTACCGCCTCACCTTCCGCCCGTAGCGCCGCCGACAGGGTCCGTGAACCCGCCGTGCCCCGGCTGGCCGCATGCAGCGCGACCACCTTGGCTTTCAGGCGCTCTCGCATCGGGTCCACTCGGCCCTGGCGTTTTTCTCCGTAGTAATAACTGCTGCGCGGCAGCTCCAGTACTTCACACAGCTCCCCCACCGAGTAATGCGCTCTCAACTTGTTGATCAACTGGCGTTTCCCAGCGAATCCGACATCAAGAGCGCGGTGGCTTTTTTTAGGATTTCTTTCTCCCGCTCGACCTTCCTCAGTCGGGCTTCCAGTTCCTGGATACGTTGTTGCTCGGGGGTCAGTGCCTTGCTTTTCTCTGGCGTGATGCCCTCGCGTTCCTGACGGAGCTGATTAACCCAGCGCCGCATCGCCGTGTGGCCAACGTCCATCGCTTCGCAGGCTGTCCGTACGCTGTACCCTTGGTCCAGCACCAGGCTGGCCGCTTCTCGTTTGAAATCCGTCGTGTAGCTCTTTCTTGTCATCTTGAACACCTCAGTCATTTGGAGAGTTGAGCGCTCCTTGGGGTGTCCAAAATCACTAGACCACATCAGTACTCCCTTCCCGCTCGCGGGGAGGGTTGGGGAGGGGCCTGCCGATCGGGTGCGTTCACCCCTCCCGGCCTCCCCCACAAGTGGGGGAGGAGCATTCATCCCGCCCTCCTGCGCAGGCGGGGAAGCGTGTGATCAGTTCTCCGATGGCCTCTGATACGCCGCTATCCAGCCCAGCGCCAACAGCACCACGAACAACGCTGCGTTAGACGGGATCTGCAGATTGAAATCCACGCTCGAATGCATGGCGAAGGCGATGCCTGCCATGGTCACTGCGAAACCTGCCCCACGGTACAGGCGACGCCGGCGGCGCCACATGGATCGCACCCCCATCCACCACGACGGCAGTGCGATAAGCAGCAGCAGGATACTGCCGGGCAGGCCGGTCTCGACGGCCAGTTCCAGGTAATCGTTGTGTGCATGGTCATAGAACCCCTGGACAATGCCATCCCGGTAGGCGGGATACACCGTGTAGAAACTGCCGGCTCCACTGCCAGTACGCCAGAAATCGCGCACGGGCGCGAGCGTGTCTTCGGCAACATAACGCCGCTGCTCGGTTTCGATGCGGGTCTGCTCAAGCCGCTGCATCACGCGCTCGACGCCGAACCAGTGCCCCACGATAAAGGTGTCGATCAGCAGCAGGCTGCCCAGCAACAACAGGGGGCCCGACCACGAACGCCTGCCGGTCGCCACCAGCCACATCCCGCCGGCAACAAGCAGACTGGTAAAGAAGGCGCTGTTGCCCATGCGCGAATGCGTCATCACCAGCCCAACCACCATGGCAGCCAGCAACACCCGCAAACGCAGCTTGGGGCCCAACAGGGTGCGCACCCAGTTACGCAGGCGCTGGCGCCACCCGAGAACCTGTTCTTCTTCCAGCCTGGCCAGCAACAGTCCGATGCCCAGCGCCAGGCAGAGTTCGAGATAACCCGCCAGATGATTGCGATTGATGAAAGTACCTGTCGCCACTCCCTGGCCGGTATCCTTGTGAAAAAAGAAGCCCCACTCCAGGCCGGACATCACCATCAGGCTGCCGTACACCGCCTGGAATGCCCCGCTGAACACCAGTACCAGCATCAAGCGCCGCAGTCGAACACGGCTATTGACCAACGCCAGCGTGAGCACAAAGACCAGCAGATAAGACAGGCTCTTCAACCAGAACAGCCCCCCGGCCCAGGGCTCGAACGATACCGGTGCCGCCCCTTGCGGATCGACCTCCCGCCAGGCCTGCCAGGCACGGGGCGACAGCCAGGAAAGCAGATCGGGCGACAAGGGCAACCATTGCAGCGCCAGCCAGATCAGCCACAACACGAAGACCAGGAGTACCCAGCGCGCCTGCACCAGTGCCAGCCCTGGCGCCACCCGGCGTCTCAGCCACAACCCCAGCCACCATACCGCCAGCAGCGATAACAGAATGTACATGAGCACCACGGCCCATACCCGGTTGCTGCCAACCGGCAGCGGCAACCAGAGCAGCAATGCCAGAAACCCCGCATAGACCCCACGGTCTGCAGGAGTGCCAGTCGCTTGCGCTGAAGTCATGCCAATCCGCGCGCAAAGAGACCCGCCCGAAGACAGGTCTCGACATACAGGATTGAGGCTTCAGTGTCTTGTGTGGAACGCATCCCGATGCCACCTTGCCCCGGGGCCCCCTCCCAGCCTCCTCCACGAGTGGGGGAGGGGCTACTCCTTTCCCGCCCACGAGTACTCCCCTCTCCGCCCGTCAAAGCCCGGGAAAGACGCGACTCACTCCCAACTCGCGAGGAAGGTCGGGGAGAAGGTTGCGCCCTCCCCGCGTGCGGGGAGGGCGGGGAGGGGCCTTACTCCTTCCCTGCTAGTGGATAGGGTTGGGGAGGACCCCCAAGTGGTTGATCAATCACGAAGGGCTGACAGCACCACCGCCGCCACCAGCACCGGTGGTGCCTCCGTCGGGCAGCTCGACACCCGTTACGGTGTCCGTGTTGTCTTCATTTGCGTTGTCGTTGTCCCTTCCCGCGTCCTTGTTACCCGCAGCGATCACCTCCAGGTAGGGCTCAGGATCTACCCCCGCCAGCAGCAATCCCTGTGCGACGACCTGTTTGGCCTCCTCGCCCAGCACTTCGCGCACCACTTCGACGACCTTCTCCACGGCCTTGTCGGCATCCTCCCCCTGCGCCAAGACAATCTGCACGACGTCGGCGATCAGGGGTGGGGCCGCTTCTGGATATTTCTCAAGCACCTTCTTCACGGCCTTCTCTACAGGCACGCCCTGATCCAGCAGGGCCCGCAGCATGGCCTCGGCCGCCTGGACCTGCTCGGCCGCCTGACCTCCCTTGTCTTCAGCGGCCAGCACCGTGCCAGGAATGGCCAAGCCCATCAAACACAGTGCCAGCACTACACCGATCCTTCTCTTCATTCCCTTAGTCTCCTTTGAAAACCGATCGGCTCCTATGCCGATACCGATAACAATTCTATACGAGGCCATTCCACAACAACAACTCGAAAGCCGCTTCCCGGAAAGCCCTGCCCATGGAAAACCCTGACCGGACAGGCTCGGTTCAATACGCCCGGGGATTTCGTGCAACCGGTATCCGTGATGCACTCCCGGGCAAAATCGTTAAAATACGCGACCACGTACCCAGGAAGACCCGTGTCGGCGGCGCCCCAGGGAGCCTCCCGTCGGCCCCTCACCCAGCCCGGCTCCAACCGTTTCCCACTTGCGGGAAAGCCCGGAGGGACAGAGGCCCGCCACCGAGCTGGCCTCGAGGGTCCCTCCCCCGCTGCGAGGGCCGCCAGGAGGGGGCGCTTCCCCAACATTCACACATGGACAAGATAGTGGCATGTCACACAAGAAAACTGCCTTCATCACCGGCATCACCGGCCAGGACGGCGCCTATCTCGCCGAACTTCTACTGGACAAGGGGTACGAGGTCCACGGCCTGAAACGCCGCTCTTCCCTGTTCAACACCGACCGCATCGATCACATCTACCAGGACCCGCACGTCGAGGACCAGCGGTTCATTCTCCACTACGGCGACATGACCGACTCGGCCAGCCTGATCCGCGTGATCCAGGACGTCCAGCCCGACGAAATCTACAACCTGGCCGCACAGAGTCACGTTGCCGTCTCGTTCGAGTCACCCGAGTACACCGCCAATGCCGACGCCATCGGCACCCTGCGCCTGCTCGAGGCGATCCGCATCCTGGGCCTGGAAGACAAAACCCGCTTCTACCAGGCATCGACCTCCGAGCTGTTCGGCAAGGTACAGGAGATCCCGCAGAAGGAGACTACCCCCTTCTACCCGCGCTCGCCCTATGCTGCGGCCAAGCTGTATGCCTACTGGATCACAGTGAACTACCGTGAAGCCTACGGTATCTACGCCTGCAACGGCATTCTGTTCAACCACGAATCGCCCATCCGTGGCGAGACCTTCGTCACCCGCAAGATCACCCGTGCCCTGGCGCGCATCAAGCTGGGCCTGCAAGACCGGCTCTACCTGGGCAACCTGGACGCCAAACGCGACTGGGGACACGCCCGCGACTATGTCGAGATGCAATGGCTGATGCTGCAACAGGACGAACCCGAAGACTTCTGCATTGCCACCGGCAAGCAGTACTCGGTGCGCCAGTTCGTCGAGATTGCCGCCCGCCACGCGGACCTGGAGATCCGCTGGGAAGGCCAGGGCGTGGATGAAAAGGGTTACGACCAGGACGGCAACTGCATCGTCGAGGTGGACCCGCGCTACTTCCGTCCCACCGAGGTGGAGACCCTGCTCGGCGATGCCAGCAAGGCACGCGAGAAGCTGGGCTGGCAACCCCGCATCACCTTCGAGGAGATGGTGCAGGAGATGATGGAGAACGATCTGGCACTGGCACAACGCGACCACCTGGTGGAGACCCAGGGATTCAAGGCGTTCCAGCACTACGAATAGGAGCAGCGCATGGCCTTTCTGGACGACACCGGTGCCAGGGTCTATGTCGCCGGGCATCGCGGCATGGTGGGCTCGGCCATCGTGCGTGCCCTTAAGCGCGCCGGCTTTGTCAACATTCTCACCCGCACCAGCGCCGAACTGGACCTGCGCCGCCAGGCCGAGGTCGAGGACTTTTTCGCGCAGGAACGGCCGGACTATGTCTTCCTGGCTGCCGCACGGGTGGGCGGCATTCTGGCCAATGACAACTACCCGGCCGACTTCATCTATGACAACCTGGCCATCGAGACCAATATCATCCACGCCGCGCATCGCATGGGCGTGAAAAAGCTGCTGTTTCTCGGCAGCACCTGTATCTACCCCAAGCTGGCCCCGCAGCCCCTGAAAGAGGAATACCTGCTCACCGGTCCGCTGGAGCCCACCAACGAGTGGTACGCGGTAGCCAAGATTGCCGGCATCAAGCTGTGCCAGGCCTACCGCAAGCAGCACGGCGACGACTTCATCTCGGCCATGCCCACCAACCTGTACGGCCCCGAAGACAACTTCGACCTGGAGAAATCACACGTGGTGCCGGCCATGATGCGCAAGATGCACGAAGCGCGCGAACGGGGCGAAGTCGAGGTGCCGCTGTGGGGCACGGGCAAGCCGCTGCGCGAATTCCTGCATGTGGACGACCTGGCCGAGGCCCTGCTGTTCCTGATGCAGCACTACAGCGACGCCGAGCACGTCAATGTCGGTGTCGGCCAGGACCTGAGCATCCGCGAACTAGCCGAGACCATCGCCCGGGTCGTCGGCTACCAGGGAAAACTGGCCTTCGACCCCGGCAAGCCCGACGGCACCCCCCGCAAGCTGGTCGATACAACCAAAATCAATGCCCTGGGCTGGCATCCCCGCATCGGCCTGGAAGAAGGCCTGCGCGAAACCTATCGCTGGTACCTGGAAAATCGCGACCACCTGCGCGGGCAGGCCCGGTGAGCCACTGTAAAAATCCAAAGATTGTCGGGAGCCTCGGCAGGGCGACCATGCTCACTCCCCACCGAAAAGCCAGGACAACAACATGCCACGCCAAAACAATGTGGATTCTGACGCCATGTCGTTAAGCCACAATTTCCTTGCGCCTGAAATTCCCGAATGCTCGAACCCTGCTTGCAAAGCACTTCACACTTCGGAGTAAAATTCCCTTATCGTTGTCGGGGATGACCGACCTGGCAGGAAGCAGGTCCCGCCAAGGAACCTACGATCAAGTCCCTTCCCCCCTTGCGGGGGAGGAGAAAGTGCACGTTTTCAGGACTTCCCAAGGAAGCCTCTGAACAAGTCCCTCCCTCACTTGCGGGAGAGGCCGGGAGGCAACGAGGGAACCTCCGTACCAATCCCTCCCCCGCTTGTGGGGGAGGCCAGGAGGGGGCACCTCCTCCCTACCTCCCCCATGCACAGGGGAGGAAAAGTGCACTTTCAACTTACTTCAAGGACATCTCAGCTGGCACAGGGAGTCGGCAAGGAAGAAAAGGATTTTACGATGGACATCAGGGAGTTGTTGGCAGGAATGCCGTTGGGGGCAGGCGTTACCGCCCTCATCCTCCTCTCATTGCGCAAGATCGCGTTTCGCATCGATCTGCTTGATCGCCCCGATAGCCGCAAGCAACACGAAGGCGCCATTCCCCTGGTCGGGGGACTGGGCATCTACGCCGGGTTCGTACTGAGCTGCCTGCTGCTCGACATTCCGCTGCACGAATACGCCGCGCTGATCGTCGGCGGGCTGATCCTGGTCGCCGTTGGCCTCGTGGACGATCTGCGCGAACTGCCTCCACGGGCACGCTTTGTCGCCCAGATCATCGCCGCACTGCTGATGGTCTACTGGGGCGGCATCGAGCTGAACGACCTGGGCTCCCTGCTGCCGGGCATCGACCACCCCGTGACACTGGCATGGGCATGCGTCCCCTTCACCCTCTTTGCCACCGTCGGCGTGATCAACGCGCTGAACATGATCGACGGCGTGGACGGTCTGGCCGGCTCTGTCGTCCTCAATGCCCTGCTGTCGCTGGCCCTGCTGGCCTGGCTGTCGCACGACCTGGCCGACGTCAGCGTGCTGCTCCTGCTGGCCAGCGCTGCGACGGCCTTTCTCGGTTTCAACTGGCGCTTCGAGCTCGACAAGAAGCCACTGATGTTCCTGGGCGACGCCGGCAGCCTGCTGCTGGGCTTTGTACTGACCTGGTTCCTGATCAAGCTCAGCCAAGGGGAGCACCGCGCCATGGCACCCACCACCGCGCTGTGGCTGGTGGCCATCCCGCTGATCGACACCATCGTCGTGATGGTACGGCGCATCCGCAAGGGCCGGTCTCCGTTCACCGCCGACCGCGAGCACTTTCACCACGTGCTGCAATACGCCGGCTTCAACCGCCGCGAGACCGTCTTCATCATTTTGGGCGTCTCGCTGGTATTCAGCGCCATCGGCATCGCCGGCGAACTGTACCGCGTACCCGAACCGGTCATGCTCACCGCCTTTCTCGCCGTATTCGCTACCTACTACACACTGATCACGCGTTCGTGGAAGATGATGCGCTTCTTCAAGCGCCCCATCTGCTGCCGACACAAGCAAGACCGCCGACAACTCAAGGACCGGCGACAGCAACAGATCCCGTGGGTTGGTCCCGAACGCCGCCACCTGGCCGACCGGCGGCGAACGCCTGACCGGAGAGCATCCGGCGCCACCGCGCCCAACTTACCCACTCCGAGTACCCCGCAAAGCACCAGGGAAAAAGCCGGGGCCTTGGGGCAGGCCTGAAGTCCGCTCCGATCAAGCCCCTCCCCACTCGCGGAGGGACCACCATCCGCCCCTCCCCGCTTGTGCCCCCCCTCCCCCGCTTGCGGGGGAGGCCGGGAGGGGGCGCCCACCGCCTTCGCCTGCGTGAGCTTAGCACACGCAAAACGCACCTGATCAGAAAGCCCCTCCCCCGCAAGCGGGGAGGGAGAAGGACGGGACCGACCCTACCGCACCACCCACTGCCCAAGCTTTCTCAAGGGCTTAAACATCAACGTCCAGGGATACGGCCTCAGACCGTTCACCTCCCACGCCTTGCGATCCATGCGATTCGCGCGAACCCGATTACCCAGGCTGGCATTGCTCACCCCACCGGTACGCATGTGCACCAACACCTGTGGCACATAGGCCGCCTTCAAGCCCTGCTTGAGGAGAAAGCGCAACATGATTTCATAGTCCGCCGCCGATCCCATGTCCAGCCGAAAACCGCCAAAACGCTCATACACCGAGCGACGCACAAAAAAGGTCGGATGCGGCAGCATCCAGCCCCAGTAGAACTTCGCCCGATCAAAATCGCCGGAACGCCAGAAACGTACCGTACGTCCGGTATCACCTGCCTCTACATAACGCAGATCACCGTAACAGGCATCCACGGCGGGATCTTCGAAACAGGCCGCCACCTGCCTCAGGACCTGCGGAGAAGGATAGAAATCATCGGCATTCAGAATGCCGACCACCTCTCCAGTCGCCAGCTCAATGCCCTTGTTCATGGCATCGTAGATCCCCTGATCCGGCTCGGACACCACCTTTGCCAGGTGACGACCATGGGCTTTCGCCACCGCCAGGGTCTCATCGGTGGAGCCACCGTCCATGAGGATGTGCTCGACCTCCACATCCTGGACAGCAACAGAGGCGAGGCAGTCCGGCAGCACCTGCGCCGCCTGATAGGTCGGGGTAACAATGGAGATCTTCAGCGCCATCAATCCATCCAGCCACGCAGCCGGTAGACCCAGTAACCCACCCACTCATGGAAAACCGCCTCAGTCCAGGACAGGGCCTGAGCCTGCGGCAGCCAGTCCTGGATCGTCGTTGTCTGCTGCCAGCCTGCCCAATCGGTCGCCGAGGGAATAACGGAGAAGCCGACGTGGGTGAAGGCCGCCTCCGCCCTGCGCATATGCCAGGCAGAGGTCACCAGCAATACGGAGCGAATCCCCCGCGGTGACAAGAGGCGCCACGCATTGACGGCATTTTCTCGCGTCGTCCGGCTGCGTCCCTCGAGCACCAAGGCAGACCGGGGCACGCCCCACTCCTGCAACAGCCTCGCGGTTGCCGCTGCCTCGGTTTCCACCGCATCACGCCAAGGGAGATTGCCCGCGGAAATGACCACCAGCGGCGCCTTGCCGGCGTGAAACAGGCGTGCCGCCTGCCTGACCCGATCCACCGACTCGTGCAGATTCATGTCGGCCAGCCCATCGGGCGCGCCCGACAGCCCGCCCCCGAGCAGCACGATGGCCTGAGCCTTGGGCGCCTGCGCCATCGGAACGGGCGGATAATCCCTTTCGAGACCCTGCAAGAGCCCCCTGGAGGTCAGCGGCATGGCGGCTACGACCAGCCACAACAGCCCGCCGAGGCCGGCCCCCCAGGCCATGCGTCGGCGTCCGACTCCGAAGGCCAGCAGCGCCACTGCCCACAAGAGCTGCGCCTGCAACAGCGGGCTGAGGAACAAGCTGACCAGTTTTTGCAGGAAAAGCACCGCTGCGACGGCTCACTGGCGGTGAATGAACCAGCTACCCAGAACGAGCACATCCATGCGGGTCCGAAGAAAACAGTCCAGCGCTTCCTCGGGCCGGCAGACCACCGGTTCGTTCTCGTTGAAGGAGGTATTCAGCACGATGGGCACACCGGTCTGTTCATTGAATGCCTGGATCAGACGATGGTATCTCGGGTTGGTTTCGGCATATACGGTCTGCAGGCGACCAGACCCATCCACATGAGTCACGGCGGGTATTTCGGCGCGCTTCTCTTCACGAATCTGGAACACCTTCATCATGAAGGGGACCTCATCGTCTTCCTCGAACCATGCGGACACGGCCTCGCGCAGAATGGAAGGCGCGAACGGACGGAAGGACTCACGACGCTTGATCTTGAGGTTGAGAATATCCTTCATGTCCGCGCGGCGTGGATCACAGACGATGGAGCGATTACCCAAGGCACGCGGTCCCCACTCCAGGCGCCCCTGGAACCAACCCACCACCTGGCCATCCGCGATCGCCGCTGCCGTGCGCTCACAGAGCGCGGCTTCGTCAGCGATTTGTTCGATACGGCACCCGGCCTGCTCGATCTCGGCCTGTCGCTGGTCCAGGATCTCACCGATCTGCTCATCGGAGAAACTCGGCCCCCAGTAGGCATGGTCCATCACGAAGCGCCTTGCCGAAGCCCCGGCATTTTCCTTGCCAGCCTGTTCGTGCCAAGCCACAAAGGCCGCGCCAATCGCCCCGCCGGCATCCCCGGCCGCCGACTGGATGTAGACCTGCTTGAACGGCGTGTGGCGCCGCACCTTGCCGTTGGCCACCGAGTTCATGGCGCAACCACCGGCCAGACACAGCGCATCGTGCCCGTATTGCGCATGCAGGTGGTTCAACAGGTGGAAGAAGGCCTCTTCGTACATGGCCTGAATGGAATGAGCGATGTCCCGGTGCCTTTGTTCCAGCGGTTCGTCGGCGGCGCGCGCCGGACCCAGCAGGGATTCCAGCGCGTCGCTGTAGAGCTGCCCCACCACAGGCACGCCGTTTTCCCATTCGTATTCCACCTTCTCCTTGTGGTGGCGGAAATAGTCGAGGTTGAGGCGATAGCCCCCGTCTGCTTCCAGCTTGACGATCTCGCGCATGGCCTCCAGGTAGCTTGGCTTGCCATAGGGCGCCAGACCCATCACCTTGTATTCATCGCCATAGTGAGGAAAACCCAGGAACTGGGTTAATGCCTGATAGAAGATCCCCAGCGAATGCGGGAAGTACACCCGCCCGGAGATCTCGATGTGGCTCCCCAAGCCCTCGCCCCAGGCACCGCTGGCAAAATCGCCAAAGCCGTCCACCGAGACCACCGCCGCCTGATCAAAAGGCGACACATGAAAGGCCGAAGACAGGTGCGCCAGATGGTGTTCCACCGGCACCACCCGCCCCCGAAAGGATTGATCGGGAAAAGCCTCGGCCAGCAAGCGATCCACCCCGGCCCGCTCCCGCTTGTTGCGAATGCGGTCGAGCACCAGCTTGAGATCCGGCCGCCTGGCCAGGGTAAAGCCGATCTTCTTGCCCAGATTCGCCCAAGCATCCTGGTTCAGCGCCACCACATCCACGGCATCCAAACCCACCCCGGCCTCTTCCAGGCAGTAACGAATCGCCTCGGAGGGAAAGCCCGCCCAGTGCTTGATGCGACGGAAACGTTCTTCCTCTGCCGCGGCCAGCATTTCACCATCCCGCACCAGGCAGGCAGCCGAATCACCGTGGAAGGCGTTGACGCCCAAAACAATCATTTCATCCATCCTGCTTGGGGCCAAACCGCTTATTCATCCAGCGCCAGGCCGTCTCGATGATGACATCGAGATCTGAATACACTGGCCGCCAATCCAACGCATCGTGAGCCCTGTCCGCGGCACCGACCAACGCAGCCGGGTCACCGGGTCGACGGTCGGATACCCGATACTGAATATCGACCCCTGTCACCCGGCGACAAGCATCGATGACTTCCCTGACCGAGAAGCCATTGCCATTGCCCAGGTTGTAGGCCTCGGTACCTGCCACGGCGCCCGAAGCCAACCGATCCAGCGCCGCCATGTGTGCCGTGCACAGATCGGTTACATGGATGTAGTCACGCACACAGGTACCATCGGGAGTATCGAAATCGTCCCCGAACACTTCCAGCCGGGTATCGGCAGGATCGCCCCCCTCGAGCACCCGCAAGGCCTCTTGAAGGACCAAGGGTATCAGGTGGGTTTCGGGATCGTGCCGTTCCCCCAGCTCGCCATCCGGGTCGCAACCAGCCGCATTGAAATAGCGCAGCGCGATACTGCGCATCCCGTAGGCCTGCGAAAAATCCGCCAGCATGCGTTCGATGACCAGTTTCGTATAGCCATAGGGATTGATCGGCTGCTGGGGATGGTCCTCTGTGATCGGATTGGACTCCGGCACACCGTATGTGGCACAGGTCGAAGAGAACACAAACTGCTTCACTCCGGCATCGAGCATCCCGGACAGCAGATTGAAGGTCCCGGTAACATTGTTCTCATAATATTCCCGCGGTGCGGAGACCGACTCGCCCACATAGGCAAAGGCCGCAAAATGGATGACCGCATCGAACGACCTGCCATTGAACAGGCTCTGAATATCAGTTGCATTGCGCAAGTCGCCTTCCACCAGTTGTCCGGCAATCACCGCATCACGAAAGCCACGGGACAAGTTGTCGAAAACCACCACCTCATGGCCTGCCTGCGACAGCATCTTGACCATATGGGAGCCGATATAACCGGCGCCGCCGGTTACGAGAATTGATGACATACCCCCTCCAAAGCGCCTAAATCACTGAAGGAACCATTACCCTCAACGCCATTGAGCGTAAATAAGGATACAAGACGACCTCCAGAAAATATGCAAAGCCCACCATGACAACAAAATAACCGGCAAGCTCGAGATACCTGCTCCCAACAAATGAAAGATACCCGGCCCCCACAACCAGATAATGGTGGCTTATATATATGACATAAGAGATTGGCGCAAACACCCGAAATGGACGGACAATTTTATTAAACCCAATCCACCCCTTCGACATCCAAACCAAAGCCAGCACCACCGCCAACGCCCCAAACACATGATGCCGCATCTCCAATACCGGGTGGACCCCAAGACCACGATATCCACCAGAAACAAAAGACTGATAAACATTTACGCCATTCACCATGGCCACGACACCCACAGCCAAAAGTGGCACAAGAATACCACCCAAGTGCAGCCTTCTTTCCCTAATATATAAATTTGACAAGGCCACACCAAGCCACCAGATGCTCATATACATCAGGACTCTCTGCGGAAACCCAGGTTTCCACATATACACAAGAGATGACACAACGACCAATAAAAACACCACCAGATCCCTGGCCTCGTCATCACCCACATACTTCTTCAACGGGAAATAGATCATATAAAACCACCACTCATAGGACAATGACCACAGAGGGGTGTTATGCATATATGGATCAACTACAACGCCAGGCTTGAGATCACTAACATCCTGCAGCATAAGGAGATTCAGAATCAATTCTCTAACTTGCGGATCCACAATCTCACCAACGCCAACACACTCCACAGCCCAGCCAACAAACATGACAATCACAAGGGGTATATATATCCTGGAGAAGCGCTTGAAAAAATAGTCTCCAAATGTTTTTCTCTTACTGCAAGAAAAGGAGTAATTTATGACAAATCCCGACAGAATAAAGAACAATATGACCGCTTCCTGGCCAAACCTGAAAAAACCCCCAAGATCAATACCAAAAACCACCAATCCATGATGCGGAATGACATGCGAGAGCACAACATAAACGGCAGCCTGCCCCTAAGTGCCTCAAGTTTTTCCAGGTTTCGGTATTTCATACCACACCGCTAACTCGATCTTCGTCTTGCATCGTATTTCTTTATCGCAACCATTCGCTGATACAGCGCCTTCATCAGGCAAAATACCAACCCGTCTTTCCCATCCAGGAATCCCCGCCGCCAGATATAGCTGTACAGGAAATAGATCAGTGGCCTTGCCGGCATGCGCCAGGCAAGACGCTTGAGGGCGGCACGACGCTTCAGGGGGTCTCGCGACAACAATTCGCCAATTCGCAGCGCATCACCCTGCTGCCGCAACTCGTACATTGCATCCTTGGTCGAATAGCGGTTCTGCCGCTCGAACCATTCATCGATTCCCTTGAGGTTCTCATCGATCAGGTCATGCTCGAGATCCCGAATCTCTCCCTGGACCTCCTGGGTCTCCGCGTGCCCCCGGTTGATATAGCGCACACGCTCCTTGTGAAGGAAGCGCACGACCCAGGTGGGATACAAGCTGCTGTACCGCAACCAACGGCCCCACATGTAGAAACGTCTGCGCACACGAAACGCCCCGACACCCTCGGGTGCCTGCGCGGCGATTCGACACAGTTCGTCGGCCAACTCTTCCGGCACCCGTTCATCGGCATCCAGGATCAGCACCCAGTCGTGCTTCACATCGATGTTGTCCAGCGCCCAATTTCGCTGCTTGCCAAAGCCCTCGAAGGCATGCTGAAAAAAACGGGCCCCGTGCCCTCTTGCGATTTCTTCTGTCCGGTCCGTGCTGAAGGAGTCGACGATGATGACATCATTACACCAGCCAAGATGTTGGAGGCATACCGGGAGATGCAGTTCCTCATCAAGAGTGAAGATCATGACACTCACCGAACGTCCCGTCTTTTCAGACATCCGTCCCCCTTCCTCGTGCATCACTGCAAAGATCGCCAGCCAATTGCCCGCCATCCGTAAGGATCTCCTCATAGAGCGCGGCCAAAGCCCGGCTCATAGCGCCCACCGAATAGCGCTCCCTCGCCAATTGCATCGCATTCAAAGCCATGGCATGCCACCTTTCCCGACCCGCCATTACCGCCAGGATTCCTTCAGCGATCGCATCGGCCTTGGGAGCGACAGCAACACCAGCCTGAGCCGCTGCTACATCTTCCGCTATCGCAACCCCCTGCCCTAGGACGCAGGGCAGGCCGGCGGCCAGGGCCTCTACAGCGGCAATGCCAAAGTTCTCCGAAAACGACGGCAAGACGAACAGATCGGCTGCCCTCATCACCGCCTGTTTCGCCGCGCCTTCGACGTACCCCAGCCAATCCACGCGATCCTGTATTCCGAGAGATTTTGCCTGGGCTTGCAAAGCCGCAACGTAGCCTTCCTGGCCGCTCCCCGCAATGGACAACCGCGCTTCTGGCATCCTGTCTAGCACCTGCCGAAAGGCAGACAGCAGACCCTCGATATTTTTTATTGGGTCCAGCCGCGACAGAAAAAGCAGCCGGCGTTCCCGTGCAGGGCTGACGGCCTCACCGTTACTACCTAGTGGCGGTACATTCGGATCGACCTCGACCACACCAAGCGGGATCACAGCCGCCCTGCGCATCGCGATGCCCAAATGGCTCACCTCCTCTCTTTCTGCCCAGGCGGTGAAATGTATCGCCGCCGCTTCCCGCAAGATCGGTCCCTCGATGTACCGGAGGGACAAACGTTTAAGCCCGGGCCGGCGGTTTTCGATCCCGTAACGGTTCAATACGCCCAACGGCCGAACGATATAGGGCACACCTTGCCGCCGTGCTGCGCTCGCCGCCATGGTGCTGGAAAAGGAAAACAGCGCATGAATATGCACCAGGTCATAGTTCTGAATGTTTCTTGACAACCAACGCGCCATACCGGGCGCGACCTTGTAAAACTCGGTCCTTTTTCGGAAATAGCGGCGTAGCACACCGTTTTCTTCGATTGCCCCGCCGTCCGGTATGCCGTTACGGCGTCCGGTGCCCTCGTCATCTGTAGTGACTGTCTCAACCTCAACCCCACGCCTAGCGAGTGCTGATTCCATAGCACGTATGGCACGACTTGGCCCCCCATGCACCATCGATACCGACGGTATGACCTGCAGGACACGCACCACACTATCTCCCCCTTCCTTGTGTCGTGGTGAGCACCCAGGGCAAAAACCTAGGAACCAAGTAGTAGATGACGATGAGCGATGCTAGAAACCGTAGCAAAAGTGCCCCGATGAGCTTGACGATACTGGTTTCCAGGCCCGCCAGTGGGAACAACATCACGGTTGCGATCGCCATTCCCAACAGCCCCGCGCTAGCCGGATTTTTCAAGTACCAGCGGTAGACACGGCCCGCCGCCCAAGCAAGAAGGAACAGGGGCGCAAACATTAGCCATGGTCCGAAATCGATGTAGGACTCCGCTAGGTAGCCCAGGCTGATGGAGGTGCCCTGCTTGGCACCGGCAACACCCAATCCGGTATAGCGGTTAACCAATTCAGAATCGTTTATCGCCTTTTTATCCGGGAAAAATAAACGGGGCATGAACGAGCGCCGGATCCCATCCCACCAGAGAGCACCATAGGTATGAGGGTAGCTGCCCGGCACAGTATCCAGTACGACAGAAAAAAAATCGACATAGGCTATCCGTAAAAAAAGCTTTTCAAAACCATTCCTCAAACTACCGGCATCTATATCGCTAGCAAGATCGATCAGTTTTTCATATCGCTCCACAGGGCCAACCACCACCACTTGTTGTCCCGTATATCCGCTGATGAATTGCCGGTACTCCACTTTGATTTCTGACCAGAGAGCACCGATAACAAGGAGCAGTCCACCCGAGATGGCCAATACCATGGATTGTTTTGGTGCTATTCGAAATCCCGCGGCAGCCATCGCAAGAAAGGTGAAAAAGAAAACCGTCTTAAAGCCTGAAAAATAGCCGCTGAACCCAAGTATTAGCTCTATGCCAAAGGCGATCGCCAAATACAGCCCCGCCGGCTGCCGCCGCGCAAAAGTGGCGTAGGCGAGCATCCAGAAAAAGGCCCATTTCAGACTCGCCAAGGCCAAGATAATCTGACGCACTCCACCGAAGCTCCAGGCCGTACCTGTCAGAAGAGTCGAAATCCCCAGCGCCGCCAGGTACAGTATGAACCAGCGACGCAGTGACACGGCCTGGGCAACCGACTTCGCCAATATCCCATCATTCAATCGCCAGGGACCCGCCCCCACGCGCAGCCCCACTGCCAGCATGAGGCAGGCAAGCAGGGAAAGCAGGGTCGCCTGATCGGTATCCCCCACAAATTGGTTCAACTCGACAGCGGACACGCCCTTGATGTTGGCAACATAGAGCTGTACCGCAGCCTGCAGCCAGGCGAAGAGAAACACGAAGAGCAGTATGGGCGACTCACCCGGCCGCCATAACAGCCAGATCCCCAGCATCACAACCGCAGTGGCCACCAACGCCAAGGGCCAATTCGGCCCGACGAGTGCCAGCAGTGACAGGGCCAGCCCCAACAGGGAAACGCCCGCGGGCAATCGGCGCCTGCCCAAGGAGGGATTGCGCACACCACCCGGTGATAAAACCACGCCTTGCTCCATGCCTGTGCTCATGCCCGAGTACCCCCAATTGCAGACTGCCCATGTCGCGCAGCGCTGACGGCATGCAGGGCGGTGACGATCCCATCCACAGCCTTCGGGATGGAATGTGTCTCGGCCAAGTCACGTATGGATGATGCATCGGGCGGATGGTGCAATACTTGCGCCAATGCCTGCGCTAGGGCATCGATGTCGCCAACAGGAAAGGAGCGACCGGCGTTGTCGGAATTGGCCAGGTCCTGCGCACAACCACAGGCATCGGAGACCACAATCGGCGTGCCGCATGCCAGCGCCTCGTTGGCCACCAATCCCCAGGTCTCGTAAGCAGAAGAAGGAAGCACCAATACATCTGCCGCCGCATAGGCCGCGGGCATTTCAGTCTGGTTGCAAAAACCCAACAAGTGAAGGGGAAGACCAGTTTGGTGCGCATTTGCCCTGATCTGTTCCTCCAATTCCCCGGCGCCCGCAATCAGCAACTGTACGTCCTTGCCTTGGTCGCGCAGCCGGGTGCAGGCCTCCACTACATCGAGGGGGCGTTTGAAGGGCACCAACTTGCCGGCGAACAAGACCAGGGCGGTGTTGTCACCGATGTCCAGTCGGGCGCGCAACTCGCCTCTCGCCTCGGGCGTTGCGCGTTCAGCGAACCAGTCATTGTCCACGCAATGGGGCGAATGAAATAGCCGCGACGTTGGATAGCCGTAATGCTCGTAATATGCTCTCGAGCGCGTACCCACATAGAGCGCGGCATCGAACCGCCGCAGCAAGGGCGGATAGAGCAGGTGCTTGACGGCGCGCTTGGCCAGCGACCGGGCCGTACCCAATTGACTGTCGCCACGCACCATCACCGGCAGGCCGAGCCGTTTGGCCGCCCAGATTGCCTGTACATAGCTCTTCAGGTGCCACCCCATCACCAGTACCGCCTCGAAGCTACCCTCGGCAAGATGGCGCCCCACCCTGGGGGTATCGCAACCGCCAAAGTGGTGCAGCCCCGGATCGCTCGCGCGGTTTTCCAGAAATACATGAGAATAGTCGGAGAGCAGATCGAGATCCCATTCGAAGCCTACCCCAAACCCCGCGCGCGCTTGGTCGGTGCCAGTCGGTCGATGGGCATAGAACACCTCTAAATCGACCCGCCCGGCCAGCTCTCGAAACAGCGGTGAGTAATACTGGATTGGATGGCTGACGCAGATGGCCAAGCGCGGCGAACCCTCATACTTCAGGCGTTCCATAAATCCTCACTCTCTTTCATTCCTTAACCAATACTAATCGGTTCTTCGTCATTTCAAGTGGATTTGAACACGGCGCCCACGGGGCTGCCGATCATGTAGATCATGGTGATGTAAGGTTTCGTCGTTGCGGTATCCCTTGGCTCTGGCGCGGGCCGCCTGGAAGACTCCGTTCAGTCCCTCTAAGCGGGCATTGGTATAGGTTGAGGTCCATCGACGGACCACACGCTCTGCATGGGTGCGCAGGGTCTGCAATGCCTTGCGCACTGGTTCGAGCAGAGCGCCTTCACCGACCAGCTCGGATGCATAGTTGATGAAGCGAGTGATTCGCCACCGCACCGCTTGAGGCGTTTTGGCCTGGCGAACCCAGCGCAGACGCTCCTTGACCCGCCAGGCGGCGGCTGTATCCAACCCTTGGTCCAACAGCTCTGCCATGGCCATGAGCTGGTTGGTCGTCAGGTGATCCACGTCTCCCTGCTTGAGCACCCCCCAGCGCAGGTGCTTTGGAAGGGGTTTGACCCGATTCTCTGCTTGCGCACCTCATCCAGCGCCCGAGTGAAGATCTGCACGATATGGAACCAATCCACTGTCACTTGTGCTTTTGTCAGGTGTTTTGCCACGCCACTGAGGAAGGCCCCAGACATGTCACAGACGACTTCCAGGATCTGCTCCGGTTCCCCCCGGTGGGTCTCCAGGAACGCACGGAATGCCTTCAAAGTGTCCTTGCCATGGCCGGGCGTGACGAACAGCACCGGCTTGTCCTTGCGTTCCATGTCGATGAAAACCATTACATAGTTCTGGCCCCGCTTGCTGGCCGTCTCGTCCAGCCCGATGGCCTGCACAGCCGACAGGTCGAAGGCGGCAACCGCCTTGCCCACATAGTGCTGCACGATGCGCCACAGCCGCTTGTGGTTGATGCCGATGATCCGTGCCGCGGCGTTGACCGGCATCTCCCGTGCCAGCGTCAGGGCCGCCTGCTCGAACAGCAGGGTGAAGGCGCTGCCTTTCCGCGCCTAGGGCACATTGACCAGTTTTACACCGTGCTACGGGCACTTCACCCGCGGCACCGAGGCGTGGATGTAGCAGTGGTGTTGGAAGAAGTTCAGGTGCCACCAAGTCTTCTCCTGGAAGTCATGGGCGGGGCATTCCCTGCCACAGACAGGGCAGGCGTACTTGGCGCCGCGCTCGGCCTTCACCTCCAGGTGCAACTCATGCGGCTGCTTGTCGGTATCCAATCGTTGATCCACCAGTTTCCAGGGGGGCTCTATGCCCAAGCCCAGGAGCAAGATCTGGTTGCCGTCCATTCCGGCCCCTCATCGCTGATTCTCCGGATACCCTGGTACAGCTTGTGGGGACAATTCCACACGAAACGACGAAGAGCCTACCAATCGGCGCAGGTGTAGCCTCACCAACTCTTGCTGTCCATCCTTATCCGTACATAGTCAGCTCATGCCATGCCACGCCGACAAGTCGCGTCCCAACAATCTCTCTAGATCTTTATTTGAGTCTCTATATATGTCATATAAATATTCTATATCTTCATCATTAATCCGTGGACGCTTATTGCGATTGGCAGTAAAGAACGAACTATGCACAAAATCTTTAATAGGAGCAATCTTCTGGAGAGTTCGTTCGCTCATTCTTGCCTTTATAGGATCCCATAATGAACGAACAAACCTATACCCTGCAAGACTTCTAGGATAATATGTCACATTATATACATTACCGAGCCCCTCCTCATCACTCCAATACTCTTCCAGCCCCAAAAAATCATAAACGCTACGAAGAAACCCCTTGCGATCACTTTTTAAGTCGTCAAATAATCCTACGAATATCTGCCCTCTATCGAAGTATTTCATGCAATTCTCTATATGCTTTGAATACATTCCAAGATCTACCACTTTATTTCTCCTTGCATTCTCCTCATCGCGAATAAATTCGCTAAATTTTACCAAGGCTGATTGAGTGCCCATATTAACTTCAAAAAGATAATGCGAGTACGCACGATCTATCGGGTCTCTTACGATATATATAAACCGCATCTCCGGCACAATAGAATGTATGCGCTCCATCGCCTCTATGGACGCCATAGTGTCAGGAGATGCCTCTCCTATGGCTTCCTCTGATACACGACCCTCAAATAAACTTGCATACCATTCCAGACCACGATCATAATGCAGATGAAAGAAATCCGGTTCTTTCACTGGAGACATATAAACACCAGGGTGTTCTGCCAAGTATCGGTATAACGAAGTTGTTCCTGCCTTTGGCGCACCAGATATAATAAAATTTGGCAATGTCATTATAGCGACCTCACTATATCAATATATTGTGATGCGCATTTTTCGAGTGTCAAATTGTCCAATATGTAATCCCGTGGACAAAATATTGACCTTTTTACGCCCTCATAAAATTGATCAAAGCGTGATTCAAAAGTGTGAGCATCCTCGAATTTCATTCCGCACCTTTCATCCCAGTATGGAACAGAACTGACTGGACGAAACTTTACTCTATCCGGGTAATATTCTGGATCCTCCCAAAACCCGCCTGGATCCCATGCGAACACCGGCACCCCTGCAGAAAGTATTTGCTGATACGCCAGACCCTGCGTCTCGTGCCTACTGAGAAAGATTGCGGAACGACATCTCTGCACGGCATGATTTAACTCTTCCGGCTTGTAGAGTCCATACCGTATAGTCTCCACAGTAAGCCCCCTGCGCCTAATAGACTCCACAATGGGATCTATTAGTTTGTCTTCATATATATCTCGCTTCCAATATATTTTATCGTATACTAGAACATCAATACTCTTTTTCACGTTTCTTGGCGCCCAATATTCTGTATCAATCCCAACCGGCCAGATCTTCAACCTGTCCCCATAAAATGGCTTAAACATGCTATAAACCCATGGTCCTGGCACCAATATTTTCCGAATGACATATCTTTCCAACAAGCCTTGACAATCCACAGGATGACAAGAGCCTGCACTACCTAAAATAATCGGATTCTTCCAATCATAATTAAAAAGCATGTGAGACTTTCCAATTATACAGGCCGGCTCATTTGTGTGTCTGCTAATATATCGGAAATTGTTAATTCTATAGGGCACACCTATTTTTCTAAGACCCTTAACAAGATTAATGAATACCATTTTTTGCCCACCCGGCCTACTTTTACCTCGCACTATTCTACGAATAACTCGACGCGGGTACCTGTCATATAAAAACCAGCGATCTGGATCTGGCTCCCCATAGAACACATTCAACGGATATTTCATTTCTTAAATAGATTCCTAAAACTTTACCCGATAAGGATAGATATTGTTATATTTATATCACATAGTGTCTATGAGATCACACAAGAAGCCACAAAGCTGCTTCGCACTCTCCTTTTCCATATAAGGTGCGAACGCTTCTTCGTTCAACTCTTTGGCTTCATAGTACGCACCGCTCTGTAACCAAGCCCGGTAAATCTTCCCAGCGAGTTCCTCTGGCGTCTCATTCCCACCAAAGCCTACAACCACACCACCACCCGCTTCCTCTATCAAGTTCACTACCGAGCTTTGGCGATGGAAAACCACCAGTAACGGTTTTCTCGCCAAGAGATACGGATATATCTTGGATGCCGTATAAGCAGCATCATCCGATCCCGGGACGATCAATGCATCGGCACTCAAAAGCAGCTGCAAGGCCTTGGAGAGCGGCAAACGGTCCGTCTGTTCGTGAACCACGTCGTCCAGTCCGAATCGTCTGGCCAGCGGCAGCACCGCCGGCTCCGCTGTGCCCGCTGGGGCATAGGAGGTCCCGACGAAGTGCAGGCGCAGCCCGCGTACCTGCTCCGGCGCTTCCTTCCGCCAGCGCGCAATTGCTAGGAACAGGGCAGTCAATGAAAAGTGCATATAGGGGCCTACCACACCGACATACACCCAGTTGCGCTTCGTGTCGCCCCAATCCAGTCCAAAATCTGACGGCGACATACTGCGCTTTTCCAATCGTTCGAAATCGGCCCTGGAGCCTGGAAAGGGTTGCACCAGGGCCGGGAAATCGGCCAACCAGGGGTATTGTTCCTTTAACTGTCTCGGATAATCAGGCGAGACCGAGGTGATACCAGCACAGGCAGCCAGCACCCGTCGCTCGTCCCGCCGGGCCTTGGCCTGCATGAGATTGTATTTAAGCCGCCCCCCCGGAGGGCGGATGTCGGGATGCTCTCGGTAATAGTCGGAAACCCAGGGATCCTGGTAGTCCAGAACGAAGGGCACGCCATAACGCCTTTTCCAGCGCGGCCCGAGCACATGGACACCGAACACGGTGGTGGAAAAATAGACCAAGTCGAAGGACTCACTCCCCAACAGGGCATCACCGGCACGCCGCAGGGCAGGCAGGGCCCGATAATCAAGCACCCCCAGGCCGGGGATCCGTGACCAGCCGAGCCCCATCGCCGTGACGCGCACAATGCGGATATCTTTGGGCAGCCCCCCGACCAGCCATTGGTCTTGTGGCGCGGCAACCTGCTTGGGTTCCACCGCCAACACCACCGGTTCCCAACCATGCTCCCGGAAAAACGGCAACAGCATCCTCACCCGCTGCGAATCGGCAGTGCTCGACGGCGGGAAATGAGGCGAGACAATGAGGAGCTTTTTCATGACAGGCACGACCCAGTAATGGCCTCGACAAGCCGGGGGGCGTGGGTCTCCCAGGCCCATGGGCCGGCGCCCGCCTCCCAGGCCGCCTTCTTGCATGACATTCGGTAATCCGAGTCATCGATCATGCGCTGCATCACTGCCGCAAGTGCATGAGCATTGCCCGGCGGTATGGTCAGGCCGGCATCAGGACACTCCGCCATAACCTCCATCTGGCCCTGGGTCTCGGTTGCGATAACCGCAAGGCCGGCGCGCAGATATTCGAAGATCTTGTTGGTCGCTGTCAGATCCCTGCTGGGACAAAATGGCTCTTCCAGAGCCAAACCAACATCGTGCCCCATGCTTCTCGCCAGCAGCGCTTCATTCGGCACCGTATCGAGCAGTGCTATCCGATCTCTGACCGCTGGCGGAAAGGTGGCCTCGAACCAGTCCCGATAACCACGCAATGCCCCACGCAGCGCTAAAGACCAATTCCCTTCGAGTTGCTGTAACGCCTCTGCCAGTGTCTCGAGACCACGACCCGGCCCAATGGTTTGGGAAAACCAGTAAAAGGAAACCGTCCCCGGCGGTACTTCATCCTTCTGAACCCTCAGTGCCCTTTCTCTTTCCCCAGCCGGAAAGCAGTTCGGGACTGCAATAGGAATCCGGGCACAGCGGGCATCCTCGGCCAATTTTTCGGCCAGCACCCTAGTCGTGGTAACGATGCAACAGGCGCGCTGCAATAACTCCCGTTCCAACGCCTGCAGCGCCTCGATAGGGCGCCCACCCCGATCCTGCGGCAGCAGGTCCTGGGAGAACCAATCCTCAAAATCGATACCGACCCGATAGCCCTCATCGAGCAACTGTTTTCCAACCCACAGCCCGGTTTCCGAATGCACCATGACCACATCCGGCTGCAACCGACGGGCCTCCCGCAGAAACTCCGGTGCCCCCGGACCAAAGATACGGGGGCTGCAAATTCCCGTACGCAAAAACAGTTCCCTTGTTAGACGCTGTTTGAATCGAAAGAGAAAGCTTCCAATGTCTTTTTTTCTTGTGTCAATAACGGGCGCGAAATCAATGTCCATCCGCTGCGCCAGTTCAACATCCTCCTGTGCGAGCGCATCGCTCCACCAACCGCCCCTAACCATGACGTCATGACCGGCGTTCCGCAATGCCTTTGCCTCTTTTTGTGCCCGCGGTGCGAACGCGAGATGCCCCCCGATCATGATTAAGATCCGACTGTTCACCGTCCCGCTCTCTTACGCTGCCGGACGAACCGCATTGTCCACTTTCACACAGTGCATCATATTAGAACCCATCCCTCCGATGGAACAATCTCTGCTTCTCTCGTATCAACCCCCTTTATCCACTTAGATGGCGCCACCCCTCCCTTCCCGCTCATCAAGGCGGCCCATAGAGAGAAACTGCTATTAGCAATAACATGCCCTTTACATTCTCCCATCGCATACAGTGCATCTATATCCGTATAAGATGAATCCTCAAAGAAATCGCAATTATCTTGGAACAAGGATTGTGACTTGCACCATTGGACATCATCAGAAAAGACCAAGAAACGATCACATCCAAACATGACGGACGCTCGCCTCATGGCCTCAGAATAATATTTATCGAAATATTCCATCCAGAAGCCAGGAAGAGACGTGTAGTCACCCCTTCTCACATGAAGAGATATATAACGAGAGTAATGGTCACTTTTTACGCCAGAAGAAACCAAGCTCTCTATCGACAACTCAGACCTAATATCGCTACAAAAGTCGATGTATCTGTAGGATTGAAATAACCCTGATACCCACACACCATCCGACAATTCAAAAAACCCTGGATCAAACCCAAGACATGGCTCATTATACAGGTCATAAATCCACTTATCCCATAAAATCCTTTTCATTCTATACACAATACCATGCGCACGAAATATGCCCCGCTCACGATAACTTTTTATTTCTGCGGAAATTGGCAACATTGATAGACGAAAAGACCTTGGCCCTTCATATTCGGTATAAAATCGCGTGTCGATTCGCAGACCAACACCCAACCTATTCGCTAATGACCATCCAGCAGCATACTGAAAAAGCTGATTTCCAAGACCGCCAGATATAATAATATTTATCATTTCACATTACCCCGGGAAAGATAAATCTATTTATCTAACTCGCACCAATTTTGCCAACACCTCACCCCCAGGCAAGACTAACAACATTTCCCTCATCATTTCCGGCACCAGAAGCCGAAACACCACAAATGTTCCCATTACGAAGACCAAGAGGCGACCCAACAAATCGACCACCTCGAAAAGACCAGTCGACGGAAGCCATGCGATCAATCCTATGGCCACCAGACCACCGCCCGTCACCTTGAGTCCCAGCGGAAAAACCGCACCGATTGTTATGCCTTTTGTTCTGGCCAACAGCACCAATGTGGCACCAAGAAAAACCAAGCCATGTATCACAAGGCCAAACAGGTATAACTCGACTCCAAGGGGGAGAAGCCAGAAAACCAGGACGACGCCGCTCACCGCCGAGGCTAGGTCCAACAGAAAGCAGTAACGCACCTGCTCATTGGCCAACAACAGGCTATTGACAACCCCCGAAAGGCCCGATACCGCCACGCTTGCCACGCCCAGAGGCAGCAAGCCAGCGACTGCATGCCATTGATCACCATACAACAGGTCTACAACCGCCTCTGCTTCCCAAGCAAGAAAGCAGGCCATGGGCACAGTTACGAGCAAAACGGTACCAAAGACCTTGCGGGCTATCTCCCGAAAGCGCTGGCTGCTTGGCTCAACGCGCGTGATCACCGGGTAGAGCATCTGGGCGAAAATCCCCCCTATCCGCCCAATCAGCAGGGTGCCCAAGCCGATGGTTCGGGTAAAGACCCCCAGGTCCGTATAGGCATAGGTAGCAGCCAGGACGGATTGCTCCACGGTTTGCCTGCCCCGTGTGGCTAGGCTACTGCCCATGCGTTGGGAACCGAAATGGAAGGCTGCCCGGTAGGTTGCCCATGAAAAATGCCAGCGGGCACGCCACTTACCCTTATGAAGAAGATCCACCGCAGCAGGTAGCATAAACAATGGCACCTGGACCACTAGCGCCCAATATCCGCCCCCAGCGATGGCCACAAGGATACCCCCGACACTCCCAAGCAGAGCACCATAGATCGTCAACAACCGAAATTGTTTCCACTCATGCCGGCTCTCCAGCATCCTGTACCGCAACGTTGCTAGGATCTCAACTAACAATACGAATCCCATGCCAACCAAGGGATAGGCGACACGAGCATATTGGTCCGTTAGAGACAGCAGCCACGCAACCACCAGAGTCACAAGAAAGAGCAGAGTATTAATGACGAAGCCCGCAGTGAAATGCGATTGCCAGTCTATAGTATCGGGGTTTCTTACCTGCAAGGCATGACTAACAAAGGTCTGAAAAGAAAACACCGAAATCAGCCCGATGATCGACTGGGCAAGGGCGACCTGACCGTAGTCCTCCGGGGTGAGCAGCCGCACCAGGATCAGCATGGTGCCAAACTGCATTATGTCCCTGACGATAGTGGAACCACCGCCCCAGAGAACGGCCGATTTGGCGCTCTCGCGAAGCGAGCCCTTTGTATCTGTCCTGGCTGTGAGTGTGTTATCCGTCACTGTGACTTACCCACATTCTTCAGTCACGAATGAGGCGGCCGCCCTGGGCTCATTACTTGCCGATGGAGAACCAATCAGGGCAGTGACATGGCGCGCCCATTGCCTGGCCCAAGGGGTGTTTGCAACCGAATCGGCATTCGCACCCTCCATTTTCTTCTGCCAGGTTCCTATCGGGGTGGTAAAGCCGGTCTTGGCCCTTGCCGTGACGACCCCCGGCAATGGTTTTTGGGGCGCCTCTGCCAAAGGGCGCTTGGGGTTTTCCCTGTGGCCGTTCAATACCCCGGCCAGCTTCCGCAGCAATACCGTATCCACCAGCGGCACCCGGATCTCCAGTGAATGCGCCATGCCCGCCCAGTCGGCATCGCGCAGCAACTGGTTGCGCATGTACAGAGAGGCTTCCAGCGTGGCGACCTTGCCATAGGCCGATGGGGGCACCGGATGCAAGGCCGAGGCAATGGTGTGTTCCAGATTCAGGCGTTCCAGGCCTTTCTGCGCCATTTCCCTGCCCATGACCTGCTCCAGCTCCCAGGGCATGAACAGGCCCCGGCGCAGGTACCAGGCGGTGGTCCAGCGCCCGCCGTACTTGACCATGCCCGCCGCCTTGGGGTTGATCCCGGTATGCGGGATGAGTCTTTCCCCAATGATGCGCACGGCATCACCCAGAAACGGCAGGCGGGATGGCAGGCTGAAACGTTTGACCCAGCGAGGCACATCCGTAAATGAGGGGTAGCCTCCAAACAGTTCGTCGCCCCCCAGGCCCGAGATCGCCACCTTCAGGCCCTGTTCCCTGGCGGCCTTGGCGACGAACCAGGTGTTGATGCCGTCGATGGTCGGTTGGTCCATGGCCTCCAGAATGGCCGGCAGGTCTTGCTGGAACTCCTGTTCGGTCACATAGCGGGTGCGGTGATCGGTTCCGTAGCGTTTGGCGACCTGTTCGGCCAGAGGCGCTTCGTCGTGTTGCGTGCCTCTGAACTCTTCGAATGCGAGGGTGATGGTTTTCAGGGAATGAGAGGTTGGCTTTTCACCCTCTCCCCAGCTCTCTCCCTCAAGGGAGCGGGGGCTCTCAGTGATCAGGGCGACGAGGGCGCTGGAGTCGATGCCAGCAGACAGAAAGGCGCCTACGGGGACATCGGCGACCATGTGGTGCCGGACGGAATCGAGCAGGGCTTCGCGGATCTGTTGTTGGGGATCGATAGCGTTCGGGGCCTGGTCTGCGGCCTCGCGCCATACCCTGGCGATGGAGAAGTATTGTCTTGGTTCGCCGGGGCCGGTGGCGGTGACCCACAGGGTATGGCCGGCCGGGACGGCGCGGATGGCCTGCCAGGTGGTCCAGGGCTCGGGCACGCTGCCAAGCAGGTAGAAGCCGACGATACCCGCCGGCTCGGGCTCACGGGAGACCTGCCCTCCCGCGAGAATAGCCTTGACCTGCGAGGCCACCCGTACCGTCCAGCCGTCGTCGGCATAGTACAGGGGCTTGATGCCATAGGGGTCACGTGCCATGAACAGGGCGTTTCTGGCCGCATCCCAGATGGTGAGGGCGAACATGCCGCGCAGCTCATGCACCATGTCTTCGCCTTTTTCATCGTACAGATGCAACAGGACTTCGGTGTCGGACTGTGTCCGGAAGCGCCGCCCCTTGGCTTCCAGAACCTTTCTCAGCTCCCGATAGTTGTAGATCTCGCCATTGAAGCTGATGACCAGCCGGCCATCGGGGCTGCTCATAGGCTGGGCGGCATCGTCTGTCAGGTCGATGATGGACAAGCGGCGGTGCGCTAGGCCGACACGGTTGTCGGCGGAGACCCATTCGCCCATGCCATCCGGGCCACGGGCGATCATGTGATCGCGGATCTTGCGCAGTTCTTCCCTGTCGATGCCGGGAGCGGCGTAATGGTAGGCAAAGATGGCGGCGATACCACACATGGTCAATGACAGACAGCGGAGGGGGATTGGCCAAGCGACCGCATGAGCCGCTGAACCTGTTGCCGGAAATTCGCCTGGCCAAAGGTATTCTGGACCCTTTCGGCCAGGTCGGGTGGCGGCGGTGCCTGAAGCCCCTGCTCAATGGCCTCGTACAACCCGGATTCACTGCTCACCAGGCCGAGTTCACCATCCTGCAGGGGGTCGGTACTGCCATCGACATCCAGACCCAGCGCCGGGGTGCCACGCGCCATGGCCTCGAGAAAGACGATGCCGAAGCCCTCTCCGATACTGGGCATGACGAACAGGTCGGCAATGCGATAGAGGGCGTCGAGATCCTTGGCACTGACCTTGCCGAGGAACAACACCTTATCGGCAACGCCGTTTTCTGCGGCCAGGCGCTCCAGTCGGGGGCGATCGTCACCATCACCCGCGATCACATAGGCCAGCTCCGGATGGCGTTGTAACAGCCCGGGCAGGCAACGTATGACCCGGTCCTGCCCCTTGTAGGCTTCGCTGGCCGCCAGTCTGCCCACGGTCAGCAATACCCGTTTTCCATCGAGTTTCAAGGTGGCGCGCAACGCCGCAACACCAGCCTCGGGTCCGGGTTCGGCCACGGTATTGGACAGCACCTTGACATGGTTCGGCGGCACCTGTGCCCAGCTCAGAAACCGACCACGCGTGTACCGGCTCACACAGGTGACCAGCGCCACATGCTGGAAGTGCCGAGTGTGGATTCGCTCAGGCTTTTCCCAGGCATCGATACCGTGCAGCTGCAACCAGACCGGGACACCGGTGGAACGGGCAAGCCAGTGGGCCAGCGGAAGCAGATTGATATGACCACAGAATATGAGGTCAGGCCGCTGTGTCCTGACCCATTGAAACGCGGCAATGATATAGGCCAGCTTGCCCTCTACTGCGGCCCTCTGCTGCACTTTTTCCGGCAGGTCCTGTGGCGGCACGCCATGTCGGGGCAGGATGTCGACGACATCGACCAGGCGGCAGCCAGCCAGGGCGCTGAACAAGTCCCGATTGTATTGCGCGATGCCACCGGGTGCGCCAAAGGCATCGGTAGCCAGGGCCAGGAGGCGCATGCTGCTATACCGACCTCAACAGCCCTTCGAAATAGGGAATGGTCTTCTTCAGACCTTCTTCCAGCTGCACCAGAGGCTCCCAGCCCAGCTTCTCTTTCGCCAGGGTGATGTCTGGCTGGCGTTGGGTGGGGTCATCGGTGGGCAGCGGCTTGTAGACCAGCTCTGATTTCGAGCCCGTCAGTTCGATGACCTTTTCTGCCAGCTCCTTGATGGTGAATTCATTGGGGTTACCGGTGTTGACCGGCCCGGTGAAGTCGTCGGGCGTGTCCATCAGACGCACAAAGGCCTCGATCAGGTCGTCCACGTAGCAGAAGGAACGGGTCTGGCTACCATCACCGTAGATGGTGATGGGCTCGTTGCGCAGCGCCTGCATGATGAAGTTCGACACCACTCGGCCATCGTTGGGGTGCATGTTCGGCCCGTAGGTGTTGAAGATGCGCGCTACCTTGATGCGCAGCTTGTGCTGGCGATGATAGTCGAAGAACAGGGTCTCGGCGCAGCGCTTGCCTTCGTCATAACAGGAACGGCGCCCGATTGGGTTCACATGGCCCCAGTAGTCCTCGGTCTGAGGGTGAACCTTGGGATCGCCATATACTTCGCTCGTCGACGCCTGGAATATCTTCGCCCCCGTGCGCTTGGCAAGGCCTAGCATGTTGATGGCGCCATGGACGGAAGTCTTGGTGGTCTGGACCGGATCATGCTGGTAGTGGATGGGGGACGCCGGGCAGGCCAGATTGTAGATCTCGTCCACCTCGACATAGAGCGGAAAGGTCACGTCGTGACGCATCAGCTCGAAGTGCGGATGATCCAGCAGTTCCAGCACATTGTCCTTGGTGCCAGTGAAGAAGTTGTCCAGACAGAGGATGTCGTGGCCGTCTTCGAGCAGGCGCTTGCAAAGGTGGGACCCGAGAAAGCCTGCACCTCCTGTTATCAGAATCCTTCTTCTCAAATGCATTGTGCATGTCCTTGTAAATATCAAAAACCAGGAACGGCATGTCTGGATATCGAATGCTTTGTCCCCCTCCCAACCTCCCCCATTGTATGGGGGAGGAGCATGCGTACTTTCATATCTGGGGTAGGAGAAAAGCGCCCTCTCGGAGAACCCACAGAACAAGTCCCTCCCCCGCTTGCGGGGGAGCTCAGGAGGGGGAGCCCCTCCCAGCCTCGCCCATTGCATGGGAGAGAAGCATGCATGCTTTTTCAGGGTTCCCTGAAGATCAAAGCCGCCCTATCCCGTAGTAATAGAAACCCATCTCCCGCAGCCTGTTCGGGTCGTAGATGTTGCGGCCATCGAAGATCACCGGTTGCTTCAGTTGTTGTTTGATGGTCTCGAAATCGGGGCTGCGATAGAGCTTCCACTCGGTGACCACCGCCAGGGCATCGGCCTCTTGCGCAGCCTCTTCGGGCGTTTCGGCATAGACCAGGTCAGGGCGATCACCATAGATGCGCCGGCATTCATCCATTGCGACTGGGTCGTGCGCCTGCACCCGACCACCCGCCGCCCAGATGGCTTCCATCAACACCCGGCTGGGGGCCTCGCGCATGTCGTCGGTATTAGGTTTGAAGGCCAGGCCCCACAGCGCAATGCTCTTGCCCTTCAAGTCCCCATTGAAGTGATCCTGGATCTTCTCGAATACGCGCCGCTTCTGGTCCTTGTTGACCGCCTCTACGGCACTGAGCAGGCGGGCGTCGTATCCCACCTCGCGGGCCGTCCTCTCCAGGGCCTGCACGTCCTTTGGGAAACAGGAGCCGCCATAACCACACCCCGGATAGATAAACGCATAGCCGATACGACTGTCCGAACCGATGCCTTGGCGCACCATTTCGATGTCTGCACCTAATTTCTCGGCCAGGTTGGCCAGCTCGTTCATGAAGCTGATCTTGGTCGCCAGCATGGCGTTGGCGGCGTATTTGGTGAGTTCCGCCGAACGGATGTCCATGGCAATCAGGCGATCGCGGCTGCGGTTGAAGGGCGCATACAAGGCGCGCAGCAGTTCGGTGGTGCGCGGATCGTCCGCGCCGATGACAATGCGATCGGGCTTCATGAAGTCGTCGATGGCCGCCCCTTCCTTGAGGAATTCCGGGTTAGACACCACATCGAATTCCAGTTCCTTTCCGCGCTGCTGCAGGGTCTGCTGTATACGTGCCCTCACCTTGTCGGCCGTGCCGACCGGCACCGTGGACTTGTCCACCACGATGCGGTATTCATCCATGTGCTCTGCAATCGTTTCGGCAACGGCCAGCACGTACTGCAGATCGGCCGAGCCATCCTCGTCCGGTGGCGTGCCTACGGCAATGAATTGAAACAGGCCATGATCCACGGTCTCTTTCGGGTCCGTGGTAAACGCCAGGCGGCCAGCCGCCATGTTGCGCTCAATCATCTGATCGAGATCAGGCTCGTAGATGGGGACGATGCCGCGATTGAGCTTGTCGATCTTTTCCTGATCGACATCCATGCACACGACCTCGTTGCCCACTTCCGCCAGGCAGGCACCGGTAACCAGACCAACGTAGCCGCTACCAAAAATGCTTACTTTCACTGTCTTATATTTCCTTGGTCACGTTGGTGACTAGACGCGTTGGATAAGATGTCCACAGCGCGCCTGCTAAATAACTCACCTAAACGGTGGTGTGCTCGTCCAGGCGGAAGCCGATGTTTTCCAAGGCCACCACCAACGGGGAGACCTACGTAGCCCAGGCCAACCACTTCCACTGTTTCCGTGATTCGCTTACGAAGATTGAATCGAGGTGTGTTGTTCTCCCGTAACCGGTGGACGGGAAGTGTTTGCTTTTGGCCCCCTCCTAACCTCCCCCGCAAACAAGGGAGGAACGTGTTCGGAGGTCTCTTTATTGGGTAGTTACTCTTCGACCTCAGCCCGCAACCGATCGATCTCTTCCTTTAAGGCCTCGTACTCGGCCACGCGTCGTGCCAAGTAGCACTGGGTGATGCGGACCTTCTCGCGCAGGCCCTTGGGGGTGAGCACGTAGGCGTATTGCCGTTTGTTGTCGCTGTTGCGAAAGTTGCGGGCCTTGAGCAGGCCCTTTTCGATGAGTCCCTTCAGGCAGTAGTTGACCTTGCCCAGGCTGATGCCCATCTCACGGGCCAGTTCGCGCTGTGACAGCTTGGGGTTGGCTTCCAGCGTCTTGATAAGCCGGTAGGTGATCTCGTCGTTCATTCGATTGCAGGGGGTGCCGGGGTTCGGGCACGCTACCGCCCTGCCTGGACCAGCATGGGAACCGCTTCTTCCTTGTTGTGTTCCGCATGGGCGGAGGGATGCGTTCAATCATTGAACACCGTGAAATTGGATCACACTTTTCGCCCGGCTTTCAAGCGCAGATGTGACAAATGCCCTGAAGGCTGGGCGTTTCACATTGGATGTAGGACGCCGTTTTCCCTGCGTGCGTTTGTTGTGATGTTCTGCGAGAATGGCTCGGTGAGCGAGGTGTTGTCTTGAATAAGGGCCCCCTCCTGACTTCCCCCGCAAGCGGGGGAGGGACTTGGGTTTCAGAGATTCCTCGCAAGCGGTGAAGGAACCTGGGTTTCAGAGGTTCCCCCACAAACGGGGAGGAGCTTGTTTCAAAACATCCCTTACAAGCAGGAAAGGGATGGATGAAAGGCGCCCAAGGGACATCAGGGAATTGCAGGGTGCATATCATGGACTCCCAAAGGAATTGGTATCTGGTTCTCACCAAGCCACGTCAGGAACACAAGGCGCAGCAGCACTTGCGCCAGCAGCATTTCGAAACCTATCTGCCGCTTTGTCGCCAGCACCGCGTACGACGCACCCGTTGTGTCGAGGTGACCGAGCCGCTGTTTCCGGGTTATCTGTTCATTCGGTTGGATACGACCCACGACAACTGGGCACCGATTCGCTCTACACCGGGGGTGAGCCGCCTGGTGCGTTTCGGATCGGTGCCGGCACAGGTGCCCGATGCCTGTGTCCAGGGATTGCGCGCCCACGAAGGTCCCGAAGGGGTTCATGAGCTGGGCAGCGATTTGCAGCGGGGCGACAAGGTCAGGGTGCTGGACGGGCCTTTCCGTGACCTGGAGGCGGTGTTTCTCGAGCCACGGGGCAGCGAACGGGTAATGATTCTGTTGCACGTGTTGGGCGGTTTGAAGCCGGTGGAGGTGTCGCGCGGTCAGGTGGCGCCGGCGGGGTGATGCCCCCTCCTAACCTCCCCCGCAAGCGGGGGAGGAACTTGTTCGAGGGGGGCCTTTGCAAGCGGGGGAGGAACTTGTTCGAGGGGGGCCTTTGCAAGCGGGGTGGGACTTGTTCGAGGAGGCCTTTGCAGGCGGCGGAAAGACTTGTTCGGGGGATCTTTGCAAACGGGGAAGAGACTTGTTCCGAGGGGCTTTCGCGCTGGGGAGGAGTTTGTGCTTAGCCTTCCTGAGTCATTGCCGCCCAGGCCGCCAACAGAACCGTCGATCCGATAACTCCCCATAAGATCATTCTTTACCCCATAAAAAAGGGTGGCTTGTCAGGGGATTTTCCCCGTGACAGACTCGGGAGCACTTGGGGTTATCCCTTGGAATCCCCTGAACGGAGCCGGGGTTCTCACGGCACCTCGGGTTCGGCCCCGCACAGGCAGATAGATACCAGCCCCGGCACGGAGCCAGCACATCGGGAGACATAACCAAATTATGAAAGCCCTGATCGGTAATGCTTTCGGACGTATCTGCAACGACATCCCCGGCGCCTGCATCGTGTTGCAGATCATCCTCGTCACCACCCTCTCCGGCGTGCTGGGTTATCTCTTCGTCACCCAGGAACTGTTGCGCTGAACTTCTCTTCGCGGCGGGGACGCCGCTCCTGCAACAGGCCATTGATGGGTACGGCGCTATACGCCTTTGCCCATTCTGCCCATCGTTCAACACACCCAACATCATTAGGATGGGCAGAGACCCGAAGGGACGTGCCCATCGATAGCCTTGACGCCATCCGTCACTCCTCCTAATCTGCCCGCCCTTCGTGGTGCCCGTCCCTGACGGGTTAAACGGGAAGCCGGTGCGTCCCCACGACCATTCCGGCACTGCCCCCGCAACGGTGATCACGTCATGATGCCGACTGACAGCCACTGGGCCTCGGCCCGGGAAGGCGTCGGCATCGACCGGCTTCATGCCGGCAACGTGTCAGTCCGGATACCGGCCACGAGATCGTCCCCATAACCCGGTCGCGGAGGGCGGCCGACGGGCATTGTCGCCGGCGGCCTGGCCGCCTGGTCGTCCCTGCCTGTCCGCTCTCCCGGCCCCAGACGAATGCGGGTGCGCATTCGGGAGAGCCGAGATGAAGAAGACCCTGATCGCGCTGGCACTCGCCAGCCTGACCACCAGCGTTACAGCGCAGACCCTGCTGGATACCACCGTCGTCACCGCCAGCCGCCTCGAGGAGCCCGCCGATACCAGCGTACGCGCCGTGTCGGTGATCACCCGCGAGCAGATCGAACGCTCCGGTGCACGCGATGTCGCCGAGCTGCTGCGCCGTTTGCCCGGCGTGCAGATCGGGCGCAACGGCGGCCTCGGCCAGTCGACCTCGCTGTTCCTGCGCGGCACCGCCAGTGACCACGTACTGGTGCTGATCGACGGCGTGCCCGCCCAGTCGGCCACCACCGGGGCGACCGCCTTCCAGCATATCGATCCCGAGACCATCGAGCGCATCGAGCTGGTACGTGGCCCGGCCTCCACGCTCTATGGCAGCAGCGCCATCGGTGGGGTAATCCAGATCTTCACGCGCAAGGCCGCCAGCCAGGCCCCACGCCTGCACGGCGCCTTGCAGGCCGGCAACCAGGGCACCTTCAACGCCAGCACCGGCGTCTCGGGCGGCAAGGGCCCGTTCAGTGCCGGCCTGACGATCAGTCACCAGCAGAGCAACGGCTACCCGCCCCTGTCCTCGTCCCGGCTGGCGCGCGGTTATCGCCACGACACCTTCAATGCGCGCCTGGGCTACGCCCTCAGCCCGGATCTCGCGCTGGAGTTCAGCCACTGGCAGAGCCAGGGCAATGTGGAATACCTAAATCAATTTACCAATGCACCGCTGGATCAGGACGTGCGCAACAGCATCACCCGGTTCACGGTCGATGCCGTGCACGGAGACGACTGGTCCAGCCGTCTGCTGCTCAGCCGCGCGGTGGACAACTCGGACGAGAACCAGATCAACTTCTTTACCAACCTCTCCTATCCCGGTCAGTATGACTTTGCACACACCGAGCGGCTCGGCCTGGACTGGCAACACACCTGGCTGGCGAGCGAGGCACACACCCTGGTCGGGGGCGTGACGCTCAGCCGCGAACAGGCACGCCTGCTGTCCTACGGCACGGCCTATGACCGCACCAGCCGGGAAAAGGCCGTCTACCTGCAGGACGATTTCCAAGCCGGCGACCTGGACCTGCAGGCCGGCGTACGTGGCCTCCACCACAGTGTCTATGGCCGGCAGTTCACCTGGAACCTCGGCGCCGGCTACCAGCTCGGCCCGCAGACCCACGTGCATGCCAATGCCGGCACCGCTTTCCGTTCGCCCAGTGCAAACGACCTGGCCCCGGGCCTTGGCGGCAACCCCAACTTCAAGCCGGAAAAGTCGCGTTCCTTCGAGATCGGCCTGCGCCAGGGCCTGGGCGAGGGGCAGCGCGTGGAACTCAACCTGTTCCATACCCGTATCCGTGACCTCATCGAGTCCGATCCGACGACCTACGTCATTCAACAGGTGGAGCGTGCGCGTATCCGCGGCGTCGAACTCGGCTACCGGCTGACCAGTGGACCGCTGAGCCTGTCCCTGGACTACACTTGGCAGGATGCCGAGAACCTGGACCAGAAGAGCAGCCTGGCACGTCGCGCCGAGAACAAGCTGAACGCCAGCCTCGGCTACGACAGCGGCAACTGGTGGACCCGGGCAGACCTGACCGCCGAGACCGACCGCCGCGACTCGCGCTTCAACGGCCGGATCCTGGCTGCCTACACCACCCTCGACCTCTCGGCCGGCTACCGACTCGACCGCGACTGGCAGGCGGAACTGAACGTGACCAATCTGTTCGACGAACAGTACGAACTGGCAGGCGGCTACCCGGCACAGGGACGGCTGGTGCTGCTCGGCCTGCGCTATTCGCCGAAGTGACATGCCCCGCCTGACCCGCATCTACACCCGCACCGGCGACGACGGCACGACCGGCCTGGCCGACGGGCAGCGCGTGCACAAGGACAGTGCGCGCATCGACGCCATCGGCGAGCTGGACGAGCTCAACAGCCAGCTGGGTGTGGTGCGGGCCTTGCTGGTCCCCGGTGACCCACTGGACAGCCGCCTGGCGCAGATCCAGCACCGGCTGTTCGATCTGGGCGGCGAGCTGGCCCTGCCGGGGCAGACGGTGGTGCAGGCGTCGTGGGTGGAGCGGCTCGAGCACTGGCTGGACGAGCTCAATGGCGAACTGCCTTCGCTGCGCGAATTCGTCCTGCCCGGCGGCAATCTGCCCGCGGCGCAATGTCACCTGGCACGCGCGGTCTGCCGCCGCGCCGAACGCGCCCTGTTGCGACTTTCGCGCGCAGAGTCGGTAAACTCCGCGTCCCTGAAATATCTCAACCGCCTCTCCGACCTGCTGTTCGTGATCGCGCGCATGCTGGCGCGGCGTGACGGGGGGCAAGAGGTGTACTGGCAAAAGGAATCCGAGCCATGAGCAAAGCCCCGGTAGTGGTGATCGGTATCGGCGAGATGGGCAGCGTGTTTGCGCGCGGCCTGTTGCGCCTGGGCCATCCGGTGTACCCGGTCACCCGCGATACCGACATGTCCCGGCTGGCGGACGAACTGCCGGCACCGGAGATGGTGCTGGTGGCGGTGGGCGAAACGGCCCTGCAACCGGTGCTTGAAGCCATCCCCGAGGCCTGGCGCGACCGCCTGGCGCTGTTGCAGAACGAACTGCTGCCGGCCGACTATGCCGACCTGCCGGGTCCCACCGTGATCTCGGTGTGGTTCGAAAAGAAGAAAGGCCAGGACGTGAAGGTGCTGATTCCCTCGCCGGTGTTCGGACCACGCTCGCGGCTGCTGATCGATGCCCTGGCCACGCTCGACATCCCGGCACGCGAGGTACCGGACGATCAGGCCATGGCCTTCGAGCTGGTGCTCAAGAACGTCTACATCCTGACCACCAACATCGCCGGCCTGCGGGTCGATGGCACCGTGGGTGAGCTGTGGCGCGACCACGAGCCACTCGCACGCGCCGTGGCCAACGAGGTGATCGACATCCAGGAGGGACTGACCGGCCGCAGCTACGACCGCGATGCCTTGATCAGCGGCATGCTCGAGGCCTTCAACGGTGATCCCGCGCACCGTTGCATGGGCCGCTCGGCGCCAGCCCGTCTGCAACGCGCGCTGGCACATGCCGACCGCCTGGGCCTGGACGTGCCAACCTTGCGCGAGATCGCGCGCGAACAGGCACCATCGTGAACAGCTCGCGCGAGATCCTCCCCGGCAGCACCGTCACCCTGCACTTTTCGCTGTCGCTGCCGGACGGTACCGAAGCTATCTCCACCTTCGGCGAGGAACCGCTGCGCTTCCAGATGGGCGACAAGACCTTCCAGCCCGGCATGGAGCTGGCGCTCTACGGCCTGAAAGCCGGGGACGAACAGACCCTCACCCTGACCCCGGAACAGGCCTATGGCGACCCCGAACCGGGGCTGGTGCAACGCCTGCCCCTGGCCGATTTCGGCGAACTGGCGCCCGAGGTCGGACAGATCATGAGCTTCACCCTGGGCGAGGTGGGCGAGACCCTGGGCATCATCCGCGAGATCGACGGCGACGAGGTGGTGGTGGACTTCAATCACCCCCTGGCTGGCCACGAGGTGGTGTTCCGGGTGCAGATCCTGGCCGTCGAATAGACCCGGCGTTTTCCGGGGTGACGCAGCATTGGGCATCCCTTTCCCGTATACTGCGCGCCCTTCGTTTCCTGACCGCAGTCATCACATGTTCCAACTCACCTGTCCCGGCGGGCAGTGCGTCAAGAACGACGTGTTGTCCGGTCTCACCGTTGCCCTCGCCTTGGTCCCCGAGGCCGTGGCCTTCGCCTTCGTCGCCGGCGTCGAACCGCTGGTAGGTCTGTACGGCGCCTTCATGATGGGACTGATCACCGCCATTCTCGGCGGCCGCCCGGGGATGATCTCGGGCGCTACCGGGGCCATGGCGGTGGTGATGGTCTCACTGGTGTCCAGCCACGGCGTGGAATACCTGTTCGCCGCGCTGCTGCTCACCGGTGCCCTGCAGGTGGCGGCCGGCGTGCTGCGGCTGGGCAAGTTCATCCGCCTGGTGCCCTACCCGGTGATGCTGGGCTTCGTGAACGGGCTGGCGATCGTGATCTTCCTCGCCCAGTTGCAGCAGTTCCAGACTACCGGCCCCGACGGCGAGACGGTCTGGCTGTCGGGCGAGCCGCTGTGGCTGATGCTGGGACTGGTGGCGCTGACCATGGCGATCATCCAGTTCCTGCCACGCCTGACCACCGCAGTGCCGGCCTCGCTGGCGGCCATCGTGACCGTCACCCTGCTGGTCATCGGACTCGACCTGGATACCCGCTCGGTGGTGGATGTGCTGCGCGAGATGAGCGGCGATCCGAACGCCAGCATCGCCGGTGGCCTGCCCGAGTTCCACATTCCGAGCGTTCCGCTCACCTGGGAGACGCTGGAGATCATCCTGCCCTACAGCCTGATCCTCGCCGGCGTGGGCCTGATCGAGTCGCTGCTCACCCTCACCCTGATCGACGAGCTGACCGAGACCCGTGGTCGCGGCAACCGGGAATGCATCGGCCAGGGCGTGGCCAATACGGTCAACGGCCTGTTCGGCGGCATGGGCGGCTGCGCCATGATCGGCCAGTCGCTGATCAACATCAATTCGGGCGGACGCGGCCGGCTCTCGGGCATCAGCGCGGCGCTGTTCCTGCTGATCTTCATCCTGTTCGCCTCGGGGCTGATCGAACGGATCCCGGTGGCCGCACTGGTCGGCGTGATGTTCGTGGTGGTGCTGGGTACCTTCGAATGGGCCACCTTCCGCATGGTCGGCAGGGTGCCGAAGGCTGACATCTTCGTCACCGTGCTGGTGGCGGTGATCACGGTGCTCTCCGACCTGGCGGTGGCGGTAATCGTGGGGGTGATCGTCTCGGCGCTGGTGTTCGCCTGGGAGCACGCCAAGCAGATGCGCGCCGAGACCCACATCGACGAGAATGGCGCCAAGATCTACGAACTGCACGGCCCGCTGTTCTTCGGCTCGGTGCAGAACTTCCACGACCTGTTCGACCCGAAGAATGATCCGGCCGAGGTGATCGTCGACTTCTACGACTCGCGGGTGGCCGATCACTCCGGCATCGAGGCCATCGACAGTCTGGCCGAGCGCTATCAGCGCCACGGCAAGACCCTGCACCTGCGCCACCTCAGCCCCGAGTGCCGCGACCTGCTGGAAAAGGCCGGCGACCTGGTGGAGGTCAACCTGCTGGAAGACCCGCGCTACTACGTGGCCGACGACCGGCTGGCCTGAAGCCCCCTCCCAACCTCCCCCACAAGTGGGGGAGGAGCGCCCCCTCCCAACCTCCCCCACAAGTGGGGGAGGAGCGCCCCCTCCCAGCCTCCCCCGCAAGCGGGGGAGGAGTTGGTCTGGCAATCCGCAGGCGAAGGAGGGGTACATCACCGCCCCCTCCCCGCTTGCGGGGAGGGTTGGGGAGGGGCCCTTCCGCAACTACGCGAAACAAATCAACCAGGAAGATACCGCGCGATGTCCATGAGGACCGCCTCGAGTTCCTGGAACACCTCATGATTCCAGTAACGGAGCACCCGGAACCCGGCCTGACGCAGAAAGGCATCCCGCCGCCGGTCGTAGCGCACCGCTTCCGCATGTTGACCGCCATCGAGCTCCACCACCAGGTGTGCCTCGAGGCAGGCAAAATCCACGATATAGGAACCGATCGGATGCTGACGGCGAAACCGGCAGCCTTTCAATTGTCGCCTTCGGAGATGTCGCCAGAGATGGCGTTCAGCATCAGTTGCCTGACTGCGAAGCTCCCGGGCACGACGTGTGACTGGGTGCATGGGGATCGTCCTTGATCACATGGATAAGTTTTATTATCCCCCTCCCGGCCTCCCCCGCAAGTGGGGGAGGAGTGTCCCTTCCCGGCCTTCTCTGCAAACGGGGGTGGAGGGCCCCCTCCCGACCTCCCCCGCGAGCGGGGGAGGAGTGTCCCCTCCCGGCCTCCCTCGCAAACGGGGAAGGGGCACATCACGGCTCCCTCCCCGCTTGCGGGGAGGGTTAGGGAGGGGCCCTTCCGCAGCGCCCTTCAATCCCCGGAGGCGTTCGTTTCCATCAGTTGCGCGATCGCCGCGCGCACCTTCTCTTCGGTGACCGGGAACTCGATGGCCGCATCCACCGGATGCAAGGCGCGGAAGCGCGCGAAGCGTTCGGCGTGCTCGGGCAGGTGGAATACCAGCAGCTTCACCGACGGCAGCTTCTGCAGGATGGCCATCAGGGTCTCGAGGTTGGAGCTGCGGTCGCGAAAGTCCGACTGAGCGTTGTACTCGGCGACGATCAGGTCGGGCACGGTCTTCTTGAGGTAGCCGCGCGCCTTGCGCTGCGAGTTGACCACGTCTACTGCGAAGCCCAGCGACTGGTACAGCGGGACCAGATTGGGATAGCCACCCAGTTCGACGATGGCCAGCAAACGCTGCATCAGCGGAACACCACCCAGGTGGTGGCGATGTACTTGACGCCCTCGCGCAGCACCTCGGAGCGGTGCTCATGGGTCCAGAAGGGCGGGAACAGCACCATCTTGCCCTGCTCGGGACGCACGCTGACGTCCTGATACAGGAACTGGGTACGTCCGCCTGCGCCCTCGGGCACGTCGTTCAGGTACCACAGCGCCACCAACTGGCGATCGGCGAACTGGTGGCTGCCGCCGTCGATGTGCCAGTGATAGTACTCGCCCGGCAGATAACGCTGGATCTGGTAACCCATGTCCTTGAAGGGTCCCTTGAAGAACGGGAAGGCCTCGCGAAACTCCTTCATCGCCGCCGCCATGCAGCGGAAGAACAGCTGGTCCACGTCGCGCCATTCGGGTTTGTTGCTCACCACCAGGTCCATGGTGCGCTTGACCCCGGTATCCAGACCTTGGGTCTGACCGATGCGGCCTGGGGTCTGGTGCTCGGGATGCGCCTCGAAGCGACGGATCATCTCCTCGCACCAGTCCGCCGGCAGGGTGTTCGGCCGCTCGTAGATGAAGGTATGCGGCTTGACCTCGCGAAAGGTCGCCGGCGGGGTGAAGGTACGCTCGATCGGAAAGGGGTTGCTGCTCATGGCGGACTCCTGATTGCGCCGGCCATTATAACGCCGCGCGGGAGCCGGCTCCCGGCACCACGAGGCGGTCAGTCGTCGCGTGGCGGTCGCCCGATCTGGTCCAGCGGCACCACCGTTTCGCGCAGGCCAATCCCGTCTGGTCCCGGTCGCTCGGTGACGAACAGACGGTGACCGTTGATGATGGCCGAGACATCGTCTGCCTGGCCCTTCCAGTCGTGCCACAGGACGGTCAAAACGTGCACGACCACCAGCAGGGTCACCGCAGTGGCGAACACGCGATGCACGTCGGGCAGGTAGATGCCCGCGAGCAGGGGCTGCTGCTCGTACAGGGCACCGGTGAGCAACAGCACCCCGAGCAGCAGGTACAGCAGCAGATACAACGGCTTCCACAGGGGGTTGTGCGCATACCAGCGGGGCAATGGCGCACGTCCCAGGCTCAGATAGAAACGCAGGGTCTGCGCCACCGCGTGCCACTCGCCGTCAGCCGGCATCCATTGCGACCCGCGCTCTACCGGCCGGCCGGCAAACAGCAGCCAGATCCGCAATACCATGCCGGGCACCAGCAGCGCCGCGGCCAGGTAATGCCAGTCCACCGCGGCGGCCTCGACCGAGGGCGCGTGGCGCATCAGCCAGCCGGTGATCATCAACAGCAGCACCGCGCTTCCCACCACCAGGTGACTCAGCCGCAGCCAGCCACTCCAGACCGCTACCCGCCGGATGTTCGTCGTGTCCTGGGTCGTGTGTTTCATGGGGCGAATGATACGCGGACGGCCGGCTGCGCGCCCTGTCACAGATCAGGGAACGATCCGCTCGCCTTTCAAGTCAGCAGCCCCAGCACGAAATCGCGCACCGCCTCGGTGTCATTCAGTGGCAGCACGGGCAGCGGCAGGTCGAGTTCGGTGTCGGCAGCCACGGCGATGACATGGGGATCGTCCGGGGCCAGTGGCGGGTTGCCACAGGCGGCGCGATACACCTCGATACGCGCATGCGCCAGGTGGCGGTAGCCTTCGAGCAACACCAGCTCGATGCGCCGAACATCGAGGCGGGCAAGCAGCTCGGGCAACGGCGGCAGTGCCTGTCCGTCACCCTCGCAGACCCAGAAGCTGCGGTACGGCGAGGCGAGCATGACCTGGTCGGCCCCGGCCTCGCGCAGGCGGTGGCTGTCCTTACCAGGGCGGTCGAGCTCGATGTCATGGTGCGAATGCTTGATCACCGCCACGCGCACCCCGGCTTCGCGCAGGGCCGGGATCAGGCGGGTGAGCAGGGTGGTCTTGCCGGTGCCGGAGCGCGCCGCCAGGCCCAGCACCGGGAGCGGAAAATCGCCGAAGCGCAGGCGTGGATCAGACACCGCCCTGCACCGTGTCGGCAATCAGGGCGCGCAGCTCGGGCACGCAGGAACCGCAGTTGGTGCCGGCTTGCAGGCACTCGCCCAGCGCCTCGGGGGTGGTGGCACCCTCGCGGATCGCCTCGATCAGGGTGTTGCGGCCGACCGAAAAACAGGAACAGACGATGCGCCCGGCGTCCTTCTGGTCCGCCCCCGGGGTGCCGGCGAGCACCCGCTGGCGCTGGCGCGGATCGAGGCGTTCCTCGGCGAACAGGCGCACCAGCCAGTCGCGCTCGGGCAGGCGGAAATCGGGACCGATGAAGATACAGGCCTCGAGCCGCTCGCCGTCAAACAGCGCGGCACGGTAGGTGGAGGCGGCGGTGTCGAACAGTTCGGCCCAGTCACCCTGCCCACCCGTGTCATCGATCAACATACGCCGCGCGCACGCGGCCCAGTCCTGCGGAGCCTCCTCGCCGGCCAGCTCGTAGTGCCACAGCCCCTCACGGCGCGCCCGGCTCCAGTAGGTGGCCTGTTCGGGCACGATCTCGCGCCGGGTCAGCACGAAGCCGTACCACACCGGCGCATAGCGCACCACGCGTACCGGGGTGTGCTTGAACTCGGGCTGGCCCGAAACCGGATCGAGCGCCGGATTGACCAGTGCATCGGCGCGCGCCGCACTGGCGAAGCGGTCGTTCCAGTGCATGGGCACGAAGATGCAGCCGCGTTGCTGACTATCGGCCACCCGGGCACGCACGATGACCTCGCCCCAGCGGCTGCTCAGCTGCACCAGACAGCCGTCCTCGATACCGCGCTCACGGGCATCCAGCGGATGCAGCTCGGCATAAGGCTCGCTGACATGCCCGGTCAGACGCGGCGAACGCCCGGTGCGGGTCATGGTGTGCCACTGGTCGCGCACCCGCCCGGTGTTGAGCACCAGCGGGTAGTCGGGATCGGTCAGATGTGCGGGCGGGCGCGGGGTGACCGCGACAAAGCGTGCCCGCCGGTTGGGCGTGTAGAAACCGCTCCGGCCGAGCAGGCGTGCCGTCCCCTGCCCCGGCGCCAGGACCGGCCACTGCACGGGCTCGAGGGCGTCGTAGGCGGCGCGGTCGATGTCCTGCAAGCCGGACAGGTCGAAGTCGCGCTCGCCGCCGTTCTCGAAGGCCGACAGGCGTGCGTGCTCGCGGAAGATCTCGTGCGGCCCGGCGTAGTCGAAGCCGGCAAAGCCCAGGCGTTGCGCGAAGCGCGACAGGATCCACCAGTCGGGCCGCGCCTCGCCGGGTGGTTCGAGAAAGGCGCGCTGACGCGAGATGCGGCGCTCGGAATTGGTCACCGTGCCCTCCTTCTCGCCCCAGGTCGCCGCCGGCAGCAGGATGTGCGCGAAGTCGGTGGTATCGGTCTCCACACAGTCGGAGACCACCACCAGCGGGCAGCGCGACAGCGCGCGGCGCACCCGGTTGCTGTCGGGCAGGCTCACCGCCGGATTGGTGCCCATGATCCAGATCGCGCGAATGCGCCCTTCGTCGAGCGCACGGAACATCTCCACCGCCTTCAGGCCGGGGCGGCGGGCCATGCCAGGTGCCTGCCAGAAGCGCTCGACCAGATCGACATGCTCCTCACGCTCGAAGTCCATGTGCGCGGCGAGCTGGTTGGCCAGCCCGCCCACCTCGCGCCCGCCCATCGCGTTCGGCTGGCCGGTGAGCGAGAAGGGCCCGGCGCCCGGCAGGCCAATGCGCCCGGTGAACAGGTGGCAGTTGAGGATGGCGTTGACCTTGTCGGTGCCGCTGCTCGACTGGTTGACCCCTTGCGAGAACAGGGTGACGGTGCGCGGCGTGCGCGCGAACCAGCGATAGAAGGTCTCGACCTGTTCGACCGCCAGCCCGCAGTGCTCGGCCACCGCCACCGGCGAAGGTGCATACCAACGGGCGATGCGCAGCGCTTCCTCGAAGCCGTCGCACTGTTCGCCCACGAACAGCGGATCGCCATACCCCTGGTCGTGCAGCCAGGCGAACAGCCCGTTGAACAGCACCGCGTCAGTGCCCGGGCGCAGCGGCAGGTGCAGATCGGCGATGTCGCAGGTGGCGGTGCGCCGCGGGTCGATCACCACCACGCGCAGCGGATGCTCGCCATCGGCACGCTCGCGCCGGGCACGTACGATGCGCTGATACAGCACCGGGTGGCACCAGGCCGCATTGGACCCGGCGAACACCACCAGGTCGGCCAGCTCGAGGTCTTCATAGCAGCCCGGCACCGTGTCGGCACCGAAGGCGCGCTTGTGCCCGGCCACCGCCGAGGACATGCACAGGCGCGAATTGGTGTCGATATTGGCCGAGCCGATGAAGCCCTTCATCAGCTTGTTGGCGACGTAGTAGTCCTCGGTGAGCAGTTGCCCCGAGACATAGAAGGCCACGGCATCCGGGCCGTGTTCCTCGATGATGGCGCGAAAGCGCGCGGCCAGGGTGTCGAGCGCCTCGTCCCAGCCGGTCTCGCGCCCGTCCACCCGCGGATAGCGCAGCCTGCCCTCGTGCGAGACGGTCTCGGCCAGCGCCGACCCCTTGGAACAGAGCTTGCCACGGTTGGCCGGATGGTCGGCCAGGCCACGCACGCGGACCCGGGTACCACCGAGCACCGTGACTTCCACGCCACAGCCGACGCCGCAATAGGGGCAGGTGGTCTCTACGGTCTTGTTCATGCCGATATTCGTGTGTGCAAGGCACCGACTCTACGGGAAGGCGCGATCCTGAAACAAGCCTCGATCACGCGGAAATGCCGGGCCACAGACTCAGCGCGACACTCACCCCCAGCCAGAACTGGAAACGCGCCGTGCGTGCAAGCACCGGATTCAACGCCTGTCCATCGGGCGCATGCCGGAAGTCGCCTATCAGGCGCCAGGCCCAGGGCAACAGCAGCATGGGCAGCAGCCAGGCCGGCCAGGCGAGCAACCCGGGCAACAGGACAAAGGGCGCCAGCATCATCGCAGCATACGCCAGATGGTTACCGGGCGTCGGCAACAGGATCGCCAGGGTGCGACGACCGGCGCGCGCATCGCCATGGCGGTCGCGAAAATTGTTGACCAGCAGTACCGCGGCGGCCGGCAGTCCCAGGATAGCCCCGCCCAGCAGGGCCGCAGGGCTCCAGTGCCCGGCCTGGAGGTAGTGACTGCCGGCCACCGCCAGCACCCCGAAGAAAAGGAATACGAACAGCTCGCCCAGCGGCAGGGAAGACAGGGGTCGCGGCCCGCCGGAATAGGCCGCCCCGGCAGCCAGGGAGACGAAGCCGAGCACCACGATCGGCCAGCCGCCGACCCAGGCCAGGAACAGGCCGGTCACCAGCGCCAGCGCGAAGGCCAGGGCCGCAGCGCGCGATACTGCCCGCGGACTCAGCCAACCCTGCGCGGTCGCGCGTGCCGGCCCCAGGCGCTCCGGGGTATCGGTGCCGCGCAGGAAATCGGCCACATCGTTGTGCAGATTGGTGCCGATCTGGATCAGCAGGGCCGCCACCAGGGTCGCGAGAAAGACCCCGACATGCACCCGCCCGGTCTCGGCGAATGCCAGGGCCGTTCCCAGCAGCACCGGACTGACGGAGAGCCCGAGCGTACGCGGACGAACGGCCGCCAGCCAGGCAGCGAGCGGCGACATCTCAGGGGCGACGCGGAAACTTGCGGAAATCGGGCAGCCGCTTCTCGAGGAAGGCGTCACGTCCCTCCTGGCCCTCGGCCGTCATGTAGAACAGGGCGGTGGCATTGCCCGCCAGTTCCTGGATACCCGCCAGACCATCGGTATCTGCGTTGAACCCGGCCTTCAACAGGCGCAGGGCGGTGGGCGAGTGCTTGAGCATCTGCCGACACCAGTCCAGGGTCTCCTCCTCGAGCCGTTCCAGGGGCACCACGGCGTTCACCAGTCCCATGGCCAGGGCCTCCTGTGCATCGTACTGGCGGCAAAGGAACCAGATCTCCTTGGCCTTCTTCAGGCCCACGGTGCGCGCGAGGATGCCCGCACCCAGGCCGGCATCGAAGGAGCCCACCCGCGGGCCGGTCTGCCCGAAGCGGGCGTTGTCGGCGGCGATGGTGAGATCGCACACCAGGTGCAGCACATGGCCGCCGCCGATGGCATAGCCGGCGACCATCGCCACCACCGGCTTGGGCAGCCGGCGGATCTGCATCTGCAGGTCGAGAACATTGAGGTGATGCACCCCCTGCTCGTCCTTGTAACCGCCGTCATCGCCACGCACCTTCTGATCGCCGCCCGAACAGAAGGCCTTGTCGCCGGCGCCGGTGAGCACGATGACGCCAATGTCCGGATCGTGGTGCGCATGGGCGAAGGCATCCATGAGCTCACTCACCGTGCGTGGCCGGAAGGCGTTGCGCACCTCCGGCCGGTTGATGGTGATGCGGGCAATGCCCTCTTCGTGATGATGGTAGAGGATGTCCTGGTAGACCCGGTCGGGTACAGCTTGCCAACTCATGAAAGGGCACTCCTGGCGGGGATGGGACAGAAAATTATATCCGTTCCACTTGCAAGCGTTTGCTCGCAATTTGCCTTCAATGTGGACTGATGCGGACGCCTTCCATTCAACTCCTCCCCCGTTTGCGGGGGAGGCTGGGAGGGGGGAAAACCGCAAAGAACTCAAAGGACGCAAAGCTCCCCAGGCTGCCTCAAACCCAGCCATCTCCGCTTGCCAGACCTCGAATCAGCGCCTGCTTGCTGCTCTACTGACACAAGGGATATAGAGGCGGGTCGCGATGATGAAAGCGGCGATTCCTGGTCATGCCGGATGGCCCCTCCCCAACCCTCCCCGCACGCGGGGAGGGGGCGTATTCGTTGGCCGTGGCGCTGGAGCGGGGTCAGCAGCCCTCTCCGCGCGCGGGGAGGAAGCAGTTTTCACCGGTTGAAGAGGATTCGCCCCACCCCCATTGCATAGCCTAGGTGAACACGAAGCCTCGGGCCGAACATTCGCGGCGAGGACGCCACTCCTACCCGCTGGAGGTCCGTCCTCGGACCGAGCCGTCCCCAGGCCGAAGTTACGCGGAGACCCTGCTCCGTTCCCTCTCGTCGCTCCCCGGAAGCAGCACTTCCACCACCTGGAAACCGCCCCGCTCGAAGGCCGCCTCCAGCGCCGAATCCAGTTCTCCGACGCCCTCCACCCGCTGAAAGCCCACGCCGAAGAGGCCGGGCAGCGCGGCCAGATCGATGGCCTGGGGGGTACGCCAGCAGGACTCGAACGCCGGCAGGTGGCGCTGGGGCAGGGTGTCGAAGATGCCGCCGCCGCCGTTCTGCAGCACCACTACCACTGCATCCAGCCCGGCCGTGTTGGCCAGCGCCCCCAGGTCGTGCTGGAAGGTGAGGTCGCCCACCAGGGCCAGGCGGCGGCCCTGCCCGTTCCAGACCCGGGCCATGCCGATGAAGGTGGAGAGGTTGCCGTCGATGCCGCTCAGCCCTCGGTTGCCGTGGATGGCGATGTGGCGTGAGCCCTGCCCCGACCAGGCATCCAGCCAGCGCACGGCCAGGGAGTTGCCGCTGAACAGCAGACTGCCGTCGGGCAACGTCGCCATCACCTGCCGCACCAGCCGTCCCTCGACCGGCAACTCCCCTGCCCCCTCCTCCGCGTGGCACCAGCGATCCAGCCACTCGGGTTCTGCCGGGTCGGGGTACCGCCGGCACAGTGCCTCGGCGAGCGCCTGCGCGTCCACGGGCAGCGTCTCCACGCCCAGCCCCAGAGGGTCGATGCGACGCCCGCGGTGATCGACCACCCAGTGGTGTTGCACACTCCACTGCTCCAGCACCTGGCGCAGGGCGGCGGCGAGCGGCAGGGTGCCGAACTGGAGGATCCACTGGGGCCGGAGTGACTCCACCTGCTCCGGCGATGCCAGGAAGCGGGGATAAGCGGTGATCCGGTTGGGGCAGCGGCTTCTGGTGAAGCGCAGCCCGGAGAGGGGGTCGGCCAGCAGGGGCACGCCCAGAGCCTCGGCCAGGTCCAGCACGGGATCGAGAGGGATACCCGCCTCCCCGCACAGGATCAGGCCGGGACCTGTGGAAAAGCGCTCCAGCAGCTTGGAGAGCAGTGCCGGCGTGGGGCACTGCGAGGGCAACGCCGGGGGTCGCACCTCGCCCGCCTCGGGCCGCGGCAGTTCGCCGGCGGGCACCAGGGGCTCGCGGAAGGGCGTGTTCAGGTGCACTGGCCCCGGCCGGGGCCATTGGCACTCCAGCACCAGCTGGCGGCCCAGCGCGCGCAGCCGCCGCCGCTGCTCTTCCTCCTCCGCTGCCTCGGAAATCGACTGGAAGACCCTGACGTGGCTGCCGAACAGCCCCACCTGGTCGGTGGTCTGATTGGCCCCGCAGCGCTGCAGCTCCCAGGGGCGGTCGGCGCTGAGCAGCACCAGGGGGATGCCGCTCTCGTCCGCCTCCATCACCGCGGGCAGCCAGTTGCCGGGCGCACTGCCAGAGGTGGCCACCAACGCCACCGGCCGTCCGGAGGCCCGCGCCATGCCCAGCGCGGTGAAGGCGGCGCAGCGCTCGTCCAGGATCACGGTGTGCGCCACCTCCGGGTGGAGAACAGCGGCCAGCACCAGTGGCGTGCTGCGCGATCCGGGCGAGATCACCACCTGCTCCAGGCCGGCGCCGGCCAGCCCTTCCAGCAGGGCCAGCGCCCACTCGAGATTGACCCGCCCGAGATCGCTCATGACAGCAGGCGGTCACGCAGGGTGCGCAACTTCAGCTCGGTCTCGGCCAGCTCGTTGCCGGGTCGCGAGATCCGGGTGATGCCCGCTCCGGCATGCAGCGTCAGTTCCGTTCCACGCAGCAGGCCGCAACGCAACACCACCGCCAGTTCGGCACGATCGCCATCACCGACCCAGCCGAAACCGCCCGTGTACCACCCCCTCGCATAGCGTTCGTGCGTGCGTATCCACGCCATGGCCGCCGACCGCGGCACCCCGCCCACTGCCGGCGTGGGGTGCAAGGCCTCGAGCAGGCCATAGACATCGGCCCCGGGAGAGAGGCGCCCGCGTACTGGCGTGGCAAGGTGCGCCAGGCCCGGGAGGCGCAGCGTCGAGGGTTGCGTCTCGGCCTCGACCGTGTCGCACCAGCGACCGAGCGCGGTACATACCGCCTCCACCACCGGTTGGTGCTCGTGGCGCCGCATGCCCTCGCCCTCGGGCAATCCATCCGCCGGCAGGGTTCCGGCGATCGCATCGCTGCAGACCTGCCCACCTGCCATGGACAACAGGCGCTCCGGGGTGGCTGCCAGCAACGTGGCCTGACCCAGGCGCACCCCCAGGATGGTGCAGCCCGAGAAATCGCCTGCCAGCCGCTCGAGCAATGTGACGCTGTCGGGCACGCCGTCGAAACGCAACCGCTGGGTGCGCGAGAGCACCACCTTGTGCAGGAACGCATCACGCCGGATGGCCGCCACGGCCTCGGCCACATCACGTGACCATTCCACGCCCGAAGGTTCCTCTCGCGTATCGAGCAGACGCGGTGAGGGAATGGCCGAGGCATGGCCGGCCTCGAGCAGACGCAGGAGCAGCCCCATCCACCGTTCGATCACCTGGGCCGGCGCTTCACGGCGCGCGCAATCCTGGCTGAAGGTCAGGCTGCAACGCCCTCGATGCCACTCCAGCAGCACGGAGGGTACGGTCCACTGCAGATTGGGGAAGGGCTCCCAGGGCCCCTCGCCCGGATCGAGGGGGTCGAAGGCGAAACCCAGGAAAGCGCGAGCCTGGCGTCGGGCCTGGCCCTGTTCGATATGGATCCAGCCGGCCTCTCGCTCCGCCACACGTTGCCGCAGCTGGGCAAAACGCTCGGTCCCCTGTTCGCTCAGGCTCAGGGCCTCACCCAGTCCCAGCAGGCGGTGATCGTCGGCCGGGCGCTCCCAAAAGAACCAGGGCTGCAATGCCTCTCCTGGTACCTGCAGGGGATCGAGCGGTATCTCGAAGGTGATCGACAGCAGGCCCCGTCTGGAAACGAGCAGTGGGGAGGCCAGCCGGCGCAATTCCAGGCCGAGACGGCCCAGCCACGCCGGTGTCGCGGAACGGAGTCTGGCGGATGATCGCGGCATGCCTCAGGATCTTGTCGTGTCGAAACGATAGGGAACCTCGATGATACGCTCTGGAAGGCGTAGCAACACCCTCGCCTCCCAGCGCATGCGCTGGCGGATGCACACCGAGAGCGAGGTCTCGCCCTCGAACCGTCCCTCTCCAAGGGGGGCCAGCCGGGGCCGGTTGTAGAGCATGCGCATATCGACCCCGGAGAAATCGACCTCGACCCGTTCTGCCGGCACGTCTCGCAACTGGACACGCAGGCGCAGGCGCTGTGCAACGGGGATCGGCCGGGGCAGGATCTCGAATACCAGCTCGCCCCCACCCGGCAGCTCGCGCCGGCAGGCGCCCAGCTGAATATCGCAGCCATCCGGCGCCAGCACCACCCGTTCAGGCTCGGCCTGATAGTGCCATCCGTACCAGCCGATCACTGCCAGCCCCGACAGGGCAAGGACCGCCAGCCAGCGGCGATCGAGGCCCCTGCGCACCATCAGGGCAGATCGCCCCGGCGAAACAGGCGATACCCCAGCCAGGCGAACAGGCTGCCCAGCGCCACCGGATAGGCGACAGCCCAGGCCAGGTAGCCCTGTTCACCAAAATGGTCGAGGATCACGTAGGCGGCTGGCCCCAGCATCACCAGCTGCGGGTCGAACAGCAGCATGGCCCCGGTGCGGAACACCTGCAGGGGGTTGGTCAGGGCGATGGCGATCACCGCTTCTGGCGGCATGCCCTCGCGGATCAGCACCGCCAGCAGGATCAGGTCCAGGAACAGCAACAGCAGCAGCCAGACCAGGAAGGCCGCGCCGGTGGCGATATCCGACGAGCGGGCAAGGGTGGAGACGAACATGCCGATGCCCAGGAAACACCACGCGAGCGCGACCAGGAAAAGGGTATAGAAGGCGACCTGCACCCAGGGGATATCCACTCCCTTCAGCATTGCCCAGGCCACGGCGCCCGCCAGCGCGAGCAGCACGGGCAGGAACACCACCAGAAAACGCCCCAGCAACTTGCCCCAGAACCAGCTCGCCAGGCTGACCGGCAGGGACAGCATGTACTCGAAGATGCCCGCCTCGCGATCACCCGCCACCGAACGCACCGTGGTAATAAGTACGAACAGGGGTAGTACCGCCATGGTGATCTGCAGATAGGTCACCAGCAGGCGCGAGAGGCCGGTGAAGCCCATGACGCGGGATTCAGTAAGCCCCGAGATGAACATCGCTACCACCAGCCCGCCGAAGATCAGGCTGTAGACCAGGAACCAGCGCGAACGCAGGGACTCGCTGATGTCGACACGGGCGGTGCGCAGAAGATGCCTCATGCCCCCCCTCCGGTTCCGGGCGGGGTGTGCTCCCCTCCACGGTGAACGTGAAAGGTCGCTTCGACCTCATCGATATGGCGCACCGCACCCGCGAAGTCGAGCGCACCGGCCTCGGGCTCCGGCGTGGCCCCCAGTCCATACCCCATGGGCGTGACCTTGCCCGGCACATACCAGGCCTTGCGTGCGTCCAGCCAGTGCCCGTTGCGGTAGTCGTTCACCCAGATCTCCACGCCAGGATCGTCGAGCTGCGCGCGATCCCTGAGCCAGATTACCGCACAGCCAATGTCGTCGAACTTGTAGACGCGGCTACGGCCCTGTTCGGCCAGGCGGACCTGCGCTGCATAGTGCGGCTCGCTGACGGCCATGGCGCAGCGCACACAGACTTCGCGATCCCAGCGTACATCGACCGGACCAGAATCCGATTCACCCGAACAGCCGGACAGCGCCCAGACCAGCAATATCAGCCACGCGATGCTCAGGGTCCGCCGATCAGGCCGCATGTCGCTCTACCTCCTCGAGATGAATGCCCTGCATCAGGGCGGCATAGCGCGAGAGGGTGCCGAGAAAGCGCAGACGATCCGCTCCGGCCACTTCGCCCTCCCAGGAAAGCCCATCGTCACGCGTGGCGAATCCCCAACTACGGATGGTGGCAGCAAAGGCATCGCTGGGGCGCGCCAGTTCGATCCGTGCATGCAGTAGCGAGGTCATGGCCACCTCGTCGGCCACGTGATCATCCAGCACGACCTGCCCCTGGTCCATCTCGACCACCCGGTTCACCAGGGTGGCCACCTCGTCCAGGCGATGGCTGGAGATGATCATCGCCACCTGTTCCTTGCGCTCTGCCAGCAAGTGAAAGAAGTTGTGGCGGGCCTCGGGGTCCAGGTTGGCGGCCGGTTCGTCCAGCACCAGCAGGTCGCAATCACGTCCCAGGGCGATCGCGATCAACAGCTTCTGTTTCATGCCGCCGGAGAGACGATCGAAGGGACGATGCCGGATCGCGCGTGCATCCAGCCCCAGGCGTTCCGCCACCTCGTACATGCGTTCGGGGTCACTGTCGCAAACGCCGGCGGAAAAACCGATCAACTGCCCCACCGGCATCTTCAGCGGTGGCGAGATCTGTGGCACGAAGCCGACGCGCCGCAACACCTCGGTGCGATGTTCGCGCGGTGACAGGCCGCCGATGGTGACTTTGCCTTCGCACCGGTACTCGCCCAGGAGGCAGCGAATCAGGGTGGTCTTGCCCGCCCCGTTGGAACCGACCAGAGCCACCCGATCACCACGGGCGATGCGCAGATCGATACCCTTGAGCACCCGATGACGACGGAAACGCTTGCTGACTCCTCGCAACTCGATCATTGGCAGGTGCGGCTCCCGGTTTCGTTCACAACAGGTCTCCCAGTCCCTTGTACTTGATACTCAGCGCGCCGGTCGGGCAGGCATCGACGCAGCGCAGGCAACGCGTGCAATCAGCGCCGATATCCACTTCCATGGCAGCAGCCCTTCCCTTGATCACCGTATCCAGCACATGGGGTACCAGGCACACCTTGCGACATTCACCTTCGTGAAAGCAGTTCGGCAGGCTGTAATGCACAGTGAAAGGTGACGTGGCGCCAACGATGCCATAGGTCAGGCCGATGGGACAGGCATAACGGCACCAGGCACGCCGCGAGAAGAAGATCTCGAACAGCAACAGCAGGGCCACCCAGACCAGGGCCACACCGGGACCGTAGATCAGGGCGCGACTGAGGATGCCGGTGGGCGAGATCGTTTCGTAGACCGTGTAACCGGTCGCCAGGGCCAACGCGGCGAACAACAGCCACAGCCAGGTCCGGGTACGCCGGTCGAACTGGATGTCTCTGGCCATGCCACGGGCGCGCAGCTTGAGATGCAGCATCTCCGCCCACTCGGCCAGCAGATGGTAGGGACAGACCCAGGAGCAGAAGCTTCGCCCGCCCATCAGCCACCACATGATGAAGACCGTGGTGGTGCCGATGAGCAGGTTGATGACCACGTGCTTGAAAGCGAGCATCACCTGCAAGGCGGAATTGAGGTCGGCGAGATGGAAACCGGCAAAACGCGACGCGGTGAGTGCCCCCTCCAGTAACTGGACGTCGAAGTAATATGACAGCACGAACAACAGATTGACCGCGATAAGAACAGTCCAGCGTAGGCGACGCTTCTTTTCCGGCGGCCGATGCTCGGCCTTGTGCGCCAGCTCGGCGCGAAGGGCGGCGATGCGCTCCTTGTCGCCGACCTTCTGGCGATGCACTTCACGCACCTCGGCCGGCATGTCCTTCTTGTCGACGCGCCTGGGCGTACCACCGAACAGTACCCGCAACGACTCCATGACACGGCTCATGCTCGCATCCCCCGACTGCTCCGCCGACTCTCCTTGCTGTCGATGACAATCACCGACGGTTCGGCCGGACAGATCATTTCACATACCCCGCAACCGACGCAGCCATCGAGTATCACTGGCTGCATGCGCTTCACCCCGTCGCTTCCCTCCACTGCCCTCAACTCGATGGCATGGCGCGGAGGGCATTCGCCAGGCTGACGCTGCGCAACCCGACCCAGGCTCTCGCGGTGCTTCTCGTCCTCGCGGGCGCATTCCGCAATACTGATCTCGATGGGACACTGGCGCACGCAGAGATCGCACAGCTCGAGGTCGTAAGGGTGCTCCGCGACGGGCTGGGGATGCCACCTGTCGATCTCGGCATAGCGCAACCGTCCCTCGAAATCCGGGCCACGGGCCGTGCCCTTGATGCCCTTGCCCTGCACCGCCAGGCAACGCGTCGGCGCCACCACCTTGGCGGCCCCCATGTCCACCTGGGAAGGAAAGGCAATCTCGTGGATCAGGGCCCCAGTCGGACAGGCGAGCACGCACTGCAGGCCATCGCAGGAAAAATCACAGGCCTGGTCACGGGCCTCGATATGCGGCACGCCGACTCCGAAGCCGTCGTCGAGGTCGGAAAGCTTGATCGCCTCCACGGGACAGACCTGCACGCATTGGCCGCACTTGATGCAGGCCGCGAGGAAGTCGTCTTCGCGCAAGGCTCCCGGTGGTCGCAGGCGCTGCTCCAGGCGCCCCGAAGCCAGCGGCAGATAACCCAGCAAGGAAGCACCAGCGACACCAGCCGTCAACGCAAGGGAAGCAAGGAATCGACGGCGTGCACGCTGCGCGGGCGTAAGACGGGCTTTCTTGCTCATGGCCCTATTCCTCCAGGCTCCGTTTCAGCAACTCGAAGGCATCCAGGGTCTTCGGCTCGTGCTTCACCTCGACCTTGGCTAGCGTATGGAGATAGGGGTGCTCGTCACGCACCAGCAGCTTCGGCTCCGAGAAGGGCGCCAGGCGCTCGAGAAAATCGAGCACCTCGAGCAGAGGGGAGCCCTTGAAGAATTGCGCATAGGGACGGTCCTGCCACAGGCGATCGGCATAGGCATAGAGCTCGTATGGCGTGTCTCCCGCGCCGTCCTGGTCGCGGTCGAAACCGACATAGTCGCTCCAGTAGTTTCCCTCCCAGCGATTTCGTTTGGCCGAGCCGCCACCACCGACAGCCACCTGGGTGAGATTGTCGACGAACTGGTTACCCCGGAAGATGTTGCCTTTCCAGTCGTTGAGAAAACGTACGCCAATACCGTTGTAGGCGATCAGATTGCCCGAGAAACGGTTGGTGGTGTCCGGCTGGAAGGGGGAGACATCGATATACAGGCCGCTGGCGCAATAGAGGACTTCGTTGTTCTCGATGGTGAGATCCGATGTCTCCTTGAAACCGATCCCGACGCCTGTCGGCCCGATGGCGTGAGCGATGTGGTTGTTGCGCAGCACCACCGAGTCGCTGTACATGAGGAAGATCCCCACGGCGTTGTTCACATAGTGGTTGTCCTCCACCAGGTTGTAGCGCGAATACATGAAGTGCAGGGAATAGCGGCTGTTGGAACCCCGATTGCGTGCGATCACGTTGTTGGCGGAGTACCAGACCACCATGTCCCGCACATTGTCGGTAATGTTGTCCGTGATCTTGTTGTTGAAGCTGTACCAGAGACGCACGGAATCGCCTCGTTGCCCCAGGGAAAACTCCGTCTTGGAGCTGATGCGATTGCGACGCACGATGTTGTTGTTTGATTGCTGAAGATCGACACCGAACAGGCAGTCGTCAATGACGTTGTCCTTGATGACGTTGTAGTTGCCGCGCACCTGGACGCCGGCGTCGATGTCGTTGGCCGATTCGCCAGAGTGGGTCAGGTGCAGGTTCTTGAGCGTGGCACCATCGGTATCCAGCACCACCACCGAGCCCTTGCCGCCCCCGTCGATGGTGACCCTGCCCCGGCCGTCGATCACCATGGGCTTGTCCACCACCACCGGCCCGGCATAGACACCCGGCGGGGGCACCAGGGTCCCGCCTTCCGGGGTCTGATCGACCAGCTCCTGGAAAGAGGGCAAGGCGCCCGCCACTGCAGCCGTCTGCAGCAGCAGAGTCATGACTGCCAGCCAGTACAGGCGCACCGCCTTCACTTGCCCTCTCCCTCCCGGAAGGCCTTGCGACGGATCAGGGCGGCCAGCGCCAGCAAGGCCGAACTGACGAGCATCAGGAAGAATCCCCAATAGGGATAGGAATGGGTGGTGAACTGCGCCACCTTGCCCTGTCCGAAAACGGTGGGCATGAAGGGCTTGACGGTGAAGGCCCCCATGGCATTGAGGCGATGGCCATACCACCACAGCCAGGCCGAATACTCGATGAGGAAGAACAGCGGCAGGGCCATGGGGACGATGATCAGCAACCAGTACACCAGGCCGCCGGTCTTGCGCGCCCCCCAGACCAGGAACACCATCGCTGCGAGGATTGCCCAGAACACAGCATGCGCGACCGAACTCATGGTCCTGGCCATGGGAACGATCTCGGCAGGGTTGTTGAAATAGCGCCCCAGACTCTTTTCATAGTGCCAGCGCAGGATCTGCGCGCCACTCCCGTTCCAGGCCTCGCGTTCCCCCTCAGGCCGGCGCGCCTGATCGCGTTCGAAGGTACCCCGCAGCAGCGCGATATTGGCCTGCTTGGGGTCGGCGGAGGCCATGTCGTCGTTCGACTCGACCTCGACGCCCAGGCCTTCGTCGGTCACCAGTTCGCTGCCCAGTTCCGCCAGGCGCTTGGTCATCTCGTCTTCCGACGAGCGGAATTGCTCGACCGACACCGCATCCTCGGGAACGGCCCCCTTCAGCTTCTCCAGGACCCCCTGCTCCTTGTCCTCACCACGCTGGGTATCCTGGTCCATGGACTTGACCAGTGCCTCGATGTAGCCGGCCGGCTGGTAACTCAGGCCACCTTCGCCATACCAGTAGAGGTACATCCAGATGGCGATCACCGCGAAACCGGCCGACATGATGGCCATGCGCAGTTTCGGCCGGGTACAGGCAAAGCCGGCCAGCATCACCCCCAGCAAGGAAAGCAGAAAGGGAGAGAAGGCCTTCTCGATGACGCCACCCGCGGCGATGGGGTACATCCCCACGTAGTGGTTGATGGTGTCCATCTCGTGCACGCAGTCGAGCGCTTCTTCCTCGGTGATCTCGCGCTTGGCCACCTTCTTGCACCCGTTGAACACGCCATTCATGTGGAAGTGAATGCGCACGCCATCCGGAAAGGACTCGGCCGGGTAGTTGGGCGCGGTCAGCGACACCCACCAGATGGGGGAGAAATAGATGACTGCCAGCAACACCAGGCTGGCCAGTATGAGCAGATTGGATATCAGGATACGCTTGGACATGTCGTCACCACTCGATGTGCATCGGACCGAGGCTGCCGCTTGACCACACTGTGCGTGCGGTTTTTGTCGTTTCCAAAAAGCGAAAGAAGCGATGAGGCGCTTCTTTCGTCAGGGCCGCACAGGGGCGCGGCATGGCGCCCCAATCGTGCAGCTCAGTCGTAGTCCGGGTTGACCCAGTCCGGCGACGGCGCCAGGTCTTCCTTGGGCACTGGAATCCAGGAGACGTAGTTGATCACCTTCTTCATCTGGTCGTTGGTAAACGACTTGATCTGCTTGACCATGTCGGGGTTGGCATTGCGCCGCTTGCCGTCCCGGATCCACTGGAACTGGCGCACCATGTAGAGGTAATGCTGTCCCTGGATCTTGGGATAGAACTTCTCGGCATTGCCCTCGCCGTGCTCGCCATGGCACTTGACGCAATTGTCCTTGAACAGCTGTTGCCCCTCTTTCCATTCCGGCGTTCCCGGCTTCCAGGGTCCCTTGCCATTGTCTGGGTTCATCGGCAGCTTGGAGATATAGGCGGTCACATCGGCCATGGCCTGCGGGCCACCAATGGACTCGGGCTTGGCAAAGGGATACATGGTGGGGTTGTCACGGTTGCCCTCGCGGATGTCCGCCAGCTGCTTGATCAACACCGACTGGTGTTGTCCGGCAATCTGCGGGAAGGTGCCGTCCTTGGAGCCCCAGCCCTCGGTCAGGTGGCAGGCAGCGCAGACTTCGAACACCTCGATCCCGTTCTCATGGTCGGGCTTGAGCTTGAGCGCCTCGTCGCGCTCCCCGGTATGCTCCAGCCAGGCGAGGGCCTGACTGCTGAGCAACAGGGTGGCGGCAATGCCGGCCATGGAACTTACGATTCGAATCTTCATGGATAAAACCCTCCAGAATCACCCGGGAGGAAGCGCCCTGCAGGCCGGCTTTCACCCGGTTCATTAACACGACAAAAATGCTAGCACCGCCCTACTGGGCATCCCTTGATTTTGCTCAAGTGCCAATCCAGCCCCTCAGTCGTCCTGCCAGGACAACCACGCCAGGATGTCGGCAATGTCCTGGTCGCTGTATTCACGGAACAGTTCCGCATCTTCGGGATCGTCATGCAGGCGCTCCCCCTTGCGGATGTTCTCGATCTGTCGCAGCAGGTAATCGCTGTGCTGTCCCGTGAGCATGGGCACGTGCTCTTCCCAATCCCCCTCGCCGTGGCGGCCGTGACAGCTACCGCATTCCCTGCGATACAACCTGCCGCCACGGTCGGGGTCCCCCGGATAATGGGGAACGTTGAGCACCTTCTTGCTCTCCTCCAGGCGCGCCAGGGCATCAAAGGCACTCCCTGGTTTCAGCGGGCTCATGTGCCGGGGAAGCTGAATGCTCGCCAGATAGGCAGTAATGGTGCGCACATCCTCCGGCGGCAGCTCGTGATCGTTGGCATAGGGGATCATCGGTATGTTGATCCGCTTGCGCTCCTTGAACAGCCGGATCTGGCGCGCCAGGTAGGCGGGATCCAGCCCCGCGAGGCGCGGGTATTCACCATCACGAGTGCCCTGGGCGTAGATCCCATGGCATCCGGCACAGACTTCCATGATCTCCTCGGCATCATCCGGGTCGAAATCCGGAATCTGATGCTCTCCGGCACTGGCCATGCCGGATACCAGGACAAAGAGTATCGACACGAGGCGCATGAACTGGCTCATGGTCTAATGAACGAAAAGGCGAAGAAGGACGAAACTGCGACGACCTTGTGCAGCGTGATCGGTACTGCCTCCACCACCTCGCGGATTCAGGGCGCCATCTGCGAGATGTAGTCGGCGAGTGCCGCCAGGTCCTCGTCACTGAAGCGCGGCTTGCCATCCGGCGTGACCAGCACCCCCTTCATTGCCAGCGACTGGCCATTGGCCCGCGCGCCACTCATGATGTCCTTGATCTGTTGCAGGATGTATTCCTTGTTCTGGCCGGCGATCTTCGGATAGAGCGGCATCAGGGTGGTCTTGCCGTCCTTTCCGTGACAGGCCGCGCAGGTCATGTAGAGCTTCTTCGCATCGGCGGCCTGGGCACCGGTACTCAGCACCGTAATGAACAGGCTCGACAGTGCAGCAAGACGGATTGCTTTGATGAACATAGATCGAATCTCCGGTTGCGGAGGGAGGCACAGCCTCCCCCCGGATAGACAGGGATGAGACCCCCGGACCGGCGGGAGCGCCGGTCCGGGGCGACACGCATCAGATCACTTGATCTTCTTCGCGCCGTGTTCCTCGAGATAGGTCTTGGCCCTCAAACCGAGGTCCGCGGCCTTGACCTGGTACTGCCACCACTGGTTGGCCCAGAGCATTGCATTGTTCCAGTCCTTCTTGGTGGCAGCCGCCTCGGCCTTGGCACGGGCATCCTTGGCGAAGCCAAGCTGGTCGGTGGCGTCTTCCACCAGCGCAACCACGGTCGGGAAGTCCTTGTAGTTGTGGCTGGTGATGAAGCCGACCACCTGGTTGATGACCTCCTGGGTCTCCAGATTGGTCTTGACCTGCTTCTTGTAGTCCGCCTCGGTATAGTTCGTGCCGGCCTTCAGACCAACGGTCTTGGCCTTGTACCCCTTGGGCCGCACCAGCAGGTAGCCCTGCATCTCCAGGTGAAGGGCCGAGCAGAACTCGGTGCAGTAGTAGGGATACACCCCGGGCTTGTCAGCCACGAAGCTGGCCGTGGCGGTCTTGCCGGGTTCCAGCGAGAGCTGCACGTTGTAACCGTACATGGCGAAGCCGTGCACCTCGTCCTCTGCGCGCTCGAGGTTGGTCAGATGGATGTGCACCTCGTCACCCTCGGTGACCTCGATGATCTCGGGCGTGATGTGCGAACGAATGGTGGTGCCATAGACGTGCACGGTGCACTTGCCGTTGGCATCACAGGTACGCTCCACCTTCTCGCGTCCGGCACGGGTCTTCCACGGCGAGCGCTTGTCCTCGCGGCTGTTCCAGCCAGACTTGTAGCGGATCGCCGGCTTGAGCTTGTCGGCCTTGATAGCCACCACATAGTGCGGTTCGCCCAGCGGCAGGGGCATGTCGTAGAGCAGCTGCATTTTCTTGCCGCTGATATCGATCAGCTGGTGGTTCTGCGGATGCAGCGGCCCAACCGGGTTGAAGCGGTCGATCGACAGCTTGTTCAGTGCTACCAGGTACTTGCCATCGGGCGTGACGCTGTCGCCCTCCATGGTCATGAGGTGACCCACGTTGTAGTGAATGGGCAGCTGATCCAGCACCTTGCCTTCACAGTAGTTCCACTTGGTGATCATGGAGTCCACGTAGATCGACGTGTAGGCCACGCAGGGCGTGGAGTCGAACTGGGTATGCAGCGGACCCAGGCCCACGTTCACCGACTTGTGCAACACGTCCTTGATGGCGATGATCGGGATACCATAGGGATCCTTGCCCTCGAACTTCTTGTTCTTGATGGCATCCTGGATCTTCTTCCAGTCGTACACCCAGGTATGGCTGTCGAGCTTGCCGGAGACGACGATCTTGTCGCCGGTGGGCACCACGTCGACACCGTGCGGGCTCTTCGGTTCGGGAATCAGGTACAGCAGCCCGTTGGCCACGGCCTCCTTGATCCCGATCAGGGTCATGCCGTTGACCTTCTTGCCGATCTTGCCCGCCTTCACCAGCTCCTCGGCCTTCTTCCAGTTGGTCAGGTGCATGAAGTCCGTGTCCTTGGAAGAGCAGCCGGCCTCGAAGGGAGGACGACCCCGCTCGATACCACCCACGTAACGTTCCGAGCAGAAGGAGTTGGTGAAGCCCCAGCCATAGGATGGTCCCTTGCCGGCATCCGACAGGTCCTGGCTGTAGGGTGGAAACTCGAAGGTGAAGGACTGCTCGGGCTTGATGCGTCCTTCCTTGCGATCGAACTTCCAGTAGGTGAGACCGCCCCGGTACTTTTCGTTGAACTCCTCAAGCGGCACGAAACCGCTGCCCTTGTAGGGCGCGGCATACTGGGTGGCCTCCATCACGTACTCGGTATTTGGCGTGACGAAGGCGCCGCCGTGCTCCGACCGGAACAGCGGGTTGACCACGATCTGCTTGGTCTCGAAATCGTGCAGGTCGATCACCGCGACACGCGGATTGGCCTTGTCGTTGATAAACAGGTACTGGCCGTCGTACTCGCCGTTCGTCTCCGAAATGGCGGGATGGTGGGTATCCCCGTAGACGATGTCCTTTCCATTAACCCGACCTTGTGCGAGTACGGCCTTGGACTCGTCATCGAAGCCGTAGCCCTGCCACGGTTCAGGAGTAAACACGCCGATGTACTTGAGAATGCGCATGGACGGAATGCCATACACGATCACCTGCCCACTCTGACCACCTGAACTGAAGGCCAGGTATTCGTCGCGTCCCCCCGACGGAGTATAGGTCTTGGCCGCCGCCAGGATGTCCTTCTCGGTCAGGCCACGCCGTTTCATGACGTCTTTCAACGTCTCCTGAGACCACGCCTGGCCTCCAGCGACGACCCCCACCGCAAGGGCTACGAGGGCGGCAAGCGTCTGCTTGCGTACTTTCATGGGTTGCTCTCCTAAAATCTCAAAGTGATGCCGAACCTCCAGAACAACGTCACGTGCCCGCCGTTCTGTGGTTCAATCCGCACGGTCTGCCCGGACCGCGCGCCCTTTGCATGCAGCACGAAACAGTGTGTGGTATTTGCCCCGCTCGTCACTTGACATTTGTCAAACCAAAATAAATGTCTCGAGCATAAGAAAAATGTCGCCTTCTCCTCGCCTCCGCCTTCGCCTGCACCCATACCGCCTGGCCCTGCGCAACCCCTGGCCTGCCGCGCATTCGGTACCGGGAGAACGACGCGGCTGGCTGCTGGAACTGGACCAGGGCGAGGATTGCGGATGGGGCGAATGTGCTCCCCTGCCGGCTGCCGGCACCGAAGATCTCGCAGCTGCCAGACGAGCACTCGCGGCACTGCCGCGCGAGAGCGATGCCGCGACACTGACGCGATGGGCGGACTGTCTGCTCAGCACACGACCCGCCGCGGCCTGCGCGCTACACACAGCCTTGCTCGACCTGCAATGCCGGCAACAGCGATTGCCCATGCGAAAACGCCTGCATGTGGAGGCAAGTGATCAGGTTCCGGTGAATGGCGTGGCCGGCGCACTCTCCGAGGCCGCGTTACAGCAGGCCCTCGACACGGGCTACCGGCAGATCAAGTGCAAGTTGGGGCTGGCCCCCTGGCAACAGGAGGCACGCGTGCTCGAACGCCTCTGCTCATCCCTGCCCGGTGATGTCCTGTTGCGGCTGGATGCCAACCGCGCCTGGTCTCCAGATCAGGCACGACAGTTCCTGCGTGCGATCGAGGGCCTGCCGATAGAGTCACTGGAAGAGCCGTTGCGCACCCCCCACCCCGAACGGCTCGCGGAACTGCAGGCCGGGACCCGTATCGAACTGGCACTCGACGAGTCCCTGCGTCTCCCCGAAGGCCCCCAGCTGCTGAGCGCAGCCCCGGTACGGCGCCTGGTACTCAAGCCGATGGCGCATGGCGGTCCCGCCAAGACCCTGGCGCTGGCGCGCCAGGCACAGGCCCGGGGCCTGCGGGTGGTGATAAGCTCCACCCTGGAGTCCAGCATCGGCCTGCATGCGGCTGCACAACTGGCCGCGGCGCTCGGCCCGGCCGATCCCGATCTGGCCCACGGTCTGGCCACCGCCGACTGGCTGGCCACGGACCTTGCGCCACCCCCTCGCCTGCAGGACGGTCGGCTCTGGCTCGATCCACGACCCGGCCTGGGAGTCACATCATGAGTCATCACCTCCACCGGTTTCGCGTCCCTTTCGACCAGCTCGACCCCGGCGGCATCCTGTTCTACGGTCACCTGTTCACACACGCCCATCACGCCCTCGAGGCCCTGCTGCGCGAGATCGGCTGGGGGCTGGCAGAACTGCTCGCCGAGGAACGCTATCGCCTGCCGGTGGTCCACGCCGAGGCCGACTTCCACGCTCCCCTGCAACTCGATGCACAGATCGACGTGACGGTGGCCGTGCGCCACATCGGGGATCGCAGCTTTAGCCTGGGGTATCGCTTTCTGCACGAAGGGGTACTCTGCGCCACCGTCGGCACCGCGCACGTGCTCGTGGACGCCGGCAATGGCCGCCCCACACCCTTGCCCGAAGCACTGCGACAGGCCCTGTCGCGCTATCGCGAGAGCGACTGAACGTACTCGCGCAGGCGGTTGCGCAACAGCTTGCCCAGGGCGTTGCGAGGCAGGCGCTCGACCCGCAGGCAGGCCGACGGCCGGTGCGCACCGGCAAGCTGCTCGCGCGCCCAGTCCATCAGATCCGCGGGCGGGATCGCACCCTGGTAACAGGCCACCAGGCGTTCCCCCCACTCGCTATCGGGCACCCCGACCACCGCGACCTCGTCCACGCCAGGACAGGCCTGCAACACCCGCTCCACGGTGGCCGGATGCACCTTCTCGCCACCACTGATGATGACCTCATCGGCACGCCCCAGCACCCACAGGCGTCCCGCGGAGTCGATACGCCCCAGGTCGCCGGTGGTGTACCAGCCCTCATCGTCGAGCAGCTGGCGCACGCCCTCCGCCGCGATTATCCGTTGCGCAATGCTCGGTCCACGCAGGCGAATGCGCCCATCCTCGGTAATGGCGAGCTGCACGTGCGGCAAGGGCCGCCCGGCCAGCCCGGGAGACCATTCGGCGGGGGGCGGATGACAGGTGGCCACCTGCGAGGCCGCCTCGGTGAGACCGTAGCTGGGGCAGACCGGCCAGCCGCGGGCCAAAGCCTCGTGGACCAGCGATGCCTCGGCGGGCGCGCCCCCGAGCAACACCACGCGCAAGGCCGGTGGCGGCACGAAGGCGGGATCTTCCCGCAGCAACCGGTACAACTGGGTGGGCACCAGTGACAGGTGCGTGATGTCGCCCCGCGCCAGACGCGCAAGCAGTGCGGGCGGATCGAAACGCGCCTGCACTACCACCCGCGCACCGGCCAGTCCACAACGCACCACCACGGCCACCGCCGCCACATGATGCAAGGGCAGGCACAGCAACCAGGCGTCGCCTTGCTGCAGGCCCAGCAGATCGTTCGAGGCCGCGGCCGCCGCCTCCAGGCGCGGACGGTCCAGCTCGACCAGCCTTGGCTCGCCGCGGGTCCCGCTGGTGGCGATCAGCAGACGGAAATCGGCCACGGACGACACCGGCGATGCCGACACCGGCCGCGCACCGTCATCCAGCAGCAGACTGCCAGCGGCCGCAGCCCGCAGCAGGCGTTCCCGACGCGACGACGGCAGACGGGGATCGAGCGGCAGATAGGTCCACCCCTCCGCCATGGCATGCAGCAGCAGCGACAGCTTGCGCAGCGTGTCCTGCCCCGCATCGGCCAGCACTCGGGGCCACACCGGTCGCGGCCCCCGCCACGCCAGGGGATCGACGGGTTCACCCTGGTACTCGATCTGTGGTCTCACTTCACCCTCCTCACAGGAGAGGCGAGCATACGCCGTGGCGCGGATCGGCGCATGCTGCCGGTGCCCGTGAAGAGATCAGGCTCGCCCGGTCAGCACCCAGCGCACATGGCCGATCATCTCGCGCAGCGAGGTCTCGCGCAGGGTCTGCATCAGCTCATCGAAACGGAACGGGTGATGCCGCTCGTAGGCCACGCCGAGCTGGGGCATGTCGGCCAGGCCCACCTCGCGGGCGTGCTCGACGAAGCCCTTGTTGCGCCAGAAGAAGGCACCGGGCATGGTGGTGGGGATCACCAGCACGTAGAACAGGGCGCGACCGATGATGGCCGAAGCCAGTGCCAGCACGGCGGTGAGCGCCAGCAACCAGCCGTTGACGCCGGTGACGGCCTGCCACAGCGAGAGCCCCAGCGCGGCGAGCAACAGGGCATTGCGCAACCAGTAGGGCCAGCCGTAGCTGGTCATCTGCTCGTACCAGGAGGCTGCCCCCTCGCTGTGGGCGCCGCGCATGGCCTGTGCGTGGGCCAGCAGGCCGACGCCTTCCAGCGCGAGACCCGCCGCCGCGATGCCGGCCAGCAGCCGGCCCAGGCCGGCATCCAGCACACCGAAGGCGAACGCCAGCACCCCGATCAGCAGGCTGCCCAGCGTCAGGCCGGTGCCGGCGAAGGCCGCGCCGGTGTGCCAGTGGTCCCAGAAGGGACGCGCCGGGATGCGGTAGAGCTTGTACATGTAGTAGCCGCCGAAGCCCAGCCCGACCAGCGCCAGCACGGCCGAGAGGTTGGCCAGCAAGGTGCCCAAGCCGTTGTCGAACAGGTTGAAGAAGGCATAGCCCAGCAGGCCGCCGAAGAAGGCCGAGACGCCGGCGATCTCGCGGCTCACCGGCGACAGACGCAGGTTGTTGAAGCCGCGGTAGAAGCGGTGTGGCTTGCCCAGGTGCATGTTGAGCTTGAACAGGCCAAAGGCCATCAGCGCCACCATCAGCCACAGGGTGGGCAGGAAGGCGCCGGAGGCTCGGTAGCCTTCGACGGCGTCCACACCGAGCCAGCCACCGAGGACCAGCAGGGCGAAGGCGCCCATCACCGTCTGCACGCTGAGGGTGAAGGCGATGTGCGCGTTCTCGTGAGAACCCAGCAGCTTCTTCCAGTTCCACTGGCGCTCGTACCCCTTCTTGGGATCGACCTCGGGCAGGTAGCGCTTCTCGTCCTCGGCGCGGTGATACTTGATGGGCATGTCGTCGACGCGCACCATCTCGCGCTGGATGGACTTCATCTGCTGGAAGCGGATGTTGGGATGGGTGATGTCGGTGCGCGGGAAGCCGGGGATCTCGGTCTCGGCCTGCACCCGGCCCTCGGGGATGTTCTCGATCACGCCGAAGTCCAGCGCCTTGCCCAGGCAGGCCGACACGCAGGCCGGCTTGAGCCCGACCTCGAGGCGGTCGATGCACATGTTGCACTTGCTGACCTGGCCTTTCACCGGGTCGAGTTGCGGCGCGTTGTAGGGACACACCCAGGTGCAGTAGCCGCAACCAAAACAGATGTCCGGGTCCTGGATGACAGCACCGTACTCGGCGTACTTGGTATAGGCCCGCGTCGGGCAGCCCTTGAGGCACACCGGGTTGTCGCAGTGGTTGCAGGCCATGGAGATGTTGATGCGCCGGTAGTCGGGGTAGGTGCCGCCCTCGACGAAGCCCACCGAGCGAAACGCCAGGTGCGGCGGCACGTCGTTCTTCTCGGAACAGGCCGCCTCGCAGGCATGGCAGGCGATACAGTTGTCGGCATTGAAATAGAAGCCATGCTGCTTGTAGCGGTTGGGATTCTGCGGCGGGCTTTCCTCGCCGTTGATGACCAGCGGCTCCTCGCGCAGCGGATCGTCCTCGGGCGCCAGCACGATGGGCTTGCCGTAGCGGTTGACCGGCTTGTAGTCCTCGTCCCTCAGCAGGGCGTATTCGGGTTCGTAATCGCGTCTCTTGAACATATCGCTTTTTTCGTAATTCGTTCTGTTCCCCACAGAGGCCACCGAGAGCACAGAGCGTTCCATTCCGGTTCAGGAAGATCCCGTTGCGCCGCTCTCAGACCTCTGCACTCGGAGACCTCTGTGTGCCCTGTGTCCTCTGTGGTGGACCCATCAAAACTTGCGCATTTCCTTGCTCAACCGCGCCGCGTGCAGCTGGTCCTCGATACGTTCGATGCGCACCGCCTGCTGCTTGTAGGCCGGCTGGCGCGAATACGGGTCGAGCAGGCCGAGGGTGAGGCGGTTGGCGCAGTCGTGGAAATGGAACGGCAGGAACACCATGTTGTGTGGCACCCGGTGGGTAGGCTGGGCCATGACGATGGCATCCCCGCGGCGCGAGACCAGGCGCACGTATTCGCCGCGACGGATGCCCAGTTCGGCGGCGGCATCGGGGTTGATCTCGATGAACGGGATCGGGCTGAACTTGTTGTTGTTGCCGATCTTTCCGGTCTTGGTGCGCCCGTGCCAGTGCTCGATGAGCCGCCCGGTGTTCAACCAGAAGGGATACTCCTCGTCCGGGTGCTCGTTGTTGTCCACGAAGGGCAGCGGGATCAGCTTGGCGCGTCCGTCGGGGTACTGGAAGGTGGCCGGCTCGGTGTAGAGGCGCACCCCGCCCTTCTTCGGCGCCTCGCCGCGTTCGCGCTGCTCACGCGTATAGGGCCACTGGATGCCGCGGTGCTGCTCGATCAGCTCGTGGTCCATGCCCGAGATGTCGGCCAGCCGTCCGTGCGACAGCTCGGCCATCTCGAGGAAGATGTCGGCGGCCTTCTCGGGAAACTTCACCCGCCCGTCGGTGTTGAAGCGCTCGGCTACGCGGTTGAAGATCCATAGGTCGGGTTTGGCCTCGCCCGGCGGGGTGGCGACCGGCTTGACGCGGTTGATGCGCCGCTCGGTGTTGGTCATCACCCCGTCCTTTTCTGCCCAGGTACCGGCCGGCAGGTAGACATGTGCGTACTGGTTGGACTCGGAGTCCACGTAGCAGTCCTGCACGCAGCAGAACTCGAGCTGTTCCATGGCGCGGCGGATGCGCGCGGTGTTGGGCAGCGAACTGAGCGGATTGGTGGCGATCAGCCACAGGCCCTTGATCTGCCCGGCCTCCATGGCCTGGTAGATATCGGTCTGGTACATGCCGCGTGCGGTAGGCAGGAAATCCACGTCGATGTTCCAGAACTTCGCGATCTCCTCGCGGTGCTCGGGCACCTCGAGGTAACGGTAGTTGGGCAGGCCCGAGCAGGAGGACCACTCGCGGGTGCCCATGGCGTTGCACTGGCCGGTAATCGACAGCGGCGCGCCGCCCGGCTTGCCGACGTTCCCGGTGATCAGCGCCAGGTTGTTGATGCCCACCACGCCGTCGGAGCCGTGGGTGGACTGGTTGATGCCCATGGTCCAGATCTGCATGGCCGCCGGCGCCTTGGCAAAGGTGCGCGCCACCACGCGGATGGTGTCCTCGTCGATACCACAGATCTTCGAGGCGGTACGCGGGTCCCATTTCGCGACCTCGGCGCGCAGTTCGTCGATGCCATTGGTGTTGGCGGCGATGTAGTCGTCGTCCTGCAGGTTCTCGGCAAAGATCACGTGCATCAGCGCGTTCTGCAGCACCACGTCGGTGCCCGGACGGATCGGCAGGTGAATGTTGGCGTTCTGCGCCAGCATGGTCACCCGCGGGTCGACCACGATGAGCGGGAAGTTGCGCTTCTCCTGCGCCTCCTTGAGCCGCCAGTAGATGATGGGATGCTGCTCCGGCAGGTTGGAGCCCCAGGCGATCAGGCAGTCGGTGTGCTCGAAGTCCTCGTAGCAGCCGGGCGGTCCGTCGGAGCCGAAGCTGCGCTTGTAGCCAGAGACGGCCGAGCTCATGCACAGGGTGGTGTTGCCGTCGTAGTTGTTGGTGCCGATCAGCCCGCGGGTGAGCTTGCCCAGGGTGTAGAACTCCTCGGTGAGCATCTGCCCGGTGGAGATCACCGCGAAGGAATCGCGCCCGTACTTGGCCTGGATGCGGCGGATCTCGTCATGCAGTCGGTCGAGCGCGGTATCCCAGTCGGTGGGTTTCCACTCGTCACGAAAATGGTCGCGCATCAGCGGCCGGGTGCCGCGCCCGGCCGACTCGAACAATTCGTGCTCGAAGATGCCCTTCAGGCACAGCTTGCCGCGATTCACATCGGCATCGGCCACGCCACGCGAGGCCACCGCGCGGCCCTCGGCATTGAAGCCCACCTCGATGGAACAGCCGGTGGAGCAGTAGCCACAGGCGGCGTATTTCCACTCGACCACCTCCTTGCCGGGCAGGGTGATGGGGTTCTTCTTTCCGCGTCCGAAGAGCATCGATTCAATTCCTCATGGATATGCTGTCGCCACGTTTTTCACCACAAAGCACACAAAGAGCACAAAGAGAACCAGGGTCACCCCTTTTTCACCGATGGAGTTCGTAGGTTGGGCAAAGCGAAGCGTGCCCAACCATCCATGCCGCTGTTGGGCACGTCGCTGCGCTCCTTTGCCCAACCTACGGTCTTCATGAACAGTGCGTCATTCCCCCTCCTGGCCTCCCCCGCAAGCGGGGGAGGAACTTGTTCGGAGGTTCCTTTGCGTCCTTCGTGTCCTTCGTGGTTTCAAAAACTCAAATGGCCAGATAGACCTTGCCGTTCTCCACCTTGGTCCGGAACACGTTGGTGCAGCCCTCGTCGGGCCCCAGGGCGCAGCCCTTTTCCAGGTCGATCTTCCAGTTGTGCATCGGACAAGTGACGGTGGTGCCGCTGACGATGCCCTGCGACAGCGGCCCCTGCTTGTGCGGGCAGGCGTCCTTCAAGGCGAAAACCTGGTCATCCCGGGTGCGGAATACCGCCACATCCATGGTGTCGGTCTTGACCACCCGGGCCCCCAGACGCGGGATGTCTTCCAGGGCGGCGATTTCGATCCAGTTACTCATTTGTCTGATCCTGGTTGCTGCAATAATTCTTTCTTCACCAAAAAGGGCACGAAGAACACAAAGGAATACCTTTCCTCACTGCTTGATCCCTCGCCGGTATCTCATCAGCAGACGGATCGAGCAAAGCGCGACAGGCCCAACACAAGAACGCTTCGTGTTCGTTGTGTGCTTCGTGGTACCCCCCTATCGCATGGCCTCTCAGGCCGCAGTGATCTTGATCGGCTGGAACTCGTTCGCTTCCTCGCCTTCGGCGCGCTGTTTCCAGGGATCGATCTGCGCGAACTGCTGGCTGTACTTGAAGCGTTCGTACAATGCCTTGCGCTGTGCCTCGTCCTCGACGATGGCCTGCTTGATGTAGTCCAGGCCCACACGCTCGACCCAGGGCGCGGTGCGTTCGAGATAGTGCGCCTCTTCGCGGTACTTCTGGATGAAGGCGCCGCAGTATTCGAGCACTTCCTCTTCGGTCTCGACCTTGCAGAGCAGGTCGGTCACCCGCACCTTGATGCCGCCGTTGCCGCCGACGTGCAGCTCGTAGCCGGAGTCGACACAGACCACGCCGAAGTCCTTGATGGTGGCCTCGGCACAGTTGCGCGGGCAGCCGGAGACAGCCAGCTTGAACTTGTGCGGCATCCACGATCCCCAGGTGAGTTCCTCGAGCTTGACGCCCAGGCCGGTGGAGTCCTGGGTGCCGAAGCGGCACCAGTTCTTGCCGGCACAGGTCTTGACCGTGCGCAGCGCCTTGCCGTAGGCATGGCCGGAGACGAAGCCGGCCTCGGAGAGGTCCTTCCAGACCGCCGGCAGGTCTTCCTTCTTGATACCGAACAGGTCGATGCGCTGACCGCCGGTGACCTTCATCTCGGGCACGTTGTACTTCTCGGCTACGTCCGCGATGGCGCGCAGCTCGGCGGGCGTGCACAGGCCACCGAACATGCGCGGCACCACCGAGTAGGTACCGTCCTTCTGGATGTTGCCGTGGGCACGTTCGTTGATGAAGCGCGACTGCGGATCGTCGTGGTATTCACCCGGCCAGTAGGCCAGCAGATAGTAGTTGAGCGCGGGACGACAGGCGGCGCAGCCGTCGGGGTTCTTCCATTCGAAGAAGGAGCGCACCGCATCCATGGTCTTGAGCTGGTGTTCCTTGATGCCGGCAATCACCTCGTCGTGGCTGTACTCGGTGCAGCCGCACAGCGGCTTCTTGCTCGGAGTGGCGTCGTAGCCGTCGCCTACGGTGCTGGCAAGGATGGCCTCGACCAGGCCGGTACAGGAGCCGCAGGAGCTGGCCGCCTTGGTGTGCGCCTTCACATCGTCCAGGGTGAACAGTCCCTTGGTGACGATGGCATCGATGATCTCGCCCTTGCACACGCCATTGCAGCCGCAGATCTCGGCATCATCGGACAGCGCCGCCACCCGGGTCTCGTCGCCATGACCGGCATCGCCCAGGTCGTGCTGACCGAACAGGATGGTGGAACGGAAGGCCGAAATGTCGGTGCCATCACGCAGCAGCTGGAAGTACCAGGTGCCGTCCATGGTGTCGCCGTAAAGCACCGCACCCTTGATGCGGTTGTCGCGCACCACCAGCTTCTTGTAGACGCCAGCGGCCGGGTCCTGGAGCACCAGGGTCTCGTCGCCTTCCTGCTCGTTGAACTCGCCGGCGGAGAACAGGTCGATGCCCGTAACCTTCAGCTTGGTGGACGTCACCGAACCCTCGTAGCGGGCGAAACCGAGCTGCGCCAGATGGTTGGCGGCCACCTTGGCCTGCTCGAACAACGGCGCCACCAGGCCGTAGGTCAGGCCCCGGTGCTGCACGCATTCGCCCACCGCATAGATACGTGGATCGTAGGTCTGCATGGTGTCGTTCACCACGATGCCGCGCTCGCAGTGAATGCCGGCGGTCTGCGCCAGCTCGATGTTGGGACGAATGCCGACGGCCATCACCACCAGGTCGGCCTCGATCTCGGAGCCGTCGGCGAACTTCAGCCCGCTGACGCGATCGTCACCGAGGACCTCGGCGGTCTGCGTCTCCATCAGGAACTTCATGCCGCGCTCTTCGAGCGACTGCTTGAGCAGCTCGGCGGCGGGACGGTCGAGCTGGCGCTCCATGAGGATGTCCATCAGGTGCACCACGGTGACATCCATGCCGTTCTTCATCAGGCCGTTGGCCGCTTCCAGGCCCAGCAGGCCACCGCCGATGACCACTGCCTTCTGGTAGCGCTTGCTGGCCTCGAGCATGGTGTTCACGTCGGCAATGTCGCGGAAGCCGATCACGCCCTCCTTGTCGTGGCCCGGTACCGGGATGATGAAGGGGTTGGAACCGGTCGCCAGCAGCAGCCGGTCGTAGCCGGCCTCCAAGCCGCTCTCGGTGATGACCTTGCGAGCGGCACGGTCGATGCGCACCACCGGGTCACCGGTGTGCAGGGTGATGCCGTTGCTCTCGTACCAGTCGCGATCATTCAGAATGATGTCGTCGACGGTCTTCTCGCCGGCCAGCACCGGGGAGAGCATGATGCGGTTGTAGTTGGGATATGGCTCGGCGCCAAACACTGTGATCTCGTAGCGCTCCGGATCGAGCTTGAGCAACTCTTCCAGGGTACGCACACCCGCCATGCCGTTGCCTACCAGTACCAGTTTTTCCTTCATGCCTACCTCGCAGAATGTTCTCGTGCCGGTCACGCCGGCTGTCACGGAAATAGGAGCAAGAGGCATGCCAGTCGCCAGAAGCGGGTTTGCAGCCGATTCGCGCAGTCGGACGCCTTCGGCCAAATCGAAGCCCCTCCCCGCCCCAAACCCCTCTCCCGCTTGCGCAGCGGTCCGGGAGGGGACAAAGGCGGCTGCCCCGATGTGGAGAGAAACGGGGATGGGCCGCTGTTCGGAGTGCCTCGCATCCCCCCGGACACCAGGCGAATGCACCGCGATTTCGCACCATGCTGGTGCGCAACCGCTGCATCACGCACCACTTCGCTGTATTCGGAAATACCGAATCACGGCCCCACCAAGGAATTCCCTCCCGGCAGGGCCTGTCTCTCATTGGCACGCGTCCTGCTTCACTCCAGAGGCACGCTGTAGCCATGGAGCACTCACAATGTCCGCACTCAAGCTCAACCTGTTCGACCTGAAGGATGGCAAGATCCGTATCCTGCACCTGACCTGGTTCGCCTTCTTTCTCACCTTCGTGGTGTGGTTGGGCCTGGGCCCGATGATGCCCTTCATCAAGGATGCCCTGCAGCTCTCCGACCAGCAGGCCAAGGTGCTGCTGATCCTCAACGTCGCCATGACCATTCCGGCGCGCATCATCGTCGGCATGCTGGTGGACAAGTACGGGCCACGCATCCTGTTCGCCGCCATCCTGATCCTCGGCGGGGCCATCAGCATCACCTTCGCCTGGGCCGACAGCTACCAACAACTGGCATTGCTGCGTTTCCTCTCAGGCTTCATCGGCGCCGGCTTCGTAGTGGGTATCCGCATGATCGGCGAATGGTTCCCCGCGCGTCAGACGGGTGTCGCACAGGGCATCTATGCCGGCTGGGGCAACTTCGGCTCGGCCGGCGCAGCGCTCACCCTGCCCTTCATCGCCAGCGGCGTGGGCGGTGACGACGGCTGGCGCTGGGCCTTTACCATCGCCAGCCTGGTGGCCATCGCCTATGGCGTCCTCTATTACTTCTCGGTGCGCAACACCCCCAAGGGCTCCACCTACTTCAAGCCCAAGAAGAGCGGCGCCATGGAAGTCACCAGCCCCAGCGACCTGGTGCTCTACATTCTGATGAACATCCCCTTGTACCTGGCGCTGGCACTGCTCACCTGGAAGCTGTCGCCAGCCAAGATGGGACTGATCGACTGGGCCGCGACCGATGTGATCTACGGCGTGCTGGCGGCAATCTTCCTGGTCCAGACCTGGAAGGTGTGGCACATCAACCGGCACGTGCTGAAGGAACCGGTCCCGGAACTGTATCGCTACAAGTTCAAGCAGGTGGCCGTCCTGGACTGGGCCTACCTGGTCACCTTCGGCACCGAGCTGGCCGTGGTCTCCATGCTGGCCATGTTCTACGTTGACTGGTTCGAGCTACCCAAGGTCACCGCGGCCCTGCTGGCGGGCATCTATCCCTTCCTGAACCTGTTTGCACGCCCCGGCGGCGGCTGGCTGAGCGACCGCATCGGCCGCAAGCTCACGCTGATCATCACCTTTGCCGGCATTACCGCCAGCTTCCTGGTACTGGGCCTGGTGGACCGGGAATGGCCGGTGTGGATGGTGGTCGCCTTCACCATCCTCGGTGGTATCTTCTCCAAGGCCGGCTCGGGTGCGGTTTACGCCATGGTGCCGCTGATCCAGCGCCGCATGACCGGCCAGATCGCCGGCATGGCCGGCGCCTTCGGCAATGTCGGCGCGGTACTGTTCCTCACCGTCAACTCGCTGCTCGACTATGACCAGTTCTTCCTGTTCATCGGCATGGTATCGGGCTCGGTGCTGGCACTGATCCTGTTCGTGCTGGAAGAACCGGCAGGCGCCATGGCCGAAGTCATGCCCGACGGCAGCGTCCAGATGATCGATGTCAAGTAAGGAGTCGCCCATGTCCACGACCATCCGCGTATTGCTCGACAACGCCGGCCGCCCGGCCCGCCGCCTGCCGCTCACCCTCACCCGCGAGGGTGGCTTCATGGAGATCGCGGTGCAGACCGACGAGAACGGCGAGATCTGCATCAACGGTGAGCCCGGTGAACAGATCGAACTGCTCAACGCCGGGCGCTGCCTGTATCGCGGCCCCCTGGAGCCCCAACTGACCCTCACCCTGCTCTCCGATGCCCAGGCCGGGCAGCGCCAGGGCGCCCCCTCGGGCATCGGCGGCGGCAGCATCGCCTATCCCAGCATGCAGATCGACTACGTGATGGTCGATGGCCGCCGCATCGAGACCGACTCCGAGGGCTACATCGTCCGTCCCGACGAGTGGAGCGAGGGCTTCGCCCGCGCCCTGGCCGAAAAGGAGGGCCTGGAACTGACCGAGGAGCACTGGGAGGTGATCTACTTCCTGCGCGACTTCTACAATCAGAAGCACGTCCAATGCACGGTGCGCGACATGATCAAGCATTTCCGCAAGGTCTGGGGCCGCGACAAGGGCAGCAACCGCTACCTGCACCAGATCTTCCCCAACGGTGGCCCACAGAAGCAGGGCAACCGCCTGGCCGGCCTGTTGCGCACCAAGGGCGAGCACTGAGACCGCCACCATCATGCCGCGCAAGCTCGAGATAGACTACGCTGCCGTCACCGAAAAGGGCAACAAGGAAGAGAACGCCGACGCGGCCGATGCCCTGGTGCCCGAGGGCGCGGCACTGGAGAACAAGGGCATCGCCGCGGCCATCTGCGACGGCATGAGCAGCTCCGAGGGCGGGGTGGAGGCCGCACAGACCTGCGTGCGCGCCTTTCTCGACGACTACTTCAGCACCCCGGACTCGTGGACGGTCAAGACCTCGGCCACCAAGGTACTCGGCGCGCTCAACCGCTGGCTGTGGTCGCAGGGCCAGCGGCGCTACGACTCGGCGCGCGGCATGGTCACCACCTTTACCGGGCTGGTCATCAAGTCACACACTGCGCACGTGCTGCACGTCGGCGACTCGCGCCTGTACCTGTTCCGCGATGGTGAACTCGAACAGCTCACCCGCGACCATCGGGTCTGGGTATCGAAGGATCGCGACTTCCTGTCGCGCGCCATGGGCATCGACGCCCATGTCGACATCGACTACCGCTCGCTGGCCGTGGAACCGGGTGACATCTTCCTGTTCACCACCGATGGCGTCACCGGCTATGTCACCGACAACCGCCTGCGCGAACTGCTGCGCGAACACGGCGACAATCTGCAGGTTTGCGCCCAGCGCATCATGGAAGAGGCCCTGCACGCCGGCTCCCACGACAATGTCACCTGCCAGCTGCTGCGGGTGCTCACGCTGCCGACCCACACCGAAGACGACATCCTGCAACAGATCCGCGAACTGCCCTTTCCACCGCCCCTGTCACCGGGCAACCGCATCGACAACTATGAGATCCTGCGCGCCCTGCACGCCTCGGCGCGCAGCGAGGTCTACCTGGCGCGCGACACCGGGACCGGCGAGAAGGTCATCCTCAAGACCCCCTCGGTCAACTTCCAGGACGACCCGACCCACCTCGAGGGCTTCCTGCACGAGGAATGGGTGGGGAGGCGCATCAACAATCCGCACGTGGCGCGCCTGCTCGACACCCCCAAGCGGCGTTTCCTGTACAACGTCTCCGAATATATCGAGGGCCAGACCCTGCGCCAGTGGATCGAAGACCATCCACAGACCCACATCAACACCGCACGCGAATACCTCACCCAGATCGCCGAGGGCCTGCGTGCCTTTCACCGTCTGGAGATGGTGCACCTGGATCTCAAGCCCGAGAACATCCTCATCGACGCCCAGGGCGTGCTCAAGATCATCGACTTCGGCTCCACCCGCGTCGCTGGCACCCGCGAGATCGCCCGCCGTATCGAAGACCATGTCGAGGGCACCGTGGACTACACCGCACCCGAATGCATCGACGGCGAATACTCCAACCGCTCCGACATCTTCTCGCTGGGCGTGATCGCCTACGAACTGCTCACCGGCAAGCTGCCCTACGGCCATAGCGATCGCCCGCGCCCGGCCAGCAAGCTGCGCTACACCTCGGCACGCGAACACAACGACAAGCTCCAGCCCTGGGTCGACGGCGCCCTGCGCAAGGCGGTACACCCCAACCCGCAGAAGCGTTACGAGACCATGTCGGAGTTTCTTTACGACCTCTCCCACCCCAACCCGGCCTTCAGTGAAGACCAGCATCGCCCACTGGTCGAGCGCAACCCGCTGGGATTCTGGAAGGGGCTGAGCGCGCTGCTGGCGATCGGGAATCTGGTGCTGGCTTACCTGTTGATGACACGGTGAACCGTCGAGGCGCCTCATCCCGCTTGCGGCACTGCTGTCCGAAACCCCGGAGAACCCGGGACAATCCGTTACAGCACTTGCATTGCACGCCCAGCAGCCGAAGCAAAGGTTCGGCCCGGTAACGGGCATCCTACGGCATCTCCCGTCAGGAAGTGACATCCCTAGAAGCAACGTCCTCGCGGCGAACGCCCGCCCATGGGTTGATCGCCACGAACAAAAAAACCGCGGACAAAGCCGCGGTCGAAAGCCCGTTGCCGGGGGGAGAGAACGCGGATCGCCGTTCAGCGGCGGTACGCCATGCGAGCATTGGCGGGACGACCACTAGGCATCATCGAAGTATTGCCACCATGATGGGAACGGTCCCAGCGGCGGTCGAAGCGCTGGCCGACGCGATCCAGACGACGGTCGATGCGCGCGCCACGGCGATCCAGGCGGGCGTTCATGCGTTCACCCTCGTGATCGAGCCGGGCATTGATGCGATCGCCGCGACGGTCCAGGCGGCTTTCGATGCGGTCGCCCTTGCGGTCCAGGTATTCGGCGGCGCGGTACCTGCTCCGGGATTCCAACCACTCGACCTTACGGTCTAGACGGTCGTTGATGCGCTCGCCCCGACGGTCGAGACGTGCATCGATGCGGTCGCCTCGCGCATCCAGCGCCTGTTCTATGCGGTCGCCGCGGCGATCCAGGCGGTCTTCCACGCGGTCGCCGAAGTCGGCGGCCAGCGCGCTGCCTGCGGCGATGCCCCACAGGACCAGGCCCATCACTCCATATGCCATTCTGTTCATTTCGATGATCTCCTGAAATTTCGGTGTTCGATAAAACGTTTGCCCACCTGGCCTCCCCCGCAAGCGGGGGAACTGGGCCGGGGGACCTTGCAACCCGGGTTACTCAGGACAACGCCGAGTCAGGGGATCGGTTGACCGGCGATCTGGCGAGGCGCGATGGAGAAAACGGCCTCGGGGGCGAGACTGCCGCCGATCTTGTGTCCGGAGAGCACAGGAAACCCCATATATAGTGTTTTTCTGATGTACTCACCCAGACAATTCCAAGTCGCTGAAAAGGCGGCTCTTTTTGCCTTTCTTCCGCTTGTTATCCACAGTATCCCCACAGTTTTCCACAGCTTGTATACACAAGATCTTGTGGTTGACAGCATCTAACGAGCGTATATATTGTGCCCGCAGGGTGAAGCCGCACCTCTCTTCCCGTCGCGCAAGGCGACCGCCCCGCGCCACGATCACAACGCAGCCGAGACTTGTTTCAGGAGGAGCCTCATGGGCACAGACGCGACCATTGATTCCGCCATTGCCGAGGGCATTGCCACCGGCCCCGCCGTCACCGACACAGCCGCCCCGCCCGAGCCGCCGGTCGCTACCGCCAGTGACCTGCGCGTGATCCGGCGCAACGGCAAGGTCACCGCCTTCGACGGCAGCAAGATCGCGATCGCCCTGACCAAGGCCTTCCTCGCCGTCGAGGGCAACAGTGCCGCGGCCTCCAGCCGCATCCGCGAGACGGTGGACAGTCTCACTCGCCAGGTGGTGGACGCCCTGCACCGGCGCAACCCGGACGGCGGTACGGTGCACATCGAGGACATCCAGGACCAGGTCGAGCTGGCCCTGATGCGTGCGGGCGAGCACAAGGTGGCACGCGCCTACGTGCTGTATCGCGAGGAGCAGGCCCGCAAGCGCGCCGAAGAGGCCGCCGCCGGCCAGCCGGAGGAGGAGCACATCGTCAACGTCACCCTGGCCGACGGCAGCACCCGACCGCTGGACATGGCGCGGCTGCGCGCTCTGGTGGGCGAGGCCTGCGAGGGCCTCGAGGGCGTCTCCGCTGACGCCATCCTCGACGACGCCTGTCGCAACCTGTTCGATGGCGTGAAGGAAGAAGACGTCTCGCGCGCCCTGGTGATGAGCGCACGCACTCTGATCGACCAGGAGCCCAACTATTCGCAGGCCGCCGCGCGCCTGCTGATGGATATCCTGCGCCGCGAGGCCCTGGGCTTCCTCGGCCTGGACACCGACATCGCCACCCAGGCCGACATGAGCAAGGTCTACAGCGAGTATTTCGCCGCCTACATCGCGCGCGGTGCCGAGCTGGAACTGCTCGACTCGCAACTGTGCCAGTACGACCTTGAGCGCCTGGGCCGTGCGCTCAAACCCGAGCGCGACCTGCAGTTCACCTACCTGGGCCTGCAGACGCTCTATGACCGTTATTTCATCCACTACGACGAAACCCGCTTCGAGCTGCCGCAGGCCTTCTTCATGCGCGTGGCCATGGGCCTGGCGATCAACGAGATCGACCGCGAGGGACGGGCCATCGAGTTCTACGAGCTGCTGTCGTCTTTCGATTTCATGAGCAGCACACCCACCCTGTTCAACTCGGGCACCCTGCGCCCGCAGCTCTCGAGCTGCTATCTCACCACCGTGCCCGACGACCTGGACGGCATCTACAGCGCCATCCGCGACAACGCCCTGCTGTCCAAGTTCGCCGGCGGCCTGGGCAACGACTGGACCCGGGTGCGCGGCATGGGAGCCCATATCAAGGGCACCAACGGCAAGAGCCAGGGCGTGGTGCCCTTCCTCAAGGTCGCCAACGACACCGCAGTCGCGGTCAACCAGGGTGGGAAACGCAAGGGAGCGGTCTGCGCCTATCTCGAGACCTGGCACGTGGACATCGAGGACTTTCTCGAGCTGCGCAAGAACACCGGCGACGAACGCCGCCGCACCCACGACATGAACACCGCCAACTGGATCCCGGATCTGTTCATGAAGCGGGTGGCCGAGGATGGCGACTGGACCCTGTTCTCGCCCGACGAGGTACCCGACCTGCACGACCTGACCGGCCGCGCCTTCGAAGAGACCTACCTGCGCTACGAGGAAAAGGCCGAACGCGGCGAGCTCAAGGTCTGCCGCAAGGTGCGCGCCAACGACCTGTGGCGCAAGATGCTCGGCGCCCTGTTCGAGACCGGGCATCCGTGGATCACCTTCAAGGATCCGTGCAACATCCGCTACACCAACCGCCACCAGGGCGTGGTGCATTCGTCCAACCTGTGTACCGAGATCACCCTGCACACCAACGACCGCGAGATCGCGGTGTGCAATCTGGGATCGATCAACCTGGCCGCGCACGTGATCGAGGGCGAGGGGCTGGACATGGCCAAGCTGGAGAAGACCATCTCCACCGCCATGCGTATGCTCGACAACGTCATCGAGTACAACTACTACTCGGTGCCGCAGGCGCGCAACTCCAACCTGCGCCACCGCCCGGTGGGGCTGGGCATCATGGGATTCCAGGATGCGCTGTACAAGCTGCGCCTGCCCTATGCCAGCATGGAAGCAGTAGAGTTCGCCGACACCTCGATGGAAGCGGTCAGCTACTACGCTATCCAGGCCAGCACCGATCTCGCCGAGGAGCGGGGACGCTATTCCACCTTCGAGGGCTCGTTGTGGAGCCAGGGCATCCTGCCCATCGACTCACTGCGCCTGCTGGCCGAGGAGCGCGGCCAGTACCTGCAGGTCGATACCACCTCGCGCCTCGATTGGGACCGTCTGCGCGAGCGGGTGAAGACGGTCGGCATGCGTAACTCCAACACCATGGCGATCGCGCCCACCGCCACCATCTCCAACATCTGCGGGGTGAGCCAGTCGATCGAGCCGACCTACCAGAACCTGTTCGTCAAGTCGAACCTGTCGGGCGAGTTCACCGTGGTCAACCCCTACCTGGTGCGCGACCTGAAGGAACGTGGTCTGTGGGACGAGGTGATGATCAACGACCTCAAGTACTACGACGGCTCGGTACAGCCCATCGACCGCATCCCCGAGGACCTCAAGCAGCTGTATGCCTCGGCCTTCGAGATCGACCCGCGCTGGCTGGTGGAGGCCGGTGCCCGTCGCCAGAAGTGGCTCGACCAGGCGCAGAGCCTCAACCTTTACATGGCCGAACCCTCGGGCAAGAAGCTCGACAACCTCTACAAGCTGGCTTGGGTACGCGGGCTCAAGACCACCTACTATCTGCGTTCCATGGGTGCCACCCACGTCGAGAAATCCACCATCGACAAGGGACTGGCCGGGACCCTGAACGCCGCCGGCAGCACCGGACTTTCGGCCGGCACCGCCGCACCCAAGGCCTGCAGCATCCTCGACCCGGACTGCGAGGCCTGCCAGTAATCCACGAAAGACGAGACGATCTCCCCTGCCCCCACCCGCGGGGCAACCGGGACGGCGACTCGAAAAACCGAGGCACCATCTTCCCCTCCCCCAACTTGCGGGGAGGCCGGAAGGGGGACACGAAACCGAGACACCATCTTCCCCTCCCCCACTTGTGGGGGAGGCCGGGAGGGGGCCCACGAAGGAGACCGACACATGCTCAACTGGGACGATCCGCTGGCACCGATCCAGCCGACCAACGAAACACCGAAATCCGCCGAGCGTGAACTGCCGCCGCAGGCCAACCCGCTGGAAGCTCAATCCACCTCGGAGGCCCCGGCAGCCGCACCGGCGAGCACCGCCCTGTCCGGCGTCGAGGCCGAGATCCACGGCCAGCCGCTGCACGCACCCGACCCAGCCGACCTCAAGCCGGTCAACCCGGACGACAAGCGGGTGGTCAACGGCCTGACCGACATCAACCAGCTGGCGCCCTTCAAGTATCCCTGGGCCTGGGAATACTTCCTCAACGCCAACCGCAACCACTGGACGCCGCTGGACATCAACATGAACCAGGACGTGCACGACTATCACCACAAGCTGACGCTCGAGGAGCGTCACGTGTACGAGAACGTGCTCGCCTATCTCACCACCTCCGACATCCTCGCCATGCGCAACATCGGCCTGGCGGTGATGGAGAAGATGTCCGCCCCCGAGCTGCAGATCTACCAGGCACGCCAGGTGTACGAAGAGTCCCTGCACACCTGGACCTACCAGCACTGCATCGAGTCGATCGGCCTGGACCAGAGCGAAATCTACAATCGCTACCGCGTGGTGCCCGAGATCAACGGCAAGATTCAGGTCGCCAACCGGCGCCTGAACTCCATCCTGCGCCCGGACATCGATCTCAACGACCGCGACGAGCTGCACAACTTCCTGCTGGCCTACATCTTCTTTGCCGGCATCTTCGAGGGCTGCTGGTTCTACAACGGCTTCTCGCCCATCTTCGCGCTGCAGCGCCGCGGCCTGATGAAGGGCACCGGCGAACAGCTGCAATACATCATGCGCGACGAGGTGCTGCACGCCTCCTTTGGCATCCGCGTGGCCAAGCAGATCATGCTCGAGGAAGACATCCGCCCCGACCCGAAGGCCCTGAAGGAGATGTGGGAGGAGTGCGAGGCCGCCGAAGCAGCCTACGCCGGTTACATCCTGCGCGACCCCATCCTGGGCTACAGCAAGGAAGACCACATCGGCCAGTACCGCTTCATCGCCAACCGGCGCGCGCGCAACCTCGGCCTCGAGGAGCCCTACCCCGGCGCCGAGCCCACGCTCGCCTGGCTGGACGAGCAAGCCAACCTGCGCAAGGAGAAGAATTTCTTCGAGACCCGCGTCACCGAGTACCAGACCGGTGGCGCGCTGAAGTGGGATTGAGCTCGCGGTCACACTAGCCGACGGAGACGAAACCTCCATGACGATCCATGCCGGAGGAGCCCCGGGAGCGCTCGCACGACAGGCTTCCGCCGTCCTCGACCACCACCCAGGGGAACCGGGGTCACTCCGGCACCAGACCCACCCGGACAGCCGGCATCCGCCCGCAAACCTCGGGAAGCCCGTCACATGTTGAACAGGGAAACACTGACCGCCATCCGGTACCTGCCCTCCCAGCTGCCGGTGCCTGGAGGAGAGCGGGAGGCCTGCATTCTCCATCCCCTCCCCCCTTCTCATCACCACGGGGGTACCACGGGTCCGAGTGCACAGGGCGAGACAACCTCGCTGCATGGCGAGCAGCCCTGGATACAACCACACCTCGAGCGGGCCCGCCGGCAAGCTTGGCACCCTGCGGCGGTGCCTCTCAACGAGGACGCTCGACGCTGGCGTACCGCCAACCCACCAGGTAGAGACGAGCACGCACTGCTGGGACACGCCCTGGCCACACTGTTGTACCTCGACGAGACCGTTCCCGCGCCGCCCCGCCTCCACAACGCGGACTACGAACGCTACCGGCAGCTGCAGACCATCGCCGAAACCCGCCGAACCCTGGCCTGCCGGCGCCTGGTCTGGGCATTGAACCTTCCCCTGAGCGCACTAGCGCCCTTGCCGGTGATACACCGCATGGACGACTGGAAGAACCGGCGACACCCGGACGATCGCCCTCTCGCCCGGCTGGTGAGACGCGTGGCCTTCGAAGGGGTATTGCTGACCCCGGCGCTGCTGCAGGGGCTGGCTCTGGCCCGGCAGGCCGACTTGCCGGGCATCCGCACCCTCTTTGACAATGTGTATCGCGACGCCAGCGCACACCTCGCCTTCGAACTCGCCCTGTACGAACAGTGGCGTGACCAGGCCCGGCACCACCAGGAACTGCCTATGCCAGAGACCTCACTCGCCTGCATCCGGGAGGCCCTGGAACTCGCCATCGACTACGCTTATGACAGCCAGCCGCGAGGCCTGCTCGGCCTGAACGCGCCCATGCTCGAAGAGCACCTGCGCTTTACCGCCAACGCCTGCTGTCGTGCGCTGCGCCTGACCGAACCCTACCCGGAGGCCCGCGCCACCCTGGGTTGGCTGACCCTGTCAGCAGGGGAGATCAACCCGACCTGAACTTGCATGCCACACCTCGATGCGGAGACGACCATGCACTGCCCACATTGCCAGCAACCCACGAATCAGACCGACGAAATCATCGAACTGCACACCCGCCAGACCTGGTACGAGTGTCCTCTCTGCGGCACCCGGCACACGGTGAGCCAACGCAACGAAGCCGCCCCCGGATCCCCCCGGCGCATCGGGGAACGCTACCGCTTCAGTGCCGGCACCGCACGCCTGACCGAGCAAGCATAGGCCCCGAATACAACCATAAAACCGTACATCTTGCCGCGCCTGGCGCGGCTTTTTCTTGTCTTGGACAAGGCACCGACAGACGCGCCCCGCGCACGGACCCAAACAGCCCCACAGCGAATCCCTCACGCCTGGGCAGTTCCCCCCTGCCACCCCAAAAGGACTAAAGTCGCCATGCCAACGGCCGACACTGACAGCATGTACCCGTACAGGCCCTTTTCTGCGTGAAACCGTTTTCCGCCCTTGCCCTGCTGTTCCTGCTCGCCGGTATCGCTCTGCTGGCCGAACCGGCGCTGGCCAACAAGTTCGAGACCATCAGCGGTGGCATCAACGGCTCCTTCCAGCTCAAGCGCGCCTTCGTGCAACAGGCCCTGCTGGTGGGAGGCGCCGGCTGCCTGATCGGTGCAGTGCTCGCGGTGGTAGTGCCACACACCAACCCGGTCTTCCTCAACTACGCAAACTGGCGCAACTCGGCCATCGTGCTGGGCATCCTGGGCAGCCTGCTGCTGGTATCCTATTTCCTCGTGTGACAAGGAACCTCTGAACACGTCGTAAAACGTGATCTCACCGTTCCAGGCCTGTTCAGAGATTCCGAAGTGCCAGCCCACGAGAAAAAGATGTCCCTGTTGTATTCGATCATCGAATCCCCTGCCCATCCGGACCTGTCCGGTCTCTACCACGAGCTGCGACTGCGCGAGCTGAAGTTCACCAGCCAGCGCAAGGCCATCGCCCATCTCAAGAAGGAAGCGCCCGACTGGGTAGTGGCAGAGTTCTTCTATGGCTACGGCAACAACTATGCCGGCATCAATGTCAGCAACCTGGACGTGTTCCTCCACAGCCAGCGCAAGTACGCCCCTGATGCCCGGGTGATCGTGCTCGCCGGCCCCCAGGACCGACCACACGTGGACAAGCTGACCGCCCTGTTCGACATCCACGCGGTGCTGCCCCTGCCGCTGGACACCGGGGAGATGCGCCAAGCGCTCGCCACCTGAGCCGGTTCAAGTCCCCGCGGCACCGGCCGATAAGCCGAACAGCCATACATCGAAGGAGACATCGGCCATGACCACCGAAACCAACCGCATGCTGCTCGCCTTCGAGCAACAGATGCGAGTGATCAACCGGGACACGCTCAACCCGATGATCCCCTCCTTGAGCCTCAGTGATCTCGAGCCCATGCAGCGCATGGTGGCCCAAGCACGCGGCCTGTACCTCAAGACTCTGCTGGACATCGCCGACCAGGCCGACGGCAAGCTGCCGGACGACCAGCAGATCAAGTCGCTCCACCAGCGGCGGCTGCGCTATGATGAACTGGTCGCCGCCGCCAAGGCCCTGGAGGCCGCCATCCAGCGCGGCTACCTGGATGTGAACGCCCCCCCATGAACCCCGACCCCCTGTGGTACCTGTACCTGATCCGTTGCGCCGACGGCAGCCTCTACACCGGGATTACCACCGACGTGCAGCGCCGCCTGGACGAACACCGCCATAACCGCGGCGCCCGTCGCCTGCGTGGTCGCGGTCCACTGGAGCTGGTCTACAGCCTTCCCGTGGGCGACCGCTCGCGTGCTCAGCGCATAGAACACAGGGTGAAACGCCTGAGGCGCGCCGCCAAGGAGGCACTGATTGCCGGCCGGCTGTCCTTGCCAGTGCCAGAGTAATCGACGCGCCTTCGCGCAGCCCTACCCCCCCAGCCCCCGGCGTCCACCAAACAGGACACCGCCAAACAACCCCTTGCGGTGTTTCTTCTCCCAGGCCCGGCGCTCCTTGATGATCTGGCGGGTGAGCAGCAGGATGCTCTTGACCGAACGTGCATGGTGGATGTCCAGGCGCATCTCTTCCTGCGCCTGCGGGGTGGCCCAAGGGCCGCCCTTGAGGCGCCGGATGATGCCCTTGACCTGATCCTGGAGGATCTGGCGCAGCACCTCGACCACCTCCTGCTCAGCCACCTCGGGCTGTTTTCCAAGCATGCCGCGGATCAGGCGTTCGGCTTGCTTGCGGTCGATCAGGCCTAGTTGCACGCAGTCGTTGCGCAGCAGCTCCTGCACCGGCCGCCGGCCTTCGCGCAGCTTCTCTTCCATGCTCTTGGCGACCACGGTGTGTCCCTTGCCCTTGAGGGTACGGCGACGCAGACCTCGCGGAGTCTGTTCGGTAATCTCGGGGGCCGCGTCCTCGGACTGGGCCGCCTGCCCCACGACTGCCCCCGCGACGGCCAACGCCGGGGCTTCCTGCGCTCGTGCTTTCAACAACGCCGCCTCGAGCAAGGCGAGCTGTTCGGTGAGCAGAGGCTCGAGCTGGCGCAACGAGGGACGCCCCTCGGGATGGTAATGCTCCACCACCGCAATGATGGCGCGCGCCAGCACTGCCACTCGCCGCGGATCGCGCACGCCGTGACGCGCGGCACCGAGCAGGATCCGCCCGCGCAGGTTGACCTCCAGGGTATCGCTTGTCGATATTTCCATGCTTGGTGTTTTCGGTAGCATCCGGCCCATTCTTTAAGGGCAATTCCAGTCCACTCCCTACCCCGTTTGCGGGAGGGTAGGAGGGAGATCAAGACCTCCACCGAGCCAGTCGCTGATCCCGTCAGCCACAGGACTGCCGCCAACCTCTACGGCGATGCGAGGCCCCGCTGCGTCAGGCTGCCGAGGACTGGCTCGACCCCTGATCGTCGTCTTCCGGATCGTCCATGTCCAGCGGCTTTCCCTGCAGAAGGCGCTGGCAAAGGGTATCGGCCTCCTCGTAGAGGGCGCGTACGAACTCGGTGTCCGGCCCCCGCCGTTGCAACTCACCCAGCAGACTCTGCAAGCGCGCGATGGCGTCCTGCCGCTGCCCTTCCTTCTGTTGGCGATACGCCTGGACGATGTGATAACGCGTCAGCACCTCGGCACGTCGCTCCAGCAACTCTACGCGCCACTGCTGGCGTTGCTGCGGACTCGCCGACACACTGCGCAACTCGGCGATCAAACGATCAAGGGCTGACAGCAGCTTGCGGAAGTGCACCTCGCCGTCGATCGGCGGAACCTGCCCCTCGGCCACCCCGCCGTCGGCCTGTATTTTCGCCGCCGCGACTTCCAGCAGGTGGTCGATCTCGGGATACTCCCGATGGATGGCATGGATGTGCTGGTAAAGCTGGTGAACTCGGGCACGCAGGGCGCTGCGCAGCGCGCGCCCGATGGGCACTTGTGCCAGGGCATCCAGGGCCTGCTCCAGACCCTGCACCTGCTGCACCAGAGCGCGCAACAGGGCGCGCTGGGCGGCCCGGTACTGATGGTATCGGTTGACCAGCCCTGCGCTCAACAGCAAGGCCAGCAACAGTCCCAGAACCGCCATCGGCATCCGCCAATCGCTCAGATCCACACCGTCGCTCCTGTCATCGTCTCCCTTTCCTATCGACAGCAAAGCGACGAACTTGAAGCACGGATACGGCCATCATGACGAATGCCAGGAAAAACCAGGCTGGCATTCCACGCGGGCTTGGCCTGTAATTGACCATGCATGCCGCGAAGACGGCAGATCCACCATGGGAGCAGAAGGAGTATGGATTTCACGATCTACATCGTGGGCGGTCTGGTGCTCACCTGGGCGGCCTACATGGCCTATATGTGGTTCTCCACCCAGTCGATGCGCGGGCGCCAGGTGGAAGGCCTGTCCGGGCGCATCCCCGAACTGGCACACTACCCCGAACGTGCCTTGATCTACTGTTACACGCGCGCCTGCCCGCCCTGCCGCAGCATGACGCCCATCATCGACCAGTTACGCGAGGAGGGCTATCCCATTATCAAGATCGATCTGGGCGAGGACCAGGACCTGGCCATGGAACTGGGCGTGCGTGCCACCCCCACCCTGCTGCTGGTCGAGCATGGCCGGATCCAGCGTGCCGGTTTGGGTGCCAGGTCGCGGCGCCAGATCCTGCACCTGTTGCAGGCCTGAGATGTTCCGCTCGCTGGCGCGCACCCTGGGCATGGCCGCAGGCTGGGCCGAACTCGTGCCGCTGACCCTGCTGCTGTGGCTGCTGTCGTTCACCCCCTTTCCGCGACCGGCCTACCGCTCGCTGTTCCGCCACTGGAGCCGGGTCTGGGTAGCGGCACTGGGGGTGCAGCTACGGCTGCACCAGCACAATCTGTATCCGCTGCCGCCGGTATTCCTGCTGATCGCCAATCATCCGTCCGCCTTCGAGGACATCGGCATTCCTGCGCTGTTCGACGTGGACAGCCTGGCCAAGCACGAGGTGCGCCACTGGTTCCTGGTCGGTCGCATCAGCACTGCGGCCGGCACCCTCTATGTTGAACGCGATTCGCAAAAGTCACGCCGACACGCCGCCGAGGCCATCACCCGTCACCTGCGCGACGGGCGCAGCGTGGCACTCTATCCCGAGGGCGGCGTCAAGGGCATGCGCGTACACGAATTCCGTCACGGCGCCTTTGCCATCTCGCTGAAGACCGGCATCCCCATTGTGCCGGTTTTCATCCACTATGAGGCGCAGCAGGACTTCTTCTGGGACCACGAGCCCCTGCCGCTCAAGCTCTGGCAGATCATGCGCGCCACCAATCCGGTGGCCAACTACCACCTGTTCGATGCCATCGATCCGTGTGACTTCACCGACAAGGTGGACTATTGCCAGGCCGTGCAGCAACGCTACCTGGACTGGCAGAGCCGCTACCTGGAGTGAACGCTCAGGGGAAGGCCGGCATGTGCGCTTCCTGGCCGCCGGCCATGGCCTCGGGATGCCGCGACAGGATCAACTGACGGATCTCGCGCACCCGCTTCGGCGGCACGTCCACCATCAGCAGGATGCGCCCCTTGTCCAGTGCACGTTGGAAACGCCGCAACTGGGTATTGGGGATGCTCACAGCGATCATGCCCGAGACCCAGGTGCCCACCAGCGCACCCAAGGTGGCCAGAATCAGGACACTGCCCAGCCCCAGTGCCGCCCCGGTCTCGGTGGTCGAGATCAGGAAGCCCGCCACCGCCCCGGTCACGCCACCGGCAACCATGCCGATGCCCATGCCGTGCAACAGATCGGAACGCTGTAACAGGTTGGCCACATGCAAGGTGCCCAGATTGATGCCCGCGCGGGCAAGGAAGTGCATGTGCTGATCTTCCACCTTGGCCAGCAACAAATCGCGCTCGATGGTCTTTGCCGATTCCATGCCCGGCAGCAGAAAATACAATCGCCTTCTCATCAGTTGCCCTCCTCTCGAGTCCACTGGAAAAGCGACATAAATCCTGCCATCCAGCGCGTAACGTCACTATAAACATAGAAGGGCGAGAGCAGATTCCCAATAGATTGTTTTGTCACCTGATGATTTGTCGCCCGTACATCAGAAGATTCTATGAAGCAACTTGAAAAACCGCCGTGTAGCCGGCAGTTACAATGCAACCGCACCCTGACTCGCGAAGTAGTGGATTCCCCATGATAAAAGCGGTTCGACTCCTGTTCCTGGGTCTACTGGCCAGCTTGCCGGTGCGCGCAGATGTCACCGTGCTAGTACACGGCTACCTCGGCAGCGACCGCTCCTGGGTCGACAGCGGCGTGATCGCGGTACTGCAAGACCACGGCCACGTGTTGCGCGGCACCTGGCATCCCTCGCCACAAGGCCCTGTCTTCTTGCCGCTCGACAAGGGACCCGGCGGGACGCTGTACACGGTGCTCCTGCCTTCTATCGCCCCCATCGTGGTGCAGGCCAACTGGCTGGCGGCCTACCTGCAGGAGATCCACCGCCGCCATCCCGGCGAGCCGATCACTCTGGTCGGGCATTCCGCCGGGGGAGTGGTCGCACGCATGACCCTGGTCCGCCACCGACCGGCAAGCGTACATCGCCTGATCACCATCGCCGCCCCGCACCTCGGCACCTGGCGCGCCCTGCAGGCACTCGATGCCGTGAACGACGACTGGCCGCCGCCCCTGCACCAGGTCCGCCGCTGGGAAGTACAGCGCCGCCTCGGAGAGCCCCTCTACCACACCTTGCGCGCCAGTCGGGGAGTGCTTCAGGACCTGGTCCCGGCGCGTCCCGGCACCCTGCTGTACTGGCTCAATCAGCAACCTCACCCCGATATCGACTACATCGCGCTGATCCGCGGTGGCATCCCTCACCTGCCCAGTGACCGCCTGGTGCCCCCCTTCAGCCAGGACATGCGGCAGGTCCCGGCGATCGGCTCCCGCGCCCGTACCTACACCACGCCTCCCGGTCACCTTTTGCGACCACACGACGGTCGGATACTGGCTGCCCTGCTGGCCTCATCCCCCAGGGAGACCCACAGCCGGACACCCCGGCAGGGGTGAAGGGATCACACCCGAAATCCCCAGCCGTTCACTACACGGCGCCAGGAGTGGCACTAGAATAGGTAGCCATCAGGACTGGCAGGCGCACCGACCCAGCGTACCGACATGGACAGGTTCGATATCTATTTTCGCGGGGAGCTACTCCCCGACACCTCGCCGCAGGCCGCCCGCCTCATGCTGGGTCGGCTGTTCGGCATGGACGAGGCCACACTCGATCGCCTGTTCAGCGGCAGGCCGATGCGCGTGAAGGCCCGGGTGGATGCGGACAAGGCCGGTCGCTATCGCGCCGCCTTCCGCCAGGCCGGGGCCCTGGTAGATATCGTGCCGCATGGCGCGCCACCGCCGCGGCTACGAACGGTCGCCAAGCCAGCACCGGAATCACCGGAGCCGTCGGCAAACCAGGCCCGCGATTTCGAGGTGCTGCCACCGCGCACCGGTTCGCTTGTCGATTGCGCCCCGCCGGTGGTGCCCGCCCTCATCGGCGATATCAGCTGGATGCGCCTGGATGCCCCCGGGGTGCCCCTCGACGAGCGCCCGGAGGCACCCAAGCCGGAATTCGACCTGTCCGGCCTGTCGATGTCGGAACCCGGCAGCTTCAGCCTGGAAGATTGCACCACCCTGCAGCCACCGGCGGATCTGCCGGACATCTCGCACCTGGGCTTGGCCGAGGAGGGCGGGGAGAAAGACAAGGACGGCTGAATCAACCGGAACGCAGCGCCAGCTCCGATCGCGGGGGCGAGCGTTGCAGCTCTACGCGGAACCTGCCGACTGCGGCGCGCGCCTCCGCCCGCAAGGGAATATGGCGAGCATCGGCGCTCACCCAGATATAGATGGGACGATGCGCTGCCTTCTCTCTGCCGCGCCGGTCGTACTCGATGCCATCGAAGCGCAGCTTGAGGGCGTCCCACTCACTACCGGCGACATGCACACGCGTGGCCTTTTCCACCTTCACCCGGTAGTTCAGCATGCGGCTGCCATTGGAGACCCGGGCCTCGAATACCTCGCCCGGCCGCAGGGGGTGGCCTCTCGCCGCCTGCAGCAAGCCCAGCCGGTCGAAGGCGTGACGCTCGCCGGCGGCCACCCGCGCCACATAGGTACCGGCGCGCAGCCGCGGCAGGTCCAGCTTGCCCTCGTGCAGCAGGTTGCGCGTGATGAAGGGCTGCTCGGGATCGTCCAGATAGATCAGCTTGTGTTCCAGGTCGTCGGGCCGGCCGAACTCGTGATACTCGGCGGCAAGCACGCCGGAGTGGTCGCGCCAGTACCAGGAACGGAAACGGTAACGAATGGCGTAGAAGGCCTCGACCGGGCCATAACGCGCCGAGGAGGCGAACAGCTCGCTCTCCAGGTAGGGGGCGTCGGGAGAAGGCAGGCGGGTGCACAGCTTCACATCGGCAATCGGCACCCGCGCACCGGCCGAGAACAACCCCTGATAGGTGACGCGATAGCGCAGCTCCTCGAGCGGAGCTTCAGCAAGGGCCAGGCTCCCCGACAACAGCAACAGTACGGCCAGCCAGCCACGCCATCCCTTCGAATTCATGCCCAGGTCCTCCTGTGTCGTCTTTGCCGAGAGTGTGGCGCAGTCCACCTGAATCCCGCCTGAACAGCCCTCTTGCGCCTGGCCCACGACAGCCAGCGAAGGTTCCTGGCACACATGCTGCATCGCTATCGGCAAGATTGACCAATCGCCAGAAATCCGGCACACGACAGGATGACAACATGACCAACCGCCTTGAACACGTCAATATCCCCGCATCGCTGCTGCGTTTCGAGCGCCGCGAGTCGCAAGAGAAGCCGACCTCCTTTCAGCAGCAAAAGGCCGTTCCATCGAGTACTGACGACGCCCTGAGCCTCGAGGGGCCCACCCCCGAGCGGTTGGAGCGTCCCCTGAGCCAGCGTATCGGCGACTCCACGCAGGCCCTGGCCGCTATCGAGCAGTTGCATCGGCAGGCTGCCGGAGATCCGGCCGCCCTGATGGCCAGCCACGCACCCGACGGACGCACGGTAGACGCTCTGCTGACCCGAGCTCCCGCAAGCTGAGTCGTTTTCCTCCTCGGCCAGACGAAACCCCCTCGTCATTACCCTGGCGCCCCCCGGCGCCAGTTTTTTTCGTCAAAACCGCGTTGCCAGATACAGGCCACCCCACCAATGCGTGCAATCAGCAGCCCCCGCATCCAGCTCGGAGGTCTTCAGGTTGGCCGAGACGGTCAGCTGCCAGCCTTGCCAGCTCGCGGTCACGCCACTCCCCGCATCCAGCACCAGGCGCCGAATCCGGCTGGCATCGTAGGTCAACACACTATCGCGGAACTGCCCCTGCAACAGGGCGTCATAGCCGACCACCCGACCGCGTACCGCCACCCAGAGATAAGCCTCGTCGCCACCAAAGGCCGGCACGAAGTGGCCGCGGTTGATCGGGTCGTAAGGCAGACTCCAGAAAGGGCTGGCAATCACCCCGCCACGGGCAGCCAGCCCTAGGCTGGCGTTGGTCTGGTAGCCCAGGCTGATGTCCGCGCTACCGGCCAGATCCCAGTACCCGGGGCCTTCTGCCAGCAGGTCGGAACGCGCCAGGCGCAGACGCAAGGTAGGCTCGCCACCGGCGCTGATCTGGTTGCCCCAACCACGTGGCGTCACCGGCTGGTTGCTGCCGGTGGCCCCACGCCAAGCCCGATGCAGCTTGCGCTGGATCTCACGCGCCACGTAGGTACCGAGCAGACCAACCTGTGCCTCCACGCCGACGGCCTTGTGGCGATCGGCCAGTACCCGCTTGTTGGCCAGGTAGAGTACCGAGGCGTAAGGCCGGTCGCCGGCCAGCGGCGCGCTGGCCGACAGGTCGTCCGGCGTGTAGTTGACCGATCCGAGCAAGTAACTGCGGCGCACCCGGCGCTCGGCGTCGTGGATGCCGAGAAAGCGCGCCACCCGCTTGAGGGGGTATTCGAAGGGATAGAAGCCCTCGTCCTCCTGGAAGAACTCGATGCCCACGCCCATGGTGTAGTCGCGATCCTCGTTGACCAGAGGCAGCAGCAGATCCTGGTCGAAATAGACACCAATCCCCTGACGCACGGCAGCGGCCGGCAAGGCGACCAGGCAACAAGCACAGAAAAGGGCCACGGGGAGTACGCGATTCATCGGCCGATTTGGAAAGTGACTCTGGCCGGCAGTGTATCGAATCCCGCGCGGCAAGGAGCCCGCAATGTCAGCGCAGGTAATCGAACAGGCTGAGTCCCTGGATCTTGAGAAAACTCTGCTGCGAGGCCTGCAGGGCGGCGAGCTGCTGGTTGAAGCGGCTGATCGCCTCGGCATAATCCAGGTCCTCCAGCGTGGAGCGGACCTGCTCGACAGCAACGGTGAACGAGGCATTGGCGGTCTTCTGTTCCTCGATAGCATTCATGCGCGCGCCCACCGAGGCGCGGGTCTCGAGGATACGCCCCATGGCGTTGTCCAGGTCAGTCAGACCGTTGGCATCGCGATTCCCCGCGGCAAAGTTGTCGGCAATCCGCCAGAGCACCGCACCGATGTCAGTGGTACCGCCACCGGCCGCCGGCAGGTCCATGAACAAGGTGCCCGGATCGTTCATGGCGATTTCGCGGGTATCGCCCACCTTGACCCGCCGCTGCCCGGCATCGCCATTGTAAGTGAAGTTGCCGGCACCATCGTGGCTGAGTGGCGGGGTGTCGGTACGATAGCCGGCAAACAAGTATTCGCCATTGGCGTCGCGACTGTTGGCCAACTGCAGAAAGCCTTCGGCATGTTGACGGATCTCCAGCGCGATGGCCTTGCGGTCTTGCGCACTCAGAGCATCGCTGTTGCCCTGCACGGTCAACTCGCGCACCCGTTGCAGCAGGTTGCCGATGCCCTCCAGGGCAACCTCCTCGGCGGACAGGCGGGAGTTCGCCGCATCGGCGTTGCGCTGAAACTGGTCCAGCCGAGCCTTGGTCTCCTTCAAATCGAGCAGCTGCACCGAGCCGGCCGGGTCGTCGGAAGGTTTGAGAATACGCTGGCCGTTGGCCAGTTGCAGCTCGGTCTGGCTGATCTCGACCTGCTTGCGCAACATCACATCCACGCCGCGGGAGAACAGGTTGGGGGTGGAAATACGGTTCATCTCCTCAGCTCCTCACCGCACCGAGCAGTGTTTCGAACAGGGTGTTGGCGGTGGCGACCACCTGTGCAGCGGCCGCGTAGGCCTGCTGGAAACGCACCAGGTCGGCGGCCTCCTCGTCGAGGTTCACACCCGAGGTAGTGGAACGCGCGGACTCCGCCTGGCCCAGCAGTTGTGCCTGCACATCGGCGTTGTCGGCAGCCTGGCGGGTGCGGGTACCCACATCGGCCACCAGGTAGCCATAGGCATCACCGAGGGTGGCACTGTTGCCGAACAGCAGAGAAGTCTTCTGCAGAGCCGACAGGCGCATCGCATTGCGGTTGTCACCCACCCCGCCGGTATTGTCGGCGAGCACGAACTGGTCGCCGTTGGCCGGGTTGCCGGTCATGCGGAAACTGAAATCACCCAGTCCGGCCAGCGTCACCGTGAGGGTGTTTCCGCTGTCGGTGGCCGGATCGTAGGGGATGCTACCGCCGCTGGACAGGTTGAACTGCTTGAGCGCACTGTCGTAGCTGAGGGTGACCGGCGCAGCCAGCGGGGTGTTACCGGTTCGCGTGACCAGAGCGCCGGCATCGATCTGCCCGGTACCGGTGTTCGCCCCCGCCGGCGCGGTGCGCACCGGGTCGGCGGCAGCGATGTCGCGGGTGTTCTTCACCAGGGTATCGATGGCCGAGGCGCCGTCACGTGTCGGTCGCAGCCGGTAGCGATCACCAGCCGCCGGCGCCCCCCCTACCACGATCGCCATACCGTCGGCCAGCAAGGGGTTGGCCGCGGTGCCGGCACCACTCAGGGCCACGTTGCCGCCGGTGGTCAGATCAGTCAGGCTCCAGTTCGCGCCGTCATAGACGAGCTGATACTCGTGCGGTTGCAGGCCGGCCACGTTGTCGATGCCGACGCTGATGCTGCCGACATTGCCCGGATTGGCCAGCACCTCGGGGGCGGCCAAGGCGAAGTAGTCGCCACCCAGGTCACCGTCCAGGTCCATGCCGGTACGGTGCAGGGCATTGAAGCGTTCGGCCAGGCCGACGGCCACCAGGCCCAGGGTGTTCTGCGCGGGATCGAGCACCTCGTCGCGGAAGCGCAACAGCCCCCCCAGCTTGCCGCCGCTGATCTGCCCCGTGACCACCGCACTGCCCGCACCGAGGATGTCGATCGCCAGCTCCTTGCGGTCGGCTGCCTCGGCATTGTTGATCACCGACATGCGATTGGCGTTCTCACCGATCACCAGCGCCTGGCCATTGCCGATGAAGACGTTGATGGCGCCATTGTCCTGCGCCACAGTGTCGACCTTGACGTATTGCGACAGCTCATCGATCAGCCGGTCGCGTTCGTCCAGCAGATCGTTGGGCGGGTTCTTGATGCCTGCGCTGAGTGCCTGGATACGCTTGTTCACCGACGCGATGGCAGAGCCCAGACCGTTGATCTCGCTGGTGAAGTTCTCGAGGTCACGATCGACCTGGTTACGCAGGTCATCCATCCAGCTGTCGAGCGAATGGAAACGGTCGACCAGCACCTCGGAACGGTTGAGCATGACATTGCGCGCAGGGATGGAGGTCGGATCGACGGACAGGTCTTCGATGCTGGCGAAGAAGCCCTGCATCATCGCATCCAGCCCCGAGGCGGCATCCGCGATGACGTTGTCCACCTGCCCCGCACGCTCCTGGTAGATGGCGTACTCCTGCTGCGAGGCGTTGTAGGCACGCACTCGGCCGGCCAGGTAGTCGTCGTAGTTGCGGCGAATGGCAGCGACATTGACGCCAGAACCCGTGAAGCCGTCGCTGCCCGCCTGCGGGGCCAGAGTGGCCAACTCCACTCGCTGGCGGCTGTAACCCTCGGTGTTGACATTGGCAATGTTATGTCCGGTGGTTGCCAGCTGACGCTTAAAGACGTTGAGAGCACTGACACCGGTGTTGAGGATGTTTGCCATGCTTCATTGCGCGACCAGTCACCCGGCCTTCGCGCCCTCCCTGTCCATGGCGGCAGTGTGCAAGGTGCCGCGTTCGAGGATGCGCTGGATCTTCTCGGCATAGGCCGGATCGGTTGCATACCCAGCCTTCTGCAACGCCTCGAAATAGCGTTGCGGATCACCAGCCACTTCCAGTGCCTGCCGATAACGGGGGTTGTCGCGGACGAAGCGCACATAGTCCGTGAAACTCTGCTCCCAGTCCGCATAGGCGCGGAAATCGGCGCGGGTCCGTACCGCCACACCATCGCGATATTCCAGGGTTGTCACTGTCACCCGTTCCCCCGACCAGCGTTCGTCGGCCTTGATGCCGAACAGGTTGTGACTAGAGCTACCGTCAGCACGTGTCATCACGTGTGCGCCCCAGCCAGTCTCCAGTGCGGCCTGGGCCAGCAGGGCCTCGGGCGGCAGGCCCAGTTCCCTGGCGGCCTTCTCGGCGGCCGGCCACAGCGTCTGCACGAAGCCCTCCGGCGAGCCATCCAGTGCCGGTGGCGCCTCCGCGGAGGGAGCGCGATCGACTGGTGCAGGGGCAATGACCTGTGCGCGATAATCGCCCGGCGCCCGTCCCGCGCCACTGGCCGGCTGCATGCCCTGGAGCTGTCGCTTGATCACCTCCGCCAGTCCCAGGCCGCGCTGGCTGCTCAGCTCGATGGCGAGCTGCTGATCGTACATGTCGCGGTAGAAGCGGCTCTGCTGGCTGTCGAGCAGGCCACCACCAAAGCTGGCATCACGCATGCTGCGCAACATCATCTGCGTGAACAGCGATTCGAACTGCCGCGCCACCTCGTCCAACGCACTCTCGCGGTCGGCACGTGCACGGGCACGCAAACTGCCCAGCGCGGAGAAATCGGTATAGACCTGGGCCAGTTCGATACTCATCAGATGACCACCAGATCGGCCTTCAGCGCACCGGCCTGCTTGAGTGCCTCGAGAATGGCCACCAGGTCGCTGGGACCGGCCCCCACCTCGTTGACCGCGCGCACTACCTCGTCGAGGGTCACCCCGGGCGCAAACTTGAACATGCGCCGCCCGTTCTCGGTGACATCCACCTGGCTGTTGGGCACCACCACGGTCTGCCCCCCCCCCAGAGGGTTGGGCTGCGAGGCCTGCGGCGCCTCGCTGATAGTGACCGTCATGCTGCCGTGCGACACCGCCGCCGGCGCCACCCGCACCGCCTGGTTGATGACCACCGTGCCGGTGCGCGAATTGACGATCACCCGGGCCACGGCCTGCGCAGGCTCGACCTCGATGTTCTCGATCATGGACATGAAGGTCACGCGCTGGCCAATGTCCGCCGGGGCATTGACCTGCACCGAGGCCATGTCGAGGGCGCGCGCGGTGCCAGGACCGATGGTGTCATTGATCGCCTTGACCACGCGCGAGACGGTGGTGAAGTCACCGTCCTTGAGGGTCAAGGTCAGGGTCGGATTGCTTGCGAAACTGGTCGCCACCGTGCGTTCCACGGTGGCGCCATCCGGAATGCGGCCCGAACTGGGGATGTTGATGGTCACCCGCGAGCCATCCGCGCCCTCGGCAGACAGGCCGCCGACTACCAGGTTGCCCTGCGCGATGGCATAGACCTTGCCGTCGATCCCCTTCAGCGGAGTCATCAGCAGACTGCCGCCGCGCAGGCTCTTGGCATCGCCGATGGACGAGACGGTCACGTCGATACGCTGTCCCGGCTTGACGAAGGGCGGAAGCTCGGCGTGCACCGTCACCGCCGCCACGTTCTTGGGATTGATCTTGGTGCCGGGGGGCACCACGATGCCGAGCTGGGTGAGCATGCTGCGCAGGCTCTGCTCGGCAAAGGGTGAGGAACCCACCTTGTCGCCGGTGCCGTTGAGGCCCACCACCAGGCCATAGCCGAGCAGCTGGTTGCTGCGCACGCCCTGCACATTGGCCAGATCCTTGATGCGTTCGGCCTGGACCGTGCCGCCCAGCAGGCCCAGTGCCAGGATGAAGAAAAATGCCTTGCGCATCGTCATATCCCCTAGAAAGGCATCACCGCCGAGATGAAGAACTTCGCCAGCCAGCCCATGGTCGAGGCCATCCCGGTCTGACCGTCACCCACATAGGTGAGAGTGGCATCGGCGATCTTCGTCGAAGCGATGCTGTTGTCCACGTCGATGTCCTCGGGCCGCACAATGCCGGAGACACGGATGTATTCGTTACCACCGGTCATGGCAATGCGCTTCTCGCCGCGTACCCGCAGGTAGCCGTTGGGCAATACCTCGGTGACCATCACTGAGATGGAGCCATTGAACCGGTTGTTCTGAGTGTTCTCGCCGCTACCCGAAAAATCGCTGCTCGATGACAGACTGACACCCAGATCCGCGTCCTTGCCGCCCGTCACGCCCGGCAACACGAAGCTGAATGGCTTGCCCAGCAGAGTGGGATTGGTGATGGAGCTGGTATTGGACTTCTTCACCTTGCCGGCATTGGTATGCTTGGCCTCGGTGTTCTCCACCAGGGTCACCAGCAGGATGTCGCCCACTCGCCGCGCGCGCACGTTCTCGAACCAGCGATGCTCGAAACCGGCCTGGTAGATGGCACCATTGGCCTGCGCCACCGGCTTGGGCACCTCGGGCGGCACCGGCGCGAAGGCCGGGTCGCGCTTCGGCTGCGATTGGCAACCGGCCAGTGCAAACACGGCCAGAAGCAGCATCATGGTCAGGCGTCGCATCGTATGCATCGGCGTCATCCCGCGCACCTCAGGCTCAGAGCTGCTGACTCACGTAGGCCAGCATGTCGTCGGTGGTGGAGATGGCCTTGGAGTTCATCTCATAGGCACGCTGGGTCTCGATCATGTTCACCAGCTCCTCGACCACGTTGACATTGGAACTCTCCAACGCGCCCTGGATCAGGGTGCCCGCCCCATTCTGCCCGGGAGTATCGACCTGTGGCGCACCGCTGGCCGCGGTCTCGCGATAGAGGTTGTCACCGATAGCCTCCAGCCCGGTCGGATTGACGAACTGCGCCAGGGTGATATTGCCAATGGTGGTCGGCGTGGTGTTGCCCGCCACCAGCGCGGAGACCGTGCCATCTGAACCGATGGTCACCTTGATGGTGTTGGCCGGCACCGTGATCGCCGGCTCCAGCGGGTAGCCGTTCTGGGTCACCAGCTGACCATTGGCATCCAGGCCGAAGGCACCGTCGCGGGTGTAGGTGATGCTGCCGTCGGGATGGCTGATCTGGAAGAAGCCGTTGCCCTGCACCGCCACGTCGAAGCTGTTGTTGGTCTGCACGATGTTGCCTTGGGTGTGCAGTTTCTGGGTGGACACGGTGCGCACCCCGGTGCCCAGGTAGAGCCCCGAGGGCAGGCTGGTGTCCTGGGTACTGCTGGCACCAGACTGGCGGATGTTCTGGTACATCAGATCCTCGAACACCGCGCGATCACGCTTGAAGCCAGTGGTGTTGACATTGGCCAGGTTGTTGGAGATCACCGACATGCGGGTTTGCTCGGCGTCGAGTCCGGTCTTGGCGATCCAGAGTGCGGGGTACATGGGCATTCTCTCCTGTCGTTCCGGTGCGTCATCGCCCCGGCGGGTTGACTCTTCACTCAAGAGGCAAGCAAGAGACTTGCCATATCGCACAAGTCCCGCCAGAACGGCCCCTAGCCGACCGAACAGCGCGCCACGGCCAGCTCGAGCGGCAAGACCTTGCCGCCCGAGGGGCACGGTAGCCCGATGCAGGCACGAGGCGTCGAGGCTGGCGGGAGGCCGCTGCCACTCCAGGACGAACAGGCGGCAGACGCAAAAAGCGCATCCCCTGCGCTGGCGTGGAAGGAGGCACACTGCGACAGGCCCAGACGGATGATCCGCTGGCCCGCTACATGCTCGGACTTTCTACGAATAGATTCGGGGAGTCCATAGAACGGACCCGGACACCAACCGTAATCGGTGCCTGCTCCACGTGCTTGAATGATTCTCTGGGCAGAACAGGGGGTTACGATGCCGGCACTGTTCGACGGGGGAATATTCTGGATAGCAGCCTGTCGGACTTGAGCGTTTGCAGCGCAAATTCGTGGGAGCGAATAAAAGGGCCTATCGATCGAGGCAAATAGCCGGACTATTCAACGAGTTTCGATAGGTTCGGTTGATCACTATCCACGGATCGGCGGCCAAACAGCGTCAAGTCCGACAGGCTGCCAAGCTCAGACCGGGCGCACGATCGAAGCGCTGGCCGAGGCGGTCTCTTCAGCGGTCTTCATCAGCTTGATCTGCATCTCGAAGCGGCGCTGCAACTCGATCATCTCCACCATCTCATTGACGATGTTGACATTACTCGCCTCCAGCGCGCCCGAGACCAGGCGCTGCTCTGCCGCCGCCTCGGCCTCGCCACCATCCTTCAGGCGCATCAGGCCGTCTTCGCCCTTGACCATGCGATCAAACTGCGGCGCGACCAGCTTGATGCGGTCGATTACCGCCAGCTCATTGGCTGCCGCCCCCTGCGGGCGAATCGAAATAGTGCCGTCGCTGCCGATCAGGATGGCATCGTAGGGGGGCAGCGCGATGGGGCCCCCATCGCCCAACACCGGCAGGCCGTTGCCGGTGACCAGCAACCCCGAGGCATCGACCTTCAGGTCGCCACGCCGAGTATAGGCTTCGGAGCCGTCACGCGCCTGCACCGCGATCCAGCCACCGTCCCTGACCGCCACATCCAGCGCTCGCCCGGTCTGGGTGATGACCCCATGCGTGAAATCGGTCTGCGGCCGCTCATCCAGGGCATACACGCGAGTGGGATGTCCAGGCCCATAGACCGGCATGCTGCGAAACTGGTTGAGGTCTGCCAGAAAACCCGTGGTATTGGCGTTCGCCAGATTGTTGCTCGCATTGCCCTGGGCAATCAGGGTCTCACGTGCGCCACTCATGGCGATATACAGCATGCGGTCCATGGCTCAGTCTCCCGATCAGCGGCTCAGGTTGATGATGGCCTGGGTGATCTGGTCACCCGTGGAAATGGCTTTGGCATTGGCCTGGAAGTTACGCTGTGCCGTGATCAGGTTGACCAGCTGTTCCGCCACGTCCACGTTGGATGCCTCCAGTGCCCCTGACTGGATCTGCCCAAAGCTCGCGGTGCCGGCCTCACCCAGCTGTGCTGCGCCCGACTGGTAGGACTCCACCCAGGAGGTGTCACCGACCTGGCGCAACCCCTGGTTGTTGTTGAACTTGGCCAGCGCCACCTTGCCCAGCGCCGAAGACTGACCGTTGGTGTAACGCGCGAAGATCACACCCTCGGTGTCGATGTCCACGCCGGCCAGACGACCCGAGGTATAACCGTCCTGGATGAGGTTGTTGACCCCGAAGGCCGCGCCGTACTGGGTGGTACCCGCGAGGTTGAGATCAATGGTGAGCGGCGCACCGCCACCAGACGGGGTGAAGGTACTCAGGGTGGCGATCCCCCCCGCCGGCGAGGTGAGGGTCCCCGAGGCGCTGAAGCTCAAGGCCACATCGGCGGTCGCCGGAGGCGTGGTGGTGCCAGTCTGGACGCTGTTGCCATCCACGTATACATAGCTGTCCCAGGCATTGTCGGCAGTCTTGCGGAAATAGAAGGTGGCAGTGTGAGGATTGCCCAGTGAGTCGTAGATGGTGGTCGAGGTGGAGTTGTTGTAGCTGGCCGGGTTGGCCGGGTCGAAGGCTATCGCCGGCACCGCCTCGGAAGAATTCAGGTTCAGCGACGCCGTCACCTTGCTGGTCGGTGTCGGCGCGTTAGGCGTGGTGGGAAGTTGCAGATCCTGCAACACTCCGGTGTTGAAAGTGGTAGCGCCCCCCACCCCGGTGACCGCCGGGTACACCTGGAGCCGGTCATTGGCGTGATTGATCACATAACCGTCGCGGTCCACGCTGTAGGCCCCGGCCCGGGTATAGCTGATGGTGCCATCCGGATTCTGCAGCACGAAGAATCCCTGACCACTGATCGCCAGATCGAGGTTGTTGGAGGTGAAGTCCACCGAGCCCTGACCGAACTGCTGGGCGATGCGTGCCACCTGCACGCCCTGCCCTGCTGCCCTCTTGGAGGTGTCCTGGATGGCGCTGGCGTACATGTCGGCGAACTCGGCGCGCGACTCCTTGAAGCCGATGGTCGATGCATTGGCGATGTTGTTGCCGGTGACCTCGAGGTCCGTGGATGCGGCATTCAGGCCGCTGAGTGCGATGCGAAAAGACATGGCTTGCCTCCGGTCAGAAGATCTGTTGGATGTTGGCGAAGGCCACCGGTCCCAGGCCTTCGAGATTCAAGGTCACACCCTCGCGCGCAGACAGGCTGACCGATTCCACCCGCGAGAACAGCTGGGCCTGCAGATCGACACTGCCCTCACCCTGGGCCGCAGTGACACTCACCCGGTAGCGGCCGGGGGGCAGGTGGGCGCCGGCATCGTCGGTGCCGTCCCAGTCGAAGCGCAACGGACCGCCGGGCGCGCCGCCCAACGGCATCTCGCGCACCAGTTGCCCGGCCTGGTCGTGGATGCGTAGTGTCACCTCGGGACTGGACTGCGTCAGCTCGACCTGGCCACGGATGGACCCGCCGGGTGCCAGATAGCCGCTGTCTACCGGTACCAGTACCTCGTGCCCCACCAGTCCACCGGCCTGCAGGGCCTGACCCGAGGTGAGCGAGGCGGAAAGATCGCCGATCTGATTGTTGATCTGGTCCAACCCGGAGACCGCGCCGAACTGCGCGATCTGAGCGAGGAAGTCGCCGTTCTCCATGGGCTCGAACGGATCCTGGTTGTTCATCTGGGTGACCATCAGTTTGAGGAAGGTGTCCATGCCCAGCTTGGAGGGATCGTTGGTTCCCTGCTGTTCCTCGCGGCGGCTCAGCCCCAGCGCGGCGAAGGGGTCTTGTGTATTGTCCAGTGCAGTTACGCTCATATCGTCTTGCCTCAACGTCCAAGGTTGATGGTCGCCATCAGCATCTGGCGGGCTGCGTTGAGCACCTCCACGTTGTTCTGATAGGCGCGCGAAGCGGAAATCATGTTGGCCATCTCTTCGACAGCGTTCACATTGGGCCGGTAGATGTAGCCGTCTTGGTCCGCCATCGGATGATTCGGCGCGTATTCACGCACCAGCGGCGCCTGGCTCTCGACCACACCGACCATGCTGACGCCCTGTGCCGGCGCCTGCGGATCGAAGCGGTCGAGAATGGCACGAAACACCGGCTCGCGCGCCCGGTAGGTGTCGCCCTCGCTGCTCGATACCGCATCCACGTTGGCCAGGTTGGAAGAGACGATGTTCAGGCGCAGGTTCTGCGCATTCATGCCGGAGCCGGCAATATCGAAGATCCTGAAGCTACTCATTGGGCAGTCCCCTTGATGGCGGTCTTGAGCGTACGAATGGTCCCGTCAAGAAAACGCAGGCTGGCCTGGTACTGCACCGCGTTGGCGCTGTATTCGACCTGCTCGCGCTCTACTTCCACGGTGTTGCCGTCGAGCGAGGGCTGCTGGGGTACGCGGTATTGCAGCGCAGAGGGCGGCAGCGCATCGCGCGATGGGACGATATGCCCGGGCTGGGTCGCCACAAGCTGCACTTGCGGAGGCAACTGGCCGCGCAGGATCTCGCGGAAATCGAAATCACGCGCCTTGTAGCCGGGGGTGTCAGCATTCGCCAGGTTGGCGGCCAGCACCTCGGCACGGCGCGCGCGCAACTGCAATGCCTGTTCGTGAATGCCAAAGACCTTGTCGAGCTTCATGTTGCACCTGTACACCACTGTCTACGGAACACGAAGCAGACTTTGTGCCAGGCAGAACAGCGACGTAGATTCAGTCAGTTGCAAGAGAGACGGCAGGATGCGGCGGCAAGAAGGGCAAGGCCTTGCCGGCGGCGGCAATCAGCACCGGCGATACACCAGTCCTGTACCGTGCCGTTCCATCTCGAACAGGTCGGCGTGTTCACTCATTGATTCGGTGGAACCCAGAAACAGGGCGCCGCCGGGATTCAAGGCGCGATGGAAACGCTCGAGGATGTCGCGCTTGCGCTCCTGCGAAAAATAGATGAGCACGTTGCGGCAGAAGATCACATCGAAACGTCCGAGGTGGTCGAAGGCATCGAGCAGATTGAAAAGACGAAAACGCACCCGCCGCCGGTAGGCAGCCTGGACCTCGATACAGTCACCGTCGTCCAGAAAGAAGCGCTGGCGCTGTTCCAGGGTCAGTCCCCGCACCCCCGCCAGACCGCAGTAGCGAGCGGCCTCGGCCTGGGCCAACGCCGAGGGCGAGATGTCGGTGCCCAGAACCTGGTAGTCGAAGTTGCGCGGCAGGCGTCCAGAGAGCACCGCCTCCTGGATGGCGAAGGTGATGCTGTAGGGCTCCTGGCCAGTGGAGGCAGCCGCCGACCAGATACGCGCGGTACGGCCGGTGCATGCAGGCAGCAATTGTTCGACCAGGATGCGGTAATGGGCAGCATCGCGGAACCAGAAGGTCTCATTGGTGGTCATGGCATCGACCACCGCAGTCTGTATCACGCGGCTGCCACCCGCTTGCAAGGCCTGCACGAGGACGTCGAAGCCAGCCAGGCCATGCCGCTGAAGCACACCGCGCAGGCGGCTCACCACCAGGTATTCCTTTCCGTCGCCCAGGCGAATGCCCGCACACCGCTCCAGGTAACGGGCGATGGCCTGGTACTGCTCTTCCGACAGGAAGGTGGCTCCCTTCATCTCGTGTCCCGTTTCTGCGTCCTTTCAGACACGAGGTCAGGCCGCGTCGGCACGCGCCTGGTCGTGCTGGCGCAGTTGTTCCTGCACGATCATCGCCAGGGTATCCGGTTCCCACTTGGGAAGGAAATCATTGGCGCCAACCTTGGCGACCATGGTCTTGTTGAACACGCCGCTGAGCGAGGTGTGCAGGATGACATGCAGCTTCTCGAGCGCCGGGTGCTCACGGATCTTCTTGGTGAGCGAATAGCCGTCCATGCGCGGCATCTCCACGTCCGAAATCACCAGCGACAGGAAATCCTCGACATTGCGACCTTCATCCACCCAGGCCAGTAATTGCTCCCAGGCCTCCTGCCCGTCCTTGCAGGCGGTGTAATCCACGCCCATCTGCTTGAGAACCCGGGTGACCTGATTGCGCGCGACGCTGGAATCGTCGACCACCAGCACATGGTGCGACTGTTCGCCTATGCGTTCTTCGATAACACCATCGGACACATCCTCCTGGCCACCGATCACCTCCTTGAGCACCTTCTCCACGTCGATGATCTCGATCAGCTCGCCGTCCACCTGAGTGACCGCCGTCATGTAGGTGCCCTCGGCCGCACCACGAGGCGGCGGCAGGATATCCTGCCAGTTCATGTTGATGATGCGATCCACCGAATCCACCAGAAATCCCTGCACACGCCGGTTGTACTCGGTGATGACGGTAAACTTGTGCTCGTAGTCTTCCAGCGGCGGTCCACCGATGGCCATCGACAGATCCATGATCGTAATGGTGTTGCCACGCATGTTGGCAATACCCTTGACCACCGGATGCGCCTGTGGCACCCGCGTCAGTGGCGGGCAGTGAATGACCTCCTGCACCTTGAACACGTTGATGCCGTAACGCTGCTTGCCTCCGAGGCGAAACAGCAACAGCTCCAGGCGGTTGTGCCCAGCCAGTTGAGTGCGCAAATCAACGCCTTCGAGAATTCCCGCCATGCCTTGTCACCTCTTCGATTCGTTCGGATGAGATACGCTGCATAACGGCCGCCGGCGGTAGAGCTTTAGGTCCTTCCGATGGCGTACACCGCTCGAGTACGGGCACGGATATTGCTGGCCTGCTCCTGAAAGGAAAGAAGGTCAAACCGATGCGTCAATTCATTGACACTTTGCATGCCTGGCCCTGGCTGCTGTGCCTACTGATACTGGCGGCGACAACAAGAGCGGGCAATGACACCACCGAATCGCACCAGCGCATCCGCGAGGCCGCGCGCGCCCATGTACTGGCCCGCGCCGACCAACTGCCCGGACAGATCGAGGTGAAGATCGCGCGCCTGGACCCGCGCCTGCGGCTACGTCGCTGCGAACGCCCGCTCGAGACCTACGACTCACCCAATGGCCTGCGCCCTGGACGCAACGTAGTGGGCGTGCGCTGCACCGGCCAACACCCCTGGAAACTGTACGTCACGGTCGATATCGCCACCCTGCAACCGGTGGTGGTCGCAGCCCGACCGCTGGCTCGCGGCCAGCAGGTGAGCGCAGCCGATCTGCGCATCGAGCAGCGTGACACCGCTCGCCTGCACCAGGCCTTCTACACCCAGATCCACGACCTGGTCGGCCAGCGCGCACGCCGCCAGATCGCCGCCGGTCGCATCCTGCATCCCGGCCTGCTCGAGCGCCGTCGCCTGGTGCGCCGTGGCGGCACGGTGCAGATCGTGGTGCAACGCGGCCCGCTACAGGTACGCATGCAGGGCAAAGCCCTGCAGAACGGCGCCTTGGGCGACCGTATCCGCGTGCGCAACCAGGCCTCGGGGCGCGAGATCACCGGTGAAGTGATCGCCGCTGGCACCGTACGGGTGGCACACTGAAGAGAGATGTACCGTGAACCCGTTCACGCCGATTCTGCCAACCAGGGCATTTCCGGAAGAAAATTCACCACTTAGCGCTGCTGACTAAAGTCCGTCAAATCCTGGACGATATACTGCGCGACACAGGCAGAAACCAGGTAATGTTGAAATGAGTATCGAGATCAATGGTTCCAACGGCCGCCCTCCGCTGGGCACCACGGAGACCTCGCAGTCCGGTGGCGTGCGCAACGACAGCAAGGAAAGCGGCGCCACCGGCAAGACAACACGCACCGCGGTGGACACCTTCCAGATGACCGACCGCGCCAACCGTCTGCAGCAGCTCGAGCAGGAGATCGCCAGCCAGCCGGTGGTGGACAGCCAGCGCGTGCAGGAAGTACAGCGGGCACTGGCTACCGGCACCCTGGAGATCGACCCGGCGCGGGTCGCCGACAAGTTGCTCCGCTTCGAAGCCGGCCTGGACATGCAGGGCTGATCCGTGCACGACGCCGACGCCCTCAAGGCCCCCTTCCGCGCAACCCTCGAGGCCTCGCTGGCGGAACTGCGCGTGCTGCGTGACATCCTGCTCGAAGAGCAACGGGCTCTGGGCACTGGTGACACGGCCTTGCTGGAGCAGGCCGTGCGCCAGAAGAACGACTGCCTGGCGCAACTCGAGCACAGCGTGCGCGCACGCGAACAGATGCTGCAACAGGTCGGGCTGCCCGGCGGCCTGGGCGGCGCCGAACGCTTCGTCAGCCTACATTTCGCGCCGGACGAACTGGCGGAGACCTGGCATGAACTGCTCTCGCTCTCGCGCGAGGTGGCCGAACTGAACGACCACAACGGCAAGCTGGCGCTGGCCGGTGAACGCCACGCTCGTGAGGCACTGGGCATCCTCACCGGCCGCCCAGCCAGCCCCGATACCTATTCGCCCCGGCCAGGCGGCAGCGTCGCCGGCGGACACTCGCTGGGCAAGTGCTGAACGCGCCTGGCGCACGCCGCCAACGCCGGAACGGCGGCGAGCCGCGCCAGATCGGTCGGCCGATCGAGATCCCATAGCCGTTCGCCCTCGCGCAACCGCAGTCCCGCCACGCGGCAGCGCCGGCGCGTCTCCGCGGCGACCCGTTCGCCGCCCCAGGGCATGTCTTCGAACAGGCCGGGGTGGTCGGCACGCACCCCCAGCAACACGTAGCCGCCGTCTTCGGCCGGGTTCATCACCACCTCGAACGCCTCCAGATCGCGCAACGCCCGTTGCAGGTGCACACTGCCCAGCGCCGGTACATCGCTGCCGATCAACACGACCTTACGCGCCCCGTGCAGTGCCGTCGTCGCGGCGTGCCGCATGCGCGCCCCCAGGTCGTCTCCTTGCTGGACCCGCAAGGTCAACGGCCAGCGCGCCGCCAGCTGCTCAAACACCGGGTGAGCGGCGTCCGGGGCACACCACAGCTCGACCGGTGCCAGGCACGCCGTGCAGGCCACCTCGACCATGTGCAGCAGACAATCGCGATACAGTGCGCAGGCTCCCTCGCGTCCCAGTGCCGGGATCAGGCGTGTCTTCACCCGCCCCGGTACCGGCGCCCGGGCGAAGATCAGGATGCGCGCGTCGGGGAACTGCATGACGCATAACGACGGGCCAACACTGCCGGGTCGGCACCCAGGAACCAGGCCAGACGCAGCCGCCACATCAGCAGCACGGTGCGCGCCACCCCGTGTCGGCGCCAGCGCCGCGCCGATGTGTGTAGCGGTGGACGCAGACAGGCGGGCCGGCCGGTCCGGCGCAATCGTTTCGACAGCGCGAGGTCTTCCATCAACGGGATCTCGGGAAAACCGCCGACTTGCTCGAACAGGGCCCGGCGCACGAAGATTCCCTGGTCGCCGGTGGCCATGCCCGTGAGTCGCGAACGCCAGTTCATCGCCGTCTCGATCACCCGGAACACCGGGGCCGGGTCGTCCAGGCGCACGTCGAAACGGCCCCAGCCGGCCTTGCAGGCGGACAGGCACGACAGCGCCGCCATCACGCCTTCGGGGAAACCACTGTCAGCATGCACGAACCACAGCCAGTCGCCGCTGGCCACTCGGGCACCGGCATTCATCTGGCGTGCGCGGCCCGGCGGCGAGGCCAGCAGGCGATCACAGTGCATCGCGGCGCGTTCGCGAGTGTCGTCGGTGCTCTCGCCATCGACCACGATCAGCTCGTGCCCGGCGGCACGCGCCGGCTGCAATGCAGCGAGCAGGCGCTCGATCACCGCACCCTCGTCGCGCACCGGCACCACGATGCTGGTGGTCACGTGAGCGCCCCGCCGCAACTGCTTCCCTGCCCTGCGGTGCAGCCGTAGCAATGGTCGGCCACGGCGATCGCCAGGCCTTCAAGCTGCCCGGGCTTCAGGTCCTCCAGGTGCAGGGGACGCCCGCCATCGCATAGCGGTAGCCCGAGCATCTGGTTGAAGTCGCAGTCGTATAGCCGCCCCTGCCAGTCCACGCTCACCAGCGAGCGGCACATGACAGCAGCCAGGTTCTCCTCACGGTGCGCCGACTTGAGCAGGGCCATGTAGTCGTCGAACTGCCCCTTCGAGGCCAACAGACTGCCGAAGCGCTGGATAGGCATGTTGGCGATGGTGAGCAGGTGGTCGAAACGCACCCCGTAGGCAGCCAGACGCTCGCGGTACTCGGCCTCGAGCGCCTGTTGCGGCGGCGGCAGTACCGGGCCAACAGGGTTGTAGACCAGATTGAGCACCAGCCCTTCGCCCGCGCCGTAACCCAGCGCATTGAGCCGGCGCAGGCCCTCGATGCTGCGCTGGAACACGCCACGCCCCCGCTGGGCATCGACGTTCTCCTCAAGATAGCAGGGCAACGAGGCGACCACCTCCACCCCTTGTGCGGCGAGGAACGCAGCCAGGTCTTCCTGTCCCGGCTCGCTCAGGATGGTGAGGTTGCAGCGGTCGATCACCTGCACCCCCTGTCCGCGGGCGAAACGCACCAGCTCGCGAAAACCCGGGTGCAGCTCGGGTGCGCCACCAGTAAGGTCCAGGGTCTCGATGCCCCCGCCCGCCAGCACCTGCCGCACACGCACCAGGTTCTCCTCGCTCATCGCCTCGTGGCGGTTGGGCCCGGCGTTGACATGACAATGCTGGCACTGCTGATTGCAGCGATAGCCCAGGTTCACCTGCAGGGTGTGCAGGCGGTCGCGCCGCAGGGCGGGAAAGGTACCGGGAAACAGGCGGCTGGCGGTATCGAGCATGGGGTCTCTCTCAAAAACGGCGGAGCATACGGGACCGGCCAGGGAATGTTAATATGGCCGCCCCTGCCCCCGTAGCTCAGTAGGATAGAGCAACCGCCTCCTAAGCGGTGGGTCGGACGTTCGAATCGTCTCGGGGGCACCATACACCTGATTTTTCGGGCCACGAGCCTCGCACATCCACCTGTTGCCGATAACACCACCGATTCGAACGTCCGACGTTTCAGAAGGGCGTTCGACGAGCGGCGCCAGCCGCGAAGCCCGAGGCCGCGACGCGCGGCCGAGACATCGTCTCGGGGGCGCCATACACCTGATTTTTCACGCCACGAGCCTCGCGCATCCACCTGTTGCCGATAACACCACCGATTCGAACGTCCGACGTTTCAGAAGGGCGTTCGACGAGCGGCGCCAGCCGCGAAGCCCGAGGCCGCGGCACGCGGCCGAGACATCGTCTCGGGGCGCCAATTCCCTTCTCGCCATGAACATTCGGCCCGGAGACGGGCCTCCTACGGTAGGATCGGCGCCTCCGCCGCAAACGGTTCGACCCGATGACGGGCCTCGCGCAGCGCACCCCGGGCGCCATTCACTGCCAGTCTGCTGTATTGAAATTTTCGACTTTCCTCCAGCCGCGACACGCGCGAGACTTCGGCTTTTCGGGCGAAGAGGGACACAATGGGCGACTGGGAACTGGCCCTGCTGGCACTGGCCGGGGTAGTGAGTGGTTGGCTGAACGTCGTGGCCGGCGGCGGTTCACTGCTGACCGTGCCGCTGATGGTGTTCATGGGCCTGCCCGGCCCAGTGGCCAACGGCACTAACCGCATCGCCATCCTGTTGCAGAACATCACCGCGGTGGCCACCTTCCGGCAACGCGGCTTCTCCGACTTTCGCCTCAGCCTGACGCTCTCGGCTGCCGCCTCCGCAGGCGCACTGGCGGGCGCCCTGGTAGGGGTGCACCTTGAGGGCGAATGGTTCGACCGGGTGGTGGCCCTGATCATGCTCGGCGTGATGTTGCTGATGTGGCGCGATAGGCGCTCGGCCGAACATGCTGCACAAGCCGCCGGCGAACATCCTCGCCGCCTGCTGGCCGGTCACCTGCTGATGGTTGGCGCGGGTTTCTGGGGAGGCTTCATCCAGCTCGGCGTGGGCTTCATCCTGATGCCCATCCTGCACCGGGTGATGGGACTGAACCTGGTGCTGACCAACATGCACAAGGTGTTCATCGTCACCGCCTATACCGTGGTGGCGCTGGCGGTGTTCGCCTCGCAGGTGCAACTGATGTGGTGGGTGGGCGCCTGGCTGGCGCTGGGCAACGCAATCGGTGGCTGGCTGGGTGCACATTCGAGCGTGACCCACGGCGACGCCTGGATACGACGCGTACTCAATCTCACGCTGGCAGCCTTCATCATCAAGCTGCTGTTCTTCTGACCCTGCTCAGAACAGGTTGATCTCGCCAGCTATCGGCATGGCCTTGGGCACGATATCACCCGCGTCCACCAGATCCTGGTAGAAGGCCAGCCGGTTGCGACCGTGCTCCTTCGCCCAGTACAGGGCACGATCGGCCTCATCGATCACGTCGGCCGGACTCTCCTGGCGATCGATCTCCACCACGCCGAGCGAGGCGGTCATGCTGCCCACCGTGGGGAACTCATGTTCGGCCACGCGGGTGCGGAAACGCTCGAAGGCGCACCGTGCATTGTCCTTGTCATCGGCGCGGATGATGACCACGAACTCCTCCCCGCCGTAGCGGAACAGCAGGTCGTCGTTGCGAAACACCTCGTGCATCAGGCGGGCGAAGACGATCAGGATCTCGTCACCGATCAGGTGGCCGTAGGCATCGTTGACCTGCTTGAAATGGTCGATGTCGATGACCGCCAGCCAGAACCTCTGCTCGTCGTGACGCCGCCGCCTGGGCTGGTGTTGGCTGCTGTCACTCAGACGCTGACGACTAAGAATCTGCATCACCTTGGTATGCAGGCGGTCGCGGTTGAGCAGTGAGGTCAGCTTGTCCCTCTGGCTGAGATCCAGCAGCGACAGGTAATTGGCATAGATCCGCAACAGGCCACCGATCAGACGTTCGTCCTCTGACTGCAAGGGCGGACAGATCTGCACCAGCAGCGAACACATTTCGCCTTCCTGGTCGTAGATCGGGTGAACATAGACCGACTTGCCATCGACGGCATCGGGTACGACCACCATCTCCCCCATGGCGACGCTGCGCTCGATCAGCTCTGCCAGGCCTTCCTCGATGGAATGGCAACTGATCTCGCTCCCGTGGACGATGATGCCCTGGTGATATTGCCCCACCAGGGCGAGTTCCAGGTTGGGCTCGTGCCGCACCACCTTGTACAGGCGCAGTTCCTGGTCGCGTTCGAACTCGCTGAGCGTGGTCAGCAGGCTGTGTTCGATCAGCTCCTTGTCGAGATAACGCGTGATTTCTGCCAGGCTGTCGATTACCTGGATAGTAGAACAACGCCTCGGCGCCGAAATGTTCAGTGTCTGTGATGTCATGGGGTTACATTTTGTTCCGCCTGCCTGCCCCCTGTTACGGCCAGCGGAAAACGAACTTGAATTCAAAAATCGAAAACCCGGTTTCCGCCAACCCACCTGAACAACCGGCAACAGGCAATCGTTTTTCGGGCGCTTTTCCTTGGTTATAGTCGGCCATATGAAATCCCGTTCCATGTCTCAGCAGGCGGCCAGCCCGCCACCGGCGTTGCCAGGTGCCCCATGAGCCGCCTCGTACGTCGTTCCCTGCCCGTGCTCCTGGCAGCCACCGCCTTCGGCGCTGCGGCCTGGCAGATCCTGCATCCCGAACCACGCCAGCACATACCGGCCGATGAAACACCGCTGCCAGCCGTGGCGGTAATCGACGCCCGGCCGGGCTCCCATCCCCTGCGCATCCAGGCCTGGGGCCGGGTGGTGGCGGAAGACGCCCTGGATCTGCGCGCCCGGGTCGGCGGCAACATCGAGAAACGACACCCGCAACTGTATCCTGGAGGCGTGATCCCCGCGGGCGAGCCCCTGGTCGAGATCGACCCGGCCGACTACCGGCTTGCGGTGCGCGAGGCCGAGGCCCGACTGGCCAAGGCCCGGGCGCAACTGGCGATCGAGGGTGGCAAGCACCAGCTGGCGAAGAAGGAACTGCGCATGTTGCAGGACCACCTGCGTATCGAAGAGCGCTCCCTGCCACTCACCCTGCGCGAACCCCAGCTGCGCGAGGCCCAGGCCGAAGTGGCGCTGGCCCGTGCCGGGCTGGAACGGGCGCGCCTCGATCTGGAACGCTGCCGGCCCCGCCTCGCGTTCGATGCCCTGGTGCTGACACGCGACCGGACGGCCGGTGAACTGGTCGATCGCGGCGAGCGCATCGCCCGGCTGGCGCCCGCCGACCACTTTCAGGTCCGCCTGCATATGCCTCCGGAACGCCTGCCCTGGCTGAAGAGGGGGATCACCGCGATCACCCTGCACCAGGCCGGCCACGACTACCCGGCGCGGTTCGAGCGCATCGACCGGCAACTCGACGAGCGGACTCGCCAGCTCCAGGTCGTGGCGCGCATCGACGACCCGCTCGACCGCACGGGCCGCTACGGCGACCGCCCACCCCTGTTGCTCGGTAGCCTGGTCCAGGCCCGGATCGAGCTGGGCCGCCTCGACGGCGTCGTCGCCCTGCCCCGCGAATACCTGCTGGACGATGATCGGGTCTGGGTGGTCGATGCCGACAACCGCCTGCGAATACGTCCGGTACGGCGTCGCTTTACCGGCCCGGCCGAGGTATTGATCGATCCACTCCCAGCCGGGGACCGACTGTTGCGCGGCAATCCGGCCGGCTTGGCGCCCGGCACCCAGGTAAAGATCCGCACGCCGTGAGCACCGATCCCCGCCCCATTCGGCTCATCGCCTGGTTCGCCGACAACCCGGTGGCGGCGAACCTGCTGATGGCCGTGCTGCTGATCGGCGGCATCCTGGGCCTGCGCGATATCCGCCAGGAGATTACCCCGGACTTTTCCATCCCCGGGGTGCGCATCGAGATGACCTACCCCGGGGCCGGCCCCGAGGCGGTCGAGCAGGGCCTGGTGCTGCCCATCGAACGCGCCCTGCAGGACATCGAGACGGTGGTCCATGTACAGGCCACCGCAGGCGAAGGCAGTGCACGTCTCACCGCCGAGCTGCGCGAGGAGGCCGACCCGGCACAGGTCCTGCAAGATATCCGCGAAGCCCTCTCGCGCATCCGTACCTTTCCCGCCGGGGCTGAACCACCCCGGGTATCGCTGCGGCGACACGGCTTCTATGTCATCAGCATCGGCGTGGCCGCCGACCTGTCGCCTCGGGAGCGTTACCGCCTGGGCGAGACCCTCCGTCAGCGCCTGCTCGCCCTTGAGGGCGTGTCCGATGTCCAGGTACGCGGTGGTCTGACCCCGGAGATCCATTTCGAGATTCCCTGGCAGGCCCTGCGCGACCACGACCTCACTCTCTCGGAGATCGCCGAACGCCTGCGCGCCGCCTCGGCCGATCTGCCGGCCGGACGCCTGGAGAGCGCACGCGGCGAGGTCCTGCTGCGCAGCCGGGGCCACCGGGATCAGGCACGTGAGTTTGCCGACATTCCGCTGCGCACGAACCCGGACGGCGGCCTGCTGCGCTTGCGCGACATTGCGCGCATCGAGGATGGCTTCGCTGAATCTCACCAGATCTTCGAGTTCAACGGCCGCCCCGGCCTGCGTCTGGACGTCTACCAGGTCGACAGCGCCGACCCCGTGAAACTGGCCGCGCAGGTGCGCGAACTGGTGAACGAACTCCAGGCCCGCCTGCCCGAGAGCGTCGCCATCAGCGTGCAGAACGACCGCTCCGAGCGCCTGGCCGAACGCCGCGCCATCCTGCTACGCAACGGTGCCCTGGGGCTGATGCTGGTGATCCTGGCACTGGGGATCTTTCTCGACCTGCGCCTGGCCTTCTGGGTGACCGTCTCCATCCCGGTGGTGTTCATCGGCAGCCTGGCCGTGCTGCCACACCTGGATGTGAGCCTGAACATGATCTCGCTGTTCGCCTTCATCCTGGCGGTCGGCATCGTGGTGGACGACGCCATCATCGTTGGCGAGAACATTCACGCCCGGCGCCAGCAGGGCCTGCCCCTGCGCGAGGCCGTGGCACTGGGTGCCAGCGAGATGGCGGTACCGGTGCTGTTCGCGGTGGGCACCAACATCCTCGCCTTCCTGCCGCTGCTGGCCGTGCCGGGCGCCATCGGCCAGTTCATGCGCGACCTGCCGATCGTCGCAGCAGTGGTGTTTGCAGTGTCACTGATCGAGGCCCTGCTGGTGCTGCCCGCACACCTGCACCAGCGCGACGAGTCCCCGGCACCTTCCCACGGCGGCATGATTGCCCGGCTGCGCGCACTCCACCAGCGCAGCGCCGACCTGCTCGACCGCCTGCGCGACGGCCCCTACCGACGCCTGCTGGGCCAGGCGCTGAGGCACCGCTATCTCACCCTTACCCTGTTCTGCGGCAGCCTGGTACTGATGGCCGCCTGGTACGCCTCCGGTCGCATCGACCTGACCTGGCGGCCGGAGATCCCGGGCAATCGCGTCGATGCCGAACTGGATATGCCGGTGGATGCCTCGCTGGAACAGACCCTGGCGATGGTGCGGCGCGTCGAAAAGGCCGGGCTGCGCGCCATCGAGGCCCTGGGCGGACGCCAGTACCTTCAGAGCTGGTTCACCCGCACCGGCTCACGTCGCCCCACCTATGGCGAGGTGAGCATGATCCTGGTCCCCGACGACCGCCGCCCCTTCACCCAGGAAGCGTTCACCCGTGAATGGCGCCGCCAGCTCGGCGAGGTGCCGGAGGTCAAGTCGCTGTTCTTTGAATATCTGGTTGGCCCCGGCGGCAACCGCTCGCTGCAGCTGGCGCTGAGCCACCGCGACCGCCGGGTACTCACCGAGGCGGCGCGCGAGCTGGCCCGCGCCCTGCAAGATATCGACGGCGTAGTGGACGTGAACGACGGCACGGCACAGGGCAAACGTCAACTCTCGTTCACACCGACAGCCGAGGCACGCGTCGCAGGACTGGACGAAGCGGCGATCGGCCGCCCCTTGCGCGACGCCTTCCAGGGGGCTGAGGTGCGGCGCCTGCTGCGCAATGGTCACGAGGTACGGGTGCTGGCACGCCTGCCCGCCGCCCAGCGGGCCGACCTGGCCACCCTGGCGGACTATCCTGTACGCACCCCCGACGGTCACCTGTTGCCCCTGTCACAGGTCGCCGACATTCACTGGGGGCGGGCACCCGCAGCCATCCAGCGTGAGGACGGCCGGCGCATCCTCACGGTAAGCGCCAGCATCGACAAGGCGCATGCCAATAGCCGGCAGATCCGCGCCCGCGTGCAGGAGCAGATCCTGCCCGCGCTGCGCGCCCGTTATCCGGGACTGGAGACCCCCGCGGCAACCTCACGCCGTGACCGCCAGCGGACCTTCGACCATATCTTCCGCAACCTGGGCTGGTCCGCGCTGGCGATGTTTGCCCTGTTCGCGGCCCTGTTCCGCAGCTACGGCCAGGCCATGATCGTGATGCTGACCGTGCCCTTCGCGATCGCCGGAGCCATGGCGGGGCACGTGCTGCTGGGATACGACCTCAGTTCGGTGAGCCTCTACGGCATGATCGCCCTCGGCGGCCTGGCAGTGAACGGCGCCCTGGTGCTGACACTGCGCCACAACCGGCTTCGCTCTCTCTCGCCGCAAGATGCCATCGAGCAGGCGGCACTCGATCGCTTCCGCCCCATCGTGCTGACCACCCTCACCACTACCCTGGGGGTCACACCGATGTTGTTCGAGACGGCACTCCAGGCACGTTTCCTGGTCCCCATGGCCATCGCCCTGAGCTTCGGCACCCTGACCGCGATGCTCGCAGTGCTGTTGCTGGTACCGGTGATGCTCCGGATAGGGAACGACCTGGGGCGGTGGCGGCGGAACGCCGCTGGACAGACCTGAACCCGCTACTTGCGCAGCTGCTCCAGAGTCTCGGAGAGGCTCTTGCTCAGCGCCTCGTAGGCCCTGCGCTGGGCCTGCTTGTACACCGTGCGGTCTCCGCGCGAGGCGAAGGAGATACGGGCATCAAAGTAGGCGACATCCGCCTCGATGGCGTGGATGTCGGGACGTGGAACAAGCTTGTCCTTCTTTCTGCTACTCATCTGCAATGGGCCACTGCCCGGAGCCCCGGCCCTTGATGGACCCGCACCGCCGGAAAAAGATTCTGCACACGATACTAGCAAAGGGCCAGCCGATCGTCGCCAGCATCAGACGACCTCGGAAACGCACCGCGCCACCCCGCCACGACGCCGCTTCCCCCGGCATTCACATCGTGTAAACGATTCACATATATGACGATCATCCCATTCTAAAAACAGATCGTGGATGCCGGCTATACATGTGCTAGGATGCCTTGTAATATCAGCTCATTGAACACGGCTGGTGTCACAAACAACAAAAAAGGTCGATCGTCCAAAAATGTCGGACTTCCTGGAAAAACAGGCCCGAGCCTCGGGCTTCTTCGGCGGCAACGCCCCCTTCATCGAAGCACTCTACGAAGACTTCCTGAAAGACCCTGCCAGTGTCCCCGAGGACTGGCGTCGGCATTTCGAGTCGCTGCCACCGGTAGGTGGTCTGGAGCGCGAGCAGCCCGATGTCTCGCATCGCGAGATCCGTACCAATCTCGCGCACCTGACGGCCAGCTCGGCCAGCCGCCAGGCACCGGCCTTCAATGCGACAGCGGCCGAGCGCCAGGCGAAGGTACTGCGCCTTATCAATGCCTACCGGGTGCGCGGCCATCAGAACGCCGATCTCGACCCCCTCAAGCTGCACGACATCATCCCCCTGCCCGAGCTGCAGCCTTCCTATTACGGCTTCTCCGAGGCGGATCTGGACGAGACCTTCAACACCGGCTCGCTGTTTGCCCCCGAGCGCCTGCCACTGCGCGAGATCCTGGAGATCGTGCAGACGGTCTACACCGGCAAGGTGGGCTCGGAGTACATGCACATCACCAGCACCGAGGAGAAACGCTGGATACAGCAACGCCTCGAAGGCTACCGGGCACGCCCCGAACTGAGCGACGAAGACCGGCGCTGGCTGCTGCACATGATCACCGCGGCAGAGGGCATCGAAAAGTACATGCACGCCCGCTTCGTGGGGCAGAAACGCTTCTCGCTCGAGGGCGGTGAAACGCTGATTCCCCTGCTCGATGAACTGATCGTTCGCGCAGGACGCGATCAGGCCGAAGAGGTAGTTATCGGCATGGCGCATCGTGGGCGGCTCAACGTGCTGGCCAATATCCTGGCCAAACCGCCGCGCGAGATCTTCCAGGAATTCGAAGGCGTACGTCCCGAACACCCCGACCGGGGCATCCTGTCTTCCGGCGACGTGAAATACCACAAGGGCTTTTCGGTGGACCTAGAGACCCCACACGGTCCCATCCACGTCACCCTGGGCTTCAACCCCTCGCACCTGGAGATCATCAACCCGGTCATCATGGGCTCGGTACGGGCACGCCAGCAGCGCTACCACGATGTCAACGGCGACAAGATCATCCCGGTGGTGATCCACGGCGACGCCGCCATCGCGGGCCAGGGCGTCAACCAGGAGACCTTCAACATGTCGCAGGCGCGTGGCTTTGGCGTCGGCGGCACGGTGCATATCGTGATCAACAACCAGATCGGCTTCACCACCAGCAACCTGCTGGACAGCCGTTCCACTCATTACTGCACCGACATCGCCAAGATGGTGCAGGCCCCCATTTTCCACGTGAACGGCGACGACCCCGAGGCAGTGATCTTCGTCACCCGCCTGGCCTTCGACTACCGCATGCGCTTCCACAAGGACGTGGTGATCGACCTGGTGTGCTATCGCCGCCAGGGCCACAACGAGGCCGACGAGCCGGCGGTGACCCAACCGGTCATGTATCGCAAGATCCGCAACCACCCGCCGGTGCGCGCCCTGTACGCCGAACGCCTGATCGCCGAGGGCGTGGTCACGCCCGAGGCGGTACAGAAGGAAGTGGAAGACATCCGTAACGAGTTCGAAAAGGGCAACTGCGTGGGCCGCACCGCCCTGTGCGACCTGGACGGGCGCATCCACGTGGATTGGAAACGCTTCCAGGGCGTGAGCTGGGATACCCCGGTCGACACCCGGGTCGATCCCGACCGCATCGCAGCGCTGGCCGGGCAGATCTTCACCCCGCCACAAGACTTCCCACTGCACCCGCGGCTGGCACGCATCCTCGAGGACCGTCAGCAGATGGCTCAGGGCACCCGGCTGATGGACTGGGGCTTTGCCGAGATCATGGCCTATGCCTGCCTGCTCGACCGCGGCTACCCGGTCCGCCTCTCGGGACAGGACGCCCGGCGCGGCACCTTCTTCCACCGCCATGCCATGTGGCGTAACCAGGAGACCGGCGAGAGCTACATGCCCTTGCAGCACCTGCACCCGAACCAGCCCAACTGCGTGATCATCGATTCGGTGCTGTCCGAAGAAGCGGTGCTGGCCTTCGAGTACGGCTACGCTTCAGCCGAACCCGATGGGCTGACCATCTGGGAGGCCCAGTTCGGCGACTTCGCCAATGGCGCCCAGGTGGTGATCGACCAGTTCATCACTTCGGCCGGGGCCAAGTGGGGCCTGTACTGCGGGCTCACCCTGTTCCTGCCGCACGGCTACGAGGGTCAGGGACCGGAACACTCCTCGGCGCGCCCCGAGCGCTACCTGCAGTTGTGCGCCGAGCACAACATCCAGGTCTGCGTACCCACTACCCCGGCGCAGATCTTTCACCTGCTGATGCGACAGGTAATCCGCCCCTTCCGGCACCCCTTGATCGTGTTCACGCCCAAGAGCCTGTTGCGCAGTCCGCTGGCCACCTCGCCACTGGAATCCCTGAGCACCGGCCAGTTCGAGACCGTGATCGACGAAGTCGATCCGCTCGACAAGGAAAAGGTCCGGCAACTCATCCTGTGTACCGGCAAGGTCTATTACGACCTGTTGCAGGCACGCCGCAGCCGCGGCATCGAGGACGTGGCCATCGTGCGTCTCGAACAGCTCTATCCCTTCCCTTGGGAGGCCTACCGCCAGGTCATCGACAGCTATCCGGCGGTGGAGAAATACGTCTGGTGCCAGGAAGAACCCCAGAACCAGGGCTACTGGGACCAGATCAAGCACCGCTTCCACGCCTCGCTGGACCCGCGTAAGCCGCTGATCTACTGCGGCCGTCCCTCGGCCGCGGCACCGGCCACCGGCTATTTCCGGGTGCACCAGGAAGAACAGGAAAAACTGGTCGACGACGCCCTCACCGGCTATGCCGATCCGTCCATGAACCGCAGAGGTTGAACCATGCCCATCGAACTGAAGGTCCCTACCCTTCCCGAATCGGTCACCGACGCCACCGTAGTGGCCTGGCACAAGCAACCGGGTGACCCCGTCGCGCGCGACGAGAACCTGCTCGACCTGGAAACCGACAAGGTCGTGCTCGAGGTCCCCTCGCCGGTCGACGGGGTACTCACCGAGATCCGCGCCGAGACCGGCGCAGTGGTCACCAGCGACGACCTGCTGGGATTCATTGAAGCGGGCGCTACCACCGTGAAGACCGCCCCACCGGCCGAGGCGCCATCCCCCGAACCGGCCGACGCCCCGGCAGCGAAGGCCCCGCCCCCTGCAGCGAAAACCCCTGCCCCTGCAGCCAAGGCCCCGGCCGCCGCGACCAGCACAGCGCCCGCGAGCAACGACGCCGAACCCATACTCACCCCGGCAGTGCGTCGCCTGGTCAAGGAGCTGTCACTGGACCCGAGCAAGATCCGCGGCACCGGCAAGGATGGACGCATCCTCAAGGCAGACGTGATGCGCTATCTCGACGAGCTGCAGAAACAGCAGGACGAGGAAGACCTCAAGGCGATGATCCCGCCGACGGCCGCGAGTGGGCCGGCACGCAACGAGACGCGGGTACCCATGAGCCGCCTGCGCGCGCGCATCGCCGAGCGCCTGGTCGAGGCCCAGCACACCGCCGCCATCCTCACCACCTTCAACGAGGTGGACCTGTCCGAGGTCATGGCCTTGCGCCGCCGCCTGCGCGAGCGCTTCGAGCAGGAACACGGCGTCAAGCTGGGTTTCATGTCCTTCTTCGTCAAGGCCGTCATCGAGGCGCTCAAGAAATTCCCGGTGATCAACGCCTCGGTGGACGGCACCGACATCGTCTATCATGACTATTTCGACATTGGCATCGCCGTCGGCTCGCCGCGCGGCCTGGTGGTGCCCATCCTGCGCGACGCCGACCAGCTCAGCTTCGCGGAGATCGAACGCCGCATCAAGCAGTTCGCACAAAAGGCTCAGGACGGCACCCTCAGTTACGAGGAACTCACTGGTGGCACCTTCACCATCTCCAACGGCGGGGTCTATGGCTCCATGCTGTCCACCCCCATCCTCAACCCGCCGCAGAGCGCCATCCTGGGCATGCACAACATCACCGAGCGCCCCGTGGTGGTCGATGGCGAGATCGTGATCCGCCCCATGATGTATCTCGCCTTGTCGTATGATCACCGTATCATCGACGGACGCGAGGCGGTGCAGACGCTGGTCACCATCAAGCAGTGCCTGGAAGACCCGGCCCGCCTGATGCTGGGTGTGTGAAGACATGACACTGATCCGCGAAGACGACCTGATCCAGAGCATCCACGATGCCCTGCAATACATCTCTTACTATCACCCGCGGGACTTCGTACGCGCGGTGGCCGCGGCCTGGGAGCGCGAGGAGTCGCCCGCGGCAAAGGATGCCCTGGCACAGATCCTCACCAACTCGCGCATGAGCGCCGAGGGTCACCGGCCGATCTGCCAGGATACCGGCGCGGTGGTGGTCTTCCTCAAGATCGGCATGAATGTGCGCTTCGACAGCGACCGTTCCCTGCAGGAAATGATCGACGAGGGCGTGCGCCGCGCCTATACCGACCCGATCAACCCGCTACGCGCCTCCATGGTCGATCCACCGATCGGGCCGCGCCGCAACACCGGCGACAACACCCCGGCCATCGTCTACACCGAGCTGGTGCCCGGCGACCGCTTCGAGATCGCCATTGCCGCCAAGGGAGGCGGCTCCGAGAACAAGGCCCGCTTTGCCATTCTCAATCCCAGCGACGACCTGGTCGAGTGGGTCGCGCGCACCCTGCCGGGCATGGGAGCAGGCTGGTGCCCGCCGGGCGTCCTCGGCATCGGCATCGGCGGCACCCCCGAGAAGGCTCTGCTGATGGCCAAGCAGGCGCTGCTCTCGCCCATCGACATCCACGAGCTGCAACAACGTGGCCCGGCCAATCCCATCGAAGAACTGCGCCTGAAGATCCACGAGCGGGTCAACGCGCTGGGCATCGGCGCCCAGGGGCTGGGCGGCCTGACCACGGTGCTCGACGTCAAGATCCTCAGCTACGCCACCCATGCCGCCTCACTACCCGTGGGCATGATCCCCAACTGTGCGGCCACCCGGCACGTCGAGTTCGAACTGGACGGGACCGGTCCGGCCACCTTCGAGCCGCCCTCACTGGACGACTGGCCCGATATCCACTGGGCGCCAGGCCCCGAAGCACGGCGGGTGAACCTCGACACCCTGACCCGGGAGGAGGTCGCCTCCTGGCAGGCCGGCGATCGCCTGCTACTTTCCGGCCGTCTGCTCACCGGGCGTGACGCCGCGCACCGGCGCATCCAGCAACTGCTGGAATCCGGCCAGCCCCTGCCCGAGGGCGTGGACTTTACCAACCGGCTGATCTACTACGTGGGACCGGTCGATCCGGTCGGCGACGAGGTGGTGGGTCCGGCCGGCCCCACCACCGCCACGCGCATGGACAAGTTTACCGACATGATGCTCGGCCAGACCGGCCTGCTGGGCATGATCGGCAAGGCCGAACGCGGCCCCGAGGCCATCGAGTCCATCCGCCGCCACCAGGCCGCCTATCTGATCGCGGTCGGCGGCGCTGCCTACCTGGTCTCGCAGGCGATCAAGAAGGCCCGGGTGATCGCCTTCGAGGATTTAGGGATGGAGGCCATCTACGAGTTCGAGGTACAGGACATGCCGGTCACCGTGGCGGTGGACAGCCACGGCGAGTCGGTGCACCAGCGTGGCCCAGCCGAATGGTCGGTGCGTATCGCCGAGCTCAGGCACACCCTGCACCAGAACCGCTGAGCTATCCCACAGTTCCCCCAGGCCCGCCGGGTTGATGCGCACACCCGGCGCCCCCCAGAATCGTCTTCCCGAATACCGACTGGAGCCTCTGCCATGCGCATGCAGGAGAGAATCGAACAGGCCCTGAAAGACGCCTTCACGCCGCTGCACCTTGAGGTGATCGACGAGAGCCACATGCACAACGTGCCCGAAGATGCGCAATCGCACTTCAAAGTGACCCTGGTCACCGAGGCCTTTGCCGGCCAGTCGCTGATCCAGCGTCACCGCGCGGTCAATCAGGTCCTTGCCGGAGAGATCATGGACACCATCCATGCCCTGGCCCTGCACACCATGACTCCCGAGGAATGGTTTGCCAAAGGTGGGCAGTCGCCTGACTCGCCACCCTGCCTGGGAGGCGGCAAGTCATGATCCTGCGCGCCATCCGCTGGGTGCTCGGTCAGCTCATCCTGTTCGGCGACTGGCTCACCCGCCCGAAGCCACCACAGCACACGCCTGAAGAACAGGCCGCGCTGGACGCACAGACTGCGAACCTGGCGCTCTACCAGTTTCGGCTCTGCCCCTTCTGTGTCAAGGTACGCCGCACCATCCACCGACTCGGCCTGAATATCGAGTTGCGCGATGCCCTGAACGACCCGCGATACCGGGCGGAACTGATCGAACAGGGCGGCCAGCACAAGGTGCCCTGCCTGCGCATCGAGGAAGACGGCAAGATCCGCTGGCTCTACGAATCCAGCGATATCGTCGCCTGGCTGGAAGAACGTTTCGGCAAGGCCTGAGGCCGCCCGCAGGGGCGGCATCCTCGCCACGAATGTTCGGCCCAAGGACAGGCCTCCTACGGCAGGAGCGGCGTCCCCGCAACCCTTCGGCCCGGGAAGGATCCTCTTCAGTGCCCCTCGCTACCGTCCAGACCATGGGCATGGCCGTGCGCCAGCTCTTCCTCCGTGGCCTCGCGCACCGCGACCACCTTCAGCTCGAAACGCAGGTCCTTGCCGGCCAGTTCGTGATTGCCGTCGACAGTGACCCATTCATCGTCCACCGCAGTGACGGTGACCACCATGGGCGTGCCATCTGGCAGCTGAGTCTGGAAACGCATGCCCGGCTCGATGTGATCCACGCCTGGGAAATTGGCGCGCGGTGCCTTGTCCACCAGGCTCGGATCATGATCACCAAAGGCCTGCTCGGGAGTCAGCTCCACCATCAGCTCGTCGCCTACGGCATGCCCATCCAGCGCAGCCTCGAGCGCCGGCAACAGTTGTTCCGCACCATGCAGATATACCAGGGGACCGTTGCTGTCGGAGGAATCGATCAGCTCGCCGGCCTTGTCGAACAGCCGGAAATCGGCCGCCACCACGCAATTCTTCGCAATATTCACACAATGTTCCTCAAAGGTTTAAAGAAGGGCGGGAACAGGTCGCTATATCCAGCAATTCCGGTCACCTGTCTGGAGATGGAACCAAATGAAACGGCTGTTTGCCCCTGCCGAGGCCATTATCGGGCGTCTTTCGTACTCAGGCAAAATCCTTCTGACCGTGGTCATGTTTCTCATCCCGGTCAGTTACCTGTTGTGGCTGGACTTCTCCCATGCCCAGGAGGCCCTGCATCGCATGCATCGCGAGCAGCAGGGATTGCAATACCTGCAGACGGCTCGCAGGGTGTTCGGTCTGATTCCGCAGCACCGGGGGCTCTCGCAAGGGGCGCTGCACGGCGACAAGGATTCCCTGGCAAGGCTGGACACCAAGCGAGTTGCCGTCGATTCAGCGATGAAGACCTGGCTGGCCCTGGATGCGCAGGATGGCGCCGCACTGGCCACCGGTGATCGCGCCCGACAGATCGCCGAGGCCTGGCGTGCCCTGCTGCAACAGCAGGCAAACGAAACGCCGGCCCGGTCCTTCGAACACCACACCAGCATGATCATGGATCTGCATGCCTTGATGGTCCACGTCAACGACGAATCGGGTCTGAGCACCGACCCGACGCTGGGTTTCGCCCTGCTCACCCGGGGGATCACCGAGGACCTGCTGCTGGCCGCCGAATACGCGGGACGCACGCGTGGCCTGAGCACCGGAGCGGCAGCCCAGGGTGGATTCACCCCCGAGACCTTCACCCGCCTGAGCAACCAGGTCAGCACCCTGGAGCATCACCTCGACGACCTGGATCGCAAGCTCACGCATGCCCGCGCCAAGAGCCCGGAGCTGTACCAGTCAATCACGCAACCCATGCAATCCGCCGCCGAGGCGCTTGCGGACTATGTCCGGTTCGTTCGTGAGCGCCTGCTGACCCCGGAGCAGCTGCAGATCGCGCCCAGCGAGGTTTTCGATACCGGCACTGTGGCCATCGACAAGGCCTTTGCTGCCTTCGACCAGGCAGCACAGGTCCTGGCACAGGATCTGGCATACCGGATCGCGGCAGCCGAACGCGAAATCCTCAGCGCTGCAGTCATCACCATCTTCGTCCTGTTGCTGATGGGCTGGTTCGGCGGTGGTTTCTACCACAACATCATGCAGACCATCCGCCACATCCGCGAGGGCGCCAGCCAGGTCGCAGCGGGTGATCTCTCGGTCCGCGTGGCCATCCCCACTCGTGACGAGATGGTCGAGGTACAGGACGCCATCAACCACATGGCCGAGTCGGTCAACAGCCTGGTGGCCGGTATGGTACAGGCTGGCGATGCCGTTTCCGATGCCTCGGGACGCATCGCGGCGATCACCGAACAGACGCGCGAGGCGATGAACCAGCAGCAGTTGCAGGTCAGCCAGGTGGCCACCGCTATCAACGAAATGGCCGCCACTGTGCAGGAAATCGCCCGCAGCTCGGCACAGACCGCCGAGGCAACCACCGAGGCCCACGAACTGGTCGGCCGCGGACGGGAGATCGTGCTGCACAACGCCCAGGCTATCGAGTCACTGGCCAACGAGGTGGAGCATGCGGCCGGCGTAGTAGGCAAGGTGGAGGCCGGCAGCGTGGAGATCGGCACCGTCCTGGAGGTCATCCGCTCGATCGCCGAGCAGACCAACCTGCTGGCACTCAACGCCGCCATCGAAGCTGCACGTGCCGGCGAACAGGGACGTGGCTTCGCGGTGGTCGCCGACGAGGTGCGCACCCTCGCCTCACGCACCCAGCAATCGACCGAAGAGATCCACAACATGATCGAGCGCCTGCAGAACGGGACCCGCCAGGCAGTCGAGGTAATGCAGGCCAGCAAGGAAAAGGCCCGCGAAGGCGTGGCCGAGGCACACCGCACCAATGAAGCATTGGAAGCCATCAGCCAGGCCATCGGGCGCATCAACGACATGAGCGCTCAGATCGCTACCGCCGCCGAGGAGCAGAGCGTGGCCACCGAAGAGATCAACCACACCATGGTGCAGATCAACGACTCCTCTCAGGCCACCTACCGCCTGGCCGAGGAGGTCTCGGCGGCCAGCGAGGACCTGGATGAGGCGGCGGCACGCCTGCGCGAGGCCTCCTCGCGATTCCGCCTGTACGGCTGAACCGGCACACCTCCGCGCTGCGCTGGGTTACTGAGACAACCCCAAGTAAAGCAGCACTCAGCGGGTCTCAGGGCGTTCAGCCACAAGGCGCACAAGCAGCAGGCATGGCCATTCCATGTCAAGCCAGCGCAACACCGTGGATGGACGCCCAGAGGCCCGCCCACCGGGAGCGCTCTGCATGTCCCGGCTCTGTGTTGCGGCCCTTGCCAAGGGCCTGCCATTGCCTGCGGGCCGCGCCTTGATCCGGAACAGGCAGAGCGCTCTGAGCGTTGCTTTACTTAGGGTTGTCTCAGTAAGATCGGCGCCTCTCCCGCTCACGGAAGGCTGTCGCATGATTCCAGCCCAGACCCTCGGCGCGCTCGCCGGGATACACGAACGCCTTGTACAGCTCGTCGAGGCCCTGCCCGCACGCGATGTGAACCGCCCCTTCCACCCACGGCTGCCAGCCGCCGGCTGGCTGCTGGGACGCGCTGTGTACCTGGAAACCCACCTGCTGCGCGGACACCTGTTCGACGACCACGACCTGAGCGGCCGGGTGCGCCATTTCTTTGCACACGACGTGGTGCCCGACGAGACCCTGTTCGCACAACTGCCACCCCAGGAGCACCTGCTCAACTGGGCGCTGGAGATCTTCGATCACCACATGACCCTGCTGGCCAACCCCCGCTTCCTGCCGGAACACCCCCTGCTCGAGGGCGGCTGGTTGCCCGCCTGGCTGGTACAGCGCCACGCCCTGAGCTACGAAGCCCTGCTGGCAGTCACCCAAGCGCGCACCTTGCACCGGGAACACGACGAGTACGTGGTCAGCCAGCCCCTGCTGGCCCGCCGCCCGGTAGCGGACAGCCAGCGCATCGACCAGGGCCATTACCGCATCGGTGCCCGCGAGGGCGTAGTCACCGATTGCGAGCAGCCGGTGCAGGTAGTCGAACTGCACGCCTTCCGCATCCAGAAACGGCCGGTGAGCAACGCCGAGTTCCTGGCCTTCATCGAAGACGGCGGCTACGAGAACACCGACTGGTGGGATGCCGCCGGACAGGACTGGCTGGCACGGCACGAGCGTACCGCGCCTTGGCACTGGCGACGCGATGCCCAGGGACACTGGTACGGCGTGGGCATCAAGGGACCGGCCGACCTGGCGCCGGATGAACCGGTCGCCGGCATCAATGTTCACGAGGCGCGCGCCTTCGCCGCCTGGGCCTCGGCGCAGATCGAGGAACTGGAGGGGGCGGTGCTGCAACACGAGTACCAGTGGGAAACCGCGGCCCGGCTGGGCCTGCTGGAAGACACCGGGCGAGTCCGCGAATGGTGCGCCAACCCCTTCGAGGCCTACGATGCCTACCAGGCGCCCGAGGATCCCGAACTGGCCAGCCCGGGACTGGGCGCGGGTTGGAACGTGCAGCGCGGCGCCTCGTTGCACAGCCAACCGGCGGTGCGGCGTGCCAGCTTCCGCATCGGCGCGCCCGCCGACGCAGAGACCGGCTTCGCCGGCCTGCGTCTGGTGCTGCCGCCGGGGCCGGCGTTCTGGGAATAGTCAGGTAAAGCGCATCGAGAGATCGACCGCGTGCACGTCCTTGGTCAGGGCGCCAACCGAGATATCGTCCACCCCGGTCTCGGCGATGGCGCGCACAGTCTCCAGGTCGACCCCGCCCGAGGCCTCCAGGCGGGCGCGCCCGGCATTCAGACGCACGGCCTCATGCAAGGCCGGCAGGTCAAAGTTGTCGAGCAGCACGCGCTGCGCACCCTGTGCCAGCGCCTCCTCGAGCTGTGCCAGGTCCTCGACCTCGATCTCGATCTCCACCGGCCGCCCCAGGTCCTCGCGGATGCGCTGCGCGGCGGCCAGCGCGCCCGCAATGGACCCGGCTGCCGCGATGTGGTTCTCCTTGATGAGGATGGCATCAAACAGGCCGATGCGATGGTTGCTGGCACCACCGCAACGCACCGCGTATTTCTGCGCCAGGCGTAGCCCGGGAACCGTCTTGCGGGTATCCAGAATGCGCGCGCCGGTACCGGCCACGGCCTGCACATAGCGCGCCGCCAGGGTGGCGGTACCCGACAGGGTCTGCAGAAAATTGAGCGCGGTGCGTTCGGCGGTGAGCAGGCTGCGCGCCGGCCCTTGAAGACGACACAGGGGCTGATCGGGCGTCAACGCTTCGCCGTCCGCAACGGTCCATTCCGCACGGCAGGCAGGATCGACCTGACGCAGCACCTCATCCAACCAGTCGCGGCCGCACAGCACCGCCGGTTCTCGTGCGATCACCGTGGCCTGCGCCTGCACCGTCGCGGGCACGAGCTGCGCAGTCAGGTCACCCTCGCCCAGGTCCTCGCGCAGGGCCTGCGCTACCTGGCGGGCAATCTCCGCGGCATTCGGTTTCATCAGAGGATATCGAGCAGTTCCACTTCGAATACCAGGGTGGCATTCGGCGGGATCACCCCACCCGCCCCCTGGGCGCCATAGCCCAAGTGCGGCGGAATCACCAGCCGGCGCCTGCCGCCCACCTTCATCCCGGCCACGCCCTCGTCCCAGCCACGGATCACCATGCCGCGTCCCAGCGCGAACTGGAACGGCTCGTTGCGATCGACGCTGGAATCGAACTTGGTCCCGTCTTCCAACCAGCCGGTGTAATGCACCGAGACCCGCTGCCCCGGCTCAGCCACCGCGCCCTCACCCTCGACCAGGTCTTCGTACTTGAGGCCACTGTCACTGATCTTTTCACTCATGCGTATCTCCCACGAAAAAATGCCGACCAGGGTCCTGGTCGGCATGCGCATTGTACTGAGACAACCCTAAGTAAAGCGACCCTCAGCGGGTCTCAGGGCGTTCAGCCACAAGGCGCGCTGGCGCAGGCATGGTCATTCCGTGTCAAGCCAGCGCAACACCGTGGAGGGGCGCCCTGAGGCCCGCCCACGGGGAGTGCTCTGCCTGTCCCGGCTCTGTGTTGCGGCCCTGGCCAAGGGCCTGCCATTGCCTGCGGGCCGCGCCTTGATCCGGAACAGGCAGAGCGCTCTGAGCGTTGCTTTACTTAGGGTTGTCTCAGTAACGAAGGCACGCGATCAGTGGGTGCGTGGCGCCGGTTCAGTGCGCTTGAGCACCTCGAGCATGGCATTGAGGGCACGATCCATCAGCGGCGTATTCAGGTCCTCGAGCTGGCGCGCCCGCCCCTCGCGCAGCATCGCGGCCAGCTCCTCACAGCCCAGTTCCGCCAGCTTCATGCCACGGCGGTCGACGAACACACAATTGCCGGTGAGCTGGCTGCGCCAGGACAGCTTGCCACGCAACTCGCGACCCGACTCATCGGTCCATTCCAGCCAGGCACCCGGTGTCAACGCCTGGGCCGCCTGCAAAAACTCGTCAGGCGGCGGGGACGGCAGTTCCTCGGCCACCACATCCTGCGGCGCCAGTTCGCTTTGGACAGGATCCCCGCTCCGCCCGTTGCCCTCGGTCGTCTTCCGTGCACCTTCCGGGGCAGCGGCTGACTTGCCAGCGTGTTCATCGATCCAGTTGCCCCTCAAGGCAGCGATATGACAGGCCTGCAGCGCCTTGAACAGGCGTCCCGCCTTGTGCGGATCGAAGGAAATATTGTTCAGTCCCTCGCGCAGGCCACTCAAGAGCTCGGGAATGGCCTTGAGCAGACGCTGGCGTTCGGTCGGTTCGTGCTTGGGCTGCACGCTCCAAACCAGCCGCCCGGCCAGATCCAGGGCCTGTTGCCATTGCTCGCTGTCTTCCCCCTCGCGCAACAGCGCCAGCAACATGACATCACGCCAGCCCTCGGTGAGCAGGCGTTCGACCACTTCGGGCACGCGGCAATCGGACGGCGCACAGTCATCGAGCAGTCGCTGGATCTCTCCGGCAACCCGCACGCGAGCCAGGTGCAGCTGTTCCTGTCCTTCGCGGGCCTGGGTCAGGCGCCGCTCGGCGATCTGTGCATGCTTCTGCTCTCGCTCGAGCCAGCCTTCGAATTCTTCGTTGACCTTCTCGAAGACACCGATGTCGTCGTCGAAGTCACTGAGAATGCGCATCACTGCCGATTCGATGCGCCCATAGGGGCTGCTCACCGAACGATCCCCGTCATCGATCCAGGCCAGGCCGGCACGCGCCAGGTTATTGAGGAATCGCCGAGCCGGATGCCGTGCGTCAGTGAAGAAACGCCGGTCGCGCAATCCCACCTTGAGCAACGGGATCTGCAGACGCCCCAGCAGGGCCTTCATAGGCTCGGACAGGTTCTCGTCGCCCAGTATGAAATCGAACAGCAGCTCCATGACATCGAGCATGCTGCGGTCACTTTCACCCAGCCGCTTCATCGGTCGCTCGGGTGAGCCGACATCCAGTTCGCGGCCGAGACTCCGCATCAACTCCTCTTGCAGTTCGCGCAGACTGGCCAGATCGGGCGGCGCCGTGTTCAGCGTATAGCGCTGTATCTCGTCGAGCGCACCCAGCAGTTCGCTGGTCGGTATCTGTGGTAACTGGGGCGTACTGTCGGCACGCGCATACCAGGGAATACGGTCTTCGGCACGCCGCCGCTCACTCAACATCCGGCCGAGCATATTCAGCATTTCGAGATCGAAACCGGCACCACCCGCCTCACCCCGCTGTTCGGAGCGCACATGCTGAACAGAAGGCGCTACCGGATTACGGCGTATGCGCTGCGAGATGCGCGGCAATATGTCGTTGTCGACCAGGATGTCGTTGAGTGCATCGTAGATGCCCCCGACATAAGCCATGACGTAACGATCGAACAGTTTATAGACGATCAGGCGAACGTCGGTTTCGCTCTGCCAACCGGACAAGGCATCGGAAAACCCTTCCGTCAGCGCCCTCGGCCCCACGGGGTTACTGGCAACATCGAATTCCTCTACCCGGTGAATGGCCGCAAAACGCTTGTTCAGTGCAAACAGTGTCCGGTAATAACGGTTCTCCGCCTTGGAGATCACCGAGGAGATCGCCAGCTCCTCTTCCAGCGCATCTTCTTCGACCAGGGACAATTCATTCTCGGCCAGGGAAGAAGCGCGTTCTTCGGTTTTGTCGGCACGAGGGGGGGCAGCCTCCCAGAAACGTTCGAAGGCTACCAGGCGCTCCTGCACGAAACGCTGCTCGATACCACTCCGGTGTTTGCGCAGTTCGCGCATGGCATCGAAATAACGCGTCTGCAGAAGATCACTGGCCGATTTGTCGGCCATGGCGTAGAACTCGTCATCCAGGCGATCGAAAAGATCCTGTACCAGCCTCGGCAATGCCTTCTGGAGGTAGTCCTGCATGGAGCCTACTGCACGGCGACAGCGCTTGCCGACCAGCCGATTTCTGGCCAGATCTACCGATTTCTCGAACGAGACCACATTGTCGTTTGCCATGATTCCAAGCCTTGTGTATTTCCCTATGGGGAAACCCGTCCATGACCTTCCCCACCGCCCTGAACACTAGCCCCAAAGACGTTCACCCCGATGTGAATCCCTTCACGTTAAGGGGGAAGGAGGCCACAAGCCGGCCGAACGATGTGAATCCCCTCACAAGCACCGGAGAGGCCCTTTCCTGATGGCGCCAGCGCACCCAAACCGTGACACACGGGTCGTCCGACTCCTATCATGCACGGGATGTTCCCGAAGATGAGCCAGTTCGACCTGCACCACCGAATCGCGGAGGATCCGGCCCCTACGCTGGTATTCTTCACCAGTCCGGCCTGTGGCGCCTGCCGCCACCTGAAACAGGTGCTGCACAAGGTCCAGGCCCGGCACCCGGAGTGGCGAATCTACGAGATCGATGCCAGAGAGGAGGGCGGCCTGGTACGCGAATTCGAGGTCTTCCATCTGCCGGCACTGTTCCTGTTCTCGGGTGGCAACTACCATCGCGCCGTGGACAGCGAGGCGCGGGCCGATGCCATCGAGCGTGCGGTCGAGGAGGCGTTGCGACTGCCGCCCGAGGAGGCGCCATGAACGACGGTATCTGGCTACCCGGGGTGCGCCGCCTCCCCTCGCCCAACTGCGACGAACGTCCGCCCGACAGTACTGTGGACCTGCTGGTGATCCACAACATCAGCCTGCCGCCGGGCGAGTTCGGCGGTCCCTGGATCGAGGACCTGTTCCTCAACCGCCTCGACCCGCAGGCCCATCCCTATTTTGCCGAGATCGCCACGCTGCACGTCTCGGCCCACCTGCTGATTCGCCGCGACGGCAGCACCTGCCAGTTCGTACCCCTGGAGCGGCGCGCCTGGCATGCAGGCGTGTCCTGCTTTGCCGGTCGTGAGTGTTGCAACGACTTCTCCATCGGCATCGAGCTGGAAGGTACCGACGAACTGCCCTACACCGATGCCCAGTACGAGCGGCTGGCAACGCTCACGCAACAGATCCGCGCCTACTACCCGGCCATCACCCCGGAGCGTATCACCGGACATGCCGACATCGCTCCCGGCCGCAAGACCGACCCGGGGCCGGCCTTCGACTGGGCGCGCTACCGGAGCCTGCTGGCATGAGAGGCGTATGGCTGGTGCTGTCGTGCTGGCTGGCGACACAGGCGATTGCCGGCCCGCGGGTGGTCTCGCTGGCACCGCACACGACCGAACTGGTGATCGCGGCCGGCGGGGCCGACCTGCTGGTGGGAGCCGTGCCGGCCGACAAGCCACTGCCTGACAGGGTGATGCCATTGCACAGCTATGGCGGTATCGATCGCGAGCGCCTGTTGGCATTGCGGCCCGATCTGATCGTGACCTGGACCTCGGGCACCCGCCCGGCCGACCTGGCCTGGCTGCGCTCTCTGGACGTCCGCCTCTACGCCAGTGAACCGGCTGGCCTGGACGATATCGCCCGCGACATCCGCGCCCTCGGACGGCTTCTGGGGACCCACGAGACGGCCGAGGCGGCTGCTGCGAGGTTCCTGGCGGCCGTCGACACGCCCTGCGCCACCCTGTCGCCCCGGGAGGTGTATATCGAGATCTGGCCGCAACCACCGCTGAGCCTGGGGGGACGTCACTGGCTGAACGATGTATTGCGCCACCTGGCACTGCATAACACCTTTGCCGAGGTGACGCGCGCGGTCTTCACGCCCGACCCCGAGAGCCTGCTGCTGCGCGCACACCTGCCGCGCCTGGTGTTGCGCGACATCCCTCCGGCCCCCGACCGCTTCGGTAACGCCCTACTGGCACGTCCCGGGCCACGCCTCGCCGAGGCGCTGCCCGCGCTGTGCCGCCAGCGCCTCAGCGCGGAATGATGCCACGCTCCCGCAACAGCTCGAGAACCCGCGCCACGTTGTGCTCCACACTGTCCTCACCAGTGTTGCAGCGCAGCTCGGGATTGATCGGCGGTTCATAGGGCGAGGAGATGCCGGTGAACTCGGGGATCTCGCCGGCACGCGCGCGCCGGTACAGCCCCTTGGGATCGCGTGATTCGCAGACCTCAAGGCTGGCATCGCAGAAGATCTCGATGAAGTCCCGATGCGGGAACAGGCTGCGCACCCGCTCGCGGTCGCGGCGCAACGGCGAGATGAAGGCGGTGAGTACGATAGTGCCGGCCTCGGTCATCAACTTGGCCACCTCGCCGATGCGACGCAGGTTTTCGGCACGATCCTCCAGACTGAACCCCAGATCGGAACAGAGTCCGTGGCGCACGTTGTCACCATCGAGCACATAGGTGTTGCAGCCTAGATCGTACAACTCCTTTTCCACCGCGTGCGCCAGCGTGGACTTGCCCGAGGCCGACAGCCCGGTGAACCAGAGCACCACCGACCTGTGCTTGTTGCGCCGCTCGCGATCGGCGCGGCTAACAGTGGCCTTGTGCCAGACCACGTTGGACGATTTACGTTCCATTGTTGTTCTCCTTGGATCTGCGCCGAATCGCGTCAGGCGATCTCTCGTTTCTCGCCGTCACCCGCAACATTGACCACACAGCGGCCGCACAACCCGGAGTGCTCCGGGTCCGCGCCCACATCAGGCCGGTGGTGCCAGCAACGCACGCACTTGGCATGTTCACTGACGCGCGCCTGCACGAACAGACCCTCGATATCGGTCGCCACCGCCTCCGGTGGGCGCTGATCCAAGGGCAACACCCTCGCCTCGGAGGTAATGAGCACGAAACGCAACTCCTCCCCCAGACGCTCGAGCTCCCCGTACAACGAGTCATTGCAGTACAGATCCACCTCGGCATCCAGCGACGAGCCGATCTCCCCGGCCTTGCGCATCGCCTCGAGCGGCTTGGAGACCGCCGAACGCACTGCCATCACCTGCTGCCAGAAAGCGCGCTGGGCCTCGGCATCAGGCATCTCATCCAGCCCCTCGTGCCAGGTGACCATGAACACCGATGCCTCGCGTTCGCCGGGCAGGTATTCCCAGGCCTCATCGGCAGTGAAGCTCATGATCGGCGCCAGCCAGCGCACCATGGCCTCGGCAATGTGGTACATGGCGGTCTGGCAGGAACGCCGCCCCCGACTGTCCGCCGGCATGGTGTACTGACGGTCCTTGATGACATCGAGATAGAAACTGCCCATCTCGGCCACGCAGAAGTTGAGCACCTTCTGATAGACCAAGTGGAAGTTGTAGTCGGCATAGGCCTGACGGATCTCTTGCTGGAGCTGCCAGGCACGATCCACCGCCCACTGGTCCAGCGGCAGCAGATCCGCGTGTTCCACCTGGTCGGTCACTGGATCGAAACCATTGAGATTGGCGAGCAGGAAGCGCAGGGTATTGCGCATGCGCCGGTAGGCGTCGGCGGTGCGCTTGAGGATCTCCTTGGAAACGGTCATCTCCGAACGATAGTCGGTGGCCGCCACCCACAGGCGAATGATGTCCGCGCCCAGGGTCTTGAGAATCTCCTGCGGGCTGATGACATTGCCCAGCGACTTGGACATCTTGCGCCCCTGGGCGTCCACCGTGAAGCCATGGGTCAGGCAGGCGCGATACGGGGCGGCATCGAACATCGCCACCGAGGTCAGCAACGAGGACTGGAACCAGCCTCGGTGCTGGTCGGAGCCTTCCAGGTACAGGTCGGCTGGACGTGTCAGCTCGGCGCGCCCGTCGAGCACACAGGCATGGGTCACGCCGGAGTCGAACCACACGTCCAGGGTATCGGTGACCTTTTCGTACTGCTCGGCTTCCTCGCCCAACAGCTCGCCGGCATCGAGATCGAACCAGGCCTGGATGCCCTCGCGCTCGATGCGCCGGGCAACCTCCTCGGTGAGCCGTTCGGTATCGGGATGCAACTCGCCGGTCTCACGATGCACGAAGAAGGCGATGGGCACCCCCCAGGTACGCTGACGCGAGATGCACCAGTCGGGCCGGTTTTCGACCATGCCGCGGATACGCGCACGCCCCCAATCGGGCAGCCAGTCCACCTGCTCGATCTGTGCCAGCGCGGTCTTGCGCAGCCCGGCCTGCTCCATGCCGATGAACCACTGCGGGGTAGCGCGGAAGATGATCGGCGTCTTGTGCCGCCAGCAGCAGGGATAACTGTGGTTGAGCTTCCCGGCATGCACCAGCATCCCGCGCTCGCGCAGTATGTCGATCACCTTTTCATTGGCCTTGAACACGTGCTCGCCGGCCAGCAGCTCGGTACCCTCCACGTAGACGCCATTGCCGGCCACCGGGTTGTCCACCGGCAGGCCGTAGCGCTGACCGACCACGAAGTCCTCCACGCCATGCCCGGGCGCGGTGTGTACCGCACCGGTACCGGCATCCAGGGTGACGTGTTCGCCGAGAACCACCGGCACCTCGCGGTCGTAGAAGGGGTGGCGCAGCTTCAAGTGCTCGAGCACCGCGCCGCGCACCACGCCCAGCACCTCGACATCCGCCCATCCCCAGCGTGCCAGTGCGGACTCGCGCATGCCCTCGGCGATCAGCAGGCGCTCGTCACCGGCCTGTAGCAGCACGTAGTCCAGGTCGGCATTCAGTGCCACCGCCTGGTTGGCCGGCAGGGTCCAGGGCGTGGTGGTCCAGATCACCACCGAGACCGGGCCACGACCGGGTGCAACCTCGGGCAGGCGCGCGAGCAGGTCATCGACATCGACCACCGGGAAACGCACGTCGATGGCCCAGGATTCCTTGTCCTTGTATTCGACCTCGGCCTCCGCCAGTGCCGATCCGCAATCGATGCACCAGTGCACCGGCTTGGCGCCCTGCACGATGTGGCCGCGCGCGGCGATGCGCCCCAGGGCGCGCACGATGTCGGCCTCCTGGGCAAAGTTCATGGTGAGATAGGGATTCTCCCAATCACCCAGGACCCCCAGGCGCTTGAAGTCCACGCGCTGGCGCTCGATCTGCTTCATGGCGTAATCCCGGCAGGCCTGCCGGAACTCGGCCGCGCTCACCTTGCGCCCCGGCTTGCCCACCTTCTTCTCGACCTGCAGCTCGATCGGCAGGCCATGGCAGTCCCAGCCCGGCACATAGGGGGCGTCGTAGCCGTCGAGCGTGCGGCTCTTGACGATCATGTCCTTGAGCAGCTTGTTCACCGCGTGCCCGATGTGGATGTCGCCATTGGCATAGGGCGGTCCGTCGTGCAGCACGAACTTCGGGCGTCCCTCGCAGGCGCGGCGAATACGGTGATACAGGCCCTCGCTCTCCCATTTGGCCAGCCGCTCGGGCTCGCGCTGGGCCAGGTTGGCCTTCATGGGGAATGCGGTCTTGGGGAGGTTCAGCGTGTCTTTGTAGTCACTCACGGTCATGCCCGGTTGGTGATGCAAGGGGAGGAGTCGCCGACCAGCAGTTCACGGGCGCGTTGCGCATCCTGCGCAATCTGCTCACGCAGCTGATCGAAAGAGTCGAATTTCTTCTCGTCACGGATACGTTCGATGAAATGCACGGTGACTTGCTCGCCATAGACCTCGCGGTCGAAATCAAACAGGTGCACCTCGAGCAGGAAGCGATCATCGCCTTCCAGGGTGGGCCGGTTGCCGACATTGGCTACGCCGGGCAGCAGGTCGTCACCGAGCCCCGCGACGCGCACCGCGAACACCCCGCGCACCGGACTGCGCTGTCTCACCAGCCCCACGTTCAGCGTCGGGAAACCGATGCGGCGCCCACGCTTGTGGCCGTGCGCCACCCGGCCACTGACCGTGTAGTCACGCCCCAGACAACGGCGCACGGTGGCCAGGTCTCCGACCGCCAGTGCCTCGCGGATACGCGTACTGCTGATCCGGCCACCGCCGTCACTGACCGTCTCCAGGCTCTCCACGGCAAAACCATGCTGCTCGCCCGCTGCCGCCAGCAACGCGAAATCGCCGGTACGCCGGTGACCGAAGCGGAAGTCGTCCCCTACATAGAGGTGGCGCACGCCCAGCGCATCCACCAGGTAATCCTGGATGAAATCCTCGGCCGACAACAGCGCCAGGTCCTGATCGAAGCGCAACAGCAACACCCGGTCGATGCCGGCGGCGCGGATGTGCTCAAGCTTCTCGCGGGTGCGCATCAGGCGCGCCGGCGCCTCTTCGGGCCGGAAATACTCCAGCGGGTGCGGCTCGAAGGTGATCACCAGCGAAGGCAGAGCGTGCTCTGCGGCACGCGCACGCAGGGCCTCGAACACCGCCTGGTGACCTCGGTGCACACCATCAAAATTGCCGATGGTCGCCACGCAGCCCCGGTGAACATCGCGCAGATTGTGTTGCCCGCGAATGAGTTGCACACCCGTTCCGATTCTCGAAAACAAGCGTCAGATTATATCGGAAAGCCCCTCGCCGGCGGCACTGGCAAACGACAGGCAATAAAAAAGCCTGCTCCCCTCCCTGGGGGCAGGCGCCACCGCCGGTTGTTCGATCCATCCCTGACATAGGGCATCCCTGCGCCGGCGATCCCTTGCCGGCCTCCATCCCTGCAGCGGTAAGTGCATTATGGGGCGCGGCCGCTCTCTATACATCGGCGAATGGCGACAAACCGTGTAGGAATCATCTGACATCAGGCTGGCCACGCAGGGCATCGATCAGCAACAGGATCACCCCCAGGGTGATGGCACTGTCCGCCAGATTGAACGAAGGGAAATAGCGCTCCTCCCAGTGCCACTGCAAGAAATCCACCACCCGGCCATGCACTAGGCGATCGACCAGATTGCCCAGAGCCCCACCGAGCACCAGCGACAACCCCCAGGCCTCGAGTCGCCGCTCCGGCGGCAGGCGCCACAACCACACCACCAGCAGTACGGAGACCACCAGCGCCAGCCCGACGAACAGGTAGTGCTGCCAGCCCCCGGCATCGGCCAGGAAACTGAAAGCCGCCCCCTGGTTGTAGACCAGGGTCAGATTGAACACAGGCCAGACGGTGAGCACCTCGTATTCACGAAAATGCCCGAGAATCCAGTACTTGCTGACCTGATCGATCAGCGCCACTACCAGCGCCACCCACAGGAAACGTCTCATCCCCCCCTCCTAAGCACTACGGCGCAGGTGCGCCGGACGCAGGCCACTGGCGAACAGCAGGCCGAAATAGGCCAGCGCCCCCGCAGGCACCCACAGCAACAGATCGAACACGCGTTGCATGCGCGTGGCCGCCAGCCAGCCTGCCAGATCGCCAGCACCGAAATGCAACACCAGGACCATCAGCAGACAGGCCAGGCTCACCCGGCCTAGAAACTGCCCCCAGCCGGCCGCGGGACGGAACCAGCCTTTACGATACAGGCCATGCCCCAACAGGGCAGCATTCAGCCAGGCCGACAGGCTGGTAGCCAGCGCCAGACCGGCATGCTGCAGGGGAAATATCAGGATCAGGTTGAATATCATGTTCACGAGCATGGCGATCACGCCGATGCGCACCGGGCTGCGCGTGTCCTGGTGTGCATACCAGGCCGGCGCCAGCACCTTGATCAGGATGAAGGCCGGCAGCCCCACTGCGTAGGCGATGAGGCTGTGGCGCGCCATCAACACGTCCTCGCCAGAGAAGGCATCCGACTGGAACAGGGTGCTGATCACAGGGCCGGCCATCACCGCCAACCCCACCGCCGCGGGCACCCCGAACAGTACCGCCATGCGCAGCCCCCAGTCGAGTGTGCGGTCGAACTCGGCCGACGATTGCTCGGCCCGTTCGCGCGACAGACGCGGCAGCAGCACCGTGCCCAGGGCCACGCCGAGCACGCCCAGAGGAAACTCCATCAGGCGATCCGAGTAATACAGCCAGGAGATGCTGCCGGTGACCAGAGTGGAGGCCAGCACCGTGTCCAGCAACAGGTTGATCTGAGTGATCGAGACGGCGAACAGGGCTGGCAGCATCAGCTTGAGGATGCGCCGCACCCCTGGGTGATCGAAACCCGGGCGCGGACGCGGCAACAGATCGAGCCGCGCGAGGAAGGGCAACTGGAACACGAACTGGGTGACACCGGCGATCAGCACCCCCCAGGCCAGAGCCACCACTGGCTGATCCATCAGCGGCGAGAGCCACAGGGCGCAGCCGATCAGCGAGAGATTCAGCAGCACCGGGGTGAAGGCAGGCACCGCGAAACGGTTCCAGGCGTTCATGATGCCGCCGGCAAAGGCGGTCAAGGAGATGAAAAACAGGTAGGGAAAGGTCAGGCGCAGCATGTCGGCGGCCAGAGCCAGCTTTTCGTGCTGCTCTCCCACCACCCAACCGAAAGCGAACAACCCCACCACCAGTGGCGCAGCCAGCACCCCGATCGCAGACACCACCAACAGCACCAAGCCGAGACTGCCAGCCACGTGATCGATGAAATCGCGCAGCTCACGCGCATCACCACGCGTCCGGTACTCGGTGAGCACCGGCACGAAGGCCGTGGCAAAGGCCCCCTCGGCGAACAGGCGGCGCAGGAAATTGGGGATCTTGAAGGCGACGAAAAAGGCGTCGGTCAGGGCGTTGGCCCCAAACAGCTGCGCCAGCACCAGGTCCCGCAAGAAACCGAGGACGCGCGACGCCAGGGTAAACACACCAACGGTGGACAGGGAACGAAACAAGGACAGCGGCCCGGCCTCCAGCAGGGTCTGGGAAGTCGCGCATTATAATGAAGTGCCGCGCCGGGGCGACAGCAGGGGAAGCCGTGCTTGACAACCCCCCGGGCGAGCTACATAATTCGCCGTCTTTTTACGAAGCCCAACAAATTCAGGAGCACTGAAGTGGCCAATTCTCCTCAAGCACGCAAGCGCGCCCGTCAGGCAGAGAAGCGCCGTCGGCACAACGCCAGCCGCCGCAGCATGATGCGCACCGAGCTCAAGAAGGTGATCAAGGCGATCGCTGCCGGTGACAAGAGCGCCGCGGAAGAGGCTTACAAGCAGGCGGTGCCGATCCTGGATCGCTTGGCCTGCAAGGGTCTGATCCACAAGAACAAGGCCGCGCGCCACAAGAGCCGCCTCAACGCCCAAATCAAGGCGCTCTGAACCAGCCCTGACAAGGCGCCCGAAAACCGGCTGCGGCCGGTTTTTTCATGCCCGCTCCCTGCTGCCGCTTGCTCACACGAGTCGAGACGGTCAGCAGGGAGCAAGGTGACGATACCCCGCCTCACCCGCCTGCCTACGACCGTAGCTTGCCCAGGCAATAGCCCGCCAACAGGACAGCGCCACCTCGCAGGCCCCTACTCATGCGCCGGGCACTGCGATGCCACACCATGTCAGCACGCGGTATGCGCGCCACCTGACCCCCTCGTTCCCATATCCCCCCTGCCCTCCACGCCCAGACCGAAAACTTGTCGACCACCGACCAACCTGCGGTGGGCCGGACGGGTCACGCGCCATACTGAACGCCTCTTCGGCAATCCATGACCCGCGTCACTGAAAAGCTAAAGAAACGCCTACCGGGGTCGCCAGATAGGCATGTCACCTTTTCTACTGCACTCGAGGAACCATGGCATGACCCGGTTATCCCGTCTGAACCTGCAACAACAACTGGCAGCCATCGTGCTCATGCTGGTGGTCACCGCCGGCACCACCATCGCCCTTATCCTGTCCTACGAACATCGACTGAGCAGCCAGATGGACACCCTGCTCGACCACGACGTGGTGGTCATGGACAAGGCCCACCAGCTCAACCTGGCGGTAGTCCAGGTCCAGCAATGGCTGACCGACATCAGCGCCACCCAGGGGAAGAACGGCCTCAACGATGGTTTCGTCCAGGCCGAGACCCAGGCACAACGCTTCCGCGAACTGCTGAGTGAGCTGCAGCAAATCGACCCGGCCAACCATGACGAATACGGGCGCATGCTGCCGGCCTTCGAAGCCTACTACGCGGCGGGAAAACGCATGGCCACCGCCTATGTGGAAGGAGGGCCCGATGCCGGCAACGCCCTGATGGGTGAGTTCGACGCCGCTGCCGAGAGGCTCTCGGGCGAGATTCAACCCTTCCTGCAGAAGGCACGGGAACGGGTCACCGCCCAGACACAACTGAACAAGTCGCTATCGGGCGACCTGTTGCTCTACACCAGTATCGGTTCAATAGCCTTCGCCCTGGTGGTGGCCCTCATGGCCTGGCTGTTCCGCAACATCTTCCACACCATCGGGCACGATCCGGGCGAACTGGAGCGGATTGCCGCCTCGATCGCGGCCGGTGACCTCGATACCCGTTACTCAGGAGAAGAACAGGCCCGCGGCCTCTACCGTGCCCTGCTGGAGATGCGCAACGCGCTGCGCGAGCAGATGGTACGCATGAAGCAGCAACTCACCGAGAACGGGCGCATGCGCTCGGCACTGGACAACGCCGATGTCGCCATCACCGTCTCCGACGAGAACAATATCCTGATCTACATGAACAATGCGGCGCGCCGCCTGTTCGAGTCCCTGACACCGACCATCTCCCGTACACATCCCGGCTTCCGGGTGGACAAGCTGATCGGCGGCCGCTTGCGCGACTACTTCGACGACGAGAATGCCATCGCCGCCTTCAGCCGGCCGCTGCAGGAAACCATTCGCATCGACACTCGCCTGGGCGACCGGCACATCCGCTTTGTCGCCAGCCCCGTATACGACGAGCAGCAGACCTATCTGGGGCGAGTCACCCAGTGGACCGACCGCACCGAGGAGGTCGAGCAGGCACGCATCGAAGCCGAGCGGCTGGAACAGGAACGCCGCGAGGCCGAGGAGAACGCGCGCATCCGCGCCGCCCTGGACAAGGTCGGCAGCGCGGTGATGGTGGCCGATGCCGACTACAACATCATCTACCTGAACGAGGCTCTGGAACGCCTGTTCAAGGAGGCTGAACCGACACTGCGTGAGGTACTGCCCAACTTCGACGCCTCGAACCTGCGCGGCGCCAACATGGACGTGTTCCATAAGGATCGCCGCCACCAGCGTGCTTTGCTGGACAATGCAAAAGGCACGGTCAGCCGCGAGGTCGAAGTCGCCGGTCTGACCCTCAAGATCGTCGCCAACCCGGTATACAACGAGAACGGCCAGCGCCTGGGCACTGCGGTGGAATGGACCAACCGCACCGAGGAAGTCGCCGTGGAACGCGAAATCGACAGCATCGTGGCCGCCGCGCGACGCGGTGAACTCGACCGCCGCATCTCGCTGGAAGGCAAGGAAGGCTTCTTCCGGCAACTGGCAGAGGGCATGAACGAGCTGCTCGAGGAGATCGAGACCGGCTTCAGCGACATCGCCCGGGTAATGCGGCGCATGGCCGAAGGCGATCTGACCGAGACCATCACCCGCGACTACGCCGGCACTTTTGGCCAAGTGAAGGAAGACGTCAACAAGACCATTGCCAATATCGAAGGCATCGTGCGCAAGCTGCGCGAATCGGCCGACAGCATCTCCACCGCCTCGGCCGAAATCACCGCTGGCAACACCAACCTTTCGGCACGCACCGAGCAGCAGGCATCAGCCCTGGAAGAAACCGCCTCCAGCATGGAAGAGTTGACCTCCACGGTACGCAACAACGCCGACAACGCCCGCCAGGCCGATCAGGTCGCTGGCAACGCCAGCCAGCTCGCCACACGCGGCGGCGAGGTCGTCAGTCGCGCGGTCGGCGCCATGCGCGAGATCAACGAGTCCAGCGCGAAGATCGCCGAGATCATCAGCGTGATCGACGAGATCGCCTTCCAGACCAACCTGCTGGCACTCAATGCCTCGGTAGAAGCCGCACGCGCCGGCGAACAAGGTCGTGGCTTCGCGGTAGTGGCCACCGAGGTGCGCAACCTGGCCTCACGATCTGCCGAAGCCGCCAAGGAGATCAAGGAGCTGATCCAGGACTCGGTTTCCAAGGTACAGGCCGGCAGCGAGCTGGTGGACGAATCTGGCAACACCCTGGAAGAGATCGTTGTAGCGGTCAAGAAAGTCGGCGATATCATCGCCGAGATCGCCGCCGCCTCTGTCGAGCAATCAGCCGGCATCGAACAGGTCAATCGCGCAGTCGCCTCGATGGACGAGGTCACCCAACAGAATGCGGCACTGGCCGAGCAGACCTCGGCCGCCTCGGCCCAGCTCAACGAAAAAGCCAGGGAACTGGAGCGGCTGGTCGGCTTCTTCCGCCTCAATGGCATGGAAACCCGGGCGCAGGAACAGCCGGCAGCCCCGGCACCGGCAGCCGCACCGACACCGCCCACCAAGCCCGCCCCGGCACCGCGGCCGGCAGCCAGACCAGCAGCGGCAGCGGCAGCGGCAGCGGCAATCGTCGAGGACGACGACGAGTGGGAAGAGTTCTGATAATGCACAAGGCGTACCGCAAAGCCCCATCATGGACCTTGCTACTCATTGGCGCCGGCCCGCTCGGCTGCGGTTGCGCCATGCAGCCCCCGGGGGCACTCTCCAGCGAGCTGCGCCTAGGTTACACCGCCACCGACAATGGCACAGGCAACACCGTGGAATCCCTGTCCGTCGGCGCCCGCCTGGATGGCACGACACCGGCGTGGCGAAACCTGCGCGCCGGCTCCACCCTTTATGCCACCACACCTGTCGGCGGCATGAATGACGACCCGCTGTTCCTCGATTCCGCCGGCGGCCCCAACGGCAAGGGCTACGCCGTCTTCGGCCAGCTCTGGGTGGAAGGCCATCTGGGAGAGACCCGTCTGCGCATCGGCCGCCAGGAGATCGACACCCCCTTCGCCGATACCGACGACATCGGCATGATCCCCAACACCTTCGAAGGGGTCGTGCTCAGCAATAACACCTTCGAGGACTGGGAATTCACCCTGGCCCACCTGCGCCGCTGGGCGGGGGTGGACGCTCGCCAGGAGAAGTTCACGCGCATCAACGGCAAGCGTGGCCTGACCCTGCTCGGGGTGAATCGCAGCGCGACCCACTGGGACGCTCAGGCCTGGTATTACCGCCAGCCGGATGGCACCGACATCTTCTATCTCGAGGCCGGCGGCGACCCGATCGACAATCTGCACCTGAGGTGGCAATGGACCCGCCAGCAGGACAAGGCAGCCAACCAGAGCGCCCACGCCTGGGGCCTCTCCGTGGCCTACACACTCGACGACTTCACCCTGTCGGGCAACTACAACCGGGTCAGCGGCAGCGGCAGCGTGAGCAACGGTTACGGCGGCGGCCCCTTCTTCACCTCCTGCGACCAGAACACCATCGACGGGACCCCGCGCATCCGCGCCCTTGCTCTGGGCGCGGAATACCATGGGATCGACCGCCTGAGCCTGGGCGTGCGCCACGTGGATTTCGACCAGGGAGTGGGCGACGAATGGGACCTGTGGGCCGGTTATTCTCTCTCGGAGAACCTGCATTTCGACTTGGTCCACAGCGACATGGGCCCGGACGGTAACAACACCCGGGCCTTCATCAACTACCGATTGACACTCCTGTAGGAAAATTCCTACATCATTTGTCGTCAATGGCGTCATGTGCGATAGGACGAATCGCGGCACAATGACACCGTCGCCTGATAGGGACTTTCAGGGAAGACACTTGGTCAGGAAGACCATTGAAGGACCACTGGGTTTGCCAACCGAGCCGGCGACACATCGCCCTGCCGCACGGACCGCGGCAGGGTTTTTTTTCTCAAACGGCGCCGGAACGACAACCTTCAGACCAGCACCAGGTTGTCGCGATGAATCAGCTCTTCCTCATCTATATAGCCGAGGATGGCCTCGATGCGCGACGAGGGCTGGCCCTTGATGCGCCGCGCCTCGTCAGCGGAATAATTGACCAGGCCACGCGCTACCTCGCGTCCCCGCTCGTCCACGCAGGCAACCAGCTCGCCCCGCCGGAAATCGCCCTCGACCTCGCGCACCCCCACCGCCAGCAGGCTGCGCCCGGCGCGTCGCAACACCTCCACGGCACCGTCGTCCAGTACCAAGCGCCCCTTGACCCGCAGGTGACCGGCCAGCCAGCGCTTGCGCGCCGCATCGGGCTCCTGCGCCGGCAACAACAGGGTACCCAGCGCCTCGCCCGCCGCCAGGCGGATAAGCACATCCGGTTCGGTGCCCCCGGCGATCACCGTGGCCGTACCTGAGCGTGCGGCCAGGCGGGCGGCACGCAACTTGGTGGCCATGCCACCACTCCCCAAGGCCCCCCGGCTCTCGCCAGCCACGGCATCAAGTGCCGGGTCACGCGCCTCGGCCACCGGGATCAGCCGCGCCTGCGGATTGTGCCGCGGATCATCATCGAACAAGCCTGGCTGGTCGGTGAGCAGCACCATGACATCGGCCTCAACCAGGTTGGCCACCAGCGCGGCCAGGGAGTCGTTGTCACCGAAGCGCAGCTCCTCGTTGGCCACCGCGTCGTTCTCGTTGACCACCGGCACCACGCCCAGGTCGAGCAGGGTGCGCAGGGTGCTGCGAGCATTGAGATAACGCTGGCGACTGGACAGGTCATCGTGGGTGAGCAGCACCTGGGCGGTATGCCGGGCGCGACGCTGGAAGCAGCTCTCCCAGGCCTGCACCAACCCCATCTGACCGATGGCAGCCGCGGCCTGCAGCGCATGCAGCGAGCGCGGACGCTCGTGCCAGCCCATGCGCGACATACCCTCAGCCACCGCCCCCGAAGAAACCAGCACCACCTCGTGCCCCTCACCGAGCAGGTCGGCGAGCTGATCCACCCAGGCACGCAAGCGCTCGCGATCCAGGCCCCGCCCGTCGGCGGTGATCAGGGCACTGCCGATCTTCACCACCCAGCGCCGCGCGCGTATCAGGTCGGCATGCGTCTTCATGTGCGTGTCGGATCGTAGGGTTCGGGATCCGCCTCCATCTCGGCCGTCGCGACAGCCACCCGCTGCGCATGCAACTGTGCCACGATGGCGTCTTCCAGCTCCTTCAGCCCGCTGCGCGCCACCGAGGAGACGGCGAATACCGGCCCCTGCCAGTCCAGCGCCTCGACCAGGCGCGCACGCACCTCGGCCAGCGCGGCCTCGTCGAGCAGATCGCACTTGCTGAGCACCAGCCAGCGCTCACGGGAGGCCAGCTCGGGGTCGTACTTCGCCAGCTCGGCCTCTATCTCGCGCACCTGTATCGCCGGATCGGCGCCATCCATGGGGGCGATGTCCACCAGGTGCAACAGCAGACGAGTACGCGAGAGGTGCTTGAGAAACTGGATGCCCAGACCCGCGCCCTCGGCTGCACCCTGGATCACGCCGGGGATGTCGGCGATCACGAAGCTGCGGTCGGAACCTGCGCCGACCACGCCCAGATTGGGATACAGGGTGGTGAAGGGATAGTCGGCGATGCGAGGCCGCGCCGCCGACATGGCCGCGATCAGGCTCGACTTGCCGGCATTTGGCAGGCCCAGCAGGCCCACATCGGCGAGCACGATCAGCTCCAGGCGCAGATTGCGCCGCTCGCCCGGAGTGCCAGGCGTGGCCTGGCGCGGCGCGCGGTTGGTGCTGCTCTTGAAATGGATATTGCCCAGGCCGTGCCTGCCGCCCTCGGCCACCAGCAAGCGCTGGCCATGCTCAAGCACCTCGCCGATGAGTTCCTCGGTATCGGCATCGATCACCCGGGTGCCCACCGGCACCGGGATGAACAGGTCCTGCCCCTTGCGTCCGGTCATCTGCCGGCCCATGCCATTCTGACCGCGTTCGGCACGATGCCGACGCTGGTGCCGGAAATCGACCAAGGTATTCAGACCGCTGTCGCCGACCAGCCAGACGCTGCCTCCGTCGCCTCCGTCGCCTCCGTCGGGCCCCCCCTTGGGAATATACTTCTCTCGACGAAAACTGACGCAGCCGTTGCCACCATCGCCGGCCTCGACCCGGATTGTTGCCTCATCGACGAATTTCATTGTGGCCCCAGTGTACCCCACAAACGAAAAGGCCTCGTCCAATGACGAGGCCCCATACGTAAAGCAATGTGCGCCGGATCAGGCGGGCACCACGCTCACGTACTTGCGGTTCTTCGGACCCTTGGTCTCGAACTTGACCACGCCGTCGATCTTGGCGAACAGGGTGTAGTCGCGACCGCAGCCCACGTTCACACCAGGATGTACCCGGGTGCCACGCTGGCGGATGATGATGTTGCCGGCACGCACCTGCTGGCCGCCGAAACGCTTGACGCCGAGGCGTTTGGATTCCGAATCGCGGCCGTTGCGAGAGCTGCCGCCTGCCTTCTTGTGTGCCATGGTGTGTTCTCCTTAGCCCGCGCTGATGCCGGTCACTTCGATCTCGGTATAGGCCTGACGATGGCCCTGCCGCTTCATATGGTGCTTGCGGCGCTTGAACTTGATGATGCGCACCTTCTTGCCCTTGCCGTGCGCCTTCACGGTGGCGGTCACCTTGCCGCCTTCGACATAGGGCGCACCCACCTTGATGTCGTCACCGTCGGCAACCATCAGCACCTTGTCGATCTCGATGCTGGCGCCTTCGTCGGCGGCGATCTTCTCCACCCGCAGGGTGGTTCCCTCGGACACGCGATACTGCTTGCCCCCGGTCTGGATAACGGCGTACATGGCTGCACACTCTCCAATGTCTGAATTCGATGCGGAGCAGCCACACGGCTGCGGAAAGACGCGGCATTCTATAGAGCCGGGCGCCCAACGTCAATAGTAGTCATCGGCTTACCTTGACAGACCGAAGCCGGCAAAACTAGGATGCCGGCTCCCCAAACCGGTATAGCACTTCAATGGATCTCGACAGCATCCGCGAACTGATCGCGGACGATCTCAAGGCCACCAACCAGCTGATACTCGACCGCCTGAGCTCCGACGTGGTGCTGATCAACCAGATCGGGCACTACATCGTCGGCAGCGGCGGCAAGCGGCTGCGTCCCCTTATCGTGCTGCTTTCGGCACGGGCCCTGGGGTACACCGGCAACCAGCATGTCGACCTGGCAGCCATCGTCGAGTTCATCCACACTGCCACCCTGCTGCACGACGACGTGGTGGACGGCTCCGAGAAGCGCCGCAACCGCGACACGGCCAATGCCGTCTGGGGCAATGCCGCCAGCGTACTGGTCGGCGACTTCCTGTATTCACGTTCCTTCGAGATGATGGTCGCCGTGGACAGCATGCGGGTAATGCAGATCCTCTCCACCGCGACCAACCGCATCGCCGAAGGCGAAGTGCTGCAATTGCTCAACTGCAACGACCCGGACACCGACGAGGAACGCTACCGCGAGGTGGTGCTACGCAAGACCGCGACCCTGTTCGAAGCCGGAGCGCGGCTGGGCGCCGTGGTCGCCGGGGCCTGCGAGCGCGAAGAGGAAGCCATGGCCGAGTACGGCCTGCGGCTCGGCATGGCCTTCCAGATGATCGACGACGCGCTGGACTACGGCTCCTCCGAGGCCGACATCGGCAAGAACATCGGCGACGACCTGGCCGAGGGCAAACCCACCCTGCCGCTGATCCGTGCCATGGCGGTAGCCGACCAGCCCACCCGCGCCATGCTGCGCGAGGTGATCGAACAGGGGGGCGCCGACCGGGTCGAAGAGGTACGCCGGGCCATTGAATCGACCGACGCGATCGCGTACACTGCCCGCCTCGCGAAAGAAGAGGCCGAACGCGCCCAGCAGGCCATCGCCGACCTGCCGGCCAGCAACTACCTCACCGCGCTCATGGCACTGGCCGACTTCGCGGTGGACCGCCCCTTCTGACGGACAACTTCGGAGTGTAGCTCAGCCTGGTAGAGCACTGCCTTCGGGAGGCAGGGGCCGGAGGTTCGAATCCTCTCACTCCGACCAACACCGTATCCCCGTCCGGCTCGCCGGGCGGGGATTTTTCGTTATTCGCGCGCCACCACCAGCAACTCGCGCACCAGCACCGCGGTCACCCAGACGTGCTCGGCAACCTCCTCCAGTTCCTCCTCGTCGGCACACAGAGTCCGCGGCTCGGCCGCCGCGACCTGCCGCAGTTCGTCGACGGCATGCCCTCCCGCCGCATCGGGGAAGACCACCTCGTCCAGCCCCGAGCAATGCAGCCCCTGGAGATAGCCAGCGGCCCAATCGATCACCGCCACGGCCCGCTCGGGCACCCCGCCCTCCGGCAGGGGCATACCGAAATCCAGCCCCGGACCATCCAGTGTGGCCCACAGCGCCCGGTAGCTCTCGCGCAACCAAGCGCCCAGTCGGTCATCGGCATCGAGCAAGACCCGAAGCCGTTCGCACCCAGCCTCATGGTCATCGTCATGCAGCGCGATCAGGCCGAACAGGGCGCCGTGCAGCCAGGCAGGTGAGAACGCACAGCCGTGTTCGGCAAGCTCCCGTGCCACCATCTCGTATTGCAACGAGTCAGGCATTCAACAATCGCTCGAGACATTGCAGGAAGGCTGCGCGCCGCTCGGCATAGACCCAGTGCCCGGCGCCCTCCACCGAGCAGAACACCGCCTGCGGAAACAGAGACCGTACGACCTGCTCGTGTGTGGGCTGCACATAGTTGGAACGGGCGCCGTAGATGAAGTGCGCCGGCCCCTCGTAGCGGGCAGTCTCCGGCACCTCGAAACCCGTGATCCGCTCCATTGCCGCGCGCAGCACCGGCAGGTTCAGCCGCCAGCGCCAGCGCCCGGCCTCGTGGACCAGGTTCTGCAGCAGGAAGGCGCGCACCGCCGCATCGGGCACAAAGACAGCCATCTGCCGGTCGGCCTCGGTGCGCCCCTGGATCGACGCCAGGCCCACGGCCTCGAAGCCCGCGAAAACGTCGGAGAAATCGTGATCGTAGGCCACCGGCGCGATATCCACCACGCCGATGGCCGCCACCGCGCCGGGCGAGGCCAGCGCCAGCCTCATCGCTACCTTGCCGCCCATGCTGTGGCCAACCACCAGGGGGCATTCCAACCCCAGGGTGTCGATCAGCGCCTGGACGTCCTCTGCCATCGCCGCGTAGTCCATCGGTTCGGCATGCGGCGAGCGACCATGATTGCGCAGATCGGGAACGATCACCCGGAACTGCCCGCCCAGCTCGCGTGCGATCGAACCCCAGTTGGCCGAAGAGCCGAACAGGCCGTGCAGCAGGATCAGGGAGGGGCCGGCATCACCGTACTCGCGGTAATACAGTGGCACCACGCCCACTTCCCCGTTCCCGGCAGCCTCAACGCTTCTTGCGCGGGGGCATCAGGTCGGTGATGGTGCCCTCGGCCATTTCAGCAGCCATGCCGATCGATTCGTTGAGCGTGGGATGCGGATGGATGGTGAGCGCGATGTCCTCGGCGTCCGCGCCCATCTCCAGAGCCAGCACCGTCTCGCCGATCAATTCGCCGGCGTTGCGCCCGACGATGCCGGCACCGAGCAGACGCTTGCTGCGGGCATCGAAGATCAGCTTGGTAAAGCCTTCCTCGCGATGGATGCCGAGCGCGCGACCGGAGGCAGCCCAGGGAAATACACCCTTCTCGATCTCGATGCCCTTCTCCTTTGCTTCGGTCTCGGTCAGGCCCATCCAGGCGATCTCGGGATCGGTGTAGGCCACCGAGGGGATGGTCATGGGATCGAACAGCGCCGGCAGCCCGGCGATCACCTCGGCGGCGACGTGACCTTCGTGTACTGCCTTGTGCGCCAACATGGGATTACCGACGATGTCGCCAATGGCGTAGATGTGCGGCACATTGGTGCGCATGTGCGCGTCCACTGGAATGAAACCGCGCTCATCGACCTGGACGCCCGCCTTGTCGGCGGCGATCAGCTTGCCGTTGGGGGTGCGTCCGACTGCGACCAGCACACGGTCGTAAACTTGTGGTTCGGGGGCCTTGTCGCCCTCGAAGGTGACCTTGAGCCCAGACTTGAGCGCCTGGATGTCGGCTACCCGGGTGTTCAGCCAGATATTCTGCACCTGCTTCGACAGGCGCTTTTGCAAGGGCCGCACCAGATCGGGGTCACAGCCCGGGATCAGGCCGGGCTGGAGCTCGACGATATCGACCTTCGAGCCCAGGGTGGCATAGACGGTGGCCATCTCCAGACCAATGATGCCACCACCGATGATGAGAAAGCGCTTCGGGATGTCCTGCAGGGCGAGTGCTCCAGTGGAATCGAGCAGGCGCGGGTCGTCGTTGGGGAAGCCTGGAATCTTCACCGGGCGCGAACCGGCAGCGATGATGGCGTGATCGAAATCCACCTGCACCGTGCCCTCCTCGGTCTTCACCGACAAGGTACGCGGCGAAGCGAACTCGCCCCAGCCGGTGATCACCTGCACCTTGCGTTGCCTAGCCAATGCAGCGAGACCGCCAGTGAGCTTTGCGACCACCGCATCCTTGCCGGCACGCATCTTGTCGAGGTCGATCTTCGGCTTGGTGTAGCGCACCCCCATGACCTCAAGCTCAGCCACCTCGTTGATCACCTCGGCGGTGTGCAACAGAGCCTTGGAGGGGATACAACCGACGTTCAGACAGACGCCTCCCAACGTCGGATAGCGCTCAACCAGTACCGTCTTCAACCCCAGGTCGGCGGCACGAAAGGCTGCGCTATAGCCGCCTGGACCGCCACCAAGAACCACCACCTCTGCCCGAATGTTTTTACTCATCGTTTCTCGTTTCTCCCGGTCGCCGTGCCAGGAATACGCTGGGTTTGGCCACCTCGCCTGCTTGCGAGGAAGGACAGCTCAGCGCATCCCAAATGCATTCAATACCGCCGACCTCCAATACGCAATCGAAATCTTCAATGCCGCAACACTTCATCTCCGTACACCCTGTCAGGGCCCAGGACCCTGACAGGGTGGCTCAGAGCACCAGCCGTCGGATGTCGCTCAGCAACTGCCCCAGATAGGTGGTAAAGCGCACCCCTTCGGCACCGTCGATCACCCGGTGATCATAGGACAGGCTGAACGGCATGATCAGGCGTGGCTCGAAATCGACCCCGTTCCACTTGGGTTTCATTTCGGCACGCGACACGCCCAGGATGGCCACCTCGGGCGCATTCACGATGGGCGTGAACTGGGTACCACCGATGCCGCCCAGGCTGGAGATGGAGATGCAGCCACCCTGCATGTCAGCAGGCGAGAGCTTGCCCTCGCGCGCCCGCGAGCTCACATCCATCAAGTCACGCGCCAGTTCGAATACGCCTTTCTTGTCCACGTCGCGCACCACCGGCACCATCAACCCGTTGGGGGTATCCACGGCGATGCCAATGTGCAGGTATTTCTTCAGGATCAGGTGCTCGCCATCCGGCGCCAGCGAGGCGTTGAACTGAGGGTATTCCTTCAATGCCGCAGCCAGCGCCTTCATCAGGAAGGGCATGAAAGTGAGCTTGACGCCCTCCTTTTCCGCTTGAGCCTTGAGCCCCTTGCGGAAGGCCTCGAGCTCGGTGATGTCAGCCTCGTCGAACTGGGTGACATGCGGGATGCCCAGCCAAGCATTGTGCAGGTGCTTGCCGCTGATCTTCTTGATGCGACCGAGTTCGATCTCCTCGACCTCGCCGAACTGGCTGAAGTCGATCTCCGGCGGGCGCGGCAGTTGCAGCGGACCGGAGGCGGCCACCGCAGGCGCCCCCTCGGCCAGGGTACGCTTGACGAAGGCCTGGACGTCTTCCTTGGTGATGCGCCCCTTGGGACCGGAACCGGGTACGTGGAGGAGATCGACACCCAGCTCGCGGGCGAAACGGCGCACTGCCGGGCTGGCGTGCGCACGGCCCTTGGGAGCATCCGAGGGACGTGCGATCACCGGCCGCTTGCGCGCCGGCTTCTCGCCGGGCCTGCGCTCATGCTGCGCACTCGCAACGGAGGCCGGGGCTTGTGTGGGTTCACTGGCTGCCGGCGCCGATACCGCCGGCGCCTCTGCACGGGTCTCGATCTCGCAGAGAAAATCACCCTGGTTGACCCGGTCGCCGACCGCGACCTTCAGATCGCGCACCGTGCCCTCGTAGGGCGACGGGATCTCCATCGTGGCCTTGTCGGTCTCGAGAGTAATCAGCGACCCCTCTTTCTCGACGCTGTCGCCGTCACTCACCAGCACCTCGACTACTTCGACGTCCTTGAAGTCGCCGATGTCGGGCACGGTCACCGGCAGGCGCTGCACCTCGCCGGCGGCCGCTGGAGCAGACTCGGATTGCGCTGCGGCCACCGGCGCCGGGGCCGGCGCCTCGTCCACAGGCGCCTCCTGCGCGGGTGCTTCCGCTTCGGCAGCGGCGTCCCCGTCGGCGTCCGCCTCGAGCAACAGGATCAGGTCGCCCTGGTTGATCTTGTCGCCGATAGCGACCTTCACCTCGGCCACCCGCCCGCCCTGCGGGGCCGGGATCTCCATGGTGGCCTTGTCGCTCTCGAGGGTGATCAGCGACTGCTCGGGCTGGATGACGTCACCCGGCGCGACCAGGATCTCGATCACCTCGACATCCTTGAAGTCACCGATATCCGGGAGTTGCACTTCGATCGTCTGGCTCATCTCCGCTCCCTCCTCAGACCGTCACCGGGTTGGGTTTTTCGGGGTCGATCTTGTAGGCCTTGATCGCCTGGGCCACGACCTTGGGCTCGATCTCGCCCACGTCGGCCAGCGCCTTGAGCGCGCCGACCACGACGTAGTAGCGGTTGACCTCGAAGTGCTTGCGCAGCTGCGAGCGCAAATCCGAACGGCCGAAGCCGTCGGTGCCCAGAGTCAGGTAGTGACGATCGCCCAGGTAAGGCCGGATCTGCTCGGGGAAGGCGCGTATGTAGTCGGTGGCGGCGACCACCGGGCCGCGGGCGTCGCCCAGCACCTTCTGCACATGGGGCACGCGCGGCGTCTTCGTGGGATGCAGCATGTTCCAGCGCTCCACGTCGATGCCGTCGCGGCGCAGCTCGTTGAAGCTGGTCACACTCCACACGTCGGCAGCCACGTTCCACTCTTCCTCGAGGAGGTTGGCCGCGGCGATCACCTCGCGCAGGATGGTGCCCGAACCCATCAACTGCACCCGCTTCTTCTTGCGCGACCCCTGCCGGTAACGGTAGATGCCGCGGATGATGCCCTCTTCCACACCCTCGGGCATGGCCGGCTGCGGGTAGTTCTCGTTCATCACGGTGACGTAGTAGAAGACGTTCTGCTGCTCCTCGTACATCACCTTCATGCCGTGGCGCAGGATCACCGCCAGCTCGTAGGCGAAGGTCGGGTCGTAGCTGCGGCAATTGGGGATGGTCGCCGCCTGCAGGTGGCTGTGCCCGTCCTGGTGCTGCAGGCCCTCGCCGGCAAGCGTGGTGCGCCCGGCGGTGCCGCCGAGCAGGAAACCGCGTGCCTGCATGTCGCCGGCGGCCCAGGCCAGATCGCCTACCCGCTGGAAGCCGAACATCGAGTAGTAGATGTAGAAGGGGATCATGGTCACGCCATGATTGCTGTAGGCGGTCGCGGCGGCGATCCACGACGACATGGCACCGGCCTCGTTGATGCCCTCCTGCAGGATCTGTCCCTTCTTGTCCTCGCGGTAGTACATCACCTGGTCGGAGTCCACCGGGGTGTAGAGCTGGCCGACACTCGAATAGATGCCCAGCTGACGGAACATGCCCTCCATGCCGAAGGTGCGCGCCTCGTCGGGCACAATGGGCACCACATACTTGCCCACGTTCTTGTCGCGGATCAGAGTGGTGAGGAAGCGCACGAAGGCCATGGTGGTGGACATCTCGCGCTCGCCACTGCCCTCGAGCAGGGCCTTGAAGGTCTCCAGCGGCGGGATGTCGAGCCGCTTGCTCTCGGTACGGCGGCTGGGCAGATAACCGCCCAGCTCGGCACGGCGCTCGTGCAGGTAACGCATCTCGGCGCTGTCGGCCGGCGGCTTGAAATACGGCGCCGAGGCAATCTGATCGTCGGGGATGGGAATGTTGAAGCGGTCGCGGAAGTGGCGTAGCGCCTCCTCGCCCATCTTCTTCTGCGAGTGGGTGATGTTCTGGCCCTCGCCGGCCTCACCCATGCCGTAGCCCTTGACCGTCTTGGCCAGGATCACAGTCGGCTGACCCTTGTGCTTCATGGCCGCCGCATAGGCCGCGTAGATCTTGAGTGGATCATGGCCACCGCGGTTGAGCCGCCAGATGTCCTCATCGGACATGTTGGCCACCATCGCTGCCAGTTCGGGATACTTGCCGAAGAAGTGCTCGCGCACATAGGCGCCACCCTTGGCCTTGTAGGCCTGGTAGTCGCCGTCCACCGCCTCTTCCATACGCTTGACCAGCAGGCCGTGCTTGTCACGGGCGAACAGCGGGTCCCAGTAACCGCCCCAGATCACCTTGATGACGTTCCAGCCGGCACCACGGAACATCGCCTCGAGTTCCTGGATGATCTTGCCGTTGCCGCGCACCGGGCCATCGAGGCGTTGCAGGTTGCAGTTGACCACGAACACCAGGTTGTCCAGCCGCTCGCGAGCAGCCAGCGAAATGGCGCCCAGCGATTCGGGCTCGTCCATCTCGCCATCACCCATAAAGGCCCAGACCTTGCGGCCGTCGGTATTGGTGATCTCGCGGTCGTGCAGGTAACGCATGAAGCGCGCCTGGTAGATGGCCATGATCGGCCCCAGGCCCATCGACACGGTGGGGAACTGCCAGAAGTTGGGCATCAGCCAGGGATGCGGGTAGGACGACAGCCCCCCGCCATCGACCTCCTGGCGGAAGTTGTTCAGCTCCTCCTCGCTGAGTCGGCCTTCGAGGAAGGCGCGCGCATAGATGCCGGGCGCCGAGTGCCCCTGGAAAAACACCAGGTCACCCTCCTGCTGCTCGTTCCTCGCCCGGAAGAAGTGATTGAAGCCGACATCGAACAGGGTCGCCGCCGAGGCGAAGCTGGCGATGTGGCCGCCCAGCTCGGAGGCCTTGCGGTTGGCTTGCACCACCATGGCCATGGCGTTCCAGCGGATATAGGCGCGGATGCGCGCCTCTATCGCCTGGTCGCCCGGATAGGGCGGCTGCCGGGTGAGGGGGATGGTGTTCACATAGGCCGTGTTGGCCGAGAACGGCAGGTTCACACCGGAGCGGCGCGCCTTGTCGATCATGCGCTCGATCAGGAAATGCGCGCGTTCCGCACCCTCGTGCTCGAGCACCGCCTCGAGGGCCTCGAGCCACTCCTGAGTCTCCTGGGGATCGATATCGGGTTTGCTGGTCATGGGTCGCCCCCGCTGCTGAGTGATTTTCGGATCGGACCGGCACGCAACCGGCCCCGACAACTGGGGGCAATTCAAGCAGAGCGCGCAAGAAAAAGCGAACCAATTTTTACGTTTCCTTTAAAATCAATGAGTTGACATATCCATTTTATAAGACATTTGTCCTATACATTCCCCTTCGGGCCAAGCTCCACGCACAAAAAACCCGCCGCACCCATAGGTGCGGCGGGTTGCTCAGCCAGCGGGCTCAGGCCTATCCGTGCAGATCGTAGCCGCGCTCTTCATGCAGCACGATATCCAGCCCCTCCTGTTCCTCGTCGGCACTCACCCGCAGGCCAAGCAGGGCATCCACCAGCTTGAGGATCACCCAGGTGAGCACGGCGGTGAACACCGCGGTGGCCAGCACGCCGATGGCCTGCACCTTGAGCTGGCCCACCATGCTGTCGATACCCTCGGCAAAACCGTAGCCACTGAACACACCGAGCGAGGTGGCGGAGAAGACCCCGGCCATCAGGGTACCGATGATGCCGCCCACCCCGTGCACCGGGAACACATCCAGCGAATCGTCGATCTTGAGCACGCGCTTGATGTACAGGGTGGCGTTGAAGCACACAAAGCCGGCGATGATACCGATCAGCAGGCCGCCCGCCGGACCCACGAAGCCGGAGGCCGGGGTGATGGTGCCCAGGCCAGCCACCATACCGGTGACCGCGCCCAGCACGCTGGGCTTGCCGAAGCGGATCCACTCCAGGGACAACCACACCAGAGTACCGGCGGCAGCCGACAGGTGGGTGACCAGGATGGCCATGGCCGCGTTACCGTCAGCAGCGAGGGCGGAACCGCCGTTGAAACCGAACCAGCCGACCCAGAGCATGCCAGCGCCGGCCACGGTCATGGTCATGTTGTGTGGAGGCATGGCCGTGTCCGGGAAGCCACGACGCGGTCCGAGCACCAACGCGGCCACCAGGGCAGCGACCCCGGCGGTGATGTGCACCACGGTACCGCCGGCGAAGTCGTACAGACCCATCTCGCCGAGCCAGCCGCCACCCCACACCCAGTGGGTAACCGGCACATAGACCAGCATCAACCACAGAGCCGAGAACAGCAGCATGGCCGAGAATTTCATGCGCTCGGCAAAACCGCCGATCACCAGCGCCGGGGTGATCACGGCAAAGGTCATCTGGAACATCATGAACAGCGACTCGGGTATGCTGCCCGAGAGCGTCTCGCGGCCGATGCCGGCCATCATCATCTTGCTCAGATCGCCGATCCAGGCATTGCCCCCGCCGAAGGCCAGGCTGTAGCCCGCCACCAGCCAGAGAATGGAAGCCAGGCCAGCGATGGCGAAGCACTGCATCAGGACCGACAATACGTTCTTGCTGCGCACCAGGCCACCGTAGAAGAGGGCCAGTCCCGGCAGGGTCATGAACAGCACCAGGGCGGTAGAGGCCATGATCCAGGCGGTATCCGCCCCGCTCATGGCATCTCCCGCCAGTGCCGAAGCCGGCAACAGCAGGGCCGGCAGGATCGATGCTTTCAGGCTCTTGCGTATCGTCATTTCAGGCTCCCCATAGTAGGTCAATGGTGTTGCTCGATCGTGCACTACAAGCAATTTTAATGCCCATTTTTAGTGCATTGTAAAATCAACAACTTGGCATAACCCTGGCGCAACACGCCCAAACTTTGGGCACAACGAGAAGCCCCGTTATGGTGCGCGACATCCAGATTCGCACCATAATTGTGCACACAAAAAAGCCGGCATCCCGAAAGGAACGCCGGCGAAATCACCAAGGGGAGTCTATCAATGAACCGTCAAGTTCATTCAGGCAATCGCCTGTACCCCATGAGACCAGCCGGAATGTGACAGGTTCCCGGAACGGCGGATCTTCCTCACCCCCCCTCGCCCCAGCGCGCGGTCAGCTCGTGCGGCACCCCCAGATGGTCGAGCACCCGGGCGACCACGAAATCCACCAGCTCCTGCACCGTCTGCGGTCGAAAATAGAACCCGGGATTGGCCGGCAGGATGGTCGCCCCCGCCTCGGTCAGGCGCAGCATGTTGCGCAGGTGGATGGCCGAATAGGGCGTCTCGCGCAGCACCAGGATCAGCGGCCGGCGCTCCTTGAGGGCCACGTCGGCGGCACGGTCGATGAGGTCGTCACAGATCCCGTTGGCGATCGACGCCAGGGTACCGGTGGTACAGGGACAAACCACCATGGCCGCCGGCGGATTGGTTCCCGAGGCCACCGGCGCGAGCCACTGCTGGCGGCCGAACACCCGCAGGCGCTCCGGCGCGCAGCCGAAGTGACTCACCAGCGCCTGCTGCTGGCCAGCCGTGTCGGACGGCAGGCGCAGGTCGGTCTCCATGTTGACCACCACCTGTCCGGCCTGTGACAGCATCAACTGCACCTCGCGCCCAGCGGCGAGCAACTGCTCGACCAGGCGCAAGGCATAAGCCGCCCCCGAGGCACCAGTGACGGCCACCGCGATGGCGTCGCTCATATCATTGCCTCCCGTCGTTGCAAGGCATCGAGAATCCGTTGATGAATGTTCTCGAACCCGCCGTTGCTCATCACCAGCACCACCTCGCCGGGCCGGGCCTCGGCGGCCAGGCACTCGACGATGGCCTCGGTACTGTCACTCACCGCCAGCGCCGGCCCCAGCGCACCGAGGGTGGCACCGGCATCCCAGGCCAGGCCGGGAGGCTGGTAGAGATAAACTCGGTCGGCAAGGCGCAGGGCATCGGCCAGGCGATCGGCCATCACCCCCAGGCGCATGGTATTGGAACGCGGCTCGAGCACCGCGTGGATACGCCGCTCTCCCACGCGTGCGCGCAATCCCTCCAGGGTGGTGGCGATGGCGGTCGGATGGTGGGCGAAATCGTCGTACACCGCCACCCCATTCACCTCGCCGCGCAGCTCCATGCGCCGCTTGACGTTCTCGAAGCGGCACAGCGCCTGGATGCCCTGCGCCGGGGGAACCCCGGCATGACGCGCCGCGGCCAGCGCGGCCAGCGCATTGGCGATGTTGTGCCGACCGCCGAGCGACCATTCGACCCGGCCTACCCGTTCGGTCTCGCATACCACCTCGAAAGCCGAGCCATCGGCGGCGACCACCTGGGCATGCCAGGTCGCCTCGAACTCCGGGTCGAAATGCTCGACCGGGGTCCAGCACCCCATGTCCAGCACCTCGTGCAGGTTGCCGTCGTTCAACGGGCTGAGGATCAACCCGTTACCGGGCACGGTGCGCACCAGGTGGTGAAACTGACGCTGGATGGCCTCGAGGTCGTCGAAGATATCGGCATGATCGAACTCCAGGTTGTTCATCACCAGGGTGCGAGGCCGGTAGTGCACGAACTTGGAACGCTTGTCGAAGAAGGCGGTATCGTACTCGTCGGCCTCGACCACAAAGAAGGGGCTTGCTCCCGCACGCGCCGACACACCAAAATTGCGCGGCACCCCGCCGATGAGGAAGCCGGGCGCCAGGCCAGCCTGCTCCAGTATCCAGGCCAGCATGCTGCTGGTGGTGGTCTTTCCGTGGGTGCCAGCCACCGCCAGCACCCAGCGATCGGGCAACACCTGCTCGGCCAGCCACTGTGCCCCCGAGGTATAGGGCAACCCCCGTTCCAGCACGTATTCCACTGCCGGGTTGCCGCGCGAGAGCGCATTGCCGATCACCACCACGTCCGGCGCCGGTTGCAGGTGCGCCGGATCCCAGCCTTCCATCAAGCCGATACCGGCCTGCTCGAGCTGGGTGCTCATGGGCGGATAGACATTGGCGTCCGAACCACTCACGGCGTGGCCCAGTTCGCGCGCGATCAGCGCAATGCCACCCATGAAGGTGCCGCAAATGCCCAAGATGTGGATGTGCATGAAGGCCCTACTCCCGGCTCACTCGAAGCCCGCCTGCCCGGCCGTCTCGGGCAACAGCAGCTGGGCCAGCAGACCCAGCAGGAACATTGTATAGGCGACCGTGATGAGGATCGCGAGCAGCAGCGGGATCTCCAGCGCCTGGCGCAGGATGTGCCCCATGACCAGCAGGCTCCAGAAGAGCATGAGCAGATCGAGCAGGGCCGCCAGTGGCTCCAGGCCCAACGCCAGGGCGAGCAGCCGATAGACCAGCGCCGCCATGCCGAACAGCGCCCCCATCCCCAGCAGGGCGATATAAGTCTGACGCCAGCGCCCAGAGTGGCCCCGCACCTGCAGAGCGGCGAACAACAGGGCCGCTGCCAGTCCCAGGTCCATCAACTCGGCGACCAGCGCGCGCCAAACCTCGGGGAACACCTCTAGGCCCAACAGGGTGTGGAGCAGCAGGTTGACCGCCAGCAACACGCCCAACAGGGCAGCGGAGTCCGGCATGTCCTGCGGGCCGATGCGCAAGAGAACCAGCGCGCGGAAATGTCGCAAAAGGGTGCTCATGCCGACAATCTACTACGCCGTGCGGTACTATGCCATGCGCTTCGCAACCCTTGACGCACCATGCAACAACACCTGATCGACAGTCCCGACACCCTGCAGGCCCTGTGCAGAGAACTCACCGGCAGCGAGTGGCTGGCGGTGGACACCGAATTCATTCGCGAGCGCAGTTACTACCCGCGGCTGTGCCTGATCCAGGTAAGCAACGGCGAGACCGCCGCCTGCGTCGATCCGCTGGCCCTGGGTGACAAGCTGGCTCCCTTTCTCGACCTGCTGTTCGACGGCAGCATCCTCAAGGTCTTCCATGCCGCCCGGCAGGACCTGGAGATCTTCTGGCACGACTGGGGCCGCTTTCCCCTGCCCCTGTTCGACACCCAGCCGGCGGCCGCCCTGCTGGGACACGGCGACCAGATCGGCTATGCCAACCTGGTCAAGCGGGTGCTCGGCGTCGAACTGCCCAAGGACCAGTCACGCACCGACTGGTCGGCGCGCCCCTTGAGCGATGAGCAGATCCGCTACGCCCTCGACGACGTGATCTACCTGGGCCAGCTCTACCTGAAGATCCGCGGCAGTCTGTCGGACCGCGAGCGCCTGCAATGGCTGGCCGCCGACTTCGCCACCCTCACCGACCCGGCCACCTACGAGCCCGACCCGCGCGAGGTCTGGAAACGGGTCAAGGGCCGCCAGCACCTGCGCGGCCGCCAGCTCGCGGTGCTCGCCGCGCTGGCCGAGTGGCGCGAGAACGAGGCGCGCGCGCGCGACCTGCCACGCAAGTGGCTGCTCAAGGACGACGTAATGGTAGAGATCTGCCGGCGCCTGCCACGCAATGTCGAGGCCCTGGCGAAGATACGCGGTGTCGAGGCCGGCCTGGTGCGCAAGGAGGGAAAGACCCTGCTGGCACTGATCCAGAAGGCCGCCGCGTTGCCACGCGAGGCCTGGCCAACCGAAAAGCGCCGCCCCAGCCCGCTGGCCCCCGAACAGGAGGCCATGGTCGACTACCTGACCGCCGCCTTGCGCCTGCTCGCAGCCGAGCACCAGCTCTCGCCACAGGCCATCGCCACCCAAAAGGACCTGCAGAAACTGGTGCGCGGCGAAGAGGACTGCCCCCTGCTCGAGGGCTGGCGCCGCGCGGTGGCCGGCGAGCCCCTGCAGGCCCTGCTGCGCGGCGAACGCCAACTGGTCAACGAAGACGGCCGGCTGTCGCTGCAAGCGGCGAACCGGGGATAGGAGCGCCATTCACACCGGGAGCCGCCCGGCAACACGCGCTCAGAACTCGTCGAAGCCTGCCTTGCGGAACCACTCGCGCGCCTTCTCCTCGTCGCGCGCCACACCGTTGCCCTCGCGATACATCATGCCGAGGGTGGTCATGGCCCCCTGCAGACCCTGCTCGGCGGCCTTCTCGAACCACTCGATGGCCTTGCCCGGATTCTGCTCCACACATTCGCCCTGCATGTACATGAAGCCCAGGCCGTGCTGCGCCAGGCCGAGGCCGGCCTCGGCGGCGGCCTTCATGTACTTGAAGGCCTGCAATTCGTTCCGGACCGCACCCAGGCCGTTCTGCATCATGATGGCCATGCGGTACTGGGCCTCGGGGTTGCCTGCATCGGCCAGCGGCCCCAGCATGCGCACCGCGGTAGTGAAATCCCTGGCTTCGAAGGCTGCGATGCCCGAGGCCAGTTCCATGTCCAGCCCGCCCTTGTCGTCTTCGCTCATCTCTGTTCTTTCCTGTGTCGTGGCCGGTAGCCGGCCGGTCTTATCGCCACGGTGTTGACGACCTGCGCGCAACACCGCCCGTGTCGGTCATGAAACCCGTACTCGAAGGTCGGGGTCGCCCGCCCCCGCGCGGCCAGTTCAGCGCCAATCGCCTCGACCTGCGCATCGGTGAACACGAAACGCAGCTCCAGGTCGGTGCGCCCCTCGTGCCGGAAATCGATGTGCATCGCGCGCGTCCACACCTGGTGTCCAGGAAATACCCGGTTGCAGGCCAGCGCCGCGATCGGGTCGGCCAGCGCGGCGATGGCACCGCCAAACATGCTGCCACCCGGGTTGCGGTTGAAGGCATTGAGCGGCAGCAGGATGCGCACCCGTCGCCAGTCGTCGGCCAGCTCCAGGACCCGCACCGACATGGCACGAAAGGGCGGATACCATTCCAGGCGCCGCGCGGGCGAGAGTCCGGGCCATCGTCTGATCCATCGGTACATGCTTAGTTTGGTCCGGCAACCCAATGTTTGCATATTCAGCCCGCCTGAACCCGCCTGCGGCAAGTTTCGATAACACCGGCGAGGGCGGGCTCAGACGGGCCGCTCGTTCAGGATATACCTGGTTCGGAGCTTCAGGCAGACGTCAGCTCTTTGTTGCGGCGCTTGCCAAGGGAACAACCCTTGCCTGTGCGCCACGCCTCGATCTGTCGCCTGCCTGAAGCTCTGAATGTACAAACATTGGGTGGCCGGACCAACATATCACCAGCGATTGGTACACGACCGCAATATTTTCCGGGTTGTCTCCCCCCGTTCGGCGGCTCGGGGCCGTGCGTCCGCCGGCCTCCCCTGCTATTCTGCCCGCTCCGAAATTCCTTGCGCCAATCCTGCATGCAGACCGCGCTCGCCGACTTCATCCGCGATACCCCGCAAGGCCGCGAGGCCGACCGCATCCTGCGCGCCTGCGTGCATTGTGGCTTCTGCACCGCCACCTGCCCCACCTACCAATTGCTGGGTGACGAGCTGGACGGCCCGCGCGGCCGCATCTACCAGATCAAGCAACTGCTCGAAGGCGAGCCGCCGACAGCGGTGATGCGCGAACACCTGGACCGCTGCCTGGTGTGCCGCTCCTGTGAGACCACCTGCCCCTCGGGCGTGGACTATCATCACCTGCTCGACATCGGCCGCGAGGTGCTCGAGGAGCAACTGCCCCGCCCACTGGCCCAACGCGTACAGCGTGGCCTGATGCGCTGGCTGTTCGGTGACGCCCGCCGCTTCGCGCCCGTACTGGGGCTGGCACGAGGGGTGCGCCCCCTGCTACCGGCATCGCTGCGGCGCAAGATCCTGCCCCGCCCGGCCCCACTGCCGGTCGCGCCGGTCACTGCCGAACGCCGCATGCTGCGCCTCGAGGGCTGCGTGCAACCAGCGCTCTCTCCCGACATCGATCAGGCCCTGCAACGCCTGCTCGGCCACCTCGGCATCGCCGTCGAGACCGCCCCCCAGGCCGGCTGTTGCGGCGCCCTGCCGCAACACCTGGACGCACCGGAGCAGGCCCGCGCCCTGGCCCGTCGCAACATCGACGCCTGGCTACCGCTGCTCGAGGACGGCGTCGAGGCCCTGCTGGCGACCGCCAGCGGCTGCGGCGCCCACCTGCACGACTACCCGGCGCTGCTGGCCGAAGACCCGGTGTATGCCGAACGCGCCCGGCGGCTGGTGGAAAAGCTGCGCGACCCGGTGCAGGTACTCACGCAGGAAGACCTCTCGCGACTGCCCCTGCGGCCACGCCCGCAACGCATCGCGGTACACACCCCCTGCACCCTGCAACACGGCCTGCACCTGAACGGCCAGGTCGAGGCCCTGCTCGAATCGCTGGGCTATCAGCTGGTACCGGTCGCTGAAGGCCACCTGTGCTGCGGCTCGGCCGGCACCTACGCGCTCACCCAGCCGACACTGTCGCAGCGTCTGCGCGAACGCAAGCGCGCGGCACTGACCGTGGAACACCCGGAGCTGATCGTTACCGCCAACATCGGTTGCCTGAGCCACCTGCACGATGAGGAGGGCCCGCCAGTGCTGCACTGGCTGGTGCTGCTCGCCCGCGACCTGGAGACGACCTGATCAGCCCCGCAGCCAGGCGCGCCAGGCGTCGAACAGCTCGGCGGTGGTGGCCGCCACGGCGATGCGCGGACGCAGACTCAGGCCACTCATGGGGTGTTCATCGAAGTCCTCGTACAGACCACCGCTCCCGCCCGCCTCGCGCAGCACCAGGCTGCCCGCGGCATAGTCCCAGAGCTTCTGCCCGCCGTGCAGATAGACTTGCACGCGACCGGCGGCCAGCCAGCACCAGTCCAGCGCCACCGAGCCGAAACTGCGTTGCGAACGGTAGGGCGCAGCGCGCGCCAGGCGTTCGATCAGCGGCGCAGGCAGGCGCTTGAAGTCCACCATGCCCATCGCCTGTGCCAGCCCCGGCCCCTCGCCAGGCAGCCGCAGAGGTTCGCCGTTGAGCCAGGCCCCCTGGCCGCGCAAGGCACTGAAGGACTCGCCGCGTAGCGGATCGAGCACCACCCCGGCCTGGATCGCGCCATCGCTCAGCAGCGCCAGCGAGACCCCAAAGAAGGGGATGCCGGAGGCGAAATTGGAGGTCCCGTCGAGCGGGTCCAGCACCCAGAGGCCGCGATGGCACTCGTCCATCAGGCAGAGCTGGCGGTCGTCGCTCATCTCCTCGCCGAGCAGCGCAATCTCCGGCCAGCGTGTGGCCAACTCGTCAAACAGCCGCGCCTGCATGCCCAGATCGGCGTCGGTGATCAGGCTGCCGTCGGCCTTGGTACGCGCCCGCACGCGCTCGAAGCGCGGCAACAGCTCGCGTTCGGCGGCCTGCGCCAGCAGGCGTTCGAGCTCCCGCAATGTGGCGATATCCAGCATTTCTCCCGGCCCCCCGCGGTCGGCCTGCCTCATTTCCTGTCGAAGGTGGCGAAACATAGCACGCGCAATCCTGCGCCGCAGGTCATGGACCATTGGGGATTGCCGCACCCCGCGTCTTGACCTAGTCTGGAACGCGAAGGCGGAGAACCGCGAGAACAGGGAACCACCGTGACCAGGGACGTCAAAGACCGTCCGCACAGCGTACCGGGGAGCTGGTTGATCGCCATTCTCCTGGGACTGCTGCTGGGCCAGGCGACAGGCGATACAGCGACGACACAGCGCGCGCTCTTCCTGCAGGCCGAACAGGCGATTAAGCAAGGCGATGCCACGCGTTACCAGCGGCTGATACGCCAGCTCCACAACTACCCCCTCGTTCCCTACCTGGAACTGGCCCGCCTGCGTCACAGCCTGGCGCATGCACGCCCTGGCGAGGTCCGCCGGTTCCTGCAACAGCACGCCGGTACCCCGGTGGCCGACCTGCTGCACCGCGACTGGCTGGACCTGCTCGCACGCAAGCGGCGCTGGCAGCTGTACCTCGCAGACTACGTGCCGCAGCGCAGCATCCAGCGCCAATGTCATCACCTCCGAGCCTTGATCGAGACCGGCCGGGCGCGTGAGGCCTGGCCCAAGGTAGAGAAGATCTGGCTGCACGGCCGTTCGCGCCCCAGAGCCTGCGACCCGGTGTTCGCCGCCTGGGAGCGTGCCGGGAAACGCACCGTGGAGCTGACCTGGCAACGGATCGGCCTGGCGATGAAGGCAGGCCAGATCAGGCTGGCCCGCTACCTGGGCAAGAAGCTCGACAGCAGCGAGCACGACTGGGTGGAACGCTGGATCCGCGTGCACCGGCACCCGGAAGCCATCCTCGACGACCCGGGCTTTCGCACCAGCCATCCCTGGCGCGAGACCATCCTGCTGCATGCCATCACGCGCCAGGCACGCAAAGACGGCCTGGCGACGCTGCACCTGTGGCGCGCGGTGCGCAAGCATTACCCCTTTACCCGAGAGCAACGACACGCCATCGCACGGCGCATCGCCCTGGCCCTGGACCACGACGAAAGTGAACAGGCCTATGCCTGGATCCTGTCGGTAAAACCGGGCGCGGACGACATCCGCCTGTACACCGCCCGACTGAACGCGGCGCTGCTGCGCCGTGACTGGCAACAACTGCTCGCGGACCTGCCGAACTGGCCAACCGATGAACACGACAGCGAACGCTGGCAATACTGGATGGCGCGCGCCCTGGAAGGCACTGGCCGCCTCGAGGCCGCCCGCGCCTTCTACCGACGGTTGGCGAAAAACCGTTCCTACTACGGTTTTCTCGCTGCCGACCGCATCGGCGCACCCTATTATCTGCTCGACCGCCAGACCCCTGCCGACCCAGCCGCCATCACCCAGGTCCGGCGCCTGCCCGGGGTACGCCGCGCCCTGGAACTGCACGCCCTGTCACGCAACGGGGCGGCGCGCCGCGAGTGGCACTATGCCACCCGCCGGATGGACCGACGGACACTGCAGGCCGCTGCCCTGGTCGCCGAATCGGCAAACTGGCACGACCAGGCCATCTTCACCTTGGCACGCACCGACTACTGGGACGATCTGCAACTGCGTTTCCCGCTGCAACATCGGGAGATCGTCATCGACCACTCCCGGCAGAACGCGCTGGACACGTCCTGGATCTACGCGGTCATCCGCCAGGAGAGCGCCTTCATGTCCGACGCCCGCTCGCAGGCTGGCGCGCTGGGCCTGATGCAACTGATGCCCGCCACCGCGCGCACCCTGGCCCGGCGCAAACCGGGTCTCGGGCGCCTGTCCGGCGGTCGCCTGCTCGACCCGGCCTTCAACATCCGGCTCGGCAGCACCTACCTGAAGGAACTCAAGGAAAAACTGGCCGACAACCCGGTATTGGCCACCGCCGCCTACAACGCCGGCCCGCGCCGCGTCACCCGCTGGCTACCACCCTACCCGCTGGAGGCCGACATCTGGGTGGAACTGATCCCCTTCAGAGAAACCCGGCGCTACCTTCGTCGGGTAATGAGCTATACCGTGATCTACGACAAGCGCCTGGGCCGCAACCCCCGTCGCCTGAAAGAACGCATGAAACCCGTGCTGGCGCGTAATGAAGAAGGCTCCACCGGCGCCTGAGACCAGCGGATCGTTCACTCAGTCCCCTTGTCCACCGGCCGCAGTGCCCAACATGGCTGTACGCGCCTGCTGCAACTGCGCTGGTGTCATGCGCCCCACCAGGTGACGGATGTACTCCTCCGCGCGCTTGTTGCCCCCTGCCTGTGCCAGGGTGAGCCATTGCAGGGCCACCACGTCGTCGCGCGCCACGTGCCGCCCCTCCATCAACAGCTTGCCCAGTGCGAACTGCGCCGCAGGCTGCCCTCGCTGCGCCGCCAACTGGTAGTAATGGATGGCACGCGCCATGTCGCGCTCGACACCGTACTGGCCGAAGCGGTACATGGTAGCGACCACGTACTGCGCCTTGCTCGAGCCCTTGTCAGCCGCCAGCAGGTAGAGCTCGCGGGCGCGGGCCTCGTCCATCTCCACCCCGCCGCCAGAGGCATACATCCAGGCCAGGGTCAGCAGGGCATCCTCGTGGCCCTGGCGCGCCGCCCGGGTGAACCACCGTTCGGCCTCGGCGTGGTCCAGGGACACCCCTTCGCCATTGCCGTACAACATGCCCAGGCGGTACTGCGCCTCGGCATCGCCGGCCTCGGCTTGCTCGCGCAGGGAGGCCAATGCCGCTGCCTGTCGGGGAGAGAGTCGATCTTCGGGTGACGTATCGTTGCTCATCGAGGAACTCGGCAGTTCGAGGGAAGGTGGCCATTATCGCAGTTGCGGAACCTGACCCCAATATTGCACCCGATGCCGGAATCGAGGTGCAGCTCAACAGGTTTATTGAGGAATCACCGGATATTTGGCCGGCAACTCAGTGTCACCGCAAGCGGGCGCCCCCCCGCAATTGGCGTTTGACGCGTTCGATCACCCCGTTGTCGGTGACCACCTCGTAGTACACGCGGCCCGAGCGGTCACCCTCGACCAGTCGATCGCCCATCCACAGCGGAAGAGGCGTCTCACGGATCACCAGCCAGTGACTGTTGCCCTGCAGGTCGAGATAACGACCAACGTGAAAACAGTCCGTGGCATCGCCTTCCTGGCGCGCCAGGCGGATGCGACGCAAGCGCAGCTCGGCCCCCAGCTGGTAAAACGCCGCTGCTTCGAGCTCAATGCCGTTGACATTGTAGCGAAGCACCCCATCATCGGGATCCTGCGTTCCGTCTTCATTCTCACTCAACGGGATGGCCACCACCACGCGCTGGCCCGCATCCAGCTTGCCTTCCAGTTGACGACGCATGCGCGGATGGCAAGACGAAAGACGATCGGCGCGGTTGATCGCCGGCGAGATCATGATCCGGTGGCCCTCATCGTAAAGGTAGGTCGGCGCCTCATTGGAGTAGGCGATACCGATGCCCAGCCCCAGCTCGGGCAACCCCAGCTGGCGGCTCTCCGCATTCTTGGACTCGACCACCTGCAACACCCGCTGCGCCAGGCCACAGGCCCGGGCCACCGCCAGATGATCACGAGGCTGGCCCTCGTATTCCATCAGCGAAAGGATCACTGCGTCACCCTCGACGAAGACCTTTTCGGCACCAAAGGCCCGCAGCTCGCGGTTGATGGGATCGTAGAGGTTGCGGCTGAAATAGGTCGCCGGATTGAGGTTGCGTGCACGCATCTGCGCGGTGATCTCGGTGGAACCCCGCACATCCGCCTTGAGCACCACATGGCCGATGACCTTGCGCTCTGTCTCGTCGTCCCGTCGACGGAAATCCTGCAGCAGGTTATTGGCCTCCGACAGGGAGATCTTCTCGACATCCGACAACAGGCACAGACTGTCCAGGCCGGCATACAGCCAGGCGGCGAGTTTCAGGTGGTAGCGATATTCGACCAGTTCGCCGAAGAATCCCGCCAGCATGCGCTGCTCGGCGTGCCGCCCCGACAGCTCGACCGCTTTCACACGCTTGTCGATGAGCCGCACGATGGGGCGCGCATCGGAGATGCCGGGCAGGGTCTGCAAGCGCCGAACGAGCTCACGTGCCCGGATTTCATGCGCCAGGTAGTCATGGATCCAGTCCACCGCACCACGCACCCCCAGGTTGGGATACACCGACTTGAGCAAAAAGGAAGCCCGGATGCGCGGCATCAGTCCACCACGTTTCACCCTGGCCATCAGCTCGCGCATGCGAGCTCTCTGAACACTGGTGAACCGCGCCTCCCCCCAGGGGCCTGGTTGCGGCCAGGGCTCGAGATCACCACCAAGCAGCTGCACGATACCCCGAGCATTGTCGAACTCGTGAGGCACCAGCAGAGCCAGCTCCCCCTGATCGATCAGCAGGAGACAGCGTTTCTGAATCTCGGCATGGCCCCGCAGACTGGAATCACCCAGACCGCCTCCCGGATCGTTTCCCGGCGACGACTCGCCCGGCACTCCCACCACGTCGGGCAGCCACTCGGAAAAGGTCTCGAACAGCAGACGATTGAGCACCAAGGCATCGGCATCGTTGCGCAAGATATGCGGGTAGTAGTTGAAGAAATCTTCCGAGGTGCCCATGCCACACAGCTGGACGAGTGGATTAGCCAGCATGTCCCGCGATACCGGCCAGGACATGCCCATCACGGTCTTACGCATCTTGCGCAGGCTGGAATCTTCGAGACGCAGGAAGACGCGCAGTACCTCATGCAAGGCCCGGTAACGGATGGACTGCTCGTTGCGCGCCAGGATCACGACCTTGTCGTGCAGCTTCAGGCTCTGGCCACTGTGCTGCCGCGCCGGCTGGGCACGTGCATCTTCCAGCTCCTGACGCAGGCGAACCAGCTGTTCATCCACCTGGGAAATCAGCAGGCGCAGCACCGCCAGCTGGAACAGCTGGATCTCTTCGGGCCGGGCGCGCGCCCGGCATTCGTGCAATACCAGTCGGGTATTTTCAGAATAGCAACGCCGGAAGACCTCGATGGCATCCAGATCCGGTGCCTTGGGCGGCTGTTGCCAGAAATAGCGCTGCACGTCCTCGTTGAGGATGGTATGCACCATCGCCATACTGGCATCCACCAAGGTGGGATCCAGCGCCACATCGATATGGGCACTGTCGATACCGCGCGGGAAACGCTCGAGGCGCAGCCGATGAAATGCCGGCCGGGGAAGATGCAAGAGAATGGCGTCCCGATCGACCCTCGCTGCCCGGTAACCGGCAAGCGGATTCTTCACGCCCCCCGCTCCCGTGGCGGTGGCGCCCAGGACACGTCGACCCCCTCAGCGCCCGAGCAAGGCAGCAATGATGCGATCTTCCATTTCGGCACGAACCGCGAGCTCCTCTCCCAGCTTGTTCAGGTCCTTGTCCAGAGCATGCAGGTCCAGTGTGTGATCGCTGGCGTCGTACTTGTCGTTGAATTCCACGGCCACCTCGCTGGCCTCGGCGATGCGCGGATACACTTCACGCGCCACTTCAACCACGCGGCTGCGCCGTTCCTTGCCGTTGATGATGCGTTCGTAAATCTCGAAATGGGCGAACGCCGAGTAGTCGACCAGGATCTCGCAGAACCGCTGCAGCAGTTGTTCCCGATCGTCCTCCTCGCCACCCACCAGTGGCTGCATGCCTGCTACCTTGCAGAACATCAGCAGCAACTGTTGCCGTTCCTCGAGCAGCTTCTCGACCGTCTCGCGGGTTCCACTGCGGCGTTCCGTAGTCATGGTGTTCACTGTAGATTCATCCATCCTGCTCTGTTCTCGCGACAGGCCGCCGGCAGCCGTAGGCGAACGGGGCTTTGCTAGAATGACACTGAGACTAGTTTAACCTCATGGCGGTTCCGAACAAGCCGGGAACAACCCGACCCCGTTCCCGCCGGGAGTCGAGCAAGAAACCCACTACAGGCATCGCATGCGGTCATCTCCAAAGCGACTGACAGTCTGTTTGTTGATCCTCCTCCAGACCGCTGCGCCCCAGGCCTTGGCAGCACGCGGAGGCGGCCTGACCTTCGCCGACATGCTGCGTGGCATGGCCACTGGCCTGGCCCTGCTGGGCCAGGCCGGCTCGGTCGGCGCCCCGGGCCTGGCCTACCCGCAAGTGCCGGTCTACCCGATACCCATCTATCCGCCGGTCTATCCCTGGCCCACGGCGCCCCCCTATGCGCCCCCCTACGGCGGGACCTATGGCGCTCCCTGGGGCGGCGCTCCCACCTGGCCACCGGCAGGCGGCCGGGGTGTATTCGAGCTCCTGCAAGGTGCCTGGCAGAGCGACAATGGCGGCCTGCTGCTGGTCAAGGACAATCTGGCCCGCCTGTACCTGTCGCGTGACCGTTACCAGGACCTCTATCTGCACGCCGATGCCCGCTACCTGTGGCTGCGGCCCGCCGGCACGTCGGGTCGCACCGTGCGCTATGCCTATCGCGTCCACGACGACCGCATCGAATTGTACGACCGGTGGGGCAACAGCCTGATCCTGCGCCGCTACCGGCCGAAGTCCAACACGCCGCACCGCGCCCCCTGACGGCGATTGTTGAGCAGATCTGACGCCAGCCGCTATATTGAATCCATTAGCTTCCGCGGAGTCTGGAAACGATGAAGTACGCAAAGGTTGCCCTGCTCGGCGGATCCGGATTCGTTGGACGCCATCTCACCTTCCGCCTGCGCAACGCCGGCTACGACTGCCTGGTGCTCACCCGCCACGCCTTCCGCCACCCCGAGCTGCGCCTCGGTGGCGAGGTCCGCGAGGTGAACGACTATACACTGGAGCAGCTGGTGCCAGCTCTCGAGGGCTGCGACGCCGTGATCAACCTGATCGGTATTCTCAACCCCAACAGGAGGGGCGAGAGCTTCCGCACCGTGCATGTCGAGCTGGCCGAGCGCGTGGTCGAGGCCTGCCGACAGGCCGGCGTTCGCCGTCTGCTGCACATGAGCGCACTGAACGCCAACCAGGCCGCCGGAGGCAGCGAGTACCTGCGCAGCAAGGGCGAAGGCGAGAACCGTGTCCACACCCTGGGCAAACCGGACATCGCGGTCACCAGCTTCCAGCCCTCGGTGATCTTCGGCCCTGACGACAACTTCCTCAACCGCTTTGCCCGCCTACTGAAGATCCCCGGTCCCCTGCCACTGGCCTGTGCCCAGGCGCGGTTCGCACCCGTCTATGTGCTGGACATCGCCGAGGCCTTTGCGCGCGCCCTGCCTGACCGCCACACCTTCGGCCGGCGCTACCCCTTGTGCGGCCCCGACACCTATACCCTGGAAGAGATCATACGCTTGATCGCCTACCACATCCGCCGCCACAAGGAGATCATCCGCCTGCCCGATACCCTCGGCCGCTTGCAGGCAGCAATCCTGCAATACGCGCCAGGCCGGCCCTTCACCCCGGACAACTTCCTGTCCCTGCAGACCGACAGCGTCTGTGAGCACAACGGCCTGCACGAGCTGGGCATCACTCCCACCCCACTGGCGCCACTGGCCGGGGAGATCCTACAACGACATACCCGTGCCAACTGGTTCAATTGCTTGCGCCGCTGGGCGCGCCGCGACCCTCTCACAAGGGAAAGAATACGGCAGACGCCACGCCCTGGATGACATTCTTGATGCGCCGGTGGGTACTGTCGGCAACCACTTGGGCAAAGTGGTCATGCAACGCAATCAGCTTGCCGAACAGGCGTTCGTAGCTGGCGTTTACCTCGCCCTCGGCATCGATGCCGACACTCAGCAGCAAGGCGCGACCGGAGGCATCCCGCGCCGCGCGCAAGCGCCAGGCGGCAATCTCGATATTGCGCGCCAGGTGATAGATCTTCTGCGGATCGTACTCGTCGCTCAGAAAGAATTCGTCTTCGCTGCCGTAGGCAATCGCTGCCATGCTGCGCAGCCCATAGACGAAGGCAGCTACCCTGTCCCCCTCGAAACCCGCGGTCAGTGCCAATTCGACCAAGAGCGCACCGCGGCGCTCACGCCACTGCGCAAGCAACCCCTGCCCCGGTCGCCCCATGATCTGGCGCAGGGCGGCTTCACGCTCCCCGGCTCCGCGCCGCAACTGTGCCGGGTTACGCCGGTACAGCTTGTCGGCCAGTTCGCGCAGGTAGGCGCGATGCTGGCGCAGGGTAACCTCGGCAACCAGATCGATGTCGCTCTTGGCCAGGTCACGCCAGCGGAACTCGTGTGCCGAGGCCCCGCCTTCGCGCGGCATACCCTGACAGCCGGCAAGCGCCAGCAGCAGAAACGCCAGTGCCAGGCAGCCCCTTATCCTTCCCACAGATTGACGACAGACGACTCTCATCGCAGCCCCCCTGGACGGACCTGCACGCGGAGCCTGATCGGAGTCCGCTCCGAGCACCCCGTCAGCACTAAAGCATCGCACGCAAATCTCCCATCGCGAAGCCCGACAATGGCGTCAGCTCACCGGCGGCAAGACCGATCACCCGGAAACGCTCACCCATGGCCGTCGGCATAATGAGCTGCTTGGCGCGCTGCAGCTCGCCGATGCGCGCAGGGTCAGCCGCCAGTGCCGCCAGCTCGTGCTCGATCCCGCAACCCAGCAGGAACTGCGCCTGGGTGGTGTAACCCACCAGTTCCATCCCGGCCTCGACGCCCGCTTCAGCCACCGCCGAAAAATCCACGCTGGCGGTTATGTCAGCCAGTCCCGGCAAGGCGAAGGGATCATCGAAGGCACGCTGCCGGAAATGACAGATCAGGGTGCCGTCGCGGCGTGCCGGGTGGTAGTACTCGCGCTCGCTGTAACCATAATCGATCAGCAACAGCACCCCTTGCGCGAGAAAATCTGCCACCGCGCGCATCCAGGCCGGCAAGCGCAGACAGATCTCCGAGGCATAGCCTTCGGCAAAAGGCCCAAGCCGCTCCTCGATACGCGCCAAGGCATCGACCAGGCCAGGGGTCTCGGGCGCATCCCACAGCGGCTGAAAGACCCCGTCCTCGATTGTCACGAACTGCTCGACCCAACCGTCGGCGGTGCGGCAGAAGCGGCTCACCGGCAGGGCATCGAGCAACTCGTTGGCGACCACCACGCCGCGCCAGCCAGGCCCGGGAAGACGATCCAGCCAGTGCACCCGCTCGACCAGTCCGGGCACGCGATCGCGCAAGGTCTCGGCCTGGCGCGCGCGCAACTCGGCGCTCAGTTCCATGATGAGGTAACGTTCGGGCAAAGCATCGCGTGCCGCCAGGGCGGCCAGTATCTCGGCGGCCATCACGCCCGAGCCGGCACCGAACTCCAGCACCTCGCCACCGCTCGTCGCCAGCACCTCGGCGAGTTGCGCGGCCAGGGTACGGGAGAACAGCGGCGAGATCTCGGGAGCGGTAACGAAATCGCCCGCCACGCCGAACTTGCGCGCGCCATTGACGTAGTAGCCCGCACCCGGCGCATACAGCGCCAGCTCCATGTAGCGGTCGAAGGGGATACGCCCACCCGCCTCGGCGATCGCCTCGCCAATGCAGGCACGGGTTTGTTCAAGTTGCGCCTGTTCGGCGCTGTTCAGTTCGGGAAATGCCACGTATGCTCCGCCGGGTGACCGTGATTCACGGAGTGCATTATCACCGAATCGGGCGGAGGCACGAGACCATGCGCGACAACAGGCATCGACTCGACGGCAAGGTGGCGCTGATCACCGGCGCGGCAGCGCGCATCGGCGCCGAGATCACGCGCCAGCTGCACGCTCTGGGCTGCGAGGTGATCCTGCACTACCGCCGCTCGGCCGACCGGGCCCGGCAACTCGCCGACACCCTGAATGCGGAACGCGCCGACTCGGCGCACCTGGTGCAGGCCGACCTGGCCGACATGGAGGCCATTGCGCCGCTGGCCAAGCATGCACTTTCGATCCGCGATCGACTCGACATCCTGGTCAACAACGCCTCCAGCTACTACCCCACCCCCATTGGCAGCGTTACCCAAGCCCAGTGGGATGACCTGTTCGCCAGCAACGCCCGCGCGCCCTTCTTCCTGGCCCAGGCACTGGCCCCGGCGCTGCGTGAGCGCCACGGCTGCATCGTCAACCTGGTGGACATCCATGCCGACCGACCGAATGCCAACCATCCGGTGTACTCCATGGCCAAGGCGGCCAATGCCATGATGGTCAAGGCACTGGCCCGCGACCTGGCTCCCGAAGTACGCGTCAACGGCGTGGCCCCCGGCGCGGCCCTCTGGCCCGAACACTACTTCGACGACGCCGACCGCCTGGCCATCCTCGAACGCATCCCCCTCGGCCGCCCGGCCGGGGCCGAGGAGATCGCACGCGCGGTGCTGTTCATGATCGCCGGCACCGATTACGTCACCGGCCAGATCCTCGCCGTGGACGGCGGGCGCAGCGTTCAGCAGTAGCCCTCACAAGCCCAGCGGCACCACCCGCAGGGCATCGTGCCCGGCACCGTCGAAGTCGGCCCACAGCTCGGCATAGGTACGCCCCAGCACCGGGTGGCGCTCATCGCCGGCCACGTCAGCCAGCGGCTTGAGCACGAAGGCGTAGCGGGTGATCTCATCGCGCGGCAGTAGCTTGCCGCCCGTGGCATCGCACTGGTCACCATAGGTGAGCACATCGATATCCAGGGTGCGCGCAGAGAACTTGCCGGCATCACGGCGGCGGCCGTTGGCGTCCTCGATGGCACGCAGCTCGGCATGCAGTGTTGCGGGAAGCAGGTCGGTATCAAAGCCGGCCACCAGATTGTAGAAGGGATCACCGTCGAAGCCTTCGGCCGGGGTCTCGTACACCGGCGACAGGATCAGGTCGCCGAAGCGCGCGCGCAGAGCCTCGACCGCGGCGCGCACGTGGCGCTCGCGCTCGATGTTGCTGCCGATGCTGACCCAGACCCGCGGCATCAGTCGCGGCACCCGCGCTCGATGATCACGCCCACGTCGGTGGCCCCGCGCACCGCGCCCTTCTTGTTCAGGCTCAGGCGCAGCCAGGGCACGCCGAACTCCTGCATGACGATGGCTGCGCAGCGCTCGGCCAGGGTCTCGACCAGCTGGAACTCGCTCTCGCTCACAAACTGAATCAGGCGCTTGGCGACCGCCTTGTAGTTGAGGGTGTCCTCGATGCATTCGCTGGCCGCGGCGCGGGAGATATCGGTGCCCATCTCCAGGTCCAGGATCACGGTCTGGCGGGTGCGCCGCTCCCAGTCGTAGATGCCGATGATGGTGTCGATGCGCAGGCCGCGCAGGTAGACAATGTCCATGGATGCTTCCGCTCGCTGCTCGGGGCCGCAAGATTACCACCATTGTGTCGCCGCCTCGTCCCCGTTCGTGGTAAAAATTCGCCCCGTGACCCCCCTATTCCGGAGCGCCGCATGCCCGAATACCTGATCGTCTTCGCCGCCTACCTGCTGGGCTCGGTCTCCAGCGCCATCCTGGTCTGCCGCCTGATGGGCCTGCCCGATCCGCGCGGCGAGGGCTCGGGCAACCCGGGGGCGACCAACGTGTTGCGCATCGGCGGCAAGAAGGCCGCGGCCATCACCTTGCTGGGTGACTCGCTCAAGGGCCTGCTGCCAATGCTGGTGGCACACTGGCTGGTGGTCTCCCCCCTGGTACTGGCACTAACCGGGCTGGCCGCTTTTCTCGGCCACCTCTACCCGGTGTTCTTCGGCTTTCGCGGCGGCAAGGGCGTGGCCACCGCGCTGGGCGTGCAGTTTGGCCTGTACTGGCCGATCGGCCTGAGCATCGCGGCGATCTGGCTGTTCGTGGCCAAGGTACTGCGCATCTCCTCGCTGGCAGCACTGGTCTCGCAGGGACTGGCTCCCGTGATCGTCTGGTGGTTCTGGCCAGCGCCGGAACTGATCGTCATGCAGACTCTCATCACCCTGCTGCTGTTCTGGCGGCACCGCAGCAACATCCGCAAACTGCTATCGGGCGAAGAGGCTCGCATCGGCAACTGATCGCGATACGGGCACCACGCACGGCCTCGAGATGTCATACCGCGCCGAGTTCAGTCATGGACCAGCGCGGATGAATATCGAAGCCCGGGCCTTCGTGCTGGCCAGCACGAAGGCGTGCCCAGCCGGCATAGGCGATCATGGCGCCATTGTCGGTGCACAGCTCCGGGCGCGGATACCAGGCGCGGGCACCGCGCGCTGCCGTCATGGCATCCATGGCCGCGCGCAGGCGCCGGTTGGCGCTGACCCCACCGGCGAGCACCAGGTCATTGACTCTGGCCTGCTCGAGCGCACGCCGGCACTTGATGAGCAGGGTATCGACCACCGCGTCCTCGAAGGCGCGGGCGATGTCGGCACGCAGGCGCTCCCGGGCGGTGGCATCGAGTCCTGCCCCCTCCTGTTGCCAGGTGGTCAGCGCAAAAGTCTTGAGCCCGGAGAAGCTGAAGTCCAGCCCCGGCCGATCGGTCATGGGCCGCGGAAAATGAAAGCGATCGGGATCGCCCTGCTCGGCCAGAGCCGCCAGCGCCGGGCCACCCGGATAGCCCAACCCCAGCAGTTTGGCGGTCTTGTCGAAGGCCTCGCCGGCCGCATCGTCCACAGACTCGCCGAGCAGGTGATAACGCCCGATGCCCTCGACCCGCACCAGCTGGGTATGCCCCCCCGAGACCAGCAGAGCGACGAAGGGAAAACCCGGGTGTTCGGCCTCGAGCAGCGGCGCGAGCAGGTGCCCTTCCATGTGGTGCACGCCGATCGCCGGCACGCCCCAGGCGGTCGCCAGGCTGCGTCCGAAGGCCGCGCCCACCAACAGGGCGCCAGCCAGGCCCGGCCCGGCGGTATAGGCCACCCCGTCGATGTCACGGCCAGACAAGCCAGCCTGCTCGAGCAACTGGCGCACCATGGGGGCCAGCTTGCGTACATGATCGCGCGAGGCCAACTCCGGCACCACGCCGCCATAGTCGGCGTGCAGCTCGACCTGACTGTAGACGGCGTGCGCCAGCAGGCCCTGTTCGCCGTCGTAGAGGGCCACGCCGGTCTCGTCGCAGGAGGTCTCGATACCCAGTACCCGCATACGGATTTCCTTTTGCAATTCTCGTGGTCGCGCAGTAGAATCCTGCGCCTTTCCGCCCACCCGCGATACTGCGTGGTGGCGGCCAGGTGTTCAGTCTAACGGGTCTGGAGCCCAGAGGAAGCCATGCCACACGTCCGTGTAAAAGAGAACGAACCCTTCGAAGTCGCCCTGCGCCGCTTCAAGCGCTCCTGCGAGAAGGCCGGTATCCTGGCCGAGGTGCGTCGCCGCGAGTACTACGAAAAGCCCACCTGGGAGCGCAAGCGCAAGGCCGCTGCCGCCGTCAAGCGTTGGCAGAAGAAGCTGGCACGCGAAGCGCGTCGCTTCGAGCGCCCGTACTGACCGTCCGCGCCATGTCGCTGAAAGCCCGCATCCAGGACGACATGAAGTCCGCCATGAAGGCGGGCGACAAGGCGCGTCTGGGCGTCATCCGCCTGATCCTCGCCGCGATCAAGCAGCGCGAGGTGGACGAGCGCATCGAGCTCGACGACGAGCAGGTGCTGGCGGTGCTCGACAAGATGGTCAAGCAGCGCCGCGACAGCATCGCGCAATACACTGAGGCCGGCCGCGACGAGCTGGCCGCAGCCGAGCAGGCCGAGATGGCAATCATCCAGGACTACCTGCCGGAGGCCCTGACCGAGGCCGAGCTCGCGGCCATCGTCGAGCAGGCCATCGCCGAGACGGGCGCCAGCTCCATGCGCGACATGGGCAAGGTGATGGGCAAGGTCAAGCCGCAGGTGCAGGGCCGCGCCGACATGGGCCAGGTCAGCGCCCTGGTCAAGCAGAAGCTGGCCTGAGCGCATCTCGCCACGCCCCTGCCCCCGGCTGCTAGTCTTTGCCCATGGCCGGCAAGATCCCGCAGCAATTCATCGACGAACTCCTCAGCCGCACCGACATCGTCGAGCTGATCAACCAGCGCGTGCCGCTGAAGAAGGCCGGGCGCGAATACCAGGCCTGCTGCCCCTTCCACACTGAGAAGACCCCCTCTTTCACCGTCAGTCCCGCCAAGCAGTTCTACCACTGCTTCGGTTGCGGCGCGCACGGCACCGCCATCGGCTTCCTGATGGAATACGACGGCCTCAGCTTCCCCGAGGCGATCGAAGAACTGGCCGCCAGGCAGGGCCTGGAGATCCCGCGTGAGATTACCTTCGAACAGGGCCCGGATCACGGTCCGCTGTACGCGCTGCTCGAGCAGGTCGCCGCCTTCTACCGCGAGCAACTGCACACCCACCCCGACTCCAGGCACGCCCGCGACTACCTGGCCGGTCGCGGCCTCAGCGAACAGGTGATCGAGACCTTCGGCATCGGCTTCGCACCTCCGGGCTGGGGTAACGTGCTGGCACGCTTCGGCAAGGACGACAAGTCCCGCCGCCAGCTGGCCGAGGCCGGACTGACCACCACCAACGACAACGGCCGGACCTACGACCGCCTGCGCGAGCGCATCATCTTCCCCATCCACGACGGGCGCGGCCGGGTAGTCGGCTTCGGCGGCCGTCTGTTGGGCGACGGCAAGCCCAAGTATCTCAACTCACCCGAGACGCCGATCTTCCACAAGGGCCGCGAGCTCTACGGCCTGTACCAGGCACGCCAGGCACACCGCCAGCTCGAGCGCATCCTGGTGGTCGAGGGCTACATGGACGTGGTGGCGCTGGCGCAGTACGAGATCCGCAACGCGGTGGCCACCCTGGGCACAGCCACCACAGCAGACCACCTGAACAAGCTCTACCGCGCCTGCAACGAAGTGGTGTTCTGCTTCGACGGCGACCGCGCCGGGCGTGCCGCCGCCTGGAAGGCACTGGAGACCGCCCTGCCGCTGATGAAAGATGGCCGCCAGGCACGCTTCCTGTTCCTGCCCGAGGGCGAGGACCCGGACACCCTGGTGCGCAAGATCGGCCGCCAGGCCTTTCTCGACGAAGTCGCACGCGCCCAGCCGCTGTCGGAATTCCTGTTCGCACGCCTCGAAGCACAGACCGACATGAGCAGCATCGACGGCCGCGCCCGTCTGGCCGACCTGGCCCGCCCACTGCTGGCGAAACTGCCGGCCGGCACCTTCCGTTCCATGATGGAACAGGCACTGACCACACGAGTAGGTGTATCCGTCGAACTCCCGCCCCCCGAGTCAGCCGCCACTCCCGGCACCCGACACACCCGGCCCGCCTCTCGCCAGGGACCGGGGACCATGCCACCCATGCGCCGCGCCATTGCCCTGCTGCTGCAATACCCCGAGGCCGCCCAGGCCGAGCTGCCCACCGGCTGGGAAAGCCTCGAGACACCCGGCATCGAGGTGCTGCGCGAGCTGCTCGAGCGCATCCGCGCTCACCCCGACACCCACAGCGCCGCACTGGTCGAATCGACCACCAACGAACGCCTGCGTGGCATCTTCGCGCAGTTGGCAGTGACCGAGCTGGCAGTACAGGACGACGCCGCCGAACAGTTGGTCGGCATCCTGCGCCGGCTGATCGAAAAGCAACGCGCGGAACAACGCGAGGCACTCTTGAAATCGACCAGCCTCTCCACCATGTCGGAAGAAGAAAAACAACGACTTAGGGAACTCTACCGACGCCCCTGAGTCTGACGATCAAGGCCTGCCGATATGGCGCAGACAGCGCCCACGTGCTATAGTGCCTGATTCTTTTCGCCCGGCGCATTGTCGCCACCAGGTTGAATCAACCTCCTGAGGACTTCCATGAACCAGGAACAGCAGGAACAGAGCAGTATTCGAGACCTGATTGCCAAGGGCAAGGAACAGGGCTACTTGACCTATGCCGAGGTCAACGACCACCTGCCCGATTCGATCGTCGACCCCGAGCAGATCGAAGACATCGTTCGTATCATCAATGACATGGGCATCTCGGTGTACGAGACCCCGCCAGAAGCCGACGAGGCGACACTGAGCGATGCTGCTGTCTCCACCGACGACGACGCCGCCGAGGCTGCCGCTGCCGCGCTCGCCTCGGTGGACAGCGAGTTCGGCCGCACTACCGACCCGGTGCGCATGTACATGCGTGAGATGGGCACCGTCGAGCTGCTCACCCGCGAGGGCGAGCTGCGCATCGCCAAGCGCATCGAGGACGGCCTCAACCAAGTCGGCTACGCCATCGGGACCTTCCCGCCGGCCGTGGCCCACCTGCTCAAGCGCTTCGAGGACGTGAAAAACGAAGAGGCCCGCCTGGCCGACGTGGTGGCTGGCTTCAAGCTGCCCGACGTAGGCGACGAACCGCCTGTTCCCCAGGAAAAGAGCGAAGACGAAGTCGAGGACACCGGCATCGACCTCAAGGAAGTCGAGGACAAACGCAAGGCGCTGGAAAAGGCCTACAAGGCCTGGACCCGCCTCCTCGCCACAGAGGGCAACAGTGAGAAAGCACGCCAGGCCGCCGAGAAATGCGCCGAGTGCGTCATGGAGTTCCGCCTGGCGCAGCCGCTGTTCAACGAGCTGACCGGCATGCTGCGCGACATCGTCAACCAGATCCGCGAACACGAGCGCACCGTGCTCGAGCTGTGCGTCAACGAAGCCGGCATGCCGCGCAAGCACTTCATCACCAGCTTCCCCAAGAACGAAACCAATCTCGACTGGTTGACCGAGCAGCGCAAGCTCAAGGAACCCTGGGCGGCCAAGCTCGAACCGCTGACCGAGGAGATCGAACGCGCCCAGCGCAAGCTGGCCGAGATCGAGGAGAGCTGCCAACTGAGCATCTCCGACATCAAGGAAACCAACCGCCGCATGTCCATCGGCGAAGCCAAGGCACGCCGCGCCAAGAAAGAGATGGTCGAGGCCAACCTGCGCCTGGTGATTTCCATCGCCAAGAAATACACCAACCGCGGGCTGCAGTTCCTCGATCTTATCCAGGAAGGCAACATCGGCCTGATGAAGGCAGTGGACAAGTTCGAATACCGCCGCGGCTACAAGTTCTCGACCTACGCCACCTGGTGGATCCGCCAGGCCATCACCCGTTCCATTGCGGACCAGGCGCGCACCATCCGTATCCCGGTGCACATGATCGAGACCATCAACAAGCTCAATCGCATCTCGCGGCAGATGATCCAGGAGATGGGTCGCGAGCCCACTCCCGAAGAGCTGGCCGAACGCATGGACATGCCCGAGGACAAGGTGCGCAAGGTGCTCAAGATCGCCAAGGAGCCGATCTCCATGGAGACACCCATCGGCGACGACGAGGATTCGCATCTGGGCGACTTCATCGAGGACCAGCAGGCCGTCTCGCCGGTCGAGGCCGCCACCATGGAAAACCTGCGCGAGGCCACCCAGAACATGCTCGCCGGTCTTACTGCACGCGAGGCCAAGGTGCTGCGCATGCGCTTCGGTATCGACATGAACACCGACCATACCCTCGAGGAAGTCGGCAAGCAGTTCGACGTGACTCGGGAGCGCATCCGCCAGATCGAGGCCAAGGCCCTGCGCAAGCTGCGTCACCCGACCCGCTCGGAGAAACTGCGCTCCTTCCTCGACGGCGACTGAGGATCGAGTAACCGACAAGGATGTCGGGCCGGGGCCCGGCCGGGCCTGCCCCGGCCACGATCCACCCCATGCTTCTGCTATCATCCCGCAACCAGCAACCAACAACCGGGCCTATAGCTCAGCGGTTAGAGCAGGAGACTCATAATCTCTTGGTCCCAGGTTCGAATCCTGGTGGGCCCACCATTTGCACCCAGCGCCGCCTGCAATCATAAGTTGGCCGTTCTGGCCTACTTATGGTTACAAGAAAGCATAGTTGCTCCGGCGTTCATTCGCAGCACAACAATAAGTTCCGTTGTTGGAATGAGCCAGGCTCTCAATTGACGGGGACCTGGCTTATTTTTTCCATAAAAACAGGCCAGAATTCAATCGATAACCGCAACACCGCCTTGTGTGGCACCCTGCCGGCGTGATCCCTCGCGCAGTTCGAGGGATGACCCAGGTAGCTTGCCCTCCCCCATGAGTGCTCACCACCAGCAACACCAGTCGCTCCTTGCGATGTCACGTGGCCGGTCGGCATCCAACGCAAGCACTCGTGCGTTCAGCCTCTGTGCGTTCGCACGCTCTCCAAGAGTTCCAGCGAAACGCCAGGCATTGCCGGTCTGAGTGGCATACAGAACGTCAGATTCTGGCTGACGCCCGGCTTAACGTCTGATGTTCCCCACCGGCGACCTACCCCGGCCAGGTAACCGCTTACCCATGCCACTGGCACCAGCGAGGACAGACTCCGGAGCGCTTCCAGCAGGGGGAAGTCAACTCGCTTAACGGCGACAAGGCCACAGAATTATCCTGCGTATCGTATTTCGCCATAGGCCAGGCACTCCCTGGCTCACATACCCAGTGCGCAGTCTGGCAGATAGTATTTATTGGTCTTTAGAGGCATGTAAAATGATGACCAGGGAATATTTATCACATTTAATGATAATAATATGGAACTACGACAATTACGCTCCCTGATTACACTGGTCGAAAACGGTTTCAGCGTAAGCCGCGCCGCTGAACAACTGCATCTTGTCCAGTCTGCCGTCTCCCAGCACCTTAGCCGGCTGGAGGAGGAGGTTGGCGCCAGGCTGTTTCTTCGTCACGGAAAACGCCTGATCGGTCTTACCGAGGTGGGTGAGAAGGTGGTGTGGTATGCGCGCCAGACACTCGCAGATGCGCGCAATATTCTGGAGGTAGGCCGCGAACATGTTGATCATACCCGCGGGGTACTTCGGATTGGCGCAACCCATACCCAGGCCCGTTACGTTCTGCCCCCGGCCATCAAGGCCTTCCGGGCCGACTATCCGGGGGTGGAACTTCAGATACACCAGGCCACCCCGCAACAACTGGTCGGTATGGTTCTGGAGGACAAGGTCGACCTTTCCATTTGTACAGAGGCCTTGGCCGAGCAGCCGGCATTGACCTGCATCCCCTGCTACCGCTGGAATCGCAGTCTCATTGCCACTGCAGATCATCCCTTGCTGGCGCGCAAGCGCTTAACCCTGAAGGCTTTGTGCGAATATCCCATTATCACTTACGTGTTTGGCCTTACCGGTCGTGGCCACTTCAGTGAGGCCTTCTCGAAAGCCGGGCTGACACCGCGAGTTGTGCTCAGCGCGGCAGATACTGATGTAATCAAAACCTATGTCCGTGAAGGCCTGGGGGTTGGCATTATTGCCAGCATAGCCTACATGCCGGATCAGGACAGCGACCTGGTGATACGTGACCTCAGCAACCTTTTTCCGTGGGAGGTCACCAACATCGCGTACAAGAAAGAAAAATACCTGCGTCGTTACCAACAATACTTCATAGAACTGCTTCAGTCTCGCATTACGAAACCCAATCAATGGCATGGAGTTACAAGGGAAACTCCAAAAATATCCAAGAGTTCACCGCCAGGATAAATGTCGATGATTTTCTGCCATTTTCAGCGGCCCCCGGGAACACCTACCCCACAGCGGTCAGCAAACTTCACCTGACTTGGTACAGATTAGCCAAGGCACACGTCATGACGTTCCAATAGGCGCCGAAAGTTGCAGATCGTGGTTTCGCCGAGGATCGCGCCCAAGACCAGAGCTCGGCCAACAAAGCGGTAATACAAAGGCACCTCGCAGGGGGTTCCTTCATTGCCGGGCCGGAGTAGTTGAAGAAGTGCTGGAGCAGGTAGCTGCGCAGCATCTGTTCCAGGGGAATCGGGAAGCGGCCGTTACGAGACCCGTGGATAGTGGGGGCTCGATGCAGGCAATGAGCCGCTCCCAGAGGATGATCTGGCCCATCTCTTCAAGAAACCGCTCTTGGGCGTACGCTTGCTACGCTTCATCAGGCGGGCATCGGTCAGGCCAAGCAGCGTTATCGGTGCGGACTCTCAATGCGTCAGCGGGACAAGAGAATTTCTGCATGAACAGGGACTCTTTCGGAATTTCCCTTAGGGTCTTATGTCCGGTGCCAACAGGTGGTCTTGTGCAGCGCCTGCTTTCCCTGGTGGACATTGATGATGAGGCAAGTGAACCAGAGGCCAGGAGACGGCAGACTGGAGAAGATGCCGTTGCTCAGCAGTACGGCTCACGCTGAAAGCGTTCTCGACCCGCTTCCCCAGAGAGCGTAATTGCCGCAGCAGCCCATACTATTATCATTTTTTTAGATATCTGTTCACATTCAATCATTTTACATGATTCACCCCCTGGCAGATACTCCTATCAGGTCAAGCCGGAACCGCGAATATGGCCTGAGACACAAAGGGCTAATGCGTATCAAGGTCGCATGGCACCTCTCTGCAAAGCCATTGGCACCAGGCAAATAGAGTGGCTTCGTTAGAGCAACTGAAACACACATACCAACAATAGATCATTAGACCAAGGGAAGATGAAAATGCATACGACCATCTCGCACCATGACTATGCCTATGCGAGGGATGTCCCTCTCTTCGACGAGGACGGCTTTCTTTACGATCCAAGTCTATGGACCAAAGAACTCGCCCAACAGATTGCGGCCACTGAACTTGGGTCCTTGACGGACGCCCACTGGCAAATCATCGCCTTCATTCGCGACCGCTACTTGCGACTCGGGGCCATGCCGCCCATGCGTCGCGTCTGCCGGGAACTCGGTTATGAGAGAGATGCCGTGAAGGGCCTGTTTGGTGGTTGCCGGAAACTGTGGCGGATAGCTGGCCTGCCTAATCCGGGAGAAGAGGCCAAAGCCTACATGGATTGATTCTCACTCCTCTGACCCATACTGTTTCCACCGATCTCCTGACGCTGTTGTGCTTGGGCGGACCTGGTCGTTGGCGGGTCTGCTATTTTTTTGATTATAGTTTCGTGCACAACATGGACTACCCCCACCTGGCCTACTAGCACCTCACCACGGTCTTGCCCGCCTTCCGGCTCGGCGCCCTGTTGCTGGCCGACGGCGGCATCGCGGACTTGCTCGGCTCTACATGCCACTGATGCTGGTGACCGGCATCACCACCTTGTTCATGCCGGTGCGGGTTGACCCTCAAGCGCTCGGCCACTTCGGTTTCATCCACCTGTTCGCCTACTTACCCTGTACTCGGTACCGGCTCCCTGGCTGACGATGCGGCGTCGCGGCCTCGCACCCGCCGTGGCAGCATGATCGCACTCCACGTGGGTGGGCTTACTGATCGCGGAGGCCTTTGCCTTCACTCCCGGTCGCCTGCTCCACGAGTGGCTGTTTGCCTGAAGCGATTCCCTCGCCCGTAAGCTTCCCCTGATCCCGGACAGGTGTAAAGTAGAGCTTTCTGGCCACCCCCAGCCAGGAGGTTCAGATGAGGAAATCACGATTCACCGAGAGTCAGATCGTGGCGATTCTCCACGAAGCGGATTCGGGGATGAAGGTGCGGGACATCTGCCGCAAGCACGGCATCTCCGATGCCACCTTCTACAACTGGAAGAGCAAGTACGGCGGCATGAGCGTCTCCGAGCTCAAGCGGATGAAGGAGCTGGAGGCTGAAAACGCCAGGCTCAAACGCATGTACGCCGATCTGGCACTGGAAAACCAGGCGATGAAGGATCTGATCGAAAAAAAACTCTGACGCCGCCCGAGAAGCGAGAGGCGGCGGAGTATCTGGTCAGGGAACATTCCCTTTCCATTGCAAGGAGCTGTCGTTGTGTAGGGCTTTCCCGGTCGGCGTGGTACCAGGAACCGGATCATCGGCAGGAGCAGGATTCTGAAATCATCGATGCGCTCAACGATCTGGTCGAGGCACACCCTCGCTGGGGATTCTGGAAGTGCTTTGCCCGGCTTCGGGCCAAAGGGCATTCCTGGAACCACAAGCGGGTGTACCGGGTGTATCGTGCACTGGGTCTGAACCAGCCACGCCGAACCCGCCGGCGGCTGCCTGCCCGGATTCGGGAACCCCTGGTGGTGCCCCAATACCCGGACCAGGTATGGTCTGCCGACTTCATGAGCGACACTCTGTATCACGGGACCCGTTTTCGCACGTTCAATTTGATTGACGACTTCAACCGGGAGGCGTTGTACATCGAGATCGACACCTCGCTTCGGGCGCCCCGCGTGGTGCGGACCCTGGAGCAGCTGAAGGCGCAGGGCCGCTGTCCCGAAACCATTCGGGTGGACAACGGCCCGGAATTTCTGAGCGACGACTTTCGGCGCTGGTGCCGGGACAACGGTGTCGTCATCCAGTACATCCAGCCGGGGAAGCCCAATCAGAACGCCTATATCGAGCGTTTCAACCGGACCTACCGGAATGAGGTGCTGAACCTGTATCTCTTTCGCAGCCTGGACGAGGTCCGGGAGATTACCGGTCGCTGGTTGATGGAGTACAACGACCTGCGACCTCATGATGCGCTGGGTGGGTTGCCGCCCAGCTTGTATGCCAAACAGGTGGCGGGAAACTCTACTTTTAAAATGTCTACTTGACGGGGAAGCTTACGCGCCGGCACGCCCTACCACCAGGGCCTCGACCCAGCTCGCATACCAGAAGGGTTCCTCCTGGATGCGTGGCAGAGCCTCGGCGGCGGCCTGGCGGACCCGTTCGTCACCACCTTGCAGACCCAGCCGCAGCACCATGGCAGCGGCCGACGGCAAGGCCCCGTCCTGGATCACCGGTGACTCGCCCATGCCCGGCAGGTCGGGATGCTCGGCCAGGCGCCAGCCACGCGGCGCATGAAACCGTTGCCAGGCCTGTTCGAGCAGCTCCTTGCGCCAGGCTGCCAGTTGCGGATCGGGCCGCACGGCGAGCAGCCGATCCAGCCCCTCGGCCACATAGGCATAGTCGGACAGACTGGCCGTACCTACCTGGCGGTCACCATCACGGGCACGCCACAGCGCCTCCTGCCGCCACAGGCGTTCACGCAGGCGATACGCCAGCGCCACGGCAGCCTCGACCAGATCCTCACGCTGCAGTCGTTTACCCGCCATCGCCAGGCTGCCGATCATCAGGCCGTTCCAGCCCGCAACCTCCTTGGTGTCGGCCGGCAGGTCCCGCTGGTCGCGTGCGGCCAGCAGGCGCTGACGAATGGCCTGCAACCGCCGCCTCACTTCGGCCGGCGACAACTTCAACGCCTTGGCCAGTTCCTCGACCGTCTCGCCCCGGCGCGGCAACCAGCCCCCGTCGATCGGCGGCGTACCGGTCATGCCCCAGTGACGTCGCGCCAATTCCAGGTCCTTGCCCTTGAGCAGATGTTTCAGTTCGTCCTCGTGCCAGAGATAACTGCCACCCTCCTCGCCGGCCTCGTCGGTCGCCGAGAAGCTGGCGATGAACAGGCCCTGGGGACCGCGCATGCGCTCGCGCACGAAGTCCAGGGTCTCGGCAGCGATGTCCGCGTAGTCCTGCCGGCCGAAGCGCTCGGCCGCCAGCAGGTAGACCCGTGCCAGCAGCGCCTGGGTATAGAGCATCTTCTCGAAATGCGGCACCTGCCAGGATGGATCGACGGTATAGCGATAGAAGCCTCCGGCCAGGTGATCGCGCAGCCCCTGGTCCTTTATCTGGTCGAGGGTAAGCTGCAGCCAGGCATCGAGCTGTCGGTGTTCCCTGCCGCGCAACAGGCGCAGGGTGGCCTCGAGCTGCGGCGCCATGGGGAACTTGTTCTGCTCACCGAAGCCACCCTCCAGCGGATCGGCCAGGGCCAGCACCTGGTGCAGGAAACGGGTACGCAGAGTATCCGGGGACACCGGTTCGGGCAGCTTGCCCACCGGATCGGCGATCAGCTCCAACAGGGCCTGGCGAGCCAGTTGGCGCAGGCGTGCCGGGTCGTCCTGCCAGGCAGCGGCCAGCTTGGCGATGACTTGTACAAAGCGCTTCGATGGCAGGTAACTCATGCCGATCAGCGGATAACCCTCGGGCGTGAGAAAGACGTTCAGTGGCCAGCCCGCGCGCCCGGTGGTGCGCTCGGTGTAATCGATCAAGTAGGCATCCAGTGCCGGGTGCAGCTCACGGTCTACCTTCACCGGGATGAAGTGCTGGTTGAGAAAGGCCGCGATCTCGGGATCACGGTAGCTCTCTTTCTGCATCACGTGGCACCAGTAACAGGAGAAATACCCGCTGGAGATGAACAGCAGCTTGCCCTCGCGCTGCGCCTGTTCAAGCAACTTCGGGTCCCAGTCCTGCCAGGCGACGGGATCCTCGCCGTGCATGGCCAGGTAGGGCGAGGGGTGACCAGCCAGCCGGTTTTGCAATGCCGTGGCGGGCAACGCCAGGATCAACAGCAGGAGAAAGAGAATGCGCATGGAGGACTCCGCGTCGAGGATACCGGACAAGAATACAGCCCCCCGAGTGGCTGCGGAGGTTCAGCCGCGCCCTCTCCTGGCCTTCCGCAATTGCCGGGGGGGAGGAAAAAACAGGGGAGGAAAAGCAAGAAGGGAACTGCGAGCGGCGGAGCAGAAGGCAGCAACGGCGCTGCAGGCGGTCGCCGCTCAGCTATCGAGCTGCTCGAGGATGTTGCGCGCGACCCTCACCTGCAACTCGTTGCCTTCGGCCAGCACCTCGTAGAGCAGGCTGCGGGCCTCGGCATAGCGCTCCTCGTCACGCAGCTTCATCACCCGTTCGAGCTTTTCATCCACCGCATCGGGTACGAACGCCTCGGGTTCGGACGAGTCGGCCGACTGCTCAGCATCCTCCTGCGTCCCTTCGCCATCGCCCTCATCGTCGTCGTCCTCGTCTTCCATGGCATCGAGCTCGGCCTCCATCTCCTCGTCGGTGAGCGGACGATAGGTGTCCTCCTCGGATGCCGCATCCGCGACAGGGGCGACCATCCCGGCACCCGCAGCCGCCATGGCCGGCTCGGCCTCCGCGTTGTCTTCCGGCTCCTTCTCACGCCCGCGCACCACCAGGCGCGAGAGGAACACACCCAACTCGAACAGCAGCCACATGGGTACCGCCAGCAGGGTCTGGGAGATGACATCGGGCGGGGTGAGCAGCATGCCGATGACGAAGGCACCGACCACCACGTAGGGACGCTTGCCCGCCAGCCGGTCGGGGGTGGTCATGCCGGCGAGCACCAGCAGTATGGTGGCCACTGGCACCTGGAAAGCCAGGCCGAAGGCAAAGAACAGGGTGAGCACGAAATCGAGATATTCGCTGATGTCGGTCATCACCAGCACGCCCTCGGGCGCAGTGCTGGTTAGAAAGGCGAATACCAACGGGAACACCACCACATAGGCGAACACTGCGCCTAGATAGAACAGCACGATGCTTGAAGCCAGCAGCGGCAGGGCGAGGCGCTTCTCGTGCTGGTAGAGTCCCGGTGCGATGAAGGACCAGAGCTGGTAGAGCAGGTAGGGCATGCCCAGGAATACCGCCGCAACCAGCGACAGCTTGAATGGCGTCAGGAAAGGTGAGGCCACCTTGGTGGCGATCATGGAAGTGCCTTCGGGCAACACCCGCATCAGCGGGTCGGCGATGAAGGTGTAGATGTCGTTGCCGAAGGGGAACAGCGCCAGCAGCAGGACCAGCACCGCCAGCACCGAGCGCATCAGGCGGTCACGCAGCTCCAGCAGGTGGGCCATGAAGGGCTGTTCGGGGAGGGTATCGCTCATCCCTTGGCTTCGTCCTTCTGCGCTACGCCGGCATCACGTGCAGCATCGGCGGCCTCACGCGTGGCCTTGCCGATCCCATCGACTTCCTTGCGGGTGTCCTCGATGATCTCGTGCACCGAGCCGGCCAGGTTCTGTTCCTCGAGCAAGCGCTTGTATTCCTCGGCCTGGATCTCGCGGTCGATGTCGTCCTTGACGCTGCGCACCAGGCGACGCGCACGCCCCACCCACATGCCGGCGGTGCGCGCCACTTTCGGCAGGCGCTCGGGACCGATCACCAGCAGCGCCACCAAGCCGATCAGCAGTAGCTCGAAGAATCCAACATCGAACATGGTCGGGATCGCTTACGACTTGTTCTTGTCTTCTTCCTTGACCGCCTCGCCTTCGATCACCTTTTTCTCGGCCTCGAGCTTCTGCGGCTCCTCGGGCTTGCTCTCGCTGTCACTCACCGCCTTCTTGAAGCCCTTGACCGCGTTGCCCAGATCGCTGCCCAGGTTACGCAGCCGCTTGGTGCCAAACAGCAGCAACACGATCACCAGGATGATCAACAACTGCCAGATACTGATTCCACTAAAACCCATTTGCCTTCTCCTCGTGAACGGGTACCTGAATCTTCAGACGCCTAGATTGCCCAGAAATTTCATTGCTCGCCGCGCGCGGCCTTCTCCTCGAGCCCCGACAGCCCGAAACGACGCCGCAGTTCCTCCAGCACCGCATCCGGCCCCAGCCCCTGCTGTGCCAGCAGTACCAGGGTATGGAACCACAGGTCAGCCACTTCGTAGACGAGTTTCTCCGGCACCCCGTCCTTGGCCGCCATCACCGTCTCGGTGGCCTCCTCGCCGATCTTCTTGAGAATGGCATCCAACCCCTTGTGGTACAACTGCGCCACATAGGAGCTGTCGGGATCGGCCTGCTTGCGTGCCTCGAGCACCGCGGCCAGTTCGTAGAGAACATCGCTCACAACCGCACCTCCACACCGTGCTCGGCCATGTAGCGCTTGGCCTCGCCGATGCTGAATTCGCCAAAATGGAAGATCGAGGCGGCCAGCACCGCATCCGCGCCGCCCATCTTGACGCCATCGACCAGGTGCTGCAATTCGCCCACCCCACCGGAGGCAATCACCGGGATGGACACCGCTTCGGCCACCGCACGGGTCAGCTCGTTGTCGAAACCGATCCGGGTGCCGTCACGATCCATGCTGGTGAGCAGGATCTCACCGGCGCCATAGTCGGCCATGCGGCGCGCCCATTCCACCGCATCGATCCCCGTGGGCTTGCGCCCGCCATGCGTGAAGATCTCCCAGTGATCGCCCACCCGCTTGGCATCGATGGCCACCACGATACACTGGGAGCCAAAGCGTTCGGTGACCTCGCGCACGAACTCGGGATTTTTCACCGCCGCGGAGTTGATCGCCACCTTGTCGGCGCCAGCATGCAGCATGGTGAGCACGTCCTCGGGTTTGCGGATGCCACCACCCACGGTGAGCGGGATGAACACCTCCGAGGCCACCTGCTCGACCACGTGCACCAGGGTCTCCCGGTCGTCCGAGGTGGCAGTAATATCGAGGAAAGTGATCTCATCGGCGCCTTCCTCGTTGTAGCGGCGGGCGACTTCCACCGGATCGCCGGCATCGCGGATGTCCACGAACTGCACACCCTTGACCACGCGGCCGGCGTCCACGTCCAGGCAGGGGATGATACGCTTGGCCAGTCCCATCTCAGGCCCCGCTCAACTCGTCGGCCAGACGCTGCCCCTCAGCAAGGTCCAGCGTACCCTCGTAGATGGCCCGCCCGGTGATGGCCCCCAGGATGTTGTCGGTGGGCGCCGCGCACAGAGCGCGTATGTCGTCCAGGTCAGTGATGCCACCGGAAGCAACCACCGGGATACCAATGGCCTCGGCCAGGGCCGTGGTAGCCTCGACGTTGACCCCTTGCATCATGCCGTCGCGGCCGATGTCGGTATAGACGATGGCCGAGACGCCGGCATCCTCGAAACGCCGCGCCAGGTCGATCACCCGGTGTTCGGTCAGCTCGGCCCAACCGTTGATCGCCACCTGACCGTCCTTTGCATCCAGCCCGACGATGATATGCCCTGGAAAGGCTCGGCAGGCGCGGGATACGAAATCGGGGTCCTTCACCGCCTGGGTACCGATGATGCAGAAATCCACACCAATCTCCAGGTAGGCTTCGATAGTGGCTTCGTCGCGGATACCGCCGCCGACCTGGATGGGGGTGTCAGGATGGGCGCGACAAATCGCAGCAATCGCCTCACCGTTGACCGGCTCGCCGGCGAAGGCGCCGTTGAGATCGACCAGGTGCAGGCGGCGCCCGCCGGCAGCCACCCAGCGGTCGGCCATAGCCACCGGGTTGTCGGAGAACACGGTGTCGTCGTCCATGCGCCCCTGGCGCAGGCGCACACACTTTCCGTCCTTCAGGTCGATGGCGGGGATCAGCAGCATCAGGGCCTCCACTCGACGAAATTCTTGAGCAGGCGCAGCCCCATCTCCGCACTCTTCTCGGGATGGAACTGACAGGCGAAGAGATTGTCGCGCGCAATCGCCGAGGTGAAGCGCACCCCGTAGTCGGTGGTCGCCACCACCAGGCTCGGATCCTCGGGCACCACCCGGTAGCTGTGCACGAAGTAGAAGCGGGCATGATCGGGAATGCCCGCCCACAAGGGGTGCTCACGGCGCTGATCCACCGGGCTCCAGCCCATGTGCGGGATCTTCAGCGGCAGGCCACGATCATCGCGCGCCAAACCGTCGAAACGCTTCACCCGCCCCATGAACAGGCCCAGCAAGTCGGTCCCGCCATTCTCTTCGGACCACTCCATCAACACCTGCAGGCCCATGCAGATGCCGAGAAAGGGCTTGCGGTGTGCAGCGTCCAGCACCGCCTGGTTGAGGTGGTGCCCCCCGATGGCAGCCATGCAGTCACGCGCCGCGCCCTGCCCCGGAAATACCACCCGGTCAGCACGCGCGATCCAGTCTGCATCGTCGGTGACTCGCACCTCGGCGTCGTCGGCGACGTGCTCGATGGCCTTGGACACCGAACGCAGATTGCCCATGCCATAGTCGATGACCGCGATCTTCTGGCTCATGCGAAGCTCCGGGACTACAGGCTGCCCTTGGTGGAAGGCACCACATCCCCCATGCGCGGGTCGATCTCCAGGGCCATGCGCAGTGCGCGGCCAAAGGCCTTGAACACCGTCTCGGCCTGATGATGGGCGTTCACCCCACGCAGGTTGTCGATGTGCAGGGTCACCAGGGCATGGTTGACGAAGCCCTGGAAGAACTCTCGGAACAGATCGACATCGAAACTGCCGATCATCGCGCGGGTGAAATCGACGTGGAAATCCAGCCCCGGGCGACCGGACAGATCGAGCACCACGCGCGAGAGTGCCTCGTCCAGCGGCACATAGGCGTGTCCGTAGCGGCGAATACCCTTCTTGTCGCCGAGCGCCTGCGCGAAGGCCTGGCCCAAGGTGATGCCAATGTCCTCGACGGTGTGGTGGGCGTCGATGTGCAGGTCGCCATCGGCGACGATATCCAGGTCGATCAGCCCGTGACGAGCGATCTGCTCGAGCATGTGCTCGAGAAAGGGCACGCCGGTCTCCAGGCGCGCCTGCCCGGTACCATCGAGGTTCAGCTCGACGGTGATGCGGGTCTCGAGGGTATTGCGCTCTACGCGGGCAGTGCGTGCCATCCGGCGAGTTCTCCGGGCTGTGTGAAAGAAAAGGCCATTCTAACAGAAACCGTCAAGTCTCCAGCCAGAAGGTCACCGGTCCCTCGTTGACCAGCGCGACCTGCATGTCTGCACCGAACACGCCGGTAGCGACCTGCGGATGGGCAGCTTGCGCACGCGCTACCAGGTGGTCGAACAGCCGCCGTCCCAGGTCCGGTGGCGCGGCACTGGAGAAGCTGGGGCGCGCCCCCTTGCGAGTATCGGCGGCGAGAGTGAACTGCGGCACCAGCAAGAGGCCGCCACCGACCTCGCACAAGGAGCGGTTCATGCGCCCGGCGTCATCGGCGAACACCCGGTAGCCAAGCAAGCGCTCGAGCAGGCGTTCGGTTCGCGCCTCGGTATCGTCACGCTGCACTCCGACCAGCACCAGCAAGCCCGGGCCAATCTCGCCGACCACCTTGCCGGCGACCTGTACCCGGGCCTCGGAAACGCGTTGCAATAACCCGATCATCTTCTAAAGACCAACCAACCGTTCGGAAACACCACGGAGCTTCCGAATCAAGCTCCTCCCACGCTTGCGCGGGGAACTCTGGGGGATAAACACATGCCCCCCACGCACGGGAGAGGGAATGCGGCACTTGTTCAAACTTCCCTGACCAGTTCGAATCCTGCAACTTGACCACAAGGGCAGCTGTAACGCCAGCGCCGGGTCCATCCGAGTCGAGCCCATGCGCCGACCTTCATAAAAAGACTGTCCAATCATTGTCTTGCCACCCTTCCCCGCCAGACATTCTGAACACTTTACAGATGGCACTCCTCGACTCTCATGGCCATATTGAAGCCGAAACGGCGTCGCTATGGAAAGCGAATACCTCCCAGGCCATACTCTTCACTTGGCGCGACCAGACTGTTCAGCGCTTGTGCGATGGGCTCGACCGGCTGCTCGACACTATCGGCAAGGCCCTGGTGGACTTTGCCGCAAGCCCGAGAGCGTGGGCCTGCAAACTTCGTTCTTCGATACCCAGCACCTGCTGGCCATGCGGAGGGACACCCTCCTGGCCAGCTTCCGGGATGAATTAAAAGGATTTGATCGAACTCCAGCCAATGCCCACCCCGGCACCGCCACGAGAGGGTCAGCAACAGGTCAACGAAGGCCTGGATTCGCCCCAACTGGCGCAACAAGCCCCCAATCCGGCCCCGCAACTGCTGGTCACGCGCGGCAACAAGGTCGTCATCGACAAGGAGCTGCCACTCGAAGTGCGTCAAACACTGAAGAAGCAGCGGCCCTGATCCATGTTCTCATGGGAGCATCACACAACATGGGTGAATACGAACAGAATGCCATTCACGATGATCCTCGCCGCAGCCCAGTGCGAAGCCGGCGGCGCCCTGCAGATCAACCTGCGCCAGGCAGAACTCCCCACCCCCCTGCTGTCAGCAGGCTTCCGGGTCAACGGGATCATCCCGGCCAACACCAGCGGCAGCTACTGCCCGCCTGAAGAAAACAGCAGGGCACTCTCCGAACGACTCCAACGGGCGCACCAGGATCTCTCTACCCGAAAGATTCAGTCTCCACCCAGGCGCTCGGCAAAAAAGTCCGTGGCCCCCACCAGAGCTGCTGCGATTTCCGGCTCACCCGCCGAATGACCACTGGCCGGCTGAATGGACAGCTCACTGTCCGGCCAGACCCGATGCAGTTCCCAGGCATTCTCCACCGGGCAGATCATGTCGTAACGCCCATGCACTATGACGCCGGGAATCCCCTTCAGCCGCCGTGCTTCCTCGAGCAACTGGTTGGGACGCAGAAAGGCATCGTGCATGAAATAGTGGTTCTCAATCCGCGCCATCGCCAGGGCCAGGTGCGGATCGCGGAAATGCGCCACCACGTCGGGATTGGTATGCAGGGTAGCGCAGCGCCCTTCCCACACCGACCAGGCACGCGCGGCAGCCATGCGCCGCAGTTCATCCTCGCCGGTGAGCAGTTCGTGATAAGCCGCGAGCAGATCATGGCGCTTCTCTGGCGCCACTGGGGCGACGAAGTCTTCCCAATAATCGGGAAAGATACGGCTGGCACCTTCCTGATAGAACCAATGGATTTCGTGCGGACGACACAGGAAGATCCCCCGCAACACCAATGCCGCAACTCGCTCGGGATGAGCCTCTGCGTAGGCCAGCGCCAGGGTCGACCCCCAGGACCCACCGAATACCAGCCAGCGATCGATACCGAAATGCCGGCGCAGCCGTTCCATGTCCTCGACCAGGTGCCAGGTAGTGTTGTCCACAATATCGGCGTGCGGACGCGAGCGGCCAGCTCCACGCTGGTCGAAAAGGATTACCCGGTAACGATCGGGATCGAAAAACTGCCGATGCCAGGCCTCGCAACCGGCCCCCGGCCCACCGTGTAAGAAAACCGCGGGAATTCCTGCCGGATTGCCCACCTCCTCGACATGGAGAACGTGCCGCCCACCGACAGCCAATTCATGCTGGGCATAGGGTCGGATGGGGGGATAGAGTCCCATGGAACCGCCGGCCAGTTGAGGCAAGCCTCTGCCGATCAGAAGTCCTCTTGTTCCTCAGGCGGTGGATTGCCGTCGTAGACCACGTTGCGTCGCCGTTGCAGATAGGCATCGCGCACAAAGGAGTAGGGATCGAGCGCCGCCTGATCGACCACCCGGCTGGCATTGAGCAGGTCGGACCGGGTATCGACCAGGTCCAGCCCGCGCAGACTCCAGCGCACGGTGTCATCCTGCAGATAAGTGAGCGGATCGGCAAACCAGTCCACCACCACGCCGACAGCATCACGCCCCGTACTCGGCCCGAGGATCGGCAACACCAGATAGGGGCCAGATGCCACTCCCCAGACCCCTAGAGTCTGTCCAAAATCCTCCTCGTGACGCTGTAGATCGAGGCGGGTGGCAACATCAAACAGGCCACCAATGCCGACCGTGGAATTCACCACCACGCGGGTAAGATCCGTGGCAGCATGGCCGATCTTGAACTGCAACAGGCTGTTGATCGCAGAAGTGACGTCTTCCAGGTTATTGAAGAAATTGGTCACACCCTTGTCCACCGGTGAGGGCACGATCAAGTTGTATCCCTGCGCCAGAGGTTTGAAGATCGCCCGGTCGAGAACATCGTTGAGACTGAACATCGCCCGATTGAACCCCTCCAGGGGATCGCGCGGGTCAGCGAAATCCGGGTCGGTGGTGGCACAACCGCCCAGGAAAAGAAAACCGATCAGAAAAAAGGTACGCAGCGTGCCGCTGGTGCATACGGGGCTGTTCATGTTTCCGTGTTCTTCCCTGTGCCGAGTCGTCTTGCCGGGGGCACCCGACGCCATTTTCGGATTATAGGCAGTGGTCGGCGGGAAAGTCAGTCGAATTTTTCCGAAAGCCGCCACGCCCAGACCCTCCCTCTGTCGGCCGCAATCAAGTCAACTTGAAAGGAATTACCCCTCGCCAGCCGGCTCACCATTCATTATCCTGCCCCCCGTGAGAGAGACAGCCTACAACCCCTTGATGAGCCGCCGCTTTCGCGGTTACCTGCCTGTGGTGGTGGACGTCGAGACCGGCGGCTTTGATTCGGCCAGCGACGCCCTGTTGGAGATCGCTGCGGTAACTCTGCGCATGGACGACGAAGGCCGGCTATGCCCCGCCGAATCCTTCATCGAGCACGTGATCCCCTTCGAAGGCGCCAACCTGGACCCCAAGGCACTGGAGTTCACCGGTATAGACCCCTGGAACCCGCTACGCGGCGCCAAGCCCGAGAAACAGGCACTCAGTGACCTGTTCGCGCCCATCCGTGCGGCAGTCAAGGCCAGCGGCTGCAAGCGCGCCATCCTGGTGGGACACAACGCCTTCTTCGACCTGGGCTTCGTCAACGCCGCGGTGGCACGCTGCAACTACAAGCGCAACCCGTTCCACCCCTTCAGCACCTTCGATACCGTGACGCTGGCCGGGCTGGCTTTCGGCCAGACCGTGCTCGCACGCGCGGTGATGGCCGCCGGCATCGAATGGGATGCCGCCCAGGCACATGGTGCGCTCTACGACGCCAGAAAGACGGCAGAACTGTTCTGCCACATCGTCAACCAGTGGCACGCCCTGGACACCCCGCGCCCCTGGCTGGGGACAGACGAATCGCCTGGCTGACGATGCGCGAAAGACCGATGGTCAGCCGGCGTCCCCTTCCTCGGCCTTGGGCCACTTCTGTGCCGCTTCCTTGACCATCTTCTGCAGCTCACCGCTGGCGTGCAGTTCCAGGGTGATGTCACAGCCGCCGACCAGCTCGCCGTTGATGTACACCTGCGGAAAGGTCGGCCAGTCGGCAAAGCGCGGCAGGTTCTCGAAGATCTCGGGATCGGCCAGCACGTTCACATAAGCGAACTTCTCACCGCAGTCCTGCAAGGCCGCTGCCGCCCGCGAGGAGAAACCACATTGCGGGAACTGCGGCGTGCCCTTCATGTAGATGATGATCGGGTTGGACTCGACCTGCTGCTTGATCCTCTCCAGAACGTCCATAATGCGGCACCTCTTGCCTGTTGCGGACCGCCGGTGCGGCCCTGGATGATTGACAGGCACATTCTAGGGGCGGGCGGGCCAGGGATAAACCACGAACTGGCCATGCGATTGGCGCCCCGGCGCGGAGGGCGGCCGTCAGATCCCGTGCCGCTGCAACCAGAACTCGAGCAGGGCCAGGTGCCACAGCTTGCTGCCCATGATGCGGGTGTGGTGCATCTCGGGCGCATCCAGCAGACGATCGACATAGTCGCGCCGGAACAGGCCGCGCTGGCGGCAGGCTTGTGAATCGAGGATATCGCGCATGAACTCCAGGAACTCGCCGCGCACGTACTTGAGCGCAGGCATGGGGAAGTACCCCTTGGGCCGATCGATCACCGCATCGGGTACGCGCCCGCGCGCGATACGCTTGAGCAGATACTTGCCACCGTCGCGCAGCTTGAGTTCGGTGGGCGCACGCACAGCGACCTCGACCAGCTCGTGATCAAGAAAAGGCACCCGCGCCTCCAGCCCCCAGGCCATGGTCATGTTGTCCACGCGCTTGACCGGGTCATCCACGATCAGGGTGGTCACGTCCAACTTGAACACCGCATCCATGAAGTCATCGGTGAACGGGTCGTCGAGGCGGCGCGCGATGTACTCGCCGGTGACATCGTGGGTGTGCCAACGCACCTCGAGCATGCGCAGCATCTCGTCGTGGTCGCGGTCGAAATAGTGCTTGCGGAAACGCTCCAGGCGCGAGCCCGTGCGCTCGGCGGCCATGCGCGGATACCAGAAATAGCCGCCGAAGACCTCGTCCGCCCCTTGCCCCGACTGCACCACCTTGATGTGTTGCGAGACCTGTTCGGAGAGCAGATAGAAGGCCACTGCATCCTGCCCGAACATGGGTTCGGCCATGGCGTCCACCGCCTCGGGCAGGCGCTTCAGCACCTCGTCGTTGGGCACCAGGAACTTGTGATGGATAGGCTGAAAACGCTCGACCACCTGGTCGGAATACTCGAATTCACTGCCCTTCTCTTCCGGCTGGTCCTCGAAACCGACCGAAAAGGTGTGGAAGCCCTCGACGCCGATCTCATCGAGCAGCGCCACCAGCAGACTGGAGTCCAGCCCGCCGGAGAGCAGCACTCCCACAGGCACATCGGCCACCTCGTTGCGCCGGCGCACCGCGGCAAACAGACGGTCGTGGATCAGTTCGACCCATTCGTCTTCCGAGCGCGCGCGATCCGTGTCGCTGCGCCGCACATCCAGATCCCAGTAACGCCGCACGCGGCTCGAACCATCGGCCTCGACGATCAGCACATGCGCAGGTTCCAGCTTGCGAACGCCGCGCAGCAGGGTGTACGGCGCCGGCACCACGCCGTGCAGGCTGTACTGGAAGTGCAGAGCCGCCGGATCGAGCGCGGTATCGACCTCGCCAGCGGCAAGCAGTGCCCGGGTATTCGAGGCGAAGCGCCACCAGCCGTCGCCTTGCGCGTAGTAGAACGGCTTGATGCCGAAACGGTCGCGCGCACAGAACAGACGGTTGCGCGCGCCATCGTAAAGCGCAAAGGCGAACATGCCGTGCAGATGCTGCGGACAGTCCTCGCCCCATTCGCGGTAGGCCTTGAGGATGACCTCGGTATCACCTTCGGAGACGAAGCGATGGCCGCGCCCTTGCAGCTCGCGGCGCAGTTCTCGGTAGTTGTAGATGGCGCCATTGAACACCAGCGTCAGTTCGCCATCGACCATCGGCTGGTGCGAACGCTCGGACAGATCGATGATCGACAAGCGGCGATGCCCCAGCACCACCCCCTTGTGCGACCAGCGCCCCTCGTCGTCGGGTCCGCGCTGCGCCAGCGTCGGCAACATCGCCTCCAGCGCCGCATCGCGTGCTGGACCGTCAAACCGCCATTCACCACAGATACCGCACATTCAGTCGTCCTCCGTTGCCGCACCCCAGCCACCACCGCCCGGGGTCTCGATAATCAGTACATCACCCGCGCTCACCGAGCGCTCGCACTTGCCCGGCAACACCTCGTCGTTCAGGCGATTGACCCCCACCCGCGCCGACGCGCCCCCAGCCAACCCCCAGGGCGCATGCCGCCGCCGCTCGGTGAGCAGGGTAAGGTGCGCTGGCGCCAGGAATTCGAAGGCACGAATCAGACCGTCACCCCCACGATGCCGCCCGGCACCGCCGCTACCGCGACGGATGGCATAGCGCTGCACACGCAGCGGGTAATGACTCTCGAGGACCTCCACCGGGGTGTTCAAGGTGTTGGTCATGTGCGTCTGCACCGCGTCCAGACCGCCGCCAGCGGCATGCGCCCCCATACCGCCACCGACCGTCTCGTAATAGCTCCAGGCGCGCTCTCCACCTGCGCCCATGGCGATATTGTTCATGCTGCCGTGACTGGCGGCGGGGATGACCTCGGGCAGGGCATGAGCCAGCGCGCCGAGCACCACGTCCACCACGCGGGTGCTGGTCTCGACATTGCCTGCGGCCACCGCAGCGGGACGCCGGGCGTTGAGCAGGCAACCTTCGGGCACTGTGAGCGCAATCGGCCGAAAGGCACCGGCGCAGGCCGGGGTCTGCGGCGGCATCAGACAACGGAACACGTAGAGCACGGCGGCCGCGGTGACCGCCAGCGGGCAGTTGACGTTGCCCTCCACCTGCGCGGCGGTGCCGGCAAAGTCCAGCTCGGCCCGCTCGCCCTCGATGCGCAACCGCAGGCGAATGGGGATCTCGTACTGCCCCTGGCCATCGTCGTCGAGCAGGTCTTCAAAGCGGTACTCGCCATCGGGGATAGCACCGATGGCATGCCGCGCCAAGCGCTCGGCATAGCCATCGAGGGCAGCCAGTCCTTCGCGAAAACGTCCCAGCCCCTCACGCGCGATCAGCGCCAACAAGGCCCGGCAGCCGGCGCGATTCGCCGCGAGTTGCGCCGAGAAATCGCCCGTCGATTCGCGTGCATTGCCCGTGCTCGCGGTAATCCGCTCGAACAGGGATTGCTCCAGACGCTCCTCGCGTACCAGGTGAGTCGGTGGAATCACCACCCCCTCCTCATCGAGCGAACGCGACACCGGCATGCTGCCGGGGCGTGCAGCGCCGATATCGGCATGATGCGCACGATTGACCACGAAGGCGACCAACTCGCCATCGGCAAACACCGGTGCCACCAGGGTCACATCCGGCAGGTGAGTGCCCCCCAGGTAGGGGTCGTTGAACACCACCTGGTCGCCTGGCCGCCAGTCGATGCCGGCCACCACGTCGCACATGGCAAACGCCATGCTCCCCAGGTGCACCGGGATGTGCGCCGCCTGCGCACACAGCGCGCCACCGGCGTCGAAGATGGCGCAGGAAAAATCGAGCCGGTCACGGATGTTGGGCGAGAAGGCCGCATTGCGCAGCACCAGCCCCATCTCCTCGCAGATGGCGTCCAGACGATTGGCGAAGATATTGAGCTCAGCGGGGTTCATCGGTGCATTGTCGCGCAAGCACGCGCCGGCTGTCATGAGCGGTGATTGATCCCCACCCAGTAACCAAGTAAAATAGTTGGACTAAATAACCGACAATCATCACCTACAATCACTACAATCATCGTGAGATAACGCATAGGAGAGCATCCATGAACCCATTGAAGAATCCCTGGGCCACCGTACTGGTCGGCGTCATTCTGGCTATTGGCATTACCTTGGCCATGGGTGCATCCGGCAACGGGCTGAGCCTGACCATCTGGCTGCACGTCATCGTTGGCATCACCTGGATCGGCCTGCTGTACTACTTCAACTTTGTACAAGTGCCGGCCGTGGCCGCCGCGCTGGCCGACAAGGAGCCGGGTCCGGCCGCCATCAACAAGTATGTCGCCCCGCGCGCCCTGCTGTACTTCCGTTGGGCAGCCGTGGCCACCTGGCTGACCGGCGTATCCGGCCTGGCGCAACTCGGTGGGGGCATGGACGGCATCGTCAATGCCTTCATGCTCACCGGCGGCATGGAGCGTATCGGCGTGGGCGCCTGGCTGGGCACCATCATGCTGTTCAACGTCTGGGTGTTCATCTGGCCCAACCAGAAGAAGATCCTCGGCATGGTTTCTGCCGAACCCGAAGAGATCGCCAAGGCCAAGGTAGTGGCGCTGTACGCCTCGCGCACCAACACCTTGCTGTCGATTCCCATGCTGATGAGCATGGTGGGTTATGGTCACGGTGGTTTCCTGCCGATAGGATGACCTGACAGCGCCCATCCTGCACGAAGGCCCGGTGGGGATATCCCTGCCGGGCCTTTTTCATTTTCCCCCTGCGACAATTTGTCACTTTTTTGCGACGGGCGTTTTTCCCACTCTCACGTGCCGGTATTCACTTGCACGAGGGGAAACCGTGATGTATCGCAACCCACTCCGGACTTCCAGCCTGATATGCGCCCTGGCGCTGTCCGCCACCAGCAACGCAACCGAACTCGACGCACTGCTCATCGACGACACCCTGCCCATCAACCCGGCCATCTCACAGGCAGACGACCCTGATCGCCTGCCGGCGGTGAACGCAGACGGTGCCGACCTGTTGGATGCCATCAACGGCGTATCCATCAGCCGTTTCGGAGGGCGCGGACTCGAACCCATCATTCACGGCCAGAGCCAGACGCGACTCAACGTCCTGCTCGACGGCGCCTACGTGCACGGCGGCTGTCCCAATCGGATGGACCCACCAGCCAGTTGGGCGGCACTCGAGACCTACGAACAGGTAACCGTTCTGAAAGGCGTGCAGACCGTGATCTACGGGGGCGGCGGCAGCGGCGGCACCGTGCTGTTCGAACGCGATACCCGATCCCTGGCGCTCGACCCCGGGGTGCATGGCCGCGTCTCCGCGCTGACCAGCGACAACGCCATAGGACACGACCTGCTGGCCGACGTGGTGATGTCCGACACCCAACGCTACCTTCGGGTCTTCGGGCAGACCAAGAAAGGCGAGAACTACACCGATGGCGACGGCCGCGAAGTCCGCACCGCCTTCGACCACCGCCAGTTCGGCGCCGTAGCCGGTTTCATGCCGAACAGCGACCGGCTGTTCGAGCTCTCTGTCGAACGCAACGACTTCTCCGACGCGCTCTATCCGGGCGCCGGCATGGACAGCCCCAGCGAACAGGGCAACCTGTACCGTTTCCGATACCTCGATGCGCCGGATCTCGCCTGGATCGAGCAATTGCGTTTCGAACTGTATCGCAGCGACATCGAGCACCTCATGGACAACTACAGCAACCGTACCCCGCCGCTGTACACCACGGGACCACTGACCGGCACCCCCATGTTGCGCTCGGCGCCGACCACCTCGCTGACCGACGGGGGACGCCTCGTCGCCGAGACCCGACTTGACGACACCCGGGTCGAGTGGGGTTTCGACTGGCAGCTCCGTGAACGCAACGCCATCCTCTACAACATGGACACCGGTACGGCAGCAGCCTTGATGTACCTGTGGCCCGGCGTGAGCATCGACCAGGCCGGCCTGTTTGCCGAAGCAACCCGGAATCTGGATGGCGGCGCCCAGCTGAAGGCTGGCCTGCGCATCGACCGGGTCCACGCCTCGGCAGACCGCGCCAACGACGCCTTCGCGACGCCCACACCGAATGCGGCTTATCAAACCTACTACGGCGTGACCGCCCATGACGCCAACGAGACCAACCTCGGTGGCCTGCTGCGCTACGAAACCACCCTGGAGGGCGGCTGGCGGCTGTATACCGGCATCTCGCGCAGCGTGCGCACTGCCGACGCCACCGAGCGCTACATGAACAACTGGAACATGACTCCGGCCAAGCGCTGGATCGGCAACCCTGCGCTGTCACCCGAAAAACATCACCAGATCGATGCCGGCCTGTCATGGGGCGGGGCCAAGCGACACCTCTCCCTGTCAGCCTGGTACGACCGGATACAGGACTACATCCTGCGCGATACCGCACGTGGTCAACCGGGCATCCTGCTGGCCGATGGCGCCAACGTGTATCGCAACGTGGACGCCGAACTCAAGGGCATCGAGATCGCAGCCAGCCTGCGTCTGCGTCCCTCACTGAGCTTGAGCGCCTCCGCAGCCTGGGTACAAGGAGACAACACCCAGGAAGACCGCCCTCTGCCACAGATCCCGCCATTGGAAGGTGAATTGTCGCTCGACTACAGCAATGACCGATGGGGCCTGGGCTCCCGCCTGCGCTTTGCTCTCGAACAGGAGCGCATTGATCCCTACAGCGCCCAGGAAGTCGGCCCCACACCGGGGTGGCAGGCTATCGATCTCTATGGTCACTACCAGGTAAACGACAACCTGCTGGTACGTCTTGGTATCGACAATCTGTTCGACGAGACCTATGCACGGCATGCCAGCCGCTCCAATCTGCTCGACCCGGTGGCGGTACGCGTCAACGAGCCGGGCCGCACCCTGTGGCTCAAGGCCAGCGCGATGTTCTGAGACCGACTGCTGGACCCGGCCGCCGACCTGACATAACGTGAGGGCGGGAGAGGATCGATGCGACCACCGTCCGACAACGACAGCGGCATCCAGGTGCTGCACAGCCTGTTCTGGCTACGCAACCTGGCCATCACCGGCCAACTGGCGGTGACCTTTATGGTCACCGCCGGGTTGGACATCGCCCTGCCACTGCCCCAGATGCTGGCAACCACCGGCCTGCTGGCACTGTGGAACGGCTACACCCTGTGGCGCCTGCGGAGCCGGCGCCCGGTCCCACCGCTGGAGATCGCGCTGCACCTGCTGATCGACATGGGCGCCCTGAGCCTGCTCCTGTACTTCAGCGGCGGTTCGACCAATCCCTTCGTGTCGATGCTGCTGGTGCCAGTCGCACTGGGCGCCGTCTTTCTGCCCGCCCGGCACGCGATATTGATCACGCTTGCCGCCATGGGCCTCTACACTTTGCTGATGCGCTGGTTCCACCCCTTGCCCCCGGCGCCGGAACGCTTCGAGAGCGACTTCCACCTGCACATCCTGGGCATGTGGGCCAACTTCGTGCTCAGCGCCGGCATCGTCGCACTGTTCGTGCATCGACTGGCACACGCCAGCCGGCAGCGTGAACGCGAGCTGGCGGACATGCGCGATACCCTGATGCGCAATGAGCACATCGTCTCCGCCGGGGCACTGGCTGCAGGCATGGCACATGCGCTGAACACCCCACTCTCCACCATTGGCCTGCTGGCGCGCGAGATACTCGATGACCCACAGAACCCGTCACAGGCCCGCGAGGACGCGCAGGAAATTCTGGCCCAGATCGCCCATTGTCAGCAGCACCTGCAAGGTTTGCAGCACGGCAGTGATCCCACGCGTGATGGTCATGTCGGTGAGCTGCGGCAACGCCTGGAAGACTGGGCCGCGCTGCGCTCGGACGTCGAGGTAAGATTGCAACTGGACGTGCCGCCAAACACGCGGATTCCGCATATCGAACACCTGTGGCTGGCACTGGGCAACCTACTGGACAATGCTGCCGACGCCTCACGCGAGGCAGGGCTTCCTCAGGTTCAAATATGCATCGCCATGGACGACCGACACCTGAGCATCGATATCGACGACTTTGGCCCCGGCCTCGCGCCTACGCAGAGGCGACTGGCCGGTCGGTGCGCCTTCAGCTCCAAGGCGCACGGTCTGGGCCTGGGGCTGGTGCTGACTCACGCCACCCTCGAACGGATCGGAGCCACCCTCAGCATGCACGACCGCCAGGAAGGCGGGCTGCGCACCCGAGTGGAACTTGCCCTGGAGAACGGCACATGAGCAGGCGCCGTATCCTCATCATCGACGACGACGAACCTTTCTGCCGTACCCTCAAGCGAGCGCTCGACCGGCGCGGTTGCGAAAGCCACTATGCGCTCACCGCCGAACAGGCGCTGACACAAGCGGAGACGCTAGCCCCCGACTTCGCAGTGCTCGACCTGCGAATCGGGGAAGACAGCGGCCTACACCTGATCGAACCCCTGCTGGCACGGCGCCCCACCCTGCGCATCACCATCCTCACCGGCTATGCCAGCCTGGCGACCGCCGTGCAGGCAATCAAGCTCGGCGCAACCAATTATCTGGCAAAGCCGGTCGATGCCAGTGCCGTGCTGCGCGCCCTGAGCGACCCCGACAATTGTGCCGACCTCGACCTGTCGCGGCCCCAACCCACCCCCCTGCGCCAGCTCGAATGGGAACACCTGCAGCGCGTGCTCGCCGAGAACAACGGCAACATCTCCGCTGCCGCACGCGAACTCGGCATGCACCGACGTACCCTGCAACGCAAGCTGCAGAAACGCCCGGGCACCCCCAGGAACAATAACTGAGAGCGGCCGAACGACCTGCCGGGACTTGATTGCCAGCGCAAATGACGTTATTTTCCGCCACTTGTCGCCAGTGGAGCGGCTAACGGAGGTGGTCCTCGCAACCCGAGACCGCCTTTTTTGTTTCGATGGAAAACCGGATTGCCGTCATGACCGACGTACTGATGCACACCTACCAGCGGCTGCCCGTGACCTTCGTCCAGGGACAGGGAGCCTGGCTGACCGACACCGAGGGCCGACGCTACCTCGACGCACTGGGCGGAATCGCTGTCTGCGCCTTGGGCCATGCCCATCCCGCACTCACCGCCGCCCTGTCCGACCAGGCCGGCCGCCTGCTGCACGTCTCCAATCTGTATGGCATTGCCGAGCAGGAGAAACTGGGCGAGGCACTGTGCCAACTCTCGGGCATGGACCGGGTGTTCTTCGCCAACTCGGGCGCCGAGGCCAACGAGGCCGCCATCAAGCTGGCGCGCTTGCACGGCCACCGCCGGGGTATCCAGAACCCCGCCATCGTGGTCATGGAGAACAGTTTTCACGGCCGCACCCTGGCCACCCTGAGCGCCACCGGCAACCGCAAGGTACAGGCCGGTTTCGAGCCCCTGGTGCAAGGCTTCGTGCGCGTCCCCTACGACGACCTCGACGCCCTGCGGGCGGTCGCCGACAACCAGCCCGATGTAGTCGCGGTGCTGGTCGAGCCCATCCAGGGCGAAGGCGGCGTGCGCATCCCCTCCGAAGGCTACCTCGAGGGCATCCGCGCCCTGTGCGACGAACAGGGGTGGCTGATGATGCTCGACGAGATCCAGACCGGCATGGGCCGCACCGGTCGCTTCTTCGCCTTCCAGCACACCGATGTGGTACCCGATGTCATGACCCTGGCCAAGGCGCTGGGCAATGGCGTGCCCATCGGCGCCTGCCTGGCGCGTGGCGACGCGGCCGAACTCTTCGCCCCCGGCACCCATGGCTCGACCTTTGGCGGTAATCCCCTGGCCTGCCGCGCCGGCCTGGTGGTCTGCGACACCCTGCGCACCGGCGACCTGCCGGCACGTGCCGCACTGCTCGGCGAGAAGCTGCTCGACGACTTCGCCTCCGCGCTCGACGGCGTGGACGGCGTGCGCGAAATCCGCGGTCGCGGCCTGATGATCGGCATCGAGCTGGACCAACCCTGCGGTGAACTGGTGGGGCGTGCGCTGGAGGCCGGCCTGCTGATCAATGTCACCGCCGAGACCGTGGTCCGCCTGCTGCCACCGCTGATCCTCAGTGACGCCGAAGCCGAGCAACTGGTCGCCACACTCAGCGGCCTGATCCGCGATTTTCTCGCCCAGCCCTGAACGCGAGGCCCGCCATGAGCCGCACCCGACATTTCCTCACCCTGCTGGACCTGAGCCCGGAAGAACTGCGAAGCATCATCCGGCGCGCCAGCGAACTCAAGCGCCTGCGACGCGCAGGTGAACCCCATGCCACCCTGCGCGGCAAGGTGCTGGCGATGATCTTCGAGAAGTCGTCCACGCGCACCCGCGTCTCCTTCGAGGCCGGGATGAGCCAGCTCGGTGGCTCAGCCATGTTCCTGTCGCCTCGCGACACCCAGCTCGGACGTGGCGAACCCATCGAAGATACCGCCCGCGTACTCTCGCGTATGGTCGATTGCGTGATGATCCGCACCTTTGCGCACGACAACGTCGAGCGCTTTGCCGAACATTCGCAGGTACCGGTGATCAACGGCTTGACCGACCTGTACCACCCCTGCCAGCTGCTGGCCGACATGCAGACCTTCTTCGAGCATCGTGGCGACATCCGGGGGCGCACCGTGGCCTGGGTGGGCGATGGCAACAACATGTGCCATTCCTATATCAATGCTGCGCGCCAGTTCGACTTCCAGCTGCACATCGCCTGCCCCGAAGGCTACGAGCCCGACGCCGACATCCTTGCCGCCGCCGGAAAACGGGCGCAGATCGTACGCAGCCCGACTGCAGCGGTCGAAGGCGCCGACCTGGTGGTTACCGACACCTGGGTGAGCATGGGTCAGGAAGAGGAAAAGCAGCGCCGTCAGGCCGCCTTCGCGCCCTACAAGGTCACCCGTGAATTGATGGCGCTCGCCGCACCGGACGCTTTGTTCATGCATTGCCTGCCGGCCTATCGTGGCATGGAGGTCGAGGCGGAGGTGCTCGACGCGCCTGACAGCGTGGTCTGGGACGAGGCCGAGAACCGCCTGCACGCGCAGAAGGCGCTGCTCGAATTCCTGCTCGCCGGCTGAACCATGCCCCTGCTGAAAGTCGATGACATTACGGTCGCCTATGATGAGCGCCCGGTCATCGAACACCTGTCCTTTCACGTCAACCGGGGTGAAATCGTCAGCCTGCTGGGGACCAGCGGCTGCGGCAAGACCACAGCCCTGCGCGCCATCGCCGGGTTCGAACCGGTGCGTGCAGGAAAAATCCTGATCGACAACCAGGTCGTCTCCGCCCCCGACCGTCTGGTGCCACCGGAGCAACGCCACATCGGCATGGTGTTTCAGGACTACGCCCTGTTTCCACACCTCAACGTCGCGGAGAACGTGGCTTTCGGCCTGCAAGGGCTATCGTCTTCCGAGCGCGACCAGCGCGTACGAAAACTGCTTTCCGCAGTCGGTCTGCACGACCTCGGCAAACGCTACCCACACGAACTATCGGGCGGACAACAGCAGCGGGTGGCCCTGGCACGTGCACTGGTGCCACGGCCGACACTGCTGCTGATGGATGAACCCTTTTCCAATCTCGATGTCGAACTGCGCGAGCGCTTGGGCCTGGAAGTCCGGAACCTGCTTCGCGACCAGGGCACCACAGCCATCTTGGTGACGCACGACCAGCACGAGGCCTTTGCCATGTCGGACCACGTCGGCGTGATGCACCAGGGACACATTCTGCAATGGGACACCCCCTACAACCTGTATCATGAGCCGGCCGACCGCTTCGTCGCCGATTTCATCGGCCAGGGCGTGTTCATCGAAGGAGAGATCTTGGCGCCTGCCCGTTTCCAGACCGAATTTGGCGTACTGGAGGCCGACCGCTGCTCCTGTCACACCCGGGCCGGGGACAAGGTGGATATCCTGTTGCGTCCCGACGACGTGGTACCGGACGACCGGGGCCCGCTCCGGTTCAAGGTGGTCGAACGCGCCTTCCGCGGCGCCGAGATACTGTACACGCTGGAATCCGAGGCCGGCACACGCCTTCTTGCCCTGTTCCCCAGCCATCACGACCATGCGACGGGTGAACACGTTCGCGTGCGCATCGGCGCTCAGCACGTAATATGCTTTCCCCACAGCACACCGGATAACGGTGGTGCCTGATCAAGCTGTAGAGGATCACGACCGTGAGAAGATACCTGTTCATCGCCCTGTTAATGCTGGCCAGCCAGGCACTGGCCGAACGCGCCTGGGTCACCGATGAATTCAAGATCACCGTGCGCAGCGGCGAAAGCCCGCGGCACAAGATCATCAGCATGATCAAGTCCGGCACCCCCGTGGAGGTACTCTCACGCAACCGGGCGACCGGCTATTCGCGCGTGCGTCTACCCAACGGCAAGGAAGGCTTCGTGCTCAGCCGCCAGCTGCTTGATCATCCCGTGGCCCGCGAACAGCTCGCCACGCTCGAGGCCGAAGTCGCCGCACTCAAGACGGCACCCAGCGAACTGCAACGCAAGCTGGCCGACCTGACCGAGCGGCACGATCGCCTCAGCCGGGAGCACGAATCCCTGCAGGCTGAAAAGAAGCGCATCGAACTGGAACTGGCCGCACTCAAGCGCACCTCCGCCAACGCAGTACGCATTGCCAACGAACGCAACGAGCTGCGCAAGCAGGTCGCCGAACTGACCCGCAGCAACGAAGAACTCAAGCAGGAGAAGCGCGAACTGGAAAACAACAACGCGCAACGCTGGTTCATGATCGGCGGCGGCGTCACCATCGCCGGCATCCTCATCGGCCTGATCCTGCCGCATCTGCGCCTGCGCCGCCGCAAGGACAGCTGGGGCTCACTCTGACCCCCGTACTCACTTTCCGACAACCACGAAGAACACAAAGGGCTTGAGAGGGCCTGTCCAGGCAGTTTCAGCGGAAAAGCGCCCGCTCCCTGGCGGGCCACTCCAGCCCATGATGGTCGACAGCGAAAAACTTCGTGCCCTTCGTGCCCTTCACGGTTTCCCCATAAAACAAAGGGCCCGCCGAGGCGGGCCCTTGCGAACACCTGATCGGCAAGCCGCTCAGTTGTTCTGGATGACGATGTTGGGGAACTTGGCGGCGTAGCTCTTGGCCTGGCGCGAGAGCTTGGCGGCGGCCTTGCGCGCGATTTCGCGATAGATCTGCGAGGAACGGGACTCGGGATCGGCAACCACGGTGGGCTTGCCCGAGTCGGTCTCCTCGCGAATGCGCCTCTCCAGTGGCAGGGCGCCCAGGAAGTCCACGCCGTATTCCTCGGCCATGCGCTGGCCGCCGCCCTCGCCGAAGATGTGCTCTTCGTGACCGCAATTGGAGCAGATGTGGATGGACATGTTCTCGACGATGCCCAGCATCGGCACCTCCACCTTCTCGAACATCTTGAAGCCCTTGCGCGCGTCCAGCAGGGCGATGTCCTGCGGGGTAGTGACGATGATCGCGCCCGAGACCGGCACCTTCTGCGCCAGAGTAAGCTGGGTGTCGCCGGTACCCGGGGGCAGGTCGATGACCAGGTAGTCGAGGCTGTCCCAGTTGGTGTCGTTGAGCAGCTGCTCGAGCGCCTGGGTGACCATGGGACCGCGCCAGATCATCGGCGTCTCCTCGTCGATGAGGAAGCCGATGGACATGGCCTGCAGGTGGTAGCTGGTCATGGGCTCAAGGGTCTTGCCATCCTTCGATTCCGGTTTGCCGGAGATGCCCAGCATGCGCGGCTGCGAGGGGCCGTAGATGTCGGCATCCAGGATGCCCACGCGCGCGCCCTCGGCGGACAGCGCCAGTGCCAGATTGACCGCGGTGGTGGACTTGCCGACGCCGCCCTTGCCGGAAGCCACAGCGATGATGTTCTTGACGTTGTCGATGGGCTTGAGCGCCTTCTGCACCGAGTGGGCGGCAATCTCCCAGCTCAAATCCACCTCGCACTGGTTCACGCCCTCGACCGACTCGCAGGCCTGCTTCACGGCGCCGGCGATCTCCTCCTGCACGCTCTTGGCCGGAAAGCCCAGTACCACCTTGACCTTGACCTTGTCGCCATCGATGGCGATGTCCTTGATGGACTTGGCCGCGACCAGGTCGGTACCCAGGTGGGGTTCGACATAGCCCTTGAGGGCCTCTTCGATGGATTCTCGGGTGACTTCAGCCATGTGTGATACTCCTGCGGACCGCGCTGCACGCGATGCCATGCGGTTAAATTGAGAACTGGTCCACAATACTACCATCTGCTCTCGAGCAAACCCAACCGAATCGCTCAGGTTTCCCCCCTCCCGGCCTCCCTCTCAGGCAAGGGAGGAGACGCTTCGCTAGGGCACGGCGGCGCAGCGCAACGAGCACGAGTCTCGACGAGCCGCACGACCACCCCCTCCCCGCTCGCGGGGAGTACTGGGGAAGAGCGAACCCGGGCCGCGGGATCATCCCGCCGGCACGGTACTTGTGGGATAATCCGCACCTTCTGCCAACCCGGGTTCGAACCTCATGTCCGAGCAACGCCGCAAGATCCTGATCACCAGTGCCCTCCCCTACGCCAACGGGTCCATCCATCTGGGGCACCTGGTCGAGTACATCCAGACCGACATCTGGGCGCGCTTCCAGAAGCTGCGCGGCCACGAGTGCTACTACGTGTGTGCAGACGACGCCCACGGTACCCCCATCATGCTGCGCGCACGCGCCGAGGGCATCGAGCCCGAAGAACTGATCGCACGGGTCTGGAAGGAGCACACCGAAGACTTCGCCGGCTTCCACATCGGGTTCGACAACTATCACTCGACCCACTCGCCCGAGAACCGCGAGCTGGCGACCCTGATCTACGAGCGCAACCGCGACGCCGGGCACATCGTGCGTCGCACCATCGAGCAGGCCTACGACCCCGAGGCGGGCATGTTCCTACCCGACCGCTTCATCAAGGGCGACTGCCCACGCTGCGGCGCAACCGACCAGTACGGCGACTCCTGCGAAGCCTGCGGCGCCACCTATGCCCCCACCGAGCTGAAGAACCCGCGCTCGGCCGTCTCCGGCGCCACCCCGGTCACCCGTGAGTCGGAACACATCTTCTTCCGCCTGGCCGACTTCGAGCAGGTACTGCGCGACTGGCACCGCGCCGGCCATGTCCAGCCCGAGGTGGCGAACAAGCTGGACGAGTGGTTCGAGGCCGGACTGAACGACTGGGACATCTCCCGCGATGCACCTTACTTCGGCTTCGAGATCCCGGACGCGTCGGGCAAGTACTTCTACGTCTGGCTGGACGCGCCCATCGGCTACATGGCCAGCTTCCGCAACCTGTGCGACCGCGAGGGCATCGACTTCGACGCCTTCTGGGCGGCCGGCTCGGATGCCGAGCTGTACCACTTCATCGGCAAGGACATCGTCTATTTCCACGCCCTGTTCTGGCCGGCACTGTTGCACGGCGCGGGCTTCCGCATGCCCAGCGCGGTGTGGGCGCACGGCTTCCTCACGGTGGACGGGGCCAAGATGTCCAAGTCACGCGGCACCTTCATCAAGGCGCGTACCTACCTGGAGCACCTGAACCCGGAATACCTGCGCTACTACTTCGCCGCCAAGCTGGGGGCGCGGGTCGACGACATCGACCTCAACCTTGAGGACTTCGCCCAGCGCGTGAACAGTGACCTGGTGGGCAAGGTGGTCAACATCGCCAGCCGCTGCGCAGGCTTCATCCACAAGCGCTTCGGCGGCCGCCTGTCCGCAGAATGCAGCGAGCCCGCACTGCATGCCGAATTCATCGCCGCCGGCGAGTCCATCGCCACGCACTACGAGGCGCGCGAGTATGGCCGTGCGGTGCGCGAGATCATGGCGCTGGCCGACCGCGCCAACCAGTACATCGACGAGCACAAACCCTGGGTGATTGCGAAAGAGGAAGGCCGCGAAGCCGAGCTGCAGGCGATCTGCTCGACCGGCATCAACCTGTTCCGGGTGCTGGTGGGCTACCTCAAGCCCATCCTGCCGAAGCTGGCGGCCGACGCCGAAGACTTCCTGAACATCGAGCCCATGGACTGGTACAGCCAGGCCGAGCCGCTCACCGATCACACCATCAAAAAATTCAAGCCGCTGATGACCCGGGTCGAGAAGGAGCGCATCGCCGCCATGATCGAGGCGTCGAAGGAAGACCTGAAAGCCGAGCCGCAAAAGGCCCCAGCCACCACCCCAGAGGCGAAAGGCATCGAGCCGATCGCGCCGACGATCGCCTTCGAGGATTTCGCCAAGGTGGACCTGCGCATCGCGCGCATCGCCAAGGCCGAGCAGGTCGAGGGTGCCGACAAGCTGCTGCGGCTCACACTCGACCTGGGTGGCGAGCAGCGCAACGTCTTCGCCGGCATCAAGTCGGCCTATGCGCCGGAGGATCTGGAAGGGCGGCTCACCGTGATGGTGGCCAACCTGGCGCCGCGCAAGATGCGCTTTGGCGTCTCCGAGGGTATGGTACTGGCCGCCGGCCCGGGCGGCTCCGAACTGTTCCTGCTCTCGCCCGATACGGGCGCACAACCTGGCATGCGGGTAAAGTAAGCCGGCATCAGGCCGGCTGCCCTGAGGACTGATCCGGCAGCTCGTCGAGCCGGTACGGGCGAAGCCCCTCCCGGTCTCGGGCAAGCGTCCGCGGATGCTGTCGTTCTCGACGCACCCGGCGATGGTGCGGACACGCTCTTGGAACTCGACGGAGACGAGGACCAGAGTCTGGAGATTGTGCTGCAGGTGGCACGCGCTCATGTCAAGCCGGGCGAGCGCGAAGAGGTGACCGCCATCCTGCCAAAGCCCCTCGGTTCGGCCGACAGCGAGGAAAAATACGCACATATCCAGAACGTGCTGGAAGAGGTTGCCTGCCCCCTGCAAGCCCTCCTCGCCGGACTCTTGATCTGGCTCAATCCTGCACCCGTACGAAGGGCAAGCCGGTTTGCTTGTTTATTAGCCCTTGCTTAAGCTTGTGCACCTGCCCAGGAGAAACGTCATAAATGGCCGACTACGCGCTCATCCTCGTCAGCACCATACTGGTCAACAACTTCGTCCTGGTGAAGTTTCTTGGCCTGTGCCCCTTCATGGGGGTCTCGCGCAAGCTGGAGACGGCCATGGGCATGGGCCTGGCCACCACCTTCGTGCTTACCCTTTCCTCGGTGAGCAGCTACCTCGTCAACGCCTACCTGCTTGAGCCCCTGGGGCTGGAGTACCTGCGCACTATCGCCTTCATCCTGGTAATCGCCGTGGTGGTGCAATTCACCGAGATGGTGATGCACAAGACCAGCCCGGTGCTCTACCAGGTGCTGGGCATCTTCCTGCCCCTGATCACCACCAACTGCGCGGTGCTGGGCGTGGCCCTGCTCAACACCCAGGAACAGCATGGTTTTATCGAGTCGGCGCTGTATGGCTTCGGTGCCGCGGTCGGCTTCTCACTGGTGCTGGTGCTGTTCGCTGCGGTGCGCGAACGGGTGGCCGTGGCTGATGTACCCGAGCCCTTCAAGGGCAATGCCATTGCCCTGATCTCCGCGGGCCTGATGTCGATGGCCTTCATGGGCTTCGCCGGACTGGTGGCAGGTTGATGGGCGTCCTGCCGGCCGTACTCATACTCACTCTGCTGGCCGTGCTTTTCGGCCTGCTGCTGGGTTACGCCGCCGTGCGCTTCCATGTCGAGGGCGACCCCATCGTGGACCAGATCGATGCGCTGCTGCCGCAGACCCAGTGCGGCCAGTGCGGCTATGCCGGCTGCCGTCCTTATGCCGAGGCCATCGCCGCTGGCGAGGCCGAGATCAACCGCTGCCCACCTGGCGGAGAGGCGACCATGATCGCGCTGGCCGACCTGCTGGGCCGCGATCCGGTGCCGCTGGAAGACCAGGAGGCCGCCGCCAAACCCAAGGCGCTGGCACGCATCATCGAGAGCGAATGTATCGGCTGCACCCTGTGCGTCCAAGCCTGCCCGGTGGACGCCATCCTCGGTGCAGCCAAGCAGATGCACACCGTCATCGAATCCGAATGCACCGGCTGCGAACTGTGTGTCGCGCCCTGTCCGGTGGAGTGCATCGTGATGGAGCCGATCAAGGAAACACCGGAGACCTGGCGCTGGCCCTCCCCGGAGTCCAGCCCCTGGATCAGGGAGGCCCCCAATGGCTGCTGATCTCGCCCCACCGGTGTGGGACTTCCACGGCGGCTTGCACATTCCGGACTGCAAGGCCCTGTCCGCCGACCGCCCCATCATCGAGGCCACGCTGCCTTCACGTCTGCAGCTGGCATTGCAGCAGCACATCGGCAAGCCCGCCGAAGCGCTGGTCAAGCCCGGGGATCCAGTGCTCAAGGGACAGCTCATCGCACGGGCCAGCGACTATGTCAGCGCCAACCTGCACGCCCCCACCTCGGGCCGGGTGGTCGAGATCGCGGAAATGCCCATTGCCCACCCCTCGGGCCTGTCGGCGCCCTGCATCGTGATCGAGCCCGACGGCGAGGAGCGCTGGGCAGAACTGCCGGCACCGATCACCAACTGGGCAGAAACCGACCCGGCCGAGCTGCGCGAACGCCTGCGCTGGGCAGGCATCGTGGGCCTGGGCGGCGCCGTCTTCCCCACCAGCGTCAAGACCAATGTCACCGGCCGGCAGGTGGACACCCTGATCATCAACGCCGCCGAGTGCGAACCCTACATCACCTGCGACGATCGCCTGCTGCGCGAACAGGCCGGAGAGGTGCTCGAAGGTGCGCGCATCCTGCGCCATATCGTCGGCGCCTCGCGCATCCTGGTGGGCATCGAGGACAACAAGCCCGAGGCCATCGCTTCGCTGCGCGAGGCCCTGAGCGGAGATGATGACGGCATTGAGATCCGCGTGGTCCCCACCAAGTACCCCAGTGGTGGCGAGAAGCAGCTCATCTACCTGCTCACCGGGGTGGAAGTCCCCTCGCAAGGCCTGCCACTGGATATCGGCATGGTGTGCCAGAACGTGGCCACCGCCGCCAGCGTAGCCGATGCGGTGCTACGCGGGCGCCCTCTGATCTCGCGCATTGTCACCATCACCGGTCAGGGCGTGAGCCGCCCCGGCAACCTGCGCGCTCTTATCGGCACCCCGGTGTCCGAGCTGATCGCCCAGTGCGGCGGCTACACCCCCCAGGTCCACAAGCTCATCATGGGCGGCCCGATGATGGGCTTCGCCCTGCACAGTGATGCCGTCCCGATGGCCAAGGGCAGCAACTGCTTCATCGCCGCCACGGCCGAGGAGGCGCCCGATCCGCCACCTGCCAAGCCCTGCATCCGATGCGGCGAGTGCGTCAAGGTCTGCCCTGCCTACCTGCTGCCGCAACAGCTCTACTGGTATGCGCGCGCCCGCAACTTCGACCAGACCCAGGACCATAACCTGTTCGACTGCATCGAATGCGGCTGCTGCGCCTACGTCTGCCCGTCGCACATCCCGCTGGTGCACTATTACCGCTTCGCCAAGACCGAGATCTGGGCCAGCGAGCGCGAACGCCAGAAGGCCGAACACGCACGCCGTCGGCACGAGTTCCGTGAGGCTCGACTCAAGCGCCTGGAGGCCGAACGCAAGGCGCGCCTGCGCAAGAAGAAAGAGGCGCTGGAGAAAAAATCGACCAGTGCCGCCGACGACCCGAAAAAGGCCGCCATCGAGGCCGCCATGAAACGAGTCGCCGCCAAGAAGGCCGCGCAGCAAGGCAATGCCGCCCCCCCGCCCCGAGAGGGAGACGACTGATGGAATTTCCCGTTGCCAGCTCCCCCCACCTGTCGGGCCAGAACAACGTGCAGCGTGTCATGGCGCAGGTCATGCTCGCGCTGGTGCCGGGCATCGCCGCCCTGTGGTGGTATTTCGGCTGGGGGGTAATCGTCAACCTCGGCCTGACCAGCCTCACCGCGGTGGTCTGCGAATGGCTGGTGATGCGCCTGCGCGGACGTGATCCGCGTCCGGTGATCACCGATCTCTCGGGGCTGCTCACCGCCTGGTTGCTGGCCGTGGCCCTGCCGCCCTTGCTGCCCTGGTGGCAGACCGTGATCGGTACCGCCTTCGCCATCATCATCGCCAAGCAACTGTTCGGCGGGCTGGGCTATAACCCCTTCAACCCCGCCATGGCCGGCTATGCCCTGCTGCTGGTCTCCTTCCCCGCGGACATGACCCGCTGGCTGGAACCCTCGGTGCTCGGCGGCCACGCGGTGAGCCTGAACGAAGCCTGGCAAGCGATCTTCTCGGGAATTCCGCCACACCCACAGGGCTGGGACGCAGTCACCGGGGCCACGCCACTGGACCACCTGCGTACCGAGCTCTCACGCGACCACATGATCAGTGAGATCCAACGCGACCCACTGTGGGGCAATCTCGGCGGCAAGGGTTGGGAATGGATCAGCAGCTGGTACCTGCTCGGCGGCCTGTTCCTGCTGTGGCGCGGCGTGATCGGCTGGCGCATCCCGGTCAGCATGCTGGGTAGCCTGCTCGCAGTCGCCGGCATCTTCTGGCTCATCGACCCCGAAATCCACCCCTCGCCGGTCTTCCACCTGTTCAGCGGCGCCACCCTGCTGGGGGCCTTCTTCATCGCCACCGACCCGGTCACTGCCAGCACCACGCCGCGCGGCCAACTGATCTATGGCGCGCTGATTGGCGTGCTGGTCTACGTGATCCGCACCTGGGGTGGTTACCCCGACGCGGTGGCCTTCTCGGTGCTGCTGATGAACATGGCCGCACCCACCATCGACCACTACACCCAACCCCGCGTGTTCGGTGCCCGAGAGGATGCCGATGGACGCTAGACTGCCCACTGCCTTTCGCTCTGCGCTGATCGCCGCCGCCGTGCTGGGGCTGTTCGCAGTGCTCGGCAGCCTGCTGGTCGGTTTCAGCTATCAGGCGACTGCCGAACGTATCCAACAGAACGAGCGCGAGATGCTGTTGGCCCAGCTGAACGCCATCCTGCCCGAAAACGAATACGACAACGACCTGCTGCGCGACACTCTTGATGTCTCCGCGCCCCGGGCCCTTGGCGCCGAACGCACCCAGGTCTATCTGGCACGCCGCAACGGAAAACCGGTCGCCATGATCCTCAGCCCGGTGATCGCCCGGGGCTACAGCGGGGACATCGCGCTCACTCTGGGGATACGTATCGACGGCAGCCTGGCGGGTGTACGCGTGCTCAGCCACAAGGAAACCCCGGGGCTAGGCGACAAGATCGAAGTTGAACGCAGCGACTGGATACTGGGTTTCGCCGGACGCCGCCTGGGTGATCCCCCCGAATCCCGCTGGAAGGTGAAACGCGACGGCGGCGCCTTCGACCAGTTCACCGGCGCCACCATCACCCCACGCGGGGTGGTGCGCGCCATCCGCCAGGCACTGCTGTGGTACCGTGATCAGGGTCACCAGCTGTTGGAGACCGAGGCAATAGAGGAGCCGCACCATGACTGAGGTGAACTATCACAGGATCACCCTGGACGGCCTGTGGCACAACAACCAGGCCCTGGTCGCTCTGCTCGGGCTCTGCCCGCTGATGGCGGTGACCAATTCCACGATCAACGGACTGACCCTGGGACTGGCCACCACCGCGGTACTGCTGATGTCGAACCTCAGCGTCTCAACCATCCGCCACTGGGTGCGGGCCGAGATCCGCCTGCCGGTGTTCGTGCTGCTGATCGCCTCGTTCGTGACCGCCACCGAACTGGTAATGAATGCCTGGTTCCACGAGCTTTACAAGATCCTCGGCATCTTCGTGCCGCTGATCGTCACCAACTGCACTATCATCGGCCGCGCCGAGGCCTTCGCCTCGCGCAACCCGGTACCGGCTGCGGTCACGGACGCCCTGGCCATGGGCCTGGGCTTTACCGCCGTGCTCACCCTGCTGGGCGCACTGCGCGAACTGATCGGCCAGGGCACCCTGCTCTCCGGCGCCCACCTGCTGTTCGGGGAGGCGGCTCGCGCCTGGGAATTCTCTGCCGGAAACGATTTCCAGGGCCTGCTGCTGGCTATCCTGCCCCCCGGCGCCTTCATTGGCCTGGGGCTGCTGATCGCACTCAAGAACGTAATCGACAAGGGCCTGGGCGCACGTGCCCGCAAGGCCGAGCCGTCGCATTGCCAGACAGCGCCCGTGGTGCCCAGTCGCTCCTGAAGCGGTCAGGCGGTATCGGACTCGGGTTCGCGCCACGCAAAGCGCTGGATCAGGGCATCCAGGGTCTCCGGATCGATGGGCTTGGTGAGAAAGTCGTCCATGCCGGCCGCCATGCACTGCTCGCGCGCCTCCTCGGCCATGTTGGCGGTCAGGGCGATAACGGGCATGTGGCGCCCCATTCCCTCCGCCGCCTCATGCGCCCGCCAGGCACGGGTAAAATCGATCCCGTCCATCACCGGCATGCGCAGATCGACCAGAGCAAAATCGAAACGACCCTCCCGGGCAACGCGCAACGCCGTCTCCCCGTCACACACCAGGGTCACCCGGTGGCCGGCCTTGCGCAACAGGCTGTGAATCAGCCGCGCATTGATACGGTCATCCTCGGCCACCAGCACCCGGATACCGCTGTCGCCCGGGGCCGCTGCTCTCGTCTCTTCCTCCTTACGACCCCCCTCTTTCACGCAGTCACCACCGCTCAAGGCATCCATGCAGGCCTCCCAGAGCTCCCGCGGGTCGCAAGGGAGGTCCAGTATCAGGTTCCAACCTTCGGTGACCTGTATCCCCCGGTTCGGATAATGCAGGAACACTACTGGCACCTCCGTCCCCAGCCGTTGCCGCAGATGCGCCGCGACCCCGGCGAGATCCAGTCCTTGTGCAGTATCGCTGACCACCAGCAGATCGAAGGGCCGGTGGCCGATGCCGGTCCAGTAGGCCGTGTCGGCCGTGTCGATCATCTCCACCAGCATGCCGGCCTCTTCCAGCGTCTCACTCAACACCAGTTGCAGCGAGGTATTGCCCGCCAGGCACAACACCCGCCTCCCCTCTAGGCCGGCTGGGGGCGTGGGTGGCTCCAGGCGGGAATTCTCCAGTATCGGCAGCAAGACCCAGAACAGACTGCCCTTTCCGACCTCGCTTTCGACCCCGATGGTGCCCCCCCATCAGGGCCACCAGGTCGCGCGCAATGGTAGTGCCCAGGCCTGTGCCCCCATGCTTGCGCGTGGTGCTGTCATCGGCCCGCCAGAAACTGTCGAAGATTCTGGCCACCTTTTCTTCGGGAATGCCAATGCCGGTATCACGCACACTGACCCGGAGTTGTGGCCGGCCACCCCCCCCCCTTGCCCTGCTCCACTTCCACCGTGACCACCACCTTCCCCCGCTCGGTGAACTTGATGGCGTTACCGATCAGGTTGAACAGCACCTGGCGAAAACGCAGATCATCCCCCAGGGCAGAAACCGGAACACTGGGCTGGATCCGGCAGACCAGGTCGATACGCCGTTCCACCGCCTGAGGACCGAGTACACGGCACACCTCCAGCAAGGCACTGCGGATATCGAACCATTCCCTGCGTAGCTCGAGTTTTCCGGCGTCGATCTTGGAAAGGTCCAGGATATCGCCGATCAGAGACTGCAAGGTCGCCGCCGAGGCGGCGATGGACTCCACGTAGGTACGCTGTTCCTGGTCGAGTGAGGTGTCGCGCAGCAGGCTGGTCATGCCGATCACGCCCGAGAGGGGGGTGCGCAATTCGTGGGTCATGGTCGCAAGAAAGTTGCCACGGGCCCGGTTGGCCGCCTCAGCTGCCTGCTTGGCGCGGTGCAACTGCTTGATCAGGGAATACTCATAGGCAGGCAAGATGGCCAGGAAAAGCAGACTGAAGCCCGCCTCGAAGGGGGCCTTGCGCCAGCCGTCGAGCACCCACACCACGGTGGTGTAACACAGCATGCTCGCCAACGAGGCAAGGGTCAGGTTCCGAGCCCCGAAACGCGTTCCCTGCGAGAGAAACGACCAGACGTAGATCAGGTAGAAAGGCGAGGTCGGATCGCCACTCAGGTAGATGGAGAAACTGGTGCCGCTAGCGTCTGCCAGGATCCCGAGATAGGTCCGCCATGGCCTGAGATCCGGCGTCTTGATCACATGCAGCAACAGCGCGACAAACCACACCAGGTGCAGGGCAAACAGCCATTCAAAGAGCTGCCAGTCGAACTGATAAACTCCCTGGACACGCGCCGTGCCCAGTATGGTCATCATCAGCACCCATCCCAAGATGCGCATGATGGCCGACTGGAATTCCGGCGACCGGGTCATCTCCGGCCGAGCGAGGCGATTCATCATGGAACTCCCTGTATTATCCATGGTGATCCAGCTCGCGATTGAGCCGGGAAATACCTCATTATAAGGATTTTCCTCCCCAACTCACCCGAGAGGCACTGCGCCCATGAACCGCGACAAGAGGCGTGCTATCTTCGAACGACTGCGCGCCGCCAACCCGCACCCCACCACCGAGCTGCGCTACAACTCGCCGTTCGAGCTGCTGATCGCGGTGATCCTCTCGGCACAGGCAACCGACCGCAGTGTCAACAAGGCCACAGAAAAACTGTTCGCCGTCGCCAATACCCCGCAAGCCATTCTGGAGCTGGGCGAAGAGGGTCTCAAGGACTACATCAAGACCATCGGGCTGTTCAACACCAAGGCGAAGAACATCATCCGCACCTGCCGGATACTGATCGAACAACATGGCGGTGAGGTGCCCCGTGATCGCAAGGCGCTCGAGGCGCTCCCCGGCGTAGGACGCAAGACCGCCAACGTGGTCCTCAACACCGCCTTCGGCGAGCCCACCATGGCGGTAGACACCCACATCTTCCGCGTCGCCAACCGTACTGGCATCGCCCCCGGAAAGACCCCGCTGGCGGTGGAAAAGAAACTGCTGCGCGTGATCCCGAAGGAATTCCTCAAGGATGCCCATCACTGGCTGATCCTGCACGGCCGCTATGTCTGCACCGCGCGCAAACCGCGGTGCGGTGCCTGCCTGATCGAAGACCTCTGCGAATACCGCCACAAGACCAGCGACTGATGTACGGACAGAACCGCGAACAATTGCGACGCTTCTACCAGGCCGCCTGGCGCAAGCACCTGGACGGACAGCCCCTGGAGCCACTGGAACGCCTGGTGACGCAGGTCATCGCCCAGCATCCGGAATACCACGCATTGATCCTCGATCCATCGGCCTGCGAACGCGACTTCCCGGTGCATGGTGGGCAGACTAATCCCTTTCTGCACATGGGCTTGCACATCACCCTGGCCGAACAATTGGGCAGTGACCGCCCCGCCGGCATCCGCGAGCTGTACCAGCGCCTCGTGTCGCGCGATGGCGACACCCACCGGGCGGAGCACCGCATCATGGAATGCCTCGGCGAGACCCTTTGGGAGGCCCAGCGTACCAACCGTCCACCCGACGAGCAGGCCTACCTCGCCTGCCTGCGCCGCCTGCTGGAACCATCGGTCCGGAAATAAGTAAATGCGCCAGCGCCTTACTCACAAGGCCAGAGGCCATCCAGCCCGCTTCGTACAGGCTGCGACAAGTGATCAGATGCCCCCGGGAACGAAACCCGCTCCCCGAGGTCACAAGTAGGTCCGGCCAGCGACCGGAAAACTGTTAAAAACAAGCAAATTTACCCCTTGACTCATTTGGAGAGAGACATGTCCAGAAAGACCATCAAACCCATTGCTTCCGCCATCGGTGCCGCTGTTGCCGGTTCCATGATGCTGGCCGGCGCTGCTGGCGCCGCCGACAATCCCTTCGGCATGACCGAACTGAACGGTGGCTACCTGCAGACTGCCTCCGCCCACATGGAAGGCAAGTATCGCGGCGATATGGACGACAAGAAGCCCATGGAAGGCAAGTGCGGCGGCAACATGGGCGACAAGAAGCCCATGGAAGGTAAGTGCGGCGGCAACATGGGCGACAAGAAGCCCATGGAAGGCAAGTGCGGTGGCAACATGGGCGACAAGAAGCCCATGGAAGGCAAGTGCGGCGGTGACATGCGCGAGAAGAAGTCCATGGAAGGCAAGTGCGGTGGCAACATGGGCGACAAGAAGCCCATGGAAGGCAAATGCGGTGGCAACATGGGTGCCACCAAGAAAGCTGCCGAGGGCAAGTGTGGCGCCGGCAAGTGCGGCGGCATGAAGAAGTAATCCAGACCCTTTCCGCACCGGGTGGCCGAGTGCCGCCCGGTGCGGTGTTCATGCAAGCACATTGCCTTGCCATGTCCTTGCATGAACACCACCGGGGGACGCGGAAATGCCGAAACAGGCAACAAAAACAAGCTACGCGGTGACAGGGACCGGCCTGGGCCTGAAGCAGGAGCTCATCCCTGAGATCCTCGAACAGCACCCCGACGACATCGCCTTCGTCGAAGTCGCGCCCGAGAACTGGATCGGCGTCGGTGGCGCCCGCCGGCGCGACTTCGAGCGAGTGCTCGAACATTACCCCCTGGTCTGTCACGGCCTGTCGCTGAACATCGGCGGGACAGCCCCGCTGGATAGTGACTTTCTCGACGACCTGCGCCGCTTTCTCGACGACAACCAGGTACTGGTCTATACCGAGCACCTGTCCTGGTGCGGTGATTCCGGTCAGCTCTACGACCTGATGCCCATCCCCTTCACCGAAGAGGCCGTGCATCATGTCGCGGCGCGCATCCGCCAGGTACAGGACATCCTGGGACGGCGCATCGGCATGGAGAACGTCTCCACCTATGCCATGCCCGCCGGTGAGATGAGCGAGATCGAGTTCCTCAACGCGGTGATCGAAGAGGCCGACTGCGGCTTTCACCTCGACATCAACAATATCTTCGTCAATGCCGTGAACCACGGCTTCGACCCCTACGACTACCTGGCGCGCATCCCCGCCGAGCGTATCCTCTATGCACACGTCGCCGGTCACTACGAGGCCGCGCCGGACCTGCGCATCGACACCCATGGCGAAGACGTGATCCCCGAGGTCTGGTCCATGCTGGATGCCGCCTACGAACGCTACGGGGTCTTTCCCACCCTGCTGGAGCGCGATTTCAACATCCCGCCACTGGATGCGCTGCGTGCCGAGATCGCGCAGATCCTCGAGGCGCAACGGCGGCATGCGGAGGCCTGCGATGAACACGTCGCCTGAGCAGGCTGACTTCCGGGAGATCCAGCAACGCTTTGCGGACACCATCCGCGACCCGGCGACCCCCGCGCCAGCTGGCATCCCCGAAGAGCGCATGGCGGTCTATCGCGAGTTGTTCTTCAACGGCTTCGACAGTCATCTCTCGGGCAATTTCCCGGTGCTGCGCAGCCTGTTCGATGAAACAGCCTGGGAGGCGATGGTGCGCGACTTCATGATCCGTCACCGCTGCCGCACTCCGCTGTTCACCGAGATCGGCCTGGAATTCATCGACTACCTGCAGCATGAGCGCCAGGCCGCGGACGACCCACCCTTCCTGGCGGAACTGGCCCACTACGAGTATGTCGAGCTAGCGGTGGCCCTGAGCGACGCCGACCGCGAGCTGCCCGAGCACGACCCCAACGGCGACCTGCTCGCCGGATGTCCGCTGGTCGCGCCTACCGCCTGGAACCTCAGCTATCGCTTCCCGGTGCATCAAATCTCGCCCGACTTCCAGCCACGCACCCCCGGCGAGCAACCCACACACCTGGTGGTCTACCGCGACCGCGAAGAGGCGGTGCACTTCCTCGAGATCAACGTGGTCACCCAGCGTCTGCTCGCCTTGCTGAAAGAGAACCCGCAGATGACCGGTCTGGACTGCCTGAGACGCATCGCCGACGAGCTGCAACACCCGCAGCCCGAGACCGTGATCCAGGCCGGCACCCGCCTGCTCGCCGAATTGCGGGAGCGCAACATCCTCCTCGGCACGCGTCGCTGACCCACTTCCCGGCCACAGGAGGGCCTGCACCATGTTGCGCCTGTTCAACCGCCTGCAGGACCTGCTCGATGCCACCCGGGCCCTGGACTTTCTCGCGCCCCTGTTGATACGGGCCTATCTTGTCCCCGTGTTCTGGATGGCCGGCACCAAAAAGCTGGGCAACATGGACAGCATCATCGCCTGGTTTGGTGATTCAGAATCGGGCCTGGGTCTGCCCTTCCCTGAACTCATGGCCTGGGCCGCCGCCCTCACCGAGACGGGAGGCGCCATCCTGCTGGCACTGGGGCTGGCTACACGCTGGATCAGCCTCCCCCTGATGGTGACCATGGTAGTCGCCGCGGTGACCGTGCACTGGCCGAACGGCTGGGCGGCCATCGCCGAAGGCCCGGAGGCCGTCCTGCGACTCGAGCGCGCCAATGCCATCCTGCAACAGAACGGCAACTTCGAGTGGCTCACCGAACAAGGGCAATTCGTCATCCTCAACAACGGCATCGAGTTCGCCGCAACCTATTTCATCATGCTGCTCACCCTGTTCTTCATCGGCGGTGGACGCTACCTCAGCCTCGACTGGTGGATCGCGCAGCGCTGGCGCCACTGAAGGTTATCCGGGAAAACCCCGATTCACTTCGATCCCGCTTACCCTAGAATCGCCCTTCGAACCTGTAGAAAAACAACGATGTCCGGCCGAAGCCTCACCACAGGGACGTGCCGAGACTCGCAAGCGAGAGGTGCGACGAGGATGACCCCGAACCCAAAAATGGGCGGACTACTACTGTTGTTCAGCCTGGCGCCCCTGGGGCATACCGCCAGCCAGGCCTATATCGATGCTATCAAAGCCGACTACGCCGAGTTTGCGAATGGCAACTTCCAGCCACCCGCCGACCTGGCCTGGACTGGCAAGGCTCTCGCGGTCAGCGACGGCGCGGCCAGTCTCACGGACTTTGGCGACTTCGTGAAGCAAAAATTTCGCGGCACCTACATCCTGTACTCCCGACTGCCAGAGAGTCAGAAATACGCAATCTGGCAGGAATACCTCAAGACCGGGGATCTGGGCGGCATTCGTAGCAACATCTACGCGGCGCACAAGAAACGCAAGAACCGCCTCAAGAAACCCGAACGGGCTCGCTCCAGCATCACCAATCTGCCGCTCGACTTCTGAGGTATGCCATGTTACCGATCCGCCTGACCCTTGCCATCCTGTCAACCTCTCTCGCTGCCACGGCCGCCGGTGATGTGGATCGCGACCTGCCGCTGCCCAGGGGCACCCCGGACGCCGACGAGATTGCTCGCCAGGTCTACTTCGCCAACCACTTCTATGCCTTCGACAACTTCTCCATCCGCCAGCGCGGGCGCAAGGCGACGGTACTCATCAACCGCACCAGCGACGGCAAGATCAGTCGCACGGCACTGGAACGCCACCTGAACAACCGCTACGCGGCCGACAGCCCCATCAAGTCACGAGATCTGGCCATCTTCCGCTCGGGAAAGCTCAATGGCACCGGCATACTGGTCACCGAGTACCGTGATCCCACCAAGCGGCAGAGCTACATGGTCTGGCTGCCAGCACTGCGCAAGATCCGTCGTTTCGCCCAGCCGGATCACGAGGAGTCCTGGGGCGGCAGCGTGTTCACCTTCGGCGACGTGATCCTGCGAAAACCCGAGGACGAGACCCACGAACTGCTCGGCAAAAAGCGCATGCGCACCTGCCTGGGCGTGATCGACGAACTCGAAGACAAGCCTTACCGCTACGTAGACCGCCTGCCCAAGCGTGCCTGCCGCCACGTCGGCAAGTGGGTGTACGGCCTCAAAAGCACACCGAAACGCGAAAACTGGTGGTACGACTTCCGGGTGAGCTATGTCGACACCGAGAACTTCGCCGACTACCGCACCCTTTATTTCAAGGACGGCAAACTGATCAAGGTCATCGACCGCGACTGGGGACTGGTTGCCGACAGCCAGCTCGGCGACCCGCGCGCGCTGTTCTGGAAATCCTGGTACGGGGCAGATCTGCGCACCGGCCAGGAAAGTTGGGCGGTCATCCCGCAGTCTGTGGTGCAGTACAACAGCAAGCGGCCGAACAAGTTTTGGAGCGAGCGCACCCTGCGGCGCATCAAGCGTTGAACCCGCCTGTCACTCCGAGCGCAGGGACAGCCGTGCCCGCGCCGCGCGCTTGCCGCTACCGGGCGCACCGGTGCGTGCTGGACGCGGCTGTCGTTTTGCGGCGCTCTTTCGTTCGGCGCCGCGGGATGCCTTGCCCTGTGAACCTTTACGGAGCCGACTGATCCGCAACTGGCGCTGGCAGACCCAGGTCTTCTGCAGGTCGCGGAAGGTCTCGGGCGGCATGCCCGCCGGCAGGTCGATGGTGGAGAAATCGTCGAAGATCGCAATATGCCCGATGTAGCGGCTCTCGATCTCGGCCTCGTTGGCGATGGCGCCCACGATGTTGCCCGGCTTGACGCCGTGCGCATGCCCCACCTCGATACGGAAACGCTCCATCTCGATCTCGGGATGTGCCTCGAGCGGACGTGCCTCGGCCGAGGGTATGATGGCCTCCTTGCGCGCCCGGCGAGGCCGGTCGGCACGGCGCTCCGGCACGTTGCCGGCATGCGGCGTGGCCTCGGCCCGCGATTCGAGCAACAGCGGCTTGCCCTCGTGCAACAGGGCAGCCAGTGCAGCGGCCAGCTGCAGGGGGTCCTTTCCGTGTGTCGTCACCAGCTCGTCGAGCACCTCGCGATAAGGTGCGAGCGCCTGTGTATCCTGCAGGGTATCGAGCACCCGTTGCTGAAAACGCTGCTGGCGGAGCCGGTTGACCTCGGCCACATCCGGTATCCGCATGGCCTCGATGGGCTGCCCGGTAGCGCGCTCGATGGCCTTGAGCAGGCGCCGTTCGCGCGGGGCGACGAACAGGATGGCCTCGCCGGTGCGCCCGGCACGACCAGTACGCCCTATGCGGTGCACATAGGCCTCGGTGTCGTGCGGAATATCGTAGTTGATCACATGGCTGACGCGCGGCACATCCAGCCCGCGCGCCGCCACGTCAGTGGCGACGAGCACATCGATATGCCCATCCTTCAGGCGCGCCACGGTCTTCTCGCGCTGCGCCTGCGGAATGTCACCGCTCAGCGCCTCGGCAGCGACACCGCGCGCCCGCAGCTTCTCGGCCAGCTCGGTGGTGGCCGAGCGCGTGCGCACAAACACGATCACCCCGTCACGGGGCTCGACTTCCAGCAGGCGGCTGAGCGCGTCGAGCTTGTGCATGCCCGAGGCCACCCAGCAACGCTGGCGCACGGTGGCGGCAGTGGTGGTCTTCGAACGGATGCGCACCTGCTCCGGATCGCGCAGATGCCGCTCGGCCACGCGCCGAATAGCCTCCGGCATGGTCGCCGAGAACAGGGCGATCTGGCGTTCCTCCGGGATGTGCTCCAGCACCCACTCCACGTCATCGATGAAGCCCATGCGCAGCATTTCGTCGGCCTCGTCGAGCACCAGGGCACGCAGGGCATCGACCTTGAGCGACCCCTTGCGCATGTGGTCCATCACCCGTCCCGGGGTGCCGACCACCACCTGCGCGCCGCGGCGCAGACCGCGCAACTGGTCTCCATACCCCTGCCCACCGTAGATCGGCAGCACCTCCAGGCCCGGCAGGTGCCGCGCATAACCACGCAGTGCCTCGGCGACCTGCGAGGCCAGTTCACGCGTTGGCGCCAGCACCAGCATCTGCGGCTCGCGTCGCTGCGCGTCGATGCGCGCCAGCAACGGCAACCCAAAGGCCGCGGTCTTGCCGGTTCCGGTCTGCGCCTGACCCAGCACGTCGCGACCGCTCAGCAACAGCGGGATGCACTCGACCTGGATGGGGGACGGCGTGTCGTAGCCCGCCTGGGCGACGGCACGCAACAGGGGTTCGGGAAGATCCAGTTCGGCGAACCGGACCATGGGGGTATCCTTCATGACTCACAGCCTTGCCAGACCATCGGGGTCTGCGCTCAATATGCTGCGGGTCCGAGGTGGGGTCGTGACGCGAGGCGGCGTCAGGATCGACACCGGGCAGGCTGCCCCTGAGGGACGAAACCGGCAAACAGCCGGCACGCACAGCAGGAAAGGCACGCACTATACAGTAATCGGGGGCATGCACAAAATCCCGTGACCGCCGACTATCGGCTGTCCGCCTTCGTCTCGCCCCACAACAAAATCAGCCGCCAGCCCGGATGTTTCACCGGCATCCCGAGAGCCGGCGGAATTCGCAGCCGCTGTGGCGCCGGTTTGGAACGAAAGCGATACCTGCGCTATCGCTTGAGTGAAAACCAAGCCACAGCGAGCGAGAAACCGCCGGAATCGGGATAGAACAACGCGGGAGACAAACGGTAACCGGCAACCGGCTTCCCTCTTTGCCATTTTTGCTCGATCATCCAGCCTCCTAGGGCTAGAGCGTTGTTCGACCGGTAAAATATTCGGGCTGGACTCGCCGCGCCCCATCGCGTTTCACGGAGGATTCCCATGCAGACAGACAAGTACGAATACGTCGGCTTCTGGGCGCGGCTCGGTGCCACCCTCATCGATACGATACTGATGGCTCTGGTCCTCTTCCCCCTGCTCACCGCAATCTACGGGAGCGGCTACTGGGAGAGTCCCGAGCCAGTCCAGGGACCAGCCGATTTCCTGCTGTCCTGGGTATTACCGGCCCTGGCGGTCATCGTGTTCTGGGTGGCGCGCCAGGCCACCCCCGGCAAGATGCTCATCAAGGCCCGCATCGTCGATGCCGAGACCGGGGAACCCATCGGGACCGGCAAGGCTATCGCCCGCTATTTCGCCTATCTAGTCTCCACACTACCACTCTGCCTCGGTTACCTCTGGGTAGCTTTTGACAAGCGCAAACAAGGCTGGCACGACAAGCTTGCCGGTACCGTGGTGGTACGGCGGCCATGGGAATGACTCCTGGCCTCACTCATAGGGGTTCTCGAAGAAGACATAGGGCGTGGAGTAGTCGCTGACCTCGAAGTAGACCTTCTTCTCCCCCGGGTCCTTGCGCATGTTGAGGTTCTCATCGAATACCCCGTAGCCGAAGCGGTAGGGCCGGGAGCCCGAGCCCTGGGTGGCAGTGGCGGTGGTCAGCTTGTCGATCTCGATGAAGCGGCGCACCAGCTTGTCGCCGGCATAGATCTCGAGCACGCCGTTGGTGCCGGTCCAATTCTGGAGCGCCCGGCCCAGCTTGTTCTGGGTTTCCTGGGTACAGCCGGCCACCAGCAGCAAGGCACCGGCGGCCGCAATAATCTTCATCGAGTTGTGCATCTTCGTTCTCCTCATCCTGGCAACGCCCGTCATCATACTGAGACAACCCTAAGTAAAGCGACCCTCAGCGGGTCTCAGGGCGTTCAGCCACAAGGCGCGCTGACGCAGGCATGGCCATTCCATGTCAAGCCAGCGCAACACCGTGGATGGACGCCCTGAGGCCCGCCCACCGGGAGCACTCTGCCTGTCCCGGCTCTGTGTTGCGGCCCTTGCCAAGGGCCTGCCATTGCCTGCGGGCCGCGCCTTGATCCGGAACAGGCAGAGTGCTCTGAGCGTTGCTTTACTTAGGGTTGTCTCAGTAACGGGCCGGGCAGGCGATGCGCTGCACAGATTCCCCGGCCCATCACGACGGAATGCCCTGCCATTCCGGGTTAGACTGCGCCCAAGATCCGGAGCCCGACCGTGGAAACCCCCAAAGACCTGTTCAGTTACCGCCGCTACTGGGCGCACAAGTTCGGTCCTGCCCCCTTTCTTCCCATGTCGCGTGAGGAGATGGACCTGCTCGGCTGGGATCGCTGCGACATCATCCTGGTGACCGGCGACGCCTACGTGGACCACCCCAGCTTCGGCATGGCGGTGATCGGGCGGGTGCTCGAGGCGCAGGGCTTTCGCGTCGGCATCATCGCACAGCCCGACTGGCACGACACCCGCGACTTCGAGCGCCTGGGGCGTCCGACCCTGTATTTTGGCGTCACCGCCGGCAACATGGACTCCATGGTCAACCGCTACACCGCGGAGCGGCGACTGCGCTCCGATGACGCCTACACCCCCGGCAATGTCGGCGGCAAGCGCCCCGACCGCGCGGTGATCGTCTATTCGCAACGCCTGCGCCAGGCATTTCGTGACGTACCCATCGTGATCGGCGGCATCGAGGCCAGCCTGCGCCGCATCGCGCACTTCGACTACTGGCAGGAAAAGGTCCGACGCTCGGTGCTGCTCGACGCGCGCGCCGACATCCTGCTCTACGGGAACGCCGAACGCGCCATCGTCGAACTCAGCCACCGCCTGGCCGCCGGCGAACCCATCGCATCGATCACCGACCTGCGCGGCACCGCCTTCGTGCGCAAGGGCATCCCCGAGGGCTGGACGGTGATCGACTCATCCGAGATCGACGAGCCCGGCCCGGTGGAGCCGCCGCCGGATCCCTATGCCGAGACCCCTCCTCGCCCCTCCGCGCCAGCGGAGAGGGGAGCGTCCTGCGGCACCCAGCAAGGCGATGTGCAGCCGGTTCCACTCCCCCATCCGACGGGAGCGGTCGGCCCCGGACAGCGCCGCCCCCGCGGCCTGGACCGGGCACGCAGCGTGGTGCGCCTGCCGTCCTACGAGCAGGTGCGCGACGATCCGGTGCTCTATGCCCATGCCTCGCGCATCCTGCACCTGGAATCCAACCCCGGCAACGCTCGCGCCCTGGTACAGCGCCACGGCGACCGCGAGCTGTGGGTCAACCCACCGCCCATCCCCCTGAGCACCCACGAACTGGACCAGGTGTTCGAACTGCCCTACCAGCGCGTGCCCCACCCGGCCTACGGTGAGGCACGTATTCCTGCCTACGAGATGATCCGCTTCTCGGTGAACATCATGCGTGGCTGCTTCGGCGGCTGCACCTTCTGTTCGATCACCGAGCACGAGGGGCGCATCATCCAGAACCGGTCCGAGGCCTCCATCCTGCGCGAGATCCAAGAGATCCGCGACCGCACCCCGGGCTTCACCGGTATCGTCTCCGACCTCGGCGGCCCAACTGCCAACATGTGGCGCCTGCACTGCAAGGATCCGGCAATCGAATCCCGCTGCCGTCGCCTTTCCTGCGTCTATCCCGGCATCTGCAAGAACCTGCACACCGACCAGATGCCGCTGGTGCGACTGTATCGCAAGGCACGCGCCCTGCCCGGGGTGAAGAAGGTGCTGATCGCCTCGGGCCTGCGCTACGACATCGCCGTACAGACCCCCGAATACGTGCGCGAACTGGTCACCCACCATGTCGGCGGCTACCTGAAGATCGCCCCCGAGCACACCGAGTCCGGACCACTGTCGAAAATGATGAAGCCGGGCATCGGCACCTACGACCGCTTCAAGGCGATGTTCGACAAGTACTCGAAGGCGGCGGGCAAGGAGCAGTACCTGATCCCCTACTTCATCGCCGCCCACCCCGGCACCACCGACGAGGACATGCTGAACCTCGCGCTGTGGCTCAAGCGCCACGGCTTTCGCGCCGACCAGGTACAAGCCTTCCTGCCCTCGCCGATGGCGCTGGCCACCGCCATGTGGCACTCGGGACGCAACCCGCTCAAGCGCGTGCGGCGTGACGGCGAGGTGGTGTTCTCGCCACGCGGACGCCGCCAGCGCCGCCTGCACAAGGCTTTCCTGCGCTACCACGACCCGGAGAACTGGCCGCTGCTGCGCGAGGCCCTGCAGCGCATGGGGCGCGCGGACCTGATCGGCAACGGCAAGCGCCACCTGGTGCCGCGCTGGCAACCCGCCGGCACCGGCAGGCAGCCGGAAGGCCGGCGCAAACCCGGCGGCAAGCCCTTCCGCACCCAGCACACGCGCTCCGAACGCCGCGATCATCAACCACGGCGCGCGAAGCCGAAACGCCGACGCTGACTCGGTCGCACGCAAGAAACGCCCTCGGCCCATTCAGCCGCTGCTGGCCCTGTTACCGCCCCTGCCCAAGGGGGAACCATCCAGTCGCGCGCCTTCGGGGTGGTGGTGTTCTCGCTGTTCATGCAGGCGCCTCTGCCCCCCAGGGCTGCGGCGCGCGCCCCGGCAGACCGGGGAATGACGACTACTTGCCCGGCCGGATCAGCCCACCCAGCCCCATCTCTTCGAGGGTACCTTCCATGAAGCGCCGCACCTGGCCCACGTCTTCCATGCGCAGGGCCACCTGCGTGATCTGGCGCGCGCGGGTACGGCTGATGCTGCGCACCACCCACTTGACGCGCAGCAGGCTGCCGGCGCTCATGCTCAGGCTGTTCACCCCCAGACCGATCAGCAGGATGGTCGCCAGCGGATTGCCCGCCAGCTCACCACACACACTCACCGGCCGACCGAACTCACCCGCTGCCGCGGTAATGTCGCGCAGGGCGCGCAACACCGCCGGATGCAGCTCGTCGTAGAGATCGGCCACGCGCGGGTTGTTGCGGTCCACCGCCAGCAGGTACTGGGTGAGATCGTTGGTCCCCACCGAGAGGAAGTCTACCCGGCGCGCGATCTCCCCGGCCTGGTAGACCGCGGACGGCACCTCGATCATCACCCCGATGCGCGGCATGGCAACTACGTGCCCCTCTTCGAGCAGCTCGTCATGAGCGCGCTGGATAAGCTGTTGCAGCTCGTCCACTTCACTCACGCCGCTGATCATGGGCAACATGATCTGCAGATTGCCCAGCCCGATATCAGCCCGCAGCATGGCGCGGATCTGGGTGAGAAAGATCTCCGGGTGTTGCAGTGAGATGCGCACCCCCCGCCAACCGAGGAAGGGGTTCTGCTCGACCACCGGGAAATAGGGCAGCGCCTTGTCGCCACCGATGTCCAGGGTGCGCAACACCACCGGGCGAGGCGCAAAGGCCTCGAGCACCCGGCGATAGTTACGCAACTGCTCACCCTCGCCAGGGAAACGGTCACGCACCATAAAAGGGAACTCGGTGCGATACAGGCCCACACCATCGGCTTCGGCCTGTTCCTCACCGTTCATCTGGTTGATCAGGCCGGTGTTCAGATGCAGCGGCACGATATGCCCGTCGGTGGTCTCCGAGCGCAGGCCGCGCATCGCCTCCACTTCGGCGCCTAACGCCTCCTCCTCGGCGATCAGGCGTTCGTACTCGATACGCACCGAGGGGGCCGGCTCGATGTACACCCGCCCCCGGTACCCATCAACGATCAGCTCCCGCCCCTGCATGCGGCTGACCGGCATCTCGGATACACCCATCACCGCCGGTATCCCCATGGCGCGCGCCAGAATGGCCGCGTGCGACGACCCCGAGCCACTGGCCGAGACCACGCCGGCGAGCCGCCCCGGCGGCACCTCGGCGAGCTGCATGGCGCTGATCTCCTCGCCGACCAGTATGGTGTCCGGCGGATATTCCACCAGGCCTGGGTCGTCGTCCTGCAGGTGCATGAGGATGCGCCGACCCAGGTCGCGTACGTCCGAGGCGCGCTCACGCAGGTAGGGATCGTCCATCTCATCGAAGATCTGCGCGTGGGCGGAGATGGTATCGCGCAGCGCAGCAGGCGCCCACAGGCCCCGGTGGATGGCCTCCTCGGTCTGCGACACCAAGGTCTCGGAGCGCAACATCAGCAGCAGGGCGTCAAACAACGCCCGGTCTTCCTCGGGCAGTTGATCGGCCATGCGCTCCTGCAGATGCCGCAGATCGGCCTCGACCTGGGCCAGCGCACGCTCGAAGCGCGCGCACTCCGCCTCGGGGTCGTCGACCGGTCGATCCGGCACTGCCTCCAGATCCGAGAGCTGAAAGCTCACCACCGCGGTACCGATCGCCACGCCCGCGTGGCCAGGCTGACCGACCAGGAAACGGTGCAGGGGCTGGTGCTCACGGGTCAGCGCGTCGAGTTCACCGCTGGCGCGCGCATAGGTGATGGCCCCGGCGAGCTGCGCAGCCAGGGTGAACAGAAAAGTCACCTCCTCGTCCTGGAACTCGCGCTCCTCGCGCTGGCGCACCACCAGCACGCCCAGCACCCGCCGGTTCTGGATGATGGGCACGCCCAGGAAGCCCCGGTAGCGGGTCTCGCCGGTGTGTGCCATGCGCACATAGCGCGGGTGCGCTGGCGCATCCGCCAGGTTGACCGGCTCGGCGCGCTCGGCGACCAACCCCACCAGACCACGGCCGAAAGGCAGGCGTACCTTGCCCACCGCCGAGTCCTCCAGGCCCACGGTGGCCATCAGCACGTTGGATCGGGTGTCGTCGTCGACCAGGTAGATGGAGCAGACGTCGCAATCGATGGCCTCGCGCACTGCGCTGACCAGGGTACCCAGTGCCTCCTGCAGGTTGGGCGCCTTGTTGACCGCGTGGACTATCCGGTGCAGCGTATCGAGCAAGCCTCACCCCCGTGCAATCAACGGCGCCGGGGATGACGCGGCCGGCGTGGCGGCAACGGCGGGCGCTGGGGCGGCCCTTCGGGAAACAGCAACGGCGCCAGTTCCTCGAGCGCACGCTCGTAGACCCGCCGCTTGAAGTAAATGACCTCCTTCACAGGCTCCCAGTAATCCACCCAGCGCCAGTCGTCGAACTCGGGCTTGTCAAAACGGTCGAGACAGAAATCACTCTCTTCGCAGTTGACCCGCAACAGAAACCAGCGCTGCTTCTGCCCGATGCACAACACTGGGGCGTTGCGGCGGATAAAACGCTTGGGCAGGCGGTAGCGCAGCCAGCGCGAGGTCTCGCCCAGCACCTCGACCTGTTCAGGGCGCAGACCGACCTCCTCCTCGAGCTCGCGAAACATGGCCTCGCGCGGCGTCTCGTCCGCCTTGATGCCGCCCTGCGGGAACTGCCAGGCGTTCTGCCCGACACGCCGCCCCCAGAACAGGCGATTCTCGTCGTTGACGAGGATTATTCCGACATTGGGCCGAAAACCATCCGCATCGATCACATCACTCACCGGTAAATTGCATTGCCTCCATTCTTCCACAGCGGGGAGTCCCACCGCAAGCAAGCCCGGCCGACCGGATCACTGATAAGCTATTGCTTATAAAGATTTTTCTGTATGATCCCCGCATCCATAAATCACCAAACAACAGCATGCCACTGGCCATTTTCGATCTCGACAACACCCTGCTCAGCGGGGACTCGGACTACCTCTGGGGCCGCCACCTGGCAGAGCTGGGCGTGGTGGACGGCGAATCCTACGAGGCGGCCAACCGGCGCTTTTACGAGGACTACAAAGCCGGGCGGCTGGACATCCAGGCCTTTCTCGCCTTCTCGCTGCGCCCGCTGGCCGAGAACGACCCGGCCAAGCTGGAACGCTGGCGCGCCGACTTCATCGAGCATCGCATCCGTCCGCTGATCGGCCAACGCGCCTGTGCGCTGGTCGAGTCGCACCGTCGTGCCGGCGACACCCTGCTCATCATCACCGCCACCAACCGCTTCGTGACCGAACCGATCGCCGCTCTGTTCGGCATCGAACACCTGATCGCCACCGAGCCGGAACAGCACAACGGCCGCTTTACCGGCCGAGTCGCGGGCATGCCCAGCTTCCGCGAGGGAAAGATCGCACGCCTGCGCGACTGGCTGGCACAGACCGGCCATTCGCTGGCCGGCGCCACCTTCTACAGCGATTCACACAACGACCTACCACTGCTCGAACTGGTCGACCACCCCGTGGCCGTGGACCCCGACGAGGCATTGCGCGCGCACGCCGAAGGAGCCGGCTGGCCGATCATCTCGCTGCACGATCATGCAACGACGGCCTGAACGCCTGTTGACGTTCGGTATTGCACTGGCGCTGGGTGCGCTGGGCATCGCGCTGCTCGCAGGTTCGGTTGACATTCCTGCCGCGGAGGTTGCACGCCTGCTGCTCCAGGACGACGGCAGCATTGCCGACCGCATCATCGACCAGCTGCGCCTGCCGCGTGCACTGACCGCCTTCGGTATCGGCGGCATGCTGGCCGTGGCCGGCGTTCTGATGCAGGTGCTGCTGCGCAACCCCCTAGGCGACCCTTACGTGCTGGGCGTCTCCGGCGGTGCCGCGGTGGCCGTGCTCGCTGCCATGCTTGTCGGGGTTGGCGCGACCTGGCTGCCGCCGCTGGCCTTCGGTGGCGCACTGGCGAGCATGCTGGTGGTGTTCCTGCTGGCGCAACGCGGCGAGGACCCGGACAACCGCCGCCTGCTGCTCACCGGTATCGTCATGGCCGCCGGCTGGTCGGCGCTGATCGGCCTGGTGCTCAGTCTGGCCCCACCGCTGCAACTGCCGGGCATGCTGTTCTGGCTGATGGGCGACCTCGGTGGCGCCCCCCGCCCCGGCCTGGCGCTGGGCGTGCTGGCCTGCGGACTCGCCGGCGCCCTGTGGCTGGCGCCGCAACTCAACCTTGCCGGCTTTGGCATGACGCAGGCCGCTGCGCTGGGCGTGGACCCGCGCCGCCTGCGCGGCAGCCTGTTCGTGCTCTCCTCGCTGCTCACCGCAGGCGCCGTCGCCATCGCCGGCGCCATCGGTTTCGTCGGCCTGGTCACACCGCACCTGGTTCGCCTGCTCGGCGCCACCGACCACCGCTGGCTGCTGCCGCTCTCCGCACTACTCGGTGGCAGCCTGCTGGTGCTGGCGGACACCCTGGCGCGCACCCTGATCGCCCCAGCGCAACTGCCGGTCGGCGTGCTCACCGCCCTGCTCGGGGTGCCAGTCTTCCTCTGGCTACTGAATCGGGAGGGCCACTCGTGAACGCCCTGCTCGAGGCCTGCGGACTGCACATCGGCCACCCGGGGCGCCCCCTGGTGCAAGACCTGCACCTGCGTATCGAACCCGGTCAGTGCTGGGTGGTGCTCGGCCCCAACGGTGCCGGCAAGAGCACGCTGCTGCGCGTACTGACGGGCCTCACAGCGCCGTTCAGCGGCGAGATCCGCCTGCAGGGCACCCCTTTGCAGGCATTGGATGCCCGCGCCCGTGCCCGCCACATCGGCCTGCTGCTGCAACAGGGCAACCCCGGCCTGCACAACCGCGTGCTCGAGCTGGTGCTGGCCGGGGGCTACGCACGCAAGCGCCACTGGTGGGACACGCAGGAGGAGATGGCCACGGCACGTGCCGCACTGGATGAACTGGGCCTGGCCGCACTGGCAGAGCAGGCAGCCGAGACCCTGTCGGGAGGCGAGCTGCGGCGCGCCGAGATCGCCCGCCTGTTGGTGCAGGATCCGCCGCTGGCCCTGCTCGACGAGCCACTGAACCACCTCGACATCGGCCAACAGGTCACGGTCATGAGCCTGTTGCGGCGGCGCTTCGTGAACGCCCGACGCGCCCTGCTGCTGGTGGCGCACGACCCCGGCTTGGCACGGCACATCGCCACGCATTGTCTGCTGCTGTCGGGAAACGGCGCCTGGGAGGCCGGCCCGGCCGCCGAGCTGGCTACGGCGCAGCGCCTGGCGCCACTACTCGGCCGCGCGCTCCGCGAGTTCGATACCCCCAGCGGCTCACTGCTGGCGATCGACTGGGATGCGGACTAATCGCCGTCGCGCATGCGCTGGCACAGGGAGCGAGCGTCTGGGTTCTCCACCGCCTCGGCGATGGCATTGACCACGAGGTTGAACTCTTCCGGGGTGAGCACCTCCATGATGCGTCCGAGCAGGCGCGGATCGACCTGGGCGTACACGTTGCTGCCGTCACGCAATTGCACCGTGATGCCAGCGGTATGGTAGCCCACCTCGTCGTCCTCGCCTTCCTGCTCGTAGAGCTCACGCCCCAGCTCCATCATCTCGTCGTAATACCCCTCAATGCGCTCGGCCAGGTCATCGTCGATGTCCTCGGGTAGCAACACCTTGAGCAGGCCATCGTCGTCTTCCAGCCCGGGCGTCAGACCGGCCTCTTCGACGAAACGCACAAAACGATCACGCGGCCGCGGATCGAAAAATACATATTCCAGCATGGTGTCGTTTCCTCACTGTCCCGCCAGAGCTGACCGAGATCAATAATCCGGCAAATAACTATCCTGCGTCTCCATACGGATCTGCATACTTTACGACGTCCTCTCAGCCGGACACGAGTCAGATGCAGGAACCCAACAAGGAAATACAGATCGCCCAGCTGCGCGACGCGGTGCGCAAGCAGATTGGCCACTCGCGTGAAAAAAAGGCCTGCTACCGCGCCTTCTGCCTGTTGATGATCCTGCAAGGCCAGCGCATCAGCGACATCGCCGAGGCTCTGGGCGAACATACTCGCACTATCGAACGCTGGCGCAAGCGTTTCAACGAGCACGGCCTCGAAGGCCTACTGGATGATACCAGCCCGGGGCGACCAGCTCGACTCTCCGACAGCGCCATGGCCTCGGTCGCGCGCGACCTGCAATCACCGCCCTCGAGCTTCGGCATCGACGGCGACCAGTGGCGAGGCAAGCAACTGCAGCAACACCTGCAACGCAACTACCAGGTCGAACTCAGCCTGCGCCAGTGCCAACGCCTGCTCAAGCGGCTCAACAGCGCTTCACGGCCGCCCGATACTCTCTCCGCTCCACGCGGCAAGCCACCCCGCAAGGATGCCCTCAAGCTGCACGGTTCCCTTGCCTGAGTCGGCCTGACCCTATCACCTTCCGGCGAAAATAACCGGTGGCCGTGTCGAAAAATACCCTATGATTGGTTCGTGAAACAGCTCTCGAACCAACAAGGACACGGCACCATGCATATCCGAAAACACCTGCTCGCGCTCGGCACCGCGGCAGTCCTGGCCAGTTCCGGCATCCTGGCCTCCGGATGGGGCAACATGCCCTGGAACGGCAACAATACCCCCTGGAACGGTAACAATGCCCCATGGTCCGGCAACACCCCCTGGTCCAGCAACGCTCCTTGGGGCGGAAGCAGCACCCCTTGGGGCAACGGGCGCGGCTGGAACTGGAACTCCCAGCGCAGCCCCTGGGGACGCCGTAACAACGACTGGTTCAGCTGGGGAAGCGGCAGCAACAACCCCTGGGATCGCTGGGCACCCTGGAACAAGAGCAACAAGTATCCCTGGGAGTCGGACGCTTGGGACGAAATGCCCTGGTCGGGCAATCGCCCCTGGGACCGCAGCGGTTTCGACATGCCCTGGAGCAAGGACAAGGCCAAGCAAAAACGCCGCCGCGAATACCTGGAATACCTGCGTGATAAACGCATGAGCAAGTTCCGCGGCTATCGCCCACCCTATCCACCGCCCTATGGCTACGGCTATGGCTATCCCATGCGCCCCATGGGGCCCATGCCGCCGACACGAGGACAGATGCCCCCGCGGCACCCTGCGCAGCCGGCACCGAAGGCGACCGCACCGGCGGGTGAAGCCTCCCCCACCGGACAATAGCCGCGCTGGACACCTGCCACGCAACCAGACCCCGGAAAGAGGCCGGGGTCTGGTTTTCACATGCGTACCACTGCCGATAGCCGCTGTCGATTTGCCATCGCCGGTGGGCCAGGGTCTGCTCAACGGCCTTATCCCTCAGCCGTGAGCGCCACCGTATCCACCGCAATTGCCCGGAAATTCTTGATCCAGGTTGACCTCCCGCCCGCCTTGTCAACCTTTTCCCTACCCTATAATCCTCCTTCTCGGACTCAGTAACGACACCAACACGAGGAGCTTCCATGAACAAGCCATTCACCTCCCTGTTGACCGGCCTGGCACTGGTCTCGGCCACCACCCTTGCGCTGGCGGGCGATCACGCCCTGCTTGGAGAGGCCCGCAACACCGCCAAGATGCTCGGCGGCAAGCTCAAGGCCGAGGTGGTCAAGTCGATGAAGACCTCCGGCCCGGTCGGCACCATTCCCTTCTGTCAACAGCGCGCGCCCGAGATCACCGCCGAGGTGGCCAAGGCCACTGGCTGGCAGGTCGGTCGCACCAGCCTGAAATACCGCAACCCGGCCAACGCACCGGACGCCTGGGAGCAGGCCGTACTCAAGGCCTTCGAGGAGCGCAAGGCCAAGGGTGAACCGGTCAAGGGCATGGAATACGCCGAGGTCGTGGAGCAGGACGGCAAGAAAGTCTTCCGCTACATGAAGGCCATCCCCACCGGCAAACCCTGCCTGAACTGCCATGCGGCTAAGGTCAAGCCACAAGTGGAGGCCACACTCGAACGTTTTTACCCTGCGGACAAGGCGCGTGGCTTCAAGCTGGGCGACATTCGCGGCGCCTTCACCCTGAGCAAGGAGCTCTGACAAGAAGGACAACCGCGAGGGATACAAAGGGCGCGAAAACGCTTTCGAGGAGAACGGCGATCGGATGATCTGTGCGCCGTTCAACAAGGTCGTGCACGGGAGGATCGACCGCACAGAACGCCAAGCACGCAAAGACCTTCGAATCCTCGAGAACATGCCGCTCTCTGTTCGGCCCGTGGACGGGCCTCCTACGGCAGAAGCGGCGTCCCAGACCCCACCCTGACAGGGTCGTCGACCCTGTCAGGGTGTATCGAGGATGGGTAGGAGCGGCATCCCTGCCGCGAACATTCGACGCCCATTCTCCTGGGCGCCCTTCGCATCCTTGGCGGTTTCTCAATAAAATTTTCGTGCGCTTTGTGGTGAATTCCCCAAACAGAAAAGGCAGGGCCGAAGCCCTGCCTTTTCCATCAACCGCTGGCGCGATCAGTCGACGATCTCGGCCTCGATCACCTCGTCGTCGCCGGCCGGCGCCTCCTCGTGCCGGGTCTTGCCGAACACCAGCGTGCCGTCGCGCACATCCACGGTGATCACGTCGCCCGGCACATACTCGCCGGCGAGTATCTTCTGTGCCAGCGGGTTCTCCAGCTCGTGCTGGATGGCCCGCTTGAGCGGCCGTGCACCGTACACCGGATCGAAGCCGGCCTCGCCCAGCTTGTCCAGCGCGGCGACCGAGACCTCGAGCCCGAGGTCGCTGTCGGCCAGGCGGCGCCGCAGGTAGCCGATCTGGATCTCGGTGATCTTGCGGATCTGCTCGCGACCCAGCGGGTGGAACACCACCGTCTCGTCGATGCGGTTGATGAACTCCGGCCGGAAGTGCTGTCCAACCACCTCCATCACCGCGGTCTTCATGGCCTCGTAGTCTTCCACCCGGGCCATCTCCTGAATGAGGTTGCTGCCCAGGTTGGAAGTCATGACGATGACGGTGTTGCGGAAGTCCACCGTGCGCCCCTGGCCGTCGGTGAGGCGACCATCATCAAGCACCTGCAACAGTACGTTGAACACATCCGGGTGCGCCTTCTCCACCTCGTCCATGAGGATCACGCTGTAGGGCCGACGCCGTACCGCCTCGGTGAGATAACCGCCCGCCTCGTACCCCACATAGCCGGGCGGGGCACCGATCAGCCGCGCCACCGAGTGCTTCTCCATGAACTCCGACATGTCGATGCGGATCATGGCCTCCTCGGTGTCGAACAGGAACTCGGCCAGTGCCTTGCACAGCTCGGTCTTGCCCACCCCGGTGGGGCCGAGGAACAGGAAACTGCCATTCGGGCGATTGGGATCGGACAGCCCGGCGCGCGAGCGGCGGATGGCGTCGGACACCGCACGCACCGCCTCGTCCTGCCCGACCACGCGCTGGCGCAAGGCGTCTTCCATCTTCAGCAGCTTCTCACGCTCGCCCTCGAGCATCTTGCTCACCGGGATGCCGGTCCACTTGGAGACCACCTCGGCGATCTCCTCATCGGTGACCTTGTTGCGCAGCAGCTGCGTCTCGGCCTGCTCGGCGGCCTGGGCCATCTCGAGCTGACGCTCCAGCTCGGGGATGCGCCCGTACTGCAGTTCGGACATACGCGTCAGATCACCGGCCCGCCGCGCGGCCTCGAACTCCAGCCGTGCCTGCTCCAGCTCTTCCTTGATATGGGTCGCGCCCTGCAGCGAGGCCTTCTCGGCCTTCCAGATCTCCTCGAGCTCGGAGAACTCGCGCTCGAGTTTTTCGATCTCCTCCTCGAGCAGCTGCAGGCGCGTCTTCGAGGCCTCATCGGTCTCCTTCTTGAGCGCCTCGCGCTCGATCTTGAGCTGCACCAGGCGGCGATCCAGCTTATCCATCTCCTCGGGCATGGAGTCGATCTCTATGCGGATCTGCGAGGCCGCCTCGTCGATCAGGTCGATCGCCTTGTCCGGCAGCTGGCGGTCGGTGATGTAACGGTGCGACAGGGTCGCGGCGGCCACGATCGCCGGGTCGGTGATCTCCACGCCGTGGTGCACCTCGTAACGTTCCTTGAGTCCGCGCAGGATGGCGATGGTGTCCTCCACCGTCGGCTCCTGCACCAGCACCTTCTGGAAGCGGCGCTCGAGCGCGGCGTCCTTCTCGATGTACTGGCGGTACTCATCGAGCGTGGTGGCACCGATGCAGTGCAACTCGCCGCGCGCCAGGGCCGGCTTGAGCATATTGCCGGCATCCATGGCACCCTCGGCCTTGCCGGCACCGACCATGGTGTGGATCTCGTCGATGAACAGGATGATCGCGCCTTCTGCCTTGGCGATGTCATTGAGTACCGCCTTGAGGCGCTCTTCGAACTCGCCGCGGAACTTGGCGCCGGCGATCAGCGCGGCCATGTCCAGCGACAGCAGGCGCTTGTGGCGCAGGCCCTCGGGCACCTCGCCGTTGACGATGCGCTGCGCCAGACCCTCGACGATAGCAGTCTTGCCCACACCGGGTTCACCGATCAGCACCGGGTTGTTCTTGGTGCGCCGTTGCAGCACCTGGATGGTGCGCCGGATCTCGTCGTCACGACCGATCACCGGATCGAGCTTGCCCTGCTCGGCCTTCTCGGTGAGATCGATGGTGTACTTCTCCAGCGCCTGGCGCTGGTCCTCGGCATTGGGATCATCCACCGCCTGTCCTCCGCGAATGTTGTCGATGGCCTGAGCGATGCTCTCCTTGCTGGCGCCGGCCTGGCGCAGGATGTCGCCCAGGGCACCCTTGTCCTCGACAGCGGCGAGCACGAACAGCTCGGAGCTGATGTACTGGTCGCCGCGCTGCTGCGCCAGCTTGTCGGTGATGTTCAGCAGCCGGTTCAGGTCGTTCGAGACGTGTACATCACCCTCGGCGCCCTGCACCGACGGCAGGCGGTCGATGGCCTGCCCCACCGCCGCGCGCAATTGGTTGATGTTGACCCCGGCCTGGGTGAGCAGGGGCCGCACCGTCCCCCCTTCCTGGTCCAGCAGGGCCAGCATCAGGTGTACGGGTTCTATGAATTGGTGGTCCCGACCGACCGCGATGCTCTGCGCATCGGCCAAGGCCATCTGAAACTTGCTGGTAAGCTTGTCCATCCGCATGGGCTTGTTCTCCAAAAATCTTTCAACTGCTGGACATATGGGGGATCTGAGCGGAAATGCAAGGCGGAAGAACCGAGGATGCAAAAGGACGCGAAGGCTTTTCGTAACGCACGCCCTCGGACAGCGCAAGCTGCGCCGACTCGGAGCCCAGGCCCGGCACTGTCGGGCTGAAGCCCGGCCCATGTCCCCGGGCGTTCATTTCTTCCGAGCGTAGACCCTGCGGCGAAACAGGTCGGTACGGCGACTGATCACGCGGTCGATGAACAGCAGACCGTCGAGGTGATCGATCTCGTGCTGAGCGGCGCGGGCCTCGAAGCCTTCCATGTCGAATTCCAGCCGTTCACCATACGGGTCGTGTGCGACCAGGTGAATGCGAGTGGCACGGATAACGTTGCCGGTATAGTCAGGCACCGAGAGACAACCCTCGCGTCCCGGCTCGTAGCCCTCCCAGTGGGTGATCTCGGGGTTCACCAGAACCAGATAGCCATGGTTGAACACCGGCTTGCGTGTCTGCGAGCAGTCGAGGATGACGATGCGCCGGAACACGCCAACCTGGGGCGCGGCGATGCCGACGGCCGCAGGACCGGCACGCCGGGTGTCTTCCAGGTCATCAATGAAGGCACGCAGGGCGTCGTTGAAGTTAGTGACCGGTTCCGAGGCCTGCTTGAGCCGCGGGTCCGGCAGCTTGAGGATATCGAGCACGGCCACCCTGGTTACCCGATATAGGTCTCGACCGGCGCCACGTTGACCGAGATGCCCTCGGCGCGCAACGGGGCCAAGCGACGTTCCACCGCCTCCACCGGCTCGTTAGTCACGCCACTGATCTGCAGGATGTAGACCGGGACATCAGGGGTGCCAGCCAAGTCGGACTCCAGGTCGAGGATGTTGAACCCGCCCTCGGCCAGCGCACCGGCGACCTGGGCGACAATACCCGCGCGATCGGCACCGGAGACAGACACCTGCAGATTGGGAATCAGGTGTTCATGCAAATGAGCCTCTATGGGGTCGATGTGCAGGCACAGGCTGCGCTCGCACACCACGGGGTCGAGCAGCGCGCTCAGGGCCCCCTCGTCAGCGGCACCCGAGACCATCATCATCACCGTGAAGTTGCCACCCAGGCGCAGCATCGAGGTCTCGCCCAGATTGCAGCCACCGTCGGCCAGCGCCCGGGTGAGGGCCGCGACGATACCGGGCGCGTCGCGTCCGATCAGGGTGATCATCCACCATCGTTCCTTCATGCCGTCCCCTCCAACCAGATCAGACTGGCCTGTCGCCCGGTGCGCCCGTCGCGCCGGTAGGAATAGAAATGTTGCGGTTCACTATAGGTGCAACGTCCACCGCCATAAACCCCGCCGATACCCGCCACCTCCAGGCGCAGGCGCGCCAGCCGGTACAAGTCTGCCAGCCAACGCTCACCGTGCCGCACGAAGGCCTCCGCCGCCAAGGGGTCGGCCGCAAGGAAAGCCTCCCGCACCTCCTCGCCCACCTCGAAGGCGAGCGGCCCGATGGCCGGCCCCAGCCAGGCGATCACCCGACCAGGATCGTCGAAGCGAGCCAGAGTGGCCTCGAGTACACCGCCAGCCAGGCCGCGCCAGCCGGCGTGCGCCGCGGCCACCGCCACGCCCTCGCGATCGGCGAACAACACCGGCAGACAGTCGGCGGTGAGCACCGCGCAGACCCGACCAGGCGTATCGGCAAAGGCCGCGTCGGCCTCGCAACCGGCAAGATCTTGACCCGCATCGGCCACCGAACAGCCGTGTACCTGGGTCAACCACAGAGGTTCGGCGGGCAGCCCCAGTGCCTCGCGCAGGCGAGCACGGTTGGCCGCCACGTGCTCAGGATCGTCGTCCACGTGCAGGGCCAGATTGAGCCCAGCCCAGTCACCCCGGCTGACCCCGCCGGCACGGGTGGTAGCAAAGGCACGCACCTGGGCCGGCACGGGCCAGTCGGGACGGATGGGCTCAATCCTCGTCATCGTCGATCTCCCACCCTGCTTCGCCCAGCGCGGCGTAGAAGGCCGGGTCCAGGTCCGGTGTCTCGTGCGCCTCGCGGTGGCGGCGCAGGGCCTCGATCAATTCGCCCATGTCCTGCGGGATAGGCGCCTCGAAGCGCAGCTCACGCTCGTCGACAGGGTGGCGCAGGACCAGCCGGCGCGCATGCAGGGCCTGGCGCCCGAAACCGCGCATCAGGGTCTTGAGTTCCTCGTCCGCACCCGACGGCAGTTGCAGGCGCCCGCCATAGACCGGATCGCCAAACACCGGGTGCCGGATATGTGCCATGTGCACCCGAATCTGGTGGGTGCGCCCGGTCTCCAGCCGGACCCGCAGCAAGGTGTGCTCGCGGAAGGCCTCGAGCGGCTCGTAATGGGTGACCGCCGGCTTGCCCAGCGGGTTTACCGCCATGCGCGTGCGCACCGTCGGGTGGCGGCCGATGGGCTGGTCGACAGTTGCCGGTGCGCGCAGGTGCCCGAGCACCAGGGCCCGGTATTCGCGGTGGATCTCGCGCCGAGCCAGTGCCGCGACCAGCCGCTGGTAAGCCGGCTCGCTGCGCGCCACCACCATCAGGCCGGTGGTGTCCTTGTCCAGCCGGTGCACGATGCCGGCACGCGGCAACCTCGCCAGCGAAGGGTCGTGATACAGCAGGCCGTTCTGCAGGGTGCCATCGGGGTTGCCCGCGGCCGGGTGCACCACCAGGCCGGCAGGCTTGTCGATCACCAGCAGGTGCTCATCCTCGAAGAGGATGCGCAATGGCACCGGCTGCGGCACACACTCGACCTGGGCTTCCTCGACCGCGCGCAGCACCAGCTGTTCGCCTTCGCTCACCTTGTGCCGCTGGGCGCGCACCTGCCCGTCGACCGTCACCCGGCCCTCGCGTATCCAAACCTGCAGGCGGCTGCGCGAATAATCGGGAAACAGTGCGGCCAGCGCCTGATCGAGGCGCCGGCCGGCCAGGGTGGCATCGATCTCCGCGCTCAGCAGCCTTTCTTCGGCCTGTTCGTCGCTCATGGGGGCTATCTGTTACTAAGACAACCCCAATCAAAGTCGCACTCAGAGCGGCCCGGATGTTCCGGATCAAGGCGCGGCTCGCAGGGAATGGCAGGCCCTTGCCAAGAGCCGCAACACAGAGCCGGGACATCCGGGCCGCTCCCTACGGGCGGGCTTCTGGGCGTCCATCCACTGCGTTACGCCGACTTGACATAGAGTAACTATGCCTGCGTCGGCGTGCCTTGTGGCTGAACGCCAGAAGCCCGCTGAGCGTGGCTTTGATTGGGGTTGTCTTAGTATACTCGCCGACTGGAATCGTTGGAGGGATTATCACCGATGTCACGCCTGCTCTGGCCATTGTTGTTCGCACTGCTGCTCGGCGGCTGCTCCTTTCTGCAAGACAAGGACGAGACCAAGGGCTGGAGCCAGCAGAAGCTCTATACCGAGGCACAGGCCGAGCTGGCCACCGGCAACTACGAGCGCGCCATCGACCTGTACGAGAAACTCGAGGCCCGCTACCCCTTCGGCAAGTATGCCCATCAGGCCCAGCTTGACGTGGCCTATGCCTATTACAAGGCGCAAGAGCCCGAATCGGCGCTGGCCGCGGCCGACCGCTTCATCAAGTTCCATCCGGGCCACCCGGCGGTGGCCTATGCCTACTACCTGAAGGGGCTGGTCAACTTCAACCGCTCGCTGGGCTTCCTCTCGCGCTTCCTTCCCACCGACCTGTCGCAACGCGATGCCGGCGCGGCACTGGATTCGTACAAGGACTTCAAGGAGGTGGTCGAGCGCTTCCCCGACACCGATTACGCCGAGGACGCACGCAAGCGCATGCTCTACCTGCGTAACAACCTGGCCCGCCAGGAGGTGCACGTGGCGCGTTATTACATCAAGCGCGGCGCCTTCGTGGCGGCGGCCGAGCGCGGCAACTACGTGATCGAGAATTACCAGCGCACCCCGGCGGTGAAGGACGCCCTGGAGGTGATGATCGAGGCCTACACACGCCTCGGCCTGAACGACCTGGCGAACGACGCCCGTCGCGTTCTGGCGCTCAACCAGAAGAGCGGCGCCCTCATCCCCGACCCGCGTGAACTCGAGGAGAAATCCTGGTCGCGCAAGCTCTGGGACTACTTCGGTCTGGATCAGAACTGACGGCCAGCCAGCCTCGTCGTGCTGAAGCGCGGCCCGCGCGGCTCCCTCGCACAGGTCGGCATCCATACCGCCCTTCCAGCCTGGAGTCTACCCTGACAGGGTCGATGCCCCCTGTCAGGGCGTGGTGATTGGAACTGAGACGAAGCTTCGGGCCCCCTGGACGAATTCAGATGGCCTCGCGTCCGCGCTCGCCAGTGCGGATGCGTACCACCTCCTCGACCGGCAGCACGAAGATCTTGCCGTCACCGATCTTGCCGGTACGCGCAGCCTGGGTAATGGCCTCGACACACTCGTCCACACGGTCCTCGGCGATCACGATTTCGAGCTTGAGCTTGGGCAGGAAGTCCACCACGTACTCGGCCCCTCGGTACAGCTCGGTGTGACCCTTCTGGCGACCGAAGCCCTTGATCTCGGTCACGGTCATACCGTTGACGCCGATGCTGGACAATGCCTCGCGCACGTCGTCCAGCTTGAAGGGCTTGATGATGGCCTCGATCTTCTTCATGTCTCCACCTCTTTTTGTGTTCTCCGGAACTCAGGATAGCCCCGCCCGCGCACCGCTTACAAGCAGCCGTTGACGATGGGATAGCGCCAGTCGCGACCGAAGGCGCGCGCGGTGATCTTGATGCCTGGCGCGGCCTGGCGGCGCTTGTACTCGGCACGTACGATCAGCCGCGTCATGCGCTCCACCTCGGCGCGGTCGAAACCGGTGGCTGCCACGATTTCCTCGACCGACTGGTCACGCTCGACGAAGCGCTCGATGATCTCGTCGAGCACCTCGTAGGGGGGCAGGCTGTCGGTGTCCTGCTGATCGGGCCGCAGCTCGGCCGAGGGCGGGCGGGTGATAACCCGCTCGGGGATCACCTCGACCTCCCGGTTGCGCCAGCGCGCCAACGCGAAGACCAGGGTCTTGGGCACATCCTTGAGCGGCGCAAAGCCACCGTTCATGTCCCCGTAGAGGGTGGCATAACCTACCGACATCTCGCTCTTGTTACCGGTGGTCAGCAGCATGCGCCCGCTCTTGTTGCTGATCGCCATCAGCAGCAGGCCACGAATGCGCGCCTGGATGTTCTCCTCGGTGACGTCCATCGGACGCCCCGCGAAAGGCTCGGCCAGCATGTCGAGCAAGGCCTGAAAGGCCGGTTCGATGGGGATGCTCAGGTAATCCACCCCGAGACGACGCGCCTGCTCGGCGGCATCGGTGTTGCTGATCTCGGCGGTGTAGCGCGAGGGCATGGACACCACCTCGACGTTGTGCGCACCCAGTGCGTCAACCGCCAGCGCCAGGGTGAGCGCCGAGTCGATGCCACCGGACAGGCCCAGCACCACACCATGAAAGCCGTTCTTGCTCACGTAGTCGCGCACACCACAGACCAAGGCGCGCCAGACCTCTTCGAGATCGTCCAGCCAAGGCGGCAGTGGACGCATCACGGGGGCGCCTTCGGTGTCGATGTCGAACACCTCAACCGCCTCCTCGAACTGCACACAGCGCAACGCCACCCGCCCATCGGCCGCACACACGAAAGAGGCGCCGTCGAACACCAGTTCGTCCTGGCCTCCGACCTGGTTCACGTACACCAGCGACACACCGTGGCGCGCAGCCAGCTTACCGACCAAGTGCTCGCGCTCGCGCACCTTGCCGCGGTAATAGGGCGAGCCGTTGAGCGTGAGCACCACCTGCGCACCCGCGGCCGCGGCTTCTCGCACCGGGGCGTCCACCCAGACATCCTCGCAAACCACCAGCGCGAAGCGCAGGCCGCCCTGCTCGAACAGGCCGATGTCCTTTCCCGCAGCGAAGTAGCGCTTCTCGTCGAACACGCTGTAGTTGGGCAGTTCACGCTTGCGGTATTCGCACAGCAGCTCGCCGTCACGGATCGCGGCGGCCAGATTGTAGCGGGCACCATCGCGCTCCCCGGGGTACCCCAGCACCAGGGTAATACCGCGCACCTGCTCGCGGATACGCGCCAGGGCAGACTCCACCCGTTGCAGACATTCGCGGCGCAGCAACAGGTCCTCGGGCGGGTAGCCAACCAGCGTCAATTCGGGGAACACCACCAGGTCCACCCCTTCGGCGACCAGGCGCTCGGCCAGTTCGATGACGCGCTCGGCATTGGCCTCGATGGCACCCACCATCAGGTTGAGCTGGGCGATGGCGAGTTTCATCGGTTCAGAACAGCAGTCCGGCCATGGCCTCGCCGATACGCGCCGGCGAACGCACAGTGTGCACGCCGGCCGCCTCCAGCGCGCGATACTTGCCCTCGGCGGTGCCCTGTCCACCGGCCACGATGGCCCCGGCATGCCCCATGCGCTTGCCCGGCGGCGCGGTCACCCCCGCGATGTAGGCCACCACCGGCTTGGAGACATGCTTCCGAATGTACTCAGCCGCGGCCTCTTCGGCAGTGCCGCCGATCTCGCCGACCAGCACGATGCCCTCGGTCTGCGGATCATCCTCGAACAGAGCCAGACAGTCGACGAAGCTCATGCCGTGGATGGGATCGCCACCGATGCCGACACAGGTGGACTGACCGAGTCCCGCACGCGTGGTCTGGTGCACCGCCTCGTAGGTCAGGGTTCCGGAGCGCGAGACGATGCCCACCCGGCCGGGCTGGTGGATGTTGCCCGGCATGATGCCGATCTTGCAGGCCCCCGGGGTGATCACGCCCGGGCAGTTGGGACCGATAAGCCGCACACCGGGAAAGGCGTCGAGCGCGGCGCGCACCTTGAGCATATCCAGCACTGGGATGCCCTCGGTGATGCAGACGATGACCTCTATGCCGGCATCGGCGGCCTCGAGAATGGCATCTGCCGCAAAGGCAGCAGGCACATAGATCATGGTGGCGTTGGCCCCGGTCTCGGCCACTGCCTGGTGCACGGTATCGAATACCGGGCGCTCGAGATGAGTCTGCCCGCCCTTGCCGGGGGTGACCCCACCAACCAGATTAGTGCCATAAGCGATCGCCTGCTCGGAATGAAAGGTGCCCTGGCGACCAGTGAACCCCTGGCAGATGACCCGGGTGTCCTTGTCGATGAGGATGCTCATGCCTTGCCCTCCGCAGCCGCCACGACCTTCTCTGCCGCCTCGGTCAAGTCCGAGGCAGTCTCCAGCGCCAACCCACTCTGATCGAGCAACTCCAGGCCCAACTCGGCGTTGGTGCCCTCGAGGCGCACTACCACCGGCACCTCGATGCCGACCTCCTTGACCGCGCTGACAATGCCCTCGGCGATCAGGTCGCAACGTACGATGCCACCGAAGATGTTGACCAGCACCGCGCGCACCTTGTCGTCGGAGAGAATGATCTTGAACGCCTCGGCCACCCGCTCCGCGGTGGTGCCGCCGCCCACGTCGAGAAAGTTGGCCGGCTCACCACCATGCAGCTTGACCAGGTCCATGGTCGCCATCGCCAGCCCGGCCCCATTGACCATGCAGCCGATGCTGCCATCGAGCGCGATGTAGTTGAGATCGTGCTCGGCGGCACGCGCCTCACGTGGATCTTCCTGAGAGACATCGCGCATGTCCTGCAGATCCTTGTGCCGATACAGGGCGTTGTCGTCGATGTTGATCTTGGCGTCCAGCGCCAGCAGATCACCGTCACCGTTAACGATCAGCGGGTTGATCTCCACCAGCGAACAGTCCTCGCGCACGAACAGCTCGGCCAATCCCGCGAGGATCTTCTGGAACTGCTTGCGCTGTTCGGCATCCAACCCAAGGGCAAAGCCCAGGTACCGGGCCTGATAGGGTTGCAGGCCGGCGGCCGGATCGATGCGCGAGGTAAGAATCTTCTCGGGCGTCTCGGCGGCCACCTCCTCGATGTTCATACCGCCGGCCTCGGAAGCGACGACCATGATACGCCGGCTGGCGCGATCGACCAGCAGACTGAGATAGAGCTCCCGCGCAATGTCGCTCGGCTCCTCGATCAGCACGTGGCTGACTGGCAGACCGCCCGGCCCGGTCTGGCGGGTGACCAGGCGGCTGCCCAGCAGGCGTCTCGCCTCGGCCTCAACCTGATCGAGTGAGTCGGCCAGCACCACCCCGCCGGCCTTGCCGCGCCCCCCGGTGTGCGCTTGGGCCTTGACCACCCAGCGCTCGCCGCCCATCTCTTTGGCCGCCTCGCGCGCCGCCTCGGCCGACTGCACCGCCACTCCGTAGGGCACGGGGATACGGTAACCGGCGAACAGACGCTTGGCCTGGAATTCGTGGAGGTTCACTGTTCGATCCTGCGGTTGTGCATGAAAATGGTATTCTCGACCAATATGGACGGACACGCAAAAACTATCCGGCCGACATCAGCGGAATTGGGGCAATCCGCCCTCCTCCCGGGATCATGGTAGCCACCAACGCAGCAAACTCTTCTCAGGCAACCCCCTCGGGCGCGTACTCCCCCCTTCCTCACGACGCCGAACGCGCTGCCCTGCACCTGTTCCTCGGCTATCGCATCACCATCGCGGCCATCCTGCTGGCCCTGTTCTTCGTAATCGGCCGTGGAGGTCTGGGCTCGCATGCCCAAATGCTGTTTGCGGTGGTCTCAACCTTATATATGGTTGCCACCATCGGCGCCCTGATGTTCTCGCTGCTGCGCTTCGCACCACCCGCCACCCAGGCGCTGGCTGCCATGTTGACCGACATCGCCCTCTTCTCGATGATGGTGTTCGCCAGTGGCGGCGTGGCATCGGGACTGGGGCTGCCCGTGGCCGTCTCGCTTACCCTGGGGGCGACGCTGGTCGAGGCTCGTCTCGCCCTGGCCGTGGCCGCACTGGCCGCACTGGCCATGTTGGGCGAAGAACTGTTCGCCACCTTCTATAACCCGTTCCGCCAGACCGCCTTCATGCAGACCGGCTTTCTCGGCCTGGCCTTCTTCACCCTGGTATTGCTGGCGATCTCCTTTCGTAACCGCGCGCGTCGCAGCGAGGAGCTGGTCGAACAACGTGAGACCGAACTCGTCAACCTGGCGCAACTCAGCGACTTCGTGATCCAGCAGATGCAATCGGGCGTGATAGTGGTGGACGGCGACGGCATCGTCCAACTGATGAACGAATCGGCCTGGGCCTTGCTCGGGCTGCCCACCTACAGTCGCCACCACCCGTTGCGCTCCGTCTCCTCCCCCCTCGCCGACTGCTACGAGAGCTGGCGAAAGACCCAGGAAGAGAGCAGCATGAACTTCCGCACTAGCGCCAATGGCCGCGACCTGCGCGCTCAGTTTGCCCGGCTTGGCCGCGGCGACAATGGCGGTACGCTCATCATCCTGGAAGATGCATCGCAGCTGACCGAACAGGCACAGAAGATGAAACTAGCCTCGCTGGGAAGACTGACCGCCGGCATCGCCCACGAGATCCGCAACCCCCTGGGCGCAATCAGTCATGCAGCACAGCTGTTGGAGGAATCGCCCGAGCTGCCCGATGCCGACCGGCGGCTGATCCAGATCATCCGTCAGAATTCCGGACGAGTAAACGAGGTGATCGAGAACATCCTCAAGCTGTCACGGCAGAAACAGCCCTTGCCCAGGCCACTGGTGATCAAGCCCTGGTTGCAGGAGACCGTCACCACCTTCCACGGCGTGTTCGGGTTGCACCCTGGACAGATCTCGCTACAGGTAGACCCCGAAGGCACCACCGTCCATGCCGACGAGGGACAATTGAAACAGATCCTGGAGATCCTTTGCGAAAATGCCATCCGCCACTTCCCCCGCAACCCGGAAGAACTGCGAATCCTCATCTTGGGAGGCATCACCCAGGAGACAGGCTGCCCTTACCTGGAAGTACACGACAATGGCAACGGCATCGACAGCGAGGCGGTCGAAAAACTGTTCGAACCCTTCTTCACGACCCACAATCAAGGAACCGGGCTGGGTCTGTACATCGCCCGCCAGCTTGGTGAGGCCAACCGAATCCACCTGGAATATCGCCCCCTGGCAAACGGGGCCTGTTTTCGTCTGACGTTTCCCAGTCCAAAGCAGAGAGCATTGTCATGAACCGGCCCATTGCCCTGATCATCGACGACGAACCCGATATTCGCGAACTGCTCGAGATCACCCTGGGGCGGATGGGGATAGAAAGCTGCTCGACGGCTGACGTGGCCAGTGCGCTCGACGCATTGAAAAGTCAGCCATTCGACCTCTGTCTGGCGGACATGCGCCTGCCCGACGGCAATGGCATCGACATCGTGCGTCACGTCGCCCGACACTATCCCGAAACACCGATCGCAATGATTACGGCTCACGGCAACATGGACACTGCCATCGAGGCCCTCAAGGCAGGGGCATTCGATTTCGTTTCCAAGCCGGTCGACCTCTCGGTATTGCGACGCCTGGTAGAGACCGCGCTTCGGGTCGGCAAAGACAAGAACGATCGTTCTGCACGGCCAGCCGATAACCTGCTGCTTGGCGATGCACCTGCCATGCAGCAAATTCGCCAGCTCATTGACAAACTGAGCCGTAGCCAGGCCCCGGTCTTCATTACCGGTGAATCAGGAACCGGCAAGGAGCTGGCCGCACGCGCCATCCATGCGCAAAGCCCTCGGGCCGACCAGCCTTTTATTGCCGTCAACTGTGGCGCCATACCCGCCGAATTGCTGGAAAGCGAACTGTTCGGGTACCTCAAGGGCAGTTTCTCCGGCGCCACGACGGACAAACAGGGCCTCTTTCATGCCGCCGAGGGCGGCACCCTGTTTCTCGACGAAGTCGCCGATCTTCCCCTGCACATGCAAGTCAAGTTACTGCGCGCTATCCAGGAAAAACGCATTCGCCCCATCGGCGCCACCCGCGAAGAACCGATCGATGTCCGCCTCATCAGCGCAACCCACAAGAACATGGAAGAACTGGTTGCCAATGGCCAGTTCCGACAGGATCTCTATTTCCGAATCCACGTCATTGAGCTACGCATGCCGCCACTGCGCGAGCATCTTGACGACTTGCCGCTGTTGATAGCGCATTTCCTGGAACGGGCATCCATCACCTCGGGGCTTTCCGCTCCAGCCTTGTCTTCCGAGGCCCTGGACGCACTACAACACCACCACTTTCCCGGCAACGTGCGCGAGCTGGAAAACATTCTCGAGCGCGCCAGCGCACTCTGCGACAACGGAATCATTCGACCGGAAGACCTGGGTCTGACCGCACGCACTCGACCCATTGCCCCCCCGCCCCCGAGAGACGCCCCTATCGATCTCGAGTCCGAGCTAGCCCGTATCGAGAAGGATTTCATCCGCCAGGCGCTCGAATCGACCGGCTGGAACCGCACCGAAGCCGCGAGCCGGCTCGGCCTGACACTCAGATCCCTCCGGTACCGGATGCAGAAACTGGGCCTGGAAGCACCCGACAAGTGACATTTTTTGTCACCAGATGACAAATAGCGCGCCCCAAAATCGTCAATCCGAGCCAGAAAACGGACTTCCCCCGGGCCAGAACCGGCACCCCATCACAGTCTTCAGGCGACCGTGTTCACCTTTCTCCCGAATCTTCAGAATGGCACGGTGATTGCTGCACGAAGATCAGCTGCCATTGCAGCGCCAACAGACCCGATCCGTGAGGAGTAAAACAACCATGACCGCACAACCCATTTCCCGCAAGCAATCCGGATTCACCCTGATCGAACTGATGATCGTGGTGGCCATCATCGGTATTCTGGCCGCTATCGCCATTCCGGCCTATCAGGACTATGTAGCGAAGTCCCAAGCGACTGCGGGTCTCTCAGACATTACCCCAGGCAAGACCCAATACGAGATCTTGGTCAATGAGGGAGGAACCATCAGCAGCGCATCAGACATTGGATTGCAATCTAAAACTACTCGTTGTGATAGTATTAACGTGACCGCACCAGACGCCACAACCGGGGCCGCCTCGCCCGCAATTGAATGCACACTGAAAGGCAACCCTAAGGTCGCTAACAAAAAGATTCAACTTAATCGTGCCGATAATGGAGCATGGAGCTGCACCTCCGACCTGGATGACCCATATCTCCCTGCCAATTGCACGAAAATTACTAGTGGCTGATACAGCGGCAGCAGCCGGATGAAGGCTCATGAAGCCTCGCCCGAAACACCAGCCCCGGCAACTTGCCGGGGTTTTTGTAAAAGGACATTTTTTCGCACAAGGCGGTGACGCCATGGATAGACCGAAGGACTGGCATGCGCGCGCGCGCGCTCGTTGCGACGGTTTCAACCTGATCGAATTGATGATCGTGATTGCGGTCATCGGCATTCTTTCGAGCATCGCACTGCCTCTTTATCGAGACTATATGGGGCGAACTCAGGTGACCGCAGCACTAGCGGAGATTCGTCCGGGAATTTCCGCCTATGATCAACTGGTCAATGAGGGACGGGTAGATACCGATTACACAGCCACCCATCTAGGATTGCCGAGCGCAACCGCACACTGCTCCCAAATCGATGTTTTTACAATCCAGACAGATGGCTCGGCACAACCCGCCATCTCGTGCACCATCCAGGGCACCCCAAAGGTCAACGGCAAAATCGTTCGCTATGACCGTTCTGCCGACGGCAAGTGGCAATGCCGGTCAAACACGGAGGAGAATTTTTACCGCCCACAGGGTTGTTTTGGACTTTGATAATTCAAGGCAGCGCGGCCTGAATGCAGAGCACAAACTTGGAATGCCCGACTCCGGATCCGGGTTAAATCATGACCAGTAGAACATTCCATCCTCTGATTCTGGCATCTTGGATCATCCTGTTTACCCTTACCGTCCTTCCCTTATTCGCCAGCCTTCACCACCACGATGCACAACGGATCATTTGGGCCTTGGGACTGGCTGCCTTGGGCCTCATGGGGCTAACCATGGGTATTCAACCCACCCGTTCAGAATGGCTGACGCTGCTCATCGTACTGATCACAGGTGGGGTAAGCGCCCTGTTTTCTCAATCCACTTGGCCCGCCTTTATCGAAACCTTCAGCTGGCTGGCAATGCTGGCCGGGATTATCACCCTTTCCCGGGCACCTCTTTCCAGGGAGGCACTAATGGCCTCCATGGCGCTTATAGCCTTGATCAGCGTGATCTACCCCCTGCGTTTTGCCATCGGATATATTGCCGCCATCGCGGAAGATCTCCCCATTTATCGAGACACCCTCATCAATGGCTTCTCAAACATACGCTTCTTCAGTCAGTTCCAGTCATGGACACTGCCCTTGCTGATGACTGCAGCGGTACTTGAGCCCACCAAGAAAGCGCGATTCCTTTGGTTGACAGCCGCTGTATTGGGATGGGGGTTGCTATTTGTCTCCGGTACGCGTGGAACCTTGCTAGGACTTGTCGTAAGCACCATCGTTGTTAGCTTGGTGTTCCGCGAATATACCCGCGCATATGTGAGCACAGTCTTGATATGCGTTATCAGCGGCATCGTCTGTTATATTCTTGCTTTGATGTTGACTTCTTATTCCGGCTCAGACAACACCGATATCGCGAGAAACACACTCGAACGCGATTTCACCAGCTCCAGCGGGCGTTATGAAATATGGCTGTATAGCATCAGGGTGGCCCTGGAACACCCTTGGTTTGGCATCGGACCGATGCATCTTGCCTGCAAAAATCATTTCAATATCGCAGCACACCCCCACAATATCTGGCTGCAATTTTTAAGTGAGTGGGGAATTCCTTTCACTTTGGGCATAACCGTAGGCTTTTTCTATCTAGTCTATCGCTGGCTGAGCAAGCTTCGCGGTACATCGCGAGAGGCCCGTGACCTTGCTTTACCCATTACGGCTTCACTGAGCACAGCCTTGGTCCATAGCCTATTCAGTGGTGTCTTTGTCATGCCTGTCAGTCAATTCTATGGCGTACTGCTATTTGGCTGGGCGTTGGCCTGGTACCGGGGCAGCGAGCACCTACGACGAATAAAACCTCGACTGCTGGGGCTCCCTTTGGCCCTCCCAGCCCTGATCCTGCTTGGCTATGTAGTCTATAGCCTGCCCGACCTTTCGAAGCGGGAAGAGGCTGAACTCCTCATTGCTGGATACCACTCTTTTCACCCCCGTTTTTGGGTACAAGGAAAGATTTGCCTGCATAAATCATGAAAAGAGCATGGACCGGCATGCCCCCCCAAGACGCCCCCTCGGGGTCGGGCATCCTGCCTGCATCGTTTCCCACCTCATCCAGGCGATATAAAATCGAGAAGGGCGATGTTTCGGATCAGCAAACGCGAGCCAGCTCTCAGGTTCCGCATCGCCGCTGCGGCAGCCTTGCACTCTGCTATATACTCGAAGCCAGATCTTCAAGCAATCAGTCAGTTCCGATCATTATCCAATGGCCACTCCCAGCACATCAATTCGCATCGGCGGCCTAGCCCGGCGCTTGGTCAACGATAAGTTGCTTACCGAGGAAGAGGCCATACAGGCACTGGAGAAGGCAGCCCAGGCCAAGCAGTCGCTGGTCACCTGGCTGGTTGCCAAGGGACTCGTGGATGCTACCACCATCGCGGTGGCTGCCTCCCAGGAATACGGCGCCCCCCTGTTTGACCTGGACGCGGTCAATCCGGAGCAGATGCCCATCAGTCTGGTGGACGAAAAGCTCATCATCAAGCACCGCGCCCTGCCCCTGTTCCAGCGTGGCAAGCGCCTGTTCCTGGCGGTATCCGACCCGACCGATCACCAGGGGCTGGACGAGATCAAGTTCCATACGGGGCTAGCGACCGACGCGGTGCTCGTCGAGGAGGACAAGCTCAACGCGGCACTCGAGCGTGCGCTCGAGGCGCAGGACGCGGCGATAAGCGAGATGATCGACGCCGACCTGGAAGAGCTCGATATCGACGTGGTGGAAGAGGGGGAAGAGGCGGATTCGTCGAGTATCGATGTAGACGACGCACCCGTGGTGCGTTACGTGAACAAGGTCCTGCTCGATGCCATCAACGGCGGTGCTTCGGACATCCATTTCGAGCCCTACGAGAAGGACTTCCGGGTACGTTTTCGCCAGGACGGCATCCTGCACGACGTGGCACACCCACCGGTCAACCTGGCACCAAGGCTGATCGCTCGCCTGAAGGTGATGGCGCGCCTGAACACCGCCGAGCGGCGCGTCCCCCAGGACGGCCGCATCAAGCTGGCACTTTCACGCAACCGTTCCATCGACTTCCGGGTCAACACCTGTCCGACACTGTACGGCGAAAAGGTCGTGCTGCGGATCCTCGACTCCTCGGCCGCGCAGGTCGGGGTGGACGCTCTTGGCTTCGAAGAAGCCCAAAAAGTGGCTTTCCTCAACGCTATCAACAAGCCCTACGGCATGATCCTGGTCACGGGCCCCACCGGCAGCGGCAAGACGGTCACGCTCTATACCGCGCTGAACCTGCTCAACAAGCCCGAGGTCAACATCTCCACCGCCGAGGATCCGGTAGAGATCCAGGTGCCCGGCATCAACCAGGTCAACGTCAATCCCAGGACTGGCCTGACCTTCGCCGAGGCCCTTCGCGCCTTCCTGCGCCAGGACCCGGACATCATCATGGTCGGCGAGATCCGCGACCTGGAAACCGCCGAGATCGCCATCAAGGCAGCACAGACCGGTCACTTGGTGCTCTCGACCCTGCACACCAACGATGCGCCACAGACGCTGACCCGCCTGGCCAACATGGGCATCCCGCCTTTCAACATCGCCTCGTCGGTACACCTCATCCTTGCCCAGCGCCTGGCTCGTCGATTGTGCGAACATTGCAAGCAGCCGGATGAACTGGCCCGCGAGGCCTTGCTGAAAGAAGGCTTTTCCGAGGCCGATCTGGAGGGCGACTGGCAGGTCTACAAGGCTGTGGGGTGCGACAAGTGCACCATGGGCTACAAGGGTCGGGTCGGCCTGTTCGAGGTCATGCCCGTCAGCGAAGAGATGGAACGCCTGATCATGAACAATGCCAATGCCATGCAGTTGCGTGACCAGGCCAATGCCGAGGGCATCGAAGACCTGCGCGCCTCTGGTCTACGCAAGGTCAAGGCTGGCATCATCAGCCTCGAAGAACTGAACCGCGTCACCAAGGACTGAACATGGCCAGGGCACGCGCAGCAGCCGCCAAACAGAAACCGCAGGTCTTCGTCTGGGAAGGCACCGACCGCAAGGGCAAACGTCTCAAGGGGGAAACCCGCACCTCCAGCATCACCATGGCGAAGGCCGAACTACGGCGCCAAGGCATCACACCGCTGAAGGTGCGCAAGAAGGCTACCAGCCTCTTTACCCATCGCAAGCAGAAGATCGTTGCCAAGGACATTGCAGTGTTCGCCCGTCAGCTCGCCACCATGATGGCCTCGGGCATACCCATGGTGCAGGCCCTCGACATCGTGGCGCGCGGGCACTCCAACCCTTCCATGCAGGACTTGCTGCTGTCGATCAAGAACGATGTCGAGAGCGGCTCGACCCTCACCGATGCCTTGCGAAAGCATCCGCTGTATTTCGACGACCTGTTCTGCAGTCTGGTACACGCCGGCGAGCAGGCCGGTGTGCTGGAGACCCTGCTCGACAAGATCGCCACCTACAAGGAAAAGACCGAGTCCCTCAAGGGCAAGATCAAGAAGGCCCTGTTCTACCCGACAGCAGTGGTCGTGATGGCGATTGTAATCACGGCGATCATCATGATCTTCGTGATTCCGCAGTTCAAATCCCTGTTCGTAGGCTTCGGCGCCGATCTCCCGGCCTTCACCCAGCTGGTAGTCTCCCTGTCCGATTTCGTGGCCGCCTGGTGGTGGGCCATCCTGCTGGTCACCATCGCCTTCTTCGGGATGATGTCCTTTGCCTGGAAACGCTCTCCCAGGTTGCGCGAAACCATCGACCGCATGCTGCTCAAACTGCCGATACTGGGCAACATCATGCACAAGGCGGCACTGGCCAGGTTCTGCCGTACCACAGCCACCATGTTCGCCGCCGGCGTCCCCCTGGTCGAGGCACTGGGCCCGGTAGCCGGCGCCACAGGTAACGTCGTCTACGGGAAGGCTGTGCTCGCCATGCGCGACGATGTAGCCACCGGCCAGTCGCTGCAATTGACCATGAAGCAACAGGGCCTGTTCCCGCACATGATCATTCAGATGGTCGCCATCGGTGAGGAATCGGGCGCGCTGGACGAGATGCTCACCAAGGTGGCCGACTTCTACGAAGAAGAAGTGGACAATGCCATTGATGCCCTGAGCAGCCTGCTCGAGCCGATGATCATGGCCATCCTGGGCACCCTGATCGGCGGCTTGGTCATCGCCATGTACCTGCCCATCTTCCAGATGGGCTCGGCATTCTGACTGGGGCTGTCTGATTCCATGGACCTGTCGCTCCTGTCACCGACCTGGCAGCTCGCCCTGTCCGGCCTGTTCGGCCTGGTCATCGGCAGCTTTCTCAACGTGGTAATCCTGCGCCTGCCGAAACGCATGCACGCAGAATTCGCCGAGGCCTGTGCCGAGCTCGAAGGGCGCCAACCCGCCGAACCGGCCCCCTCCCAGCGCTGGTTTGGCCTAGACTACCTGATCCATCCCGGCTCGCACTGCCCGGCCTGCGACCACGCCCTCTCTCCCTGGGAGAACATCCCCATCCTCGGCTGGCTGCTGTTGCGTGGGCGTTGCAGCCAGTGTGGTGTGCGCATCAGTGCCCGCTACCCAGTGATCGAAGGCCTTACGGCCCTGGTCACCATGGGCGTCGTACTGCAGTTCGGCATGCACTGGCACACCCTGGCCATCGCCTTTCTGGCCTGGGGGCTGATTGTGCTTGCCGTGATCGACATCGACGAACAACTGCTGCCCGACCAGATCACCCTCCCCCTGCTGTGGCTGGGCCTGCTGATCAATCTGCCTGGCCAATTTGTTCCCCTGGAGGATGCGGTGATCGGCGCGGTTGCGGGCTACCTCTCGCTGTGGTTCGTGTTCCAGCTGTTCCGGCTGCTCACCGGGAAGGAAGGCATGGGCTATGGCGACTTCAAACTGCTGGCCCTGTTTGGCGCCTGGCTGGGCTGGCAGATGTTGCCGCAGATCATCCTGCTCTCCTCGATGATCGGAGCGATCATCGGCGTGGCGCTGATCGCCCTGCGCCGTCACGAACGCGGCAAGCCCATCCCCTTCGGCCCCTATCTCATCCTCGGCGGTCTGGTGGCCCTGTTCTGGGGCGAACAGATCAACCAGACCTACCTGCACTTGAGCGGACTTGGCTGAGCCCATGCTGAAGGTAGCACTGACCGGTGGCATTGCCAGTGGCAAGAGCCTGGCCAGTGAGCATTTCGCCTCGCTCGGCGTACCAGTGATCGACGCCGACCAGGTGGCCCGCGAACTGGTGGAGCCGGGGCGCCCCGCACTGGCAGCGATCGTCCAGCACTTCGGCCCCGCCATCCTGACAGTCGACGGCACCCTGGACCGCCGGGCACTGCGCCAGCGCATTTTCGCTGATGCGGAGGCGCGCCGTACGCTCGAGGCCATCCTGCACCCGGCCATTCACCAGCGCATGCAGGAACTCGCCGAGGCGGCACATGGACCTTATCTCGTCCAGGTGATCCCGCTGCTGGCAGAAAGCGATCTCGATTGGGGCCAGGACCGGGTGCTTCTCATCGACTGCCCCGAAGCACTGCAACGCCAGCGGCTGATGGCACGTGACGGCTGTTCGGCCGAGCAGGCCGAAGCCATCCTTGCCAGCCAGGCCACGCGCGAACAGCGCCGGCGTATTGCCGACGACATCCTCGTCAACGACGGTGATACAAGGACCCTGCAACAAGGCATCGAGACCCTGCATGCCCGTTATCTCGAAGCGGGATCTTCCCAGGACTGAGGCTGTCGTACCCTCCACACATCCGGCGTCGCTTTACCTGCGGGCCACGCTGGCGGAGAATATCAGCGCTTACTGAATCACCTGGCCCCGGAGGGGCGCGTGTCCGAGCACATCATCTTCGAGCAACCACTCAATGAAAAATGCCGCACCATGCTGCGGCTGGCGCACCTGTTCGAACAGTTCGACTACCACATGCCGCGCAATACACCCTGGCATGCGCGCGCAGCCCTGCGTGCCCTGCTCGACATCTCGGTCATCCTGGCACGCGCCGACATCAAGTCGGAACTCATCAAGGAGATGGAGCGCTACCATGGTTCACTCTCGCGCATGGCCGACCTCCCCGACGTGGACCACCACCGCCTGCAACACATCCTGCAGAACCTACGCGACAATCAGCAAGCCTTGCAGGCGATCCGTGGACAACTGGGCGCCGCCCTGCGCAGCAGCGATTTTCTCAACAGTGTGCTGCAACGCAGCGCCATCCCTGGCGGTGGCTTCGACTTCGACCTGCCCCAGCTCCACTACTGGCTGGCGCTGCCGCACGCCGAGCGCCTGCTCCAGTTCGACGACTGGCGCAACGAGGTGGCACCAGTACACGAAGCGGTGGACCTGCTACTGGGTTTGATCCGCCACAGCACCACTTTCCAGCCACAACAGGCCAATGCCGGCTTCTATCAACAGGCGCTGCCCGGCAGTACTTCGCCGCAGATGATCCGCGTGCGCCTGCCCGAGGAGGCCCGCCTGTATGCCGAGATCAGTGGCGGCAAGCACCGTTTCAGCATCCGCTTCATGGACAGCAGTGACTGGGAGCACCCAGTACAGACCGCACGCAACGTCACCTTCGAACTCAACATCTGCAGCATATGAATACGCCCGCAAGGAAAACCGTCGCCTGCCCGACCTGCAAGAAACCGGTGGTCTGGTCGCCCGAATCGCGGTGGCGTCCCTTCTGCAGCGAACGCTGCCGGCTCATCGACCTGGGCGAGTGGCTGAACGAGGAGAAACGCATCCCCGGCGATCCGGCCAACGGCCACGACGATTTCCTGGCCGAATGACTCCGACGCGGTTTTCCCGCCGATCAACGTGATGCGGAGAAGCGCCGTTCACGCGAGGCGAGCGGAAACTCGGCCAGCCACTGGTTCCTTCCGGACACCAGGTTGACGCGCACACGCACGGCCTCACGGGCGGGTTCGAGCCGCCAGGTACCGCCTTCTAGTGACTTGAACAGGGGGGGCTCCAACTGCTGCGCCTTGTCATCGTACTGGAGGGCAGACAGCCGTGCATCGGGCGGTAGCTGCTCGCCGACAAGGCGCAGGGCATGTCCATCGCCCACCGGGCCCAACACCAGCGCAAAATGCTGAGCATAGGCGCCGCAGGGCGCCTGGAAGGGACGACAGGCATCGTCCACGCTCATGATGCGCACCCCCAGGTCCGGGGCAATGCGCGCGCGCTTGCCTACCAGAATCCAGCTCGTCACCAGACCCAGGCCGAGAATGATGTAGAAGACCAGATAACGGTTGAACTTCACGGCACGACCCCCCGGATGCCGGCGATGCCCTGGGCACCGTGACGCCAGGCAATCTCAAGCAGGTCGGGATGCATGCCGCCCAGCGCGTAAATCGGCAGGTCGACCGCCTCGACCGCCTGCGCGAAATCCGTCCATCCCAGCGGCGCGGCATCCGGGTGGCTGGGCGTGGGCAACACCGGCGAGAGCAGCGCGAAATCCGCGCCCAGTGCCTCGGCACGACGCAGATCGTCGAGCGAATGACAGGAGGCCGCCAGCCAGCGCAGCCCCGCAGGCCGTTCGTGCAAGCGGTGCAGGTCACGCACGCTCAGGTGCAGGCCATCCGCCTCGGCACCGTCGATCCCCATGGCCGAATTGCACAACAACAGGGCGTCGGCCTCGCGGCAACGCACGCGCACCTGATCGAACAGCCGCCGCCGTCCATCCTCGCCAAGCCCGAACACCCGGAACTGCACCAGGCGGACGCCCGCGGCCAGGCCGTGTTCGAGATGGGCCAGCACCGATTCGGGCTCGTCGCCCTCGGGCCGGGTGATCAGGCAGGTATCGGGCAGACGCAGGGCGCTGACCACGGGCCGATCGGCTGCCGGCATGGGATAGTCCAGGAGCGCGTCGGGCGCCACCCATTCCAGCGGCTGCCCCTCCAGACCGTGCGGCTCGCCTTCCCAGTCCTCGACGCGGAAGACGTGCAACACCACCCGGCGATCGCCGTAATCATGCGCAACCCGGATCAGCGGCCGACAGGCCGCCACATCGATACCCAGTTCTTCGCACAGCTCGCGCACCAGCGCAGTCTGCGGCGTCTCCCCTGTCTCGCACTTGCCGCCAGGAAATTCCCAGAGCCCGCCCTGGTGGGCGTGATCGTGCCGCCGCGCCAGCAGCACCCGCCCTCGATCATCGATCAGGGCGCCAGCGGCTACGTGCACGGTTGCGGTCATCAGGAGCGGTATTCGGCGTTGATCTTGACGTAATCGTAGGACAGGTCGCAGGTCATCACCCGCGCCTCGGCCTCACCCTGCCCCAGATCGATGCGGATGGCATATTCCTTCTCGGCCATCACCCGGGCACCGTCGGCCTCGCGATAACCGGGGTCGCGCCCGCCATTGCTGACGATCAGCACGTCCCCCAGCCAGATGCGCACTGCCGCGATGTCCAGCGCCACCCCGGCACGCCCCACCGCGGCAAGAATGCGCCCCCAGTTGGGATCGCCAGCGAACAGCGCCGTCTTGACCAGCGGTGACTCGGCCACGGTATAGGCCACCGCACGCGCGTCCTCGGCCGATGACGCGCCGCTCACCTCGATGTCTACCGTCCGGGTAGCACCCTCGCCGTCACGCACGATCTCGCGCGCCAGGTTGAAACAGACCGCGCCGAGCGCCTGCTCGAAGCGGGCCCGGTCCTCGCCCGCGGGCACCACGCCGGAGGCACCCGTAGCGACCAGTACGCAGGCGTCATTGGTCGAGGTGTCGCCGTCAACGGTGATGCTGTTGAAAGACCCACGCACCGCCGTCTCCAGCATCGCCTGCAGATCGTCACGTGCAATACGCGCATCGGTCGCCACATAGGCCAGCATGGTCGCCATGTCGGGGCGGATCATGCCCGAGCCCTTGGCGATGCCAGTGATCACCACCGGCCCAGCGCTCAACTCGACCACGGTGCTCCGGCACTTGGGGCGGGTGTCGGTGGTCATGATGGCGCGCGCGGCCTCGTTCCAGGCGTCCTCGCGCAGGTCCTGCACCAGCCCCGGCACAGCGTGCTGGAAGGGAGTGAGCGGCAGGTCCTCCCCGATCACCCCGGTGGAGAAGGGCAGCACCTGGCTCATGGCGCAACCGGCCATGGCGGCCACCGCGCGACAGGTCTCACGCGCCGCGCGCAGACCCTCGTCCCCAGTGCCGGCATTGGCATTGCCGGCATTGATCAGCAGGTAGCGCGGCGCATCCTTGGCCAGGTGCTCGCGCGCCACGATCACCGGCGCGGCGCAGAAACGATTGCGCGTGAACACCGCCGCGGTGACACTGCCCTCGGCCAGTTCCATCAGGCACAGGTCGGGCCGGTCCTGGTAGCGGATGCCGGCGGCGGTGGCAGCCAGGCGGAGACCGGAAACAGGGAGGGGCTTGTCTGTAATCATCGGCTACTTGTTCTTGTGGGAGCGGCGTCCCCGCCGCGAACCCAGGAATCGTTCGGCCCGGGGACGAGCCTCCTACCCGCGGGAGCAGCAACCTTGCCGCTGCCCCTATTGCAGCTTACCGTGACAATGCTTGTATTTCTTGCCCGAACCGCAGGGGCAAGGCTCGTTACGCCCGACCTTGCGGCCCTCACGCACGAAGGGCTGTTGCGCAGGCGCCTCTTCGCCGCCCCCTGGTGCCGGAACCTCGGCTTCCGGCTCGCCCAACCCGGTAAATTCCTCGTGACGAAACTCGAAGGCATTGGGATCGACTGCCGGCTCGTGGATGGGCGGCGGTTCCTGAATCTGCAGCTTGCTGAGGATCTCCACCACCTCCTGCTTTATCGAAGCCAGCATGCGCTGGAACATCTCGAAGGCTTCGCGCTTGAACTCCTGCTTGGGATCCTTCTGCGCATAGCCGCGAAGATGGATGCCCTGGCGCAGGTAGTCCATGGCGGCCAGGTGTTCCTTCCAGTACGAGTCGAGGGTAAACAGCATCACCTCCTTCTCGAGGCGCCGCATCTGCTCCGCCCCGATCTGGTCTTCCTTTTCCTTCCAGGCTGCGACCAGGGCATCGAGGATGCGCTGGCGCAGGGTCTCCTCGTGCAGCTCATCGTCCTCGTCCAGCCATTGCTGGATGGGCAGGTCGAGATCGAAGTGCTCCTTGAGCGCCCCTTCCAGCCCCGGGATGTCCCACTGCTCCTCGATGCTCTGCGGCGGGATGTACTGGTCGATGATGACGTTCAGCACCTCCTCGCGCAGCGAGGCGATCAGCTCCGAGATATCCTCGGTGTTCATCAGCTCGTCGCGCTGCTGGTAGATGACCTTGCGCTGGTCATTGGCGACGTTGTCGTACTCGAGCAGGTTCTTGCGGATGTCGAAGTTGCGCCCCTCGACCTTGCGCTGGGCATTCTCGATGGCGCGGTTCACCCAGGGGTGTTCGATGGCCTCGCCTTCCTGCATGCCCAGCTTCTGCATCAGCGCCGAGACGCGCTCAGAGGCGAAGATGCGCATCAGGTTGTCTTCCAGCGACAGGTAGAAGCGCGAGGACCCCGGGTCACCCTGGCGACCCGATCGCCCGCGCAGCTGGTTGTCGATACGACGCGACTCGTGGCGCTCGGTGCCGATCACACGCAGACCACCGGCCTCGAGCACCTTGCGGTGACGTTCCTCCCAATCCTTCTTCAATGCCTCGATCTGCTCCTCGGTGGCATCCGGCCCGAGCTGAGCAAGCTCCACCTCGAGGTTACCGCCAAGCACGATGTCGGTGCCGCGACCGGCCATGTTGGTGGCGATGGTAACCGCGCCCGGACGGCCCGCCTCGGCCACGATCAGGGCTTCACGCTCGTGCTGCTTAGCATTGAGCACCTGGTGCGGAATGCCTTCCTTCTCGAGCAGCTTCGAGACCAGCTCGGAAACCTCGATCGAGGCAGTACCCACCAACACCGGCTGGCCACGCTGCACGCAGTCACGGATGTCCTCGACGATGGCCGCGAACTTCTCCTTCTGGGTGAGATACACCAGGTCGGTCTGGTCCACCCGCTGGGTCGGCTTGTTGGGCGGGATGACTACCACCTCGAGCCCGTAGATCTGCTGGAATTCGTAGGCCTCGGTATCGGCGGTACCGGTCATGCCGGCCAGCTTGTCATACAGGCGGAAGAAGTTCTGGAAGGTGATCGAGGCAAGCGTCTGGTTCTCCTGCTGGATGGGCACCCCCTCCTTGGCCTCCACTGCCTGGTGCAAGCCCTCGGACCAGCGCCGCCCCGGCATGGTACGGCCGGTGAACTCGTCGACGATGATCACCTGGCCATCACGCACGATGTAGTCCACGTTCTTATGGAACAGCGCATGCGCGCGCAGCGCCGCCATCACGTGGTGCATGAGCATGATGTTGGACGGGTCGTAGAGACTCTCGTTCTCGTCCAGCAGGCCCATCTCCACCAGCATCTGCTCGACCTTCTCGTGACCCTGGTCGCTGAGAAAGATCTGCCGCGCCTTCTCGTCCACCGCGTAGTCACCGGGACCGTAGTCGGGCTTGCCCTCCTCATTGGTGATCGGCTCCTGGCGGGTGAGCTTCGGTGGGATGGCGTTGATCTTGATGTACAGCTCCGAGCTGTCCTCGGCCGGACCGGAAATGATCAGCGGCGTACGGGCCTCGTCGATGAGGATGGAATCCACCTCGTCGACGATCGCGTAGTTGCGCCGTTGCACCCGCTGGTCGGCGGAGAAGGCCATGTTGTCACGCAGATAGTCGAAGCCATACTCGTTGTTGGTGCCGTAGGTGATATCGGCATCGTAGGCCTGGCGGCGACTGACCGGCCGCAGATGCCGATGGCCGCCCTGCTGCTCATCCCACTCAGGGTCGAACAGGTAGGACGCGGAATCCGGCCCCTGCCCGCCCGAGGAGTTGATCACCCCGGTACTCAATCCCAGGAAGTGATACAACCGGCCCATCCATTCGGCATCGCGGCGCGCCAGGTAGTCGTTGACCGTGACCACGTGCACACCCTTGCCCGAGAGAGCATTCAGATAGGCCGCCAGAGTGGCGACGAGGGTCTTACCCTCGCCGGTGCGCATCTCGGCGATCTTGCCCTGGTGCAACACCATGCCGCCGATGAGCTGCACATCGAAATGGCGCATACCCAACACCCGGCGGCCGGCCTCTCGCACCACCGCGAAAGCCTCCGGCAGCAGCTCGTCCAGGGTCTCGCCCTTCTCCAGCCGCTCACGAAATTCGTCGGTCTTGCCACGCAGCGCCGCATCATCGAGCGCCGCGATCTCCTCCTCCAGCGCATTGATCTGCGCCACCGTCTTCTGCATGCGCTTGATCAGCCGGTCGTTACGGCTGCCAAACACCTTTTTCAATACCTTGTTGAACATGATTCAGCCTTTGTCGTTGGCCATCCACAGCCCGGACAGGGCGAATGATAACCCGGGGGAAGCGAGTGCGCCGCTACGCGGGCGGGCGCAAGAAACAGACGGAGGGGAAGACTCAGGGGGCGCGGATGTAACGCTTGGGATCAACCTGTCGCCCCTGGCGACGCACCTCGAAATGCACGTGCGGCCCGGTGGAACGTCCCGTGTTGCCGAGCAGAGCAATGACCTGTCCCTTGGCCACCACATCACCCTCGGAGACCAGATTCTTCTTATTGTGACCGTAGATGGTGGTGTAGCCGTCCGGGTGGCGGATCTCCACCACGTTGCCATAACCCTTTTCGCGATCGACTCGCACCACCACACCAGCGGCCACCGCATGCACCGGTTCGCCCTCCTTGCCGGCGAAGTCCAGCCCGTGATGCCAGGCCTTCTTACCGGTGATGGGGTCGGTGCGGCGGCCGAAGGTGGATGAGATCCAACCCTTGTCAATGGGGCGACCGGACAGCGAGGTCTCGTGGATCAGTTCACGGTTGGCCAGTTGTTCCTCGAGCATGCGCAGCTTGTCCTCACGGTCAGCCAGCATGCGCTCGATGCGCTGCATAGTCTCGAGGATGTCAGCAGTATCCGGCGATGCCGCCTGCTCGTCTTCCAAGCCACCCTGGGCAGGCTCGGCCGAGAAGTCGAACTCCTTGCCGTCGAGCTTGCCCAGACCGACCAGGCGTTCACCCAGGGCATCGAGACGCATAAGGTGCGCCTGCAGGCGTGCCACGCGCAGAGCCAGAGCGTCGAGGTGTGCCCGCTGCTCCGAGCGTGCGATTTCCAGCTGCTCGCGTTCGCGGTTCACCAGTTGCCGCAGCTGAGCCATGGCAGAAGCGCTGCGGGTCTTCTCCGTGTGCCAGCTTCCCAGCTCGTAACCTGCCCATACGAGCAAGGCCGAGAACAGCGCCACACCCGGCACCAGCCAGCGCAGGGCACTGGGCACACAGATGTCGATGCTACCCTTCTTCTTGCAAAAGCTCGAAAGCAGGATAATGTTCATGTTTCTGACAGGCTCCCTACCCGCAGGGTGTCTGGCCTCTGTCGAGGGATCTTTATCGCCGCCTCGAGGCGGCGCCACTCACTTGCCCGGGACATCTCTGCCATGAGAGCGAAACCGCGCCGTATTGCCGCCATCCTGCAACAGCCGCAGCTGGCCACCTTGATCGCACGCAGCCGCCTGCATCGGGACCTGCTGGCACAGGTACGCGACGCACTGCCCTCCGACCTAGCGACGCATTGTACCAGTGCCACGCTGAGCGGTAACGTCCTGCACTTGCAGGTCGATTCGCCGGTCTGGGGCGCCCGGCTACGCTACCACGTCCCTGGCCTGCTCAGTGGACTGCGCACCCGACACCCGGGGCTGGCCAACATCCGCGTCCGCACCCGGGTCGCAACCCCGGCCCGCGCCTCGCGCACCAACCGGCGCCGGTTCCAGCTGCATCACTCACCGCGTGCCGCGGAACACCTGGAGCAGGCGGCCCGCTCTGTCGAGGACGAGAAACTCTGCCACGCCCTGCGGCGGCTCGCCAAGACCCTGAGCGAAAAAGAGTGACCGGGATCAGGAAACCTGGATCGGTTTCATGTAGGAGATGGGGGCCGCATCCTCGTTCTCGAAGGTCACTTCCTCCCAGGCGTCCTGCCGGGCCATCAGCGCCTTGAGCAACCGATTGTTCAGCGCGTGCCCCGACTTGTAACCGGTGAAGGCGCCGATCAGGCTGTGCCCCAGCAGGTAGAGATCGCCGATGGCATCCAGGATCTTGTGCTTGACGAATTCGTCCTGGTAGCGCAGACCGTCTTCGTTGAGCACGCGGAAATCGTCCACCACGATGGCGTTCTCCATGCTGCCGCCAAGGGCCAGCCCGTTCTCGCGCAGCGTCTCGATGTCGCGCAGGAAACCGAACGTCCGTGCGCGGCTGACTTCCTTGACGAACGAGGTCGAAGAGAAGTCCATCTCGGCCTCACAGGCCCGCCCGTCGATGGCGGGATGATCGAAGTCGATGGCGAAACGCACTTTGAACCCCTCGAAGGGCTCAAAACGCGCCAGCTTGTCGCCATCGCGGACCTCCACCGGCTCAAGGATACGGATGTAGCGCTTGGGGGCATTCTGTTCCTCGACACCAGCCGACTGGATCAGGAACACGAAAGGTCCGGCACTGCCGTCCATGATAGGCACCTCGGGGGCGCTGACGTCCACGTAGGCATTGTCCACGCCCAAGCCGGCAAAGGCCGAGAGCAGATGCTCCACCGTGGAGATGCGGACGCCATCTCGTTCGAGGGTGGTGGACAACCGAGTGTCGCCGACGTATTCGGCACGCGCCGGGATCTCGACAGGCTGCGGCAGATCGACGCGCTGAAAGACGATACCCGTGTCCGGGGCCGCCGGGCGCAGGGTAAGGTATACCTTCTCGCCCGTATGCAGACCCACACCGGTCGCCCGGATGACGTTTTTCAGCGTGCGCTGCCTGATCATGACGCCGTTGCTCCTCGAGAGATCCGCGGGAACCCGTTGTGCCCCCTGTTAACAAAACGCATCCATGCCGCCGGTCCCGGTACCACATAGGGAATTTCCGCATTGTCGGCAATTTTTTTCCGGCATTCAAGCAAGATTGCGCCTAATTCCGGGATCTTGCACCCATTTTCAGTCTGCCTGGCGTCGCAGAAACGCCGGGATGTCGAGGTACTCCATGTCCTGCCGTGTGGCGGCATCGACGTATCCCTTGCGACTCTCGGCCTGACGTCGCACCGCCGTAGGCACGTCCAAGCCAGCATAGTCGTCCGGCGAACTGGCGACCGGCTCGACCATCGGCTCACCGTTGGCCACGCGAACCGGTTGCAGATCGACCGGCTGCGGCGCGGGCTCCACGACAGTTTCCTCGGCGCCCAGACCAGTAGCCACCACGGTGACACGGATCTCGTCCACCATGTCGGGATCGAGCACGGTGCCGACCACCACGGTGGCGTCGTCACGCGCGAACTCGCGGATGGTGCTGCCCACCTCGTCGAACTCGCCCAACGACATGTCCATGCCGGCAGTGATGTTCACCAGCAGGCCACGCGCGCCGGAGAGGTTGATGTCCTCCAGCAACGGGCTGCGAATCGCCAGCTCGGCCGCCTCGCGCGCCCGGTCCTCGCCAGAAGCCCGACCAGTGCCCATCATGGCCACGCCCATCTCGGACATCACGGTGCGCACGTCAGCAAAGTCCACGTTGATCAGGCCCGGCTTGGTGATCAGCTCGGCGATGCCCTGCACGGCATTGAGCAGCACGTCGTTGGCCGCCTTGAAGGCATCCACCAGGGTGACACCCTTGCCCAGCACTGAGACCAGCTTCTCGTTGGGAATGGTGATCAGTGAATCGACATGCTCAGTGAGGGCGGTGATACCAGCCTCGGCGATCTTCATGCGCTTGGGCCCCTCGAAAGCGAAGGGCTTGGTGACCACCGCTACGGTAAGGATGCCCAGCTCCTTGGCCACCTCGGCCACCACCGGAGCCGCCCCGGTCCCCGTACCGCCGCCCATACCGGCAGTGATGAACACCATATCCGCGCCGTCCAGCGCCTCGGCGATACGATCCCGATCCTCCATGGCCGCCTCGTAACCACGCTCCGGGTTGGCCCCGGCCCCCAGGCCGCGGGTCACATTGGAGCCGAGTTGCAAGGCGGTGCGCACCTCGGTGCTGTTGAGCGCCTGCGCATCGGTGTTGGCGCAGATGAACTCCACGCCCTCGATATTGGATCGCAGCATGTGGTTGACCGCGTTGCCGCCGCCGCCACCAACCCCGATCACCTTGATGACCGCACTCTGGCTGTCCACATCCATCAGTTCAAACATACTCTCGTCCTCCGAACGTCATCCCGCTGAATCGAAACACCTGACGCCCCAACCCGGGAACGCCATCAGAAATTGCCCTGGAACCAGCTCTTCATGCGGTTCCAGACCGACTTGAAACCTCCGCCCATCGCCATCTCGGGCACCCGTGCCGCGCGATTGCGATGACCGAACAACAACAAACCCACCCCGGTCGCGTGGATGGGGTTGCGTATCACATCATCCAGGCCAGTGACGTACTGGGGGATCCCCAGGCGTACCGGCATGTGGAACACCTCTTCGGCCAGATCGATCACGCCTTCCATCTTGGAACTTCCCCCGGTCATCACCACACCACCGGCGACCAGGTCCTCGAAACCCGAACGCCGCAGCTCGGCCTGGATCAGGGTGAGTAGCTCCTCGTAGCGCGGCTCGACCACTTCGGCCAGAGTCTGACGCGAAAGCCTGCGCGGCGGCCGGTCCCCGATACTGGGCACCTCGATGGTCTCCTCCGGGCTGGCCAGCTGAGTGAGCGCACAGGCGTACTTGAGCTTGATCTCCTCGGCATGCTGGGTAGGCGTGCGCAGGGCCACCGCGATGTCGTTGGTGACCTGGTCGCCAGCGATGGGGATCACCCCGGTATGGCGAATGGCACCACCGGTGAACACCGCGATATCGGTGGTCCCGCCACCGATATCAACCAGGCAGACCCCCAGATCCTTCTCGTCTTCCTCCAGCACCGAGTAGCTGGAGGCAAGCTGTTCGAGAATCAGGTCCTCGACCTCGAGGCCACAGCGGCGCACGCACTTGATGATGTTCTGCGCCGCGCTGACCGAACCGGTAACCATGTGCACGCGCGCCTCCAGGCGCACACCCGACATACCGACCGGATCATGGATGCCTTCCTGATTGTCGATGATGAATTCCTGAGGAAGGATGTGCAGGATCTTCTGGTCGGCCGGGATGGGCACCGCGCGCGCGGCATCGATCACCCGCTCGACATCAGCATGGGTCACCTCGCCGTCCTTGATCGCCACGATGCCGTGCGAGTTGAGGCTCGATACGTGGCTCCCCGCAATGCCCGCATAGACCGAGTCGATCTCCACCGAGGCCATCAGCTCGGCCTCCTCGACCGCGCGCTGAATGGACTGCACCGTAGACTCGATGTTCACCACCACGCCCTTCTTCAGACCTCGCGAAGGGTGCGAGCCCAGCCCGATGATCTCGATGCTGTTGTCGTCTTTCACCTCGCCAACGATCGCCACCACCTTGGAGGTGCCGATATCAAGGCCGACGATAATGTTCCTGTCCGTCTTCTTGACCATCAGATCTCACCCGTCCCGCTGCCGGCCAGCGAGGCCTGCGCCTCGTCTGCCGGCTGCCATTGCACGGCAAAACCGTGTTCGTAACGCATGTCGATACGGAGCGGCCGGCGCCCCATGTGTATTGCCAGTTGAGGATAGATACGCGAAAACACGGTCAGACGCGCCCCCAGGTCCTCGCGCCCCAGCATCAGCTCCAGGCGATTGACAAACACCACCCGCCATTCGCCGCGCCGATTGCGCGCCAGCTCCGCGATCTCCAGCCCTTCGGGCAGCCCCCCGGCGTGCAAACGCAGATAGAAGGCAACAACCTCTGGCGCCCCACCATCTTCGCCTCGCAGTCGCGGCAGGCCATCGAGCGCCGGCAGAGGATCGGGGCGGAACACCTGGCCCCGTAGATTCACCAGCGCATCCTCGTTCCAGCGCGCCAGGGGCACCTGCTCGACCACATGCATGCGCAGGGTGTCGGGCCAGACGCGGCGCACACTCACCTGGTCCACCCAGGGCAGGGCCATCACCGCAGCGCGCACCTGGTGCATGTCCAGATCCAGGAAACCACCATCCAGCACCTGGGCGACGCGCCGCTCGATGTCCTCCGTGCGCAGGTGAGTGAACTCACCGGTGATCTCGATACGACGTACCGGAAGGCGGTCGGGCCGGGTCAGAACCTGCCAGCCCGCGAAAACCAGTGCCGCAAACAGCAACGCCGACAACAGCCCCAGGGAGATACGGCTCCGACCACGTGGTGCGGCTGCCTTTTTGCCAGGCCGTCTAGCTGCCATGCCCCACCTCCAGGGTCTGCGCGAGGATGCGCCAGACCAGTTCCGGAAAATCGATACCGACCGCGCGCGCAGCCATGGGCACCAGGCTGTGATCGGTCATGCCCGGCACTGTATTCACCTCGATCAACCAGAACTCCCCTCCGGCATCACGCATCAGGTCTACCCGCCCCCAGCCTGCAGCCCCCACCGCCGCAAAGGCGCGCTGACACAGGGCCTGGGCGGCAGTCTCCTCTTCGGCCGTCAGGCCACAGGGGATCAGGTAACGGGTGTCCTCGGCTCGGTACTTGGCCTCGTAGTCGTAAAAGCGGTGCGGCGTCTCCAGGCGAATCATCGGCAACGCCTCACCATCGAGGATGGCACAGGTGAACTCCTCACCTTCGATGCAGACCTCAGCCATCACATGGCTGTCACAGGCCGCCGCTTGCTCCCAGGCCTCGCGCAGCGCCACGGCATCCTCCACGCGATACACGCCGATGCTCGAGCCCTCCAGCGCAGCCTTGACCATCAGCGGAAAGCCCAGGCGCGCGGCATGCTCCAGATCGGCCTCATCCTCGACGAGCATGAAACCAGGCGTCGGCAGCCCCATCCCGGCCCAGACCAGCTTGGAGCGGTACTTGTCCATTGCCAGCGCCGAGCCCAGCACGCCCGAGCCGGTGTAAGGAATGCCCGCGATCTCCAGCAGGCCCTGGAGTTCACCGTCTTCGCCGCCTCGTCCGTGGACGACGTTGAACACCCGGTCGAAACCACCGGCGCGCAACACCTCTAGCACGTCGCGCCCCATGTCGATGCCGTACGCATCCACCCCACGCGCCCGCAACCCCTCGAGCACCGCCGCGCCACTGACCAGCGAGACCTCGCGCTCGGCGCTCCAGCCGCCCATCAGCACCGCCACCTTGCCGAAATCTTCCGCGCGCAGGCTCATGCCGGCTCTCCCACGATGTGCACCTCGGTCTGCAGACGCACTCCGAAGCGGCGTTCGACCTCGTCACGCACATGCGCGATCAAGGCCTCAATGTCGGCCGCGGTGGCCTCGCCGGTATTGATCAGGAAATTGGCGTGCTTCGGCGAGACCTCGGCGCCGCCGATGCGATACCCCTTGAGGCCCGCGGCCTCGATCAGGCGCGCCGCGTGGTCATCCGGCGGGTTGCGGAAGGTCGAGCCGGCACTGGGCAGACCGGTCGGCTGGGTGGCCGCGCGCCGCTCCAGCAGGCCACGGATGGCTGCCTGCTCGGCCGCCACATCGCCGGGCCGAAGTTGCAGCTCGGCACCGACGAACCACTCGCCGGCCGGCCCCGCCACCTCGCGGTAGCCAACCCGATAGTCCGCGGGCAAGCGACGGCGCAGAACGCCCGCGCGGTCGATGGTGCGCACCGCGCGCACGACCGGCCAGGTCTCGCCCCCGAAGGCACCGGCGTTCATCGCCAGAGCGCCGCCCAGGGTACCGGGGATGCCAGCCAGGAAGGCCGCCCCGGTCAGTCCCGCGCGCGCGGCCTGCCGGGCAATTCGCGCACAACTGGCACCGGCCTCGGCGTGCAGCACTTCACCATCGATGTCGATCGTGTCGAGCCGGCCCTTGAGCGCGATCACGGTGCCGGCGAAACCACCGTCGCGCACCAACAGGTTGCTGCCCAGACCCAACCACAGCAATGGCTCGTCGGCGGGTAGTTCGCGCAGGAAGGCCGCCAGGTCCTCGGCATCAGCCGGCCGGTAGAAGCGCCGCGCCACCCCGCCGACCCGCCAGCTGGTATGCCGTGCCAGCGGTTCGTCGAAGCGCAGTTCACCGCGCCAGGGCGTATTCTGTCGCACCGCCATCATCGATTGCGCTCCCTCCGGGCCTTTTCACGGCGCGAGGCCGGCCGCTGCGGCACCCACCAGGACAGGCGACTCTGCGTAAGTGGCTCGCCACAGCCCATGCGTAAAGCCCTCACCCGGGCTGTCGGCACCACAAATTCCCTGGAAGCCCTTTTCACCGACACAGTCCCTCTTCCAGTTGTGCAGCCACCTGACCGATACTGCCCGCCCCCATGGTGAGCACAATGTCACCCTCACGCACCACGCCAGCGAGCACCCGCGGCAGCTCGGCGATATCGTCGATGAAGATCGGATCGACCTGGCCGCGCGCACGAATGGCGCGACTCAGCGCACGACCGTCGGCACCAGCGATCGGCGCCTCTCCGGCAGCATAGACCTCGCTCAAGATCAGCACGTCGGACATGCTCAGCACCCGCGCGAAGTCGTCGAAGGCATCACGCGTGCGGCTGTAGCGATGCGGCTGGAAGGCCAGCACCAGGCGCCGCTCGGGCCAACCGGCGCGCACCGCTGCCAGGGTCGCCTCAAGCTCGCGCGGGTGATGACCATAGTCGTCCACCAGCAGCACCTCGCCACCGCCGGCCAGCCGGCATTCACGCAACTGGAAACGTCGACCAATACCCTGGAACTGCGCCAAGGTGCGTTGCATGCTGGCGGACTCCAGTCCCAGTTCGTACCCCACGGCGATGGCCGCCAGGGCGTTGAGCGCATTGTGCTGACCGGGCATGGCCAACTGCACGGCGAAACGCTCCCCGCTCGGCAGATGCGCGGTGAAACGCGTGGTGCCCGCCTGCTGGCGCAGTTCGGAGCCGCGCACATCGGCCCCGGCATCGAAGCCATAGGTGATCACCCGGCGGGTGACATCGGGCAGCAGCTCGCGCGCATTGACGTCGTCGATGCAGATCACCGCCACGCCATAGAAAGGCAGGTGATGCAGGAACTCGAGGAAAGTGGCGCGCAGACGGTCGAAATCCCCGCCATAGGTGCTCATGTGGTCCTCGTCCACATTGGTGACCACCGCGAGCATGGGCTGGAGATACAGGAAGGAGGCGTCGCTCTCGTCGGCCTCGGCGACCAGAAATTCGCCCTCGCCCAGATGCGCATGACTGCCGGCGGCGTTGAGGCGGCCGCCGATCACGTAGGTCGGATCCATGCCGCCATCGATCAGCAAGCTGGCGATCAGGCTGGTGGTGGTGGTCTTGCCATGGGTGCCAGCCACCGCGATGCCATAGCGGAAGCGCATGATCTCGGCCAGCATCTCGGCACGCGGCACCACCGGGATGCGTTGCGCGCGCGCGGCGACCACCTCGGGGTTGTCCTCGGTGACCGCGCTGGAGATGACCACCGCATCGACACCGGCCACCTGCTCGGCAGCATGGCCGATGAAGATCCGCGCACCCTGCTCAGCGAGTCGCTCGGTGGCGGCATTGGCGCGGATGTCAGAGCCGCTGATCTCGTAGCCCAGGTTGAGCATCACCTGGGCGATGCCGTTCATGCCGGCACCACCGATGCCGACGAAGTGCAGCCGACGCATGCGGCCCATGGCCTCGGCGGCATAGCGCGGAGTATCGGGCAGTCTGCTCATGCCACCACCTCCAGGCAGTTCTCGACCACGCACTCGATGGCCCGCGGCATGGCCCGCTCGCGGGCGTGTCGCGCCATCGCCAGCAGGCGCTCGCGGTCGTTCAGTCCCCCGAGCAGCACGGCCAGGCGTTCGGGACTCAACTCGGTCTGCGGCAGCAGCACCGCCGCTCCGGCCTCGCTCAGGTAACGCGCGTTGTGGGCCTGGTGATCGTCCACCGCGTGCGGATAGGGCACCAGCACCGAGGCCAGCCCGGCCGCGGCCAGTTCCGAGACGGTCAGGGCCCCGGCGCGGCAGATCACTAGCTCGGCTTCGGCCAGCGCCTGTGGCATGTCGGCGATGAACTCCACCACCCGAGCCTCGACACCGGCCTCGCGATAGGCCGCCTGCGTGGCCTCGAGCTTGCCACGACCGGCTTGGTGGCAAACCTGCGGACGCTGGGCCTCGTCCAGCAAGGCCAGCGCCCGGGGCACCGTCTCGTTGAGTGCCTGGGCACCGAGCGAGCCACCCATCACCAGCAGCCGCAGCGGCGCCTCGCAAGAGGGCGCCATGCGCGCCTCCGGCGGCGGCAGTTCGGCGATCTCACGACGTACCGGGTTGCCGCAGGTGCGCACGCGGTCGCTCTCCGGGAAGGCGCCGGGGAAGGCCTGCAGCACCCGGGTGGCGATGCGCGCCAGCCAGCGGTTGGTCAGCCCCGGCAGGGTGTTCTGCTCGTGGATCACCAAGGGGATGCGCAGCAGGCGGCTGACCAGGCCACCGGGTCCGGCGACGAAGCCACCCATGCCCAGCACCACCTGCGGCCGCCGCCGGCGTAGCACGCGGGCGGCCTGGCGCATGGCGCGCAGCAGACGGAAGGGTGCGAAAAGCAGGCCACGCACGCCCTGGCCGCGCAAACGGTGCACGGCGATGGTGTCCAGAGGGAAGCCGTGCTGCGGTACCAGGCGCGACTCGAAGCTGTCGGGGCTACCCAGCCAGCTTACCTCGCAGCCGCGCTCGCGCAGCGCACGCGCCACCGCCAGCGCGGGGAACACGTGTCCGCCGGTACCGCCGGCCATGATCATCACGCGCGTTGCCATTCGCCCCCCTTGCCCTTGCGTTCAGCCTCGAGGTTCTCGCGTTGGATGCGCGCGAGCATGCCCACCGCCACGCAGCACACAATCAGGCTGTTGCTGCCATAGCTGACGAACGGCAGGGTCAGACCCTTGGTCGGCAGCAGGCCCATGTTGACGCCGATATTGATGAAGGCCTGCATGCCGATCCACAGTCCCAGGCCCCAAGCCACATGCGCGGCATAGCGCGCACCACGGCGTTCGGCACGGGTGCCGATGGCGAAGGCGCGCCAGATGAACAGGCTGAACAGGACAATCACCAGCAGGCTGCCCATCAGCCCGAACTCTTCGCCGATCACTGCCATGATGAAATCGGTGTGCGCCTCGGGCAGGTAGAACTGCTTCTGGATGCCATTGCCCAGGCCGACCCCAGTCCATTCGCCACGACCGAAGGCGATCAATGCCTGGGTGAGCTGGTAACCCGCATCCTGCGCCTGCTCCCAGGGATTGAGGAAAGAGGTCACCCGGGCCAGGCGATAAGGCGAGACCCAGACCAGAGCCCCCAGGGCGCCGGCGGCAAGCAGGATCAGCAGGCCAAACTGCCACAGCGGCGCACCGGCCAGGAACAGCATGCCGAAGGCCGTGGCCAGCAGCACCGCGGTGGTACCGAAGTCAGGCTGCAGCATGATCAGGCCACAAGCGGCGAGCAACAGGATCAGCGGCTTGATAAAGCCCCACACGGTCAGCGCCACCTCGAGCTGGCGGCGCACCACGTAGCCCGCCATGTAGAGCACGATGAACAACTTCATGAATTCCGAGGTCTGGAGGCTCAGCGGCCCCACCCCTACCCAACGCAAGGCACCATTGGCCTCGCGTCCAAGCCCCGGCACGAACACCAGCGCGAGCAACCCCAGCCCCAGGAAGTACAGCCAGGTGCTGGCACGTTCCCACCAGGCCACCGGGGTGAAGTACACCAGCACCGCACCGCCTGCACCCAGCCCCAGGGCGAACAGGTGGCGAGTGACATAGTGCAACGCATCACCATTACGCATGCCCAGGTGCAACGAGGCCGAGGCGACCATCACCACGCCGATGCTCAGCAGCACGCCGACCGCGAGCAGCAGCCAGCCGTCCAGCGCCAGGTGGGCGCGTGACATGGCACCGCGTACCCGCGCCATGCGATTGTTAATGGCGAGCACACTCATGCTCCCAGCCTCCTCACCAGCCCGCGAAAGCGGTCGCCGCGCTCCGCATAATTGCGGAACTGGTCAAAACTGGCACAGGCCGGCGCCAGCAGCACGTGGTCGCCGGGACGTGCCATCTCCAACGCCAGGCCCACGGCCTCTTCGAGGTCACCGGCATCGGCGAGCTGGCAGACGGGCGGCACCACCGGGCGGATCGCTTCGCGGTCGCGCCCGATCAGCACCACTCCGCGTGCGCACTCGGCCAGGGCCTCACGCAGAGGGGCGAAGTCACCGTCCTTGCAGTCACCTCCGAGGATGATTACCGCACGCGCCTTGCTGCCCGGTTGGTGCAGCCCGCGCAGAGCAGCCAGCGCGGCACCCACGTTGGTCGCCTTGCTGTCGTTGTACCAGCGCACGCCAGCGACCTCGCCGACGAATTCACAGCGGTGCGGCAAGCCGGGAAAACGCCGAAGCACCTCGCACATCACACCGTTCTCCAGCCCCAGGGCGGTGCCCACGGCGAGTGCCGCAAGCGCGTTGGCGCGATTGTGACTGCCGGGAATCAGCACCTCGTCGACGGCCAGCAAGGGCTCCTCGCCACGGCACAGCCACTCGCGCCCCTGCCGTTCACGCACCCCGAACGTCTGCTCGTCAGCCGGCTCGCCCATGGTGAAGGCCCAGGCGGCGCGCCCGCCGGGCATGGCCATCACCCGGGGATCGTCGGCATTGCGGATCGCCAGTTCGGCATCTTGCAGAACGCGCGCCTTGGCCGCCGCATAGGCGTCGATGTCGGGATAACGGTCCATGTGGTCCGGCGAGACATTGAGCACCACCCCAACCGCGGGCTTCAGCGAATGGGTGGTTTCGAGCTGGAAACTCGACAGTTCCAGCACATAGGCCTGGCACGCCGGATCCAGCAGATCCAGCGCCGGGGTTCCCAGGTTGCCACCGACACCCACGCGCCAACCAGCAGCCCGCAGCATCTCGCCAACCAGAGTGGTCACCGTGCTCTTGCCGTTGGAACCGGTGATCGCCACCACCGGCGCCTCGACCGCGCGCGCAAACAGCTCAATGTCGCCTACCACCGGCACACCACGCGCCTGCGCGGCAGCCACCTGCGGGGTGTACAGGGGCACGCCCGGGCTGACCACCAGCATGTCGGCCTGGGCGAACACCGCATCGTCGAAATCACCGAGAAACACCGCGACATCGGCACATTCACGTTGCAGATCCGCCAGCCCGGGCGGTTCCTTGCGACTGTCGGCGATAGCCACGCGTATGCCCTGGCGAACCAGGTAACGCGCCACCGACAGACCCGTCGCCCCCAGGCCCACCACCAAGGTACGCTGCGGTCGCTTGCCGGCTTGTCTGGCAATTGCGGTCATGCGCCCCCTCAACGGATCTTCAAGCTGGCCAGGCCGACCAGCACCAGGATGACGGTGATGATCCAGAAGCGCACGATCACGCGTGGCTCCGGCCATCCTTTGAGTTCGAAGTGATGATGCAGCGGCGCCATGCGGAAGATGCGCTTGCCGGTGAGCCTGAACGAGGCCACCTGCAACATCACCGAGACGGTCTCCATCACGAACACACCGCCCATGATGAACAGGGTCACTTCCTGTCGCGTGGCTACCGCGAGCACGCCAAGCGCCGCTCCCAGCGCCAGCGCCCCCACATCGCCCATGAAGACCTGCGCGGGATAGGCATTGAACCAAAGGAAACCCAGCCCGGCACCGACCAGGGTGCCGGCGAAGATCGCCAGCTCGCCAACGCCCGGCAGATGCGGGATCAACAGGTACTCGGCGATGCGTGCATGCCCCGAGACATAGGCAAAAATGCCCAGCGCGCCGGCCACCAACACCGTCGGCAGGATGGCCAGGCCATCGAGGCCATCCGTCAGGTTGACCGCATTCGACGAACCCACGATGACCAGGTAGGCCAACAGAATGAAGGCCGGCCCCATGTCCCAGGCAAACTCCTTGAAAAACGGCAGGAACAGTTGGGTCTCGGCCGGTACCTGGGCAGTGGCGTACAGCGCCCAGGCAGCAGCCAGGCCGAACAGCGATTGCCACAGGTATTTCCAGCGCGCCGGCAGGCCGCGCGCGTCGCGCAGCACCAGCTTGCGGTAGTCGTCCCACAGGCCGACCGCTCCGAAGGCCAAGGTAGTGGCAAGCACGATCCAAACGTAACGATTACCCAGGTCGCTCCACAACAGGGTGGCCACTGCGACCGCCACCAGGATCAGCGCCCCGCCCATGGTGGGTGTACCGGCCTTGGAGAGGTGGCTCTGCGGCCCGTCGTCGCGTACCGTCTGGCCGATCTTGTAGCGCGACAGGCGGCGGATCATGGCCGGCCCCACCAGGAAGGAGATCGCCAGCGCAGTGAGCACTGCAAGGATGGTCCGCAGCGTGATGTAGCGCACGACGCCGAAGCTGCTGTCGAACATCGTGAGATAGTTGGCCAACTCGATCAGCATGCCTCGGTCTCCTGTGCTGCCAATGAACGGACGACGCGATCCATGGCGCTGGCCCGTGATCCCTTGACCAGCACGCTGTCGTCCGCCGCCAGGGTGCTGGAGAGCAATTCGATCAACACCGACTGATCGTCGAAATGCCGCCATTCGCCGCCGAACGCCTCGCCGGCATGGCGGCTCAGCGCGCCAAGGGTGAACAGGCGCTCGATGCCGGCGCGTCCAGCCAGCTCACCCAGCTCGGCATGCAGGCGCTCCTGGGCCGCCCCCAGCTCGCCCAAGTCACCCAATACCAGGGTGCGCCGCCCGGGCATGGTGGACAGCGCGGCCAGCGCCGCGGCCACCGAGTCGGGATTGGCGTTGTAGCTGTCATCCACCAACCAGGCACCACACTCGGCACGCAGCGGACACAGGCGACCGGGTACCGGGCGCAACCCGGCCAGCCCCTCGCGGATCGCCGTCTCGTCGACACCCAACGCCAAGGCCGCGGCGCTGGCGGCCAGAGCATTGAGCCGGTTGTGCTCACCGGCGAGGCGCAGACACAGCTCGAAGCGCCCGCCAGGATGCTCCACCTCGAAACGGTTCTCGAACCCTGTGTCATCCAGCGTGATCCGAGCCTCACCTGGACTACGCACATCCGCCGCTTCGCCCAGGCCGAAGGACAGGGTCCGCCGACCGCGCGCCAACTCGCGCCAGAGTCCGGCATGCGCGTCGTCAGCGTTGAACACGAAGACGCCGTCTGCCGCCAGTCCCTCGAGGATCTCGGCCTTGGCGCGCGCCACGCCCTCCACCGAGCCGAAGCCTTCCAGGTGCGCACGTCCCGCATTGTTGAGCACCGCCACGTCGGGACGGGCAATACGGCTGAGGTAGCCAATCTCGCCCGGGTGATTGGCGCCCATCTCGATCACGCCAAAGGCCTCATCCTGCAGGCGCAGCAAGGTGAGCGGCATGCCGATGTCGTTGTTCAGATTGCCCTGCGTAGCCAGCACTGCGTGTCGTTGACCGAGGATGGCGGCCAGCATCTCCTTGACCGTGGTCTTGCCGTTGGACCCGGTCACCGCGATGATGCGCGCCGTGGCCTGCCGGCGCCAGGCCCGTGCCAGTTCACCCAGTGCCAGACGGGTGTCGGCAACCTGCACCACCGGCATGGGGGTCTCGACCTCGCGCTGCACCAACGCGGCCACCGCGCCCTTCTGCTCGGCGATCGGCAGATAGTCATGGGCATCGAAATTCGGCCCCACCAGGGCCACGAACAGATCCCCTGTACACAGGGTGCGGGTATCGCTGCTCACCGAAGCAAAGCGGGCATCGCGCCCCCGGTGTTGCCCCTGGAGAATCCGCGCCGCCTCGGACAGTCGCATCGCGATCATGCCGCCCGTCCCTGCAGGGCCCGCCGCACCTGCTCGTGATCCGAAAAGGGGATACGCTTGTCCCCGACCAGTTGCCAGGTCTCGTGGCCCTTGCCAGCGACCAGTACCAGATCCTCGGCCGCAGCCTCACCGATGGCCAGTTCGATAGCGCGGGCGCGGTCGCGCTCCACCTGCACCGCCTGTGGTCGCTGCATGCCCTCGAGGATCTGGCTGACGATGGCATCGCCATCCTCGCCACGCGGGTTGTCGTCCGTGAGGACCACCCGGTCGGCCAGGCGCTCCGCCACTGCACCCATACGCGGGCGCTTGGCCGGATCACGGTCGCCACCGCAGCCGAACACGCAGATCACCTGGCCGCGGGCGTGCTCGCGCACCGCCGCCAACGCCTTCTCCAGTGCGTCCGGGGTGTGCGCATAGTCCACCACCACGCGCGGCAGACCCTGCCCGCCCAGCAGGTCCATGCGGCCTGGCACCGAGCACAGGCTCTCCATGGCCCCAAGCGCATGTTTCAGCGGCATGTCCCAGGAGAGCAACACGCCCAGAGTGAGCAGCAGATTCTCGGCATTGAAACGCCCGAACACTGGGCTGCTGAACTCGCCAGCGCCCCAGCTCGACTCGAAACGGACAGTGATTCCGCCGGCATGGGGCTCCACCCCGGTGGCATGGATCGCGCGATCGGCCAGGCTGGGTACCCGTCCACTGGTCGAACAGGCGACTGTCATCACCCGGGTGCTGAGTTCCTGCAACAGCTCGCGGCCCATGCGGTCGTCGATATTGATCACCGCCTGCATCAGACCCGGCCGCCGGAACAGGCGCGCCTTGGCCGCGGCATAGGCCACCATGCTGCCGTGGTAGTCCAGGTGATCGTGCGACAAGTTGGTGAACACTGCGGTGTGGAAGGGAACACCGTTGACCCGCCCCTGATCGAGGGCGTGCGATGACACCTCCATGGCCACTGCCTTGATGCCCAGGCGCACTTGGCGCGCCAGCTCGGCTTGCACCGCGACCGCATCCGGAGTGGTGTGCGTGGCCGTGCGCAGATCATCCACCGGACCATTGCCCAGGGTACCGATCACCCCGGCCGACACCCGCGAACCGAGCGCCTGTGCCAGGAAATGGGTGACACTGGTCTTGCCATTGGTGCCGGTGACACCAATCACACGCAAGGCCTGGCCCGGCTGCCCAAACAGACGACCAGCAATCACCCCGGCCTTGTGCCCCAGATCGGAGACCATGAACAGGGGCACCGGGCAGGTGGCGGCCACCTGCATCAGGCGCGAGCGGTCCCATTCACCCGAAGGCTGAGCCAGCACCGCCACCACACCGTTGCGCAAGGCCTCGTCAAGATGATCCATGCCGTGCGTGGTACGGCCATCGGTGGCCAGGAACAGGTCACCGGCAACCACCTCGCGGCTGTCCAGGCTCAGGCCGGTGACATACAAGCGACCAAACTCGCCAGGGTCCACGATCCCCTGCAACAGGTCGCCCAGCAGCACCCCATTGCCGTCCGCGCGCTGCACCATCAGGACTGCCCTCCAGCCAGCGCCAATCGCAGTTGTGGTCGATCAAGCTCATCCGGCGGCACATTGAGCAGGCGCAGCGCCTCGCTCATCACCCGGGCGAACACCGGAGCGGCCACCGCACCACCGTAATAGGCCTTGCCACGAGGCTCGTCTATCATTACCGCCATCACCAGCCGGGGCCGAGTAACCGGGGCCATGCCCACGAACACCGCGCGATAGCGGTCCTCCGAATACCCCCCATGCCGCGAGAGCTTCTTCACGGTACCGGTCTTGCCGGCCACGCGGTAACCAGGAATCGCCGCACGCGGCGCCGTCCCCTCGTCGGAGACCACCGCCTCGAGCATGTAGCGCACGTCCACCGCAGTGCGTTCGCTGAACACCCGTTGCCCACGCGGCACCTCGTCGCGACGTAACAGGGTGACCGGCAACACCACACCGTCGTTGGCCAGCGCTGTATAGGCGCGAGCCAGCTGCAGGGTGGACACCGAGATGCCATAGCCATAGGCCAGGGTCGCCTGATCAACCGGCACCCACTCGCGGAAATGGAGCAGATGACCGCCCGCCTCGGCCGGGAAACCGGTGCCCGGTGCATGCCCCAGGCCCAGCGCGTCCAGGCTGTGCCACCAGGCCGCCTTGTCCAACGACAGCGCCAACCGCGCCACGCCCACGTTGCTGGAACGCGCCAACAAGGTGGTCAAGTCGATGCGCCCCAGAGGGTGGTGGTCGCGCACCGTCAGGGGGCCAACCTTGAAATAGCCGGGCGTGGTGTCCACGATGGAATCCGGGGCCACCACGCCCTGCTCCAGCGCGGCAGCCACGGCAAAGGGCTTCATGGTGGAGCCCGGCTCGAAGACATCGGTGATGGCACGGTTGCGCAGCCGCCCGTTGCGGTTGCTGCGATCGGCATTGGGGTTGTAGCCAGGCTGATTGACCATCGCCAGCACCTCACCAGTGCGCACGTCGAGCACCACGGCTGAGCCACCGATGGCGCGATGCCGGTGCACCGCGGCCTTCAACTCGCGGTAGGCGATGTATTGCAGACGAGCGTCCAGGCTGAGCGCCAGGTTTCGCCCGTCGCGTGGAGTACGAATGCTCTCTACATCGTCGACCACGCGGCCTCGCCCGTCCCGCAGCACCCGCTTCACGCCCGGCTCGCCGCGCAACTCGCGGTCCCAGGCACGCTCCAGCCCCTCCTGACCCCGGTCCTCGGCACTGGTGAAGCCGAGCACGTGTGCAAACACCTCGCCGGTTGGATAGTAGCGGCGGTCACGACGCTCCAGGTGCACCCCGTCGATATCCAGCGCACGCGCCACCTTGAGCACGTGCTCGGCGCGCCCCGGCGGCAGACGCTTCTTAAGGTAGACGAAGCGCCGGTGGGCATTGCGCCGCAAGATACCACGCAGGCGCTTTAGCGGCATATCCAGGGCTCGCGCGAGTTGATCCAGGTGCGGCGTGTCGGGCATGAGCACGCGGGGGTTGGCGGTCACCGAATCGACCGGGGTGCTCAGCGCCAGCACCGCGCCACGGCGGTCGGTGATCAGGCCGCGGTGAGCGTCAATGGTCTGACGGTCGAGGTAACGGTCGGCGCCCTCAGACTGCAGGAAGTCCTTCTCGAGGATCTGCTGATCGACCGCGCGCCACACCAACACACAGGCGACCAGACCGAAAATCGCCAGCACACCGACACGACGCAAGGCGAAGCTCGGCAGCTTCGCCTCCTGTCTTGCCCTCTTGGCCCGTTTCTCTCGTCTGGCTGCCATCACTCCACCACAACCACCTGTGCCGGGTCCGGGGCGCGCATGTGCAGACGCCCCCTCGCTGCACGCGTCACGTCCTCCAGGCTGCCGGTGCTGGCCAGCTCCAGTTGCAGGCGCCCCCACTCCATGATCTCGCGCTCGAGCTGCGCACGCTGCTGCTGAACTTCGACAAACAGCGCCCGGGAACGTGCCTTGGCGTAGACCACGCCGATGCCGCTGGCCAGCACTGCGAAGATACCCAGCAGCAACCAGACGAGAGCGCGCCGAGTCATGCCAGCACCTCCGCCACCCGCATCACCGCACTGCGCGCGCGTGGATTGGCGGCCACTTCGGCCTCGCCCGGACGCACCGCCTTGCCGACCAGGCGCAGACGGCCCTGTACCTGTTCGTGCTGTACCGGCACCCCCTTGGGAAGGCGTGGCCCCCGCGCCTGTTCGCGCAGGAAATGCTTGACGATGCGATCCTCCAGCGAGTGAAAGCTGATCACCACCAAGCGCGCACCGACCGCCAGCACATCCAGCGCATCATTCAGACAATGTCGCAGATCCTCGAGCTCTCTATTTATATGTATCCGAATCGCCTGAAAGGTGCGGGTCGCCGGGTGCTTGTGTGGATCACGCCTAGGCACCGCCGCGGCAACCAGCGCTGCCAGCTGGGCAGTACTGCGCAAAGGGTTCCGGGCGCGCTCGCGCACGATGGCACGTGCGATGCGGCGGGCGAAGCGCTCCTCGCCGTATTCGCGGATCACCCGCGCAACCTCTTCCTCTTCGGCGCGCGCCAGCCAGTCGGCGGCCGACTCACCGGCACTGCGATCCATGCGCATATCCAGGGGGCCATCGTGCTGGAAACTGAAACCGCGCTCGGGCACATCGAGCTGCGGTGACGAGACGCCGAGGTCGAGCAGCAGACCATCGATGTGGCGCACCAAGTCCCACTCGCGCGCCACCTCGGCCAGACACGCAAAACTGCCATGCACCATGCGCAAACGGGGTTCGTTCACAAACTGTTTCTGTGCCGCGCTCAATGCTGCCTCGTCCTTATCGAACCCGATCAGACGCCCCGCAGGCCCCAGCCGCTCGAGGATGACGCGACTGTGCCCGCCACGCCCGAAAGTACCGTCCACATAGACCCCCTCCGGCTTGATGGCGAGGGCCGTCACAGCTTCTTCGAGCAGCACCGGGCGATGTTCGCCCAGACCGTCATTCACAATCTCAACTCCGCCAGATCGCCGGACAACTCGCCATCGAGCTCACCAGCCTCCTGCAACCAGCCCTCACGCTCGGCGGCCATGCTCTCGGCATCCCATATCTCGAACTTCTGGCCTTGGCCGATCAGTGACACCTTCTTGCCCAGACGCGCATATTCGCGCAGCTCAGCCGAGAGCAGGATGCGCCCCTGGCTGTCCATCTCGAGCTCAGAAGCATGCCCCAGCAACAGGCGCTGCAGGATCAGGTTCTGACGATTGAGAGTCGGCAGGCGCGCCACCTTGCGCGCGATCTCCTGCCATTCGGTCTCGGGGTAGAGCCAAAGGCAGTGCTCTCGAGGATTGATGGTCACGACCACGCGCGAACCACAGCACTCGGCCAGCGCATTGCGGTAACGCGCCGGTATGGCCATGCGCCCCTTGGCATCCAGATTGAGTGTGTTGACACCCAAAAACACCGAAAACGGACTCCCCCTTGGTGATCACCGGCGGCAGGCAGGGAGTTCTCTCCCTTTTTCCCCACTCTGCGCCACCTCTCACCAATCTTAGAAGCCCATGCCCCACTGGTCAAGCCGAAACACTTAAAAAATCGTTGGAACTCAGACACTTACAGCACACAGCTCGAGCCAGCCAAAGCTCATGAAAAACAGCTCGCTAAGGGATCAAGTTAAAGTGGATTCTCAGGTTGCCGTCTGAGCAGGGGGCACCCCGGCGCACCCTCCACCCCACCCCGATAAATCAAAGAAAACCGCCCCTGGCGCCGTCAGCACCAGGGGCGGTCGGTGAGGTTTTCGAAGGGAGCCAGCCGATAAGCCGGATTCTGTCGAGGACGATCATTCATCTGGGACGTCCGTCGCCGGACGCCTCGTGCGACCTACCCGGAAGCACCTGCGGGCCACAGGCTGCCAGAGGCACGCTTCCCTATTTGGTCTTGCTCCGAGAGGGGTTTACCCTGCCACCCCTGTTGCCAGGGGCGCGGTGCGCTCTTACCGCACCTTTTCACCCTTGCCGGCCCGATCGGGCTTAGGCGGTCTGTTTTCTGTGGCACTTTCCGTCGGCTCACGCCGCCCAGGCGTTACCTGGCTCTCTGCCCTTCGGAGTCCGGACTTTCCTCCACCGCGATGCGGCAGCGATCGCCTAGCCGACTCCCGGGAACCACTATACCGCCGCCTGGGCCCGGGCGCGAGCCGTTCGCGGCGAGGACCCTGCTCCCACATTCAGGAGGCCCACTCCGGACCGAACGCCGAATGGACACGACTCTGGTCATCACTCCCCGCGCATCGCCAACGCCAACCGATAGACGCGGTTCTTCTTCTCGCCACTCAGTCGTGCGGCAATCGCGCTCGCCTGCTTGAGCGGCAACTCTTCGAGCAACACCGCCAGCAAGGTGCGCAGGGCCTGCTCGTCGCCCTCCACCTCCGCAGGGGCACCGGCGACCACCAGCACGAACTCGCCACGCCGCTGATCGGGATCGGCACACACACGCGCCAGCAGCTCACCCAGGGTGCCGTCCAACAGGGTCTCGTGACGTTTGCTCAACTCGCGCGCCAGCACCGCCTCGCGCGCCTCGCCAAGCACCGCGCACAGGTCGGCCAGGCTCTCCTCGATGCGATGCGCGGACTCGTAGAACACCAGGGTCTCCGGTGCCGTGGCCAGCGCCTGCAGGCGCTCGCGCCGGGCCGGAGCACGACGCGGCAGAAAGCCCTCGAAACGAAAACGGTCGGTCGGCAGGCCGGCCACCGAGAGCGCGGCAATCAGGGCACTGGCACCGGGCACCGGCACCACGCGGATGCCCTCGGCGCGACAGGCGCGCACCAGCGGATAGCCCGGGTCGCTGATCAGCGGTGTGCCAGCATCCGAGACCAGCGCCACCTGCGCACCGCCCCGCAGACGCTCGAGCAGGACGTGCACGCGCTCACGTTCATTGTGCTCATGCAGCGACCGCAATGGCTTGTCGATGCCCAGGTGTTGCAACAGCCGGCGCGTGTGCCGAGTGTCCTCGGCAGCGATCAGGTCCACCGCCGAGAGCACCTCCACGGCGCGCCGGGTGATGTCCCCCAGATTGCCTATCGGGGTGGCGACGACATACAGACAGCCGGTGTCGTTTGACAGCATCATGAGTCACCTTCGATACTCCGCCTGCGGCGGAATGCGCGCCCCAAGAGGGAGCAGACCTTCCGTACCGCCCGAAGCGGCGCGAGGACGCGCCGCCAAGTGCCGAGGGAGTCGGCATGCCCATCGTCGCCGTACTGGACCTGAGATGCAAACCCATCGTCTACGCCTTGGATCGATCCTCCTGCTACTGGGACTGGTACTGAGCGCCTGTACCCCGCCTCCCGTGAAACAGGAAAAGCGCCCCGCCCCCGATCCCGACCTGGTGCGTGCCGAGGCCCTGCTGGCACAGGAGGACTGGCTCGGCGCCGCCCGCCTGTTCGAGTCCCTGGCCAAGCGCACACCCGGCCATGCAAGCACGGAGTTTCTCCTGCGCGCCGCCGAGGCCACACTCAAGGGTGGCGACCTGGAAGGCACCGAAACTCTGCTGCACGAGATCAAGAACGGCAACCCCAGCGCCCACCAACGCCAGGCGGCCCAGCTGTTGCGCGCCGATCTGGCGCTCGCCCGCCACCAGGCCGACCGTGCCTTGGAGATCCTGCTGGACATGATCGGTCCTGACATGCCGCTCGACCTCCAACAACGCCACCTGCGCGAACTGGCCAGCGCCTACCGACAGATCGGCAACCTGCTGGAATCGGCTCACACCTTGCAACAACTCGACGAGCTGCTGGAAGACCGTGAGGCACAACTCGAGGTACAGTCCGAGATCCTTGCCTCTCTAACTGCACTCAACGAACGCACCCTGCGCGAACTACGCCCAATGCCGCCCGGAGTAACCGGCGGCTGGATGGACTTGGCCCTGTTGATCAAGCAATACGGCGCCACCCCAGAGAAACTGGGCCCAATGGTGGCTGCCTGGCGCACTACTCACCCCGACCACCCCGCCCTGCCGGAACTGCTGGAACGCTACATGGCCCGCCTGGCCGGGCAGATCGAGCCGGTTGAACACATCGCCGTGCTGCTGCCCAGGAGTGGACGCTACGCCGCAGCGGCACGCGCCATCCGCGACGGCCTGATGATCAGCCTCCACGAACTCCCCGAGGAGCAGCGCCCGCTGTTGCGCTTCTACGACTCCAGCGATCCAGCCGACGCCTGGCCACTGTATGCCCAGGCGGTCGCTGCCGGCGCCCAGGCGGTCATCGGACCATTGCAGAAACCGGCGGTCGAGCAACTGGTGCGTGCCGGTGAGCTGGCTGTCCCGGTGCTCGCGCTCAACAAGGTGAACTCCGACGTGGCGCCCCCCGAGAAACTGTTCATGTTCTCGCTCGACCCGGAGCACGAAGCCCGGCTCACCGCCGAGCGCATCTGGCAGGATGGACATCGCCGACCGATCGTCCTGATCCCGAACAACCGCTATGGCGAACGTCTGGCGCGCGCCTTCACCGAACGCTGGCAGACCTTGACCGGGCACGAGGCGGACATCGGACGTTACGATCCGGCCTCGGCGGATCACAGCACCACCATTTCGGTCCTGCTGCAACTGGATCGCAGCAAGGCCCGCCACCGACGGCTGGAAAAATGGCTGGGACAACGCATCGCCTTCGAGCCGCGCCGACGCGCCGACGCCGATGCGGTGTTCCTGGTGGCCACCCCTGGCCAGGCCCAGAGCATCAAACCGCAACTGGCCTTTTTCCGCGCTGCCGACCTCCCGGTGTATGCGACCTCACGTGCCTGGAGCGGGCACCTCACCCCTCAGCAACTGGCCGACATGCGCGGCATCCTGCTGCCGGACATCCCCCTGATCGTCAACCAGGATGAGCGCCAGCGTCTGGGAGCCCTGCTCCCCGGCGTGCTCGGCCCGGCGGTACGCCTCTACGCCCTGGGTATCGACGCCTTGCGCCTGCAACCCCATCTGCGGCGCCTGCATGACACACCCTGGGAGTCGCTCGACGGCCAGACCGGCAACCTGTACATGACACCCGAGCGCCAGATCGAACGCCAGTTGCTGTGGATCGAACTCGACGAACCGCCGCGGGTACTGGGCTATTCCCGCCGCATGGACCTGCAAACCTCGCCAGACCCCGGCTTGCCCGACGCACCAGCACCACAGGCTGCGCCACTGCTGCAAGGCACCCCAGCGCCAGCATCGACAGCCGCGCCAGGCTCACCGACACGCTGACCTCCCCGTGGCAAGGACGCAACAGGACGGACAACGCAGCGAGCGCCAGGCCGAGGACTGGCTGCGGTCACGCGGCCTGGTACCGATAGCGCGCAACCACCGCTGCCGGCAAGGCGAGATCGATCTGGTCATGCGCGATGGCGACACCTTGGTATTCATCGAGGTTCGCCTGCGCCGGCATGCCGGTTTCGGTGGCGCCATCGCCAGCGTGGACCGGCGCAAGCAGCAGCGCCTGATCGCCGCCGCTCGGCACTGGCTGCACCTCCACCCCTGGAACGGCCCCTGCCGCTTCGACGTGATCGGCCTGGACGACCGGCACACCCCCGTCTGGATACGCAACGCCTTCGAGACTGGTTGAACGGCCGTCGGCATGCGAAACTTCCGCCCCCGGACAAATCCTGCTACCGACCCCCATGGATCTAGAAACCCGTATCACCGCCCATTTCGCTGCACATATCGAAACGGCCGGTGCCACAGCCAGCACCTTGGCAGAGCGCATCGGCCTGGCTGCACGTCAACTGGTGGAATCGCTGATCCAGGGTGGCAAGGTCCTGTGCTGCGGTACCGAGGGCGGCGCCGCACTGGCCGAGCATTTCACCGCGCTGATGGTGCATCGTTTCGAGCGCGAACGCCTGGGCCTGCCGGCGCTCACCCTGGGCAACAGCAGCACCGTGCTCAGTTCGCTGGCCGAGGCCCCGGGTGTCGAGCAGGTATTCTCTCGTCAGATCAATGCCTTGGGTCAGCCGGGCGACGTCCTGCTGCTGTTCGCACCGGGGCGCATCGACAGTAGCCTGCTGCTGGCCCGCGAGGCAGCCGCCGAGCGTCAGATGTGGGTGATCGCACTGACCGGCGAAGATCCAGGCGCACTTTCCGAGCCGCCCCGGGAACACGACATCAGCATCGCTGTCCCAGCAGACAATGCCGCGCGTGTCATGGAAAGCCAGTTACTGGTGCTCCACTGCCTGTGTGATCTGATCGATACTCAACTGCTCGGAAATCTTTGACTGCCGATGAAACCCATGGTCGCCGTTTCAGGCTCATTCAAAGACTCCCCAGGGAGATGAACCGCCATGCCCAGCTACCCTCATGCTCTTCGCCTTTTGTCTCTCGTCCTGATTGCCGGCCTGCTTGGTGGCTGTACCGCCATGGTGGTCGGTGGTGCGGCCACCGGCGCAGTGGCCGCACACGACCGGCGCACCATCGGCACCTTCATCGAGGACAAGGAAATCCACGTCAAGGCCCTGCGCATCCTGCACTCGGACAAGGAACTCGAGCAGCAGAGCAACATCGACATCACGGTGTACAACCTGCAGGTGCTGCTCACTGGCCAGGCCGCCAACGCCGAGATCGTCACGCGCTTCGCCGACAAGATCGCGCGCATCGCACGCGTACGCAAGGTGTACAACGAAGTGGTCATCGGTGCCGAGGGCACCTGGAGTGACGCGGCCGCCGACGCCTACCTGACCAGCAGGGTCAAGCTGGCCCTGTTCGACGTGGGCATCAAGGACTTCGACCCGCTGCGGGTCAAAGTCGTCTCGTCCGACGGTACCGTCTACCTGATGGGTCTGCTCACGCCGGACGAGGCCGACGCCGTCACTGAAAAAGTCCGCTTCGTCAGCGGCGTAAAAAAGGTGGTCAAGCTGTTTGAATACCTCTGACACGCCGACCCTGCCACGTCCCGTACTGCGCGCCCTGCGCGCGCTGTTCGGCGACGACCTGCTTACCGAACCGGCCGAACGCTGGACCTACGGCTATGACAACAGCCGCCTGCAGGCCCTGCCCGGCGCGGTCTGCTTCGCGCGCGAGCACGATCAGGTCGCCGAACTGCTGCGGCTGTGCAATCGCGAGGGGCTGTCTCTGACCGCGCGCGGCCGCGGCACCGGCACCACCGGCGCCGCGGTGCCGGCAGCGGGCGCTATCGTGCTGTCGCTCGAGCGCATGGACAGGACCCTGCGCATCGAGGCCGACGACCGCCTGGCCGTGGTCTCGCCCGGGGTCACCAACCAGGCACTGCAACAGGCGGCAGGCGAGCACGGCTTCTTCTGGCCGCCCGACCCCACCAGCGCCGCAGTATGTACCATTGGTGGCAACCTCGCCTACAACTCGGCCGGCCCGCGTGCGGTGAAATACGGCACCCCACGCGAGAACACACTGGGCCTGCTGGCGGTGACCGGCGCCGGCGAGACCCTGCGCACTGGCACCCGCACCACCAAGGGCGTGGTCGGCTACGACCTGACCCGGCTGCTGATCGGCTCCGAGGGCACCCTGGCGATCATCACCGAGGCCACTCTCAAGCTCACGCCACTGCCCGAGGCTAAACGCACCCTGCAGGCGATCTACCGTGACATCGACGCGGCCGCGCGCGCCGTCTCGCGCCTGATGGCCCAGCCCGTCACCCCTTGCGCCCTGGAATTCATGGACCGTCAGGCCATCGCCATGGTGCGCGACTATTCTGACCTGGGCCTGCCACCCGAGGCCGGTGCCCTGCTGATGATCGAGGTAGACGGCCCGGCGGCTGCGGTCGACGCCGCAGCCCAGACCGTGCGCCGCAGCGCGGCCGGCGAGGGCTGCCTGAGCGTGGAGCTTGCCGACACCCCCGAAGCGGTGGCGCAGCTGTGGCGCACGCGCAAGGCGCTCTCGCCGGCACTGCGCAACGTCGCCCCCAAGAAGATCAACGAGGACGTGGTCGTGCCAGTCTCGCGCCTGCCCGCGCTGATTACGGGCCTGGAAACACTGTCGCACGAACATGGCATTCCCATCGTCAACTTCGGCCATGCGGGCAACGGCAATATCCACGTCAATCTGCTGCTCGATCCCGACGACCCGCAACAGGCGGCCGCGGCCGAGGCCTGCCTGGACGCGGTCTTCACCCTGGTACTCGAACTCGGCGGCACCCTCTCGGGCGAACATGGCATCGGCCGCGCCAAGCAGGCTTTTCTCGATCGCGAACTCTCCCCCGAGGCCCTGCGCCTGATGGCCGGCATCCGCCACCAGTTCGATCCCAACGGTGTGCTCAACCCCGAGTTGGCGCCGCGCTGACCCGTGCCGCCTGATCCGGCGCAGATCACCTGCACACCGCCTGTGCTATAGTCCGGCCCAAAATCCGCCGGCGGGCAGGGAAGGCGCCCGTCGGTCATGACGAAAATTCCAATATGCTCTGAGGGGGTTTACCCATGTCCAAAAAGCATCCTGTCATCGCCGTTACCGGTTCTTCCGGCGCCGGCACCACCACCGTAAAGCGCGCCTTCGAGCACATTTTCATCCGCGAAGGCATCAAGGCCGCCGTCATCGAGGGCGACAGCTTCCATCGCTACAACCGCGCCGAGATGAAGGCCAAGATGGCCGAAGAGGGCCTGAGCCACTTCGGCCCCAGGGCCAACCTGTTCGACAAGCTGGCCGAGGTGTTCAAGACCTACGGCGAGACCGGCACCGGCGAGCGCCGCTACTACCTGCACAGCGAGGAAGAGGCCGCCGAACACAACGCGCGACTGGGCACCGACAAGAAGCCCGGCGAGTTCACCCCCTGGGAGCCCATCCCCGAGGGCACCGACCTGATGTTCTACGAGGGCCTGCACGGCCTGGTGAAGACTGACGACGTGGACGTGTCACAGTTCGTCGATCTGGGCATCGGCGTGGTACCGGTGGTCAACCTGGAGTGGATCCAGAAGATCCATCGCGACAATGCCGAGCGCGGCTACAGCGCCGATGCCATCGTCGACACCATCCTGCGGCGCATGCCCGACTACATCAACTACATCACCCCGCAGTTCTCGCGCACCGACATCAACTTCCAGCGCGTGGCCACGGTGGACACCTCCAACCCGTTCATCGCCCGCGACATTCCGACGCCGGACGAGAGCTTCGTGATCATCCGCTTCGCCGACCCGAAGAAGTTCGATATCGACTTCCCGTACCTGATCAACATGATCCCCAACTCCTTCATGTCGCGCCGCAACACCATCGTGGTGCCCGGTGGCAAGATGGGCTACGCCATGGAGATCATCCTGGCGCCCATCATCGACCGCATGATGGAGCAGGCCAAGGCGGACTGATCACCGACCGGCCTGACACCCGACCCCGGCCCCGCGCCGGGGTTTTTCATGCGCCCCTCGTCGATTCCGGCATCTCGGCCGCCAATGCTGCCCTCAGCACGTCCTGCAGTTCCGCCGTCGGCATCTGCAGGCGGCGCAGCAGTGCCACCCCGTGCGGCGAGAGGCGGCGTATGCCCCAGCGGCAGCGGCGCAGGGCCTCGTCCCACCCTTCGCGTGCGTAATAGAGCGGCAGGTTGACCTCGAAGTAGGACAGGCTGTCGGCCTCACGCAGCCGGTCGGCGCGCGCGTCGCCACCGAACTCGTGGCGTTCCACCAGGCGGCAGGTCTCCTCGACCAGGGCCTCGTCCACCCCGCAGTCGCTCAATATCCGCCGTAGCATCTCCGCACCCCGCGCGGCATGCGCGCCCTTGAAGGCGTCATAGTCGGCGAAGTCCTCACGCCGCAGGCGATCGGGACGCGCGCGCTCGATATCGTGCGCCAGCGCAGCCAGTTGCAGAGCCGGGTCAGCCTGGGGGTCAAGTCGCAACAGCCATTCGACGGTGTTCTCGGCGTGCCGCGGATCCTCCGGTACCGGCGAGCCCGCGATCACCGCACGGATGCGCGCCCTGGCACAGTCCAGAGGATCAGGCATCACGGCACACCAGCAGCCGCCGCAGCGTCTCGGCGTTCATCACCAATGCAATCAGCCACAGTACCGCCAGCGCCTGGTCCAGCAGGGCGCCGACCAGGATCACGAACACCCGCACGTCGCGCCCCAGGCGAAAACGCGCCCCGCCGCGCGCGCGCATGCGGCCGTCGTACTTGTCGGCGGTGTAGCTGAGCAGGAAGGAGCCGATGATGGCCAGGAAGCCGGCCACGAGCGCCCCATCCCAGGCGGTCTCTCGCCAGGCATGCCAGGTGAGCCCGAACAACAGGAAGGCGTCGGCATAGCGGTCGAGCACCGCGTCCAGCCAGCCACCGTAGTCGCTCTGCCGGAACTTGAGCCGGGCGATCTCGCCGTCGCAACCGTCGAGGATCGAGGCCAGCTGCGCCAGCACCCCGGCGGCGGCCAGCGCCGCCCACCCGGGCAGAAAGAACAACCCCGCGGCCAGCAGCGACAGCGCGAAGGAAAACAACGACACCTGGTTGGGTGTCACCGCAGTGCGCACCAGCCAACGCGACAGACGGATCGACAGCGGCCGGTTGAACCAGCGTGCCACTGGACCGTCAGCGGTCTTGCCGCGCAGACGATCGAACAGTGCCTGCTCGGCACGGGCCAGCGCCGCCTCGTCGTCCACGTCACACCAGAAGCGCCCGCGCACCTCGACCGCCCTTGCCTGCCCCTCGGCGGCCAGCCGGTGCACCGCGGCCGACAGGCTGGACTCGCCTTCCTCGCCGGCCCGCTCCAGCGCGTCGAACAGCGCCGGGGTGCACAGAAAGACCCCGGTATCAAAGCCGTCATACGTCGCGAGCCCCTTGCCGATGGCGACGATGCGCTCACCGTCACGACGCACTCGGGTGACATCGTCGGGATCGACCAGCGGGTTGGCGAGATCACCGTCCACCGCCAGCGCCAGGCCGCCCTGCGGCACGCCGGCGGCCAGCAGATCACCGATCAGCGCAGGCTCGACCAGGTGATCGGCCATCAGCAGCAGGAAGGATTCGCCGTCGTCGAGCCGGGTTCGCGCGGCGAGCACCGAACGACCGTTCTCGCTGTGCTCCCAATCGGGGTTGTGAACCGTCTCGATGGGTACCGACAGGCGCGCGGAGAGGCCGTGCAGGAAATCCTGCACGGCCTGCGCCCGGTGGCCGGTGACCACCACGAAACGATCCGCGCCGGCCTCACGCGCACTACGGATCGCCCGCTCGATCAGCGGCACACCGGCCAGTGCAAGCAGGGGCTTGGATTCAGCCCGTCGCCTGAGCCGGCTCCCTTTCCCCGCGGCCAGTATCAGGCACTTCATGCAGCTTGCCCTGGGTGTCGTTGATGAAAGCCTCCATCAGGCGATACGCCTCGTCATCGGTAACCTGACGCGGCGGGTGCTTGCAGAAGTAGCTCGAAGGCGCATGGATCACCCCGGCCAGTCCGCGCGACCGCGCCAGCTTGGCGCAGCGGATGGCGTCGATGGCCACGCCCGCCGAGTTGGGCGAGTCCTCCACCGAGAGACGCAGCTCCAGGTTCATGGGCACGTCTCCGAACAGCTTGCCCTCCATGCGGATGAAGCACAGCTTGTTGTCCTTCTGCCAGGGCACGTAGTCACTGGGACCGACGTGGATGTCTTCCTCGGGCAGGCGCTCGGCGGTGACCGCCTGTACCGCCTCGGTCTTGGATTCCTTCTTGGAAGCCAGGCGTGCGCGGTTGAGCATATTGAGGAAGTCGGTGTTGCCGCCGGTGTTGAGCTGGTAGGTGCGCTCCAGCTTCACCCCGCGCTTGGCGAACAGGTCGGTCAGCGTACGGTGGGTGATGGTCGCGCCCACCTGCGCCTTGATGTCGTCACCGATGATGGGGATGCCGGCTTGCTCGAAGCGCGCCGCCCACTCGGGATCGGAGGCGATAAACACCGGGATATTGTTGACGAAGGCCACCCCGGCCTCCAGCGCGCACTCGGCATAGAAGCGGGTCGCCTCCTCGGAGCCGACCGGCAGGTAGTTCATGAGCACCTCGGCGCCGCTCTCCTTGAGCCGCTGCACCACCTGCGCCTTATCAGGCTCGGGCGCATCGGCCAGCACGAAGGTGCGCTCTTCGGGGTAGTCGCGCATGTGCTCAGAAAAACCGTCGAGCACCCGCCCCATCTCCACTTTCACGCCCGTCTCCGGGATGTCAGGGCAGAAGACGGTGGTGCAATTGGGCTTTTCGAAGATGGCTTCGGACACGTCCTTGCCGACCTTGCGGGCATCGATGTCCCAGGCCGCTACCACCTCGATATCCGAGGGGCCATAGCCGCCGATCACCGGATGCATCAGCCCGATGGCCTCGGTCGGATCCTTATCCTGGTAGTAGTAAATACCCTGGATGAGCGAACTGGCGCAGTTGCCCATCCCCACGATGGCGATCTTTATCTTGCTCATATGCATTCAACCTCTCGAGACAAGGGAGCCTCGCCCCCGGAACGACGCGAGGACGCATCGCTCCCGATCGAAAACAGATGAAACGAGATAAATGCCGCACAAGACGTGGGTATGGTACGGCGCGGTCAGGATGGGGTCGGACTGGTCGGATTCAAGGGCCCAAAAACCTTTTCGAAAATGCAGAAATCACGGGAGGCTCCCCGCGTCGCCCCCCGGAAATCGCTCGGCCATTGTTGACACACAGAGGGTGACTGATGCGCCACGGAAGCAGAAGCGCTTCCGCCCCCTCAAACCACTACATGCCCCACGAACTTGCTGAGGTTGTCGAGGATCTCGCCGCCACGGCGGAAGCCCAGACCGCAGGCCTCGCAGGCATGGAAGACGCCCGCCTGATAGCGCTGACCCGCAGCGTCCTGCGGCAGTTCAACGTACTCTTGCCAGACGGCGGGGTGGTGACCATAGGCGCCGCCGGTCTCGGCGAGCACGCGGCCCTCGGCATCGAGGATGCGGGTGTTCTCGCCCTCGCGGCCAAACAGGCGCTTTTCCACCTGCGCCTTGCCGGCGAGCGGTTGGAAGCGGGTCTCGAGCAGCCAGGGGGAATCGGGAAACAGCTCGTACAGGATGGCGAGCATGCCCTTGCTCTGAAACAGCAAGGTGTAGGCGGGGTTGACGAATCGGGTGGCGCCGACCCGACTGATGCTCTGCAGGATGGGCGCCAGTTCCGGTTCCTGCGCGGGGATGTCTTCCCAGGGAAACAGCTTGAACCAGAAGTCGGCGCGCTGGGCGTCGCGATTGAACACCCCCTGCCCCTCGAGAAAGCCCGTCTCGTGCAGAAAACAGAAGTCGGTGAACAAGCCGGCCTCGTGGGCCACCTGTTGCAGGTAGCGCACGGTGCGTTCGTCTTCCGGCAGCCCCTCGATGCTGGAGAACAGGAACTTCTCCTGCCGATAGTCGGCCGCGAAGTCGCCACCCTCACCCACCACGCAGCAACGGAAACTCTCCTGCAGCATTTCGTGCAGATTGTTGAACTGCTGCGCTTCGTCCAGACCGTTGGCACGCAACAACGCCCATTGCACGATGGCCGTTTCGTACAGGGCTGTGGGCGTATCGGCATTGAATTCGATCAGCTTGATCGGGCGGCCGTCGAGCCCACCGGCCAGGTCGAAACGACCGTACAGGTGCCAGTCGTCGCGCTCCCAGCTTTCCTCGATCAGCGGCACCAGCGCGGCGTCGATGCCCAGCTCGGCGTAACGGCCGTGGTCGATGACGTGCTGGCCGGCCTCGACGAACATCGCGTACAGCGCATTGGCGGCCTCGTAATAGGCCTCGGCCTCGGCCTGCGTGACCTCCACCAGCTCGGGCACGAGGTAGGCACTGCCGTCGGCGTCGGTATGCCATTGCATGCCGATGTCCTCAAGCACGGTCACCGGCAGTGGCTCGACCTTGCGGGTACGGACCATCTCAGCCACCGAAGGAAAGGCCGCCGGGACGTGCGCCGCTGCTGCCGCGGCTCCCAAAGAAACCGGAGCGCGGCTGCTTCGCCATGCCGGTGCGCAGGCTGGTCGGGGGACGGCTGGGCCGGGTGCTGTTGTAGTGCTGCGTGTTCTGCTGGAAGTTGCGGTTCCGCATCAGGCTGTTGGCGAGCATGCCACCGAGCAACGAACCGGCAGCGGTGGCCAGCAGCACCTCGCCCAGCGACAGGCCGCCGGAAGACAGCTGCGCGCCTTCCTGCGCCAGCCGCGAGGTGCCCTGCTCAACGCGCATCGCCTCCTGCTCGGCGATGGCCTTCAGCTCATCCGGGCTGAGGAAGCGCTCGATGCCGTTCAGATCGCGCAATACCGCCCGCGTCGGGCCGGTAGTCGGATGCTGCTCGACCACCCGGTAGGTATCGGGGTTGCTGCCGGTCTGTTCGATGACCAGGAACCAGTTGCGGCTCTGATCCTGCAGCGCATCGGTCGACTGAGACGGCGGCTGCGGCTGCTCGCAACCGCTCAGACTGGCCAGTACCGTCAGCCCGAGGCTGCCGGCAACCGACAGGGAAATCGCTTTCTTGATGTGTCGCATGAGAATATCCGTCGCATGGTGTTCAGCCAGCGACCAGGCTGATGTCGGCCGGCAGATGCCGCCGCACCTCCGCCAGCATCTGCTCGACGGTCAGCCCGGCCTCGGCGAGCTGTTCGGCCTGCGTGCCCTGCTCGATCCAGCGGTCGGGCAGGCCGAAATGAAGAATGGGGATGTCGATGCCGGTGGCAGCAAGATATTCGCCAACACCTGAACCGGCGCCGCCGGCAACGACGTTTTCTTCGAGGGTGACCAGGAAACGGTGGCCCTGAGCCAGTTCGCGCACCAGCTCCTCGTCCAATGGCTTGACGAAGCGCATATTGGCCACGGTGGCATCGAGCGCCTCACCCAGCGCCAGGGCACGGTCGATCAGGGTTCCGAAGTTGAGGATGGCGATCCCCTGCCCGCGCCGACGCAGCTCACCCTTGCCCCAGGGGAGCGTGGCCAGGTCGGCGGCCGGCTCGGCACCGATGCCTGCCCCGCGCGGATAGCGCACCAGCGCCGGGCCGGGGTGCTCCCAGGCGGTCTGCAACAGAGCGCGACACTCGGCCTCGTCGGCCGGGGCCAGCACCGCCATGTTGGGCACACAACGCGCGAAGCTGAGGTCGAAGATGCCCGCATGGGTAGCGCCGTCAGCACCCACCTCACCGGCGCGGTCCACGGCGAAGGTGACATCCAGGTTCTGCAGCGCCACGTCGTGCACCAGCTGATCGTAGGCACGCTGCAGGAAGGTGGAATAGATGGCCACCACCGGCTTGATACCCTCGCAGGCCAGGCCGGCGGCAAAGGTCACCGCGTGCTGCTCGGCAATGCCCACGTCGTGGTAGCGTTCGGGGAAACGCTGGGAAAAATCCACCAACCCCGAACCTTCGCACATTGCCGGGGTGATGGCCATCACCCGCTCATCCTGCGCAGCCAGGTCGCAGATCCAATCGGAGAACACCGAGGTGAAGCTGCGCCCCCCGGCCTTGGACTCCATCTTGCCCGTCTCGGGATTGAAGGGAGTGACACCGTGGTAGACGCAGGGATCTCCCTCGGCGGGAGCAAAGCCACGGCCCTTCTGGGTGACCACGTGCAGGAAGCGCGGACCGTGCATCTCGCGCATATTCTCCAGGGTGGAGACCAGCAGTGGCAGATCGTGGCCGTCGATGGGGCCGATGTAGGTGAAACCCAGTTCCTCGAACAGGGTGCCGGGCATGAACATGCCCTTCATGTGTTCTTCCCAGCGATGTGCCAGATCCTTCATGCCGGGCACCTTGTCGAGCACCTGCTTGCTGCCCTCACGCATGCGATTGTAGAAACGACTGGAGAGCACCCGTGCCAGGTAGTTGCTGATCGCCCCCACCGGCGGCGAGATGGACATGTCGTTGTCGTTGAGAATCACCAGCAGGTCGGCGTCGATGGACCCGGCATGATTCAGCGCCTCGAAGGCCATGCCGGCCGACAGGGCGCCGTCGCCGATCACCGCGATGTGCTCGCGCTCGATGCCTTGGGCGCGCGCCGCCACCGCCATGCCCAGCGCCGCGCCAACCGAGGTACTGGAATGCCCAGCGCCGAAGGCGTCGTACTCGGACTCGTCGCGCTTGAGAAAGCCCGACAATCCGTCCTTCTGCCGCAGACTGTGCATGCGCCGCCAGCGTCCGGTGAGGATCTTGTGCGGATAGGCCTGGTGCCCCACGTCCCAGACCAATCGGTCACGCGGGGTGTCGAATACGTAGTGCAAGGCTACGCTCAGCTCGACCACGCCCAACCCGGCCGCCAGATGCCCACCGGTGCGCGAGACGGTGTCGATGAGGAAGCGCCGCACCGCATCGGCTACTTCGGGCAGGCGCGCGGGTCCCAGCCGGCGCAGGCGGTCGGGGGTCTCGACCTCGGCCAGTAGGGCCTCAATGACTTCGCGGTTGCCCTGGGTCATGCGATGGTCCAAATGCGATGGTCCCAACAAGCAGGAAAGCGGGCTATTTTACGCCGAAACGGACGGCGCGTCGCATCTGGCGTATCGGCGTACCGACGGGAAGGAAACGAAAGCACTCAGGGCAGGGGGCTTTCCAGATCACGCACCGCAAGATACTCCGCAGAAGGCACACGGCCCACCTCCCAAAAGGCAGTCTCGTTCATCTCCGCAGTCTGCGAGCGGGGAAGATCCCTGGCGGGAAGACAGAGGTTACAATCCCTGCCTCCCGCTCACGGTTTTCGCCCCATGACCAACGACACCGAAGTCCCGCTTACCCGCTCGCAACGCCGCGCCGCTCGCCTGGCACGACAGAAGCAGATCGAGCAGCGCTACCACAAGGAGCGACAGCGCAACGTGCTGGCACAACCCGGCCCACACACCTTCGCCTTCGTGCTCGATCATCTCAAGGCCGGCTTCAACGTACCCAAGATCTTCCGCAGCGTGCAGGCCTTTGGCGGCGCCGAGGTACACCTGGTGAACATCGGGGTGTTCGACACCGCCCCCGCCAAGGGCGCCTTTCGCAAGGTGCCCGCCCGCTTCCATGAGGCTTTCGACAGCGCCTGGGCGGACCTGCGCGACCGCGGCTACACCATCTACGCCCTGACTGCCGACGGAGAACACGACCTGCGCCAGGTCACACTGGCGGAAAAAAGTGCCTTTGTGGTGGGCAACGAGGAATTCGGCCTCAGCTTCGAGCCGGGTGACTACCCGGGCATGCAGACCTTGCGCATCCCGCTGTTCGGGCAGATGGAAAGCCTGAATGCCAGCGTGGCCGCAGCGATCGTGATGTACGAATACACCCGTCAGCACGGGAAAGACTGATGTACCTGCTGCGGATCCCCTGGCGCACCACCCTGATCGTGCTGCACCTGCTGGCAGGCGTGTTGCTGGTACCACTCGCCTCCCGGCGCAACGACGGGGGCCACCGGCAGGCCGACTGGCGCATCGCCCGATGGTGGCACCGGCGGCTGCTGCGCATCCTGAACCTGCGCACCGAGATCCACGGCGAGCCGCCCGCCCCCCCGGCCCTGGTGGTGGCCAATCACGTCTCCTGGCTGGACATCACGGTACTCGGTTGCCTGCTGCCCACGGTGTTCCTGTCCAAGGCCGAGGTGCGCCGCTGGCCACTGATCGGCTGGCTGGCGATGCACGCGGGCACCCTGTTCATCCGCCGCGGCAGCGGCCAGGCGGCACAGATCCGCGCGGCCATTGCCGAGTTCCTGCGGCACGGCGGTATGCTCACCTTGTTTCCCGAGGCCACCACCAGCGACGGCCGCTCGGTAGCCCCCTTCTTCTCGCGCCTGTTCGCCGCCGCCATCGAGGCTGGCGCGCCGGTGGCCCCGGTGGCCCTGCGTTACCGGGTCGATGGTCATCACGATCCGCTGGCGCCCTACACCGGCGACCAGACCCTGCTCGCCAATCTGCTGGGGCTGCTGGGACGTCCCGGCAGCACCGTCGAGGTGCACTTTCTGCCGCTGCTGGCCTCTGCCGATACCGACAGCAAGACCCTGGCCACGCGGGCACACCAGGCCATCGTCACCGTGGTGGAGGAACATGCTTGACTACCTGATCATCGGGCAGGGACTGGCCGGCAGCCTGCTGGCCTGGACACTGACCCGCCGTGGCCGACAGGTGCGTGTGCTCGACGACGGCCACCGCACCGCCAGCTCACGGGTGGCTGCCGGTCTGATCAACCCGCTGGCCGGCATGCGCTTCAACGCCCACCCGCGCACCACCGACTGGCTGGCGGCCATGCGCAGCGCCTATGCCGCCCTCGCCCGCGAACTGGACCAGCCCGCTTTCGTGCACGCCATCCCCATGCAGCGCCTGTTCCGCTCGCCCGAGCAGGTGCGTTTTTTCGATCGCCAGCGCGACAACCCGGCGGTGGCCGACTGGCTGGGCGCACGCTTCGGGCCCGGCGAGGCTGACCCCGGCATCCGCGCACCGCACGGCGGCTTTCTGCAATCGCACACCGGCTACGTGGAACTGCCGCGCCTGCTCGATGGCCTGCGCGACTGGCTGCACGGACAAGACGCCTGGCGGCAGGTCGCGGTCGATCTGCGCACGCTGCGCATCACACCCGACGGGGTGGAACTGCACGGCGAGCGCGCCGCCCACCTGATCTGCTGCGAGGGCTACCGGATGCGCGACAACCCCTGGTTCGACTGGCTGCCGCTGCAACCCGACCGCGGCGTGATCCAGCGCCTGGACGGACCGCGCCGTCTGTGCCGGCACATCGTCAACGGCGCACACTGGCTGATCCCGCTGGCCGACGGCGGCTACCGCTTCGGCGCCACCCATGCCCACCGACGACTCGAAGGCCCGGTCAGCGAGGAAGAACGCGAGGCACTGGACCACGGCTTGCGCGGACTGCTCGAAGACCCCACCAGGGTGACGGTGGTCGAAGAGGCCGCCGGGGTGCGCCCGGCCACCGCCGACCGCCAGTCCTTCCTGGGCACCCACCCACGCGAGCCCCGGCTGCACATATTCAACGGCTTTGGCGCGCGCGGCGCCCTGAGCATTCCCTGGCATGCCGAGCGCATGGCCGACTGGCTGCTCGACGGCCGCCCGCTGCCTGCCGAGACCGACATCGCCCGCCATGCCTGAGCCCCGCCGCCAACCGTTGACCGCACTCGCCCACCAGCGGCTCGCTACCGTGCTGGCACCCGGCGATATCGCCATCGACGCCACCGCCGGCAACGGCCACGACACCCTTTTCCTCGCCCGGCAGATCGCCCCCGGCGGCCGAGTACACGCCTTCGACATCCAGCCGCAGGCACTCGAGGCCACGCACGAGCGCCTCGCGCAGGCCGGGTTGGCCGAACGGGTAACCCTGCACCTGGCCGGGCACGAGAAGATGCGTGAGCACTTGCCTGCAGACCTGGCCGGCCGGGTCGCTGCGGTGACCTTCAACCTGGGCTACCTGCCGGGCGGCGATCACGGCCTGGTCACCCGCCCGGACACCACCCTGGCCGCGCTGGTGCAGGCGAGCGCGCTGCTGCGCCCCGGCGGCTTGCTCTCGGTGCTGGTGTACCGCGGCCATGCCGGCGGACGCGAAGAGGCTGAGGCAGTGGCCAACTGGTTCGCGGGGCAAACCGGGCTCGACACCGAGGTACACGACTCGCCCGGCCCCATCGCCTACCTAGCCCGAATATTTCACCGGCCGCACAACGCTTGAAGTCCAAGATGCCGAATGGTCGAGCCAAAATGGCAAGAACAGACAGCAACCGTCGGTTACCGTTTGTGCCCCGCGTTATGCTATCCCGATTCCGACGGCTTCTCGCTCGCTGTGGCTTGGTTTTTACTCAAGCGATAGCACAGGCTATCCCTTTTACTCCAAACCGGCGCCACAGCGGCTGCGAATTCCGCCGACTCTCGGGATACCGGTGAAACATCCACATCCGGGCTAGCGCGGCGATGATCCGCCAATTCAGGACAGGCCGCGCAACACCTCGAGGATCTGTTCGGCATGCCCCTTGGGTGAGACCCCGTACTCGGCGTGACGGATCACGCCCTCGCCGTCGACGATGAAGGTGGAACGCACGATACCCTTGCGTTTCTCACCGTTCTTTTCCCTTTCCTGCCACACGCCGTAGGCCTCACAGAGCTGGCCATCGACATCGGCCAGCAAGGTCACGCCCAGACCGTACTTGTCACGGAACTCGGCGTGTTTCATGCAGCTGTCACGGCTCACACCCAACAGGGCAGCGTTCAGCCGCTGGAACTCGTCCATCAGCTCGGTGAATTCCTGCGCCTCCATGGTGCAACCCGGGGTGTCGTCCTTGGGGTAAAAGTAGATCACATAGGGTCGACCAGCCAGATCGGCCGAGCGGACCATGTTCATGTCGGCGTCCGGCAATTCGAATGCCGGCGCCTTGTCGCCCACCTTGATCCCCTCTACTGACATGGATGCTTCCTCACGATGATGGTCGGTTGTTGTCATCGCAATGTAGGGACGCTCAGGGCCAGGGTCAATCCCCGTCCAGCCACCGGCCGACCACCTGGCGCAGTGCCGCAATCTGATCGCGTGACGGTCGCTGCCCCTGCAGGACCGGGCGCACCAGCAGGGCGGCATCGTGTACGTCAGCCTCCTGCCCGGCCAGGCGCGCGCACAACCAACGGCGCAGCGACGGCAGGGCGTCCTCGAAATCGCGGCGGCCGAAGGCAAAATGACGCACATCCGAGAGGGTCTGCGCGTCCACCGGGCCGGCGCCCGATGCCAGCCCACGCCACAGCAGCGGCACCACAGCCGGGTCCAGCCGTGCCAGTCCCGAGACCAGCCGCCACGGCAGATCGTCCAGAAAGCGCGCACCAGCCGCATCGCACAAGGCCGCGCCGGCCGTACTCAGCGACGCGAGCATCTGCACCGAGTGGGCGGCACTCGCAAGGTCCACGCGGTGCCCGATGCGCACCACTCGGTAACCGTTGTGCTGCCAGAAACGCAACAGACCAGGCGACAGGCCATAGCGGGTGCCGAGCAGGTCGAAGCCCTCCACCTCGGCGCGCTCGCGCGCCCGTGCCAACAAACGGCTGCCGATACCTGTCCTGCGATGGCGCTCATCCACCGCGATACGCATGATTCGCAACAGACGCAAGGTCGGCGCCCGGCACCAGCCGCCGTGCGTGGCCAGTGACTGCAACAGGGGATGGCCACGGGGTCGCCGTCGCCCGGCGCACACCGCCTCGGCCAGCGCCGCATCCAGCCCACCCTCCGCGGCCGCCAGCAAAACGCCGATCACCTGTCCGGCACGTTCGGCCACCAGCACCGACACCTCGGGCGCATCGAGCAACTGCCGCAGGTCGGATGGCCGGGTGCGGTAGTGGGCACCGACCAACAGCCCAAACACCTGGCGCAACAACGCCTCGTTCTGTGCCAGTACATCGCGTTCCAGCCAGCGGTAGCGTGGCACTCCTTGTACCGGCGGCAATGCCTCGACATCCAGCAGGAACAGGCGAGTCGCCAGCGCCTCCAGGGGATCGCCCGGCGCCCAGCGCACCGGGGCGGAGAGCTCAAGATGCCGACAAGCACGAAACCGTTCGTTCAGCCAGGCGAGAAAGCGCTGCACGAAGCCGCGCCCGCTGCCCTCGTAGCCCTGCACCGTGGTGCTGAAGACGACCCGGTTGTAACGCTCGGCCAGTGTCTGCAACAACGGCACGCCCAGGGCGGCGGCTTCGTCGATCACCAGCAGATCGCAGTCCGGCGCTTCGGCCAGGAAGTCGGCGGGCCGCCAGTAGCGCACCTCACCGCCGGCATCCGGCAGATCACGGTGCAGACGCGCGAACAGCGCATCCACGGCGCGCCGTGTCGGTGCCAGCACGGCCACCCGGCACGACCGTTCACGCAGCAGCTGCGCCAGGCCGGCGCCGAGGGCGGTGCTCTTGCCCCGCCCGCGGTCGGCGGTGAGCACCAGCGGGCGCCGGGCATGGCCGGTCGCCACCCGGAGCAAGGCCTCGACCACCCGCTGCTGGTCCTCGTTCAGCCCCGGCACCTGTGCGGCCGGCGGGACCGGAGGCATGACCAGGGAATCGCCCCCGTCCACATCAAGGATGCGCACCACCGGTGACGCGGCGAACTGGTCTTGAAGTCTCTGCAGGAAACGCCGCCCGACATCGGCGCTCCCCAGCGGCCAGGGTGCCAGGCCGGACAGCGCAGGGTCATCGAAGGCCGCCCACTGCGCCCACGACGGGGAGAGCAAGACCAGCACGCCACCACCCCGCAGGGTGCCCAGCAGGGCTGCCAGCACGTCGGGATACAGGCCGGCATGGGCGTCGTACACCAGAAGGTCACATTCGCTGCCCAGAGCATCGAGGTAATCGTGCCGGCCGAGCCGCCGCACACCGTCCGGCGCGGCCTTGCCAAACCACAGGCAAGACCGCGACGAACACGCCGCCAACGCCGCGCGCAACAGCGCCAGCGCGCGCTCCCGATCACCGGCCAGCACCTGGCAGCTGCGTGTTTGCCGCTTGTCGTTCACCCTGGAGCACCTCGTGGCACAGGCATCGGCGCGCCAGCCTGCGACAAGCGCTGTAACAGGGCAAGAAGCCGGAGTGCTGACATCACCGTGAGGATGATGTCCGCATCCATCCGGTCATATCGCGTGCCCTACAGATCCAGCTTGCGTTCGAGCGGCAAGTCTGGATCACGCGACCACTCCATCATGGAACCGTCGTAGAGGCGCGCATCCCGGTGGCCGAGCAATGCGTAGTCGGCAAACCAGGTGAGCGCTGCCCGGTTTCCGGTGTGACAGAAATGCACCGCGCCGCCTTGTGGTATACCGGCATAGGCGAACAGCTTGTCGAGCGCCGCCTGATCGCGCAGCAAGCCCTTGTCGTCCACCAGCCAGTCGAACGGCAGATGCCGGGCACCGGGGAGGGTACCGGGGCGCTCTCCCGGTCCGGCCACCAGCCCCACATGTTCAGACAGGGAGCGCGCATCGAGCAGCGGATTGCTCACCCCTCGGGCCAGCTGGTCGCGCGTGACCAGCACCTGCCTGTTGGGGCGTGGCCGGTACATGGCAGGCTCGCGGTTTGGTGGAGCACCGGACACATAGGCGCCGTGGTGCCGGTTGACATAGTCGACCAGGCCGCCGTCGAGGATCGCCATGTGTTCGTGTCCCAGCACGGCCAGCGACCAGTACACCCGGGCAACCGCGGCTACGTCACCCGGCCCAGCGCCCATGTTCATGATGATCAGCGGCGTCTCGCGGTCTATCCCTTCCGAACCCAGCAGGGAAGCCAGGCGCTTGAGCGGCGGCAGGGACAGGGGCGGCTGCTCATCGACCCCGCTACGCCAGCGGCTAAAAGGGATGTTCACCGCCCCCGGGACATGATGCTGCCGGTACTGAGGCTGTTCCTGCACGTCCAGGATCACCAGTTCCGGCCCATCCATATGGGCCTTCAGCCAGGCGCCATCGACCACCGCCCCCGGGAGGGAGACCGCCGCCTGCGCCAGGCCCCAAAGGCACCACAAGACCCACACCACCCCTATCGTCATCTGTCGTCTCATGGCGCAATCATTCCTCCCTATGCCTTCTCTCGGCTCATCGGCATCTTCGCACAGACCCACGATAAAGGCATTTCATCGATCTGACGACAAAGCCTGTCAACCTCGGCCAGGGTGGCGCGTTAACTACAACTACATAGTGATGATCGATTGCAGCTTTGTCCGGCAACCGGGAGAATCGACCAAGGTGTCGTGGACTGGACCACATGAAAGGGTTTGCGAACAAGGAAAAGGCCGCCCGGACGGCGGCCTTGCATCGAATATGGTGGGCGCGACAGGGATTGAACCTGTGACCCCTGCCGTGTGAAGGCAGTGCTCTCCCGCTGAGCTACGCGCCCTGAAGGGAGGCGAATGCTACCGCAACAGGAGGCGCTTGCCAAGACGGGCCAGGGCAGCGCGCCATTGCGTGCGGCGCATCCGGACAGAGGACGAGACAAACTGGGACAATGAAATGACGGTAGGGCTTCCTGCCCCGACGGCACGAACGACAACGACAAGGAAAAGACAGCGACCATGAGCGACACACTTTCCCGCATGGCCCTCAATGACGAGGGCTTCATGTTCGACCCGCATACCGGGGAGAGCTTCCTGATCAATGAAACCGCGCGCTTCCTGCTCGACGGCATCAAGCAGGGGCAGGACGCCGAGGCGCTGGCCGCCGGGCTGAGTGAACACTGGGCCATACCGACCGAACAGGCCTCGCGCGATGTCACCGAATTCCTGCAGCAACTGCGCCTGCTGCGCCTGATCGCATGAGCACGGTCGCCATCGCCGTCTCCGGCATCAACGCCTCGGACAATCCGGCCCCCGGCACCGGGGTGGCGCGCAGTCTGAAGGAAGACCCGAACCTGGAGTGCCGCATCGCGGGCCTGGCTTATGACGCGCTGGAACCCGGCGTGTATCTCGACTGGCTGTTCGAGCGCAGCTTCATGGTGCCCTACCCCACGGCCAGCGACGACGCGCTGCTGCAACGCATCCTGTACGTGCAGCAGCAATTCGGCATGGACGTGGTGGTGCCGACCCTGGATTCGGAACTGCCCTTCTACGTGCGCAACGCGGAGAAGCTGAAAGCGGCGGGTATCCGCGCCCTGCTGCCCACCGAAGACCAGTTCCGCCTGCGCGCCAAGGATCACCTGCAGGAGGTCGCGGCACAGGCGGGCATCGAGGCGCCGGCGCAACGCCTGGTCAGCAGCCACCAGGAACTGATCGACGCGGTGCAGGCGCTGGGCTTCCCGGTAATGATCAAGGGCGCGCTCTACAAGGCCTACGTGGCACATACTCTGGATGCGGCCATGAACCTGTTCGGGCGTATCGCCGCCGAATGGGGCTACCCGGTGATCGTGCAGCAGCGCGTCGAGGGCGACGAGCTGAACGTCATCGGCTTGGGCGATGGCGAGGGCGGCGACGCCGGCCTGGTGGCTGCGCGCAAGCTGAGCGTGACTGAGCTGGGCAAGATCTGGACCGGGGTAACCATCCGCCATCCGCAGCTCGAGGCCGCAGTGCGGCGTTTCGTCGAAGCCTTCCGCTGGCGCGGCGGTTTCGAGATGGAATGCATCGTGCGCGACGACCGCATCTGGCTTATCGAGATCAACCCGCGCTTTCCTGCCTGGGTGCACTTCGCCACCGGGGTCGGCGTCAATCTGCCGGCGCGCCTGGTGCGACTGGCGCTGGGGCTCGACACCGAGCGAGCCAGCGACTACCCGACCGGCAAGCTGTACGTGCGCTACACCATGGAGCAGATCAGCGACATGCAAACCTTCCAGAACATGATCACCCGGGGAGAGACATGACCCAGAACAACTACATGAAACCCAGTATCACCCGGCTCAACACCGGGGGAGCGCTCAACAAGTTCGGGGCCTCGCCCTACTTCGCGCGCCCGGTGCGCGAAGCCATCGACGGCGTATCCGTAGCCGAACTGACCGAACGCTTCGGCTCGCCGCTGTTCGTCTTCTCCGAGCGGGCGATCCGCGAGAAGGCACGCGAGATCCGCGCCGCGCTGGGCAGCCATTACCCCAAGGTCACCTTCGGCTGGTCGTACAAGACCAACTACCTCGATGCCATCTGCGCCATCTTCCATCAGGAGGGCTCCCTCGCCGAGGTGGTCTCGGAGATGGAATATCAGAAGGCGCGGCGACTGGGCGTGCCGGGAGAGAACATCATCTTCAACGGCCCGAACAAATCGCGCGAGGCGCTGCGGGTGGCGGCCGCCGAGGGCGCTCGCATCCACATCGACCATTTCGACGAGATCGAGGATCTCGAGGCCGTGGCCGACGCGCTCGATCGCGAACTGGAGGTGGCCATCCGCCTCAACCTGGACTCGGGCATCCAGCCGCAGTGGAGCCGCTTCGGTTTCAACCTGGAATCCGGCCAGGCGCTGGACGCAGTACGCCGCATCCATGCCGGCGGACGGATGCGCATCGTCGGCCTGCACTGCCATATCGGCACCTTCCTGCTCGAGCCCGATGCCTACCGGGTCGCCATGGAAAAGCTGGTCGGCTTCGGTCACGAGATCGAAGAGGCCTTCGGCTACAGCCTGCGCTACTACGACATCGGCGGCGGCCTGCCCTCGAAGAGTCGCCTGAAAGGTGTGTATTTCCCCCCCGAGGTGGCGGTGCCGCCGGTGGAGGCCTTCGCCGAGAAGATCGCCGAGGGCCTGTATAATGCGCTGCGTCCCGGCGAACTGCCGGAGCTGGTACTCGAGACCGGCCGCGCCATGGTGGACGAGGCCGGCTACCTGATCACCACAGTCAACGCCAGCAAGCGCCTGCCCGACGGCCGCCGCGCCTACGTGCTCGATGCCGGGGTCAACCTGCTCTACACCTCGACCTGGTACAACTTCACCATCGAACCCGACCGCGAACTCCAGGGCATGAACGAACCGGCGATCCTCAACGGTCCGCTGTGCATGAACATCGACGTGATCGACGAGGCGGCCATGCTGCCGCACATGCCGCGCGGCACCCGCCTGACCCTGTCGCCGGTAGGCGCCTACAACGTCACCCAGTGGATGCAGTTCATCGAGTACCGACCGGCGATCGTGCTCATCGACGAGCAGGGCCAGCCCCATGTCATCCGTGAGCGCGAAGACCTGGCGATAATGACTGCGCCCGAACGTCTGCCCGCACACCTGGCCGACTGAACGCCGCGCAATGCCGGATCGTCTCCTGTCGCTCGTCCGCAGCCTCTCCGACAGTTATTCGGAGATCCTGTTCCTGCAACGCGCCTGGCCGGGGGTACTGATGCTGGCGGCCACCTTCACGGTACCCTCGGTGGGCACATCAGGGCTGGTCTCGGTCGCCGCCGCCTATGCCTTTGCGCATTTCATCGGCATGGGGGCGGCGTTCCTCGAATCGGGCTTCTTTACCTACAACGCCCTGCTCACGGGGCTGGGTATCGGCAGCCTGTTCCAGATCACGCCACTGAGCCTGCTGCTCGCTGCCACCGCGGGCGTGATGAGCCTGAACCTGAGCCTGATGCTCAACAGCCTGTTCCGTCAATTCCTGCAACTGCCCATCCTCAGCCTGCCCTTCGTGATCATCAGCATGGTGGTCTATCTGGCCTCGCTGGGTTACAGCAACCTGCTGGTGCGCGAAGATGCCGGGCTGCTCGCAACCTGGGCGCCACAGAACCTGCCGACAATCATCGACGGCTTCCTGCGTGCACTGGGCGCCATCCTGTTCTTGCCCTATCCGCTCACCGGCCTGGTCTTCGCCCTGGTGCTGCTGCTGTACTCGCGCATCCTGTTCCTGCTGGCGGTGCTCGGCTACCTGGTGGGCACCGGCCTGGTGGTGCTGATGCAGGGCGCGCCCGATACCGCTTACCTGGACCCGAACAACTTCAACTTCATCCTCATCGCCATGGCGCTCGGCGGTGTCTTCCTGGTGCCCTCGCGGCGCAGCCTGGCGATCGCCGCGGTCGGCGTCATGCTCGCCGCCCTCTTGATGAGTGCGGTTAAGCTGTTCTGGGCACTGTACGGCCTGCCGGCCTTCACCCTGCCGTTCAATCTGGTGACCCTGAGCCTGCTGTACGTGCTGATCCTGGTCGGTTTCCCCATGGTGGCCGACCGTATCGGCGCCACACCCGAAGACACCCTCGACGACCACCTCAACCGGCGCCATCGCTTTCCACTGGAGCCGAAGCGCGTGGTACTGCCTTTCAGCGGCGAGTGGTCGGTCTGGCAGGGCTTCGACGGACGCTGGACCCACCAGGGCCTGCAGACCCACGCCCTGGACTTCATCATGCTGCGCGACAACAGCAGCTTCCGCGGTGATGGCCTGGCACTGACCGACTACCACGCCTGGAACAAGCCGGTGCTCTCGCCGGTGCGCGGGCGCGTGGCCATGGTCCACGACGGGGTTCCCGACAACGCCCCAGGCAAGCTCAACGAACGCGACAACTGGGGCAACTGGGTGAGCATCGACACCGGCGCGGGTTGGCATGTGATCATCGCGCACTTTGCCCAGAACAGCCTCCAGGTCAAGGCCGGCGACTGGGTGGAGCCCGGCACTCGCCTTGGCCTCTGCGGCAATTCCGGCTACTCGCCGCAACCGCACATCCACCTGCACATCCAGATCGGCGCCATGCCGGGTGAGGCAACCCTGCCCTTCCTGGTACAGAACTACCGCAAATCAGACGGACGTTTCATTCCCGCCGCGGTACCCACGGAAAGCGATCAGGTGACACCACTGCACCCCGACGACCACCTGCTGAGCGCCACCGCGCTGGTCCTCGACAGCCGCTGGCGCCTGGAGAACCAGACCGGCGAGACGCGCGAGCTACACGTGCGCATGAACGCGGCGGGCGAGACCTGCCTCGACAGCGGAAGGGCACAACTGTTCTTTCACCGTGACAACGGCCAGTTCTATTTCTACCGACTCGAGGGCCATGACCCACTGCTGGCGGCGCTGTTCCGTTACCTGCCGCGACTTCCCCTGAGCCACCAGCAGGGCCTGTGGTGGGAGGACGTGCTGCCGATGGCAGTGCACGAGAATCGCGCTTCACGACACCTGCTCAATCTGGCGCGCCTGCTCGCCCCCAACCTCGGTCGCATCGATTACCAGGCGCGTTTCATCGGTCGCCGCGAGATCGCGGGCGAGACCAACGACCGCCAGGGCGCACGCGAGACTTTCCACATCCTGCTCGCCGAAGGACAGGGCCTGCTGCAACGCATCGAAACCCCCGAACAGATACTGCAAATGCGTCCTCTCCAGCCGATACATGGAGACAGGAATACCGACATCACCGCTCCCCGGGAGACACCACCATGAAACACGGACTGCTCGCCATCCTGCTGCTCTGCTCGGCACTGGCGCTGGCCGCATCGGACGACACCTGGATCACGGACGCCTACCACCGCTCACTGGCCTACGAACGGGTACAGAAATACGACGACGCCATGAAGGCGCTGGCCGGCGTGCTCGAACGCTACCCCGAGAGCTACACGGTCAACCTGCGCCTGGGCTGGCTACACTATCTGGCCGGCCATCATGCCAATGCCCGCAAGCACTATCGCCAGGCAATCAAGGCCATTCCCGCCTCGCTGGAGGCGCGCCTCGGCCTGCTGCTGCCACTGCTGGCGCAACATGAGTATGGCCACGCCGAACAGATGGCAACCCAGGTGCTGCGCACCGACCTGTACAACTACTACGGCAACCTGCGCCTGCTCACCGCGCTGAAGGGACAGAAGAAATACGACGCCGCGCGCACGGTGGCCGAACGCATGCTGGCGGTCTATCCGGCGGACGTGCGTTTTCTCGCCGAGCTGGCCTCATTGAGGGCCCTTCAAGGGCAAACCGACGAGGCGACCCGGCTGTATCGCTCGGTATTCATTCTCGACCCCGAAAATCAGGCGGCGCGCCGTTACCTGAAGCTGGACAACAAATGAATACCTTGAGACATCCACTACGCCTCCCCCTCTTCCTGCTGGCCCTGTGGCTGGGGGCTTGCCAGACCACACTCGAGCGTCCGAGCGACAGCAACGCCGCCCTCGAGGCCTATGGCGCCAAGGACTATGTACGCACCTTGCAACTGACCAGCGCGAACAATGCGCCCTGGCAGCACCGCGTGCTGCACGCCTGGTCCTGGTTCCAACTCGCGCACTACCAGGAGGCACTGCGCGAGTTCCGCGCCATGCAAAAAGATCGGCCCTCGCGTTTCCATCCCTGGCTGGGCGAGGCCTGGGTGATGATGAAACTTGGCCGCCTCGACAAAGTGCCGCCGCTGCTGGATCGCGCCGAGCGCTGGATGGGCCAGCACCAACGTCCCATGCTGTTCGCTGCACGCGGCTGGCAGGCCTTCTATCGTGGCGAGCTGGAACAGGCCGCCGACTGGTTCGACAAGACCGAGGAGGCCCTGTACTTCGAGGACGCCGAGTACATCTCCATCGCCACTGGCGTCATGCAGACCTGGAATACCCTGCCCTGGGTCGGCCGTGGCTGGGTGGCACTGGCGCGTGGTGACCTGAAGGCCGCCGAGCGCGCCTTCGCGCGTGGTCTGGAGCACGATGCCCGCTGCCACCTCTGTTATGCCGGCCTGAGTGCCGTTGCCGAACGCCGTGGCGATGCCGAGGGCGCCCTGCAACAGGCCATCGCCGGTCTACGTGCCAGCCGCCATGACCCCGAGCTGGTGGTCACCCTCAATCGCCTGCTGCTCGCGCGCAACGACCTCGAGCTGAGCGAGCGTATCTATCTCGATCTGGTCAATGTCAGCGACAAGGATCCCCTCTACCTGGCCAACCTGGGCTATATCTGGCTCTACCAGGGCCGCTTCGAGGATGCCGCCCGTGCCTTCGAACAGGCGCTTGCCACCGAACCCGGCCAGTTGCTCGCCACCCGGGGACTGGCCGAAGTACAACCCCTGCTCGAAGAACAGCAACGCATGCAATCGGACAGACGCTGACCGGGACTGGCCAGGTCGTCCCCGTCTCCCAATCATCCGCACATGTCCCTGCCCGACCTCCCCATCACCCCGGCCCTGCCCGAGATCGCCAAGCACCTGGCCGCAGGGCACCTGGTGCTCGGCGCACCTCCGGGTTCAGGCAAGACCACCCTGGTGCCACTGGCGCTGCTGGATGCCCCTTGGCTGGCGGATCAGCGCATCCTGATGCTCGAGCCGCGCCGCCCGGCGGCGCGTATGGCCGCACACCGCATGGCGACACTCCTCGGCGAGAAGATCGGCGAGACGGTGGGCTACCAGGTGCGCTTCGACCGACGCATCGGCCCACACACTCGCATCGAGGTGCTCACCGAAGGCCTGCTACTGCGCCGCCTGCAGGCTGATCCCGAGCTGTCCGGCGTGGGCCTGGTGATCTTCGACGAGTTTCACGAACGCAGCCTGCACGCCGACCTGTCGCTGGCCCTGTGTCGCGACGTGGCCGATGGGCTGCGCGAAGACCTGCGCCTGCTGCTGATGTCCGCCTCGCTCGACGGCGCGACACTCGCTGAGCAGATGGGCGCAGCGTGGATGCAGACCGAAGGCCGTGCATACCCGGTGACCGTGCATCATCTGCCGCGTGATCCCGATGCGCACGAGCTGCCCCGGGTGCTGGAACGGCTGGTACGCGAGGCACTGGGCCGACATCCCGGCGACCTGCTGGTATTCCTGCCGGGCAAGGGCGAGATCCGCCGCCTGTCCGAGGCGCTGGCCGACCTGGAGGCACAGGGGGTGCGCGTGCAGGCCCTGCACGGCGAGGTGCCCCCCGCCGAGCAGGACGCCATCATCCGTGGGGAAGGCAAGGGCCGACGGGTGATACTGGCCACCGATATCGCCGAGACCAGCCTCACCATCGACGGCATTCGCGTGGTGATCGACTCGGGACTGACACGCAAGCCCGCCTTCGACCCCAACAGCGGCTTGAACCGGCTGGAGACCCGTCGGATCTCGCAGGCCTCGGCCCTGCAACGCACCGGGCGCGCCGGACGCCAGACCCCGGGCGACGGCTATCGTGCCTGGACCGAGACGCGGCAGGCCAGGCTCGAAGAGGCCTCCCCACCCGAGATCCTCGAGGCCGACCTGGCACCGCTGGTACTGGAGCTGGCCGGCTGGGGCGTGCATTCACCCGACGCACTGCAATGGGTGACCCCACCGCCGGCGGCACACTGGGCACAGGCGCGCGAACTGTTGCAACAACTCGGCGCACTGGACGACAGTGGCCGCATCACCACAACCGGCCAGGCCATGCTGCGCCTGCCCCTGCATCCTCGCCTGGCACGCATGCTGCTGTCCGCCACCCCCGAGGCACGCCAGACAGCCTGCGATCTAGCTGCCCTGTTGAGCGAGCGCGACCCGCTGCGCGGCCGCCACGGCGAGCCCCCGCCCTGCGACCTGGTTCCGCGCCTGCAACAACTGGCCGCGTGGCGCGAACACCATGCTGCGGGTGACTGTACCCCCGGCGCGCTGGCACGCATCGAGCAGGCCAGCCGGCAACTGGCGCGCCTGCTCGATGGCAGCGCGGCCGGCACCCTGCACAGCCCAGGCCCCTTGCTGGCCAGCGCCTTTCCTGAGCGTATCGCCCTGGTGCGCGAAGACGGCGGCACGCGCTTTCGCCTGCGCAACGGGTGCGGCGCCGTGCTGCCCGAACACGACAGCCTGCGCGGCGAGCGCCTGCTGGCCGTTGCTGCGCTCGATGCCGGCCGGCGCGAGGCGCGCATCTGGCTGGCCGCCGCCCTGCAAGAAGACGAACTGGCACGGCACTTCGCCGGTTGGCTGGAAACGGTCCGCGAGCTGCGCTGGGACCCGCAGCGCGAGGCCGTGAGCGCACGCCTCTGCCAGCGCCTTGGTCCGCTGTCGCTGCGCGAGCAGGCGGTGCCGCTCGCGGCCGACGACGACCCCATCCCCCTGCTGCTCGAGCAGGTGCGGAAGCGTGGACTGGATCTGTTCGACCAAGCCACCGCGCTGCGCCACCTGCAAGGACGTATCGCCCTGCTGCGCCGGCATCTTGGGGAAGAGTGGCCGGACTGCGCTAACCCCGCTCTACTGGAGCGACTCGAAGACTGGCTCGCCCCTTGGCTGGACGGCATCACCAGCCTGCGCGCGCTGCGCCGGGTGGACGTGGCCGAGGCGCTGCGCCAGTGGCTGGGCTGGGAGCGAAACCGGCAGCTCGATGCCCTGCTGCCCGAGTATTACCAGACGCCCGCCGGCAGTCATCGCCCCATCGACTATCCCGAGGACGGCGACCCCGTGCTGCGCGTGCCCCTGCAGGAACTCTACGGCGAGCGCGAGACCCCGCGCCTTGCCGAAGGACGCATTCCCCTGGTGGTGCACCTGCTCTCGCCCGCCGGCCGCCCCCTGCAGGTAACCCGCGACCTGGCGCACTTCTGGGCCAATGCCTATACCGAGGTACGCAAGGAGATGCGAGGCCGCTATCCCAAACACCACTGGCCCGAAGACCCACTGAACGCCACCCCCTGCCGGCCGGGACGACGCCCTCGGGGTTGAGGGATGGGAACAGGGCTCCCAGCCTCAAGATTCAGCGATGGCAGCCGCTGTTCTTTTGGGTGCTCTACGTATGGCAAAAAGCCGCGGACAATCTATATTGCGTACTGAGAGCATGCCCCGCCTACGCTGGCGGACAAACCGGTGGAACGGGCACTGTCCCCGCTCCACGCCCTCGAACAGGACAGGGACCAGGGACGTGCCGTTGATTACCCTAAAACCCGAACCGACTGGCACGGTCTCGCGCTGGCCCGTATCAGGCTGCCGAGCACGACCGCAATGATCCACCGCTCCCTTGGCACCAACCTGCTGATAACGCTGGCCTACACCGGCCTGGCCTGGCTGGTGTCCCAGGCATTCACCCAGCCTGCCCCCATCTGGCCTTCCACCGCTCTGGCCGTGGTCGCCGTGCTGCGTGGCGGCTGGCGCTGGGTACCCGGCATCGCGCTCGGCTCCTGGGCCGCCAACGACCTGCTGCTGGACTGGAGCACCCCGGGGGCACTCTGGGTCACCCTGGGCAATATCCTATCGCCCCTCCTGGCCTGGGGAGCCTTCCGCCGGATCGAGCCCAATCCCGACAGGGTGTTCGACCGGGTGCGCAACGTGACGGCCTTCTTCCTGCTATTCGGCCTGCTCAACGGAGTACTCAGCGGTTTCTTCGGCGCCACCGGAATACACAACCTCGAAGGGTCTTCGCCGGAGCAGTTCTCCGCCACCTGGATCAACTGGGCCGTGGGCGATGCCGCCAGCGCACTGTTGCTGGCACCCGCCCTGCTGCTGTGGCTCCAGGCACCACCCTGGCGGCATCCACCCAAGTCGCCCATCGAACTGGTGATCACCGCTGCTCTACTGTTCGCCCCGGCCGCCTGGCTCTACCTGGCACCTGTCGGTGACCTGCAGCAGCCCATCACCACCGGGGCCCTGCCCATCATCCTCTTGCCACTGGCCTGGGCGTCGCTACGCCTGCACCCGCGCGACGCTTACACCCTGCTGGCCCTGACCTTCGTCATCATGGTGACTGGCACCCTCTCAGGTACGGGCCCCCTGGCCTCGATCGACAAGGGGCTGGCAATCACCATCTTGCAATTGCACATCAGCCTGCTCGGTGCACTGGTACTGTTGATCACCACCCTGGACCAGGAAAGACGCCACGCCAATGAATCGCTGCACGAACTCGCCCGAGAGCTGGAACGCCAGGTGCGCGACCGTACACGCAAGCTGACCGAAAACCACGCACGCCTGGAGCGCATCATCGAAGCCCTGCCAGCACCCATGATCATGAGCCGCGCCAGCGACGGCTACGTGGAACAGGTGAACGAAGCGGCGGCAGAACTGTTCGGCATGACGCCCGATCGCCTGATCGGCACCCGCACTATCGACTACTACTGCGACCCGAAGGATCGAACACAGCTGATCGAACGCCTGCGCAGCGACGGCGTGGCACGCCAGTACGAGGTCTGCATGAACACTACCGAGGGCCGAAAGCGCTGGGTGCTGGTGACCGCCGCCTTGATGCCCGACGATAATGACTACGTGCTCACCGTGTTACAGGACATCAGTGAACGCAAACGTGAGGAGGATGCGCTGGAACACATGGCATCCACCGATGAGCTGACCAGCATGCTCACCCGCCGCGCCCTGTTCGAGCGCGCCCAACGCAAGCTGGCCGAGGCTCCCACCCACAGTGCCCTGTTGCTCCTCGACCTGGACCACTTCAAGCAGGTCAACGACCGCTTCGGGCATCTCTCCGGAGACGAGGTGCTGCGCCAGGTCAGCCGGCGCATCCACGAAGAACTGCGCAGCGACGACCTGCTGGGTCGCCTGGGCGGCGAGGAATTCGCCATACTGATGCACTGTCGCCAGGCAGACGATGCACTGGAACTGGCCGAACGTCTGCGTCAGGCCGTGGAGCAACTGCGGGTACCACTGGATGGTGGCGATATCTACCGACCCACGGTGAGCATCGGCGTGGCCCTTCCGGACGACCACCCGGCCACCCTCACCCAACTGCTCAGCCGCGCCGATCAGGCGCTCTACCAGGCCAAGGCTGCAGGCCGCAACCGGGTAGCGTGCTGGAAAGCAGCGACCCACGACACCGCCCGCGCCGAGGGCTGATCAACCGCGCAATCCCTGTTCGACCGACCGCTGACGCAACGCTTTGCCTGTGGCGGCAGGACGGCCACCGACGCATTCCGATTCGACAGGCTCACATTGACCATGAAAGCAACATGATCAGCAATGTTGCCGCCCCAACCAGCCGTTCCCTCGTCACGCGTCAGAGCGCGATATCGGCCAGCAAGGAGGCCAGTCCTGGCAGGTAGATCATCGCCTCGCCATGCATGAAAACGCCCAACGCCGGCTCCTCAGGCGTCATAGGCCAGGTTCTGCCCCAGCCATTTCTCGATCTCTTCCACCGGCATGCCCTTGCGCCGTGCATAGTCCTCGACCTGGTCACGGGCAATCTTGCCAACCGCGAAGTAGCGCGCCTCGGGGTGCGCAAAGTACAGGCCGGAAACCGCCGCAGTGGGGACCATGGCTTTGGACTCGGTGAGCCAGATGCCGGTGTTGGCCTCGGCGTCCAGCAGTTCCCAGAGCAGATCCTTCTCGGTGTGATCCGGTGAGGCGGGATAGCCCATAGCTGGGCGGATACCCTGATAGCGCTCGGCGATCAGGTCGTCGTTATCCAGGTTCTCGTCCGCGGCATAACCCCACAGCTCGATACGTACCTTGCGGTGCAGCCACTCGGTAAGCGCCTCGGCGAGACGGTCGGCCAGCGCCTTGAGCATGATGCCGTGGTAGTCGTCGTGGTCGGCCTCGAACTCGGCCAGCTTGTCATCGATACCGATGCCGGCGGTGGCAGCAAAGCCACCGATCCAGTCGGCGATGCCGGTCTCCTTCGGCGCAATGTAGTCGGCCAGCGACTCGTTGTACTTGCCCTCGGGTTGGCGGCCCTGCTTGCGCAGATTGTGCAGCACCATGCGCACCTGGCTGCGCGTCTCGTCTGTATAGATCTCGATGTCGTCACCCACCGCATTGGCCGGGAACAGACCAACCACCGCACGCGCCTTCAGCCACCCCTCGTCCAGGATGCGCCCGAGCATGGCCTGCGCATCGGCATACAGCTTGCGAGCCTCCACACCCTTCTCGGGATCGTCGAGGATCTTGGGAAAACGCCCGCGCAGCTGCCAGGCATGGAAGAAGAAAGTCCAGTCGATGTAGGGGACGATCTCGCGCAGGTCAATGTCATCGAACACCGTGATACCGGGATGGCGCGGTGGCACGATGGGCGCCTTCGACCAGTCGATGGGCGTGCGATTGGCCCGCGCCTCCTCCAGCGTAACCAGGTCCTGTTTCTTCTGCTTGCCGGCGCGCGCCTGACGCACCTGTTCGTATTCTTCCTTCAGCTCGGCTAGGAAGGCAGGCTTCTGCTCCTCGGAGAGCAGGGCCGAGGCCACGCCCACCGCGCGCGAGGCATCGGGCACATAGACCACACCGTGCTCGTACTCGGGTTCGATCTTGACCGCGGTGTGCGCCTTGGAGGTGGTGGCCCCGCCGATCATCAGCGGGATAGTGAAGCCCTGGCGCTTCATCTCCTTCGCCACGTGCACCATCTCGTCGAGCGAAGGGGTGATCAGACCGGACAGGCCAATGATGTCGACCCCCTCGTCCTTCGCAGTCTGCAGGATCTTGTCGGCCGGCACCATTACACCCAGGTCGATCACCTCGTAGCTGTTGCACTGGAGCACCACGCCAACGATGTTCTTGCCGATATCGTGTACATCGCCCTTGACGGTAGCCATCAGCACCTTGCCTGCGGCCTCGGCGCCGCACTCGGCCTTCTCGGCCTCGAGGAAAGGTTCGAGATAGGCCACCGCCTTCTTCATCACCCGTGCACTCTTGACCACCTGCGGCAGGAACATCTTGCCCTGCCCGAACAGGTCGCCGACCACGTTCATGCCGGCCATCAGCGGCCCCTCGATGACATCCAGCGGACGCCCCAGCTTCTGCCGCGCCTCCTCGGTATCCTCGTCGATGTACTCGGTGATGCCCTTGACCAGCGCGTACTCCAGCCGCTTCTCCACGTCCCAGCCGCGCCATTCCTTGTCCTCGGTCTTCTCGGCGGAACTGCCGTCGCCGGCGTACTTCGGGGCCAGCTCGACCAGACGGTCGCCGGCCTCGGGATCACGGTTGAGGATCACGTCCTCGACCGCGTTGCGCAGCTCCTCGGGCAGCTCGTCGTAGACCGCGAGCTGGCCGGCGTTGACGATTCCCATGTCCATGCCGGCCTTGATGGCGTGATACAGGAACACCGCGTGGATGGCTTCACGCACCGGGTTGTTGCCGCGGAAGGAGAAGGACACGTTGGATACGCCGCCGGAAACCAGCGCATGCGGCAGGTGCTGCTTGATCCAGCGTGTGGCCTCGATGAAATCCACCGCGTAGTTGTTGTGTTCCTCGATGCCGGTAGCCACGGCAAAGATGTTGGGGTCGAAGATGATGTCCTCGGCCGGAAAGTCGAGCTCATCGACCAGGATGCGGTAGGCACGCTCGCAGATCTCGATCTTGCGCTCGAAGGTATCGGCCTGGCCCTGCTCGTCGAAGGCCATGACGATCACCGCCGCGCCATAGCGCCGGCACAGCCGCGCCTGCTCACGGAACTTGTCCTCGCCCTCCTTCATGGAGATGGAGTTGACGATGGGCTTGCCCTGTACGCATTGCAGGCCAGCCTCGAGGATCTCCCACTTGGAGGAGTCGATCATCACCGGCACGCGCGCGATGTCCGGCTCGGCGGCCATCAGGTTGAGAAAGCGCACCATCGCCGCCTTGCCATCGAGCATGCCCTCGTCCATGTTGACGTCGACCACCTGTGCGCCGTCCTCGACCTGAGCCCGGCACACGTCCAGCGCCTCTTCGTATTCCTCGTTGAGGATCAGGCGCTTGAACTTCGCCGAACCGGTCACATTGGCGCGCTCGCCGACGTTGACGAACAGCGAGTCCTCGGTGATGTTGAACGGCTCCAGCCCCGACAGGCGGCAGGCCGGCTCGATCTTGGGCAGGGCGCGCGGCGCCTTGTCGGCCACCGCCGCGGCGATGGCCGCGATGTGCTCGGGCGTGGAGCCACAGCAGCCACCGACGATGTTGAGAAAACCCGATGCCGCCCACTCGGCCACCTCGGCGGCCATCGCCTCGGGGTCCAGGTCGTACTCGCCGAACTCGTTGGGCAGACCGGCATTGGGGTGCGCCGAGACATGCGTCTCGGACACTCTTGCGAGTTCCTCCACGTACTGGCGCAGCAGGTCCGGCCCCAAGGCACAGTTCAGGCCCATGGAAATCGGCCGGGCATGGCGCAGGCTGTTGTAGAAGGCCTCGGTGACCTGCCCGGAGAGGGTGCGCCCGGAGGCGTCGGTGATGGTTCCCGAGATCATGATCGGCAGGCGGATGCCCTTCTCCTCGAAGTAGCGCTCGACCGCGAAGATCGCCGCCTTGGCATTGAGGGTGTCGAAAATGGTCTCGATCAGCAGGATGTCGGCCCCGCCCTGTACCAGGGCGTCAGTCGCCTCATGATACTGGGCCTCCAGCTCGCCGAAGGTGATGGCACGGTAGCCCGGATCGTTCACATCCGGCGAGATCGACAGGGTACGGCTGGTCGGCCCCAGCACCCCGGCGACGAAGCGCGGCTTTTCAGGCGTGCTGTATTCGTCAGCCACCTCGCGCGCCAGGCGAGTGGCGGCGTGATTGATCTCCCAGGCCAGGTCCTCCATGCCGTAGTCCGACATCGACACCCGGGTACCGTTGAAGGTGTTGGTCTCGAGGATGTCGGCACCCGCTTGCAAATACTGCTCGTGAATGCCGCGAATGATCTGCGGCTGGGTGATCGCCAGCAGGTCGTTGTTGCCCTTCAGCTCGGAAGGCCAGTCGGCGAAGCGCTCGCCGCGGTAATCGGCTTCCTCCAGCCCGTGGCGCTGGATCATGGTGCCCATGGCGCCGTCCAGGATCAGGATGCGCCGGGCAAGCAGCTCTCGGAGTTCTTCGGTACGGTCGGGTTGCATGATGCTGGGGCTGCGGAATCGAAACATTCCATTATACAGGCCGTGAATCCGAGCACCGCAAAACCCCGTCAACCAAGCCTATGGGAGGTGCATGTCGCTTTGTGCTTGAATAGCCCGGCCGGCAGCAGACGGCACCCGCTGACCACTGGACCGGCAGCACCGATGCCCCCAGGGCATCCACGACATCGAGGAGGATAGAAAAATGGCAGAACTCTTCTCTGACGAATGGATGAAGGCGCTCAAGGACGCCTGGAACGCCGAACCGGAAGTGAGGGACAAGCTCGCCGAGATCGGCTTCAGCTCAGTCATCGCCTGCGGCTTCAAGGACGAGGACCAACCGCGTGGCATCTTCAAGGTGGTCAACGGCGAGTGTGTCGAGGCCGGCAGCTACGACGGCAGCGACCCCGACTGGGACATGCGCGCCAAACCCGAGGACTGGAAGAAGTGGGCCCGCGACGGCGTCGGCATGACCGGCCTGGGCACCGCCTTCGCCATGGGCAAGCTGAAGTTCCTCAAAGGCGATTTCAAAAGCATGATCAAGGACCCACGCATGGCCGGCCCCTTCGTCAAGAGTTTCGCCCTGATGGGCAAGGTCGAGACCGACTAAGCCCCGCAGACCGCCGCCCCCCTTCCCCCGCTCGCGGGACAGGTCGGAAGGGGGGCCTCAATCCCGCTCGATCCACGGATTCCCCCGCCCCTGCAGGCGACGGATGATGCGGTTACGCCGGCGCTCCTCCGCATCCGGGGGGTCGGCGCGATGCCAGCGCTCCAGCAGCTCGCGCTGGCGTCGGAACAGTTTCAGGTCGTAGGTATCGGCCATATAGAGCATGGCACGCGCGATGTCACCGCGCACCGCCGGACGCGGCTCGGCGCGATGACGATGGTGATCCAGCTCGAAATCGCAGCCGCGCTCGACCCACCGCTCGCCCTTGATGATGCCGTACGCGTAGCTTCCGCGCTCGCGGTTCAGATCCTTGCGCGCCGGGTACAGGTTGTGCATGTCCGACTCGATGCGATTGAACAATGCGCTGCGCCGCCGGCACTGCTTACGATCACCGCAGCGCAACTGGCGCGCTACCCAGCCCATGGGGAACACGTGCTCGATGTTGTAGCGGCGGTCGTAGGCACCGAAACGTTTGCCGCAATACAGGCCAGTACCACCATCCGGGTACAGGTTGCGCCAGAATTGCGGGATGATCTCCAGGTAGTCAGCATTCGCCTGGCCCGCCCACAACAACAGCACGGCGAGCCAACGTCCTCCCTGTACGATCATGCTCCCTCCTTTGCACATTCGTCTTCTCGGCAGGATAATCACCACTCTCACGGGGATCGCAGAGCGAGTCAAGCAGGTGGAACCAGAGGATCAGGACATCGACCCGACAGAAACGGGCGAACAGAAACACCAGAGCCACGCCGGCAAGCTGATCCTTGCTGTCATCGTCATCACCGTGATCGCGGTGCTGCTGGTGCCCAGCCACAAGGACGAGCAAGAGACACCGTCGTCGGCGCGTCCGATAACACGCCCCAGCCTGCTCGAGGAACAGTCCCCCCTGGCTTCGCCCGAGACCGGCGAAGCACAGACTGCGGAAGAGGCCAGCGGGCCTGCGCCCAGTGAAACGGCAACACCGTCGGCTGAAGCAGACACCCTATCCCCCCCGGCCGAGGACACCCGCCCGGGCGCAGCCGCACGGCGCCTAATCCGCGAGCTGCGCACCACCGGGAGCCCAGACCTGGAGCGCGCCTGGCTGGCGGCCCGGGGCTTCGAACAGTCCGGACGCACTGACGATGCCCTGCTGCTCTATTTCTTTGCCGCACGCGAGGGCCATGGCCCCTCGGCCATGAAGCTGGCACGCGCCGCCGATCCGACCAGCTTCCATGAAGGCGGACTGTTCATGCAGGCCGACCCCCTGCAAGCCCACAAGTGGTATGACCGCGCTGCCGCGGCCGGAGTCGACGAGGCCCGGCAGGCGCAGGCCCAACTACGCACGCGCGTCGAACAGGCCGCGGCGGCCGGCGACGAACAGGCCCAACGCCTGATGTTGCAATGGAAGTGAATCGATGAAAGCGAGCCGGATACCCCTCCTGATGCTGTGGCTGGCCACGCTCTTGGTCGCCCCTGCACTGTCGGCGACCGTCGACACCCCGCTGCTGATGCCGGGCAAACAGGCGCTCTACCAGCGCGTGCTGGTAGTGCCCGGTGGGCGGCTGCACGACACCCCCGGATCGGGTGATGGGCGACCCACCACGCCATTCACCGCCTATTACGTCTATGCACGCAAGAACGACTGGATACAGGTCGGCACCGACCGCCACGGCACCCTCGAAGGCTGGCTTCAGGCCGGCGACACCATCGACTGGAACCAGGGCCTGACCGTAGCCTTCCGCGAACCGAAGGATCACAATCGCGCCCTGCTGTTCCGCAGCGCCAGCGCACTCGAGCAGGTCACCGGCGATCCCGAGCGCTATCGCAGCCTCTACCAGGCCGCGCTCGAAGGGCGCTCGCTGCCCGACTCCCCGGTGGTGGCCATCCAGCCGCCCGGAAAGCTGGACATCCGCAAGGATTTTTATCTGGTGCCCATCCTCGAGCACCGCGACATCTACCTGGGCAACGAGCAGGCACGCATGCTCAAGGTCGCCAGCGTGCCCCTTCAGGACTCGAAGTCAAAACCAGCCGCAAAACCGAAGACGGACGCAGGGCAGCAGGCTGACGAGCCCGGCTACAACGCCGGCCTGGTGTTCGTTATCGACTCCACCCTGTCGATGGACCCCTACATCGATCGCACTCGCGAGGCGGTGATGAAGATCTACGACACCCTGGGTGACGCCGGCTTGCTGGGCAATGTCAACTTTGGTCTGATCGCCTTCCGCGACAACCCAAAGGCAGCACCGGGACTGGAATACCTGGCCCGCACCTATGTCACCCTGGAGCAGGGGCGCAATCCCGGCACCTTCCTGCAACAGGTCAACACCCTGAAGGCGGCACAGATCTCCAGCCAGAACTTCCGTGAGGACGCCTATGCCGGGGTGCTCAAGGCCATCGAGGAGATGGACTGGGAAGGTCATGCCGCGCGCTACATCGTGCTGGTCACCGACGCGCGTCCGCGCGGGCCCGACGACCCGCTCTCGACCACCGGCAAGAGTGCCGAGCAACTGCGCCGCCTGGCCCGCGAGAAGGGCATCGCCATCTTCGTGATGCACCTGCTCACCCCCGCCAGCCAGGCAGATCACGCAGCAGCGGCGCGCGCCTACCGCGAACTGTCCCGCTTCCCAGGCGTGGGCAGCCTGTACTACGGCGTGCCTACCGGCGACGTAGAAGAATTCGGCCAAGTGCTCGACACCATTGCCGGCCAGATCACCTTGCAGGTGCAGGTCGCAGCTACCGGACAACAGCACCCGGCCAAACCCGTGGTCGAGCCCGAACCGGCTGCACCGGACAACCCGCAACTGGCCGAGTTGAAGGGCAAGATCGCCAAGCTGGGCTACGCGCTGCGCATGCGCTATCTGGAAAAGACCGCAGGGGGCGGCATCCCGCGGGTGTTCAACGCCTGGCTGCTCGATCACGACATCGCACACCCCGAGAAACGCACCCTGGACGTGCAAGTGCTGCTGACCCGCGACCAGCTCTCCGACCTGCACGACATCCTGCGCCAGGTGCTGGCCACCGCCGAGGAAGGCTTGCTGTCGCCCGACAATTTCCTCAACGAGCTCAAGAGCCTGGCCGCCACTATCGCGCGCGATCCCGAACAGCTCGGCGAGACCACCGCCACCACCGCCGGCAAGGGCAACAGCCTGGCCGACCTGGGCTTCATGCGCGAATACATCGAGGACCTCCCCTACACCGGCGAGGTAATGAACCTGTCACTGGCCGACTGGGAATCCTGGCCTGCGCGCGAACAGATCGCCTTCCTGCAACGCCTGGAAGACAAGATCGCCTACTACCGTGCCCTGCACGACCATACCGACCTCTGGGTAAGCCTGGACGGCGGCCCGGTGGACGGCGACTCGGTGTTCCCCGTGCCCCTGGAAATGCTGCCCTGATTCGGGCCGGCTAACCGCAAAGGACACAAAGCGTACAAAGATTTTCTAGGGCTACCGTAAAGGGCGCCATAAGTCCCAGGAGGAGGGGGTTTCAGGCCCGTGCCCAAACGGTAGCCACAAGACCCACAGGAGCTTTCGTGTCCCTGGCGGTTTTTCCCCGACTAGCCTGCCAGGGGAACAGCCCAGGGACAGGTCCCATGCAAAGAATGCGGAGGCGATTGAAACACCCTCTTCGCGTTCTTTATATGGTTAATTCCTGCGCCCGCCCTTTCAGAAGGTCGCGCCATTCCAGCCCCAGAGGTGGCGGGGGGCGTCGCTGAACTCGATGTAGATCCGCTCGGCCGGGATCCCCAGTTGCTCGTCGATCAGGCGACAGAGGGCGGCGGAAAGTTCGGCGGTGCGCTCCTCCGGCAGGCCGATGCTCTTGAGCTCGAGATAGGCCAGCGGCTCGCTGCTGCCGGCAAGGCACATGGGTACGCCGGTGTGCAGTTCCACCATCACGTAACGCTCCGGCTTGCCCAGTATTGCAGCCACGGCCTGGGATGTGGCCTGCAGTACCGCTTCGGTGTTCTCGACAGTGCGGTTGGTGCTGATCTTCAACAACGGCATGGTGCACTCCTCCTCATTCCTGCAGCGCGGCGGCCAGCAGGGGCGCCAGCGCGATGACATTGCTCGAATGGGGAATGCTATCGGTACTCCAGATCTCGCGCACCCCTGCCGCGCGCAGGCGTTCGACCGCGTCGTCCGCGAACAGGGCATGGGTGACCACCGCCGAGACCGCCGCCGCGCCGGCATCGAGCACCGTACGTGCAGCGACCTCCAGGGTGCGCCCGGTGCTGGCCACGTCGTCCACCAGCACCACCTGCCGTCCGACGAAATCACCGTGCAGGCGAATGCTCACCTCGCGGTCACCCTGCCGGGTCTTCACGCCCACACACCAGTCCAGGCCGGCACGCCGCCCCACCGCCGAAACCCATTGTTCGGACTCGGCATCCGGCCCCACCAGCAGAGCATCCGGCGCCCGCTCGCGCAGGAAGGCCGCGATGGGCTCCCACGCGCTGAGCGCCCGCGGGTGCGCCAGGGGCACCGCCTCGGCCAGCGAATGCACACGGTGCAGATGCGGATCGACGGTGACCAGGCCGTCGAAGTAGCGCGCCAGCAGGCCGCCGATCACCCGCTGGCTGACCACCTCGCCAGGTTGAAAGGCGTAGTCCTGGCGCATGTAGCACAAATAGGGGGCAACCAGGGTGAGCCGTTGCGCACCGAGATCGCGCGCGCCCTCAGCGGCCAGCAGCAGCGCCACCAGCTTGTCGTCAGGGTGATCGAGGCTGCGGCACAGTACCACCGAGTCGGGCAAGGCCGGTGGCAAACGGACCCGTGTCTCGCCATCGGGAAAGCGGTGCAGCACCACCTCGGCATAATCCAGACCGGCCGCGGCGGCCAGCCGCCGTGCCGGCTCGCGGTACTCGGGAAAACCCAGCAACATCTCAGAACACACCACTTTCTACTGGCTCCGGCCGGGAACGGCCGATGACGAAACCGCTGTCCTCCTTGGCCGCCGCCACCGCGAAGCGGAAGTCGGAAGGGAAATCAGCATGGATGCTGTAGAGCACCTCGCCCTTGCGCACCCGCTCACCGAGCTTGCGATACAAGTCCACCCCCGCCCCCTTGTCCATAGGTGCCCCGGCGAGCCGTGCGATCTGGGCCAAGCGCAGGTTATCGATGGCGACCACATAACCGGTGCGCGGGGCATGCACTTGCTGACAGAGGCGGCCAGGCGCCGGCGGGGGCTCCACCGCCCCTTGCGCCCGGATGATGGCCTGCATGCGCTCCAGGGCGCGTCCGGAGTCGAGAATATCGCGCGCGATGGCGTAGCCCTGTCCCCCGCGGACATCGGGATCGAACTCCAGGATGCGTCCGGCCAGGCGCAGCGCCTTCTGGCGCAGGTCTTGCGGGGCCTCAGGGTCGTTGCGCAGCACCTGCATCACGTCACGCGCCTCGAACCAGGGACCGATGCCGCGCCCGATCGGCTGGCTGCCGTCGGTGATCACCACCTCGACGTGCAGCCCCATGCGGTCGCCCACGAACTCGAACAGCTTGCGCAGGGCCACCGCGTCCTGCATGCGCCGCACCTTAGCGGTCGGTCCCATGGGGATATCCAGCAACAGGTGGGTGGAGCCGGCGGCAACCTTCTTGGACAGGATGGAAGCCACCATCTGTCCCGGGGAGTCCATGGACAGCGGGCGTCCCACCGAGATCAGGATGTCATCTACCGGCGCCAGCCGCGCGGTACCGCCCCAGGCCAGGCAGCCGCGTTGTCGGCGCACGATCTGGCGCAGGCGACGCGGACTGAGTTGGACCTCGGCCAGCAGCTCCATGGTGTCGGCGGTGCCCGCCGGCGAGGTGATGGCACGCGAGGAAGTCTTGGGGATGAGCATGCCATGCGCCGCCACGATGGGGACCACCAGCATGCTGGTGCGATTGCCCGGTATGCCGCCGATGCAGTGCTTGTCGGCTACCAGCGGTTCACCCCAGTCCAGGCGGTCACCGGTCTCGACCATGGCACGGGTCAGGGCCAGCACCTCCTCGCGGCTCAGGCCGTTCTGGCCGCAGGCCACCAGAAAGGCCGCCATTTCCATCTTGGAATAGCGATTGTCCGCAATGTCACGCGCCAGCGCACGCAACTCTTCGTAGCCCAGCATCTCGCCGGCGATCTTGCGGTGCACTGCCGCCAGCGAGGCCGGAGGCCGCGCATGCGCCACGCGCACCGGACGCCCTTCCTTGAGCCCGAGCTGATCGAAGGCCTGCTCGCTCAGACCCAGCTCGTCGGGCGCCACCAAGGCAGCATCGTCCACCACGTTGAGCACCGCCAGCACCCGGCGGCGGCCGCCGCTGATCTCGATTTTGGCAAGGGCCTGAAAGCCCTCGGCGCGATAAACCGGGCACTCGCGGTGCATGTAGGCCACATTCTCGCGAAAGGTGTCGATGGCGACACGCCGCAGCCAGAGGGTCTGACGGGTCCGGGCCATACCGATGCTCCAAGGCTTCCGCCTCCAGTATGATCGAGCAGCACTCTCCCCGCCATGCCGCAGATCAAGCGAACATTCAGCCCGGGGACAGGCCTCATTGCCATCGCCCCTGCTACCGATTTCTCCGGACAATGATGCGGCAAGCGGAGGATAGACTTTTTCAGGTTCCCCAGGGCGGTTCGCGCAGTACAATAGCGCCCGCCCGAACCGCAGCGGACCGATTCACCTTGAGCAGTTTCCTCACCAACCCCAGCCGCGACCGCGGCATCATCTACCACCTGCGCAACGTGGTGCTGGACCGCGAGTCCCAGGGGATCTCCTTCCGCCTGAACGTGCCCTCGCTGCAGATCGCCCAGGGCGAGAAGATCGCGCTGATTGGCGAGTCGGGCTGCGGCAAGTCGACTCTGCTCGATATCCTGGCCTTCATCGCCCAGCCGACCGACATCGGCGCTTTCCGCTTTCGCCCGGAGAACACTGGCGAGCCCATCGACGTGGGGGCCTTCTGGAAGCGCCACCGGCTCAACCGCCTGGGTGAGCTGCGCAAACAGCACATCGGTTACGTAATGCAGACCGGCGGCCTGCTGCCCTACCTCACAGTGCGCGAGAACATGAACCTCTCGCGCAGTGTGCTGGGGCTGAGGGAAGGCACGGTGATCGAGGAGCTGGCGCGCGAGCTGGGTATCGCCCGGCACCTGGACAAGCTGCCCGAGACCCTGTCCACCGGCGAGCGCCAGCGCGTGGCCATCGGCCGGGCACTGGCACACGAACCGTCCATCGTGATCGCCGACGAGCCCACCGCCTCGGTCGATCCCTTTGCCGCGGAGAAGATCATGTCACTGTTCATTGGCCTGGCTGAGGAGCGCAATATCACGGTGATCGTCGCCAGCCACGCCTGGCGACACATCAAGCGCCTGGGTCTACGCCGGCTCGCCCACCACACCCAGCGCTCGCCGGATGGGCGCACCACCGAGACGGTCGTCAACGGGTAGGCCCATGCGTTTGTTCAAGATCATTCGCCTGGCGAGCCGCGACTACTTCCACGAATGGCAGATGTCCGGCTGCTTCGCACTGGCCCTGGCGGCGGTGCTCGGCCCCATGCTGGTGTTGTTCGGGCTCAAGTTCGGCATCATCGGCGGCATGCTCGAGCAGCTCATCGAGGATCCGGCCAACCGCGAGATCCGCCCGGTGGGGAGCGGCCACCACGACATTGCCTGGCTGGATGCCCTGCGCAAGCGTCCCGACGTGGCCTTCCTGGTACCGCGCACCCGCTCGATCGCCGCCACCCTGCAACTGCGATCCGACAAGGCCGGACGCATCCTCAACGCCGAGATGATCCCCTCGGATCATAACGACCCGCTACTCCAAGACTTGGGCATCACCCCCGACGGCCTGCGCCGCATCGTGCTCTCACACAGCGCCGCGCAGAAACTCAAGGTACAGGCCGGTGACACCATTGACGGCAGCCTAGCACGGCGCTACCAGGGCCGGCGCGAGCGCGTCCATCTGCCGCTGGAAGTGGTCGCCGTGGCGCCCGCGTCCGCCTTTGCGCGCGACGGCGCCTTCGTCGACCTGATGCTGCTCGAGGCACTGGAAGACTTCCGCGACGGCCACGCCGTGCCCGCCCTGGGCTGGAAAGGCGTCCCTCCCCCCGAGCAACGCAGCTACCCGAGCTTCCGCCTGTACGCGCGTTCCATCTACGACGTGGCACCGCTTAAGGCCCTGCTCACCGAACAGGGCATCGACGTGCGTACCCGCGCCGCCGACATCGAACTGGTGATGAAGATGGACCGCAACCTCAGCGCCATCTACTGGGCCATCGCCATCATCGGGCTGGTCGGCTTCTCGCTGTCGCTCGGCGCCAGCCTGTGGGCCAACGTGGACCGCAAGCGCCGCGAGCTGTCGGTACTGCGCCTGGTCGGTTTCCGCACCGGTGACATCATCTGGTTCCCCGTGGTACAGGCCTTCTACACCGCTGTGTTCGGCTGGGCACTGGCGCTCGCCATCTATCGCGGCGCCGCCTGGGCCATCAACGACATGCTCTCCGACCAGCTCGCCGAGGGCCAGCAGGTCTGCGTACTGCTGCCCGAACACTACGCCTGGGCGCTGGGACTGACGGTGACCGCCGCGGTGCTTGCTGCCGCATTGGCCGGCCTGCGCTCGGCGCGCATCGAGCCATCGGAGGGGTTGCGGGAATTGTAGCCATCGGGAGAAAGAGACAGGCCCGACCTGCCGCAGATCACCCCGCTGATTCCCCTTCGCGCCAGGAAACCGTACCACCGTCTGCGATGGTCTCGGGGAAGCTGCCAGTCGGTCCCAATGCGGGATCCAGCATCCCCGTCGCCCGGCAGCGCTGCAGCACGATGGAGACGACCCCCATCTTTTGCAGGCAGTCCAGCAAGGTCCGCAGCCGATCGGAAGGCAGCAGGCGGGGGTGTACCGTCACCCGCACCTCACAGGGCAAACCGATATCCAGCAGGTACCGCAGGCTCTCGAAGGCGCGCGTACCGCTGTCCGGCACCCCGGTCAATACCGGGTAGTCGTCTTCCATGGCCTTGATATCCAAACCAACCCAGTCGAGTGACGGCAACAGGGCCGCCAGCCTTTCCGGGTAACACCCGGCGGTATGCAACCCGACCTTGAACCCCAGGTCGCGTACCGTCGCGACGGCATCGGGCAGGCCTGCCTGCAGGGTCGGCTCCCCCCCGGAAAAAACCACAGCGTCCAGCAGCCCCTGCCGCCTGCGCAAGAAGGACAGCACCTCCTGCCAATCGATGGACGAGACCGCGTCGTGACGCAACAGGTGGCCGTTGTGACAATAGCGACAGCGCCAGGGACAGCCCTGGCAGAACACCACGGCCGCCAGTTCACCAGGATAGTCGATAGTGGTCAGCGGCGTGAGGCCGCCGACTCGCAGGGCCTTCATGTCCGGGGGCGGGCACCGCCCGGTTCAACGAAATAGCGCCGCTCGGCATGCTCCGAGCGCTTGCCCGGGTTCCAGGCGGAGACGGGCCGGTGATAACCCATCACCCGGGTCCAGATCTCACAGCGGGTCCGTTCACGGTCATCGAGCTTGATGGTCACCTCATGCATGGGCGTTTACCTCCTCGGCTTGCTTGCGAGCGACCAGTTCCTGGTCGCACTTGGGACAGAATTCGTGTTCGCCGGCCAGATAACCGTGTCGGGGACAGACCGAAAAGGTCGGCGTGATGGTGATGTAGGGTAGACGGAAATTACCCAGGGCCCGCCGCACCAGACGCTTGCAGGCCTCGCTGCTGGAGACCCTCTCCGGCAGGTACAGGTGCAGCACCGTGCCCCCCGTGTAGCGGCTCTGCAAGGCCTCCTGACGCTCCAGGGCCTCGAAGGGATCGTCGGTGAAACCGACCGGGAGCTGCGAACTGTTGGTGTAGTAGGGGGCATCGGGGGTGCCTGCCTGCAGGATGTCGGGGAAACGCCGGCGGTCCTCCCGGGCGAAGCGATAGGTCGTGCCCTCGGCCGGCGTGGCTTCCAGGTTGTACAGGTGGCCGGTCTCCTCCTGGAACTCGACCATGCGCGCACGCACGTGATCGAGCAGACGCAGAGCCATGGCTTCCCCTTCGGGTGTGGTGATGTCGTGCCGGTCGCCGGTGAAATTGCGCACCATCTCGTTGATGCCGTTCACCCCAATGGTCGAAAAATGATTGCGCAGGGTGCCGAGATAGCGCCTGGTATAGGGAAACAGGCCATCTTCCATGTAGCGCTGGATGACCTTGCGCTTAACCTCCAAGGTGTCACGCGCGATATGCAGCAGCTCATCCAGGCGAGCCAGCAAACCGGTTTCGTCTCCCTTGTACAGATAGCCGAGACGTGCGCAATTGATGGTGACCACACCCAGTGAGCCAGTCTGCTCCGCCGATCCGAACAGGCCGTTTCCCCGCTTGAGCAACTCGCGCAGGTCGAGCTGCAGGCGGCAGCACATGCTGCGGACCATGTTGGGCTTGAGCTCGGAATTGAGAAAGTTCTGGAAGTAAGGCAGGCCGTACTTGGCCGTCATCTCGAACAGCAGGTTGGCGTTCTCGCTGTCCCAGGGAAAATCCGGCGTGATGTTGTAAGTGGGAATGGGAAAAGTGAATACCCGCCCTTTCGCATCGCCGGCACTCATGACCTCGATGTAGGCGCGGTTGATCATGTCCATCTCCGCCTGCAGATCGCCATAGCGGAAGGGCATCTCCTCACCGCCGATCACCGGCACCTGTTCACGCAGGTCCTCGGGGCAGACCCAATCGAAGGTCAGGTTGGTGAACGGTGTCTGGGTCCCCCAGCGCGACGGGACATTGAGGTTGTAGATCAGCTCCTGCAGGTATTGCCGGACCTGCGCGTAATCGAGGCGATCCTTGCGCACGAACGGCGCCATGTAGGTATCGAAGGAACTGAAGGCCTGCGCACCCGCCCACTCGTTCTGCAGGGTGCCGAGAAAGTTGACGATCTGACCGATGGCCGAGGACATGTGACGCGGCGGCGCCGATTCCAGCTTGCCCGGCACGCCGTTCAACCCCTCCTGCAGCAGGGTGCGCAAGGACCACCCCGCACAATAGCCCGCCAGCATGTCGAGGTCATGGATGTGGATATCGCCCTCGCGATGCGCCTTGCCCGCCTCGGGCGCATAGACGTGATTCAGCCAGTAGTTGGCGATCACCTTGCCGGAGGTATTGAGGATCAGGCCACCCAGCGAATATCCCTGGTTGGCATTGGCGCTCACCCGCCAGTCGGTGCGATCGAGGTACTCGTCCACCGACTCAGCCACGTCCAGCAGAGTACGACGATCGGCACGCAGGCGCTGGTGGTGATCCCGGTAGCGAATATAGGCACGGGCCGTGGCCAGGTGGTCGGCAGCGATCAGGGTCTGCTCGACGATGTCCTGGATGCGTTCGATGTCCGGCACGCCGTCCGGGAAATACCCGTGGGCGAGTACCTTGACGACCTGGGCGGTGAGCCGCCCGGCCTCCTCCTCGCCGAACTCCCCGGTGGCCTCGCCGGCCCGACGGATCGCCGAGAGGATGCGCCGGCTGTCGAACGGCGCCTCAGTGCCGTCACGCCGGCGTACGCGCCCCGGGAGACGGGCGATCTCTTGAATATTGGCTGACATGGGCCTTCCTCCTTCGGCGGGTGGCTACAACACAAGATCTTATAGTTCAACAATCGAAGCACCACAACATATTGTGGTTCGTGGCGAATTACACCCCAATATCGCCGGCTGCGACTTGACCAAGATCAAGGGGGGCTGCCACGGCGATCCGATAATCTCCGCAGCATGCGTTGATCCTTCAGGCCTCCCGATGACCCACCTGCTGCCCCAACTCGTGAACACCTTTGGCCAGGACCTGAAACGGCGCCATGGTCAGCGGGTGCACAAGATCGCGATCAATGCCGGCTTCACCTGCCCCAACCGGGACGGCAGCAAGGGACGCGGTGGCTGCACCTTCTGCAACAACGTCTCCTTCAGCCCCAACGCCCGCAACCAGCCATCGGTCGGCGAACAGATACGTAAAGGCCGCGCGGTGATCCGCAAGCGCACCGGCGCCCGACACTTCATCGCCTACTTCCAGGCCTACACCAACACCTATGCCGAGGTGGAACGGCTGGACGAGCTGTACCGGCAGGCACTGCGCGAACCGGACGTGGTCGGCCTGTCGATCGGCACCCGCCCGGACTGCGTGCCGGACGAAGTGCTCGATCTGCTCGCGGATTACCAGGCGGAAGGGCACGAGGTATGGCTGGAACTCGGTCTGCAATCGGCCTTCGACCAGACCCTGGAACGGGTCAATCGAGGCCACGGCTTTGCCGAGTACCAGGACGCAGCAAGGCGGGCACGCGGCCGGGGCCTGAAGGTCTGCACCCACCTCATCGTGGGCCTGCCCGGCGAGGGGCCGGAGCACGCCCTGCAGACCCTGGAACGGGTGGTCTCCGAAGGGGTCGATGGCCTCAAGCTGCACCCCTTGCACGTGGTCAAGGGCACCTTGCTGGCCAACCAGTGGCGACGCGGTGAATACCGCCCCTGGCCATTGGAGACCTACATCGAGACCGCCGCCGACCTGATCGAGGCGACCCCGCCCGAGGTGCTCTACCATCGCCTGACCGGTACCGCACCGGCCAGCCTCCTGCTGGCCCCGGCCTGGTGCGCCCGCAAATGGCAAGTGATCGACGGCATCGCCGAAACCCTGATCCAGCGCGGCACCCGCCAGGGCAGCGCCTGGCCCCATCCCCCAACCACCGAGGAGGTCATCTCATGGAACTCGTCTGCCCTGCCGGAAACCTGACCTCCCTCAAGGCGGCCGTGGACGCCGGTGCCGATGCGGTGTACATCGGCTTCCGGGACGCCACCAATGCTCGCAACTTCGAGGGTCTGAACTTCGACCATGACAGCATGGCCCAAGGCATCGCCCACGCGCACGCGCGTGGCCGCCGTGTCTTCCTGGCGCTCAACACCTATCCCCGCCCGGAGGGCTGGCCCACCTGGCAGTCGGCAGTAGACCGGGCCGCCGATCTCGGCGTGGACGCCCTGATCGCGGCCGACATCGGTGTCCTCGACTACGCCAGTACCCGACATCCCGGGCTGAACCTGCACCTCTCCGTGCAGGGATCGGCCACCAGCTACGAGGCGCTGCGCTTCTACCACGAACAGTTCGGCGTGCGACGTGCAGTGCTGCCGCGCGTGCTCTCGATGGCCCAGGTTCGCCAGGTCGTGGAGCACAGCCCGGTGCAGATCGAGGTCTTCGGCTTCGGCAGTCTTTGCGTGATGGTGGAAGGACGCTGCCTGCTGTCTTCCTACGCGGCAGGAAAGTCGCCCAACACACACGGCGTTTGTTCGCCCGCGGCGGCAGTCCAGTGGGTGGAGACCCCGAAAGGACTCGAGACACGCCTGGGTGGTGTGCTGGTCGACAGCGTACCCAAGGGAGCGAATGCCGGCTACCCCACCCTGTGCAAGGGCCGCTATCAGGTGAATGGACAGACCTACTACGCCATCGAACAACCGACCAGCCTCAATACCCTCGACCTGCTGCCCGAACTCGCCGAAGCCGGCGTGGCCGCCATCAAGCTGGAGGGACGTCAGCGCAGCCCGGCCTACGTGCGCCAAGTGACCCAGGTCTGGCGCGCTGCCATCGACAGTTGCCTGCGCGACCCCGAACACTACCGACCGCTGCCTGAATGGCAGCAGGTGCTGGGTCGGGTGAGCGAGGGGCAACAGACCACGCTGGGCGCCTATGCCCGCACCTGGCAATGAACCCGGGAGAAGCACCGCCATGCATGCCTCACTACCCCGCCTGTCCCTGGGCCCTGTCCTCTACTACTGGTCGCGTGACGAACTGTTCGCCTTCTACCGCGACATCACATCCCGCCCGGTGGACACGGTCTACCTAGGCGAGACGGTGTGCGCCAAACGGCGCAGCCTGAAGCTCGAAGACTGGCTGGCGATCGGTGAGGAACTGGCGGCGGCCGGCAAGGAAGTGGTGCTCTCGAGCCTGGCCTTGATCGAGGCCGAGTCCGAGCTCAAGGCCCTGCGCCGCCTGTGTGACAACGGGCGGTTCCTGGTCGAGGCCAACGACATGGCCGCCGTGCAACGCCTTGCAGGCCATTCACCCTTCGTGGCAGGTCCCTTCATCAACATCTACAACCACCGCACCCTGCACAAGCTAGCCTCGCTGGGGATGCAGCGCTGGGTCATGCCGGTGGAGCTATCACATGCGGCATTGGCCCACATGCAGGTCGAGCGCCCACCGAAGGTGGAGACCGAGGTCTTCGCCTTCGGCCGCCTGCCCCTGGCCCTCTCGGCACGCTGTTTCACCGCCCGCGCGCACCGGCTACCGAAGGACGATTGCCAGTTCCGCTGCCTGGACTACCCCGACGGCATGCTGCTGTCGACCCAGGAAGAGCAGCGCTTTCTCACCCTCAACGGCATCCAGACCCAATCGGCACAGACCTTCACCCTGCTGGGCGTACTGGCCGAGGCCGCAGAACTGGGAGTCGAGCTATTGCGCATCAGCCCACAGTCGCGTCACACCGGACGCATTGTCGAGATTCATGCCGAAGTACTGCGCCAGGGCCGCCCGATCGATGAGGCACTCGACGAACTGCTGCGCTATCTACCGAACGGCCCCTGTGACGGCTACTGGCACGGCCGCCCCGGACTGCACTGGTCGGCTCAGACCGTCGCCATGTCCTCGCGACCGCAATAGCGACCGTACAGATCGGTCATGCGCTCAAGCGAATATTGCAGCGCGGGGGGCAGCAATGCCCCCTCCCGGGCATCGAGAAAGTTCTTCAGGTGCAGGCCCGTCGCGGTATCACCCTCGATGCGCAGGCGCCGCTGAAAGAAAAGCGTATCGGCATCCTCGCGCCGGGTCGCCAGCTGCAGGAAGGTCTGCAACCCGCCGCGGAAGCGAACGTCGACAGACGCCTCGGCGGCCGCGGCAGCGAAACGTCCGGCACGCATCACCAGTCGGTAATGGAGTCCGATGTCCTCCACCTCGACGTGCAGCACCTTGCCCTCGAGGAAGTCCAGCTCCCCGGCATCCAGTGCATCGGCGAAAAGACGATTGACCACCAGCGCCAGCCCCCGGGCATGAATCCCAGCCGGCATCCACTTCAATGGCAACGACAGCGCCTCGCAAGCTGTAAAAATCGGCAATCTCATGCCTTGCCCCCTTCCGAGATTTCGGAACTCATCATAACATCGCCAACCTGCCCTCTGACATCCAGAGGTCAGCAGTGTAATCTAATAGCCATACACCCTCCTTCGCCCTTACAGACCTTGCAACCAACCTTCAAGGCAGATCGCACTACAGACGTCCGGAGTTCAGGACTTTTTGAGTTCACTTCACGGTTCCTGATACTATTGTATAGTCGCTTGGAGCAGCCGCACCAACTCCGCCCCCACTCAAGCGTTCATTACAAAATTTTGTTGCCTCATCCCAAGGGGGCAGACGACACGCATGGATAAGACAACTCATAACCGCCAAGGCTAGCATCGACATTCTCAACCTGACAGAACACACAGAAACCCAACAACTTTACCCCCCCACTTCATGAGGATATTCTTTCATACTTCCCGTAATCAAGAACAAGAATACCATCTCGATGGGACAGAGAGTGAGCAAACTGAGCCCCACGCGCAAAATCCGGTCCAATTGTCATTATTACCTCTTCAGCATATACATTGCGATCAAGCAAGGTGATTCGCGCGATACCCATGCCCGCCCCATACACCCCAATTCCCTGGCGCTGAAAAACCCGATAGATTGCGCCGTCACGTCCATACAACATCCCCCCATTTCGCGCACGACTGGCGTCAAAAACAACTGGATTACCCGGGTGTGGAACCCATGTATCACTGTCGAATCTGTCCGCATGATAAAGATGAAGTTCGGACTCGTAATCCATCATCCCGGCACTATCGATGTTTGTTAGCATCCACCAACGCCCCGCATGAGGAAAAATCATCGTGTCCACGGCCGATATATCCTTAATCAGGACCTTATGCAGAGACCACTTGCCAGGAAACTCCTCACACTTGTACAGACGTATTTCGCCAGCCTGATGACTCTCCGGCACCATGTATAGCGAACCATCAGCCTCGAAAAGATAAGGAAAAGATAGATGGAATTGCTCACTTAAAACAACACCCAAATACTTAGGATCGTCCCCTGTAATATCAATTGCTGCAATATCTCCTTTACCAGTACGAAAATCAAAGTCCTCTGCAAAAATCACTTCACGCCCATCCTGCGTCCAGACAAATGGGTCAGCCAGGTAACGACATGGAGGGTTCTTGATGGACCGCGAACGCCATAACACTGCACGCTCCCAATCTGGCACCCGCTGATACGCTATTGTCCAACGTTGTTGCCGATGAAAAATACGACGACATGCCTTCCTCCCCAGACGAACAAGAATGCGCAACATATATCGAAGCTGCGCCCCCATGTGCGGTATCGAATATGGCGGACAAGCATACGGCAGACTCGGATACTCCGCAGGCAGAGAACCACATCTAGCAATACGCTTAAGAAGTAAATCAAAAAATGGGGCCGACTTGTATAAAATTGCACTTTGATTTTTCAGGTACAGCGCACGAGTGGCAATTTTACCCTTGAAGAGCACATCCCCACCATCCAAATCGTCACGCAATCGCCGAATAGTGAACCCGGTGGTCTCCACCCCGAGACAGGCCTCCCAGAACCCAGCAGGACCACCTCGATTCACGCGATCATCCCCATGATGGCATGACAAAACACCATATTCAAAAATCGTTAATATTTCTCCTCTCAGAACCCCACTGCCGCCCTTCACGACAACATCAAGTTCCAGCTCAGATATTGCAGACAGATCCTCTTTCGAATACTGAAATACAACCCCGTCTCCAGACAGAACAGGCGCAACTTCCAACCGTGGAATATCGTATGCATCGACACGCTTGGTCCTCTGAGACACCGCAACTGGGAACATCCGCCCCACCAGGACCTCCTCGACCCTGCGAATTAACCTAAATGTACGATATTCAAGAAAGCGAAAAAAACCTCTCGCAGACACAGTACCGCGCAAAACATCCAGCGCGCCTCTAGCAGCCCCCACACGCTGCACAATCAATGCCGATATTTCATAGGCGTCAGTCAAACAGCTACGCTCGACAAGATCCCATGAAATGAAGTCCATACCCCCCTCATCGACGATAATTCCAACACGCAGCGGGCGACACGGCCCTTCAGAATTCATATAACTCGACTTCATTAAAACACCCGAACCCATAGATACTGCACAAGAATACCCACACCGCCTATTCCGTAGCGGCATGGCCAGCTATCGCCTCTGACAGCCATGGCACTGGAGCAGTCAATTATGGTCGTACCGCCCTGGAAGCCCAATAATAGGGACCACCCCAACGGACATGACCGCCGGCCTCTAGGCTGACCGATGCACCAAGCAGCCCCCCTCCCCAACTCTCCCATCCAATGGGCAGTTTTAAGCAAAAGCCCAGGCGACACGCCCCTGATTGAGTCTGTAGAAGCCATTTCCGGGAGGCCAAATCTGTTGTATAGTCGACGGGATAAGCCAAGCTCCCTCCCCCCAACCCGTCAACCAAAGGGCCCTACAAAAGGGGAGCAAAGGCCCGCACAGAAGTGACCCGAGCTCTTCCTGCTCGGCGCGGACCAAGACAAGGGCGAATCTCCTAGCTCCAGTTATGTCCGGCATCGCACAGTCGCATTGGGGGTATCAAGAGGTGATGCAAGCCAAACCGGTCACCAAGTCGTCACATATAATCCAGTTCATGCTAGCTATAGCCGTCATGCAATTCGCGGCAACCAGCAACACCTCGACTGCATCGCACCCGGTTACAAACGAAAAGGCCTGCAGCTCCATCCCGCCCCAGAGGGAAAACCGCTCGACGAGCATCCCCCCCCACCACCGGCCTTACGCGCCCATGCCCCACTCGGCCCATGATCGCCATTGCAGCGGACATTGCTGGAACGGCGACTACTTGGGCACACCGTCTCAGCCGTTTTCCTCAACACCCTACAATACCCGTTTTCAAGCCAGGTGAGATGGCAAATGCCGCTCACCACGGACACCCTGGAATTGGCCCGTTTTCGTGGACTCCATGAAGGTTTGAGAGGAAGTGTCTGCATCTGGCCAAGACTGGTACGTGCTGGTCGCAGCCCGGAGTCACTGGCCCAGGAATTCGAACCGACGGCCGAGTGTATCCACAACCGGGTCACGGAGGCAGACCGTGATGAAGGGCGTCAGCAAGAAGTCCTAACCAGCGCGGAGCGCCAGGAACAGGGCCAGCTGCGGCGTGAGAAACGCCAGCTCAAGTTGGAGCGGAAAACCCTGGCAAATGCCGCGGCCTGGTTTGCTCGGGAGACCGACTCGGCACCACCGAAATCTTCGAATTCGTGAAAATGAGCCGGGACCATTATCCTGTGGCCACGATGTGCCATCTGCTCTAGGTCTTCATGAGGGGGTATTATGCGCGGCAGAATCGTCCTGGGTCACGAGAGTGCCGCGGGACGAAGGAGAGCGAATCGGCTGCAAGCGGGTAAACCGGCTGATGAAGGCCAAGGGAATCGTTAGCGTCAGCCGCCGCAAAGGCTGCCGCACGACGACTCGTGAAGCGTCTGCTCGGCTGGCGCCGGATCTGGTGGATCGGGACTTCACGGCCGAGGCCCCGAATCGGCTGTGGGTGGCAAACATCACCTACGCGGCGACCTGGCAAGGGTTTCTTTATCTATCGGTCGTCCTGGACGTATTCAGCCAGCGTATCGTAGGCTGAGCGATGGCATGGCAGGCCGAGTTGGTCCTTCAGGCGCTCGATAGGGCGCTGTGGCGGCGCCGGCCTGAAGAAGCGGTTCATCACTGGGATCAAGGCTGCCAGTACACGCCACTGGCCTTTAAACAGCGCTGTGAAGAGGCGGGTGTGCGACCTTCGATGGGCAGTTTCGGCGACTGCTTCGACAATGCCACGGCGGGGACTTTCCTCGCCCCCTGGAGTGTGAACTGCTGAACCAGAGCACACTCCGTACGCGGGCCGAAGCAGAGCGTGCCCTCTTCGAGTTCACGAGGGGTGGTACAACCCACATCGTCGGCACTCGTCGCTGAGCCATGTGTTACCAATCAGCTTCGAGCGACCACATGTTCAGCTCAAGGGTGGGGTTCGCCCCCCCAATGTTGAAACTCCCACCGAAACGGGGTAACTCCAAATCTAGGCCAGAAGAGACATGCTATACAACAAGAGCAGAGTCATTCATCAAGCCTATAGAATAGCGGACGTCATCGCGCTTGGCGCCTCCATGCTGGTGGCCACCTGGTTCCTGTCAGAGCAGATCGACAAGTATCCCATTGGTGAATTCATCGCGCTCAGGGTATCGGTCGGCAACATCCTCTTGCTGATGTTTCTTTTGGCCGCGTACGTCTGGATACTGGACCAGTTCAAACTGTACGACCCGGCACAACTCACACTGACCGCTACAAAGGAACTTCTCATCCTCTCCAAGGCCATCACCTTCAATATCCTGCTGTTTGCCGCTGCCGGCAACCTACTCGACCTCTACCTGCTGTCCCCACCCTTCCTGCTGGCTCTTTGGCCCACTACTATCGCAGCCACCTACCTGATGCGACATACCGTGGGACACTTCCTGAAACGGACGAACCTCGGAGACCAGAACAGGCGGCGCGTAGTCATTCTGGCGCATGGTGAGACGGCTAAACGCTATGCCAAACTGCTCTCCTACGGACAGGACATGGGATACGAGTGGCTGGGATTCGTCAACGACAGCGGCGACGCACCGCTTGGCTCACATCATGTGGGCACCTATGCCGAACTCGCCGAGCTGATGTACGAACTGGTGATCGACGAGCTTGTAGTGACCATCCCGGTCACCGAGTTCACGCCTGCCATCCACGACATTATTCTCACCGCAGAGGCCAGGGGTATCACCATTCGCTTCCCCTTGCCGGACGTGTTCGAGACCATCGTGGGTCGCAAGGCGCTCTCGCGCTCCCGGTGCAGCCATTTCATCGCCAACGAGAAGGGCACATCATTACCCGAACTCGTCGTATCCTCAGGCTACGACTTCAGCTGGCAGTTCCTCATAAAACGCGGCATGGACATCTCCTTGTCCGGCCTGCTGCTCATCGTCCTCTCGCCACTGATGGCATTGATCGCGCTGTTGATCAGGCTCGACTCACCCGGCCCCGCCATCTTCATACAACAACGGCACGGCTATCATGGCCGACCTTTCCGGTTATACAAGTTCCGCACCATGGTGGTGGATGCCGAAGCCATGCTGGAGGAACTGCGCGCCAAACACAATGAGATGGATGGCGCCGCGTTCAAGATGAAAAACGACCCGCGCGTGACCCGCATTGGCCGTTACTTACGAAAAAGCAGTCTCGACGAATTACCGCAGCTATTCAATGTACTGCGGGGCGACATGAGCCTGGTTGGTCCACGCCCCTTGTCCGCAGCAGATTACCATCTGATTACCGACGTCTCCCACCTGCGTCGCTTCAGCGTCTTGCCGGGACTGACTTGTTACTGGCAAATCAGCGGAAGAAATCTCCTTTCGTTTGAAGAATGGATGGAACTCGACCTGAAGTACGTCGATAACTTCCGGCTACTCGAGGACCTGAAGATCCTGCTGGCTACCATTCCCGCAGTGTTGAAAGGGAGCGGCGCCCACTGAATCAACGACCTTCAAAAATGAACGCGTGCAGCCGCGCCACCAAGCTCGGCGAAGCCGGAGAAGAAATGGCAGGAGGTGGAGGCTCGCTCAACAACCGATCCAAAGCCGGCAGAAAATCGGCATCGTCATAAACGGCCCGAACCAACCCCTTGGACTCGAAATGCCTGGCCGTTGACACCTGATGGTCTGTCGTCGCCTCTTTCCATTCGGCCCGCCGGGGCACCACCAGAATCCGTCTTCCCGTCTCCAGGGCGGCCAGAATGTTGCCCGTACCCGCATGGGAAACGAAGATCTCTGACTCACACAAGTGACGCCGAAATTCCGACGGTGGCAGAAAATCCACCGAGGCGAAGCGTCTAGGTACATACTTCGCATTGCCGACCTGCGCGAACAGGTCCTGCCGATCACGTGACGCCGCCCACTCGTCCACGAGCCGAATCAGGCGATCAAAGGGCAGCATCTGCCCTACCGAGACAAAAATCAAAACACACTCCCCGCGTACTCAACCCCTTCTTCGTCATTGGCCAAATGCGGCCATTGCGTCAAGAACAATGCCGCGTGACCCACCGCCAACCGCCCCGAGAGTGACAGCCGGTCAACATTGGCGAGGCTGTCCACCCAACAGCCTCGTATCTTCAGCAGACGACCCAACTGTAACGCCAGCAGCCCTGGCGCAGCCCCGGTGGTAACGATGACATCCGGCCGCTCCCGCAACAGAATCAGCAACAACCGGAACGCCAGCCAGACCAACTTGAGACGGTTCCAACGATTGGCATCGGGGACACAGTAGAAAACATTGCCATCCACATCCTCACGGTAAAACGACCGCACCGTCACGTAAACCACCTCAGCCCCATCGAAGGCCGGACGCAATCGCAACAATTCGATCCAGTGCCCGCCGCCGCTCGCGACCGCCAAGACCTTTGGGGGACGCTTGACCCCTCCCCCCTGGCTACCAACTGAACCGGATCTCGACACGACGATTCTCTGCCTCGTGGACGCCGTCGGGGGTCTCCACCCGCGGTCGCCGCTCGCCAAAACTCTGACTCAGGATGATCCCCTTGGGCACACCCAGCGCCACCAGCTTGCCGACAACCGCGCGAACCCGCCGCTGCGCCAGCGAGTCGTTGTAGGCCTGGCTTGCGGCACGATCTGCATGCCCCTCGACGACTACCCTGGCCGGATGGAGCTGCGCATAGGCTCGCCTAACCCTCTGCAAGGTGGCCATTGCGCTTGGCGTCAACACGGATTGATCCAGATCGAAGTAGACGATATAGGGGCCGGGCGCCTCGCAATCACAGGCGTTTTCGTTCCGAGTCTCGGCCGAAATCGCCTCCAGTTGGTGCATGGCGGTCTCGAAGCCCAGTCGACACGCATCGATGTCGTGCTGCTGGCGATTTTCCTCCTGCTCTTCCATCCAGCAATCGAAGTTCACCTGAGCCTTGGCCAAGGCCATCGGCATACGGCGCCTCGCATCCCCGGACAATGCCCTCAGCAGCTGTTCGCGCGCCGCCCGCAACGCCGGCTGCACATGTGGCGGCAAACGCCGATAGGACAATTCCTCCGGCCCCACCAACTCTCCGCGCGCCAAGCGAGCAACCCTCGATCGATTCCGCTCTCGCTCGACAAAGTCGTGTTCATAGTCTTCCGTCTTGACCCGACGACGATACCCTTCGATCAGCAATCCACGGAAATCGTCCCACACCGCAACAGGTGCGGCCCGGGCAGCAACCTCGGCAGACGGCGCCCTGCACTTACCTCCTTCCGCGGCACTCAGACCACAGTCGTCACCCAACTCCGAGACCGCAGCACACCCCCCCACCACCAGCAACACGCCTGCTGCACCGACAACCTTCAGTTGCATTTGCGACACCATATGCTTCATGCCAGCCCCGTGACCAACCACCCATCTTCGGATGCCCCCCAACAGTTGTTGCCTCTCCAACGCGATCACCTCGATTCTCTTGCTGCTTGTGCCCCGCCCCGGCAGTGTACTGTCTCTTCCACGTTTTGTGCGGGGCCAGGCAGAGCCACCTACATCGCACACCAGCCCTGCCGCCCCCAAGAGACAATCACCGGCAAGGGGAGAAGCACCGGAGAGAATATTTCAACCGATTGATTTGACGTGACTTTTCACCCCCCGTATGATCACCAACTTTCCTGCTCTCCTCACCCTAGTAGGCGATCCGCCAATGAGACCTGCCCCCACTTGACGTTGCAAAGCCTGGTGCCACTCCAGGTCGAGCAGCGAGCAATAGCCCTACGCGGTGCGCCGGCGGTAGGGGTTGCAGCACTCCGCGATGCCCCCCTTGCCAGCCTCGGCAGGCGGAGAGCCCCCAAGAACTTACACCCGGGCGGCTCGAAACCTCTCCACGCCGCGGTCGAGCCAATCCCCACCGCGCCCTTCGACGGCTGCATGCAGCTCTCTCCGTAGCTGCCAAACACCAGATTCCGTACCAAGCGCCAGGTGATTTCATCACAGAACAGCGAAGTTAAGGCATTTACTTGATAAATCACTTCAACTAGAATGGCGAACTTAACTGACTGAGGATCGGAGTCGGGTCTCCCGGCAGCGAGGCTGCCTTGCACATCAGCGCTGCCCACCTCCAACCTGACACGACGTTGCTGATACCAGGAGGAGGGGAGCGGCCTACCGCAGAAACGATAGACTGACTCTGCCTCAAGGCTGAGAATGAGTCGCGATCAGGTGAGAAACGTCCGGTCGAGCAAGACCGTCAACCCCATTGTCAACCGAGCGGATGAAACTCGACGCCACGAAAACGACCAGACGAGGACCAAGCATGCCACTACAGATCAGGCTGGTCGTTATTCTAATATCGGTAGTACTGCTTGCATCCTGCACTACAACACCAGTACCGAACCCTCCTGCCGAAATCGACAAAGAGGCGACATACGAGGACCAAGTTCTCTACCTGACCGAGGACTACTTGGTATCGCCCGGCGACCACCTGGAGATCACTTACCATGTCAATGTGGTAAAGCAGGATGAGTACCACATTGCGGTCGGCGACCAGATTCGCGTTGAGTTCTACTATTACAGCCAACTCGATCGAACACTCAACGTCCGACCTGACGGAAAAGTAACGTTACCCTATAAGGGCGACATCGACGCCGCCGGCTTGACACCCACAGAGCTGGCCGACAACATCACGCAGCGATTCTCCGATCTGCTGAACAATCCGCGGGCAACAGTCTCCCTAGTTCGCTATGGAGAGCACATCCGTCGACTGAAAGAGGCCATCAAGAACGCGCCACGCGGTCAAAGTCGATTGGCGCTGGTGCAACCTGACGGCAACATCAGCATCCCCTTGCTGCCCCCGCTGAAGGTCGCCGGTAAAACGATCGGGGAAATCCAGCGCTTGGTCAATGCCGCTTACCGGCCCATACTGCGCGATATGTTTACTTCAGTGTCCCTTCGCGACGCTACCGGAAACCGCTTCTATATCTTTGGTGAAATCGCCGAGCCAGGATATTATGAGATCCCGGGACGGGTTACCGTCACCCAGGCTATCGCCATGGCGGGTGGCCTGAAGTCCACCGCACAACATGACAGTGTCCTGCTGATCACTCGCAACGAGCGCCGGCAGGCGGTCGGACGCCTCGTCGACGTCGCCGAAATACTGTCTACCGGCAACATGGGCAAGGACCTGATCGTTCGGCAGGCAGACGTGATCTTCGTTCCTAAGTCGCGACTGGCCCGTGCCTCTGTCGTCGGCACCCTGCTGCGTGCATTGATACCGTACAACTTCAGTTTCGCATACAGCGTCAACGATAACGTCGACCTGTTCAAGCCGAACTAACTGATGTGTACAGACCCCAAAAGCGCCAGGAGAGACGAACAATTGGCGTCCCTATGGCAGCAATAAAACCTTCCACATCCCTACAAAATCGACAGAATCGACACGAAAACATGACCAGCACACACAGCAAGGCCTCAGTTATCGCCGACTACATGACGCCATGAATGATACCGCACAAGGGGCGCAGCCTCGTCACGCCGATACGCAAACGGCGAGGGATATTCTTTCGATATTCTTCCTGAAAAAGCAGGTCTTTGTACTGACCTTTTTTAGTGTGATTCTGGCAGCCCTCGCCGTCAGTCTACTGTCACCTCCGATATATAAGACATCGGCGAAACTTCTCGTTAAGCCACAAATCGAATCTCCGATCCTTTTCGATGCCGACGCGGCGCGCTTGGTCGGCATGGAAAACCGGGTCGACGTCCAATTTCTCAACACCATCGTACAATTACTCAAGATGCCGTCCGTCGCCGAGCGTGTCGTAGACAAATTGCGACTTGCCAAGGACGACACACAGGAAGCGCGTCAAGCTGCCGCAAACAACCTGCTGGACAGCATCGAAGCCGAGCCATTGTCCATGGCTAATATCATCGAAATCACTATCAAGGGAGACAATCCCAGCCATGTGGTCGACATATTGAATACCTATATCGACGAATTCATCGCCTACCACATTTCGATCAATCAAAGCCTGAAAGGGCGACTCGACTTCTTTAACACACAGACGCAACGCTTCAAGCAACGATACAAGGCCCTGAACCGGAAATTCGCCGAAGCCAGTCGAAAACTCCAGGTTATCGACCCTCAACTGCAGGCCGACAAGGAGCTGCGCATACTCAGAGAACTGGAAATTAGAAGAAGCGAACTGACCGCCAAGCTCAAGGCGCTTCACACCCGTGTGCGGCAACTGGAAGGAGCGCTCCAGCAATTACGCGAAACAGGGCAGCTCTCCGGGGTTTCCACCGACCTGCTGACCGCGTTCCCCGCCTTGGTGGAAATGCAGAAATCCATCACGCAAATGCTGATCAACATACAACGAGCACGCAACGACTTTCGCCCCGATTCCAAACCCGTGCGTGATGCCGAGACCCAGTATCAGAACATGCGCCGCCAGATCAATCTGCAAATGGGCAGCATCATCGAGGCGGCACGTGACCTCGCCGTGTCCCGAGAAAAGGAGATCTCCGAGCTCACCCAACGCATCAACGAGGTAAAACAGAGAGCCGCCAAACTGAGAACCAACACCATCGCTTTGCAACGCCTGCAACTTGAGGTACGACTGGCAAAGGAGAACTATGAGCTCTACGCTAGCAAACGCGAAAAAGCACGCATCAATCTTGAAAAGAACAAGGCGCGCTTTGCCAACATTAAGGTCGCCGACCGCCCCCACCAGCCCACAGCCCCCTGGTTCCCGCAAAAGGGAAAACTGATGGCACTGGCAGTGGCCGTCGGATTATTCCTTGCTATCGGCATGGCCGTCGCCGCCTATGCCATGGACCCACACGTGTGGACACCACATGACTTGATCGCCCGTACCGACATGCGCTTCCTCGGCTCGCTTGATCACCTTCCCCAAGCCGTCGAGGCCAGCCCCTCAGGAGGAAAACAACATGGGTAAGGCCTTCGACGCCTTGAACAAGGGGGGCGAGCGACTGGATCTAGACCACCGCGTCACCCCCCCCACCAGCCCCGAAGCGAACACCTCAGACGCCAACGACGTTTGGACTTCCCGGCTGATCCGCCTCGACCACGCCAGACTCGAAAAACGCCATGAACGCTTCAACGGCACGCAATGGTTGCGAGAGCTGAACAAGGTCGCAACCATGCTCTATGGCACCCAAACAAGCGATAGAGGCACCGTCATAGGGTTCACTAGCCCCCACCATGCTGCTGGCACCAGCAGCATCGCCTTTCACATTGCGCGCCTTTTCGCTGCCAGTGACCCCGGCTCTCGGGTCATGCTCCTCGATCTTTCGACATCACCCGGTGAGAGGCAAGACGATGTGGGCAATACAGCACCCGATACGAACCTGGATTGCTTCAATGCAGGATTGACAACAGCAGAGCTTCAAAGCCCGGCCATGCCTGGCCGTCTCCTGGAATTTTTGCGTGTCACGCCGACCCGTTACCAATGGATAATCCTCGACCTCCCTCCCCTGAATAACAACCCCGCACTCTATTCCATAGCAAAAGAAAGTGAGGGCGTTGCATTGATCGCCAAGGCAGGGACGACACGCATGCCTGCACTCAAGACGCTATCACAAGACATGACACACCTTGGCGTAAATATCCTAGGCGTAATCCTAAACCACAGACGCTACCCCATTCCTGAGCTCCTACTACGTTTCATATAGAAGCCTTGCCTATCGTTTTACAGAATGAATATTCGGAGCAATCATATTGGAACAATTGGAATCCCCATCATCATAGGGGCCACAACGGGCGCCTTTATTGTCTATGCGGCCGGCCACTTGCCATACAAATGGCTTACAGCCCTTTTCTTATTCATCATGGGACTATCCAGCCTTATCGCCATTCAAACAATAACCCAGAAAATTCAACAAATCCTGCTCCTGGGATCCATAGCCGCCTACCCCATTTACTATGATATCAGCTTCTTATTCAAAGACAATGCTCCACACTTTGTCTTTGCCAATGGCTTTACATTCACTCTATCAGACGTATTGATTGCGCCACTGGTCGTCCGCTGGCTCATTCGCCTTGTCATGTCAAAAAAGTTCGGACACCAAGTCGAGCACCTCAGCATACATGCCCGAACCGCTACATTGCTCCTCATATTCATCACACTAAATGCATTGAGCACCCTGGTTTCCGTTGAACCATTCATGACGGTCAGCGCCATTTTTTGGTATATAAAGTTATTTGTCATATATTTATTGTTCTACCCTTCCGCCATAAACAGCAAAGAATACTTCCGTCATATCGCCTATGCACTCTCCGTTATTCTTATAATTGAGGGAGTGATTGCCATAGAGCAAAAGTTTATAGGAAAGATCTTTACGGCCGAATTTCTCGGCCGTGACATTGGCATCCAGAGTCGCCTAGGGACCGACGAACTACTGGTACGCCCAGGAGGTACCACGGGCCACCCAAATGCGCTAGCGATGCTATTAAATATGCTTATCCCCACCGTCTTCTATTTCTTTCTGACAGAGAAAATACCCGGAAAAAAGCTACTTCTCGGCGCCAGCTTATTCTTGGGAATTATTGCACTCCTGCTAACAGGATCCCGAGGCGGGTGGATATCTATTGCCGCCAGCATGCTTGTAGCTAACACATTATGGCATTACAAGCGCGGAAGCTCCATCCTTGGCACACTTGCCAAGTCTGCACTTGTTGCCGCCGCCGCGCTCACATTATTGTTTATTACATCAACAACCTTCCGTGATCGCCTACTGAAGGACGACCATGGCACTGCCGAGGAACGGATACCCCTTGCGCAAATTTCGCTTAACATGATCCAAGACAACCCCCTGACGGGAGTTGGAACCAACAATTATACGTATGTAATGCAAAGATATGACAACACTCGCCAATTTATAACAAAATATTACGACTACCCAGTACACAACACCTTCCTTCTCTTGGCTGCAGAGGCCGGCATTCCATCTCTTGTACTTTGGGTAATCATAGTATCGATATTTATCAGGACGGCAATAAAACTATTTTTCACCCTAGAAGGCGACCTTTCTATCGCGGCGCTTGGCGCCAGCACTAGTATTATTGGATGGTGCATACACAATATTGTTGACCTTAGCCCAATATATATGAACCAACCTCTTTGGCTTATGTTTGGGGTAGTGACATCCCTGTCCGCATTCATGCACTACAACTCCCCAACAAGGAAATGAGCGATTCCCACACCACTCAGACCATTCGCGGCGTCAATTGGAATATCCTGCGCATCATTGTGCAAAACACGATGACGCTTGTAACTACAGCCATCCTTGCACGCATTCTTTCTCCTGCAGATTTCGGCCTTGCCGCCTTGGCAACCGTTTTCGTCGGCTTGGCGGAAATGATAGCTACCTTGGGACTGGGACCGGCACTCATCCAGCACACGCGGCTGGACCGAGAACATCTGCAGGCTGCTCTTGGTTTGTCCTTGATTATGGGCGTGATACTGGTCACTGCCTTCTCGCTCTTCGCCTCCAGCCTGGCAGTAATGTTTGATCAAGCCGAATTGGCGCCCATCATCACCGTTCTGTCTTTCTCGCTGCTGGGCATCTGTGCCGGCATTGTCAGCCGCAGCTTGCTCATGCGAGAGCTTAATTTCAAGAAACTATTCTTTATTGATACCTTTGCCTATATCGTGGGCTACCTAGTGATCGGCGTATCACTCGCCACCTTAGGTTACGGCGTCTGGAGCCTGGTCTGCGGAGCCATCACAACGCAGACCGCCTCATCTCTCGCCTGTATACTCCTCAGACCTGTTGGCCGTCCGAGATTGACAAGAAACAAACTCGGAGATCTTGTGCACTTCGGAACCGGGGTGAGTCTTGCCAGCATAGTCAACTACGCAGCCAGCAACACTGACAATCTACTAATAGGAAAATATCTAAGCCCCAACGAGCTTGGCCTTTACAGCAGGTCTTTCCAGCTTGTGATGCTGCCCGTTATCCGCATATCCGGCACCCTCAGCACAGTATTATTCCCATCATACTCTCGCATACAAGATGACAATATACGGCTCATGCGCGCTTACCGGAGAGCCATCTCCAGCACCTCGCTCATCATCTTCCCTGTTTTATTCTCTGTCATGGCAGCGCCACAGACGATTATCGTAGGAATTTTCGGAGACGCCTGGGAAAGCGCGAGTTCTACGTTACAACTACTGGCCTTTGCTGGCCTGTTCAAGTCTATATTTCACCTAGCCGGAAGCATCATACAGGCAAAAGGCAAAGTTTACGTGGAACTTCGGCTGCAGTCCATTTACCTCATCATACAGGCTGTCGGTATTTACGTCTTTCTTGAACATGGACTTGAGGCCATTGCCACAGTGGTCATACTTGCCTCATTCTGGCTTTATCTGGCAAAAACAGCGGTGGTACTCCAGCTACTGGGTGGCCGATGGACGGACTTCTTTGCTGACCAAGGCAAGAGCATTGTCCTTGCTCTCTGGGTGGCTGCGTTCGTGGGCGCTGTCGATTTATCCACCCCCTTCCTGAATAACACAACGAGATTAGCGCTCTTGATGCTCACGGGCCTGCTTGCCTATATAATCGGCTTCCTGTTCATTCCAGCCCGCTGGCTTGGCGACACCCCGGCATGGCTGGTAAGAAGAAACCTTCACCTCGTCCCCAAACCCATAAAGCAACCAATTGCTCGTCACTTTGGGCTGGAGGATTGCATATGAATCGCGGCATATTAACAACACTGTCACTCATTCATATCCTGACGCCCTTGAAGGGAATGGCTTTTGACTCTTTGTCGGATGGCATATTCCCCGACAATTACTCACCTGAGGCAGGAGAGACCATCCCCTGGGAATTCGATCAACGCGCGATTCAATATCCCCGAACTCCGGCAGACTCGCGTGACACCTATTTCTGGGGTGTGTACATTGAGTCCGCAGAATATGACCCTCCCGGCCATGTTATCGTATACATAAAAGACGACGAGCCCGTTCTCGCCAGCAAAAAAAACGCCGACCTGCTTGTAAGGGCGGGACGCTGGGATGCTGCCAAAAACTTCGTCGAATATCGGAGGCGGATCATACGTAACATCCCTTTGGAACTTGGCCGGCTAACGCGCGTCCCTGTCAATATACATGTCTACAAAGGAGAAATCGTGATAAGCAATCTGCTTGACGTAAGAACAACCAGCCCCATTCTTCTAAAGGATAGATACTGACAAAAAAGTTAAAGTCGGACCGCCAACCATCCTCACCCCCCAATCAAAGGGCTACACTACACGATGTATCTCGATCATTTTGGCCTTCATCACCCCCCCTTCGACAACATACCGAATCCTTCGTTCTTCTATGCCAGCGATGTCCACAAGGAGGCGTTGGCCGCCCTGATATACGGCATACAAAACCAGAAGGGGATTATTCTGATCACTGGAGGGATAGGTACCGGAAAAACCCTGTTGGTCAGGAAGCTGCGAGAGCAGCTGCCAGAATCGGCCACGCTACTCGAGTTCGAGGCCCCCGGCCTCCGCCCCAGAGACATCCATCAGCGGTTGGCAAAACGGCTTGGCGTAAAGCTTGGAGACATGGCCTCACGAGAAGACGACTTCAATAATCTCAAGAAAAAACTTCATCAGATCTGCCGCAAGGGACACAAAGTCGTTCTGCTCTTTGATGAAGCCCAGGACCTGTCCGACAAGACGCTCAACAGCATACGCAGACTGAGCAACCTTGATGTTGAGGGTGAGCGCTTGTTACAAATCGTGCTTCTCGGTCAGATGGAGCTCCTTCACCGCCTTCAGGCCCCGGCATTGCGCGCACTTCTGCAAAGGGTGGCACTGCATCGCTCGCTCAGCAATCTGACACAAGCAGAAACCATCGAATACATCACCTACCGATGCCAAAAGGCCGGCGCACCGGCATCATTGTTCTCTCCGGAAGCCATGCAGCTGGTGTACCAGGCAAGCAGCGGCGCACCGCGCATGATCAATCACATGTGTGATAATGCGCTGTTGGCCGGGTATGCTGACGGACTCACGCACATCGAAGCCCCCACGATACGGGAAGTGATAACCCAACTCCCCTTTATTACGGCCGTTCCCCCTGCGCCGCCCCCCCCCAAAGAGCCAGCATCAGCTTCCGGTGAAAAAACCGAAAACATCCCGTCGACCTCGGGGGCGCGGACCCCAGATGGTTACTTTGGTGCCGCCCCTTCCAACAAATCCTGGTTGTGGCTCGGGGGCACCCTGCTGCTTGGGTACCTGGTATTTGTCGCTTACGATAGCTACCATAGCGAGCGGGAACCGATTCCCCGGGAGTCACTGGCAGTGCCCTCTCCCGAAGACACACCCGCACAACGGGTGCGAATGCCCTCCACTGTGATGCTCCCTCCCCTTCCCGATGCCGACCAGCCGACCGACGAAGGAACAGACGAGGATCTGGCCGACTTGTCGCTGGATAACTTGCTGGATCTTCCAACCCCGGAAAACGAACCGCAAAACCGCCCGACTGGTGAGCAAGGCACCCGAGACAACGCCGCGCGAACCCTCGCGCCCAGTGCAAAAGACGGGAGGGATGGCTCCCTCCCCCGCCTTGCCGACAAGCCGGAAAACATCCCAGCAACGCTTGTCGAGACCTCCGATCCGCTGTCGAACCCGGTATCGCCTGGCGACGCCCCTGTCTCTCCACCTGCGGCAAAAGCCATAGGCAACGCGACGATGCAGCCCACCCCTCGCCAATTGCCGTTGCCGGCATTTTCTGATGCGGCACCCCAGGACCGTATCGTTCATGTCATGCCCGGCCAATTGCTGAGTAAAATCGCGGCTGAGCATTATGGCCTTTGGACGTCCACGATCAGAGACATCATCCGAGCAGCCAACCCCCATCTCCGTGATCTCGACGCCCTGCCAAAAGGCGCCCGGGTACGCTTACCCCAGGTCACGGCAAGACGACTGATTATCGAACACAAAGGCGCCTTCTATGTTTATCTACGCACGGTATTCGGCCAACAACAAGCCAGTCGTTTCGCGGCACAACTTTCCAATCGGGGAGAATCGGTCATTGTTGTTGCCGACCAAGACAATCGCTCGCTCTACCGCATCTATCTGGGCCCTTACCTAATGCGACAGGACGCAGAACAGACAAGCGAGAGAATCCACTTTTCTCCTTGGCCAGAACTCCGCTGAGGTCGGATACGCACACATGCCTCTTCCACGCAAAATTCTCTACGTGCATTACCAGGTATCCGCACGGGACGGCACCCATACCCATACCACTGCCTTCATCGACAGCTTCGGCAGACTGTGCCAGTGCCGAGGCATCACGTTCGAGGTCATGTGTCCGCCACTCAGGGACGAAGAACCGACAAGCAGCTCACCTGGACGCTTCGCAAGACTGCGAGGCTGGCTAGCTCGGATGTACCTACGTGACATCAAGCACTTAGTCGAGCAAGGCAGGCAATATTTCATTGAAGTTGGTTTTTTACGTAACTACAAACCAGACCTCATTATCACGAGACATGATAGTACTCCGTCAATTCTATGGGCTGCCTCAAGGCTCAGGATCCCTGTTCTAGTAGAGATAAATGAGCCCGACGTCGAAGCCATCAACGCGCATTATCGACATATCCCACTGCTGTCACGCATTTTCAGCAAACACTATGCTTTGCACCATGCCCACGGCGCCTACATGGTCAGCACTGCCTTGGCAAACCACCTGCGCCCGCTCGCACCTGCGGCATTGCCTATCGCCGTAATTCCCAACGGGGCAGACCCGGAGTTCTTCGACCGCAATATTTCCGGAAACGCTGTGCGCACCCGTTATGGCATTGCACGTGACGACATTGTCATCGGCTTTATCGGTAGCTTTCTGCCTTGGCACGGAGTACCTCTTCTACTATCGAGTTTCGAGCGCCTACTAAAACGCTATTCGCAACTGCACCTGATGCTGGTCGGGCAAAAAAACGCCATGGTTGAAGAACTGCAAGCGCAAGCGAATGACGCCGGTTTTGGCGACAAGGTGCTGTTTACCGGACACATACCCTGGAGGGAGATGCCCGAGATCCTGGCCGCCTTCGATATTGCGGTCATGCCAAATTCCAACTGGTACGGTTCACCACTGAAACTCTTTGAATATATGGCCATGGCAAAAGCCATCGCCATGGTGGACACGCCACCGATTACTGAGGTCTTTCGCCACGAAACAGATGGCTTGCTCTTCCCGCCAGACGACCCAGACGCACTGACCGATGCCTTGTCACGCCTGATCGAGTCGGAAACGCTGCGCACGCGTTATGGCAACAATGCCCATCAGCGCCTCTGTGCCCATTACACCTGGGGCCACAATGCCGAACGCGTCATGCAACTAGTGGAACAGATAACCCGCGCAAGGCCTTAAGACCGTGATCAGACGTGCACCCAAACGACGCTCCTACACCGTAGCCATTATGGCCCTCATGCTCGTGGGCGGGGCGGCTGTGGTACCACAGCCTTGGGTAGAAAGCTGGCAGCCCGTCATCGCCATGTCTCTTTTCGACATCCTGCATTTCCCCGCCGCCCTGCTGACGGTCTTCCTATTGTTCCATCTGACGCGCTCTTTTTCCGCAGCCCTGGGGCTGGCACTGGCATTGGTCGTTGCACTGGAACTGCTACAACCGCTGCTCGATCGCAGTGGCAGTTTCAAGGATCTGAACAACGGCCTGCTAGGAATCCTGTTTGCCGGATTCATCCTTGGCGCGTGGCGAGCGGATGCCAAAGCATTCAGTCTGCTATTTGGGTTGCTGGCCATCGGCGTTATAGGAGTGAGCCTGCAGCCCTTTCTGGAGGCCCGCGAGGAACAGAATCGCTTGCGCTCCCTGTTTCCGGTGCTGGGAAACTTCGAAGATGATGACCACGGCTCTGTGTGGAAACCGTTGAGCCATGAACGACTTTCGTTGATTCACAGAGACCCGAAAAACGGCTGGGCGCTGTCCGTCGACGGAAAAGATATCGCCTGGCCCGGCGTCGTCTACCACCCGCTAGTCAACGACTGGTCTCGCATGAGTCGATTATGTTTCGACGCCCAAGGAACACGTCCACAATCGACCTTGATCGTGCGGGTGCGAAACACACCGGATAGCAAGCGCCCAGTCACCAGCTCCATCCATCAATTCACGCTAGAAAATGATTGGCGCAGATATTGCCTGTCGCTGTCTTCCTTGCGCACCTCCCGCGAGGCCAACCTCAAACTGAACAATATACACAAGCTATTGTTCATCCTGGAATACAGGGAGGCCGGTGACATGTTCTTCATCGACAATATCGAGTTGGAACCTTGAAGCAGGTCCCCAGCAGTCATCAAGGTGCCTGTCATGCAGACCTGTGGTCATTCGATCCATCCCGTAACCACCCTCCCTCTCCGTCGCAGTCCCACGTTCAAAGTCCTGTTACACATGCTGGCTGAAACATCCAGATGAGCGATTTTCTCTACACGACCGCCGCCACATCCGCGCGCGACCTGGAAAGACTGTTGCACATCATGCACCCGCGCCAACGCCAGGTGCAGACCTTCCAGGGACAGTGGGGCCAACTGGCCTTGCTGGACGATCACTATGCGGGATACGCGCCCTTCGAAGACGAACGCTACCTGCTGTTCGTCACCGGAGGCCCGCTGTCGCGCCTGCACGGTGAACCACCCCGTGCGCCGACGGCTGAACAGACATCCCGAGACGCCCGCCTGTCGCAGGCGCTGCTCAAACGCTGGTGCCGCACCGGCACCCCGGACTGGACAAGCGAACTGTCCGGCCCCTTTGTCGTGGTACGAGTGGACAAGCAGCTGGGCGAGATCATATTCGTCACGGATCCCATCGGTTTTTCATCTCTTTATCGCGCACAGACCAACAGCGGCCACCTTGTCATCGGCACGCATCCCGATCTGGTCGCACAACAGGCCGAGCGATTTTCAGACATCGACCAAGCTGCCTTGGTCGACCTGCTGATCAACCGCTCCGTCTGTTATCCCTATACGCTCTACCGGAACGTGAGCCAGATACCGCCAGGCACGCTGTTTACGCTCCGATGCTCCCCCAAAATGGGAATACAGGAGGCCAGCAGCACCTATTGGCTCCCGCTGGAGCAGGACATGGAAACCGACCTGGAAGACGCGGCTGCCTGCCTGCGCGAAGCGATTGCCGGCTATGTCAATCAGGTCAGCGGAGCCGTTGGCAGGATCGCGATGTTTCTGAGTGGCGGGGAAGACAGCCGTGCCATTGCCGGGGCAGTTCCCCGAAATATCGAACGGCACGGCTATGTATTCGTGGATCAGCCAAACCGCGAAAGCCGTACCGCCTGCCGCGTCGCCAGGGTGCTCGGAATCCATCCCCATGTCGGCACCCGAACGCCCGATCGTTACCTCCGAAATCTGGCCGGCTGCACGCGCCTCGTCGGCGCACAACACGAATATGTGCATGTGCATACCTTCGGCTACGAACAGGAATGCCGACTCGAAGACTATCCCGCGGTACTGGGCGGCATCGGCGCTGATGTCTTTGCGAAGGCGCTTTACGTACCTACTCGCCGCTTCCAACGCCTTGGCATCGCCCTGCCAGAGCAAGGCGTCATCCTCGGCCGGGAAGAAGCCGGCTTCTCCGTGGATGCCTGGTATCGGGATCTCCGGTCAGCCAAGCAGGTTTTTACACCCGAACTGGTGGACGAAGTCTACGCGCGCCGGCTGGCGCACTATGACCGCGTGGCCGCACTGAGGCCGGAGTCCGCCGCCGAATGGACCCACATCTGGCCTTGGTCTCCCCAAACCAACGGTGGCGCCGACGTTACGGGCAACCGGCGCCTGTTCCGCTCCTTCGAGGTGTTCACCGACATCGAAATCATCAAGCTCTGCGCGCGCGTACCCTTGAGCTGGAAGCTGAATCACCGACTGTTTCAACGCGCGATGAAGCCCTTTTTGCGGCCAACCTGGATGTTGCCTCATGCAACCGAGGGGTATTTCCCCTATTTCTCCACAGCCACCAACATCTTTCTGCGTCCCGGAAACCTCCTGTGCTGGAAGCTTCAGGATCGTCTCCGCGGCCCCGAAGACAATCCCGGCCCTTGGCCTGTCTATTCCAGGGTCGTTGCCTCACAAGCCATGAAAGACCTGGAGCACTCGCTGCTGCAACAGCATGGCGGCCTTCTGTACGGCATAGTGACAGAAGCACATCAAGAAAAACCGCTGGCCGACTGGCTCTCTCCCCTGCAGCGCTTACAATTGGCACAATTGCTCTGGTCCCGAAGCGGCCTGTTCCAGAGTCAACCTACCTAGCGCCGTCGACATCCATACAGCGCATAGACCATCTATCCTCAGGGAAAGGGCCCATGCAGAGATCCCCCGATTACCAGCATCTGGTCGGAATGCCTTGGAATGACGATACATGCATCGACGACCGTGATCCAGGCACCTGCCAACGGGCAATTGCCAGACGCTGTAGCTGCACGCCACACGGACCTCAACAGCTTTACCCAGCCGACGCCCCCCGGCGATTCGTCTGAGCAAACCATTCGGCACCGGAGCGACAGCATGAACTGGTTCTGGCTACCCCTCCTGGTTATAGGCGTGCTGCCAGCCATTTACCTGGGCGTACTGGCCCTGGCCGCAAAATGCGGCCGACATCGCCCGCCTGCCGCAACAAGAAAGCGGCGTATCGCCATCGTGGTGCCAGCCTACAACGAGCAACAGCTCATCAGCGGAACCGTCGAGAACCTCAGGAAGCAAAACTACCCAGCGGAACGGTTCGCCGTATGGGTCATCGCCGACAACTGCACCGACGACACGGCAGCCCTCGCCCGGGCAGCCGGCGCAGAGGTATGGGAACGCCAGGGAGAGCCCGGAAAAGGACAAGCCCTTCACGCCTTTTTCACACGACTCATCCAACAAGACTGGGACGCGGTGCTGGTGGTTGACGCTGATTCACGCCTGCACCCCCAGGCTCTGGCGGTGTGCAACGATCACCTGGAATCCGGCGCCCTGGCGCTGCTACTCCGCTCTGGCGTGCTCAATCCGGACGTCAATTGGCGTACTCGGATGCTCGAATGGTCTCTGGCCTCCTTCAATGCCTTACGTCCCTGCGGCAAGATGTCGCTCGGCATCTCGGCCGGCATCACGGGTAACGGTTTCTGCCTTGCCCGGCAGACCCTGGAACGGGTCCCTTACCTTGCCTCCTCTATCGTTGAAGACATCGAATACCACTTGATGCTGCTGGAGGCCGATATCAAAGTGGAATTTTCCGATCAGGCCTGGGTCAAGTCCCACATGCCCACGGGGCAACAGGCGGCCAATACGCAACGCGTACGATGGGAAAGGGGGCGCTGGCAAATCATCAAAGCGCACTTCATCCCCTTGCTCAGGGCCTGGGCAGGCGGCCAACGCCGTGCATTCGACGGCCTGCTCGACCTTCTCCCCCCGGTCAGCCTGGTCGTGCTGGCCTTGTGCATTGGCCTGCTGGGAACGCCGGCCCAACGCCTGCTGTCCGGCATCGGCTTTCTGTCCATCGTTTACCACTACATCGAAGCGGCACGCCATTACGGCAACCTGTCCTCAGTGCCGTCGATCGCCATCCACCTACCCTATTACATCCTTCAGAAGACCTGGGCCGTCTTGGCATCGTTCATACGCCGACGGCAGATGAGCTGGCAACGCACCGAACGGGATTGAGGAACCAGCCCTAGCCTGTGACAGATACCGTCATGTCCGAGCCCATCGTATTCATAAACGGCGTTTACCCCGTACTCAGCGAGACCTTCATCTTCGACCAGTTCAGGACCCTTCGCCAGAACGGTCTCGCCTTTGCCCTGGTATCCGCGAGACGCCCCACCCCGGAGCAGGTACACCCGCACATGCGCGACGACATGGCAGAGGTCGACTACCTCCTGGACGCGCCTTGGTCCCGCGTCGCCAGGGCATTGTTCGCATTGCTGTTGCGCCGCCCCATTCGATTGCTCCGATGCCTAGCGCAGACCGTCACCATGGAAGAACGCCTGCCGGCCAGCCTGGCACACATCGTCGGCGCCGCCCTGGTAATCCACCGCTACGGCCCCCGGTGCTGGTTGCATTCCCACTTTACCTACAGTTCGGCGGCCATCTGCCTGTGGGCGAAACGCCTCGCCGATCTTCCGTTCTCCATGACCTTGCACGGCGCGGACCTGACCTTCGACCATGTGCCGGATCTGGCGCACAAGCTCGCCGCAGCGGACCGGCTGGTCTCCATATCGCAGCATAACCTCACGTATATCGAGCAACACTATGCCGACATCGATCCCCACAAAGTGACCGTCATCCCTCTGGGGGTGCGCATCGGCGACTCCCCCCGACCAAAATCCCCCAGGCTGGAGGCAGGCCGCCCATTGCGGCTGCTCAATGTCGGGAGATTGTCCGACCACAAGGCCCAGCATGTACTGATCGATGCCTGCGCACGCCTGCGCGACCGAGGGATAGACTTCCAGTGCGAGGTCATTGGCGAAGGCCCCAGACGCGAGCTTCTGGAGCAACAGATTCGCGAAGCCCGGCTGGAAGACCACGTAAAACTGCTGGGCAAGTGCTACCACCACGAAGTCTTCGAACGCTTGTCCGAATGCGACCTCTTCGTCATGACCAGCGTGGTGGAAGGCATGCCGATTGCGCTGATGGAGGCGATGTCGCTTGGAGTGCCTGTCATTGCCACCCGGGTCGGCGGCATACCCGAGCTGCTTGCCAACGGCGAATGCGGCCTGCTCTTCGAACCCGGTGACGACCAGCAACTGGCTGAACTCGTCGCGAGGATCGTCCACGGCGAAATCGACGCCGCCATGCTTGCACAGGGGGCCTGGGAACACCTCAAGTGTCACTTCGACCTGTTCAGAAACAGCCAGCGTTTTGCCCAGTACCTGCTGGAATGCCACGAGCAAGCTTACCCGCCCGGCAAATCGGCAAAGGATCGCAGCTAGCCGGAATATTGCGCTGGCATAAGGATCACCGACGGAATACGCAACCGCCTTGGCGCCGGGCTGATGCACCGGCAGACGACGCTGAAGGCGGGCAGCAACAGCACGGAGAATGGCCAGGACAGCTTGAGCGCCGGCCTGCATTCCTGACCCATGCCTTCCCTCAGCGATCGCCCAGCAAGGCAGCCACGAGCGCGCGCAAGTCGCTCACGGTGTGATCGGGCGGCGACAAGTCGTCGGGCCAGGCCGTGCCGTTGCGATTGACCCAGACAGCATGCATACCCACGCGTCGCGCTGCCTCGACATCGCGGTGCGGATCGTCACCGATATGCGCCGCCTGCCACAGGGGAATACCGCTGACCTCGGCGGCAGCATGGAACAGCGCCGGATCCGGCTTGGCCGCGCCGACCTCCTCGGCCATGAAGGCATGATGGAAGCAGTCGGCCAGCGGGGTGTGCTCGATCTGCGCATTACCGTTGCTCACAGCTACCAACACGAAGTGCTCGCGCAGGGCGCGCAGCGCCTCGGCCACCTCGGGCCAGGGCGTGACCTTGTTGCGCTCGCGACGGAACACGGCATTGGCCTGTTCGGCGATGGCCTCGTCCAGCCCATGCCGACGCGCCAGCTGCCGGTAGCTGTGCAGGCGAATACCGGTGAGATCGTGCGCCCAGTGCGGGTTCTCGCGCGCCACACGGATACGATGCTCGCGCAGACTGTCGATGTCGTAACGCTCGGCGATCACCGGCGCAGCCTCGCGGAACCAGTCGTGTACCGCGCGTTCGGCGGCCTGGATCACCGGCTTGCAAGGCCAGAGGGTGTCGTCCAGGTCGAAGGTCAACAGGTGGACCGGATGTGGCGACCAGGTACTCATGCTGCCTGCAATGCGGGCATCACCCGCCGTTCGAGAAAACCGGCCAGTGGGGCCACAGACGGACGCCATTCGGCCACCGCGAGAATGTACCCCAGGGTACGCGGGATGTCGCCCAGGTAACCCGCCTTGCCGTCACGGTGACACAGGCGGGCGAAGATGCCCGCCGCCTTCAGGTGCCGTTGCACGCCCATCAGGTCGAACCACTCGGGCAACCGCGCGCACTGCACCTCGTCCAGCAGGCCGGCAGCCACCGCCGCCTCGGCATAATCCTCCAGCCAACCAGCAACCCGTTCGTGCGGCCAGGCGATATAGCAGTCTCGCAGTAGAGAGACCAAGTCATAGGTGATCGGCCCGAACACCGCGTCCTGGTGATCAATCACCCCAGGCGAGTCCGCGTCGCAGACCAGCAGGTTGCGCGAATGGTAGTCGCGGTGCACCAGCACCCGGGGCTGAGCCAGGGCGTTGTCGATCAAGTGCTCGAACACACTACCGAGCATCCGCCGCTCGGCTGGCGCCAGGTCTAGGCCCAAGTGCACTTCCAGCAACCAGTCGGGAAACAGCGCCATCTCGCGGGCTAGCAAGGCACGATCGTAGTCCGGCAGGCCCGAGGCATCGGCGCGCTGAATACGCAGCAGGGTGTCCATGGCCTCGCCGTAGAGCCGGTCGGCCGAGGCCTCGTCGAGTTCGCCAAGGTAGAGACGGTCGCCCAGGTCTTCGAGCAGAAGGAAACCGCGCTCGAGATCCTGCGCATGGATGTGCGGCACATGTACCCCCGCCGCCTCGAGCCGCTGGTTCACCGCGACGAAAGGACAGCAGTCCTCGTGCGCGGGCGGGGCATCCATGACGATGCGCGTCTCGCCGTCCGGCAGATGCAAGCGGAAATAGCGACGGAAGCTGGCATCGGAGGACGCCGGCACCAGGCTGAAACCGAACAGGCCGCACCGCCCCTCGAGCCAGTCATGCATCTGTGCCTCTCTGCCAGGCATGCCGCCCCCTCCAACATTGAAGAAAGCGTCATTCTATGAGATTTTACCGCCCGTTGAAGCGCCAGGGGGCATACCTCCCGGCCCAAGCATCTGGTAGAACGCTAACCGTGTCATACATACCCCGTTCCGGCCGCCGCCACCTGTTCCAAAGACATCGTCTGGGCCACGCCCTGTTATGCGCCTTGGGCATGGCCGTCCTGGTGCCGGCCAGAGCGAATGGCTGGGACTGCAAGGCCACGGTCGGTGGCGGCTGGGACTGCACCGGCGACACCGGGCGCATCAGCGTTCCATCCTCCCCGCCGCCGGCTCCCACGAGCACGCCCGCGCCCCCGGGCGATCGCCTGCCACCACAGGCGTCGGCCCCAGCCGCAGTGAAGGACGCCCCCGCTCCCCGACCTGTCCCGGTGCCACCCCGGCCTGCAACAGCGGATCAAGGCAGCAGCAGGTCGAATACACCACCCGCGGCAACCGGCGACCAGACACCAGCAGCTCCGTCACGTTTCGAGGCCTCCCCACCACGGCCTGTGTCCGGAAGCGCAACGCCCCCCGTTGCCTCCGGAAAACCCGCCCCCGAACAGGCCACCGCGACTTCGGAGCCAACCCGACAGGAAGCAACCACCCCGTCCCTGGAGAACCGCGCGCTGCTCGATGCCGGCATCCCCTGGCAGTCCTGCACCCGTATCGCAGTTTTCCCGCAACCTGCCGCCGAAACTGTCCTCGTCGAGGTCACCGCCGACAGTGCAGAGGCCTCGGTGGTTGACGATCAGGCGCTTTTCAGCGGCAACGTCGATCTGCTGCATGGTCATGACCGCCTGCGTGCCGCGCGCATCGCCTTCCAGCGCGACAGCGGGGAACTCACCGCCAGCGGCGATGTTCTGCTCAGCCGGCCCGACCTGCGCCTGAGCGCGGAACAGGTTCACTACAACCTGCACACCCGCCAGGGACACGCCGAACAGGCCGAATACCGGCTACCCGGGATCCTGGCGCGCGGCACCGCAGCACGCGCAGAGCTGACCGGCCCCGATACCGGACGCTACCAACGCATCACCTACACCACTTGCCCGCCCGGCAATGACGACTGGCAGCTCACTGCCGAGACCCTCGACATCGACACCAGGGAGGGACTGGGTACCGCGCGCGGCGCACGGCTGTCATTCAAGGGCGTGCCGGTGGCCTATGTGCCGGTGCTGAGCTTCCCCATCGACGACCGGCGGCGCAGCGGCTTCCTGATTCCCAGCATGGGCTACAGCGATCGCCTGGGGCTGGACCTGAGCCTGCCCTACTACTTCAATCTCGCGCCCAACTACGACCTGACCCTGACCCCGCGCCTGGCCAGCCAACACGGCCTGCTGCTGGGCGGGGAATTTCGTTTCCTGACCCTGGCGCATTCAGGCACGATCCAGGCTGATTACATACACAATGACAAACTGGCCACGGGCGACAATCGCCGCGGCGCCCTTTCGGTAGAGATAGCCAGCCGACTCTCCAAACATCTGAACAGCCAGATCAATATAAACCACGTGTCTGACGAGACATTCCTGTCGGACTATGGAAGTAACTCACCTATTCGCCAGGAATCTCATCTCGAGCGATCCATGACACTCGACTACTTTCGACAAGGAGTGTCAATATCTGCCGAACTCCAGAGTCCGCAGACCATCAATACGGCGCTTCCCCTCACCGATCGCCCTTATGCCACGCTACCTCGAATCAATGTCGGCTATAGCAACTCTCTGCAAACGGCCACCCCGATCGACTACGCACTGGCATTCGAATATGTAAATTTCGTAAAAAACGGCAGCCCAACTGAGGGCCAACGATTCGACATCCACAGTCGAATTTCCACACCAATATACAAACCCTGGTACTCAATAACACCCGCCCTTAACCTGCGGTACACTGCGTACAGGCTGGACAACAATGAACCGACGCGGGATTCCAATCCAGATCGCCTCGTTCCCACGCTGGAGATCGACAATCGCCTCTTCCTGGAACGGGAGGTCCAATGGTGGGGCACCCCCACACTGCAAACTCTTGAGCCCAGACTACTCTATGCCTATACACCTAGAGTAAATCAATCAAACATACCCATATTCGACACCACAAAAAGAAACACAACGCTCGACAGCCTGTTTCTCGCCAACCAGTTTACCAGTGTCGACCGTATAGGAGACGCCCATCACCTGGCTTGGTCCGTAAACAGCACATCACGCGGCACACAGACCAGGAAACTCCTATCGTCTTTCGGCATTGGACAAATCATCTACCTGTCTGACCGCAAGGTGCAACTTCCTGGCGACCCAGTGGAGACAACACGCATTTCCCCGCTATTCGCCAAGTTCTCGCTTCGCTTTCCTCAGGATATCGTTTCCGACGCTCAAATAGCGTGGAATGAAAACACAAGAAAGATCACAAATATGGTATTGCAGGCAGCGTATCGGCCGGACAGGGAACACCTGATAAGCATGTCATACAGGACGACCGAGAAGGTCTCCTCCGAGTATGATCTGGGCATCAGCTGGCCCGTCGGCGAACGCACTCGCGCGATCGCCCGCTGGAACTACTCGCTCAGCGAAGGCCGCAACCTCGACGCGCTCGCCGGCATCGAGTATGGCAAGTGCTGCTGGCGACTGCGTGCCTTGGTGCGCCAGCAGGTCACGGGAACCGGCAACGCCCAGGACCTGTCCTTCCTGCTGCAACTCGAACTCAACGGCCTGGGCAAGCTGGGCGACAACATTGATGCCCTGTTGAAGAGCGGCATTTACGGCTACCGCAGAGACGATGACTAGACTCCGACACCTCCTGCCGATTTCCCTGATCCTCCTGCTGACCGGCGGCGCGCTGCACGCCGCCCAAGTGCTCGACCGCATCGTGGCCGTGGCCGGCGACGACGTGGTGACGCTCGGCGAGCTGCGCGAAAAGGCACGCGAGCTGGGCGGCGAATTGCAACGCCGCAATCCCGGCTCACAGCCCAGCGAGCAGCAGATCATCAACAGCGCGTTGGAGAAACTGATCCTCGACAAGCTGCAACTGGCCGAGGCGCAGCGCTTGGGGATCACTGCTGACGACAAGACGGTGGACGAGGCCATCGCACGTATTGCCGCGAGAAACCAGCTCAGCGTGGCACAACTGCGCGAGGCATTGGCCAGCGAGGGCGTTTCCTTCGAACAGTTTCGCAACAAGATCCGCGACCAGCTCATCATCTCGCGCCTGATCAACCGCGAGGTCACCCGCCGCATCCAGGTCTCGAAATCCGAGATCGACCAGTACTTGGCACGCGAGGCCGCCGCGCCCGACGAGAAGCGCGAAGTGCACCTGATGCATATCCTGGTGGCCACGCCCGACGGCGCCTCGACCGAGCAGATCGCCCGGGCGCGGGCCCGAGCTGCCGAGGCCCGCAAGAAGCTCGACCAAGGAAGCGACTTCGCCAGCGTGGCACGCGAGTACTCCGATGCCCGCAACGCGATCCAGGGCGGTGACCTCGGCTGGGTCCGCCTGGGACAACTGACCCCGGCGATGGCCGAGGTGGTCTCCAAGGCCAACGCGGGAGAGGTGATCGGCCCCTTTCGCAGCGGCGCGGGCTTCCACCTGCTGAAGGTGGCGGAGTTCCGGGGTGGCAAACAGGAGGAGCGGCGCATCGTCCCGCAGATCCACGCGCGCCACATCCTGATCCGCACCGACGAGGTGACCTCTGACGCCGACGCCCGCCAGCGTCTCGAGCAACTCGCCGCGCGGGTACGCAACGGTGAAGACTTCGCCACCCTGGCGCGCTCGCATTCGCAGGACCAGGGTTCAGCCATCAAGGGCGGCGACCTGGGCTGGATCAGCCCGGGCAATATGGTGCCCGAATTCGAGGAAAAGCTCGCCACCACCCCGGTGGGCCAGGTGAGCGAACCCTTCAAGACCCGCTTCGGCTGGCACATCGTGCAGGTGCTCAGCAAACGCCAGCACGACGAGACCGAAGAGGCACGCCGGCTGGCGGCCAAGAAGGCGATTCGCGAACGCAAGGCGCGCGAGGCGACCGAACAGTACCTGCGCCGCCTGCGTGACGAGGCCTATGTCGAGATCCACCTCGACGACCCGGACGCATGAGTCCCCGTCCCCTGGCGATCACCCCGGGTGAACCCGCCGGCATCGGGCCTGACCTGGTCGCGCAGATCGCGCAACGCACCTGGGATCGCCCGCTGGTAGCGATTGCCGACCCGGCCTTGCTGGAAGAACGCGCCGAACGCCTCGGCCTGCCATTGACCCTGCTGCCCTTCGAGGACGGCGCCCCACCGGCACCACCCGGCGCCATCCACGTGCTGCCGGTCGCCCTGCGCCGTGCAGCGCAGCCCGGTCGGCTCGATCCGGCCAATGCCACTTATGTCCTGGAGACCCTGGAGAGTGCAACCCGCGGCTGCCTCGAGGGCCGCTTCGCCGGCCTGGTGACGGGCCCGGTGCACAAGGGCGTGATCAACCAGGCCGGTATTCCCTTCACGGGGCATACCGAGTTCCTCGCCGGGATCACCGGTGGTCACCCGGTAATGATGCTCACCTGTCCCGGCCTGCGCGTCGCCCTGGCCACTACCCACCTGCCATTGCGTGCGGTGGCCGATGCCATCACCCCCGGGCGGCTCGAGACAGTCCTCCACGCACTGGATGGCGACCTGCGCAACCGCTTTGGCATCGAGGCCCCACGTATCCTGGTCTGCGGCCTCAACCCGCATGCTGGTGAGGATGGCCACCTGGGCCACGAGGAAATCGCGATCATCACCCCAGTGCTCGAGCGCTTGCGCGCGGCAGGCATGGACTTGATCGGCCCTCTGCCGGCCGACACCCTGTTCACTCCGGGCCTGCTCGAAGGCGCCGACGCAGTGCTGGCCATGTACCACGATCAGGGCCTACCGGTGCTCAAGCACAAGGGCTTTGGCCAGGCGGTCAACATCACCCTGGGCCTGCCTGTGGTACGCACTTCGGTCGATCACGGCACTGCACTGGAACTGGCCGGCAGCGGACAGGCCAATCCCGGCAGCCTGGTCGCCGCCATCGAACAGGCCATGGCCATGACCGGGCGGGGACACCACAAAGGGCACGAAGGACACACGGATTGATAATGTTGTCGTCAGGACTCGAACTGACAGCGAGCACCCCGGATCCTCAATAAAGTCTCCGCATCAGTCCTTTGCGTTCTTCATGCCCTTTATGGTGAGGATTTCTGGCCGGGCGCTCGTTCGTGTCCTCGTGGCTTAGGGGTTCGATGAGGCTTCGATCTTTTCCTTGACTTGCAGGGCCACTTCCAGCGCCCGCAGGCCGACCTCGCCTCCGACCAGGGGCGGCTCATCTTCGCGAATGCAGCGCACGAAGGCGTCGATCTCGGCATCCAGCGGTTTGACCGGCTCGATGGCGACGCGCTCGGTGACGATCTCCGGCCAATCGGCGCCCTCCTTCTGCTGCGGATAGGCGACATCGAGGGTCTGCTCGATGAAGTCGAGCGACTGGTAGCGCTGGTGTTCGAACACGCGGATGCGCCGCATGCGCTCGCGCGAGACCCGGCTGGCGATCACGTTGGCGACCGCGCCATTGGCGAACTCCAACCGCGCATTGGCGATGTCCAGGTGGTCGGTGAGCACGGCCGCGCCAGCCGCCGAGATGTGCGCGATCTCGCTGTCGATCAGCGACAGCACGATATCGATGTCGTGAATCATCAGATCGGAGATGACATCCACGTCGGTGGCCCGCGCCACGAAGGGGCTCATGCGGTGTGCCTCGATAAAACGTGGTGACCCAATGCGCCCGGCCAGCGCCATCACCCCGGCGTTGAAGCGCTCGAGATGCCCGATCTGCAACACCACGCCGGCCTCGCGTGCCAGGCGCACGATCTCGGCCCCTTCCTCGACGGTGGAGGCGATGGGCTTCTCCAGCAACACATGCCGCCCAGCCTGCAAAAAGGGGCGAGCCACCTCGAGGTGGGCGGTGGTGGGCACCACGATGCTCACTGCCTCCACCTGCTCGAGCAGGGCGTCGATGTCCTCAAACACGGCGCAGCCGGCCTCTTCGGCCACGTCGCGGGCGGCCTGTGCATCGGTATCGACCACGCCGACCAGTTCGACCTCGGGATGCCGCGCATGGATCAGGGCATGAAAACGACCCAGGTAGCCGACCCCCACCACCCCGACAGCGAGTTTTGCCACTGTAGCGTCTCCGACTGTGGAAAGGACGGAAGAGTATCAGAAAGCTCGTGGAAATCGCGCGGAAAAAGACGTCGTCCCTGGCGGCGACTCAGGAGGAAATCAACGGGAAGCAACTACCCAGAGCCTCAGCATGAGCGAAGAAGCGGCAGCACGACAGGGCCTTGCCATGCGCGCCTTGCGGGCGGCACGACCGTCAATACGGGTATCGGCGATCTGCATCGGCGAGCTGCAGGAGGCCAGTTGCTGGTAATGGCGCTGTCGCTCCAGGCCGTCACGAGCGCTGACCTGTGCCGCAAAGGTCAACAAAAAGGCGATGGTGACCACCATCACCACGACGCCGAACAGGTCGGGGCGCCCACCGATGGGATTGTCTTGGAATTTCATTGGGATCACCTCGTTTGCCTTTGGGGTGATCCGAGTGTGGTAGAGGACGCGCAACAAAAGTGTGCGCCAGGCCACGCCTGGCCATGGAAAGCGCTAACGAATGCACCAAACAGCGAGTCAGGTCACGCGCCACGAGGACAGGGGACACAGTTCCGATGTGCACGACGTCCACAGGGGATTCGAGCCGACCGCCACAGCGGACCGGCATCAGGACTTGTTGTCCTCCTTCTTCTCGTCCTCGGCTGACTCGTCGACCGCCCCGGCCGCCTTGAGTTGCTCAACGATGGCCGCCTCACCGGCGAGCGTGGCGCGAGCCAGAGCGGTCTTTCCGGCAGCGTTCTTGAGGTTTGGGTCGGCACCGGCGCGCAGCAGCAGGGCCACCACATCAGCATGACCATAAGCGCTGGCATCCATCAGCGCGGTATTGCCAGCGGCATCCACCGCGTTGACATCGGCCCCGGCCAGAAGCAGGGCACGCGCGGTGCGCACATTGCCGGCCCGTGCTGCCAGAAGCAGCGCGGGGACACCGGCAGGGTTCTTCGCGTTGGCATCGCCACCGGCGGCCAGGAGATCACGCACCGCCTGCACACGCCCCTGCCCCACGGCGGCCAGCAGCTGCGCCCCTGCGTCGAGCGCCAGGACCTGTCCGCCCGACATCAGAGTCACCAGAATCATACCCGTCAATCGTCGCTTCATACCCTGCCTATCGGCCTGCAACGATGGATCTTTACGCGCAGGATTTGCAAGCTTGCTTTTCCCCGCGCCTGCGCTTAGCGTTAGACCACCTTTCCAACCACGGCAAGTCCCCTGCATGAACGTCGCCAACACACCTGAAATCGACATCAAGGTTGAAGTCACCCATGTTGCGGAGCAATCCGACCCGGAGGCCAACCGTTACGCCTTTGCCTACACCATCACCATCAGCAACCTGGGGCAGGAGGCCGCCCGGCTGCTGCGCCGTCACTGGGTGATCACCGACTCGAACGGCAAGGTACAGGAAGTGCGCGGCGAAGGGGTGGTCGGCGAGCAGCCGCACATCCAGCCCGGGGAATATTTCCAGTACACCAGTGGGGCGGTGATCGAGACACCGGTAGGCACCATGGAGGGGGAGTACGAGATGGTCACCGACGACGGCCGCGACTTTCTCGCACATATCCCGCGCTTCACCCTCTCCATTCCGCGCACCCTGCACTGAACCATGGCGGTCTACGCCGTCGGTGACGTCCAGGGCTGTCACGACGAGCTGCGCGCTGCCCTCGATGGCGTACAGTTCGACCCCGCACACGATCGCCTCTGGTTCGTCGGCGACCTGGTCAACCGAGGCCCGCAGTCACTCGAGGTACTGCGCTTCGTGCACGAACTGGGCGAGGCCGCAACAGTGGTGCTGGGCAACCACGACCTGCACCTGCTGGCACTGGCCGCCGGGCACGGCCTACCGAACGACAAGGACTATCTCGATGACGTCCTCACCGCACCCGACCGTGACGAGCTGATCGACTGGCTGCGCCACCGACCGCTGCTGCATCATGAACCGGCCCTGGGCTTCACCCTGATCCACGCCGGGTTGCCACCGCAATGGACACTGACCGAAGCGGCGGCGTGTGCACAGGAGGTGGAATCGGTGCTGCGCAGCGACGACCATCCTGCCTTTTTTACCGAGATGTATGGCAACCAGCCGGATCGCTGGTCCGACGGACTCGCCGGCATGGACCGCCTGCGCTTCATCACCAACTGCTTAACGCGCCTGCGCTTCGTGACCCCCGACGGCCGACTGCTGCTCAAGGAGAAGGGACCGCCGGGTTCGGCGCAGGATCCGCAGGCCCTACCCTGGTTCGATCATCCCGGACGTGCCAGCCGCGAGGGACGCATCGTCTGCGGCCACTGGTCGACCCTGGGCTACGTGGCGCGTCACAACGTCTGGGCCATCGACACCGGCTGCCTCTGGGGTGGTCGCCTGACCCTGCTGCGCATCGACGGGTCCGAACCACACCCCTTTGCCCACGACTGCCCCGGTGCGCAAGACCCGGCGCACTTTGCCTGAAACCGCTCAGCGCAAGCGGCCACGGGCGATGTTGCGCCCGTAGAAGATCTCCAGCATCTCGCGGCGCAACTTGTCGGTGATCTCGCGCTGCTCGCGTGGCGGAATATCCTCGGCATCGATGCCGAACAGGTAGCTGTCCAGATCGAACTCCTTGAGCATCATCTTGGTGTGGAACAGGTTCTCCTGGTACACGTTGACGTCGATAATCTGGTAGCGCTCGCGGGTGTCCCGCGCCAGGAAGTTCTGGATCGAGTTGATCTTGTGATCGATGTAGTGCTTCTTGCCATTGACGTCCCGGGTGAAGCCGCGCACCCGATAGTCCATGGTGACGATGTCGGAATCGAAGCTATGGATCAGGTAATTGAGCGCCTTGAGCGGCGAGATACGCCCACAGGTGGACACATCGATGTCCACGCGGAAGGTCGAGATCCCGTTGTCGGGGTGACTCTCGGGATAGGTGTGCACCGTCAGGTGGCTCTTGTCCAGGTGCCCCACGATGGCCTCCGGCAGGGGCCCGGGGGCCTCGGTATTGGATAGCTCGCGCGCCGCCACCGGCTCCTCGGAGATCAGCATGGTCACGCTGGCCCCCTGAGGATCGTAGTCCTGGTGCGCAATGTTGAGGATGTTGGCGCCGATGATCTCGGCTACGTCCTGCAGGATGTGGGTCAGGCGCTCGGCGTTGTAGACCTCGTCGATGTACTCGATGTACTCCTTCACCTGCGCCGGCGTGGCGGCATAGCAGATATCGTAGATGTTGAAGCTGAGCGTCTTGGTCAGGTTGTTGAACCCGTGCAGTTTCATGCGCGAAGCACGCATTGGCCCACCCCCGGTCTGCCGCTGGAAAAGACGGCGAAAATTACCCCAAAAAAACCGACTCGCCTAGCCCGAGCGCTCAATCGACATCCACCAGTTCGAAGCTGTGGGTGATCTCGGCCATGGCGCCAAGCATGATGGAGGCCGAGCAATACTTTTCGGCACTCAGTTTCACCGCGCGCTCGACCGCCTTGTCGCTCAGCCCTGGCCCACCGACACGGAAATGCGCATGGATGCGGGTGAACACCTTCGGCTCGGTCTCGGCCCGCTCGGCGGTCAGTTCCACCTCGCAGAAGCGCACGTCCTGTCGGGACTTCTTCAGGATGTGCACCACATCGAATTCACTGCATCCCCCCATGCCCAGCAGCAGCATCTCCATTGGCCGCACCCCGAGATTGCGTCCACCGTGCTCCTCGGGACCATCCATCACCACTGCGTGCCCACTGGGCGACTCGCCCAGCATCAGGGCGCCCTCGATCCACTTTACTCGTGCTTTCATCAGACCTAGCTCACAAAACGGGAAAAATGGGAAAATTTCTACCGGACTTCATTCGACAGCCCCCAGAGGCATTGCCTAGACTCTGCTTGCAACTCGACTACTATGACACTTATGACGCAATCCAGCACCACCAGCAGCATCGTCAAACCGCCACCCCAGGATCCTGCTTGGCTGGAGCCCTTCCTGGCGCACTGCCACCGCAGAAAATACCCGGCCAAGACAGATTTCATCCACCCGGGTGATTCAGCCGACAGCATCTTCTACCTGGTCTCCGGCCAGGTGACGGTACTGATGGAAGACGACGACGGCCGCGAAATCATCCTCACCTACCTCAACAAGGGCGAGTTCATCGGCGAGATGGGCCTGTTCATACCAAAACCCACCCGCTCGGTGACGGTGCGCACCCGCGCGCCCTGCGAGCTGGCAGAGATCTCCTATACCAAGCTCGAGAACCTGTTCGAGAGCGACCTGAAGGAATACGCCAAGGACATCCTGTATGCCATCGGTCGCCAGCTCACCGAACGCCTGGTGGCCACCAGCCAGAAAGTGAGCCACCTCGCTTTCCTGGATGTCACCGGACGTATCGCCGGCACCTTGCTCGACCTGTGCAAGCAGCCCGATGCCATGACCCATCCCGACGGCATGCAGATCCGCATCACCCGCCAGGAGATCGGCCGCATCGTCGGCTGTTCGCGCGAGATGGCCGGACGGGTACTCAAGGACCTGGAGGAACGCGGCCTGATCAGCGTCAGCGGCAAGACCATCGTGGTCTTTGGCGCCCGCTGAGGCGACGGTTCAGGCAAACAATTCGGCGAGCCGCACGCCGGGGTCATCGGCACGCATGAAAGCCTCGCCCACCAGGAAGGCGTGCACCCCGTGACTGCGCATGTGGCGCACGTCCTGCGGCGCCAGGATGCCACTCTCTGTTACCACCAGGCGATCGTCGGGAATGGCCGGCAGCAGTTCAATGGTGGTCTCCAGGCTCACCTCGAAGGTGCGCAAGTTGCGGTTGTTGATCCCCAGCAGCGCCCCCGGCAACGCCAGCGCGCGTGCCAGTTCCCCGGCATCATGCACCTCCACCAGCACATCCATGCCGAGCGCCTGGGCCTGGGCGTTGAGCTCGGACATCTGCACATCATCCAGGCAAGCGGCGATCAGCAGGATGCAGTCTGCCCCGATGGCCCGCGCCTCGGTGACCTGGTAGGGATCGACAATGAAATCCTTGCGCAGCACCGGCAGTTCGCAAGCCTCGCGGGCCTGTTGCAGGTAGGCCTCGCTGCCCTGAAAGAAGTCACGATCGGTGAGCACCGACAGACAGGCAGCTCCGTGCCGGGCATAGCTGGCGGCGATCGCCGCCGGGTCGAAGTCCTCGCGCAGCACACCTTTGGACGGCGAAGCCTTCTTGATCTCGGCGATCACCCCGGGCCGACCTTCGGCGATGCGCGCCTGGAGCGCGACAACGAAACCCCGCGGCGAATCCGCATCACGGGCACGGGCAGCCAGATCGACCTCGGGCACGGCGGCACGGCGCTCGGCGATCTCTTCGTGCTTGCGCGCGACGATCTTCTTCAGGATATCCGGCGTGCCACTCATGCCGCCCCCAGACGCTGGCTCAACTCGGCCAGCCGCTGCAGGCGGCGCCCGGCCTCGCCGCTATCGATGGCCTCACGCGCCCGAGCCATGCCAGCAGACAGCGAGTCAGCCACGCCTGCCACGTAGATGGCCGCCCCGGCGTTGAGGGTGACGATGTCGCGTGCCGGCCCCGGCTCGCCGGCGAACACCCGGCGGATGACAGCCAAGCTCTCTTCGGGCCCCTCGGCGCGGATCGTCTCCAACCCAGAGCGCCCAATGCCGTACTCGGCCGGATCGATGGTGTAACGACGAATCTCGCCATCGCGCAGCTCGGCCACATCGGTTAGATCACCAATGCCGATCTCGTCCAGCCCCTCGCGCGCATGCACTACCATGACATGACGCGCCCCCAACTCACGTAAAACTTCAGCCAGCGGCTCGAGCAGGGCTTCACTGAACACCCCGAGCAGCAGGTTAGGTACCCCCGCGGGATTGGTGAGCGGCCCCAGGATGTTGAAGATGGTGCGCACCCCCATCTCCTTGCGCGGGCCGATGGCGTGTTTCATGGCACTGTGGTGACCGGGAGCGAACATGAAGCCCACGCCGACCTCGCGTACGCACTGCCCTACCTGTTCCGGGCTCAGGCCCAGGTGAATGCCCGCGGCCTCCAGCGCATCGGCACTGCCGGAGCGACTGGAGACCGAGCGGTTGCCGTGCTTGGCCACGTGACAACCCGCGGCAGCGGCCACGAACATGCTGGCCGTCGAGATATTGAAGGTGCCAGAGGCATCGCCCCCGGTGCCCACGATATCCACCGCGTGCGGCAGCCCACCGATATCCACGCCGGCGGCCAGCTCGCGCATAACCGAGGCCGCGGCCGCGATCTCGGTCACCGTCTCGCCCTTCATGCGCAAACCGACCAGGAAGCCACCGATCTGTGCATCGGTGGCCCCACCAGTCATGATGGTGCGCATCACCTCGGTCATCTCGGCAGCAGAAAGATCCCGCCGATTGACCACCCGCTCGATCGCTTGCGACAAATTCATCATTCCTCTCCAAGTTCAAGCCCCGGGAACCTTGCCTCTCCCGGTCTCCCCCGCTTTCAGGGGAGGGGCTCCCCTCCTCCCTAGCGGCAGACGAATCACCCGACGCGCCCCCACATTGCGGGAGGAAGCCAGCCCCCCCACCCCCGCCAGGAGCCCTCTCCCACGTACGAGAGGGCCAGGAAGGAGCACTACACCCCGTCCAGGAAGTTCTTCAACAAGGCATGCCCCTGCTCGGTGAGGATGGATTCCGGGTGGAACTGCACGCCCTGGATGTCGTGTTCACGATGGCGGACGCCCATGATCTCGTCCACCTCGCCATCGCGCTCGGTCCAGGCGGTCACCTCGAGACAGTCCGGCAGCGACTCCCGTTCGATCACCAGCGAATGATAGCGGGTGGCACGGAAGGGATTGTCGACCCCGGTGAACACTCCAACATTGGCGTGGTACACCGGCGAGGTCTTTCCGTGCATCACCTCACGCGCATGCACGATACGCGCGCCGAAGGCCTCACCGATGGACTGGTGGCCCAGGCAGACCCCCAAGATGGGCAGACGCCCGGCAAAGTGACGGATGGCTTCGACCGAGATACCGGCCTCGTGCGGGGTGCAGGGGCCGGGCGAGATCACCAGCCGTTCCGGCGCCAGGGTTTCGATGCCATTGATGTCGATCTCGTCGTTGCGCACCACCTTCACCTCGGCGCCCAGCTCACCCAGGTACTGCACGATGTTGAAGGTGAAGGAATCGTAATTGTCGATCATCAGCAGCACGGTTCAGCCCTCCCCATCGGTACCGATCGCCCGGTCCAGACCGGCCTCGGCCAGCGCCACTGCGCGGAACACCGCCCGCCCCTTGTTCATGGTCTCCTTCCATTCCAGTTCCGGGCGCGAATCGGCGACCACACCGGCACCGGCCTGGATATGCAACTGCCCACCCTTGATCACTGCGGTGCGGATGGCGATGGCGGTATCCATGTTTCCGTTCCAGCCCAGGTAGCCCACCGCGCCGGCATAGATACCTCGCTTGACCGGCTCAAGCTCGTCGATGATCTCCATGGCACGGATCTTGGGCGCCCCCGAGACGGTACCGGCCGGGAAGGTAGCGCGCAGCACGTTCATGGCCGACAGGCCCTGGCGCAGCTCGCCGACCACATTGGAGACGATGTGCATGACATGCGAATAGCGCTCCACTACCATCTTCTCGGTAAGCCGCACCGTGCCCACCTTGGCCACCCGGCCCACGTCGTTGCGCCCCAGGTCGATCAGCATCAGGTGCTCGGCCAGTTCCTTGGGGTCGGCCAGCAGTTCGGCCTCTAGCGCGAGATCTTCTTCTTCGGTGTGACCGCGGCGGCGGGTACCGGCGATGGGCCGCACTGTAATCTCGCCATCTTCCAGGCGCACCAGGATCTCCGGTGAGGAGCCGACAATCTGGAATTCCTCGAGATCGAGGAAGTACATGTAGGGCGATGGATTGAGCCCGCGCAGTGCACGATACAGGTCCAGCGGGCGAGCCGAAAAGGGAATGCTCAGGCGCTGCGAGAGCACCACCTGCATGCAGTCACCGTCGAGGATGTACTGTTTGATGCGCTCCACCGCTGCCTTGAAGCCCGCCTCGGTGAAGCCGGAGACGAAGTCCGACTCATGCACTGCGCGCGGTGGCCGCGGAGCCGGACGTGGGGCCCCGGTCTGCATACACTTGTACAGGGCATCAATGCGCGCCTCGGCATCCGCCAGGCTCTGCCCGGCCTCGATATCGGCGTGTACCACGATGTACATGCGCCCTGTCAGGTTGTCGAACACCACGACCTCGTCGGAGACCATCAACAGGATGTCGGGTGTACCCAGCGGGTCGGGCTTATCCGGGTTGCGCAGGCGCGGCTCGATGTAGCCTACGGTGTCGTAGCCGAAATAGCCCACCAGCCCGCCATGGAAGCGCGGCAGGCCAGGCAGCTCGGGCACCCGGAAGCGGGCGCGGAAACTTTCCACGAAGGCTAGCGGGTCGTCAGTATCGACCGTCTCCTCACCGTTCTCGCCGATCAGGCGCACCTGCTCGCCTCGCACTTCCAGCCGAGTGCGGCAGGGCAAGCCGATGATGGAATAGCGACCCCACTTCTCGCCGCCGAGCACCGATTCGAAGAGATAACCGTAGGGACCGTCGACCAGCTTGAGATAGACGCTCAGCGGTGTGTCGAGGTCGGCCAACACCTCGCGCACCACCGGGATGCGGTTGTAGCCCTGCGCCTGCAGAGCTGCGAATTGCTCAGGATTCATGAGGGACTCCACGCAGACAGAAAGACAAGGAACAGCGACACGGCGGCGCTCAGCGCCATCGCGTGGTCTTTTCCTTTCTGTGGTGGGCTGCCAGCGCCATGGTGCAGTCGTCCGAATGCCTGAAAGCCCGAACCATATCCAAAAACCGCGCACACGCCAAGCGTATCGGCCTTCTGCACACTGCCGGATGAAAAATCGGCACATCGGGAAACTCCCGGCCAGGCTCCTTGCTCGCTTGAGGGAAAGGCTGGCAGGGGGCTGAATTCCTTCATGCATGGAGAAAAAGGGAGGGCGCCGGCCCACCTTTTTCACAGTATTGACATTTAATTATTTTCTCATATACTTTTTGCTGAGAGCCGGCAGCAGTATCGCCGAACCCCCGAACCTCGTAACACCGAATTCACAAGGAGAGTTGTCATGAAAAAGATCATCGCTATCGCTGCCATCATCGCCTCCGCTCAGGCCGCAGCCTTCTGGGATTCCAACAACGGCGCCACCAATGGCACCTACAACGGCAACGGCGACTTCGTCGGCAACGGCAACGCCGAAGGCGAGGCCACCTTCTCCATGACCTTCAAAGGCCGTGGCAAGACCGCTGGCGACTTCAAGGGCAACGGCTCGACTGACGGCAACTTCTCGGGCTATGGTTACGACCAGCCCTACTATGCGCCCTACTACTATGGCGCCCCGGTGGCACCGGCCGCCGCTCCGGCTCCCGCTGCCGCCCCCGCCGCCCCACAGGCCCCGGCTGCTCAGTAAGATCAGCATCCGTTCATATGGCAAAACCCCGCCCTTGTGGCGGGGTTTTTTGTGCGCCACGGCCAGGCAACTGAAAAGGCCCCGCCTACGAAGGCGGGGCCCATCAAGCCGGCGTGGATCAGGCAACCTGAGGCTGCCGACCGATTACTGCAGGCTGAGGATCCACTTCACCAACCGGGTGGCTTCCTCGTCACTCACGTTGTTGGGCGGCATGGGGATCTGCCCCCAGACGCCGGTACCACCGGACTTGACCTTGGCTACCAGCCGCTCCACGGCACCCGCATCCCCACGATACTTGGCCGCGACATCCTTGTAGGCCGGACCAAGCACCTTGGCTGCCACTTGGTGACAGCCCAGGCAACCCTTGGACTGTGCCAGCGCACTGGCATCTTCGGCGGCAGGGGCTGCAGACTGGCCGGCAGCCTGCGTCACGGCCTGCACGGGGTTATCGGGGGCAGCCGCAGCCTTGGCGCCGCCAGCGCCAGCATCGATACCGGCTTCCTTCAACATGTAGGCAATAGCATTACGCAACTCCTCGTCGCTGACATTGCCCCCCCCGCGCGGAGGCATGGAACCCTTGCCGGCGATGGCGCTCTTGACCAGGCCATCGAGCCCGCCATTGGCGTCGAAACGCGGCTGCCACTGATCGGCGCTGCCAATCTTGGGCGCATTCAGCGCGCCGGTGGCGTGACAGGCACCGCAGACGGCACCGACCACTTCCTTGCCGGAACGCGGCGCAGCGGGCGCGGCACCGGCCTTGGCCACGGCCACCTCGCCCACCGGCTTGATGCGCTCGGCGATTGCGGCCTGCTTGCGGCTATCGCTGCCCTGTTTCTCCTCGAGTTTTTCACTCACCGTGCCGGCAGCGAACATGATGAGGATGGTAAAGGCGACTAGAGCGCCCAGAACGAAGAGAAACATGCGCAAGAAACCAGAATCGTTTTGTGCAGACACGGCAATCTCCCGTGAAAAATAGATCGAAAGGGTAAAAATTCGGCGGCGATTATACCGGCTGGCGAAGCAATTACCTATGCCCCGGCAGGGAGAACTACTCGGTTTCGACAAATTCGCCCAGACGAACCAGGGCATCCAGATCGAGAATCTCCAGCCGCTGTCGCTCGACGCGCAGGATGCCGTCCAACCGCAGGCGCCGCATGACGCGGTTGGTATGCACCGGGGTCAGGCCCGTCATGTCGCCGATCATCTCCTGGGTGAGCGGGAACGGCATGATGGTGGCATCTTCCGCCAACAGACGCCGCTTGCGCAGCCGGTGGAACAGCTCGGCGATCAGGAAGGCAATGCGCTGCTCTGCAGTCTTGCGCCCCAGACCCAGCATGGCGCTCTGGTAACTGGCCATGTAGTGTGCCTGGATACGGGTGATGTGTGCGGCCAGATCAGGATGTTTGCCCATCATCTCGTGCAGACCTTCCTGACGAAAGCCGCAAACCACCGCGTTGGTGATCGCCAGTGCGGAATGGTGGATATAACCCTCGCCGGGCGGCATGTAGCCCAGGAAGTCGCCGGGCAGGGCCACGCGCAGCCCTTGGCGGCGCCCTTCGGAATCCGAACGATATAACATCAACCAGCCTTCGTAGAGGGTGTAGGCCATGGTCGCCGGCGCCCCCTCCTCATAGAGCAGGCGCCGCGCTGGCAGATGATACTGGTCGGTACGCCGCGACTGAGCATCATTTATATAGCTGACCGGCACCACCTGGAACAAGGCGTTCTGGCGGATGGGGCAGACCGCGCACTGGGTCGGCTGGGCACGCGGCTTCAGGAACTTGGACATGCAATCTCTCTTTATCCAGGAACTCGACGGCGTCACGCCGACACCGGCACTCTTGCCCCCGCGAAAGCGGGTCTTTCATCAATCTTTGCACGAGTTCCCCCGAATTGCATGAGGGGTAAACCCGCAGCGCGGTCCGATGGTGTAGACTGCCGATCCTCAGCAGCCCTCGACCAGAAGCCGAGACGTGAATCCAACCCACCGCTTGGAAACTCGAGACCTCTGCTGCTGCCGGGGCGACCGGCAGCTGTTTCACTGCCTGAATTTTACTCTGGAGAGTGGTCAGCTGATGTACCTGCGCGGCCCCAACGGCAGCGGCAAGACCACCCTACTGCGCACCCTGGCCGGGCTGCTGCAACCGGAATCGGGCGAGGTGTTGTGGAACGGCACCTCCATCCGCCGCCAGCGCGATGCCTTCCACGACGAACTGCTCTACCTCGGTCACCTCAACGCGCTGAAGGGCGATCTCAATGCCATCGAGAACCTGCGTATGGACAACGCGGTGCGCAACCGCCCCCTGAGCGAGAAGGCCGCATGGCGGCTGATGGAAGACATCGGCCTGCGCGGCCACGAGGATCTGCCGATCAAGCACCTCTCGCAGGGACAGAAGCGTCGCGTGGCACTGGCCCGTCTGTGGTGCAGCCAGGCAGCACTGTGGATCCTGGACGAACCCTTCAGCGCCCTGGACGTGGCCGCGGTGGAGGCCCTGCAGGCGGTGATCCGCGACCATCTGGCACGCGGCGGCATGGTCGTACTCACCACCCACCAGGAGGTTGAACTGACCTGCGACACGGCCTTCCGTGTGACGCTGGGGCAGGAGGTTCCGGAGGTCAGCCATGCTTGAGGCGCTGCTCTGGATCGTACGCCGCGACGTGACCATCGCCCTGCGCCGGCGCACCGATGTGTTCACCACCCTGATCTTCTTCCTCATCGTGGTCAGCCTGTTCCCGCTGGGCATCGGCCCGGAACTCGACACCCTGCGCCTGATAGCCCCCGGGGTGGTCTGGGTAGGCGCCCTGCTTGCCTCCATGCTGGCACTCGAGCAACTGTTCCTGGCCGACCATCGCGACGGCACCCTGGAACAGATACTGCTGGCCCCGCAACCGCTGCCAGTACTGGTTATCGGCAAGGTGATCGCGCACTGGCTGATCACCGGTCTGCCGCTGGTGATCATGGCCCCGGTTCTGGGCCTGCAGTACGACCTCTCAGCCGAGGCCCTGAGCGTCATGGTCTGGTCGCTGCTGCTCGGCACTCCTACATTGAGTCTACTGGGGGCCATCGGCGCGGCACTCACTCTGGGCCTGCGCTCGGGCGGCGTGCTGGTGGCGCTGCTAGTGCTGCCACTCTACATCCCGGTGCTGATCTTCGGCGCCGGCGCGGTGGAAGCGACCACCTCGGGCCTGGGCGGCGGCGCGCATCTTTCGATGCTCGGTGCCATCCTCCTGGTGGCCATCCTCGGCACCCCGCTGGCCACTGCTGCCGCACTGCGAATCGCCAACGAGTGACCACGTTCGCAGGCCGGCATGACCTGCGTCAAAAACCCATGAACCTGCTGTGGAAGGATGAACTTGCGCTTTTTGCGCAGGTCTAGTTCATCGGTTAACCTCTGGATCGCCCGAAGCACCCTCCGACATAGCAATCACATGCAGAACAGGCTGATCAACTGGTTCAAGTTTTCCTCACCCGCCACCTTTTATCCACTGGCCGGTCGACTGGCCCCGATTTTCTGGGTGCTGGCGATCGTGCTCATTGGCATCGGCCTGTACATGAGCTTTTTTGTCGCACCGGTCGACTACAAGCAGGGCGACGGCTACCGCATCATCTTCATCCACGTGCCAGCTTCCTGGATGTCGATGTTCATCTATATCGTGATGGCCGGCTGGAGCGCCATCGGCCTGATCTTCAACACCCGGCTCTCGGCGATGATGGCCCAGGCGCTGGCCCCCACCGGGGCCATGTTCGCCTTCGTCTCGCTGTGGACCGGCTCCTTCTGGGGCAAGCCCATGTGGGGCACCTGGTGGGTGTGGGACGCACGCATCACCTCTGAACTGATCCTGCTGTTCCTCTACCTCGGCTATATGGCGCTGGTCGGCGCCATCGACGACCGCCGCCGCGCTGACCGTGCCGGCGCCATCCTGTTGCTGGTCGGGGTGGTCAACGTACCCATCATCTATTTCTCGGTGAAGTGGTGGAACACCCTGCACCAGGGGGCCACCATCAAGATGAACGGCCAGACGAGCATGGACGAGACCATGTTGCAGACCATGCTCATCATGGCCCTGGGCTTCTGGGCCTACAGCATCGCCGCCGCCATGGTGCGGGTACGCGCCATCATCCTAGAGCGCGAGATGGGGGCCACCTGGGTACGAGAACTGATCGGAGATCGGGCATGAGCAGCATTCTCGAAAAACTGGACATGGGCAAATACGCCCTCTACGTGTGGGGTTCCTTCGGGGTGACCGCCGCCTGCATGATCCTCGAACCCCTGCTGTTGCGCTCGCGCGCAGCGCGCATCCAGCGCCAGATCGCACGCCTCAACCGCCTGGAGACCAACAAACGATGAAAGCCCGTCACAAGCGCCTGATCCTGGTGGCCGCCGGCCTGGCGATCCTCGGTCTGGCCACCTCCCTGGTCCTGAACGCCCTCGAAGGCAATCTCTCGTATTTCTTCTCGCCCACCGAAGTGGCCGAGGGAAAGGCTCCCGCCGATCACGTCTTCCGCCTTGGCGGCATGGTAGAGAAAGGCAGTGTGCAGCGCGCCGAGGGGGATCTTACCGTGCGCTTCGTGGTCACCGACTTCCACAAGAAGATCCCCGTCGCCTACCAGGGCATCCTGCCCGACCTGTTCGCCGAGGGCCAGGGTGTGATCGCCCAGGGCAAGCTGAACGCCGACGGCGTATTCGTGGCCGACGAGGTCCTGGCCAAGCACGACGAAAACTACATGCCGCCCGAGGTCGCCGCCGCCATGAAGGCCGGCGAGAAGGCGCGCATGGAAACCACCGCCGCAGGTAACTGAACATGATCCCCGAACTCGGACAATTGATGCTGGCCCTGGCCCTGGCCCTCTCCGTGGTACAGGGCGTGTTTCCCCTGATCGGCGCGCAACGCGGCATCAGCAGCTGGATCGCTCTGGCACGCCCGGCGGCCCGTGTCCAGGCGCTGGTACTGGCCATCGCCTTCGGCCTGCTCACCTGGAGCTTCCTCCAACACGATTTCTCGGTGCTGTACGTAGCACAGAACTCCAACACCCGGTTGCCCACCCCCTACCTGGTCTCCGCGGTCTGGGGCGCACACGAGGGCTCGCTGCTGCTGTGGGCACTGATCCTGGGCATCTGGACCACCGCGGTCACCTTCTTCAGTCGCAGCGTGCCCGAGGTGGTGGTCGCGCGCGTGCTCGGCGTGCTCGGTCTGGTGAGCATGGGCTTCCTGCTGTTCATGATCCTCACCTCCAACCCCTTCGACCGCCTGATGCCCCCCGCCCCGGAAGGCCGCGACCTCAATCCGCTGCTGCAGGATCCGGGGCTGGTGTTCCACCCGCCCATGCTCTACATGGGCTATGTCGGCTTCGCCATTCCCTTCGCCTTCGCGGTGGCGGCCATGCTCGGCGGCCGGCTGGATGCCGCCTGGGCGCGCTGGTCACGCCCCTGGACCAACGTGGCCTGGCTGTTCCTCACCCTGGGTATCACCCTGGGCAGCTGGTGGGCCTACTACGAGCTGGGTTGGGGCGGCTGGTGGTTCTGGGACCCGGTGGAAAACGCCTCTTTCATGCCCTGGCTGGTCGGCACTGCCCTGATGCACTCGTTGGCAGTCACCGAGAAGCGCGGCGCCTTCAAGGCCTGGACCGTGCTGCTGGCGATCTTCTCCTTCTCGCTCAGCCTGCTGGGCACCTTCCTGGTACGCTCCGGCGTACTCACCTCGGTGCATGCCTTCGCCTCCGATCCCGAACGGGGGGTATTCATCCTCGCCTTCCTGTTCACCGTGGTCGGCTCCTCGCTGGCGCTGTATGCCATGCGCGCCAACGAGATCAAGAGCAGCGTGCGCTTCGAGATGCTCTCCCGCGAAACCTTCCTGCTGCTCAACAACGTAATCCTGCTGGTCTCGGCCGTGGCCGTGCTGCTGGGCACCTTGTACCCGCTGATTTCGGATGCCCTGCAACTGGGCAAGATCTCGGTGGGACGTCCCTATTTCGACACCATCTTCACGATCCTTACCCTGCCGCTGGTGGTGCTGATCGGCATTGGCAGCATGGCACGCTGGAAGCGTGACGAACCAGCCCGCCTGTGGCAGAAGCTGCGCGTCCCCGCCATCGCCGCACTGGTGCTCGGTCTGGCCTGGGGCCTGCTCGCCGTACCTTTCGCCAACCCAATGACCGTGCTCGGCCTGACCCTGGGAATCTGGGTGCTCGCCGCCACCCTGGCCGCGCTGCGCGAACGCCTGACCCCACACGCCAACCTGCGTCATGTGCCGCTGGGCTTCTGGGGCATGATCCTCGGCCACCTGGGCATCGGGGTGTTCGTCATCGGCATCGCCATGACCACCACCTACTCCACCGAAAAGGACATTCGCCTGGCGCCCGGCGAGACCTACCAGATCGGCGACTACACCTTCGAGTTCAATGGCGTGACCAGCGTCGAAGGGCCTAACTACACCGCCTACGAAGGCTCGATCAGCGTGCACCAGCAAGGCGAGACCATCGCCGAGCTGCGCCCGCAGAAGCGCACCTACCTGGTACAGAAGATGCCGATGACCGAGGCGGCCATCGACGCCGGCCTGTTCCGCGACCTCTACGTCGCCCTGGGCGAAGACCTAGGCAAACAGGCCTGGAGCCTGCGCATCTATCACAAACCCTTCGTGCGCTGGCTCTGGCTGGGCGCAGTGATCATGGCCCTGGGTGGCCTGCTGGCCGCCGCCGACCGTCGTTACCGGGTGCTGGCACAGCGTCGCAGCACCGCCGCCAATACCGCGGAGGCCCGCGCATGAACAAGGCCATCCTCCCGCTCGGCATCTTCGTGGCGCTGGCCGGCCTGTTCTTCTACGTCCTGCAGCAGATGGGCGAGGGCGAATACAACCCACGCGACATCCCCACTGAGTTCATCGGCCGTGCCGCGCCCGAGTTCGCCCTGCCCGAACTGTTCGACCCACAGCAGCAGGTACGCCCCTCGGCTTACAAGGGCAAACCCTGGCTGCTCAATTTCTGGGGCACTTGGTGTCCCGAGTGCTGGCGCGAGCATCCCTACCTGCTGCAATTGAAGGCGCGCGGCGTTCCCATCGTCGGCGTCGACTGGCGTGATGAACGCGCCGATGGCCAGGCCATGCTGCGCGAGAACGGTAACCCCTTCGTGGCCGTCGCCTTCGACCCCGACAGCACCGCCGCCATCGACTGGGGGGTGTATGGCGCACCCGAGACCTTCCTGATCGACGCCGACGGCATCATTCGCGTCAAGCACAAGGGCGCACTGAACGAGACTGTCTGGCGCGAAAAGTTCGCGCGCTGGTTCGAGGACAAGCAATGAAACGACTGCTGCTGATCCTGCTGCTGACCAGCCTGAGCCTGGGAGCCTTGGCCACCACCATCGAGGTCTATGACTTCGACAACCCGGCACAGGAACGCACCTTCAAGGAACTGACCAGCGAGTTGCGCTGTCTGGTATGCCAGAACCAGGATATCGCCGACTCCAACGCCGAACTGGCACAGGACATGCGCCACAAGGTCTTCCGCATGCTCAAGGACGGCAAGAGCAAGCAGGAGATCATCGACTTCATGGTCGAACGCTATGGCGATTTCGTACGTTACAAGCCGGCTTTCGAAGGCAGGACCCTGGTGCTGTGGATCGGCCCCTTCGTGATCTTCGTGCTCGCAGTGATCTTCATGCTGCGCGCCATCCGACGCGCCCGGCAGCAGGAAGAGCGTCGGGAACTCAGCGCCGAACAGATCACCCAGGCGGCCGACCTGCTCGAACGGCCATCCGACAAGAGTACCGATTGATGACCACTTTTCTTTTGCTCGCCGGCGCTTCGCTGGCCGTGGTGTTGCTGTTGCTCATCGTGCCCCTGCTGCGCCGAAACCGGCAGCCGCCGCCCAGCGATGACAGCCGGGAATACGATATCCGCATTGCCCGCGAACGCCTCGAGGAACTGCGCAAGGAGCATGCCCGCGGTGAACTGTCCGACGAGGAATTTGAGCAGGCCAAGGTCGACCTCGAGATTGCCCTGGCGCAGGATCTCGAAGCCGTCGAGAAACACACCATCAAGGCCACTACCGACCGCGCAGCGATCGCCACCGTGGTCGCGGTGATCGTGCTGGTGCCGACCATCGTTGCCGGCATCTACCTCCAGACCGGCTCGCCCGACCTGATCGACGCCTCGCCGCAGATGGCCGCCAACACCACCGCGAAAAATGCTGCACACAAGGCGGGCAGTATTGCCGAGCTGGTAGGTGAACTGGAAAAACGCATGCAGCAGGAACCGAACAACCCCAAGGGCTGGTTCCTGCTTGGCCGCACCTACATGAAACTCGATCGTTATGACGATGCGGCCCGCGCCTTCGACAAACTCAACGAGCTGTTGCCGAACAACCCCACGGTACTGATCTCCCTGGCCGACGCCCTGTCGATGCAGAATGGCGGACAAGTGCCCGAGCGGGCCGTGACCCTGCTCGACAAGGCATTGGAGCTCGACCCCGAGAACCCGACCGCTCTCTGGCTGCGCGGCAACGCCGCCGGGCAACGTCACCAGGACGCCGATGCACTGAAATACTGGGCTCGCGCCTGGCCCCTGCTCGCCCAGGAACCTGCGCTGCAGCAAGAGCTGGGCAAACTGATCCGCGCAGTGGAACAACGCAGCGGCCTGAAGGCCGATCTGCCCAAGATAGCGCCGCCGGTCATGATGGCTGGGACAAACGACAATGGCACCTCGCCGGCGCCGGCAGCCGGCGGCCCCAGCCTCACGGTGGAGGTGGCGCTGGATGCCGAACTGATGGACAAGGCCTCGCCTGACGACATCGTGTTCATCTACGCCAAGGCCGTCTCCGGCCCGCCCATGCCATTGGCGGTGGTCCGCAAGCGCGTCTCGGAACTACCGGTCAAGGTAGAGCTCAACGACAGCATGGCGATGATGCCGCAAATGCGGCTGTCGAGCTTTCCCCGGGTGAAGGTCGGTGCGCGGGTCTCCAAGTCCGGGCGCCCCATCCCGCAGGCCGGCGACCTGCAGGCCCCGGAGGTGGAAACCCCCAACGACAGCGACCAGCCGATCCAGTTGCTGATCAACAGCGTACGGCAATAGTCCGCGCGGTTTTAGAGCACACAAGAAAAGGCCCCGGAAAACCGGGGCCTTTTTCGCTTCAGAAAGAACCAGGACACCTCACGAGGCGTTCGTCGAACCGCCTTCCAGCAGCGGCTTGACGTAGAGGTCGAACTCCTCGTCGCCCATACGGCCGCGGTGGATGTAGACCATGCGCCCAGTCTGCGAGATGACCACGGTGTAGGGCACGATCTGCTCGCTGTTGCCCCATTGCGGCAACAAGGCCGCATGGTCGGGGTTGGCCAGGTCGGCGATCAGCACCGGGTAGTTGATCCCCAGAGTACGGGCCACATTGCGCAGCTTGCGCTCTTCGTCCAGGCCCAGGCCAATCACCTGCAGGCCCTTGTCCCCGTAGCGGTGCTGATACTCGACAAAATCGGGGATCTCGTACTGGCAGGGTGCACACCAGCTCGCCCAGAAGTTGAGCATGATGACCTTGCCCTTCCAGTCGGCCAGCCGATGCCGCTTGCCGTCGAGTCCCTTGAGCTCGAAGACCGGCATCTCCCAGGCATTGTTGGTACGCTGCGGTAGTGTGATGGTGGTGGTACGTGGATCGACCGCGGCCGCCTGGGCCTGCTGGGCACGGGCCTGGCGTGCCACCGAGGCCTCGCTGAAATGCGAGGCGAGCCAGACGATCGCGCCGGCGGCGACCAGCACGGCCACGCCGATCTGCAAACGGCTGTTGGCGGGCACCATGTCGCTCATCAGGATTCCCCCCCCTGCGGTTGCTTCAGCACATGCCAGACGATCTGGTGTTTCTGCTCCAGCTCGTGGATGAAGTCCTTCATCTTCTCGGAGATCATGGCCTGACGGACCTTGTCCTTGACGCCCTCGAAGGGACGCATGCGGCCCAGCCGACGCTCGACGATGGTCACCAGGTGGTAGCCCCTGGGCGTCTTGATAATGGGGCTCACCTCCCCATCCTTCAGCCTGGCCAATACCGCCTCGATCTGCGGCATGCCACTGCCTTGGCGTACCCAGCCCATGTCGCCATTGTGCGAGCGGCCGTAGGGATCGATGCTGTACTCGCCAGCCAGCTTGAACAGGCTCTCGCCCTGTTCGATGCGCCGACGCAAGGCTCTGGCCTGGGCATAGGACGAGGTCACCAGCTGGCCGATGTGACGCCGCTCCACCACGTGCCCCAGCTCGGGATGCGCCTTGAAATAGGCGCGCATGGTCGCCTCGTCCGGCACCCATTCCTTTTCCTTGCGTTCGATCAACAACGCCGGCAGGCGCTCGTTGCGGAAGGCCTCGACGCGGTCACTGACATCGACACCTTCCTTTTGCGCAGCATCGGCGATCAGCAGCAGCTCGCCCCGCTTGTACAACTGCTCCTTGACGTATTCCGGATTGGGCAGCTCGGGGTATTCATTGACATCGATCACGTCACCATAGGTGATGACCAGGCCATCACCTTCCATCAACACCGTGTCGGGCGTGATCCCCTGCTTGATGATGCACCACGCGATCCCGAAAATCCGGCGCGCTGAATGCGCCGCGTCTTGGGCTCGTGGATTTCAAAAACGCGATAGCCCGCGGGCCGCCAGGTTTCCCGCCTCAACTCCGCTTGCAGGCGCAGGCACTCCTTTTCCTGATGAAACAGAAAATGGGCCACGCGCAACCGCCCCTTCTTGCCCCTGGCCGCCTGCCGGGTGGCAAGGAGCAAGTTGTCGAAGTCGGTCACCCGCCCGAACAGATTGCCGGCCCGCTTCATTGTTGTTGCCTCATCCAGCCGCCCAGCATCCTGCCAACCTCGTTGATCTGCCTCATGGCATATTCGAAACGTTTATAGTCCAGAAAATGCAAGCGTTGCGACAGCCGCAACAACACCCGCAGTTTCTCCAGGCGCAGATTGGCGCGACGAAGATGAACCTGCTTGTCTCTTGTATAACGCGCGTCAACCAGATCCTCCACCACATCCAGCGCCAGTTGGTTGATGCGGTCGGAAAAAGTAAAACGCACCCGTTTGGGAAAACGCTCGGTCACCGGCAGCAGCCATTCGAGAAAATCCATCCATTTCACGAAAACAGGCAGATCACTGTTCCTGCTCATCGGCAGATGCCCCATCGTCCCGCTGCAACAATGCCAGTAAGGCCTTGCCGTATTTTTCCGCCTTGCCCTTGCCGAACCCTTCGATCCGCATCAGTCCCGACAGGGTTTGCGGGCAGGCGGCGGCGATTCTCGCCAGCACCTTGTTGTTACAGATCACATAAGGGGGCACGCCTTCTTTTTTGCAGCGCTCGCCGCGCCAGCTTCGCAAACTGTCGAACAAGGGCATGTCCGCGTCACTGAGCAACGCCCGCCAGGATTCATCCCGCTGCCGCGGCGCCACCAGCCCGCCCCCCGCCGTCTCTTCCAACACCGGCTCGTAAATCACGACAACGGTCAAATAGGGAGTTTCGTTACGAACGAAAAAATACTCCCTCAGTGAAATCACGGACTTGTCCTTGATGAATTCGGTCAACGGGCGGTCATCGAACCCGTCCAGCGCCACACTGAAGCGCAGGGTGATGATTCGCGCCAACATCGTTTTCTCTTCGCCCCCGCCGATCCAACCCGGCGCCCGCGCGGCTGACGCACGCGCGGCGCCGGGTTGGATCGGCTCTGTCACTTTGCCAAGGGGAAAAGGGTAAAAGCGCCAAGGGCTACTCAGGTTGCCTCACAAGGCGGAAGCCGAGGGTGCCGTAGCGGTCGCCGGGCAAGTTGAGGTTGCGGTACGCCGACCGCAGGTCCCTCGCGGTGTTGACCCAGCTGCCGCCACGATTCACGCGGGCCCGGCCCGAGTCAGGCCCCTTCGGATCTTTTGCTGGGCTGTGCCGGTAGTAGTTCCAATCGTACCCGTCCTGCACCCACTCCCAGACGTTGCCGTGCATGTCGTACAGGCCCCAGGGGTTGGGCTTCTTCCTTCCCACGGCATGGGCGTATTTCCTGCCCACATCGTAAGCGTTCTTGTCATACCAGGCATACTCCCCCGCCCGGCCGGCGCTGTCTCCCCAGGCGTAGCGGGTGGTGGTGCCCGCCCGCGCGGCGTATTCCCACTCGGCCTCGGTGGGCAGGCGGTAGCAGTTACAGCCCTCTTTCTCGTTCAGCCAGCGGATGAAGGCCTGGGCGTCGTTCCAGGAGACATACGACACCGCCGCGTCGTCGCCGTGGCTGTTGACCTTGCTGAAATCGTCGGTGAGCAGGTCGTCCCGGCCGGCCTCCAGGATGAACTTCTTGAACTGCCCCACCGTCACTTCATAGACCCCGATCTGGAAGGGACGGGTGATCGTCACCTTGTGCTGCGGCGTTTCGTCATCACTCGCATCGTCGTCCGACGCGGCGCCGGAGGGGCAGGCCGCCTTTTTGGGCGGCAGTCCCAGGAAGCGGCGTTTCTTGTTGGCTTCCTTGTCGGCTTCGCTCAGCTTGCAACTGCCCATGTAGAAACTGCCCGCCGGGATGTTCTTGAATTCCATGCCGATGCTGTTGGTGTAGTCCGCGGCCAGGGCCGCCCCACTCAGCAGGGTGGCGGCAAGCAGGATGACGATCCTCGAAGTTTTGCCAGCTTTCATGCTTTCTCCTTTTTTGAGCCCCGAAATCATTCCTGTAGAAACCCAAATACCTCACGACGCGTTCGTCGAACCGCCTTCCAGCAGCGGCTTGACGTAGAGGTTGAACTCCTCGTCGCACATGCGGCCGCGGTGGATGTAGACCATGCGCCCGGTTTGCGAGATGACCACGGTGTAAGGGACGATCTGCTCGCTGTTGCCCCATTGCGGCAACAAGGCCGCATTGTCGGGGTTGGCCAGGTCGGCAACCAGCACAGGATAGTTGATCTCCAGGGTGCGGGCCACATTGCGCAGCTTGCGCTCTTCGTCCAGGCCCAGGCCAATCACTTGCAGCGCCAGCAAGCGACGCAATGCCACTCGCAAGATGGCCCAACAGGGCGCGCATTCAGCCGGCATGACGAGAACGCCGCCCTTTCGCTTGTCTTGTACCTGCGCCCACCAGTGGGAAAGTTGGCTTGGGGAAACCTGGGTTTTCCTCACGACATCCAGCCCGCACAGCGAACCCCTTAACCCAGGTTACTGGACAAAGACCGGGGAACGACTTTTAGAATGCACGCACAACAATATCCGGCGGCCGATCGCCATCGTTCACGGCGCCCATAGCGAGGCGCCTTCAGGAAACTCACGACCGGAGGAGCAAATCCATCATGTTGAAGACAAGAACCCTCGCTACCGTTCTGCTCGGTGCAGGACTGGCTTTTACCATCGTACCGGTTGCCAGCGCTGCCGATGCCAACAGCCTGGCCGAGAAGTGCGGTGAATGCCACGGAAAGGACGGAAACAGCAGCAATCCGAAGGTGCCCAACATCGCTGGCTATTCGACCAAGTACATCGAAGACGCCCTGATGGACTACAAGGAAGGCGAACGCCCGGGCCTGAAATTCAAGAAGGAAGATGGCACCGAAACCGACATGGTCGAAATCGCCAAGAAGCTGAGCGAGGAAGACATCAAGACCATCGCCGACTATTACTCCAGGCAGACCTTCAAGAGCCACGCAGCCGAGCAGGAGACCGATCCCAAGCTGGTCGCGCGCGGCGAGAAGCTCTTCAAGAGGAAATGCAAGAAGTGTCACACCGATTTCGGCACCGACCCCGAGGACGATGCCGGCATCCTGGGGGGCCAGTGGATGGAATACCTGCGCCACCAGTTCGAGATGTTCGCCTCGGGTGAGCGCGAGATGCCAAAGAAGATGAAAAAGAAATTCAGGAAGCTCAAGAAAGAAGACTACGAGGCCATCATCCACGCACTGGGTAGCAAATAACCCCCCATGTACAGCCCCCCAACGAAAAATCCCGCCGGCCTGGCGGGATTTTCGTTGCGCGCAAACCGGAACGTCAGTTCATGTAGACATCAAGAACGGCGCGCACCTGGCGATCGCGCTTGCCTTTGGCCATTTCGCGAGCCGCCTTGCCATCACTATTGCGCAACAAGGGATCGACCCCATGTTCGCCGGCCAGTGCAGTCTGGCCAGCCACAGCCAATGCCAGATCTCATATCTCTCGCCATATCAGCCCTCGCCTGCCTGTTCGGCGTCCTCCGGCTCCTCCGGTTCCTCGTGGGCAATACCAATATGGCAGTCGATACAGGTCTCGCCTCGCTCCTCCGCACGCGCATGACGCTTGCGGGCACTGCGCTCCTGCTCGTCGAAGGCCATGGCGCCAAAGTCATGACAGGAACGGCACTCCCGCGAGTTGGTCGCCTTCATCCTGTCCCACACCGCATTGGCCATCTCCCATCGGTGCGCCTCGTACTTTTCGGGGGTATCGATCTTGCCGGTGATCTCGGCCCAGACATCCTTGACCGCAGAGATCTTGGCGATCATCTTGGGGAAGAAGGGCTTGGGTACGTGACAGTCGGAACAGACAGCACGCACGCCCGAGGCGTTCTTGTAGTGCACCGTCTCCTTGTATTCCCGCAGGTTGGTCTGCATGGAATGGCAGGAGGTACAGAACTCCAGTTCGTTGGTATAGGCCAGCCCCATGTTGAACAGGCCGGTAAACACGACACCCATGACAAAGAGCAGCAGGCCCGTGGCCCAAGTCAGCTTGCGCGCCATCTCGCCCCTTCCAGGTCATGCCCCCCCTTCTCTGGAGGGTTTTGCTGTTGTTCTTAAATACCCCATCAATCCTAGGGCCGGGGGATCACCTTTGTAAAGTGCTGTACTGGACGAGAGGAAATCTGCTGCGCAGAAACCAGCGGCCAATGCTAGAATAGGGCCTCCCTGCCGGATCCTCTTCTGGCGGACAGCGTACTCAGCGCCCGTAGCTCAGCTGGATAGAGCGTCGGCCTCCGGAGCCGAAGGTCACAGGTTCGAATCCTGTCGGGCGCGCCATTCCCCTACCTCTTCGTGCTGTAACACAACCATACGGCCCAGTCAGGTTGGCTCCACTTCCCGACAGGGCCCGACCAGCAATGAAAGCCACACGAAGGACATCCAGTGCGCCCGGCAACGCGAAGGGCTGCCAGCGAATAGGCATCTCAACACCAAGGCAGTGAAGACCCAGGGCACCTCCTCCCGCTGAGGCAACAAGAGTGGCTGCCGCTCATCCCGCCCGAGTGCCCCCCGGTTCCGCAGCTGCGGACCGGGGGGCATGCCACCGGGCATTGCCTTTGCCATGCCAATCTCAGCCGCCGTCCTGGTCGAGCACCACCTCCACCTCGTGCACCTCGCCGTTGCGCCACAGCGTCAGGCGCACCCGGTCGCCGAGGCGGTAGTCACTGAGGCGAGACTGCAAGGTGTCGATCGAATCAAGCGGCCGATCATCGAGGGCGAGCAGGATGTCACCCGGAACCAGCTCACCGTTCGGCCCGATGCGGGTTCCGCGCAACCCGGCCTGTTCGGCGGGCGATCCCGGCGTGACCTCGAGCACCAGTACGCCCGGCACCTCGAGCTGTTCGGTGACCAGGCGACTGAGGCGCTGGTCGCTGCGAATCCCCAGGCTGGGGCGGATGTAACGTCCACGCGCGATCAGCTCGGGCACCACCCGGTTGACGGTATCGACCGGCACCGCGAAACCGATGCCCGCGTAGGCGCCGGACGGACTATAGATGGCAGTGTTGATACCGATCAGGCGCCCGGCACTGTCGAGCAATGGCCCCCCCGAATTGCCGGGGTTGATCGCCGCATCGGTCTGGATCAGGTGCTCGATACGTGCACCATTCTCCTCGGTGAGCGAACGATCCAGCGCCGAGACCAGCCCGCCGGTGAGGGTGTAGTCCAGGCCAAAGGGATTACCGATGGCGAATACCTTCTGCCCCACCTTCAGATCATGGCTGGTACCGATGGGCACCGGCGGCGGGCGATCGAACTTGACGTCGATGCGCAGCACCGCCAGGTCGTGCGCCGGGCTACTGCCGACCAGTACCGCGCGATAGCTGCGTCCGTCGTTGAGCCGTACCAGGGCCTCGGAGGCACCGGCGATCACGTGGTGATTGGTGACGATATGGCCCAGGTCGTCCCACACGAAACCCGAGCCCGTACCCCGCGGCACACTGAACACATTGCGCGTCCACAAGTCGACCACGCGCTGGCGGGTGGTGATGAACACCACCGACGGGCTGGCGCGCTCGAAGATGGCGATGGTCGCCTGCTCGTCGGCAGCCAGGTCGCCACGCGCGGTGACCGGTCGCGGCTCGGCAGTCATGCCGATCAGCCAGTGCTGCACCAGAGGCAGGAACTGCCACAGCACAAACAGCAGCACGAAGGTCCAGGTCAGCCAACGCAGGCGCGCCAGGTAGGGATCGCGGGGGGATTGCATGGTTCGGGCCCTCGACAAAAAAGGCGCATGCTGGCCCGATTCAGCGTCCCGCGCAATCGCCGATGATGCGTTTTACCTCTTCGCCATCGAGGTTTTCCTTTTCTTCCAGCTCGGCGGCCAGCGCATCCAGCCGCTCGCGGCAACGTTGCAGAATCTCGCGGGCACGCTGTTCGCCCTCTTCGACCAGAGCGCGCACCTCGGCGTCGATGATCTGGGCGGTGGCCTCGCTGAAATTGCGCTCTTCGACCGTCTGCGCGCTGTTCAGATACTGCAGCTGCTGCTGCCGGCCCCAGACCACCGGCCCGAGTTTTTCGCTCATGCCCAGCCGCGCAACCATGGTGCGCGCGATCTCGGTGGCCTTCTCCAAGTCGTTCGAGGCACCCGAAGAGATCTCGCCGAGCACCAGTTGCTCGGCCGCCCGCCCCCCGAGCAGGATGGCGATCTGATCCCTCATCTCCTGCGGGGTGGAGAGTCGCTTCTCCTCCACCGGCAGTTGCAGGGTGAAGCCCAGGGCACCGATGGCACGCGGGATAATGGTCACTCGGTGCACCGGGTCACCGGTAGGCACCGCCACCGCCACCAGGGCATGCCCGGACTCGTGCACCGCCACGCGGCGCTTCTCCTCGGGACTCAGCATACGCGAGCGCGCCTCGGGGCCAGCGATCACCCGGTCGATGGCCGCCTCGAAATCACGCATCTCCACCTGATGGCGGTCGTCGCGCAGGGCGAAGATGGCCGCCTCGTTGCAGATGTTCTCGAGATCCGCGCCGACAAAACCCGGGGTCTGCTGCGCCACCAAGCGCAGGTCCACGTCGGCGGCCAGCTTCATGCGGTTGGCATACAGGCGCAGGATGCCTTCGCGGGCGGCGAGGTCCGGCTTGTCCACCAGGATGCGCCGGTCGAAGCGACCCGAGCGCAGCAGGGCCTGGTCGAGGATCTCCGGCCGGTTGGTCGCCGCCATCACCACCACGCCGGTGGAACTGTCGAAGCCGTCCATCTCGGTAAGCAACTGGTTGAGCGTCTGTTCGCGCTCGTCATGCCCGCCTACCATGCCGGCACCGCGCGAGCGGCCGATGGCGTCGATCTCGTCGATGAAGATGATGCATGGTGCCTTGGTACGCGCCTGCTCGAACAGCTCGCGCACCCGCGCAGCACCCACGCCGACGAACATCTCGATGAACTCCGAGCCGCTGATGTTGAAGAAGGGCACCCCGGCCTCGCCGGCCACCGCGCGCGCGAACAGGGTCTTGCCGGTTCCCGGCGGACCAACCAGCAACACCCCTTTGGGGGCACGTCCTCCCAGCTCGCGGATGCGCTGGGGATCCTTGAGAAAGTCCACCGTCTCGCGCAATTCCTGCTTGACGTCCTCGTAACCGGCGACGTCATCGAAAGTGACCTTGGGGCCTTCCTCAGGGTGGACGTGGATGCGGTTACCGATGTTGAGGAAGCCCTTGTTCAACGGCCCCATGTTGCGCGCGATCCAGCCCCAGACCAGGAACAGGATGCCGAACGGCAGCACCCAGTTGAAGAAGAACTTGCTCAGCCAGTTCTCGCCCACGCGCACGGTATAGCGCACGCCATTGGCGGCCAGCTTGTCGGCCAGCTCCTGGTTCCAGAGCAGAGGCACGGTGATGAAACGCTTCGGCTGGCCGGTCTGCGGATCGGTCTCGGTAAGTGTGCCGACGATGGCCTTGTCGGTGACCACCGCCTCGGCCACCTCCTGCTTCTCCACGTGCTGCAGGAACTCGCTGTAGGGGATCTCCAGCCGCCGCGCTTCCTGTGCCTGTTCCCAAAAGTGGAACGACAGCAGGATGAACAGCAGATACAGGATCAGGTTGAACTGTGGGTATTGCCAGAAGGGCGTCTTGCTGGACTTGTTGATCTCGATGCGGGAATTGTCGCCTCCCGCATGAAATTCGCTCTTGGCCATGGGGTTGTCCTTATTCTCGGTTGTCGGACGCCGGGGGGCGCCTGCCGCCGGGAGATGGGGGCGACACTGCCTCGATCAAGGGTAGCGCAAAACCCGCCCCTCCCCTAGCCGACCTCGCGCCAGACCTCCTGCTCCAGGTCGGGACGCTTCAGGGTCACCAGCTCCTCGGCGCTCACCGGGTGGACGGGGAGGGTGGCGTCCAGATCGGCTTTGGTGGCCCCCATCTTCAGCGCCACCGCGAATCCCTGCAACATCTCGTCGACGCCCTCGCCGATAAGGTGGATGCCCACCACGCGCTCATCCTCACCGGCACACACCAGCTTCATCGCGGTTTCGGTCGGATGCGTCGAGAGTGCATGCCGCATGGGTGTGAAGCGAGTAGAGTAAGTGCTCACCTGGTCGAAGCGCGCGCGCGCCTCGGGCTCGGTCAGGCCCACACTCCCCACAGGCGGATGGGCGAAAACCACACTGGGTACGTTGTCGTAGCTCACCCGCGCCCGGGGGGCCTCGCCGAACAGGCGCTCCGCGAGACGCCGGCCGGCGGCGATGGCCACCGGGGTGAGCGGCACCCGCCCGGTGACATCGCCGATGGCGTACACCCCCTTCACACCGGTCTGCTGCCACTGATCGACAGAAACGGTGCCATCGGGCGCAGCACAGATACCAGCCGCCTCGAGATTCAGCCCCTCGATATTGGCACGGCGGCCGACCGCCCAGATCACCGTATCGAACCCGCCCAGCCGCTCTCCGTCGGCGACCACGGCGATGCCCAGCGGTTCGCGCTGCAGCGCGGTCACCGCCCGGCCGAGGTGCAAGGCGATGCCCTGGCGGCGCATCTGATTGCCCAGCACCTCCGAGATCATCGGGTCGAAACGCTCGAGTACCCGGTCCTCGCGCGCCACCAGTGCGACCTCGGAACCCAAGGCCTGCAGCACCCCAGCGAGCTCGACGCCAATGTAGCCACCGCCGATCACCGCTACCCGGCGCGGCTGTTCGCGCAGGGCGAAGAACCCGTCGGAGGTAATCCCCAGCTCGGCACCGGGAACCGACGGCACCAGCGGGTGACCACCAGTGGCGATGACGATGTGATCGGCGGTGTAGTGCTTGCCGTCCACCACCAGGGTGTGCGCCTCCATGAAACGCGCCCGACCGTCGATGCGGGTAATGCCGACCTCGCCCACGTAGCCGTTCCAGTAGCGGCGGATGTCGGCCACGTAGCGCTCACGCGCGGCCAGCAGTGCAGCCCAGTCGGTGGTCCCGCGTGAGGCGGGGACACCGAAGCCGGGCGCATCATCCACCGCGTGCGCGAGCTGCGCGGCATACCACATGACCTTCTTGGGCACGCAGCCAGCATTCACGCAGGTCCCCCCTATCTCGGCAGCCTCCACGATCGCCGCCCGACGGCCAAGCTGGGCAGCGCGCTCGGCCACGGCCAGCCCGCCGCTGCCGCCGCCGATGGCGATGAGATCGAAGTGTCGGTTCATGATGTTCTCCTTCCCCTCCCTGGCCCTCCCCACAAGCGAGGAGGAAGGGCGGGATCATGCGGTTTCAGGATTGTGCGTCCGCGAATGGACGACTGAAAAACCCTTCAGGAGGCCTGCGACGCCTGTTCAGCCAGCCAGGCCTCGAGTTCTTCGGAACCCCCGATGCACTGACCATCGATGAATGCCTGGGGCACCGTCTCGCGGCCGGTGATGGCGCGCAGCGAGCGGATGGTGGCGTCACGGCCGAGCACGATCTCCTCGTAGGGCATGCCGCGCTCCTCGAGCATCGCCTTGGCACGGGCGCTGAAGGGGCAGCCGGGCTTGGTCATCAGGCTGATCGCGCGCGGCTTGCGCGCTTTCGGGTTGATGTAGTTCAACATGGTGTCGGCGTCCGAGACCTCGAACGGGTCGCCCGGCACGTCCGGCTCGATGAACATCTTCTCGATCACTCCGTCGCGCACCAGCATGGAGTAGCGCCAACTGCGCTTGCCGAAGCCGAGATCAGACTTGTCCACCAGCATGCCCATGCCGGCGGTGAACTCGCCGTTACCATCGGGGATCAGGGTGACGTTCTCCGCCTCCTGGTCCTCTTTCCAGGCTTCCATGACGAAGGCGTCGTTGACCGACAGGCAGACGATCTCATCCACCCCGTTCTCGCGGAACACCGGCGCCAGCTCGTTGTAGCGCGGCAGGTGGGTCGAAGAGCAGGTGGGTGTGAACGCGCCTGGCAGGGCGAACAGCACCACGGTGCGGCCCTTGAAGATCTGGTCACTGTGGATGTCCTTCCACTCCCCGTTCTCGCGGGTGTGGAAGACGACGCTGGGTACGGTTTGTCCTTCACGATTCTGCATGGTCATTCTCCTGTCCTGGGTTGTTGCTATCGAAGACAGGGGAATTATTGCGCCTGGCTATCGATTATGGAAATTAAATATTTCTAAATAACCGATAGCTTTTAGCAATAGCGGCTTTCGATACTACCGAGAGGGAGGGATATCTGCGCATGCGCGGTACATTGCGGCCTTTGCATGAGAGTCCTGAACAGGGGGCCGAGCGTCCCACCCGGGGAAACCAAGCAGCCCTCGCTGTAGACCGCCCTTCCGACCGCCACGTCTTTGCGATGGCCCGTCTCTGCCTTTGATGTTAGCGCGATGCCGTCGCCCCCTGAGGCGACCTCCGTCTACCTCAGTGCCATAAGCCACTGATGTGCCAGCCAGGGCGCCGGAGGACCGGGCCTCCGAGGCCATGCAGGTGCAGGGCACCGCCCGGCAGGCCGGCGAGAGAGACGGTCGACCCCATGCGGCGCTTGAGTTCCATGAGCCGCGCGATACGGTCGGCAGTCTCGGGGTGGGTACGCAACAGGGAGGGCTCGGGCACCCGGCGACCGGGCAGGAAGATACGCTCCAGCCAGTTACCCTGGACGCGCTCGATCTTGGCCAGCGCACTGGCCAGACCGTCGGGATCACCAGTCAGCCGCGCGGCATTCAGGTCGGCGTCGTACTCGCGGGTGCGAGACAGCGCCAGTTGCGCCAACCCGCTGAGCGTGGGCGCGAACACCAGCAGCAGGATGGCCGACCAGCTGATGGCCGCACTGCCGAGCAGGATCAACGGCAGGTTGGCCAGCAGCAGAAACTGGCCGAACAGCGACAAGGTGCTGGTGGCGCGACTGAACAGATCGGCCAGGCCCATCACCCAGAGGTCGCGGTTGCGCACATGACTGATCTCGTGCGCCAGCACCCCATTCAGCTCGCGCAGGTCGAGGTTGCGCAGCAGGCCGTCGGTGACCGCGACTGCCGATTGCTCGGGTGTACCCACAGCAAAGGCATTGAGCATGCTGCTGGGCACCCAGTACAGGGCCGGTGGTCGCGCCAGGCCCGCGCGCTGCGCCAGGGTCTCCACGATCTCGAACAGCTCGGGGGCCTGCTCGCGCTGCAGAGGCTGGGCGCCATACAGACGCATCACCCAGCGCGGCGAGATGCCAGGATTGAAGGCCACACCGAGCGCCGTGGTGAACAGCATCATCCAGACCCCGGTCTCGCCCCACAGCAACCAGCCGAGCAAACCCATGAAGCCGCCCATCACCGCCAGCAGGAACAGCGACTGCAGGCGGTTGCGCCAGGCATGTTCCTCCCAGACCAGCGGGTCGATGCCCGGCTCAGCCCCGTTCACTCGCCCCCCAGGCGGCGCAACCGGCCGCGCAGGCGTTCGATCTCGTCGAGCAGGTCGAGCGCCAGCGCGGCGCCAGCGAGGTTGACCCCCAGGTCGGCACGCAGGCGCTGGGCGCAACGCACCCGCTGCACGCTCAGCCCACTGAAACGCCAGTGCGCGGGATCACGGCCCAGTGGTTCGATCAGGCCATATTCAACCATCTCCAGCACCGTTTCTGCCGGCAGGCGGCAGGCCATGCTCAACTCGGCGAGGCTGAGCTCTACGTCGTCTTCCAGCAGGTCACCGTCGAATAGCGTCGTCATTTGCGTGCTCATGGCCCGTCACACTCCCAGATGCGCCCGCGGGGCGAAGCCCGGAAAGGCATCCCTGAACCGTTCGTAGGCGGTGCGCGCCTCCGCATCATCGGCTGGCGGCAGGGCGATCTGCAACTCGACGTAGAAATCGCCTGGCTGCTTCGCCGGGATTCCACGCCCCTTCAGACGCAGCTTGCGCCCGGCCTTGGAGCCGGCGGGGATCTTCAGATCCACTGCGCCAGCCGGCGTAGGCACCTTGACCTTGGCGCCCAGCGCGGCCTCCCAGGGCGCCACCGGCAGTTCGATGTAGACATCCTTGCCCTCTACACGATAGAAGGGATGCGGGCGGAACGCCACTTCGAGATAGAGATCCCCCGGTTCGCCCTTGCCGACGCCGGGACTGCCCTGGCGCGCCAGACGGATATGCTGCCCTTCCTTCACCCCTTTGGGAATGCGCACGTTCAGCGTGCGCTCACGCAGCTGTGGCCTGCCATCCGGCCCCAGCTCGGTGTGCTTGAGGGTCAGCGTCCGAGTCGCCCCCTGGTAGGCGTCCTCGAGATCAATCAGCACCTTGGCATAGGTATCCTCACCACGCAGGTCGAAGCCGCCACCGCCCGCCGCCGACCAGGTGTAGCGGCTACCGCCGCGCGCGCGACCGAACAGGCTCTCGAAGAAGTCGCTGAAATGCTCAGCATCGGCACCGGTAAAGCCACCACCGTGGAACTCGAAGCCCTGGTCCCAGTCCGGCGGCGGACGGAAGTCCTGCCCGGCCTGCCAGTTGGCACCAAGCTGGTCGTAGGCAGCGCGCTTCTCGGGATCCTTGAGCACCTCGTAGGCCTCGCCGATCTCCTTGAAGCGCTGCTCGGCGTCCGGCTCCTTGCTCACGTCGGGATGATACTTGCGTGCCAGCTTGCGGTAGGCGCGCTTGATCTCGTCCTGCGTGGCGTCGCGCGAGACGCCCATGATTTCATAATAGTCCTTGAATTCCATCGAATAACGGCTTGCCTGATCTGCTAGGGTTGACTCAGGGAACCTCCGACCCAGCCCCCCGTTTGCCGGGAATGAAGCTACAGCACTGGATTCAGAGTTCCCTCAACAGCCCCAACATCGGGGCCCGCGGACGGAATTCAAGCCGCCCGGCCGCCAGTCTGCCACACCGGAGCCTCGTATGCCGCGTCTGCTGTTCGTCTACAATGCCGACTCGGGCCTGTTCAACACCCTGGCCGACATCGGCCACAAGCTGTTCTCACCACAGACCTACCGCTGCGACCTGTGCATGCTCACCCACGGCGTGCTGCGCGAGCGCGAGGCCTGGCGCGACTTCGTCGAGGCCCTGCCGGTGGAGACACGCTTCCTGCACCGCGACGAGTTCCGGCGCGAATACCCGCAGGTGCGCACCGATCTGCCTGCCGTGTTCGTGGAACGTGAAGGCGAGATCCGGCAATGCCTGAACGCCCGCTCCCTGCGCGATTGCCAGGACCTCGAGGACCTGAAGAAAGTGATCCGCTTCGCCTGCCTGCCCGCCTGCGAACAGGAATCCCCGTGATGGCCCAAAGCAGCCCGAGCGCGGCAACTCGTGTCCAGAGCCTGGGGGAATAAACCGGCGCGCAGTGCATCTCCACCACATGGGATACCGCCTCTGTCTGTTGATCTCACTGCTGTGCTGGGGTATCGCGTTCGGCGAGCCACCCCGCACGGTGCACATCGGGGTGCTCGCCTTCGACGGCGAGGACCGCGCGCTGGCGCGCTGGCAGCCGCTGGCCGGCTACCTCAGCGCTCGCATACCCGGCTACACCTTCCGCGTGCTGCCGCTCACGCACGAAGGCTTCCGCAACCGCATTCGCAAGGACCAGCTGGATTTCGTGCTCACCAACCCCGCGCACTACGTGCAACTCGAGGTGAGTTTCGGCGCCACCCGTATCCTCACCCTGCGCAACCGGCATGGTGGACGCGCGCTCACCCACTTCGGGGCCGTGATCTTTACCCGTGCCGACAGCGGCATTCAGACCCCTGGCGACCTGCGTGGACAGCGCCTGGCAGCCGTCAGTCCCGAGGCCTTTGGCGGCTTCCTGCTCGCGCGCCGCGCCCTGCGCGAGGCCGGCATCGACCCACTACGCGAGATGCAACCCCTGTGGTTGGGTTTTCCACAACGCGAGATCGTGCAGGCTGTACTCGAGGGGCGGGCGGATGCAGGCACGGTACGCACCGGCGTGATCGAGGGCCTGATCACTGCCGGGCAGCTGGATCCGGCGGCGCTGCACATCCTGCTGGCCCGGCATGAACCCGGCTTTCCCCTGCGCCTGAGTACCCCGCTGTACCCCGAGTGGCCGCTGGCGAGGCTGCCACGCACCGACGAGGAGCTGGCCCGCCAGGTGGCCCTGCAACTGCTGCAGATGCCCGCCGACGGCCCCGTGGCGCGCGCTGCAAGCATCGCCGGCTGGACCATCCCGCTGGACTACAACGGCGTACACGAGGTACTGCGTACCTTGCAGGCCCCCCCGTACATACCGCGCCCCCTTTCCCTGTCCGAACTGTGGCGCAGCCACGCCACCCTGCTCAGCAGCCTGCTCACCGCGCTGCTGCTGGGGCTGGGCAGCAGCCTCTACATCCTGCGCATCAACCGCGAACTGCAGCGCTCACAACAGGCGCTCGAGCGACATCGGGACGAGCTGGAGCAGCTGGTCGAGGAACGCACCAAAGCCCTGCTCGCGGCGAATCGCAAGCTGCAGGACGACATCGCCACGCGCATCCGCCAAGAAGAGGCCCTGCACGACGGCTGTGACTGCCTGCAGAGTATCCACGCTCTGATCGTGCGCGACGACCTGGCCCCGGAACAGCGCCTGCAATCCATCCTTGACCACCTGGCCGCCTACTTCGGCACTCGACGCCTGGTGCTCCACCGGGTACGTGACGGCCGCCCTGAATACTGCGCGGCCAGTCCACCCGACAGCCCACCCGAAGTCCTCGACGCCGAGGCGGCTGCACGCGCCGTGGCCGAGCGCGCGCCGTTCGAATGCGAGTTCGTGCGGAAAGAGACGACGATGCGCTACCTGGCCTGCCCGGTGGTGCAGCGGGGCAAGGCCCTGTGCGTGCTGGAACTGCTTGCCGAGAGGCAGTCTGCCGACAAGCTGGGGCGTCACAACGAACTGGGGATGCGCATCCTGCAACTGGTGGCGCAGTGGCTGGCCTACGAGGAGCAGAACCGCCTGCGCGAACAGCGTCGCGCGTTGGCCGCCCACCGTCTGGCAGGGCTCACACCACGCGAACGCGAGGTGCTGATCGCGGTGGGCCGCGGCCTGGCCAACAAGCAGATCGCCCGCGAACTGGGGATCAGCGTCAAGACCGTCGAGCTGCACCGCTCCAACCTGATGCGCAAACTCGAGCTCGGCAACGCCGCCGAGCTTACCCGCCTGGCCATGGAGGCCGGACTGCTCGACGCCGAAGATCCATCAACTTCTCCTTTGTGATCAACACTTTATAAGGAAACCTCGGGTTTCCCCCAGGGACAATCCCGTATTCGATCGTATTGTCGAACCGCATCACCCAACCCAGGATAAAGGACGCCAATAACGACACCGAAGGAGGACATATGAAACCACGCAAGCTGCTGGCACTGCTCGCGGCAACGACGCTGCTCATGGCCGCCCCCGCGATGGCTGCCAAGGGCAAGGACGCTGCCGGCCACGGTCACGACTACCGTACCTTCCATGCCGACGGCCACATCGAGTACGGCAAGGTCGGCGATTCCTACACCGCCGACCTGGTCATGTACCTCGCCGGTAATCAGTTCATGGTGATGGAAGAGCTGATCCGCGACTTCCAGAAGAAGAACCCCGACATCCGGACTATCTACGTGGAGACCATCCCACCCGGTCAGATCCTCAAGGGCCAGATCCTCAAGCAGGGTGTCATCAATGGCCAGAAGACCGCTCAGAATCCCGACCTGTTTGCCAGCGTAAACCTGGGTCACCTGAAGAAACTGGCAAAGAAGGGGCTCATGCACGACTACATGATCTACACCCACAACAAGCTCGAACTGATGGTCGCCAAGGGCAACCCCAAGGGCATCAAGGGACCGGAGGACCTGGGCCGCGACGACTTGGTGCAGTCCCACCCCAACCCGCTGACCGAGGGTATCTTCAAGTTCTACGGCGCGCAGATGCTCAAGGACCTGGGCCTGTACGACAAGGTCACTGGCGGGGCCAAATGCAAGAGCTGCTGGGCCGTCCCCGGCAAGACCTGGTTCACCTCGCGCCATCACCGTGAGACGCCCTACCGGATCGAAAAGGGAGAGGCCGACGTGGGCATTGTCTGGACCACCGAAGTGAAACATGCCCAGGCTCAGGGCCGTCCGATCGAAGGCGTGCCCATCCCTGCGCCCTACAACATGCAGCACAAGGTAGGCTATGCCATCGGCACCCTGGCCACTGGCCGCAACCCGCACAACGCCGAGCGTTATCTGGCCTACCTCAGCACACCGGAAGCACAAGCCATCTACGCGAAATACGGTTTTCTGAAGGCTTCCGACAGCGAGCTCAAGCTCAAGCCGCTGAACTACTGATCCCGGCAAGGGTGGCAAACTGTCCCCGCCCCTGTGGCGGGGTTTTTTGTGTCCGCGACTCGGGACACGCTGCTGTCAGTCACGCAACCAGCGCGCGGCGGCCTCGCTGTCGCTCTCGCGGGCGTCTACCCAGCGTTCGCCCCCGTCGGGCAGACGCTCCTTCTTCCAGAAGGGGGCTTCGGTCTTGAGGATGTCCATGATGAACTGGCAGGCATCGAAGGCCGCCTGGCGATGAGCACTGGCGGTGAGCACCAACACGATGGGCTCGCCCAGGCGCAGCTCGCCGACACGGTGGATCACGGTCACCGCCTGCAGCGGCCAGCGTTCGGCGGCCGCATCGACGATGCGATGCAGGGCCTTCTCGGTCATGCCGGGGTAGTGTTCGAGGGTGAGCGTGGCGATGTCAGCATCGTCCTCGCCCACACGGTTGTGGCCGCGCACCAGCCCGAGGAAGCTGGCCACCGCGCCGATGGTGACATCCCCCGCGCTCAGCCGGGCGGTCTCCTCGGCCAGGTCGAACGGCTCGGTCTGGACGGCGATGCGGGTCTTCATCCGCCAGTCACCGGGGGGAAGAAGCCCACCTCGTCGCCATCGGCCAGCGGGGTCTCGGGTCCGGCCATCTCCTGGTTGACCGCCATCAGTACACGATCGGAGAAGGCCTCACCCCAGTCGCCGCCGCGTGCGGCGAGCTGTTCACGCAGTGCGCCCAGAGTGGGAGGAAAGGTTTCGAGCTGCTCCTCGGCCACCCCGAGGCGATCACGCAGCCTGGCGAAATAGAGTACGCGGATCATGACAACAGCTGTTCGAATGACCAGTAGTGGAGCGGTGCGCCCTCGGGCAGCACGCTGTCCTCGGGGATCTCGAGCAGGCCCTCGGCCCAGACGGTGCTGGTGAGCACATCCGAGCCCTGGCGCGGGAACAACTGCGCCAGCGGCAGCGCCCCGGCACGGTGCTCGAGGCGCACGCGCACGAACTCGCGGCGCTGGAGCGGACGTTCGATCGCGTGCGGCAGGCAAGCGAGGAAGGGCGCCGGAAAGGGATCGCGACGGCCCTGCGCGGCGCGGATGTAGGGCAGGCCGAACAGGCACAGGGTGACGAACACCGAGACCGGGTTGCCCGGCAGGCCGATGAAGGGGGTCTCGCCCACCCGCCCGAAGGCCAGCGGCTTGCCCGGCTTGGTGCGCACACGCCACAGGGACATCTCGCCCTCGGCCTCGACCGCAGCACGGATGTGGTCTTTCTCGCCCACCGAGACACCACCGCTGGTGACGATGAGATCGGCACGTCCGGCCGCCTCGCGCAGCGCTGCACGAGTGGCCTCCAGGGTGTCCTCGACCTGGCCTAGGTCGACCACTTTGCAACCGGCCTGCTGCAGGCAGGCGGTGAGCGTGTAGCGGTTGGAGTTGTAGATCTGCCCCGGCGCCAGCGGGGTACCCGGCTCGACGATCTCGTCGCCGGTATTCAGCAGGGCCACGCGCAGACGGCGCACCACCTCGACCTCGGCCACGCCCAGCGAGGCGAGCAACCCCACCGCCTGCGGTCGCAGGCAATCGCCGGCATGCAGCACCACGTCGCCGGTGGCCACATCGTTGGCGCGCGGGCGCACGTTCTCGCCGGGCTCGATGCGGCGCCCGATGCGGATGCGCTCGCCTTCGACGGCGACCTCTTCCTGCATCACCACGGCGTCGGCGCCCTCGGGCATGGGCGCACCGGTGAAGATACGCGCCGCGGTGCCGGGTTCGAGCAGCGTGCCGACCGTGCCGGCAGGAATGCGCTGGGCCACGGACAGCTCGGCACCGCCGGCCGCGGTGTCGGCAGCGCGGATGGCGTAGCCGTCCATCGCGCTGTTGTCGTGCCCAGGCACGTCCAAGGGTGAGGTGACATCCGCGGCCAGCACGCGACCGAGGGCGGCAGCCAGCGGTACCCGCTCAGTGTCGGTCAGCGGCACCGCCGACTCGATCAGGATGCGCCGCGCCTCATCGGCACTCAGCATGCCGCCAGCAGAGAAACAGTCCGTGTCGCCGCCGCAGGCGCTCATGACTCGGTCAGCCTCGGCATCAACTCGACCAGGTTGCAGGGCCGGTGCGACAGGTCGAGCTGATCGCGCAGAATGCCCTTCCAGGCGTCCTTGCAGGCACCGGTCGAACCCGGCAGGCAGAAGATGAAGGTCCCGTTGGCCACCCCGCCGATGGCACGCGAGGCAATGGTTGAAGTCTTGATCTTCTGGTAGGAGAGCCAGCGGAACAGCTCGCCGAAGCCTTCGATGGTACGGTCGAGCAGCGGGGCCACCGCCTCGGGGGTCCCGTCGCGGCCGGTGAGCCCGGTGCCACCGGTGGTAATCACCGCCTCGACCTTCGGGTCGATGATCCAGCGCGAGACCTCGTAGCGGATGCGGTAGATGTCGTCAGGCACGATCAGGCGCTCAACCACCTCGTGACCGTCTTCGGTGGCCATGCGCTCGAGCGCATCGCCGGAGCTGTCGTTCTCACGGGTTCGGGTATCGGAAATGGTCAGGATCGCCAGGCGGACCGGGCGCTTGGAGGACGTTTCGGTCATCGCTCGTACCTCTTACAAAAATGCCGGCCGATTTTAGCGCAGGCACCTGGGTGTGTCAGCGCAGTGGAGGCAAGGGGATCAGCCGCGGCACCCGCTGGCGGTACTCGGCATAGGCCGGGCCCAGTTCGACCAGCAGGTCGCGCTCCTCGAACCACAGGCCGATCAGCACGTAGGCGGTCATGCCCAGCGCCAGCAGCAAGTGGCCGGGCGACATCTGCGGTGTGGCCCACAGGCCAATCAACACGCCGAGCTGCATGGGATGACGCACCCAGCGGTAGAGCGACACCTCACGAAAAACGGGCGCCGGCGCGGTCTCCCCCCGCAGGTGCCGCCAGGCCTGGCGCAGACCGAACAGTTCGAAGTGATCAATGATGAAGGTGGCATAGACCGACAGCACCCAGCCACAAACAAACCCCGCCAGCAGCAGGCCCCGTGCGAACGGCTGCTCGACCCGCCATGACTCGCCAAGCAACGGCTGCCAGCACGCGATCAACAGCCCCAGCGCCATCCCCGAGGCCAGCACATAGACAGCACGCGTGAGCGCTGGCGGCACCAGGCGCCGGAAACGGGGTCTCGCCATCACGGAATGTTGCAGACCGAACAATGCCAGAAGGCCGATATCGACGCCCGCCGCCAGCCAGAACGGCAACCCAGCACCCCCGGAATCCACGCCCCACGGCAACACCGGCCAAGGAGCGATGAACAGCACGAAGAGGACCAGCGCCCCCAAGCCAAACAGGTAGGCCAAAACGCTGAAAGCAAATACCCGCATTGTTTTCAGGCGTCTCGCGCCACAATTGTCCTCAGGGCACCGCCAGCCGATCCGGCAGACTGAAGGGAGCGTCGGGCTGCTTGCGCGTCAACGGCAGGATCAGCGGAACTCGACGATAGTCCCGACCGAGCGGAATCAATCGCAGTATGGCGTCCAGATAGCCGTCTCCATTCACATCGGCATAGTCCACGGCAATGATGCGAAACCCATTGGCGCGCGGATCGGACCAGCAGACCATGCCACCCTGCGAGTCGAATCTCACCCAACCCCGAAAGCGCCCGTGCTCAACCTGGCAGGCCTCGGGCGTGGCGTGCTCGCCCTCCTCACGCGTGGTCACCCGGGCCAGGATCTGGCCCAGGTCGATCACCCCAGGCGGCAACGGTTCACAACCCTTGTCCAGGCCACAATGGCGACGCAGCGGCAGGTCGCCCAGGCGCGCATTCATGAAATCGTAACCGCTCACGAAATCGTGTTGCGCACCGGGCCGGGCACGAGCAAGAAAGGCGGTGTAATAACAATCCTGCATCACCTTAGCCCAGAGCCGGCGCTCCACGCGATTGCACCATTGCTGCGCTCCGGCGCGAAAGGCCTGATGGGCGGCCGGGCATTCGGAAGGAATACGAAAACTGCGCCGGGCATGGGGACCGGTCGCCAGCTCCACCTCGTACTCGGTCGCCCGCTCACCGCTGTAGGGAGCACTGAACACCGGAGACGGTGCCGACCTGGCCAGGGCGGCGATCAGTGGCAGCAAGCCCATCAGTGCGAGCGAGGCCCGCTCCCGGATTCTCCTTCGCATCGTCACGACTCCTCAGCGATCTGGCCCGCAGTGGCCGTCCTCGGCTTCCTGGCCCGACCCACGGACCCGCGGATCCGCGGGTGACTGGATACTGCCGATGAAACGAATCCAGCGACAGCTCACGTCGACCGCCAGATTGTAGAACAGGCGACTCGCCAGCAGGGGGTGGTATTGCACGGCATTGTAGAGGCTGTCGCGCCCCAGCAGCAGCAAGGTCGTGGGTTCGAGCGCTCGCGCTCGCGTCTTGCGGCGTTTACGAGCCAGTACCGCCACGTCGCCGAACAGCTCGCCCACTCCGAAGCGGCTGACCACCAGATCACCACTTTCTCTGCTCCTGCCGGGCACCGCCACCTCCACCGCACCGCACATCACCAGGAACATGGCATCCGATTCGTCCCCCGGCTCAAAGATCACCTCGCCCTGCCGGTACTCTCCCAACGTGCTGGCGAGGATGAAACGACGGATCTGCCAGGGCCGCATGCCTCGGAACAGCACGCTCTGCGGAATGACCTCACGCCGCAACTGGGCCGACAACAGGTCCCACAGGTTGACCAGGCGCAGCGAAGAGATGGCCAGGGGGGTGATCACGAAATCCGCCAGCAGCGCCGTGGCGATGACCAGGGCACTGAGCGCACCGAACAACATGATGGGCTGGAAGTCCGAGAGGGTGAAGACCAGGAAACCTGCGATCAATGCCACCGAGGTGGAGATCACCGGCAGCCCCTCACCGGCCAGGGTCGCCTGCATGGCAGCGATCTGGTGACGCGAAGACCGGAGTTCGCGGTTGTAGCGCAACATGAAGTGCAGGGTATCGTCCACCGCGATCCCGATGGCGATGGCCGCGGCCATGGCGGTGCCGATGTTCAGTGGGATACCCGCGTACCCCATGACACCGAACAGCACCAGCACCGGCAGCGCGTTGGGCAGGGCGGCGATCAGGCCCACGCGGAGATCGGTGAACAGCACCGAAATGATGAGTACGAAACACAGCAGCAGGAGCACTACCGACTCCAGCTGGCCACGGATCATCGACTCGGTGGCACGCAGGGTCAGCACCGAGGAACCGGTGATGCGCGCCTTGAGACCGGCATCGAGATGCTCGTCCAGGTAGGCCTGCACACGATCGACAAAGGCCTGCAACGCCACCGTGGAGTCGACCGAATGCCGAACGAGGATGCGCAATCGGCTGTAGTCGTCCGATACATAGGCCTGCACATGGCGATGATCGAGAAAGATCATCAGTTCATCGACCACGTCATCCGAACCGGGAAGCGACGGCCTGTCCAGCTCCTGGAAGGCCATGTTGAGCATCGACAGGTAATCAGTGAACGAGGTGGTGGAACGGGCCAGTCCCTGTTGCTCGATGAACGCCTGGATGGCTGCCACCTGCTCGAGATAGCGCACCTTGAGAAAGGTGTCCTCGATACCCGATTCGAGCACGATGGAGAAGTTCTCCAGCCCAGCCAGGCGATCGTTGACCGCCTCCACCTGGCGCCGCACCTCGGAATCACGGGCCAGGCTGTCGATGGTGCTGTGATCGACCTCGATCCGGGGCACCCCGAGAGCCGCGATCAGCGAGACCCCTAGCAGCACCGCGAGAATGCCCCAGCGCGCGCGATGGAGCAGTTCCCAGTAACGTCGCGCCAGCCTCCCCGGACGATGCTGCACGAAACGTGAGCGCCCATCGAGTTGCCAGTGGCCCGCCAGCGACAGCAGTGCCGGAATGAGCACTACGGTGGCCACGAAGTTGAACAACAGTCCGGTCGAGGCGAGGATGCCGAACTGCCACAACACCTCGATGCGACTCAGTGCTACCGAGAAGAACCCGGCATAGGTGGTGACGAAGGTCAGCAGTACCGTGCGCCCCATGCGCGCGGCCATGCGCTCGAGCGCTGCCTCGCGGCTCAATCCTTCGCGCTGGGCGTGGCGAAACTCCGACAACAGGTGGATGTCCTCGGTCGAGCCGACGATGATCAACAGGATGGGCACGATGGAGGTGACCACGTTCAGCGGGATGCCGCTCAACCCCATCACGCCCAGAGTCCAGACGATGCTGATCGCCGCCGTGAGCACCGGCGCCAGGATATCGACCAGCTGACGCAACAGCAGGAACAGCGCGAGCAACAGGGCCCCCACCGCCCAGGGGAACAGCTCGGCCTGCTCCTGGCGGATCTGCTGGGCGATGGCCGTGCGCACGTGCGGATAGCCGATCACGAAGGCTCGCTGATAGTGCGCGCGCAGAGGCGCGACCAGGCGTTCGAGCGCGCGCGTCACCCGCAGGTCATCCTCTCCGTTCACGTCGTCGCGCAGCACGATTGCCGCCCCCATCACCCGCCCGTCGGCCGACAACAACACATGACGCACAAAGGGATTCTGGAGCGCCTGGGCAAGCAGGCGCTTGCCCTCGGCAGCATCCTTCGGCAACTGCTTCAGGTAGGGGTCCTTGTTCAGGTAGCCATCGACGCTCTTGAGCCAGGGCACAGAGAACAGGCTCTCTATCCGGTCGACGAAATCCAGCTGCTCGATCTGCTCGAGGGTCTGGCGCAGAACCTCGAGGCGTTCCGGCTCCATCAGCACCTCGTCCTCAAGGTAGAGAATCACGATGTTCTCTTCCCCGAACTGGCGGCTGACGCGCTCGTAGTAAGCGCGCTCGGGATCGTCGATCACCAGCAGCTCATCAGTGGCGATCTGTATCTGGACGTGCCGCAGCTGGGTGGCGGCTGCGAGCGAGACCAGCAGCAGGAAACCGAGGGCATGCCACGGATACCTGGCACAGAACATCAGCAGACGCTGCATCCGGAAGGCTCCTGGAGCGAAACGGAGAATAGCCTCCAGCTTAGCAAACCCGGCACTATCGCAGGCGGCATCGCCCCCAATGGCCGGGGCGCCACACGGAAACGAGCACAGACCTTTCGGTTTCGGGCTGAACCCCGGCCACCGATTACGGTAAGCTTTGCGCCATGAACGCACGAGCCCACCGAGACAGTATCCTCCTCGAGGACGCCGAGATCCTCGACCACCAGGCCTTTCCTGGCGACCAGTACCTGCTGCGCGTGCAGGCCCCCGGTTGTGCAGCGCGCACCCGGCCAGGCCAGTTCGTGCACCTCCAGGTGCATCCTCTGCGCCCCTTGCGGCGCCCCATCTCCATCATGCGCGCCTCTGCCGAAGCCGGCTGGGTGGACCTGCTGTACAAGGCAGTCGGCGAAGGCACCGCCCTGCTGGCAGAGCGCCGCGTGGGCGAGCGCCTCAGCCTGCTTGGTCCGGTCGGCCGACCCTTCGAGGTGAAACAGGAACGGCCGCTGCTGATCGGCGGCGGGGTGGGCATGCCACCGATGATCTGCCTGGCCGAATCCCTGCGTAACACCACGGCGCGGCCCTTCGTGATTCTGGGTTCCGAGGTACCCTTCCCCTTCGAGCCACGCCCCTCGCAGATCCTGCTGCCAGGCTTGCCCGACGGGGTGATCGCCACCATGCCCCTGCTCGAGGACTGGGACATCCCCTGCCGCTTGGCCAGCCTGCAGGGCTATCCCGGCTGCCACGAAGGTTATGTGACGGATCTCGCCCGACACTGGTTGCGGGCGCTGGACGACGAGGCGCGCGCCGAGGTCGGGCTCTATGCCTGCGGCCCGCACCCCATGCTCGAGGCAGTGGTGGCGCTGGCGCGCGAGTTCGAGCTGCCGGTACAGGTATCACTGGAGGAGTTCATGGCCTGCGCCGTGGGTGGCTGCGCCGGCTGCGTGGTGGAGGTGACCACCGATGCCGGCTCAGCCATGCAGCGGGTCTGCGTGGACGGACCGGTGTTCGACGGCTACCAAGTGTTCTGAGCGCCGACCGGCATCACTCCGGCACCAGCTGCATGGCGTTCTGGTCGCGCGAGCGCGCACCGGGCCGGTTGTCTCCCAGCTTGAGCATCAGACGCACCTCGTTGGCCGAATCGGCATAGTGCATGGCGTCCTTCTCACTGATTTCACCGCGCACGCAGGCCTCGTAGAGCGCCTGATCGAAAGTGATCATGCCGTGCTCGCGAGAGCGCTTCATCAGGTCCTTGAGCTTGGACACCTCACCCTTGGCGATCAGGTCGGAGGCCAGCGGCGTGTTGAGCAGGATCTCCACGACTGCCCGCCGGCCGTTGCCATCGACACGCGGCACCAGCTGCTGGGCGACGATGCCACGCAGGTTCAACGACAGATCCATGAGCACCTGCGCATGCTGGTCATCCGGAAAGAAATGGATGATGCGCTCGAGCGCCTGGTTGGCGTTGTTGGCATGCAGGGTGGTCAGCACCAGGTGGCCGGTCTCGGCAAAAGTGATGGCGTACTGCATAGCCTCTCGGGTACGGATCTCGCCGATCAGGATCACGTCCGGCGCCTGGCGAAGGGTGTTGCGCAACGCCACCTCGTAGGATTCGGTATCTACGCCGACTTCGCGCTGGGTGATGATGCAGCCGCCGTGCTTGTGCAGGAACTCGATCGGGTCTTCGATGGAGATGATGTGCCCGGTACTGTTGTGGTTGCGATGACCGACCATCGCGGCCAACGAGGTGGACTTGCCGGTGCCGGTAGCGCCAACAAAGACCACCAGGCCCCGCTTGGCCATCGCCAGGTCTTGCAATACCGGGGGAAGACCCAGCTCGTCGAAAGAGGGGATACGCGTCTCGATGCGCCGCAGCACCATACCGACCGCATCGCGTTGCACAAAGGCGCTGACCCGGAAACGGCCGACCCCGCGCGCCGAGAAGGCGAAGTTGCACTCCTTGGTGTGCAGGAATTCCTCGCGCTGTTCCGGAGTCATCAGGGCATAGGTCAGCTCCCGGCTCTGCTGGTCGGTCAAGCGCGTCTTGGATATGGGCATCACCCGCCCGTTCACCTTGATGCAAGGCGGCATGTCCGCCGTGATGAACAGGTCGGACGCCTTCTTTTCCACCATCAGGGCGATGATGTCGTTGAAATCCATGGCCATGGCTTACCTCCTGACGACATTCTGATACTCACACCGCGAAACGCGCCCGCCCAGTCGCGAAAGTGTGCACCAGTTCACACGAAGGTCACATGAAGAGATCGCGGTTGACCGCCCTGGCCCGGGCATCCTGGCGTGACACAAGGCCCTTCTTCACCAGATCTTGCAGACACTGGTCCAGCGTCTGCATGCCATGCGCCTGACCAGTCTGGATGGCCGAATACATCTGCGCCACCTTGTCCTCGCGGATCAGGTTGCGGATGGCCGGAGTGCCGACCATGATCTCGTGCGCGGCGATGCGTCCGCCCCCTACCTTCTTGAGCAGGGTCTGCGAGATCACTGCGCGTAGCGACTCCGACAACATGGAGCGCACCATGGCTTTTTCCCCGGCCGGGAACACGTCCACGATCCGGTCGATGGTCTTTGCGGCCGAACTGGTATGCAGAGTGCCAAACACCAGGTGACCGGTCTCGGCGGCGGTGAGCGCCAGACGGATGGTCTCCAGGTCGCGCAATTCGCCCACCAGGATGATATCCGGATCCTCTCGCAGCGCCGAACGCAACGCCTCGGCAAACCCCAGGGTGTCGCGGTGCACCTCGCGCTGGTTGATCAGGCACTTCTTGGACTGATGCACGAATTCGATGGGGTCCTCGATGGTGAGGATATGCCCGTACTCGGTCTCGTTCTTGTAGTCCATCATGGCCGCCAGCGTGGTCGATTTGCCTGATCCTGTAGGCCCGGTGACCAGCACCAAACCACGCGGGTTGTCGCAGATAGTCTTGAATACTGGCGGCGCCTCCAGGTCATCGAGGGTGAGCACCTTGGAAGGGATGGCTCGGAACACCGCCGCGGCCCCGCGGTCCTGGTTGAAGGCATTGACCCGGAAACGCGCCAATCCCGGGATCTCGAACGAGAAATCAACTTCGAAGAACTCTTCGTAGTCCTTGCGCTGCTTGTCGTTCATGATGTCGTAGACCAGCGCATGCACGGTCTTGTGATCGAGCGCCGGCACGTTGATCCGCCGGATATCCCCGTCCACCCGGATCATCGGCGGCAGACCAGCCGAGAGATGCAGATCCGAGGCATTGTGCTTGACACTGAAGGCGAGCAGTTCTGCGATGTCCATCGATTTCCCCTTGAGTCCAGTGCACGCTGCACCACGCGCTCCTGTAACGGCCCGGCATCCCGATACTTGACGAACCTCCGGCCACACAACACCCTTGCCGGCAGAGACTAACAGCCACCGGAATCCCATGCCTACTATCGCACAAGCACTGGAGGATGTTCATCGACGTATCGCACAAGCCGCGCTCGCAGCGGACCGCAACCCGGCCGAGATCGCGCTGCTGGCAGTGAGCAAGACCAAGCCGGCAGCGATGATCCGCGAGGCCTGGAACGCTGGCCAGCAAGCCTTCGGCGAGAACTACCTGCAAGACGCCCTGCCCAAGATCCGGATGCTCGCCGACCTGCCCATCGAGTGGCACTACATCGGGCGCATCCAGAGCAACAAGACCCGCGACATCGCCCGCTACTTCGCCTGGGTGCATGGCCTGGACCAGCTCAAGCACGCCCGGCGCCTGAGCGACCAGCGTCCCGAGGCGCTGCCGCCGCTGAACTGCTGCATCCAGGTCAACCTGAGTGGCGAGGCCAGCAAGGGCGGCGTCCCTGCAGAGGCGCTGGAGGAACTGGCACTGGCCGTGAGCGAACTACCACGCCTGCGACTGCGTGGCTTGATGACCATGCCCGACCCGACCAGCCCGCGCGAGGCCCAGGCCGCGGTGTTCCGACGCCTGGCCGATTTACGCCGCCAACTCGCAGAACAGGCCGACCTGCACCTCGACACCCTGTCGATGGGCATGAGCGGCGACCTGGAACTGGCGATTGCCGCCGGCTCGACCCTGGTGCGCGTGGGCACCGACATCTTCGGCGCCCGGGAATGAGGCTGCCCCGGATGTTTTACCGGCATCCCGGAAACCAGCGAACTTCGCAGCCGTTGTGACGCTGGTTTGGAGCGAAAGTGATAGCCGTTAGCCACAGCAAGCGAGAAACCGCCCGCATCGGGATAGAACAACGCGGAGGACAAACTGAACCCGACGGTTGGCGTCCCTTTTGGCCATCTTTGCCCCATCATTCAGTATCTTGGGTTTCAAGCGTTGTTCGGCCAGTGAAATATTCGGGCTAGAATGGCATCAACCAACAACACGGCAGACATCCCATGACCCAACCCACCATCGCCTTCATCGGTTCCGGCAACATGGCCGCGGCCCTGATTGGCGGCCTGATCACCGACGGCACCCCGGCAGAGCGCATCCTTGCCACCGATCCCGACCCGGCGCGTCGCGAAGCACTGGCCAACAAGGCCGGCATTCACACCCTGGAGGACAATGCCGAGGCGGTCGCCCGCGCCGAGGTGGTGGTACTCGCGGTCAAGCCCCAGGTGCTGGGTGAGGTCGCACGCAACCTGGCAGAGTCGATACAGCAACACCGTCCATTGGTGATCTCCATCGCCGCCGGGATACGTAGCGATACCCTGCAACACTGGCTGGGCGGCGGCGTGGCCCTGGTGCGCAGCATGCCCAATACCCCAGCGATGCTGCAGACCGGTGCCACCGCGCTGTTCGCCACCCCGGAAGTAAACGAAGCGCAACGCGAACAGGCTGAATCGGTGATGCGTGCAGTCGGCCTGGTACAGTGGGTGGATGATGAATCACTGATGGACGCCGTCACCGCGCTCTCGGGCAGCGGCCCGGCCTATTTCTTCCTGCTCATGGAGGCCATGGAGCACGCTGGTAAACGCCTAGGCCTGCCTGCCGACACCGCCCGCCTGCTGACCCTGCAAACAGCGCTGGGCGCAGCGCGCATGGCCATCGAGAGCAACGAGGACCCGGCCCAGCTGCGACGCCGCGTGACCTCGCCGGGCGGCACCACCGAGCAAGCGATCAAGCGCTTCGAGGAAGAAGACCTGGAAGGCATCGTGTTGCGCGCACTCACCGCTGCACGCGACCGCTCCATCGAGCTCTCACGCCTGCTGGATGAGGAATGAACCATGGGCGACGGTTATCTCTCCACACCGCTGATCTTTCTGGTACAGGTGATCTTCGGGCTGTATGCCCTGGTGGCCCTGCTGCGCTTCCTGCTGCAACTGGTACGCGCTGATTTCTACAACCCGCTGTCGCAGTTCATCGTGCGCATCACCAGCCCGGTACTGGTGCCACTGCGGCGTTTTATCCCGCCAATCGGCGGCAAAGACACCGCTTCGCTGGTGCTGGCCTGGATGGTGCTGGCAGTGCAACTGCTGCTGATCTATGCCATCGCCGGCCAGGGCTTCCAATTCCTGGCCGCGCTGCTGCTGGCAATCCCGGAACTGATCGGGCTGCTGATCGATATCTTCCTCTACAGCATCCTCATCCTGGTGATCATCAGCTGGGTCAATCCCGCCGCCCATAACCCGGCGATCAGCGTGCTCGATGCCCTCACCCGCCCGCTCATGGTACCGGCGCGGCGCATCCTGCCGCCGATCAGCGGCCTGGACCTCTCCCCCATGCTGGTGATGATCGGCCTGGTGCTGCTGAAGATGCTGCTCATCCCGCCCCTGAAAGCGCTGTTGCTGAGCCTACTGTGATGGGGAGCGGATGGTTCCGCTGGGACGGCGACGACCTGCTGCTCTTCGTCAAGGTCCAGCCACGCGCCGCCCGCGACGCCTTTGCCGAGGTCCTCGACGATGCCATCAAGGTGCGCATCACCGCACCACCGGTCGAGGGAAAAGCCAATGCCCACTTGGCGGCCTGGCTGGCACGCCAATTTCGGGTGCCGAAATCGGCTGTCCGCATCGAGAGCGGAGAGTCCTCCCGACGCAAACGGATTCGCATTACCGCCCCCTCCCGACTTCCGTCCGCGCTTCACGACAGCTTCAAGGATGCAAAAACAATCGTTTAATGCCTAAAATTGAGGGGTGGGCTGAAAATTCGGACAGATCCGGGCACCAACTCGGCCGACACCAGAGAGGGCAAGGGGTATGGCGACTTCGCCGCTGGAAAAACAATTGGCCGGGTTTGCCCGGTGGAAACAACGCCAGCGCAAGATCCTGGATCAGCTCGAACCGTGGCTGCAGCAGCAGAATCTCTACGGTTCGGAGATCCATCACACCATCGAGCGGGCACGTGCCGCACTGCGCCATGACGACATCACGGTGGCCATCACCGGCGAGTTCTCGCGCGGCAAGACCGAGCTGATCAACGCCCTGTTCTTCGGCAACCTCGGCTACCGCCTGTTGCCCACCGACGTCGGGCGCACCACCATGTGCCCTACCGAGATCCTGCAAGACCCCGAGGCCGAACCCTGCCTGCGCCTGCTGCCAATCGAGACCCGCGGCCAGGACATCAGCCTGTCCCACCTGCGGCAGAAGCCGGAGCTCTGGACCACGCTTCCGCTGCAGCTCGACGATCCGGACGTTCTGGAAGAACAACTCAAGGCACTGACTGCCACCAAGCGGATCCCGCGCGCCCAGGCCGCCGAGCTGGGCCTGCTCAAGGAGGTTGACAGCCAGCTCACCGACGACACCAACGATACAGTGGTCGTCCCACGCTGGCGGCTCGCGCAGCTCAACATCCGTCACCCACTGCTGGCCAAGGGGCTCCGGGTGATCGACACTCCCGGCCTCAATGCCGTGGGTAACGAACCGGAACTCACCTACGAGATGCTGCCCAATGCCCAGGCCGTACTGCTGGTGCTGTCCGCCGACACCGGCGTAACCCGCTCCGACCTCGACATCTGGCAGCAGCTCATCACCCCCGCGGGCAAGCCGCGACAGGGCGTGATGGTGGTGCTCAACAAGGTCGACACCCTGTGGGATGGTCTGCGGCCGCAGGAGCACATCGAGGAGCGGGTCCTCCAGCAACGCTCCGACGTGGCCAACATGCTGGACATCGGCATCGAGCAGACCTTCGCCGTGTCGGCACAAAAGGCGTTGTTGGCCCGCATCCGCGAGGACCACGGTCTCGAGCGGCGCAGTGGCATTAATCGGCTGGAGGACTACCTCTCGACCATTGTGGTGGAGAACCGACGCGACCTCATCATGAACGATTTCACCAGCGGGGTGCAGCACGCCATCGAGTCGCTGGAGAACATCATCGAATCACGCCTCCAGCGCACACAGAAACAGATCCACAGCCTGCACGAGGTAGCCAATCGAAGCGACAGCTCGATCGCCCACCTGCTGCACGAAACCCAGCGTGACAAGAAGCGCTATCAGGCCAGCGTGGAGGCCTATCGCGAGAGTCGCCGCGAATTTCAGGAACACGGCCGCCTCCTGCTTGAGGCGCTGGACCTGCACTCCTTGGACAAGGTCATCGAAGCGGCGCGTCTGGAGATGTCCAGGGCCTGGACTACACCCGGCCTCAAGGAGGCCATGCGCATTCTATTCGATGACATCAACGCCCGCATGGAGACGGTCGGCCAACACACTGCCGCCATGCGCCGCCTGATCCGCAGCATCTATCGACGCTTCCAAACCGATCACGACTTCCCGCCTCTGCAACCGGTCATGTTCTCCGTCGTCCGCCATCAGGTGGAACTGGGCATGCTGCACCAGGAGGCCGAGGTCTTCCGCAAGAGCCCGCGCACCACCATGACCGAGCAGCACTTCGTGGTGAAGCGTTACTTCCGCACCATCGTGGACCGCGCTCGCCACATCTTCCGCGAGGCACATCGCGAGGCTCGCGAATGGCTGGACCATGCGCTCGACCCTCTCACCATCGAGATCAAGGAATATCACGGCGCCCTATCCCAGCAGATTCGCGATCTCAAGCACGCCAGCCAGTCGCGCAAGACTATTCAGCAACGCATTCTGCTGATGAAACAAGAGGCCCGGCGCCTGCAGATCCAGCTCAGCTCCCTGCAGAACGTGCACCAGGCCCTGAACAACCCCATAATCCCCAACGAACAGGGCAAGGTGCGACCCAAGGTGATCGAGGGCAACAGCGACAGCTGCCTGGCCAGCTGATCTCCGACGAGAACCTCCAGCACCAGGACGCCGCCCTGCTTCCACAGGAAGCAAACCTCTCCTCGCCCCGGTCTTATCGGACAGGGCCATACTACAATTGAAAAAAGGAGATCCGCCATGAAACGACTCATCCTGCTTCCCCTGCTGTTCCTGTTTGCCGGGATGGCACTGGCGGAAAATGTCACCCGCACCGCCGGTTACGCCATCCACCACAATGCCTTCACCACCGACAGCCTCGCGCCCGAGGTGGCCCGCAGCTACGGCATCCAACGCAGCACCAGCCGCGGCATGGTGAACATCGCCGTGATCCGCGAAACCCCTGGCACTACCGGTGCCGCCCTCGAGGCAAAAGTGAAGGTCGTGGCACACAACCTGATGGGACAGAAGCGTGACATCCCGGTACGCGAAATCCGCGAAGGCGATGCCATCTACTACATCGCCGACTTTCCGGTCGCCCACCGGGAACACCTGATCTTCGATATCGATGTGTTGCACAAGGGCCAGGTGACCCCCCTGCATGCCCGCTTCGAGCAGGAATTCTTTACCCGCTGAGCGCGCGCCAGAGCTGCCACAGACCAAAGGCTGCCACCAGCGCACCCGCGGCCTGCCTTACCCCGGGGCGGCGCACGAAACGCTGCACAGTTGCGGCTGCCGCCCCCATTAGCAACAGGTTGGGCAGAGTACCCAGTCCGAAGAGCAGCATCAGCAGCGCCCCCTCCAGCGCACCGCCGGCCGAGACCGACCAGATCAGCACGCTGTAGACCAGTCCGCAGGGCAGCCAGCCCCAGAGCGCACCCAGCGCCAGCGCCTGGGCGGGACGCCGCACCGGCAGCAGACCGCGCCCCCAGGGCTCGATACGCCGCCACAGCATGCTACCCGCCTGTTCCACGCGTGCCAGCAGGCGCCACCAGCCACCGAGGTAGAGCCCCAGCAGCACCATGAAGATCCCGGCAAGCCCCAGCAGCACCTGTTGCGCCTGCTGCACCGGCAACAGGCCCGAGAAGAATACCCCCAACCCGCCAGCGATGGCACCAGCCAGGGTATAGCTGGCGACCCGCCCGAGGTTGTAGGCCAGCAACAGCGGCCAGCGCGAGCGCCCGGCCGGCAGCCCCAGCGAAAGGGCACCGACGATACCACCGCACATGCCCACGCAGTGCACGCCGCCGAGCAGCCCCACCAGCAGGGCACCGAGCAGGCCAACCTCAATCATCGTCTACCCGCACCTCGGTCCAACGCCAGGCCGCAGCCACCAGCAGCAGCACTGGCACCCCGGCCAGCGCAGTAAGGGTGAAGAAGGCCGGATAGCCCAGCCGATCGACCAGCACCCCCGAGAAGCCACCCAGAAACTTGGGCAATAGCAACATCACCGAGCTGAACAGGGCGTACTGGGTGGCCGAGAAGCGGATGTTCACCAGCCCGGAGAGATAAGCCACGAAGGCCGAAATGGCCACCCCGGCGGCCAGGTTGTCCATGCCCACCACCGCTACCAGCCCCCAGAAATCGTGCCCACGCAGTGCCAGCCAGGCAAACAGCAGATTGGTCGCCGCGGCCAGCACGGCACCGACAAACAGCACCGCCATCACCCCGAAGCGATAGACCGCCAGCCCCCCCAGAAAACCGCCGAGGATGGTCACGTAGATGCCGAAGCCCTTGGAGACCAACGCGATCTCGTCCTTGGAAAACCCCATGTCCTTGTAGAACACGTTGGCAATGGCCCCGAGCACGATGTCCGACAACCGGTAGCCGGCAATCAACGCCAGCACCAGCGCAGCCTTGCCACCGTAACGCCGGAAAAACTCGGCAAAAGGCTCCCAGACTGCGCTGCGCAGCCAGGCGGCCAGCCGTTCCAAGCGATCGCCCGCCAGTGGCTCGGGCACCACGGTGCGCTCGGGTTCCGGAGAGAACAGGGTGGTGAGGATGCCGACCCCCATCAGCAGGGCCATGATGCCGTAAGCCGCCAACCAGGGTCCCTGCTGATAGCTGGCCTCATCCGGATCGAAACGCGCGGCAATCCACAAGGCGCCTGCCGAAGCCACGAACATGGCGAGCCGGTAGCCGGTGGTGTAAAAGGCAGCAAGGATGCCCTGCATCCGCGCGCCTGCGCTCTCGATGCGGTAGGCATCCACAGCCACGTCCTGGGTCGCCGAAGCAACCGCCACCAGTAATGCCAGCCAGACCACCCGTTCGAGCTGCCACGCGGGATCACTCAAGGCCATGCCCGCCAGGCCGCCGGCGATCACCAGCTGGGTGGCCAACAGCCAGGCCCGGCGACGCCCCAGGACCGGCGTGAGCACGGGAATGGGCAGGCGATCGACCAGCGGCGACCAGACCACCTTGAAGGCATAGGCCAGCGCCACCCAGCTGATATAGCCGATGGTGGAGCGGTCGATGCCTGCCTCACGCAGCCAGAACGACAGGGTGCCGAATACCAGCAGCAGCGGCAGGCCGGAGGAGAAACCCAGCAGACCGACACGCAACACCCGCCAGTCACGCAGGTGCCACAAGGCTTCGCGCCAGCCGATGCGTTCAGTCCTCGAGTGCATAGTCCATGATCAGCGGGGCGTGGTCGGAAAAGCGCTTGCGCTTGTAGATGCTGGCAGCCTGGACACGGTCGGCCAGGTCTGGCGTGACCACCTGGTAATCGATGCGCCAGCCCACGTTCTTTTCCCAGGCACGCCCGCGGTTCGACCACCAGGTGTACTGGTCGGGTTCGCGGTTGACCTGGCGAAAGGCATCGACGAACCCCGCCTCACCGAACAGGCGGTCCATCCAGGCGCGCTCCTCGGGCAGGAAACCCGAGTTCTTCTGGTTGCCACGCCAGTTCTTCAGGTCTTCCTTCTTGTGTGCGATGTTCAGATCGCCACAGACGATCAGCCGCTGCCCGGCCTCGCGTCGTTCGACCAGGTACGGCAACAGCCAGTCGAGCACCTGGAACTTCACCTGCTGGCGTTCTTCACTGGACGACCCCGAAGGCAGGTAGAGCGAGACGATATGCAGGTCGCCGAAACGGGCTTCGATCCAGCGCCCCTCGCGGTCGAACTCGGGCCGACCCACACCCTCGATCACTTCGTCGGGCTCGCGCCGGCAATAGATGCCCACCCCGCTGTAGCCTTTCTTCTCCGCCGGGTGGTAGTAGCAATGAAAGCTGGGCGGCCAGTACAGTGAATCCTCGAGCTGGTGGACCTGAGCCTTGAGCTCCTGCAGGCAGACCACATCGGCCTTCTGCCGGCGCAGCCAGTGAAAGAAGCCCTTGCGGCCCGCCGAGCGGATGCCGTTGAGATTGCAGGTGATGACGCGCATCCACCGGATTATACTGACGCCTCACCACGAATGAGGCCCGTCATGCAGGACTTTCGACGCGACTTTCTCGACTTCGCCCTCGAACGCGGCGTGCTGCGCTTCGGCGAGTTCACGCTGAAATCCGGGCGCATCAGCCCCTACTTCTTCAATGCCGGCCTGTTCGACACCGGCGGCGCGCTGGCACGCCTGGGCCGCTTCTACGCGCAGGCCATCGTCGAGGCGGACATTGACTTCGATGTGCTCTACGGCCCGGCCTACAAGGGCATCCCCCTGGCTGCGGTCACCGCCGCCGCACTGTTCGAGCACCACGGCATCGACAAGCCCTATGCCTTCAACCGCAAGGAAGCCAAGACCCACGGCGAGGGCGGGCGCATCGTCGGCCACCCGCTGGAGGGCCGCATCCTCATCATTGACGACGTCATCACCGCCGGCACCGCGATCCGCGAGTCCATGGACATCATCGCCGCCGAAGGCGCTACTCCCGCCGGCGTGGTCATCGCGCTCGACCGCCAGGAACGGGGCCAGGGCGAGCGTTCCGCCATCCAGGAAGTCGAGGCCGACTACGGCATCCCGGTCGCTGCCATCGCACGGCTGGAAGATCTCATCGGCTACCTGGAGCAACGCGGTGACGAGCAGGACCTGGAACGGGTCCGCGCCTACCGCGAACGTTACGGCGTCTGAACACCCCCGCCCAGCAGGTCGACCTGAAGGACGACCTGTCGGGCTGAAGTCGACCTACACCCCATGTTTCGTGGGGCAGATTGCAGGTCAGGCTTCAGCCCGACCCCTTCGCCTCACCCCCAGATCAGCCGCAGACCCACCAGCACGGTGACGATCTCGAACACCCGCTTGATCCAGCGGTTGCCCTGGCGGATGGCCAGGTGCGCACCGAGATAGCCGCCGGCCAGCGAGCCCGCCAGCAGGGCCGGCAGCCAGCCCCAGCGAATTTCACCGAGCAGGCCGAGGGTAAGCGCACCAGTACCGTTCCAGAACAGGCCGACCAGGACCAGCGTATAGGCCACGGCGCTCTTGTAGTCGGCGCCGAACCAGCGCACCAGCCAGAGGGTGACGAACAGCCCGGTGCCCGAAGTGAGCGAGCCGTTGAGCACACCGATGAAAAACAGCACCAGGCCACCGAACCACAGCCCCCGGCCGCTCTGATGCTGCAGGCGCATCACCTGCCCCAGCTCCTTGCGAAAGAACGAATAGACGCCCAAGGCCAGGGTAAGCAGACCCAGCGCGATCTCGGCCCAGCGCCCTGGCACCTGGAGGATGACCGAGGCACCGAGCACCACCCCCGGCAGGCCGGTAGCGAGGATGAACAGCACGAAGCGCCGTTCGAGATGCCCCTCCCGCAGGTGGCGCAAGGTGGCGCCCACCCCCAGCGCAACCGAAGCGATCTTGTGCGTCGCCAGGGCAATGGCGAAAGGCAGCCCCAGGAAGATCAGGATCGGCAGTTGCAACAGGCCGGCACCGCCCCCCGCGAAGGCCGAAAAGGTGTTGGCAACCAGGGAAACGGCAAAAAGTATGAACTGATCCACGGAGAATCCGGGTGATGTCGAAACCCGAGCATTATAATGACCCCGTATGCAGCAATCCGCGACAGAGGTGCATCACATGAAGTTCCGTTCCGCCAGATCGATCGTGTTGTGCTCGCTGGCGGTCATGCTCGCTGCCCCCGCAACGGGCGTCACCATAAAGAAATGGGTAGACGAGAATGGCGTCACCCATTACGGAACATCGATCCCTCCGCAATACGTGGACCAAGCGCACGAGGAGCTCAACGAACGTGGTTTTTCGATCAAGCGCGTGGATCGCGCCAAGACGCCGGAAGAGATCGCGCGCGAGCGTGAACTGGAGGCCTTGCGCCGCGAACAACAACGCATTGTCGAGGAGCAACGCGCACGCGACCGCATCCTGCTCAACCTTTATCGTACCGAGGATGATCTGATCCTGGTGCGCAATGGCAAGCTGGCACAGATCGACGCCCAGATCCGCCTCAAGAAGGCCCACATCGAGCAACTCAGGCGCCAGCTCAGCAAGTGGCAGGCACAGGCCGCGGCCCGCGAGCGCAAGGGCCTGAAACCCACGGCCAAGCAGCAGGAGAACCTGCGTAACATCCAGCAGCAGATGGAGAACACCTACGCCGGCATCGTCGAGCGCGAGGCCGACAAGAAGCGCATCACCGCCCAGTACCAGCGCGAGCTGGATCGCTTCCGGCAGCTCAAGCAGGGCTTCCGCGCCAACTCGCCGGGCGACGTGGAACCGGCACGCAAGCAGCCGCGAATCATTCCTGTCGATGGTACGGTGGTCTGCCGCGACAGCAGCCAGTGCGACCGCCTCTGGCCGCTGGCCAAGGAATGGGCCAGACAGCATGCCACCACGCCGGTCGAGGTCGTGGGCGAGCGCATCCTGGTCACCCGTGCAGCACGCAACCCCACCGACATCAGCCTCACGGTGTCGCGCCTCAAACGCAGCGGGGTGGAACGTATCTTCCTGGATCTGTCCTGCATGAACAGCGTCTCGGGCCGAGACTTCTGCCAGCGCGCCTCGGTACGCGACCTGCCACGGCAGTTCGTCGAGGCCATGCAACAGCACATCGAAAGGGAAGACAGCGCCTCAGTCGGCAAATAGCCCCGCCTGCAACACCTGCCATTCGGCCTCCCAGGCGGCGAGGCAGGACCGCTCGAAACGCGAACGCCGGAACTGGTGCAACCGCCCCTCGATATAGGCGGTGAGCAAGGCTGCCCCGGCCTCGGGCTCTACCTGCAGACGGCCATCGCCACGCAGGACCTGCTCGCGCAGGATCTGCCGCAGTTGCAACTCGATACGATCAAAGAACTGCTGCACCCTCTCGAGCAACCGTTCACGCTCGCCGACCAGGGCATCCCCCAGCAGTACGCGCGTGATACCGGGATTACGGTCGGCAAAGCCCAGCAGCAGGTAGAGCACCTGGGCGCAACGGACACGCGTGTCCTTCTCGGCTTCGAGGATCTGGTTGATACGTACGAAGACCGCCTCCTCGGCAAAGGCGATCAACCCTTCGAACATGCGGGCCTTGCTGGGGAAATGCCGATACAGGGCCGCCTCGGAGACCCCTACCGCACGCGCCAGCGCGGCAGTGGTGATACGGTCTCCGGGGTTGACCTCAAGCTCGCGCGCCAGGGTCTCGAGGATCAGTTGCTTGCGGGATGGTCTCGGCATATCAGCGGATCAGGGTGCCCACACCCTCGTCAGTAAACAGCTCGACCAGCACCGCGTGCTCCACCCGGCCATCGATGATGTGCGCACTGCGCACCCCCGACTTGACCGCATCGAGCGCGCAACGGATCTTGGGCAGCATGCCCCCGTGAATGGTGCCATCGGCGATGAGCCGATCCACGTCGGCGGTACTCAGTCCGGTGAGCAGCTCGCCGTCGGCGTCCAGCAGGCCGCGGGTATTGGTGAGCAGGATCAGCTTCTCGGCACCGAGTACTTCGGCCATCTTGCCGGCCACCAGGTCGGCATTGATGTTATAGGAGAAACCGTCCTCGCCCACCCCGATGGGTGCGACCACAGGAATGAAATCGCCCTGCACCAGCATGTTCACCACCGAAGCATCGATGCTATCGACCTCGCCCACATGACCGATATCGATGATATCGGAGGGCCGGTCATCGGTCTCCGGCAGGGTCATGCGTAGCTTGCGCGCACGGATCAGGTCACCGTCCTTTCCGGTCAGCCCCACTGCCTGCCCGCCGTGCCGGTTGATGAGATTGACGATATCCTTGTTGACCAGACCACCGAGCACCATCTCTACCACATCCATGGTCTCGGCGTCGGTGACCCGCATGCCCTGAACGAACTCGCTCTCCTTGCCCAGGCGCTCCAGCAGGCGACCGATCTGCGGCCCCCCCCCGTGCACCACGACCGGGTTGATGCCGACCGTCTTCATCAGCACCACGTCACGTGCAAACCCGGCCTTGAGGCGATCGTCGGTCATGGCGTTGCCGCCGTACTTGATGACCACGGTACGCCCCGCGAAACGCTGGATATAGGGCAAAGCCTCGGTGAGTACGTGTGCGACATTAGCCGCCGCTTGTGCATTCAGACCCATGGGAAGAATTCTCCACACTGCTCGGTTGGGAATCGACGACCGGATCAAAAGGGAAGATCCCTGTCCGGGAGTGCCTGCCGCATCAGTTCGCGAAAACGCTGCTTGATCGTCTCCAGTGCCTCTTGAGTGTCGGCCTCGAAACGGAATACCAGCGAAGGCACGGTGTTGGAAGGGCGCACCAGGCCCCAGGCATCACTGAACTCGATGCGCAGACCGTCCAGATCGACCACCCGGGCATCAGGGAAATTAGCTGCTGCCATGATCGTCTGCATGGCCAGTTGCGGCTCCCCCTCGGCCATGCGCAATTGGTATTCAGGCGTCGCAACACCATAAGGCAATTCAGCAACCTGCTCGTGTAAGGGACGCGAATCATCCGCAAAGACCTCGAGCAGGCGTGCTGCCACATAGATGGCGTCGTCGCTGCCGGACCAGCGCTCCTTGATATAAATGTGCCCCGAGAACTCCCCTCCGACCAGAGCCCCGGTCTCGCGCATCTTGGCCTTCATCAAGCTGTGACCGGAACGCCACATGATCGGCCGGCCGCCGTTCGACAGGATGAATCCCGCAAGATGGCGTGAGGACTTCACATCATAGATCACGTCGGCACCCGGGTGACGCCGCAACACATCGGCCGCCAGCAACATCAGCAGCTGCTCCGACCAGACCGTTTCGCCACGGTTGTCCACCACGCCGATGCGGTCGCCATCACCATCGAAGGCGATCCCCAGGTCGGCACTGCGCGCCACTACCTCACGGCGCAGGTCTTCCAGGTTCTCGGGCCGGCTGGGATCGGGGTGATGATGGGGGAAGCGGCCGTCCGGCTCGCAGTACAGAGGCGTAACATCGCACCCCAGCCTCTCGAACAGGGCACAAGCCAGCTCACCCGCCGCCCCGTTGCCTGCGTCCACGACGATCTTGTGGGGGCGACTGAGCGTGACACTCTCGACCACCGCGTCCAGGTACTCGCGCCGGACATCCCGCTGCTCGCGCGACCCCTGCACCGGCTCGAAGCCACCTTCAAGCATGCGCTCACGCAGGGCCAGCAACTGTTCACCCTGCACCGGCTCGGTGCGCAGATAGAGCTTGAAGCCGTTGTACTCCGGCGGGTTGTGACTGCCGGTCACCATCACCGCGGCCGATTCCGGGTCCTGGTGCATGGCATGGTAGAGCAATGCCACCGGCCCCATGCCCAGTTCGATCACCTGCATCCCCTGCCCCATCAATCCATTGGCCAGGGCCTCGTAAAGCTCGGCACTGGACAGGCGAGGGTCATGCGCCACGTAGACACGCGAGACGCCATTGGCCTGCGCCATCTCGGCCAGCGCCCAGCCCAGCCCCTGCGCTACCTCGGGCGTCAGCTCCGTGTCCGCCAGCCCCCGCACATCGTAGGCACGGAATATATTTTCAGGGACCTTCAGCGGCATTCGTTGATGCGTCTCGCGCACTTCGATGCCCGTGGGCACATCGCTCCCCGGGAGCTGTGTGCGCTGACCAAGCTTCGGCTTGTCGGCAACAGCCACGGGTTGCGGTTCCGACCGAGCGGCCGCCCCCTTGCCATAGGCCCGCTTGGCCACCTCGCAGAGCAACAACATTGCATCACGCGCCATCGACGTGCGCGGCACGTACTCGCCGGCACCATGCCCCTCCTGAATGGCCTCTCCCAGTGCCACCAGGGCCGCCATGTCATATCGCAGATCACGCACCAGAGCCTTCTGCCGCAGAAACAGCAGACCAAGGACAAGCAACAAGGCCCCACCGGCTGTCGCCAGCAACAACGTGGCCTCGTCTCCCATCGACCGGGGCGTCACCTGGTAGAAGATTCGCCAGATACTGCCCGGCACGGCCACACTCTCCGCGCCAGCCGGCGGATGCCCCGCGCCACTGGAGGCAATCACATAACCATCCGCCTCGCCCTGAACCACCCACAGGACGCCCGGTACATTCGGGACCGACACCAGGGTCCGCAGCTGGTCCAATGACCAGGCGACGAAAGCCACGCCCAGCACCCGCTGGTCGCGCTCGATCGGCAAGGCCATGGCCAGGTAGGGGCGTCCACTCGTGATCTGGTGGATCTCTGCCGGCGGGTGCCTGCCCTGCAAGGCACGCCGCACCATGTCCACACCCGCGAAACCCATTGGCGCTTTTCCCTTGGGATCGGGCGCCATGTCCACGTGGGGAAGCAGGCGCAGCTGAAGTGCCCCCGGCAACAGGTCCGCCGCTACCTGGGCGGTACGCTTCAACGTCTCGGCCTCCCCATCCTCCAGGGCTCTGCGCACCGTGCTCGACCGAGTCACCAGGCCCAACAGCTCTCGCCGCGCGGCAAGAAAGCCTCCAATCCGCTCCGAAAGTGCTTCGGCGGCACCCTGAACGCTGGTGCGGGCAGAATTCGCCTGGAGATCGTCGATGAACTCGAGCGCCAACCAGGTGACCAGGGCCAGGGCCAGGAACACCCCGGCAGCAACCGGCAGGAAATAGTGCACTGGGGTAGCGACCGCAGCTCCACTCCGGCACCCTTTGCCCTTACCCGAGCGTTTTCCGGAGATTGCGGCCATGCCCGTCAGTGCCGCCCTGAATGTCCGAATCCACCGGCACCGCGCTCGCTGGTCTCGAACTCCTCGACCTGGTCGAACACCGCGCGCACCACCGGCAACAACACCAGCTGGGCAATACGCTCGCCGACCTCGATGCGAAACGTCTTCTGCCCCCGGTTCCAGCAGGAGACGTACAGCTGCCCCTGGTAGTCGGAATCGATCAACCCCACCAGGTTGCCCAGCACGATGCCGTGCTTGTGGCCCAGGCCAGAGCGCGGCAGGATCACCGCCGCCAGCGAGGGATCACCAATGTGGATGGCGATGCCAGTGGGGATCAGCTCGGTCTCGCCGGGCGCCAGTTCCAGTGGCGCCTCGAGCATGGCCCGCAGGTCCATCCCGGCAGAACCCGCCGTGGCGTATTCAGGTAGCGGAAACTCGCTGCCCAATCGCTCATCAAGGATCTTCAGTTGTAGCCTGTGCATCCATCCTCTCCGCAATCACCGAGACCAGTCGCTCGGCCAGTCGGGTTTTCGGCTGCCGGGGCAATTCGAGGCGCCCCCCTTCCCAGAGCACCAGCAGCGCATTGTCGTCGACCTCGAATCCTTCACCCTCTCCGACCCGGTTGGCGGCGATCATGTCGATCCCCTTGGCCCGCCGCTTGGCTTCCGCCTGCCCGGCCAACGCCTCGGTCTCCGCAGCAAAGCCCACGCAGAAGGGGCGATCCGGCAGGGCCGCCACTTCACGCAGGATATCGGGATTTTTCACCAGCGCGACCTGCAAGGTCTCTTCGGTCTTCTTTATCTTGTGGTCCGCCACCTCACGCGGACGATAGTCGGCGACAGCCGCGCAGGCCACGAACAGATCGGCTCCCGCCACGGCCTCGAGCACGGCCTCGCGCATCGCCAATGCCGTCTCTACCGGGACGAGGCGCACCCCCGGCGGAGCAACCAGGCTCACCGGACCGCTGACCAGGATCACTTCCGCCCCCTCGCGTACCAAGGCCTCGGCCACCGCGTAGCCCATCTTGCCCGAACTCCGGTTACCGAGGAAGCGTACTGGATCGAGCGGTTCGCGCGTGGGGCCAGCGGTGACCACCGCTTTACGCCCGCTCAGACGCCCCCGTCCGAACAGCTCGCCGACCCGTGCCAGCAGCTCGGCTGGTTCGAGCAGGCGACCTGGCCCCTGGTCGCCACAGGCCTGCTCACCCTCGGCCGGCCCCCATACCCGCACCCCGCGCGCGCGCAAGCTCTCGAGGTTGGCGGCTGTCGCCGGATGTTTCCACATATTCTGATTCATGGCCGGCGCCACAGCCAGCGGCGCCTCGCTGGCCAGGCACAGGGTGGACAGCAGATCATCGGCCAGGCCGGCGCGCAGGCGCGCCAGGAAGTCGGCACTCGCCGGCGCCACCAGGATCAGCTCAGCCCAGCGCGCCAGCTCGATGTGTCCCATGGCTGCCTCGTGCGCGGGATCGAACAGTGCCTGACGCACTGGCCGCCCCGTGATCGCCTGAAAAGTCAATTCGCCGATGAAGGCACCAGCCGCCTCGGTCATCACCACCTGCACCTCGGCCCCGGCACGTATCAGCAGACGCGCCAGCTCGGCTGCCTTGTAGGCGGCGATGCCCCCGGTCACGCCCAGCAGGATGCGCCGGCCACGCAGTCGAAAGTGATTACTCACGGTCATGCGCCCAAGTGTACTTGCTGGCCTCCCGGCGCGCCATGCTCCCTGTTCCACTCCTGTTTCGCCCCCTGTCCACCGCCGGACCAGCCCGTATGCCTCACCGGCATCCCGAGAGCCGGCGGAATCGGGACAGCACGGCACGGGGTGCAACCCCTAACCGACGCCTGGCCTGCCTTTTTGTGCTCGAGCATTCAGCATCCTGGACTTCAAGCGCTGTTCGATCGGTGGAATATTCGGGCTAGAATCCATCGACCTCATCGGCTTTCAGGGACGAGACCATGAGCATACGAGACTGGCCAACCGACGAGCGGCCACGCGAAAAGTTGCTGGCACATGGCGCGGCGACGCTCAGCGACGCCGAGCTACTGGCGATCTTCCTGCGCACCGGGGTCAAAGGACGTAGCGCGGTGGACCTGGCGCGCGAACTGCTGACGCGTTTCGGCGACCTGCGCACCCTCCTCAACGCCTCGCGACACGACTTCTGTGCCGCGCCGGGGCTGGGCGATGCCAAGTATGCCCAGTTGCAGGCAGCACTGGAGATGAGCCGGCGGCACATCGGCGAACGCCTGCGGCGCGGGGCCACCATCGATGCACCGGAGAAGTGCATCGACTACCTGCAGGCCCGCCTGGGCGACTCCCCGAGCGAGTGCTTCGCGGTACTGTTCCTCGACAACCGGCACCGTCTGATCGCCTTCGAGGAGCTGTTCCGCGGCACCATAGACGGCGCCAGCGTCTATCCGCGCGAGGTGGTGCGACGCGCCCTGGCCCACAATGCCGCGGCGGTCATCTTCAGCCACAACCACCCCTCGGGGATCGCCGAGCCCAGCGAGGCCGACCGCCAGATCACCCTGCGCCTGCGCGAGGCCCTGACGCTGATCGACGTACGCGTGCTCGACCACATCGTGATCGGCGACGGCGAGCACTGCTCGCTGGCACAACGCGGCTGGATCTGAGGGCCGACTGCGCTGTTGCCCCGAGCCGTCCCCCCCTGCGCCCTCGACTGCAGCCGCACCTGAGCGGACAGCAGCGGCGCCGAGCCGGTGTTATCCTCGACTGAAGATGGACACTTCCACCTTCTTTCTCTACCTGTTGGTCATCCTGGTCACGGCCCGGGTGTGCGCCGAGGTCGCCGTCCACCTGGGCGCACCAGCCGTCATCGGGGAACTGACCGCGGGGATCGTGCTCGGCCCCAGCCTGCTGGACATCATCCAGCCCGGAGAAACCATCCGTTTCCTCGCCGAGATCGGCATCCTGCTACTGCTCTTCGAGGTCGGCCTGGAAACCGATATCCGCAAGTTGATCAACACCGGCAGGAGTTCCGTGCTGGTGGCGCTGGCCGGATTCACCCTGCCATTCGTACTGGGTTTCCTGCTTGCCAAACTGGCATTCGATCTGCCCACCCTGGTCTCCCTCTTCGTGGGCGGGGCCCTCACCGCCACCAGCATCGGCATCACCATGCGGGTGCTCATCGACCTGGGACAGCGTAGCAGCCGCGAGGGACAGATCGTGCTGGGCGCAGCGGTACTGGACGACGTACTCGGCGTGGTACTGCTGGCCCTGCTCTACGAATTCTCGGTGGCCGGTGGCATCACCCTGGGCAACACCGGCAAGGTACTGCTCTTCATCCTGCTCTTCTTCCTCATCGCACCGGTGGCCGCCCGCCTCATTTCCATACTCATCCGCCACGTGGACACCGCCAGCGACCTGCCGGGACTGATCCCCACCGCCATCGTGTCACTGGTACTCTTCTTCGCCTGGCTGGCCCACGCCATGGGCGCGCCAGAACTGCTCGGCGGCTTCGCCGCAGGCCTGGCGCTCTCACGCCGCTTCGTCCTCCCCTTCGGCATCGCCCTGCGCACCCCGCCCGAATTTTTCATGCGCATAGAGGCGCAGATGCGTCCCATAATCCAGCTCTTCACCCCCATCTTCTTCGTCACCGTGGGGCTGTCGCTCAACCTGCACGAAGTGGACTGGAGTTCCGCCTTCATCTGGGCGTTTTTCTTCCTCTTCCTCCTGGTGGCGGTGGCGAGCAAGTTCGGCGGCGCCTTGCTCACCCCGGAACCATTGCGCCAGCGCATCATCATCGGCGTCGCCATGATCCCCCGGGGCGAGGTGGGACTGATCTTCGCTGAGCTGGGCCGCACCAGCGGCATCTTCGACGATTCGGTCTACGCGGGCATGATCATGGTGATCGCCTTCACCACGCTGATTCCGCCCTTCCTGCTGAAGACGCTCTACCAGGACCGGCCTGCAGATTCCGGGAAGACCGGGATTTCGGACACGAAAAAGCCGCCCAGCGAGGGAGGCTTTCGGGGAGATGACAGCTAACCTGGACCAAACCGCTGTCCCCTGCATTACGCATGCTGTACCCTGACCAGCTGGGACACCCAACCACGTGGGGCGGCAGCCTTACCTGAAGGAAGATCGCCTCGGCTTTTCGATCATGGACGCCAGAACGGGCGATTGCACTTGCTCGAACCTCGGCCTTCTGTTATAAATACGCGCCTTTCAGCCCGCCCCCGCTTTCGGGGCGATGAAATCAACCGCATTTTTGGGGCTCCGACCATGTCCAAAGTCTGTCAGGTAACGGGCAAGCGGCCGATGACCGGCAACAACGTGTCTCACTCGCACCGCAAGACGCGGCGCCGCTTTCTGCCGAACCTCCACTACCATCGCTTCTGGGTGGAGAGCGAGCAACGCTTCGTCCGCCTGCGGGTCTCCGCCGCCGGCATGCGCATCATCGACAAGAAAGGCATCGACGCCGTGCTCGCCGAGCTGCGCGCACGTGGCGAGAAGGTCTGAGGAGCAATACCATGGCCAAGGCAGTTCGTGAAAAGATCCGGCTCAACTCGAGCGCAGGCACCGGTCACTTCTACACCACCACCAAGAACAAGCGCACCATGACGGGCAAGTTCGAAATCAAGAAGTACGACCCGGTCATCCGCAAGCACGTGATCTACAAGGAAGGCAAGATCAAGTAATTCGTCCTTGCATACCGCTCGCGAGAAAAAACCCGCCAATGGCGGGTTTTTTCTCGCCTGAGAGACAGACAAGGATCAGACGACAACCGCCGGCCGATAGCTGCGCACCCGCCCGGCAAATTCCTGCAAGGCGCGGATGCCGCTGGCTTCAGCTTCGCGACACCACTGCTGCAGGGACTCGAGCAACACGTCCTGGCTGGCCGCGGAGCGGTCCCATATCGCCTGCAGACGTTCGCGGAACTGGTACACCGTGGCCAACATCTGGCTGCGCTCGAGCATCTGTTGCAGGCGCTCGCGGGCCGCTGCATCCAGACGCGCACCGTCCGCGCTGAGCAGGCGCCACGCCTGACGCGCCACCCGCCGGCAATGCCGCTCCGAGCGGCACAGCTCCTCGCGAGCCACCGGGCGCATCACCTGCCGGGCATAATCGGCCAGCACGTACATGCGGTGCACCACCACAGCCCTCACTGTCTCGGTATCGACATGGGTCTTGCCGGCATCCAACTGCGGCCGGAGCGCCACCCGCCGAACCCGCGCCAGCCGCAGCAGGGACAGCAAACGGATATAGAACCAGCCGATGTCGAACTCGAACCAGCGCGCCGACAACTTGGCCGAGCTGGGGAAGGCATGGTGATTGTTGTGCAGCTCCTCGCCGCCGATGAGGATGCCCCAGGGCAAGATGTTGGTCGCGGCATCCGGCGAGGAGAAGTTGCGATATCCCCACCAGTGTCCCAGACCATTGATCACGCCAGCGGCCCAGAACGGGATCCAGGCCATCTGCACCGCCCACACGGCGAGTCCCGCCACACCGAACAGCGCCAGGTCGATCAACAACATCAGGCTGATACCCAGCGAGCGCCGGCGGTAGACATGGCGCTCGAGCCAGTCGTCAGGCGTCCCGTGCGAGAAACGCTCGACCAGACCGCGGTCGGCGATCGCCTTGCGATACAACTCGGCACCCTGCCAGAGCACCTTGCGAATACCCTTTACCTGCGGGCTGTGCGGGTCGTCCTCGGTCTCACAACGGGCGTGGTGGTAACGATGCACCGCCACCCACTCGCCGGTCACCATGCCGGTGGTCAGCCACAGCCAGAAACGGAAGAAATGCGCCACCAGAGGGTGCAGGGTGAGCGCGCGATGCGCCTGCGCACGATGCAGATAGACGGTGACCGCAACGATAGTGACATGGGTCATTGCCAGGGTCACCAGGATCAACTGCCACCAGGACAGTTGCAAAAGGCCTTCGATCATGAGAGCTCCAAGAGAACCTCGTCAGCTGGCGGCGCGGGGACCCGTCACCGAAAGCAATGCAGAGATTCGAAATAACAGAAAAGAACTGCCGGCCGCCCTCAGGCATACCGGCCTCCCCAGTGTAGCGCCTCGGCAGAGCCGGAACCTGAATCCCGGATTATGTCGCTGGTATTTCATCAGCTGCTCGGCTTGCCCCCCAGGGAGGCGCTTGGCAGAGTGGAGGTGGGGAATACAAGACCTATCCAGAACTCCCCCTAAAGATCCTGAGCGCCATGCCGCCACTTTTCGCATGGCGAACAATGCTTCCAGCCCCATGTCACCACCCCTGACCTCGGTACGCGTCGGTCGTCAGGCCATCTTCGACCGGCGACTCGAGGTCTTCGGCTACGAGCTGCTGTTCCGCAGCGCCGACAGCGGCAACCGCTGTACCTCGACAGACGGCGACAAGGCGACCTCCAGCACCATCCTGAATGCCTTCGTCGAGATCGGCTTCGATCGCCTCACCGGTGGCAAACCCGCCTTCCTGAACCTAACCCGAAGCTTCTTCACCGAGATGCCGCACCTCCCTTTCCAGCCCGACGCCGTGGTACTGGAAATACTGGAAGATATCCCGGTGGACGATCGTCTGGTCGAGGCCGTGCAACACCTGCACAACCAGGGTTATCGGATCGCGCTGGACGACTACCTGTTCGAACAGCATTGGCAACCCCTGCTGCCCTGGGTGGACATCGTCAAGGTGGAGATCACCGAAGAAGGTCTGGCAGAGATGCCGCATCGGACTGCCCCGCTGCGCGAGCGCGGCCTCACCCTGCTGGCGGAAAAGGTCGAGACCCGGGAACAGTATCGTTTCCTGCTCGATTGCGGCTTCGACCTGTTCCAGGGCTATTTCTTCGCCCGCCCCGAGGTGATCCGCGAGGATCGCCTGCCCGAGTCCCACCTGGTGGTGATACGCCTGCTCGCCCAGCTCAACGACCCCGAGGTCGAGATCGAACAGATCGCGGAGCTCATCGCCCAGGACCCGGCCCTGAGCTACAAGATGCTGCGCCTGATCAACTCCGCGGCGGTGGGCCTGAGCCGGCAGGTCGATTCCATCCACCAGGCGGTGGTGCTGCTGGGCCTGCAACGTATCCGCGCCTGGGCCAGCCTCTTCGTGATGGCCGGCGTGGACCATGCGCCCTCGGAACTGCTACACCTGGGTCTGTTCCGTGCTGCCCTGTGCGAACGCCTCTCGCGGCAAAGCGGCATCGGTCGACCCGACACCGGCTACACCATGGGCCTGCTGTCCATCCTCGACGGCCTGCTGTCACTGCCCATGGCGCAGGCCGTGAAAGAACTGCCCCTGCCACCCGAGATACAGCGCGCCATCAGCCACCACGAAGGCGAACACGGCTTGCTACTGCGCGCCGCACTGGCGCTGGAGGCGGGCTCCCCCCTACCCGCGGATTCACGCCTGCAACTCGACGACAACACCCTGATGGACACCTTCCTTGCCGCCAGCGAACAGGCCTTCGCCGTCCTCGACTCGCTGCACTGAACGCACTTCCATCGCTTCAGCCAGGCAGATCGACACAAGGGGAAACCACGAAGGGCACAAAGCCCACGAAGGTTTTGTTATCAGTTTGACCGTCAAGGCGCGAAGGTCGTTTGGCAAGGAAATTCTCAATGCCGTACGCAGGGCGCTTACCACCGAGCGCCTTTGTGTACTTTGTGCCCTTCGTGCCCCCACTCAGGCTAGTCACGCTGCAACAACAGGTTGCCGAAATCCTCCACCCGGCCACGCCAGCCCGGCGCCACCCAGGTGGTGGCCACCTGCTCGGCCACGATCGCCGGCCCGGCGAAGGCAAAGCCCGGCGGTAAGGTCTCGCGTCGGTAGAGCGGCACCTCGCCACACCCCGGCACCGACACGGACCGCGAATCGGGTCGGCCGCTCGCCCGCCAGTTCGGCAGGCGGAAGCCGCAGCCCTCGCCGCGCACCGCCAGGCGCAGGGTCACCAGCTCCACCGGCTGATCGAGCGCATGGCCGTAGCGCTCGGCATGCCGCGCGTGAAAGGCCGCGGCCGTGCGCACCGCCCCCTCCCAGGGCAGGTTCAGGGTGTGCGACTGGCCGCGGTAGCGCAGATCGACGCTCACCAATACCTCCGCCCGCTCCAGCACGATGCCTTCCGGCGCCAGCATGACTGCCGCCCGCTCGCGCAGACGTTCCAAGGCATCGGCCACCACCGCCTCGAGGTCCGGCTCGTCCAGCCCACGCATCAGGGTCAGCGACAACTGACGCCCCGGTCGCGCTACCAGCATACCCAGCGCCGAAAGCACACCGCCATGTGCTGGCACCATGGCCTGCCGCATGTCCAGCGCCTCGGCCAGTTCGCACACGTGCAGCCCCCCCGCACCACCGAAGGAGACCAGCAGATGCCCCCGCGTATCCACGCCACGCCGGATGGAAATGGCCCGCAAGGCACGCGCCATGTGCGCATTGGCGACATCGATCACCGCGCGCGCGGCGGCCAGCGGGTCACCACCCAGCGCCTCGGCGATCGGCTGCATGGCCCGCTGCGCCGCCGCCCGGTCCAGGCGCATGCCGCCACCCAGGAAGGCGTCGGCCTGCAGGCGGCCGAGCAGCAGGTTGGCATCGGTCACCGTGGGCCGCTCGCCGCCGCGCCCGTAACAGGCCGGCCCCGGATCGGCACCCGCCGACTCCGGCCCCACCTGCAACATGCCGCCCTCGTCGATCCAGGCGATCGAACCACCACCAGCACCGATGGTGTGCATGTCCATCATGGGCACCGCCACCGGCCAGTCGCCGATGTGCCCCTCGCTGGTCAGCCCCAGCTCGCCCTCGATCAGCGCCACATCGGTCGAGGTGCCGCCCATGTCGAAGGTGAGCAGGCGATCGAAACCGGCCAGCCCCCCGAGATGACGCGCCGCCAACAGCCCGCCAGCCGGTCCCGAGAGCAACATGCGCACCGCCTGCCCTGCCGCCTGCTCGGCGCTCATGGTCTCGCCCGCACTCTGCATCACCGACACCGGAACCCCGGGCAGGCCAGCCCCCAGTCGGCGCAGGTAGCCCTCGACGCGCGGCCCCACCCAGGCATTCAGCCAGGTCGCCATACCGCGCTCGTACTCGCGCACCTCGGGCAGCACCTCGGAGGACAGCGACACGAAACAGCCTTCCGGAACGGCCTCGCGCAGGCGCTGCTCCAGCTCGGGCCGCAGCCAGGAGAACAGCAGGCAGATCGCCACCGCCTCGGGATCGCGCTCGGCCAGTGCATCACGCAGAGCGGCGAGATCGTCATCGGTGAGCGGCTCGACCATCGAGCCATCGGCACCGATGCGCCCGCTGGTCTCCAGGCAGTCCTCGGGCGGTACCGGCGGCGGGCGCTTCTCCGGCCGCAGATCGTAGAGCGCGCGCCGCGCCTGCCGGCCGATGGTCAGCAGATCAGCAAAGCCCCGATTGGTGACGAACACCGTGCGCACACCCTTGCCCTCGAGCACCGCGTTGGTCGCCACCGTCGAGCCATGCACCACCTGCAAGCGATCGAGCGGCAGCTCAAGCTCGGCGATACCCTGCAGGATGGCCCGCTCCGGCGCCTCGGGTGTGGACAGCACCTTGTGCACGCACACGCCACCGTCCTCGTCGAAACAGACGAAATCGGTGAAGGTGCCGCCGGTGTCCACGCCAAGCCAGATCATGGCCGTGGATTGTAGAGAGCCGACGACACGATAGGAACCAGGGGAAAACCGCGACGACTCTGGAAGAGGTCACCACAAAGCACACGAAGCGCACAAAAACTTCTTGAGCGGGAGCTTCGAGGGAACCGCGAAGGCCACCAAGGACGCAAGGTTTTTTCTCGGGCGTGTTTTGGAGCACCACGCACCGCCTGGAAACAGCCTTGCCCAGACAACCTTCAGGAGACTCTGCCGTCCGCCTGCGGACATAGGCGCCGCCTTGACATCCCGGGCCGGCGCAATCAACATCCCGCGCGAACAGGGAACAACGAGCAAGGAGGCCGCAAATGATCGCCAGCCAGCCAACCAGCAAAACCTTAACCGCTGAATCCCCCACCGCAAGCCCCCGCTTCCGCCGCCGCGCCCTGGCGGGGATGGTGCTGAGCCTGCTGGCCCCGACCGCCGCCTTGGCCGGTGGTAGTTTGACCGATCTCGGCACCCTGGGCGGTAACTCAAGCGGCATCTATGCCCTCTCCGCCGACGGCAGCGTGGTCGCCGGATGGGCCGACACCGCCAGCGGCACCCGGCGCGCCTTCCGCTGGACCCAGGCCTCCGGCATGGTCGATCTTGGCTCCCTCGGAGGTTCCTGGAGCTGGAGCATAGCCCACGCCCTCTCCGCCGACGGCGGCGTGGTCGCCGGAAGGGCCGATACCGTCAACAGCGCCCGCGCCTTCCGCTGGACCCAGGCCTCCGGCATGGTCGATCTCGGCACACTGGGCGGTCCCTACTACAGCGAGGCCTACGCCCTCTCCGCCGACGGCAGCGTGGTCGCCGGACAGGCCGAAACCGCCAACGGCACCTATCACGCCTTCCGCTGGACCCGGGCCACCGGCATGGTCGATCTCGGCACCTTCGGCGGCACCAACAGCTCGGCCCACGCCCTCTCCGCCGACGGCAGCGTGGTCGCCGGATGGGCCGATCCCGCCTTTGCCGGTAACTACCCGCACGCCTTCCGCTGGACCCGGGCCACCGGCATGGTCGATCTCGGTACCTTTGGCGGCCCCACCAGCGAGGCCCACGCCCTCTCCGCCGACGGCTCGGTGGTCGCCGGATGGGCCGATACCGCCAGCGGCAACCGGCACGCCTTCCGCTGGACTCAGGCTGCCGGCATGGTCGATCTCGGCACCCTTGGCGGCGCCAACAGTGGGGCCTACGCCCTCTCCGCTGACGGCAGCGTGGTCGCCGGATGGGCCAATACCGCCAGCGGCACCCAACGCGCCTTCCGCTGGACCCCGACCACCGGCATGCAGACGGTCGAGGACTGGCTGCGCGCCAACGGGGTGAGTGTGCCCAATGACGTCACCTATGCGGCCTATGCCCTCTCCGCCGACGGCAATGTGGTGGCGGGCCAGCTCGACAACGGCCACGCCTTCGTCGCCCGGGTGGATGCTGTCGGCAGCGGCCTGATCACCCTGGACGACCTGTCGCAGAGCCTGGCCGACACCGCGCGCGGGCTGGACAACACCCAGGCCAGCGCCCGCCTGCAGATCGAGGGGGCGCATGGCCGGCCGTTGCTGCGCCAGGTCGCCCCCGGGCGCAAGACCTTCTGGGTGGCCGGCGACTGGGGGCGTGACGACCACGGCGCGCGTAACGGCGACACCGGTCTGGCCGAAGTCGGGCTGGGCCACAATCTGGGCGTGGTTCAGATCAACGTGGCGCTGGGGCTCACCCGCAACCGGCAGTCGCTGGCGCTGGGCGGCAAGGCCGACACCGATGGACGCTATCTGCTGGCCGAGGCGCTGATTCCGGTGCGCGCGGGGCTGGTGGCCACCGTGGGGAGCTTCTACCACCGAGGCAAGGCCCGCCTGAAGCGCGCCTATCTCAACGCCGGGGCGGTGGACGCCTCCCACGCCAAGCCGAACACCCGCACCTGGGGCCTGCGCGCCCGCCTCGACTGGGTGGATCTGCTGAGTTGGAACGGCACCCGCCTCACTCCCTTCGCCGACCTGCTGCACAGCCGCGGCCACATGGACGCCTACACCGAGACCGGCGGCGGCTTCCCGGCCCGCTTCGACGCCCGTAACGAGAAATCCACCGAGCTGCGCCTGGGCCTCGACGGCCAGCGCCCCCTGGGTAACGGCCTGACGCTGCTCGGCAGCCTGGAGACGGCCCATCGCTTCCAGGGACGCAGCGCCGGCAGCAGCGGCACCGTGATCGGCCTGAGCAGCTTCAACCTGCCTGGAGCGACCATCCGCAAGACCTGGCTGCGCGGGGGGCTGGGCGTACAGGGCAAACTGGGCCAGGGCACCGGCTCGCTGATGCTCAACGCCACCACCAACGGCCCCATGCCCACCTGGTGGCTTGCCGCCAACTGGCAGACGAGTTTCTGAGGGGGTTGCGGATCGAGACACACGGACTAGACTGACGACCATTGCCAGGGAAGGCATGGGCCCCACGGAGGGCGGAACGGACGATGAGTCCCACTATCTTCAGGGAAAGAGGCTATCGGTTTTTCTTTTTCTCGAAAGAAGAGACACGTCGGCATGTCCATGTGATCTCGGGAGAGGGCGAGGCCAAGTTCTGGCTCGAACCGGAAATCGCACTATCGAAGAGCCACCGCTACGGCCGGAGGCAGCTCAACGAGATCGAAAGGCTGATAGAGGCGCACTACGATGAACTCCTTGCCGCATGGGAAAGACACTTCGGGCGTTGAAGTGACCAACATCTCCGCCCACGGCTTCTGGGTTCTGACCCATGGCAAGGAACTCTTCCTGCCTTATGAGCAATTTCCGTGGTTCCGGGACCAGAAAGTGGTGGCCATCCTCGAGGTCGAGGAGATCGCGCCTGGTCATTTTCACTGGCCCGCGCTGGATGTCGATCTCACCGAGGAGATGATCGAACATCCGGAGCGCTTCCCGCTTTCCGCCCGGACAGAATGACACCCCCTGCCGCCCGAAAGGACGACGCTCCTTTGCACCCGCCCCACCCTTGGCGCTTCTCGCGCCGGCTTGCTACCCTGCGCGGCCATGGATGTCCTGCTGCAAGCCCGCGATCTGTGCCTGCGCCCACGTCTGGATAATTTCTCGCTGACCCTGCACCGTGGCGAGACAGTGGGCCTGCTGGGCATCAACGGCGCCGGCAAGTCCAGTGCGCTAGCGGCGCTGGCCGGGGCGCTGCCGAGCGTGCGTGGCCACTTGCAGATCGCCGGCCACCCGCTGACGCGGGCAGCGCGCCGCCACATCGGCTGGCTACCGCAGCACCCGCCGCTGTATCCCGAGCTGACGGTAACCGAGAACCTGATCTTCCTGGCCGGCCTGCAACTGGGGCACCGCGTGGCGCGCGAACGTTGTGATGCGCTGCTCGAGACCTTCGATCTGCTGCCCCTGCGCCGACAGCTGGCCTGGCGCCTGTCCGGCGGCGAGCGCATGCGCCTGGGGCTGGCCTGCGTACTGGCCCACGAGCCGGACATCCTGTTACTCGACGAACCCACCGCCGGGCTCGATCCCTTGCAAGCAGAACAGCTGCGCCACCACATCCAGTCCATCGCCAGCGAGCGGGCGGTACTGATCGCCTCGCACTTGCTACCCGACATCGAGACACTGTGCGACCGTGCGCTGCTGATGCACCAGGGACGGATCGTGGCCGACGAGCCGGTGCGCATGGCCGCGCCACGGGTACGCGCGCGTTTTCTGCGCCCGCCGCCCTCTGCGCAGCTGCTGCAACAGCCGGGCATCGACGCAGTACTGGCGCGCGACGCCGACGCACTACTGCTGCAACTCGCCGAGGACGCCCCGGCCGACCTGGCCGAACGGATCGCCGCCCGAGGCTGGGGGCTGTGTCAGTGGCAACCCGAGGGCTCGGATCTGATGGCGCGCTTCCGCGCGCTCAGCCTGGGGACCGCCGCATGATCCGGCACCTGCTGGCGCGGGAACTGCGCGCGCGCTTCACCGGCTCGACCTTCTGGCTGCTCGCCGCGGGCACCTGGCTGATCCTGGCCTGGATGCTGTTCGCGCAACTGCAGGTGTATCAACAGATCCAGCCCGACCTGCTGGCCCACCAGCTGCCGCTGGGGATCAACGACCTGCTGATCACCCCCACTCTGGGCACCCTGGCCCTGCTGCTCCTGCCGATGGTGCCGCTCGGCGGCATGTCGGCCATCGCCAGCGAACGCCAGCAGGACCGCCTGCCATATCTGCTCGCCACCCCGCTGTCGCTCCCTGCACTGGTGCTCGCGAAGTGGCTGGGCATCCTGCTGCCGCCCCTGGCGCTGATCAGCGCCCTGATAGCACTACCGGCCAGCCTGGCACTGGGCATGCAGGTGGAATGGGACCGCCTGGCCGTGGCCTGGGCGACGCTCGGCCTGCTGGCCGCCCTGCTGTCGGGGATCTCGCTAGTGTGCTCGGCGCTCGCCCGCCGTCCTGCCTCCGCCATGGCCCTGACCCTGCTCGTCGGCGGCTTCCTGTGGCTGCTCGACAGCTTTGCCCCGCGCGAGGCGGCCTGGCGCTGGCTGGCCCTGGCGCCGCACCTCGACCCTGGCCTGCGCGGCACCCTGCGGCTCGACGACATCGCCTATTTCACCTTGCTGACCCTCGCCACCCTGGTCGCCAGCGGGCTGGTCCTGCTGCGCGAGAGGGAACGGGTGCGCTGGCAGCCGCTGCGCGAAGCGCTCGCGCTCAGCCTGCTGCTCACGGCGCTGAGCCTGGCCGCCGATCTGTCGCAGCGGCACAATCTCACCCTCTACCGCGTGCATCCGCTGCCCGAGGCCCTGCTCCAGGCCCTGGACGCCCTACATGGCCCGGTGGTAGTCACCGCCTGGGCGCCGGACCACCCGGTGCTGCGCGCGCATATCGAAAAGCTCATCGCCCCCTTGCAGACTCGCTATCCGCAGTTGCACCTGCGCTGGATCGACCCGCGTCGCGAGCCACAACTGGCCCGCGAAGCCGGCGTCACCCGCGAGGGCGAGCTGCACATCGAAGGCATGGGCATGAGCCAGCGGGTGCTCCAGCCGACCCCCGCCACCCTGCTGCGCGCCTTCACCCGTATCGCGCGCACCGGCGACCCCTGGATCGTGGTCCTGCAGGGCCATGGGGAGGCCTCGCTGGACCACGAAAACCCGCAGGGAATCGGCGCCTGGGCCGACGCCCTCGATGAACTGGGCTACCGGGTGCTAGGCCTGGCGGGCAACGCAACGATTCCGGACAACGCCGCCCTGGTAGTGGTCGCCGCCCCGCGCCGCGCCCTGCCCGCCCCGACCCGCAAGGCCCTGCGGCGCTACCTGGCGCGAGGCGGGCATCTGTTCTGGCTGCACGAGGACGACCCCAGCGACAACCTGCACGCCTTGCTGGGCCTGGAAACCCTGCCCGGCAGCCTGGTGAGCGACACCCCGCAGATCGGCCTGGGACCGGCCCGCCTGGAGGTCCGCGCCGGGCTCGCCCCCCTGCTGGGCTCACCGCCGTCCGCGCCGCTGCTGCTCGACGGCGCTCATGCCCTGCTGGCCCCGACGGAGAGCGGCTGGGAGACGGTCGCCCGCCTCGAGACCCCGGTCGCCACCTGGAACGAGACCGCCCCCGGCACGGCGCACCTCGATCCCCTGCAGGGGGAACGCAAGGCCCGCCACCTGGTGGGTCTGGCGCTGCGCAAGGACAAGGCACGGGTGCTGATCCTGGGTGACAGCGACTGCGCGCGCAACGCCCTGTTCGGCCAGGCCGGCAACCGCGCCGTGCTGCTGGGTCTGGTCAACTGGCTGACCGGCAACCGCCTGAGCACTGGCACCGCGGCGCACGACATCGCCATCGACTGGTCGCCCGAGACCAGCACGCGCATCGCCCTGACCCACCTGCTCGTGCTGCCGCTGTTGTGGGCACTGACCGGACTGTTCATCCGCTGGCGGCGGGGGCGGCACTGATGCGTCTGCGAGGCATCGACCAGCTGACCCTGCTGCTGGCCGCGCTAGTGGCCTTGCTGCTCTGGCTGCGCCAGCTGGACAACCCCGGGCCCAGGCCGCTCACCACCTTGCCTGCTGCTCAGGTGCAGGAGATCCGGGTCTTCGGACAAGGCGAGCTGCGGCTGGCCCTGCTGCGCGATGCCGAGGGCTGGATGCTTACCCTGCCCGAGATCGCCCGCGCCCGCCCGTCCCGGGTCGCCAATCTGCTGGCCCTGTTGCGCGCCCCCAGCCATGGCGACTGGCCCGCTACTCCGGGACTGCTGCAACAGGCCGGACTGGAGCAGCCACAACGCGCATTGTGGTTCGACCAGTTGCACATCCGCTTCGGCGACCCCAGCACACCGCCCGGTTACCGCTATGTGCAGGTCGGCGATCGGGTCCACCTGATCGACGACTTCTGGTTCGACCTGGCCAGCCTGCCGGTCACCCACTTCCGCGAGGCCAAGTGATGCCGGAACTGCCCGAAGTCGAGACCACCCGGCGCGGCATCGCCCCGCACCTCGAGGGACAGACCGTGCGCGGCGCGGTGGTGCGTCAGCCGAAGCTGCGCTGGCGCGTGCCCGACCTGGATCATCTCGCCGGGCAGACACTGCGTACCGTCGAGCGCCGCGCCAAGTACCTGCTGCTGCGCTTCGATCATGGCACCCTGATCCTGCACCTGGGCATGTCGGGCAGCCTGCGCATCCTGCCGGCCGACACCCCACCACAGGCCCACGACCATTTCGACCTGCAATTCGCCGACCACTGCCTGCGCCTACGCGACCCGCGCCGCTTCGGCGCAGTGCTGTGGACCGAGCAGCCGCCCGAGCGGCACCCCCTGCTGCGCGAGCTCGGCCCCGAACCCCTGTCCGATGCCTTCGATGCCGACCACCTGTACGCCGCGGCCCGGCGCCGACGCGTGCCGATCAAGGCGCTGATCATGGACGGCCACGTGGTGGTAGGGGTGGGCAACATCTACGCCACCGAAGCGCTGTTTCTCGCCGGCATTGCCCCGGCCCGTCGCTGCGACCGCGTCGCCCACCCGCGCATCGCCGCGCTGGTGACGCACATCAAACGAGTGCTCGCCGAGGCCATCGCACAGGGCGGCACCACCCTGCGCGACTTCCAGCGCGAGGATGGTCGCCCCGGCTACTTCGCTCAGTCACTGCACGTCTATGGCCGTGAAGGTCACCCCTGCCCTCGCTGCGGCAGCCCCCTGCGCGCACGTCAGATTGCGCAACGCAACAGCGTGTGGTGCCCGCACTGCCAGCGGTAGCTCGCGTGTTCAAGGGCGAGAAGATTTCATGAGGGGTTAACCACAAAGCGCACAAAGGCTTCTTGAGTGGGAGCGCCTCAATAACTTTGATGGAAAGCTGGAAAGTACACTCTCTCCTCCCCCATGCAATGGGAGAGGTTGGAAGGGGGCCTTTCGAACAATGGCGCATGCCCCCTCCTGACCTCCCCCGCAAGCGGGGGAGGGACGGGCTCATCAAGCTCCTTTGCGTCCTTCGTGCCCTTCGTGGTTACCTCTCCCGAAACCTTCTCGAATCTTGGCGACCTTGGCGGTTCATCACTGGCGTCTCAGCGACTGACCCAGGCGGCACCGATGCCCCGCGGATCGGAAGCAGCCTCGATCTTGCCGGCGCGGCGATCCCATAGCACGGCCTGCATGTTGCCGTAACGATCATCGAGCGCGCGCAGGCGGTGCCCCAGGGCCTCGAGGGCGCGGTGCGTGTCCTCGGTGAAGGCGCCCGGTTCGTATTGCACCTCGTCAGGCAGGTACTGATGGTGGAAGCGCAAGCGATACACCCAGCGCTCGGGCGGGTGGCCAGCCACGGCCTCGAGCACGCCGATCAGCACCATACTGATGATGCGCGAACCACCAGGCGTGCCGAGGATGGCGACCCGGTCCGGGCCTTCGACGAAGGTGGGGGTCATGCTCGAGAGCATGCGCTTGCCGGGCGCGATGGCGTTGGCCTCGGCGCCAACCAGGCCATAGACATTGGGCACGCCGGGCTTGATGGAAAAGTCGTCCATCTCGTCGTTGAGCAACACCCCGGTACCCGGCGCCACGAACCCCGAACCGAAGGGATAGTTGATCGACAGGGTGGCGGCCACGCGGTTGCCCTCGCGGTCGATGATGGAGAAGTGGGTGGTATCCGTCCCCGCGCCGGTCGGCTCGGCCATGGGCCGGCTCTCTCCCGCGTGATCAGGGTCGAAGTCCTGCAGACGCTCGCGCGCGTAAGCTGGATCGAGCAGGCGCTCGAGCGGCATCTCGACGAAATCCGGATCACCCAGATAGCGGGCGCGGTCCTCGTAGGCGCGGCGCATGGCCTCGATCATGCGATGCACCTGCTGGGCCGCGGGCTGCTCGGTAGCCGCCAGCGCCTCGAGCTGGTTGAGCATCTCGATCAGCACCACCCCGCCCGAGGAGGGCGGCGCGGCACTGACCACCCGGTAACCCTTGAAGTGGCCGACCACCGGTTCGCGCTCGACCACGCGGTATTCGGCCAGGTCTTCGAGCGTCCAGATGCCGCCGGCGGCCTGTACGGTCTCGACCAGGCGGCGTGCCGTCTCCCCGGCATAGAAACCGTCGCGCCCATCACGCGCCAGCCGCTCCAGGGTATCGGCCAGCGCGGGCTGGACGATGCGATGACCGAGTGGCGGCACCTCGCCGTCCTTGAGGAAGATGCGCGCGGCCGCGGGCGAGGTGCGCAGCGCCTCCAGGCGCCACCTGGCCATGCGCCGGTAGTGTTCGTCCACTACGAAACCGCTGCGCGCCAGGTGAATGGCCGGCGCCAGGGTGAGCGCCAGCGGCAGGCGCCCGTAACGCCGGGCGATGTGCACCAGGGCTGCCGGCTCGCCGGGAATGCCGGCGGCGAGCGGGCCGTTGATGCTGGCTCCGGGCACCGGTTCGCCGTTCGCGTCCAGATACATATCACGGGTGGCGCGCAGCGGTGCACGCTCTCGCCCGTCGATCATCACCTCGAAGCCGTCGCGTGCGCGATGCAGCAACCAGAAGCCGCCACCGCCCAGCCCCGAGCTGTAGGGCTCGACTACGGCCAGTGCAGCACTGACCGCCACTGCCGCGTCGAAGGCGTTGCCGCCCAGCTCGAGCACGGCGATACCTGCCGCCGTGGCCTCGGGATGAGCGCTGGCCACGGCCTGCCCCGGGGGACGCTCACCGGCAGACGCCCCCCCCAGGCACAGCAGGCAGAAAACAAGAAGGCCCCACGAGGGGGCCATTCTGCCGATGAGATCGCGCACGGCGTTCAGCCTGCAGCGGCGGTGATACGCTCGTACTTGGCCATCAGCTCTTCCTGCGACTCCTGGTGATCAGGGTCATGCGGAATGCAATCCACCGGGCACACCTCGACGCACTGCGAGGTCTCGTAGTGGCCGACGCACTCGGTGCACAGATCCGGGTCGATGACATAGATCTCGTCGCCCTGCGAGATGGCCCCGTTCGGGCACTCCGGTTCACACACGTCGCAGTTGATGCACTCGTCGGTAATCATCAAAGCCATGGGACCACTCCTGACACTACAAGTTGAAACACATATTGAGGCGGCGACACCGGCATTCAATCGCCATGCTTGCCTTCCAGCACCCGCTTCACCTCTGGATGCACGAATTCTGACACATCGCCGCCGAGAGCTACGATTTCCCGCACCAATGTCGATGAAATGAAGGCATACTGCTCGGCTGGCGTCAGAAAGATGGTCTCGATCTCCGGCGCCAGCCGCCGGTTCATGCCGGCCAGCTGGAACTCGTACTCGAAATCCGACACCGCGCGCAGCCCGCGGATCACCAGGTTGGCGCCGATGCTGCGGCAGAACTCCACCAGCAGGCCCGAAAACGGCTCGACCCGCACGTTGGGCATGTCGCACAGCACCATCCTCGCCAGCTCGACACGCTGCTCGATATCACATACCGGCCGCTTGGCGGTGTCGCGCGCCACCGCCACCACCACCTCATCGAACAACCGCGCCGCCCGCGCCACCAGGTCACTGTGACCATTGGTGATCGGATCGAAGGTTCCGGGATAGACCGCGACGTTGTGCAAATTCCGCTCCAGGCGACAGAAAGGCGCATTCTAGCCGAAGGTCAGGGCCCCGGCCATTGCGCAAGATCAATTCGCGCGGCAGATACCCTGTGCCGATTGCGGGATAACCCCGGACACCTCACCCGGCGTCACGCCGGATCAAACTGCATCAGACGGCAGGCGGCTTGGCCGGCACGGGTCTGACGGTGTGCCCGCCAGCGCTCGGGCAAAGGCGGCCAGTCGCGCGCGCTGTCCTGCTCGAGGTAGATCCAGGCCCCTGCGGCCAGCCAGCCCCCCTCGGTCAGTTGACGGGCGATCTCGCCGAGCAGGTCATCGGCGAACGGCGGATCGAGGAACACCAGATCGAAGGGCTCGGGCGGACCGGCGAGGAAGCGCCGCGCATCACCGGCTACCACGCGGGCGCGGTCGTCGAGACCGAGCAGGCGCAGGTTCTCACGCAATGCCTGCACGGCCGGGCGGGCACGCTCGACGAACACCGCAGCGGCCGCGCCGCGCGAGAGGGCCTCCAACCCCAAGGCGCCGGAGCCGGCAAACAGGTCGAGCGCGCGCACGCCACTCACCTCACCCTGCAACCAGTTGAACAGGGTCTCGCGCACCCGGTCGGCGGTAGGCCGCAGGCCACGGGCATCAGGAAAATGCAGCACCCGCCCCCGGTGACTGCCGCCGACAATGCGCAGGCGATTGCGCCTTCCGCTCACTCCGGTTTGCCACCCACGATGACAGCGATGTTGCGCGCCGGGTCGATACGCCGCAGGAAGGCGTCACGTACATCGGCCAGGGTCACCGCCGCGATCTTGTCGGGAAGGGTATCGAGCCAGTCGAGCGGCAGATCGTAGAAGCCGATCATGGCGATGTACTGCACGATCTTGCGATTGTTGCTGATCTGCAAGGGAAAACCACCGATCAGGTTCTTCTTGGCGGCATCGAGCAGGGCTTGGCTGGGGCCGTCCTGCACGAAATGCTGCAAGGTATCGCGCATCACCTCGAGGGTCTCGCCAGCCTTGCCGTTCTTGGTCTGGGCGACCATCAGGAAGGGGCCGGTGGCACGCATGGGGCTGAAATAGCTGTACACGCTGTAGGACAGGCCACGCTTGTTGCGCACTTCCTCACCGAGGATGGAGACCAGCGAGCTGCCGCCGAGCACGTGGTTGCCCACGTACAGCGGGAAATAGTCGGGATCACCCCGGCGCAAACCGAGCTGGCCGATGAGGATATGGGTCTGGCTGGAGGGGAAGCTCAGCCGCAACTCACCGCCAGGCACAGGATCGGGGACAGGCAGCGGCGGCGCGTGCCGACCGCGCGGCAGGGCGGCGGTGATGCGCTCGGCGATCTGCTCAGCGGTAGCGCGATCGACATCCCCCACCAGGGCAACCACCGCGTTGGCAGCGACGTAGTACTTCCGGTGGAAATCGCGCAGCCTGGCCTTGTCGATCTTCGGCAGCGACTGCTCGGTACCGCCACTGGGGTGCGCATAGGGATGATCGCTGTAGAGTGTGCGGAAGAAACGTTCCGAAGCGACGGTACCCGGCTTCTGCAGGGCAATGCGGCGCGCCACCAGCATTTGACTGCGCACCCGTTCGATCGCCTCGTCGTCGAAGCGCGGACGGGCCAGTACCTCCGCCAGGGTGTCGATGGCAACTGAGCGCACCGCCTCCTCGCTAAGGGTACGCAGCGAGACCCAGGCCATGTCGCGGGCCGATCCGGTCCCCAGATCGATGCCCCGGTCCTCGAGGCGTACGGCCAGGGCGTCGGCGTCCCACTCGCCCGCGCCCTCGGTGAGCAGGCTGCTGACGAAGGCCGCCAGCCCGGGCAGGTTGCCATCCCGCGCACTGCCGGCATCGAACACCACACGCACGTCCAACATCGGCAGGGCGTGGGTCTCGACGAAGACCACCTTCGCGCCATGGCGGGTGGTCCACGACTGGAGCTTCGGGGTAGCCGCCGTCACAGCCAGCGGCAGCAGGCACAACAACAGCAGGAATGTCTTGATTCTATTTGCCATGGATTGCTCCCCGGGTGACCGGCGTGGTACGTACCGGCTTGTCGGTCGGTTGCGGCACCAGCGTGGCCACAGTCAGGTAGTCGTCGATCAGGTACTTGCGCGCCACCGCCTGCACCTGCTCGGGCGTCACCGCGCGCAGGCGCTCGATCTCGCGCTCCAGCAGACGCCAGTCGAGCCCGACAGTCTCGAGGATGCCGATCTCCATCGCCTGGTAGAAGATCGAATCGGCCTGGTAGACCTTGGCCGCCACCGCCTGGGTAACCACCCGCTCAAGCTCCTGTTTCGAGACCAGGGTCTGCTGCAGGCGCTTCACCTCGTCGCGCAGGGCCTGCTCGATCTCGGCCGCAGTATGCCCCTCGGTCGGGGTGCCGTCGAACAGGAACAGGCCAGGCAGACGCGAATACAGGTCGTACTGGGCGCCGGCCGAGGCGGCGATCTTGCGCCCGCGCACCAGGTCGCGCGCCAGGCGCGCACTGGCGCCACCGTCGAGCACCGCGGCGGCCACGGTGAGCGCATAAGGCTCCCAGTCCTCGGTCGCGCTCGCCAGGTTGGGGACCTTGTAGCCCATCAGCACATAGGGCTGCTTGGCCGGCGCCTTGACCGTCACCCGGGTGATGCCACGCTGTTCCGGCTCGACCGGGCGACGCGGCGTGGGCACCTTGCCCGCCGGGATGGGCCCGAAGTGCTTCTTCGCCAGCGCCAGCACCTGCTGCGGATCGACATCGCCCACCACCACCAGGGTAGCGTTGTTGGGCTGGTACCAGAAGTCGTACCAGCGCTGCAGGGCCTCAATCTTCATGTTGCGCAGGTCGTCCATCCAGCCGATCACCGGGTTCTGGTAGGGCGAGGCGCGCCAGGCCACCGCCATCAATTGCTCGTAGGTCAGCCCGCTGGGGCTGTCGTCGGTGCGCATGCGGCGCTCTTCCATCACCACCGCCAGCTCCTTGCGAAACTCCTTCTCGTCGAACACCACGTTGCGCATGCGATCGGCTTCCAGTTCGAGCGCGCGATCCAGATGCTGCACCGAGAGGGTCTCGAAATAGGCCGTGTAATCGCGGCTGGTAAAGGCGTTCTCGCTGCCGCCCAACTCGGCCACGATGCGCGAGAACTCTCCCGGCCCGTGGGCCTTGGTGCCCTTGAACATCATGTGCTCGAGCAGATGCGACAAGCCGGTGCGTCCGGCCTCCTCGTAACTGGAGCCGATCTTGTACCAGACCTGGCTGACCGCCACCGGAGCGCGATGATCTTCCTTGACGATCACCTTCATGCCGTTGTCCAGCATGAACTCGTGTACCGCCGGCTCGGCGAACGAGGTGGCGGCAAACGCCAGGGCGAAAAGCGCAGACAAAAGGCGTGAAAACATGGTGCGCGAATACTCCTGACAGGCTCGCAAATGTTAGGATGCGGGACATTGAGATCTGCGGCATTCTTCCAAGAGCCGCACCCGACTGCAAGACAAATCCCCGCGCTCAGACAGGTGCCAGGGGAAAGCGGTTCCCGCGTACTGGAAGGACCAGATGTTCGGATTCGGCAGAAAGAAGACCCAAGACACCCCCTCAAGCGAGAAGAAACCCGGGCTGTTCGAGCGTTTGCGCCGCGGCCTGTCGCGTACCCGCGCCAACCTGGGCGACGGCCTGGCCCGCCTGTTGCTGGGACGCCGCCAGATCGACGAGGAACTGCTCGAGGAACTCGAGACCCTGCTGCTCACCGCCGACGTGGGCGTGGACACCACACGCCGCATCATCGATGAGCTGAGCGCGCGGGTGAAGCGCCACGAGCTGTCTGACCCGCAGGCCCTGCAACAAGTGTTGCAGGACATGCTGACCGACATCCTCGAGCAGGCCGAGCGGCCGGTGAAGGCCGCGGCCGAGGGGCGGCCACAGGTGATCCTCATGGTCGGCATCAACGGTGCCGGCAAGACCACCACCATCGGCAAGCTGGCGCGGCGCCTGCTCGACGAGGGCCAGAAGGTGATGCTGGCTGCCGGTGACACCTTCCGCGCCGCCGCGGTCGAGCAACTGCAGACCTGGGGCGAACGCAACGGCGTGCCGGTGATCGCCCAGGCCACAGGTGCGGACGCCGCCTCGGTGATCTTCGACGCCCTGCAGGCGGCACAGGCACGCGGCATGGATGTGCTGATCGCCGATACCGCAGGCCGCCTGCACACCAAATCCAACCTCATGGACGAGCTGGCGAAGATCGCGCGGGTGATGAAAAAACTCGACCCCGATGCGCCCCACGAGGTCATGCTGGTGGTCGATGCCACTACCGGGCAGAACGCCCTCAACCAGGCTCGCCAGTTCGATGAGGCGGTGCCACTGACCGGCATCACACTCACCAAGCTGGACGGCACCGCGCGCGGTGGCATCGTGTTCGCCATTGCCGACACCCTGGGTATCCCCATCCGCTTCATCGGCGTCGGCGAGAGCATCGAGGACTTGCGCCCCTTCGAAGCACGCGAGTTCGTGCGCGCCCTGTTCGAGCGCTCGGAGGACGACACCGAGACATGATCCGCTTCGACAACGTCGCCAAGCGCTACCCCACAGGGCGCGAGGGCCTGGCTGGGGTCAGTCTGCAGGTGGAACCGGGCGAGCTGGTGTTCATCACCGGCCATTCCGGCGCCGGCAAGAGCACCCTGCTCAAGCTGATCGGCCTGCTCGAGCGCGCTACCCGCGGCCAGGTCTGGGTCAACGAGCGCAACCTCAACCGCCTGAAGGCGCGCGACGTACCTTACCACCGCCGCGAGGTGGGCATGATCTTCCAGGACCACCGCCTGCTCGCCGACCGCACCGTGTTCGACAACGTGGCCTTGCCGCTGGTGGTCGCGGGCATGGGCCACCAGGAGATCCAGCGCCGAGTGCGCGCCGCGCTGGACAAGGTCGGTCTGCTGGGCAAGGAACGCAGCCAGCCGATCACGCTTTCGGGCGGGGAACAGCAGCGCGTGGGCATCGCCCGCGCCTTGGTGAGCAAGCCACCGGTGCTGCTCGCTGACGAACCCACCGGCAACCTTGATCCCGAACTCTCGCGCGAGATCATGGAGCTGTTCCTGCAATTCAACCAGGTGGGCGTGACCATGCTCATCGCCACCCACGATGTCGACCTGATCCAGGGCTTCGGCAAGCGCATCGTGCAGCTGCGCGAAGGCCGCATCCTGCACGACTCGGGAGCGGCGGCATGAAACGCGATACCCAGCCCGGCGGCTTCCGGCGCCATCACAACCCGCTGACCTGGCTGGCGTGGCATGCACAGAACGCCCTGGCCTCGCTGGGCCGGCTGGCCCGGCAACCGCTCGCCACTCTGATGACCACCGCAGTGATCGGCATCGCCATTGCGCTGCCCAGCGGGCTCTACCTGCTGGTGGACAATGTACGCGAGCTCACAGGCAACTGGGACGGTGGCTCGAGTATCTCACTGTTCCTGACAGACGACATCGACGACCGCAAGGCCGCGGTGGTGCGCGACACCTTGGCAAGGCGCTCGGATGTCGGCGAGGCACGCCTGATCACCCGCGCGCAGGCGTTGGAGGAATTCCGCCGGCGCACCGGCTTCGGCGAGGCGCTGGACCTGCTCGACCGCAACCCGCTGCCGGCAGTCATCCTGATCCGGCCCGCCACCTTCGCCAGCTCAGCGGCAGACACCGAACGCCTGGCGAAAGAACTCGAACAGTACCGGGAGATCGCTCTGGTGCGCGTTGACCTTCAATGGGTGCGCCGCCTCGAGGCCATCACCCAAGCCCTGGAGCGTGGCATCCTGGTGCTGGCCGGCCTGCTCTCGACCGCAGTGCTGCTGATCGTCGGCAACACCGTACGCCTGGAGATCCAGAACCGCCACCACGAGATTGAAGTGGTCAAGCTGGTTGGCGGCACCGACGCCTTCATCCGCCGCCCCTTCCTCTACGAGGGGCTGTGGTACGGGCTGCTCGGCGCCCTGATCGCGCTGCTCCTGGTGACCCTCGGCCTCGGCCTGATGCAAGGACCGGTGCAGCGCCTGGCCGGACTCTACGCCTCGGACTTCCAGCTGGACCTTCTCACCTCCGGCACCTTCCTGAGCGTGCTCGCCGGCGGCCCCCTGCTGGGCCTGACCGGCGCCTGGCTGGCGGTCGGACGCCACCTCGCGCGTATCCAGCCCGAGTGAGCAGCCCCGGGGGCACGATGTTCCTGTTCCCCGGGCGCCCCTTTTGATTCCGCGCAGAACCCTCAGGAATTTCATGCTCGTTTTTTTCAACCCTGGAACTTTTCCGCCAATTAGCACTCTTATGGGGCGAGTGCTAAAAACGACTTGGCACTCTTCAAAAGAGAGTGCTAGATTTGTGGACAGACCAAGAGGAGTCCAACGGACATGACCCAGCAAGCAATGAATTTCCCCAGCCTGCTGCCCACTGGCAGCATGGAGTCCTACATCAGCGCGGCCTTCCAGCTGCCGATGCTCAGCGCCGAAGAAGAACACGAACTGGCGGTGCGCTGGCGTGATCACAAGGATCTGGAGGCCGCACGCCAGCTGGTGCTCTCGCACCTGCGCTTCGTGGTACGCATCGCACGCGGCTACAGCGGCTATGGCCTGCCGCAGAACGACCTGATTCAGGAAGGCACCGTGGGCCTGATGAAGGCGGTACGCCGCTTCGACCCCGACATGGGCGTGCGCCTGGTGTCCTTCGCGGTGCACTGGATCAAGGCCGAGATCCATGAATACATCCTGCGCAACTGGCGCATCGTCAAGGTGGCGACCACCAAGGCCCAGCGCAAGCTGTTCTTCAACCTGCGCTCGGCCAAGAAGCGTCTGGGCTGGTTCTCGCAGGCTGAGATCGATGGCGTGGCCGAGGACCTGGGCGTCAAGCCCGAGACGGTGATCGAGATGGAAGCACGTCTGAGCAGCCACGATGTCGCCTTCGACCCGCTGGAGGCCGACGAAGACGACAACGCCAGCTTCACGCCTTCGGCCTACCTGGCCGACCTGCGCGAGGAGCCCTCACGGCGACTCGAGGCTGAAGACACCGAGCAGCACGAACACGAACTGCTGATGCAGTCACTCGAGCAGCTCGACGAACGCTCGCGCGACATCCTGCAGCGGCGCTGGCTGAACGAGCAGAAGGAGACCCTGCACGAGCTGGCCGCCGACTATGGTGTCTCTGCCGAGCGCATCCGCCAGATCGAGAAGGCGGCCATGAAGAAGCTGCGAAAGCTGATGGGCGAAGAAGGCGAATTACTGGCAGCCTGAACCCACCCCCTGCTCTTGAAACAAGAACGGCGCCCTGCGTGAGCAAGGGCGCCGTTTTTCGTTCGGACGACCAGACAGCGAGCAGACGCGCCTGGCCGGACCTAGCCGTTCAACCCGCCAGGATCACCGACAGGAAGCTCAGCCAGGAGATCACGATCAGGGTCACGACAATGGTCATGGGAAAGTTTTGGAAACTGAACATGTACTACTACTCCGTCTTGAGAGACAGTCGATTCATCCGCGTACGGCGGTCCGCACCACGGCCTCAGCGTTCGGAGTCGCCGGCCTTGCCCTGTTCCCCTTCAGCGGCACGCCGGTTGCCGGGGATCAGCGGGTCATCGTCGTCCATCAGGATACGATGCGCCGGTCCTTCGAGGTCGTCGTACTGACCGCTCTTCACGGTCCACAGGAAAAACGCGACAGCCACCGCCATCAGGCCGATTGCCAGCGGAATCAGGAGGAAGAGGATTTCCATCGGCGGCTCATGTACTTCGCTTGCCGCTAATGTACTTGATTTGAACGCATGAGGAAAGCGCATCCGGCATCCCATTGCGCCCTCGCCGGGCGCCCGACCCTGTACAACCGCGTTTCCGCCGCCCTCCCCGAGGCCCCCTTGGCGCCCTGCATCTTCGGCCCGAGGACGGGCCTCCTGCCGCCTGCGAGAGCGGCTTGGCCGCCTGGATCGCACCACCACAGCCCGAGGAAATGGGCGAAGCAGCACTCAAGGCGCCACTGTCCCCCGCGCCGCCCGGCCTGGCCTAGCTTGCCCAATCCACCAGGTCGAACCGGACAACTTCCAGATTCACCAGATCCCAAGCGCAAGGGAGTCGCCCGGTAAGTGCCTTAGCGCAAGAACGCGACAATCCTTGAAGTGCGGGCGCCGCCCCAGCCGGAATTGCCACCGCAACCCGCCATGCCCCCTTCGAGTGTCCCGAGTGTCCCCGCACCCGGCCCCACCCATCGACTGCCGCCCTCCCCAGGACACTACTCGCCACCGATTTAACCGAAAGCGATCCATCGACGCCAATCCGCCTCTCCGGCGGGAATACCGTGAGCGGTTCCGTCACTTTGAGCCGCATTGGCGCCTCTATTCGGCCGGTTACCCCGAGCGCCCCCAGGACAGCTCGTTGGCGATATGCGCAATTTATGCACCGTTCTTGCAGTTAGTGCAGAAACGATTGACTGCCTAGTTGGTTAATCTAGTCTCGAGCGCCCCTACAACGTTTATGTCGGTAATAACGTTGCAGCGATGAACAGCACTTTTCCATATTAATATATTAGGAGGGGCTTATGATACCAGGTGCATTTGAATACCACGCACCGACAACGCTAGCCGAGGCTGTATCGTTACTTAAGGAATATGGCGATGAAGGCAAGGTGCTGGCGGGCGGTCACAGCCTGTTGCCGATGATGAAACTCCGCTTTGCCGAGCCATCACATTTGATTGACCTCAACGGCATCGACGAGCTTCGCGGCATCCGCGAAGAGAATGGCGTGATTCATATCGGAGCGATGACAACAGAGAATGAACTGATTGCATCGCAACTGTTGTGGGATAAATGCCCGCTTATTCCTGAAGCTGCAAAATTAATTGCCGACCCGCAAGTTCGTAACAAAGGCACTATAGGTGGCGACATTGCCCACGGCGACCCGGGCAATGACCATCCAGCCATAATGATGGCCACCGACGCCTCATTTGTATTGCATGGTCCAGATGGCGAGCGCGTCGTCCCAGCCAACGGATTCTTCCTTGGAACCTACTTCACGTTGCTTGAACCTGAAGAAATTCTGAAAGAGATTCAAGTGCCGGTATTCCCTCGGAACACCGGATATGCATATAGCAAGCTGAAGCGAAAGACTGGTGACTTCGCAACGGCTGCTGCTGCGGTCGTACTGCAACTTGATGGCGACATCTGCACGAAGATCAACATCACATTAACCAATGTCGGCCCAACGGCCTTGAAGGCTGAGGAAGCAGAGCAGTTGCTGACCGGAAAAGTCATTACTGAGGATCTGATCAACCAGGCCGCAGAAAAAGCGATGGCGATATGTGATCCTGCCGAAGATCTCCGTGGCGACGTTGAATACAAGACTCACATGGCCGGGGAGATGACGCGGAGAGCCATTCGTCAGTCACTGGACCGTGCAAGAGGAAATTAATTATGGCGAAACAGCATATCTCATTCACACTTAACGGCCAGAAGGTAGAAACCCTGGTTGAGCCACGTGAGTTGTTGATCCACGTACTGCGCGAGCAACTTGGTCAAACAGGCAGCCACATCGGTTGTGATACGAGCCATTGCGGTGCCTGCACAGTAGACTTGAATGGCAAGTCAGTGAAAGCCTGTACCATTCTGGCGGTACAAGCAAACGATGGTGAGGTTTTGACCGTCGAAGGGCTGGCGAAGGATGGCGAGCTCCATCCTGTTCAAGAGGGTTTCATGCAAGAGCATGGCCTCCAGTGTGGATTCTGTACGCCAGGAATGCTTTTGCGTGCTTATCGTTTTCTGCAAGAAAACCCGAACCCGACAGAAGAAGAAATTCGCTGGGGAATGTCTGGAAACCTGTGCCGCTGCACTGGATACCAGAACATTATAAAAGCCGTCCAATATGCGGCCAAAAAAATGCAGTCAGCATAAAGGGAGAGTGAACAATGTCTTCAACAGCAGATACCGTAGAACGCGAAAAGAACCTGCAGGGCATCGGGTGCTCGAGGAAACGAAAAGAAGACCCTCGCTTCATTCAGGGAAAGGGCAACTATGTCGATGACATAAAAATGCCCGGAATGTTGTTTGCAGACATGGTGCGCAGCCCCCATGCTCATGCACGCATCAAATCGATCAACAAGGAAAAGGCGCTTGCTCTCCCTGGCGTACACGCCGTGATCACGGCAGAAGATCTGAAGCCACTTAATCTACACTGGATGCCCACCTTGGCCGGTGACGTACAGGCCGTGCTGGCTGATGAGAAAGTGGTTTTCCAACAACAGGAAGTGGCGCTTGTTGTTGCGGACGATCGCTACATTGCGGCAGATGCGACCGAGTTGGTCGAGGTCGAATACGAAGAGCTGCCGCCGATTGTAGATCCACATAAGGCCATGGATCCAGATGCGCCCATCATTCGTGAGGATCTGGTGGGCAAGATGGAAGGCGCACACAGCAAGAGGTTGCATGACAACCACATCTTCACCTGGGAAGTAGGCCAAAAGGATGAAACCGACAGGGTCTTCGAGACTGCTGAAGTTACTGTCAAACAGGAGATGACCTACCAGCGCGTGCATCCGTCCCCGCTGGAAACCTGCGGCTGTGTAGCTTCGTTTGACAAGATCAAGGGCACCCTGACTGTATATATTACTTCTCAGGCCCCCCACGTGGTGCGCACCGTAGTATCACAACTGTCCGGGATTCCCGAAAGCAAGGTACGCATCATCTCCCCGGATATCGGCGGCGGCTTTGGCAACAAGGTAGGTGTTTATCCCGGTTATGTGGCGACCATCGTTGCGTCCATCGTGCTGGGTCGTCCGGTGAAATGGGTCGAGGACCGCATCGAGCACTTGTCGACCACCGCGTTTGCCCGCGATTATCACATGACGGGCGAGCTGGCAGCCGACAAAGACGGGCGCATCAAGGCATTGCGTGTAAATGTACTTGCCGACCATGGTGCATTCGATGCGTGCGCCGATCCAAGCAAGTTTCCAGCAGGCCTGTTCCACATCTGTACGGGATCCTATGACATACCCACTGCTTACGCGCGCGTAGATGGTGTGTATACCAACAAGGCACCCGGCGGTGTGGCATATCGCTGTTCATTCCGCGTCACCGAGGCTGTCTACCTTATCGAACGTATGGTGGACGTTCTGGCCCAGAAGCTGAACATCGACAAGGCCGAAATTCGCTTCCGTAACTTTATCAAGCCAGAACAGTTCCCTTATACCTCGGCATTCGGCTGGGAGTATGACAGCGGCAATTACCATGCAGCGCTAAAGAAAGTCCTGGAAGCCGTTGATTACGAAGGCCTCCGCAAGGAGCAGGCAGAAAAGCGGGCGCGTGGTGAATTAATGGGCATTGGCATTGTGACCTTTACGGAAATCGTTGGCGCCGGCCCGAGCAAGACCTGCGACATTCTGGGTATAGGCATGTTCGATAGTTGTGAGATACGTGTCCATCCCACAGGCAGCGCCCTCGCCCGCATGGGTACTATCACTCAAGGACAGGGCCACCAGACAACGTACGCGCAGATTATCGCCAGTGAACTCGGTATTCCGTCCGAAGATATCCAGATCGAGGAAGGCGATACCGACACCGCTCCATATGGTCTCGGCACCTATGGTTCAAGAACCACACCAGTAGGCGGTGCAGCTACTGCGAAGGCCGCGCGCAAGATCCGGGCTAAAGCCAGGAAGATTGCCGCCCACCTGCTTGAAGTCAGTGAAGATGACCTTGAATGGGATGTCGATCGCTTCAGGGTGAAGGGTTCTCCTGATCAGGCGAAGACCATGAAGGAGATAGCCTGGGCAGCCTACAACAATGTTCCCGAAGGCATGGAACCCGGGCTAGAGGCTGTAGAGTACTACGATCCACCGAATTTCACCTACCCCTTCGGTGCCTACGTTTGCGTAGTGGATATCGACAAGTACACCGGCGTAACGAAGATCCGGCGTTTCTACGCTCTCGACGACTGCGGGACACGCATCAACCCAATGATCATCGATGGCCAGATTCACGGTGGTCTTACCGAGGGCTTTGCAGTAGCCATGGGTCAGGAGCTGATCTATGACGAGGGTGGCAACATTCTCGGCAACAGCTTTATGGACTACTTCCTGCCTACTGCAGTCGAAACTCCACACTGGGAGACTGATTACACAGTGACCCCGTCGCCACACCATCCTCTTGGCGCGAAGGGTGTAGCTGAGTCTCCGCATGTAGGAAGTATCCCGACCTTCACTGCTGCCGTTGTGGATGCATTTGCGCATCTGGGCGTGACGCACATGAACATGCCGCACAACGCATTCAATGTGTGGAAGAAGATCCACGAGTTAGGTCTGGATAAACGTTCCTGATGGGACAGTTGGTGCTCCGGGGGAAAGCCTCCGGAGCACCCTGTGCCTCGACCCAAGAAATAGCTGCGCACACAGCCACCTCTGACATATGAGATGGTGGATTTTCGGCATATTTCAATATTTACAATAATTTTCCACGAGAAACCGCACGAAATCAGGAGATAGTTACATGCAGGTCAAATTAGAGAAAGTCTTTCCCATTGATGGTCCGGCGAGTAACGCCTGGAAGTTACTACAGGACATTCCGGAAATGGCCAGCTGCATGCCGGGCGCAGAGATCACGGAGCAGATTGACGACTCCAACTACAAAGGAAAGGTAAAGGTAAAAATCGGGCCCGCCACAGCTGCGTTTAATGGCGATATCGAAATTAAAAATATTGACCCCGCCAACCATCAGCTGACCATGGTGGGCAAAGGGACTGACACAAAAGGAACTTCAAGCGCCACTATGGAGCTTACAGCAACCATTCGCGACCTGGGCGACGGCAAATGTGAACTGGTTGGCGTGTCTGAAGTAACTGTAACCGGGAAAATGGCCAGTTTCGGCGGCCGAATGATGACCCAGGTTTCAGATCAGATTCTGAAGCAGTTTGCAGCCAATTTTTCCAACAAAGTGATCGCCATGGGCGATGGGGCTGAAGCAGAAGCCGCCGCCGCAAAGGCGGCTGAGCAACCAAAGGAAGTCAATGGCCTTGCACTTGCCTGGAGCGTCATTGTTGGCTTTTTCAAGAGTCTGTTTGGCGGCAAATCCACGACGTGAGTATCGGAGAATAATAGATGTGACCCCCTGTTGCCCAGGGGGTATACATCTCGTCCCATGGTTGCCGGAAGGCATACGCACCTCGTCTTCTGATAACCAGGTGGCCAGTCGGGTTCGCAATAATGAATAATGTAGAAGCTTTTCAGGCTCAACTTGAGAGCGTCGGCTATGTTGCAGAAAAGGAATTGGCTGCAACCTTGTTATTGATGACCCAGTTGCAGCGCCCCCTTCTCCTGGAAGGAGATGCAGGGGTTGGCAAGACGGAAATAGCCAAGACTCTCTCCAGGGTTTTCAAATGCCCTCTGATCAGACTGCAATGTTATGAAGGGCTGGATGCCAGTTCGGCAGTCTACGAATGGAATTACCAGCGGCAATTGCTGGCCATCAAGATGCAGGAGGGCGAGTCCCATTCTTCGGAAGAAACAGAGCGGCACATCTTTAGTGACCACTACCTTCTGAAGCGACCATTATTGCAAGCCATATCGATGGAAGAACCTCCGGTCTTGCTGATCGACGAAATAGACCGGGCTGATGAGGAGTTTGAGGCCTATCTGCTCGAGGTCTTATCGGATTTTCAGATCAGCATCCCGGAACTCGGAACGATCAAGGCAACAAGCACGCCATATGTTGTCCTGACCTCGAACGGCACTCGAGAATTGAGCGACGCCTTGCGTCGTCGCTGCCTATATCACTACGTGGATTATCCTGGATTTGACAAGGAACTTCGTATCGTCAATGCGCGCCTCCCAGATATAACCCAGAGGCTGGCCGGGCAGGTGGTCGAATTTGTCCACGGATTGCGCAAGATGAATCTCCGGAAAATCCCCGGTATTGCGGAAACTCTGGATTGGGCAGCCGCCCTCATGTGCCTTAACGTTTCAGAACTCGATAAAGATCCAGAAATAATAGCTCAGACCTTGGTGTGTTTGCTTAAAACCAAGGAAGATCGTGATGCAGTAACCCGAGAGATATCTGAAAGGCTTATCGCCAAGGCGGTGTGATGACTGCATCTTCAGCGCCTTCACAGACCTTGAATCATGTCGGTGCAGAGCCACCTTGGGTGTCCCGCATCATTGGGTTTATACGGTTCGTCAGAAACAACGGATTTCAGGCCGGGATTCAGGAAGAGCTTGATGCGCTGAAGCTTTCCGAGCAGGTCAACATCACGAGACAGCAGGATTTGCGTTGGGGACTGCGTAGCCTGCTCTGCTCCGATAGAGAGGAATGGCATCGTTTCGATGAACTATTTGATGCCTATTGGCGAAAGCCCAACCGCAAGGCTGAAGTACGCGCCACATCATCATCAAAGATTGAAAATCGTGGCGCTCAGGCAGGTCAAAGCAACGGAGGCCAGGTTGCCGAAACCGACAAGGCTCAGGAAGGAGATGAAAATGGCGACGCGGGTGAAGGTGGCAGCCGGGGTGGCGCGAGCCTGAAGGAAATACATGGTCGCAGTGATTTCCGACTTCTTTCCGACGAACAACAGATGCGGGAGATGGAGCGTTTGGTAGAACGGCTAGCCAGGCGGATGCGTCGGCATGTGGTACGACGTCAGCATCTGCGTCGCCACGGTCGACGACTCCACTTGCGCCGTACGATCCGGAGCAGCCTGCGCTACGGAGGGATGCCCCTTGACCTTTATTTTATGCGGCGTAGACGTCACCTGCCTCGCCTCATCCTGTTGCTAGATGTCAGCCGTTCCATGAGCATCTACAGTTATCTGTTCTTGCGTTTTGCGCGCGGCATTGTCGCGGCATTCAAGGACGCAGACGCCTTTGTTTATCACACACGCCTTGTGCATGTAACTGATGCGCTGCGTGAAAGGGACATCGAACTTGTCAAGGAAAAGCTGGCGCTCATGTCTTCAGGATGGAATGGAGGCACCCGCATTGGCGAGTGTTTGCAAAATTTTAATCATGACTATGGCCGACGCATAGTCAATTCTCGCTCGATAGTCGTTATCGTTAGCGATGGATATGACACCGGGGAACCGGGGGTTCTTGCACAACAGCTCGGAGAGCTAAAACGCCGTGCAAGAAAGATTGTATGGTTGAATCCGTTGCTGGGTCGAGAAGGTTATGAGCCGATCGCACGTGGCATGCAGGAGGCGCTGCCGTTCCTCGACTTGTTTGCGTCGGCAAACAACCTCGACAGCCTGCTGGCACTGGAGTCCTATCTCACGGATCTATAGGCGGAATACACAGAACTGGAGTTACGGCCAAAATGCTTGAAAGCGATACCATTATTGAAAAGGCTGCCAGATTGAAAGCGGATCACAGGCCATTCGCTCTGGTCACCGTTGTACGTTGTGAATCGCCAACCTCGGCCAAGCCTGGCGCAAAGGCGGTGGTGGAGCCGGATGGTGTTATCCAAGGATGGATCGGGGGTGGGTGCGCGCAACCGGCCGTAATAAAAATGGCAAAGCAAGCGTTAAAGGACGGACAGCCAAGATTAATCCGAATAAGTCCTTCAAAAAGCACCGACATCGATGAAGGAATCTTGGATTTTGGCATGACTTGCCACAGCGGAGGCACCTTGGATATCTTCATAGACCCCATAATCCCCCGCCCGGTGTTGCTAATCATCGGTGCGTCACCCACCGCGCAGTCATTGTCTACGCTGGCTCAAAAGGTAGGTTTTTCGGTAACAGCTGCATTTCCCGGCGCTGACAGAGAACTGTTTCCCGATGCCGAGCGGATCATTGATGGACTGGATGTCAACTCGCATCTTTCCTGCAAGCCTTCGTTTGTGGTGGTGGCTACTCAGGGCAAGCGTGACGAGCAAGGCTTGGAGGCCGCGCTAAGTACTGGAGCAGATTTCATTGCATTTGTCGCAAGCGAGCGAAAGGCAGACAAACTCAAGGATTACCTTAAGGAACGTGGACATGACGGGGAAAAAGTTGACGCCATTCTCTCGCCGGCTGGTATCGAGATTGGGGCGATAACACCTGAGGAAGTGGCCCTTTCGGTATTGGCGGGACTCGTTAAGGAGCGACGCCAACTAGGGCATGTTGACACCCCCTCGGGACATGCTGAAGAAGCGACGCGCAATGATACCGGGTGCTGTGGCATCACGCAGGAACAGGAGAAAGTATCCACGGAATCCGATTGTTGCAGCTCTTCTGCTGGAGGGGATCGTGACTACGTTGACCCGGTATGCGGGATGTCCGTTGTACCCTCGGACGCCGAATATCATACCGAATATGAAGGGAATAACTATTATTTCTGTTGCGCACACTGTCAACACAGCTTCGAAAAGGACCCACATCGGTACCTCGAAAAATCAGGGGACACAACGTGAGTTCGGTATCGGCAGTTCTGTTGGCGGCAGGCGAATCCCGCCGCATGGGAACTACCAATAAGCTATGCCTCGCTGTCGATGGCATGCCGCTGCTGCGGCGTACCACACAGACATTGCTGGCTTCTCGACTAGAAGAAATTGTCGTGGTACTTGGCCACCAGGCCGAGACTGCACGGTCGTTGATCGAGGGATTGCCGGTGTCCATGGTCGTTAACGAAAAATATCGCGAAGGCCAAATGACGTCCGTCCACCGAGGCCTGGAATCTCTTAGCAAAGCCAGTGATGGAGTGATGATATGCCTGTCGGATCAGCCACTATTACAACCAGAGGATATTAATCATCTTGTTGACGCTTTTTTGAGCCGTAGCAGTGGCTCAATCCTGGTGCCGACTTATCAGGGACGGCGTGGCAACCCGATTGTGTTCGATTATAAACACCGAGAGGCGATCTTGAATGGGGATCGCAATCTCGGATGCAAGCGCCTTATTGAAAAGAATCTGGACCTGGTTACCACGATCGAGGTGGACTCTGATCATTTCGTGGTTGACCTGGATACTCCAGAAGACTACTTGGCGCTCCAACAGGTCATTTCCCACAAGATTAGCACCGAAATAGTAACGCGCACAGGTGAGGAAGGTAAGCAGTAATATGGCAAAAGAAATCCTCGATGTATTAGTAGAAATGCGGGCCAAGGGCGAGCCGTATGCGGTAGCTACCGTCGTTGAGACGGTCGGTTCGGTTTCAGCAAAAACCGGCTCCAAGGCAGTAATCGATCACGACGGCAGGGTAGTGGCTGGCTGGGTAGGTGGCGGCTGTGCCGAGTCAACCACCTGCGAGGAAGCATTAAAGTGTATCGAAACCGGCGACACTTCCGTGATCGATATTGATCTGGATGATGAGATGCTGGGTGCCGGGATGCCCTGTGGAGGGAGTATGCGCGTCTATGTAGAGCCGGTTTTGCCAAAGCCGACTTTGTGGATCATGGGACACGGAAGAGTTGCCGAGTGTCTATGTCAAATGGGCGACCTGATGGGTCTCAATGTCGTAGTCAATGACCCAATTGTCGATTGGGAAAGGTATCCGTCCGCCACTCGGCTTATAACGGATGATATCGAGTACGATCAACTGACCCCCAAATCCGGAGACTATGTGGTCATAGCAACACAACACAAAGGCGACCACGAGTCGATGAAGAAGGCGCTGAACTCGGATGCCAAATACATTGCTCTGATTGCGAGTCGGAAACGCTCTGGTTTGGTACTGGACTATCTGCGCGAGCAGGGTTTCAGTGAGGCGGATATCGATCGGGTAATGGCCCCGGCAGGGCTGGATCTCGGCGCTCGCAGCCCGGAAGAGATAGCGTTGTGTGTAATGAGCGAAATCGTGCTGACCCGTCGTCAGGGTACGGGCATGCGAATGCGTGAAAAATTGCGGCTTGAAAAAGCGGGTAAGACCAAGGCGGAGGAAAAGTAGATCGTGTCACGGTCTGCACGGGAAGATCGCGCTTCCAGCGTGTTCGACGCTTCGGCCATTCGGGCGGATTTTCCTCTGTTGAATGAAAGAGGAAAAGACCAGGCCTTTCATTATCTCGACAATGCCGCCACCAGCCAGAAGCCTTCCGTAGTGATCGAAGCCATTACGGAGTGTTACCAGGGTCATTACGGTCCGGTTCATCGGGGCCTGTATGCCCTGGCAGAGGACGCCTCCGCACAGTATGAGCGCGCACGGCGACGCATAGCCCGGTTCATCGGCGCAAGGGCTGACGAGGTCGTTTTCACACGATCTGCCACGGAGTCAATCAATATGGTCGCTCAAGGATGGGCGCGCCCTCTCCTACGCCCGGGTGATGAGGTGTGGGTGTCCCGGATGGAGCACCATGCGAATTTTCTTCCCTGGCAGCAAGTATGTCGGGAAACCGGTGCGCAGCTCCGAGTTATAGAGCTCGACCCTGAAGGGACACTCGATCTTGACGGCGCTATGGGCCTTTATGGGCCACGCACGCGGCTCATTTCCTTGTGCCACGTATCGAACGTTCTTGGCATCATCAATCCCATCAAGGACGTAATCGACCAGGCAACCGCGCGGGGAATCCCTGTCCTTGTCGATGCCACGCAATCCGTAGGCCATATTCCAGTAGATGTGAATGACCTGGGTTGTGATTTTCTTGCGTTTTCGGCACACAAAATGTTTGGACCGTCAGGGATAGGCGCGCTGTATGCAAAGCCCGAGCGATTAGATGAGATGGAGCCGTTGTTGCTCGGGGGTGGCATGGTTGATCAGGTCGAAGATACCGGGAGCAGCTGGATGCCTTATCCAGCAAAGTTCGAGGCTGGATCACCTAACCTGGCTGATGCGGCGGGGTTTGCAGCGGCAGCCGAGTACATCGACAACCTAGGGTTGGAAGCGATTCACTCTTACACCAGTGACCTTGCACACACGGCCATACGGAAGCTTTCACGCCTGGATGGAGTTGAAATCTACGGCCCTGGAGATTCCGCAAGGCGGGGGGGAATCGTTTCCTTTAATGTGGCTGGGATCCATGCCCACGATGTCGGTCAGATTGCAGGTGAAATGGGAGTGGCGGTGCGAGCGGGCCACCATTGCTGCCAGCCACTGATGCATCACCTTGGCGTGGCAGCTACGGTGCGGGCAAGTTTCTCTCCCTATAACCTTTCTGAAGACGTTGACGCCCTTGTCGAAGCGGTGTCAGAAGCTCAGATTATATTCAGACAGTGAGGGATATGACGTTGAGTTCAGGCACTTTGTACAAAGAGATCCTGATGGATCATTATCGCAGACCGCGGAACCGCGGAAATGTTCATGATTGCGAGGTCGTACGACGTGGCAGTAATCCCCGTTGTGGTGATGACCTGGAAATTGGGATCAATTTTGATGGTGAGACGTTGCGGGAGGTGAAATTTCACGGACGAGGATGCTCCGTCTGCCTGGCTTCCGCATCGATGATGACAGAGGCAGTGGTCGGAATCACTCGAGAACAATCTCGAACGCTTTATCAGGACATGAAGGAATGGTTCAGCGACGGCGAAGAAAGTTCTGCCACAGAACCACCGGAAACACTGCGTGCGCTACACGCGCTGCGCGACTACCCAGCTCGACGCCGCTGTGTGTTGCTCGCATGGGAAGCACTCGATAGCGCGCTTGATGAAGACTAGTAGAAACGTGATAAAAAAGAGCAAGGAATGCGTTATTTATGCACTTATTGTTGCTCAGGTGATACTGCTCTGTTACCTGCTGGCGCTGGATATTCCCACAACAATCCTTGTTTCGGTACTGTGCGGTTTACCGATTGCAATTCTGTGCAACGCTCTTCTGCAAGATAGACCACACCTTCGCTATACGGACATGTCAGTGGTGATGTTTTCCGCTGGTGGGTTCGGGATGCTGATTGGTTGCATAGTCGACCTGGGCCAGTTAGGTCTGTATGGCCTTTTGTCGTGGTGTCAGTCCTCGCCATCTGCACAGATTGGCACGGGGTTGGAAACCTTCTTGACCAAGGCACAATTAACTCCGTGGACCTATGTTGGGATGTTCGCTGGTGGCAATATCGGAATGTTCCTGTCTGAAAAATTAACGCGGAACCCACCCGGGCAACATAGAGCGCAGCCCCACATGTATCTTATTTGTAATATTGGGATGTGGGTTGGAATGCTGGCCGGCGAGAGTGCCGCCATGATGCTGATTGACATAGCAAGCCTGTTTTGGTCGGCGCTTGCCATGGTCGTTTTCATGCTTCTTGGGATGATATTGGGGATGATTGCCTTCTTGAACCTGAGCGACAGAATAAAAGATTGGCGATCCGCCATTCCATCGAAGGCATGAGAAATCATTCGCCTATCGACAAAACAGACGGCATCCCTCGTCCCTGCCAACAGTCACTCTACGCAATACCGAACCATTGCCGCACAATATACCACGACATTCCAATGCGCACTTGAATCAGACCGAGACAAATAATAACAATTACGCAAGCGCGATCGATAGACATATGATGGCAACGCACAGAAATAACAATAAACGAAAACACAAAGAGAACGATATCGTACCGGTTCACGCTCTCGACTATATGTCGTCAGGACAATCGATTACCGGAGCTCCTCGCTGTTTGCGCTTAATGAGGATTATCCCAACCCGACAGAGCAGTATCGACCAATAAGACCTGACTTCTGCAACCTGTGCAGCAACCTCAATGCCATTAGCTTAACCCGTAGCCCATTGTTAAGACTCGAAACATCCTATAACCCATAGCCGAGAAAGGATCCCAGAATGATCACCCAAACGACACTCTTCAGCACGGATAGTCCGCTTCTGCTGACGATTTCTTCCGGGAACGGGTGCTGTCGGCGCATCAGCTAGTGCTCCTGATACTGAACCCTTCGGAAAGGCGCCAACGGGGATGAGCTCTACCTGTGCCTCGAAACGGTCGTCGACAATGGTGGGTCGCCTGTCTCGATATCGGAAGCGATTGAAGCCCTAGTAATGCTGAACAACGCCCTGCTCGATGCGGCCTACGCACAAATCGCTCTGCGGCGCTGGAGAGTCCGTTTGTTGGCGGATAAACGCTATCGCCATCGCCAACACAGCTACCGGATCTACGTCGCCAACGCGCTTTCCAGCGTTGGAACTCTGCTGGCGACCGTTGTAACGCGCGACCAATGCGATCGAAGTGGCGCAACCGGTGCGCTGATTTCCAAGGCTAAGAAAAAGGCGCGTACCCCTGTGTTCCAGCAGCAGTACCAGCTACATGCGGCAAAGCGCTTGGGTTAATGACATGGATATTGACCTGTGGGTTCGCCACTAACACCCAACATAAGAACGAAGCGCCGTGCTTACCGTATACGCACCGCAGTGCAATTAAATATTCTTTTCATGCCGCGAGATTTGACAAGGTATTTACAAGACAAGAAAGAGTGAGTATGGCAAAAACGGCGCACATTTTAACCAACCAAAACAACCAAGAGAATCTGCCATGAGCAAGCTCATTGATTCATACAATAGAAAGATAGAATACCTTCGCCTGTCAGTTACCGATCGATGCGACTTGCGATGCACTTATTGCATACCCAAGGGCTTCAAGGGTTTTGAGCACCCACCACATTGGCTCACCTTTGAAGAGATTGAGCGGATTGTGGGTGTGTTTGCAAGGCTCGGTGTAAAGAAAATACGCCTTACCGGTGGGGAGCCCTTGCTACGGCGCAATCTTCCTGAGCTTGCCTCCCGCATAAGCAGTCTGGAAGGGGTTGAGGATCTCTCTATCAGCACCAATGCAACTCAACTGGCCAAGCATGCCATCGCGCTGAGAGAAGCGGGCGTAAATAGGCTTAATGTAAGCCTGGACTCGTTACGCAGGGAACGGTTTCGGTCAATCACCGGCAAGGACTCCCTGCTGAATGTACTGGCCGGACTCGAGGCGGCCAAGAAGGCCGGGTTCAAGCCCATCAAGATCAATATGGTAGTCATGAAAGGGGTAAATCATGACGAAGTAGATGACATGGTTCAGTTCTGCATTACACACGGGTTTGTTCTGCGCTTGATAGAAGTCATGCCCATGGGCGACACAGGCCGGAATGCGGAATACGTGGATTTGCAGGAGATCAAATACCGTTTGATCAAGGATTTCGGGCTGGTCGAGGGTGTTGTACCCGGTGCGGGCCCCGCACGCTACCTACAAACACCAGATGGCAGATTTTCAATAGGTTTCATAACGCCTCTGTCCCAGCATTTTTGCTCCACCTGCAATCGCGTACGCCTTTCCGTTGACGGGACACTGTACCTCTGTCTCGGACAGGAAGATAAATACGAATTCAGGGAGCTACTACGCTCCAATATAAGTGACGCGGAACTGACCGATAGGGTTCTGGAGGCGATATCGATGAAACCCGAACGCCATGAATTTCGGGAGATGCCGGAAAAAGTGGTCCGCTTCATGAACATGACCGGGGGATAACAGCTGATTGTTCTGAGTTGCACTGCCGCCAACCAATCAATCCATCGATGCCGGCATGGGCTCGTTTTTCAACGCAACAGGCGAGACATCGATACGTCACTGCATTCGACATCTCAAGCAGACAACGCGCCCATAAACATCATTAAAAACCCCACAATCAAGAACCGGCTTCGACGCCACGGCCAACGGCTAGACCCATACACCATAAAATCCATCATCCAAAGACATGAGCAAGAAAGTCAAAGCGAAATCGAATCCTAACATCCATAATCTTTGGCCTACCCCCATCCTGCGAAAGAAATTTCCCCAACACCGGCAAATAAACCCGAAACTGGCCGAGCTTTTTTACGCACACCGAAGAGCAAATGACAAGGCAAATGGCCCAGTCTATTCGAGCACCGATGATCTGCTGTTGCGCTACAATGAGCCACCACTCAATCAACTATTCAGGTTCATATCGGACAGCGTGTTTGAGATAGCAAGTTCCGTAAACGCCACACTTTGGGAGCATAGCCGCTCAAAAAAGATGCACATGAACGTCGTAGGCGCCTGGTTTCAGATACAGAATGGCTATGGTTTTCACGAAACGCACACCCACGGCAATTGCTCATGGTCCGGGGTATATTATGTCCAAGTAGATGATCAGGAAACACGAGAAAGTCATAAAACACTTGGCCCCATGAATGGGATCACCCGATTTTATGGCCACCATGTAGATGTGATTGGCGGCGGATATATGGATTCGGGAAACCTGTATCTCCAGTCGACCACGTTTGACTCCAAGCCGGAGGAAGGAGTGCTCGTCGTATTTCCTTCCCACTTGAAACACATGGCGCTGCCTTACGAAGGAAAGAAGGATCGCATCATTGTTTCATTTAACGCCCAGGTCCACGGCGATCAGGGAGACGAGCTGTTCAGTTACAATTTCTTTTGAAGCAAGGACTGATTCCCTGTGAACAAGGTTCTCCGATGTCTCGAGCAGCATCTCACCACTTCCGGCCTTCTGCATCGCAACAGGCGTCCTTATCGGGTGAATTTAGCAGAAACACGGTGACCGGAGATCAGTTTCTCTCACCTCCCAGACGAGCCATCGCCCGCCTAGGAGTTGGCCCCGCTGTTCGAGGGTCTTTTCCGAGAACATGCCCTGAAGTCACACAACGGATCGTTTCGGAACGGCATTCCTCATTGTGCCCCCGCAGTACGCCCGCCAGACATTTGGGGGCTTCAGGGTTTTGAGGAACCGTGGTGCCGGCCAATAGTTGTCATAACTCACCCGCCAAGGACGGAGCGAGCGCACGATGCCCAGGCGTGGCGCGGGCCGGGCAGCCAATGGAGCCCCCCTTCACGGCTATCGGCGCGGCGAACGCAGCAGCAACGGCAGCGTGTAGCAGACCAACAGTACCTGGCGGCAGGCATCCTGCACCACCGCTCCCTTGCCAACGATGATTCCGGAGTTGGGGCCCTGGTTCCTGCAGTGGAAGTATAGGCGCAACAACCGCGCCCCCTATCTGGCCTCGAGGCAGCAGCCCCCTGCCGCGTAGCTTCAGGCCTGCAGGTAAGAAATTCCTGACGCTACGGTGTCTCCCATCTACTGCACCAGGGCACAGGCTTGTCAGCCGGTTGCCCCTTGAGGTATCTTTTTCTGACAACAAAAAAGATGCCTGTGCATCGGATAACCGCCATAGTGGGATGAGCAAATCAGTGGAATCATTCCAGCACAAACTTCAGAGATTCGACCCTGGAATTGTCTGGCTTGATATTAACAATCGAGTCACGGCTCTCAATGGTGTCGCACGCCAGGTATTGGGTGTAGACGTAGGTAGCGTAATCGGAAAGGAAATTTTGCAGCTTCACCCGGAAAAGAGTCGAAAAAAAGTTGAATGGGTTCTGTCATCTTCAGGTTGTCCGGCAGAATCCCCGCCACCAATGACCATGATGATCAACATTCCCGACCGGGTTCTCCTGATCAAGGTCTCGAAGATGTGTGGTGACGACGGCCCCATCGGTACCAGCATGGTATTTTTCGACCTCACGGACATTACCACGTCCCCACGAAAAGAGGCTGGAGAAGAAGGCAAGCCGAGGTTGTTGTTCAAGCTCCCCGTATACAAGAATAATAGGGTCGTACTGGTCAACCTCAATGACGTGGTTCATTTCAAAGCCGAAGGTCATTACACAAACGTCTATACCGAAAACGAACAGTTTTTGTGCAACCTTTCGTTGTCTGACCTTGAAACCCGCCTGGATTCCCTGCAGTACGTTCGTGTACACAGGAGCCACATGATCAACATCCGTTTTGCATGTGCGTTCGAGAAGGTAGAGGACCAGTGCGCCATCATCATGAAGACGAAAGATGAAACACGCATTCCGGTGAGTCGATCAAATGCCCAAAAACTCAAGTCGATGCTAGGGCTTTCCTGAAACCGACAGCCATCCTCGTTGCATTACATCACAACAAAGGCCAGATAAATTCTTTTACGACTTTCGGCCGCCTACCTTTTCAATCAATCGCGATTGTTTTATTTCTGCGACCCTGTGATTCTCGCCCGCACTCGATCATTGAACAAGACACTGGCCTGTGAGGCAGGCCGCTCATGTTCTCGTTAGCGCCCCGCCCCTCACCATCGCTCACTGATCCGGGACGCAGCGTAAAAAAGGAAGGACGGCAAAGGGTGATTGCGCTGTCAGCGCAGCCGACCTCACTTCAGTCGCAAGGCATTGGCCACCACCACCAACGAGCTGAGCGACATACCGATGGCTGCCATCCAGGGCGCCACCCAGCCAGCAGCCGCCAGAGGCACGGCGACCAAGTTGTAGAGCAACGCCCAAGCCAGGTTCTGGCGGATCACCGCACCGGTATCGCGGGCCTTGCGCACACCCTCGGGCAGCACCGCGAGACGCTCGGACAGCGCCACCATGTCGGCACTGGCATGCGCCAGTTGCGTCCCCCGCCCCATGGCCACCGAGACATCAGCACCGGCCAGTACCGGGGCGTCGTTGACGCCATCACCCACCATGATCACGCGGTGCCCGGCCGCTTGCAGGGCGCGCACCCGCTCCAGCTTGTCCTCCGGCCGCAGTTGCGCCGCCCAGTCATCGATACCCAGCTCGCGCGCCACCGCGGCCACCGCATGCGGGGCATCGCCGCTGTAAATGTGGGTGGTCAGTCCCAGTTCACGCAGGGCGCGCACTGCCTCGACAGCGTCCTCACGCAGGCGGTCGCGCAACACGAAACGTGCCACCCAGCCCTGCTCGCTGGCCAGGTAGACGGGCGACCCCTCCTGCGCCTCGGCAGCCGGCGCATCACTCCCGACCAGTTCTGCGACAAAGCTGGCGCTGCCCAGCCGATAACACACCCCATTGACACGCCCTTCCACGCCCTTGCCCGGGTGAGAGCGCAGATTCTCGACCCCCTCGAGCGCCTGCCCGTGCAGGGCCAGCACGCGCGCCACCGGGTGCTCGGAATCACGCGCCAAGGTGGCAGCCAGATCGTGCACCCGCTGTTGGTCGGCGTCGCCCAGCGGGTGCACCTCGGCCAGGCTGAGCAGGCCGCGGGTAAGTGTTCCGGTCTTGTCGAAGACGATGTGATCGGCCGCCGCCAGGGTCTCGAGCACGTGCCCCCGAGTCACCAGCAGCCCCAGCCGAGTGAGCGCGCCGATCGCGGCGGTGGCCGCCGCCGGGGTGGCCAGCGACAGGGCGCAGGGGCAGGTGACCACCAGCACCGCCAGGGTGATCTCGAAGGCACGCTCCGGAGCGTGCAGCCACCAGCCGATGGCCACGGCGGTGGCGATCGACAACTGGGCGGCCACGAACCAGCCGGCAACCCGATCGGCGAGCATCGCCAGCCGCGGCTTCTCGGCCTGAGCGCGATCGAGCAGGCGCACGATACCCGAGACCATGGTGTCCTCACCCACCCGGGTGACGCGCATCTGCAAAGGGCTCTCGACATTGAGGCTGCCGCCGACAAGCGCGTCGCCTGGCCCGCGATGCCGAGGCACGCTCTCGCCGGTGAGCAGCGACTCGTCCACTGAGCTCTCGCCCTCGATCACCTCGCCGTCGGCCGGCACCGTCTCGCCGGGACGGATCAGCACCCGGTCGCCTGGCCGCAGTTGTGAGACCGGCACTGCCTCGTACTGGCCCTCCACGATGCGGGTGGCCGTGGCCGGCAGCAACTTGACCAGCGCTTCGGCCGCCTGGCCGGCGCGATGCCGCGCGCCCATTTCGAGGTAGCGACTGGCGAGGAGGAAAAAGGTGAACATGCACACCGAGTCGAAATAGATCTCGCCGCTGCCCCGCAGCGTGTGCCACAGGCTGGCGGCGAAAGCCGCGCCGATGGCCAGCGACACCGGCACTTCCATGCTCAACTGGCGACGCCGGAGGTCGCGCCAGGCGGTGACGAAGAAGCCACTGGCCGAGTAAAGCACCACCGGCAAGGTGAGCAGCAGGCTCACCCAGCGCATGAACTGCTCGATGTCGGGCTCCATGCCGTAGGCATCACCGGCATACATGGCGACCGCGAGCATCATCACCTGCATAGCCCCCAGGCCGGCGACGAACAGGCGGCGCAAGGCCTGAGACTTCTCCTTCTTCTGGATCTGTTCCTGGCGACCAGGATCGAAGGGATGCGCGATATAACCAATACTGGCAATGGCCTTGAGGATGTCGGACAACTTGAGCCGACTGTCGTCCCAGCTCACGTGCGCACGATGGGTACTGTAGTTGACCTGAAAATCCTGCACCCCGGGCAGGGCGCGCACGTGGCGTTCATTGAGCCAGATACAGGCCGCGCAGGTAATGCCTTCGAGGATCAGCGAGGCATGCTTCAGGTTGTGCTCATCCACCGAGACGAAACCCGCCTGCAACGCCGGCTGGTCGTAGAGTGCCATCTGCGCGAGCTGTTCGGGGATGAGCTCCTCGGGACGCCCGGAAGGCTTTTCACGGTGCCGATAGAAGGAGGTCAGGCCGCCATCGACAATCGCCTGCGCCACGGCCTGGCAGCCGCGGCAACACAGATTGTGTGTCTGGCCGTCGATCTCGACCGGGTAATGTGCATCGGGCGGCACTGGTAGGCCGCAGTGGAAGCAGCTTTCTTCGGTGCGTTGCGAGGCGTCGTCCGGGGTGGTCATTCTACGGGCAGTACCGAGGTGGTGGCGCGAATTTCGTGCCGAGCCTCACCCTTGCGGACCTCCAACACCAGGCGCCAGAGTCCCGGCAGAGGCATGGTGATCTGCGCACGATACTCGCCACCGCCCACCTCGGACAAGCGGAAGTCGAAATCATCCCGGCTGTTCGAGGTCCGCAGGAAACGCCCGTGGATCTCCGCACCGGTGATCGGCCGCCCCTCCCTGTCGTGTACCGTGACGATGAAGGTTTCCGGGCGCCCCACCAGGGGCTTGTGTCGCCACCCCTTCTTCACCCGCCAACCGCGGCGGCGCTGGGCCTCGACCTGTTGCAGGTACTGGTTGTACAACGCCTCCTTTTCTTGGAAGTCGTGCGAGACCACCCCCGGGAATTCCGAATCGGCCACGCCTTCGCTCTCCCGCGGCTTGGGCAGAAGCTCGGCGAAGATCCCCGTGATACCGCGTTCGGCCACGGTGACGAACACGATATTGAGCGCAATGACGCCGACGAAGAAGGTGACTATCAGCGCGGGCGCCCAGTGGAACCCCTTGCCCACTCGCGAACCGACCATGCCCAGGGCATAGGCGAGGGTCAGGTAGATGGCCAGATGGATGGCAAAGACGTCGGGGCCCGGCCAGTGGATGATCGCCCAGGGGACATAGAAGAGCAGCACCAGCAGGGCCAGCACCATGGCGGCGGCCTTGCCGGAGAACCGGAACAGACGGGTCGCGGCCAGGTAGACGAGCAGCTCAGCGACCACCCCCAGCCCGATGCTCTGGATCAGTTCGCCCGCGCCCATGGATCAGCCCTTGGGCACGTAGAAGACCGTTGCATGACGCACCGGCGGCAAGCCGCTGCCGGCATCCGGTGTTGCAACGATGGTCACCGGGTAGGTGCGACCGTCAAGCACCTTCGGCCGCGCCTTGATGCGCGCGCTCAGACGCAGGCGCTGCTCGGGGCGCAGCACGATGTGGCGGAAACGGCCCATATCGAGCTCGGCATCGGGCAAGCCCTCGATGGAGAACGTGAGACCCAGGGCGTGCCCAGTCTTGTTGTTGACCTTGAGCTGGTAGGCATTCTCGATGCGTCCGTCGGACAGGCGGGTGAAGAGGGGCTGGCGCACCTGGCTCACCGCCAGGTCATAGGGCGCCTGGTTACCCACGCTCCAAACCAGCAGGCCCACGGCCACCAGCAGCACCGCTGCATAGCCCAGCACCTTGGGGCGCAGCAGGCGCGCGCGCTTGCCGCCGTCCTCCACGCGCTGAGAAGAATAGCCCACCAGGCCACGCTCCCAGCCCAGGGAGTCCATGATGGTGTCGCAGGCGTCGATGCACAGGGCGCAAGAGATGCACTGGATCTGCAGGCCGTTACGGATGTCGATGCCGGTGGGACACACCTGCACACAATAGCCGCAATCGATGCAGTCGCCCACGCCCGCAGCCTGACGCTGTTCACGGGTCTTGAGGTCACGCCCCAACTTGGCTCGACCGGCACTGCCCTCACCGCGCGCGCGATCATAGGAGACGATCAGGGTGTCGCGGTCGAACATCACGCTCTGAAAACGCGCATAGGGGCACATGTAGGTGCACACCTGCTCGCGGGCGATACCTGCCATCACGTAGGTAGTGGCGGTGAGAAACACCGTTGTCGCATAGGCCGCAAAGGGGGCCTGGCCGGTGAAGAACTCGGCCACCAGTTGCGGCGCATTGCCCCAGTAGAGCACGAAGGTCAGGCCGGTGAGGAAGGCCACCAGCAGCCACAGCAGGTGGGTGAGCCCGAGCTTGACGGCCTTCTCGGCATTCATCGGCTGCTTGCTCAAGCGAATCCGCGCGGGTCGCTCGCCCTGTATCAGACGCTCAATGAACAGGAACACGTCGGTCCACAGGGTCTGGAAACAGAAATAGCCGCAGAAGACCCGCCCGGCAATGCCGGTGACGAAGAACAGCAGGTAGGCGAAGATCATCAGCAGGCCAGCCAGCCAGAAGATGTCCTGCGGGTAGACTACCAAGTCAAAGATGTAGAACTTGCGTCCAACCAGGTCGAACAGCACCGCCTGGTCGGGCCCGCTCTCGCGCTCCCAGCGCAGCCAAGGCAGCAGAAAATAGACACCATAGGCCAGCGCCAGCACGCCCCATTTCAGGCGGCGAAACCGCCCTTTGACCGAGCGCGGAAAGATCGCCTGCCGCGGCGCATAAAGTTGGGTGTCGCCCGATTCTGCCATGGTCCTGTTGTCCATACCGATCGTGAAACAACGAGAAAAGGCCGCAAGCGGCCTTTTCTCTACCATTCACGAGGAAGACAGTTGCTTACTGGCCGCCGCCCAGTCCGTGCACATAGACGGTCAGCAGCTTGATCTCCTCGTCGCTGAGGCGCCCTTCCCAGGCCGGCATCCGACGCTGTACGCCGTTGCGGATCACCGACTTCACCCGCTCGATCTTCTCGGCGAGGGTAGGCGCGCCGTTTACGTCGGCAACGGTCCACACCTGGTCGGTGAGATTGGCCGAGCCCTGGGAGTACAGGCCTTTGCCGCTGTTGGTATGACAGTAGTAGCAGCCAGCTTGTTCACTGTGGAACAGCGAGTCGCCGCGGGCCATCAGCCCCTTGTCCACGTCGTGGCCGGAGAGGCTCAGCACATAGTTGGCGAGAGCCTCGATGTCCTCGTCGGACAGGACCTTGCCGAAAGACGGCATGTAACCGAGACGTCCCTTGCGGATGGTCTGCTCGATACGCTCGATCGACCCACCCCACAGCCAGGCATCGTCACGCAGGTTGGGGAAGTTGCCCACCTCGGCGGGCGTACCGCCCAGGCCGTGACAGGCCGCGCAGTTGTCAGCGAACAGCACCTTGGCCAGCGACTGGGTGAAGGCCATCATGTCGGGATCGTTGAGGATCTCCTCGTACGAGGCCCCGGCAACCTTTTCCAGGTAGGCCTTCTGCTTGAGCGCCTCCTCGCCCGACTGCATGTCACGGATGAATTCGGCACGGGTGTTCCAGTGGGTGGTCACTTCCTTGCCGTCGGCGTCCACGAAGGTGGTGGTGGCCAATCCCTTGGTGAAGGTCTTGCCCACCGGCCAAGCCGGGTAGAGGATCCAGTACACGATGGCGAACACCACCGTGGCGTAGAAGGTCCACAGCCACCAACGCGGCAACGGGTTGTTGAATTCCTGCAGATCGCCGTCCCACGCGTGACCGGTGGTCTGCACGGCTTTGTGTTGCGATTGATCAGCCATTGTCTTGATCCTTGTCTGCTACTTTTCCGGCCCGATCCGATGCCCCTTCCTCGTCGTCAAGGAACGGGATGTTCTTGTAGGACTCCAGGCGCTCGGCACGCTTGCGTCCGCTGAACACGTACAGAAGGATGCCCACAAAGGTGACGAAGAAGATCACCAGAGCCAGCGGCTTGGTGTTCTCCATGTGGGACAGCCATTCGAACATCGTCGGACTCTGCTATCGGTTGGAAGACCCTCGCCGGCTCAACGGAACTCGGCGAAATAGCCCTCGTCGTACTTGCTGAAGTCCACCATGGTGCCCAGCACCTGCAGATAGGCCACCAGGGCATCCATCTCGGTCACGCGACTGGGATCCTTGTCGTAGTTGCCGGCCTCGGCCTGCTTGACGAGGTTCTTTTCCGCATTGTTGATATCGAGCATCTCGGCGATTTCCTTGCCGAACTTCTCGACATTCGCCTGGTATTCCTCATCGGTCTCGGAATAGGGCACGCCGACCGCCTTGAGTGCACGCATGCGCGCGGCGATATCGGAATAGTCCAGCTCGGTCTTCAGCAGCCAGGGATAGTTGGGCATGATCGACTCGGGCACCACGCTGCGCGGATTGACCAGGTGCTTGACATGCCAAGCGTTCGAGTACTTGCCTCCCACGCGCGCCAGGTCCGGGCCGGTACGCTTGGAACCCCACTGGAAGGGGTGGTCGTACTGCGACTCAGCCGCCAGCGAATAGTGGCCGTAGCGCATGTCCTCGTCACGGAAGGGACGGACCATCTGCGAGTGACAGGTGTAGCAACCCTCGCGGATGAAGATGTCGCGCCCACGTTGCTCCAGTGGCGTATAGGGGCGCACGCCATCGACCTTCTCGACGGTGTCCTCGATGTAGTACAGAGGTACCACTTCGACCAGACCACCGATGCTGATGGCCAGCATGATCAGCACGATCATGAGGCCGGCGTTGATTTCGATGCTTTCGTGATTCAGTTTCATCGTTCAGTTACCTCTCAGGCGCCGGCCTGTGCCACCTTGGCGGCGATCTTGCCCTCCAGCGCAGCCTGCTCCTGCTTCGCGGTGCGGACGGTCATGTAGACGTTGAAACACATCAGCAGGATGCCGCTGACGAAGAAGGCCCCACCCAGCGCGCGCACCACCAGCGGCCAGTGCATGAACTGCACCGACTCGATGAAGGTATAGGCCAGGTTGCCGTAGTCGTCGAAGGCACGGAGCATCAGGCCCTGACCGATGCCGGAAACCCACATGGCGGCGATGTAGAGCACGATACCGATGGTGGCCAGCCAGAAGTGGACGTACACCAGGCGGGTACTCCACAGACGGGTCTCCCAGAGGCGCGGAATCAGGTGATAGAAGGAACCGAAGGTGATCATGGCCACCCAACCCAGGGCACCGGAGTGCACGTGTCCAACAGTCCAGTCGGTGTAGTGGGACAGGGCGTTGACGCTCTTGAGCGACATCATCGGCCCCTCGAAGGTCGACATGCCGTAGAACGACAGCGCGGTGATCAGGAACAGCATGATCGGGTCGGTGCGCAGCTTCTCCCAGGCACCGGACAGGGTCATGATGCCGTTGATCATGCCGCCCCAGGAGGGCATCAGCAGCAGGATGGAGAAGGCTGCGGCCAGCGAGCTGGTCCAGTCAGGCAGCGCGGTCCAGTGCAGGTGGTGACCACCGACCCACATGTACATGAAGGACAGCGCCCAGAAGTGGATGATGGACAGCCGGTAGGAGTAGATCGGACGCCCCGCCTGCTTGGGCACGAAGTAGTACATCATGCCGAGGAAGGCCGCGGTCAGGAAGAAGCCCACCGCGTTGTGGCCATACCACCACTGCACCATGGCGTCCTGCACGCCGGCGTACAAGCTGTAGGACTCGGGATGGAACAGACCAACCGGCACCGCCAGGTTACGGAAGATGTGCAGGATGGCAGTGGCCAGGATGAAGGCCAGGTAGAACCAGTTGGCCACGTAGATGTGCGGCTGACTGCGACGACGCAGGGTCTGCACATAGACCACGAAATAGGCCACCCAGACCAAGGTGATCAGAATATCCACATACCAGGGGAACTCGGCATATTCCTTGCCGTCGGTGATGCCGTTCATATACCCAAGCACACCGATCACCAGCGCGGCCTGCCAACCCCAGAAGGTGAAATTGGCCAGACCACTACCCCACAGACGGGCCTGACAGGTACGCTGCACCACGTAGTAGGATGTGGCAAACAGGGCGTTGCCGCCGAAACCGAAGATCACCATGGTAGTGTGGCCCGGACGTAGCCGACCAAAGGTGATCTGCGCGATATCGAAGTTGAGGAACGGAAACGCCAGCTCGGACGCGATGTAGGTGCCCGCGGTCATGCCGAGCACACCCCACACCAACGCCATGATGGCGAATTTCTTGACGATGTCGTAGTCGTACTGCGTATCCGCAGCTACTGCACCCTGTGCCATAGATCGAATCCCACTCTTGATTGACTGATCCTACAAAAAAGCCCGTCCTGCCAGACGGCAGCAAACCGTCGGTTTAGGATGCGCTTCCGGATTGCGGGTGTGCCGCAGACGAATCCGACACGGCCCCGCCGGGGTGGCAACCGCTCCCGCCGGCTCGGCGAGAAGGGTCGTCAAGGTCGGGCATGCTAGGAAAAAACCCCTTATAAGTCAATGGTGAATTCAAGCTCCCGGCGCCGTTGACGAGGCCAGCGCCTGGAGGCACCTAGTGGCGCGGGGAAGGCGGCTGCCGTTCGAACGAGACACGACACTTGAGCCCTGAAGGCAAACGATAATCCTGATTGGGCAACTCCAGACGCACCCGATAGGTCCCGCTGGCGGCATCGATAACCTTGTCCACGATACTCACCCATGCCTCGCGCGTAGAATTCAAGGGGGCGTCCAGGATCACCCTGGCCTTTGCACCCGCACGAATCTCGCCAAAATAACGGGCGGGCACCGTGACCTCGACATACAGTGGATCGAGCTGCGCCAGTTCCACCACCGCATCGGTCCCTACATATTCCCCGGGCTCGAGGAAGGTATCAACTACCACCCCATTGATCGGGCTGCGAGTAGTCTTCTGGTCGACAGCCACCTGCGCCTGCGCTTTTTCCAGAGCGTACACCCGGTTCTGCATGATGATGTCATCCTTGTCCTGCTCGGAGATGAGCTTTTGTCGGTAGAGCTCGTCATTGCGCTGTATGGTCCTGGCTCCGTAAGCAGCCTGCACTTCTTTCAGATGCAAGGTCGCCTGTTCAGCTTCCGAACGCAGACGAAACAGCACCTGCCCCTTTTTCACCCGATCGCCACGCCTGACCGCCACCGCAGCAAGCACACCGGGGACTGGGCTCGCCACCTTGGTGTCCACGCTCGGCGTCAGCAGACAGTCCAGCGTCGGGATTCCCTTATCCTTCGGTGCCCCCCCGACACCGGAATCAGCGTTGGCGAAAGAGCGCGTCAAAGCCTCTTCGTCACCTGCTGCCAAGACGCCACTCGTGCTCAGCCACAGGACCAGCAATACCACACACCGCACTTCAGGCTTCATTCATCATTCTCCCGGACCACAAAACGCCATCAATTCCCGTTGCTGCCTGTCGAAGGCCAGGGTGGCCTCCCGCGCATGATAGTTCTGCCGTTCGATGTATTTCTGCTCGACCCGCACTGCCCGGCAAGCGAGCCAGCGTCCCAGCGGATTGTCGAGCCCTGTCATCTCCGCGCCATGTGCCAGGTAACGCCCCAGCCACGTGGCATAGACACGGTTTTCCATACTCAGCATGACCTCGTATACCCCGGGGTCTCCCTGGCGCGCACAGCGCCCGGCGAGCTGACGGTCGACCCGCGCGGACTCGTAGAGATCGACCTGAATAACATGAAGCCCCCCGGCCTCTGCCACAGCGGGGGCCAGCCGGATATCCGTGCCCCGCCCCGCCAGACTGGTCGCCACGGTCACCTGGGAAGGCTGCCCGGCCTGGGCGATGACCTCCGCCTCGGCCTTGTCCTGCTTGGCGCTCAGCACCTGGTGCGCTATCCCCGCCTGCCGCAGGAGAGCACTGATCTCCTCGGATTGCCGCACCGAAGAGGTGCCGATCAGCACGGCCTGCCCGCGCGCCACACACGACCGGCAACAGCGGATGACCGCCTCCCAGCGATCCCGGTCACGGGCATACACACGCCAGGGCCTCTCGATACGGCGCGATGGACGGTAGGTGGGCACGCGACGCACCAGCAGCCCATAGGTTCGCCAGAATTCCCCCCGTAGCTGCCGGGCCGTTCCTGTCATGCCCCCGAGATAGAGATAGCGACGGAAAAAGTTCTGGTAACTGATACGGGCCAGGGTCTGGCGCTGCTGCGTCATTTCACAGCCCTCCTTGAGCTCCACCATCTGATGCAGGCCCTTTTCCCAGGATCGTCCTTCCATGACTCGTCCGGTCAGTTGATCGATCAGTTCGATCTTGCCGTCCCGCAGCAGGTAATCCCTGTCCCGCTCATAGATGTAGCGCGCCAGCAGGGCCTTGTGCACGATCTCCTCCCGCCGTATCGCGCCCCGCCACAACGGTCCCATGCCCTTCACCAGCACCTCCAGGCGCTTTCTCCCCTGTTCGGTCAGGTCGACCTGACGATGTTCACTGTCGACGATGAAATCCTCCCCCTCCACGAGCCGGGTCGACAGTTCGTAGGCTTCGCGGATGAACCGCTGCTCCTCCTCGCCGCCCTCGCTACCCGAGATGATCAGCGGCGTGCGGGATTCGTCGATCAGGACGCTGTCTGCCTCGTCCACCAGGGCAAAATGCAGGCCACGCAACAGCAGGCGCTCCTCGAGCACCGGCTGCTTGAGCAGCGACAGGTGAACCTTGAGCCCCTTCGCCCCTTCCAGACACATGCGATCGCGAAGGTAATCGAAGACCAGTTCCTTTCCGGTGACATAGGTGATGTCCTGGCGGTAGGCCTGGCGACGCTGGGAAGGTGAGGCGCTGTGGATCACGATACCGACACTCAGACCAAACCAGGCATAGAGCGGCCCCATCTCCTGCGCGTCCCGCTCGGTCAGGTAATCATTGACGGTGATCACGTGCACCGGGACGCCGGCGAGCGCCGCAGTGATGACCGGCAGCACGGCCGTCAGGGTCTTGCCCTCGCCCGTCTGCATCTCCGCGATACAATGCTGCAACAGCAGCCACCCGCCCTGTATCTGGGTATGGAAATGCTTCTTGCCCAGCGTGCGAGCCGCCCCCTCGCGGATGATGGCGAACAACTCCGCCACCAGGGCATCACGATACCCCGTCACCCGTATCCGGCTTCCCAGCTCGCGCGCACGCGCCACCAGTTCGCGGGAGTCCCGTCCCGAGAAATGCTCGGACCAGCGCTCGACGCGGCGGACGAAACGCTGCCGCCGCCACCACATCAGCAGGGCATTGCGCAACAACCTGCGGACCCAGCGCTCGGCCAGGGCATCCAGGAAACGTTCGCCGTCCTGCCCCCGCTCGGGCCGATAACGGTGGTCTGCCGGCGCAGTGCGGGTATCGAGCATCGGTTCAGTATTCCAACTGTCTCAGGAAGACCCGCCGCAGCCATTCCAGCCAGCGGTAGGCGAGGGGCTGTGGAGAGTGCCGGAAGCGCACGTAGGCCCGCTCGCCCGGCACCAGTTGCAAGGTGGCATCCGGCAACACATCGAACAGGAATACCGCTTCAAACGCATAAGGCTCGTCGGTGTGTGAAGGATCGAGCGCGAACTCGCCACCTCCCTCCACCGACAGGGCGGGGCTGGGAAGCGCCTTTTGCGCGCTGGGCACCTCACCGATCAAGGCAGCGGAGCCTACCCGGCCAAGATCATCCGCGGGGCGGACCTGGATATCCCGCACATCGTTGCGAACCAGGCTCACGTCTTCCTGGCGCACCGCGACACGAATCCGCAGGTCATGCCGGTTGTCGATATCACCGATCACCACACCACGAGGGATATAGCGCCCCACCGGATCCTGCGCCATCACCAGGCGAAACACGCCCGCTACCGGCGCCCGGACGGTCAACCCCTCCTGGCGCTGTTCCAGCCGTCGGATCTCCTGGCGAGTAGACCTGGTCTCCTCGTTGAGCGCCTTGACCTCACCCGGCCGCACCCTGGCCACTGCCGTGCTTCGCCGGACCTCGAGTTCGGCAAGGCGCCCCCTGGCCTGTTCAAGTTCAGCGACGATCTGCGAGTTGAACAGCTCGGCGATGGGTTGTCCGCGGGCGACACGGGTGCCCGACGGCACCAGCAATCGGCGCATGAGGCCATCGGACTCCGCCAGCACCCGCACGTCATCCGGCCATTGCACGATACCGTGGGCAACGGTCATCCGTGGCACCGGCATGACGAACAGCAGCAACCAGAGCACCAGCAAGAACAGCATCGACACGCCGATGGCCCGCAGCCGCTTGCGCCTGGCCTCTGGATTCCGGAAAAAGAATTTCACGATGCTCACCAAGGGCTTGCCCAGCATGTTATAGGCGGCCAGCAGGGCCAGCACCACCCCGACGATGAACAGCTTGCCGGCAACGAAGATCGCGATCGAGAAGGTGATCACGACGCGATAAACGAAGGCAGCGAGTGAGTACACGATCAGCCATGCCCGCTCCCCCCTGTCGCTGGACAGGGGCGCGTCCTCCTCCATGCCCAGCAAGTACTTCCTGGCCAGGTAGGCGATGCGCTGGGTGCCGCGCGAGGCAAGGTTGGGTATCTGCAGGAAATCCGACAGCACGTAATAGGCATCGAAACGCAGCAGGGGATTGCCGTTGAACAGCAGGGTAGACGCGCCGGTGATCAGCAAGGCGTTGTAGGCCACGCTGCGGACCAGGCCGGGTTCGGCATGGATCCACACCCACATCGACAGCATGGCGATCGCCAGCTCCACCATGATGCCCGCTCCCGCCACCAGCATGCGCTGATAGCTCGCCGGGAAGCCGGACGAGGCAGAGGCATCCACGTAGGGAATCGGCATGAAGATCAGGAGCATGATCCCCATCTCGTGCACCTCGCCGCCCCAGCGCTTCACCGCGTAGGCATGCCCGAACTCGTGCACCAGCTTGACCAGCGGATAGATCAGGCTCATCAGCACCAGGTTTTCCGCAGCCAACACCCGGTCGGCCAGATTGCGGGTCAGCTCCGGCCAGTGCATTCCTGCCTGCACGACCAGCCACATCAGTCCCGCCAGCCACAGCAGACCGGTCACGGGGTTGAACAGCAGACGTGCCACACCCCTGGTCCGGGCCAGGAAAGGCTCCGGGTCGAAGAGCGGGATCTTGACCGCCAGGGGCGACTTGACGGCCGCCAGCAGCCAGTGCGGCGAGGATTTCCGACGGCGTTCCACCAGCTCGGCCACATCCGGCATCACGTCGACCGCCAGAGCATCGGCCTTGTGCAGATGCGACAACAGGCTGATCACTTCGTCCTGCGAGGGCATCTCGTCGCCCAGCTGCTTGCCCGCCGCGTGCCAGATCTCGTCCACGGTGCGCCGCCCATCCATCAAGCCGATCAAGGCGTAGGCCTGTGGTGAAAAGCGGTGGTGCAGACCGGTGATCTCGTCGCGGATCACATACCAGGGCTGGCCACGGAAATGATGCCGGGACAGGCGCACATGCGGACGCAGACGCGGGCGCAGATCCTTGACCCGGTGCCAGGATGGGCTGAACAGCGACTTGGCCACCTGCCCTCCTCCGGGACCGCCTCAGGGCCACCAGGACCAGAGCTTGAGGCGCGCCCACTGCCACAGCGGATAGGTCCAGATCCAGATCAGACGGCGCTCTCCCGCATCGATCTTGGCTACGCCCTCCATGCCCGGCCTGAGCGCCTCGCTGATCTCCTTCAGACGCGCCTCCACCCGGAAGAGATTCTTCCCGTCACGCGCCTCGGTGACCGAAGTCACCCGGGTGATGACGAAGGGGAACGTCTCCTCAGGCAGTGCATTCAGCACGATCCGACCCTCCAACCCCGGGTGAACCGCCTTCATGCGATGCTCATCGACCGCCAGGATCAGCCGATAGCTGTCCAGGCGCGACACCTCGAACAACACCTCACCCTGCTCACTGGCACTGCCAAGGCGCTGGCTCAGGTCACCAACGACCACCAGCCCCCTGAATGGCGCAGTGATTCGTGTCCTCCGGATCTTCTCCTCTACCAGCTTGAGCTGAGCGGCCACCTGCGCAAGCTGTGCCTTCGCGATCTTTGCCTCTGCCCGGTCCTGCCGAGCTACGGCCTGTGCGTACCTGGCCTGCAACCTCGCTTCTTCGGAGAGGGTCCGCAGGCGTTCCAGACGCAGGTCACGATCATCCAGCCGAGCCATCAGCTCTCCCTGCTGCACCTCGTCTCCCGCCTTGACCCGCGCTTCCGCCAGGTAGGCATCGAAAGGGGTCACCACGGCACGTCGCACCTCCCCCTCCAGTACCCCATCGGCGGCCACCCGATACTCCCCCGTGGCAACGGAGAGGAACGCCACGGCGGCCAGCAGGGTCAGGGCGAGCACCTTTCGCCCCACATACCGTGGCCCGAACAGACGACCCAACTGCCGGAGAATGTCTCCCCCCAGCTTGCGGTACCAAGGCCGGGCCGCTTCCTGACGAGCCTGCAATGCCTCCGCCGCCAACGCCAACCCACTTTCCAGCTGTGCCACCTCGGCCGGCGTGAACGGGCGACTGCCCGGTCTCTCCAGGGAAACAGCACCGTAGTAACGATCACCCAGGTACAGGGGCACCGTCAGCAGCGCAGCATTGTCGTAGGTACGCGAAAACCGCGCATGCTCGCGCATCACCAGGTGGCTCAGGCCGTCGTCCGGCGGGGGAAACTGGATACGGGCACGCTGCTCCAGCGACTCCTCCATGATGGCGGAGAGCTGGCGTACCAGGTTCATTTTCTTCCGCAATTGCGCGGTATTGGAGACCGCCTCGACCTGCAGCCTGCGTCCCTTGCGCAGCCCCAGGCTGACCCGTCCGCAAGAGAATTTCAGCCCCAGCTCGTTGACGAAATGGATGGCGGCATCGTGAAAACCCGAGCCCGACAGGATGGCCCCCAGCACATCGATGGCATACTGAAGGCCGGTAAGCCGCTCCTCGAGCCGTGCACCCTGCTGACGCCGCAACAACAGCTCCACCCAGGCACTCGCCCACTGCACCCGTTCCATCCACTGCGGCAGGGCCTGTTGATCCAGCACGGCCTGGATCGCCACCAGCCCGGCCATCTCTTCTCCCAGGCGGATGGGAAAAGACAAGCCGAAAGACCCGTCTTCGAAGGCATGCACCAGGCCCTTTTGCGCCTGGATCCCTTCCTCCACGAAGCCGAGAAATTCGTCGCCCGTTTCCGCTCCCGCGGGATACAGCGCCAGCGGGACGAATGGCCCGTCCTGCTCTTCGTTCCTGAGCAACAGGGTGGCCAGCCGGACGCCCCCCAGGCGAAGCGCCAACACCTCGAGCCAATGCTGGCAATAGGCTTCGTGGCTATCCGCAGAAGCGAAGCACACCCAGGCCTGTCGCAGGGTCTCCGTCGATGCCGTATCTGCTTGCATGTGCTTTCAGCGACCACCGAGACAAGTTGCCCGGGACGTGTCCCGGGCAACGGTTACACGACTGAAACGCCGGTCAATGTTCAGCCTTGGGCGCGGGGGGCTCCTTGTTGCCTTCACCAATCTCGCCAAAACGTTCTTCGTACTGTTCGAGCACCGTGTTGAGCAGACCGGCGAGGCGCTTCGCGGCATAGGGGTTGAGGATGATGCGATTGGACAGCTCGATAGTCAGCTGCTTCTGCTGTGCATTCCAGGCCTGGTTCAGCCCGAACAGCAGGGTGATCTCCTCCCGGGTACTCGACACGTTGCACACATTGGCATAGGTGCTCTTCATGTTCGAGTCGTCCCAGCGAATCGTTGCGGTTTCGGCCGAAGCCGACTTGGTTTTCGCCATGTTGTTTCGTCTCCTTTCAGTGCAGGGTGTACTTTTCCAGTGCCTCGTGCCAGATGACATCCGCATCCGCCTCGGCGCTCTTTTCCGTATTATCCGAGCTCACCAGACGCTGCTGCCGCTCGTCCCAGTGGATACGCCCCCTCTGCCGACGCCGCAGCCGATCGAAATTCAGACCGCCCTGGCCTGCCCCCCCGATCTTGCCGCCGGACAGGGTCCAGCCGGTCATCGCAGCCGCAGTCAGCGCCGCAAGCTGGCCTTCCTCTCCTGCGGGCCCGTCAGTGGCGTTCTTGATCTCCGGCTGCGGCTCGTTGCCTGCCGGCGGTGCCTGCGGTTGCTGGCCATCCCCCGGCAGGGCTTGCTGCAGCCCATCACCCCCCTGAGGGGAATCGGCCGCCGGAGCACCGTCTCCGCCGGCATCGACAGCATCAGCCGGCGTATCGGCCTCCCTGGTCGCGCATTTAGCGAGCTCGCCGTCCGCGTTTTCACACAGGGCCTGCTCCTGCTCCTCACCATATGTCGTATCGTCACCCGTCGTGACGCCCGGCATCCGGGACTGCAAGCTCGCCACCTCGCCTCTCCGAGCGCCACCGTAATACGGCTCGCCGGTGTCACGCGCCGCCAGTAGTGGCTGGATCTCGGGCGCGAGTCGCCCGGTGTTCAAGGGAGGTACCGAGGCTACCGGCGTGAAACCAATCGGAGGGAGCTTGTCGTTGTACAGGCCAAACTGAGTCCTGGCGATGAGGTCCAACTCACTCTGACCCAGGCGGACCACGAACACGCCCCGCTTGAACCCGCCCGTGTCGGTATTGATCAGCGCCCGGGCATATTCACCGCCCATGGCATCTTCACCCAGATTGCCGTAGAACAGGTCGTGTCCAAAGCCACCGAAGAGGATGTCCTTTCCGGGACCGCCGGAAAGCGCGTCGTCCCCGCCCACAAACAACTGGGCAGTCTCGGCACTCACGATCACCCCGCGTTCGAGCTTCACCAGTCCGCCGTCACCGGAGACGAAGTCATCGCCGGCATCGCCGAACAGGAAGTCCGCTTTGGCCCCGCCAATGACCACGTCCCCGCCGCTTCCGCCATGCAGGGTATCCTGCCCACCGATATCGGGGTAGGCACTGAAGAACTGGTCCAACGTGGTGGGATCCGCATCGCCCGCATTGAACAGGCCTTCACCGAGGTCGCCCAGGAGCATATCGCTTCCGTCACCGGCATCCACGGTATCGTCCCCCAGACCGGCAAGCACGATATCGTCACCCGCGCCGGAGAGGATGGTGTCATTCCCTGCGGTAGAGATATCGGTGTCCGTGGAGAACAGGTGATCCGGCAGGCCGGCCAGGTAATCGACCTGCCCGTTGTCGCCGAAGATGACATCGGCACCCCCACCGGTAGTGACACTGTCGTCCCCCATGCCGCCGAACACGGTGTTGTCACCGCCAGCCAGCGTCAGGATATCGTTCCCACCAAGGGGGCTCACCTCGCTGGCGATCTCGGTGTATTGCGTGCCGTTGTTGTTCCACTGGACATGGCCGTTGTCGCCCAGCACCACGTCGTTGCCAGACCCGGTCGTGATGCGGTCGGCATCCAGTCCGCCAAAGACATGGTTCACGCCGTTGCCGGCATCGATGGTGTCCAGACCACCGGTGTCGCTGGCCGTATCAGTCGTCTCCAAACGCGTCAGCACGCCCGCCGTGAAAGTGGCCTGGCCGTTGTCGCCGAATACCTGGTCGTTGCCTGCGCCCGTGGTGATGTCGTCGTCACCCAGGCCGCCGAGCACGAAGTTGTCGCCTTCACCGGCTGCGAGGGTGTCGCCGCCGCCCAAGGCGTTGCTCACCTCACTGGCAATCTCCACGTACTGGACACCGCTGTTGTCCCACTGGACCTGGCCGTTGTCACCCAGCACCACGTCGTTGCCAGACCCGGTCGTGATGCGGTCAGCATCCAGTCCGCCAAAGACATGGTTCACGCCGTTGCCGGCATCGATGGTGTCCAGACCACCGGTGTCGCTGGCCGTATCGGTCGTCTCCAGGCGCGTCAGCACGCCCGCCGTGAAAGTGGCCTGGCCGTTGTCACCGAACACCTGGTCATTGCCCACACCCGTGGTGATGTGGTCGTCACCCAGGCCGCCGAGCACGAGGTTGTCGCCTTCACCGGCTGCGAGGGTGTCGCCGCCGCCCAAGGCGTTGCTCACCTCACTGGCAATCTCCACGTACTGGACACCGCTGTTGTCCCACTGGACCTGGCCGTTGTCACCCAGCACCACGTCGTTGCCAGACCCGGTCGTGATGCGGTCAGCATCCAGTCCGCCAAAGACATGGTTCACGCCGTTGCCGGCATCGATGGTGTCCAGACCACCGGTGTCGCTGGCCGTATCGGTCGTCTCCAGGCGCGTCAGCACGCCCGCCGTGAAAGTGGCCTGGCCGTTGTCACCGAACACCTGGTCATTGCCCACACCCGTGGTGATGTGGTCGTCACCCAGGCCGCCGAGCACGAGGTTGTCGCCTTCACCGGCTGCGAGGGTGTCGCCGCCGCCCAAGGCGTTGCTCACCTCACTGGCAATCTCCACGTACTGGACACCGCTGTTGTCCCACTGGACCTGGCCGTTGTCGCCCAGCACCACGTCGTTGCCAGACCCGGTCGTGATGCGGTCAGCATCCAGTCCGCCAAAGACATGGTTCACGCCGTTGCCGGCATCGATGGTGTCCAGACCACCGGTGTCGCTGGCCGTATCGGTCGTCTCCAGGCGCGTCAGCACGCCCGCCGTGAAAGTGGCCTGGCCGTTGTCACCGAACACCTGGTCATTGCCCACACCCGTGGTGATGTGGTCGTCACCCAGGCCGCCGAGCACGAGGTTGTCGCCCTCACCGGCTGCGAGGGTATCGCCACCGCCCAAGGCGTTGCTCACCTCGCTGGCGATCTCGGTGTATTGCGTACCACTGTTGTCCCACTGGACATGGCCGTTGTCGCCCAGTACCACGTCGTTGCCGGCGCCGCTGGTCACGTCATCGCTGCCCAGCCCGCCGAACACGTGGTTCACACCATCTCCGGCGGCAATGGTGTCGTTGCCACCGGTATCCACCGCCGTGTCGGTCGTCTCCAGGCGGGCCAGCACGCCCGCCGTGAAAGTGGCCTGGCCGTTGTCGCCGAACACCTGGTCGTTGCCCGAACCCGTGGTGATGCGGTCGTCCCCCAGGCCGCCGAGCACGAAGTTGTCGCCTTCACCGGCTGCGAGGGTGTCGCCGCCGCCCAAGGCGTTGCTCACCTCACTGGCGATCTCCACGTACTGGGTGCCGCTGTTGTCCCACTGGACCTGGCCGTTGTCGCCCAGCACCACGTCGTTGCCAGACCCGGTCGTGATGCGGTCGGCATCCAGTCCGCCAAAGACATGGTTCACGCCGTTGCCGGCATCGATGGTGTCCAGACCACCGGTGTCGCTGGCCGTATCAGTCGTCTCCAAACGCGTCAGCACGCCCGCCGTGAAAGTGGCCTGGCCGTTGTCGCCGAATACCTGGTCGTTGCCTGCGCCCGTGGTGATGTCGTCGTCACCCAGGCCGCCGAGCACGAAGTTGTCGCCTTCACCGGCTGCGAGGGTGTCGCCGCCGCCCAAGGCGTTGCTCACCTCACTGGCAATCTCCACGTACTGGACACCGCTGTTGTCCCACTGGACCTGGCCGTTGTCACCCAGCACCACGTCGTTGCCAGACCCGGTCGTGATGCGGTCAGCATCCAGTCCGCCAAAGACATGGTTCACGCCGTTGCCGGCATCGATGGTGTCCAGACCACCGGTGTCGCTGGCCGTATCGGTCGTCTCCAGGCGCGTCAGCACGCCCGCCGTGAAAGTGGCCTGGCCGTTGTCACCGAACACCTGGTCATTGCCCACACCCGTGGTGATGTGGTCGTCACCCAGGCCGCCGAGCACGAGGTTGTCGCCTTCACCGGCTGCGAGGGTGTCGCCGCCGCCCAAGGCGTTGCTCACCTCACTGGCAATCTCCACGTACTGGACACCGCTGTTGTCCCACTGGACCTGGCCGTTGTCACCCAGCACCACGTCGTTGCCAGACCCGGTCGTGATGCGGTCGGCATCCAGCCCGCCAAAGACATGGTTCACGCCGTTGCCGGCATCGATGGTGTCCAGACCACCGGTGTCGCTGGCCGTATCGGTCGTCTCCAGGCGGGTCAGCACGCCGGATGTAAAGCCAGCCCGGCCGTTGTCGCCGAACACCTGGTCGTTACCCGTGCCCGTGGTGATGCGGTCGTCACCCAGACCGCCGAGCACGAGGTTGTCGCCCTCACCGGCTACGAGGGTGTCGCCGCCGCCCAAAACATTGCTCGCCTTGCTGGCGATCTCGGTGTATTGCGTGCCGCTGGTGTCCCACCGGACATGGCCGTTGTCGCCCAGTACCACGTCGTTGCCAAGACCGGTCGTGATGCGGTCAGCATCCAGTCCCCCAAAGACATGGTTCACGCCTTCACCAGCAATAATGGTGTCGTTACCGCCGGTGTCGCTGGCCGTGTCGGTCGTCTCCAGGCGGGTCAGCACGCCCGCCGTGAAAGTGGCCTGGCCGTTGTCGCCGAACACCTGGTCGTTACCCGTGCCCGTGGCGATGCTGTCATCACCCAGACCGCCGAGCACGAAGTTGACGCCCTCACCGGCTGCGAGGGTGTCACCACCACCGAGACCATCGGCGAGACCGAGTACGCTGGTGTAAACCGTGCCCGTCGCATCCCAGTCGATCTGACCGTTGTCGCCCAGCACCACGTCGTTGCCAGACCCGGTCGTGATGCGGTCGGCATCCAGCCCGCCAAAGACATGGTTCACGCCGTTACCAGCATCAATGGTGTCCAGACCGCCCGTGTCGCTGGCCGTATCAGTCGTCTCCAAACGCGTCAGCACGCCCGCCGTGAAAGTGGCCTGGCCATTGTCACCGAACACCTGGTCGTTGCCCGAACCCGTGGTGATGCGGTCGTCCCCCAGGCCGCCAAGTACGAGGTTGTCGCCCGCGCCGGCCGACAGAATGTCTCCACCACCGAGACCATCGGCGATACTGAGCACGCTGGTGTACACCGTGCCCGTCACATCCCAGTCGATCTGACCGTTGTCACCCAGGATGACAGCCCGGGTGTCGGCGACCGTCACCTGGTCGCTACCCATGCCGGCAATGACGGTGTTGACCGCAGCCGGATCCATGCCGGTCAGCTGAATGGTGTCTCCAGCGCCAATACTCCCGCTTCGAGTCAGCGCCCGTGTGACGATGCCACCGGTGTACAGGATTTCGGCGTGGTCCCCGAACACCAGGTTGCTACCATCTGCGTCCCTGAGCAGATCAGCGCCACCGGCACCGATGATCAGGTCGTTACCCAGGCCCCCGGTAATGTCATCCCCCTGCGCATTGCCCGGATCGGAAACCACACGGGCGATTACACCGGAACGGCGGGTCAGATCATTACCCCCCGCATCCCGAACCGATCCCATGTCACCGAGAATCAAGTCGTTGCCGGCATCACCGGTGACCGTATCTGCACCGAGACCCGCAATGATCAGGTCATCACCGGCGTCGCCGGCAATGCGGTCGTCGAACATCGACCCGTAGATGGTATCGGCACCCTCTTCACCCCCGATGGTCAGGCCAAAGCCAGCGGCCACCGCGTCGATGACGTCCAGTCCCTTCTCGCCATGCAGCGTCAACCGGGTTAGCGTATCCCCATTGACACGAACCATCGTGCCGGTGACCCGGATATCATCGTCGCCATCGCCCCCTTGCACCCGGGTATGGGCACCGGCGATCACCCCGGCGATGGTGATGTCATCCTCGCCGATGCCCGCCTGCATCTGCACATCTCGGCTGAAGTTCCCCCGGTAGTGAATATCCCCGGTGGCGATACCGCTGATGCTGGTATACCCGTTGCGCAAGCCGTTGCTCATGGTGATCACGTTGCGCAACGCATCTGCGATATCGTTGACGACCATCCGGTTGTTCCCGGTGGAGGCGTCCACGACGAGGTCCGAGACCACACCGTTGGCCAGCCGATTTTCATCTTCGACCGTAATGGTGTCGTCACCCGCTGACGTCAGCACCTGGACTTCCGCAAGACCGGCCTGCCCAAGGGTATCGAGCACCTGTATCTGGTCATTGCCGCTGCCAGTCAGAATCCGCAGCAGCTCGACATCATCATGGCCAACATGTATGTCCGCGCTGGCCATGCCGGACACGCTGGTCACGGCCTCGGCAGACACGCTGTCGGTCTTGTAGATGACCGAGTTCGGCGTGGTGCCGCGAACGAGGTTCCCTTCACTGTCAAGGATCTCACTCAGGAACTGCGAGGTGTCCGTCGGCAGGACCGGGGCCCGCTCATCGAGGATGTCATAGCGATCGTAGAAGCTGATGATCTCCGAGATCAGGCTGGGATCGTCAGCGAAGCCGGCGAGGTTCTGGTTCGGACCACGCTGCTTCATGATCTCGACGACAAACTGGCTCAGTTCCTTGAGCACCAGGTATTTTGCATCGAGCGTGGCTTTCTGTGTCTCGTAGGTCGCGCCCAGGCTTGCCACCCTGGCTGCAAAATTCAGCTGGTTGGCATCGTAGGTACCCAGCAGGCTGTTCAGGCGCGCCAGTTGAGCATCGCTGGCTGACTTGTACTGTGCTGCCTGGCTTTGTTGCGATGCGAGACGCGCGACCTTCGCCTTCTGCAGACCGTAACGGTAATCCACCGTGTAATCGAGCTGGATGGTGCGGGTAAACCACCAGTAGTTCCAGGTAATGGTGTACTCGCGCCTGAGAATATCGATCAGCGAAGTGAAGTCCTGTTGCGCGTCACTGGCCAGTGCGGCGAGCAGGTCGTACTGCTGTTCGTTCAACGCAGCCAGCGCCTGCACGCTCTTGGCGTCCTGGGTCAAGGACTTGGTCATGGCCCCGTAGCGCGCTTCTGAATGGAGGTAGTCTACATATTCCGGATGGTTGGAAATGAAGGACTGGACCGCGTGTTGTGCATCGAGATAGGCCGTACGGAAGGTCATGAAATCGAACCCGCCGTCCAAGGCGTCCACGAAGGCGTCAAAACGGGTCGCCGCACGATCGATGCGCTTGATGCTGCTCAGCATGTCCATGATTGTCGCCGGGAGGTTCGACATGGTCGGCTGGCCGGCGGAATAGATCAGATAGGTATCGATCAGATCGGCAGCGGTCGCATAGACCTTCTGCAACGCAGCATACTCCGGTGACGCATACAACGCCGCATAATCCGCATACCCCGCAGCATTGGCTGCATCGGCGATGACCTTGTTGAAATTCGCCGCCTCATAGCCCTGACGAAGATCGATCAAGTCGATGATCACATCTTCCAGGCCGGCTTTCAGACCACTGGCCAGCAGGTTGTATACCGGCGCCAGGATCAGTTGCTGGTCAGCCCCGAAGCCGTTGGCCGCATTGTAAGGATTACTGTCGGAGAGCAGCTTCTTCGCCTGAGTATAGATCGCATTCAGCGTCGCATGGTCGAACTGGTTGTTTTGAAGCGCTTGCCCGATGTCGGCTATCCGGCGGCTGAACTCGGAATCCATTCCGGCTGCAAAACTGTTCGCGACATTGACATCGAGATCATCGAGCTGCGCCTGTACGCTGGCCGTACGCCTGGCGAGCACATTGGCGCCCAGATCGAGGTTGAGATCGTCGACCGATGCCACGAGTGGATCCCTGAGGCTCTTGCCACCACCCAGCGGGTTGTTCAGGTCGAACCCGCGCAATACCTCGTTGACGCTATAGGTGTTATAGAAGGCGTCCAGTTCGGCACCCGTGACCCCCCTCGCCGTCAACAGGTCCCTGTAGATGGCTTGCGCACCGATGTACTCATTAACAAGGGTGTCGTACAGCTTGGCGTACGCACGGACATTGTCATCGTTGCTGGGGTGAATGTTGTCGGAAAACAGATCGATCTTGAACTCGATGTCGAATAACGTTGCTGTATCGCTTGAGCTGAATATCGTCGTGCTGTTCTGAGCCAGGACCCCATCGACCAGACTGTACAGATCGCTGTTGCCATTACTATCCTCCAGCAACTGCTGCAGCAGACTGCGCTTGCCTGACAGGTCCAGCGTGGCCGCCACGGGATTGCCATTCTTGTCCACAAGATTAAGCTGGCTGGCGTAGTTGCGAAGCCACCACTCTGCCTCGGATATCGCTACGGCCAGCGACGTCCTGTTGGTGTCCCGGAGAGAAGTGACCCCGAACAAGCTCGTATAGGTCACGGTAAGGCGCGCTTGCAGACCAAGTTCCGTGAGCTTCTGCAGCAGGGCATCGGAGATATTGTTCTGCTCGTAGTAGCGGGAACGCACGTACAGTTTGACCTGGTTCTCGAGCAGCTCCTGGTCGTTCTCGCGCAGCAGGTTGGCCGCATCGCTCAGCGAGGTCCGAAGCGCGGTTTCACTGTTCTGCAGCAGGCCCTGCAACTGTTCCAGCGACGCCCGTGCCATCGCATCCGTTGCTGCGCCCAGCTGCACCGGGTCCACGGCAAAGGCTTCCTGGGCATAAGGGACAGCGGCCCCCTGGAGGCCGGTTTCGAGGAGCTGGTTCTCGGCGGCAGTGACGTTGGTCAGGCTGAGGGCGCTGGTGACCTTGTTCAGCTGCTCGAACCCCTCGGCATGCCGGAGCAGGTTCTTGTCCAATGTGACATCGACGCTGGTCGCGTCTGCGGAGCGGTCCACGTCGATGGTGTCGTTTCCGGCCCCGCCAAACAGATAGAGAGCATCGCGGATGCCGTCCAGGTTACCGTTTCGACCGACCAGGATGGCATCATCGCCCGCGTTGCCATGGACAACGACCTCGGCCGCTGTGGCGCGAATATCTACCTGGTCTGTGCCTGCCCCGCCATTGACATACAGCTTGGCATTGGTAGGTACGGTTTGCAGCACGCCCTGTGCATCGGTCACCTGGCGAGTTCCGAACCGGTCATTGTCCACGATCAGGTGCGAACCGGCCTCATTGAGGTTGAAGGTGACCTCGTTCATGCCACCGACATAAAGATGAGCTGCTTCCGTCGGTACATGCACGAAATCCATGGCATCGTTGCGCACGGTGGTGATGTTGACGATGGCCCTCTGCGAGAGAGTCACATTCAGCGGAGCACTCGTCTTGAGCGTCAGTGCCGTCAGATCCTTGATCACTGTGAAGGCGCCGCTCGTGTCAAACAGCACCGTCTCGGAATGCTGTGCCTCGAACGGCACCAGCGCTCCACTCGCCGTTTCCAGGCTCAACAGCTCGTAGAGCTTCTCGCCGTTGGCCGCACGCGTGGGATCCGGGTGAGCAACCTCATTCCAGACCGGGGTCAGATTGAAATCCGCCGCGAAACGCAGCAGCTGATCGCGTGCCGTCAACAGGTTGCCGTTGGCGTCCAGGGTTTTCTGGATGTTGTAATAGGCCAGCCCGGCCGGCACAGTCAGCTGGGTAACCGCACCGTTGGCGATGTCATCCAGCAGGGTGGTGTTGTAATAACGATCCTGGAAGCGCAGATAGTCACCGACTGCCGCCCCCAGGAGATCCCTGGCAACACCTCCCGTACCGACATCGCCCAGCACGGTGCCAACGAAATCGCCAGGATCGCTGCTGCTGAGCGCGAACTGGGTATAGTCGAACTGGACCACCTTGCGCGTCAGCTCGGTATTGGCGAACCGGAGGTCGGGCGTCCCCTGCTGCCCATTGAAGATGATCTCGTCGTGGATGCCGTCACCACCATCGACGAGCACCGGCGAAACGAAGGTGCCGAGTCCCGATGCCGCCGGCATCCTCGTTTGCAGCGTCCGGGGCGGATTGGACACCTCGAAGGGCACGACCCGACCGACCTCGTCGATGCGGTAGAAGGGCATGCCCGCCACGGTGCCTGCCGGGATATAGCTGCCGAGGGCATCCTGGTCGACCTGGAAACCTTCGACAGCGCTGTACAACAGGTCCTTGCTCTTCGGGAAGCGCAGATCGATGGTCTGCTGCGGACCGCCGACATAGACGGTGTCACTACCTGAGCCGGTCTTGATCACCATGTCGCCGACCAGGCCCATGTCGACCCCGTACAGGTAGACCGTGTCGTCACCGCCGCCGGTCAGCAGCTGCAGGCGCTCGATATTGAGCAGTTTCTCCAGCTTCACCCCGGCACCGTAGATACGCTGGATGCGTTGGCCCGTGAGCGGGTCGGTTTCCACGTAGACGTAGAAGGTATCGGCCAGCACCGTTCCGACCAGCGCGACGCTGTCGAACCCGGCCCCGCCGTCGATGGAGATGTTCGCGTTCTCGACATAGACCAGGGTGTCGACATCCACCTCGCGGGTGTCATTGGCGGGGTCCTTGCTCGCCCCGGCCACATTGGCCACGCCGCTGTCGATGTCCAGCAGCTCGCCGTCGTCATCCAGTGTCAGCAGTGCCTTGATGAAGAAGGTATCGTCACCGTTGTCACCGTACAGGCCGATATCGGCCACGTTGTGATTGACCTCGAAGTAGTCGTCACCTTCACCGCCGTAGAAGGCCGAATCATTGAAATTGGCCCCATCGGTGACTTCCTCGACGATGGTCACTTCCTGGCCTTCCACCAGCACCGTGTTGGTCTTCAGCACCGAGCCGATGTAGAACTGATCGTCCCCCGCATCGCCAAAGACATCGATCTTGGTCGAAGTGCTGTCGGAAATGATCTTGTCGTTGCCCGCACCGCCGAACACTGTCACTTCTTCGACGGTCTGGTAATTGACCACCTGGTAGTTCGTTCCGGCGGACAGACTGGCCTCGCTGACGTGCATTAGCGCCGCCTCGTCATCGAGGTTGACCTTGGCGAAGTTGTCGTTGGCATCGAAATGCGCGATGAGCAGGCCGTCACCGTGGGCGCCGTATCCGCTCCAGCGGTCCTGGCTGAATCGCTGCTCCGGGTCTTCATCGCGCTTGTAGACCGTATCGAGCTGGATGGTGTCGTCACCCGCGCTCCCCTTGTAGACCAGGGTATCGATCCCGTTGACGCCGCTATCCGCGATATTCAGGAACTGCCGGCCCGATGCCACCTGAGCCAGTTCCAGCGCATAGCTGTCACCACCTTGCCCGCCGTCGAGCAGGCCGCCACCGGACCAATTGCTGATGACGAAGCGGTTGGCCGAAGCCAGACCGGTGAGCTCGGCGCCTTCGAAGATCTGCGCAAAGTGTTCCTGTTCCACCCCGAACTGGCCGGAGAGCCGGGTGTCATCGATCAGCAGGCCGGTGTTGCTCAACGTGAAATCGGCATCCCGTTGCTCGACCAGTACGTCGTAATCACCCGCCAGGTTGACGTCGTTGTTGCCGATCGACGACTCGTAGAAGCGGTCGATGCCGGCCAGGCCGGTGATCCGATCGGACCCCGCCCCCCCGACGATCACATCCGACACGCTGCTCAGGGCACTGCCAATGATACGGTCGTCGCCCGCGCCACCGTCCAGGTACAGATTGGCGACCACACCAGTGGTCACGCCCTGCGCATCGATGCGGTCATTACCCGCGAGCGTCTCGAGCTGGATCATGTCGCTGCGCTCGAGGTCGAACACATCGACGACCGTATAGCTCGTCGGGTTGCCGGCTGCATCCTGCCCCCCGTCCAGCTGTTCATAGCGGACCGCGGTATGCGCCTGGCCATCCACACCGATGGAATCCACGGTACTGACGAGGTAACTGTCGGCGGCCGCGCTCCCCTCGATCACCACCTTGTCCAGCGCGCTGTCATCAGTCACTCGCAGCATGCTGAAGTCCTGAGGCGCCACACTGGTATCCGGCACCAGGTTGCCGTCGGCATCCCGCTTCAGCACCGTACGGGTCTCGGATACCACGGTTCGCGCGGCACCGGTGCTCAGATTGATCTTGCTCGTGGGCGTGTTCTTGAGATTGCCGACACGGATATCGTCGGCCCCGCGGCCGGTATCGATATTCAGACGCTCCAGGCCGGTGATGCGCATCAGTGCCGCAATGCCCGTCCCATGCTGCCAGGAAACCTGCGTGGCACCGGCATTCTCGCTCACCCGCACGGTATCGGTCGCCGCATCGTCCTGGATATAGTTCGCAATATCGTTGTAGAAGGCATCCGGGTTGACCACGTAACCGTTCAGGAACAGCTCGTCGATCCCGGTTCCGGTATCGATCTCGTCAGCACCGTCGCCTGCCTCCCAGTGCAGGATGTCGTTGCCCGCGCCCCCCGTGATGACGTCATCGCCACCACCACCACGGATCTCGTCGGCGCCGGCACCTCCATCGACCACGTCGGCCCCGGCACCTGCGGTGATGATGTCATCGCCCAGCCCCCCCAGGATCCGGTCCACGCCATCGGAACCCAGGATCTGGTCCGCGCCATCCCCGGCATCGATGTAATTAGCCCAGCCATTGCTGCCTGCCGTGCTCCCCTCGGCCCAGATGAAATCGTTGCCCGCCCCCCCGTAGACGGTATCGACTCCATCGCCCGTGCGGATCTTGTCCTCTCCGCCATCGCCATAGATGACATCGGACAGCAGGCTGCCCGTCAGGGTGTCGTTGCCGTCCCCCCCGTGCATGATGCGGCTGCGCGCGGCATTCTGGTTGCCGGTGAAGATGATCACGTCATCACCGGCGCCCCCGCTGATATCGAAGTCGGCGTTGACCGCGGTATCGAGACGGAAGGTATCCCGACCGGCCGTGCCGCTGGCCACGATCCTGCTCACATCGGCCTTCTGGAAGGTCTGGGTGTATCCGTTCCCGGTGACGAAGATGCGTTCCTCCCGGGTGTTGTTGGGCAAGGTGACCGTATCCAGATACACCTTGTAATCTTCGTTCGAGGCCCGTTGGCCGCTGGCATCGGTATAGGCCAGGGTCAGCACACCGTTAGTCAGGGTCGCGACCGTCGGCGCGGGGATGTCCGGGCAACTCCACTCGAACGAGGCGAGCACGGCATCGACAAACCGCTGGCTTGCCGAGAACACAGTGATCTTGGCACCGAACACCTTGAACCCCACCCACAAGTAGGCCTCCAGGAAGGCCTTGATGGCGCCTTCCATGTCGAACAGGCACAGGGGGTTTTCCTGAACGATGCGGGAAATCTCGCTGTACCGGATCTTGCCGTCATAGACGGCGGGGATACCCGTGTTCCCACCCGTGCCGGTATTCGGCAGATCATGCAGATTGATGCCGATAGCCGCCTCGATACCGCCGAGCACACCAGCCTCGACCAGGCCACCCACGCCCAGGGCAGCACCGGCCGCCAACTGCACGTTCAAGGTCGCTTCGGGAACATCGTCACCCTGGATCAACTGCCCGGTACTGCTGACCGCCCAGTCCGCGATGAAGAATCCCTCGAAGATGTTCCCCAGGGAGCCCGCGGACGCGGCAAAGTCATAGTTGTTGCTTTCAAAGTCCTGGAACCAGGAGCGGATGCCGGTGGTATCGAACCCGAAGAACAGCTCGGTCCGGGCCGACAGGCTGCCTCGGATCACCGCATTCAGACCGGGGAATACCGGGTAGGACTGTTCATAGGACACGTCGAACGTGATGTCCGGCGTGTCGTACAGGAAGAGATCCACATCCTTGCCCAGCAACAGCCCGAGCGCCGTCATCGGATCGTACAGGATGGGGAACATGATTGAGCCCGGGGTCGTGCCAAGCTGGGTGACCAGCGCCTTCTGTTGTGGGGTGGCCGTGGCGCTGTTGTTGATCGCGTCAATCGAGCTCTGCCCGCCCTGTTTCGAGAAGTCCGTGCTCGATATCGAGGTCCCGGAACGGGTCACCAGCCCTGAACCCAGCTCGAAGGTACCGAAATTGACCTTGATGGAACCATCGCCGCTGGCCGCATCGCGGGCCAGCGCGATGAAGTCGGACACGGCCTTGACCGCCGTGACCGCGGTCCGCAGGGCATCCCCGGAGCCGGCCGTCCTGGCGTTCATCAGCGGCACCACGATATCCAGCAGGGTGATCTGGGTGATGCCCAGGTCGATCGGCGTCGTCAGCAGATCGACCAGGCGCCGGACCTCGGAGTCCTTGCCAAGGAAGGGATCGAGTTGCAAGGCTACCGGGCCAATGAAACCGCTGAACAACTGGCCGACATCCAGCGTCAGGTCCTCGATGACGACCTGCGGCGCCTGGAAGAAATCGGCACTGAAGGTACTACCCGCAGACCAGGTGATATTCGCCAGCTCCTGGTCATAATGGATGACCGACTCGATGTTCGGCAGGCTGATGTCCTGGCCGGCAAAGTCCATGGCCAGACTGGCTGCCAGGTCGAGGTTGGCATAGGCCGAGATCCCCGCCGAGAGATTCAGCGCCTCGCCGGGGCGCCACAGGTTGTCGCCGCCGCTGTCGCTGATATCGATCGCGAACTTGCCGTACAGGCCGCTGTCGCCATCGGCGTCGTCCAACTCGTTGAGCTGTACCTGCAGGAAGCCGAGCACCCCCGTCAGAGAGGCCCCGGGGTTGACCGTGGCGCTCATCAGCAACCCCAGCTCATCCCCGGCGGCCGTGACGCCCGCAGTGTCCATGAAGAAGCCGCGGGTATCCAGGCCAAATCCCAGTCCGAAGAAATAGTCCAGGCTGACCTCGATGGTATCGTTCGGTCCGGTCTTCAGGCCCAGCCCCGGCGCAGTCAAATCGAAATTGATCGGCAGATCGATAAAGCGTTTGATGACATTGCCATTGTTGTCCTTGCGCTCCTTGTAGCGCGCTCCCAGCCCTTCGAAAACGCTGCCTGCAAGGAAGACGTTGAACGTCAGTTGGCCCAGGGCGTTGAGCGAGACCGCAATGTCATCGACCGTTCGCACCGCCGCGTAAACCGGGTTGCCCTGCGCGTCGAACTCCGGTGCACCATCCGCGGCCTTTACCTGATACTGGAGATGTGTCCCCAGCTTGTCGAACAGGTACTGGCGGATCAGGCTCACCACATCGTTACCGGCGCTCGCGGCATCCTTCAGCTTGTCCCCCAGTGTGCCGGCGGCGTAGGCGCCCGCGGCATTCCGAACGCCCAGGAAATCGTCGCGCAGCTTGTCGACGAAGGAACCGACATCCTTCAGCACATCCCCGACCAGTGGCAGCCCCAGCCCGCCCAGCTGATCGGCCATCATGCGCTTCAGGTTGTCGAACATGCCTTCGAGACCGGCCAGGATGACCTGGGGATCATTGAGATAGGCCATCAGGTTCAGGCCATCGAAGCGCGGGGCGATCACTTCCGGTGCAACCAGACCCGCCGGCCCGAAGTCGGTCCCGATGTGCAATACGTTGTCGGCGTAACCGTCACCGTTCAGGTCCAGGGTGGTGCCCCCCAACGGCAGGGTGGCCGTACCCAGGTACATGGGCAGATCGATATCGGCCTCGCCACCTGCCGTGACGTTGAGAGGAATGCTCGCCAGCTGGCCGAGCGCATACCGCCCGGTGCTGTGCTGGTCCAGGTCCAGCATGGCCTCGGCGCTGACCAGTGCGCTCCCCCCCTGGATCCAGAAACCGACCGGTGGCAGGGCGTTGGAAATCGCCAGCGAGGCGTTCACGTCGATGGCGGTAGCGCCCGCCTCCACGACCAGCGAGACCTCGCTGTCGTCCCCGATAAAGGCGTAGTCGAGGGGATCGAGGCCGGCCAGCCCCGTGTTGGTACGTACCGCCTTGCCAAACTCCTTGGCGGCAAAAGCCATGTCCAGGTCGACATTGAAATCGGCGTTCACCCCCATCTGGACCGCACTGTCCAGGGTCAGGGCGATCTGGGTAGGATCGAAGTTCACCGGCAAGGACAGCAGATTCGCGATATCGGCCAGGTCGAAGCCAAAATCGATCGCCAGGTCCGGCAGTTTCAAATCCGCGAGAAGCCTGGCCACATCCAGATCGAAGCCGAAATCGAAACCGAGATCGAAACCGTCCCAGCTGAGATCGAAATGCGGCAACGACCAGGCAGGCCACAGATTCGGAAACAGGCCCGCGAGCAGGTCGTTGAGCCACTGCTGGAGCCCCTGCAGGCCCGCAGTGAAATTGGCGGGATCCAGCGCATCGATGAGATCCTGCAAGAATTGCTTGATGCCCAGGTCGAAGCCGTCGAACCCGCTGATGTTCAGCCACTTGAACAGGTCGTCCAGCGTCAGGTCGAGGCCGGGGATGTTGAGGCTGAAGTCGAAGTTGTCGACCAGGTACTGCAAACCCGAGCGCAGCATGGCAAACAACTGGTCCATGCTGAGATTGCCCAGGTCGAACAACTGGCTCAGGTCGGGCAGGTCCCAGCTGAGGTTGGCCAGGAAGGCCTGCAGATCCGGGAGTGTCGGAAACTCCGGCAGGGCGAGGGTGGCCAACGAAATGGTCGGCAGGTCCGGCAGGTCGATGCCCAGTGCCGAGACATCCACGGCGATCGGCAGGGTGGCCGCGATTGCGGTGCCCTGATCAGCCCGGATGAAGAAGTCGGCATTGGAAAGGCTCGCCAGCGCCGGGCCCTGATAATCGCCCTGGGCGGCCAGACCGACACCGATCTGCATCGACAGGCTGCCATTCTGCACGCTGGCCCCGATGAGGCCCAGATCGAGCGCGGCATTGACCGCGTTGTCGCCCAGGGTGACCAGGAAATCGAGGCTCGGGTCCGCCAGATCGAATTGCAGGTTCCGGTCGGGTTGAGCAGGGTCCGCCGGCAGGACGCCGAACGCAAAGTCCAGCGTGAGCCGGGTCGTCACATCGGGGTTGAGGGCCACGCTCAGGGCGGGGATCTCGCTCAGCGTGGCCCCCAGGTTCAGCCCCTGGGGCGTGGTGCGGTTGAACAGCTCCAGGGTGGTACCGAACTGGATCAGCCGGGTATCCGGGCTATGCGTGAACAGCGGGTTCCCGTTGGCATCGGTCAGTGCCAGTACCGCATCGGTGGTGCTGGTATTGCCGTCGTTGGCCGTTGCGGTGGCACTGCCCCAGAACAGGGTCTTCAGGGCATCGATGCGCTCATCCAGGCCCACCTTGATGGCCGCAGTGGCCCTGCTGGCATCCATGGCCCCGTTGGCATCGGTCAACAGTTGTTGCAGGGTCTGCTCCACCAGCGGGATCTTCAGCGCGAGCAGGTTGTCGAAATCGGCGTGCTGCGGAAGATTCTCGAGCACGCCCCTGACCGACACCAGGCCATCGATGATCGCGTCCTGCACCGCCGTGCTCAGGGTGACATTGGCCTTGGTCAGGGTATCGGTGTCCTTGAGACCGTCGAAACGCTCGGTGTCGAACCCGAGCGTCACCGTGTTCGTTCCGTCACTCACGCTGAGCGTGCGCGCCAGGGCGGCCGTCAGGTCCACCTCGGCCCCATCGCCGCGTGCGACATCCACGGTCAGCACTTCGGCAACCCCCGAGAGATCCACGCGGTCGTCGCCCTGGTTCACGGCCTCGACGATGGCGTCCTGTCCCCAGCCGCTGTTGAAGCGATAGATATCGTCACCGGCGCCGCCCTGGAGGGTGTCGTCACCCTTTCCGCCGTCGAGCAGGTTGGCGCCGCCATCCCCGATCAGGGTGTCATTGCCGGCGCCACCCACCAGGTTCTCGATGGCCGTCAGCGTCGCGACCGTCTGTAGCGCTCCCGTGGTGCTATGTACATGGGTGACGGTGTCCGCCCCCAGGTCGGCAGTGACGGCGAAGTCCGGCTGATCGAAGCCGGCGAAGCTGACCGTATCGTTGCCGCCTCCACCGTCGATGAGGTGCTGCCGGTTGTTGGTGCCGTCGCTCTCGCCCCAGGCCCCCACGTAGAAGGTGTTGTCCTGGACATCACCGGTCAGCCGGTCGTTGCCCGTTCCCATCGAGCCCCAGACATCGCGAAAGCCGCTGATCGTGCCGATGGCCGTGGCCGTACCCGCCGTCAGGTCCACCACGACAGTGGACTGGTAGCCACCGAGCGCATCGGTGCCGTGGAAATAATCCAGGGTATTGATGCCGGCACCCGTATTGAGTGCGCCCTGGAAATCGACGCCGTCCTTCACGATGACGCTGTCATCGCCGGCCCCGGTGTCGATCGTCCAGCCCGCATTGGCATTATCGATCGTGACCTTGTTCTTGAGCACGCCGCCCGGCAGGTCCATCGACACGGTCACCTTGGTGCCGATACCACCGGCTGCCTGCTCGAATACCAGTTTCAGGTCTTTCTTGATCGCGGTCAGGTCCAGCTGGTTGGCCCCGTCCGTGTCGGTGATGGTGTCGCTCTGGTTGGGCGAGAGCGACCCCGCCGGCTTGGCCCACTGGGCGTCCACCAGGTAGGTGTCGTTTCCGAGGCCACCTTGCAGGATGTCGCTGCCCTGCCCCCCGATCAGGATGTCATTGCCCGCGCCACCATCGAGCAAGTCCTTGCCGGCCCCGCCCTCCAGACGGTTGGCCTGCGCGTCACCGACGATCTGGTCATCGAACGCGCTGCCGACAACATCATCGATGAAGGTGAGCCTGCCACCCACCAGCCGCGGGGCTGATGCACTTCCCGTGTTCTGCCGGACCGTGCCGGCCCCCAGGTCGACATCAACCCCCGTGTTGTCGCTGTTGCCATACCGGGAAAAATCCAGCGTGGCGCTGCCCGTTCCGGTGTAGCCGGTCAGATCGCCCGCCAGGGCCGCATCGCCCTCGAAACGGTAACGGTTGGCCCCCTGGCCACCGACGATGTTCTCGATGCCGCGGGCGGTGACCGTGTAGCTCCGGAAGGCATCGACCACCTTGATCGTCACCACGCTTACGCCGTTGTCGTCGGTGATCGTGAAATCGAGATCTGAGGTGACTGCCGACAGGTCCAGCGTGCCGTTGCTCGAGGCCGTGTCGTCGATGGTGAGCCCGGAGCCGGTGGCCTGCCACCAGCTCTGCTTGAAGACATAACGGTTGGCGTCCTGGCCGCCCAGGACGAATTCGATGTTCGACAGTGAGGTCTTGTCGAGCGTCAGCTGGTCGCTGCCGCCGGTAACCGTCAGGGCATTCTGCAGGCTGTTGTCGAGGGTGAAGGTCAGGGCCTGGGTCACCGCCTGGACCGCATCCACGGTCGAAAGCTGGGCGGTGGCAGGCACGGTGGCCATGCCGGCGAAGCTGAGGGTATCGGTCCCGCCGCTGCGCGCTTCGATCAGCGTATCGACGCCCCAGCCGCTGGCGAAATAGTACGTATCGTCACCCTTGCCACCCTGGAGGGTATCGTTCCCGGCCCCGCCGATCAGGGTGTCATTGCCCGCATCGCCCACCAGGGTATCGGCCCCGTTGCCGCCCACCAGGTAGTCGTTCCCCTTGCCGCCGGACAGCTGCTGGCCTGCCGCTCTGGCAACCAGGAGATCCTGCTGTCCGCTGCCAACCACCTCGAAGGTGCCGCTGAGGGTGCCGCTGACACCCGGGGTGATGGGCAGGGCGAGATCCACCGCAACGCCAAAGCGGGTGTAGTCGAGAATGTTGCGCGCGCTGGCACCCGACGTGAGATTGCCGGGAAGGCTTGCGCCTTTTTCGAAGAGAAAGCGATTGAGGGCCTGGCCACCGATGATGTTGTCGACATGGGCCACGATGGCCCGATGCCCGCCACTGCGCGCTGCCGTATCCGCAATCTCGACAGCACCGTCCTTGCGGATCTTGAAGTAGAGATCCCTGGTCACCGCACTGAGGTCCAGTGTGACCGTCGCCGCAGCGCTCGCCTCGACGACCAGCCTGGGCGCCCAGTTGTCCCTGAACTGCAGGACATTCACCCCGCTACCCAGCACCAGCCGCTCGATGTGCTGCGCACCGCTGATCGACTTGCCGGCAGCCGATACCGCGACCCCGGTGGTCGTAACGTCATTGAGAGTAAAGGTCAGGTTCGCCGTCACCCCGCTGAAGTCCAGGGTGTCCGTGCCCTCTCCGGCGACCTCGGAGACCTGGCTGCCGCTCCAGTCGGCGGTATCATCGAACACGTAGCGGTCGTTGCCTCCCCCGCCCTGCAACAGGTCGCCGCCGGCGCTGGCCTTGAGGGTATCATCGCCCTGGCCGCCGGACAGGGTATCGGTACCGGTCTGGCCATCGAGCGTGTCATTGCCGGCATCGCCAGACAGGATGTCCGTTCCATCACCACCCAGGAGGACGTCGTCCCCCTTGCCACCCGCAAGGTCGTTATCACCGGCATCGCCCTTGAGGAGGTCGTCCGCACGGCCACCAATGGCATGCTGGATGTTCTTGATCCCACCCGCGGCAAATCCATCGATCCCGGTGGCACGACCGGCATCAACAGAAGAGACGCTGAAATCGATGGCCGCCGTACCGGTATAGCTCTTGTCCAACAGGCCGGCATTGGCATCGGTATAGGTCAGCGTGTTGTTGCCGCCATTACCGTCGATCCAGCCCTTGAGCGCGGCGCCTTTCTGCACGAAGAAGGTGTCATTACCGCTACCACCCTTGATGTTTTCGATATGGGCCGCCGTCACCTTGACCGTGCCGCTGGCATCCCGCACCTCGACGATGTCGTCCTTCTTGATGACGATGGTCAGGTCACTTCCAATAGCGGACAGATCCAGCGTGTCGCTGCCTTCGCCACGCACCTCGGAGATGGTGACCTGGGCCGCCGGCAAGGTGGTGAACTGGTAGGTATCATTGCCTTCCAGGCCCTTGAGCACGCCCGTCTGGTCGGTGATGGTGTCCGCATTGGCGGTACCGGTGAAGTCCAGCGTGCCGCGCATCGAATGACTGACGAGGCTGGCCGTTTCGATCACACCGACGGTGCTTTCGAGATCCCAGTCGGCACCCGGCAGGTTGCCGGTGTCATCGGTCGAGGCCGCCACGTCGGCCCCGGTGGCGCTAGCGAGCTGCTCCACGAAGCTCAGGCCCAGTTCACCTTCTGCCACGTCACAGCCATAGAGCAGCAGGTCACCGGTCTTCTTGAGCGCCTGGCCCCAACGTTTGAGCTGCTGCCGCTCATTGCGCACTTCCTGGCTGTTGAGCCGCGTGTTGCCAAGGAACACGGCACCGGCCGCACCGTGGCTGAGGAGGTGTACCGCGGCCACTTCGCGGTAGTGGTCCAGGATCTCGCCGACCTGCTCGACACCGTCCCGTGAGGCGTCGAGCACAAACACCTTCACTTCGCGTGCGGCATTGAACTGCACCTGCTGCGCGATGTCCGCCTGCAGCCATTGCTGCGCCAGGCTCACGTCCTCGCTCCGGACCGGCTGATCCGTCCGGGTAGCGGACGGCGAGGAGTTCACGGCCGCAAGCGCCTGCCCCACCGTGGCATGGCCGTCATGCGCCAGCAACTCGCGCACCACGTCCTGCAGTTGGGGCACGGCCGCGTCCAGGATCACGACCTGGCTGGCCAGCATGCGTTGCGCCAGGAAGGCCGCATCGGGACTGAGACTTGCACCGGGGGCTGCGCCCGACCCAGCCTCTACCGGCGCGACATCTTCTCCTGCTGCCGCCGCCTCCTCGTCCGACACACCGGCCGTACCTGCCTCGTCGGCATGGCCCTGCGGTGCCGCTGCCGGCGCGATGTCCTCGGCGCCCCCCGTTGCCGCTTCGGCCTGGCTCGCTGCGCTGTCCGAAGGGGCCGCCGCCTGCGCCTGGTCGGCAACGCCGTTTCCGTCTGGCCCAGCCTGTATCTGCGCGGCCAGATCGAGCAAGCTGTCGTCCACCGCCAGCGAGGCGGCTGCAAACTCCAGGGTATTGGCCTCGGTCAACGCCTCGGCCGTCAAGGCGGCCTCCTCGTCCGGCCGTGCCGACTGCTGCAGATCGGCCGCATTCAGGCCCAGGTCCGCGGAGAGCAGGACCCTCGCTTCCAGCGCCTCGAAGTGGAGGGTTTTCGACCGCTCGGTCGCCTTGCGTTGCCTGCCAGCCTTTTTCTTGTTGCGCCGAGCCATATTATCGCTCCATCCCTTTTGCTCGAGGAAACGGCCATGCCTTGCAGGCCCGGCCTTGTCCATAGCGGATAGCTACAACAGCACCCCGTCAGCCCTCGAGCCAACGTGACACCGCTTGCAGATCATCAGCGGTCAAAATGCCAACCCGAGCCTTGAGGCGCAGGCTGTTGAGCAGGTAGTCATACTTCGCCTTGGCCAGATCCCGCCGAACCGAATACAGGCCGCGCTCTGCATCGAGCACGCTCAACGCGGTCTCCAGGCCCGCGCGGTAGGCCTTTTTACGCAGCACCAGCGTTGCTTCCTGTGCCGTCAGCGCCTTTTTCAGCGCCTTGATGCGCTTGATGGCATTGTTGACCCCCGCGTAGGCCTCCCGGATCTTGCGCCGCGCCTCGCGCTGCAGGCGCGTGAGCTCCGACTTGGCCTGAAAATGACGGGCCACCGCTTCCCGCTTCCGCGAACTCACCGAGCCGCCCGCATAGATGGGCACGCTCAGGCGCAGCATCATCTCCTGCGTCAACACTTCGCTGCCGCCACCGAACAGGGTACCCCCCGTTTTCTGCTTGGTTCGGTTGACCACAAGATCCACGGTGGGATAGTGCCCCGCGTTCTGCCGCTCGACCTCCTTTCGCGCCACCTCGACGGCGTACCGCTGCACCACCACCGCAGGGTTGTTCTCGACCCCACGTTTTACCCAGTAGTCCTCGTCTGCGGGCTCGGGCGCCTTGAGGTCCGGCTCGCCGGTGAGCCTTGCCAGAGCATTCGGCTCACGCCCGATGATCTCGTACAGCTGCTCGCGCGCATCCTGCAGGGCCACCTCGGCATCGGCATAGTCGGCATCCACCGAGGCCGCGCGGGCCTCTGCGTCATAACGGTCCACGGCCCGTCCGATTCGGGCACGCTCACGGCCGGCTTCGAGTTGCATCTTCTGCCGGGCGGCAGCGCGCTCCGCTTTCAGAAAGGCCAGCTCGTCCCTGGCCTCGAGGGCGCCAAAATAGGCCTCGGCCACGCGCAGCATCAGTTCCTGTTCTGCCTGCACGAGCTTTGCATCGGCCCCTTTCAGCTCGACCTCAGCCTGACCGATACGAATGAAGTTCGCGTAGCGAAAGACGGGTTGGGTAAGAGACAGGGTCCAGGTGGTAACCGGAAATGTGGTCGAACCCGCCTGGAAGACGGTGTTGTCACTGCTGATGATGTCCTGCGTGGTGCGGACCCGGTCGTAGTCGAAGGTCACCACTGGCCGGTAATCGGCCCACGCCTGGGGCACCCGCTCCTGGTCTGCCTGGTGCTCGAAACGTGCCGACTGGAGCTTGGGATCCTGCCTGACGGCCTCCGCGTACAGCGATACCAGATCGTCGGCCGCCGCCGGGACCACGTATCCCAGCAACCAGACACACAAGATCCCACCTGTACTCAACTGCCGCCCCATCACTCTCCAGCCTCTTGATCCTTCGGCGTTCCCTTACCCCCGATGGCTTACTGCAAAAGAGCATCCGGGACAGGCCGTCATTGTTTGAGTCGCGACGCATCCTTGTGTCGGCACAACTCCTTGATTTGCGCAGGGCCGGTACTATACAAAACGACTAATTTCTACGCAATGTACTGATTCAGTACATGTGAGACACCGTTATCCTGGTCAGGAGCACATCGTTTAATCACCCAAGTATTTGTTTCGTTTGCAGGTATGCGTTCCAGAAACACTCGGCGGCAGGGAGGCTTGCTGGTAGGACTACAGGAATGTATTTACGGAGTTTTCCGAGCCGCAGGCCACCATGCACAGGGATGAGATGACGTGCCCCTGAGATCCTGGTTCGTACTGACAGTCAACATTCAAGAGAACAGGTGGCCCGGAAATCATGGGTTCAGACATATGTCGTGCGGCAATTCCATCCATACCGAGCCCCGGAGGCAGGAATCACAACGCCACCCGCAATGACAAACTGCACGGCCTCAGTACAGCAGTGGCAGATAGTGATCGACCAGCAGCAGCGCGAACAGGGCCATCAGGTAGACAATGGAATAACCGAAGGTACGCATGGGCATGCGCGGGTCTTCGTTGCGGTAGAGCTGGACCGCGTAGTACAGGAAGCCCAGGTTCAGCGGCAGCACACCCACGAGGTAGGGCATGCCGCTCATGCCGTAGCTGAACGGCAGCAGGGTGACCACGAACAGCAGCACCGTATAGAGCAGGATCTGCAGGCGGGTGTAGTCCTTGCCATGGGTCACCGGCAGCATGGGCATGTCTACCTTGCGGTATTCCTCGGTCCGGTGAATGGCCAGCGCCCAGAAGTGCGGAGGCGTCCAGGTGAAGATGATCAGGAACAGCAGCATGGCACCGGGATCGACACTGCCAGCCACCGCCGCCCAGCCCAGCAGGGGCGGTGCAGCCCCCGCAGCACCGCCGATGACAATATTCTGTGGCGTGGCGCGCTTCAGATACATGGTATAGACCACTGCGTAACCGATCAGTGATCCGAAAGTCAGGACTGCCGTGAGCACATTGACCCAGGTGACCAGCAAGACCATTCCCAGTCCCCCGATCGCAAAGGCAAACACCAGCGCCTGCCGTGGCGTCAGTGCCCCCTTGGGCAGGGGGCGTCCGTGCGTGCGCCCCATGATGGCATCGATACGCCGGTCCACCACGTGATTGATGGCCGCGGCCGAGGCCGCGACCAGGCCGATGCCGAGGGTCGCAGCGAGCAACACGCTCAATGGCGGCAGACCAGGACTGGCCAGCAGCATGCCCACCACGGCGGTAAACACGATCAGCAGCACCACCTTGGGCTTGCACAGTTCGAGGTAGTGACGCCAGTCGGCATGGAGCCCTTCCCGGGCATTCAGTAATGTCGTCGCCATAACAGATCGCTCGCATTGATGAGTGAAAGCAGCAGCAAGGCCGCCACTGCATTGTGTGCCACCGCCACCGGCAAGGGCAGATACAACAGGACATTGCCGATGCCCAGCCCGATCTGCAGCACCAGCAACGACAACACGGGAATACCGGCGCGACGCGCGACCCCACCCCGGCCAAGCAGGTAGAGGGCAAAGCCACCCACCACCAGCAGGGTGGTCAGGGCGCCGAGCCGATGCGTCACGTGGATGGCGATGCGCGCCGGGTGCTCCAGCACGCCATACTCGTAATTGATACCCAGCCCACGCCACATGACGAAGGCCTCGGAGAAGTCCATCTCAGACCACCAGCTACCCTGGCAGGTCGGAAAATCGGTACAGGACAAGGCCGCGTAGTTGGTGCTGGTCCAGCCGCCCAGCGCGACCTGGATCACCAGCACGAGCAACGCGATTACAGCCCATGTCCGACCGCGCGGTCCGAACGCCAGCGCCTTGCCGGTGATACGCAGCAACAGGAACAACAGCCCCAGGGTGGCAAACCCGCCCAGCAGGTGCCCCATGACCACCAGGGGTTTGAGCAGCAGCGTCACGGTCCACATGCCCAGCAGGCCCTGGAAGAGCACTACGCCCAGCAGTACCAGGGGCAACACGAGGGGTTGATCGGGATGCCGCCGCCGCAGGCGCCACGACCATACGGCAATCACCAGGATGAACACGCCGAGCGTGCCGGCGAAATAGCGGTGGATCATCTCCGCCCAGCCCTTGGCCGGCTCCAGCGGGCGCTGCTCGAGGTAGTGTTGCTGTTCCACCGCCTCGGGGCTGTCGGGCACCGTAAGATGGCCATAGCAGGTCGGCCAGTCGGGACAGCCCAGGCCAGCATCCGACAGCCGGGTATAGGCCCCTAGCACGATGACACAGAAGGCCAGCATCAGGGTGACGACGAGAAAGGTCCGATAGGCCGTCATCCGACCTGTGACACCTTGAGCAGCTTCTGCAGATCCTTGAGCAGCCCCTTGCCCTGCAGCACACCGTTGTGCTCATCGAGCGTATAAAACATCATCAGGTTGCCCAACGGATCGACCAGAAAGAAACGCGAGCCGTCGGGCGCGAATCCTTCACCACGAAAGGCCGAGAGCAACGCCGCATCCCCCCCGCCGGCCACCACCAGGTCGGGGTGCGCGGACTCCAGCGCCTGGCGCATTGCCAGCGCTTCGCCCCCGCGTACCACCAACAGGCGACGCACGCGCGGCAGGTCCTTGTTGACCCCGATGCGCACCTGCCGGGTCAGGTAGAGCTGCCGCTCGCAGCGCGCATCACAGGTGGTGCCGGAGAAGACCACGAACACCCAACGTCCCTGCAGGTCGCCAAAAGACTGCCCGTGCGCGTAATCGAGGCGCGACAGGTCCACCGGCCGCGCCGGCGAGATCAACGCCCCATTGTTGGTGGTGGCCGCCACACCGTGACTACTCAGATACTGCCAGGCCAGCCAGGCCGCCAGCGGCGGCAACAGAAACAAGCCGACGATCATCAGCAACTGTCGTCGTCCCCTGCGCGATACGGCCAATCCCTGTTCCACTCAGTTCTCCTTCGGTTCGACACGCCGGGTATTGACCCCGACATAGATGATCAGCAGCGCCACGGCCAGGGCCAGCCACTGCACCGCATACCCCAGGTGCCGCTCTGGCCCCATCACCGCCACCGGCGTCCAGTCGTATTGCAAGGCTCCCGGTTGCCCCTCGTCCAGCACCAGGGTCAGCGGTATCAGACCAAGGCCGCGGGCAGCCGACAGCGCCGCGACATCCAGGCTCTGCAACACCACTCGCCGCTCGAGGCTTTCCAGCGGCGGCGTCCCCATCACCAGGCCGACCGACTCGGGACGGTCCAGATGCCCACGCAGAATCACCTCGCCGCTCGGCAACGGCAGTTCGGGCAGAAGTTTCCGCTCATGCCCCACGGGTACCCAACCCCGGTTGACCAGCAACTGCCGGCCGCTGGTGGTACGGAACAGGCTGAACACGTGATAACCGGCCTGCCTCTGGTAAACCCGGTTGTCCAGCAACCACTGCTGGTCCGACAAGTAGTGCCCCCGAACCCGCACGGGACGAAAACGGTCGAGCACAGCCTCCGGCAGTTCCCGGTCCAGCATCAGGGGGGGCGCCTCGCGGTGCGCCTCGCGAGCCTCGAGCAGCCGCTGCTTTTCACCCGCACGATGCCATTGCCAGTTGGCCAGCGAAAGCAGCAGGACCATCAACACCAGAAACACCAGGCTGGGCACCACCCCGGGACGGAACTGGAAAGATCCGATACTCAAACGGGCCGCCCCCTCTGCACTGCTATACTGTCGACTTGCACTGACAGCCATTCACCAAGGCCCGCGCAGGCTTCACGGAGGGCGCCACCATGTGGATCAGGATCCTCATCATCGTCCTCTTCGCGGGCATCCTGCTCAGCCTGGCCTCCGGGCTCTACTACCTGGTAAAGGACAAGGGGGCGAGCAAACGCACTGTCAAGGCACTGAGCTTGCGCATCGGCCTCTCGCTGGGCCTGTTCCTGCTCCTCATGGCGCTGATCGGGCTGGGCGTGATCAAACCGCACGGTCTGGACCCGCAAGGACACCCCGCCACTCAGCCGAACCGCGCAGCCAGTCCTCACAACACGTAGACGAAAATGAACAGCCCCAGCCAGACCACGTCCACGAAGTGCCAATACCAGGCCACCCCCTCGAAGGCGAAGTGATTGTCGGCCGTGAAGTGCCCCTTCGCCGTACGCAGGGCAATGACGATCAGCATGACGGTGCCGATGGTCACATGCATGCCGTGGAAGCCGGTGAGCATGAAGAAAGTAGAACCATAGATGCCGGAGGCCAGGGTCAGATCCAACTCGGTGTAGGCATGGATATATTCGTAGGCCTGTAAGCCGAGGAAACTTGCACCCAGCAGCGCGGTGACGATCAGCCACAGCACACTCCTGCCGCGATCACCCGCTTTCAGCGCCCAGTGTGACAGGGTGATGGTCACGCCCGAGCTGAGCAACAGCAGGGTATTGAGCGCCGGTAAGCCCCAGGGCCCCATGGGCCTGAACTCGCCACCGACATCACCGGGCCCGTTGGTCGGCCACGCTTCGCTGAAGCCAGGCCAGAGCACCTCGTGCGTGGAAAATCCCGAGTCCATGCCCAGCAACCAGGGCACCGACAGCACCCGCGCATAGAACAGGGCGCCGAAGAAGGCCGCGAAGAACATGGCCTCCGAGAAGATGAACCACATCATGCCCTGGCGGAAGGAGCGATCCACCTGGTCGTTGTACACCCCCTTGAGGTTCTCGCGGATCACGGTGCCGAACCAGCCGAACATCATGAAGGCAACAAGCCCCAGGCCGATGAACAGCACCAGGCGACCGTTCAACTCGCCATTGATCCAGAGGGCCGCACCGATCACCGTGATGAACATGGCGATGGCCGCCACGATGGGCCAGTAGCTGCCGTGCGGCACGTAATAGTCGTTTGCGGTATGTGTCATCCTCTCTCCCTTTTGCCGTCTGTGCTGGTTGTCTTTTCCGGGGGGCTATTGGTGGTCACTGGCTGGCCGTGCGCCCGGTCACGTCGAACAGGGAATAGACCAGGGTCAGGGTCTCGATGTCCTTCGGCAGCCGAGGGTCGACGATGAAACGCAAGGGCATCTGCTTCTCTTCGCCGGCCTCGAGCGGCTGCTGGTTGAAACAGAAACACTCGGTCTTGTTGAAATAGCGTGCCGCCCGCGTCGGCGCCATGCTGGGGATGGCCTGAGCCACCATGCGCTGCCCGGTGCGATTGGCCGCCACGAAGTAGGTGGCATACAGCTGGCCCGGATGCACCACCATGGTGGCTACCGCAGGCCGGAAGTCCCACGGCATGTCGGCACTGTTGCTGGCGACGAACTGGATGGTCAGGCTCCGCGAGGGATCGGGCCGGTAGCTCGCCGCCACCTCGGCCTCGGCGATCCGGCCGGTCTTGCCATTCAACCCGGTGATCTCGCAGAACACGTCGTACAGCGGCACCAGCAGGTAGCCGAAGCCGAACATGGCGATGACGACCAGGACGATACGCCTGACCGAACGCCGGTTCCTGTCTGCGTCTGCCATGCCTCAGCCCGCCTTGTTCATGGCCATGTACATGCCGGTGAGAAATAGCCCGAAGGCCACCACACCGAGAAAGATGGCCAGGCGCACATTGGCCTTTCCCTTGCCTGCCGTCTGCCCCTGCATGACTGGATCTCCTGTTCGGCCGGCCTGCCCAATGGCAGGCCTTCAACCACGTTTACTTGATGACGGGCGCTTCGCTGAAGCTGTGATAGGGCGGTGGCGACGACAGGGTCCACTCCAGGCCGTTCGCGCCCTCCCACACCCGGTCGGTTGCCTTCTTGCCGCCACGGACGGTCTTGATCACCACCCAGAGGAACAGCAGCTGCGAGGCGCCGAACACGAAACCACCGATCGACGAGACCATGTTCCAGTCGGCGAACTGCACCGAATAATCCGGGATGCGGCGCGGCATCCCGGCCAGCCCCAGAAAGTGCTGCGGGAAGAACAACACGTTGACCGAGAGCGTGGAGACCCAGAAGTGGATCTTGCCCAGGCGCTCGTCATACATCTTGCCGGTCCACTTCGGCAGCCAGTAGTAGGTAGCGGCCATGATCGAATAGATGGCACCGGTCACCAGCACGTAATGGAAGTGCGCCACCACGAAATAGGTGTCGTGGTACTGAAAGTCGGCCGGCGCGATGGCCAGCATCAGGCCCGAAAAACCACCAATGGTGAACATCATGATGAAACCGATGGCGAACAGCATGGGCGTCTCGAAGCTCATCGCCCCCTTCCACATGGTGGATACCCAGTTGAACACCTTCACCCCGGTGGGCACTGCGATCATCATGGTGGCGTACATGAAGAACAATTCGCCGACCACGGGCATACCCACGGTGAACATGTGGTGCGCCCAGACGATGAACGACAGGAAGGCAATCGACGTGGTGGCGTACACCATGGAGCTGTAGCCGAACAGCGGCTTGCGTGCGAAGGTCGGCACGATCGCCGAGATGATCCCAAAGGCCGGCAGGATCAGGATATACACCTCGGGGTGTCCGAAGAACCAGAAGATGTGCTGGTACATCACCGGGTCGCCACCTCCCGCCGCGTTGAAGAAGCTGGTACCGGCAAACTTGTCGGTCAGCAGCATGGTTACCGCACCAGCCAGCACCGGCATGGTGGCAATCAGCAGGTAGGCGGTGATCAACCAGGTCCACACGAACAACGGCATCTTCATCAGGGTCATGCCCGGCGCGCGCATGTTGAGGATGGTGACGATCACGTTGATCGAACCCATGATCGAGCTGATACCTGCCAGGTGAATGGCGAAGATCATGAAAGGAAAACCCTCGCCCATCTGCAACGACAGCGGCGGATAGAGGGTCCAACCGCCGGCGGGACCGCCCCCCTCCATGAAGAAGGTAGACAACAGCAGGGTGAAGGCGAACGGCAGTATCCAGAACGACAGGTTGTTCATCCTCGGCAATGCCATATCGGGCGCGCCGATCATCATCGGGATCAGCCAGTTGGCCAGCCCGGTGAACGCCGGCATCACCGCGCCGAAGATCATCACCAGGGCATGTACCGTGATCATGGAATTGAAGAACTGGGGATCGACCAGTTGCATGCCAGGCTGGAACAGCTCGGCACGGATCACCATGGCCATGGCGCCGCCGATGAAGAACATGGTCAGCGCGAACACCAGGTAGAGGGTCCCGATGTCCTTGTGGTTGGTCGTCGTAATCCAGCGCTTCAGGCCCTTGGCCGGGCCGTGGTCGTGATCTGCGTCGTGCGTTGCGGTTGCCATACTCATCTGTGCTCTCTCCGTCTGGCTCATCGGGCGGCCTTGATCTCAGCGGGTTGCACGACACCACCACTGTTGCCCCAGGCATTGCGCTCGTAGGTGATGACAGCGGCCAGGTCCACGTCGTTGAGCAGCCCCTTGTAGGCAGCCATCGCGGTGCCCGGACGACCGCTCATCACCGCCTCGACATGCTGGCTGGCATCACTTCCATTCGAGATGGGACTGCCGGCCAGCGCCGGGAAGGCCGGCGGCAGCCCCTGGCCATTGGGCTGGTGACAGGCCGCGCAGTTGGTGCGGTAGACATCCTGGCCGCGGGCGATCAGGTCTTCCTTGCTCCAGACCCTGTCGGCGGCTGCAGCCGCCTGGGCCACATGGGCCTTCTGACGCACTACCCAGGCCTTGTAGTCATCGGGCGCCATGGCCACCACCACGATGGGCATGAAGCCATGATCCTTGCCACACAGCTCGGCACACTTGCCCCGGTATACACCGGGCTTGTCCACGCGGGTCCAGCTCTCGTTGACGAATCCGGGGATGGCATCCTTTTTCCAACCCAGGTCGGGCACCCACCAGGAATGGATGACATCGGCCCCGGTGAGCAGGAAGCGCACCTTCTGCCCGGTGGGAATCACCAAGGGATTGTCCACCTCGCGCAGATAGGTATCGCCGAACTGCTCACGCAGGTTCTCGACACTTCCGCTCGCACCGCGCAAGCGGGCGGCATTGTGGTCGGGATGCAATGAACTGATGAGAGAGATGCCGGCGGCCTCACCATCGATGTAATCGTATTTCCACTTCCACTGAATGCCAGTGATCTTGATGCTCATGTCGGCCTTGCTGGTATCTTCCATGGCGAGCAGCGTCTTGGTCGCGGGGATCGCCATGCTCACCAGGATCACGATCGGAATGATCGTCCAGATGACCTCCATGGCGGTGCTCTCATGGAACTGCGCCGCCACGGCCCCCTTCGACTTGCGATGCCTGAGCATGGCGTAAATCATGGCGCCGAACACCACGATACCGATCACTACACACACCCAGAGGATGATCATGTGCAGGTCATGCACCGCGCGACTGGTGCTGGTGACTCCGTCACGCATGTTCAGCAGACTCCAGTCCGCCAACGCAGACCCGGCGGCCAATGCCAGCACGGCCGACAGCCCCGTCCCCGCAACGCTTCCTCTCACTCTCACAGCTCGCCCTCCCTCTCTGCTTTGATGGTTGTCGTTCTAGTGCACCGAACGAAGCCGGTAACGGTCCTGCTTCAGGCGAGGGACAGCAGCCGCTTCAATTCATTGGCCAGACTCCGCTTCTCGCCGTCGGCGAGAAAGGCCCCGAGTTCCACCCAGATACCGGATGCACCGATCAGCAGCTGGAGCGGATACCAGCCGGAGCTGCGGCGTAGCTCGATACGCACCCAGGCCCGGGGGAAACACTTTCGACTCGTGAGGCGAGAACACGCCCTGCGCCCCTTCTCAACACGCACTTCGGTGGCATTCAGCCGGACCATTTCACAGTCCATGCCGCGCTCGGCAACCCACCAGGTGGTAGCCAGCAACGCAAGGATCTCCAGGCCGGCAAACGGCAGTACCAGCCAGTAGCCCAAAGAGGCGAACACACCGGACAGGGTGAACAGCAACAGGGAAGCGGTGCCGATGAGCATCAGAGACTGGCGCCAGGTCAACGACCGGTTGGGACGGATGACGACCTGGCATTCGGCATTGCCTGGCGTGCAATAGGTGCTGAGCATGAAGCTGTATCTCACCTTAGGTTATGGCTGATGCCATCGGCCCGCCACACGCCACAGACGGAACCACCGACGGTTGTAATACTTGTTTGGGGGTACTGTCAGGCCGGAACGGCCTTCAATACAGCTTCGAAGAGAGGACCAACCAGAAACCGGCCTGGCTTACAACTCGCAGCCTATAGAGAGCAGAACAGAAGGGCAAGTCAATTCATCCATGCGAAACAGCACGAATATGTCTATAACCGTTGCGACATCACAATATTGAAATACGCGCAAACGTGCATGTTCGCAGGCCATTTTCAACAGGCCGTTCAGAAAAAACCGTTACAGAGCCGCCTCGAGGGTTTCGATGGCAATGTGCTGCGCGCCGGTCTCATCCGGCGCCAGCGGCGGCAGGAGGCCCAGGCAGGGCGCCGGAAGCAAGTCCCGCAGGCTGGCGATGTTGTCCTCCCGCCGCTGCATTGCGGGATCGACCATCGAGCCGATCCAGCCAGCCAGGCCCACACCACTGCGGCGGATGCGATCGGCGCTGAGTTGCGCATGGTTCAAGCACCCCAGGCGCAGCCCCACCACCAGCACCACCGGCAGGCCCAGCGCCAGCGCCAGGTCCTCGATGTTGATGCCCGGCCCCAGCGGCACCAGCCAACCGCCCGCGCCCTCGACCAGCAGCAGGTCGGCCTGTGCCGCCAGTTGCTCGGCAGCCCCCCGCAGGACGCTCGCATCGACGATCTGTCCCGCCTCGGCCGCGGCCAGGTGCGGCGAGACGGGCGGCACGAAGCAATACGGATTGACCAGGCCGTAGTCCCAGCCCCCGCCGCAGGCGGCGATCAGGGCCTCGGCATCGGCATTGCGCAGTCCCGCGGGCGTGCGCTCGGCCCCGGCGGCCACCGGCTTGAACGGCGCAACCTGGTAGCCCGCGGCACGCAGCGCATGGGCCAGGGCCACGGCTACCCGGGTCTTGCCACAGTCGGTGTCGGTGCCGGTGAGAAACAGCCCCTTCATCGCCGCCACAATACCTCGGGAGAGACCAGCACGGCCTCGCCCTCGCGGCGCTGCTCCGCGCCCCAGGCATGGCCGTAGATCACCTCGTAGCTGGCCGGCAAGCGGCCTTCGGCATCGCGAAAACGTTCGTAGGCGCGCTCGAAGGCGCGCAGCCGCGCAGGCCCGGTGAGCCCGCGCGCGCGACCGGCCGCGGCATTGTTGGCGCCGATGGCCTTGAGATCGCGCAGCAGGCCGCGCGCATCGGCATAGGTGAGGGTCAGCCGTTCCACGTCCATCACCGGATCGGCCAGCCCCGCGGCCACCAGCATGTCACCATAGTCGTGCATGTCGATGAAGTCGTGCGCATGCACCGCGCCATCCACCTCGGCCCAGGCGATGCGCAGCTCGCGCAAGGTGTCGGGGCCGAAGCTGGTAAACATCAGCAGGCCGCCCGGGCGCAGCACCCGGTGCATCTCACGGATGGCGCCGGCCGGATCGGCGCTCCACTGGATGGCCGCACTGGAGAACACCAGGTCGAAGCTCTGCGCGGCCAGCGGCAGGCAGTCCATGTCGCCGCAGACAGCGCGCGGCCGCCGTAGCCAGCGCCCCCGGCGCCGCGCCTGTGCCAGCATGGGCAGGGCGAAGTCCAGCGCCACCACCTCGGCACCGGGATAACGTCGCAGCAGCGCCCCGCTGGCGCGCCCGGTACCGCAGCCAAGATCGAGGATGCGCCGTGGTCGCAGCTTCACATAATCCAGGCGCTCGAGCAGGCGATCGGCGATCTCGTGCTGCAGCACCGCGTGGGCGTCATAGCTGTCGGCGGCGCGCGAGAAGGTACGCCTTGCCTGGCGCTTGTCGATGCGAAACTCAGTCATCGGCCAGCCACTCCAGGAAGGCTGCCGGGTGCGACAGGAAGGGGGCGTGCCCGGCACCCGGCAGCACGCGTACGCTGGCGTCACCGCGCAGCCCCGGCACTGCCTCGGCCAGCGCCGCCGGCACCAGGGTATCGCGCTGCCCCAGCAACAGGCGCAACGGGACAGGGAGGCGTGCCCAGTCGGCGCGCAGGTCGCTCTTAAGCAGCAGGGAGAGCCCGGCCTCCAGCCCGGCGGGTGCTGCACTCGGGCGACGCGCCAACGCGGCGTCCAGCGTGCGCAGGGTGTCGCGCGCGTGCTCCGCGCCGCGCACCTGCAATGCCAGGAAGCGCCGCAGGGTGCCCGGCATGTCGTCGCCCAGGGCGGCAGCGAACTGCTCAAAAGTGGCACGTGGCATGGCACAGGCCCAGTCGGCGTCCTGCACGAAACACGGCGTGCTGGCCACCAGCGACAGGCGCTCGATGCGTTCCGGCGCGAGCAGCGCCGCCTGCTGCGCCACCAGCCCGCCCAGCGACCAGCCCAGCCAGTGCGCCCGCGGCGGCGCCACCGCCAGCACCGCCTCGGCCCAGTCGGCCAGGCGCGCGCTGGCCGGCGGCTCACTCTCACCGTGTCCCGGCAGCTCGATTCGCGTGATTGCGAAACACTCGCAAAGGGCCGGCAGCAGCGGCTCCCAGACCCCGGCGTGCAGCCCCCAGCCGTGCAGCAGCAGCAGCGGCGGACCGCCGCCCTCGGTGACATGCCAGAGCCTCATGCCGCCTCCCGGCGTACTGAATCCAGCGCCTCGAGCAGGTGATCCAGATCGACCTCTTCATGCGCGGCCGAGAAGGTAATGCGCAGCCGGGCACTGCCCTCGGGCACGGTGGGCGGACGAATCGCCGGCACCAGGATGCCGCGCATGGCCAGTGCCTCGCTCCAGCGCAAGGCGGTGGCGGCATCGCCCAGCAGCAGCGGCTGGATGGGGGTGTCCGAGTCAGCCAGACGCAGCCCCAGCTCCGCGGCCTCGCGCCGGAAGCGCTCGGTCAGCGCGCGCAGGCGCTCACGCCGCCAATCCTCCTCGGCGGCGATGCGCAGGGCGGTACGGGTCGCCTCGGCCAGCGCCGGCGGCATGGCAGTCGTGTAAACATAAGGGCGGGCACGCTGGATCAGGGTCTCGACCAGCACCTCACTGCCCGCCACGAAGGCCCCGGCCACACCCAGCGCCTTGCCCAAGGTGGCCATGTAGACCGGTACCGTATCGAAACCCAGCCCGGCAGCGGCCAGACTCCCCCTCCCCTGCGGGCCAAGCACCCCGAAGCCATGGGCGTCGTCGATCATCAGCGCCGCTTCGTACTGCGCGACCAGCCGCACCAGCTCGCCCAGCGGGGCGCGGTCGCCGTCCATGCTGAACACCGCGTCCACCGCCACCAGCACCCTCCCGGCGGCACGCCCGAGCTGGCGTTGCAGGCCCGCGAGATCACCATGCGGCCAGCGTCGCAGGCGCGCCCCGCTCAGGCGCGCGCCATCGATCAGCGAGGCGTGGTTGAGGCGGTCCTCGATGACGGTGTCGCCGCGCCCGAGCAGAGCCGGGATCACCCCGAGATTGGCCATGTAGCCGGTGGAGAACAGCAGCGCGCGCTCGGCACCCACGAAGGCGGCCAGCTCCTCCTCCAGCGCGTGATGGGCGCGGTGATGTCCGCTGACCAGGTGTGCAGCCCCGCTGCCGGTACCCAGCTCACGTGCCCCGCGGGCCAGCGCCTCGGCCAGACGCGGGTCACCCGCCAGGCCCAGATAGTCGTTGCTGCAGAAGGCCAGCAGCTCGCGCCCGTGTACGCGCAAGCGTGGACCCTGCGCGCCCTCGATCACGCGACGGCGGCGATACAGACCGGCGGCCTCGCGTTCGGCCAACGCTCCGGCCAGTCCCTCGAACGGGTGCATGGGATCAGGCGCCGCAGCAGACCTTCTGCTCGTCCGCCGGCGCTGCCTGCGCGCGGAGCCCCAGGCGTTCGAACAGGCGCTGGTCGTGGTCGGCGTCGGGATTGTCGGTGGTCAACAGACGCTCGCCGTAGAAGATGGAGTTGGCCCCGGCCAGGAAGCACAGCGCCTGCAACTCGTCGCTCATGTCAGTGCGGCCGGCCGACAGGCGTACCTGTGACTTCGGCATCAGAATGCGCGCCACCGCGATGTTGCGCACGAACTCCAGCGGGTCGATACCGTCCACGCCGAACAGCGGCGTGCCCTCGACCTGCACCAGCATGTTGATCGGCACCGACTGCGGGTGCTCGGGCAGGTTGGCCAGCTCCTGCAGCATGCGCGCGCGGTCACGCGGAGCCTCGCCCATGCCGAGGATGCCGCCGGCACAGACGTTGATACCCGCTTCGCGCACATGCTTCAGGGTCTCGATGCGGTCCTCGAAGGTGCGGGTGGTGATTACGTTGCCGTAGAACTCCGGCGAGGTGTCGAGATTGTGATTGTAGTAGTCCAGCCCGGCCTCGCGCAGGCGTACCGCCTGCTCTGCACTGAGCATACCCAGGGTGACACAGGTCTCCATGCCCAGCGCACGCACCGCCTGGATCATCTCGATCACCCGCTCGAGATTCCGGTCGGTAGGATTGCGCCAGGCCGCACCCATACAGAAGCGGGTCGCCCCCTTCTCACGCGCTGCCTTCGCCGCGGCCACCACCTCCTCGAGCGGCAGCAGGCGCTCGCGCTCCAGGCCGGTGTCGTGGCGCGCACTCTGCGAGCAGTAGCCGCAGTCTTCCGGACAGGCACCCGTCTTGATCGACAGCAGGGTGCTCACCTGCACCTCGTTGGGATCGAAGTGCTGGCGGTGCACCTGCTGGGCGCGGAACAGCAGGTCGTTGAACGGCAGCGCGAACAGCGCCTCGATCTCGTCCAGTTGCCAGTCGTGGCGGATGACAGGCTCAGACATGTTCGGGCACCTCCTCGGCTGCGTCTTCTTCGGGCGGCGGGAGCACGATGTCGTGCCAGTCCTCGCGGCGCGCGCGCAGGATGGACCAGGCCGACCAGGGCACGATGACGAGGATGCCCACGATCCAGGCGACCAGCCAAGCGATCTTGGCATCCCCCGGAAAGAAGGTACCGACCGGGATGATCAGGCCCATCACCGCATAGAAGCGATAGCCTGCCCAGCGGGTGTACTCGCCGACCCGGGGATCGGGGTGGTGACGGTGCATGGCATACACCAGCATGGAGGCGCCGAACCACAGCAGCGGCAGGGGCGGCAGCAACATGCTGACAATGTTGCCGATATCCATCTGCATGGCGGCAAAGCGGGAAGACGCGGCCTTGATGACGCGCGCGCCGTCTTGACGGTCGGGATCCATGGATCGAGACTCCGAATGCAAGGGATCAGCCGGGGATTCTTGGCCCCGCCCGCGCCCTTGTCAACCTGGGAACCCCATGGAAGTCGACATGTGGACAAGGATCGCCCAAAACCTGCTGCCCGCACCCCGTTGCCACCTGTGCCAGGCGCCGACAACGACCACTGACGGCCTGTGCGGGGCCTGCGCGCGCGACCTGCCCAGGCTGGGCGCCGCCTGTACGCACTGTGGCCTGCCGCTGGCGAGGGCCGAAGCGGGGACATTGTGTGGTAGCTGCCTGGCCGACCCGCCGCCCTTCGACCAGGCGCTGATGCCCTTTCGCTATGCCCCGCCCATCGACCGCCTGATCGGCGCGCTCAAGTTCCGGCACGACCTGGCAGCAGGCACACTGCTGGGCCAACTGCTGGCGAGCGCGGTGGCGGGGCGGAGCGTTGATAGCCTGTTCCCGATCCCCCTGCACCCGGCACGCCTGCGCGAGCGCGGCTTCAATCAGGCCGCAGAACTGTGCCGGGTCGTGGCCCGGGCACATGACATCCCCTGGGACAGCCGCTCGCTGCAGCGCCTACGCGCCACCCCAGCCCAGCACATCAGTTCACGCCGCGAGCGCCTGCGTAACCTGCGCGGAGCCTTCGCCTGGCAGGGCAACACACCACCGGCACGGGTGGCACTGATCGACGATGTCGTGACCACCGGGGCCACGGCGCGCGCGGCTGCGGCGACGCTCAAACGCGCAGGGGCAGAATGGGTGGAGATCTGGGCGGTGGCACGCACTCCACCAACCCACACGGGGAACTTCTGATCCACGCCCTCCCCGCATGCGGGAAGGTCCAGAGGGATCTACAGGGCCTTCCCCCACGTGACGGAGGGAGATGAAAGCACTTTTCCAGGCTACCGGTCGGCGAGCACCTTTTCCTTCATCTCGCGGCGTTCCTGAGCGTCGATGCTCAGGGTGGCGATGGGCCGCGCCTCGAGGCGCCTGATGCCGATCGGCTCGCCGGTGTCCTCGCAGTAGCCGTACGAACCATCGTCGATGCGCTCGAGCGCCTGCTCGATCTTGCGCAGCAGCTTGCGGTAGCGGTCGCGGGTGCGCAGCTCGAGACCGTGCTCGCTCTCGCGGCTGGCGCGGTCCGCCTCGTCGCCAACCTCCTGGTAGGACTCGTCACGCAGGTTGTCCAGCGTCTCCTGGGCCTCCTGCATCAGCTCGTCCCGCCAGGCCAGCAACTTACGCCGGAAATACTCCAGCTGCATGGGGTTCATGTATTCCTCGTCGGGACTCGGACGATAGTCGGGTGGAAGCTCCACGGCCATGCGACGATACTCCATAGATTGATCCAAGGCGCAGGGTTTTTACCGACATGCCGCCGATAAATCAAGTGCCTGAGCCGGCCCAGTGTCCCTCATCCAGCTCGCCACAACAATGAAAAAACTGGTCTTCCGCACCAGGCGGAAGACCGGTATTGCGACAGCACGCCACCTGCCGCCTAGCAGCAGGTGACACCGGGTTCAGGGCATGTAGATGGAGTAACCCGTTGGATCGACCGTCAGCTGGGTGGGATCGACCCCCTGGATCACGAAGGCAGTCTGGCTCACACCACCTTGGGCGGCATCACCGTCATAGACCACCAGCGTGTCGGCACCCGCCGCTTCTTGGGTAAAAGTGCCCACATTAGCATCAAAGGTACCGCGCTCCATGAAGAGCTGCTGGTCGCCCACTGCCCCATTGGCCGGTGCCGCTATCGATTGCAGCGCTTGTGCGAAGACAACAGTATCGCCTGGCTGCTGGGCCGTACTCGCCGTGGCGAAACCACTGCCAACGATCACATCGGCCTGGCCACCAGTGAAGGTCCAGACACCGCCAGCATAGGTCACCGCAGGGGAATCGCCCTGAGAGAACCCATATATATCGCCCTCGGTGCCGCCATCCAGGACATCCGCCCCGGCGTCACCAAACAGCTGATCGTTACCGGCTCCACCGTGCAGCGTATCATTGCCTCCCACGCCTCTGAGCCAATCGTGGCCGTCCCCCCCTGTCAGCGTATCGTTGCCTTCCTTGCCATCGAGTCCGTCGTTGCCGGATCCCCCAGTCAGCGTATCGTTGCCAGAGGACCCCATCAGCCCGACCGCCGCAGTACTCGCACCCTGGTCAATCGCCGTATCACTTGCAGGGGCGATATCGATGATCAATGGATCATACGGACCGAACAGCGGCAGCACGGTACCGTCGGTTCCTGTCGCGCTCACAAGATTTGGATCCTGCACAACGATCTGGAGATAGTCCCCCGCCGCAAAGGTCGTGCCCAGCGACACCGCCACATCGGCACCCGTGATCAAAGGAGTGCCCGCTGTCAAGTTGGTCACCGTCGCGCCGGAGACCTTCTGCAACTGCAGGCCCGACAAGTCGACACTTTGCACCGGAGCATCGAGCACCAGATGCACAGCGTTATCGCTCCCCAGGTAGCTATCCACGATGTAGAACTGAGGAGCAGTAGCCGGAGCGGTCGGCGCCTGCCCAAAGGTGATACCCCACGCTGGATCGAACACCAGCTGGGTGGGATCGACTCCCTGGATCACGAAGGCGGTCTGGCTCACACCCAAGGTGACATCGCCGTCATAGACCACCAGCGTGTCGGCTCCCATGGCGTCCTGAGTGAAGGTACCCACATTAGCATCAAAGGTACCGCGCTCCATGAAGAGCTGCTGGTCGCCCACTGCCCCATTGGCCGGTGCCGCTATCGATTGCAGCGCTTGTGCGAAGAGAACAGTATCGCCTGGCTGCTGGGCCGTACTCGCCGTGGCGAAACCACTGCCAACGATCACATCGGCCTGGCCACCAGTGAAGGTCCAGACACCGCCAGCATAGGTCACCGCAGGGGAATCGCCCTGAGAGAACCCATATATATCGCCCCCGGCACCGCCATCCAGGACATCCGCCCCGGCGCCACCAGACAACTCATCGTTACCGGCTCCGCCTTGCAGCCTGTCATTGCCTCCTTGGCCATCGAGCCAGTCGTCGCCGGATCCCCCGGTCAGCGTATCGTTGCCAGAGGACCCCATCAGATCGACCGCTGCAGTACTCACACCTTGGTCAATCGCCGTATCACTTGCAGGGGCGATATCGATGATCAATGGATCATACGGACCGAACAGCGGTAGCACGGTACCGTCGGTTCCTGTCGCGCTCACAAGATTTGGATCCTGCACAACGATCTGGAGATAGTCCCCCGCCGCAAAGGTCGTGCCCAGCGGCACGGCCACATCGGCACCCGTGATCAAAGGAGCACCCGCTGTCAGGTTGGTCACCGTCGTACTGGAGACCTTCTGCAACTGCAGGCCCGACAAGTCGACACTTTGCACCGGCGCACTGAACACCAGGTGCAGAGCGTTATCGCCCCCCAGGTAGCCATCCACGATCTGGAACTGGGGAGCAGTAGCCGGAGCGGTCGGCGCCTGCCCAAAGGTGATACCCCACGCTGGATCGAACACCAGCTGGGTGGGATCGACCCCCTGGATCACGAAGGCAGTCTGGCTCACACCACCTTGGGCGGCATCACCGTCATAGACCACCAGCGTGTCGGCTCCCATGGCGTTCTGAGTGAAGGTGCCCACATTAGCATCAAAGGTGCCGCGCTCCATGAAGAACTGCTGGTCGCCCACGACCCCATTGGCCGGTGCCGCTATCGATTGCAGCGCTTGTGCGAAGAGAACAGTATCGCCTGGCTGCTGGGCCGTACTCGCCGTGGCGAAACCACTGCCAACGATCACATCGGCCTGGCCACCAGTGAAGGTCCAGACACCGCCAGCATAGGTCACCGCAGGGGAATCGCCCTGAGAGAACCCATATATATCGCCCTCGGTGCCGCCATCCAGGACATCCGCCCCGGCGTCACCAAACAGCTGATCGTTACCGGCTCCACCGTGCAGCGTATCATTGCCTCCCACGCCTCTGAGCCAATCGTGGCCGTCCCCCCCTGTCAGCGTATCGTTGCCTTCCTTGCCATCGAGTCCGTCGTTGCCGGATCCCCCAGTCAGCGTATCGTTGCCAGAGGACCCCATCAGCCCGACCGCCGCAGTACTCGCACCTTGGTCAATCGCCGTATCACTTGCAGGGGCGATATCGATGATCAATGGATCATACGGACCGAACAGCGGCAGCACGGTACCGTCGGTTCCTGTCGCGCTCACAAGATTTGGATCCTGCACAACGATCTGGAGATAGTCCCCCGCCGCAAAGGTCGTGCCCAGCGACACCGCCACATCGGCACCCGTGATCAAAGGAGTGCCCGCTGTCAAGTTGGTCACCGTCGCGCCGGAGACCTTCTGCAACTGCAGGCCCGACAAGTCGACACTTTGCACCGGAGCATCGAGCACCAGATGCACAGCGTTATCGCTCCCCAGGTAGCTATCCACGATGTAGAACTGAGGAGCAGTAGCCGGAACGGTCGGCGCCTGCCCAAAGGCAATAGTCCCCACTGCTGGATCGGCCGTCAGCTGAGTGGGATCGACTCCCTGGATCACGAAAGCGGTCTGGCTCACACCCAAGGTGACATCGCCGTCATAGACCACCAGCGTGTCGGCTCCCATGGCGTTCTGAGTGAAGGTGCCCGCATTAGCATCAAAGGTGCCGCGCTCCATGAAGAGCTGCTGATCACTCACGACCCCATTGGCCGGTGCCGCTATCGATTGCAGCGCTTGTGCAAAGTAAACCTTGTCGCCTGGCTGCTGGGTGGTACTCGGCGGGGTGAAACCACTGCCGACGATCACATCGGCCTGGCCACCAGTGAAGGTCCAGACACCGCCAGCGTAGGTCACCACAGGGGAATGCCCCTGAGAGAACCAATACCGGTCGTCTCCGGCGCCGCCATCCAGGACATCCGCTCCGGCGCCACCCAATAGGCTATCGCTACCGGCTCCGCCTAGCAGCGTGTCATTGCCTCCACCGCCACTGAGCCAATCGTGGCCGTCCCCCCCTGTCAGCGTATCGTTGCCTTCCTTGCCATCGAGTCCGTCGTTGCCGGATCCCCCAGTCAGCGTATCGTTGCCAGAGGACCCCATCAGCCCGACCGCCGCAGTACTCGCACCTTGGTCAATCGCCGTATCACTTGCAGGGGCGATATCGATGATCAATGGATCATACGGACCGAACAGCGGCAGCACGGTACCGTCGGTTCCTGTCGCGCTCACAAGATTTGGATCCTGCACAACGATCTGGAGATAGTCCCCCGCCGCAAAGGTCGTGCCCAGCGACACCGCCACATCGGCACCCGTGATCAAAGGAGTGCCCGCTGTCAAGTTGGTCACCGTCGCGCCGGAGACCTTCTGCAACTGCAGGCCCGACAAGTCGACACTTTGCACCGGAGCATCGAGCACCAGATGCACAGCGTTATCGCTCCCCAGGTAGCTATCCACGATGTAGAACTGAGGAGCAGTAGCCGGAACGGTCGGCGCCTGCCCAAAGGCAATAGTCCCCACTGCTGGATCGGCCGTCAGCTGAGTGGGATCGACTCCCTGGATCACGAAAGCGGTCTGGCTCACACCCAAGGTGACATCGCCGTCATAGACCACCAGCGTGTCGGCTCCCATGGCGTTCTGAGTGAAGGTGCCCGCATTAGCATCAAAGGTGCCGCGCTCCATGAAGAGCTGCTGATCACTCACGACCCCATTGGCCGGTGCCGCTATCGATTGCAGCGCTTGTGCAAAGTAAACCTTGTCGCCTGGCTGCTGGGTGGTACTCGGCGGGGTGAAACCACTGCCGACGATCACATCGGCCTGGCCACCAGTGAAGGTCCAGACACCGCCAGCGTAGGTCACCACAGGGGAATGCCCCTGAGAGAACCAATACCGGTCGTCTCCGGCGCCGCCATCCAGGACATCCGCTCCGGCGCCACCCAATAGGCTATCGCTACCGGCTCCGCCTAGCAGCCTGTCACTGCCGGATCCTCCTGTCAGCATATCGTTGCCAGAGGACCCAATCAGCTCAACCGCCGCAGTAGTCGCGCTCTGGTCAATCACCGTATCACTTGCAGGGGCGAAATCAATGATCAACCGATCAGACGGACCGAACAGCGGCAGCAGGGTACCGTCGATTCCCGTCGCGCTCACACGAGTCACATCCTGCGCGACAATCTGAAGATACTCCCCCGCCGCAAAGGTCGTGCCCAGCGGCACCGCCACATCGGTACCCGATATCACAGGAGTACCAGCTGTCAAGTTGGTAACCGTCGTACTGGAGACCTTCTGCAACTGCAAGCCCGACAAGTCGACACTTTGCACCGGCACATTGAACACCAGGTGCATAGCGTTATCGGCCCCCAGATAGCCATCCACGATGTAGAACGTATCAACGGTGATGCTGCGACTTCCTGCCGCCCCGGAATTGCCGACCGCATCGGTAGCCGTGGCCGTGATGGTTACAGGACCCTGCCCCATGGCCGTGATATCCGCCGGGGTCAGGGTATATTGCCAGTTGCCTTGGGCGTCGACCGTCACCGTTTGGGTATTACCCTGGCCCAAACTCAGGGTGACCAATGCATTGGCCTCGGCGGTACCGGTCAACGTAGTAGTCTCTTCACCCTGGCTGATGACGTCGTCACCGGCCACCGTGGCAATGGTCGGCGCGCTGGGCGCAACGGTATCGATGGTGATGCTGCGACTTCCTGCCGCCCCGGAATTGCCGACCGCATCGGTAGCCGTGGCCGTGATGGTTACAGGACCCTGCCCCATGGCCGTGATATCCGCCGGGGTCAGGGTATATTGCCAGTTGCCTTGGGCGTCGGCCGTCACCGTTTGGGTATTACCCTGGCCCAAAGTCAGGGTGACCAATGCATTGGCCTCGGCGGTACCGGTCAACGTAGTAGTCTCTTCACCCTGGCTGATGACGTCGTCACCGGCCACCGTGGCAATGGTCGGCGCGCTGGGCGCAACGGTATCGATGGTGATGCTGCGACTTCCTGCCGCCCCGGAATTGCCGACCGCATCGGTAGCCGTGGCCGTGATGGTTACAGGACCCTGCCCCATGGCCGTGATATCCGCCGGGGTCAGGGTATATTGCCAGTTGCCTTGGGCGTCGACCGTCACCGTTTGGGTATTACCCTGGCCCAAACTCAGGGTGACCAATGCATTGGCCTCGGCGGTACCGGTCAACGTGGTGGCCTCTTCACCCTGGCTGATGACGTCGTCACCGGCCACCGTGGCAATGGTCGGCGCATTGGGCGCAATGGTATCGATGGTGATGCTGCGACTACCTGCCGTACTGGTGTTGCCAGCCGCATCGGTGGCCGTGGCTGTAATGCTCACAGCCCCCTGCCCCATGGCCGTGATATCCGCCGAGGTCAGGGTGTATTGCCAGTTGCCTTGGGCGTCGGCCGTCACCGTCTGGGTATTGCCCTGACCCAAGGTCAGGGTGACCGATGCATTGGCCTCGGCGGTACCGGTCAACGTAGTAGTCTCTTCACCCTGGCTGATGACGTCGTCACCGGCCACCGTGGCAATGGTCGGCGCGCTGGGCGCGATGGTGTCGATGGTTACCTGAAGGGGCGACGATATTGCACTACTATTCCCCGCCTTGTCCGAGACCTGAGCGACAAGGGTGTGCTGACCAGGCAACAGGTTGGGAAGTGTCACGTCGGCATAGCCGGCACTGACCTGAAGCTCGCTCAGCGTGACAGTGGCCAAGGCGCTGCTTCCCTCGCTGATGGACAGAGTGTCACCAGACACCAACGCCGTACCGTCGAGGGCGCTGTTGTCGAAACTCACCCGCAGGGTGAGCGAGGTCGCATTGGTCAGGTTGTCGGTGCTCGATGCGCCAGTATCAGACGAAGCCTGCAAATCAGGGGAAGCAGGAACGGCGGGCGGTGTCGTATCGAGCACTTGAGCCTGCGTCGTGCTGATTTCATCGATGGTTTGTGCGGTATCGATGGTGTTGAGCTTAGTCGCCAGTGTGGGAGCTTCTGTCGCTACTTGATTCAACACCTGCTGCGTCGCACCGGCGCTTTGCAGTGCGGTATCAAGGATGGTGGAAACAGTGGCACTATCCAAGGTGATGCTCTGATTGGATAACGCACTGGTATCCACCGTTTGGGCCAGCTGGGTCAGTGCTGCTTCACCCGCACCAGCTTGCAGTTGCTCTGCCTTGACCAGCAGGGTGGCCACCTTGGCGGCGGCCTTCTGAACAGTGACATCCTGTGCCCCGAGGGGATCATAATCCTTCAGGCTGACGTTCGAGGTAATACCCAGAGCCGTCTTAACCTTTGTTTCCGCAGTTGCAGCATCTACCCCCTTCTGTTCGACCAGCTCCTGCACCAGAGTGGTCAGTGGCGTCACCACGGTCGCGCCAGCCGGTGCCTTGAGGGGCACGTTGTTGGGTACGCCGGTATCGATGTTCACCCCACCCACGGCGATGATGGCTCCTTGCGGCGCATTGGCCGGCAGGATGAAATTGCCTTGGCTATCGGTGGTTCCAACGTAGAAATCCGTGTTTGGATCGGCCTTGCCGTTGCCGTTGGTGTCGATATAGACCTCGGCGCCACGGATGTAACCATCTGCCACTACGCCCGAAGCGAAACTTGCCGCATCGTTACCGGCCGCATCCTGGATCGCATTGGTGTCGTTGCCAGTGGTGGGATCGGTGTATGTGACGATCACCGAGGCGCCTTGGGCAATGCTGTTCTGGGGCAGCTGCAGGGTGACCGTGGCACCCTGGACCGTTACATTGCTGACAGCAACGGTCTGCCCACCTACCGTTACCGTGAAATCGGAAGGCTGAGGCGGATGGGCCAAATCGAGCGTTTCGTTGTAGGTGAGCACCACGGTATGGGTGGCGCTGTGGGAGGCGACAGACTGGATCGTGGGCGGCGTGGTGTCGATGATGATATCGCGACTCGCCGCCGGACCGGTGTTGCCCGCCGCATCGGTCGCCGTGGCCGTGAGGGTCACAGGCCCCGGCCTCAAGGCCAAGATATCCGCCAAGGTCAGGGTGTATTGCCAGTTGCCATTGGCATCGGCCGTCACCGTCCGGGCATTGTTGACATGCCCCAAGGTCAGGCTGACCTGTGCATTGGCCTCGGCGGTACCGGTGAGCGTGGTGTTCACTTCCGTCTGATTGATGACATTGTCGCCGGCCACCGTGGCAATGGTCGGCGCATTGGGCGCAATGGTGTCGATGGTGATATTGCCCGTGGCCGCCGGGCCGGTGTTACCGGCCGCATCGGTCGCCGTGGCCGTGATGCTCACAGCCCCCTGCCCCAGGGCCGTAATATCCGCCGGGCTCAGGGTGTATTGCCAGTTGCCATTGGCATCAGCTGTGACCGTTTGGGTATTGCCTTGGCCCAAGGTCAGGCTGACCTGCGCATTCGCCTCGGCGGTACCGCTGAGCGTGGTATTCGCTTCCGCCTGATTGATGACATTGTCACCGGCCACCGTGGCAATGGTCGGCGCACCGGGCGGTATCGTATCAAGCCCTTGAGCCTGAATAATACTGATTTCATCGATGGTTTGTGCAGTATCAATGGCATCGAGCGTAGCCACCAGCGCGTTGGCTTTTGCCGGCACTTGACTCAATACCGCCGGGGTTGCACCTGCGCTTTGCAGTGCACTGTCGAGGATGGTAGAAGCCGCACCATTCAAATTGATGGTCTGATTGGATAACGCACTGGCATCCACCGCTTGGACCAACTGGGTCAGTGCTGCTTCGCCCGCACCGGCTTGCAGTTGCTCTGCCTTGACCAGCAGGGTGGCCACCTTGGCGGCTGCCTTCTGAACAGCGACATCCTGCGCCCCGAGGGGATCATAATTCTTCAGGCTGACGTTCGAGGTAATACCCAGAGCCGTCTTCACCCGGGTTTCCGCAGTTGCAGCATCTACCCCCTTCTGTTCGACCAGCTCCTGCACCAGGGTGGTCAGCGGCGTCACCACAGTCGCGCCAGCCGGTGCCTTAAGGGGCACGTTGTTGGGTACGCCGGTATCGACATTCACCCCACCTACGGCAATGATGGCCCCTTGCGGCGCATTGACCGGCAGGATGAAATTGCCTTGGCTGTCGGTGGTGCCGACGTAGAAATCCGTGTTGGGATCGGCCTTGCCGTTGCCATTGGTATCGATATAGACCTCGGCGCCACGGATGTAACCATCTGCCACTACGCCCGCAGAGAAGCTTGCCGCATCGTTACCAGCCACATCCTGGATTGCGTTGGCATCGTTGCCGGTGGTGGGATCGGTGTATGTGACGGTCACCGAGGCGTTTTGGGCAATGCTGTTTTGGGGCAGCTGCAGGGTGACCGTGGTACCCTGGACCGTTACATTGCTGACAGCAACGGTCTGCCCACCTACCGTTACCGTGAAATCGGAAGGCTGAGGCGGATGGGCCGCATCGAGCGTTTCGTTGTAGGTGAGCACCACGGTATCGGTGGCGCTGTGGGAGGCGACAGACTGGATCGTGGGCGGCGTGGTGTCGGGCGTGGTGTCGGGCGTGGTGTTGCTGGATGAGGATGAGCCACCACCGCCGCCAGCAGCCAGAGCGGCACCGCCTAGGACGACACCGCCCAGCACCAGCCCCCCCATGCCGACACCGGCCGCAGCGGCACCGGCGGCCGCCGCACCCGATGCGGCACCAGCAGCAGCTGTGCTGGCAGCCGCCTCGCCCGCTGCCGTGCCGGCAGCGGCGCTTTCCCCCGCCGTTGCGCCTGCGGCGGCACCGGCTGCAGGGGCCTGGGCGAGTTGCAGCGGCTCACCCAGGACTTCGGTCGCGCCGTCGGCTGCAACCTCTTCAAACTCCGGCGCGCCCTCTTCAGCGACCGCCTGGGCGGCCTGCTCGTCATCAGCGTAGCGCTTCTTCCACAATTGATCATCATCGGTGTGGCGCGCTGCCTTGGCCTTGGCCTTGGCGTGGGCCGGGGCAGAGGGCACAGCCTGAGCATCAAGGGATTTGGCAGTGGCTTGTTCGGCGGGGGGGCGCTGCTTCATGTCGGTTTCCTCCTTGTAGGTGTTCGAGCTCCCTCAACGTTCGCCCAAGGACTCGGCGAACGTTTTCGTGACAGGCTTGATCAGATATTGCAATACGGTCCGGCTGCCGGTGCGGATCTCTACCGTTGCGGTCATGCCGGGCTGAATTTCTATGGGACGATCGGGATAGCGCTGGTTGCGCTCGGCAAGTGCCGCGTCGTCGATGCGGATGCGCACCCGGTAGTAGATCGTCTTGCCCTGCGGGCCTTCATCGGTGAGGGCATCGGGACTGACATAAACCACCTTGCCCTGCAGCACACCATAGATACTGTAGTCATAGGCATCGAGCTTGACGGCAGCCGGCAACCCGGGATGGACGAGTGCGATATCAGCCGGTTTGAGCCTGGCCTCAACGATCAACTGGCTACCGGTAGGCAGGAGATCCATGATCACTTCACCGGGCCGTACACGGGCGCCGGGGGTGGTGATGCGGATGTTGCGTACTAGGCCGTTGGCAGGCGCAGTAATGAGCGTACGTTCATAATTCACCGTGCGTTCTGCCAGAATCTGCTTTTGAGTGGCCAGTTCTTCTTCGGCCTTGGTCATCTGGGCCTGGGCCTCTTCGAAGAACTTGTTGCGTCGTATGGTGATTTTTCCATCAATATCGGCCGCCTGTTTTTGCAGGCGGATCACTTCGGCCTCCCCGATGTCACCGGTTTCGAGCAGCTTGTTGGCCAGAGACAGCTCTTTGCGGGTGAGTGCTAGGGCCTGTTTGAATGCGGCGATTTCGGCTTCAAGGGCCGCCTTGCGACGCTGGTAGAGCTCGGTCTGGTTCTGTACGAAAGCGGACCAGGCACGCACCTCCTCGGGAAATTCAAGCGGCCTGTTGAACACCTCGGCACGCAGCCTGGCCAGGGCCGCCTCCAGCGCCGCCACTTTGGCACGACTATCGGCAAGAGCAGCAGCATGTTGCGTGCGCTCGAGTCGCACCAGCACCTGCCCCTTTTCGACGGCCTGACCTTCCTTGACTTCGATCGATTCGATAACGCCATCGATGGCCGCCTGGATCACCTGGGTACGATCACTGGCGATCACCTGCCCTTGGGCACGGGCAATCTGGGCCAGCTCGGCGTGCGCCGCCCACCACCCCAATACAGTCAACACGACGAACAGCAGCAGAAGGAGCCAGCCGGAGCGATGCGCAGTGGCAGTGCCTTTTGCCGTGCTCGTACCGCTCGTGCTCATGCGCGCCTTTCCTTCTGTGAATCGATGGAGCGCAGGGCGTTTTGCCGCAATTGGGCGAGTACTGCGTCTTTGGGGCCATCCATGAGGCCACCTCCCGGGAGGAGGACCACCAGCCGTTCGACCAGATTGAGCAACACCGGCTTGTGGGTGACCACAATCAAGGTGGTCTCTTCGGTCAAAGAACGGGAGAGTGCTTCGATGGCACGCGCCTCACTCTGTTCGTCCATGCTGGCAGTAGGCTCATCGAGAAGCCAGGCCGATGGCCGAGCAAGCAGGAGACGGGTCAGGACCACGAGTTGCCGTTGCCCCCCGGAGACTCCCTGCCCTCCTTCACCCAGAGGCATCTCGAGCCCGCGCGGATGCGCGGCAATCAACGCATCGAGACCCGTCAAGCGGCAGACTTCGAGGATAGCCTCTTCACCCGGGTCGTCGATGCCGGCGGTAAGGTTTTCGCGCAAGGTCCCGGCCAGCAACCGGGTTTCCTGCGGCAGATAACCCAGACGGCAGGAGAGCACCGTGCGGTCGATCTGCTGGATTTCGAGCCCATCAAGCAACAGCTGCCCCTGGGGCGGGGCATAGAGGCCGGCAAGCAACTTGAGAAGGGTCGACTTTCCTGAACCGATCGGCCCGATGACCCCTATCTTTTCACCCTTCTTGATCTGCAGATTGGGTATGACCAGCGACGGACGCGAATGCCCCGGATAAGTAAACTTCAAGTCACTCACACGCCATTCGCCGTGTATACGTTCGGGCTTCAGGGGCTTTTCAATGGCATGATTGTCCGTCTGCAAGGCGAAGACCTTCTCGAGTGCATCAAGGGCAACTCGAGCATGGGCGGCTTGCACCAACAACCCGGGCAACGCGGCAACGGGAGCCAAGACCCTGCCGGACAAGATAGCGCTGGCGATGATCCCGCCGACTGTCAGCTCACTGGAGGTGGCCGCAATCCAGGCGCCCATGGCTACCAACAGCACGTAGCTCATCTGTTGAATAAAGGCCGCCTGATAAGCTGCCGATTCGGAGACACGACGGATGGTCATATCATCGTCGACGCTCTGCCGGCTCAACTCGTTCCAACGTTCGGTCTGGCGTTGCTGGGCACCGGCGGCCTTGATGTTTTCGGCTGCCTCGATGGTCTCAACCAGCAGACCCAGTTTCTTGTTGGCAGCGACATAGCCGCTTTCGGCATGCCGTACGATACGCCGCTTGTGAAACAACCCTACCCCCAGTGCCAGCACAAAGAAGACGGCCGGGATGACGGCCACGCTGGGGCCGGCAATGAGCGCAATGACCCCCAGAAAAAGCAATGCGAAGGGGGCGTCCACCAAAAGGTAGAGAGTGGCCGATGAAAGGAAGGCACGGATGGTTTCGTAACTCTTCAACTGTGCCGAAAGACTGCCAATGGCAGCGGGAAACTGGTCGAGGCGAATGCCCAGCAGACGGCGAAAGATCGCGTGCGAGAGATCCAGGTCCATCCCCCGGATACTGGTTTCGAGCACATGCGAACGGACCAGTTTGACCACCAGTTCGAGCACAGCAGCCAGCAGCACACCGCCGGTCAGCACGATGAGGGTAGAAATCCCCTGAGTAGGGATGACCCTGTCGTAAACCTGCATGCTGTAGAGGGCAGTAGCCAAGGCCAGTACATTGGCCAGCAAGGCGGCAGCCGCTGCCTGGACGAACAGACCTTTGCGCGCCAGCAGAGCACGACGAAAAAGTGAACGGGCTGTCTCGAGACGGGAGGCCGTTTCCACAGTGCTCAACTCCCGGCCCCGGGCACCTGACCAGTGAGAATACGCAACCTCCAGACAGCGCCGGCCAGCTGGGCATTGATATCCGCAACGGCCACTTCCGCCTGGATGCGTTCACGTGCTGCATTGACGACCTCAAGCCACGTCTTGCGCCCGGCGGTAAATTGCCGTTCGTACGAAGCAAGAACGGCGCGGGTAGAGGCAAGGCTGCGCAGGCTGCGCTGCTTGCGATCCAACAAGGCAGCAGCCTCTTCACGGACCGCGCTCACGGTATCGACAAGCTCACGACGTCGAGCCTCAATGCCAGCCTGAGCAGCCGCGACGCGGCGCCAGGCAGCCTTGGCAGCATATGCCGTATCAAGTCCTGCGCCTGGGGCATATTCGAGGGTAAGCATCAGCTGATTGTCGTTTACCGAGAGACCATTGCTACGGCCCTGCTGATGTTGAGCAACGAGGTTCAGGGTGGGCCACTGCATGGCTCGCTGCCTTTTTGCTTCTTGCCGGACCACCTCGAGTTCACGCTGGAGACGGCGCAAGAGAGGATCAGCCGCTTCCGCCTGCTGGATGAGCCACGCCAAATTGTTGAGGGAGAAGACGGGAGGAACAGGCAGGGGGAGGTCGGGGTCAACCGCTTGCAAGGTGACACCGGCCGCTAGGCTGATCTGTGAGCGGACAACCCTTTCCTGGAGTTGCGCTGCCAGCAAATCGCCTCGCATCTGGCTGATGCGTGCCTGAACGAGCCGCAGATCGGCCAGGCCCGCAAAACCGCCCTTCTGGCGGCGTTTCACACTCTGTTCATAGCGTTCGAGCAAACCAATACCGTCTCGAAGCACCTGGATGCGCCCACGAGCCAGCAACCAGCCTTGCCACAGGTCCGCCAGCCGCAAGGCCAGCTGCCGCCGTGTCTCACCGATACCCTCGCGAGCCACCTGCTCACGTGCGGCGGCTGCGGCCAGACCTGCATCGATGCGCCCCCCCGCCCATAACGGTTGAGTGAGACGAAGAGTGGTCAGGTTATTGCTGCCGTCCTGGAGCACTTGAGCAGAGGGCGCTGGCCAGTACTGCCGCCGGGCGGCTTCGACTTCGAAGCGCGCAGCCTCGTTTTCTGCCTGTTTTGCGGCGACAGAGGGATGGGTACGGGATGCGGCAGCGATAAGGTCGGGCAACGCCAAAGGGGAGGACGAAGAACCGCCGGCGGCCCAACCGCCAACCGATTGCATCAGTAGACAGCAACCGGAAAAACCGATCAGAAAGCTGACAGAGCGCGGTCGTTCCTTCTTCCAAGCATTATGAGGCGGCTTCCAGCGCAACATACGCCCTACTTCCTTGTTTTGGCACAATCCATCCCATCTTCAAAACGGGGGCCTCTAAACCGTAAGTCAACCTACAGCTGGCACTCTTGCCACATAGTTAAAATCACCGCGTGCGCCTGAGCCTCAAAGCAGTATCAGCTGCACCCAGATTCGACACGGGCGCTAGGGTAATGTCATCCACCCATACTGTCAAAATTGTGTGATTACAGTTCGAGACACTCCGGCACCGCCGGGGCCTCCGGCGAGGTCCAGAACGCTCGCACTACCTCGAGCGCGCAGGCATCGGAATCGAGCACCCCGTGACCGATGCCGGGAAAGATCAGCACCTCACCGCGCGGCAGGGTACGCGCCGCCACCTCGGCCCATTGCGGTGGCGTCACCGGATCAAATTCGCCGGCGAGCAGCAGCACCGGCAGCCGGCTGTGCACCGGGCGTGCAAAGGCCTCGGCCACCGGCGCGCGCGGCCAGATGCGGCAGGGGCCGTAGCGCCAGTCCAGAACCTTGATCGCCGCCACTGCCGGATAGCGCCGCAGCGAGCGCTGAAAGGCTTCCTCGGACAACGGGGGATTGTCGGAACACTCTACCGAGTTGGCTACCGCCTCGCTCATGCCTTCGCCCAGCAGGCCCTCCAGCGAGCCCTGCGCCAGCGCGCGGGTGATCGCCCCCGCACGACCGTCCGCCAGTTCGGCGAGCAGGCCAGGCAAGCGTTCCAGATTGTTCCACTGGTATTCGGCGTCGAAGATCAGCCAGGCCAGGTCGGCATCGTCCAGCGACAGGGTCAACGGCACCCCGCCAGCCGGGTCACGCAGGGTGAGCCGTAGCGGCTGGCTGCGCAGGCGCGCCATGGCCTGCTCGAGATCGGCGCGCAAGCGCATGGCCGGCGCCTCACAGCCCAGTCGCTCGCACACCACGGTCGCCAGGTACAAAGCGCGCGCCAGCAGCCAGGCATCCTGCACCTCGGGGTGCATCGGTGGCGGATAGACCGAATCGAGCACCACTGCCTCCAGCCCCGCCGGGGCGCGGCGCAGTATCTCCAGCGCCACCCGGGTGCCATAGGAGACCCCGTAAAGGCGCCAACGCGACAACCCCAGGGCACCGACCAGCGCCAGTGCGTCATCTGCATTCGCCGGGGTGTGGTAAGCGGTCAGGTCGATCCCCGCGGCCAGCAGGCGGTCGCGACAGGCACGACGCGCGTCTTGCAGACGCCGGTATTGCTGCGCCTGTGGAGCCTGGCTGTCGAACAGTGCGCGCTGCTCGGCGCGCACCTCGGGACAGTCGATAGCCGGATGGCTGCGCCCTACCCCGCGCTGGTCGTAGAGGATGACATCGGCCGCCCAATCGACCTCGTCCAGCCAGTTCAGCCAGGCCGGCATCACTTCCTCCTCCAACCCGGTGGCCCCACCCGGCCCACCGGAGACGTACAGCACCGGCGGCTGCCGCCGCTGCCAGAAGAAAGCCGGCAGGTAGACCACCGGCAGGACAATGTCTTCTCGGGGGCGGCGCAGCCAGCCACAGTGCACCGGCCGCCAGGAAGGCGTGTCGAACCAGCATTGATCCCAGTCCAGGCGGCTGCCGTCGGCCAGCACACGCACGGTCGGCGGGGCGTACAGCGCGCCCCAGCCCCACCACGATGCCGTGATCAACAGCAACAGCAGGACAACGAGACGGTGTATCAACGCAACAGGTAGTCGAGGAACAGGCCGAGGAACAACACCAGCCCGAAGGCATTGTTGTTGAGAAAGGCACGAAAGCAGGCCTGCCGCTCGCGATGACGGATCAGCACCTGCTGCCAGGCAAACAGTCCAGCACCGACCGCCAGTCCGCCCCACCAGCCCCAGCCCAAGCCGGCGCGGCGGCCGGCATCCCACAGCAGGGCAAGCATCAGCAGTTGCAGCAGACCGATGATCAGACGGTCATGACGACCGAACAGAATGGCGCTGGACTTGATGCCGATCTTCAGGTCGTCCTCGCGATCGACCATGGCGTACTCGGTGTCATAGATCAGCGCCCAGATCACGGTGGCGGCAAACAACTCCCAGGCAAGTGGCGGCACCGTGCCATGCAGGGCGGTGAAGGCCATGGGAACCGCCCAGCCGAAGGCCATGCCCAGCACCAGTTGCGGCAGGTGGGTATAGCGCTTCATGAAGGGATAGACCGCTGCCAGCGCCACCGCCACGAAGGACATCATCACGGTGAGCCGGTTGAGAAACAACACCAACCCGAAGGCGACCAGCGCCAACACCGCGAACACCGCCAGCGCCTCGCGCGGGCGGATCAGGCCGGTGGCCAGGGGGCGACCGGCGGTGCGCTCCACGTGGCCATCGAAATCGCGGTCGGCGTAGTCATTGATGGCGCAGCCGGCCGAGCGCATCAGTACGGTGCCGAGCACGAAGATCAGCGTCACCTGCCAGGGCGGATTCCCCTCGCCCGCGATCCATAACGCCCACAGCGCGGGCCATAACAACAGGAAGATGCCGATCGGCCGATCGGCACGGATCAGCTTCCAGTAGGCACGCAGCCGCCGCTGCCAGGCCGGGCGTTTCATTTCCAGGACATCGATGCGCGGGTACTGTTCGTTCATGACGTTCGCGCCGGGATGGCCGGCAGGAAGATCTCGTTCACCAGCAACGGCTTGCCTGCATAGGAGAACAGGGTGCGCCGCCCCCAGATGGCCGCAGGGAGACGGTCCTCGTCCAGGTGCGAGCAGGCCGCATGATACAGCGCGTGGCGGGCATCCAGCCGCGCCAGCTGCACGCCCAGCCGCCGGGTGCACGGGTCGGAGAACAGCACCGCACCCAGCGGCCGGCTGCGCAGTCGCGCCAGGCGCCGCGCCGGGCCACGCAGGCTGGTGGCGGGGATCAGGGTACGCGCGAACACCCAGGGCGTGTTGTCGCAATACAGCTTCACCTCGCGCACCAGGCAGCGCTCGGCGGGCGAGGCGCCCAGCCAGCGCTGTTCGCTGGGCAAGGCACGCGCCCAGTCCTGACGCTGAACCACCACCCCGAAATCGCCGGCGCAGGCCTGCACCACAGCGCGCGTCAGCGAGCCCGGGTCACGCAGCCAGGCGGCCACTTCCGGCGGCACAAGGCCGGGGCGCAGGCGCGCCCAGTCGATCCAGCGGGGCTCGGCGATACGGTTCTGCGGCTTGAACATCTCTGCCCGGAAACGGAAAAAAGCCCATTATCGCATGCCGACCTGCCCCCAGCTCAGTCTGCGGTCCGATCGAGCAGCGGCAGGTAGTCACCATAACCTTCCGCTTCCATGTCGTTGCGGTGCACGAATCGCAGCGCCGCCGAGTTGATGCAATAACGCAGCCCGCCCCGCTCCGGCGGCCCGTCGGGAAAGACGTGCCCCAGATGGCTGTCACCGTAGCGCGAACGCACCTCGGTGCGCAGCATGCCGTGACTGGTGTCGCGCCGCTCGACGATGCAATCGGGATCGGCCGGGCGTGCAAAGCTCGGCCAGCCACAGCCCGAGTCGAACTTGTCGACCGACAGGAACAGGGGCTCGCCTGAAACCACGTCCACGTAGATGCCCGGTTCCTCGTTGTGCAGATACTCACCCGTGCCAGGGTACTCGGTGCCGTTCTCCTGGGTGACGCGATACTGCTCCGGCGTGAGCCGTGCGATCGCCTCGGGGGACTTGTGCCATTTCCTCATCGCTGTCTCCTCGTGATCCAGCCCAATGATGGGCACGGCGCGATGCGCCTTTGCCCATCCTACCCACCCTTCAACAAACCCGACACCGCTAGGATGGGCAAAGGCCCGAAGGGCCGTACCCATCAAAAGCCCTGGCACCCGGCCGAGGAAGCCTCAGCCCTCGAACAGCGGCTTGAGGAAACGCCCGGTATGCGAGTGCTCCATCTGCGCGACCTCGCGCGGGGTGCCGGTGGCGATGATCTCGCCGCCGCCGTCACCGCCCTCGGGACCGAGGTCCACGATCCAGTCAGCGGTCTTGATCACGTCCAGGTTGTGCTCGATGACCACCACGGTGTTGCCGTGGTCGCGCAGGCGGTGCAGCACGCCGAGCAATTGCCTGACGTCGTGGAAGTGCAGCCCGGTGGTGGGCTCGTCGAGAATATAGAGGGTGCTGCCGGTGTCGCGCTTGGACAGCTCGCGCGAGAGCTTCACCCGCTGCGCCTCACCACCGGAGAGGGTGGTGGCGTTCTGCCCCAGGGTGATGTAGCTCAGCCCCACGTCCATCAAGGTCTGCAACTTGCGACGGATGACCGGCACCGCGTCGAAGAACTCCAGCGCCTGCTCCACGGTCATCTCCAGCACTTCGTTGATGTTCTTGCCCTTGTAGCGGATCTCGAGCGTCTCGCGGTTGTAGCGCTGGCCCTTGCACACGTCGCACTGCACGTAGATATCGGGCAGGAAGTGCATCTCCACCTTGATCACCCCGTCACCGCGACAGGCCTCGCAGCGCCCTCCCTTGACATTGAAGCTGAAGCGTCCCGGGGTGTAGCCGCGCGAGCGCGCCTCGGGGACACCGGCGAACAGCTCGCGGATGGGCGTGAACAAGCCGGTATAGGTGGCCGGATTGGAACGCGGGGTGCGGCCGATGGGCGACTGGTCGATGTCCACCACCTTGTCGAGATGCTTCAGCCCGCTGATCGAGCGATAGGGCGCGATGTCGTGATTGGCGCCATTGAGGCGGTTGGCGGCGAGGGGATAGAGAGTGTCGTTGATCAGGGTGGACTTGCCCGAGCCCGAGACCCCGGTGACGCAGGTGAACAGGCCGATGGGGATCTCCAGGTCCACCGCCTTGAGGTTGTGTCCCGAGGCGCCGCGCAGACACAGCAGACGCTTGGGGTCACGCGGGGTGGTGGTCTCGGGAATAGCGATGCGCTCGCGGCCGCTCAGGTAGGCCCCGGTGAGCGATTCTGCGCTGGCGGCGATTTCTTCCGGCGTGCCCTGGGCGACCACCTGACCGCCGTGGCGACCGGCACCGGGACCGATATCCACCACGTGATCGGCGGTGCGGATGGCGTCTTCGTCGTGCTCGACCACGATCACGGTGTTGCCCAGATCGCGCAGGTAGGTGAGCGTCTTGAGCAGGCGCTCGTTGTCCCGCTGGTGCAGGCCGATGGAGGGCTCGTCAAGCACGTACATCACCCCGACCAGACCGGCACCGATCTGGCTGGCCAGGCGAATGCGCTGGGCCTCGCCGCCAGACAGCGTCTCGGCGCTGCGATCCAGGGTCAGGTAGTTGAGCCCCACGTTCACCAGGAACTGCAGCCGCTCAGCGATCTCCTTGACGATTTTGGCCGCGATCTCGCCCTTGTGTCCCGGCAGTTGCAGTTCGCGGAAGAAAGCCAGGCCCTGCTCGATGGGCAGTGCGACCAGGTCGGGCAGGCGCCGTTCGGCCACGAAGACGTTGCGCGCCGCCTCGTTGAGGCGGGTGCCAGCGCAGTCGGGGCAAGGCTGGTGCGAGATGTAACGCGCCAGTTCCTCGCGCACCGCGTTGGACTCGGTTTCGTGATAGCGGCGGCGCATGTTGTTGAGTACACCCTCGAAGGGGTGAGTCTTCTTCACCACCCGGCCGCGCTCGTTGAAATGGGTGAACTCGATGACCTCGGTGCCACTGCCGCGCAGGATGATCTCGTGGATGCGCTTCGGCAGATCCTGCCAGGGGGTCTCGGGATCGAAACCGTAGTGCTCGGCCAGCGAGCGGATAATCTGGAAATACCAGGCATTGCGCCGGTCCCAGCCGCGGATGGCACCACCAGCCAGCGACAGCGAGGGGTCGGTGATCACCTTGGCTGGGTCGAAGAACTGCTCGATACCCAGGCCATCGCAGGCGGGACAGGCGCCGACGGGATTGTTGAAGGAGAACAGACGCGGTTCCAGTTCCTCGATGCTGTAGCCGCACACCGGGCAGGCGAAGTTGGCGGAGAACACCAGCTCCTCGCGGTCCTCGTCCATCCAGGCCACCCGGGCCGTGCCCTCGGCCAGGCGCAACGCGGTCTCGAAGGATTCGGCCAGCCGCAGGCGCAGGTCCTCGCGCACCCGGAATCGATCCACCACCACCTCGATGGTGTGCTTGCGGCGCAGATCCAGCTCCGGCGGCTGGTCCAATTCGAAGATCTCGCCGTCGATGCGCGCACGGATGTAGCCCTGGGCGTACAGCTCGCCGAGCAACCGGTGATATTCGCCCTTGCGGTCGCTGACCACCGGGGCGAGCAGCATCAGCTTGCTGCCTTCGGGCAAGGCCAGCACCTGGTCCACCATCTGCGAGACCGTCTGCGCCTCCAGCGGCTCGCCGTGCTCGGGACAGCGCGGCGTGCCCACCCGCGCGAACAACAGGCGCAGGTAATCGTAGATCTCGGTAATGGTGCCCACCGTCGAGCGTGGGTTGTGGCTGGTGGTCTTCTGCTCGATGGAGATCGCCGGCGACAGGCCCTCGATATGGTCCACGTCGGGCTTCTCCATCATCGACAGGAACTGCCGCGCATAGGCCGACAGCGACTCCACGTAGCGCCGCTGCCCCTCGGCATACAGGGTGTCGAAGGCCAGCGAGGACTTGCCCGAGCCCGACAGACCGGTGATCACGATCAGCCGGTCGCGCGGCAGGTCGAGGTCGATATTCTTGAGGTTGTGGGTGCGGGCACCGCGGATCTGGATCGTGTCCATCGAATTCCGTGCAGCAGGGACAAACCAGCCAATTCTACGGAATCCGGGAAGGGGCGGCGAGCGAAGAAGAAAGGGCCTAGTCAGCACTTCCCTGCTGGCCTCGGTCGCCGATGTGCTCGAGGTGTAAAATGCCGTTTTTCATGCAGTCTTCTATCGGGAGGTCGGAATGACGAAGGAGAGGGATCACGCCCTGAGCCCGGCGGAGCGCCGCGCCGCGCTGGGCCTGGCGGGGGTCTATGGCACGCGCATGCTGGGCCTGTTCCTGATCCTGCCGGTGTTCGCACTGTATGCCGAGACGCTGCCGGGGGCCACGCCGCTGCTCACCGGCCTGGCGATCGGCATCTACGGGCTGACCCAGGCGCTGTTGCAGATCCCCTTCGGCCTGCTGTCCGACCGCCTCGGGCGCAAGCCGGTGATCCTGGGTGGCCTGGCGCTGTTCGCGCTGGGCAGTGTGGTGGCGGCGACTGCGGAGGACATGCTCTGGATCGTGGCCGGCCGCGCCCTGCAGGGCAGCGGCGCGGTGGCGGCGGCGATCATGGCCCTGGCGGCTGATCTCACGCGCGAGGAGCAGCGCACCAAGATCATGGCCACCATCGGCATGACCATCGGCCTGTCCTTCATGCTGGCGATGATCGCCGGCCCCGCCCTGGATGCCTGGGTCGGCGTGCCGGGCATCTTCTGGATCACTGCCGGGCTGGCACTGGCCGGCATGGCACTGATCGCCTGGGTGGTACCGACGCCGCTGCGCAGCTCGGTGCATCGCGACGCCGAGCCGGTGCCGGCCCTGTTCCGACGGGTACTCACGCATGCCGACCTGCTGCGTCTCGATCTCGGCATCTTCTCGCTGCACCTGATCCTCACCGCCCTGTTCCTGGCCGTCCCGCTGCTCCTGCGCGATGCCGGTGTGGCACCGGCGGATCACGCACTGGTGTACCTTCCGATCATGCTCATCGCCATCGTCGGCATGGTGCCCCTGGTGATCCTGTCCGAGAAGGGCGGACGCATGAAAGGCGTGTTCCTCGGCGCCATCGGCACCCTCGGCCTGGCTCAGTTGCTGATCTGGCGCTTCGGCCACCAGTTCTGGCCGCTGGTGCTGGCCGTGGCGCTGTTCTTCGTGGCCTTCAACCTGCTCGAGGCCCTCCTGCCCTCGCTGGTATCCAAGACCGCGCCGCCGGACGCCAAGGGCACGGCGATGGGCGTGTATTCCACCTCACAGTTCACGGGGTCCTTCGTCGGTGGCGTGCTGGGCGGCTGGCTGCACCAGCACTACGGCGTCATGGCACCTTTCCTGTTCGGCGCCGGTGTGGCCCTTGTCTGGTTACTCACTGCCAGCGGCATGCGCCGGCCACAACGGGTGACCAGTGAGCTACTGCATCTCCCCGAGACGGCACTGGACGACCCAGCAGGGACGGCCGGCAAATTGCAGGCCCTGCCGGGGGTGGTCGAAGCAGTGGTGGTGCCCGAGGAGGGCGTCGCCTATCTGAAGGTCGATCGCGAACGTTTCGAGCGCGCGCAGGCGGATGCAATCATCGGCGCGCCAGCGTAACATCTCCTGATCGTTGAAGACGAACCGACGGCACGCCCCAGGGAGGGGGCGTCAGCACACATCTTGAGGAGGAAAAATGGCCAGCAGAGGCGTCAACAAGGTAATCCTGATCGGCAACTTGGGACAGGATCCCGAGGTGCGCTACATGCCCAACGGTGGGGCGGTGACCAACATCACCGTGGCGACTTCCGAGTCCTGGAAAGACAAGAACACCGGCGAGCCGGTGGAACGGACCGAATGGCACCGGGTGGTGATGTTCCGGCGCCTGGCCGAGATCGCCGGCGAATACCTGCGCAAGGGCTCCAAGGTGTACATCGAGGGTCGCCTGCAGACCCGCAAGTGGCAGGATCAGCAGGGCAACGACCGCTACACCACCGAGATCATCGCCGACGAGATGCAGATGCTCGACTCGCGCGGCGGCAGCGCGGACTTCGCGCCGCGCCAGCAGCAGGGCGCCCCCCAGCAGAACACCCAACCCCAGGGGGCTCCTGCCGCACCGCCGGTGGACAACAGCTACGACGACGACATTCCCTTCTGAACCCGTTCCCGCCCGGTCCTTTGCCGGGCGGGCTTCACCATCACCTGCCCACATTCGAATATTATTATCCTGCAAGATGTAAATGCTTGTTGTAAAAGGTATTTTTCAGGGATAGATTGATCAGGAAAAGGGGTTTTCCCTGCCTGGGAGGTCTTACCGAAGATGCCGATCAACAAGCAGGTCCTGTCCACCGTCTTCCTGTATGGCCTGCTGTGCATTCTGGCGGCCTGCTATGCTGGTGGAGTCTCCGCCTCGGAATCGTCCTATTGGCAGGACAAGTTCTATATCGAGCGCAGCTTCCACGACATCGCCCTGAACGCCGAGTACACGGAAGAAGGGGTGCCTCCGGTAATCAAGCGCTGGGTGCAGCCCTTGCGCGTGTGGATGCACAGTGGAGAGGGAGACGCCCGCACCCAGCGTGCCCTGCTGCGCCGCCACCTCGAGACCCTGGGCGGCATCGCCCGCCTCTCGGTACGCCTGGTCGAGCGCCCCGAGGAAGCCAATGTGCGGGTCTACTTCGCTGCGGACGAGGAACTCGGCATCCTGGTAGCACGCGAGATGCCAGCAATCGCGGAAAGCGAATTCGCGCACAGCTGGTGCATGGGCAGCATCCGCTTCAACCGACGCGCGGAGATCGTACGCGGCACTGTGGTGATCCCGGTCAGCCGGGTGACGGCAGCCGGAAAGCTCGAGTCCTGCATCATCGAGGAAGTGACGCAGATGCTCGGACTGATCAACGACTCGCGCTTCGCGCGCTACACCGTGTTCAGTGACCGTACCGACGACGAGCGCCTGACCGGGCTGGACTACCTGCTGATCCGCCTGCTCTATTCTCCTGTCCTGCGTACCGGCATGACCTGGCAAGAGGCGCGGCCGGCGGTGCGCCGCCAGCTCGACGCCTGGGAGAAGATTGGCCTGATCAGCCGTGCCGAGCAGTTGGTGGCGCGCCGTGCGGCCTATCCGTTCGCAGGCGGCTGAACAGAGTCGCTGGCCAGGGCGTTGGCCAGGCGCTTGAAGTCGTCCACGCTCAGGGTCTCGGCACGCGCACCGGGATCGAGGCCCAGGGCGGCGATACGCTCCGCTGAAACTCGCCCCTTCAGGTTGTTGCGCAGCGTCTTGCGGCGCTGGGCGAAGGCCAGGCGCACCAGCTCCGCGAACAGCGCCGGGTCGTCGATGCCGACCGCGGATTCCGGCAACGGGATGAGCCGCGTCAGACTGGAATCCACCTTCGGCGCCGGACGGAAAGCACCGGGACCGATGTCGAACAGGTGCTCGACCCGACACCAGGCCTGCAGCATCACCGACAGGCGGCCGTAGGTCTTGCTCCCGGGCGGCGCGGCCATGCGCTCGACCACCTCCTTTTGCAACATGAAGTGCATGTCGCGGACCAGTCGCCGATACTCCAGCAAGTGGAACAGCAGTGGCGTGGAGATGTTGTAAGGCAGGTTGCCGACCACCCGCAACGGGCGGCCGTCGCCAGCCAGGGCAGCAAAATCGAACTTCAGCGCATCGGCCTGGTGCAGGCGCAGCCGGCCGTGCGCCGCGCAGCGCTCGGCCACCAGTGGCACCAGGTCGCGGTCGATCTCGATGGCATCCAGTTCACCCACGGCCTCGAGCAGCGGGCGGGTGAGCGCCGCCTGCCCGGGACCGATCTCGACCAGGTGCTCGCCCGGGCGCGGGTCGATGGCCCGCACGATCTTGCGGATGATGTTGGGATCGTGCAGGAAATTCTGCCCGAACCGTTTGCGCGCCCGATGGCCCACCTGGATCAGGGCAGCATCATGCCGCGGATGGTGAAGTACAGCAGCGCAGCCAGCACGCCCGAGGCCGGCACCGTGATCAGCCAGGCGGCGACGATCTTCATCAGCGCCGAACGCTTCACCAGCTGCTTGCGCACCATCTTCTTCAGGCGCTTGCGCTCGCCCTTCTCCAGCGGCAGGGTCTTTTTCTTGTCCTTGAGCTCGCGCAACATCATGCGCTTTTCTTCCAGCGAGGCGACGCGGAAGCGCTCCAGGAAGGCCTCGACCACCTCACGATCCTCGCCCTGGTGGTGCTCCTCGATCTCGTCGATCATGCGCGCATAGGTCGCCTTGAGGTGCTCGCGCAGGAAGCCCACGCCGAACACCGCGCCGACCGCGATGTGGGTCGAGGACACCGGCAGGCCGAGCTGGCTGGCGATGATCACAGTGATGGCGGCAGCCATGGCGATGCAGAAGGCGCGGCTCTGATCGAGATCGGTGATCTCGCTGCCCACGGTGCGGATCAGCTTGGGGCCGTACAGGGCCAGGCCCAGGGCGATGCCGAGGGCACCGATCATCATCACCCACAGCGGGATGGGCGCCTTCCGAGCGATGTCACCGTGCGCCAGGGCCTCGTTGATGGCGGCCAGCGGGCCCACCGCGTTGGCCACGTCGTTGGCCCCGTGGGCAAAACTGAGCAGGGCAGCGGCGAAGATCAGCGGGATGGTGAACAACCGGTTGATTGCCGCCTTGTTGTTTTCCATGTCGCGGGTCGAGCGCCGGATCAGCGGGCGCACCAGCAGGTAGATACCGACAGCGACGCCCAGGCCGATCAGCAGGGCGATGCCGAAGTCCGCCTTCCAGATCTTTTTCAATCCCTTGAGCACCAGATAGGTGGAGAAGGCCCAGGCCATGGCCGCCACCAGCAGGGGCACCACGCGGCGTGCAGCAGCCAGCTTGTCGCGGCGGTACATGATGCTGCGCTTGATGAGATACAGGAAGATCGCGGCGATGATGCCGCCGAGCACCGGCGAAATCACCCAGGAAGCGGCGATGGCCCCCATCTTGCCCCAGTTGGCGATACCGAAGCCGCCCGCGGCAATGCCGGCACCGAGCACTCCGCCGACGATGGAATGCGTGGTTGAGACCGGTGCGCCCAGCGCGGTGGCGGCATTCAGCCACACCGCACCGGCAAGCAGGGCGGCCATCATCAGCCACACGAAGGTATCGGTGTCACCGATCATCTGCGGATCGATGATGCCCTTCTTGATGGTGCCCACCACGTCGCCCCCTGCGATCAGGGAGCCGCCTGCCTCGAAGATGGCGGCGATGAGGATGGCTCCGCCCAGGGTCAGGGCGCGCGAGCCGACCGCCGGCCCCACGTTGTTGGCCACGTCGTTGGCACCGATGTTGAGTGCCATGTAGCCACCCATCATGGCGGCGATCACCAGGGTGTCGCTGGCATTCAGGCCAACACTTACATAAAAAATGATACCGACGAGAAAGAGGATGGCCATGCTCAGGCGGGCCATTTCACTGCGTGCCGGCGCGGTGGCACGTTCGATGTCCTGCAGGTTTTCCAACTTCATGATGATCGGACCCGAGTGATGAGGTGGCGGTATTGTACCCGCTCCCCGGGGGATCAGGGATGTCCCGCATGGCGCGCCGGACACAGCTGGTCTATTCATGGGGTGCGGCGTCCCGCCGCGTGCCGCGAGAAGGAGAGCGCCATGCCCAACGATTGCAGCGACATCGTCATCCACATCGACGAAGACCTGAGCGACGAGCAGATCCACGCGCTGGAGCGTGACCTGGCCTGGATGGACGGGGTCTATTGCGCCTGCGTGCACGAGCGCACCCGCCACCTCATGCTGGTGGACTTCGATCCCAAGGGCGTGCGCCCCGAGCAGATGTTGCGCGAGATCCAGGCCCACGGCATGCACGCGGAGCTGATCGGCCTGTGAACACCACTATCGGCACGAAAAGTCGGAAACGGATGCAAATGGCTGTTTGTCGAGGTAAAATTACCGGTCCCCCTGAGCGGAACCGGTGAACGGATGGCAGGCAGCGTCTATATAAAGACTTTCGGGTGCCAGATGAACGAGTACGACTCGCAGAAGATGCGGGACGTGCTGCGGGAGTCGCTCGGCCTGGAGGAAACCGACCACCCCGAGCAGGCCGATGTGCTGCTGCTCAACACCTGCTCGATCCGCGAGAAGGCGCAGGAGAAGGTTTTCTCCCAACTCGGCCAGTGGCGGCCGTGGAAGGAGGCCAGACCCTCGCTGGTGATCGGCGTAGGCGGCTGCGTGGCCAGCCAGGAGGGCGAGGCCATCCGCGAGCGCGCACCCTTCGTCGACCTGGTGTTCGGCCCGCAGACCCTGCACCGCCTGCCGGAAATGATCGAGCAGGCCCGCCGCGGCGAGCCGGTGGTCGACGTCAGCTTCCCCGAGATCGAAAAATTCGACTGCCTGCCCGAGCCGCGCGCCGAGGGCCCCACGGCCTATGTCTCGATCATGGAGGGCTGCTCGAAGTACTGCACCTTCTGCGTGGTGCCCTACACCCGCGGCACCGAGATCAGCCGGCCGTTTGACGACGTTATCGCCGAGGTGGCCCAGCTCGCCGCCCAGGGCGTGCGCGAGGTCAACCTGCTGGGGCAGAATGTCAACGCCTACCGCGGACTGATGCACGACGGCGAGACCGCCGATCTGGCGCTGCTGATCCGCTACGTCGCCGCCATCGATGGCATTGAGCGCATCCGCTACACCACCTCGCACCCGGTGGAGTTCTCCGACAGCCTGATCGAAGTCTATGCCGATGTGCCCGAGCTGGTCAGTCACCTGCACCTGCCGGTGCAGTCCGGCTCGGACCGCATCCTGCTGGCCATGAAGCGCGGGCACAGCGCCTGGGACTACAAGCAGAAGATCCGTCGCCTGCGTGAGGTGCGCCCCGACATCAGCATCTCCTCGGACTTCATCGTCGGCTTCCCCGGCGAGACCGAGCAGGACTTCGAACACACCCTGCGCCTGATCGAGGAGATCGGCTTCGACCATTCCTTCAGCTTCATCTACAGCCGGCGCCCCGGCACCCCGGCTGCCGAGCTGCCCGACGACGTGCCGCTGGAGGTCAAGCAACAGCGCCTGGCGCGCCTGCAACAGCTGGTCAACAGCCAGGCCCAGCGCATCAGCCGGCAGATGGTGGGCACGGTGCAGCGCGTGCTGGTGGACCGCCCCTCGCGCAAGAACCCGAACGAGCTGGCCGGGCGCACCGAGAACAACCGGGTGGTCAACTTTGCCGGCCCTGCCTCGCTGATCGGCCATTTCGTCGATCTGCGCATCACCGAGGCCTTCCCCAACTCGCTGCGCGGCGAGCTGGTCGTGCCCGTCGAAGAGGCCGTCAACGCCTGATGAAGGAACACCCCGACTCGCTGGACCTGCTGCTCGAGCCCGAGGACAACGAGCGCCTGCGCAACGTCTGTGGCCAGCTCGACGAACACCTGCGCCAGCTCGAGCGCCGCCTGGGCATCGAGATCAGCAACCGCGGCAACTTCTTCCGCCTGTTCGGCGGCCCTGAGGCGGTGCGCGCGGGCCGCGAGGTACTGCAGGGCCTGTATGACGCCTCGGCCCATGAGGTACTCACACCCGCACGGGTCCACCTGTTCCTGCAGGAATCGGGCATCGAGGCCCTGCTCGAGCCGCGCGAGGCGGACACTCCCGAGGTCACCATCCGCACACGGCGCGGTCTGATCCGCCCGCGCGGCCCCAACCAGGCAGAGTACCTGCACCGGGTGATGACCCATGACATCAACTTCGGTATTGGCCCGGCGGGCACCGGCAAGACCTATCTCGCCGTGGCCTGCGCAGTGGACGCACTGGAGCGCGAGCAGGTACGGCGCATCCTGCTGGTGCGCCCGGCGGTAGAGGCTGGCGAGCGCCTGGGCTTCCTGCCCGGCGATCTCAGCCAGAAGATCGACCCCTACCTGAGACCGTTGTACGACGCCCTCTACGAAATGCTGGGCTTCGAACGCGTGAGCAAGCTGATCGAGCGCAACGTCATCGAAGTGGCCCCGCTGGCCTACATGCGTGGGCGCACACTCAACGAGGCCTTCATCATCCTCGACGAGGCGCAGAACACCACCCCGGAGCAGATGAAGATGTTCCTCACCCGCCTGGGCTTCGGCTCAACAGCGGTAATCACCGGCGATGTCACCCAGGTGGATCTGCCGCGCGGCCAGCAGTCGGGCCTGCGCCATGCCATCGAGGTACTCGGCGAGGTCGAGGGTCTGAGCTTTACCTTCTTCAACGCTCGCGACGTGGTACGCCATACCTTGGTGCAGAAGGTGGTGCAGGCCTACGATCGCCACGACCGCGGGACCGACGCATGACCCCCGAGATCGAGGTGCAGTACGCGGTGCGTGACGAGAGCACCCCGCCCGAATCGGCCTTTCGCCATTGGGCGGGTGCAGCTCTGGGCGACCGCGAAGGGCCAGCGGCCGTCACCATCCGCGTGGTGGACGAGGCCGAGAGCCAGGCGCTCAACCGCGACTACCGCGGGCGCGACCGGCCGACCAATGTGCTGTCCTTCGCCTTCGAGCCACCGCCCGGCGTGCCGGCGGAGGAGACCGGCCACCTGCTCGGTGATCTGGTGATCTGCGCGGCAGTGGTCGAACGCGAGGCGGCCGAGCAGGGCAAGAGCCCGGCAGCACACTGGGCGCACATGGTGGTGCACGGCATACTGCACCTGTGCGGCCACGATCACCAGACGGAGACCGAGGCGGAGGTCATGGAGGCGCGCGAGCGCGCCATCCTCGAACGCCTGGGCTTCGGCGACCCCTACGACGAATGATCCCTTTCCCCGATCCCCCCGACGAGATGACATGAACAGCAAGGACCGAAGTCGCAGCGGTTCGTTCGCGAGCCGCCTGCTGGAGCGACTGCTCCCGGAGACCCGCAGCGAACCGGAAACCAAGGAACAGCTCGTCGAGCTGTTGCGCCAGGCACGCCGAAAGGCGCTGTTCGACGGTGACGCCCTGTCCATGATGGAGGGCGTGCTGCAGGTCTCGGATCTGCAGGTGCGCGACATCATGATCCCACGCGCACAGATGGTGGTGGTAAGCCGCGACGACTCGCTCGAGCAGATCCTGCCCGTGGTGGTCGAGTCGGCCCACTCGCGCTTCCCGGTGATCGGCGAGGACCGTGCCGAGGTGGTCGGGATCCTGCTCGCCAAGGACCTGCTGCAATACTGCGGGCGCGATGCCGAGCGCTTCCGTCTGCGCGACATCCTGCGCTCGGCAGTGTTCGTGCCCGAGAGCAAGCGGCTCGACGTGCTGCTGCGCGAGTTCCGCGCCAGCCGCAGCCACATGGCCATCGTGGTGGACGAGTACGGCGCAGCTGCCGGCCTGGTCACCATCGAGGACGTGCTCGAACAGATCGTCGGCGAAATCGAGGACGAGTACGACTTCGACGAGGGCGCCTTCATCATGCGCCGCGACGAAAACCAGTACACCGCCAAGGCACACACCAGCATCGAGGACTTCAACGCCTATTTCGACGTCGAGCTGCCCGACGAGGACTACGACACCATTGGCGGCCTGGTGCTCAAGGCCTTCGGACGCATGCCCAAGCGCGGCGAGTCAGTGGAGGTCCACGGCTTCCGCTTCGAGGTACTGGGCGCCGACGGTCGGCGTATCCGCCTGCTCAACATCGAGCGACTGGCGCCCCCCCCCAGGGATGCGGCCGACGGCGAGACCTGAATGCGCCTGCCCGCTGCCTCTCCCCTGCTGCGCGGGCTGGCCGCCTTCAGCCTGGGCGGCCTGCTGGTACTGGCCTTTGCCCCCTTCGGCCAGGGCTGGCTGGCGCTACCACTGATCGCCGCCCTGTTGCAGCTCTGGCGTGGCACGCACAGCGCACGCGAGGCAGCCGCCATCGGTTACGCTTTCGGCCTCGGCCTGATGGGCTTCGGCGTCTTCTGGCTGCGCATCAGCATCGACCAGTTCGGTGGCGTGGTGCCGCCGCTGGGCCTGTTTTTCACCCTGCTGTTCATCGCCATCATGGCCGCTTACTTCGCCTTGGCCGGCGCCAGCCTGCGCTGGCTGGCCGGACAGCAGGACGGCCCCCTGCTGTTGTGGCTGGCCGCGCCACTGGCCTGGCTGGGGGTGGAGTTGCTGCGCGCCAATCTCTTCACCGGCTTCCCCTGGCTGGCCCTGGGCTACAGCCAGATCGACCTGCCACTGTCGGGCTTCGCGCCCCTGCTCGGCGTGTTCGGCGTCGGCGCCCTGCTGGTGCTCTCGGCCGGACTGTTGCTCACCTGGCGGCGGGGCTGGCCCCTGCTCGCCCTGGTCGTGCTGTGGGGCACGGGGGCACTGCTCGGGCGCATCGACTGGACCGAGCCCGCAGGCACGCCTGTGCCGGTGGCATTGGCGCAAGGCAATGTGCCGCAGCGCGAGAAGTGGCGGCCCGAGCAATTCCAGGCGACTATCGAACGCTACCTGGGACTGAGCGAGCAGGCGCCGGAGGCACGCCTGATCGTCTGGCCGGAGACAGCCATCGCGGCGTTCGACGACGAGGTCGAAAATACCCTGCTGCGGCCGCTCGACCGACGTATGCGCGACGAAGGGCGGGACCTGCTCACCGGCATCGTGGTGCGCCGCGTCGACGGCCGCTACTACAATGCCATGATCGGGCTCGGGGTTTCCGGCCGGCAGCAGTATTTCAAACGCCACCTGGTCCCCTTCGGCGAATACCTGCCGCTGGCCCCTCTGCTGCGCCCGCTGCTGGACTTTCTGCGTATTCCCATGTCGGACTTCAGCGCCGATCCCTCGGTCGGCCCGGTACTGCATCTCGCCGGCCACGCGGTGGGCGTGGATATCTGTTACGAAGACGCCTTTGGCCACGAAGTCGCCGAGGCCTTGCCGCAGGCGGCGTTCCTGATCAACGCCAGCAACGATGCCTGGTTTGGCGACTCGCTGGCCCCGCATCAGCACCTGGAGATCGCGCGCATGCGTGCGCGAGAGACCGGTCGCTGGCTGCTGCGCGCGACCAATACCGGCATCTCGGCGGTGATCGACAACCGCGGCCGGGTACGCGCACGTGCGCCCCAGTTCGCCCCGGCGCTGCTACCGGCCGAGGTGGTACCGCGCCGGGGCGCCACCCCTTACGTGTATTGGCGCGACACCCCCTTGTGGGTACTGGCGATCCTCGGCGGCCTATGGCTTCGGTGGCGGCGGGACCGCGTCATCTAGCCCCAGACGGCGCAGCCGCTCGCGCTCCAGCCGCTGCTGCTCGACGCTATAGCGCAGCACCTCGGCCTGCTGGAATGTCACCTCCACCTCATCGGGCCAGGGCTCGGCCGACAACCGTGGCGACTCCGGCGGATCGCTGCAGGCGGAAAGCAGCAGCATACCTGCCAACGCCAAGGGACTGGGCAGCCAGGTGTCGTTTGTATAGAGTGCGTGCATTGCCATCTCACCCTTGCAGGAGACTATTCCAGATGAGCAGAGAAATCATTGCCACCGACCAGGCCCCGCAGGCCATCGGCACCTATTCCCAGGCGGTCAAGGTAGGCAACACCGTGTACCTGTCGGGTCAGATCCCGCTGGTGCCCGAAACCATGGAGATGGTCGAGGGCGACATCGAGGCACAGATCCGGCGCGTGTTCGACAATCTCGCCGCAGTGGCCCGGGCTGCCGGCGGCAGCCTGAACGACGTGGTCAAGCTGAACATCTTCCTCACCAACCTGGGACACTTCGCCAAGGTCAACGAAGTGATGGCCGAGTACTTCCAGCAGCCTTATCCAGCGCGCGCCGCCATCGGCGTGGCGGCGCTACCGCGGGACGCCGGTGTCGAAATGGACGCCATCATGGAACTCGTCGGGTGATCGGCTGTCGGTTGACTGAAGCCAGGCGGGGTTTTCCCGCCGGATGCCCTGATCCACGGACAAACGGAATTTCACGATGCACAAACTGATCCTGGCGATACTCCTTCTGGCCATCATCCAGCCCGCGCTGGCCGAGGACAAGAAATCGGTGCCCACCTTCGGCGACTGGGGCAAGGCCTGCGAAGAAGGCCTGGCCGATGCCAAGGACAAGCAGGGACCGGAGGTCTGCTACATCTTCCAGAATGTGAGCAACAAGGACAACGGCAAGCTGGTGATGCAGATGCGCATCGGCATGGCGCCACAAAACGACAAGCCGGTGCTGATCGTGACGCTGCCACTGGGCGTGTTGTTGCCGCCGGGCGCGGCCTTCGTGGTCGAAGGCCACGAAAAGGATCCGCTCAAGCTGCCCTTCCTGGCCTGCGCCCCCGAGGGCTGCACCACCGTGGGCCAGATCATCGACGACAAGCTGCTCAAGGTGATGAAGAAGGCCGAGAAGGCCGCGGTGCGCGTGGCCCTGCTCAATCGCCAGGTGCTCACCCTGCCGGTCTCCCTCAAGGGCTTCACCCGCGCCTATATCGCACTCAACAAGAAATGACGCCCACCTGAATCAGCCGTTCACGGTCACCAGCACCCGCCGCCGGTGGCCGTGATGGCGATGCTCGTACAGAAAGACCCCCTGCCAGGTCCCCAACGCGCAGCGCCCCTCGCGCACCGGCAAGGTCAGGTCCATATTGGTGAGTATCGAGCGGATGTGTGCCGGCATGTCGTCCGGCCCCTCCAGACTATGCCGGTAGCGGGGATCACCGTCCGGGACATTGCGCTGAAACCAGCCCTCAAGGTCGTGCCGTACGTCGGGGTCCGCGTTTTCGCACAGGATCAGCGAGGCACTGGTGTGCTGCACGAACACATGGCACAGCCCGGTGTGCACACCGCTGCGCGCCACCGTGGCCTGCACCTCGCGGGTGATGTCCAGGGTGCTGCGCCCACGGGTGTCGAATTCGAGAATTTCCTGAAACATGGCGTCGGTCCTGCGATGAAGACGATGGTGCAGGGCCCTTGCCACCCTGCGCGCCGCCATTGTCCCGGTTCCGCTGCCAGGATGGAACCGCAGAGGCCTCCCGACCGAACGGCAAGCCCGGAAATCACCACGAAGGACACAAAGAACACGAAGGTTGTTGATGAAGGGCCTGTGTTCATTGACCTTTATCACACAGAAAATCTTTGTGTCCTTCGTGTCCTTTGTGGTTTTTCTATCCACACTCCATGTTCTTGTTACGTTCTCCATCCTTCAGTATCCTCGTCCCATGAACGCCCAAGCGGACAGTCTGGCGACGATGCCGGTGAGCGCGCTGCGCGGGGTGGGGCCAAGACGCGCACAACAACTGGCGCGGCTGGGCATCGACACGGTGCAGGACCTGCTGTTCCACCTGCCGCTACGCTACCAGGACCGCACCCGCGTGGTACCGGTGGGCAGCCTGCGCGCAGGCGACCAGGCGGTGATCGAGGTCACCGTCGATCATGCCGAGGTACGCTTCGGCCGGCGGCGCTCACTGCTGGTACGGGTGTCCGACGGCAGCGGCGCCCTGATGCTACGCTTCTTTCACTTCACTGCGGCGCAGAAGCAGGCCTTCACGCGCGGCGTGCGCCTGCGCTGCTTCGGCGAGGCACGCAATGGCCCGGCGATGCTCGAGCTGGTGCATCCTGAATACACCCTGCTGCGCGACGACGCGCCCGCCCCCGTCGAGGAGGCACTCACGCCGATCTATCCCACCACCGAGGGCCTGCACCAGTCGAGCTGGCGCGATCTCACCGCGCAGGCCCTGACGCTGCTCCACGAAGGCCGCGCCCTGCAGGAACTGCTGCCGGAGGCGGTACTGCGCGAACACCGACTGCCCTCCCTGCCCGAGGCAATCGCACTGCTGCACAGACCCCCGCCGGATGTCTCCACCCAGTTGCTCTCGGAAAACGGTCACCCCGCACAGCGGCGGCTGGCCTTCGAGGAACTGCTGGCGCACCAGCTCAGCCTGCGCCTGCTGCGCCGCCGCATGCGCGCACAGGCCGCGCCGCGGATCGCCGCCGCCGGTGCACTGGCACATCGTCTGCTGGACGCGCTGCCTTTCGATCCAACCGGCGCTCAGCGACGCGTGGTCGACGAGATCGCCGACGACCTCGCCTCGGGCCGTCCCATGCTGCGCCTGGTGCAGGGCGACGTGGGCAGCGGCAAGACCCTGGTCGCGGCGCTGGCCGCAGCACGTACCCTGGAGGCCGGCTGGCAAGTGGCGCTGATGGCGCCAACCGAGCTACTGGCCGAGCAACACCGACAGAACCTGGCGCAGTGGTTCGCGCCGCTGGGCATCGAGGTGGGCTGGCTCACTGGCCGCCACAAGGGGCGCCGGCGCGAGGCGGTGCTCGAGCGCCTGGCCACCGGCGAGCTGTCGCTGGTGATCGGCACCCATGCCCTGTTCCAGGACGATGTGCGCTTCGCCCGCCTGGGCCTGGCCATCGTGGACGAACAGCACCGCTTCGGCGTACACCAGCGGCTGGCCCTGCGCAACAAGGGCGAGCAGTGGGTGCCGCACCAGCTGATCATGACCGCCACCCCTATCCCACGCACCCTGGCGATGACCGCCTATGCCGATCTCGATCTGTCGGTGATCGACGAACTGCCGCCCGGCCGCCAACCGGTGAAAACGGTGGTGATCAGCGACGAACGTCGCAACGAGGTGGTGGCACGCGTGGGTGAAAACTGCCGCCAGGGACGCCAGGCCTACTGGGTCTGCACCCTGATAGAGGAATCCGAGGCCTTGCAGTGCCAGGCCGCCGAGGACAGCGCGCGCGAACTGGCCGAGGCCCTGCCCGACCTGCGGGTCGGCCTGGTGCACGGGCGCCTGAAGGCTGCGGACAAGGAAGCCGTGATGCAGGCATTCAAGGCCGGCGAACTGGACCTGCTGGTAGCCACCACCGTGATCGAGGTCGGCGTGGACGTGCCCAACGCCAGCCTGATGATCATCGACAATGCCGAACGCCTGGGCCTGGCGCAGCTGCACCAGTTACGCGGCCGGGTGGGCCGGGGCGCGACCGAGAGCCACTGCGTGCTGATGTATCACCCCCCGCTCGGGCAACTGGCGCGCGAGCGCCTGAGCATGCTGCGCGAGAGCAGCGACGGCTTTGCCATTGCCCGCAAGGACCTGGCACTGCGCGGCCCCGGCGAGGTGCTGGGCACCCGCCAGACCGGGGAGGTACAGTTCCGCATCGCCGATCTGGTGCGCGACGAGGCGCTGATCCCGCAAGTGCAGGCACTGGCCGACCGTCTGTTGCATGAACATCCCGAGCTGGCCGCGCCGTTGATCCGCCGCTGGCTGGGCGAGAAGGTGCACTATGCCGCGGTCTGAGACACGCAAGGGACGGGGCGCATGCTCCAATCCCGCCAACCGCTACGCGACATACCGCGTCGAGGCCTTCGACGACGGCTGGGGCAGCCACGAGGCCCTTGAGCCGCTGCATCGTGAGCTCGTGCGCGACACCAGCCGCTCGGTGATTACCCGCAACGATTCACCGGACGTGCCCTTCCACCAGTCGATCAATCCCTACCGCGGCTGCGAGCACGGCTGCATCTACTGCTTTGCGCGCCCAAGCCACGCCTGGCTGGGCCATTCCCCGGGGCTGGATTTCGAGACCCGGCTGCACTGGAAGCCCGAGGCCGCCGCGCGCTTGCGCGAAGAACTGGCACGCCCAGGCTACCGCTGCCAACCCATCGCGCTGGGCATAAATACCGACGGCTGGCAGCCGATCGAGCGCGAGCTGCGCATCAGCCGCTCCCTGCTCGAGGTGCTGTGCGAGACCCGGCATCCGGTGAGCATCGTCACCAAGTCGGCATTGATCGAGCGCGATATCGACCTGCTCGCCGAGCTGGCACGTGATGGCCTGGTGCAGGTGAACGTCTCGCTGACCACCCTCGACCGTCCACTGGCGCGGCGCATGGAGCCGCGAGCCGCTGCCCCGCAGCGCCGCCTGCGGGTGATCGAACGGCTGGCCGCCGAGGGGATTCCGGTGGGCGTACTCATGGCCCCGGTGATCCCCTTTCTTACCGATAGCGAGCTCGAGACCCTGCTGGATGCCGCGCATGCCGCCGGGGCACGCGAGGCAGGCTACATCCTTCTGCGGCTGCCGCACGAGGTCGCCCCCCTGTTCGACGAATGGCTGGCCGTGCACTATCCCGAGCGCCGCAAGCGCGTGCTGGGACGCATACGCGACAGCCGTGGGGGACGGCTCTACGACAGCCGCTTCGGTCAGCGCATGACCGGCGAAGGCCCCTTTGCCGAGCTCATCGCCGCTCGTTTCCGCAAACATCATCGCGCACTGGGATTCCCCGGCCTCCCGCCCCTGCGTTGCGACCGCTTTCGCGCGCCATCGCCCAGCGGACAGCTCAGTCTGTTCGATTGAACAACCGGCCTTTGATGGGCACGGCGCGATGCGCCTTTGCCCATCCTACCCATCATTCGACACCACCAACATCGTAGGATAGGCAAAGGCCCAAAGGGCCGTGCCCATCATTGGATCTTCCACATCAACCCCGTAAACCAGGCACCGTGCGTTCAGACCGGGTCGCCGACGCGCAGTCCGAACCGCTCGGCGGCACTGCCCTGGTTGACCGCGATCTCGATCAACCCCAGGGAGTTCCGGTGCCAGAAGGCATCGCCGGGCGACACCTCGCCAAAGGTGTGGGCATACGGCAAGACGTGCCCGGCGAGGCGCCGCTGAGCGCCCTCCGGGGCCGATGATGCCGGAATACCGGTGATCAGGTTACCGAAGCGATCAATGTAGATGATCTCGTCAAGGCGCTCAGGCCAGTCGTGGCCGACACAATCGGAAGGGCTCAGTTCAGTGGTCGCCAGCGCCTCACCCGAGAGCAGGCGTAGGGCGGCAGGTACAAACCAATCGCGGCCGTGGAAGGTAGCGGGGATGTCACCGGGCATCCAGTCGATGCACCGAATGTAGCGCGCGCCCGCGAAAAAAGGCGCCAACAGGCCATTGTCGGGGCCGATCAGGCGCACACCTTCGCATTCCACCAACAGGCCGCCGCGCGCGGTACCGACTCCGGGGTCGACCACTGCCACCACGGTGGCACCCCGCGGCAGCCACCGCCGTTGTGCGGCCAACAAGATACCGGCACCACGTGGACGAAAGGGCGGCAGGTCATGTTGCAAGTCGATGATCTGGGCCCCTGGCCGGCCCTGCTGTATCACCGCATGCAGCAGCCCGACCCAAGGGCCTTCGAGCCCGTAGTCGGTAAACAGAACCAGCGGGCCACTCATGCCAGGTCGCCCCACTGAAACGCAAAAGGCCGGGCAATGCCCGGCCTCTCGCTCGCGCCGCGATCGGTCATTCGGTCTCGACGGCCGCTTCCATGTCCTCGCCTTGCTCGGCCTCTACGATCGGGCGATCGACCAGCTCGACGTAGGCCATGGGCGCCTTGTCCCCAGGGCGATAGCCGCACTTGAGGATACGCAGGTAACCACCCGGACGCTCCTTGTAGCGCGGTCCCAGCTCGTTGAACAGTTTGGCCACGGTGGCCTGATTACGCAGGCGCGCGAAGGCCAGGCGGCGCTTGGCCACGCTATCCTCCTTGGCCAGGGTGATCAACGGCTCGGCCACGCGGCGCAGTTCCTTGGCTTTGGGCAGAGTGGTCTTGATCAGTTCGTGCTCGAACAGCGAGTTGGCCATGTTGCGGAACATAGCCTTGCGATGTGCGCTGTTGCGGTTCAGCTGCCGTCCGGATTTGCGATGACGCATGGGTCGACTTCCTATGCAAAGAGGTTACTACGGGGAACGCTTCTCAGCGTGCCATCAGTTCTTCAAGATTTTCCGGCGGCCAGTTCTCCAGGCGCATACCCAACGACAGGCCGCGGGTGGCAAGGACGTCCTTGATCTCGGTCAGGGACTTCTTGCCCAGGTTCGGGGTCTTCAGCAACTCCACCTCGGTACGCTGGATCAGGTCACCGATGAGGAAGATGTTCTCGGCCTTCAGGCAGTTGGCCGAGCGCACCGTGAGCTCCAGGTCGTCCACCGGCCGCAGCAGGATGGGGTCGATAGCCGGCCCCTTGCCTTCTTCCTCCTCGGCACCACCAGCGGTGGTGGTCTGGTCGAGGTTGACGAAGGCAGTGAGCTGGTCCTGCAGGATGGTAGCCGAGTGGCGCACAGCGTCTTCCGGGTCGATGGTGCCGTCGGTCTCGATATCGAGCACCAGGCGGTCGAGGTCCGTACGCTGCTCCACGCGTGCCGCCTCGACGCTGTAGGCGACGCGACGAATCGGGCTGTAGGAGGCATCAAGCTGCAGACGACCGATGGGGCGGTCCTCTCCAGCCGCGCCCTCGCGGTTAACCGCCGGCTCGTAGCCACGTCCGCGCTCAACCTTGACGTTCATGTTCAGCTCACCCTTGTCGGTGAGGTGAGCGATCACGAAATCGGGATTGGCGATCTCCACACCGTGCGGAAGCTGCAAGTCACCAGCGGTCACGGTGCCCGGCCCCTTGGCGTTCAGAACGAGCATGGCCTCGTCACGGTCTTCCATGACGATCGCCAGTTCCTTGAGGTTGAGCAGGATCTCGAGCACGTCTTCCTGCACACCCTCGACGGCACTGTACTCGTGCAGCACGCCTTCGATCTCAACCTCGGTGACCGCGCAGCCAGGCATGGACGAGAGCAGGATACGACGCAGCGCATTGCCCAAGGTGTGGCCAAACCCCCGCTCCAGCGGCTCCAGGGACACCTTTGCGTGACGATCGCTGATCGTCTCCACGTTGACGATGCGTGGCTTGAGGAACTCGTTGACCGAACCCGCCATGGATTACCCTCTTCTGTTCTCTTTCCGGAAGATACCGATCACTTCGAATACAATTCGACGATCAGTTGCTCGTTGATCTCGGCCGGCAATTCGGCACGGTCCGGATAACGCTTGAACACGCCCTTCATGGCGTTCGTGTCGACCTCGACCCACTCGGGAAAGCCGTACTGTTCGGCCAGCGCCAGAGAGGCCTTGATGCGTTCCTGTTTCTTCGCCTTCTCACGCACGCTGATCACGTCATCGGGCTTCACGCGGTAGGAGGCAATGTTGACCACCTTGCCATTGACCTCGATGGCCTTGTGGCTGACCAACTGGCGTGCCTCGTTGCGGGTGCAACCAAAGCCCATGCGATAGACCACGTTGTCCAGGCGCGACTCCAGCAAGCGCAACAGGTTCTCGCCGGTGGGGCCTTTCACCCGGTCGGCTTCCTTGTAGTAATTGCGGAACTGGCGCTCGAGCACACCGTACAGGCGACGCACCTTCTGCTTTTCACGCAGCTGGACGCCGTAGTCGGACAGGCGGCGACGACGGTCACCGGACTGGCCCGGCACCTTTTCCATGTTGCACTTGGTATCGATGGAACGGACGCGGCTCTTGAGGAACAGATCAGTGCCCTCGCGGCGCATCAGTTTGCATTTCGGTCCGAGATAACGTGCCATGATCTAACTCCGGTTACACGCGGCGCTTCTTGGGCGGGCGACAGCCATTGTGGGGAATCGGGGTGACATCCGAGATACTGGTGATCTTGAACCCGGCGTTGTTCAACGCGCGCACGGCCGACTCACGCCCGGGTCCCGGCCCCTTGACGTTCACGTCGAGGTTCTTGACACCGTACTCCTTGGCCATTTCGCCACAGCGGTCCGCGGCCACCTGCGCGGCGAAGGGCGTGCTCTTGCGCGAACCGCGGAAGCCGGAACCGCCGGCGGTCGCCCAGCACAGGGTGTTGCCCTGGCGATCGGTAATGGTGATGATCGTGTTGTTGAACGAGGCATGCACATGCGCGATGCCGTCGGTAACGACCTTCTTGACCTTTTTACGGGTGGTGTTCTTGGCCATCTGCCTGATTCCTGAAAACTTCGCGATTGCTTAACGTTTGATCGGCTTGCGCGGACCCTTGCGGGTGCGGGCATTGGTCTTGGTGCGCTGGCCACGTACCGGCAGGCCGCGGCGATGGCGAATGCCGCGGTTGCAGCCAAGATCCATCAGCCGCTTGATGTTCATTGACACCTCGCGACGCAGATCACCCTCGACCGTGTACTTGCCCACCTCGGCACGCAGTTTCTCGAGCTCTTCGTCGCTCAGCTCCATCACCTTTCGGCTGGGCTCGACACCGGCGGCATCACAGATGCTTGCAGCGCGCGTCGGGCCAATGCCGTAGATCGAACGCAGCGCGATCACCACGTGCTTCCGATCGGGAATGTTGACACCAGCAATACGGGCCATGCTCAAATTCTCCTGAAAACTCTCTCGGCAAATGACGCGCGAAAGCGCGGCACTATATCAAAATCCAGGCGCCTATTCAACGTCGCGAACGGCGACCGATCAACCTTGGCGTTGCTTGTGACGCGGGTCGGTGCAGATCACGCGCACCACACCGTGGCGCTTGATGATCTTGCAGTTGCGGCACATTTTCTTGACCGATGCTCTGACTTTCATAGTTCCAACTCCGAATGAAACCGTGGCTCAGCGCAGCGAACCTGCGCCACCGACGTTCTTGAAATTCGCCTTCTTCATCAGCCCCTCGTACTGGTGCGACATGATGTGCGCCTGCACCTGGGCCATGAAGTCCATCACCACCACGACCACGATCAGCAGCGAGGTACCGCCGAAGTAGAAGGGTACGTTCCAGCCCGCACGCAGGAACTCCGGCAAAAGACACACCGCGGTGATGTACAGCGCGCCGGCCAAGGTAAGCCGTGACATCACCTTGTCGATGTAGGCCGCGGTCTGCTCGCCCGGGCGGATGCCGGGGATGAATGCACCGGAGCGCTTCAGGTTCTCTGCCGTCTCCTTCGCATTGAACACCAGCGCGGTGTAGAAGAAGCAGAAGAAGATGATGCCCGCAGCATAGGCCGCCATATACAGGGGCTCCCCCGGGGAGACCAGCGCGATAATGTCCTGCAACCAGCGCATGTTCTCGGCATTGCCCGCCCACTGTGCTAGCGTCGTGGGGAACAGGATGATGCTCGATGCGAAGATCGGCGGGATCACCCCGGCCATGTTCAGCTTCAGCGGCAGATGGCTGCTCTGCGCAGCGAACATCTTGCGCCCCTGCTGGCGCTTGGCATAGTTGACCGTAATACGCCGTTGCCCACGCTCGACGAAGACCACGAAGCCGGTCACCCCGATCGCCAGGATGAACAGGAACAGCGCGAACAGCGCATTCATCTCACCGTTGCTGACCAGCTCGACCACCGACCCGAAGGCCGCAGGCATGCCGGCCACAATACCGGCGAAGATGATCAACGAGATGCCGTTGCCCAGACCACGCTCGGTGATCTGTTCACCCAGCCACATCAGAAACATGGTCCCGGTTACCAGCGACACCGTCGCAGTGAACACAAAGCCCGGCCCCTTGGTGACCACGAGGCCCTCGCCGAACTGCCCCTGCAGGGCCACCGCGATACCGACGGCCTGGAAGGTCGCCAGCACCAGGGTGCCATAGCGAGTGTACTGGGTGATCTTCCGCCGACCAGCCTCGCCCTCCTTTTTCAACTGCTCCAGCTTGGGGATCACCGCGGACATCAGCTGCACGATGATCGAGGCCGAGATGTAGGGCATGATGCCGAGCGCAAACAGGCTGGCACGGCTCAGCGCCCCCCCCGAGAACATGTTGAACATGTCCAGGATGGTGCCCTGCTGTTGCTCGAACAAGGCCGCCAACGCCGCCGGATCGATCCCGGGCACCGGGATGAACGTACCGATGCGATACACGATAATCGCACCCAGCACGAACAGCAGACGGCGCTTCAGCTCGGTGAGCTGCCCCAAGGAGATACCGGCGGCGGGGTTCTGAGCCATGGGTCCGTCAGTCCTCGACCTTGCCGCCGGCCGCCTCGATGGCAGCGCGGGCACCTTTGGTCACACGCAGCCCCTTCACGGTGACAGCGCGTTGGATCTCGCCGGACAGGATGATCTTGGCCCGGGTCTTGTAGCGCGGCAGGATGTCGGCCGCGTGCAACGCCGCCAGATCCACTACATCACCCTCGACCTTGGCAATCTCGTCCAACCGCACTTCGGCAGTAAGCTTGGCCTTACGTGAACGGAAGCCAACCTTGGGCAGGCGCCGCTGAAGCGGCATCTGGCCGCCCTCGAAGCCGATAGGCACCTTGCCGCCGGAACGGGCCTTCTGGCCCTTGTGGCCACGACCAGCGGTCTTACCGAGGCCGCTGCCAATCCCCCGGCCGACACGCTTGCGCGCGCGCTTGCTGCCTTCGGCGGGTTTGAGCGTATTCAAGCGCATCTCAGGCTTCCTCCACGACTTGAACCATGTAGCACACCTTGTTCACCATGCCGCGGGTGGCAGGCGTGTCCTCGACTTCGACCACCTGGTGCATGCGACGCAGACCCAGCCCCAGGACGCACTCCTTGTGGCCTTTCTTGCGACCGTGCATGCTGCGCACCAGCTTCACTTTCATCATCTTTTTGTCAGCCATGGCGATTACCCCAGAATCTCTTCGACGGTCTTGCCACGCTTGGCCGCGACATATTCGGCGTCGCTCATGTTGGCCAGGCCGTTGAGGGTGGCGCGAACCACGTTGATGGGATTGTTCGAGCCGATGCACTTGGCCAGCACATTGTGCACGCCCACCACCTCGAAGATAGCGCGCATGGCGCCGCCAGCGATGATACCGGTACCTTCCGAGGCCGGCTGCATGTAGACCTTGGCAGCACCATGACGACCGACCAGCGGGTACTGCAGGGTGCCGTCCTTGAGCTTGACCTCGATCATGTTACGGCGCGCAGCCTCCATGGCCTTCTGGATGGCCACCGGCACCTCCTTGGACTTGCCGGTGCCAAAGCCGACACGGCCATTGCCGTCGCCGACCACCACCAGTGCGGCGAAGCCGAACACCCGGCCGCCCTTGACTACCTTGGCAACGCGATTGACGCCGATGAGCTTCTCGATCAGATCGTCGCCGGCAGACTTGGTTTCATAATTTGCCATGATGCAGACTCCTCAGAACTCAAGGCCGGCTTCACGCGCGGCGTCGGCCAGGGCCTTCACGCGGCCGTGATAACGGAACCCGGAACGGTCGAAGGCCACGCGCTCGATACCCTTGGCCTTCGCGCGCTCGGCGATCGCCTTGCCAACGACGACAGCAGCGGCGACATTACCGGTACTGCCCTCGATAGCGGCCTTGATCTCCTTGTCAACGGTGGAGGCCGCAGCGATGACCTCGGCGCCGTTGGGTGCGATCACCTGGGCATAGATGTGGCGCGGGGTGCGATGAACCGTCAGGCGGTGCACGCCCAACTCGCGGATCTTGGCGCGCGCCCGCTTGGCGCGGCGCAGACGAGATGCTTTCTTATCCATCGTGCTAACCCCTTACTTCTTCTTCGCTTCTTTGCGGATGATGCGCTCATCCGCGTAGCGAATACCCTTGCCCTTGTACGGCTCCGGCGGCCGGAAGCTGCGAATCTCGGCAGCCACCTGCCCCACCTTCTGTTTGTCGCTACCGGAGACCACCACCTCGGTCTGAGAGGGCGTCTCGATGGTGATGCCTTCGGGCACCTCGTAATTGACCGGATGCGAGAAACCGAGGGTCAGGTTCAGCACCTTGCCCTTAGCCTGAGCGCGGTAACCCACACCGACCAGCTCGAGCTTCTTCTGGAAACCCTGGGTGGCGCCCACGACCATGTTGTTCACCAGGGCGCGCATGGTTCCAGCCATGGCCCAGCCGTTCTTGACACCGTCGGCCGGGCGCACCGAGATGACACCGTCTTCGATGCTCACCACAGCATCCGGATGCACCTCCATTTCCAGCGCCCCCTTGGGACCCTTGACACTCACGTGCTGCCCGTCGATCTTGACCTCGACGCCGGACGGGACGGTGATCGGCGCTTTCGCTATGCGTGACATGCCAGACCCTCCCTTACGCGACGTAGGCGATGACTTCGCCGCCGTGGCCCAACTTGCGGGCCTCGCGGTCGGTCATCACGCCTTTGGAAGTGGAAACAATGGCAATGCCCAAGCCGCCGCGCACGCGCGGCAACTCGTCGCGACCCTTGTAGATCCGCAGACCGGGACGGCTCACGCGCTTGACGTATTCGATGACCGGGCGGCCCTGGAAGTACTTGAGCTGGATCTCCAGCACGGGCTTGCCATCGACCTCGATCTGCTGATAATCGATGATGTAGCCCTCGTCCTTCAGGACCTTAGCGATGGCCAGCTTCTTCTTGGAAGCAGGCATTTGCACAGACGGCTTGTTTGCCGCCTGGCCGTTGCGGATGCGTGTCAGCATATCCGCAATCGGATCCGACATACTCATGATGAGTCTCCTCTGGGTCAGCCATCGTCTCGCGATGCGATACCCGAATGTGTAACGAAACACGGCCCCGAGATTAAGGGAGCCGCGCACTGTATACAAATCCGAACCAGAAATCCAGCCCGGATGGGTAAATAGTTACCAGCTGGCCTTCTTCAGGCCGGGCACGTCGCCGCGCATGGCTGCTTCGCGCAGCTTGTTGCGGCACAAGCCGAATTTCCGATAGACCGCATGGGGCCGGCCGGACACTCGGCAGCGACGCTGCTGACGCACCGGGCTGGCATCACGCGGCAGCTTCTGCAGGGCGGCCACGGCGGCATCGATCTCCTCGAAGGAGCGGCTGCGGTCATTGATGATGGCCTTCAGTTCTGCGCGCTTGGCGGCGTACTTCTGAACCATCTTCTGGCGCTTGGCCTCGCGGGCCCACATGCTCTTCTTTGCCATGTTCTCTTGTCCGATTACTTGAACGGGAAATTGAAGCCGTCGAGCAGGGCGCGGGCTTCCTCGTCGGTACGCGCCGTGGTGGTGATGGTGATGTCCATGCCACGCACGGTATCGACCTTGTCGTACTCCACCTCGGGGAAGATGATCTGCTCCTTCACCCCCAGGCTGTAGTTGCCCCGGCCATCGAAGGACTTGGGGCTGACGCCACGGAAGTCGCGCACCCGCGGGAGGGCAATGTTCACCAAGCGATCAAGGAACTCGTACATGCGCTCACGACGCAGGGTCACCTTGCACCCGATGGGCCAACCTTCCCGGATCTTGAAGCCGGCGACCGACTTGCGCGCGCGGGTGACGATCGGCTTCTGACCAGCGATACGTGCCATGTCAGCGACGGCGAACTCCATGTTCTTCTTGTCGCCCACGGCCTCGCCGACCCCCATGTTGAGGGTGATCTTCTCGATCCGCGGCACCTCCATGATGCTCTTGTAGCCGAACTTCTCCATCAGCTGCGGAACGACCTTCTCTTTATAATGATCGTGCAAACGTGCCATTGATTCTGCCTCAGACGTCCACGACTTCGCCGTTGGACTTGAATACGCGCACCTTGCGACCGTCCTCGAGGATCTTGAATCCGACGCGGTCACCCTTGTTGGTCGCGGGGTTGAACAAAGCCACATTGGAGATGTGCAGGGGCATCTCCTTGTCCACGATGCCGCCGGGCTCCCCCTTGTTGGGGTTCGGCTTCATGTGCTTTTTGGCCAGGTTGATGTTCTCGACGATCACACGATCCTCGAGCACGGCCAGGACGGTACCACGCTTGCCCTTGTCCTTGCCGGCAAGAACGATCACGTCGTCGCCTTTACGAATGCGTCGTGCCATGGCGATTTCCTCAGAGTACTTCCGGAGCGAGCGACACGATCTTCATGAAACGCTCGCTGCGCAGTTCGCGCGTTACCGGGCCAAAAATACGGGTGCCGATCGGCGCCAGCGCGTTGTTCAACAACACCGCGGCGTTACCGTCGAAGCGGATCACCGAGCCATCGGGACGACGCACCCCCTTGCGGGTACGCACAACGACGGCATTATAGACATCGCCCTTCTTGACCTTGCCGCGCGGAATAGCGTCTTTTACCGACACCTTGATGATGTCGCCTATTCCGGCGTACCGGCGGTGCGAACCGCCCAGCACCTTGATGCACTGGACGCGTTTGGCCCCGCTGTTGTCTGCGACGTCCAGCATGGTTTGCATCTGGATCATGACACTACCCCAATCAGTTTGAGTTCAGTTCGATTCAGTTCGGACGTTCGACCAGCTTGACGAAGCGCCAGCTCTTGGTCTTGGACAGCGGCCGGCATTGCTCGACCACCACCACGTCGCCCACGCGACACTCATTGTTCTCGTCGTGCGCATGCACCTTGGTGGAACGGCGCACGAACTTGCCGTACAGCGGGTGCTTGACCCGGCGCTCGACGAGCACCGTGATGGTCTTGTCCATCTTGTCGCTTACGACACGCCCCTGGAGGGTCCGGTTACCTGCCTGCTCGCTCATGCTTCACCTGCCCGACGCTTTTCGTTCATGATCGTCTTCACGCGCGCGATATTGCGGCGCACTGCCTTCATCAGATGGGGACGGGACAATTGGCCCGTGCCCTGTTGCATGCGCAGGTTGAATTGCTCCTTGAGCAGCTCGTGCAGCGTCTCGCGCAATTCGGCCTGGGACTTTTCACGAAGTTCGTTCGCTTTCATCAGAGGACCGTCCGTTTTACAAAAGTGGTGCTCACCGGGAGCTTGGCCGAGGCCAGCTCAAAGGCGCGGCGCGCCAGTTCTTCGGATACACCTTCGATCTCGTAGAGCATGCGACCGGGCTGGATCTGCGCCACCCAGTACTCCACGTTGCCCTTGCCCTTGCCCATCCGCACTTCGAGGGGCTTTTTGGTGATCGGCTTGTCCGGGAACACGCGGATCCACAGCTTACCGCCCCGCTTCACGGTGCGAGTGATGGTACGACGGGCCGCCTCGATCTGGCGCGCGGTGAGGCGTCCACGGCCAGTCGCCTTCAGCCCATACTCGCCGAAGCTGACCTTGTTGCCGCTGTGCGCCAGGCCACGGTTACGGCCCTTGTGTTGCTTGCGGAATTTGGTGCGTTTTGGTTGCAGCATGACTTACCCCCGAGCGCCTGCGCTCTTGCCCTTCTTACCGGACTCACCCTTTTCGACTTCCCTCCGCTCGTCACCGAAGACCTCACCCTTGAAGATCCAGGTCTTGATGCCGATGATGCCGTAGGTGGTCAGCGCCTCCGCGAAGCCGTAATCGATATCGGCCCGCAAGGTGTGCAGCGGCACCCGGCCCTCGCGATACCATTCACTGCGTGCGATCTCGGCCCCGTTCAGGCGCCCGGCCACGTTCACCTTCACACCCTGGGCGCCCAGGCGCATGGCATTCTGCACGGCGCGCTTCATGGCGCGGCGGAACATGATGCGGCGCTCCAACTGCTGGGCAATGCTCTCGGCTACCAGTTGCGCATCGAGCTCGGGCTTGCGAATCTCCTCGATGCTGATGTGCACCGGAATACCCATAAGCTCGGCGACCTCACGGCGCAGCTCGTCGATATCCTTGCCCTTCTGACCAATCACCAGCCCCGGACGCGCGGTATGAATGGTGATATGCGCGTTCTTCGCCGGGCGGTCAATCTGGATGCGACTCACCGAAGCCTGCTTTAGGCGCTCCTTGAGAAACTCGCGCACCGCCAGATCGGTATTGAGAAGATCGGCGTAGTTCTTGCTGTCGGCATACCACTTGGAGGTCCAATCGGTGACGATGCCGAGACGGATGCCTGTTGGATGTACTTTCTGGCCCATAGTTATGCCCGCTTATTCGTCCGCCACGATGACGGTAATGTGACTGGTGCGCTTCAGGATGCGAGTGCCGCGTCCCTTGGCACGTGCACGGAGCCGCTTCATGGTCGGGCCTTCGTCCACATACACCGTCTTGACCTTCAGCTCGTCGACATCGGCGCCTTCGTTGTTTTCAGCGTTGGCGATGGCCGAATCGAGCACCTTCTTCATGAGCGCAGCGCCCTTCTTCTTGCTGAAGGCAAGAACATTGAGCGCCTGCTCCACAGGCAGGCCGCGAATCTGGTCAGCCACCAGACGACCCTTCTGTGCCGAGAGGCGCGCAAAGCGCAGTTTGGCTACAGCTTGCATCGCTTCTCTCCTTACCGTTTCTTGGTCTTCTTGTCCGCATCGTGACCGCGATAGGTGCGAGTCAGTGCGAACTCACCGAGCTTGTGGCCGACCATGTTCTCGGTGATCAGCACCGGAACGTGTTGCCTGCCGTTGTGGACCGCGATGGTCAGGCCGACCATGTCGGGGCTGATCATCGAGCGGCGCGACCAGGTCTTGATCGGTTTGCGATCATTGTTGGCGCGCGCAGCTTCCACCTTCTTCTGCAGGTGGAGGTCGATAAAAGGTCCTTTTCGAATGGAACGTGGCATGCCTTTCTACTCCACCGGTTACTTGCGACGACGGTCGCGAACAATGAACTTGTCGGTGCGCTTGTTCGAGCGCGTCTTGTGACCCTTGGTGGGCACGCCCCAGGGGCTGACCGGATGACGGCCACCGGAAGTGCGACCTTCGCCACCACCGTGCGGGTGATCGACCGGGTTCATGGCAACGCCGCGCACCGTCGGGCGGATCCCGCGCCAGCGCGCGGCACCAGCCTTGCCCAGTTTCCGCAAGTTGTGCTCGGAGTTGCTCACCTCACCCAAGGTGGCACGACAGTCGGCGTGCACCTTGCGCATCTCGCCGGAGCGCAGGCGCAGGGTAGCGTAGTCACCCTCTCGGGCTACCAGTTGCGCCGAGGTGCCGGCACTGCGCGCCAGTTGGGCGCCCTTGCCGATCTTCAGCTCGACGCAGTGCACCACTGAACCGATGGGCATGTTGCGCAGGCTCATGCAGTTGCCAACCGAGATCGGAGCATCCTCGCCCGACTGAACCTGGTCACCCGCCTTGAGGCCTGCCGGCGCGATGATATAGCGGTATTCGCCGTCCTCGTACTTGATCAGCGCGATATTGGCGGTACGGTTCGGGTCATACTCGAGACGCTCTACGGTCCCGACCACGCCGTCCTTGTCGCGCTTGAAGTCAATGATGCGGTAACGCTGCTTGTGACCGCCGCCCTTGTGCCGGGTGGTGATGCGGCCCTTGTTGTTGCGTCCTCCGGTCTTGCTCTTCTTGTCCACGAGCGCGCGCAGGGGGCCGCCCTTGTGCAGCCCTTCGCGCTTGACCTGGACGACGTGACGCCGACCGGGAGAAGTGGGTTTTGCTTTAGCTATCGCCATGATCTTGTCCGCTTGACTGGGGCTGGAGCGCTCAGGCGCCCTCGCCGAAATTGATGTCCTGACCTTCCTTCAGGCGTACATAGGCCTTCTTCCAGTCCGCCCGCTTGCCCGGACGCTGACCGAAGCGCTTGCGCTTGCCCTTGACGTTCAGGACCTGCACCTTCTCGACGTCCACCTCGAACAACAGTTCGACGGCAGCCTTGATCTCGGGCTTGGTGGCGTCACGCGCGACCTGGAACACGAACTGATTGCCGCTCTCGGCAGCGCTGACGCTCTTCTCGGACACCACCGGGGCGAGCAGGACCTGCATCAGGCGTTCTTTGCTGAACTTGCTCATGCCAGTTTCTCCTCGAGCTGCTTGAGGGCACCGGCGGTGATGATCACCTTGTCGAAGCCGATCAGGCTGACCGGATCGAGCTCGTGCACACCACGGGCATCCACGTGATACAGATTGCGGGCCGCGAGCATCAGGTTCTCTTCCAGCTCCTCGACCACGATCAGGGCCTCATCGATACCCAGCTCCTTGAGCTTGCCCACCAACTGCTTGGTCTTGGGTGCGTCGACCGAGAAACTCTCGACCACCACCAGGCGCTCCTGGCGCACCAGCTCGGAGAGGATGGAGCGCAGGGCCCCACGGTACATCTTCTTGTTGACCTTCTGGGCGTAATTGCGCGGCGATGCAGCGAAGGTCACGCCACCGTGGCGGAACAGCGGGCTGCGGATGGTACCCGCACGGGCACGACCGGTGCCCTTCTGGCGCCAGGGCTTGACGCCACCGCCACTGACTGCGGAGCGGTTCTTCTGCGCCTTGGTGCCGGCACGTGCGCCAGCCATGTAGGCGGTGACCACCTGGTGGATCAGCGCCTCCTTGTAGTCGGCCCCGAACACGGCGTCGGACACCTGGATGCTCGAGCCACCCTGTACGTTCAGATCCATGTCTTACCCCTTGTTCTTCAGCTTGATGGCCGGGGTGACGATCACATCACCGCCACGCGCGCCGGGGACGGCGCCCTTGACCAGCAGCAGGTTGCGTTCGGCATCCACGCGCACCACCTCGAGGTTCTGCACGCAGACCTTTTCGGCACCCATGTGACCGGCCATTTTCTTGCCCTTGAACACCCGGCCCGGGGTCTGGCACTGGCCGATGGAGCCCGGCGCACGGTGCGACAGGGAGTTGCCGTGAGTGGCGTCCTGGGTGCGGAAGTTGTGCCGCTTGACCCCACCCTGGAAGCCCTTGCCCTTGGAGACGCCACGTACGTCAACCTTCTGGCCGGCCTCGAAGATGCTCACATCCACGGTGCCGCCCACTTCGGGGGCCTCGCCCTCGTGGTCGTCCAGGCGGAACTCCCACAGGCCGCGTCCAGCCTCGACGCCGGCCTTGGCAAAATGCCCTGCCATCGGCTTGTTGACACGCGAGGCCTTGCGCGTACCGGTAGTCACCTGGATGGCGGCATAGCCGTCGTTCTCGACGGTGCGCACCTGGGTGACGCGGTTCGGATCGACCTCGATGACGGTGACGGGCACCGACACGCCTTCATCGGTAAAGATGCGGGTCATGCCGGCCTTGCGCCCTACAATTCCAATCGCCATTGCTCTCACCTCAGTTCAGCTTGATCTGGACGTCCACACCGGCGGCCAGATCCAGCCTCATCAGCGCATCGACGGTCTTGTCGGTCGGATCGACGATCTCCATCAGGCGCTTGTGAGTGCGGATCTCGTACTGGTCGCGCGCGTCCTTGTTGACGTGCGGCGAGATCAGCACGGTGTAGCGCTCTTTCTTGGTCGGCAGAGGAATCGGACCGACCACATGGGCGCCGCTGCGCTTGGCGGTCTCGACGATCTCCTTGGCCGACTGGTCGATCAGTCGATGATCGAACGACTTGAGACGAATTCGAATACGTTGATTGGTCATTGCTAAATCACTCGAAATACGGAATCACCGAATCACTCGATGATCTTGGAAACCACGCCGGCGCCGACGGTGCGGCCACCCTCGCGGATCGCGAAACGCAGGCCCTCTTCCATCGCGATCGGCGCGATCAGCTTCACCGTCATCTTCACGTTGTCGCCCGGCATCACCATCTCCACGCCCTCCGGCAGCTCACAGGCCCCGGTCACGTCGGTGGTACGGAAGTAGAACTGCGGACGATAACCATTGAAGAACGGGGTATGACGACCGCCCTCGTCCTTGCTCAGCACGTAAACTTCGGCTTCGAAGTGCGTGTGCGGCTTGATCGAGCCCGGCTTCGCCAGCACCTGACCGCGCTCCACCTCGTCACGCTTGGTACCACGCAGCAGCACGCCCACGTTGTCGCCGGCAACGCCTTCGTCCAGCAGCTTGCGGAACATCTCCACGCCCGTGCAGGTCGTGCTCTGGGTCTCGCGCAGGCCCACGATCTCGACTTCGTCGCCAACGTGGATCTTGCCGCGCTCCACACGACCGGTCACCACGGTGCCACGGCCAGAGATCGAGAACACGTCTTCGATCGGCATGATGAAGTCGCCGTCGATGGCACGCTCCGGGTCCGGAATGTAGCTATCCAGCGCCTCCACCAGCTTGTCGATCGACTTCGTGCCGATCTCCGAGTCATCACCTTCCAGCGCCTTCAGCGCCGAGCCGATGATCACGGGGGTGTCGTCGCCCGGGAAGTCGTAGGAGTCGAGCAGCTCGCGGATTTCCATCTCCACCAGCTCCAGCAGCTCTTCGTCGTCGACCATGTCGGCCTTGTTCATGTACACGATGATGTACGGCACGCCGACCTGGCGGGACAGCAGGATGTGCTCGCGGGTCTGCGGCATGGGGCCGTCGGCCGCTGACACCACCAGGATGGCGCCGTCCATCTGCGCCGCACCGGTGATCATGTTCTTCACGTAGTCTGCGTGGCCCGGGCAGTCGACGTGCGCGTAGTGGCGCTTCTCCGACTCGTATTCCACGTGGGCCGTCGCGATGGTGATGCCGCGCTCGCGCTCTTCCGGGGCGTTGTCGATCTGGTCGTACGCCCGCGCCTCACCGCCGAATTTCTTCGCCTGGTGGGTGGTGATCGCCGCGGTCAGCGTCGTCTTGCCATGGTCAACGTGACCGATGGTGCCGACGTTGACGTGCGGCTTTGTACGTTCGAATTTTTCCTTAGACATCTTCTCTAGCCCCTTAACTGATTTGCCTGACAAATCTTTGCGGAGTGATTACCGGATTGTTGCTCGCCGCCTAGTACCGATTGATGACCTTCTCGGCGATCGCCTCGGGCACCACCTGGTACTTCGCGAATTCCATGCTGTAGCTCGCGCGACCCTGGGTCGCACTGCGTAGCGCCGTCGCATAGCCGAACATCTCGGCCAGCGGCACGTCGGCGCGGAGGATCTTCCCGGCCGGCGCATCTTCCATGCCGGAGATCATGCCCCGGCGTGCGTTCAGGTCGCCCATCACGTCGCCCATGTACTCTTCGGGCGTGGTGACCTCAACCTTCATGATCGGCTCCAGCAGCACCGGATCGGCATCGCGCGCGCCATTGCGCAGCGCCATCGAACCGGCTATCCGGAAGGCCTGCTCGTTGGAGTCCACTTCGTGATAGGAGCCATCGAACAGGGTGGCCTTGATGCCAACCAGCGGGTACCCTGCGAGCACCCCCCCTTCCATGGCGTCCTTCACGCCCTTCTCCACCGCCGGAATGTAGTCCTTGGGGACCACGCCACCGACGATGGCATTAACGAATTCGAACGTCGCCTCGGCCTCTTCGCCAAGGGGCTCGAGCTTCAGCCAGACATGGCCGTATTGCCCGCGCCCGCCAGATTGCCGGACGAATTTGCCCTCCGCTTCGACCGTTTTGCGAATGGTCTCGCGGTAGGCCACCTGGGGCGCCCCCACATTGGCCGCAACACCGAACTCCCGCTGCAGACGGTCGACGATGATCTCCAGGTGAAGCTCACCCATCCCGGAGATGATGGTCTGCCCCGACTCCTCGTCGGTACGCACTCGGAAGGACGGGTCTTCCTGAGCCAACTTGCCCAGAGCGATACCCATCTTTTCCTGATCCGCCTTCGTCTTGGGCTCCACCGCCACCGAGATGACCGGCTCGGGGAACTCCATGCGCTCCAGCGTAATCACATGTTTCGGGTCACACAGGGTATCCCCCGTGGTGACATCCTTGAGACCGACCGCCGCAGCGATGTCGCCCGCGCGCACCTCATCGATCTCTTCACGGTGGTTGGCGTGCATCTGCAGCAGCCGACCAATCCGCTCCTTCTTGCCCTTGACCGGATTGAACACCGTGTCTCCGGACTTCAGCACCCCCGAGTAGCACCGCAGAAAGGTCAGCGTGCCCACGTAGGGGTCGGTGGCGATCTTGAACGCCAGCGCAGCAAAGGGCTCGTCGTCTACCGGATGCCGCTCGCCCTCGGAGCCATCCTCGAGCTCACCCTTGATCGCCGGCACATCCCCCGGCGACGGCAGCAGCTCGATTACCTTGTCGAGCAATGCCTGGACGCCCTTGTTCTTGAAGGCCGAGCCCGCGCAGACTGGCACCACCTCCAGCTGCAGGGTGCGTTTCCGCAGACCTTCGAGGATCTGCTCCTCGGACAGATCGCCTTCTTCCAGATAGGCATCCATCAAGGCCTCATCGGCCTCCGCCACGGCCTCGAGCAGGCGCTCACGCCACTCTTCGCAGATCCCTTGCAGCTCACCAGGAATCTCCTGGTAGCTGAACTCGACACCCATGTTTTCTTCCGACCAGATGATCGCCTTCATCTTGACAAGGTCGACCACCCCGGAAAAGTCGTCTTCCGCGCCGATCGGCACCTGTACCGGCACCGGATTGGCACCCAAGCGCTCGCGCAACTGCTCGACCACCCGGAAGAAGTCAGCGCCGACTCGGTCCATCTTGTTGACGAACGCCAGACGCGGCACCTCGTACTTGTTGGCCTGGCGCCACACCGTCTCGGACTGAGGTTCGACCCCGCCGACGGCGCACAGAACGAATACCGCTCCGTCGAGCACCCGCAGCGAACGCTCCACCTCAATGGTGAAGTCCACGTGACCCGGCGTATCGATGATATTGATACGGTGCTGCGGGTACTGCTTCGCCATGCCGGACCAGAAGCAGGTAGTGGCCGCGGAGGTGATGGTAATCCCACGCTCCTGCTCCTGCTCCATCCAGTCCATGGTCGCGGCGCCATCGTGCACCTCACCGATCTTGTGAGATACCCCGGTGTAGTACAGCACCCGCTCGGTAGTCGTCGTCTTGCCGGCATCAATGTGGGCCATGATGCCGATGTTGCGATACCGCTCGATAGGCGTGCTGCGCGCCACGGTCTACACCTTTGTTGTCTTGTCAGAGCACCCCAGAGGCGCCCAAAATCACCAGCGATAGTGCGAGAAGGCCTTGTTGGCCTCCGCCATGCGGTGCGTGTCTTCCTTCTTCTTGACGGCCGCGCCCTTCTGGTCGGCGGCATCCATCAGCTCGCCGGCCAAACGCGCTGCCATGGATTTCTCACTGCGCTTGCGCGCCGCTTCGATCAACCAACGCATGGCCAGCGCGTTGCGGCGCACAGGGCGCACTTCGACGGGCACCTGATAGGTGGCGCCGCCAACCCGGCGGGACTTCACCTCGACCATGGGGCGCACATTGTCCAGCGCCTTCTCCAGCAGCTCCATGGGGTCGCCGCCGCGCTTTTCGGCCACCATATCCAGCGCGCCGTACATGATGCGCTCGGCGACCGACTTCTTGCCGTCGACCATCACCATGTTGATGAACTTGGCCAGCACCTGGCTGCCAAATTTTGGATCCGGCAGGACCTCGCGCTTCGCTACTACCCGTCTTCTTGGCATTGCTCTCTTCTCTCGTCAATCGGCATGTCGCCGGAGATACTCTGATGTTCCAATCAGTGCGATCAGGACTTGGGCCGCTTGGCGCCGTACTTGGAACGCCCCTGGCGACGCTTCTCGACACCCGAGGTATCCAGCGCACCACGCACCACGTGATAACGCACACCCGGCAGGTCCTTGACCCGGCCACCGCGAATGAGCACCACACTGTGCTCCTGCAGGTTGTGGCCCTCACCACCGATGTAGCTGGTCACCTCGTAACCATTGGTCAGGCGCACACGCGCCACCTTCCGCAGCGCCGAGTTCGGCTTCTTCGGCGTAGTGGTATACACGCGAGTGCATACGCCACGTCTCTGCGGACAAGCTTCCAGCGCCGGCACATTGCTCTTCTCAGGCTTGCGCTTGCGCGGCTTGCGTACAAGTTGGTTGATCGTTGCCATTTGGTTCTTCCACCCAGGGGCGCCCTCTCGACGCCCGCCACCACAATAAATTGGGGGTAGCCGCCCCCGCCAACCGCCTGGCCGGCCGGTTCGACTACCCGAATCCAAAGCTGTCTTCGAACGACTGTCTTGCCGCAGAAAAACAGGCGACCCCAAGAGGCCAACCCATTTGGAAGACCGCGAATTCTAGGCATCTGCGCGACCCCTGTCAACAGGGGTCGCGCAGTTTTTTGCCTGTCACTCTTCCTCGGAGGTGTTCAGCGCCTCCTTGATGGCCTGTTCGACCTCGTCGGCGCCCATCTCCACCCGGCCACCGGAACGCTCCATGGCGCGACGCGCCCTGCGCTCCTTGTGGTATGCCAGACCAGTACCGGCCGGAATCAGGCGACCGACGATGACATTTTCCTTCAGACCGTTGAGCGGATCGCGCATGCCGCGCACCGCCGCCTCGGTGAGCACCCGGGTGGTCTCCTGGAAGGAGGCCGCCGAGATGAAGGATTCGGTCGCCAGCGAGGCCTTGGTAATACCCAGCAGCAGGGGCTCCCACTTCGCCGGGTGCCGATTCTCGGCCTCGGCCTGCTCGTTGGCCTCGAGCACGCGTGCCTTCTCGGCCTGCTCGCCGCGCAACAGCTTGGTCTCGCCCGGATCGGTGACCTCGACCTTGCGTAACATCTGGCGAATGATCACCTCGATGTGCTTGTCGTTGATGCCTACGCCCTGCAGGCGGTAGACGTCCTGGATCTCCTTGACCAGGTACTCTGCCAGGTCGGTGACCCCGCGCAGACGCAGGATGTCGTGCGGGTTGAGGTCGCCATCGGCGATCACCTCGCCCTTCTCCACGTGTTCGCCCTCGAAGACGTTGACGTGGCGCCACTTCGGGATCAACAGTTCGTGGGTCTCACCCTCGGCATCGGTGATGATCAGCCGCTGCTTGCCCTTGGTTTCCTTGCCGAAGGACACGGTACCCGTGGCCTCGGCCAGAATCGCCGGCTCCTTGGGCTTGCGCGCCTCGAACAGGTCGGCCACGCGCGGCAGACCACCGGTGATGTCACGGGTCTTGGAAGACTCCTGCGGGATCCGCGCGATGACGTCACCGACCTTCACCTCAGTACCATCTGCCACGTTGACGATCGCACCGCCCGGCAGGAAATAGTGCGCGGGCAGGCTGGTGCCAGCGAGGTTGATGTCATTGCCCTTCTCGTCGACCAGCTTGATCATCGGCCGCAGGTCCTTGCCAGCGGTCGGGCGCTGCTTGGGATCGATGACCACGACCGAGGACAGACCGGTGATCTCGTCGGTCTGTTTCTGCACCGTGACCCCGTCGATGAAGTCGACGAAGCGCAGGATCCCCGCCATCTCGGTGATGATGGGGTGAGTGTGCGGATCCCAGACCGCCACGGTCTGGCCCCCCTCCACTTTTTGGCCCTCACGCACCTGCAACTCGGCGCCGTAGGGCAGCTTGTAACGCTCCCGCTCGCGACCGATGTCGTCGACGACGACCACCTCGCCCGAGCGCGACACCGCCACCAGCTTGCCGGTCGCGTTCTCGATGGTCTTGATGTTGTGCAACTTGATCGTGCCCGCGTTCTTGGGCTCGATGCTGTTGACTGCCGCGGCCCGCGAAGCCGCACCACCGATGTGGAAGGTCCGCATGGTGAGCTGGGTACCCGGCTCGCCGATAGACTGGGCAGCGATGACTCCAACGGCCTCACCGATGTTCACCTGGTTACCGCGCGCCAGGTCGCGTCCGTAGCACTTGGCACAGATACCTTGACGGGTCTCGCAGGTGATCGCCGAGCGTACCCAGACCTGGTCGACACCAGCGTGCTCGATTTCGTCGACAACCTTCTCGTCGAGCAGTGTGCCGGCCTCCACCAGCACCTCGTCGCTGCCCGGCCGCAGGATGTCCACCGCGGCCACCCGGCCGAGGATGCGCTCGCGCAGCGGTTCCACCACGTCACCGCCCTCGATGATGGGCACCATGCGCAGGCCATTGGTAGTGCCACAGTCCTCCTCGGTGATAACCAGATCCTGCGCCACATCCACGAGGCGCCGCGTGAGATAACCCGAGTTGGCGGTCTTGAGCGCGGTATCGGCCAGACCCTTGCGCGCGCCGTGAGTGGAAATGAAGTACTGGAGTACGTTCAGACCCTCGCGGAAGTTCGCGGTAATCGGCGTCTCGATGATGGAGCCGTCGGGCTTGGCCATCAGGCCGCGCATGCCGGCGAGCTGGCGGATCTGCGCCGCAGAACCCCGCGCGCCGGAGTCGGCCATCATGAAGATGGAGTTGAACGAGTCCTGCTCGACCTCGTTGCCCTCCTTGTCCACGACCTTTTCCTTCCCGAGCTTGGTCATCATGGCGCGCGCGATCTGGTCGTTAGTATGCGACCAGATGTCCACCACCTTGTTATAACGCTCGCCATTGGTCACCAGGCCCGAGGCGTACTGCTCCTGGATCTCCTTCACCTCGGCCTCGGCCTGGGCGAGGATCTCGGCCTTCTCGTCGGGAATGACCATGTCGTCCAGACCAATGGAAGCCCCCGCCTTGGCCGCCTGGGCAAAGCCCAAGTACATGAGCTGGTCGGCAAACACCACGGTGGCCTTGAGGCCAAGCTGGCGGTAGCAGGCGTTGATCAGGCGCGAGATGGCCTTCTTCTTCATCGGCTGGTCGACCAGCTCGAAAGACAGGCCGCGCGGCACGATGCCCCAGAGGATGGCGCGCCCCACGGTGGTATCACGCACCGCCGTGTGCTCGGTCTCGTTGCCATCCTCGTCGATCTGTACCTCGGTCAGGCGCACCTTGACCCGCGCGTGCAGCGAGGCCGCACCGGTCTCGTAGGCGCGCTTGGCCTCGTCCACACCGGACAGCACCATGCCTTCACCCTTGGCGTTGACGCGCTCCCGGGTCATGTAATAGAGGCCCAGTACCACGTCCTGGGTCGGTACGATCACCGGCTCGCCGTTGGCCGGCGAGAGCACGTTGTTCGACGACATCATCAAGGTGCGCGCTTCCAGCTGCGCCTCGATCGACAGCGGCACGTGCACAGCCATCTGGTCGCCGTCGAAGTCGGCGTTGAACGCGGTACACACCAACGGATGCAGCTGGATGGCCTTGCCCTCGATCAGCACCGGCTCGAAGGCCTGTATCCCCAGGCGGTGCAGGGTGGGAGCGCGGTTGAGCAGCACCGGGTGCTCACGGATCACTTCTTCGAGAATGTCCCAGACCTCGGGCGCCCCGCGATCAACCAGCTTCTTGGCCGCCTTGATGGTGGTCGCCAAGCCGCGAAACTGCAGCTTGGAGAAGATGAAGGGCTTGAACAGCTCCAGCGCCATCTTCTTGGGCAGGCCACACTGATGCAGCTTGAGGGTCGGGCCCACCACGATGACCGAACGGCCCGAGTAGTCCACCCGCTTGCCCAGCAGGTTCTGACGGAAGCGGCCCTGCTTGCCCTTGATCATGTCGGCCAGCGACTTGAGCGGACGCTTGTTGGTACCGGTAATGGCACGACCGCGACGACCGTTGTCGAGCAGTGCGTCCACTGCCTCCTGCAACATGCGCTTCTCGTTACGCACGATGATGTCGGGCGCGGCCAGGTCGAGCAGGCGCTTGAGGCGGTTGTTGCGGTTGATTACCCGGCGGTACAGGTCATTGAGATCCGAGGTAGCAAAACGGCCACCATCAAGCGGCACCAAGGGGCGCAGCTCGGGCGGCAGTACCGGCAATACGGTAAGGATCATCCACTCGGGACGGTTGCCCGACTGTTCCAGTGATTCGAGCAGCTTGAGACGCTTGGAGATCTTCTTGATCTTGGTCTCGGACTTGGTCTGCTCCATCTCTTCGCGGAGCTTTTCGATCTCACGCGGGATGTCGAGGGTGCGCAGCAGCTCGTAGACCGCCTCGGCGCCCATGCGCGCGTCGAACTCGTCACCGTTCTCCTCGACTGCTTCGAGGTATTGCTCGTCGGTGAGCAGCTGGAAACGCTCGAGCGCAGTCATGCCCGGATCGACCACCACGTAACTCTCGAAGTAGAGCACGCGCTCGATGTCGCGCAGGGTCATGTCCAGCAGCAGGCCGATGCGCGAGGGCAACGACTTGAGGAACCAGATGTGCGCCACCGGGCTCGCCAGATCGATGTGTCCCATGCGTTCACGGCGCACCTTGGCCAGGGTGACTTCGACGCCACACTTCTCGCACACCACGCCGCGGTGCTTGAGACGCTTGTACTTGCCGCACAGGCACTCGTAGTCGCTTACCGGGCCGAAGATCTTGGCGCAGAACAGGCCCTCGCGCTCCGGCTTGAAGGTGCGGTAGTTGATGGTCTCCGGCTTCTTGACCTCGCCGTAGGACCAGGAGCGGATCATCTCGGGAGAGGCCAGGCCGATGCGAATGGCATCGAACTCCTCGTTCTGACCCTGTTGCTTGAGAATCTTCAGCAGATCTTTCATGAATCCTGCTCCAGTTCGATATTGATACCCAGGGACCGGATCTCCTTGACCAGCACGTTGAAGGACTCGGGCATGCCCGGCTCCATGCGGTGGTCACCGTCCACGATGTTCTTGTACATGCGAGTACGGCCATTCACGTCGTCGGATTTGACCGTCAGCATCTCCTGCAGGGTGTAGGCGGCGCCGTAGGCCTCGAGCGCCCACACCTCCATCTCGCCGAAACGCTGCCCACCGAACTGAGCCTTGCCGCCCAGCGGTTGCTGGGTGACCAGACTGTACGGCCCGGTAGAGCGTGCGTGCATCTTGTCGTCGACCAAGTGGTTGAGCTTGATCATGTACATGTAGCCGACGGTGACGGGGCGCTCGAAGGCCTCACCGGTGCGGCCGTCGTAGAGCTGGACCTGACCGCTGGTGGGCAGGCCGGCCAGCTCCAGCATGCTGCGGATCTCGTCCTCATGGGCACCATCGAACACCGGCGTGGCCATGGGCACGCCACCGCGCAGGTTTTCGGCCATCTCGACCAGCTCTTCATCGTTGAGGCTGTCGAGGTCTTCCTTCTTTCCGCTGCTGTTGTAGATCTTCTCGAGGAACTCGCGCAGCTCGGAGACCTTGGCCTGACGGTCGAGCATCTCGCCGATACGCTCACCCAGCCCCTTGGCGGCAAAGCCCAGGTGGGTCTCGAGGATCTGCCCGATGTTCATGCGTGAAGGCACGCCCAGCGGATTGAGCACGATGTCCACCGGACGGCCGTCCTCGTCGAAAGGCATGTCCTCGACCGGGACGATACGCGAGATTACGCCCTTGTTACCGTGACGGCCGGCCATCTTGTCGCCAGGCTGGATGCGGCGTTTGACTGCCACATAGACCTTGACCATCTTGAGCACACCCGGCGCCAGATCGTCGCCCTGGGTGAGCTTCTTCTTCTTTTCCTCGAAGCGCTTGCGGAAGGCCTCGCGCATGGACTCGACCTGCTTGGCGATGGCTTCAAGCTGCGCCGCAGCCTCCTCGTTGCGCAGACGAATCTCCAGCCACTGATCACGATCGAGTTCGGCCAGATAGCTCTTGGTGATCTTGGCACCCGCCTTGAGCTTGTTGGGTCCCCCTTCGGCGACCTTGCCCAGCAGCATCTTCTCGACCCGCGCGAAGGTGTCCTCTTCCATGATGCGCAGCTGGTCGTCGAGGTCCTTGCGCACGCGCTTGAGTTCTTCCTCCTCGATCTGCAGGGCACGGGCATCCTTCTCCACGCCATCGCGGGTGAACACGCGCACGTCGATCACGGTGCCGGCAGTGCTGGAGGATACCCGGGTGGAGGTGTCGCGCACATCGGAGGCCTTTTCGCCGAAGATGGCGCGCAGCAGCTTTTCTTCCGGGGTGAGCTGGGTCTCGCCCTTGGGCGTGACCTTGCCGACCAGGATGTCGCCTTCCTTGACCTCGGCGCCCACGTACACGATGCCCGATTCGTCGAGCTTGGCCAGCGCAGCCTCGCCCACATTGGGAATGTCCGCGGTGATCTCCTCGGGCCCCAACTTGGTGTCCCGGGCCATGCAGGTGATCTCTTCGATGTGGATGGTGGTGAAGCGGTCTTCCTTCACCACCTGCTCGGAGATCAGGATGGAGTCCTCGAAGTTGTAGCCGTTCCAGGGCATGAAGGCCACGCGCAGATTCTGGCCCAGCGCCAGCTCGCCCATGTCGGTGGAGGGACCATCGGCCATCACGTCACCACGCTCGACCTTGTCGCCCACCATCACCAGCGGACGCTGGTTGATGCAGGTGTTCTGGTTGGAACGGGTGTACTTGGTGAGGTTGTAGATGTCCACGCCCGGCTCGCCCGGCACGGTCTCGTTGTCGTTGACACGCACCACGATGCGCGCAGCGTCGACCGACTCGATGACACCGCCACGACGCGCCACCACGGTCACGCCCGAGTCCACCGCCACGGTACGCTCCATACCGGTACCGACCAGTGGCTTCTCGGCACGCAGGGTCGGCACGGCCTGGCGCTGCATGTTGGCGCCCATCAGTGCGCGGTTGGCGTCGTCGTGCTCCAGGAAGGGGATGATCGACGCCGCCACCGAGACAATCTGCTTCGGCGACACGTCCATGTAATCGATGTCTTCAGGCCGCGCCAGAGTGAACTCGTTCTGGTGACGGCAGGACACCAGCTCGTCGGTGAGCTTGCCGTCTTCGTCCAGGTTGGCGTTCGCCTGGGCGATCACATAACGCCCCTCCTCGATGGCCGACAGGTAATCGACCTGATCGGTCACCTTGCCGTTCTCGACCTTGCGGTATGGCGTCTCGAGGAAGCCGTAACGGTTGGTGCGCGCGTACACGGCCAGCGAGTTGATGAGACCGATGTTGGGACCTTCCGGGGTCTCGATGGGGCACACCCGACCATAGTGGGTGGGATGGACGTCACGCACCTCGAAGCCGGCGCGCTCGCGAGCCAGGCCACCGGGACCCAGCGCCGAGACACGGCGCTTGTGGGTCACCTCGGACAGCGGGTTGTTCTGATCCATGAACTGCGAGAGCTGGCTGGAACCGAAGAACTCCTTGATCGCCGCCGAGACCGGCTTGGCGTTGATCATTTCCTGCGGCATCAAGCCCTCGGACTCGGCCAGACTCAAGCGCTCCTTGACCGCGCGCTCGACGCGCACCAGGCCAATGCGGAACTGGTTCTCGGCCATTTCGCCGACGCAACGCACGCGACGGTTACCCAGGTGGTCGATGTCGTCCACGCTACCGTTGCCGTTGCGGATGTCTACCAGGATCTTGAGCACGTCAAGGATGTCGGACATCTCGCCGCACTGCTCGACCAGCGCTTGCGACTCCTCGTCCTCACGCGCGCTGAAATACTTGGCGTCGTACAGCACGCCGGGGCCTTCGGGGTTTTCGCGACCCAGGCGGCGGTTGAACTTCATACGGCCGACCGCCGAGAGGTCGTAGCGCTCGGAGGTGAAGAACAGGTTATGGAACAGGTTCTGCGCTGCCTCCTTGGTCGGCGGCTCACCCGGGCGCATCATGCGATAGATCTCGACCATGGCCTCCAGTGCGTTGCTGGTGGGGTCGATGCGCAGGGTATCTGAGATATACGGGCCGTGGTCCAGGTCGTTGGTGAACAGGGTGTTGATCTCCTTCACCCCCTTCTCGAAGAGGGTTTCGATCAACTCTTCAGTGATCTCGTCGTTGGCCGCGGCGATCAGCTCGCCGGTCTCGGTATCGATCACGTTGTGCGCCAGGGTCTTGCCGACCAGGTACTCGCGCGGCACTTCGAGCTTCTTAATGCCGGCCTTCTCGAGCTGGCGAATGTGGCGCGCGGTAATGCGCTTGCCGGTCTCGACCACAACTTCCTTGTTGGCCTTGATGTCGAAGGTAGCCAGTTCGCCGCGCAGGCGCGCAGGCACCAGGTCGAGCTGGATGTTCTTGGTGCTCAGGGTAAAGTGATCGGTCTCGAAGAACGCGGCCAGGATCTCTTCGGTGTCGTAACCGAGCGCACGCAGCAGAATGGTCGCGGGGAGCTTGCGGCGACGGTCAATGCGCACATAGACAAGATCCTTCGGGTCGAACTCGAAGTCGAGCCAGGAACCACGGTAAGGGATCACCCGCGCCGAGAAAAGCAGCTTGCCCGAGGAGTGGGTCTTACCCTTGTCGTGGTCGAAGAAGACGCCGGGCGAGCGATGCAGCTGGGAAACGATGACGCGCTCGGTGCCGTTGATGATGAAGGTTCCGTTCTCCGTCATGAGCGGCAGCTCGCCCATGTAGATTTCCTGTTCCTTGATGTCCTTGACCTGCTTGGCGCCGGCCGGGGCATCCTTGTCGTATATCACCAGACGCACGAGCACGCGCAACGGCGCTGCGTAGGTGGCACCGCGGAGCTGGCACTCGCGCACGTCGAACACGGGCTCCCCCAGACGGTAGTGCACATATTCGAGCGCGGCATTGCCGGAATAACTCACGATTGGGAAGACAGACTTGAATGCCGCATGCAGACCCTGATCCGCGCGCTCGTCGGGCGCGACATCGGCCTGCAGGAAGTGGCGGTAGGACTCGATCTGGGTCGCCAGGAGGAACGGCACCTCCAGGATGCTCGGCCGCTTGCCGAAGTCTTTGCGAATACGCTTCTTCTCAGTGAACGAATAGGCCATGCTTGCCTTCCCTCAATCTCTAACGCTGTAACGTGCCCGGCCCCACGGCATCGCGGTTCGGGGACGAAGAGCGGGTCTTCAGGCGCCCGCTCGACAACAACGCACAAGCGAGAAAAGGCCGGCGGCCCCGGAGCCGCCAGCCTGATCCCGCTTGACGTCTGCTACGACCAAGTCTTACTTGACTTCGACGGTAGCGCCCGCCTCTTCCAGGGCCTTCTTGGCCTCTTCGGCCTCTTCCTTGGAAACGCCTTCCTTCAGCGTGGACGGCACACCTTCAACCGCTTCCTTGGCCTCCTTCAGGCCCAGGCCGGTGAGGGCACGAACGGCCTTGATGACGGCCACCTTGTTGTCACCGAAGCCGGTCAGCACCACGTCGAACTCGGTCTTCTCTTCGGCAGCACCACCGGCATCACCTGCAGCGCCCGGAGCCGCCACGGCAACGGCGGCAGCGGCGGTCACGCCGAACTTCTCTTCCATTGCCTCGATCAGCTCGACCACTTCCATCACGGACATGTTGGCAATGGCTTCCAGGATTTCGTCTTTGGACATCTTACTCTCCAGTTAACAGTCTGTACTCGAATAGCGTTGGCGAATGCACGCCCGCTCAGGCGGCATCCTTGGCGTCGCGAATTGCTGCAACGGTGCGAACCAGCTTGCCCGGCACCTCGTTCAGGGTCTGCGCCAGCTTGGTGATCGGTGCTTGCATCACCGACATCAGCATGGAGATCGCCTGATCGTAGGTCGGCATCTTCGCCAGCACGTCGATCTGCGAGGCATCCAAGCGCTGGCCGCCGATGGCCAGCATGGTCACCTTGAGATTCTCGTGCTCCTTGGCGAAGTCCTTGATCACACGCCCGGCGGCACCAGGATCTTCCTGGGAGAATGCCAGCACCAGCGGACCGGTGAGCCCGTCGGTCAGACATTCGAATTCAGTGCCCTCCAGGGCGCGACGAGCCAGCGTGTTCTTGATGACGCGAAGATAGACCCCGTTGTTGCGCGCCTCTTTGCGCAACAGGGTCATCTCCTCGACCGTCAGACCACGGTACTCGGCCGCCACGGCGGAAAAGGCACTGCCTGCCACCTCAGCAACTTCGGCGACGATGGCTTTCTTCTGCTCGAGATTGAGTGCCAAGGTCGTCACCTCCCGACTACGTGGGACTTGCGTCCCGTTGAACTCACGGGGCCGGCCTTTCCGGCCCCGCATGGGGTGGTGCGCCGTCACCGGAAGCCATGTCCGATTACGGAGCGCCATCTGCGCAGGAAATTAAGCCCTCGCGGGCACCTGCGGTCTTTGACAGCCACCGCGCCAGGCGCGGCTGCTCCAAAGCCTGTGGACCCGAAGGTCCGAAATCAGTTGATCTTGAGCGAGCTCTGATCAACCACCAGCCCCGGACCCATGGTCGAGGACACGGTGATCTTCTTCAGATACACGCCCTTGGACGAGGCTGGCTTGAGCTTCTTGAGCTCGTTGACCAAGGCCTCGAGGTTCTCGATCAGCGCGGAAGGCTCGAAACCGACCTTGCCGATCGATGCATGCACGATGCCCGCCTTGTCGGTACGGAAACGCACCTGACCGGCCTTGGCGTTCTTTACTGCGGTTGCCACATCCGGGGTCACGGTACCCACCTTGGGGTTGGGCATCAGACCTCGAGGCCCCAGGATCTGGCCGAGCTGACCGACGACCCGCATGGCATCGGGAGCAGCAATGACCACGTCGAAGTCCAGATTGCCCTTCTTGACCTCCTCGGCGAGGTCGTCCATGCCGACGATGTCAGCACCGGCCTCCTTCGCGGCCTCGGCCGCCGGGCCCTGGGCGAACACCGCGACACGCACATCCTTGCCGCTGCCCGCGGGCAGGATAGCCGAACCCCGCACCACTTGGTCGGATTTGCGCGGATCGACGCCCAGGTTCACTGCCACATCAATGCTCTCGGGAAACTTCACCGAGGCCAGCTCGTTGAGCAGGGCAAAGGCCTCTTCGGCCGGGTATTGACGGTTGCGATCGACCTTCTCGGCGATCGCCTTCATGCGCTTGCTCATCCTGGCCATCACTCAACCCCCTCGACATTCAGACCCATGCTGCGCGCAGAACCGGCGATGGTACGCACAGCGGCGTCCATGTCGGCGGCGGTCAGGTCGGGCGCCTTGGTCTTGGCGATCTCCTCGAGTTGCTCGCGGGTCACCGTGCCGACCTTCTCGGTATTGGGGCGACCCGAGCCCTTGGCGATGCCGGCCGCCTTCTTCAGCAGCACCGCCGCCGGCGGCGTCTTCATGATGAAGGTGAAGGACTTGTCGTTGTAGACGGTGATCACCACCGGGATCGGCAGATCCTTCTCGATGTTCTGCGTCTGCGCGTTGAACGCCTTGCAGAACTCCATGATGTTCACACCGTGCTGACCCAGGGCCGGACCGACCGGCGGGCTGGGATTGGCCGACTGCGCCGGCACCTGGAGCTTGATGTAAGCCTGGATTTTCTTTGCCATGAGGCACCTCTTTGTGGTGAGTCCAAGCGGCCAGGACTCTCACCTGGCCTCCTCGTATCGACGCCCGGAGGGCGCCTGCCGTCAGGTCTTCTCGACCTGACCGAATTCCAGATCGACCGGCGTGGAGCGACCGAAGATCAGCACTGAAACTTTCAGGCGACTCTTGTCGTAATCCACTTCTTCGACCACGCCGTTGAAATCGTTGAAGGGACCGTCGATGACGCGCACCACCTCGCCCGGCTCGAACATGACCTTGGGACGTGGCTTCTCCACACCCTCCTGCATTCGCTGCAGGATGGCTTCGGCCTCCTTGTCGGTAATCGGCGCAGGACGATCGCCAGTACCACCGATGAAGCCCATCACCTTGGGCACATCCTTGACCAGGTGCCAGGTGTCGTCGGTCATCTCCATCTGCACCAGCACGTAGCCCGGAAAGAACTTTCGCTCGCTGCGCCGCTGGGTGCCGCCGCGCATCTCCACCACCTCTTCGGTGGGCACCAGGATCTCGCCAAACAGGTCTTCCATGCCCGCACGCTTTATACGCTCTTGCAGCGAGCGCTTCACCTGCGACTCGAAGCCCGAGTAGGCGTGTACCACATACCAGCGCTTGGCCATATCAACCCCGCTCCGTCGCGTAACGCACGATGGTGAACAGTATGGAATCGACCGCCCACAGGAAGAGCGCCATCACCAGCACGAAGATCACGATGATCAGCAGGGTCTGCAGGGTTTCCTGACGGGTAGGCCAGACGACCTTGCGCACCTCGGTGCGGGAATCGACGGCGAAGCGCCAGATTTCGCGCCCGATGCGCGTCTGCACCGTGACCAGCCCCGACACCCCGACGGCCACCAGCAGACCGAGCAGCCGCACCCAGGTGGGCTGATCCTGGAACTGGTAGAAGCCGACAACGCCGGCCACCAGGATGGCGATGGCCAGGACCAGCTTCAGGGTATCGGCGACTGAACCGCCCTCGTTGTTTGCTTCTGCGCTCATGCTCTGCCGAATATGGCAGGCCAGGAGGGACTCGAACCCCCAACCTGCGGTTTTGGAGACCGCTGCTCTACCAATTGAGCTACTGGCCTAACGTTCTTTGGGTCGACCAGCGTGACCACCAGCGGACCGCATGTAAACATAAACGAGTCGGCCCCACCCAGGGCCGACTCGCAGACCGCTGATTTCCGCTCAGACGATCACTCGATGATCTTGGAAACCACGCCGGCGCCGACGGTGCGGCCACCCTCGCGGATCGCGAAACGCAGGCCCTCTTCCATCGCGATCGGCGCGATCAGCTTCACCGTCATCTTCACGTTGTCGCCCGGCATCACCATCTCCACGCCCTCCGGCAGCTCACAGGCCCCGGTCACGTCGGTGGTGCGGAAGTAGAACTGCGGACGATAACCATTGAAGAACGGGGTGTGACGACCGCCCTCGTCCTTGCTCAGCACGTAAACTTCGGCTTCGAAGTGCGTGTGCGGCTTGATCGAGCCCGGCTTCGCCAGCACCTGACCGCGCTCCACCTCGTCACGCTTGGTGCCACGCAGCAGCACGCCCACGTTGTCGCCGGCAACGCCTTCATCCAGCAGCTTGCGGAACATCTCCACGCCCGTGCAGGTCGTGCTCTGGGTCTCGCGCAGGCCCACGATCTCGACTTCGTCGCCAACGTGGATCTTGCCGCGCTCCACACGACCGGTCACCACGGTGCCGCGGCCAGAGATCGAGAACACGTCTTCGATCGGCATGATGAAGTCGCCGTCGATGGCACGCTCCGGGTCCGGAATGTAGCTATCCAGCGCCTCCACCAGCTTGTCGATCGACTTGGTGCCGATCTCCGAGTCATCACCTTCCAGCGCCTTCAGCGCCGAGCCGATGATCACGGGGGTGTCGTCGCCCGGGAAGTCGTAGGAGTCGAGCAGCTCGCGGATTTCCATCTCCACCAGCTCCAGCAGCTCTTCGTCGTCGACCATGTCGGCCTTGTTCATGTACACGATGATGTACGGCACGCCGACCTGGCGGGACAGCAGGATGTGCTCGCGGGTCTGCGGCATGGGGCCGTCGGCCGCCGACACCACCAGGATGGCGCCGTCCATCTGCGCCGCACCGGTGATCATGTTCTTCACGTAGTCTGCGTGGCCCGGGCAGTCGACGTGCGCGTAGTGGCGCTTCTCCGACTCGTATTCCACGTGGGCCGTCGCGATGGTGATGCCGCGCTCGCGCTCTTCCGGGGCGTTGTCGATCTGGTCGTACGCCCGCGCCTCACCGCCGAATTTCTTCGCCTGGTGGGTGGTGATCGCCGCGGTCAGCGTCGTCTTGCCATGGTCAACGTGACCGATGGTGCCGACGTTGACGTGCGGCTTTGTACGTTCGAATTTTTCCTTGGACATTTCGCTACTCTCGAAATCAAGTTGACTAACAACACCAACCGCGCTGACCCGCAGCTAACGGCAAACAATGGAGCCCAGGAGCAGATTTGAACTGCCGACCTCACCCTTACCAAGGGTGTGCTCTACCGACTGAGCTACCTGGGCCAGAAAACCTGGGGCGGCGCACCTGACCGCCTTTGTAAGCTGGAGCGGGTGATGGGAATCGAACCCACATAGTCAGCTTGGAAGGCTGAAGTTCTACCATTGAACTACACCCGCGCTGAAACCGATTCGCCCATCGGCGCCGCCTTCGACGCTCCACCCTCCGGGCCGCCGCTCCCGCGCCGCTTGAACCGCCTGCTCGAAACCCGGCGGTTCGAACTTACCCCCTCGACTCACGGGAGGGGGCGATTTGCAATCTGGTGGAGGGGGGTGGATTCGAACCACCGAAGGCTGAGCCGTCAGATTTACAGTCTGATCCCTTTGGCCACTCGGGAACCCCTCCCGAAAAAGAGGCGGTATTCTCGGAGAAGCTGCATGCCTTGTCAATAGGTGCCGCCCGTTTTTTTGCTCGCCCCCAGCCGGATCGCGCTCTGTGCTAGCATGCGCGCGCGCCCTTTATAGGGGCGAAGCGCGAAGCATACAGGAGTGGAAGGGTGAAAGTCACCATTTTTGGCAGTGGTTACGTGGGCTTGGTCACCGGGGCCTGCCTGGCAGAGGTCGGCAACCAGGTGATGTGTGTGGACGTGGATCCGGCGAAGATCGACATGCTCAACAATGGTGAGGTACCGATCTACGAGCCGGGGCTGGACGAGATGGTGGCCCGCAACCGTGCGGCCGGGCGCCTGCACTTCACCACCGATGCGGCCAAGGGGATTGATTTCGGCCTGTTCCAGTTCATCGCCGTGGGCACTCCGCCCGACGAGGATGGCTCGGCGGACCTGCAATACGTGCTGGCGGTTGCCGAGACCATCGCCCAGCACATGGGCGATTTCAAGATCGTCGTGGACAAGTCCACCGTCCCGGTGGGCACTGCCGACAAGGTCCGGGAGCGCATCGACGCGGTGTTGGCCCAGCGCGGGGTACAAATCGAATACGACGTGGTTTCCAATCCCGAATTTCTCAAGGAAGGGGCAGCCATCGATGACTTCATGAAGCCTGATCGCATTGTGGTGGGCACCGAGAACCCCCGCTCCATCGAAGCCATGCGTTCACTCTATGCCCCCTTCAACCGCAACCATGAACGCGTGCTGTTCATGGACGTGCGTTCCGCCGAGCTGACCAAGTACGCCGCCAATGCCATGCTGGCGACCAAGATCAGCTTCATGAACGAGCTGGCCAACCTGGCGGAGATCCTCGGCGCGGACATCGAATCCGTGCGCATTGGCATCGGCTCGGACCCTCGCATCGGCTACCAGTTCATTTACCCGGGTTGTGGCTACGGCGGCTCCTGCTTTCCCAAGGACGTCAAGGCCCTGGTCAACACCGCCCGGTCGGCCGGTTACGATCCGCAACTGCTGCAGGCGGTGGAGGATGTCAACACACGCCAGAAACAAGTCCTGTTCCACAAGATCAACGAGCACTTCGGCGGCGATCTCGCAGGACGCACCATCGCCCTGTGGGGCCTGGCCTTCAAGCCCAACACCGACGATATGCGGGAAGCCTCCAGTCGTACCCTGATGGAAGCCCTGTGGGCCGCGGGCGCCCGCGTGCGCGCCTTCGACCCGGTAGCACGCGACGAGGCACGGCGCATCTACGGTGACCGCGAAGATCTGGTGATCTGTGAGACCGCGGACGAGGCCGTGGAAGGCGCCGACGCCCTAGCCGTGGTCACCGAGTGGATCGAGTTTCGCAGCCCCGACTTTGAGGCGCTCGCCAACAAGCTGACCGCGCGCGCCCTGTTCGACGGTCGCAACATCTACAAGCCCGAGACGGTACGAGCGGCAGGATTGACCTATTACAGCATCGGGCGCCGCCCGATTACTTCTGACTGACTTTGTTCTAACTCCGGGCCGCAGGTACCGCGGCCCGGCGTCATAAAAACACCTTTCGACCTATATAAAAAATACCATCCCCCGGGATAACCCCAACTAAGTAAAAACCCTCTATTGGAGCCCTCCAGGCTTCCGCTATTCTTGGATCGCGCACGAGCGGCTTCCGCCATGCGTGCGGCAACGGCCACAAGAAGCCGGACCCGCAACTGCGCTGACCACCAGCGCAACACCCTGTCGTATCACAACAAACCTGGAGAGGAAGCACCATGGGTCATCCCATTCGCGTCCGCGCAGCCACCGCCTGCGCTCTCATTGCCGTAACCACCATGGCCAGTGCCGGCGTCCCCAAGGACTTGCCGTACCCCAATGGCGGCAACCTGACCGCCGACCAGATCATCGAACAGACCTATTTCGTCAACCATTTCTATGCGTTCAAGAACTACGCCATCGTCAAGAAGGGACGCAAGATCACGGTGTTACTGAACAAGGTAAAGGGCAAGAAGCCGACTGCCGTCACCCTGGAGCGTTATCTCAACAACGATTACGACGATGGCAACATCAAAGCCCGCGACATGGCCATGTTCCGCTCCGGCAAGCTCAAGGGCACCGGCATGCTGGTCACCGACTATGTCGACGATAACAAGAGCCAGAGCTACATGATCTGGCTGCCCGCCCTGCGCAAGATCCGCCGTTTCGCCCAACCCGCGCACGACGACGCCTGGGGCGGCTCCGATTTCACTTTCGGCGACGTGGTGCTGCGCAAGCCCTTCCACGAAACCCACGAACTGCTGGGCAAGGAGACCTTCAACGACTGCCTTGGTTACATGAAGATCGCCGACAACGAGCAGACCCGCTACACCCGCAACGTACCTAAACAGGGCTCCTGTTCACCCAAGGGCAAGGAAGTCTACAAGGTCAAGAGCACCACCAAGTTCAAGAACTGGTGGTATGACTACCGCATCAGCTACATCGACGCCAGGACCTTTGCCGACTACCGGACCGAGTACTTCAAAGGAGGCAACAAGGTCAAGGTCATCGACCGCGACTGGGTTCCGCTGGGCAAGAGCGACGACCCACGCGCCGTAGGCTGGGGCTACTGGTACGGGACCACTTTGGCCACCGGCCACGAGACCTGGGCGGTAATCCCGCCGGAGGTCAACAAGGTGAACGCCAAGTACAAGAAAGACTGGTGGTCCGAGAAGACCTTGCGCAAGCTCAAGCGCTGACCGGGGTTGCCAACGTGAAGAGGTGCCCGCTGGCCGGGCACATTTCACCAAGACCATAGCTGAACGCAATACAAAGACAACTGACCAGGGCGCCTCGCGCCAAGGGAGAGAAATCACATGTTCAAGAAGTCCTTGTTGGGCAGTGCCATTGCAATGGTGATCACTGCCCCTTCCATTGCCACCGCCGAGGTCGAGACTTCGGTCATCCTGAAGAACGAGACCGCCGTCTTCTTCAAGCAAGGCATCCGCACCGGCGAGGCCACTGACTCGCTCGACACCAAGGGTGACGGCCGCAAGATCGGCAAGTTCGAGAACTCCGCCAAGATCTTCTTCAACGGCGACATCGGCGAGGAATCGAGCTGGCACGGCGAATTGAACCTCATCTACGACGCCGCTGCCGAGAATGATTTCAAGGGCCATCGCAACTACACCCAGAACGACTGGTTCCGCGAACTCTATGTCGACACCACCGCCAGCGGCTGGGACCTGCGTCTGGGCAAGCAGCAGGTGGTCTGGGGCACCGCCGATGGGATCAAGCTGCTCGATATCATCAATCCCACCGACTGGCGCGAATTCGTGCAGAACACCATGGAGGACTCACGCATCCCGGTGTGGATGATCAACGCCGAGCGCAACGTGGGCGAGAACGGTAACGTGCAGTTCATTGTCGCTCAGTCCGAATCGAGCAAGATCCCCGGCCTGACCAACAGTGGGAATCGCACCGCGGCAGTGACTTATAACGACCCCTTCGGCTTCGGGGGCACGCCCATTCCCAGCGACAATAGCCAATTGCGCGGATCGGCCAGCAGCCACCCCTTCATCCTGAAGGGCGTGGACACCATCACCGGCCGGGTCAACGGCTTCTTCAATATTGGCGCTGCCATGGGCGCGGTGACCACCACCTTCTGGGGTGAAGGCGCAGGCAATGAGGTAAACGGCATAGCCGGCATCCAGAGCTTCACAAACCCCCAATACAACCCTTATGCGCTGGCAACCACCGTATCCGGCTATACCGCTGGCTCCTATGACTCCACCTGCCAAAACCCAGGCACTATTTCCGGCGCCAACTGCCTATCGCAGTTCACTCAGGTCACCAATCAATTCATTACAAACCTGATTGATGTCGAAACGCCAACCACTGACACCACTGGTGCCGGCTGGAATCCCGCCACTCCGAATTCCACTTGGGAATACATGCCCAATGCAACCTTTGCCACCTTCAACACCTACGTGGGCATGACCACCCGCTACCGCCGTAAACACGACGGTGACATCAACGCCAACTTCGGTGCCCGCTACCGCAGCAGCCTGGACAACGGCCTGAACTTCGGCATCAACTATCTGTATGCCTACGACCCCAATCCAGTGGTCAACATCCACTGGGAGGACCCGACAACAGGTGAACGACTGGTGGCCAGGGAATTCACGACCATACCAGCCCAAGGGAGCACTACTGTTGTACAAATTCAGAATGCCGCTGGCACCAAAGCGTATGGTGGCACAGCCACGTATGACCCAGCTCAATTTGTAGGAGGAATTGCCCCTTTGAATGTCGCCCCGGCGACAGGCGTGGATCCGGTCAGACTCGTCTTCGAAGAAAAACTCACTCGAGTACACAACCTCGGCGGTTCCTTTGACTACGCCTTCGACAATGCCGACCAGCCGGTGGTGCTGCGCGGCGAGTTCCTGTACCAGAAGGACGTGCACCAGCCGATCGTCGATCGTGATGCCCTGGCCCGCGGCAACCTGACCGCCGCCCTGACCACCAAGAAAAGCGACTTCGTTAAGTACGTTGTCGGCGTAGACACCACGGTGATGACCAACCTCTTCACCAGCTTCCAGTTCATCCAGTTCATCAACCTTGACTTCGTAAATGACAAGAAGCAATGCCAATATGTGAACGGCTACTCTGCTCCTAACGTGCCGACTTTTGGCACTTTTGACTGCTCCCGCTACACCGCCAACCCGGCCACCATGCACTTGACCAACGGGCTGCAGAAGGGCCGCAAAACCCAGGAGTTCTACTCCTTCTTCCTCTCCAGGCCCTTCGGCGAGTCCGACCTGGGCCGCTGGAACAATATCTTCATGTACGAAGAGGGTGGTGGTTTCTGGGACCGCCTGGACGCCGAGTACTCGCTCTCGGACGAACTGGTACTGACCGGCGAGATCAACATGTACTGGGGCGACCAGGACACCATGTTCGGCCAGTTCAAGAACTCGTCCAACGTCCAGGTGGGCCTGAAGTACATCATCGAATGATGCACCCGCAGCACACTTGACCATTGCAGGGCGGCGCACGGTTTCGGCTGGCGCCGCCCTTTTTGCCCCCGCACCCGAGCGATGGCTGTCCGTCCACCCGGACAAGAGTAGTAAAGACAACAATGAGTAGAGACGCATGAGTACTGACAACGAATACAAGTTTGCGGACCGTTACGCGGACTTCATGCTGAGAAACCGCTGGAAGCTGATCATCGGCCTGATCGTGGTCACGGTGCTCTCGGCCCTGCAGATTCCCAACCTGGATATCCGCAACGACCCCGACACCCTGTTACCGCCGAGCAACCGCTATGTCGCCACCAATGCCTACGCCGAGGAGAAGTTCGGCATGGGCAACCTGATGGTGTTCGCTCTCAAGGTGAAGGAAGGCGACATCTGGCAGCCCTGGTTCATCAACAAGATCCAGGAGATCCACAACAAGCTGGAGGCCCTGCCCACCTCGCGCCCGGCCAACTTCATCGACATCGCGGCGCAGAAGATCAAGTACATGAGCACCGACGAGAACGGCCTGGTGTTCAAGCGCCTCATCCCGGTAGAGGGCATCAGCGACGACCCCCAGGTAGCAAAGGAACAACTCGCTTTCCTGCGCGAGGGCGTCAAGACCAACCCGGTGATGGCCCCCATGCTGGTGTCGATGTGGGGACCCGACGGCAAACGGTGCGCCTACGAGGACTACCACAAGGACGAGTGTGTGGCCAAGGCGGCCTACGTGATCGCCGACTACACCGACGAAGTGAAGGAGATGTACCTGCCCTGGGTACGCCAGGTGCGCGCCATCATGGACGAGGTCGCGCAGGACGATCGCATCGAGCTGTACGTTGCCGGCGAGCCGTATTTCCTCGCCTGGATGCTGCAAGACCTGGTCAACAAGTGGTGGCTGTTCGTGCTGTCCATTCTGATCGTGGTCGCGGTATTGTGGATCGAGTTCCGCAACTGGCGCGGCGCGATCTTCCCGCTGATCGGCGTGTTCATGACCATCATCATGACGCTGGGCCTGATGGGCCTGTCCGCTTTCAAGCTGACCACCATGATGGTGCTCACCCCCATGTTGCTGCTGGCTATCGGCATCGGCCACTCGGTACAGGTCACGCGGCGCTTCCTGCTCGAGCACGGCAAGAGCGGCGACTGTGACGCGGCGGCACGCATGGCCATCGGGCACACCATCATCCCGGCGACCCTGGCCATCATCACCGACATGGTCGGCTTCGCGACCCTGGCAACCGTGGACATCTCCTTCTACAAGGCCTACGCCTACTTCGGGATGTTCGGCATGCTCACACTGCTGCTGACCACCACCACCCTGATCCCGCTGCTGCTCACCCAGTTCCCGCCCTCGCAGGAGGAGTGCAAGAACCTCGAAGGGCACAGCTGGGAGAAATCGGTGGGCGGCTTCATCACCCGGCTGATCAGCGGCCCGGGCAAGTGGATCCCCATCGGCGCGGTGGCCGCCATCATGGTGGTCTCCACCTACTACACCAACCTGTTCAACTGGAAGGGCATCCCCGAAGACCAGGTCAAGCTGGAACAGGAAGGCGACATCATGCCGGGGGTGGAGAAGGGCATCAACTACGCCCGCGCCGCCTTCAAGGGCAGTTCGCAGACCTGGAAGGACCTGGTGGTGCTCAACAGCATCATGCCCGGCGTGATCTCGGTGTCGATCCCCATCCGGGGCAAGGAACCCGTCGCCCCCGATTGTGTGGACAACTACTTCCCGGACGAGGTCTACGATATCGAAGACCCGAAGGAGAAGGCCCAACAGTGCGCCCTGTACAAGCAGAAGATGGGCTGCTGGGACGAAGAAGCCTGTGGCCAGCAGGGCGTATTCAACAAGGCCGCACTGCATACCGACATCGAGAAGTTCGACAACTGGCTGCGTGCCCACAAGTACGTCGGCTATACCGGCTCGTACACCCAGTACATCCGCCTGATCAACATGCTGCTAGCAGCCGAGCAGGGCGAGAAACCCGACATCAAGGACTTGCGCGTGCCCAATGAGGCCTACCTGAAGGCCATCGACCCCGATGACGACCGTAGCCCGGACGAGATCATCGAGATGTACAACGGTCTGCTGGAATCCATGACCGGCGCGGGCGAGATGGACTCCTTCGTCAACACTCAGACCTGGAACGAAGGCGTGGTGCTGGGCTTCATCAATACCATGGACCCGCGGGAGACCCACGAGGTCACCATGGACATCCAGAACTACATCGAGGAGCACAAGAACGACCCGGGCTTCCGGCTGGTGAACTTCGGCCTGCGGTGTGGCCCGGCCAGCGAGCCCTCGCGCTACGAGGAGTGTGACAACACGCTGGGCCAGGAAGGGCCGAACTACGTGAAGGCGGGTATCGGTGGCTTCCTCGGTGCCACCGAGGCGACCCGCGAGGTCGCCATGGACAACTGGCTGATCAGCCCGCTACAGACCGCGCTGGCGGTGTTCGTCATCACCACCCTGATGTTCCGCTCGATGCCCGTGGCCACCATCCTGGTCGCCACCCTGATGGTGACGCTGTATGCGCAGTACGGCCTGGGCGGCTACTTCACCTCGGTGGAGGAATGGTCTGGCAACCTCGCTTTCCACCTGCTGGTGACCCTGTCGATCGCCATGGGCCTGGGCGTGGACTACGGGATCTACATGATCTCGCGGCTGCGTGAAGAGATGGCCGCTACCGGAGGGCGCTGGGCTGACGCCCTGAGCAACACGCTCAACACCACCGGCTCGGCAGTCATTCTCTCGGTGGTGGTGCTGCTCGGCAGCTTCATCCCCCTGGTCGGCACCGATCTGGCCAACACCTGGGGGCTGGCGGTCTACATCAGCGAGGCGTTGCTCATCGACGTGATAACCGCCCTGATGATACTGCCGCTGCTCGTCAAGTGGCTCAAGCCGCGATACGTGTTCCAGGGATAACAAGAACGCCCCGGCCCTGCCGGGGCTTGCGACCGTTCGGCCCGCTTCGGCGGGCCTTTTTGTTGTTGAATGTTCGGCTCGGGGACGGGCCTCATACGCGCAGGAGCGCCCCCGCGATTTCCTCAGGTCGCGGAGTGGATCGCATGCATGGCCGCCTGCAAGTCACCGGATTGCACCAGCGGCCAGTGACGCTCCAGTTCGTCGAGGCCGCGCTCGATGGCCTCCTGCTCGATCTTGCCGGGACGGGAAAGAACATGATCGGTCACCGCGTCCCGGTGCCCCGGATGACCGATGCCGATACGGGCGCGCACGAAGTCCTTGCTGCCGAGCACGGCGATGATGTCACGCAGGCCATTGTGGCCACCGTGTCCCCCACTGCGTTTCAGGCGGATGGTACCGGGTGCCAGGTCCAGCTCGTCATGGACGACCAGCAGGCGCTCCGGCGGGATCCGGTAGAAACGAGCGAAGGCGCCGACGGCGCGGCCACTGTGATTCATGTAGGTCATGGGCTTGAGCAGCCAGCACTCGCCCGTCTCGGTGCGGATGCGCGCCACCTCGCCAGAAAACTTGTTCTCGGCACGCAGCACCGCGCCATGACGCGTGGCCAGGCGGTCGATGAACCAGAAACCTACGTTGTGCCGGGTATCCGCATAGCGGGGACCAGGGTTGCCCAGGCCCACCACGCACTGGATGCCATCACCTTTCATCATCTGCTTCCTCGCCGGACATGAAAACGGCGGCCAGGGGCCGCCGCTCTCTCAGCCGAACTGCCGGCGCATCACTCGGCCTCGGCCTCGCCTTCTTCCTCGCCATCCTCTGCGGCAGCAGCAACACCGCGCGCAGCATGGATATTGACCACAGCCATGTCCTCGGACTCCTCGCCGTGCGACAGTGCGGCCAGTTGCACGCCATCGGGCAGCTTGAGGTCGCTCAGATGCAGCATGTCGCCGATCTGCATGTTGCTGAGATCCACCTCGATGTACTCGGGCAGGCTACCAGCCTCGCAGATGACCTCCACGTCGGCCAGCATGTGCGAGACCTCGCCGCCGGCCTTGACGCCCGGCGCCTTGTCCTCGTTGACGAAGTGCAGCGGCACATGCATGCGGATGGCATCGTGCTCGGACACGCGCTGGAAATCGGCGTGCAGGATGAAAGGCTTGGCCGGGTGGCGTTGCAGATCCTTGAGCACGGCCTTGACGGGCGTACCGTCAATCTCGATGGTCAGCACGCGCGAGAAGAAGCTCTCGTCTTCCAATTCGTGCACCAGCTCGTTGTGCCGGGTGGCGATCATCTGCGGTTCCTTGCCCCCACCATAGAGGATGCAGGGCACCATGCCCTCGCGACGCAGGCGGCGGCTCGCACCCTTGCCCTGCACCTCGCGAGTGACGGCTTTCAAATCGACTGTATTGCTCATTACGAACTCCCGTTCTCGTGTAACAGCCCTGTCCGCCCGCGACCAGGCACTGGACAGGACCCGTGAAGCAGGCTTGTGCCTGCGCTCTGATCGGCCCGCCACTCAATCGACGAACAGCGAGCTGACCGATTCCTCGTTGCTGATGCGGCGGATCGTCTCGGCCAGCAGGCCGGCGATCGAGAGCTGCCGAATCTTGCTGCAGGCCTTCGCCTCCTCGCGCAGCGGGATGGTGCTGGACACCACCAGTTCGTCCAGCTCGGAGGCCTGGATATTGCTCACCGCCGGTCCCGACAGCACCGCGTGGGTGCAATAGGCCACTACCTTGGCCGCCCCCGCAGCCTTGAGCGCACCGGCGGCCTTGCACAGCGTACCGGCGGTATCGACCAGATCGTCCACCAGCACGCACGTGCGGCCCGCCACATCGCCGATGATGTTCATTACCTGCGCCTCGTTGGCCTTGGGCCGGCGCTTGTCGATGATCGCCAGGTCCGCGTCATCCAGGCGCTTGGCCAGCGCGCGGGCCCGTACCACGCCGCCCACATCTGGCGAGACCACGATCAGGTCCGGATACTGCTGGCGCCAGATGTCACCCAGCAGGATCGGTGACGAATACACGTTGTCCACCGGGATATCGAAGAAGCCCTGGATCTGGTCGGCGTGCAGATCCATGGTCAGCACCCGATCGGCACCCGCGGTGGCGATCATCTTCGCCACCAGACGCGCTGTGATCGGCACCCGGGCCGAGCGCGGTCGCCGGTCCTGCCGCGCATAGCCGAAATAGGGAATGACCGCAGTGATGCGCCGCGCCGAGGCCCAGCGCAGGGCATCGATCATCACCAGCAGCTCCATCAGGTTGTCATTGGTCGGCTCCGAGGTCGGCTGCACCACGAACACGTCGCGGCCGCGTACATTCTCCTCGATCTCGACCATCACCTCGCCGTCGCTGAACTGGCCGACCACCGCCTTGCCCAGCGGGATGCTCAGATAGTCGGCGATATCGGCCGACAGCTCGGGATGTGCGTTCCCCGAAAACACCATCATGCTGCTGGCGGGCATGTCGCTCTCCGCTAGGTATCAGAGACAAAGAAGGCCGCGCCCCGGCGACCTCTCTCTTGTGGCGGCCCGCGCCGCCCGATCGAATTTTTCGCGCGGCCGCCGCGGCGCGGCCGTTTCCAAATATGGCTGGGGTGGCAGGATAGCTCGGCTGCGCCTCGGCCCTGCGGGCCGCCGCCTGCGGCGGCGCGCTCCGGCGCTGCGCGCCTCCGTCGAACCTCTACGGTTCGAACCCTGCCACCAAGATACTCCCAGCACGGTCGCGATGCGACCGTTTCCAAATATGGCTGGGGTGGCAGGATTCGAACCTGCGAATGCCGGAGTCAAAGTCCGGTGCCTTACCGCTTGGCGACACCCCAGTTGTTCTCTTGCTCCAGTCGCTCTCGCAAGAGAGAGCGGTTGCAGCCACGCGCCACCCACGCCCGCCATTCGGCCGGCACCAGTTGCCGCACCTGCTCGGCGGCATCGACCGAGGCAAACTCGGCGAACACACAGCCACCGGTTCCGGTCAGCCGGGCCTCGGCGTGATCTTCCAGCCATTCAATGACTTGCGACACCGCCGGGTAGCGCTTGCGGACCACCGCCAGACAGTCGTTGCGTCGGTCGCCCGCAATAAAGGCGCGTATTGTGATCGGACAGGAATTCCTTGTCAATTCCGGGGCGGAAAATACTTCGCCAGTCGCGACATGGCAATCGGGTGCAATTACCAGGTACCAGGGCTCGGGCAGCTCTATGGGGTGCAAACGCTCGCCCACGCCCTCGGCCCAGGCGGCATGCCCGTGCACGAAGATGGGCACGTCTGCCCCCAAGCGCAGGCCCAGCTCGGCCAGCTCGGTATCGTCCAGACCACAACCCCACAAATGGTTGAGCGCATGCAGCACGGTGGCGGCATCGGAGCTGCCGCCACCCAGACCGCCCCCCATGGGCAGGCGTTTGCGCAGGGCGATATCCACGCCTTGCGCCACCCCGGCGCAGTCCTGCAACAGGCGCGCCGCGCGCACCGTGAGATCGGCCTCGGGAGCGACGCCGGGGAGACTGTCCAGACACGCGATCCGACCATCGTCACGCAGGCGAAAATCCAGCTCGTCGCACAGATCCAGAAACTGGAACACCGTCTGCAGCTCGTGATAGCCATCGGCACGACGGCCGGTGATGCGCAGCATGAGGTTGAGCTTGGCCGGCGCCGGCCAACCGCACGACCAGTCGCTCATGACTCGGGTTCGAGCAGACGCTGGCGCAGGCGCGAGAGGTATTCGTCCGTGGCGCCGTCCTGCAGGGCAGACTCGAGCAGCCGGCGCGCCTCGCGACGTTCGCCCAGCGCCCAGAGCACTTCGATCAGGTGGCCGGTGATCTCGGCATCGTGATCCCGCTGCCAGGCGCGCTGCAGGTAGTCACGCGCAGCCTCGAGCTGCCCCAGGCGGTACAGCACCCAGCCCATGCTGTCGAGAACCGCGGGCGAATCCGGCTTGAGCCGCAAGGCCTGCTCGATGTAGCGCCGCGCCTCCTGCAAACGGATCTTCCGCTGCGCCAGCATGTAGCCCAGGGCATTGAGGGCGTCGGCATGCTGGGGATCCTGCTTCAGCACCTGCCGGAAATCGTGTTCCATGGCCGCATAGTCACCAACCTCGGAATAGTAGAGTCCGCGCCCGTAGAGCAGGTCGGTGTTGCCCGGCAGGGCTTTCAGGGCTTCCTCGTAAAGACCGAGAATGTCGGCACGATCCGCGCCGTACTGCCGCAGCAGCTCAATCTCGGCAAGGTAGAGATCGGCCATGCGCCGGGGCACCGCCTCGCGCGCCTGCCGCAGCAACCGGCGGGCCTCGTCCAGGCGCTTTCCATCTTCCGCGACCAAGACAGCGGCGCGAATGGCCGCATCGACCCGCAGCTCACCCTGGTTCACGCTGCGATACAGGCCGATCGCCGCAACCTTGTTGCCGCTGGCCTCCTCGACCTGCCCGAGGAAATAGGTCGCGTCGTTGGCGAATCGCGGAATGCCCCGCAACGCCTGCCAGAGCCGACGCGCCTCGTCCCAGTGCCGCTGCTGCGTGGCCAGCATGGCGTAACCGAACAGCACTTGGGAATCCTTCGGGTCTCGCCGGTACAGTTCGCGAAACTGCGCCAGCGCATCTTCGTAACGCTCGACCGCCACCAGCAGGCGGGCTCGGCTGAGCCGCAAGCGGCGATTGTCGGGGTAACGCTCCAGGGCCTGTTCCAGCACATCCAGCGCCGCATCGCGCTGTCCGCGGGCGATCAACACTTGCGCCAGCAGCGACCAGGCATCCACCCGCTCGGGGGCCTGATCGAGCACCTCTCTCAGCAATCTCTCGGCCTCGGGATAGCGATGCTGCGAGGTCAGCAGCAGAGCCAGACCATAACTCGCTGCCGCGTCCGACGCTTCGTCGACCAACCGGCGCATCAACGCCAAGGCACGCGCCTTGTCCTTTTCGCGCGCCAGGGCGCCGGACACCAGCAGATAGCCATCCTTGCCGAGGGCGCGGGCAATCTCGAGCATGGCGTAGAACTGGGCCAGGGCATCGGCATCCCGACCGTCGCGCAACAGAGCCACCCCCAGGAACTGGCGGGCCGTCAGACTGTTGGGTGCGAGTTCGACCCAGAGTCGGGCCGCACGCCGCGCCAAACCCATGTCCTGCACATGCCAGGCGATACGGGTGGCGCGCTCCGCAGCATAGGGGTCGCGCGCACGCTCGGCAGCCTCAAGATAGGCCCTGACCGACTTGTCGAAATCCCCCATGCGCGCCCCGATCTCGCCGACCAGGTACGCGAACAGCAGATCCTGATCCAGCTCGACCTCGGGACGCGCAGGGGGAGTGTAGGGCAAGGTCGGTGGCGTCGGGCGCGCCTCCGCCGCGCCATCGGCCGAGACATCGGGACGCGTGGCAAGTGGGGCCTGGCACGCCGCCAACGTCAGCCCCAGGGCCATCAACAGAGAGAGACCTCGATAATTCACCCCCCCAAGGGTACCCGATACCCGAGACAAAGCAACGCAACAGGATCATTCCTTCGCCCCTGGGGCAGGTTGCTCGGGCCCAGAAAAACGGCGCAGCGCAAACAGCTCCCGCCGACATCACCTTGCATTCAACTCGTTGACAATCCAAAATTTCTGGTTCCAAAGTCGTGCCCAGAGACATTCCTGCCCCGCCATGACCCTGCTCGCCGTCGGTCTCAATCACACCAGCGCGCCGGTTGCCATCCGCGAACGGGTGACCTTCGGTCCCGACATCGTGGTCGGCGCCCTGCGCAGCCTGCGCGAGCGCCCCGGGGTGAGCGAGGCGGTGATCCTGTCCACCTGCAACCGCACCGAGGTGTACTGCAATGTGGACGAGGACCAGACCGGGCAGGTGCGCCACTGGATCGCCGAATTCCACGGCCTGGTGGTCAATGACATTGCCCCCTACCTGTACGAGCACCGCGATGACGAGGCGGTCGCCCACCTGCTGTCGGTGGCCTGCGGACTGGATTCCATGGTGCTGGGCGAGCCCCAGATCCTCGGCCAGGTGAAGGCGGCCTTCCAGACCGCTACCGATGCCGGACACACCGGCAAGACCCTCAAGCGCCTGTTCCAGCACGCCTTCAACACCGCCAAGCAGGTGCGCACCGACACCGCCATCGGCGACAGCCCGGTGTCGGTGGCCTTCGCCGCGGTGAGCCTGGCGCGCCAGATCTTCTCCGATCTGGCCGAGCAGACCGCGCTGCTGATCGGTGCCGGCGAGACCATCGAGCTGGCTGCCCGTCACCTGCACCAGCACGGTATCGGTCGCATCATCGTCGCCAACCGCACCGTCTCTCGCGCACGCGACCTGGCCGAACAGTTCAGCGGTTACGCCATCGCCCTGACCGAACTGCCCGCACACCTGGCCGAGGCAGACATCGTCATCGCCTCCACCGCCAGCCCGCTGCCGGTACTGGGCAAGGGCACCGTCGAGAGCGCACTCAAGCAGCGACGCCACCGCCCGGTGTTCATGGTGGACATCGCGGTACCGCGCGACATCGAGCCCGAGGTCGCCAAGCTGCGCGATGTCTATCTCTACACCGTGGACGACCTGCAGGAGGTCATCCAGGAGAACCTGCGCTCGCGCCAGGAGGCGGCCGAGCAGGCACGCGAGATCATCGACTTCCAGGTCCGCGAGTTCCGTGCCTGGCTGGGCTCGCTGGACGCGGTGGACCTGATCCAGGACTACCGCGCCCATGCCGAGGGCCTGCGCGACGAAGTGCTGGCCCGAGCGCGACGCATGATCGACGCCGGACGCGACCCGCACGAGGTGCTGGACTACCTGGCCCACACCCTCACCAACAAGCTGTTGCATACCCCCAGCACCCAGCTGCGCCTGGCCGGCAGCAGCGGCCGGCACGAGCTGCTCGATGCCGCCAACACCCTGTTCCAGCTCGGCCACGACCGCAACAAATCCTGAGATAGCCATGAAACCCAGCATCCGTCGCCGGCTCGAGCAGATCGCCGATCGCTTCGCCGAGGTCCAGGCCCTGCTCGCCGACCCCGAGGTACAGAACGACAACGACCGTTTCCGCGAGCTGAGTCGCGAATACGCCCGTCTCGAGCCGGTCGCCGCCGCCTGGCGCCGCTGGCTGGACAACGAGCGCGAGCGCGAGCAGGCCGAGGCCATGCTCGACGACCCGGAGATGGCCGAACTGGCCGAGGAGGCACTGCGCGAGGCCCGCGAGCGCGCCGAGCAGCTGCTGCCCGAGTTGCAGCGCCTGCTGCTGCCGCGCGACCCCAATGATGACCGCAACGTCTTCCTCGAGATTCGCGCCGGCACCGGCGGCGCCGAGGCGGCACTGTTCGCCGGCGACCTGCTGCGCATGTATCTGCGCCATGCCGAGCAGCGCGGCTGGCGCACCGAGATCCTCAGCGAGAGCCCCGGCGAACACGGCGGCTACAAGGAAGTGGTGGCCCGGGTGAGCGGCCCGGAGGTGTACTCGCGGCTGAAGTTCGAATCGGGCACCCATCGGGTGCAGCGCGTGCCCGAGACCGAATCCCAGGGGCGTATCCACACCTCGGCCTGCACCGTGGCCATCCTGCCCGAGGCCGATGAGGTCGAGGCCATCGAGATCAACCCGCAGGAGTTGCGCATCGACACCTTCCGCGCCTCCGGCGCCGGCGGCCAGCACGTGAACAAGACGGACTCGGCAGTGCGCATCACCCACCTGCCCACCGGCACCGTGGTCGAGTGCCAGGACGAACGTTCGCAGCACAAGAACAAGGCGCGCGCCCTGGCCCTGCTGGCCGCCCGTCTCAAGGATGCCGCCGAGCGCGAGGCCCGCGCCGCCGAGGCCGCCGACCGCCGCCTGCAAGTCGGCAGCGGTGACCGCTCCGAGCGCATCCGCACCTACAACTTTCCGCAGGGCCGGGTCACCGACCACCGCATCAACCTCACCCTCTACAAGCTCGACGAGATCCTGATGGGCGACCTCGATCCGCTGATCGAGCCGCTGATGCAGGAGCACCAGGCCGCGCAGCTCGCCCACCTGGGCGAGGAGGCATGAAGACCGTCGGCGACCTGCTGCGCGACGCGCGCCAGCGCCTTGCCGACCCGGCAGAGGCCGAGATCCTGCTGGCGCACGCCCTGGGACGCGACCGCACCTGGCTGTACGCCCATCCCGAACACCGCCCCGCCGCCGAGTCCCTGACCCGCTTCGAGGCCCTGCTCGCGCGCCGACTCGCCGGCGAACCGGTGGCCCACCTCACCGGCTGGCGCGAATTCTGGTCGTTGCCGTTGCGCGTGGACCGGCACACCCTGATTCCGCGTCCCGAGACTGAGCACCTGGTCGAGTTCGTGCTCGAACGCCTGCCTGCCGAGTCCCCGCTGCGAGTCATCGATCTGGGCTGCGGCTGCGGCACCATCGCCCTGGCCCTGGCCCGCGAGCGCCCAGGCTGGGAAATCTTCGCCAGCGACCGCAGCGAAGACGCCCTGACGGTGGCACGCGACAACGCCCGGCGACTCGGCCTGGACGTGCGTTTTCTGCGCGCCGACTGGCTGGCGGGCATCATCGGGCCCTTCGATCTGATCATCAGCAACCCGCCCTACGTGGCCGAGCACGACCCACACCTCGAGCAGGGCGACCTGCGCTTCGAGCCGCGCGGAGCGCTGGCTGCCGGTCCCGAGGGGCTGGACGCCATCCGCCCCCTGATCGCCCAAGCCTGGTCACGCCTGCGCCCCGGCGGCCTGCTGGCCTTCGAGCACGGCTACGACCAGGGTGCCGCCTGCCGGGAGCTGCTCGCACAGGTCGGATATACCGAAGTGGCCACCGGTCACGACCTGGCCGGCCTGCCGCGTTTCTCGCACGGCCGCCGCGCATGAGGGATTCCCCTATTGACGCCCCCGTCTTGCGGGACCACGATTGGCAATGAATCCCCGCGACAGACCGGCCATGCGCTCCAATTCCGACAACCCGCTGAAGATCCGCGAAATCGGCTTCTGCCCCCTGCACCCCGACCGCAACCAGGCCGGCACCGCAGCGCAGCTGCTGCGTGACTGCGAGGGCATCCTGCTGGCCGAGCGCATCGACGATACCCAGCTGCGCGTGGGCTACGACATCCATCACGCCACCCTGGCCGCCATCGAGGAACTGCTCGAGGGCTTCGGCTTCCATCTCGACAACAGCCTGCTCTCGCGCATGCGCCGCGCACTGATCAAGTACACCGAGGAGACCCAGTACATCAACCTCGGCTGCGAGGGCGGCGAGAGCAACTGCACCCTCAAGATCTTCATCAACAGCTACCGGCAGCGTGAGCACGGCTGCCGCGACGATCGCCCCCGGCACTGGCGACGCTACCTCTGATCCGCCAGCACCCCGCGACGCAGGTTAGAATCCGCCCATGAACGACGAGGAACTGCTACGCTACAGCCGCCAGATCCTGCTGCCCGAGATCAGCATCGAGGGCCAGCAACGACTGCGCGATGCCCATGCCCTGATCATCGGCCTCGGCGGCCTGGGTTCGCCCGTGGCCCTGTACCTGGCCGCCGCCGGGGTCGGCCGACTCACCCTGGTGGACGACGACCGGGTGGACCTGTCCAACCTGCAGCGCCAGATCGTGCACGACACCAGCAGCATCGGTCAGACCAAGGTCGCATCGGCCGCTGCGCGCCTGGCGCGCATCAATCCGGAGTGCCAGATCGTTACCCTGCCGCAGCGCCTCGACGAGACCGCACTCGACCGGCAGGTCTCCGCCGCCGACCTGGTGCTCGACTGCTCCGACAACTTCGCCACTCGCTTCGCGGTCAACCGCGCCTGCCACGCCCGGCGCACGCCGCTGGTCTCCGGCGCGGCGGTCCGCTGGGAAGGCCAGGTGGCGGTATTCACCTGGAGCGAGGACGAAGCCTGTTACCGCTGCCTGTATGACGAGGAGGGCGGAGAAGATCAACGCTGCAGCGAGAACGGCGTGGCCGCGCCGCTGGTCGGCGTGATCGGCAGCCTGCAGGCGATCGAGGCCATGAAACTGCTGGCCGGTGCCGGCGAACCGCCGCGCAACCGCCTGCTGCTGATCGACACCCTGCACAACCAGTGGCGCGAACTGCGCCTGCGCCCGGACCCCGCCTGCCCGGTGTGCGGCTCGCCATGATCCTGTGGGTCCACGGCTTTCGCAGTTGTGGCCTGAGCGACAAGTCGCGCGCCCTGCGCGAACACTTTGGTGCCGAACAGGTGCTCACACCCGACCTGCCGCACCGGCCTGACGAGGCGATAGCCCTGCTCGAGGATCTGCTGCAACGGCACCCCGTACGCACACTGGTCGGCGCCTCGCTCGGCGGCTATTACGTCACCTGGTTGAAACGGCAGCACGATATCCCCGCGGTGCTGGTCAATCCCGCCGTGGCCCCCTACCTGCTGCTCGAGGACTGGCTGGGCTGGCACCGCGACTGTCACGGCCAAGCCTTCGAGGTCACCCGCCACACCTTGGCGCAACTGCGCGCATTGCACCGCGAACAGCTGGGTGAGCATGAGCGCTACCTGGTGCTGTTGGCCAAAGGCGACGAGGTGCTCGACTGGCGGGTCGCCGCCGACTACTATGCCGGCCAGGAGCTGATCGTCCACCCGGGCGGCGACCACCGTTTCACCTGTTTCCCCGACTACCTGCCGCGTATCGCGCGCTGGCTCGAGCACCATGTCCAAGACACCCCGCGCCCCGCTTGACCTCAACCGCCTGCGCCAGGACATCGTCTTCGAGGACGAGCTGATGGGACACCACTTCGTGTTCCACACCACCTGGGGCCTGTTCTCGCCCAAGGGCATCGACGAGGGCACCCGCCTGCTGCTGCGGCACATGACCGTCCGTCCAGACGAACAGGCCATCGACCTGGGTTGCGGCTACGGCCCCATCGGCATGGCGATTGCGCGCAGCGCCCCCCAGGGGCACTGCCTGATGGTGGACAAGGACTTTGTTGCCGTCGACTACGCCAACGCCAACCTGCGACGGAATGCTATCGACAACGCCGAGGCCATGCTCAGCGACGGCCTGCGCCATGTCCCCGCCGACCAGCGCTTCACTCTGGCCGCCACCAACTTGCCGGCCAAGACCAGCAAGGAACACTATTACCTGTTCTTCCACGACATCCACGATCGCCTCGAGCCCGGCGGTCGCTGCTACGTGGTGGTGATCAGTGGCCTGCGGCGCTTTATCGAGCGCGCGTTCGGCGAAGTGTTCGGCAACCACACCAAAGTCAAGCAGGGCCGGCAATACACCGTGGCCATGGCCGAAAAACGCTGAAACCCAGACACCCCCCAGGAGGAAGATGTCTTGCCCACCTCTCCCCAGGTGTGGGAAGGTAGTCTCCCTCGTGCCCTTCGCAAGCGAGGATGAAACGCGCTCGGAGGTTACCTAAAGTCTTGGCCACCCCAGCCGTTATTGCCCCCATAAAGAACAACCGAAAAACAGGATCGCCGTAATGAGCCGTCCCGAGACCAGCGAAGTGCCCTCCGAGCAGTCCGCGGAACTGCTTCGTCTGACCTTGCCGCTCATGAGCAAGCACAAGGTGCCTGTCACCCCGCGCAACTACGCGGTGTGGTTCGAATACGTGCGCGGCGACAACCCCGAGCTCAAGGCCGAGCTGCAGAGCCTGATCGACGCCGGCACCAAGTTCACCGCCCAGCTCAACGAGCGGCTGTTCGAGAAATATGCCAGCGACTGCAATACCGACCTGTTTCTCAAGATCCGTAACGAGATGACCGACCTGATGGAAGACGTGGCCAGCTCGCTGCGTGACGTGGACGATGACACCCGGCGTTTCGGCGGCCATCTCGACAGCGTGATCGAAAGCATGCAGCGCTGCAGCAGCCTGGACGACATCCGCGAGCTGCTGCGTTCACTGATAGAGGAGACGCGCAGCATGCAACGCTCCACCCAGCTGCTGCACGAACACCTGGACGCCAAGTCGAAGGAAATCGCCCTGCTGCAGGAAGAACTGGAACTGGAGCGCAAACGGGCCTCCACCGACCCACTCACCGGCCTGGCCAACCGCCGCGCCTTCACCGAGGCGCTTGTCCGGCATGCCGAGTCGGGACCTGCACCCGATACGCTGGCGCTGCTGATGATCGACATCGACCACTTCAAGAACGTGAACGACACTCACGGCCACCTGATCGGCGACCGGGTGATCCGCTTTCTCGCCGAGGTGCTCAAGCAGCACACCAAGGGTAGCGACCTGGCAGCGCGCTACGGCGGCGAAGAGTTCGTAGTGCTACTACCCGACACCGGACTGAAGGGTGCGGCCGTGGTGGCCGAGAAGATCCGCACCGCCATGGCCAACGCCAGGCTGGTGCGTTCGGACAACAAACAGCCACTGGGACACATCACCGTCTCCATTGGCGTCGCCACCTGCCACCCCGGCGAGGACCCCCTGGAGCTCGTCAACCGCGCCGATCAGGCGCTGTACCAGGCCAAGCAGGGTGGACGTAATCGGGTGTTCGTGGACATAAACACCCAGAGTGCGCTCCACAGCGCCTGAACAGAGGCCTTCTCAACCGCCCAGTTTCTCGCGCAGCAAGGCATTGACCTGTTGCGGATTGGCCTTGCCCTGAGATTTCTTCATTACCTGGCCGACGAAGAAGCCGATCATCTTCGGGCGCCTGGCCGGATCGGCATTGCGATAGTTCTCCACTTGCTGCGGGTTGGCAGCGATCACCTCGTCCACCAGCGCCTCGATGGCACCAGAATCGGTGATCTGCCTGAGGCCCCTGGCCTCGATCACCGTGTCGGCATCACCCTCGCCAGCCCACATGGCCTCGAAGACCTGCTTGGCAATCTTGCCCGAGATGGTGTCATCGAGGATGCGCGCCAGCAGCCCGCCCAGCGCCGGGGCCGGGACCGGGCAATCCTCGATGCTGCGCCCGGCCTTGTTGAGTGCGCCGGCCAGCTCACCCATCACCCAGTTGGCGGCCAGCTTGGCATCACCACAGACGGCCACCACGACCTCGTAGTAGTCGGCCTGGGCACGGGTGGCGGTGAGCACGTTCGCATCGTAGGCCGACAAGCCGTGCTGTTCCTGGAAACGCACGCGGCGCGCGTCCGGCAGCTCGGGCATGTCACGGGTGGCCTCGGCGATGAAAGCCTCGTCCAGCACCACCGGCAGCAGGTCGGGGTCGGGGAAATAACGGTAGTCGTTGGCCTCTTCCTTGGAACGCATGGAGCGGGTCTCGTCGCGCTCGGCGTCGTACAGGCGGGTCTCCTGCACGATCCTTCCGCCGTCCTCGAGGACATCGATCTGACGCCCGATCTCGTAGTCGATGGCGCGCTCGAGGAAGCGGAAGGAGTTGATGTTCTTCAGCTCGGTACGGGTACCCAGCTTCTCCTCGCCCAACGGGCGCACCGAGACGTTGGCATCGCAGCGGAAACTGCCCTCCTGCATGTTGCCGTCGCAGATGCCCAGCCAGGTGACGATCTGGTGGATCTTGCGTGCATAGGCCACCGCCTCCTTCGCCGAGCGCATGTCCGGCTCGGAGACGATCTCGAGCAGCGGGGTGCCAGCGCGGTTGAGGTCGATGCCGGTCATACCGTGGAAATCCTCGTGCAGGGACTTGCCAGCATCTTCCTCGAGGTGAGCGCGGGTCACGCCGATCGTCTTCACACTGCCGTCCTCGAGCACGATCTCCACCTGCCCACGACCGACGATGGGCAGCTCGAACTGGCTGATCTGGTAGCCCTTGGGCAGGTCGGGATAGAAGTAATTCTTGCGCGCGAACACCGAACGCTCACCCAGCTCGGCGCCGATGGCCTTCGCAAAGCGTACTGCATACTCCACCGCGCGCCGGTTCAGCACGGGCAGGGTTCCGGGCATGCCCAGGTCGATCAGCGAGGCCTGGGTATTGGGCTCGGCGCCGAAGGCGGTGGACGAACCCGAGAAGATCTTGGAACGGGTGGCCAGCTGGGTATGGATCTCCAGGCCGATGACGACTTCCCATTGCATGTTCAGTGCCTCGTCAGGCGGTGTGCCTTGTTCATTGTTGACCACGAAGGACACAAAGGAATCGAAGGGTTTCGGTCACACCCTCTCCTGTCCGGGTGCGGGCCTTGATAACTTCGCGTCCTTTGCGCCCTTTGTGGTGCAAGGATTTCAAAACCCCTCCGGGGCCTGTTCGTGCCAGTCGGTCGCCTGCTGGATGCGGTGCGCCACGTTGAGCAGGCGAGCCTCGTCAAAATGGTTTCCGATCATCTGGAAACCGGTGGGCAGGCCATCGGCGGCCGGCGCAGGGATGGAGATGGCCGGCAGGCCGGCGAGGTTGACCGCGATGGTATAGATGTCCTGCAGGTACATGGCCACCGGGTCATCGGTCTTGGCGCCCAGCGGGAAGGCCACGTCCGGCGCGGTGGGACTGACGATCAGGTCCACCTGTTCGAAGGCGGCGCAGAAGTCCTGCGCGATCAGCTGCCGCACCTGCTGCGCCTTCAGGTAATAGGCGTCGTAGTAGCCCGCCGACAGGGCATAGGCGCCGATCAGTATGCGCCGCTTGACCTCGGCGCCGAAGCCCTCGGAGCGCGAGCGCTTGTACAGATCCTCGAGATCCTTCGGGTCGTCGCAGCGGTGCCCGAAGCGCACGCCGTCGAAGCGCGACAGGTTGGAGGAGCACTCAGCCGGGGCCACCACATAGTATGCCGGCACCGAGAGGTAGGCGTGCGGCAAGCTCACTTCGACCACCTCGGCACCCTGGCGCTTGAGTTCATCGAGCACCGCCTCGGTGGCCGCGGCCACGCCGGAGTGCAGTCCGTCCTGCGCCATGAACTCACGCACCAGGCCGACCTTCAGGCCGTCGAGGGGGCGGTCCAGCGCAGCCAGGTAGTCATCCACCGGGCGCTCGGCGCTGGTGGAGTCGCGCGGGTCGAAACCGGCCATGCCCGACAGCAGCAGGGCGCAGTCCTCGGCGGTGCGCGCCATGGGACCGGCCTGATCCAACGAGGAAGCAAAGGCAATCATGCCCCAGCGCGAGCAGCGGCCGTAGGTGGGCTTGAGCCCGGTGATGCCGGTGAGCGCGGCAGGCTGACGGATGGAACCGCCGGTGTCGGTACCGGTGGCCGCCGGGGTGAGCCGGGCCGCCACCGCCGCAGCCGAACCGCCCGAGGAGCCGCCCGGCACCCGCTCGATGTCCCAGGGATTACGCACCGGGCCGTAGTAGCTGGTCTCGTTCGACGAGCCCATGGCGAACTCGTCCATGTTGGTCTTGCCCAGCATCACCATGCCGGCATCGGCCAACCGCTCGACCACGGTGGCATCATAGGGCGAGACGAAATTGTCGAGCATGCGCGAGCCGCAGCTGGTGCGCACATCCAGGGTGCAGAAGATGTCCTTGTGTGCCAGCGGGATGCCGGTCAGCGGGCCAGCCTCGCCGGCGGCACGGCGCGCATCCGCGGCCTTGGCCTGAGCCAACGCCTGCTCCTCGGTCACGGTGATGAAGCTGTTGAGGCGCTCGTCATGAGCACGGATGCGCTCGAGAAAATGCCGTGTCAGCTCGACACTGGAGAATTCGCCGGCGGCCAGCCCAGCGGACAGTTCGGCCAGGGTCTTGTGGTGCATGCCTTGCTCCCGCCTCACTCGATCACGCGCGGCACCAGAAACAGGCCGTTCTCGGCCGCCGGGGCATTGCGCAGGTAGAGGTCACGCCGGTCGCTCTCGGTCACTTCGTCGGGGCGCAGGCGCTGGTTCATGGCCAACGGATGTGCCATGGGCTCGATGGCCGAGGTATCCACCGCCCCCATCTGCTCGACCAGGTCGAGGATGTTGGACAGGTCTCGGCGCAGCGCCTCGGCCTCCTCGTCGCTCACCGCCAGGCGGGCCAGGTGCGCGATCTTGTGGACGTCGTCGGAACTCAGGGACATGGATCTGCCTTGGGACAGCTCGGGGAAGGCGGGAAAATTACCACATCCGCCCCACCCCCGGCCAGCCGGTGATGACTTCCACTACGCGACACGGGCGCCCGAAACGGGGCATACTCGCTTGCCCCCGGCTGCAAGCACTTGTTAGATTAACGCGCCTGAAGCGCAGCCTGGCGGCTGCTCGACCGACCCGAACCCCCCCGCCCCGCCTGGGAACGGGCTCGCCACTGGATGACATCACATGTTCCTACGCCGTATTCGTGGACTCTTCTCCAACGACCTCTCCATTGATCTGGGCACCGCCAACACCCTGATCTATGCCCGCGACCAGGGTATCGTGCTCAACGAGCCCTCGGTGGTGGCCATTCGCCACGATCGCGGGCGCGGTGGCCACAAATCGGTCGCGGCGGTCGGCGAGTCGGCCAAGCGCATGCTCGGCCGCACGCCCGAGAACATCACCGCCATCCGGCCGATGAAGGAAGGCGTGATCGCGGATTTCACCGTGACCGAGAAGATGCTCCAGTACTTCATCCACAAGGTCCACGAGTCGAAGATCATCCGCCCCAGCCCACGCGTGCTGATCTGCGTGCCCTGCGGCTCTACCCAGGTGGAGCGCCGCGCCATCAAGGAGTCGGCAGCCGGCGCGGGGGCGCGCGAGGTATACCTGATCGAGGAGCCCATGGCCGCAGCCATCGGCGCCGGCCTGCCGGTGGACGAGCCACGCGGCTCCATGGTGCTGGACATCGGCGGCGGCACCTCGGAGGTTGCCATCATTTCGCTCAACGGCATCGTCTATTCCAACTCGGTGCGCATCGGCGGCGACAAGTTCGACGAGGCCATCATCAACTATATCCGCCGCAACTACGGCACCCTGATCGGCGAGGCCACCGCCGAGCGCATCAAGCAAAAGATCGGCTCGGCCTACCCGGGCAACGAGGTACTCGAACTAGAGATCAAGGGCCGCAATCTGGCAGAGGGCGTGCCGCGCAGCTTCACCATGACCTCCAACGAGGTGCTAGAGGCCCTGCAGGAACCGCTCACCGGCATCGTGGACGCGGTCAAGAAGGCGCTTGAGCAGACCCCGCCCGAGCTGGGCGCGGACGTGGCCGAGCGCGGCATCGTGCTCACTGGCGGCGGCGCCCTGCTGCGTGACCTCGACCGCCTGATCGAGGAAGAGACCGGCCTGCCGGTGATCATCGCCGAGGACCCCCTGACCTGCGTCGCCCGGGGAGGCGGACGCGCGCTCGAGCTGATGGACGAGCGCGGCGGTGACGCCTTCACCGTCGAGTAGGCAAAGACGGGGTCAGTCGGCCGGAGGGCACGAGCATCAAGCCGATCTTCGCACAGGGCCCGTCCCAGACCACACGGGTCGTGCTCGCCATCGTGCTATCGATCGCGCTGATGGTGGTGGACCACCAGTTCCAGCAGCTGCGCCAGATCCGCAGCATGCTGGCCTTCGTCACCTATCCGCTGCAGGTGCTGGCCGACCTGCCGGTGAGCCTGATGCGCTGGCTCGACGAAGCCACCGCCACCCGCGAGGAGCTGCAAGCCGAGAACCGCCGCCTGCGCGAGGAGAACCTGCGTGCACGTGCCGAACTGCAGAAGCTCGAGGCCTTGCGCGCCGAGAACCTGCGCCTGCGCAATCTGCTGGACGCCTCGTACAAGGTCGGCGACCGCATCCTCATCGCCGAGCTCTCGGCGGTGGATCTCGACCCCTACCGGCAGCAGGTGGTGATCGACAAGGGTTCCACTTCGGGGGTGTTCATCGGCCAGCCGGTGCTGGATGCCAACGCGGTGATGGGCCAGGTGATCCAGACCACCCCCTTTTCGTCCACGGTGCTGCTGATCACCGACCCCAGCCACTCCATCCCGGTACAGGTGTTGCGCAACGGCCTGCGCACCATCGCTCTGGGCACCGGACGCATCAACGAGCTGACCCTACCCTACCTGCCTACCAATTCCGACATCGAGGTGGGCGACAAGCTGGTCACCTCGGGACTCGGCGGCAAATTCCCTGCCGGTTACCCGGTAGCCACGGTGACCCGCATCAACCGCTCACCAGACAATGCCTTCGCCGAGATCATCGCCACCCCTACGGCGCACCTGGACCGCTCTCGCGAAGTGCTGCTGGTGTGGTCGGTACCGGCACCCCCTGCCCGCCTCCCCGCGCCCGATACGACCACGGAGACACCCGCCGCGGGCAACCCGGAGAAACAACCATGAACGGGCGCGGCATCAGCGTGGTCTGGCTGTCACTGGGCGTGGCCCTGCTGCTGATGATCCTGCCCTTGCCGGAGTGGGCGCGTGCCTTCCGCCCGCAGTGGGCGGTGCTGGTGCTGATCTACTGGTGCCTGGCGTTGCCACACCGGGTCAGCGTGGGCACCGGCTTTGTACTGGGCCTTCTGCTCGACGTGCTTACCGGCACCCTGCTGGGGCAGCACGCGCTGGGGCTGTCGCTGGTAGCCTATCTCACGGTGCAGCTGCATGCGCGGATCCGCGTCTTTCCGCTATGGCAACAGGCCTTCGCGGTGCTGGTACTGCTGCTCATGGAGCACATGCTTTCGCTGTGGGTAATAGCGGCGACCGGGCAGGCGACACCGACACTGCGCTACTGGGCCATCCCGCTGGTCAGCGCCCTGCTCTGGCCCTGGGTGTTCGTGACCCTGCGCAACGTCCGTCGCCACTTCAAGGTGACCTGAGCCGCCATGCAGATCAAGGACCACATCCGCGAGGAGCAGGCCTTTCTCGGGCGCACCATCGTCGCCGCCCTGCTGGTCATGCTCGCCCTGCTGAGCCTGGGCGCGCGCCTGGTGCAGTTGCAGGTCATCGAGCACCAGCATTTCACCACCCTGTCCAAGGACAACCGGGTCAAGCTGATCCCGCTCGCCCCGACCCGCGGACTGATCTACGACCGCAATGGCGTGCTGCTGGCACAGAACCGACCGGCCTACAGCCTGGAACTGGTACCGGAACGGGTGAAGGACATCGACGCCACCCTGGAACGCCTGTCGCACTACATCGCCATCGACGACGACGACCGCGAACGATTCAACCGCCTGCGTCGGCGCAAGCGGCGCTTCGACAGCATCCCCATCCGGGTCAACCTGGATCTCGAGGAGGCCGCACGCTTCGCGGTGGTGCGACACCGCTTCCCCGGCGTGGAGATCAAGGCTCAGTTGCTGCGCCACTACCCCTTCGGCAAGGCCACCTCGCACCTGCTCGGCTACGTGGGGCGCATCAGCAGCCGCGACCTCAAGACCATCGACACCTCCAACTACGCCGGCACCAGCCACATCGGCAAGACCGGCATCGAACGCAGCTACGAGGCCGCGCTGCACGGCGCGGTGGGGGTCCAGCAGGTCGAGGTGAACTCGGTCGGACGGGTGGTACGCATCCTCGAGGAGACCCCACCACAACCGGGGCAGGATCTGCACCTGCACCTGGACATCACCCTCCAGCAGATCGCGCTGGAGGCGCTGGGCGATTACAACGGCGCAGTGGTGGCCATCGACCCGCGCAGCGGCGGCATCCTCGCGCTGGCCAGCAAGCCGGGCTATGACCCCAACCTGTTCGTCGAGGGCATCAGCCGACGTGCCTATCGCGCCCTGCAGAACGATCGCGACCGCCCGCTCTACGACCGCGCCCTGCGCGGCCAGTACCCGCCGGGCTCCACGGTGAAGCCCTTCATCGGCCTGGCCGGCCTGGAGACCGGCGTGATCCGCTACGACACCAGCTACTACTGCCCGGGCTACTTCCAGCTGCCGGGGCACGAGCACAAGTACCGCGACTGGAAGAAGCGCGGACATGGCCCCATGGACCTCGATGCCGCCATCACCCAGTCGTGTGACGTGTACTACTACAAGCTGGCCTTCAACCTGGGCATAGACGCCATGAGCAACTACCTCGCCCAGTTCGGCTTTGGCCGCCGCAGCGGGGTAGACCTGAACAGCGAGTCACGCGGCATCCTGCCCTCGCGCGATTGGAAACGCCGCACCAAGCACCAACCCTGGTACCCGGGCGAGACCATCATCGCCGGCATCGGCCAGGGGTATTTCCTCACCACCCCCCTGCAACTCGCTGTCGCCACCGCGGCCATCGCCAACAACGGCCACCTGATGACCCCGCACGTGGTGGATTACCTGCAGAACCGGGGCAACGGCGAGCGCTACCCCATCCCGCCACAGGAAACGGCCATCCCTATCACCTCGCAGGCCAACTGGGACGACGTACGCCGCGCCATGCGTCACGTGGTCGAGGGCCTGCGCGGCACTGCGCGGCGCATTCGCACCGACTTCTACGCCATCGCCGGCAAGACCGGTACCGCCCAGGTATTCACCGTCGGCCAGGAAGAGGAGTACGACGAGAAGAACGTGGCCCACAAGTTCCGCGACCACGCGCTGTTTGTCGGCTACGCACCCGCCGACGACCCGCAGATCGCGGTCGCCGTGGTGGTCGAGAACGGCGGTCACGGCGGCGCCACCGCCGCACCGGTGGCACGCAAGGTAATGGATGCCTGGCTGCTGCCTCGACTCTACGGCCCCGGGGCCAACCGCGGGAGCGACGATTCATGAGCTTGCACCCAACGGATCTTGGCGACCTCTCCCCCACCGACCCCAGCCGCCGCCAGGGCCTGCTGGCGCGCTTCCATCTCGACCTGCCCCTGCTGATCGGCCTGCTCGCGCTCAGCGGCTACGGGCTGCTGGTGCTGTACTCGGCCAGCGGCCAGGACGTGGGCCAGGTGGAGCGACAGCTCCTGCGCTACCTGCTCGCCTTCGGGGTCATGGTCGGCATCGCCCAAGTGCGCCCGGAACAGCTGATGCGCTGGAGTCCCTGGCTGTACCTGGTCGGCACCCTCCTGCTGGTGCTGGTATTGTTGATAGGCGACGTGGGCAAGGGGGCACAGCGCTGGCTCGACCTGGGGCTGATCCGCTTCCAGCCATCCGAAATGGTCAAGCTGGCCGTCCCCATGATGCTGGCCTGGTACCTGGCCGACAAGCCGCTGCCACCCAACTGGCGGCACCTGGTCGCTTCGGCCGTGATGATGATGGTGCCGGTGCTGCTGATCGCCCGCCAGCCGGATCTGGGCACCTCTCTGCTGGTAGCCAGCGCCGGGGCCTTCGTGCTGTTTCTGGCCGGCATCTCCTGGCGCCTGATCTTCGGCCTGCTGGGCGCGGCGGCCGCAGCCGCGCCGATACTCTGGCACTTCATGCGCGACTACCAAAAACAGCGGGTGCTCACCCTGCTCGACCCGGAAAAGGACCCCTTGGGCGCGGGTTATCACATCATTCAATCCAAGATTGCCATCGGCTCGGGCGGCATCTGGGGCAAGGGCTGGCTGGCCGGCACCCAGTCGCAGCTCGACTTCCTGCCCGAGCGTCATACCGACTTCATCTTCGCCGTGCTCGCCGAGGAACTCGGACTGGTCGGCGTCGCCGTACTGCTGGCGCTGTACCTGTTCGTCATCCTGCGCGGGCTGTACATCGCCAGCCGCGCTCAGGACACCTATGGCCGCCTGCTCGGCGGCGCCCTCACCCTGGTGTTCTTCGTCTATCTGTTCGTCAACGTCGGCATGGTCTCAGGCCTGCTGCCGGTGGTCGGGGTGCCTCTGCCGCTGATCAGCTACGGCGGCACCTCACTGGTGACCCTGATGGCGGGCTTCGGTATGCTCATGTCCATCCACACGCACCGCAAGCTGTTGCCGAGATGAAGCCGTACCTGCTGAGCCTGATCCTCCTGCTGCCCACCTTGGCGGCGGGCGCCACCGACCCCAACAGGCTGCAGCAGGCATTCATCAGCGAGATGGCTACCCGACATGGTTTCGACGCCCAGGCGCTCAGCCGCCTGCTCGGGCAGGCCAAGGTTCGGCAATCCATTCTCAAGGCCATCGCGCGGCCCGCCGAGAAGCGCCTCGACTGGGGCCAGTACCGCAAGATCTTTCTCACCCGCGAGCGCATTCGTGGCGGCTTGCGCTACTGGCGCGACAATGCCGAGGTGCTGGCGCGCGCTGAGCGGCAATACGGCGTGCCACCCGAGATCATCGTCGCCATCATCGGCGTGGAGACCCGCTACGGTCAGCATACCGGGCGTTACCGTGTGCTCGACGCCCTGACCACGCTGGGCTTCCACTATCCGCCACGCGCGGCCTTCTTTCGCAGCGAGCTGCGCGAGTTCCTGCTGCTTGCGCGCGAAGAAGACGTCGACCCCACCGCACTGCTCAGCTCCTACGCCGGGGCCATGGGAAAACCGCAGTTCATCCCCTCGAGCTTCCGTGCCTACGCAGTGGACTTCGACGGCGACGGCCGGCGCGACATCTGGAAGGACGACGCCGACGTGATCGGCAGCGTGGCCAACTACTTCGCCCGCCACGGCTGGCGGCGCGGCGAACCCGTCACGCAGCGAGTCCAGGGTGTCGACACCTCGCTGCAGGCCGTCATCGACCGGGGTTACAAGCCGCACACCACCGTGGGCCGCCTGCGTGGCGCGGGCGTCCGCCTTGCCCGCCCCCTACCCGACGACCTGCCCGCCGCGCTGCTGGCCTTGCACGACGGCGAACGCACCGAGCACTGGCTGGCACTGAACAACTTCTACGTCATCACCCGCTACAACCACAGCCCGCTGTATGCCATGGCCGTGTTCCAGCTGGCCGACGCCCTGCGCCGCCTGCACGATCGCAAGAGACCATGATCCAGCACCTGCTCTTCACCCTACTGATCCTGGCGCTCGCCGGATGCGGCGGCGGAGGGGCACAACGCGACAGCGCACCACCGGGATATCCCGACCTCAGTCATGTACCGGACGCCGTGCCGCGTGCCGAGCCCTACCGTCGGGCCAACATGCGTCCCTACACCGTGGCAGGTCGCACCTATCGGCCCTTGCGCAGCGCCCTCGGCTACCGCGAGCGCGGCATCGCCTCCTGGTACGGCAGCAAGTTTCACGGGCGGCCCACCGCCTCGGGCGAACGCTACGACATGTACGCCATGACCGCTGCGCACCGCACCTTGCCGCTGCCCAGTTACGTACGGGTGACCAATCTCGAGAACGGCCGCAGCGTGGTGGTTCGGGTCAATGACCGCGGCCCCTTCCACGGCAACCGTCTCATCGACCTGTCCTATGCCGCGGCCAGCAAGATCGGCATGCTCGGCAAGGGGACCGCGCTGGTCGAAGTCGCAGCCATTGACCCGCGGTATCCCGAACGCAGCGTCCAGCACCCGACCGGCACGCCCGACCATGCGCCACGCATCTACGTCCAGGTAGGGGCCTTCGGCATACGTCGTAACGCCGAACGCCTGGCCGCGCGCCTGAGCCGACTGTTGCAGCGCGAGGTGCGTATCCAGCGTGCTACCTCACGGCACGGCCAGGTGCACCGGGTGCAGATCGGCCCCCTGGCCTCGGTGGAAATCGCCGACCAGGTTACTGCGACGCTGGAGCGCTTGCGCATCCACGACAGCCGGATACTGATCCGCTGATGCCCGCCCGACCGGGCCGGGTGTAAGATGATCGCTTGCGGAACCCGTGGCAGTCTGCGGCATCCAAGCAGTCACCCCGACCCTCAGATGAGGACCCTATCACCGATGAAGTCGTACCTGATTCCCCTCATTCTGTTCTGTCTCACCCCCTTCGCTGGCGCGGCGCCCGTGCCCGCGCCACCCGACTTCGACGCCACTGGCTACCTGCTGCTGGACATGCACAGCGGGCGGGTGCTGGCCGAGAAGAACGCCGATCAGCGCCTGGAACCGGCCAGCCTGACCAAGATCATGACCGCGCACGTGGTGTTCGAGGAGCTGGCGCACGGCACACTCAAGCCGGACGATCTGGTGACCGTCAGCGAGAAGGCCTGGAAGACCGAGGGCTCGCGCATGTTCATCGAGGTCAACAGCCGGGTGTCGGTTGCCGACTTGCTCAAGGGCCTGATCATCCAGTCCGGCAACGATGCCGCCGTCGCCCTGGCCGAGCACATCGCCGGCAGCGAGGACGCCTTCGCCAATCTGATGAACGAACACGCCGCGCGGCTGGGCATGCAGGGCACCCATTTCACCAATGCCACCGGCCTGCCGCACCCCGACCACTACACCACGCCCCGCGACATCGCCCAGGTGACCATCGCCACCATTCGCGACTACCCCGAGTACTACCGGCTGTACTCGCAGAAGGAGTTCACCTACAACAAGATCCGCCAGCACAACCGCAACCGCCTGCTGTGGCGTGACCCCACGGTGGACGGGGTCAAGACCGGACACACGAAATCCGCCGGCTACTGCCTGGTAGCCTCGGCCAAGCGTGGCGACATGCGCCTGATCTCGGTGGTAATGGGCACGCCCAGCGACAAGGCACGCATCAAGGCCAGCCAGGCACTGCTCAACTATGGCTTCCGCTTCTTCGAGACCCATCGCCTGTATGCTGGTGGGACGCGTCTGACCGAAGCCCGGGTGTGGATGGGTGAGCAGGAGAAGGTCCCGCTGGGCCTGGCCGAGGACCTGTATGTCACCATCCCCCGCCGCCAGTACGACAAGCTGAACGCACGCAGCGAGATCGAGCCGGACATCCAGGCACCGGTACACAAGGGGCAGGCGCTCGGTGAGGTGGTCGTCGAACTGGGGGGCGAGACCGTCGCCAAGGTACCGCTGGTGGCCCTGCGTGACATTCCCGAGGGGGGGGTCTGGCGCCAGGCCGTGGACACCGTGAAACGCTGGCTGCCCTTCTGATGGACAAGGTCTACCTCAACGGCCGCTTTCTCCCCGCTGAGCAGGCTTGCGTGCCGATAACCGACCGCGGCCTGCTGTTCGGCGACAGCGTCTACGAGGTGATCCCGGCCTATGGCGGCCTGCCTTTCCGCCTGGAGCAACACCTGGCACGCCTGCGCCGCAGCCTCGCCGCCATCCGCATGCACGACCCGCTCGACGACGCCCGCTGGCGCGAGATCATCGCCACACTGTGCGCCGATGCCGATGGCGAGGATCTCTCGATCTACATCCAGGTCACCCGCGGGGCCTATCGCGGACGCGCACACCGCATCCCCGAGCCGACCGAACCCACGGTGATCGCCTTCGCCAGCCCGATCAGCGCGCGTGATCCGCGCATCGCGGAACAGGGCATCACCGCGATCACCCTGCCCGACATCCGCTGGGCGCGCTGCGACATCAAGGCCACCACCCTGTTGCCCAACATCCTGAGCCAGGCCGAGGCGCTTGAAAGCGGCGCGGACGACGCCATCTTCGTGCGTGATGGCCAGGCGGTGGAAGGCACCGCCAGCAACCTGTTCATCGTGCTCGACGGTCTGCTGATCACCCCACCCAACAGCGAAGGCCTGCTGCCCGGCATCACCCGCGACCTGGTGCTGGAACTGGCACGCGACGCCGGCATCGCACATGCCGAGGCGGCCATCGCCGAGACCGAGCTGCGGCGCGCCGAGGAGATCTGGCTGACCAGCTCGACGCGCGAGATCGCACCGGTGGTGCAGCTCGACGGCCAGGCGGTGGGCGACGGTCGCCCGGGGCCGCGCTGGCGACACATGGACGGCCTGTTCCAGGCCGCCAAGGAACGCATCCGCCTGGCCGCACGCAGCCGACCGGCAGAGGTAACGCAAGATGACTGAGCAGCGCAAGACGCAGGGCGACGCCGAGGCCCGGGGCTTCGAGTTCCCCTGCCAGTACCAGATCAAGGCCATGGGACTGGACGACGGCAGTTTCCGCGACACCGTGGTAGAGATCGTCGGCCGCCACTGCGAGCGTATCGACGACCATCATGTCAGCTGCCGCGCCAGCGCCAACGGCAAGTACCTGTCGGTGAGCATCACCATCGAGGCGCAGAGCCGCGAACAGCTCGACGCTATCTACGATGCACTCACTGCCCACGACAAGGTACTGATGCGCCTGTGAGCACGCGTCCCGTCCTGCGCCTGCGCCGTCTGGGCCGCCGCCCCTACCGCGAGACCTGGGAGGCAATGCGCGCCTTCACCGATGCACGCACCCCCGACACGCCCTCCGAACTGTGGCTGGTCGAACACGAGCCGGTGTTCACCCAGGGACAGGCGGGGCGTACCGAGCACCTGCTCGCCCCCGGCGACATCCCGGTGGTGCAGACCGACCGCGGCGGCCAGGTCACCTACCACGGCCCCGGGCAACTCGTGGCCTACGTGCTGCTCTCGTTGCGCGAGGCCGGGCTCGGGGTACGCGCCCTGGTCTCTGCGCTGGAACAGGCGGTCATCGACCTGCTCGACGAGCTGGGCATCGCCGCGCACGCCCGCCCCGAGGCCCCCGGCGTCTATGTCGGCGAGGCCAAGATCGCCGCGCTCGGGCTGCGCGTGCGCCGCGGTTACAGCTACCACGGTCTGGCACTCAATGTCGATCTCGACCTCGAACCCTTCTCGCGCATCAACCCCTGCGGCTACGCCGGCATGCCGGTGACCCGGCTACGCGACCTGGGCGTAGACCTCGACATGGACGCCTGCGCCGAGCGCCTGGTCGCTGCCCTGGCGGCCCGCCTGGGCTATGCCGTGGAACCGGTCTCGGACGAAGCAATCGCCAACCCCTGAGCGCCCGGGTGCACCATCATCCCGCCCGACAGGCTACAATGCGCCGATGAACAAGCACGATCTCGACGCCCCCTCGCGCCATCAACCCGAAACCCATCAGCGCGGTCGCGACAAGGTGGCGCGCATCCCGGTGAAAGTCGAACCCACCACCGAGATGCCGCGCAAGCCGAAGTGGATCCGCGCGCGCGTGCCCTCCGGCCCCGGAGTGACCCGCATCAAGCGCATCCTGCGCAGCCGCGGCCTGTCCTCGGTGTGCGAGGAAGGGCAATGCCCCAACCTCGGCGAGTGTTTCAGTCACGGCACCGCCACCTTCATGATCCTGGGTGACATCTGCACCCGCCGCTGCCCGTTCTGCGACGTGGCCCACGGCAAGCCGCTCGCGCCCGATCCCGATGAGCCCCGGCAACTGGCCGAGGCCATCGCCGAAATGGCGCTGAAGTACGTGGTGGTCACCTCGGTGGACCGCGACGACCTGCGCGACGGCGGTGCCGGACACTTCGCCGCCTGCATCCGCGCGGTGCGTGCCCAGGCGCCGCAGACCACCATCGAGATCCTCACCCCCGATTTTCGCGGACGCATGGAGCCGGCACTGGCCGCCCTGGCCGAGGCGCCGCCGGACGTGTTCAACCACAACCTCGAGACCGTCCCCCGCCTGTACCGACAGGCCCGCCCCGGAGCCGACTACCAGTGGTCGCTGGAGCTGCTCGCGCGCTTCGGCGAACAACACCCCGGGGTGCCGACCAAGTCGGGCATCATGCTCGGTATCGGCGAAACTCTGGAAGAGGTGGAACAGGTGATGCGCGACCTGCGCGCGCACGGGGTGAGCATGCTCACTCTGGGCCAGTACCTGCAACCCAGCCGCGACCACCTGCCGGTAAAGCGCTTCGTCACCCCCGAGGAGTTCGATGCCCTGCGCGCCCAGGCCGAGGCGATGGGCTTCTCCAGTGTGGCCAGCGGTCCCATGGTGCGCTCCTCCTACCACGCCGACCTGCAGGCCAACCCGCTGCTCGGCAAGACCTGAAGCCCCGAGAACGAATCAATGACCGAACTGCCTCCCTGCCCACAATGCCAGTCGCCCTATAGCTACCAGGACGGGGCACTGCTGATGTGCCCGGAATGTGCCCACGAATGGTCTCCGGAGGCTGAAACGGCGACCGAGGCGGACCCCGTGGTGCGCGATGCGGTGGGCAATGTGCTGCAGGATGGCGACACCGTAACGGTGATCAAGGACCTGAAGATCAAGGGCTCCTCTCAGGTGGTGAAGGTCGGCACCAAGGTCAAGAACATCCGCCTGGTGGAGGGCGATCACGACATCGACTGCCGCATCCCCGGCATCGGTGCGATGGGCCTGAAATCGCAGTTCGTGAAGAAGGCCTAGCCCCCCGAACCTTCAAGCCGCCTCGCGCGCATTGAGGTGCTTCCAGGCCCCCAGCAATCTCCAGACATTGCGGCTGGCGCGTCGGCGAGACAGGGCCAGCGCCCCGCGATCCAAGCCTGCGTCCTGGATGTCGATGATGATGGGCATCATGTCGCTTTCCTCTGCCTGTGCACCGTGGGGTTAAAGAGCTGCCCCACTGCGGCTTGAATCGAGCGGGTAACGCTCCATCAGGTAGCACAGGCAGTCCTGGCGGATCACCGCGGTGTCGCGGGTGATCATGGACGGCATCACCGCACGGCGGGTTCGCAGTTCGCCACCCTCGACCACGAAGTAGCGATCGGCCACCTCGGCATCCTGTTCATCGCGCACCCGTAACGGCACCGCCCCACCCGTGCGCACGCGGGCGAACACGCTGCCAGCCGGCAATTCACGGAAGTTGTAGCGTTCCAGGTCGACCAGGAAATCGATATCGTAGCCCTGCTCACCGAAGCCAAAGGAAATCTCGGACGGCACCTTGACCACCGCCACGGTGTGGAACAGGTCGATATCGTGCGCCGGTACCGGGTGCACGGGCAGGGCCGCCAGGTGCAGGCAGGCGTCCAGGTACTCCTCGGTATGGTGTACCCCGTGCGCCTGCCCGACCTTGCCACACTCGAGCGTGACCGAGGGTCCGAGCGCGGCCATCGCCATCGAGGCCACCCCCCGCGGGCGAATGAAATACACCACGATGCGCGAGAACAGGGCTGCCAGGTGCAGGGCCTGTTCGTCGAGCACGTTGACACAGGCATAGTGCGGATTGAGGCCGGTGTTATTGTGCACGTCCACCGCCGCGAACAGGCCGCGCGCGCGCATCTCCCCGACCACATCGCGCAGGGTCTCGGGCACCGGCCCATCGGCGATTTCGCCGCCCGGCCAGGCGCGGTTGAAATCGGGCTGATCCGGCAGGTGACGCACGCCCTCGGCGGCAGCGGCCGTGTTGGCCACGAACAGGCTGAGCGCACGCGGCAGGCCTCCCTCTGCCAGATGACGTTGCAACACCCGGCGGATGGCATCCCAGCCGGTCGTCTCATTGCCGTGCATCAACACCGAGACGAACAGCGGCGGCTCACGTCGCCCCGGCAAGTGGATAAGGGTCGGGCCACCCAGGCGCTCATGCAGCTGGGTGGCGTCCAGCGCCAGCAGTCCCTCGGGCAGGCCTTCGTGGACACGCAACAGGCTCATGGCGGCCACTCGTGCACCGGACGGCCTGTGGCCTGGCGCTCGGCATAGGCCATCACCAGCCCCGGCCAGTCGGGTCCGTGGACGTCGATCCAGCGTCGCTGCCAGGCCGAGCCGGTGATCCCGCTACGCACCCTCGCCTCGACGATACCCAGCCAGCGGGCGATCTCCTCGTCGCCCAGTCCGGCTGCACTCAGACCGTCACGTGCCAGCGGCAGCAAGCGTTCCACGACCAGGCGATCCAGCGGGCCTTCGCCCCCCTCCATCCAGCGCACCCGTGCCGCCAGGCCATGGCGCGCGGCACGGTAGAAGTTCTCGCGTGCCAGCGCGAAGGACAGTCGTGTCTCGGGCGGCGAGGTCTCCGCGATCAGCGCGCGCACCAGGCCGATGAAGAAGGCGGTGTCGGCCACCAGATCGGCCGCCGAAGTGCCGGCCGCCACCACGCGATGCTCGATACGGTAATGCGGCCGCCCCTGCGCGTCGAAGCCGACCAGGGGGCGGTTCCAGCGCCAGATGGTACCGTTGTGCAGGCGCAGATGGGCCAGGCACTCGGGCGGCTCGTCCATCAGGTCGGGCAACAACACCGGGTAGCGCTCCAGATTGGCGATGAAGGGTTCGAGCAGGCTCTCGTGCGCATAGCGGATGCCGAAGGTCACGCGCCGTGAATAGTCCGAACCACCGACCGCCACCGCCTGCTCGAACAGCGGGATGCGGGTCTCCTCCCAGAGACGGTGTTGCAGAAAGAAGGGCGAATTGGCGCCTACCGCAACAGTCGCCGCGGAGGCCATCTTTGCAGCGTTGAAGGCGCGCACCGCCTGCTCACCGCCCACCTGGAGATGGATCTGCAGGGAGGTGGCGGCCGCCTCCAGCATCACATCGCGGTGAGTGTGGCGCAGGGATTCCTCGCCATCGATGGCCAATTCGATGGGCGCACCGTCGCGCAGGCGAAACACCTGCTCGTTGAGTGCCCGGTAGCGCACCATGGCCGACAGGTTGCCCAGGTGCAGGTGCGCCTGTCCCACGGTGGGCAGGATGCCGATGCTCAATACCTGTAACCCCAAGCGCCGCGCCGCCGCCTCGCACCGCGCCCAGCGTGCCTGAAACGAGGCCTGCATGCGATCGAACATGCCGGGGCCGAAATCCAGCGGATCGTCATTGATCTCGAAATTGAAGCGCGCCAGCTCCGGCACCACCTGGGGATCGGCCAGTTCGGCCAGGAACTCGGCATTGCGCGCGGCCGGCGCGCCGGTATCGTCCACCAGCCAGCCCTCCAGCTCGAAGCCCAGGCGGAAAGGCGCACTGCGCAGGCGGCCTTCACGCTCCCATGTGGCCAGCAGTGCGGTTTCGGCGCGCAGTCGACGGCGGTATTCCTCGAAGGCCTCGGGCGTGAAGTCGATGCGGTGGATTTCCTGTCCCATATCTCATAGGGTAGATGTTCAGCTCGTTTTCGTATGCCACACCACCCAGATCCTTCACGATGCGCGCGAGTGAAAGCTCCATTACCCAGTTCCTCCGTATGGAATCAGCCAGCGGCATCCTGCTCATGGCTGCTGCCGTGCTGGCCCTGCTGAGTGCCAATAGCCCCTTGCAGCCCTATTACGCCTGGCTTCTGGATACCCCGGTTGAGATCCGCATTGGCGCCTTGCAGATCGCCAAACCGCTGTTACTGTGGATCAACGACGGACTGATGGCGGTGTTCTTTTTCTTGGTAGGGCTGGAACTCAAGCGTGAGCTGGTCGAAGGCGAATTGGCCGACCCGCGACACATCGTGCTGCCCGGTCTGGGGGCCATTGGCGGCATGGCGGTACCGGCACTCATCTATCTCGCACTGAATGCCGATGACCCGGCGGCCCGCCCGGGCTGGGCAATTCCCACTGCAACCGACATCGCTTTCGCGCTCGGCGTGCTCGCCTTGCTGGGCTCGCGGGTACCGCCCGCGATCAAGATGTTCCTGACCACGCTGGCGATCTTCGACGACATCGGCGCCATTCTCATCATTGCGCTGTTCTACACCGCCAACATCTCGCTGAGCGCTCTGGCTGTGGCCGCAGCCTGTCTGCCGGTGCTGCTGGTCATGAACCGGCGCCGTGTTGCAGCACGCAGCCTGTACGCCGTGGTCGGCCTCATCATGTGGGGGGCATTGCTCAAATCGGGGGTGCACGCCACACTGGCGGGCGTGGTGCTAGCGCTCTTCGTACCCATGCGCTCACGCGAAGATCCCGAGCGTTCACCGCTTAAAGAGCTGGAAGACGACCTGCATTCGGCGGTTGCCTTCTTCATACTGCCGGTGTTCGCCTTTGCCAATGCCGGCATCGACCTGTCCAGAGTGGGAACAGAACAGTTGTTGCATGGCGTGCCGCTGGGTATCGCCCTGGGGCTATTCGTCGGCAAACAGGTCGGCATCTTCGCCATCTGCTGGCTGGCGGTACGGCTCGGCCTGGCCCCCCTGCCAAAAGGGGTGAACTGGACTGCGCTCTATGGCACAGCTGCCCTCTGTGGCATCGGCTTTACCATGAGTCTGTTCATCGGTTCGCTGGCCTTCGAGACCTCAGGTATCGAGCGGGTATTTGACGAGCGTTTGGGAATCCTGCTTGGCTCCCTCGCTTCAGGCGTGCTTGGCTATCTGGTGCTGCACACGGTATTGCCGAGAAACACCACCGTTCAGCCTCGCGACAAGGCTTGATCCAGCGCCGCCAGACGCCCAGGCGTACCCACATCCACCCAGCGCCCCCGGTGACAGCGTCCCGAGACCCGGCCCTCGCGCATGGCGCGGCGCAACAGGGGAGCCAGCGGAAAGGGCTCGGGCCGGCAACCGGCGAACAGCGCCGGATGATAGACACCGATCCCCGCAAAGGTCCGGCGCCCCCCGCCGCTCTCGCGCACCCGCTCGCCATCGAGCACGAAATCGCCTTCGGGATGGTGTGGCGGATTGTCCACCAGCAGCAGGTGGGCCAGGTCACCGACCGGCAGGTCCAGCGTTGCGAAATCGACATCGCACCAGACATCGCCGTTGACCACCAGGAAGGGCGCCTCACCGAGCAACGGCAGCGCCTTGCAGATCCCGCCACCAGTCTCCAGCGCCCGGCCCTGCCCCTCGCGCGAATAGCGGATGCGCGCTCCCCAGGCCGAGCCGTCCCCCAGCCGCGCCTCGATCTGCCCGCCCAAGTGGGCATGGTTGATCACCAGGTCCCGGATCCCGGCCGCCACCAAGCGCTCGATGTGCCACACGATCAACGGCCGCCCGCCCACTGCCAGCAACGGCTTGGGCGTGTGATCGGTGAGCGGACGCATCCGCTCGCCGCGTCCGGCGGCGAGGATCATGGCAGTGCGGGGATGGAAGGCGTCGGACATGGCGGCATTGTGCCGAGGAGGTCGGGAAACGCAAGCCAGCTCAAGGGAGGATTCACCACAAAAAACACGAAGACCGCGCAAGATTTATCGGGCAGGAAGCAAGACAGGATGCCGGTACACCCATCCCGCAAGCCAGGAAGCAGGTCACCCTGAAAGGTCGATCTACCAGCCGCCAAAACGCACAAAGATCATTGAACGGGGTCAACACCGCATTCCGCGAAAACCACGAAGCCCCGCATCAGGAATCTTCGTGCCCTTCGTGTTCTTTGTGCTTTCCCTTTCTGAGGTCTTTACGTCCTTCGCGGTTGCCCAAGGCACTCAGGCCTTGGACTTCATGGCGTCGAAGAATTCCTGGTTGGTCTTGGTCACCTTGAGCTTGTCGTAGAGGAATTCCATCGCCGCCAGTTCGTCCATGGGGTGCAGGATCTTGCGCAGGATCCAGATCTTCTGCAGTTCCTTCTCGGGGATCAGCAGTTCCTCGCGGCGGGTGCCGGAGCGGTTGATGTGGATGGCCGGGAAGATGCGCTTCTCGGCGATGCGCCGGTCGAGGTGAACCTCCATGTTGCCGGTGCCCTTGAACTCCTCGTAGATCACGTCATCCATACGCGATCCGGTCTCTACCAGGGCAGTGGCGATGATGGTCAGTGAACCGCCTTCCTCGACGTTACGCGCCGCGCCGAAGAAGCGCTTGGGCTTTTGCAGAGCATTGGCATCCACGCCGCCGGTGAGCACCTTGCCGGACGAGGGGATCACGGTGTTATAGGCACGCGCCAGGCGGGTAATGGAGTCAAGCAGGATCACCACGTCGCGCTTGTGCTCGACCAGGCGCTTGGCCTTCTCGATGACCATCTCGGCGACCTGCACGTGGCGGGTGGCCGGCTCGTCGAAGGTCGACGAGATCACCTCGCCGCGCACCGAGCGGGCCATTTCGGTGACCTCCTCGGGACGCTCGTCGATCAGCAGCACGATCAGGTAGCACTCGGGATGGTTGATGGCGATCGACTGGGCGATGTTCTGGATGAGCATGGTCTTGCCCGCCTTGGGCGGGGCCACGATCAGACCGCGCTGCCCCTTGCCGATGGGCGCCACCAGCTCGATGGTACGCGCGGTGATGTCCTCGGTGCTGCCATTACCCAGCTCCAGATTGAACTTCTTGTTGGGGAACAGGGGGGTGAAGTTCTCGAACAGGATCTTGTTCTTGGCGTTCTCGGGGCGGTCGAAGTTGATTTCGTCGACCTTGAGCAAGGCAAAGTAGCGCTCATTGTCCTTGGGCGGACGGATCTTGCCGGAGATGGTGTCGCCAGTACGCAGGCCGAAACGACGGATCTGGCTGGGCGAGACATAGATGTCGTCGGGCCCGGCCAGGTAGGACGAGTCTTCCGAGCGCAGGAAACCGAAGCCGTCCTGCAGGATCTCGAGCACACCATCACCGTAGATGTCCTCGCCCTTCTTGGCATGCGCCTTTAGGATGGCGAATATCAGGTCTTGCTTGCGCGAGCGACCCATGTTGTCGATCTTCATCGAGCTGGCAAGCTCCTGCAGCTCGGGAACGGGCATCTTCTTGAGTTCGGTGAGGTTCATTACAAACAGCCTGTGGCGTGCTAAATCAGGGATTGGACAAAAAAGAACGGAACGCCGCGCAGGGCGTCATGGCGCAGGAACGGGGAACACGGCCGGAACCGGCAGTTGACAGAATTCTAGCATGGGTTTCGCGAAGGTCCAGCCCCGGCGCGCGAGACCGGACTTTCGGCCCGATCATACCACTCAGAGGTTGCTGTCGATGAAGGCAGTCAGTTGCGACTTGGAGACGGCGCCGACCTTGGTGGCCTCCACCTCGCCATCCTTGAACAGCATCAGCGTGGGGATACCGCGAATGCCATACAGCGGCGGCGTATTGGGACTGGAATCGATGTTCAGCTTGGCAACCTTGAGCCGGCCGTCGTATTCCTCGGCGATCTCGTCGAGCACCGGCGCGATCATCTTGCAGGGGCCGCACCAATCGGCCCAGTAGTCCACCAGCACGGGGATGTCGGATGTCAGCACTTCGCTCTCGAAGGTGTCGTCCGTCACATGAACGATCTTGTCACTCACTTGAGATTCTCCAGCAACCTGAAACGGGATTCGTCATGCAGCCAGTGCGTCGGCCGGAACAGATGAGGTGAGGGCCAGGACTCTGCAATGACGGAACGAGTCCCAATTTGAGCCCAATGCCCAGCGTATTTCAAGCCCGATCGGCCCTTTTGGGGTATGCTTGGCCGCCATGAGCGACAAGCACCTGACCAACACCCGTTTCGACAGCTTCCCCTTTTCCCAGGCCATTCTCGATGGCATCCGCGATGCCGGCTTCGAGTACTGCACGCCCATCCAGGCGGCCACCCTGCCACTGGCGCTCGACGGCCGGGACGTGGCCGGCCAAGCGCAGACCGGCACCGGCAAGACAGCGGCCTTCCTGCTGGCGATCCTGCACCGGCTCGACCAGGAACCGGCCGATCCGCGGCGCCAGGCCAACCAGCCGCGCGCGCTGATCGTGGCGCCGACCCGCGAGCTGGCGATCCAGATCCACCGTGACGCCGAGGTGCTGGCTGGGCACGCCGACCACCACGTGCGCGTGGTCTATGGCGGCACCGCCTATGAGAAACAGCGCAAGAACCTCGAAGAGGGCGTGGACATCCTCATTGGCACACCGGGCCGCCTGATCGACTATTTCAAGCAACGGGTGTTCGACCTGCGCGCCATCCAGGCGGTGGTGCTTGACGAGGCCGACCGCATGTTCGACCTGGGGTTCATCAAGGACATCCGCTACCTGCTGCGACGCTGCCCGCCGCCCGAGCGACGCCTGAGCATGCTGTTCTCGGCCACCCTCTCCTGGCGCGTGCTCGAATTGGCCTACGAGCACATGAACAATCCGCAGAAGGTCGAGGTCGAGGCCGAGCAGATCACCGCCGACCGGGTACGCGAAACCGGCTACATGGTGGCCAACGAGGAGAAGATCCCGCTGCTGCTGGGGCTGATCAACCGCCTCGAGAACGCGCGCAGCATCGTCTTCGTCAACACCAAGCGCGAGGCCGAGCGCGTCTGGGGCTACCTGGAGGGCAATGGACACAAGGCGGCCATCCTCTCGGGCGATGTACCGCAGAAGAAGCGCGAGCGCCTGCTCAAGCAATTTGCCGATGATGAGCTCTCGGTGCTGGTGGCCACCGACGTGGCCGCACGCGGCCTGCACATCCCGGGCGTGACGCACGTCTTCAATTACGACCTACCCGATGACCCCGAGGACTATGTCCACCGCATCGGCCGCACCGCTCGCGCCGGCGCCGAGGGTGACGCAGTGGCCTTCATCTGTGAAACCTATGCCTTCTCGCTGCCCGACATCGAGGACTACATCGGCCACAAGATCCCGATGGAGCCTGTCACCCGCGAGCTGCTCGCCGAAGTGGACCCGGCCAGCCGCGTGCATATCGAACGCAAGCGCCGCTCTCCACGCAGCAAGGGAAACAACGGCAAGAGGCGGCCACGTCGACGCCCGCGCGACCGCGGGCCGGGTGGTGGCAAAGGCGGCACTGCTGGCTGAAGGCCCCGGGCCTAAAGAGAAAACCCGATTTGTCGATAAACCCTGCTGCCCACGTCGGCACACTCAGGGAGACACATTGCGTACGCTCAGAACCTTCATCAGCGCCCTGTTGCTAACCTGCAGCCTGCTGGGAACAGTGGCTGCCGATACCACGACGTTACGCATTGGCATCTTCCCACGCCAAACCCAGGACAAGATGCTGAGCCATTTCCAACCGCTAGCCGAGTGGCTCAGCCGGCGCCTGGGGCACGAAGTGGTGCTCGAGAGCGCGCCCGACTTTGCGGCCTTCTGGGAGCGCGTGAAGGCTGAGCGCTATGCCCTGGTCCACTACAACCAGTATCACTACATCCGCGCTCACCGGGAGTTGGGCCATCGCGTCATCCTCAAGAACGAGGAACTGGGCCGCTCACAGATACGCGCCGCCTTCCTGGTGCCTGCCTACAGTCACATCCGGCATATCGCTCAATTGCGCGGGATGAAGATCCTGTTCGGCGGCGGCAGAGGGGCCATGGTGAACTACATTCTGGCGCGTGACCTGCTGCGCACCGGGGGCCTGCGCGACGGCGACTACCTGATGAGTTTTGCACGCACGCCGGTCGACGCCATCAACGCGCTCTACTACGGCCAGGCTGATGCCGCCGGGGCTGGGGATACTCTGATACGGCTCCAGCACACTCCCTGGTCGGACACCCCAAATGCCCTGCGCGTGATTGCCCTGAGCACACCGATCGCGCAACTCCCGTGGGCGGTCGCTGCCTGGGTCCCCGACACTCTGGCCGACCGAATACGCGATGCCCTGCTGGCACTCAACGACGATCCGGCCGGGCGCAGCGTGCTCGGGCAGGCCCACCTCACCGGTCTACGGCCTGCCAACGACGCGGAATACGACTCGGTGCGACAGATCGTCGCACGTGTTCTGGACGAACACTATTGACGAGCTCATGACTCAGAACGCCAGTCAACGACAAACCCCCAGCCTCGGGCTGGACAGTTACCGAGGCCGCTACTTCTGGTTGTCACTGCTGATTGGCTTGATCCTGATCGGACTGGTTCTCTGGGGACAACGTCAGGTACGCGAAGTCGGCGAGACCAACACCTTACTGGCCGCACGACAAGGCACCGTCATCAGCACCCTCATCGATGCCGAACAGGCAGCACACCAGCTCAAGGAATCGCTGCTCGCCTTCAGCCTGGACCCGCAACAGATTCCGACCGACGCCCTGGAGATCCTGATCCGACGTCTGCGACTCACGGTGGAGCGCCTGGCGCGACAGGGCTCTTCTACACTGGGTGACAACCCAGAGGTCGTACGCACCCTGATCGACGATGTGCAGACACTCGCCCGGCACGCACGTCAACTGACCCGGGTGCGCCAGGATAGCAACGCGTGGATTCCCGCCAGCCCCCTGATGCGCGAGCAGATGGTACCGGCAACCATGACCATCGCGGGCATCCTGCAACACCTGGATGCAGAACTCGACACCTTTCCCCCTTCAAGCAGGCTCCACGACCAGGCCCTGCAGCTTCGCCTGTACTGGCAGCACATTATCGGCGAACTACGCCTGATGGTTGCCAATCGCTTCGGCATCTTCGACACCGATGCGCACCGTGCCATGCAGGCCCGGGTGAACAACATCGAAGATCGCCTGGAGATCTTTCAACAACGCCTCGCCACGCTGCGCGAAAGGCTCGCAGCGGCCGACGAGTATCCGCTGGTGGCTGAAATGGATGAAATCGACGAGGCGCTGCACCGCTGGACCGACGGCTATCATCAGCTGCGACTCATGCTCAATAGCAAGGCCTGGCGACAGGACCTGGTGATTCTCGAACAGCACATCACCCCGGTACTGAACCGCCTGCTCGCACGCCTGCTCGCCAGCCGCATCCAACTGCAGACCGAGTCCAGCGCCCAGCTGCAGCGCCTGCTGCGCCTCGGTGATCGCCTGGCCAACGGTATTGGCTGGCTGGCCGGCAGCATCATCCTGCTGTTGGCACTCGGCTATCTTGCCTTCCAGTACTGGCTGCTGCGCCCGATCAGCGAGATCGCCGAACAACTCCATCGCGAGGCGCGCGGCGAGAGCGGCGACGAGGACGAGATCGCCCTGCCGCCTATCGACGAGACCCGGCACCTGGTCGAGGCCTTCAGCGCCATGCGCGAGCAGGTGCGGGCGCGCGAACAGCGACTCGACTACCTGGCCTACCACGATGCGCTCACGGGTCTGCCGAACCGACGCCTGTTCCACGAGCGGCTGGACGAGGCGCTGCGCAGCGAGCTACCCAAGGGACACCAGATTGCCATCCTGTTCCTCGACCTGGACCGCTTCAAGCAGATCAACGACAGCTACGGGCACCTCACCGGCGACCAGCTGTTGATTCAGGTGGCGCGGCGCCTGCGCGGCGCACTGCGCCGCGACGACTTGGTGGCTCGCCTGAGCGGTGACGAGTTCGCCGTACTGCTCGGCCGATTCGGGCACCGCAGCGAGCCGGCACGCCTTGCACAAAAGGTACTGGACACCCTGGACCACCCCTTCGAAATCAACGGCATCCGCTTCCACACCAGCGCATCGATCGGCATCAGCATTGCCCCGGAACACGGCACCACCGCCGACGAGCTGATCCAGCATGCCGACACTGCCATGTACCAGGCCAAGACGGCAGGTCGTGCGGGCGTGGCGCGCTTCCATCACGAGATGCTGCGCAACAGCCGTCACAACCTGCAACTCGAACGTGAACTGCACCAGGCCCTGTCGGAAGAGCAGTTGCGCGTATTCGCACAACCGATCCTCGACATCGAGGGCCGGCAACTGCATGCCTGCGAGTGCCTGCTGCGCTGGCAACACCCTAAACGGGGCCTGCTGGCACCGGCAGAGTTCCTCGCCCTGGCCGAGGAGATGGGACTGATGCCTCGCATCACCGACTGGCTGCTGGACCAGCTCGAGGCCCGGCACGATGACCCCATCCCCTATTCGATCAACGTATCGGCTCGCCTGCTGCACAGTCCCGGGTTCCTGGAGGGACTGAGACAACGGATCACCGAGAGTCGCCTGCAGGCCGAACGCCTGATCGTGGAGATCACCGAAGACACCCTGGCGCGGGACCTGGAGCGCATTACCCTGCAATTGTCCGACATCCAGGCACTCGGAGTGCGCATCGCCCTGGACGACTTCGGCACCGGCCAGTCCTCACTCAGCCACCTGCGCGCCTTCCCCTTCGACATGGTGAAGATCGATCGCTCCTTCGTGAAGGAGGTGGTCAACGACAAGCAGGACGCCACCCTGGTGCGCGCTATCATCGGCCTGGCCCACACCCTCGAGATGCAGGTGGTCGCCGAGGGCGTGGAGACCCCAGAACAACATGCCTTCCTGCGTGCCGAGGGTTGCGACTGGCTGCAAGGCTACCTGTTCGGCAAACCCCGCCCGCTGGAACCCTTCCCGCCACGCCTGCAGAACGCCCAAACGACGACCTGAGCCGCGTTGCACCCTGCTCCCTTCGGCAGCACAATGGTCGCCATCCGAACCGGGAGGACACTCCATGCGTATCCTGCACACCATGCTTCGCACCGGCGACCTCGAGCGCGCCATCGCCTTCTACACCGAGGTGCTGGACATGCGCCTGCTACGCCGCAAGGACTTTCCCGAGGGCAAGTTCACCCTGGCCTTCCTGGGCTACGGTGACGAGGCCGAGAACACCGTCATCGAGCTGACCTACAACTGGGGCGTGGACCACTACGACCTGGGCACGGGCTTTGGCCACATCGCCATCGAAGTGGACGATGTGTACACGGCGGCCGAACGCATCCGCGAGCGCGGCGGCAAGATCATCCGCGAACCCGGACCGATGAACGCCGGTACCACCGTCATTGCCTTCGTCGAGGACCCGGACGGCTATCCCATCGAGCTGATCGGCAAGAAGACATGAGCGACCCGCTGTGTGCGCGCCTGCGCCAGGCCACCGAGGAGTACCTGCGGCAGGCACGACCACTGCTGGCCGAACGCGGCCGACGCATACCGAGCGTGCCGGTACGCTGCGACCTGCGTGGCCGCGCGGCAGGCCAGGTGCGCCACTATCCGGACGGTCGCATCGAGATCCGCTACAACCTCGGCATCGCCCGTCTTCAGCCCGAAGATTTCGTGGCGCACACGGTACCGCACGAAGTGGCACACGTGCTGGTTGGCTGGCTATACGAGCGGCGGGTGCGCCCACACGGCCCCGAGTGGCAGGCGATGATGCGCTACCTGGGAGCCAAACCCGAGCGCTGCCACGACTTTGCCCTGGCGGAAACCGTTACCCGGCGTCGCCAACGCCGCTGGACCTACCACTGTGCCTGCCGCAAGCACCTGCTCAGCACCACCCGGCACAACCGCATCCGCCGTGGCGAACGGCGCTACCAGTGCCGCGACTGCGGCGAGATCCTGCGCCCGCTCTGAACCCGACGGCCATCAGGCCGTGTCGGCGGCGTGCGCCGCAATGACGCGCAGAAAGGCCGCACCATACTGTTCAAGCTTGTGCACCCCGACGCCGTGGATGGCCAGCAGGGCGCGTTCGTCGCGCGGCTTGTGGCGCGCCATCTGCACCAGGCTGGCGTCACCGAATATCACATAGGGCGGCACCCCGCGCTCGTCGGCCAATTGCTTGCGCAGGGCGCGCAGGCGCTCGAACAACCCCTCGTCGTAGGGACCGTCGGCGGCCAAAGCGGCGCGGCGCTTGCGCGCGGGACGCTCGCGCACGCGGGAGCGGGCCAGCTCCAGGCGGATCTCGCCACGCAACAGGGGGCGGGCACGCTCGGTGAGTTGCAGTACCGAATAGTTGGCGATGTCCTGGCGCAGGTAACCCAGATGAACGAGCTGACGCAGGATGGAGGCCCATTCGGCCTCGCCCAGCTCGCGGCCTATGCCATAAGTGGACAGGCGATCGTGGCCCAGCCGGCGGATGCGTTCGGTATCCGCCCCGCGCAGCACCTCGATGACATGACGCATACCGAAACGCTGCCCCACCCGGTACACGCAGGACAAGGCCATCTGCGCCTCGCGGGTGGCATCGAAGCGCGCCGGCGGATCGGCACAGACATCGCAGTTGCCGCAATCTTCGTCCAGCCAGTCGCCGAAATAGTTGAGCAACACCCGGCGCCGGCAAGTCGGACTCTCGCACAGCGCCACCATGGCATCGAGCTTGTGCGATTCGATGCGCCGTTGCGTCTCGTTGCCGTTGTTCTCGATCAGGCGGCGTGCGGTGACCACGTCCTGCGTCCCGTACAACAACAGGGCCTCGGCGGGCAGGCCGTCGCGCCCGGCACGACCGGTCTCCTGATAATAGCCTTCGATGTGGCGCGGCAGGTCGTAATGCACCACGAAGCGCACGTTCGGCTTGTCGATACCCATGCCGAAGGCGACAGTGGCGACCACGATGCGCACCTCGTCGCGCAGGAAGGCGCTCTGCACCGACTCACGCTCCGCCGGCGGCAGACCCGCGTGGTAGGCGGCGGCGGAGAAGCCCTGCTCACGCAAGCGCCCGGCGATCTCCTCGACCTTGCGGCGGCTCAGCGCATAGACGATGCCCGACTCACCTGCTCGCTGCTCGAGAAAGGCGCGCAGCTGCTCGGCGGGGCGGTACTTGTCGAGCACGCTGTAACGGATGTTGGGACGGTCGAATCCAGCGACGAAACGGCGCGCCCCGGCCAACCCCAGCACGCGCACGATGTCCTCGCGGGTCTGTTCATCGGCGGTGGCGGTCAGTGCCACCAGCGGCACATCGGGAAAGCGCTCGCGCAGCAGGCCGAGCCGGGCATATTCGGGACGAAAGTCGTGACCCCACTGCGAGACGCAATGCGCTTCATCGATGGCGAACAGGGCCAGCGGCAACTCCGCCAGGCGGGTGAGCAGGTCACCGTTGACCAGGCGCTCGGGGCTGACATACAGCAGGTCCAGCCGTCCGCGATGCAGATCAGCCAGAATGGCACGCGCCTGCTCGGGTGACAGGCCGGAATGCCAGGCCGCGGCCGCCACGCCGTTGGCACGCAGGGCCTCAACCTGATCACTCATCAAGGCAATCAGCGGCGAGACCACCACGGCCACGCCCGGGCGATGCAGGGCGGGAATCTGGTAACACAGGGACTTGCCGCCGCCTGTCGGCATCAGCACGAAGGCATCCTTCCCCGCAATCAGGGTCTCGATGATCTCGCGCTGGCCGGGACGGAACTCGGCATAGCCGAAGACCCTGGCCAGGGTCTGCTGGATGTCAGGAGCAACGGCGGACATGCGCGCAGCATACCGGGGAAGCACGCGTGGCAAAATGCCTGGAAAACACCGCAGCCGCTTCGGCGATGTCTTCAGGGCACCGCCGCCCTCCCGTGCAAGGGAGGGGAATACAGCACATATTTCAGCGCATCTTTAACGACGGCTGCGCTTGCCGGCAGTCTTCTTGCCTGCCACCTTCTTTGCGGCCTTCTTGGCAGTCTTCTTGGCTGCCGCCTTCTTCGCGACTTTCTTGGCAACCTTCTTGACCGCTGCCTTCTTCGTGGTCTTCTTGGCGACCTTCTTGGCTGCCGCCTTCTTCGCGGTCTTCTTGGCTGCCGCCTTCTTCGCGACTTTCTTGGCGGCCTTATTGGCTACCGTCTTCTTCGCGGCGTTCTTGGTAACCTTCTTGGCCGCCGCCTCCTCGACGGTCTTCTTGGTCGTCTCCTTCTTGGAGACCTTCCCGGTTACGGTCTTCTGGTCTGCCGCTGTGGCCGACTTGCTCTTTGCACTGCCAGCCTCGACCTTGGCATCGGTGACTGACACAACAGCGGCGGAGGCTTCATCCGGACTGGGCGTGGCGTCAATAACTGCCTTCACCTGTCGCCACAGGGGCTCGACCTCGCCCGTGGCATCGAAACGATGCAGCTTTCCGGCCTGCTGGTAGTACTGCAACAACGGCCCCATCTGGCCTTCGTAGACACGCAGGCGGTTGCTGATGGTCTCCTCGTAGTCGGGCGGGCGCCGGCGCACACGGGCACCGCACTCGTCGCAGACACCATCCACCAACGGAGGGTTCACGTACATGTTGTAGAGAGCGCCGCAGTGATCACATTGCACCCGGCCGACCAGACGCTCCATCAGCTCGTCCATGTCCACATCGAGCTTGATCGCCAGGTCGACAGGCTTGCCCAGATCGTTGAGCATGGCATCGAGCACGTCGGCCTGCCCTGCGTCACGCGGCATGTCAACCAGCAGGTAGCCGCGACTCAGATCAAGCTTGGGCAACTGGATGCGCAGCAGGGCGAGCAACAGCTCATCGGAGACCCGCGCCGCATCCCGTGCCTCGGCGGCCAGCCGCCCGAGTTCGCCGGATTCCGCAGCCACGGCATCGACGATGCTGGCCTGAGTGACGATGGGGATGTCATAGGCCTTGGCGATCCTTTCCGCCAACTCGCCCTTGCCGGACCCCGGTGGACCAAGTAGAACTATCCGCATGGTGGCTCCTGGCAACCGTCTGTTTATAATCCGTCCCGAGACGATTCACTGAATACGGCAGAACCCGCCTCCCAGCCCGCCCGCTGGCAGACCGGCAACCTGATCAGGAAATTAGGAATTTCCTATGGGGGCATGCGTGTTTTGCATTGGCTGGCCCCGTCCTCCTTGTCTAAGCTAATCGCACATTTTTTGCGTTGTCAACGAAAGTCCGGTTTTCCGACCACTTTTGCCGCAGATCTGCGGTTTTTTGGGCCGTTTTTTGCCGAACCGGCAGTGTCCGCACAACGCCTTGCACACCTTGCCGGTGGCCCACCGGACAGAACCGTGTCCCGTTTTTCGAGACGAGCCGATGAGCAATATCCCGGACATCACCGATACCGAACGCTGGATCGTGGAAACCACACTCAAGGAACGTTACGGCGATCCTCCGCCCAAGCTGGAGTTCGCTGATGCCGAGATCCGCCTCAGCCCTGCCGACCGCGAGTTGAGCCTGTGCCCCGTGTTCTTCTGGGAAGACAACGAGGGCTGCCACTTCGTGATCTTCAAGACGGGCGAAAACCGTTACCGCTGCCAGTTCTTCTACCGGGGCTACCAGCAGTATGGCACCGGGGTGCACGAATACGACGATCTCACCGAATGTGCCGTGTCGCTGTTGCAGGCCCAGGCCGACCACGCAGCCCGCGAGCGCGGTGATCTGGACACCTAAAGCAATTCAGGAGGATGAACATGAGCGCCAAGAATGCCTTTTACGCCCAATCCGGTGGGGTGACCGCCGTCATCAACGCCTCGGCCTGCGGGGTCATCGAGACCTGTCGCAAACACAAGGACAAAATCGCCAACGTCTATGCCGGCCGCAACGGCATCATCGGCGCGCTCACCGAGGAGCTGATCGACACCAGCCAGGAATCGGACGAGGCCATCGCGGCGCTCAAGAGCACCCCGTCCGGCGCCTTCGGCTCCTGCCGCTACAAGCTCAAGAGCCTGGAGGAGAATCAGCGCGAGTACGAACGCCTGATCGAGGTCTTCAAGGCGCACAACATCGGCTACTTCTTCTACAACGGCGGCGGCGACTCGGCCGATACCTGCTACAAGGTCTCGCAGCTGTCCGAGAAGATGGGCTTCCCGGTGCAGGCCATCCATGTGCCCAAGACCGTGGACAACGACCTGCCGATCACCGACAACTGCCCCGGCTTCGGCTCGGTGGCCAAGTACATCGCGGTCTCCACGCTGGAGGCCAGCTATGACGTGCGCTCCATGGCCGCCACCTCCACCAAGATCTTCGTCATCGAGGTAATGGGCCGCCACGCCGGCTGGATCGCTGCCGCCGGCGCCCTGGTCGAGGACTACGGCATCCCGGTGGTCACCCTGTTCCCCGAGGTGGAGTTCGACAAGGACAAGTTCCTCGCCGCGGTGGACGCCAAGGTCAAGGAACACGGCTACTGCACCGTGGTGGTCTCCGAGGGCTGCCACTGGCCGGACGGCAAGTTCCTGGCCGAGCAGGGCACCCGCGACTCCTTCGGTCACGCCCAGCTCGGCGGTGCCGCCCCCGTGGTCGCCAACATGATCAAGGATGCCCTGGGTCACAAGTTCCACTGGGCGGTGGCCGACTACCTGCAACGCGCCGCACGTCACCTGGCCTCGGAATCCGACGTGGAACAGGCCTACGCACTGGGTGCCGCTGCGGTCGAGAAGGCCCTGGAAGGCAAGAACTCCATCATGCCCACCGTGGTGCGCGAGTCCTCCTCGCCCTACAAGTGGAGCATCGGCGAGGCCCCACTGTCCGAGGTCGCCAACGTCGAGAAGATGATGCCTCTGGACTTCATCTCCGAGGACGGCTACGGCATCACCGACAAGTGCAAGGAATACCTCTACCCGCTGATCAAGGGTGAGGCCTATCCCGAGTACGACGAGAACGGCATGCCGCGTTACGTCACCCTCAAGCTGGCCGCGGTCGAGAAGAAACTGCCGCCCTTCGAGATCTGAAGGACGCACACCCGGCACCCCGACCCCGCCCAACCCGGCGGGGTTTTTTCTTGAGCGTCATGACGCCCAGTGCAACAGGCAGGAAACGGCACGAACCGGGATCAGTGCGCCTGATCCCAATCGTCGCCCACACCGATGTCCACCACCAGGGGTACCGCCAGCTCGGCCGCCCCCGACATGTACTCACGGATGCGCTCGCGCGCCGACTCCAGCGCCTCGGGGGCGACCTCAAACACCAGTTCGTCGTGCACCTGCATCAGCAGCCGCACTTTCGGGGCCTCCCGCTGCAACCAGCCATCCACCGCGATCATGGCGCGCTTGATGATGTCCGCCGCCGTGCCCTGCATGGGGGCATTGATGGCGGTGCGCTCGGCAGCCGCCCGGCGAGCGCCGTTGCGCGAGCGGATCTCGGGGAGGTAGAGCCGCCGCCCGAACAGGGTCTCCACATAGCCCTGTTCGCGCGCCTGCTCGCGGATACGCTCCATGAAGGCGCGCACCCCGGGATAGCGCTCGAAATAGCGGTCGATGTATGCCTGCGCCTCGCCACGCTCGATGCCGAGCTGGCGCGCCAGGCCGAAGGCCGACATGCCGTAGATCAGACCGAAATTGATCGCCTTTGCCGAGCGCCGCTGATCGTCGCTGACCTTTTCCGGGTCGCCATCACCGAACACCTCTGCAGCGGTGGCGCGATGGATGTCACGCCCTTCGGCAAAGGCGCGCGCGAGGCCCTCGTCCCCCGACAGGTGCGCCATGATGCGCAGCTCGATCTGTGAATAGTCCGCCGCCAGCATCTTCCAGCCCGGCTCGGGCACGAAGGCCTGACGGATGCGCCGGCCCTCCTCGGTACGCACCGGGATGTTCTGCAGGTTGGGGTCGGAAGACGACAGCCGCCCGGTGGCGGCCACGGCCTGGTGGTAACTGGTGTGCACCCGGCCGGTGCGCGGGTCGATCATCTCCGGCAGCTTGTCGGTGTAGGTGGACTTGAGCTTGGCCAGCCCGCGGTGTTCGAGTATCACCCGCGGCAACTCGAAGCCCTGCTCGGCCAGCTCCTGCAACACCTCCTCTGAGGTGGAGGGCGCGCCCTTGGGTGTCTTGCGGATCACCGGCAGCTCCAACTCCTCGAAGAAGATCTGCCCGATCTGCTTGGGCGAGCCCATGTTGAATGGCCGCCCGGCGATGGCGTAGGCCTGCTGCTCCAGCGCATGCAGGCGCTCGGCCAGTTCCTGGCTCTGGCGGGCCAGCATCTCGCGATCGACCCGTACCCCGGTGCGCTCCATGCGCGAGAGCACCGGCACCAGCGGCAGCTCGATCTCACACAGCACGGTCGCCAGCTTCGGCTCGGCCTCGAGCTTAGGCCACAGCACCTGGTGCAGGCGCAGGGTGATATCGGCATCCTCGGCAGCATAGGGGCCGGCCTGGGCGACCGGGATCTGGTCGAAGCGCAATTGCTTCGCACCCTTGCCGGCGATCTCCTCGTAGCGGATGGTGCGATGCCCCAGGTAGCGCTCGGCCAGCGAGTCCATGTCGTGACGCCCGGCCGCAGAATCCAGCACGTAGGACTCGAGCATGGTGTCGAAGGCGACGTCCTCCAGCGCGATACCATGGTTGGCCAGTACGTTCATGTCGTACTTGATGTGCTGACCGACCAGCCGCGCCCGCCCCGAGGCCAACAGCGGCTGCAGGCGCGCCAGCACCTGCTCACGATCGAGCTGTTGCGGCGTGTCCGGATCCTGGTGTGCCAGCGGCACATAGGCCGCCTCGCCGGGGACCACCGCAAAGGACACTCCCACCACCTCGGCCTGCATGTAGTTCAGGCTGGTGGTCTCGGTATCGAAGGCGAACAGTTCGGCAGCTTCCAGCCGTTGCAGCCAGTCCTCGAAAGCCGCCTCGTCGGTGACGATCTGGTAGTTCTGCTCGACCGCTGGCGGTGAATCGTCGCCGACCTCCCCTTCGCCCAGCTCCTCTTCCAGCGCGGCGAGCAGGCGCCGCGCCTCGAGCTCGCGGTAGATCTCTCGCAGGCGCGCCACGTCGGGCTCGCCGGGCACCAGATCCTGTGGCGCCAGCGGCAGTTCGACATCGCGCTTGATGGTGGCCAGTTGCTTCGACAACGGCAGTTGTTCCAGGCTGGCGCGCAAATTCTCGCCCACCTTGCCACGGACTTCGTCGGCATGCGCCACCAGCTCGTCAAGCGAACCGTACTGCTGCAACCACTTGGCCGCGGTCTTGGGGCCGACCTTGGGTACCCCGGGAATATTGTCCGCAGTGTCACCGACCAGGGTCAGGTAGTCCACGATCTGCTCCGGGGCCACACCGAACTTGGCGATCACTCCCTCGCGATCGAGTACCGTGTCCTGCATGGTATCGACCAGGGTGACATGTTCGCTCACCAGCTGCGCCATGTCCTTGTCGCCGGTGGAGATGAGCACGTCCATGCCCTGCTCGGCGGCCTGGCGGGCGAGGGTGCCGATCACGTCGTCAGCCTCCACCCCATCGATCACCAGCAGCGGCAGTCCCATCGCACGGATGACCTCGTGCAGGCGCTCGATCTGCACCCGCAGCTCGTCCGGCATGGGCGGGCGGTTGGCCTTGTACTCGGCATAGAGTTCGTCGCGAAAGGTCTTGCCCGGGGCGTCGAACACCACGGCGAAATGCGTCGGGTGATAGTCATTGCGCAACTTGCGCAGCATGTTCACCACACCAACGATAGCGCCGGTGGGCTGACCCTGCGAATTGGTCAGCGGCGGCAGCGCGTGGAAGGCCCGGAACAGGTACGAAGACCCGTCGACGAGAATCAGGGGGGGTTGCTTGTCCATCGTGGCAGGATACTATCGGACCACCGCTTTGCGAAGAACACCAACCCGGATACCTGCCGCCATGACTACCCCCTCGCCCCGCCAGCAGGGTTTGCAACGCGTGCTGGACGCCAGCCGCTATGTCACCGACTTCAAGAAGGGCCTGCTTGCGCACCTGGCCAACCCCAAGCGCGCCATCGCCATCTGCTTCCCGGTGGAGATGGACGACGGCTCGGTGCGCAGTTTCTTTGGCTACCGCGTGCTGCACAACAACGTGCTTGGCCCTGGCAAGGGCGGATTGCGCTTCCACCCGAGCCTGACCCTGGAAGAAGTGTCCTCGCTGGCCGCGCTGATGACCTGGAAGTGCGCCCTGATCGACATCCCCTTCGGCGGCGCCAAGGGCGGAGTGGCCTGTGACACCAAGCAGCTCTCGGAAGGCGAGCTGCGGCGCATCACCCGGCGCTTCATCGCCGAACTGGGCGACAACATCGGTCCGCACACTGACATCCCCGCCCCCGACATGTACACCAACGCCCAAACCATGGCCTGGGTATACGACACCTACGACACCATGCACCCCGGCCGCAACAACCGTCCGGTGGTCACCGGCAAACCCGTGGACCAGGGTGGCTCGCTGGGCCGGCGTGACGCTACCGGCAACGGTGTGGTCTTCGCCACCGAGCACTTCGTGCGCCTGCGCGGCATCGACGGCCAACACCATCTGCAAGACCTGCGCGTGGCCATCCAGGGCTTCGGCAACGTGGGGCAGGCAGCGGCCCGCGCCTTTGCCGCCGCCGGGGCGCGCGTGGTGGCGCTGAGTGATTCGCACGGCGCCATCTACCGCGAAGAAGGCATCGACCCGGAACAGGCCCTCGCCTTCAAGCGCGCCGAGGGCCGCCTGGCCGGCATGCCCGGCACCACCAGCATCGACAACGCCGCCTTGCTCACCAGCCCCTGCGACATCCTGGTGCCGGCGGCCACCGCCAGCCAGATACACGCAGAAAATGCCGACGCCATCCAGGCGCGGCTGGTGGTCGAGGCGGCAAATGATCCGGTCACCCCACAGGCCGACCTGATTCTGCAGGAACGCGGCATCCAGGTACTGCCTGACATCCTCGCCAATGCCGGTGGTGTCTGCGTGAGCTATTTCGAATGGGTGCAGAACATCCAGAACCAGCAGTGGGCCGAGGACGAGGTCAACCACAGACTCCGCAACAAGATACAGAAAGTGGTGCGCTCGGTGCTCGAACGCGAGGAGGCCATGCGCCAGGCCCATCCCGACGACCCGCACGCCAGCCTGTTGCGCACCGCCGCCCTGACCCTGGCCATCGAACGGGTGGGCTGTGCCACCATGGAACGCGGCATCTGGCCCTGACAGCACGAGCCCTCATGCACATCCGCACCATCGCCCGCATCATCGGTTTCTTCGCCCTCGGCTTCGCTCTGATCCTGCTCGCGCCGCTGGCCGTCGCAGCCCTCTACGGCGAGGACGAGATCGGGCACTTTCTCGAAGCCATCGGCGCCAGCTTGGGAGCGGGCCTGGCATTCCTGCTGGCCGGTGGGCGCGCGCGCCACGACCTGAACAACCGCGACGGCTTCCTGGTGGTCGCCCTGTTCTGGACCGGCGTAGGCAGCCTGGCCTCGCTGCCCTTTGTGCTCAGCGCCCATCTTGGACCCGTGGACGCCCTGTTCGAGGCCGTCTCGGCTTTCACCACCACCGGCGCCACAGTGATCAGCGGCCTGGACGAGCTTCCGCACTCCCTCTTGTTCTACCGCCAGCTGCTGCAATGGCTGGGGGGCATGGGCATGATCGTGCTCGCCATCGCGGTGCTGCCCATGCTGGGCATCGGCGGCATGCAGCTGTACAAGGCCGAGGCCCCGGGGCCCTTCAAGGAAGAAAAACTCACCCCGCGCCTGAGCCAGACCGCCCGTTACCTCTGGGGCTTCTACGTAGGCATGACCGGCGCCTGTGCCCTGGCCTACTGGCTGGCGGGCATGAGCGGCTTCGACGCCGTGGCACATGCCTTCTCCACCGTCTCCACCGGCGGCTTCTCCACCCACGACGCCAGCCTGGGCTTCTTCGACAGCCCACTGATCGAGGGCATTGCCATCCTGTTCATGACCCTGGGAGCGATCAACTTCAGCGTGCACTATCTGGCGTGGCGGCAACAAAGCCTGCTCACCTACCTGGGGAACGAGGAGGTCCGCACCTTCCTGCTGATCATCCTCGCGGTGGTGTTGGTGATTGGCGGCTTCCTGCACTTCGCCGGCACCTACCCCGACTACGGCAGCGCCCTGCGCAACAGCATCTTCGAAGTGGTCTCGGTGATCACCAGCACCGGTTTCGGTACCGTGGACTTCTCGCACTGGCCCAGCTTCGTGCCAGTGCTGCTGATCTTCATCAGCTTCATCGGCGGTTGCGGTGGCTCTACCGCCGGCGGCATGAAGGTGATGCGCATCGTGCTGCTCACCCACCAGGGCTGGCGCGAGGTACGTCGCCTGATTCACCCGCGTGCGCAACTGCCGATCCGCGTGGGCGATCAGGTGGTCTCGGTACAGACGGTACAGGCGGTGTGGGGCTTCATGGCCGCCTACGTGGTGAGCTTCGTGATCCTGATGCTGCTGATGATGGCCACCGGGCTGGACCAGGTCTCTGCCTTCTCGGCCATTGCCGCCACCATGAACAACCTGGGCCCCGGCCTGGGCGAAGTAGCCACCAGCTTCAGCTCGGTGTCCGAACCGGGCAAGCTGATCGCCGTGTTCGCCATGCTGCTCGGGCGGCTGGAGATTTTCACCATCCTGGTGCTGATGACACCCGAGTTCTGGCGCGCTTGACTCAGTCCCGCCAGAAGGCCGGGGTGAGCAGGACCAGCAGGGTGAAGATCTCCAGCCGCCCGAGCAACATCGCAAAGACCAGGATCCACTTGCCGAGAACCGGCATGTCGGCATAGTGCGGCCCGACCCCTTCCAGCCCCGGCCCCAGGTTGTTGAGACAAGCCATCACCGCGCTGAAGGCGGTCATCAGGTCCACTCCCGAGGCGGCCAGGGCCAGGTACATGAGCGTGAAACTGGCCACGTACAGGGCGAAGAAGCCCCACACTGCCTCGATCACTCGCGGCGCCACCACCTTGTCGCCCAATCGCACCGGGATGCGTGCATTGGGGTGGATCAGGCGCCGGATCTCGCGCAACCCCTGGCGTACCAGCAGCAGCACACGGATCACCTTGAGCCCGCCCCCGGTGGAACCGGCACAGCCGCCCACGGTACTGGAGAACAGCAGCAGGATCACCAGGAAACCCGGCCAGGCGTGCCAGCTGTCGGTGGTGAAGCCGGTGGTGGTACCGATGGAAATCGCATGGAATGCGCCCTTGCGCACCGCCTCACCCCAGCTCTCGTAGGTGCCATTGAAATACAGCCCGAGGATGGTGAGCCCGGTGATGCTGGCAAGCAGCGCAGCATAGAAGCGTAATTCCGGGTCACGCCAGTAGCCGCCGGGATGGCGTGAGCGGATCGCCACGTAGTGCAACGAGAAATTGATGCCGGCGAGGAACATGAACAGCATGGCAATGCTGTCGATGGCCACGCTGTCAAAATACCCCAGGCTGGCGTCATGGGTGGAGAATCCGCCGATGGCCACGGTCGAGAAGGCGTGACCCAGGGCATCGAAGGCGCTCATGCCCGCGGCCCAGTAGGCCAGGGCGCAGGCTGCGGTCAGGCCCAGATAGATGTACCACAGCGCCTTGGCGGTCTCGGCCAGACGCGGCGTGAGCTTGTTGTCCTTCATCGGGCCGGGGGTCTCGGCCTTGTACAGCTGCATGCCACCGATGCCCAGCATGGGCAGCACCGCCACCGCCAGCACCACGATGCCCATGCCGCCCAGCCACTGGAGCTGCTGGCGGTAATAGAGGATGGAGGGCGGCAGGGTGTCGAGGCCGATGATCACCGTGGCCCCGGTGGTGGTCAGGCCCGAGGCCGATTCGAATACCGCATCGGTCAGACCCAGGCTTGGGTGTTCGGTGAGCACGAAAGGCAGTGCGCCGATCAGGGTCAACACGCTCCAGAACATCACCACCACCACGAAGCCATCACGCACCCGCAGCTCACGTCGGCTGCGCGCCACCGGCAGCCAGATCAGCAGGCCGCTGCCGAGTATGATGAGAAAGGCCACCAGGAAGGGGCGCAGCCCCTCGTCTCCGGCACCCCAGGCAACCAAGATGGGCGGCAGCAAGGTTACGCTGAACAGCATCATCAGGATGCCGAGGATGCGCTGGACCGATTGCAGGTGCATGACTCAGAGGAAAGTGATGTCCACCGCGAACAGGCGTTCAACCTCGTGGATGCGGCGCTTGTCCATGAGGAACAGGATGACATGGTCCTCGGACTCGATCACGGTGTCGTGGTGGGCAATGATGACCTCGTCGCCGCGCACGATGGCGCCGATGCTGGTGCCCTTGGGCAGCTTGATGTCTTCGATGGCACGGCCGACCACGCGCGAGGTCTTGCGGTCGCCGTGTGCCACCGCCTCGATGGCCTCGGCTGCGCCCCTGCGCAGCGAATGCACCACGACCACGTCACCGCGCCGCACGTGGGTAAGCAGGGAACCGATGGTGGCGTGCTGCGGCGAGATAGCGATGTCGATCACGTCCGACTGCACCAGGTCCACGTAGGCCGCACGGTTGATCAGGGCCATCACCTTGCGCGCGCCCAGACGCTTGGCCAACATGGCCGAGAGGATGTTGGCCTCATCGTCGTTGGTCACCGCGCAGAAGACATCGGTCTCCTCGATGTTCTCCTCGAGCAACAGGTTCTCATCGGCGGCATCACCATGCAGCACGATGGTGTTGCGCAGGGTCTCTGCGGCACTCTCCACGCGCTCTGAGTCGCGCTCGATCAGCTTCACCCGGAATTTGTCCTCCAGCGCCTGGGCGAGGCGGCGACCGATGTTGCCGCCGCCGGCGAAGATCAGGCGACGGAAAGGCTTTTCCGAGCGTCGCAGGGTCTTGAGCACCGCCTGGATGTTCTGCGCCGCGGCCAGGAAGAACACCTCGTCGTCGGCCTCGATCACGGTATTGCCCTGCGGCTCGATGGCCCGACCCTTGCGATAGATGGCAGCGATACGCGCCTCGCCACCTTTGAGCCATTCGTTCAGATCGCGAATCTCGTGGCCGACCAGCGGTCCGCCGTAGAAGGCACGCACCGCCACCAGGCGCACCCGCCCACCGGCGAAGTCGAGTACCTGCAGGGCGCCGGGGTGTTGGATCAGGCGCATGATGTAGTCGGTGACCAACTGCTCGGGACTGATGAGCACGTCGATGGGCAGGGCGCCCTGCGAGAACAAGGCCGGGTGCTTCAGGTATTCCGGGGCGCGCACCCGCGCGATCTTGCGCGGGGTGTGGAACAGGGTCCAGGCAGCCTGGCAGGCGACCATGTTGACTTCGTCGCTGTTGGTCACCGCGATCAGCATGTCGGCGTCGTCCGCACCGGCCTGCGCCAGCACTCCGGGGTGCGAGGCCAGCCCCTGCACGGTACGGATGTCCAGGCGGTCGGCAAGGTCGCGCAGCAGGTCGCCGTTCTGATCGACCACAGTGATGTCATTGGCCTCCGAGGCCAAGTTGTGCGCCACCGAGGTGCCCACCTGTCCGGCACCCAGGATGATGATCTTCATGGTCCTGACTCCCCCGCTTCGGACCGGATTCTAGCAGCCGCCGGGATCAACGTCCCTTGATCTCGATGCCGCGGTCGCGCAGCTTTCGGTACAGATGGGTGCGTTCCATGCCCACAGTCTGCGCCATGCGCGCGATGTTGCCCCCGGCCTGTTCCAGGTGATACTCGAGATAGGCCTTCTCGAAGGCCTCGCGCGCCTCGCGCAGCGGCTGGTCGAGCACCACTCCGGCAAACTGTGGCGCGGCGCCGGCCGGCTGCAACTGCCCCAGCGCGGCCTTGACCTCCTCCAGGCTGACCTCGGGCTCGTGCCCCAGAATCAGCACCCGCTGCACCAGATTGATCAGCTCGCGCACGTTGCCCGGCCAATCGTGGTTGCGCAGGTAGTTCTGCGCCGCTACCGAGAAGTGCCGGTAAGGCAGCTTCTCGAGCAGTACCAGGCGATCCACCGCCGAAGCCAGCAACAGGGGAATATCCTCGCGCCGCTCGCGCAGCGGCGGAACATGCAGGGGCACCACGTTGAGCTGGAAGAACAGGTCCTCACGGAACTCGCCGGCAGCCACCTTCTCGGCCAGGTCGTGCCGGGTGGCGGCAATCACCCTCGCATCCAGACGTACCGGCTCGGCCCCACCGACCCGCAGGAAAGTGCCAGTGTCCAGCGCCGCCACCAATTGTGCCTGCACCTCGAGATCCATGTCGGCCACCTCGTCGAGGAACAGGATGCCGCCGGCAGCCTGCTCCAGGCGACCGTATTCGACGCGGCCTCCCTGTTCGCGACCGAACAGCTCCAGCGCCGCCCCACCCTGGGTGATGCCGGACACACCCACGTCCACGAAGGGCCCATCGCGGCGCGCACTGTGCGCGTGCAGGTAACGGGCAATGGTCTCACGTCCGCTGCCCGGCTCGCCGGTGATCAGCACCCAGGTATCGTGTTGAGCCACACGCTTGACCTGCTCACGCAGACGCACCATGACCTGGCTGTTGCCCACCGGTTCGACCATGGTGGCATCACGTGCACGAAACTGAATGTTCTCCTGAGCCAGGCGATGCGCCTCGAGTGCACGCTCCACGGTGAGCAGCAGCTTGGCCAGCGACAGCGGTTTCTCCAGAAAATCGTAGGCCCCCAGCCGGGTGGCCTCGACCGCGGTCTCCACGGTGCCGTGACCGGACATCATGATCACCGGGCAGGGCAGTTCACCGGCCTCGGCCCATTCCTTGAGCAGGCTGATACCGTCGACGTCCGGCATCCAGATATCGAGCAGGATCAGGTCGGGCCGGCGCTCGCGCAACGCCTGGCGCGCCTGCTCGCCGTTCTCGGCGGTGACCACCTGGTAGCCCTCATCCTGCAGGATCTCGCTGACCAGTTCGCGGATGTCCGGCTCGTCGTCCACGACCAATATGTAAGGGGCGCTCATGACTTGCTGCCTCGCATTTTCGATTCGGAAGAAAGCACCGCAGGCGACTCCCCGGCCCCGGCCAGGCGCATGGGCAGCAGGATGCTCACCCGAGCACCCCCCTCGGGCCGGTTGTCGGCACGAATGCTGCCGCCGTGTTCGCCGATGATACGCTTGACAATGGCTAGCCCCAGGCCCGTGCCCTTGTGCTTGCTGGTGACATAGGGCTCGAACACCTGGTCGATGATCGCGGAATCGAAACCCGAGCCCTCGTCTTCCACCCGCAGCTCCACCCAGCGGCGACCATTGCGCTCTACCCCCCGGGTGGCGATCTGCACGGCCGCCTGGCCGTCACTCGCCTCCTGCGCATTCTTCACCAGGTTGTGCAGCACCTGGCGCAGGCGCACCGGGTCGCCCTCGACCACCGCATCGGGCGCGCCGGGCGTGAACTGCACACCATGACCGGCGCCATCGTAGAGATCCAGCACCTCGGCCACAAAGTCGTCGAACATCAGGGGACGCGGCTCCATGCGACAGGGACGAGCATAGTCGGAGAACTCGTTGACCATGGTCTTGAGTGCCTCGACCTGCTGCACGATGGTCTTGGTCGCGCGTTCGAGCACGTCGGCCTGCTGTGGGCTCATCTGCTTCAGGTACTTGCGGCGCAGCCGCTCGGCCGCCAGCTGGATAGGGGTGAGCGGGTTCTTGATCTCGTGCGCCAGGCGCCGTGCCACCTCACCCCAGGCGGCGTCGCGCTGTGCCTGTACCAGCTCGGTCACGTCATCGAATACCAGCACGTGCCCCCCGTTCTCGCCCTCGTGTAGCTGCAGCCGGGAATACTGGCAAAGCAGCACCTGGCGACGGTCATCTCGTTGCAGGCGGATCTCGATCTTGCCTTCCTGCTGACCACTCGCCAGGGCCTCGAGCATGCGCTCCACGAAGGGCACCAGGGTACCGTCGATCTGTGCCAGCTCACGCAGGTTGCGACCCTCGATGTCTGCCGGCGGCACCTGCAGGATGGCCTCGGTGGCCGGGTTGGCGGTGCGCACCACCCCGCCCTCGTCGAGCGCCATCACCCCCGAGGAGATGGCTCCCAGTACGGTCTCGAGATACTGGTGCTGCGCCGCCAGTTCGCGGCGACTGGCCTCGGCAACATTGTGTGCCTGTGCCAGGCGGCGGGTCATCTGGTTGAAGGAGTCGACCAGGAAGGCCAGCTCGTCCTGCACCCGAGGCAGCGGCACGCGCACATCATAGTGCCCAACGGCCACCAAGCGGGTTGCCTCGGCAATGTTCTTGATCGGACGCACCAACAGGCGCGAGGTATAGAAGGCAGCCCAGGCGGCTGCGAACAGACCCAGCATCATCACCAACGACAGGGTGAGTGCAAAGCTGAACTTGATCGAGCCGCGCAGGTAGGCACGTTCGCGGTAGGCCTCGTAGGCGGCCTGCACGCGCCGGGTCAGCGCGCTGAGCTGCTCGGGCACCGGGAAGATGGCCTGCATCACCAGGTCACGACCACTCGGGTCCACCACCATCAGGCGCACCACCATCTGCCCGTCCTTGAGGGGCACCAGGCTGACGAAGTCCTTACCCGCGCGCACCACCTTGATCATGTGCGCGGTCGGCGGGCTGGGGGTGAGCACCTCAGGGTTCTGGTGACTGAGTCCCAGCACCTTGCCCTCGCGGGTGAACACCGACACCTCGAACGCGCCTGCCGCCTCGCGCACACTACCCACGTTCAGCGGGCCGCCCTGTTCCGGCACCTCGAGCGTGGCCAGCAGGTTGCGAGTCAAGCGCAGCATCTCACGCTTGTGCAGGTCCAGCGAGACCTTGCTCAACGCCAGGGCATCGTCCATGGCGCTGTCCACCTGCACGTCAAACCAGCCGTCGATGCCCTTGGAGAGGAATTGCAGCGAATAGATGTAGACCACGCTCACCGGCGCCAGGGCCAGCACCACGAAGAGCACTACCAGGCGCAGGTTGAGGCGCGCGCCGGCGGCCTGGCGACGGTAGTCCTGCAACAAGGTCCAGAGGTTCCAGCCGACCAGACCGACCAGAATTACCAGACCGGAGACGGTGAACACCAACAGGGGGATGAACCAGGCATCCAGCGCCTCGGAACGCTGCACCGCACCACTCATGATGTGCAACGCGGCCAGCAGCAACACCACCAGCATGATGGTGGCGATCAGGTCGAGCCGGCGCTTGTGGCGCTTCAAGGTCTTATCCGCCATTCCCAGGCCTCCGCCGCCAGGTGCCACTCGGCGGAAAGATAGGCGCGCGGCCGCAGGGGCAGCGGCAGCGCCTCGATATCCAGGAAGGTCTCGAGGCGGACCAGATATTCACGATCGAGATCCAGCTGCGAGCGCTCGATGATCGCAAAGTCACGAATCCTCCCCATGTAGCGCAGGGCCGCCTCGCGAGTGGCGAACACCTGCTTGTCACGGCTCTCGAGGTTGCGTACCTCGTACACCCCGGACAGGGGCCGGTAGCGCAACACACTGTGCAGGCGGTGCTCCGCCGCGTCCGGCTGCCAGATCCAGGCCTCGGTATCGCGCATCTGCACGCGGGTGACGAAGGTCAACGGCACCCCGTTCTCCAGCGCCTCGCTGACCGCGGGGGTGAGCTCATAACGGATCTGCGCATCCAGATAGATACGGTCGTCCTCGCCCAGGGTGATGGTGACCTGGCTGAACTCCAAGGCCGCGGGCAACGAGGGGCCACACAGCAACAGCAACGCCATCCACAAGGGAAGACGCCATTCAGCCAACCTGCTTCTCCAGCAAGGCATAGTAAAAACCGTCCATTGTCGATTCCCCGGGCAGCGTCTGCCGGCCTGTCTCCCGCGCATGACCCCAGGTGTCCGGCAGCGGCACGGACTGCGCGTCCGGGTGGGTGCGCAGAAACGCCGTCACAACCTGCTCGTTCTCCTGCGGCATCAGCGAACAGGTACAGTACAACAACTTGCCCCCCGGGCGCAGACAGGGCCAGAGGGTCTCGAGGAGGCGTGCCTGGCGTACTGCCAGAGCCTCGATGTCCTCGTGCCGCCGCAACAGGCGGATGTCCGGATGGCGACGCATCACCCCCGTGGCCGAGCAGGGCGCATCCAGCAAGATGCGGTCGAAAGGGTGTTCGCGCCAGGCCGCTGGCGGCGCGCCGGCATCCGCCGCCAGCAGGGTTGCATGCCGGCCCAGGCGTCGCAGGTTCTCGTGTACTCGCTCGAGACGGCGCGCATCCACGTCCACCGCGGTCAGTTCGAGGTCGTCGGCCAGCTCCAGGAGGTGGCCGGTCTTGCCGCCCGGCGCGGCACAGGCATCGAGCACGCGCTGGCCGGGACGCGGGTCGAGCAGGCGGGCGGCGAGCTGCGCTCCGGCGTCCTGCACCGAGACCAGCCCCTCGGCGAAGCCGGGCAGGCGCTCGACCGACAGGGGACGCTCGAGCACCACCGCGTCCGGCACCGCCTCGAGCGCAGCAGCCTCGATACCGGACTCGCGCAGCTGCACCAGGTAGCGCTCGCGCGGCAGACGCCGGGTATCCAGGCGCAGGGTCATGGGCGCACGTTGTTGCAGGGCATCGAGAATGGCCTCGTGCGCTTCCGGCCAGGCCCGGGCCAGGGCGCGAACGAACCACTTCGGCTGGGCGAAGCGCAGCGACAGGTCCCCCGCGAGCATGGCGTGCAGAGACGCCTGCGGATCGGCCAGCTCGCGCTGGATGCCGCGCAACACCCCATTGACCAGCTTCACCGCCCAGGTCTGCCCGGCCCGACGGGTCGCCTCGACCACGCTGGCCACCGCGGCATGTGGCGGCATGCGGGTGTGCATCAGCTGGTAGACCCCGAGCAGCATCAACAGCTGGACCTCGCGATCGCGCGCACGCAGCGGCTTGTGCAGGCGTGATGCGACCAGGGCGTGCAGCTGCCGGTACCAGCGACAGAGTCCGTAGCTGAGTTCGCGTACCAGGGCCTGATCGCGTCCGTCCAGCCCCTGCACGGGAAGCGCCAACACCTCGTCGAGCGAACGGCCGTCGAGCACGGCGGCCAGGTTGCGCACGGCGAGCAGACGCGGATCGGCCGTGCTCACGGGTTGCCGAGCAGCATGCCCTGGATGGAATGGGCGTTGATGAAGTCCTGTGCGCTCATGGCGCGCTTGCCCGGCAGTTGCAGCTCGGTGATGCGCAGCAGGCCGTCACCGGTGGACACGTCGATGCCCTCACGCCCGGCGGCCATCACCATGCCGGGCTCGGCGGTCTCGCCGGGCAGGGCCCAGGCATCCCAGATGCGCAGGTTGGCGTCCTCGTAGCGGGTCTGCGCCACCGGCCAGGGATTGAAGGCGCGCACCTGGCGTTCGATCGCCACGGCCGGCCGGTTCCAGTCGATCCAGGCCTCCTGCTTGCTCAGCTTGTGCGCATAGGTGGCCAGGGCATCATCCTGGGGCCGGGGCTGCAAGGAACCGTCGGCAATACCCGACAAGGCCTTCATCAATGCCGTCGCTCCCAGTTCAGAAAGGCGGTCGTGCAGGCTGCCGCCGGTCTCGTCGGGCGCGATAGGGATGCGTTCGACCAGATACACCGGACCAGTGTCCAGACCCTCGTCCATCTGCATGATCGAAACCCCGGTCTCGAGGTCGCCTGCCTCGATGGCGCGCTGGATGGGCGCGGCGCCGCGCCAGCGCGGCAGGATGGAGGCATGGATATTGACGCAGCCCAGGCGCGGCAGCTCCAGCACCGCAGGCGGCAGCAGCAGGCCGTAGGCGACCACCACCATCAGATCAGGCCGGTACGCCGCCAGTCTCGCCACGCTGTCGGGGTCGCGGAAGTTCGCCGGCTGCTCCACGGACACACCCGCCTCCAGCGCCACCTCCTTGACCGGGCTGGCAACCAGCTTGCGGCCACGGCCGGCCGGGCGGTCGGGCTGCGTGTAGACCGCAACCACCTCGTGCGAGGAGCCAAGCAGGGTGCGCAGAGGCGGCACCGAAAAATCGGGGGTGCCGGCAAACACGATTCGCAGAGGTGTCGTCATGGCGAAGGTAGGAACCGGATCACAAAGCGTGGACGAAAGGCCGACTAAGCTGGCCGGAGTATCTCAAGCGGTGCCAGCCGCGGCAGGAGTGCTCGCCTGGCGCGCTTCCTTCTCCAGCTTCTTGCGGATGCGCTGGCGCTTGAGGTTGGACAGATAATCCACGAACAACTTGCCGTCGAGGTGATCGATCTCGTGCTGTATACAGACCGCCAGCAGGCCCTCGGCCTCGCTTTCGAACGGCCGGCCCTCGCGGTCCAGGGCGCGGAAACGGATGTGATTGGCGCGCCGGACCTTTTCGTAGACGCCGGGCACCGACAGGCAACCCTCGTTCATCTCCTCGACCCCGTCGCGCTCGAGGATCTCGGGATTGATCAGCGCCAGCGGCTGATCGCGCTCCTCGGAGATATCAATGGTCACCACGCGCAGCGGCACATTCACCTGGATGGCCGCCAGGCCGATACCGGGCGCGGCGTACATGGTTTCGAACATATCGTCCACCAGCTGGCGCACCTTGTCGTCGACTTGCGTCACCGGCCTGGCCTTGTTGCGCAGGCGCGGGTCGGGAAAGTGCAGAATGTCGAGAATCGCCATGAGCCCGTCCGCGTTCTGTAGTAAAGTTTCAAGAATCGTCGCCAGGCCGCTGTTTACGCTAGACTTTCGAGACTTTCGCCCGCGTCAGCGGCCGGACAGGGGTGTCAATGATACCTTAATGTCCACACATTCGACCGACAGGAACCGAGGATAACGTCAAGGGAATCCCATGAAGAGAGCCAGCCAATTCATCCGCCGCACCCTCATCCTGCTGGTCTTCGGCCTGCTCGCCGCCGGCTCCACGGCCTTCGCCGAAGAGCTGCTGCGCGCCGACCACCCGGCCCACTACGTGGTGAAGAAAGGTGACACCCTCTGGGACATCGCCGCACGGTTCCTGCGCAGCCCCTGGCGCTGGCCGGAGATCTGGTATGTCAACCCACAGGTCGCCAACCCCCACCTGATCTATCCCGGTGACCGCCTGGATCTGGTCTACATCGACGGCAAGCCCCGGCTGGTGCTCAATCGTGGCCCCGTCAGGCTATCGCCGCGCGTACGCTCCCGCCCATGGGACGGCGCCATCCCCACCATCCCCATCGGCGACATCGCGCCCTTCCTGACACGCCCCTACGTGCTCGATCCGGGCCAGGCCGACAGCGCCCCCTACCTGGTCAGCTTCGGCAACGACCACATCCTGGGCGGCGCCGGGGTGCGTGCCTACGTGCGATCGCTGGCCGAATCGGGCAGCAAGTACCACGTGGTGCGTCCCGGCGATCCCTACCGCGACGCAGAAACCGGCGAGATCCTGGGCTACGAGGCACTCTACGTCGGCACCGTCGAGGCACTGCGTGCCGGCGACCCGGCCACGGTATTCTTCAACAGCTCCACGCGCGAGGCCGTCCTCGGCGATCGCCTGCTCCCGATCAGCGAGGAGACGGTCTGGACCAACTTCGTACCGCATCACCCCAAGGGTGACGTGCGGGGCTCGATCATCAGCGTGATGGATGGCGTGGCGCAGATCGGCCAGTACAACGTGGTGGTCATCGACCGCGGCGCACGTGACGGCCTGGAGGCCGGGCACGTGCTGCGCATCGATCAGAAGGGTGAGACCATACGCGACGTGGTCACCCCCGACTCCAGCGACACCATTCGCCTGCCTGACGAGGAGGCCGGTCTGCTGATGGTGTTCCGCACCTTCGACCGCGTCAGCTTCGGCCTGGTACTCAACGCCATCCGCCCGATCCACATCCACGACCGGGTAAGCGCCCCCTGAGGCCTGCTGCCCCGACCGGGCAGGCCCTGCAACCCGGTATGATCACGACATGGATGCCGTGAACCTCACCGACGAGACCCTGCTGGCCTGGCTCACGCTGCTGCATGCCCCCGGCGTGGGGCCGCGCAGCCTGTGGCCGCTGTTGCAACGCTGCCCCGACCCCGCCGCCCTGCTGGACGCCCCACCGCCCGGCACCCCGGGGAAGATCCGTGAAGCGTTGCGCGCAGCCGACCGCGAGCGCGCCGCGCGCGACCTCGACTGGCTGCACGAGAGCGGCAACCAGGCCCTGCCCTGCACCGATCCGGCCTATCCCGAACTGCTGCGCGAGCTGGCCGACCCGCCGCTCCTGCTGTTCCTGCGCGGCGACATCCATCTGCTGGGGCAGCAACAGATCGCCATCGTCGGCAGCCGTCATGCCTCGCGCATCGGCCTGGAAAACGCGCGCGCCTTCGCCCGTCACCTGGCGTGCGAAGGTCTCCCGGTGACCAGCGGCCTGGCAGCCGGCATCGACGGCGCCGCCCACGAGGGGGCGCTGGATGGCGGCCACACCCTGGCGGTCCTGGGCACCGGACTGGACCGGGTCTTCCCCGCCCGGCACCGCGAGCTGGCTCACCGTATCGCCGAGCACGGCCTGCTGGTGAGCGAATTCCCGCCGGGCACCCCTCCGCTGCCCGGCAACTTCCCGCGGCGCAACCGTATCATCGCCGGGTTGACGCTCGGCACCCTGGTGGTCGAAGCTGCCCTCAAGAGCGGCTCGCTGATCACCGCACGCCTCGCTGCCGAGCTGGGACGCGAGGTGTTCGCCATTCCCGGCTCCATCCACAACCCGCAGGCGCGCGGCTGCCACGCCTTGATCCGCGAGGGAGCCAAGCTGGTCGAGACCGGCGATCACGTCATCGAGGAACTGCTCCCGACACTCCTGTTCAACCCGTCATCCGAAACCCCGGCCAAGGAGCCGCCACCCGAGGCGTCGACCCTCGACCCCGACCACGCCGAACTGCTCGAGCTGATGGGCTTCGACCCGGTCAGCAGTGACTGGCTGGTGGCCAATAGCCGCTTTTCGGCCGCGGAAATCTCGTCCATGCTGCTGTTGCTGGAATTGCAGGGTCATGTATCATCCGGACCAGGTGGATTGTTCACTCGACTGGGGAAACCGCTATCGTAAACCCGTATCCCGCCTTGACCGGCCATCCACCGGGATCCCCGCACCCTCCCCGTCCAGGAAGACTGCCGTGACTGAAAACCTCATCGACGTCCTCATCTACATCTACGAGAACTACATGGACAGCGAAGAGTCCGTGCCCGTGGACCAGATCACCCTCGAGGAAGAACTGCTACAGGCCGGCTTTCAGCAGGGCGAGGTACGCAAGGCCTTCAACTGGCTGGACGAACTGGCCTGGCGCCAGGGCAGCCTGATCGAATACGGCGCCGCCCGCCCCGGCTACAGCATGCGTATCTTCAGCCCCGAGGAACAGCAGAAGATGGACCTCGAAATTCAAGGCCTGCTGCTCAGCCTGGAACAGGGTGGCATCCTCGACCCCATGACCCGCGAGCTGGTGATCGAACGCTGCATGGCCATCGAGACCGAGGAACTCACCCCCGAGGACGTGAAATGGGTGGTGCTGCTGGTGCTGCTCAACCAGCCGGGACAGGAAAACGCCTTCGCCCTGATGGAGGAACTGGTCTACAACGGCGAGCCACCGCACCTGCACTGACGGGGCCGACCCGCACCACCGCCGACTTGACACCCGCTCGCCGCCGGGGCTATCGGTAAAAAAGGAACCCGCCGGGGCGCCCCTCACCCTTCCGGAGAGCAGACCGAATCCCATGAACCTCGTTGTCGTAGAGTCGCCGGCCAAGGCGAAGACGATCAAGAAATACCTGGGCAAGGACTTCGATGTCCTCGCCTCTTATGGCCATGTGCGCGATCTGATTCCCAAGGAGGGCGCTGTCGATCCCGAGCACGGCTTCGCCATGAAGTACCAGGTGATCGACCGCAACGACAAGCACGTCAAGGCCATCACCCAGAAGCTCAAGAACGCCGACGCCCTCTACCTGGCCACCGACCCCGACCGCGAGGGCGAAGCCATCTCCTGGCACCTCTACGAGCTGCTGAAGAACCGCAAGGTGCTCAAGGACAAGCCGGTGCACCGCATCGTATTCAACGAGATCACCAAGAAGGCCGTGCAGGACGCGGTGGCCCATCCACGCGAGCTGTCCATGGACCTGGTCAACGCCCAGCAGGCGCGGCGCGCCCTGGACTACCTGGTGGGCTTCAACCTGTCACCGCTACTGTGGAAGAAGGTGCGCCGCGGGCTGTCCGCCGGGCGCGTGCAGAGCCCGGCGCTGCGCATGATCTGCGAGCGCGAGGACGAGATCGAGGCCTTCGTCTCGCGCGAATACTGGACCATCGAGGCCGACTGCGCCAAGGGTGGCCAGGCCTTCAGCGCCAAGCTGACCCACTTCGCCGGCGACAAGCTCGAGCAGTTCAGCATCACCGACGAAGCCCGCGCGCGCGAAGTCGAACAGGCCCTGCTGCAGGCCGCGGGTGGCGCGCTCCAGGTGCTCAAGGTCGAGAAGAAACAGCGCCGGCGCAACCCGGCCGCGCCCTTCACCACCTCGACCCTGCAACAGGAGGCCTCACGCAAGCTGGGCTTCACTGCACAGCGCACCATGCGCATCGCCCAGCAACTCTACGAGGGCGTGGACATCGGCAACGGCGCGGTCGGTCTGATCACCTACATGCGGACCGACTCGGTGAACCTGGCCGACGAAGCGCTCACCGAGCTGCGCGAATTCATCGCCGAGAAATACGGCGAGGACGACCTGCCGGCCAAGCCGCGGGTGTTCAAGACCAAGGCCAAGAACGCCCAGGAGGCGCACGAGGCCATCCGCCCGACCTCCATCCGAAACACCCCCGAACAACTGGCCAAATACCTCGACCGCGACCAGCTCAAGCTCTACACCCTGATCTGGAAACGCACCCTGGCCTGCCAGATGATCCACGCCACCATCGACACCGTGGCCGCCGACCTGGGCGCGGGCGAGGGCAATGTGTTCCGCGCCACCGGCTCGACCATCGCCCGACCCGGCTTCATGCAGGTCTACATGGAGGGCCGCGACGATGCCAAGGGCGAAGACGACGAGAAGATGCTGCCGCCGCTGGCCGAGGGCGACCGCGTCGAGCTGACCGGCATCCGTCCCGAGCAGCACTTCACCGAGCCGCCACCGCGCTACACCGAAGCCAGCCTGGTCAAGGCGCTGGAGGAACACGGTATCGGCCGCCCCTCGACCTATGCCGCCATCATCTCCACCCTGCAGGACCGCGGCTACGTCGAACTGGAGAAGAAGCGCTTCCACCCCACCGACGTAGGCCGGGTGGTCAACAAGTTCCTCACCAACTACTTCACCCAGTACGTCGATTACGACTTCACCGCGCGACTCGAGGACGAACTCGACGCGGTGGCACGCGGCGAGGAAGAATGGATCCCGCTGCTGGAGAAGTTCTGGAAGCCCTTCAAGGCACGTATCGAGGATACCGAGAAAAACGTCAAGCGCTCGGACGTCACTCAGGAGAAGCTCGACGAGAGCTGCCCCAAGTGCGGTAGCCCGCTGTCCATCCGCCTGGGGCGCAACGGCCGTTTCATCGGCTGCACCGGCTATCCCGAGTGCGACTACACGCGCAACCTGAACGACGACGCTTCAGCCCCGCTGGAACCCGAAAAGGTCGGACGCGCCTGCCCCGAATGCGGCGAGGACCTGGTCATCAAGCAGGGCCGCTACGGCAAGTTCATCGGCTGCTCGGGCTATCCCAAGTGCCGCCACATCGAACCGCTGGAGAAGCCGAAAGACACCGGGGTCGGTTGCCCGAAATGCGGCAAAGGCACCCTGATGCAGCGCAAGTCGCGCCGCGGCAAGATCTTCTATTCCTGCTCCACCTATCCCAAGTGCGACTACGCGGTGTGGAACGAGCCGATCGCCGAGCCCTGCCCACAGTGCGGCTGGCCGGTGCTCACTATCAAGACCACCAAACGGCGTGGCACCGAGAAGGTCTGTCCGCAGCAGGACTGCTCCTTTGCTGAACCCTACACCCCGCCGGAAGGCGCCGCGCCGGCCGGGGGCGACGGCCAGGACTGAGGCGTGACCTCGGCCTTCCGCCTGCACCGGGCCGCGCAGCTGATTCACCAAGGCGGCGTGGTCGCCCTGCCCACCGAGGCGGTCTGGGGCCTGAGCTGTGACCCGCTGAATCCGCGCGCGATCGCCCGCCTGCTGGCGATCAAGCAACGGCCCGTACACAAGGGCCTGATCCTGGTCGCCGCCGACATCGCCCAGCTCGCCCCCTTCGCACGTATAGAGGACCCGGTGTGCGAGGCTGCGCGGGCCACCTGGCCTGGCCCGCACACCTGGCTGCTGCCCGCGCGCGAAGCCCTGCCCGACTGGATCTCCGGGGGCAGCGACCGCGTGGCCTGCCGGGTCACCACCCACCCGCTGCTCGCCGCCCTGTGCCGCGCAGCCGGCAGCGCCCTGGTCTCCACCAGCGCCAACCGCACCGGCTTGCCGCCAGCACGCAGTGCCCTGCAGGTGCTCAGGCGCTGCCCCGGAACCGACCTGCTGCTGCATGGCCGGCCAGGCGGCCTGCGACGCCCCACGCCCATCCGTGACGCACGCAGCGGCGAGGTGCTGCGTGCCGGCTGAACGACGAGGAACGCCATGAGCAACACCCCCGATACCGATGCCGTCAAACACTATCTGCTGGCCCTGCAGGACCGCATCTGTGACGCCCTGAGCGAAGTCGATGGCCGGGCCTTCCGCGAGGACGCATGGGAACGCGAACAGGGCGGCGGTGGGCGCTCGCGCGTGCTCGAGGAAGGCGAGGTATTCGAGAAAGCGGGAGTCAACTTCTCGCACGTCTTTGGTGACGGCCTGCCGCCCTCGGCGACCGCCGCACGCCCCGAGCTGGCGGGGCGCCGTTTCCAGGCGATGGGCGTGTCGCTCGTGATCCACCCACGCAACCCGCACGTACCTACCTCGCACGCCAACGTGCGCTTTTTCATCGCCGAGAAGGACGGTGCCGAACCAGTCTGGTGGTTCGGTGGCGGCTTCGACCTCACCCCCTACTACGGCAACCGCGAAGACGTGATCCACTGGCACCGCACCGCGCGCGCTGCCTGCGAGCCCTTTGGCCCAGACACCTACGAAAAATACAAGCGCTGGTGCGATGACTACTTCTACCTGAAGCACCGCGGCGAGCCACGTGGAGTAGGCGGCCTGTTCTTCGACGACCTCAACAGCCCCGACTTCGAGACCGCCTTCGCCTTCATGCGCAGCGTGGGCGACCACTACATCCCTGCCTACCGGCCCATTGTCGAGCGCCGCAAGGACCAGCCGTGGAGCGACCATGAACGCGAGTTCCAGCTCTACCGACGCGGCCGCTACGTGGAGTTCAACCTGGTCTACGATCGCGGGACCCTGTTCGGCCTGCAGACCGGCGGCCGCACCGAGTCCATCCTGATGTCACTGCCGCCGCTGGTGAGCTGGAAATACGACTGGCACCCCGAGCCGGACTCGCCTGAGGCCGAGCTCTACGAGGTCTATCTCAAGCCGCGCGACTGGCTGGCAGAGACGGACTGAGCCCCGGTTCTGGTGAGAGCCGGGGCACTCCCTGGGGTGCTCAGTCGCCCCGCTGATCGTGCAGCAATACATTCAGCCCGTCGACCACCTCGGCCCAGTCGGCATCCTCGGCCAGCTCTTCGCACAGAAAGGCCGCCTGCACCGGGCTCCAGAACGGCACCACCGCGATCGCCTGATCCGCCGCCAGCCGGCGTGCGGCGATGAAGCGAACCATCCCCTCTTCACTGTCGGGCAGGCCGAGCTGGCGAATCAGGCAAAAAAACAGGCCAGCACGGGGGGAGCGGACTGGCCCGGAAAGCGCTCTTGGCAAGCGCCGGAGGAGGATCGTAGAGCATCCAGAAACTTGCTGTTACCCAGTTCTACGGCCACCACCGGCAAAACTTGAGCCGGCTCGGAACAGGATTCCCATGTTCAGGCGGGTTGCAGATGCTGCTCCAGCCAGTCGTGTATCCAGTTGGCCGGACGCGCGCCGCTGAAGCGGGCGATCTCCTCACCGTTGCGGAACAGGATCACGGTGGGAAAGCCGCGCAGGCGATAACGCCCCGCCAGCTTCATGTTGTCGTCCTCGTCCACCTCAACCTTGGCTAGGCGCACCTCGCCACCAAGATCCGCGACCACCCGGCCAATATGCGGAGCCAGGGCATGGCAGGGCGCGCACCAGTCGGCCCAGAAATCCACCAACACGGGCCCATCATGGCTGGCCTGCAACACGGCCCGATCGAAGTCGTGCAGATTGGTCTCGAAAATATCGCCTTGTGACATGCGGCTTCCCTGGTTTGCTGTTGATTTAGCGAGCGAAGGCCTTGGTGGTCGCGCCCATGGCCTCGATCACGATGTCCTCGATCTCGCGGATCACCGGCAGCGCGGCGCTGCCTGCGGCATGTACACTCGGTCGCGCGAAGCCGATGGTGGTGGTACCGTCCTTGTGGATGACCGACAGGCGCAGGGGACACAGCGCCAGCATGTCGGGGTCGAGATTGCTCACCCGGTTGGCATACCAGGCATTGCACACCACCAGGCTGCGGATGACACTCAGGCCGTTGCGGTTGTAGTCCTCGCCCAGGCGTTCGGCCATGCCCGCCAGGGTACCGCCAATGTTCGCCTCGAAGACCACGAACAGACGGCGCGACTCCAGCTCACGGTACAGCACCCGGTAGACCTCGCCGGCATCGGCGGCAATGCGCACCTGGTGAATGGACGAGGGCGCGGCCTGGGCAGCAAACGCCAGCAGCAACAACACGGGGACCAACAGTCGGATTGCGGGATTCATCGGGAGTCTCCTGATAGGGGGGCGGATTATAGCTTTGTCCTGGACGCGCCGAACCAGTAGGATGGCGTCCATTCATCAGTCGACCGGGCAGCTGCCGATCCTGTTGCAAGCATCATGACCGAGACCATCCGCATCGCCACCCGAAAATCGCCACTCGCCATGTGGCAGGCCGAGCATGTCGCCGACGCCCTGCGCGCCGCCCATCCCGGCCTGCACGTCGAGATCCTGGGCATGAGCACCCAGGGCGACAAGATCCTCGACACCCCGCTGGCCAAGATCGGCGGCAAGGGACTGTTCGTCAAGGAACTCGAAGCGCGCATGCTCGAGGGCGATGCCGATATCGCCGTGCACTCCATGAAGGACGTGCCGGTGGAACTGCCGCAAGGCCTGCACCTGCCGGTGATCATGCAGCGGGAAGACCCACGCGACGCCTTCGTGAGCAACCACTACGCCCACCTCGACGACCTGCCCGAGGGCGCGGTGGTGGGCACCTCCAGCCTGCGCCGCCAGTGCCAGCTCGCCGACCGCCGCCCCGACCTGGTGCTCAAGTCGTTGCGCGGCAACGTCAACACTCGGCTGCGCAAGCTCGACGAGGGCGAATACGACGCGGTGATCCTGGCCGCCGCCGGGCTGATCCGCCTGGGATTTGGCGAGCGCATCCGCACCGCCATCGATCCGGGCGACAGCCTGCCGGCCATCGGCCAGGGCGCGGTGGGCATCGAGTGCCGCAGCGACGATGCGCGGGTCAATGCCCTGATCGCCCCCCTGCACCATACCGACACCGCCGACCGGGTGCGCGCCGAGCGCGCCTTCAACGCGCGTCTCGAAGGCGGCTGCCAGGTACCCATCGGTGGCCACGCGGTGCTCCAGGGCGACCAACTCTGGCTGCGCGGCCTGGTGGGCGCGGTGGACGGCAGCGAGATCATCCGCGGCGAGATCCGCGGCCCCCGCGAGCAGGCCGAAGCGCTGGGCGTGGCGCTGGCCGAGGAGCTGCTCGCGCGCGGCGCACGCGAGATCCTCCAGGCGCTCTACGACCAGGCATGAGTAACACCGCCCCCTGTGACCTGGGTGGGCTGAGCGTGCTGGTGACCCGCCCCGCCGAACAGTCCGCCGAGTTCGCCGAGCAGGTGGCCGCGGCTCGCGGGCGCCCGGTGACCTTTTCCGTGCTCGAGATCCTGGGGCCCGCCGACAAGCACGCGGTGCGCCGCCAGCTTGCTGACCTGGCACGGGTCGACCTGCTGATCTTTGTCAGTGCCAATGCGGTGCGTTACGCCTTCCCGCAGATGCCCGATCACATCCCGCTGGACCTGCGCATCGCCGCAGTCGGTCGCGCCACCGCGCACGCCCTCGAAGCCGTCGGCCTCGAGCCCACCCTGGTGCCCGACTCGCGCTTCGACAGCGAGGGCCTGCTGGCCCTGCCCGCGCTGCAGGATGTCGCCGGCTGGCGCATCCTCATCGTACGCGGGGACGGGGGCCGCGAGCTGCTGCGCCAGACCCTCGAGGCGCGCGGTGCGCAGGTGGAATACGTCGAGGTCTACCGGCGACGCATCCCGCAACGCAACCCGGCCAACCTGATCCGCAACTGGGACAGCCTGGTCGATGCGGTGACCGTAACCAGCGGACAGATCCTCGACAACCTGTTCACCCTACTCGGCGAGGAAGGGGCACCGCTGCTGCAACGCACCCCGCTGGTCGTACCGGGGCGCCGGGTCGCCGAACTGGCTGCCGCGCGCGGCTGCGAACGGGTGATCGTGGCGCGCTCGGCGATGGATGCCGACATGCTCGCCGCCCTGTGCGAACTGGCCTGAGGCCCGGCGACGACAAGACGCCGCCGGCCGGGTTTGTTAGGCTTCGGCAAAACCTCTTTCCACTTATCATTGGCAGTCCATGAGCGACGACAAGGAAGAAAAACCCGGTGTGGTGATCGACGTCACCCCCGAGCCCGAACCCGACGCAAGTGCCACCGAGGCCGACAACGGGAGCGGCGGCGAGACGCCTGCCTCCTCCCCGGTGAAGCGCAGCGGGCAGGCCCTTCCGCTGATCGTGGCCGGCCTGTCGCTGGTACTGGTGGTCGCCGCCATCGCCTTCGCCTACCGTTACACCCGCCAGGCGGCCGATGACTTGGCTCGCCTCAACCGCAGCGTGGAGCAGACCCTGGCGCAGCAGCACGCGCTGGAACAACGGCTCGCCGAGGCACAGCGCACCGTTACTGAACAGGCGCAGCGCCTGGCCGCGCAACAGCAGAAGCTCGAAGCCCAGGAACAGTACATCGCCGAGGCCCGGCAACAGTTCGCCGAACAAAACCGGCGCCTCGACAGCGAGCGCGAGCAGATGCAGCAGCGCGAGGCGGAGCTGCGCGCCGTGGTGTCCGATGTGCACAAGCGGGTGGGCACCTCCGGCACTCAGTGGATGGTCGCCGAAGCCGAGTACCTGCTGCGCCTGGCCAACGATCGCCTCAACCTGGTACGCGACACCAGCACCGCACGCGCCGCACTCGCGCTCGCCGACCAGCGCCTGCGCGATACCGGTGACCCGGGCTGGAATGCAGTGCGCGAGCAGATCGCACGCGACATCGCCGCACTCGATGCGGCCCGGCTGCCGGATATCCAGGGCATCTCGGCGCGCCTGGCCGCCCTGGCTGATCAGGTACCGCAGCTCAAGCTGGCGCGCGCCACTCTGGGCGGCAGCCCGCACAGCACGTCCGGCGGCGATGCCGGGACTACCCCGCGCGAACAGCGCACCTGGCAAACCCTGCTCGACGACCTCTGGGCCGGCTTCAAGCAGACGGTACGTATCCGCCGCAACGACCAGCCGGTGCAGGCCATGCTGCCACCTGAACAGCAGTATTTCCTGTATGAAAACCTGCGCCTGTATCTCGAGGCCGCACGCCTGGCCGCCGTGCGCGGCGACGAGCGCCTCTACCATGACAGCCTGAACACCGTGGCACGCTGGCTGGGCAGCTATTTCGATGTGCACGACAAGCACACCCGCGCCCTGCGCGATGCGGTGCGCGAGCTCGACCGCGTGAAGGTTCGCCCGGCGCTGCCGGATATCAGCGGCTCGCTGGCAGCACTGCGCGCGCGCGTCAAGCTGCTCGCCGACCTCGGCCGGCCAATCGCACCCGCCCCCACCGCCAAGCCGGAGGCGCAGCCATGAGCCGCCTGCTCTGGCTCTGGCTGGTGATGCTGGCCGGCGCCGCGGTCGGCGTGGTGGTCAGTCACGACAGCGGCTACGTGCTGATCTCGGTCGGCCACTGGACCATCGAGATGAGTCTGGCCCTGCTGGTGCTGCTGATCGTCCTGCTGTTCGGCGGCCTGTACTTCCTGATTCGCCTGGCGGTGCACACCCGTCGCCTGCCACGCGAGCTGCGCGACTGGAAACAGCGACGCGGCGCGCACAAGGCACAGGAGGCCATGACCCGCGGCCTGCTGGAGATGTCCGAGGGCAATTGGCGCAGCGCCGAGCGACGCCTGGTGCGGTATGCCGACCGCTCCGAGACCCCGCTGCTCAACTATCTGGCGGCCGCACGTGCTGCCCAGTTGCAGGGTGCGCACGACCGCCGCGACGCCTATATCCGCCTGGCCCACGAGCACATGCCCTCGGCAGAAGTGGCGGTCAGTCTCACTCAGGCCGAGCTGCAACTGGCCGACCAACAGCTCGAACAGGCACTGGCCACCCTGCGCCACCTGCGCCAGGTAGCGCCGCGTCACACCTACGTGCTGCGCCTGCTGCGCCGCCTGTACGAACAACTGGGCGACTGGGAGCACCTGCGCGAGCTGATCCCCGAGCTGCGACGCAGCAAGGTAGTGCCCGCCGAGGAGTTGCGTGCACTCGAGATCAAGACCCATCGCAAGCTGCTGGAAAACGCCTTCCTCAGCAAGGACCAGAAAGACCTCGATCGCGCCTGGGCTGCGGTGCCCAAGGCGATCCGCAACGACCCCGGCCTGGCGGGCGACTATGCCGGCTACCTGCAGGAGCGGGGTCGCGACGAGGAGGCCGAACGCCTGCTGCGCGATGCGCTCAAGTTGAACTGGGCCCCTCACCTGGTCGAAATCTACGGCCTGCTCGACTGCTCGAAACCCGGCCGACAGCTCGCACACCTGGAGAAATTCCTCAAGGAACACCCGGATGACCCGGTGTTGCTGCTCACTCTGGGCCGCCTGAGCATGCGTGCCCAGCTCTGGGGCAAGGCGCGCGCCTATCTCGAGGCCAGCGTGACACGCGGCGGACCGGTCGAGGCCTACCGCGAGCTGGCACGCCTGCTCGAGCACATGGGCGAGGAAGCCGAGGCCCTGCAGATCTATCGGAAGGCACTGACCCGCGGCGAGGAGCGTCACCTCATCCCGCTGCCGGCCAACATTGGCCAGCCGCAGGCCAACCGCCCGGTGCTCGAAGAGCCGGTCGAGCCACCGCGCGCGCACGATGCCGAAGAACCTGCCGGCGGGGCCGCCTGAGACCATGCAGTACCGCGACCTGCGCGATTTCATGGCCGGCCTGGAACAGCGCGGCCAGCTGCGGCGCATCACCGCCGAGGTCGATCCGCACCTGGAGATGACCGAGATCTGCGACCGGGTGCTGCGCGCCGGAGGACCGGCCATCCTGTTCGAAAACCCCAAGGGCCACGAGATCCCGGTGCTGGCCAACCTGTTCGGCACCCCGGAGCGGGTGGCCCTGGGGATGGGCGAGGAATCGGTCAGCGCACTGCGCGAGGTCGGTCGCCTGCTGGCCGCTCTCAAGGAGCCCGACCCGCCGAAGGGCATGAAGGACGCCTGGGAAAAACTGCCGATGTTCCGCAAGGTGCTGGACATGGCCCCGAAGCAGGTGAAGGGCGCACCCTGCCAAGAAATGGTGCTGGAAGGCGACCAGGTAGACCTGTCGCGCATCCCGGTGCAGACCTGCTGGCCGGAAGACGCCGGACCGCTGATCACCTGGGGACTGGTGATCACCCGCGGACCACACAAGTCGCGTCAGAACCTGGGCATCTATCGCATGCAGGTGATCGGTCGCAACCGCGTGATCATGCGCTGGCTGGCACACCGCGGCGGGGCGCTGGACTTCCGTGACTGGCAGCAGACCCATCCCGGCGAGCCCTTCCCGGTCTCGGTGGCACTGGGCGCCGACCCGGCCACCATGCTCGGCGCGGTCACACCGGTGCCCGACACCCTCTCGGAATACGCCTTTGCCGGCCTGCTGCGCGGTTCGCGCACCGAAGTCAGCAAAAGCCTGGGCAACGAGCTGCAGGTGCCGGCGAGTGCCGAGTTCGTGCTCGAGGGCGTCATTCACCCCGGCGACACCGCCCCCGAAGGCCCCTTCGGCGACCATACCGGCTACTACAACGAGGTCGAGGAGTTCCCGGTCTTCACCATCGAGCGCATCACTCACCGCCGCGACCCCATCTATCACAGTACCTACACCGGCCGCCCGCCGGACGAACCGGCCATCCTCGGGGTGGCGCTCAACGAGGTGTTCGTGCCGCTGCTGCAGAAGCAGTTTCCCGAGATCGTCGATTTCTACCTGCCGCCCGAGGGTTGTTCCTACCGTCTGGCGGTGGTGAGCATGAAGAAACAGTACCCGGGACACGCCAAGCGGGTGATGTTCGGCGTCTGGTCCTTCCTGCGCCAGTTCATGTACACCAAGTTCGTGATCGTCACCGACGATGACGTCAACGTGCGCGACTGGAACGACGTGATCTGGGCCATGACCACGCGCATGGACCCGGTGCGCGATACCCTGCTGGTGGAGAACACCCCCATCGACTACCTCGACTTCGCCTCGCCGGTTTCGGGCCTGGGAGGCAAGATGGGGCTGGACGCCACCTCCAAGTGGCCTGGCGAGACGGAGCGTGAATGGGGCCGGCCGATCCGCATGAGCGACGAGGTCAAGGCGCGTATCGACGCGCTATGGGACGAACTGGGGCTGTAAACGTCGCTGTGCCTCCGCGCTTCCCTGCGCTGCACCGAGGCTGTGCGGCCAGCCTGGATGTTTTCTAGAATCCGGACCCTGTGCATGGCGGGAGAAATACAATGACGGGAACGAACGAGGCACCGGTGGTGATCGAACCGGCAGGCATGGCGCGCGCCTGCGTGATCTGGCTGCACGGACTTGGTGCGGATGGGCATGATTTCGAACCGATCGCCCCCGGACTGGGCCTGCCCGATTCGCTGGGGGTGCGCTTCGTGTTTCCGCACGCTCCGGTGCGACCGGTGACGATCAACAGCGGCATGCCGATGCGCGCCTGGTTCGATCTACGCCAGCCCGACCTGGCCCAGGAGCCCGATCTTTCCGGTATCGATCAGTCCGTGGCCCGGCTCGAGGCCCTGCTCGCACAACAGGAAGCTACCGGCATCGCGCGCGAACGCATCGTCCTGGCAGGATTTTCACAGGGCGGCGTGGTGGCGCTGGAGACAGCGCTGGGCATGCAGGACAAGCCGGCCGGCGTGCTCGCCCTGTCCACCTGGCTGGCACGCCCCGTGGGCGACGGTCACGGGCTGCAGGTGTTCATGGCACACGGCGAACACGACAGTATCGTGCCGCCGGCACTGGCAGCACAGGGGCGGGACGCGCTACGCGCCCTCGGCGCCGAGGTGGACTGGCACAGCTATCCCATGGCGCACGCCGTGCACCCGAGTGAGGTAGCCGACATCGGTGCCTGGCTGCGCGCGCGCCTGGCCTGAGCGCGCGAGCGCCGCGTCAGTTGGCGGCCTGCCAAGTGCCGTCGGGCTGCCGACAGGCGGTGCCGTAGATGGTCTCCTTCTTGCCGCCGATCCAGGCCTCGGTGGTGTATTCGCGGCAGGGCCGCGAATCCTCGTAATAGGTCCGGGTCGGAGTGACGGCGTATTCGTTGCCGGTATCCGGATTGCGCCAGCTCACAGTCTGGCGTGTCGGCGCGGTCTCCAGTGCCTGGTTGGCGCGCCAGCGGTCGTTCTCGTCCATGGCGCGTCCGAGCTGACCGCCGATGTAGCCACCGAGCATGGTGCCGGCGATGGTGGCTGCCACACGCCCGGAGCCCGCGCCCACCTGATTGCCCAGCACACCGCCGGCGATAGCGCCGATCACCTGGCCGGTCTCTTCCTTGGTACCCTGGCAGCCGCCCAGTGCCAGGGCGGAGACGATCAATCCAGTCGTCAAGATCTTGCTTGCCTTCATCAGTCCTTCCTGTGGCTATGGATTGGAAACGGTTCTCTGCTCTCAAACTCAACGTACACCGTCTCGCTCGGTTGACAAGCTAGGCGGGAAAAGATTCCCGGCACCTTGCCCCGAAGAATTTCCGGTCAATTGCCGCTCTCGCTTGCAGGGGCTCGGAAGCAAGATGAGGGCACGTTTGGACTCTCGCGGCCATTCTCACGTGTGCAACAGTCCGACGGACCGTCCCCCTTCCAGGAAGTGGTCGCGACCGCACTGAACGCCTCACGCGTTCATGGCCTGGTAGAGGCGACGTTCCACGTGCAGTTTGAACCGGACCAGGTCGATAAGCGAGAGGGTGTCGCCGGGCAGGCTATCGCCGGGCAACATACCTGTGAGATAGAAGGGGTGACGATTTCCCTCGCGACGCAGACCGAGCAGGTAGGCCGCGACCTCGCTCCAGAGTCGCTCGCCGAGGGCGACGGAACTGAATTCGCGGCCTTCCGAAAGCAGGCTGAAGCCATCCTGCCAGGGTCCCCGTCGGCCAGTGCTCAGAATCAGTTCGGTGCAGCGGTCGACGCCGGGCCGCATGGCACGGCTGCGCTGCACCTGCCAGTCGCCGCCGTCGTGTCGGATACGCAGGAAAACGGGCCCCTGTGCCCCTTGCTCGCGCCCCGGGACAAATTGCCGGTCGAGCAGGCTCTCGAAGAACCGCTGTTGCTGGACCAGGAAGTGGTGCTCACTCGCTTCCGGTAACCAGTGCTCCAGCATGGCGCCGCCGGCATCCATGAAATACATGCGGATGCCCGACGATTCCACCTGGTAGGCGATCTGCACCTGGCCCGGCCGGTTGAGGCGCAGGAGCAGCGGCAAGGGAGAGTCACGCAGACCGGTCTCGTCCAGCGCCGTGGGGCGGAACACCTCGCCGTCCTCGGCCAGATAGTCGCGCAGGTCGGCAAGATCGCCCACCGGGTGATGGCAATACTGATGATGCCGGTGTTCGATCACGTGGTAGACCTCGCCGATCTGCAACAGGTAGCGGGCCTGCTCCCCATGCCGCCGGAAATGTTCGCGCAGCTCACGGATCAGGCCGGCGAGACGGCGGGCAATCAGGGCGCCGTGTCCGGGGGTGTCGCATTGGCAGTCGGGCTGCTCGTCGCTGTCGGCAAACAGTTCCTGGCGGGAACACAACAGGTCGAGAACACCTTCGTCTCCGCGGTGATGATCCACGTAGAGCTCGCCCCAGCTGTTGGTATAGACATGGTCCAGGGTCTGGATCAGATTCATCCGCGCTGCACCGAAGCTCAAGGGGTCTGCACGCTGACTGACCAGCAGACGATCCATGCGCGTTTCACTGTCGAGTCGCACATTGGCGAGGATCAGGGAACGGACGCCGCGCGCCGGGCGATGAAAATTGTCCAGCGGTGCATCACCGTTGCACGTGGACGGGAAGCGACCTTGCAACAGGCGCAGCAGACGACGGTGACCTTGGTCAGGGTCAAGTCCGAGCGGCAGGACCAGGTGGGTGCCACGCTCGATCACGCCGTTGGCGATCAGCCAGGTAAGCAGCTCCACCACGCCGCGCGCGCTACGCACCGGAGCAGCCCCTTTTTCGGGGGGGGCGAGGTAGGCACGCCAGCTGTCCTGCGCGGCGTCGTGGCGCAGCCATATCCGTGCCTCGCGCAGGTCGTCCGAAATACCGGGATTGATGCAGTCGATCTTGCCGGGCCGACGCTCCAACGCGGCGAACAACTTGCGCCCCAGCAGGACCAGCTCCTGCACGTCGATCTGCTCGGTGGCGTGCTGCGAGCGCGCCACGCCGGTGAGCAGGCGATAACTGTGTGACAGCTCGCCAACCAGCCGGTTACGCTCTTCGATCACCGTGGGCAGTTTCCATTCACGGTGGCTGTCGAGATTGATCAACTCGCCCTGCCCCCAGCCCCATTCGTCCGTGAGGCGGCGCAGGATGTCGCGCTTCCAGTGCCGGCCGGGACGACTGAGGCGCACGTCGCACTTGAGGTAGAAAGCACGGCGCGCCAGGGCCAGGCGCTCCTCCTGGCCAGCTGCGGCAAGGTGAGCCTCGATGCGCCGCATCATCAGCAGGTAGGGATCCACATCCTCTGCATCAGGTGGGTCGTCGGCGTGGTATCGGGCCTGTACCTCCTCGGCCAGCCAGCGGATGTCGGGAAATTGTTCGAGATAGGTCTCGAACAAAAGCAGCTTGAGCAGCGACTTGTACGGCGCCTGAATGCCCTTGAACAACTGCCAGTGGGCGGCACTGAAGAATTCCCCCGGAGCGATACGCGCCAGGCCGCCGAAGTCCAGCCATTCATCGCGTCGGATGAGACGCTTTCCTATCAGCTGATCGCACCAGGTGCGGTAGTCGTGCAGGTGTTCGGGGGGCACCAACCACCACAGCGGTGGGCGGCCAGCCAGCAGCAGGCCGCTGCGATAGAACTCCTCGAGCAGCAGCAGATGCTGGGTGTTGCCGCTCGACTCGTCGGACAGGTGCGAGTGCAGACCGTCGCGGACCGTCTGGCTCTCGAGCACGAACAGATGCATCTCCAGGCCCAGGCGCGCGGCGTGAGCCTCGATCAAAGCGGCCTTCTCTTCCAGCAGCGCGATCTGCCGGGCATCCAGGTCCGGGTGGTGACAGACCCAGATATCGTAATCGCTCTGTGCGTCCTGCCCCAAGGTGCCGGAGCTGCCGATCAGGTACAGAGCGAGGATGGGCGGCACCCGCCGGGGGCGCCCTTCGGCTTTCAGGTTGCGCGCATGGCGGCGCAGCAGCAGCAGGGACTCGCGGTCGGGCTCAAAGCCGGCGATGCCGGCCGGGGTGTCCGCCCCGTTGTAACCCGGCAGGGCCGGGTGATTGAGGTGTAACAGCAGGGGGAACAGCACCAGGAAACGCCGCTGCTCCTGGGTCACCGAGGCATGGATACGTCGCAGGCGCTCCTCGGCCACCCGGGCATGGCGCGAGAGGATACGACGAATCTCGCGGCGCGAGGGCCGTTCCGGCGTAGTGGGCGCAGGCGCGGCCATCGGCGCAGGTTCAGGTACCGGACAGCTGGCGCTCGGCCGCCGCGGTGAGAGTCCGCCGGTCGTTACCCTTGCTCCAGAAGGCCAGCCCGAAACGCAACTGCGGGCGCAAACCCTCGAGCGACGCGGGCAATTGCAGCCCACCCAGCTCCTCGTCGATCTTGGCGACCAGCTGTTCGGCCTGCTCGCGATCGGTCTCCGGCAGGATCAGCAGGAAACGATCGTCTTCCCAGCGCCCGATCTGGTCCACCCAGCGCAGACGGTCGCGCAAGAAGTGCGAGATCGCCAGCACCAGGTCATCCTGTACCTCGCGCAGCAGTTCCAACGATTGTTCGGCAATACCCGTCTCCACCAGCACCAGGCTGAGCGGATTGCCATAGCGCCGGCTGCGCGAGATCTGCAGGTCCAGTGCCTGGGTGATGGCCCGGCGGTTGGGCAGGCCGGTGAGGTCATCGGTGAGCTTGAGCTCGCGGATCTGCGCCTCGAGCTCCTCGATGCGAGCCTGCAAGGCGTCGAGCTCCGCCAGGTCGTGCAACACCAGCAGGCGGCGATCATCCACGGGGATGTGCTCGACGCGCAGGCGGCGCGATCGCCCCGCGGTATCGCGCCACTCAAAGATGGCGCCATCCTCGGCGAGCTGCCCCGCCGAATCGCTCGCCAGTTCACCGACACTGCTGCCCAGCAGCTCGTGCAGGCCGGGACTAGCCCACTCGATGCGACCGTTCGCGTCCAGCAGGGCAATACAGGAGGCAGTGGCAGATGTTGCCGCCGGGGCGGCGACCTGGGGTTCGGACATGATGGCTCCTCCGATGAGTTTTCCGGTATCCCGGGCATCGGCGGAGAGGGCGGATTCTTGAGCGCCAGCATGAAAAAGCCCGGCCGATCGGCCGGGCTTTTTCGTAACAGGTCGAACAGGCCAGCTTACTTGGCCTGCCCCTGAGCCGGCTGCTTGGGTTGCGGCTGCGGCTGCGGCTGCTGACGCTGCGCCTGGGGAGCCGGACGGCGCGGCGGCTGCATGCCCATGTAGGGCGGGCGCGGGCCATAGGGCATGCCATAAGGCATGGGAGCCGGACCACGATAGCCCGGAGCCGGCGGCGGGGTCGCGGGACGACCCTGCTGCGGGGCAGCAGGAGCCGGAGCCGGCGGCATGGGCGCGCCATAGGGCATGGGAGCACCATAGGGCATCATCGGCACACCATAGCCGGGAGGACCGAAGGGCGGACGACCGTAAGGCCCCATCATCGGGCCATAGGGACCGTAGTACACGTCGTTGCTGTCGTTCCAGAAGTTGTCCATCTCTTCCATCCAGTAACGCGGATCCCACGGATCGTAGGGGTTGCAGTCCGGGTTGTACCAGCACTCCGGCTCACTCCACTTGTCGCTATTGCCGAACCAGCTGGCGCTTGCGGTGCCGGCCAACGCCAGGGCAGCGAGGGTCACTGCGGCAAATTTCTTCATGTTCGTCTCCAAATTATTCAACGGGTTGATGTCTGACGGTCGGCCCAGTCTATACTGCACACCGCCGGGCCCGTGTTGTGCTGCATCAAACAACAGTTTATTACGATATTCTCATATTGCAAGCACAGCGGGCCTTTCCGCCGGGCTGATCGTCCGAACGGAACAAGATCCAACAGCTCATCCGGGGGCCATCCATGCCGAGACAAGACATCGCCAAGCTGAGCGAACGCCTGGCCGAATTCGCGCGCCGACGAGACTGGGAACAGTTTCATTCGCCCAAGAACCTGAGCATGGCGCTGGCCGGCGAGGCCGGCGAGCTGCTCGAGCATTTTCAATGGCTGACCGAGGCGCAGAGCCGCGCACTGCCGGCAGAAAAGAAAGAAGCGGTGGCCCTGGAGATGGCAGACATCTTCATCTACCTGCTGCGCCTGGCCGAGCGCCTGGACATCGACCTGATGGACGCGGCCTGGCGCAAGGTGGCAATCAATGAACAGCGCTACCCCGCCGAACGGGTGCGCGGGGATGCGCGCCGCGCCGAGGAGTACGACTGATCAGGCCGTCTCGCCGGCAAGGCGTTTGCGCGCCTCGGCAATCGCCTGCCGCACCTGCGCAGGCGCCGTGCCGCCAACGTGATCACGCGCAGCCACCGAGCCCTCGAGGGTGAGCACCTCGAACACATCGGCACCAATCAACGGGCTGAACGCCTGCAACTGCTCGAGCGACAGTTCGGCCAGATCGCAGCCGGACTCCACGCAGTGCGCCACCGCCTTACCTACCACCTCGTGGGCGTCGCGGAAAGGCAGGCCGCGGCGCACCAGATAGTCGGCCAGGTCAGTGGCCGTAGCGAAGCCCTGCAGGGCGGCCTCGCGCATGCGCTCGCGGTTGGGGGTGATCGCCGGGATCATGTCGGCGAACACCTTCAGCGAGCCGCGCAGGTTGTCGGCGATGTCGAACAGCGGCTCCTTGTCCTCCTGGTTGTCCTTGTTGTAAGCCAGCGGCTGCGACTTCATCAGGGTGAGCAACGCCATCAGGTGACCGAACACCCGACCGCTCTTGCCACGGATCAGCTCGGGCACGTCGGGGTTCTTCTTCTGCGGCATGATCGAGGAGCCGGTGCAGAAGGCATCCGAGAGGGTGATGAAGCCGAACTGCGCCGAGGACCAGACGATCAGCTCCTCGCTCATGCGCGAAAGGTGCATTATCAGCAGGCTGGCGGCGGCCGCGAATTCGATAGCGAAGTCGCGGTCGGAGACCGCGTCCAGCGAGTTGCGGCAGGGCCCGTCGAAGCCCAGCAGTTCGGCGGTGTAATCGCGATCGATGGGGAAGGTGGTGCCGGCCAGCGCCGCGGCGCCCAGCGGACAGCGGTTGGCACGGCGCGCGCAGTCGGCCAGCCGACCGTCGTCACGCTCGAGCATCTCGAACCAGGCCATCAGGTGATGGCCAAAGGTGATCGGCTGCGCGGTCTGCAGGTGGGTGAAGCCGGGCAGTATGGTCTCGGCCTCGCGCTCGGCGAGATCCAGCAGGTTGCCGCGCAGGCGCGAGAGTTCGGCGCGCAGGGCAGCGATCTCCTCGCGCAGCCAGAGACGGATGTCGGTGGCCACCTGGTCGTTGCGAGAGCGCCCGGTGTGCAGCTTCTTGCCGGCCTCACCGATCGCCTCGGTGAGCGCAGCCTCGATGTTCATGTGCACGTCCTCGCGCGCCACCGACCATTCGAACTCGCCGGCCTCGATGCGTACGAGGATGCGCTCCAGGCCCGTAACGATGGCGTCGCGCTCGGCCTCGCTGAGAATGCCCTGGCGCGCCAGCATGGTGGCGTGCGCGATGGAACCGCGGATGTCCTGCGGGGCCAGACGCTGATCGAATTCTACCGAGGCAGTAAAGGCCTCGACGAAGGCATCGGTGGGCTCGCTGAAGCGGCCGGCCCAGAGTTTCTTGTCGCTCATGAGAAGTCCGTTGGGTGGGAATCCCCAGGATTATACCCGGCTGTCATGAACAGCGGTTGCCGGGACCCGACGGGCGGGACATGTCAGGCGTTGACGGCTGGTTATACTGCGGACATGGCCGAGCGAGAGCGACAAAGCGGCTTCCTCCCCGATTTCTGCGACGTGCGCCTGCTGTTCGCCTGGGTGATCACCGCCGAACTGCTGGCGCTGGTACTCACCCTGGCCGCCTTCCACGACGACTTCTGGCAGCACCTGAGCCAGCGTTCGCTGTACATCCAGTGGATCGCGTTGATGCTGGCAGGCGGCCTGTGCCTGCTCAGGCCACGCCTCAACCGCCTGGGCCATGCCGCTGCCGGGCTGTACGCCTGGGGACTGGGGCTGGCACTGACGGTGCTGGTGCACCTGGCGGTTCGGCGCCTGCTGCACGGCGACTGGGCACCCGATCCGGTGACCTTGGCCGAGCATCTGGCCATCGCCGCCATCGTGCTCGCGGTGGCCCTCCGCTACCTTTACGAACTACATTGTCACCAGGAACGCGAGCTGGCCGAGGCACGGGCACAGGCCGCCGCCCTGCAAGCACGCATCCGCCCGCACTTCCTGTTCAACAGCATGAACACCATTGCCAATCTCACACGCGCCGACCCGGCGCTGGCCGAGCAGGTGGTCGAGGACCTGTCCGACCTGTTCCGCGCCAGCCTGGCCGATGGGGACAGGCGCTCCACCCTCGGCGACGAGCTGGAAATGGCGCGCGGCTACCTGCGTATCGAGGCGCAGCGCCTGGGCGAGCGCCTGCGCGTGCACTGGGATCTGCCGGACGCGCTGCCCTTGCACGCGCACATGCCCCCCCTGCTGTTGCAGCCACTGCTCGAGAACGCGGTCTATCACGGCATCGAGCCGACCCTCGAAGGCGGCGAAATCCTGGTGTCGGTGCGTGCGCGCCGCGGCCTGCTCAACATCAGCGTGGCCAACACCGTCCCCGAGGGCGCGCACAGCCAGCGGCACGGCAACCGCATGGCCCAGCGCAATGTGGCCGAGCGCCTGCGCGCCTTCTACGGTGACGAGGCCGGGATGCGCATCGGCGAAGTGGACGGTCGCTACCAGGTACGCATCCATCTCCCGGTGCAGGAGGACGCCGGATGAAGCTGCTGATCGCCGACGACGAGGCACCGGCACGCGCACGCCTGCGCGAGCTGTTGCGCGAGGTACGCCCAGATGCCGAACTGGCCGGCGAGGCCGCCGACGGCCAGACGGCCCTGGCGCTGGCGCGTGAACACCGGCCCGACGTGGCACTGCTCGACATCCGCATGCCGGGCATGGACGGCATCCGCACCGCGTTGGCCATGCAGGAACTGGAAGCGCCGCCGGCGGTGATCTTCGTCACGGCCTTCGACGAACACGCCCTGGCCGCCTTCGAGGCCAATGCCATCGACTACCTGCTCAAGCCGGTACGGGCAACGCGCCTGCGCACGGCGCTGGACAAGGCGGCTGTGTTCACCCGCTCCCAGCGCGAAGCCCTGGCACAGGCTGACAACACCCCCGGGCTGAGCGTGACCCAACGCGGCGTGACCCGGCGTATCCCCCTGCACGACATCCTCTGTCTGAAGGCCGATCACAAGTACGTCGAGGTCCATCACCGCAACGGGGTAGCGCTCAGCGATGCCTCGCTGAAATCCATCGAAGAACAGTTTCCCGGGCGTTTCCTGCGCATCCATCGCAACGCCCTGGTGGATCCGGCACGGGTGCGCGAGCTGCGCCGCGAGGCCGACGGGCGCGCCCTGTTGATCATCGAGGGGCTGGAATTATCGCTGGAGGTCAGCCGCCGCCACCTGCCGCGGGTGCGTGCCCTGCTCAGGGGCTGACCCCCATTCAGTCGCCGAACTGCGGCAGCATGCCGCCGAGCACCATATCGGTGTAACCCACGATACCGACCACCTCACCATGCTCGATCACCGGCGCGCGCGGGATACCAAAATTCTCGAACAGACGTGCGCAATAGCGGATGTCCATCTGCGGTGATACTCCCAGCACGGGTTTGCTCATGATCTCGTAGACATTCACCCGCTCGGGGGCGCGATCACGTGCCAGCACGTGCTTGGCAATATCAGAGTACAGGACGATGCCATACTCGTCATCGGCATGACGCTTGCGCACGATCAGACACTTGGTGTCGGGATGGCGGGCGTCACGCAGCGCCTCGGCCACCGTCGCCATGCCATCAACTAGATCGAAGTCAGCTTTCATGACATCACGCACGCGCACCAGTCGGCGTTGCTCGTTCATAACTCTTCCTCCACGACATGTTGCAGGCGGGCGATCTGCCGGGTGATGCCCACGGCATCCTCCACATCGACCTGGAAGGCGATGCCAGTTCCTGGCTCGGATTCGAAACGACCCACCTCGGCGATGGTCTCCAGAATGTCGCGTGCCAGATGTTCCTCGACCAGGAACAGCACCACGTCACGCTGCGCTACGAGATCCAAACCGAAGAAGGTCTTGCTGCCCTTCAGACCCTCACCCCGGGCATTGGTGATGACCGTCGCACCGGTGGCGCCCTTTTCCCGCGCCGCGTCCATCACTGCATCGGTGCGAGTGTCCTCGATGAACGTGACCAGCAGTTTGAAGTGCATCGGCTGTCCTCCGTAATTCAGGTGGAACGGCGGCGCGCGCGCCAGTCCGCGAACTGGGCATAGGCGATCACCGAGATAATGGGAAACAGGCTGGCGAAGGCGATCAGGCCAAAGCCGTCGAGTGCCGGGCTGCGCCCTGGCACCGCGCTGGCCAGCCCCAGCCCCAGGGCGGTGACCAGCGGCACGGTCACCGTCGAGGTAGTCACTCCGCCCGAGTCGTAGGCCAGTGCGACGATGGCGCGCGGCGCAAACAGGGTCTGCGCCATCACTACCACGTATCCTGCAATGATGTACCAGTGCAACGGGGTGCCGGTGACGATACGGAAGGTTCCCAGCCCCAGCCCGACGGCCACGCCGATGGCGACTGCCACGCGGAGGCCCCAGACCCCGATGGCGCCGCCGGATACCTCGTTGGCCTTCAATGCCACCGCCAGCAGCGAGGGCTCGGCGATGGTGGTGGCAAAACCGATGGCCAGCGCAAACACATAGACCCAGCCATAGGCGCTCCAATGCGCGGCAAGCGCCTGCACATCCCCGAACAGGAAGGCCGGATCGGTAAGCTGCGCAGCCATCAGACGGCCCAGCGGAAACAGCGCGAGTTCCAGGCCTTCGAGAAAGCACACCAGGCCGATCAGCACGTAGGCGAAACCAGTGAGCACCTGGCGCAGGCGTGGCACCGGGCGGCGCAGCACCGCCCACTGGAAGCCGAACAGGATCACCGCGATGGGCAGCACGTCCTTGAGGGTATCGAGCAGGGTATGGGCGAGGGCTTCAATCATCAATGCACCAGCATGCCGTAGGCCATGACGAACATCATGGGGGTGAGCGAGGCGAAGGCGATCAGTCCGAAACCATCAGTCAGGGGGTTGCGGCCACGGATCGACTGCGCCAGCCCCACGCCCAGGGCGGTCACCAGCGGCACCGTGATGGTCGAAGTGGTGACCCCGCCGGAATCGTAGGCGATGCCTACGATCTCGGGCGGCGCGAAGACCGTCATCACCACCACCCCCAGGTAACCACCGAGAATCAGGTACTGAATGGGCCAGCCACGCAGGATGCGCAACACACCGAGCAGAATGGCGAAGCCCACCGAAAAGGCCACGGTGTAGCGCAGGCCCAGGGCATAGCTGCGGCGGTGCGCCTCGCCGGGCTCGATCAGGCCGGCCTGTTCGGCCACCTCGGCAGCCTCGGCTGCTACCGCGATCAGCGCCGGTTCGGCCACCGTGGTGCCGAAGCCCAGAGAGAAGGCAAACGCCAGCAACCCGTTGACACCGCCCTTGCGCGCAAAGGCATGCGCCATGCTCTCGCCGATGGGGAACAGGCCCATCTCCAGACCGCGCACGAACAGGGTCAGGCCAACCACCACCAGCAGGGTGCCGAACAGGATGTCACCCAGTTCGGGTATCGGCTGGCGCAACACGGCCAGCTGGAAGAAGCCAATCACCAACGCAATCGGCGCCAGGTCGCGCAGACTGTCGGCGATGGAGCGAAGAAAACTGTGCATCGTCGGATTTTCCTCGGGTACCGAAGGATGAGCCTAGCCGCAGGAACTCGATCGGGTTCCGATCCAGGTCAAGGAAACGGTGGTGCGCTTGTCCCGCCAACGCTGTCGGACACTCCGTGCGAGGCGGGATTTCAGCGGCGCCCCCAAGACCTGATGGGACAAGAACGAACAGCCACGAGCTCGGTAGAAGCCGCTGACAGGGGATAGAATCGGGGCATCATGTACATCGACTTCACGCGTCGGGCAGGGCAGACCTGGCTGTCGGATCAGGACACCCAGGCAATCCGCTTCATCGAGACACCCCGCAACGAGGCGATGCTTTCGCTGGTGGAAGGTTTCGATGGCGATCTCGATGGCTGCGACAGGCCCCCCGATCGATACCGACAGATTGGCCAGATGGTACAAAAGACCTATACAGCGAGACTGTACGGCGATAGGTGGCGGCTTGAGCGGATGCTGGAGAAACTGTCCGAAGACCGTGTGATCGACCGCCTGGGACTGAAGGAACGGCAGGCACGGATCGTGGAATCCTCGGCCGGCAGCGAGCTGCCGTTGCAGGCCGTTCCTCAGCGCCGATCAGACATTGAACAAGGAGGTTCGACATGAGTGAAATCGTGATTTTCGAGGGCGACAACCAGGGGGTAGAAGTTCGGCTGGAGGGGGAGACCCTGTGGGCGACTCAAGCCCAGATGGCGGATCTGTTCGAGACGTCTACCGACAACATTGGCCTTCATCTTAAAAATATATTTAAAGACAATGAGTTGGAAGAAAATGCAACTACCGAGGAATTCTCGGTAGTTCGTCAGGAGGGCAAACGGCAGGTCAAGCGACGGCTCAGGCACTACAACCTGGACGCCATCATCTCGGTGGGCTACCGGGTCAATTCCACCCGTGCCACCCGCTTCCGCCAGTGGGCCACCCGCGTGCTGCGCGAGCATCTGACCCAGGGCTACACCCTCGACGAACACCGGCTGGCTCAGCGGGGGCTGGAGGAGCTCACCCAGGTCGTCGAGTTGCTGGGCAAGACCCTGACCCGGCAGGATCTGGTGACGGATCTGGAGCGCGAGGCGGTGGGCCTGATCCTGAGTTATTCCAGGACCTGGCGACTGCTGCTGGACTACGACGAAGACCGGTTGACCGTGCCGGCCGGCGCCCGGGCAGCCAAGGGCATACTGGGCTATGACGAGACCCGTCGGGCGCTGGATGCCCTGGCCGACGAGCTGCGCAGCCGGGGCGAGGCCAGCGAGCTGTTCGCGCGGGAGCGTGGTGAGGGGTTGGCGGCCATTCTGGGCAGTATCGAGCAGACCATGTTCGGTGAGCCGCTGTACAGGACCCGTGAGGAGCGCGCCGCACACCTGCTGTATTTCGTCATCAAGAACCATCCCTTCTCGGATGGCAACAAGCGTTCCGGCGCCTTCCTGTTCCTGCTCTATCTGCGCCAGGAGGGGATGCGCTTGCCGCTGGACGAGAACGGCCTGACAGCGCTGACCCTGCTGATTGCCGAGAGCGATCCCAAGGCCAAGGATCTGATGGTGCGGCTGGTGATGAACCTGCTGGCCGGGGATGGCCATGCCCCTGTGTAGCCCGGATGCAAATGGCAGGGCGTACGGATTCCAGGGCATGCGCACGGCAGTGCCCGCCGAGCAGGACACGCCCTCGGCAGAAGGCCCCGGCAGGCGATAGAATCGGGCCATCACGCAAGACAGGTAGAGAACCATGAGCATGGATACCCAGGCCTTCGGCGGCTACCCCTTCACCCGCATGCGGCGCATGCGCCGCGACGATTTCTCGCGCCGCCTGATGCGCGAGACCACCCTCACCCCCGACGACCTGATCCTGCCGGTGTTCGTGCTCGAGGGCGAGGGCCAGCGCGAGGCAGTGGCCTCCATGCCCGGCGTGGAACGCCTGAGTATCGACCTGCTGGTACGCGAGGCGCGCGAGATCGCCGCACTGGGCATCCCCGCGATGGCGATCTTCCCGGTGACCCCGCCCGAAGCGAAGAGCGAGGACGCGGCCGAGGCGTACAACCCCGACGGCCTGGCGCAGCGCGCGGTGCGCGCGCTCAAGGATGCGGTGCCGGAGCTGGGCGTGATCACCGACGTGGCGCTCGATCCCTTCACCACCCACGGCCAGGACGGCCTGATCGACGAGCACGGCTATGTCATGAACGACGAGACCGTCGACGTGCTGGTGAAACAGGCGCTGTCGCACGCCGAGGCCGGCGCCGACGTGGTCGCGCCCTCGGACATGATGGACGGGCGCATCGGTGCCATCCGCGAGGCACTGGAGGCGGCCGGTCACATCCATACCCGCATCCTCGCCTACTCGGCCAAGTACGCCTCGGCCTACTACGGCCCCTTCCGCGATGCGGTGGGCTCGGCCGCCAACCTGGGAAAGGGCAACAAGTTCACCTACCAGCAGGACCCGGCCAACAGCGACGAAGCACTGCGCGAGGTGGCTCTTGACCTGGCCGAAGGCGCGGACATGGTGATGGTCAAGCCCGGCATGCCCTATCTGGACGTGGTGCGCCGGGTGAAAGAACGCTTCGGCGCGCCCACCTTCGTCTACCAGGTGAGCGGCGAGTACGCCATGCACAAGGCCGCCGCGCAGAACGGCTGGCTGGACGAACAGGCGGTGGTGATGGAATCGCTGGTGTGCATCAAGCGCGCGGGTGCGGACGCCATCCTCACCTATTTCGCCCGTCAGGTTGCGGAGTGGCTCAATGAGTGAACAGCAACGCCAACAGGAAGAGACCAACCGCATCCCCTGGACGCGGCGGGTACTGATCTCCAACCGCTCGGAACGCCGCCGTTACCACGGCCAGCGCGTGCGCCCCTCGCCGGCGCAATTGCTCGCCGCCTGGCTCGGCGCCTTTGCCGGCATCGGCCTGCTGGCCACCGCGGTGGCGCTGTTTCCCGAGCTGGACCTGCTGGTGATCGGCTCCTTCGGGGCCTCGGCGGTACTGCTCTATGCCGCCCCGCGTGCGCCCTTCGCGCAGCCGCGCAACCTGATCGGCGGGCACCTGATCTCGGCATTGATCGGGGTCACCTGCTACCGCTACCTGCCCGACCTGTCGATGCTGCAGGAGGGGGTCGCAGTGGCCACCGCCATCGTCGCCATGATGCTCACCCACACGGTGCATCCGCCGGGCGGGGCGACCGCGCTGATCGCGGTGATCGGCTCCGAGCACATCCATACGCTGGGCTATGGCTACGTCATGCCGGTGCTGACCGGCGCGCTGGTGCTGCTGGCGGTGGCGCTGGTGAGCAACAACCTGCTGGAACCCGGCAGCTATCCTGACCGCTGGGACTGAACCATGAGCGACCGTTACGCCGTGATCGGCAACCCCATCGAGCACTCGCGCTCGCCCGAGATCCACGCCCTGTTTGCGCGCCAGACCGGGCAGGACATGGAATACGGCCGGGTCCTGGGCAGCCTGGACGACTTCGCCGGCGATGTGCGTCGCTTCATCGCCGAGGGCGGGCGCGGGCTGAACGTCACCGTGCCTTTCAAGGAACAGGCCTTCGCGCTGGCCGACGAGCGCACGGAACGGGCGCAGCGTGCCGGCGCGGTCAACACCCTGGTCTTCGAGGGCGAGCGCATCCGCGGCGACAACACCGACGGCGCCGGGCTGGTGCGCGATCTCGGCTGCAACCACCGCTTCGCCTTCGCCGGCAGCCGCATCCTGTTGCTGGGTGCGGGCGGGGCCTCGCGGGGCGTGCTCTTCCCCCTGCTCGAAGAGGGACCGGCCGCGCTGGTGATTGCCAACCGCACCGCGCACAAGGCACATGAGCTGGCCGCTCTCGCCGACGACCCGCGCGTGACCGGCTGTGGCCTGGACGCGCTGGCCGGGCAACGCTTCGACCTGATCGTCAACGGCACCGCCGCGGGACTCGCCGGCGGGGTGCCCGCCATCCCCGACGACTGCCTGGCCGAGGGCGGCTGGACCTACGACATGATGTACGGTCGCGAACCCACCGCCTTCGTGCGCTGGGGACACGAGCACGGCGCGGCCCGCGCGCTCGACGGTCTGGGCATGCTGGTCGAACAGGCGGCCGAATCCTTCTTGCTGTGGCGCGGGGTGATGCCCGACACCGGCCCGGTGATTGACGCCCTGCGCCGCTGATGCGGGACGCGGCGTGACCCGGCCGGCACGCAGGGACGAGGCCAGGGATCGCTGCTGGCGTTGGGCCGCCCTGGCGGCGCTGCTGCCGGTCGCACTCTTTCTCACCCCGATACGCAATCTCGACCTCTGGTGGCATCTGGATGCCGGCCGCTGGATGCTCGAACACGGCCGCTACCTGGACCAGGAGGTGCGTTCCTTCAGCCTGCCAGGGGCGCACTGGGCCAATTTCTCCTGGCTGTTCCAGGTGCTGCTGGCGCTGGTCGAGCGCCTCGGCGGCGGCTGGGGCCTGCTGGCCCTCAAGGGACTGACCTGGTGGGGCATCTTCACCCTGCTGTTTCGCGCCATTGGCGGTCGCGGCGCCCCCCTGGCCTGGTGGCTGGCGCTGGCCTTGTTCTCCTGGCAGTTGTTTCCCGCCATGCACCTGCGCCCACACCTGTTCGAGGGGCTGAGCCTGGCGGCAAGCCTCTGGTTGCTGCGTCAGTCCCCCTCCCGGCGCTGGCTGGCCAGCGCCGCCGGGCTGGTGCTGTTCTGGGCCAATGTGCACGCCTCGGTGGTGGTCGGGGCCTGCGCGCTGGCGGTGCACTGGCCGCTGGGTCCGCGCTGGCACTGGCCGGGCCGTATCGCCCTGGCCCGCCGCCTGCCCGGTGCCCTGCTGCTGGGCGGGCTGGTCTTTCTCACCCCCAACGGACTGGGTCTGCTGCAGGTGTTGCAGGGCCACGCCACCGCCGACTACATGGCCCTGTACATCCGCGAATGGCTGCCCACCTCGGCGATGCCACCGTTCCTGTTCCTGACCCTGATCGCCACTGCCCTGGCCCTGGTATTGCGGCGCGGCCTGCTGGCCCCCGGTGAGGCCCTGCTGATCGGGCTGTTCCTGGTACTCGCCGGCAGCAACAAGCGTTTCCTGTTCGAACTGTCACTGCTCACCCTGCGCCCGGCGGGCACACTGCTCGGCCTGGGCCTGGCCCGACTGGGCACCCGACACCCAGGGTTTGGTCAGCAAGGCTGGATCGCCGGCCTGGGCCTGTTGCTGCCACTGGTGCTGCTGTTCCCTCCCCCCTGGACCTGGCGAGCGGTACAGGCCGACGACTACCCGGTGATGAGCCGACATTACCCACACGTGGCCTGGTCGGTACTGCGCCCAGTCGCCGAAGCGGACGGGCCGCTCAGGGTCTGGAACGCCTATGGCTGGGGCGGCTGGCTCGGCTGGATCTCGCACGGGCAGCTGCGCATCTACATCGACGGACGCACGCCCACGGTGTTCGACGAGGAACTCATGCTGCAAGGCCAGCTGGCACGCCAGCGACCGGCCATGCTGCGTACCCTGCTGGATCAGTGGCAGGTGGATGCGGTGATCCTGCGTCATCAGGGGGCCATACCCATTCCCCCCGGCGACCCCGAATGGTGGCTGGTGGCCTACGACGCCGACTCGGTGGTCTGGCTGCGCGCCGCACTGGCCGCGCGATACGGGCTGGTCGACCTGGGTTTCGACCCCTTTCGGCCGCTGTTGCGGGTACCGCGCGCGGCACTGCCGCAGGCGATCCACCACCTGCGTGGCCTGCTCGCCGCCGACCGGCGCAACCCCCTGGCCTGGACTCACCTGGCCGAACTGCTGATCCGTCATGGCGGTCCGGCCGAGACCCGTGAAATCGAGGCCGCCCTGGCGCTCGCCATCACCCAGGATCCGGAACAGGCGCGGCCCCGGCTGCGCCTGGCGCAGTGGCGACAACGCCGGGGACGCCCCGCCGACGAGGTACTGGCCTCCCTCCTGCCCTGGACACTGCAGACCCGGGCACGCAATCTGGCCGGCTACGAACCCGCGATCGCACGCCTGTTGCTCGAGGCAGGACGGCCGGATGCCGCGCTGCAGGTACTGCGTCCAGACGACTGGCAGCGGATGCAGGAATTGAACCGCCATGCCGATGTCTGGATGATCCGGGCCCAGGCACATCAGCGGCGGGGTGACCGGGCGCGTGCCGAGCGGGCCACGCGCATCGCCGGCTGGCTGGCCCTGGATGCCGGCGCGGCGGCACAGGCACGCTACCGACACCTGCTCGAAGAGCAGGCCTCACCGCAGGAGCAGAACCCATGAACCCGTGCACGCCGTGCGTGGAAGGCCATCATGTCATTCAGCCCCGGTGAGCCGCGGCCAGGCGCACATAGTGGCTGGCGGAATAGGCCAGGTACTCGCGTTCCCGCTCACTGAGCGGTCGCACCTCGCGCACCGGCGAGCCCAGGTAGAGGTAGCCCGAGCGCAGCACCCGGTCGCCTGGCACCAGGCTGCCGGCACCGAGCATGACCGCCTCTTCGATCACGGCACCGTCGAGCACGATGGCCCCCATGCCGATCAGGCACAGATCACCGATGGTACAGCCGTGCAGAATGGCGCCATGGCCCACGGTCACGCGCTCGCCGATCAGCAGCGGGGTACCGCCCGGCAGGTACTCGCTGTCGTGGCTGTTGTGCAGCACTGCGTTGTCCTGAATGTTGGTCTCGGCGCCAATGCGGATGCGGTTGACATCACCACGCACCACCACCCCCGGCCACAGGCTGGCGCGCGCGCCGATCACCACATCACCAATCACGGTACTGCGCGCATCCAGCCAGGCATCTCCGGCAATGCTCGGCTGCTTGTCTCCAAACGGGCGGATGTCTGCCATGTACGCATCTCCGGGTTACACTGAGGCCTCGATTGAACCGCAGTGCGGTGCGGCTCGCTCGGGTTGATGGTGAGTGTAGGCGAGGATACTGGACAGGTGGACACTTCGACGTTGGTGATTCTCGGTGTACTGGTCGGCTACGCCGCGCTCATCTACAACAACCTGGCGTTGCTCGCGCACGCGGTGAGCCAGGCCTGGACCCATATCGACATGCTGCTCAAACAGCGCCACGACGCGCTGCCCAGGCTGGTCGAGACCTGCAAGCCATGCCTGGGGCACGAACACGAGGCCCTCGAGGCGGTGCTGCACGCACGCAACGCGGTGGCCGAAGCAGGCGAGCGCGGCGACATGGGCGCCCTGGGCGAGGCCGAGGGCCGGCTGCGCATGAGCCTGGAACGGCTGTTCGCCCTGGCCGAGGCCTGTCCCGAGCTGAAGGCCGACCCAAGCTTCCAGCCGCTGCAGACACACATCAGCGCGCTGACGGACAGCATCGCCGACCGACGCGACTTCTACAACGCAGCGGTCAGTGCCAACAATGTGGGCATCGAACAGTTCCCCGACTTGCTGATCGCGCGTGCTTTTGGTTTCGGCCCGGCACAGCGGCTCGCGTTCGCCGATACTGAGAAGACTGGCGTGGACACTAAGGCCCTGTTCGACGCCTGAGCCCTTGCAGGAGCAGATCGCGCAGTTACCCCCCTCGGGACGCGCCTCGCGGCCGGCTTGGCATGCTGTGGCGGGCGAAGGCTGAATCTCCCCGTGCATGCTCGAAAGCGGTTAAAGTCTGGACCCTGTCCCCATTAGCCTGCACTCGCGACAATGAACAACCAGAACCGAGACACCAATCCGCTGCTCCGCTTCGACACCCTGCCGGCCTTCTCGCAGATACGCCCGGAACACGTCGAGCCGGCCATCGATAACCTGCTCGCGCGCAACCGCCGCGAGATCGAGCGCCTGATCGACGAAGCGGGCGAGACCCCGACCTGGGAGCACTTCATCGAGCCGCTGGAAATCATCGAGGATGAGCTGGAGCGCGCCTGGTCGCCGGTCTCGCATCTCAATTCGGTGATGAACAGCGAGGCGCTGCGTGCCGCCTACAACACCTGCCTGCCCAAACTGTCGCAATACGGCACCGAGCTGGGCCAGAACCCGCGCCTGTACCGCGCCTACAAGCGCCTGGCCGAGTCGGACCAGCCGCTGGATGCGGCACAGCGCAAGGTGCTGGAGAATGCGCTGCGCGATTTCCATCTCTCGGGCATCGACCTGCCGCCCGAGCAGCAGGCGCGCTATCGCGAGATCAGCCAGCGTCTGTCGCAGTTGACCAGCCGCTTCGCCGAGAACGTGCTCGACTGCACCAACGCCTGGGAGATGCACATCACCGACGAGACGCAGCTCGCCGGTCTGCCCGAATCAGCGCGCGCCCTGGCCGCACAGACCGCGCGCGAACGCGGCAAGGAAGGCTGGGTGTTCACCCTCGACTTCCCCTCCTACCATCCGGTGATGAGCTACGCCGACGACCGCAGCCTGCGGCGCACCTTCTACGAGGCCTACAACACCCGCGCCTCCGACCGCGGTCCACACGACCCGGCGCACGACAACAGCGCCCTCATGGAGGAGATCCTGGCGCTGCGTCACGAGCTGGCACAACTGCTGGGCTTCGCCAACTACGCCGAACGCTCGCTGGCCACCAAGATGGCACGCAGCACCGACGAGGTGATGGGCTTTCTGCGCGACCTGGCCGCGCGCTCGCGTCCGCAGGCCGAACGCGAGCTGGCCGAATTGCGCGACTTTGCCGCCGAACAGGGCTGTGACGATCTGCAGCCCTGGGACATCCCCTACTACAGTGAGAAGCTGCGCCAGGCGCGCTACGCCATCACCCAGGAGGAGCTCAAGCCCTACTTCCCCGAGCACCGGGTGATCGCCGGCATGTTCGAAGTGGTCGGCCGGCTCTACGGGGTGAGCTTCCACGAGGTGGACGGCGTGGATGCCTGGCATCCCGACGTCAAGTTCTACGAGATCCGCGATGCCGACGGCACGGTCCGCGGGCAGTTCTATTTCGACCTGTATGCACGCCCCAACAAGCGCGGCGGCGCCTGGATGGACACCTGCCAGTCGCGCATGGTCACCCGCGAACGCGCGCAGATCCCGGTCGCCTACATGACCTGCAATTTCACCCCCCCGGTGGACGGCAAGCCGGCACTGCTCACCCACGACGAGGTCGAGACCCTGTTCCACGAGTTCGGTCACGGCCTGCACCACATGCTCACCCGCGTGGATCATCCCGAGATCTCGGGCATCAACGGTGTGGCCTGGGACGCCGTGGAACTGCCCTCGCAATTCATGGAGAACTTCTGCTGGGAACGCGAGGCCCTGGACCTGATCTCTGGTCACTACGAGACCGGCGAACCCATCCCGCAGGCACTCTACGAAAAGATGATCGCTGCCAAGCACTTCCAGTCGGCCATGATGATGGTGCGCCAGCTCGAGTTCTCGCTGTTCGACTTCCGCATCCACCTGGAGTACGACCCGGAGCGCGGAGCGAATATCGAGCAGATTCTCGAGCAGGTACGCGACGAGGTGGCGGTGGTGCGACCACCGGAATGGAATCGCTTCGCCAACAGCTTCACCCATATCTTCGCCGGCGGCTATGCAGCAGGCTACTACAGCTACAAATGGGCCGAGGTGTTGTCGGCAGACGCCTTCTCGCTGTTCGAAGAGCGCGGGATCTTCGACCGCGAGACCGGGCAGGCCTTCCTGCGCAACATCCTCGAGCCAGGCGGCTCACGGGACGCGGCCGAGCTGTTCCGCGCCTTCCGCGGGCGCGAGCCGAAGATCGACGCACTGTTGCGGCATGCCGGCATTGCGGCCTGAGGCAGGCCCTTCGGCCCGAGGACGGGCCTACTGCCCGTGGGAGCGGCGTCCTCGCCGCGAAGGGCACTCCCCAGTCGGGGCAGTTTCTGCAAGACTTGCCCCTGTCCAACACCACTTTTCGGGAGCTGCGCCATGTACAAGATCCTCTGCCTGAACGCCAAGGGCGGCTGCGGCAAGACCACGCTCGCCACCAACCTCGCCACCTGGTATGCCGACGACGGCCGCCGGGTGGCATTGGCCGATCACGACCCGCAATACTCCAGCCTCGACTGGCTGGTGGCGCGTGAGGACTACGAGGGCATCCCGCACATCGAAGGCGTGGACGGTGCCGCCGGCGCGCGTGCTGCACGCGGCACCGAGATCCTGGTCATCGATGCCCCGGCGCGCACCGCGGGTCCCGAGCTGACCGCGCTGTTGCGACGCACCGACGCCCTGCTAGTGCCCGTGCTGCCCTCACCCATCGACATGCGCGCGGTGGCGCGTTTCCTCGAAGAACTGTTTCGCAGCAGACGTATCTCCCGGGGACAGACACGGGTTGCACTGGTGGAGAACCGGGTGCGCGAGAACACGCGCATCTATCATGTCCTGGAGGACTTTCTGCGGCGCTTCGAGGTGCCGGTGCTCACACACCTCCGTGAAAGTCAGAACTACATCAAGGCGGCCGAGACGGGGCTGGGCATTTTCGAGCTGGCCCCCTCGATGGTCGCCCAGGACGTGGAAACATGGGACCCGATCATCGAATGGCTCGAACAGGGCTGATCATGGCCCTGCTGCTGGCCGGCGGCACCTGGGCCGGCCAGGCTGACGTGCTCGGCGCGAAGATCCGTACCAACGACGACGGCAGCTACCGCATCGCGGTGACCCTCCGCCATCACGATACCGGCTGGGATCACTATGCCAACCGCTGGGAAGTGCTCGGTCCCGCGGGCCAGGTGATCGCTACCCGCCTCCTTCTGCACCCGCACATCGACGAGCAACCCTTCACGCGAAGCCTGGACGAGGTGCACATCCCCGCCGGCTGGACCTGGGTGAAGATCCGCGCCCACGACCTGCTGCATGGCCACGGCGGGCGCGAACTCACCCTGTCGATACCCCAGAGCCCTTGACAACATTCAAGGTTTTGGCGCGCTGGCCGCTATCCCCAACGGAATGTCAGGGAGCAATTGCCGATGTCCGCACAGGACACTACCGGCATGCCAGCAACAGACGCACAACGGCTGGACAGTGCCATCCTCGAGCACCAGACCCGCTGGTTGTACGCCGGCGGTCCGCTCACTGCCGGGACCAACATCCTGGTGGCACTGGTGTTTGCTGGTGTGCTCCACCACCTGAACGGCAACCCTGCCTACGGCTACTGGGCTGGCAGTATCACGCTGTTCAACCTGCTGCGCCTGTTGGTCTTCCAGGTACGCACCCACCGCCCCGGCCTGCTGACGACACGACAATGGCGCCAGCTGTACCAGGCAGGAGCACTGGGCAGTGGCCTGCTCTGGTCGGCGGCAACCCTCTGGTTCCTGCCGGAATTGGAGCTGGCGCAGCGCATGTTCGCCACCATCATCCTCACTGGCATCGCCACCGGGGCCATGGCAACCCTGCTGCCCGACCATCTCACCTACCGGCTCTATGTACTCAGCATCCTGCTGCCCCTGGGGGTCGTCATGATGCGTCATGGCACCACCATCGATGTCGTCACCGGCCTGCTGGCCTGGTTGCTGGCCGCCTTCCTGCTGACCTCCTGCCGACACGCGGCCCAAGCCATCGCGGAATCTCTCAGACTACGCTTCCGTAATGAACAGCTGCTCCAGGACCTGCAACTGGAGAAGCAGCGCCAGGCCTCCGAGGCGGAGGGCATCGTCGGTACTATCCTGGCGAACGTGCCGCTGACCATCTGGATCGCCGACACCAACGGTCACGTCACCTACATGGACGACCGACGTATCCGTCATCTGCCGCAGCGCCCCTTGCCACCCCCCGGCAACTCCATCCTCGGCAAGACCGTACAACCCGAATTGGCCCGGCTGGCCGCGGCGGCCCTGCGCGGTGAACACAGTGTCGGTGAGCTGGTCTTCGGCAACCTGCCGCACGAGGTGCACTGCACCCCGCGACGCGATCCTGATGGGCATATCAGTGGCCTGGTGGGTGTGGCCATCGACATCTCCGAGCACAAGCGCCAGGAGGCCGAGCTGGCGCGCCTGGCACACTATGACGGCCTGACCGGCCTGGCCAACCGTGCCCTGGCCACCGACCAGATGCGCATCGCCTTTGCCCGGGCACGGCGCAACGGCCATCTGGTGGCCGTGTGTTTCCTCGACCTGGACAACTTCAAGCACGTCAACGACAGCATGGGTCACCATATGGGCGACGAACTGCTCTGCCAGGTCGCGCAACGTCTTGCCAATGCCGTGCGCGAATGCGACCTGGTGGCCCGCTTCGGCGGTGACGAGTTCCTGGTATTACTCGAAGAACTGAGCCAGGAGGCAGACGCCGCCCGTATCGCGCATCACCTGCTGTCGCTGTTCGAACAGCCCTTCCACCTGCACGGTCGCGAGATTTTCGCCACCACCAGCATCGGCATCGCCCTGTTCCCGCGCGACGGGAAAAATCCCGAACAGACCCTCACCTCGGCGGATGCTGCCATGTACGAGGCCAAACAGGCCGGTCGCAACAATTATCGTTTCTTTACCCCGGCCCTGCGTGAGTTGAGCGAACGCCACCTGACCATCGAGACCGAGCTGCGCCGCGCCATCGAACGCGACGAGCTGTCCTTGGTCTACCAGCCACAGGCGGATGTCCGTTCCCGACGGATACAAGGCGCCGAGGCCTTGCTGCGCTGGCAGTCGTCGCGGCTGGGTCCGGTGCCACCAGACCAGTTCATCCCCATCGCAGAGCGGGCAGGGCTGATGCCGGTGATCGGGGAATGGGTCCTGCGCCGCGCCTGTCATGATGTCGCCAGCTGGCAGCATGATGCTCGCAACTTTCGCCTGGCGGTCAACGTCTCGCCGCGGCAGTTCCACCAGGCCGACCTGGAAGCGGTGATCGAGGAGATACTGCGTGACACGGGATTACCACCGCACCGTCTGGAACTGGAGATCACGGAGGGCCTGCTGATGCAGGACAAGCCCGATCTGGCAGAAACCCTCGAGCGGCTCCATGCCCTTGGCCTGTCGCTGGCGCTGGACGATTTTGGCACCGGCTACTCGGCGCTGAGCTACCTGCATCGCTTCCCCCTGCAGACCCTCAAGATCGACCGTTCCTTTGTTGCCGGCATCGGCCAAGACCACAACAGCGAAACCCTGGTGGACGCCATCGTCGCCATGGCGCATAGCCTGGATATGAACGTGATCGCCGAGGGCGTGGAGAACCCTGAACAACTCGCCTACCTGGCGAGCCGCCAGGTCAAGCTGGTGCAGGGTTTCCTGTTCAGCCGCCCGCTGCCGCCGGAGCAGATGGCGGAACTGCTGGCGCAAGGCGAACCCCTGGAGGCGACCCCCTGATCCTCTCCCGACGGCGGCGCGGGCTCAATCCGCGCCGTCTCGAAAACAGGCCGCCAGCCCGGATGCCAGATCGGGATAACGCAACTCCAGCCCCAGCTCGCGCAGCAGCTTGTCGTTGCGCAGACGGCGCGACTCGGCCAGGTAGGAGCGCAGACCGGCCGACAGGCGCTCCCCGGCCTCGGCCGGGTCGATCAGCGGCGGACGCGGCAGGCCGGCCAGATCGGCCACGCGGTTGAAGTAATCGGCCATGTTGCCGGGATGGCCATCACAGACGTTGTAGATCGCGCCGTCGCGGCCGTGCCGCATGCCCAGCACACAGGCCTGCACCAGGTCGTCCAGGTGGATGCGGTTGGTCCAGGGCGCCTGTTCCGGGGCAATCATGGGCAGGCCGCGGCGCAGCCGCTCGAGCGGCAGCTTGCCCGGCCCATAGATGCCGGCGACGCGGAAGATCACCGCCTCGCCGCCACTCGCCTCGCGCCAGGCCAGCAGCCGTCGCTCTGCATCCAGGCGGCGATGTGCGCGATCGACTCGTGGATTCGGCGCCCGGGTCTCGTCCACCCACTCGCCACCGCAGTCACCATACACACCACTGGTGCTGATCAGCAGGATGCGACGCGGCTGGCCGCTGCGCTCCAGCGCGGAGAGGAAACCTTGCAGGCGAGTATCCTCACGGCCCTGCGCCGGCGGCGGCACCAGATACCAGACCGCCTCGCCCGCAGTTGCACCCGGCGGCAAGGTCTCCTCGTCGAGATCGCAGACCAGCGTCTCGATGCCCTCCTCGGCCACGGCGCGCGCCGAGTCCGGCGAGCGCACCACGCCACGCACAGACTCTCCCGCGCTCGACAGGGCGTGCGCCAGCCGGCGCCCCACATCGCCACATCCCACGATCAGGGCCATCTTCCGCTCCGTTCCGCCATTCCTTCAATCACCAGCAGGCTCGGGATTTTTAACCCGAATATTTCACCGGCTGAACAACGCTCAAAGGGCAGAATGATCGAGCAAAAATGGTAAATAAGGAAAGGAATGCCAATCATCGGTACCGTTTGTAGCCCGCGTTGTTCTATCCCGATTCCGGCGGTTTCTCGCTCGCTGTGGCTTGGTTTTCGCTCAAGCAATAGCTCCAGCTATCCCTTGAGCGCCAAACCGGCGCCACAACGGCTGCGAATTCCGCCGGCTCTCGGGATACCGGTAAAATATTCGGGTTAATTGTCCCGGCCAATCGCCGAGAATGTTTTATTCTCTCATCATTCTGCACGGCACCAACGCCATGAGTTTCAAGGTCACGCTTCTGCCCAGCGGGCACGAATTCTCCGTCGAACCCGGTGAAGCGGTGCTCGATGCGGCCATCCGTGAGGGCATCGGTCTCCCATACGGCTGCCGCAGCGGGCGCTGCGGGGCCTGTATCGCCATCCTCGCGCAAGGAGAGGTCGAATACCCGGACGGCCCCCCCGAGGCGCTGGAGTATGAACCCGCAGACCGCTGCCTGCCCTGCGTGGCTCACCCGCGCAGCGACCTGGTGCTCGAGGCACGCGAGATCGAGACCACGGAACAGATCGAGGTGCGCGTGCTGCCGGCACGGGTGCAGGGCATCGACCACCTGGCGCACGACGTGGTACGCCTCTGGCTCAAGCTGCCGGACACCCAGCGCCTGCAGTTCCGCGCCGGGCAATACATCGACTTCATACTCGCCGACGGCAGTCATCGTGCCTTCTCCATCGCCAATGCGCCCGAGGACGATGCGCTGATCGAGCTGCACATCCGCCATGTCGACGGCGGCCGCTTCACCGACTGGGTGTTCAGCAAGCTCAAGGACCAGACTATCCTGCGCATCGAGGGGCCGCACGGGAGCTTCGTGCTCGACGAGACCTCGCCGCGCCCCATGCTGTTCATCGGTGGCGGCACCGGCCTGGCCCCGCTCAAGTCGCAGATCGAGCATGCCTTCCACAAGGGTATCGAACGACCCATGACCCTGTACTGGGGGGTGCGCTCGCGACGAGACCTCTACCTGCCGGACCTGCCCGAGCAATGGGCGCGCGAGCATGCCAACTTTCGTTACGTACCGGTGCTCTCCGAGCCCGATGCCGACTGGACGGGACGTACCGGTTTCGTGCACGAGGCGGTGCTGGCCGACATCGACGACCTGCCGGCCCACGACTTCTACATGGCCGGCCCGCCAGTGATGGTCAAGGCAGCGCTGGACGCGCTGCGTGCGGCCGGCGTGCCCGACACACAGATCCACTACGACGCCTTCGAATACGCCGCCGCCAAGGGAAAATAGGGAACCCGCCGCGGGGTAGCCCCACCCATGGGGGAGATATCGCCGGCGCTCGATTCCGGCGGCCTGGCGCGCTGTTATTTCACCGCCCAAACAACGCTTGAAGCCCGGGATGCTGAATGATCTAGCAAACAGGCACGCCAACCGCCGGTTGCAGTTGCTCCAACTCGGCAGCCGCGACGGCTGCGAATTCCGCCGGCATCTCAGGATGCCGGTGAAACATCCTGGCTAGAGCCGCAAGCCACCATAACGCCGGCGCAGGCGCAGCTTGACCAGCACCGCACCGGCAACGAAGCCGACCAGCATCAGCCCCACCCCCAGGACCCAGGGATAGACGTCACCACTGCGTGGCGCAGGGGAAGCGCCTAGCCTCTCAGCAGCATTCGCACCGAGCAGATCGCGGACCTGTTGCAAGCGCCGAGCCAGGCGGTCGCGCTCGGCGGCTGCCGCACGCAGGGACGGCAGTTCGGCCAGCGCCTGCTCCAACTCGGCGATGCGCTCCCGCGCCTTGGCAAGCTCGATGCCAGCGCGTACTCCGGCTGCGGATGGCAGCGGCGCATCGGCGGCCTGCGCCTCGCCCGGTGTCACCCTGGCCAGGCGCTGGCGCAGACGGCGGATCTCGGCGCGCGCCTCCAGCAACTGCATGGCCGCCGGCTTCTCTTCCGAGACGTAACGCGCCTCGATCCAGCCCGTGGTGCCGTCTCCCAGCCGCACCTGCGCCTTGCCGGCGCGACGCGCCAGCACCTCGATCGGCGTACCACTGGCCAGCAGGCGCTGCGGCTCTCCCTGCAACGCCGGTGTCTCGTACAGGCCGATCACCAGCCGGTCAGTGACATGGGCTGCAGCAGCCAGGCCACAGAGTGCCAGCAGCAGTACCAGCAGACCACGCCTCATGCGCCGCCCCGCTGCTGCCACCAGCGATACAACCACACCGCACTCTCGCCCAGTTCGCCGACCGTCTCGCGGTGCGCCTGCTCGTCAGGTGGATCGAACATCTGCGACTCTTCGTACATCAGGAAGGCATAGATGGGCGTGAGCCGCGCCGCGGCCTGTTCGTCGGCAGCCGCCAGTTCGCGCCGGTCCTCGCCAGCGGTATTCAGACCCAGGACATAGCCCTCACACCAACCATAGGGCAGGGGCAGCATGCTGCCGTCCTCACGCGGCATCTGCATGATCAGTGGCCCGTAGTCACCGCTTTCCAGATCGCGCAAGATCTGCTCGTGAAATTTGCGCAGCAGCGGCTCGATACCGTGCTCACCGGCGATCTCGCCGAGCACCCGCGCACGCGCCACCGCGTGATCCACGCGATCGGTGTGCGCAGCCAACGCGGTGAGATAGCCATGCGCGGCGTCCAGCGGCATGCTCCCCGAAGTCGGCATGTGCTCGACCAGCACGCTCTGCAACTTGTCGAGCTCCTCGGGCAGCAGGTATTCAGCAGTATCGTTCATTGCCGGCATCCCCTCTCGAAAGGGCGGGCATTGTGCCACGTTTCGGTACTTTCCCGGCCGCAGTACGAGTGCCTGATCCAGGGGCCTCCTTCCCGGGCCACTGCGCCGGCGAGGGGATCACTCTTCCCTCCTGTCACCGACGTCGCCGGCCGTGGTCGGGCCCTCTTCACCCGCGGAAAAAGCCAGAAAGGCATCCTCGGCTCGCGGCTGCCGTGACAACAGGTTGTGGACCGCCTCCCGAGGAGGGAGGCCCTGGTAGAGCACACGCCAGGTCTGCTCGGTGATCGGCATCTCGATACCCAGTTCGTGCGCCTTTCGCCGCACTTCGCGCGCAGTGCCCACGCCCTCGACCTCCTGGCCGATGAGGGTGCGCGCGTGATCCACCGACTGTCCAGCGGCCAGGGCCAGGCCCAGGCGCCGGTTGCGCGACTGGTCGTCGGTACAGGTGAGCACCAGATCGCCCAGCCCGGCCAGCCCCATGAATGTCTCGGGGCGTCCGCCCAGTGCCAGGCCCAGGCGAGTGATCTCGGACAGACCTCGGGTGATCAGGGCCGCACGGGCATTGGCGCCAAAACCCAGTCCGTCGGATATGCCGGCAGCAATGGCCATCACATTCTTGGCCGCGCCACCGACCTGCACACCCACCAGGTCGCCGCTGGTGTACACACGGAAATGGTCGCTGCGCAGCCATTCGGCCAGGCGGCGGGCGTGAGCAGGGTCGCTGGAGGCGATGGTGATGGCCGTCGGCAGGCCCTGGGCGACCTCACGGGCGAAGGTCGGCCCGGACAGGACCCCGAGCGCCGCTTTCGGGAAATAGTGAGCAGCCACTTCGCTGAGCAGCCGGCCACTCTCGGGTTCGAAGCCCTTGGTGGCCCAGGACAGCGAAGACAGCCCCGGGGCCAGCTCCGCAATCCGCGCGCAGAGCCCGGCAAAGGCATGGCTGGGCACCACAATCAGTATCTCGCCACAGTCCCCGAGCAGCCGGCCCAGCTCGTCCTCGACATGCAGGGCCTCGGGGAAAGGGATGCCGGGCAGGTATTGCCGGTTCTCGCGATCACGCCGCAAGGCGGCGACCTCTTCACTGCTGTGCGACCAGAGGCTGACCGGCCGGTGACGCGCGAAATCGATGGCCAGGGCGGTACCCCAGGAGCCGGCGCCGAGAACCCCGATGCGCTCGTCCGCCATGGCCGAGGCTCAGTGAGTGGCTGGCTCGTCGGTCGTTGTATCGGCCTGCTGCTGGGCGTACATGGCCTCGAAGTTGACCGGCTGCAGGATGAAAGGGGCGAAGGTGCCGCGGGTAGTCAGATCCGAGATCAGCTCGCGGGCATAGGGCAGCAAGGCGTTGGGGGCACCGATACCGAGCAGAGGGCCCAGCTGCTCCTCGGGGAAGTTGCGGGCCAGGAAGATACCGGCCTGTTGCACCTCCACCAGATAGATGGTGCGCTCGGCCAGTTTGGCCTCCACGCTGACGCTGAGCACCACCTCGTAGGTGTCGTCACCGAGGGCGCTCACCCCGGTCTGCAATCCAACCTGGATCTCGGGTGCGCCTTCCTCGAGGAAGATCTGTGGGGCATTGGGCGACTCGAAGGACAGATCCTTCACATAGATCCGCTGAATAGCGAACTGGGGGGCATTCTCAGGCTGTGCGTCGTCGGTCATGGCTTGTAGTTCCTGTGGTTAGCGGCGTTTCACCGGCAGGCCGGCATTCTCCCAGGCCAGCATGCCGCCACGCAGGTTGTACACCTGCTTGAAACCTGCCTTGCGCAGGGTGGTGGCGGCCACGCCCGATCGGGAGCCACTGCGGCACACCATGATGATCGGGCGCTGGCGGTACTTCTCCAGTGCCGGCAACTGGTTCTTCAGTCCGTTGAGCGGAATGTTCTCGGCATGCAGGATGTGGCCTTCGGAGAATTCCTTGATCGAACGCACGTCCACCACCACGGCATCCTCGTGGTTGATCTTGAGCGTGGCCTCGCCAGGGTCGATGTTCAGGCCGCTGGCACTCTCGCGCAGCAGGTTCCAGATCAGGGCGCCCAGAATGAGTACGAAGGCACCGATCAGCACAGGGTGATTGGCCGCGAATTCGAGGTACTGTTGCATGGGGTCCGGGGTCTCCACCACGAAGAAACGGGACACCATGGCCCCGTTCCTGTCGATGCTGTCAGGATCGTCGTTGCAAGGTCGCGCCGGTCGGCCCGGCGAGCCACTCAGTGACCGCTGGAGCAGAACACCTCGCGCATCATGCCGATGAGCTGCAGCGTGCGGTTGTCGCTCACCCGATAGAAGACGCGGTTGGCGTCCTTGCGGGAGGTGAGGATACCCTTATCGCGCAGGATCGCAAGATGCTGCGAGATGTTGCTCTGCGAGGTACCGACGCGTTCGACGATCTCCTGTACGCTGACCTCCTGGTCACCCAGCGTGCAGAGAATCTTGAGGCGCAAGGGATGCGACATCGCCTTGAGCGCCCGCGAGGCGCGGTCGATGTCATCATCGCCATGCAGCAGACCAAGTTCGTTTTCGGTGTCGTCGTTCACGAGGGGGTCCGAGTCCTCGATGGTGAAATTCATCAACCTGTCACTCCTTTCGGTTGCCTGAGGCAGCATTCCTGCTTGCTGATATTGTAATACTCGCCCGATTAAACCGAAAAGGACACCGGTTGGCGACCTTTTTTTCTTCGATTCCGGGCAAAGGCCGCTTTATCCGCGACGGATGCATGGTTGGCCTTGGGACCACCACCTATGGTTTAATTGAGCACAATTCTTCGCGTGGCTGCGGGCGCCAGCGCGCCTTTCCGACCCCATCCCTTTGAACTTCTGATGGTCGCCATGCTCCGGCGTGGCGATGCGTGGTGACAGACAACATGAGCAGCAAGGTCAGACCCGCCATCCTGTTGATCCTCGATGGCTGGGGCTTGAGCGACAAACAGGAATACAACGCCATCGCAGCGGCCCGCAAGCCGAACTGGGATCGTCTCTGGGCGGAGTGTCCGCACACCGCACTGCGAACCTCAGGCTCGGCGGTGGGCCTGCCGGGCGGGCAGATGGGCAACTCCGAGGTGGGCCACCTCAACCTGGGAGCCGGCCGCGTGGTGTACCAGGAATTCACCCGCGTCAGTCGCTCGATCCGCACCGGATCCTTCTACTCCAACCTGACGCTCACCGACGCGGTGGATGCCGCTGTCGCCCACGGTCGCCGGGTGCACATCCTGGGACTGCTCTCGCCCGGTGGAGTGCACAGCCACGAGGAGCACATTCACGCCATGGTGCGCCTGGCGGTCGAGCGTGGCGCCGACGCCGTGGTACACGCATTCCTCGACGGCCGTGACATGCCACCGAAGTCGGCCGAGGCCTCGCTGCGCAAGCTCGACGAGGTGTTCGCGGAGGTGGGCGGTGGCCGCCTGGCGACCATGATCGGACGCTACTTCGCAATGGACCGCGACCACCGCTGGGAACGTATCCGCAAGGCCTACGACCTGATCACCCTGGGCGAGGGCGAATACGCCCATGATGACAGCATCAGCGCGCTGCACGCCGCCTACGAACGGGGCGAGACCGACGAGTTCATCTCGCCCACGCGTATCGGCACGCCGGTCCCGGTGGAAGACGGGGATGTCATCATCAACATGAACTACCGCTCCGACCGCGCACGCCAGATCACCCGCCCCTTCATCGAGCCGGACTTCGACTGCTTCGAGCGCCGAGCCACTCCAAGGATCGCGTGCTACGTCTCGCTCACCCAGTACAACAAGGAATTCGACATCCCGGTGGCCTACCCGCCGGAGCGCCTGATCAACACCTTCGGCGAGTACATTGCCCGTCTCGGCCTGCACCAGCTGCGCATCGCCGAGACCGAAAAGTATGCGCACGTGACCTTTTTCTTCAACGGTGGGCTGGAACAGCCCTTCGAAGGCGAGGACCGTATTTTGGTGCCTTCACCGCAGATCGCCACCTATGACCTGCAGCCGGAGATGAGTGCGCGTGAGGTCACCGACAAGCTGGTCGAGGCGATCCGCAGCGGCGCCTACGACGCCATCATCTGCAACTACGCCAACGGCGACATGGTGGGCCATACCGGCAATTTCGACGCCGCCGTGCAAGCCATCGAGGTACTCGACGAATGCATCGGCCGGGTGGTAGCCGCAACGCGCGAGGTCGGCGGCGAGATGCTGATCACGGCCGACCACGGCAATGCCGAGCAGATGCGCGATCCGGAGATCGGCCAGGCCCATACCGCACACACCACCAACCCGGTACCCCTGGTCTACGTGGGCAGTCAGTTCGACACACTCAAGGGCCAAGGCGCCCTGTGTGACGTGGCCCCCACCCTGCTGCGCATCATGGGCCTGGAACAGCCCATCGAGATGACCGGCAAGTCGCTGCTGGGAGATGATGACTGATCCGACCTTGGTGTCCGCTCGGCATCATGACCCCGGGGGCAGGCTGAAGCGATTCGGCCTGCCCCTTCTCGTGTGGGCGCTGGTAGCGCTGGCCGGGCCGGCAGCATCGGCTGTCGATGTGCAAGACCAGGAGCGTCAACTGGCGCAGTTGCGCGAACGCATCGCCGCCCTCCAGAAGCGCATACGCCAGGCCCGCGGTCAGCGCACCACGCTCAACCGCCAACTCGAGGAAAGCGAACAGGCCATCGGCCGACTGGCACGCCGCCTGCGCGTGCTGCGCGGGCGCCTGGAACGAAGCAATCAACGCCTCGATACGTTGCACCGGCAGGAAGCGACCCAACAACGCGCGCTGGCTGAACAGCGTGAACTGCTGGCGCGCCAGGTCCGCGCAGCCTATGCCATGGGCCGCCAGGAACAGCTGCGTATCCTGCTCAGCCAACAGGACCCGGCAGCGGTCACCCGGGTGCTGGCCTACTACGATTACCTCAATCGCGAGCGCGCGCGGCGCATGACGCAGATCCGCGAACGCCTGCAGGCGCTGGCCGAAACCCGTGCCGAGATCGCCCACGAGCAGCAACGCCTGCGCCGCCTGCAGGCCGAGCAGGAGGAACGCAAGCTGGCGCTCGAGGCACAGCAACAAAAACGGCGGGCGGTCATCGCACAACTGGCGCGCGAAATCCAGGGCCAGGGTTCGGAACTGGCGCGTCTGCACAAGGATGAAAAACAGCTCCAGGCCCTGCTGCGCGGCCTGCAGCAAGCGCTGGCTGACATCCCCGCCGCCCCGGCCGAGCAGATCCCCTTCCCACGGGCGAGGGGCCGCCTGCCCTGGCCACTCAAGGGTGTGATCCGCAAGGCCTTCGGCGACCCCAAGATCGGCAAGCTGCGTTGGGATGGTGTTATGATCGGCGCTCCCGAGGGGCACGATGTGTATGCCATCCACGCCGGCCGAGTGGCCTTCGCCGACTGGCTGCGTGGCTTCGGTCTGCTGATCATCATCGACCACGGCAATGGCTACATGACGCTCTATGGGCACAACCAGAGCCTGTTCAAGGAAGCGGGCGACTGGGTCGAAGCGGGCGAGCCCATCGCCGCGGCGGGCAACACGGGCGGGCGCAAGGAGACCGGTGTCTATTTTGCGATCCGTCACAACGGCAAGCCGGTGGACCCGATACGCTGGTGCCGCAGACCCAGGGGACGACGCGTCGGCTGAACAGAGCGCGCCCGGCAGAGAGGAGAGCATGAAAAGAAGCCGCATTGCGTTGACCGGACTGTTCTGCCTGCTGGCGGGCCTCGCCTCTCCCGTGGTGGCACGCTCGCCACAAGCCCCCTTGCAGGACCAGGCGAAGGAGGGTATCCCGCTAGAGGAGCTGCGGGTCTTTGCCGAGGTCTACGGACGCATCAAGCAGGACTATGTCGAGCCGGTGAGCGACCGCGAGCTGTTGCTCGACGCCATTCGCGGCATGCTCAGTGGCCTGGACCCGCACTCGGCCTATCTCGATGAAGACGAGTTCAACGAACTGCGGGTGGGCACCAAGGGCGAGTTCGGTGGCCTGGGCATCGAGGTCGGCATGGAAGACGGCTTCGTCAAGGTCATCACCCCCATCGACGATACGCCCGCCCAGCAGGCCGGTATCCAGGCCGGCGACATCATCGTCCGCATCAACAACCAGGCGGTGAAGGGCCTGACCCTCGACGAGGCGGTCAAGCTGATGCGCGGCAAGCCGGGGACCCACGTCACCCTGCAGATCGTGCGCAAGGGACGCGAGGCCCCCTTCTCCGTCACCGTCGAACGCGCCATCATCAAGACCCGCAGCGTCAAGTCACGCCTGCTCGAGCCCGGCTTTGCCTATATCCGGCTATCACAGTTCCAGGACAACACCGCCGACGACATGCGCGAGGCGGTGCGCAAGTTGCGCCGCGAGAACAAGGGGCCGTTCAAGGGCCTGGTGCTCGATCTGCGCAACAACCCTGGTGGCGTGTTGCAAGCCGCGGTGGCGGTGGCCGACGCCTTCCTGTCGGAAGGGACCATCGTTTACACCCGGGGCCGGGTAAGCGACTCGCAGCTGCGCTTCGAGGCCGCACCCGACGACATCCTCGACGGCGCCCCCATGGTAGTGCTGGTCAACGGCGGTTCGGCCTCGGCCTCCGAGATCGTGGCCGGCGCTCTGCAGGACCATCATCGCGCAGTGGTGATGGGCCAGCGGACCTTTGGCAAGGGTTCGGTACAGACCATTGTGCCGGTAAACGACAAGACCGCGATCAAGCTGACCACCGCGCGTTACTACACCCCTGAGGGGCGTTCCATCCAGGCCGAGGGCATCGTGCCCGACATCCTGCTCGAACCGGTGGAACTCAAGCGCACGGGCAAGGACCAAACCCTGCTGCGCGAATCACAACTAGCGCACCACCTGGACAATCCCGGCGCCCATCCCGACAAGGCCGGACAGCCGGAACAGACGGCCGCCAAGGGCCTGTCGCTGATCGAACAGGATTACCCCCTCGGCGAGGCGCTCCTCCTGCTCAAGGGTGTGGCCATCCTGCGCATCCAGGACGGCACCTGATGCGCTCGCTGGTGCTGGCCTGTCTGATCCTGGCCACCGGCGTGGTGCGCGCCGCGGGGCTGCTGGCGATCATCATCGACGATGTCGGCAACAACGCCGAGGTGGCCCGCGAGGTACTGACACTGCCGCCCCGGGTCACCCTCTCCATCCTGCCGCGCCTGAGTGCCAGCCGCCAGACCGCCGAGGCGGCCTGGCGGATGGGTCACGAGGTGATGCTGCATCAACCCATGGACTCGGTGAATCACCACACCCTGGGACCCGGCGGGCTCACCCTGGACCACACCCGGGTCGACCTGGAAGCGGTGCTGGCGGCCAACCTGCGCTCGGTGCCGCATGCCGTGGGGATCAACAACCACATGGGCAGCCTGCTTACCGGTGAACAGGCCAGCATGCGCTGGCTGATGGAGGCCTTGCAGCGGCACGGCAATCTCTTCTTCGTAGACAGCCGCACCAATCCCCGCTCCGTGGCACAACGCACGGCGCACACTATGGGTATCGCCACGGCGCGGCGCGACGTCTTTCTCGACAACGAGCGCGACCCCGCACGAATCCGCGAGCGCTTGTATCAGGCGGCGCAGCTGGCCCGACTCAAGGGTTCGGCCATCGCCATCGGCCATCCTTACCCCGAAACCCTCGAGGTGCTGCGGCGCGAACTGCCCCGTTTGCGCGAGCAGGGGATCGAACTGCAACCGGTTTCCCGTGTGATCGCTTACCAAAGGAGTCCCGAGACATGGCACGCGTCCTCGTCCCCCTTGCCCCAGGTTGCGAAGAGCTCGAAGCCGTAACCATCATCGACCTGCTGCGCCGCGCCGGTGTCGAGGTGATCAGCGCCGGCCTGGATGACGGGCTGGTGCGTTGCAGCCGCGGCACTGTGCTGATGCCCGACACCACCCTGGATGAGGTGCTGGACCAGTCCTTCGACATGATCGTCTTGCCCGGTGGCCTCCCCGGCGCCGATCATCTCAATGATGATCCGCGCATCCAGCGCCTGTTGCGCGACATGGCCGAACAGGGCCGTTTCACCGCCGCCATCTGTGCCGCCCCCAGGGTGCTGGCCAGTGCCGGCCTGCTGGATGGCCGCAAGGCCACGGCTTACCCCGGGGTGCTGGCCGCCGGCGAACAACCCAGCATCCAGGTACTCGACCGGCCGGTGGTGCGCGATGGCCAGATCATCACCTCGCGCGGACCGGGCACCGCCATGGATTTTGCCCTCGAGCTGATCGAGGCACTGGAAGGACGAGCAAAACGGGAAGAAGTGGAGCAGGCCCTGGTCCGCCCCTGATACCCGGCCGACGATACGCTGTCGGCCAATCACCGGATAAGGAATGCAAGGTGCGCCGCAGAACGCGAAACCGACTGATCCTGGCCGTCCTAGTACTGGCGGCCCTCCCCTTTGCCTTCAAGGGCCTGATGTGGTGGCAGGTCAAGCTGGCGGTGGACGACTTCATCGCCCGGGTCGCCGACCAGGCCGAGATCCATTATCAGGCCATCGAGACCGACTGGGACGGTGCGACTTCGGTCGTCGGCATCCAGCTCCGACCGCAGTCCTTCGAACGCGCCATCACCATCGAACGGGTACGCCTGGAAACCGAGGACCCGGCCTTCCTGCTCGATCTACGCAACAGGTTCGGCACGGACACGCTACCGCTGCCCGAGCAGCTGGCGCTCACCGCCTTCGACGTGAGCGTACCGCTCGAAGAGATCATCGCCCATCAGCGCCGCAACGCGGACCAAGCCACCACGGACCCGGAAACCGCCTGCGCCACCTTCACCCTCGCCCCCCAGTTGTTACAGGCACTGGGGATGAACACCCTGCACCTGGACATACACAGCCGCTATGCCTTCGACCGGACCGCCGAACGACTCGCGATGTGGCTGACGCTGGACCTCCAGGACATCGAGCGGGTGGAACTGGAGATGCGGCTGCTCGGTCTGGTGCCGGAAGACCTGCAAGACCAACGCGTGGCACGGGCGCGGCTCGATGGCGCGCGCCTGGCGTTCGAGATCGATCCTGATTTCGGGCAGCAGCTGGCAGGCCATTGCGCCGAACGGCTTGGCCTGTCTGGGCCCGAGGCCTATGTCGAACAGTTGCTCACGCAGACCCGGGCACAACTGGCAGAAGCCGGCATCGAGGTCGGCGAGGCCCTGCAACGGGCGCTGACCGACTATCACCGCCACTGGGGGCGGATCGAACTGGACCTGCGCCCCCCCGAACCCCTGGCCCCGCTGCAACTGGCGACCATCCCGCCTGAGCAGATCGTCAGCCGCCTGGGCATGAGCCTGGTGGTCAACGGGCGCCCCGTACTGCCGCTCGAGATCCGCTTCCGGTCACTCGCCCCCGTCACGGTATCGCCCGCGACCAGCGACGTCCCCGGGTCCGTCACGGGAAAGCCGCCTGCCGGCTATCGTATCCAGCGGCGTTACCGCACGATCTCGGTAGCGAACCTGGGTGACCACCTGGGAGAGAAGGTACGCATCCGGCCACGTGGCCAGCCCTCGCGCGAAGGGGTATTGATCGCGGTGGTCAACGGCGAGGCCCAGCTCGAGCAGCGAGTTCCTGGTGGCACGATGGAAGCCTACGTACCGCTGATCGAGATCGAATCGGTCGAGGTGGAAGAGAAGATCAAGGTGCCCTGGACGCCGGACTCCGGTGTGCGTTCAGTCCCGGCGAAGTAACTGAGCCCTAAGAAAAGCGACCCTCAGCGGGTCTCAGGGCGTTCAGCCACAAGGCGCACAGACAGCAGGCATGGTGATTCCATGTCAAGCCAGCGCAACACCGTGGATGGACGCCCTGGGGCCCGCCCACGGGGAGCGCTCTGCCTGTCCCGGCTCTGTGTTGCGGCCCTCCCAAGGGCCTGCCATTGCCTGCGGGCCGCGCCTTGATCCGGAACAGGCAGAGTGCTCTGAGCGTTGCTTTACTTAGGGTTGTCTCAGTAACTGGCGCAGCAACAGCACCAGCCCGGCACCGCTCAGGCCAAGGGCCAACAGCGGGTTACCGATGCTCGGCAACAGCGGCGCCGTCCCCAGGTTGAGCAGCAGACCGCCGAGCAGCAGGCTACCGCCGGCGATGGTCTGCCGGGTAGCACGCTGACCGGCACGCAGTTCGCGGCGCAGGCGCTCCAGCTCGTCGGAGCGCCAGCGGATCTCCAGTTCACCGTCATTGGCCTTCTTGAGCAGCCGCCAGGCCAGGTGCGGGATTTCGGGTAGTTCCTCGGAGAGTTGCGGCAATGACTCCTTCACCCGACGGACGAAAGCGCGCGGGCCGACCTGTTGCGCCATCCAGCGTTCCATGAAGGGCTTGGCGGTGCTCCACAGGTCCAGCTCGGGGTAGAGCATGCGGCCCAGGCCCTCGATATTGAGCAGGGTCTTCTGCAACAGCACCAACTGCGGCTGGACCTCCATGTCGAACCGGCGCGCGGTCTGGAACAGGCGCAACAGGAACTGGCCGAAGGAGATCTCGGCAATGGGCTTCTCCCAGATCGGCTCGCTGACGGTGCGGATCGCCGCCTCGAACTCCTCGACCCGGGTGTTCGGCGGTACCCAGCCGGATTCCACGTGCAGTTCGGCCACCCGGCGGTAATCACGGTGGAAGAAGGCCAGCAGATTCTCCGCCAGGTAGCGCTGGTCCTCGGTGGTCAGGGTCCCCATGATGCCGAAGTCCACGCTGATATAGCGCCCGTCGGGTGTGACGAAGATGTTCCCTGGGTGCATATCGGCATGGAAGAAGTTGTCGCGGAAGACCTGGGTGAAGAAGATTTCCACTCCGTACTCGCCCAGGCGCTTGAGATCGATACCCGCTCGCTTCAGATCCTCGACCCGATCCACCGGGATGCCGTAAACCCGTTCCTGCACCATGACGTTGCGCCGGGTGTAGTCCCAGTACACCTGCGGCACGATGAGCATCTCGCTGCGCTCGAAATTGCGCCGCAGCTGGGTGCAGTTGGCCGCCTCGCGCAACAGATCCAGCTCGTCGTGGATGGTACGATCGTATTCCTCGACCACCTCCACCGGACGCAGGCGGCGCGCCTCGCGCGAGTAGCGCCGTGCCAGCCGGGCGATGGTGTAGAGCAACTCCAGATCGCGCTGGATTATCTTCTCGATGCCAGGGCGCACTACCTTGACGATCACCTCGGTGCCATCGTGCAGGCGCGCGGCATGCACCTGGGCAATGGACGCCGAGGCCAGGGGCTCAACCTGAAACTCGGCGAACAACTCGGAGACCGGCGCACCCAAGGCCTGCTCGATGATGGCTTGCGCCTTCTCGCCGGGGAAAGACGGCACCTGGTCCTGCAGCTTGCTCAGTTCCTCGGCGATATCATCAGGCAGCAAGTCCCGGCGGGTGGAGAGGATTTGCCCGAACTTGACGTAGATGGGGCCCAGGTCCTCGAGCGCACGGCGGATACGTACCCCGCGCGGTGGTCGCCGGCCCAGGCTGGCCAGCCAGAAGGGCGAGAGATAGCGCAGGAAGCGAATCGGCCGGAACAGGTGGGTGGCCAGCAGGATCTCGTCGAGCCCGTGGCGCGCCAGCACCCAGGCGATGTGCACCACGCGCAGGGCCTCGCGCAACGGCATCATGATTCGCGGGCCCGCAGGCGTTGCTCGAGCCAGTCGATGCGCGCGGCCAGGCGCTCGACATCGTCGCGGGTGTCCTCGACCTGGCGGATCCAGGCCTCGGTCTCGAAGGGATGGGGCAACAGGCGCGCCTCCTCGGTGAGGTATTCCGAGAGGTTGCGCGCGAACAGTCCGCCCAGGCGCCGCCCCTCGTCGCTGGCCTCGCGGCCGATACGCGCCAACTCGTGCGCAGCCACGTCCCCCACGTAGCGCGAGAGCTGTTCCTCCCAGTCGATCTCCAGCCCACCGAGTACCTCGCTGAAGCGGTGCGCCAACTCGGTGTCCCCGTGCAGACGCACATGGCCCGCGAACAGCTGCGCCAGGCCCTCGCGCTTGTCCGAGGCGCGCATCAGGTCGATCGGGCTGCCCTCGATGAGCGCGTCGGGCTCGCCCTCGTAGCGACCGAGCAGTTGCAGGCGGCCAGCCGCATCGGGCACGAAGTAGAGGGTGAGTCCGGTACCGCGCAGGGCGATGGCAATCACGCGACCGTGCCAGAGCGCGAGCCGTGTGCGCGCCTCGGGATCGCGCTCGATCAGCGCGTTGAGCACCGTCTCCATGGCCTGCAAGGCGAGCTCGCGTACGCTCATGGCGCCCGCCCTCAGAGCCGAAAGCCGCGATGGATGGCGACGATACCACCGGTGAGGTTGTGCACGTCGCAGCGCTCGAAGCCCGCCGCCTCCATCATGCCCTTGAGGGTCTCCTGGTCGGGGTGCATGCGGATGGACTCGGCCAGGTAACGGTAACTCTCGGCGTCGTTGGCTACCAGCTGGCCCATGCGCGGCAGCACGCCAAAGGAGTAAATGTCGTAGAGCTTCTCCAGCGGGCGGCTGGTGGGGTGGGAAAACTCCAGCACCAGGGCGCGCCCGCCGGGGCGCAGCACCCGGTACATCTCGGCCAGTGCGGACTCCTTGTCGGTGACGTTGCGCAGGCCGAAGGCGATGGTCACCAGGTCCACGCTGGCGTCGGCGATCGGCAGCTGCTCGGCATTGATTAGGGCGAAGGCCATGTTGCCGGCGTGCCCGCGGTCGAGCATGCGGTCGCGCCCCACCGAGAGCATGTTGGCGTTGATGTCGGACATCACCACCAGCCCCTGCGGACCGACCAGACCAGCGAAGCGGTCAGCGAGATCGCCGGTGCCCGAGGCCAGGTCCAGCACCGTCTGCCCGGGGCGCACTCCAGCCAGCTCAATGGCGAAACGCTTCCACAGCCGGTGCACGCCGAAAGACATCAGGTCGTTCATGATGTCGTATTTTTCGGCCACCGAGTCGAAGACCCCGCGTACCAGGCGCGCCTTCTCCTGCTTTGGTACCTGGCGGAAGCCGAAATGGGTGGTGTCCTGCTCGCTCATGCCCTGGTTCCTGCGTCGGGTTTCAGGACGACGGCTCCTTGCGGGTATAGCCCTTTTCCTTCAGCTCTTCGAGGTAGGCCGCCCACAGGTCGTCGTAGTGTTTCCCCAGATTGTACAGGGTTTCCCAGGAGTAGATGCCGGTGTCGTGACCATCGTCGAACACGATCTGGATGGCGTAGTTGCCCACCGGCTCGAGTCGGTCGATGCCGACACCCTCCTTGCCCAGCGGCACCTTGCGCTGGCCCGGGCCATGCCCGGCCACGTCGGCCGAAGGCGAATAGACGCGAAGGTACTCGGCCGGCAGCTTGAAGTTGCTGCCATCATCGAAGCTGATCTCGAGCACGCGCGAGAGGCGGTGCAGGTTGAGTTCGGTGGGATTCGGCGTGTTGAGCATGTTCAGTAATCCACGATAATGAAGGGGAAACCGGCTCTATTGTGGCGAGGAGCCGCCCGCTTTTCACCCCCCATGCGAGGAGGTAGTCGCATACTGCCTCACGCGCGAGCTGACTTATCGGAAGCCCTCAAAGGGACCCTGAACACCCCCTCCGCCAACATGAGGATGTCGTAAACGAGCCTCTGAAAAACTCCACATTCTCCTCCCCCATGAAACGGGGGAGGTTGAGAAGGGGCTTCGAACAAGGCATTGCGCCGCCTCCTGACCTCCCCCGCAAGCGGGGGAGGAACTTGTTCGGAGCTCCCTTTACACCTACGGAAGGAGAAAGCGCGCTGTTTCCGAATTTCATCAAAGGATATAGCGGCTGAGATCCTCGTTTTCGGACAGGGCCTCGAGATTACGATCCACGTAGGCGGCGTCGATGGTGACGGTCTGTCCCTGGTAACGCGGGGCCATGAAGGAGACTTCCTCGAGCAACCGCTCCATCACCGTGTGCAGGCGACGCGCGCCGATGTTCTCGGTGCGCTCGTTGACCTGCCAGGCGATCTCGGCGATGCGCCGGATGCCGTCCTCGGTGAATTGCAGGTCCACCCCCTCGGTGGCCATGAGCGCCTGGTACTGCTCGGTGAGCGAGGCGTCGGGCTCGGTGAGGATGCGCACGAAGTCTTCCACCGACAGGGCGCTCAGTTCCACCCGGATCGGCAGGCGGCCCTGCAGCTCGGGGATCAGGTCCGAGGGCTTGCTCAGATGGAAGGCGCCCGAGGCGATGAACAGGATGTGATCGGTACGCACCATACCGTGCTTGGTGGTGACGGTGCAGCCTTCGACCAACGGCAACAGGTCGCGCTGCACGCCCTCGCGCGAGACATCGGCGCCATGCGCCTCGGCGCGGCTGGTGACCTTGTCGAGCTCGTCGATGAACACGATGCCCTGCTGTTCGACCCGCTCAATGGCGCGCAGTTTGAGGTCTTCCTCGTTGATCCGGCGCGCAGCCTCCTCGTCGGTGAGCAGCTTCATGGCATCGCGGATGCGCAGCTTGCGGCGCTTGCTGCGGCCGCCGCCGATGTTCTGGAACAGGCTCTGCAACTGGCTGGTCATCTCCTCCATGCCAGGCGGGGCCATGATCTCCACCCCCAGCTGCGGCCCTGCCACCTCGATCTCGATCTCGCGGTCATCGAGCTCACCGGCGCGCAGCTTCTCGCGGAACTTCTCGCGTGTACCCGAAGCCGGCGGGGTAGCGGCCTCGGCCTCCCAGCTGGTGGTGCGCGGTGGCGGCAGCAGGGCGTCGAGCACCCGCTCCTCGGCGGCCTCGCGGGCCACGTCGCGCACCTTTTCCATCTCTTGCTCGCGTACCATCTTCACCGCCGAGTCGGCGAGATCGCGGATGATGGAATCGACCTCGCGGCCCACATAGCCCACCTCGGTGAACTTGGTGGCCTCGACCTTGATGAAGGGGGCATCGGCCAGGCGTGCCAAGCGGCGCGCAATCTCAGTCTTGCCCACCCCGGTGGGACCGATCATGAGGATGTTCTTGGGGGTGATCTCGTTGCGCAGCGCCGGATCGACGCGCATCCGCCGCCAGCGGTTACGCAGCGCGATGGCTACTGCGCGCTTGGCCTCTTGCTGGCCAACGATGTGCTTGTCAAGCTCGTGGACGATCTCTTCGGGAGTGGTATCAGACATTACTGTCGAGTTCCTCGATAACCAGGTTGTGGTTGGTGTACACGCAGATGTCGGCGGCGATGTTCAGGCCCTTCTCGACGATCTCGCGCGCGGACAGCTCGGTGTTGTCCAGCAGGGCGCGCGCCGCGGCCTGGGCGTAGCTGCCGCCAGAACCGATGGCCATCAGGCTGTCCTCGGGCTCGACCACGTCGCCGGTGCCGGTGAGGATCAACGAGGCTTCGGCATCGGCCACCACCAGCAGGGCCTCCAGGCGGCGCAACATACGGTCGGTGCGCCAGTCCTTGGCCAGTTCGACTGCGGCACGCACCAGGTGGCCGGAGTGTTTTTCGAGCTTGCCCTCGAAGCGCTCGAACAGGGTGAAGGCATCGGCAGTGGCGCCGGCGAAGCCGGCCAGCACCTGCCCTTTGTAGAGGCGCCGCACCTTGCGGGCATTGCCCTTCATGACGGTGTTGCCCATCGACACCTGACCGTCGCCGCCGATCACGACACGGCCGCCTCGGCGGACCGAGAGAATGGTGGTTCCACGAATCTGCTGCACGGGAATGTCCTGAAGCCGGTTGATAGAGGGGGGATTCTACCGCGACTCGACCTGCGGAGCCCGCACCATGAAGCGCGGGCAGGGACAATCAGTCCGAATCGTCGGTCGGGGCATCGCCCACCGGGATGGCGGGGTGGTCAGACCGGGGCTTGTCGAGATAGTAGCCCTGAGCCAGGTCGATGCCGAAGTGGGAAAGCATATCGAACACCGCCGGGCTGTCCACGAATTCGGCGATGGTGGTCTTGCGCAGCCCGGTGGCCACGTCGAGCATGGCGCGCAGGAAGATCTGGTTCTCGGGGTTGTTGGGCAGGTCGTGAATGAACTGGCCGTCGATCTTGAGGATATCCGCGGTGATGTGCTTGAGATAGGCAAAGGAGGAGAAGCCGGCGCCGAAGTCGTCCAGGCAGACCCGGCAGCCGGCCTGGTGCAGGCCTTCGATGAAACGCTGCGCGTCCTGGATGTCGGACACTGCCGCGGTCTCGGTGAGCTCCACCAGCAGGCGCTCGGGATCCACGCCCGCATCACCGAGCCAGCGACGGATACGCTGCGGCAACGAAGGATCGTCGAATGAACGGCCAGAAATGTTGACCGCCACCGGCGGCATGGTCGGATGCTCGGCGAGCAGACGGATCACTTCACGCACCACCCACTGGTCGATGGCCAGTATCTTGCCGTTCTTCTCGGCGATGGGGATGAACTGACCTGGCATGTAGAGATTGTCGGGGTCGTCGCTGTCGCGTAGTCGCACCAGGGCCTCGAGGTGTGCCAGCTCACGCGAGGGCACGTGGTAGACGCCCTGGAAATGCAGCTCGAACAGGTTGCTCTCCAACCCATGCTCGATGCGCTGCGCCCAGGTCATGTGCGCCATCATGGTGGAGGTGGCATCGCGCGAGCGGTCGTACATCGACCAAGTATTCTTTCCCTGCGCCTTGGCCTGATACATGGCTGCATCGGCCTGCGCCACCAGAGTCTCGATGTCTTGCGCCAGGTCGGGATACACCGAAATACCGATGCTGGTGGTGATGCGGATGTTCTGGCTGTGGAAGCGGAAGGGAATGCGCGCCACCGCGTTGACGATGCGGTGCGCCAGTTGCTTCACCTCGTCGAGATCCTTCTTCACCAGGGTGATGATGGCGAACTCGTCACCACCCAGGCGCGCCAACACGTCGTTCTTTCGCACCACCTGAGCCAGCTCGCCGGCTATGCGGGTAAGCACGGTATCGCCCTCCCGGTGGCCGAAGGTGTCATTGATGTACTTGAACTCGTCGAGATCGAAATACAGCAGGGCGAAACGGTGGCCGAAGCGCTGTGACATGCCGATCATGCGTTCCATCTCGACCTGGAAGCGATGCCGGTTGTAAAGACCGGTGAGCGAATCACGCTCGGCCAGGTAGATGAGCTGCTCGGCGGTCTGACGCTCGTTGGTCACGTCCTCGTACAGCCAGAGGCGGCCGATGGTACGGCGTTCATTGTCGTACACGGGATAGGACACCTGCGTGAGGATACGACCGTCTCCGAGAAGGATCTCGAACTGCTCGCTCGTCTCGTGGGTGCTCTCCACCTGGAGGACGCAACGCGAACCGCGCATGGGATGGGCAAACTTGTGGCGGGACAGCTCCAGTACCTCGTTCACCGGCCGTCCGACCAGGCTGACTTCGGGGTCCAGTGCCCACATCTCGATGAAGGCCGGGTTCACGTATTCCACCCGTTTTTCGGGGGTCTCGAACAGGATGCCCAGATTCATGGCCGAGAGCAGGGCACGGAAGCGGGCCTGTTGGCGCTCGGAGCGGGCCAGCAGTTCCTGCTGGCGCAGTTCGATGGCGCGCAGTTCGCGCAACGAGGTCTCCAGAGACTCCTGCACCCGCCGTCGCTCACTGACGTCGATGAACGAAGCCCGCTTGCCAAGCAGTTGGCCATCGGCATCGAGCAGGGGCTGCCAGTACATGGACACCCAGATACAGTTACCGTCACGGCGCCGTAACACGCATTCCACGTCACCACCTTCCGGCTCACACAGGATGCGCTGCCAGGTCGTATCGGCACAGGCGGCTTCGTCACTCATCAGCGGGCGGGGAAAGTCCTCCATGGCCAGCAGCTCTTCCGGAGCATAGCCGGTGACCCGCAAGGCCGAGGGGTTGGTCCAGATCAGGTGCCCCTCGGGGTCGATCCAGATCTCCCAGGCAAAGGTGTAGTCGGCGATGGCACGCAGCCGGCTGTGTTCGTGATCGTGCGCCCGGCGGCGTTCTTCGATGGCGCGCGCCATGGTATTGAAGGCGCGGGCCAGGCGCCCGACCTCATCGTCGTGCCCGTGGGTCACCACCTCGGGCACCTCGCCGCGGGTCAGTGCCTCGGTGGCCTCACCCAGTTCGCGCAGCTGGCGGGTGTGTTTCCACACGGTGAGTCCGGTGAGCAGGGCCGACAGAGCCAGACTGGCCAGGCCGATGCCCACCAGAGTGCGTTCGAAGGACTTCACGAACACATGCAGCGAGTCCAGGCGCACGCCGACATGCGCGAATCCCACGTCCTCGCCGCTCAGGCGCAACGGGAAACCCAGCCGATAGATCCCGTCGACAGCCCCCTGTTCCAGGGGGGCCGAGGGTTCGATATCGACGTGCGGCGCCAGCCCGATCTCGATCAGCACCCGGCCTTCGGCATCGTCCACCATCAGCCAGGCCAGTGAGGGGTTGGCTTCCATGATCTCGTTCGCGCGGCGCTCGAGCGAGCCCGGGTCTTCGGCAAACAGGGGCGGCGCGAGCACCGAGTTGATCAGGGCGCGAATCGGCTGGACCTGGGTCTCGAACTGGCGTTCGGCGTAATGCTTCATGCTCGAGTTGACCACCCAGCCACCCACGGTGAACACCAGCAACTGGACCCCGATTACCAGCAGCAGAATGCGCAGGGTCAGAGAACGGACGATGCGCATCTCACTCCCCCTCGAACGCTGCCTGGATACGTGCCAGGTAGTGATCGAGCAGTGCCAGGTCGGCCGGCTCAATCATGCGTACCCCTCCCAAGCCCGTGGTACTGAAATAGGCCTTGCCCTCGCGCGTGCCGGCGAAGGCGTGAAGCGCCTTGCGCAGGCGTTCGCGCATTTCCGGGGCGAGCCGGGAATGGGCCATCAGCGCGAAACCAGGGATGGAGGCGGAGCGCCCGATGACCTGCAAGCGCTCCTTTCCTGGGGCATCGTAGCGCAACCAGGTGGGGCGACCGACAGCGGCGGCATCCGCATCAGCCCGGATCACCGCGTACAGGGCCTGATCGTGCGTGTGGCGGGGCATGATGGCGAGATCCCTGCCCGGCTTCAACCCTGCTCCCTCCAGAGTCTCGAGCGCCATCTGGTGAGTGATCGCCAGGCGCGGCGGGAGGGCCAGACGCTTGCTCTGCAGATCGGCAAGCCGTCGGATATCCGTGCCCCGTGGGGCTACAAACACGGCTTCCGAGCGATTGGCTGTCACCCCCAGCCAGCGATAATCCGCGTTCTGCTCGGCCAGCCGCCCGAGATCGGGAGCGGTGATGAGCAGGTCGTAGCGGCCTTCGGCGGTACGGCGCTTGAAGGTACGAAAGTCCGGTGCCGACACCAGGCGGATGTGCAGCCCGGTGGTCTTCGCCAGGTAATCCTTCAACGGGCGGTGCAGGGCAACCAGTTGCTCTGCGGAGAAATAGGGGAAGACACCCAGGCGCAGGGCCCCAGCCAGAGACGGGACACTCAGGCAGAACAACAGCACGCCCATCACAAATCGGCGGCAACGGCGAATATCGATGGGGGCCATGTGCGCTTCTCCCGGTACTTCAGTCGCTCCGCCTGCGGGCGCGCGGATGCGCCTGGTCATAGACCTGTGCCAAATGCTGGAAATCGAGATGCGTGTAGATTTCCGTCGTCGCGATATCGGCATGCCCGAGCAGTTCTTGAACCGCGCGCAGCTCCCCCGAGGACTCCAGAAGATGGCTGGCGAAGGAGTGCCGCAGCATGTGTGGATGAACGTGCACGGACAGCCCCTGGCGGCGGGCATGCAGGGCGACACGCTGCTCGATGCCGCGCGGCCCCAGGCGGCGGCCATGACGACCCACGAACAGCGCCGGCTCATCCTTGCGCGCCATGTGTTCGCGGGCCTGCAACCAGTCCTCGATGGCCTCGCGCGCCTTCCTGCCCACCGGCACCTCGCGCTCCTTGCGGCCCTTGCCGGTCACCCGCAGCAGCGCATCCGGTCCTGGCAGATCGCTGACATCCAGTCCCGCCAGTTCGGACAGCCGCAACCCGCTGGAATAGAAGAGTTCGAGAATGGCGCGGTCGCGTCGCGCCAGCGGGTCATCTCCGGGAACGTCCATCAGGCGGCCTACCTGGTCCACCTCGAGGGCGGCGGGCAGACGCTTGCCACCACGCGGCGCGCGTACCTCGGCGACAGGGTTGATGCGGACCCGGGATTCGCGCACCAGGAAGGTAAACAGACCGCGCAATGCCGAGAGCCGGCGCGACAGACTGCGCGCCGAGAGACCCTGTCGGTGACCGGCTGCGGCATAACGGCGAAGCTGCTGGGCATCGGCACCCTGCCAGGGCGGGAGCCCGTGATCCCGGCACCAGGCGAGGTAATCTTCGAGGTCGCGGCGGTAGGCATCCAGGGTACGTGGCGACAGGCGGCGCTCGAAACGCAGGTGATCCAGATAGTCCAGCAGCCAGGGGTCTTCTGTCTGGGAACTCATGACCCCGGACTGGAGACAGCACTCAGGGTGGCGCTGACGATGTCCGCCAGGCGCTTGAGAAAATCCACGCTCTTCTCGGCATGAAAACGCTGCGGATCGTGGCTGCCAATCGCCAGCACACCGACCAGCGGCGGGGCATGCAGCGGGATCAGGGCCACCGAGCCGGTCTCGGCGGCCTGCGAGCCGAACAGGTACTCCAGCTGCTCGGCGGGCAGCTTGCCGCAGGTCGGGCGCTCGCGCTCGATGAAGTCGGTGAACATCGCCGGACCACGCTCCAACTTGTGCGCAGCGAGCTCCTCGGCGGAAAACAGCTTCATTTCCACCGCATCAGCACGGAACAGGTTGCGCAACTCGTCCTGCAGGGTGTTGAGGACCTCGTCGAAGGTTCGGGCCTCGATCAGTGCCAGGGTGAGGCGGTGCAGGCGCCGAGCCAGGGTATCGTTCTCGCGAGCAATAGCGACCAGCTCACCAAGCTGATCGCGCATACGCTGATTCTGCTCGCGCAGGATGCGCACCTGGCGCTCGATCAGCGAGATCGCGCTGCCGGTGGCGTGCGGGATGTCGATTTCGGCCAGCACCTCGGGGTGGCGGACCAGGAAGTCCGGGTGGGCTATCAGGTAGTCGGCGACCACCTGTTCGAAGTCGGTGTCCGCCGGCTTGTCGTCGTGCTGCAGGCTCATAACGCGATGTCGCCCTCGAATACCTCGGTGGCCGGACCGGTCATCCAGACGGGCTGACCTTCTCCGTCCCAGCTTATCACAAGATCTCCTCCCGGCAGGTGGACCGTCACCGGCGCGTCCAGCAGTCCGCGCAGGCGACCGGCGACCACCGCGGCACAGGCCCCGGTACCGCACGCCAGGGTCTCGCCGGCACCGCGTTCCCAGACACGCAGGTCGATCTCGTGTCGATTGCGCACCGCCATGAAGCCCACGTTCACCCGCCTGGGAAAGCGCGGGTGGTGCTCGATCCGCGGCCCCAGGGTCTCGACCGGGGCGCTGGCCACTTGGTCCACCAGCAGCACGGCGTGCGGGTTGCCCATCGACACCGCGCTGAGGGTGACCTCGTCTCCGCCATCCAACGCCAGGGGATAGGTCGTGGCGCGCCCCTCGGCCTCGAAGGGCAGGTCGGCCGGCTCCAGCGAGGGGGGGCCCATGTCGACCCGTACCTGGCCGTCGTCGAGTACCTGGAGCTCGATGGGACCACCGGCAGTGCCGACCGGGATCACGTCCTTGTCGGTGAGGCCGTGATCACGCACGAAACGGGCGAAACAGCGCGCGCCGTTGCCGCACTGTTCCACCTCGGAGCCATCGGCATTGAAGATGCGGTAGTGGAAATCGGTACCCGGCAGGCGTGGCGGCTCGACCAGCAGGATCTGGTCGCAGCCCACACCGAATCGCCGGTCGGCGAGGTGGCGCAGCTGTTCCGGCCTCAGCTCGATAGAGTGACGCGTGGCGTCGATCACCACGAAATCGTTGCCCAGGCCCTGCATCTTGCTGAAATGCAGTCGCATGTTTTCCTCCGCTCAGTCCGCTCCGACCAGGTGGCCGCGCGCCGCCCAGTGCCGGTCGCTGACCATGCTCACCTCCAGACCGCGCAGGCCGAGCTCAGCGAGCTGGTCCTTCACCTCGTCTACCGTCCAGGCCGCACGTAGCGAGTTGCGGAAATCACGGCGCAGGATCTCCGATGCATTCAAGGCATAGGTCTCGACCAGGGCGTCCAGCGCCAGGGAAGACTCCGGACGCGCCAGGTCCATCACCAGCACGGTCGCGCCGCGCGCCGCGCAATGCGCGATGTTCATCCACAGGTCGCCGGGCTCGCGCAGGTGATGCAACAGGCTGTTGCTCATGACGCAATCGTAACCGCCGGCGGGCAGTTCAGCGCTGGGGATGCGCTGGCAGGAGAGATGCAGGCGCTCTCCCACCCCGGGGTGCAGTGCCAGGCGCTGGCGAGCCTGTTCGAGCATCGCCGGCGCGCCGTCGATTGCATCAATACGCAGCTCCGGGTATTCGCGCAACAGCGCAATGGGGATGTCGGCCGGACCGCAACCCAGGTCCAGTGCACGTCCGCGCAGGCCCTGCGGCACCAGTTGCCGCAGCAGGCGGATGAACAGCTCGTTGGCCTCGCTGAAATCGGCCTCGGCATAGGCAGCAGCCTGCGCCGGGTCGTCCATCAGCTCCTCGGGCTCGGGCACGCGCTGCATCAGGGGAGTACAGCCTCGCGCCCGAACAGGTCGTCTAAGGTCTCTCGCGGGCGAGCCAGATGCACGCGCTCGCCATCGACGAGAAGCTCGGGCGGGCGCGGGCGGCTGTTGTAGTTGGAAGCCATGGTGAAGCCATAGGCGCCGGCCGAACGCACCGCCAGCAGGCTGCCCTCACGCAAGGTGAGCCGGCGGTCCTTGCCCAGGAAATCGCCGGTCTCGCACACTGGGCCGACTAGGTCCCAGCTGTCGGTCTCACCCTCGGGGTGCAGTTCCACGGTGACGATCTCCTGCCATGCCTGGTACAGCGCGGGGCGCAGCAGGTCGTTCATGGCCGCGTCCACGATAGCGAAGTTCCGTGCCTCGGTGCGCTTGAGGTATTCGACACGCGTAAGCAGCACACCCGCGTTGGCAGCAATGGCGCGCCCCGGCTCGACGAAAAGCTCGCAATCGAGATCACCCAGACGCTGCGCCAACGCTGCGGCATAGTCGCCGGGCTCGGGCGGGGTCTCGTCGCGATAACGCACCCCGAGACCACCGCCCAGGTCCAGGTGGTCAACGGCGATACCCGCGTCGCGCAGGCGTCCCAGCAGCTCCAGCACGCGGTCGAGGGCGTCGAGAAAGGGCGACAGTTCGGTGAGTTGCGAACCGATGTGGCAGTCGATGCCTGAAACCTCCAGGTGTGCGCTGTCGGCGGCACGCCGGTAGATATCCTCGGCCTGTGCGATATCGATGCCGAACTTGTTCTCGCGCAGGCCTGTGGAGATATAGGGATGGGTCTTCGCATCCACGTCCGGGTTGACGCGCAGCGCCACCGGGGCCTGCACTCCGTGCGCCGCGGCAACCTCCTCCAGCCGTGCCAGTTCGGGGACGGATTCCACGTTGAAGCAGCGGATACCGACCTCCAGCGCACGCGCCATCTCGTCGCCGCGCTTGCCCACGCCGGAGAACACCACCCGGCCCGGATCGCCGCCCGCAGCCAGCACCCGCTCCAGCTCACCTGCCGAGACAATGTCGAAGCCCGAGCCCAGGCGCGCCAGCACGTTCAGCACCGCCAGATTGGAATTGGCTTTCACCGCATAGCAGACCAGGTGTGGCCGGTCGGCGAAAGCCGCGTCGAAGGCGCGCCAGTGACGCTCCAGAGTGGCGCGGGAATACACGTAGGCCGGGGTCCCATGACGCTCGGCGATCGCGCGCAAGGGGACCTCTTCGGCATGCAGCTCGCCGTCGCGGTACGCGAAGTGGTCCATCTCAGCGCGCCTCCTGGGGGGTGTCCGTATGTTCGGGCAGGTACAGCGGTCCGCGCTGGCCGCAGGCACTCAGCAGTACGAGGCTCAACAACAGGAGGGACAACAGGCGCATGACAGCGATCCGTGAAAAATTGAACGAAAGTCGAAGTATAAAGGAAGCTTCGGTTGCGATTGTTGGCAGAAACCCCGGCTTCCCGTGTAGGCGGCCGGACCTCGGACCGGAGGGATGATGCCATATCCGAGCATTGACCTCGGAATATTAGAATGTTCTAATAATTAAAGCTGAACCCCAAGGGGACCCCACCATGCTCAAGGCCATCCGCCGCACCTTCTCCCTCCGCTTCCGCAATCGCGTGATGGTCTGCCTGCCCAATCGGCAAATGCCCGAGGCGCTGCGCAAGCGCGTGCGACCCCGGGTGCTGTTCTGCATGGCCTGCTGGGTCGATCGCATCGAAACGGGGAAACCCGCCTGAAACCCGGTCGGACGGATGGTATGTTTGAAAGCATACCGACGTGTGGGGGTGATGCTTTCGGATCTGCAGATCGGTCTTCAGTCCGACAACAGACCCAACTCACCTCAAACCACCCTGACTGGCTCGCCGCCCCTGTCAGGGTGAGGTGCCCATCACCCTATTCCTCCACCGCCCCCACGAAACCCTGCTGACGCCACGCCTCGTAGAGCATCACCGCCACCGCGTTCGACAGGTTCAGGCTGCGCTGCCCCGGGCGCATGGGCAGACGCAAGCGATGTTCCGCAGGCACGCCCTCGAGCACCGCGTCGGGCAGGCCGCGTGTCTCGGGGCCGAACAGGAAGGCATCGCCCGCGCGATAGGCCGGCACATCGAAACGCTCCACTCCGCGGGTACTCAGGGCGAACAGCCGAGCCGGCCGCACCCGTTGCAGGAAATCGTCCAGCCGGGGATACTGCACCACCTCGGCGTACTCGTGATAGTCCAACCCCGCACGCCGCAGGCGCCGGTCGTCCAGTTCGAAGCCGAGCGGCCCGACCAGGTGCAGGCGCGCGCCGGTGTTGGCGCACAAGCGTATGATGTTGCCCGTGTTGGGCGGAATCTCCGGCTGATACAGGACCACGTGAAACACTCGAGGATACCCCGCTGATGACCACCCCCGACCCTCGCCTGCACGTCGATTTCTGCGGCCTGGACTTCGCCACCCCGCTGGTGCTGCTCTCGGGCTGCGTCGGCTTCGGTGAAGAGTACACGCGGGTAGCCGGCTTCTCCAACCGGGATGCCGGCGCGGTGTGCCTGAAAGGCACCACCGGCAGCCCGCGCCTCGGCAACGCGCCGCACCGGGTATACGAGACCCCGGGCGGCATGCTCAACGCCATCGGCCTGCAGAACCCCGGGGTAGAACGGGTGGTGGACGAGATCCTGCCCACCCTGGATTTTTCGGAGACCCGCTTCATCGCCAACGTCTCGGGTTCGACCATCGAGGAGTACATCGCGGTTACCGAACGCTTCGACGACTCACCCATCGACGCCATCGAGATCAACATCTCCTGCCCCAACGTCAAGGAAGGGGGCGTAGCCTTCGGCAACGATCCGGCCATGTCGGCGCGGGTAGTCGAGGCCTGCCGCAAGGCGACGAGCAAGCCGCTGATCACCAAGCTCTCGCCCAACCAGACCGATATCGCCGAGAATGCACGGCGCTGTATCGAGGCCGGAACCGATGCCTTCGCGGTGATCAACACGCTGATGGGCATGGCCATCGACATCGAGTCGCGCACCCCCTTCATCGGCAACAACCAGGGCGGGCTGTCTGGCCCCGCGATCAAGCCGGTGGCGGTGCTCAAGACCCACCAGGTCTACCAGGTGGCGCGCGAACACGGGGTGCCCATCATCGGCCAGGGCGGGGTGGCCTCTGCCGCGGACGCCATCGAGTTCCTGCTCGCCGGCGCCACCGCGGTGGGCGTGGGCACCGCCCTGTTCTACGATCCGCTGATCTTGCCGAAGATCAACCAGGGCATCCTCGACTATCTGGATCGCCACGGGTTGGATTCGGTCTCCCAGCTCACCGGTGCCCTGGTACTCAACGAGCCGCCGCTGCGCGGCTGTGGTTGTTGAACCTCCACCCCGTCCCCCGCAGGCGGGGGTGCAGCTAGGTCGACGCTTCCCGGATAACACCGTTCTAACGCCCTCGCTCCTCATCTCGACTATCCCTTCCGGGCAGGTTCTCGAATATCAGCAGCGTGTTATATTCGCGCTCCGTGATCAATTCCGGTCACGGCATGCAACGACGTTCAGGAGATAAACAATGAGCGACGTGGAAGCACTGAAGGCCGAAAAGGAAAAGCTCATCGCCGAGATGCTCGAGCTGCAGAAGAAGTTCATCGAGCGCGAGCACAACGGGGGCATTTCCGGCAAGGACTACTGGGCAAGCAAGGACGGTCTGCTGAAGGACTACCGCCAGGTGTACATGGAAAAGGCCATGCGCGTGGTGGAGCTGTCGCACCAGATCGTGGGTTCCCATCCCTGATCGGCCCCGGGCATTTTGCCTGCAAAAGACCCGCCTATGGCGGGTTTTTTCGTTTTCGTGGGTTCAAGCTTGTGGCGTCATGGCTGCTAGACGGAACAGGACGGCTCCTGAGTACCGCTACCATGCAGCAGGCCGGCACCCCGAAGCCTGAAGTGGGTTGCCGACGATGACACCAACGAGGCCACGCGCCTGATACCTCGATGTGTGGTGTCTCGGGTTTCAGTTGCGCAATGCGCTGTATGACACCTGGAGCCAATGCACGATCACAACGGGCCCGCAGACTACGCTGATAGGGTGATCGTCGCCAGCCGCCATACCAACACCGCCCAGGACCTGGAGGGTTGAGCTGGGCTCATTCGGGACGGATGTGCTCGATATACCTGGCCACGTCTTCCAGATCGAGACGCACCGCCGCTGCGTTCACCTTCAGCAGGCGTTCACTGCCAGCCAGCTTCAGCGCACAATGCGCCTGTCCCCGGCTCTCCAGAGGCACCGGCAACATGTCCCGGTAGGTGTAGATGTTCTCGCCCACATCGCCCCCGGCACACTCGGCCGGCAGGGCATCGAGCACCGCGCTGTCCTCCAGCTCGGCGCCCTCGAACACCAACCAGCCATTCTGCCACCAGCGGGTGCGCTCCACCGAGCCGGTCATGGTCTTGATGAGGTAGGCCGGTTCGAAGCGGATGGCCACGGTGTCGCCCTCGACCTTCACCTGGCTGATCTTCGACCCGACCAGATCGATACTGGTGCTGTCCATGGATTCCCCTCGTGGTTGAGACAGAGACGCGGTGAGCATTATAGGCCCGCAGGCCTCGGTGATTCGGCCGCAATCGCCCGGGTTGGGGGCGTCAGCCGACGTCCTTCAGATCCTCTTCCAGACCCAGCTCCTTGATCTTGCGCGTGAGGGTGTTGCGGCCCCAGCCCAGCAGACGCGCGGCCTCCTGTCGCCGTCCTCCTGTCTGCTCCAAGGCGACATGGATCATCACCGTTTCGAAGGCCGGCAGGGCCTCTTCGAGCAGGTCGCGGCGGCCGGCGGCCAGTTCGGCGCGGGCCCAGGCACGCAAGGCCTGCTGCCAGTCGCCACCGGAAGGGGCCTGGGGCGTGGCCTCGCGCAGTTCGGGCGGCAGATCGTCGGGGTGTATCTCACGCCCCGAGGCCATCACCGTGAGCCAGCGCGCGGTATTCTCGAGCTGGCGTACATTGCCCGGCCAGTCCAGCCCACGCAACAGGGCCTCGGTCTCCGGCAGCAGGCGCTTGACCTCGACGTCGAGCTCACGCGCCGCCTGCTTGAGGAAATGGCGCATCAGCAGGGGGATGTCCTCGCGGCGTTCACGCAGCGCCGGGATGTGGATACGGATCACGTTCAGGCGGTGAAACAGGTCCTCACGGAAACGGCCTTCGGCGACCAGGCGCTCCAGGTCCTGATGGGTGGCGGCAATGATGCGCACATCGACCTTTACCAACTCGTGCCCGCCCACGCGGTAGAACTCGCCATCAGCCAGCACCCGCAGCAGGCGGGTCTGCAACTCGAAGGGCATGTCGCCAATCTCGTCGAGGAACAGGGTGCCGCCATTGGCTTGTTCAAATCGCCCGGGGCGGCGCGCCTGCGCTCCGGTAAAGGCCCCCTTCTCGTGGCCGAACAGCTCGGACTCGAGCAGATCGTGCGGGATAGCGGCCATGTTCAGTGCAATGAAGGGGCCACTGGCGCGCGGGCTGTGATGGTGCAGTGCATGTGCCACCAGCTCCTTGCCGGTACCCGACTCGCCATTGATGAGCACGGTGATATTGGAACGCGCTAGGCGACCGATGGCGCGAAATACCTCCTGCATGGCCGGGGCCTCGCCGATGATCTCGGCGCCACTTTCCTCACTGTTGCCGGCATCGGCCAGGCGCTCACGATGCAGACGGCAGGCGCGCCTGACCTGGTCGACCGCCTCGGTCACGTCGAAAGGCTTGGGCAGGTATTCGAAGGCACCGCTGTGATAGGCCGACACTGCACTGTCGAGATCGGAATGCGCGGTCATGATAATCACCGGAATCTCGGGGTGACGCGCCTGAATTCGGTCCAGTAGAGCGATGCCATCCATGCCAGGCATGCGGATGTCGGAGAGAATGGCGTCGGGCTTGTCCCGCTCCAGAGTCTCGAGCACACCATCGGCGCGCTCGAAGCTGCGCACCGTCATACCGGCCTTCTGCAGCGCCTTCTCCAGTACCCAACGGATGGAGCGGTCGTCGTCGATAACCCAAACGGTGTTCGGGGTGTTCATCTCAGGTCTCCTGCACAATACGGTTGCTGGGCAAGGGCAGCAACAGGGTGAATACGGTCTCTCCCGGACGGCTGCTGCATTCCACCAGCCCCCTGTGCTGGGTGATCAGGGACTGGGCAATGGACAGGCCCAGGCCTGTGCCGCTGCCTGAGGTGACCATCGGCAGGAACAGGGTGTCGGCAATGGCTTCGGGGATACCCGGCCCGTTGTCACGGATCTCCACCCGGGCCACCAGGCGGTGACGCACCTCGCCGATGGTGAAATTGCGTGCGATGCGCGTCTTCAGGCAAATGCGCGGGCGCTCGACGCCTTGCAGCGCCTGTACGGCATTGCGCACGATGTTGAGCACGGCCTGGATGAGCTGGTCGGCATCACCGATCAGCTCGGGGATACTGGGATCGTAGTCGCGCTCGATCACCAGATCACGGTCACCGGCCTCGGCCAGAACCAGGCTGCGCACCCGCTCGAGAACCTGGTGGATATTCACCGGGCGATACTCGGGTCGGCGGTTCGGCCCCAGCAGGGCATCGACCAGGGACTTGAGGCGGTCGGCCTCTTCGATGATGATGCGGGTGTACTCCTCGAGTCCCGGCTCAGGCAATTCGGCTGCCAGCAGCTGCGCCGCCCCGCGCAGGCCACCCAGGGGGTTCTTGATCTCGTGAGCCAGACCACGCAACAGGTCCCGGGTCGCCGCCTGCTGGGTGATGAGCTGGTTCTCGCGGCGGATACGTAACTGTCGGTCCACCTGCTGCAGCTCCATGATGGTGCGTGGCGGTTCCTCGGGCGCATGGGTGATGGTGCAATCCACGGTGATCGGCTCGCGATCGGCACGCACCAGAGTGGCGCCGCGCTTGCCGATCACCTCGCCCTCACGCGCGCTGCCGACCAGCTCGATGAGTGGCTGCCCGTCGCAGCAGATATGGGGTTCCGGCCGTTGACCAATCACGTGGCGTGCGCTCAATCCCAGCATGGCCTCAGCCATCTGGTTCAGATACAGCACCCGGCCGTCCGGATCGAAGACCAGGACGCCGGTGACCAGATTGTCGAGGATGCGGGTCTCGGGGCAGGGTATGGCGTTCATATGCAAAGAGACAGCAAGTTTCAGGCCACCACGGCCACTATGAGCAGTGCTGCAATCCGGCCAGACGGAACAAGGGTTGCCTGACCGGCTCTTGACCCTGAATCCAACGTCAGCAGGCCCCGCAATGACGGTTCATGGAATGACGCGGCAGCACGAACCATTCTGCGGGGCGGAGACATGTCACTGCGCTCGCCCTGATTCTGACACTTTGCGAGCATGCATGCACCAGAATAGTGCGCGCTCAGGGGCGATAGCTGGGAGCAAAGTCGGGGTGGGTGTTGTCTGACGCTTGCGGTATGGGGGTAGTCTTGGGTGTGTAATCCGCTTGCGACTTCGGGGAGTAGTCGGGTTTACCAGCGCCGGGCTTGAATGGCTGCACAGGACTGGGCGGTTGAAAATCCGTCTTGCCGTTGGAAGGAGGCACGTAACGTGGCTGGTAGGCCGCATTCGGCGGTGTGGTGGGAATGGTCGTCTTCTCCGCCCTGTGAAGCAGAGTGAAGGAGATGGAAGCGGTCGAATACAGTACGCGCCCCTGGGCGTCGATGATGCGAGCCCCCAGGCTGTGCACACCCGGGGAGACCCCGGTGAGGGTGGATCCCAGGGTCGCCGCCGGCGGGCCTACAGGCGTACCGTCGAGCACCAGCTGAAGATAGTGACCCTGTTGCAGGGAGGGCACAAGATAGACCGCCACCGGGACCCTGCCCTCATTGCTGCGCACCGTGCCATTGGCAGCTGGCTGCTCGATGCGCATCTCGGTATAGCCGGTGAAAGCTGCTTCGACATCGCTAGTACCATTATCAGCCGGCAACTCGGCACCGGCACCAACAGGAGGCGGTGCGTAACGGGAGACCTCCGGCAAGGTGACCGGGTGCTTGCAGTCACCTGCCGGCACATCGGAATAGGTGATCCCACCCTTGGCGTCCACCGACTTGCAGATCACCGCCTGCGTAGACCAGGGCAAGACGAGGAGCAGCAGGAGGGGATATCTGGACATGCCCCGAGCATAGAGCAGTCACCGGTCACTGCCAAGCAGGCCCGTCGCAGGGTATCGCAAACGCAAAAGGCCCGCAGCCTCACGGCTGCGGGCCCGGTTCGCCGGTGATAGCCCTGTATTACAAGCTGTAGTACAGGTCGAACTCGATCGGGTGGGTGGTCATGCGCAGTTGCGTGACCTCTTCCATCTTGAGCTCGATGTAGCCGTCGATCAGATCGTCAGTGAACACGCCACCGGCCTTCAGGAAGTCGCGGTCCGCATCCAGGGCTTCCAGCGCCTGATCCAGGCTGTGGCACACGGTCGGGATGGCCGCAGCCTCTTCCGGCGGCAGGTCGTAGAGGTCCTTGTCGGCTGCATCGCCCGGGTGGATCTTGTTCTGGATACCGTCCAGGCCGGCCATCATCATGGCCGAGAAGGCCAAGTAGGGGTTGGCGGTCGGATCGGGGAAACGCACCTCGATGCGGCGTGCCTTGGGGCTGGCAACCCAGGGAATCCGGATGGAGGCGGAACGGTTGCGGGCCGAGTAGGCCAGCATCACCGGGGCCTCGAAGCCGGGCACCAGGCGCTTGTAGGAGTTGGTCGAGGCGTTGGTGAAGGCATTCAGCGCACGGGCGTGCTTGATGATGCCACCGATGTAGTACAGTGCAGTTTCGCTCAGACCACCGTACTGGTCACCGGCGAAGATATTCTCGCCATCCTTTGCCAGCGACTGGTGAACGTGCATACCGGAGCCGTTGTCACCGACGATGGGCTTGGGCATGAAGGTCGCGGTCTTGCCATAGGCATGGGCGACGTTGTGCACAACGTACTTGAGGATCTGGTTCCAGTCAGCGCGCTTGACCAGAGTGTTGAACTGGGTGCCGATCTCGCACTGGCCGGCGGTGGCCACCTCGTGGTGATGCACCTCGACGGTCACGCCCATCTCCTCAAGAGCGTCGCACATGGCAGAACGCAGGTCATGCAGGGAGTCGACCGGCGGCACCGGGAAGTAGCCACCCTTGACACCCGGACGGTGACCGATGTTGCCGTCCTCGTAGACCTTTTCCGAGTTCCACTCGGCCTCTTCGGAGTCGATCTGCACCATGGACCCGGCCATGGTTACGCTCCAGCGCACGTCATCGAGCACGAAGAACTCCGGCTCGGGACCGAAGTAGGCCGTGTCGGCGATGCCAGTGGACTTCAGGTAGGCCTCGGCGCGCTTGGCCACCGAGCGCGGATCCCGCTCATAGCCTTCCATGGTGGAGGGCTCGAGGACGTCGCAACGCAGGATCATGGTGGACTCGTCGGTAAACGGGTCCATCACGGCGGTATCCGCATCCGGCATCAGAATCATGTCGGACTCGTTGATACCCTTCCAGCCGGCGATGGAGGAACCGTCGAACATCTTGCCGTCCTCGAACAGGTCCTCGTCAATGGTGGAAGCGGGCACGGTGACGTGCTGCTCCTTGCCGCGGGTATCGGTGAAACGGAAATCGACGTACTTGACGTCATTGTCCTTGATCATCTTCAGGACGTTTTTTGCGGCCATCTCGATCTCTCCAAGAAGGTTAGGGGAAGGCTGTCTTCAGGCAGCCTGTTCAAAATTCCGGTCCTGATCGGTGCAAGACCGACAGGTTGTCCAGTATAAAGGCAAACAATATGCCACCAGACGGCTACTTTGCAGCATAGGCCTCCTGCTGCCGATCATCGTTTCCGATACGGTTGCGAACTATAGAGGATCTGCCACGAAATGGCATGTCCATGGCAAGGGATTTTCGTCGCTTCCGCCTCCAACTCTAGCGGAAGGCGCACCATCATGAAGCAAACAAAGCCGGAACGCCCCATCATGGGGCGGCCACACGGTACTTGACATGGACATCCCCGAAACGAGGATCGACCTCGAGGGCCTGTTGCAGGGACTCCCGCAAAGCTACCGCCTCGTCCCGGTCACAGCGCGCAAGCGGCAGCTCGAGGTCCACGTCTATCCGACCCGATAGATAATGCAACACGATGTCATGACCTTCGGGCAGATTGGGCCAGTAGCCACGCAGCAGGTCCAGCGCCTCGCTGCGCAGGGGGAGATCACGGCAGGGCGGGCCGTCCTCGTCATTTTCCGGATCGATGTGCACGGTCACATCGTTGATTACCTCGACAGCCTCCTTCAGGCGTTCTTCCACGGCGATGCTGATCATGTGCCCCTCGGATACCGAGAGCCGGGGATCCACCTGCACATGCACGTCCGCCGCAGCCTGGTGTCCTTGCCGCCGGGTGCGCAGCATGTGGATAGAGCGTACCCCGTCCACCGAGCAGATCGCGACTTCGGCCGCACGTACCTGCTCGGGGTCCAGCGCAGCGTCCACCAGTTCCTGCATGGCTTCCCAGCCCAGATCCCAACCGATCTTGGCCACCATCGCACCGACCACTACCGCAGCCACCGCATCCAGGTAAGGCCAACCGGCCATTGCACCGAGGATGCCGAGCAGCACCACGATCGAGGAGATCGCATCGCTGCGGTGATGCCATGCATTGGCCGCTAGCATCTTGGAGTTCACCCGGCGCGCGGTAACGATGGTGTACCAGTACAACGCCTCCTTGGCGAGGATGGAGATCGCAGCCGCCCACACCGCCAGCGCACCGGGTGAGGGATAGTCGCCCTTGGAGACGCGCAGCACGGCATCCCAGACGATCCCCAGGGCCACCAGGCCGAGCAGGATACCCAGCCCCAGAGTGGCCGCCGTCTCGAAGCGGCCGTGGCCATAAGGGTGCTCCTCGTCGGGTTCCTGCGCGGCATGGTGTGCCGCGAACCAGACCAGGGCATCGGACAGCAGGTCGGACAGCGAATGGATACCGTCGGCGACCAGGGCCGCGGAACCTGCCAGCCAGCCGGCCACCAACTTGAGCCCAGAGAGCAGCAGGTTGACCACCGCACCAATCAGGGTGACCCGCTGGCTGGCCCGGCTGCGCTCCTCGAGCACGGGCGTGGTCACATCATTCATGCCGGGTCGCTCCCGACACGCAGCACCACCACGTATTCGCCGTCGCCCTCGCGGGTCTCGAGTACCTGGTGGCCGTTGAGCCGGCACCAGGCCGGGATATCGTTGAGCGCACCGGGGTCGGTGCACACCGCCTCGAGCTCGTCGCCGGGGGCAAGCTGCGCCACCCGGTCCTGTACCCGGATCACGGGCAGGGGACAGAGCAGGCGGTGGCAATCGAGGACATGGCGTCGGGACATGGCGCGGGACCGGGTACTGGAATTTCGCGCATTATACCCGGGCGGCCGCGCCACGCATGCACGGGGTATCGGCACTTCAGGGGTGGAATTGCGGCCCTCGCGGCCATGATGCCCCCTTCGCCAGCAGGCGGTTCCCGGGCAGAAACTGGCGATAACGTACAGCCCGTCCCTTCTTGGGCACCACCTTGTAGTACACGTCCCCCACGCGCTCGATGGGGCGGCATCGCTCGCGGGTGAACTTCAGGCAGATGCGTCCATCCGGCAACACCCGCCAGCTGCCGGCACGATACGACCAGAAGCGTTGTTGCAGCACCCGACCGTCGGGGTGGTAATAGGTAAAGGAGGTGAGCTGGTTGTTGCGATTGTAGGATTCGACGGTGTGGTCCATGAACAGGGCGCGCACTTCAGCGGCATCCAGACGTTGCGGAGACGAGGGCATCTGCGGCACGGAACTCATGCAACCGGCGAGCAGACTTGCGGTGATCCAGGGCAACAGGCGTTTCATTGGGCAGCTCCTCCACGTTGTGCGGCAAGCAGCGATCGCAGATCGGCATAACGGTATTTGCCGGGCGGGATCAATGCGACCAGGCGGCGTTCGCGCACCGTTCCCTTGGCGGGCCGACGCCGCACCTGCTCAACGACCAGGCGCAGGCGTGGGCTGTAGGCCAGCTCGCGGATCTCTTTTATCTGCCGGGTCCACAACTTGGCGTGCACCGTATAGCGCTCGCAGCGAAATCGCCGTACCGACTCGTCGCGACCAAGCACGCGAACACGGTCAATACCCAGGGCTGTGCATTGATAGTTACGGGATGACGCCACGCCCTTTGCATTCACCCGGTGCGTGCGGAACTCTACCGTGGTGCCCGGGCTGGCATTGAGCAGACTGGCCGGATTGCCCTCATCGAGGGTCTCTCGGTATTGCAGGCGACCATCCAGCCCGAGCCGTTGACGCGGCGGCAATACCGGGTTGGCGGCGTACGTGATGCGGCGCAGGCGATGGTCCTGCCAGATCGTGGCATCTCCCTTGTTCTCCAGCAGCTTGACTACCCGACCATCGGAATACACTGCGATGGTGCCTGGCGCCGGTGCCCCCCAGGCCGCAGCGCTGGCGAGTGCCAAGTACCCGAGCCAACCCATTGTCCAAAGGAAATTTCGATTCATGTCGTTTCCTCACCACTCGTAGAATCATAGAAATCGTCGAACACCAGCCGGCCGATCTTGCCGATCCGATCCGCCTCCACGAACGCATGCGTGACACCCGGCAACAGGCGCAGGCGGATATCGGTGCGGATGCCGAGGCGGAGGCCGGCTTGGCGCATGGCCCTCACCCAGTTGACGGCACGGGCGACGCGATGACCGCCCTGCACCCGATCGATGCGTGCACTGGTGTTCAATGCCGGATCACGCTCGCGGTCTCGATCACCGACCCAGACCAGTATGGGAGTACGCAGCAGCCCCGCGAGATCGAATCGCTCGCCCGGCATGACGGCCGTGGAGCCCGTACCCCTGGGGTAGGAGACCCGGGGATCAGGCCAGGTATACCAGCCGGCCGCACCCAGCCCGATGCGCCGCACACGATGTGGGTGCAGGAGGGCGAAACGGTGCGCGAACTGGGCACCGCCCGAATATCCCAGGAGATCGAAGCGTTCGTCAGGCAACTCCAGGTGGGCCAGGGTCTGTTCGATGGCCTTCAACAAGGCAAGATCCGCCCGCGGCCCCCGCCCCTTTCTCCCGAGGCGCTGATAGTCAGGATAATCCCGTTGCGAGAACAGCGGGAGCAACAGAGCCACGCCATGACGGTCGGCATGATGCCGAAACGCCTCGAGATGTTCATGGCGATTGCGCGAGATGCCGTGTACGCAGACAAGCAGGCCACGCGGGGCCTCATCGCCCGGCGGACGATGGATCAGGCAGGGCAAGGGGGGGTGCGTATCAGCCGTGTACTGAAAGGTCGTACCACCGTGCTCTCCAGGAACTTCCCGGGGTGATGGACAAAGAATCATGCCATTCACTTTCCGCCCCTCCTGTGATGCTGCCCCGGGTCCTCGTGGGCTTCACGCCAAGGACGGGGCCCACTGAAAAGCTGCTGGGTCGGACCATCGCCCTGCAGGAGTTCGCCCGGACTACCTCGCGCCACCAGGCGCCCGTCGTGCAGGTGCCAGACGATATCCGCCTGGCGGACCGCCTCGCGCCGATGCGTCGCCATCACCACCGTACCCGGAAAGTCCGCCAACACCTGATTGAATGCCTTGACCGCAACCAGATCCAGATGGGCGTCGGCCTCGTCGAGCAGCAGGATACAGGGTCGCTTCAGCAAGGCCCGCGCCAGGGCCACGCGGGCGCGCTGACCCTGCGAGAGATTGACCCCACCTTCTTGCAGACGCATATCCAGGCCCTCGGGGAGGCGTCGTACCAGTTCGTCAATGCCGCAACAGCGTATGACCGTCTGCAAGGCCTCTTCCGACACCTGCCGCGCCCCGTACAACAGATTTTCGCGCAAGGTGGCCCGCAACAGGGGGACATCGTTACCGACATAGGCTACGAGGCCGTGCAGCTGTTCCAGCGGCAGATCACGGATCGACACCCCGTCGATACGGATGTCTCCTCTGTCGGCCTCACGCAGGCGCACGATGGCATGCAGCAGGGAGGTCTTTCCTGCCCCGTTGGGGCCCACCAAGGCGACCCGCTGCCCAGCCTCGACACGGGCACTGAAGGAGGTCACACTCCCCTCGAGAGAGAGCTCGTCGAATACCAGGGCTCCAGAAAACTCGCTATCCAGGTAGATGGCATCGGCGAGTTGCAGTGGGCGAATCCGACGCATCAGGCGCTGGATGTTCGCCAGTGCCACCCGGTTCGCCAGCCAATACTCGTGTACCCGACCGACATCACGCAGGGGCGTGGAGAGAAAACCGATGAGGGTGAATACGGCGACAAAAGTCCCGGGGCTGACCTGCCCGTCCGAGGCGAGAATAGCCGTCACCAGCAACCCGGCGGCAAACGCGAGCCCAACTCCGATCTCGATAATAGCCCGCAGACTGCCGATGGCAGCAGCCTTCTCGCCAGCCGCCTGGATCACCCGCCGGTTTTGCCGCGCCAACCGGCGACGTTCACGTTCTGCCTGTCCAAACAACTGGATGGTGGAAACCGCGGCGATCTTCTCGGTCATGTTGGCGGCCAAGTAACCCTGGCGACGCCGTACCTCGGCGATCGCCTGGCGCAGGGTAGCGCCCTGGCGCCACAAGGCGGCAGCAGTCAACACTAGGCTGCCGCCAACCGTCAACATGAACAAGGGATGCAGCCACCACAGGGCCACCATCACCAGTGAGATCACGATTGCGGCGACACCCAGGCGCGCAAGGCCCAGGCTGACCCACTGGCGTACCGCATTCAGGTCACTCACGAAGCGGATCAACAATTGGCCACGGCGCTGGGCGGCGATGCTCGCGTGTTGGCTGCGCAACAATCGGGCGAACAGGCGCTTGCGCAGATCACGTACATAGAGCTGGCCGAGCAGTTCGGCATCCATACGTTCGCGCCGGCGCAGCAGTGCAATCAAGACCGACAGCAACAGCAGGCGGGCGGCGTATTCCAGAGCCGACCGGTAATCTCCGGCCGGTTCCATCACCTGCCCATCGAACATGGCCTGTGCCTGCCAGGCCAGGGCCGTCGCCAGCAGGGCCTGGAGCAGACCATTGGCGAACAACGCCAACAGGTGACGCCGGCGGCGCCCCTTATAGAGGGCCGGTAGCCTCATGTCCCTGCAATTCGGACTTCAACAGGTCGAGCAGTCCCCCGGCCACCTGCGGGTCGGAGAGCTCTGTCTTCAGCAGTACGGGCACCTCGAGCGCGGGCACCACTTCCTGAACAGCCAGCGGCGAGGCGGTGAAGCTACCGGTCACCGCCAGCATCGGCAGTTTATGATCTTGCAGGAGTTGCGCACCCGCTACTGCCCCCATGGCATCGCTGGCGGCGAATACCACGCCGTCGACCCATTCCCGGAAACGGGGGTTTTCCACGAGCCGGCGGGTTTCCGGCTGCAGCAGGCCATCGGCCACTTCCAGCAGGATGACATCCGGAATGGCCGTCACTGCATGCCTGATCAGGCCTTCCAGGATGCCTTCGATCTCCTGTCCGTTCAGGCCATGCGTGGTCGCGTACCCCATATCGGTGAAATCACTGACCAGTACCGCACCGGCATCACGCATCATCCAGTAGTCCCCACCAGCCCCGGTCCCTGTGACCTTGCAGGCCGCGGCGCGCAGACCTGCCCGCCGCAGCCCCAGGACCAGGCGCGACAGGGCGGTGGTCTTGCCGGCATTCATGGAGGTCCCGAGTACCGCCATCACTGGCGGATACGCCGGCATGGTCGTCGCCGTACGTAGGCGATAGCGCCGCAGGTTGAGCACCTTCCCCTGGGCATCCAGCAACACCCCCAACGGGCGGATGCGCGTGGCTTCCGACATATTGCGGTGCTGCGAGACCACCTGGGCGGCGATGCCACCAGCGGCTACCAAATCACATTCCCCGAGATCGGAAGGCACCACAGCCTCGAACTGATCGGGCGCATAACGGTTACCATAGGCCACCAGGATCTCGTCGCCGGCAAACAGGTGCGCTCGCCGCCCATCCGGTTGTTCGATGCGCTTGTGCTGGCCAACATGGACCACTTGTGCCAACACCAGATCGCCTGCACGAGGGCGATAGTTCCTGCTCGACAGACCATGCGCCGTCGCCGGATCAAAACGACGTGTCGAAAAACCGCGCTTGGCTCGTAGTAGGCGTTCCTGGTCCAGCTGTTGCTGCTTGCGCCCACCACCGGCCTCAGGCTTGATGACTTCTACCGACATGTTCTCTCCTCAGTATCTGATCGTTCATTATAGATGTGATATTTTCCCACGCAACAAAAGGACAGAGAACGGCGTCACGTTTTTCGCAACAGGATAGAAGGAATACCGATCAGAAGGCGTTGATCAACGACAGCCCTGCAGCCCATTCGGCGGTAGCATCCGAGAAACCCCTGATGAGATAGGTCTGGGTCCGCCAGCCCCGTTCCAGGCGCAGGTCGTGAAACAACATCAGGCTCCGTTGATCGTCACGACCCGCACGATTGCCCTGGCGATAACGCAGGCTCAGACCCACGGCCTGATGATCACCCAAGGGGTGTGACAGTCCCAGCCGCAACAACCACCCGTCCCGATAGTCGGTCGTTGGTGTATCACCGTACTTGCGATAGCCGAGGGCCGCAAACCAGGTATGGCTGCCTAGGTAACCATGAGGTGCCAGCTCCATGGTGAAATCCGGTTCCCCAGTACCCAGGCCCTGGTTGCGACTGGCAGTCGGGAGCTTTACGGCGAACCGGGCCGAAAGGCCGGCGCGCTGTTCCTGGTTGTAGAACAGGCGGCGAGCTACCGAAAGGTTCACGTCTCCCAGGCCTTTGCGCGAACGGCGTGTCGTGCTCCCCGCGGTGGTCGCCCCGTCAGGCAGGACGTTGGCCGCACCGCGGATGTTCAGCCAGGGGATGGTGGCCCGCAAGGTCCAGTGTCCTGTTCGATGACGCAGGCCGAGCCCCACACTCCGGATAGTGGTCCGGACAGGACTTCCGTAGTGACCGCTGGCCTCGTAGACGCTCAACGACAGACGGGTAGCGTCTTTCGCCACGGCAGCCAGCGGCAGAGACAACAGCATCAGTGACAGGACGACTCGCACGGCAGGCTCCCCTTGTCGCCACGTGGATGAAGAATCCGGACCTGTTCCCTCAGGAATCGTCCGGCTAACCCCGATGTTTCGCCGACATCCCGAGAGCCGGTGGAATTCACAGCCGTTGTGGCGCCGGTTTGGAGCGAAAGTTGAGTCTGTGCTATCGCTTGAGTGAAAGCCGGGCCACAGCAAGCGAGAAACTGCCGGAATCGGGATAGAACAACGCGGAGTGCAAACTGTGGCGTCCCTTTTTGCCATTTTTGTTCGATGATTCAACATCCTGGATTTCAAGCGTTGTTCGGCCTGTGAAATATCCAGGCTAGTCCGCTTCGTCCGGAAGCTCCGGCACCTCGGGGGCTTCGGGCTGCTCCGGAAGATCGGGCACCTCGGGTTCATCCGGGGGCTCCGGGAGTTGAGGCAAATCCGGCACATCCGATTCGTTGTGCAGTTCCGGGAGTTCCGGTGTTTCAGTCGAATCCGGTTCGTCGGCAACTTCCATCCCATGTGGACCAGACTCGGCGTCGAGGTGCATCCCTGCCGTTTCTGCCGCATTGTACTCTGCGCGCGATGACGGCACCCGTTCATCATCACTTGCCCGACCCTGCCGGTCGGCCAGGTTCAAGGCTTCGGGCTCGGGGTGCCCCGTCAGGTGATGCAGATCATCGATGTCGATGACCGCCAAGGTGCGCGATATGACGTCCGGCCCATCCACCTCGACCACCACCGTGGCCAGGGCCCCTCGGGACGGGACCAGAGCCTCACCCGACAGGCGGATCGAGGGTCCGTCCACCAATTGCATATACCCATCCCGCACCTGCGCTACTACACCCTGGAGCACCGCCAGGCCGTTACGCAATGGCGGCGGCGACTCGGTCTCTATGTCGTGCCGTGGAGCCGCTTCGATGCGCGTGGCGTGCAGGGCGCCATCTGCACGCCGCACACCGCTGACGATCACTGGCTGGCCGGGACGCAGTTCCGGGATCCGCAGTCCGGCAACACGCTCCGGTACGTCCACCAGAGTACCGGCGATACGCACGCGTCCGCCAAAGACATCGACCTGTTCCACCGTGCCCACGAGCTGACGCAACACCCGCATCTGCTCGGCGTGGATACTGCTGCCCTGCAGACGTGCTTCGATATCTACTACCTGTCCGACGGCCAGAGCATCGGCGGTCACTGCCACACCGTCGACATGCACCGGGGTCGTCTGCGAGTAATGCACCTCGATGCCAGCCACACAAACGCTGCCGAATCCGGTCACCACGCCGCGGATACGCAAGGTCTGGTGCGGACGGCTGGTGCCACCCAAGCCGTCGCTGCGATGCCCGGTTCCGCCCAGACCATCGTGCAAGCCGGCCAGGGGCTGCCCCGTTCCACCGATGCCATCGCCGGGCACCATCCCCGTGCCCCCCAGGCCTTCGTCCCCGTCACCCCCCGTGTGACCGGTCCCGCCCAGGCCGTCCTGGATCGATGCCAGACCGGGCAGGGCACAGACATTGCGCGCGGCGGCCGTCCCATCCACCAGCAGGGGCCCGAATGCCAGGCAGCAGACCAGTACGCAACGACGCCAGATCGCAGCCCGGAAATTTCGCTCGGATCCCGACTGCCGGCGGAATTTACAGCCTTTGTGTCGCCGATTTGCAGCGAATGCGATAGCAATCGCTCGAGTGAAATTCAAGCAACAGCGCGCGAGAAATCGCCGGAATAGGAATAGAACAGGGCCGGGTACAAATGGCGGCCGGCTACAGCCGCACTTTCTCAAGGTTTTCCCTTGGGGGGTCACGCGCATGCTATCCCGGCGCTGTTCGACGAGCGAAATCTTTGGGCTAGTCATCGCTGCCCACCGAAGGCTCGTGGTAACAGTAGAGACCGACCAGAAAGGTTTGCCGCTTCGACGCCTGCGAATCGTTGGCCTCGTGTGCTGCACGGTTGATCTCGCGCAGCAGCGCCATGCCTTGTTCCTCCACCATCTGCCGCAACCGCGGCAGGGCGCTTTCCGGGATATTGTGGTATTGCACTACGCGATCGAAGAAGGGGGGCTCGATACCCTCCAGGTTACGCACGCCCGCCATCAAGTGAGCATGCCCAGAACGCTCGAAATAATAGAGCTTCTCCTCCTCGGACGATCGTGGAACGAAGGCCTCGGTGCGCAGCACGACTTGGTTGTCGCGCTCTTCCACCACACCCACGCGTACCAGTTCGTCGAGGATGGCTCGTGGACGTACATCGCTGCTGATTTGGTTCGCCAGGGTCTCGAAATCGGGTCGATCGCTTCCGTCGGCCAGTCGCAACAACACCCTGGGCCGGCCCTGTTCATCGAGCCAGGGCGACCTGGTCATCCAGACATTGACCAGCTGCATGCCCAGCGAGACTTTCTTGGGCACATCGTTGCGCTGAAAACCCTGTTCGCGAAAGCGCTTGACATCCTTGCGATGAACCCCGGTGAGCACGCTGACGCGACTGTCAGTGGTACGTTTGCCTTCGACCGGAAAATCCTGGACAGCGACCTCCACCATGACCTGCTTGAGCAGTTCGACGATGGAAGGCAAGGTGATGCCATGTCGGATCATCAGGCGCACGAGCGGACGCAGCAGGCGCCTGACGGCACCCATCACGACGGTCGGCAGACGATCCAGGGCTTGCTGCATGCGCCCAGTCTATCAGGGTCGGAAATTGTCAAAGTATCCAGGCCTTGGGGATCTCGTGAGCTGCCAACGGCTTCACCCGCAAGCTGTGACCGACACCCTGAGCGTCGACATATTCCACCTCGACCTCGTCGGCCTGCTTGCCCTGGCTGTAGCGGGCAACGATGCGCGCGGCCAGCTCGATGTCGTCCGTACCGGGCTCGCCGTCGATGAGTGTGAAGGGGCCGCCATGACTGACGGTACGCAGATGGGGGTACTGCTTGCGGTAACCCTGCAGGAAATTCCCCTCACCCTCTTCGCGCGCCACGATCAACTTGTAGTGCGGGGCGGGGCGGATATGCCGGCCGACCTTGAGCAACAGGATGTCGTCTAGCTCGTACTGGCGATTGCCGCGGGCCTTCCACAGATCGGCCAGCTTCACCGAATACTGCTCGTCGGTGAGGAAACAACAGCCGCCAGCCGGCTGAGCATAGTCGGTGAAGCCGTACTTGGCTGCCAGTGCCATCTGCGGCTTGCGCGAACGCCCGGAGAAATCGAACAGCTTGTCGCGATCGACCCAGCCCTCCCGCTCGGGCAGGGTGGGAGGCAGGTTCTTGGCGCACAACGGGCGTAGCAGGCGGTCACCAATGCCGGAGTCACGCTGCACTACTGGCATGGTGTCCTTGCGCTGCGACTTGGGGCGCTGGCCGACGACCTCACCGGTGATCACAAAATCGAAACCGTGCTCCTCTATCCACTCCGCGGCCTTGCGCACCATGAAGATCTTGCAGTCCAGGCAGGGGTTGAGGTGGGCACCGTAACCGTACTTCGGATTGAACACCACGTCCTTGTATTCCTCGACGATGTCGATGATATGCAGCTTGATCCCCAACTGCTCGGCCACCCACAGGGCGTTGTTGCGCTTCGGCTTCGCCCGATCCTTCTTGCGGATGGCATGGGTATGCCCCTCCACACAGAAGCCGGTGAAGAAGTTCACGCCTTCCACGTGGATGCCCTGTTCCTGGATCACCTTCGCCGCGAGCAGCGAGTCCAGTCCACCGGAGATGAGCGCCAGTGCCTTGCGTTGCTGGGTCATGGAGATTTCCGCCGATTGTGCTGAAACGCCACATTATAAGGAGTGGACAGACACAGAGGCTGTATAATCCCCGGTTTTTATCCGGGGTCCGGCACCGGCCGGCGGAGAAACACCAGACATGAGCCAGGATACGGACGTATCGACCTTCCAGGGGCTGATCTTCGCCCTGCAACGCTACTGGGCGGACCAGGGCTGCGTGATCCTGCAGCCCTACGACATGGAAATGGGCGCGGGCACCTTCCATACCGCGACCTTCCTGCGTTCCATCGGCCCCGAGCCGTGGAACGCGGCCTATGTACAGCCCTCGCGCCGCCCCACCGACGGGCGCTACGGTGAGAACCCCAACCGCCTGCAGCATTACTACCAGTTCCAGGTGGTGATGAAGCCCTCGCCCAAGGACATCCAGGAACGGTACCTGGGCTCGCTGCAGCTGCTCGGTATCGACCCGTTGGTGCACGACATCCGCTTCGTCGAGGACAACTGGGAATCGCCCACCCTGGGCGCCTGGGGACTGGGTTGGGAGGTCTGGCTGAACGGCATGGAGGTCACTCAGTTCACCTATTTCCAGCAGGTCGGCGGGCTGGACTGCCGACCGGTGACCGGCGAGATCACTTACGGGCTGGAGCGCATCGCCATGTACCTGCAGGGTGTGGAATCGGTCTACGACCTGGTGTGGACCCACGGCCCGCAAGGCACCGTGACCTATGGTGATGTGTTCCACCAGAACGAGGTCGAACAGTCGGCCTACAACTTCGAACACGCCGATGTGGACTTCCTGTTCGGCCTGTTCGACCAGTGCGAGAAGGAATCCCAGCGCCTGATCGAACTAGGATTGCCCCTGCCCGCCTATGAGCGGGTGCTCGAGGCCTCGCACGCCTTCAACCTGCTGGATGCACGGCACGCCATCTCGGTGACCGAGCGCCAGCGCTACATCCTGCGCATACGCGCCCTCGCGCGTGCCGTGGCCCAGGCCTATTACGAGGCCCGCGAACGCCTGGGCTTCCCCATGCTCCCCGAGAGTGAAGCAAAGGAGACCAGCGCATGAGCGATCGCGCCGATCTGTTGTTCGAACTGGGCACCGAGGAACTGCCGCCGACCGCCCTCAAGCGCCTGTCCAGTGCCCTCGAGGAAGGTTTCCTGAGCGGCCTGTCCGAGGCACAACTGGCGCACGGCGAAGTGACCGCCTATGCCACACCGCGCCGGTTGGCCCTGCTGGTGCGCGATCTCGAGAAGCGCCAACCCGACCGCGACGTGGAACGCCGCGGGCCCGCGGTGAAGGCTGCCTTCGACGCCGAGGGTCGGCCTACCAAGGCCGCCGAGGGTTTCGCGCGCTCCTGCGGCACCACCGTGGACCAGCTCGAGCGCCTGAAGACCGACAAAGGCGAATGGCTGATGTTCCGCTCGCACCAGCCTGGCCTGCCCGCAGCCGACCTGCTGCCAGGCATCGCCGAGCGTGCGCTCGAACGCCTGCCCATCCCCAAGCGCATGCGCTGGGGCGACTCCGAGGCCCAGTTCGTGCGCCCGGTGCACTGGCTGGTGTTCCTGCACGGTGACGCCGTGGTCGATTGCACCCTGCTGGAGGCCCGTGCCGACCGCGTCACCCGTGGCCACCGCTTCCATCACCCCGAGGGCATCACCCTCTATGAGCCGGCCGACTATGCCGACATTCTCGGAAACGAGGGCAAAGTGATCGCTCACTTCCCTGATCGGCGCTCGCGCATTCGCGCCCAGGTCGAGGCCACCGCCAAGCAACTCGGGGGGATCGCCGACATCGACGACGCCCTGCTCGACGAGGTGACTGCGCTCAACGAGTGGCCGGTTCCCATCGCCGGCAGCTTCGATGCCGACTTCCTCGAGGTGCCACACGAGGCGCTGGTGAGCACCATGAAAGGCAACCAGAAGTATTTCCCGGTGTTCGACGCCGAAGGTCGTTTGCTGAACCACTTCATTACGATCGCCAACATCGAGAGCCGTGACCCCGAGGTGATCCGCGCCGGCAACGAGCGGGTCATCCGTCCGCGCCTGGCCGATGCCCGCTTCTTCTGGGAGCAGGATGGGAAGAAGCGCCTCGAGGATCACATCGACTCGCTCAAGGACGTGGTGTTCGAGAAACGCCTGGGTTCAATGTACGAGAAGTCCGAGCGAGTGGCGACGCTGGCTGCCCGCATCGCCGAAGCGATCGATGGCGACGTGGAAAAGGCACGGCGCGCGGGCATGCTCAGTCGTTGCGACCTGATGACCGAGATGGTCTACGAGTTCCCTGACATGCAGGGCATCATGGGCCGCTACCAGGCCCTGCGCGACGGCGAGGACCCCGAGCTGGCGCAAGCGCTCGACGAGTTCTACATGCCACGCTTCTCCGGGGACCGCCTGCCTCAGACCCGCACCGGTATCGCGGTGGCCTTGGCCGAGCGCCTGGACACCCTGGTCGGCATCTTCGGCATCGGCATGAAACCTACCGGCGACAAGGACCCCTACGCACTGCGGCGTGCCGCACTCGGTGTCCTGCGCATCTTGCGTGAGCATTCACTTTCATTGAATGTACTGGAGCTCCTGGATCAGGCCAGACAACAACTGGGCGAGCGCTTGGGCGAGACTGACGTCGTCGACACAGTATGGCAGTTCATGCGCGACCGTCTGCGCCGGCTGTATGCCGACACCGGTGTCTCGTCCGACATCTTCGAGTCCGTGATCACGGTGGCGCCGCCGGACCTGGCCGATATCGAGCAACGCATCCAGGCGGTGCAGGCCTTCCTGGAGCTGCCCGAGGCCGAGGCCCTGATCGCCGCCAACAAGCGCATCGGCAATATCCTCAAGAAGGCCGGTGAGGAGATCCCCGTAACCGTCGATCCCGGGCACTTCGAAAAAACGATCGAGCAGGTACTGCTCGACGAAATCAACACGGCCGAAGGTAGCCTCGCGCTGCGAACCGGTGATTACATCGCGCAGCTCGAGACCCTGGCCCGGCTGCGCGAACCTACCGACCGCTTCTTCGAAGAGGTGATGGTGATGGCCGAAGATCCAGCGGTGCGCAACAACCGGCTCGCCCTGTTGCGACGTGCGCGGGAACTGTTCCTCCAGGTGGCCGACATCGGGCGCTTGCAGGCCGGTGGAGGCGAGTCCGCATGAACACACCGGATCGTAATTCCTGGGACGCCATGCTGGCCGCCGTACAGGCCTTTCACGACAAGCATGATTTCCGCAACACCGGCGGCGAGGAACTCAACTACCGGGTCGCCTTGATGGTCGAAGAGCTGGGCGAGATCTCCAGCTGCGTGACCAAAGGCAAGAGCACCGCGGCCCTGGCCGAGGAGGTGGCCGACCTGCTGATTCTGCTGATGGGCACCGGCATCGCGGCCGACTTCGATCTCAAGCAGGCTTTCTGGGCGAAGATGGACAAGCTGATGCAGCGCGAGGCGCGCATGGTCAACGGACGTATTCGCGTCTCCGAGTTTCGCGACATGGAGTGATCGACACCGATGCAGCCACTGATCGTCCTGGGTCGTGATGGCGTCTTGCTGGAGCCTGTCGCCGGCGGCCTGGTGTCGGTGAGCGAACTGCGCATCATTCCCGGCAGCCTCGAGGCCGTCTCCCGACTCAACCACGCCGGCTATCGGGTCGCAATGACGACCAACCAACCGGTCCTGGGCGAGGGACGCTTGCACATCGAGGTGCTGAACACCATTCACGCGCGCCTGGCTGAGGGTCTGGCGCGCGTCGGCGGCCACCTGGATGCCATGCTCAGTTGCCCCCATGCCGAAGGTAGCGGCTGTGAATGCCGCAAGCCCAGCACCGGGATGTTGCGTGAGATTGCCGATCGCCTGGACACCCCACTGGAAACGGTCACGGTGATCGGCGATGACGCGGCCGATATCGAGGCAGCCCGCGCCGTGAACGCCTATCCACTGCTGGTGCTCACCGGCCACGGACAGGCTACGCACACAGACTATCCTGAGGTCCCGGCCTTCGACGACCTCGATCAAGCCGTTTCCTGGATACTGACACAACGATGATCCTGTTGCGTTCCCTGACCTACTTCGTACTCATGTCGCTGACCGTGGTCAGCCATGGCCTGACCATCGCGGTACTGGGCCGCTTCCTCGGTACCCGCTTCAGCGACCGGGTGGCCACCCACTGGGGCCAGCTCAACATTAAGCTGCAACGCTGGATCTGCGGCCTGCGTATCCACATCCGCGGCGCAGAGCACCTGCCCAAGGGGGGTGCCATCCTCATGGCCAAGCATCAATCCACGTGGGAGACAATCGCCCTGCGCGGCCTGCTGGCGCCGCACCAGTCCTGGGTACTGAAACAGGAGTTGCTGAAGATCCCGTTCTTCGGCTGGGCCCTGGGTTTCTGCCGTGCGATCCCCATCGACCGCAAGGCCGGGCGGAGGGCCGTGTTGCAAGTGGTCAAGGAGGGCAAACGGGCGCTGGACGACGGCCGTATCGTGGTGATCTTCCCCGAGGGCACGCGCACGGCACCGGGAGAACGGCGCAAATACAATATCGGCGGCGCGATCCTCGCCGAGAAATCTGGCTACCCGGTGGTGCCGGTGGCGCACAATGCCGGTGTCTACTGGAAACGACGGGGTGTGAAAAAGTACCCGGGTACCATCGAGGTGCGTGTCGGCGCGCCCATCCCCAGTACCGGCAAGAACGCCCAGCAGATCATCGCCGAGGTCGAGGAGTGGATCGAAGGCGAGATGAAAAAACTCCCGTCACAATTACGCCGATAGCAAAGCGATCACTTACTTTCGGTTCAACAAAAACGCTCGCCAGGTGTGCTCACTGCACGGGAAGAGGCGGCACCAGCCGACCTTGGCTTGTGGACCAGGCTGTGGATAACTCTGGGGAAAAGCTGGTGGGACTCACCAGTGAGTCGTGTTCAGAGGCCATGATGGGAACGGCCCTTCGGGCCTTTGCCCATCCTATGGTGCTGGAGCTGTTGAACAATGGGTAGAATGGGCAAAGGCGCATCGCGCCGTGCCGTGCCCATCAAAAGCCCTTCGGCGCTCTGTTCGCGTGGAGGGCAAGGTTCGGCCGCTCCCGCCCTGTAGAAGGCCCATTCCCGGGCCGAACCCTGATTAGATATCGAGATTTTCGACGGTCAGGGCATTGCGCTCGATGAACTCGCGGCGCGGCTCTACCAGGTCACCCATCAGGGTGGTGAAGATCTCGTCGGAACTGACAGCGTCCTCGATGTTCACCTGCAGCAGACGGCGGGTCTCCGGGTTCATGGTGGTTTCCCAGAGCTGCTCGGGGTTCATCTCGCCCAGACCCTTGTAGCGCTGGATATGCTGCCCACGGCGTGCCTCGTCCATCAACCAGGCAAAGGCCTCCTCGAAACTGGCAATCGGCTTCTCGCGTTCGCCACGACGTACAAAAGCTCCATCGCCGATCAAGCCGATCAGTTGCTCGCCCAGGTCAGCGATCTTGCGATAATCGGCGCTGCGGAAGAATTCCAGCGGCACCCGGCGCTCGTTGGTGATGCCGTGCGTCCAGCGCTCCAGCAACAGGGCCTCGCCCTGCCCCTCTTCTTCGCCTTCGACCAGACGCAGCTTGAACTGGTCTGAGACCCCGCTGTCGGCCTGCAGGCGCAATTGCAGTTCGTCGATCCATTCCTGGAAGGCCGCGCGATCGCTCAGCAAGTCCTCATCCAACCGTGGCATGTACAGCAGGCGCTGCATGAAACGCTCGTCATAACGCCGTCCCAGGCGCTTGAGGATGACGGCCACCGTCACATAGTCGTTGGCCAGGGCCTCGAGCGCAGTCGCCGACAACGGCGGCGCCTCGGCATTCACATGCAGTGCGGCATTGTCCAGCGCGGTACGCAACAGATAGGCATTGAGTGCCAGATCGTCCTTCAAATAGGTCTCCTGCTTGCCCTTCTTGACCTTGTACAGCGGCGGCTGGGCGATGTAGATGTGACCGCGCTCGATCAGCTCGGGCATCTGCCGGTAGAAGAAGGTCAGCAACAAGGTGCGGATGTGCGCACCGTCCACGTCGGCATCGGTCATGATGATGATGCGGTGATAGCGCAGCTTGTCCGGGTCGAACTCCTCGCGCCCGATACCGCAGCCCAGGGCGGTGATCAGGGTGCCGACCTCGGCGGACGCCAGCATCTTGTCGAATCGCGCCTTCTCCACGTTGAGAATCTTGCCCTTCAGCGGCAGGATGGCCTGGGTGCGACGATCACGGCCCTGCTTGGCCGAGCCACCCGCGGAATCGCCCTCCACCAGGTAGAGCTCCGATTGCGCCGGATCCTTCTCCTGGCAATCAGCCAGCTTGCCCGGCAGGCCAGCGACATCCAGCACTCCCTTGCGCCGGGTCATCTCGCGGGCCTTGCGCGCCGCTTCCCGGGCGCGCGCCGCCTCGATCATCTTGCCGGCGATGATCTTCGCTTCGGTCGGGTTCTCGATGAGGAATTCGCCGAGCTTCTCCACCACCAGGGATTCCACTACCGACTTGACCTCGGAAGAGACCAGCTTTTCCTTGGTCTGTGAAGAGAACTTGGGGTCGGGCACCTTCACCGACAGCACCGCGGTCAGGCCCTCACGAGCGTCGTCGCCGGTGGTGTGGACCTTCTGCTTTTTGGCCAGCCCCTCGCTCTCGATGTAGTTGTTGAGGGTACGGGTCAGACCCGCACGCAGGCCGGCCAGATGAGTGCCGCCATCACGCTGCGGAATGTTGTTGGTGAAACAGAAGATGCTTTCCTGGTAAGACTCGTTCCACTGCAAGGCAACCTCGACCACGATGCCGTTACGCTCGGCCGAAAAGTGAAAGACCTTTTCGTTCAGCGGGGTTTTCTTGCGGTTGAGGTGCTCGACAAAGGCTCGAATGCCGCCTTCGTATTCGAAGACATCGGACTTTTCGTTACGCTCGTCGCGCAGGGAGATACGCACTCCCGAGTTCAGGAATGACAGCTCGCGCAGGCGCTTGGCGAGGATTTCGTAATGGAATTCGGTATTGGTAAAGATCTCGGCACTGGGCTTGAAGCGGATTATGGTCCCGGTGCGGTCGGACTCGCCCACCACCGCTAGCGGCGCTTCGGGCACCCCCATGTGATAGACCTGCCGGTGGACGTGGCCTTCACGGTGGATCTCCAGTTCCAGGGTCTCGGACAGGGCGTTGACCACCGAGACGCCGACGCCGTGCAGGCCACCGGAGACCTTGTAGGAATTGTCGTCGAACTTACCACCCGCATGCAGCACGGTCAGGATGACCTCGGCGGCGGAACGTCCCTCTTCTTCGTGGATACCTACCGGGATGCCTCGGCCGTCATCAGCCACGGTGACCGAGCCGTCATCGTGAATGATGACCTGGATTTCCTTGCAGTGACCGGCCAGCGCCTCATCGATGGAGTTGTCCACCACCTCGAACACCATGTGGTGCAGGCCGGTTCCGTCGTCGGTATCACCAATGTACATGCCGGGACGCTTGCGCACCGCATCCAGGCCCTTGAGTACCTTGATGGAAGACGAATCGTAGATGTTGGAATCGTTCATGAAAGCGGTGACAGGCTGCGGGACAGGCCACCATTATACATGAAAGCCTCAACCGGCCTCGGGTCCGGAAAGCTCCCCCTGTTCCACGTGAAACATTCTTGCCTCAGGGACAGCTCCCAGGTCATCGATATCCAACGCTGTAACCACGATCTGTGCATAGACGTTGCCTAATCCCGACAGGAGTTTTTCTCGATTACCGCGGTCCAACTCTGCCGGGAGATCGTCGAAAAGCAGGACCGGCGCCCGACCATGCCGTTCACGATGGATCTCCGCCTGGGCCATAACGACAGCAGCCACCAGCATTTTGAGCTGCCCCCTGGACAAGATCTTGCCCCCACGACCGGCTCGGGTATTGATGACCATGTCTGCTCGATGAGGACCGACCCCTGTGTAGCCCTGGCGCCTGTCGGTATCACGATGCGCTTCAAGGCTCTCGGCCAAGCTCCACCCGGCGCGCCAGCCCGACCGGTATTGAATACTCACGCCGAGATCCAGGCCCCAATCGCTGAGCCAGGCTTCAGCCCTGGCACAGATGCGTTCGACATAGGTACGCCGCATCGCGTCAATGACCGTTCCTGTCTCCACTAGGGTGTGATCCCACTGCGAGACTAGAGCAATGCCCTGTCGCAAGGCCGCATTTCGTTGACTCAACGCACGACTGTACCGTTGCATCAGCGAGAGGTAATTCTGTTCCACGTGGAACAATCCGGTATCGAGCAACTGCCTGCGATACTCGGGCGCTCCCTCTACCACTTGCTGGGGATCTGATCCGATGAACTGAACCGGAAGCAAACGAAGCACCTCCGAGCGTCGCACGCTGGAGCGACCATCGAGCCTGACGACAAGATGTTGCCGTTCACGACGCATCCCCAGCGCATGCCTTACACCCCTGTCGTCCTCGAACCGCGCAAACAACTCAGCCACCTCGGCGCCATCTCGAATTAGCGGTGCCGGGTCTCTATGCCGGAATGACCGCCCAACAGACAGGAGATACAAGGCTTCGATGATCGAGGTCTTGCCGGCACCATTCGCCCCGGACACCAGGTTGATACCTGGCGATAAAGCGAACCGCAAGTCACGAATGATGCGCAGGTTTCTAATCGCTAGTTCCGAAAACATGACGCGCAGTATAGAAAAAAGGGGCCTGATGCCCCTTTTTTCTTGCACTGATAATGTTCCCGCCTAAGCCCCTACAATCGCATGGGCATGATCACATAGCGGCACTCGGTGGAGCCCGCAGGCGTCATCAAGGTACTCGAGTTGGAGTCGACCAGCGACATACTCACCTGCTCCGTATCCAGCACGTTGAGCACGTCGAGCAGATAACCCACATTGAAGCCGATGGTAATCTCGTGACCCTGATACTCGATCTCCAGCTCCTCCTCGGCTTCATCCTGTTCGGGATTGTGCGCCTGAAGGTGCAACAGTCCTGGTGCCAAACGAAAACGAATCCCGCGGTATTTTTCATTAGAAAGAATTGACGTCCTAGTCAGCGACTGGCGCAGGCTATCGCGATCAGCCAGCAGTTCCTGAGTATCACCCGAGGGCATCACCCGTTCATAATCCGGGAAACGTCCGTCGATCAGCTTGGTAGTGAAGACCGTATCGCCGAAGCGTACTCGCGCATGGCTATTGCTGATCTCCAATTGCAACGCTCCATCGTCATCACTCAGTAGCCGCCCGAGTTCGAGTACTGCCTTGCGCGGGAGGATGACCTGTATGTCGGCTGCCACCCCAGTGTCCATTTCGGCATCACAGAGGGCCAGCCTGTGCCCGTCGGTAGCCACTGCGCGGACCCGATTGGCCGTGATCTCGAGAAGCAGACCGTTGAGGTAATAGCGCACGTCCTGGTGCGCCATGGCAAAGGCTGTTTTGTCGATCAACCGCTTGAGCACTGATTCTGGTAGGCTCAGTTGTTCGCTGGCAGCGGCTGGCTCGATGGCCGGGTAGTCTTGCGCCGGTAACATCCCCATCGTGAAACGCCCACGACCGGAGCGCAGAGTGACCTTGTCGCCTTCTACCTCCAGCGTTACTGCTGCGCCCTCGGGTAGCGCCTTGCAGATGTCGATTAGCTTGCGCGCTGGTAGGGTGAATTCCATTTCCCCGTCCATTTCCGCATTGGCCGCGGTGGTCAGCTCCACCTCAAGATCCGTGGCAGTAAACCGTAATCGCCCGGATGCGGCCGAGATCAGCACATTGGCCAGGATAGGCAAGGTCTGGCGTCTTTCGACCACGCTGCCGACCTTCAGCAATGGACCGAGCAGCTCGTCTCTGTTGGCGTTGATCTTCATCTCCGACGCTCCGCAATTACAAATAGATTATTTAACCACTTATTGTTGTGTTAAGCACAGGGGATAAGTCCTGGTTTTCAAAAATTCCCCTTTATAAACAAAGACTTGACATCTATTTTCGTTGTCAGTTGATTCGGTATGCCTACCCGTTTTTCCTGTTGGTGAGCTGTGGATAAATCCGTTTTCCGCCGCCATGTCAGACCTTTCCCGGTTTTATCCCCATCGGTTGCTCAGGGTTCTCAACAGGCGGTTGTCACTTTCTCCTGCGCTGCAAATCCAACCCGCTTGCGACGCGGCGCTATAACAAATGATTTATTTAACTACCTACTGTTGTAATTAGCACAGGGGATAAGTCCTGGTATTTAAAAAAATACCTTTAAAAACAGTGATTTATATTCGTTTTCCCCTGTCAGTCGATTCGGTATGGCGCCCCGCTTTTCCTGTTGGTGGCCTGTGGATAAGTCGCTTTTGGGAATCCACCTTACGCCTTTCTCGCTTTTATCCCCGTCAGTTGCTCAGGGTTCTCAACAGGTTGTTGTAGTCTTCGGCCACATGCACATCCGACTCACGCAGTTCGGCCACCTTGCGTGTCGCGTAGAGTACGGTGGTGTGGTCACGCCCCCCGAAGGCCTCACCGATCTCAGGCAGGCTGTGGTTGGTCAGCTCCTTTGCCAGTGCCATGGCGATCTGGCGCGGCCGGGCAATGGTCCGGCTGCGTTTGCTCGAGAGCAGGTCGGATACCCGGATCTTGAAGTACTCCGCCACCGTTTTCTGAATGTTCTCCAGCGTCACCATGCGCGCCTGGGCGTCGATCATGTCGCGCAGCGCCTCGCGCGCGAAGTCCAGGGTGATGGATTGGCCTGTGAACTGGGCATTGGCGTTGATGCGTCGCAGCGCACCTTCCAGTTCACGGATATTGGAGCGTACGTGTTTGCCGATGAAGAAGGCCACCTCGCTGGGCAGCTCGGTATTGAACAGCTGCTGCGATTTGCTCATCAGGATGGCGACCCGGGTTTCAAGGTCGGGAGGTTCGATGTGCACCGTCAGTCCCCAACCGAAGCGTGATTTCAAGCGGTCTTCCAGGCCGTCCACCTCCTTGGGGAAGCGATCGCTGGTGAGCACGATCTGCTGGCGGGTCTCGAACAGGGCGTTGAAGGTATGGAAGAACTCTTCCTGCGAACGCTCCTTGCCGGCAAAGAATTGCACGTCATCGATCAGCAACGCGTTGACTCCGCGCATGCGCCGTTTGAACTGCTCGATGGTACCGTGTTGCAAGGCCTTGACCATTTCCGCCACGAAGCCTTCCGAGTGCATGTAGAGGACACGCGCGGAGGGGTCGTTCTGCTTGATCAGGTTGCCGACCGCGTGCATCAGGTGGGTCTTGCCCAAGCCGACCCCGCCGTAGATGAACAGGGGGTTGTACATGCGACCTGGATTCTCGCCCACCTGGATACCCGCAGCCCGCGCGAGCTGGTTGGACTTGCCCTCGACGAAGGTGTCAAAAGTGAAGTCACGGTTGGTGGTAGGCAGATCGTCTTCCACCGGACGTTCCTGGGGGCTGATACGCGAACCGGTCATGCTGCCGGCGCCTGGTCGCGGCGTCTGTCGCACCGAACTGGCGACGACCGAGGTTTGCCTCGGTGCGCTGCCGATCTCCAGCTGGATCACCATCGGCTCACCGTTGCTCAGCTCGTCGAGATGGGCCTGCATCTGCGCCAGGTAATGCTTGCGCACCCAGTCGAGTACGAAGGCATTGGGTGCCATCAAGCGCAGCTTGCCATCCTGCTCCACGCATTGCAGGGGGCGGATCCAGGTGTTGAACTGCTGCTCGGGGATTTCTCTGCCCAGCCGTTCCAGAAGATTGTTCCAGGTATCGATGGTCAA